>CBDAPX010000001.1:1675000-3109624 GCA_965198725.1 Paracoccaceae bacterium
ATCAAATCAAGCGCGAGAAGGGCGTTTGGTGAATGCCTTGGCAGTAAGAGGCGATGAAAGACGTGATACTCTGCGATAAGCCGTGAGGAGCTGAGAATAAGCTTTGATCCACGGATCTCTGAATGGGGCAACCCACCTGACAGTTCATTATTATTACCTTGGTAATTAATAGTGTTCTGAAACAGGTACTTAAGACCTGAATACATAGGGTTTTAAGAGCAAACCCGGGGAACTGAAACATCTAAGTACCCGGAGGAAAGGAAATCAATTGATACTCCCCTAGTAGCGGCGAGCGAACGGGGACCAGCCGAGCCTGATAAGTGACCAGAATGTGTTGGGAAGCACAGCCGTAGCGGGTGACAGCCCCGTATGGGAAGCTTTGAGGGACGTATTAAGTAGGGCGGGACACGTGAAATCCTGTCTGAAGATCGGAGGACTACCTTCGAAGGCTAAGTACTCCTTACTGACCGATAGTGAACCAGTACCGTGAGGGAAAGGTGAAAAGCACCCCGACGAGGGGAGTGAAACAGTACCTGAAACCGAACGCCTACAATCAGTCGGAGGCTCCTTGCGAGCTGACGGCTTACCTTTTGTATAATGGGTCATCGACTTGGTCTCACGTGCAAGCTTAAGCCGTTAGGTGTAGGCGCAGCGAAAGCGAGTCTTAATAGGGCGTCGAGTTCGTGGGATCAGACCCGAAACCGAGTGATCTAGGCATGACCAGGTTGAAGGTTGGGTAACACCAACTGGAGGACCGAACCCACACCTGTTGAAAAAGGTCGGGATGAGTTGTGCCTAGGGGTGAAAGGCCAATCAAACTCGGAGATAGCTGGTTCTCTGCGAAATCTATTTAGGTAGAGCGTCATCCGAATACCCCGGGGGGTAGAGCACTGGATGGGTAATGGGGCCCCACAGGCTTACTGATCCTAACCAAACTCCGAATACCCGGGAGTACTAGATGGCAGACACACTGCGGATGCTAACGTCCGTAGTGGAGAGGGAAACAACCCTGACCTCCGGCTAAGGCCCCTAATTCATGGCTAAGTGGGAAAGCAGGTGGGACGACCAAAACAACCAGGAGGTTGGCTTAGAAGCAGCCATCCTTTAAAGATAGCGTAACAGCTCACTGGTCTAAATAAGTTGTCCTGCGGCGAAGATGTAACGGGGCTCAAGCCATGAGCCGAAGCCGAGGAGTGCGTAAGCACTGGTAGCAGAGCGTAGTGTGATATAGTCTCATTCCTCCTTAGTTCCGCTTGCGGAACATTGGAGGAGAGAGGCTTTCGATGAAGCCGGCCTGTGAGGGATCCGGTGGAGAGATCACTAGTGAGAATGATGACATGAGTAGCGACAAAGAGTGTGAGAGACACTCTCGCCGAAAGTCCAAGGGTTCCTGCTTAAAGCTAATCTGAGCAGGGTAAGCCGACCCCTAAGGCGAGGCCGAAAGGCGTAGTCGATGGGAACCAGGTTAATATTCCTGGGCCAGGAGGATGTGACGGATCATGAAGGTTGTTCACCCTTATCGGATTGGGTGGGCCGCTGATTGGTCCCTGGAAATAGCCCTCCATGAGATCGTACCCTAAACCGACACAGGTGGACTGGTAGAGCATACCAAGGCGCTTGAGAGAACGATGTTGAAGGAACTCGGCAAAATACCTCCGTAAGTTCGCGAGAAGGAGGCCCGGTTCCTAGGCAACTAGGGGCTGGGGGCACAAACCAGGGGGTGGCGACTGTTTATTAAAAACACAGGGCTCTGCGAAGTCGCAAGACGACGTATAGGGTCTGACGCCTGCCCGGTGCCTGAAGGTTAAAAGGAGAGGTGAGAGCCTTGAATTGAAGCCCAGGTAAACGGCGGCCGTAACTATAACGGTCCTAAGGTAGCGAAATTCCTTGTCGGGTAAGTTCCGACCTGCACGAATGGCGTAACGACTTCCCCGCTGTCTCCAACATCGACTCAGCGAAATTGAATTGCCTGTCAAGATGCAGGCTTCCCGCGGTTAGACGGAAAGACCCCGTGCACCTTTACTACAGCTTCGCACTGGCATCAGGCACAACATGTGCAGGATAGGTGGTAGGCTTTGAAGCAGGGACGCCAGTTCCTGTGGAGCCTTCCTTGAGATACCACCCTTGTTCTGCTTGATGTCTAACCGCGGTCCGTTATCCGGATCCGGGACCCTGCGTGGCGGGTAGTTTGACTGGGGCGGTCGCCTCCTAAAGCGTAACGGAGGCGCGCGAAGGTTGGCTCAGAGCGGTCGGAAATCGCTCGTTGAGTGCAATGGCAGAAGCCAGCCTGACTGCAAGACTGACAAGTCGAGCAGAGTCGAAAGACGGCCATAGTGATCCGGTGGTCCCGAGTGGAAGGGCCATCGCTCAACGGATAAAAGGTACGCCGGGGATAACAGGCTGATACTGCCCAAGAGTCCATATCGACGGCAGTGTTTGGCACCTCGATGTCGGCTCATCTCATCCTGGGGCTGGAGCAGGTCCCAAGGGTACGGCTGTTCGCCGTTTAAAGAGGTACGTGAGCTGGGTTTAGAACGTCGTGAGACAGTTCGGTCCCTATCTGCCGTGGGTGTAGGATACTTGAGAGGAGTTGCCCCTAGTACGAGAGGACCGGGGTGAACGATCCACTGGTGGACCTGTTGTTGCGCCAGCAGCAGTGCAGGGTAGCTATGATCGGACAGGATAACCGCTGAAGGCATCTAAGCGGGAAGCCCCCCTCAAAACAAGGTATCCCTGAGGACCGTGGTAGACCAGCACGTCGATAGGCCGGAGATGTAAGCGCAGCAATGCGTTCAGTTGACCGGTACTAATGGTCCGATAGGCTTGATTTGATCCAGTAAAAGACAGACTGGAAACCAAAAAGCATACACATACAAAACTTGGACAACAAAACGATTGATAACGCCTGCCAAAAAAAACGCAGGCAAAAGTGAGTTTTTCCTCGGTTTGGTGGTCATAGCACAAGTGAAACACCCGGCCCCATCCCGAACCCGGAAGTTAAGCACTGTCGCGCCGATGGTACTTGGGCTTAAGCCCTGGGAGAGTAGGTCACCGCCAAACCTAGTAAAAACTTACAACTCTCTCTTACGATGAACACAGTTATATGTTGCAGATCCGACAATCGGTCGCGCAACTTTGGCGCGGGATGGAGCAGCCCGGTAGCTCGTCAGGCTCATAACCTGAAGGTCGTAGGTTCAAATCCTACTCCCGCAACCAAATCTTAAAAAACGCTCGGCACTGCCGGGCGTTTTTGCTTTTGGTGTGTCTCAACTTGCGGCCAGTTGGCCGATTTGTGGTGCCAATACGGCCCGATCCAAGCCCGAAAACGATTGAAACGGCGTGTGGCAGCTATGCCGTGCAACGCAACGCATGATCCTTCATAATGAAGGTGAGATGTGTCGGCGTCGCAGCTATGGCAGTCGGCAGCTTCGTGGAAGATTGGTTGTTTAATGGATATTCGGCAGATCGAAACCTATCAGGCGATCATGACCGCCGGCACGACCGCGCGTGCGGCAGAGGTGTTGGGCATGTCCCAACCCGCTGTCAGCAAAGCGCTTGCTGCTTTGGAGCGGTCTGTGGGGTTTCGTCTTTTTGATCGAGAAAAGGGCCGGCTGGTTCCGACTGAACCGCCCCAGTTTTGGCGGAGACTATTGAGTTCGTATTTCAAGCTGCGATTTTGTCTGACTTCAAGGCTTCTTCGTATCTCTCCTCGGCTTCGATTGGCGTGATGTACCCGAGTGGTTCAAGCAGGCGCTCTTTGTTGAACCAGTCCACCCATAGCAGGGTTTCCCATTCGACCTGATCCTTGGACTTCCACGGACCTAGTTGATTGATGACTTCGGTTTTGAAGAGGCCGATGATCGTCTCAGCCAGTGCATTGTCATAGCTGTCACCAACGCTGCCGACGGATGGCTCCAGCCCAGCATCGGCCAACCGTTCTGTGTACTTGATCGACACGTATTGGCTGCCGCGATCTGAATGATGGATCAGTTTCTCAGCGGGTCTGCGTGCGTGGATCGCCTGTTCAAGCGCATCTAAGACAAACTGCGTGTCCTGCTGATCAGCCCCACCTGAGTGGTCCAATTTGATTGTTAGTGCATGATCGACCTTTGGTCCATCTTGACGACGGTTTCGGGAGCCGGTGGGCGGTAGCCTAGAGCACTGTGTGGTCGTTTCGTGTTGTAGTGTTTCCTCCATTCCTCAATCAGGATTTGTGCTTCGCGCAGGCTATAGAAGATTTCGCCGTTCAAGAACTCATCGCGGAAACGGGCGTTGAAGCTTTCGCAGTACCCATTCTCCCAAGGGCTGCCTGGTTCGATGTAAGCCGCCCTTGCGCCGACAGCCTTGATCCAGTCCTGCACGGCTTGCGCAACGAACTCAGGGCCATTGTCGGAACGGATGAACGACGGGATGCCGCGCAGAATGAACAGGTCGCTCAGCACATCGATCACATTGCCTGAGTTGAGCTTGCGATCCACGCGTATGGCCAAGCATTCCCGACTGTACTCGTCGATGATGTTGAGTGTGCGGAAAGCTTTACCATCGTCGGTGCGGCAGTGGACAAAGTCGTAAGACCAGACATGATCGCGGCGCTCTGGCCGAAGCCTGACACATGATCCATCATTCAGCCAAAGCCGCCCTTTCTTCGGTTGTTTCATTGGCACTTTCAGCCCCTCTCGTCGCCATAACCGTTCCACGCGCTTGTCATTCACATGCCAGCCAGCGTCTCTCAGTAGTGCCGCGATCCTACGATAGCCGTAGCGGCCATACTGCCGGGTCAGTTCGATCATATCAGCCACTAAACGTTCTTCATCCGGGCGACCCGCAGGTACTTTGCGCTGTGTGGATCGATGTTGTCTTAGAACCCGGCATGCCCGACGCTCCGAGATGTTCAGCTCAGCACGAACGCGATCAATACAGGCACGACGACGAGCGGGGCTCAGAAGTTTCCCTTTGCCGCCTCCGCCAAGATCAGCTTGTCCAGCGTCAGATCAGAAACGGCTTTGCGCAATCGCTCGTTCTCTTTTTGCAGACGCTTCAGTTCCTTCAATTGATCCGTGCCCATTCCGCCGTATTTTTTCTTCCACCGGTAGTAGGTCTGTTCAGTCACACCGATCTGACGGATCGCATCCAGACGCGGCATCCCTTGCCCCGTCAGAACCTCAACCTGCCGTAACTTCGTGACAATCTCTTCTGGCTTTGGTCGCTTGTTGGCCATGTGTTTCCTCCGTTTTCCTAAACATAGCGGAGGACCACTTCAGTGGGGGAGGATCAGCGACATATCGGCCAAGGCCGGGGTGCCTTATGTCGTTGGCGATGCCAGCGGGGCGATGATGGCGGTTACCATTTCCTTTCACATGGTCGGCGTGGATTGGGATCAGGCGTTTGCCAAGGGTGACCCGTACTTTCAAGACGAGGCCGCCAAAGGTGTGGCGCAGGGACGTTTGCATCCCGACCTGGCCAAGCTTTACCTGATGAAAGGCTTCCATAAAGGCACCGTTTTCTGCAACTCGGTCCATGTGCGCGGGGTCGATGGGCGCGACCCGTTCGCGGTGGGGGCCGCCACGCAAGAAGGCCGGCGGCGATGTCATCAACTGGCCCAGTTCCTGCGATCCGACGTCCCCGGCTTTTCAAACGCGCATATGACGCTTTTGTCGCCCACGGTCGGGGTCCGCGAGACCCGCAAACTGAAAGGCGTCTATCAGGTGACCGGGCGCGATTTGGCACAAGGCACGAAGTTTGCGGATGGGATCGTCAGCTGTGACAACCCGATCGATGATGTCATGCGGTCGGATGATGATATGACCCATGATGCTGCGATTGAGGCCGGCGATTATTACACGATCCCGTTCCGCTCTCTGATCCCGGCCGAAATTGAAAACCTGATGTTTGCCGGGCGCATTTTATCGGCAGACCCGGTCGCTTTTGCTTCTGTCCGGGGGATGCCGCAATGCATGGCGATGGGGCAGGCCACAGGTACCGCGGCGGCCTTGGTCCTGCAGGGCAACGGCACGGTTCAAACGGTCAATACACCCAGCTTGATCGCTGCTTTACAGGAACAAGGGATCAACCGCATCGGGCAGGATGCCGCGCTTGTCCCTTGCTGACACCGGCACCGCGCCGTAAGGAAGACCATCCGCGCAGGTGATAGGAGTGCCCAAAATGTCTGATGCCGTGAAACAGGTGATTTGCATCAACTGGGGCACAGTCTATGGCGCGCCATATATCAACCGTCTTTATAAGATGGTCTCTCGCAACATCACACCGCCCTTTCGGTTTGTTGCCTTCACCGACACCACGGAAGGCGTGTTGCCAGAGGTTGAATGCTCTCCGTTGCCGGATATGCCGGGGGATATCCCGCAAAACACACCCGGCAAATGGCAAAAGTCGCGCCTGTGGGCGCCGCAGCTTGCTGATCTGAGCGGAAACTTTCTGTTCCTCGATCTCGATATGATCATCACGGACTCGCTCGACCCGTTCTTTGACTATGGTGATCCGGGTGATCTGGTGATGGCGTGGAATGTCGCGCGGCCCCTGAATCGTTGGGGTCAGTCGTCGATTTACCGCGCGCCCGTTGGCCTGTTGGCACCTTTGCAGGAGATATACGGCAAAGACCCGCAAGGCGTGGCGGACAAGTATAGATACGAACAGCACTTTGTGACGGCCTGTGCGCCGAAAAGGCCAAAATTCTGGCCACGCAAATGGGTGCGGCATTTCCGGATTGAGCTGATCCCGCCGATGCCGACGAACTTTTTCAAACCGCCCCGGCTGCGCAAAGGCACGCGGGTCGTGATCTTTCCGGGATCACCCAATCCACCCGAAGCCATCGAAGGGCGTATCAGCAGCAACATGCCCGTGATGACACCGGGCGAGTATCTGAAGCATTGGCGCAAGAACAGGCTGCATGTGCGAAACCTGCAGGACTATGCCCTTCCGGCGCCGTGGATCGAAGATTACTGGAAGGTTTGACAGCTATTCCGCTGCGTGGGCTACACGGCCGATGAGGTTCATCAAAATCTGTGCCGCTAGGATTGATGTAGAACCGGTCGGATCGTAATCCGGTGCGACCTCGACCAAATCGATGCCGACAATCTGCCCGCGTTTGGCAAGACCCGCGACCAATTCCAGTACTTCGTAGTAGAGGAAGCCGCCATGGCTGGGCGTGCCGGTTCCGGGCGCGATAGATGGGTCAAAGGCGTCGATATCGATGGTCAGATAGTATCGTTGACCCTCTGGAATGCGGCTCAGCATGCCGTCAACACCCATGGCCCGCACCTGCCGAACCGACTGGATATCCGATCCCATCGCCCGCGCATCAATATACCCTTCGCGCGCGGTTGAGGACACGTTGCGAATGCCAATCTGGCTCAGCCCTGTCACATAAGGTTTCTCTGCCGCCCGCCGCATCGGGTTGCCATGGCCATAGCGAACACCGTGACGTTCATCGACAAAATCCAGATGCGCATCGATCTGAACGACATGCACCGGCTCTTGGTCGTCAAAAGCATTGATGCAGGGAATGTTGACGGAATGATCGCCGCCCAACACCACCGGGATCGCCTCGGCGGCGAGGATCTTGCGCACGCCGGTTTCGATGTTCTGATGGCTGCGGATCGTGTCGGTGTGGATGATGTCAGCATCTCCGATATCGACGACCCGCACCTTTGCGGGGTCAAGATAGGTGACGTCGTCTTCATGGTCATAGGCCCCGGCATGACCAAAGGAAAAGAGCGTCGATGCCTCACGAATGCCACGCGGGCCCATCCGCGCACCAGACCGCCACTGTGTTCCGAAATCAAACGGCGCGCCAAGGATGGCGACATCCGCGTCGATCTGATCCCAGTCTTCGACGTAGGGGTATTTTCCAAAGGTACAGATGCCAACAAAAGGCAGGTTCAGGCGGCCAGCCTCATATCCATGCGTCATCATGGGGTCCCTTGATCCTGTTGTGCTGCCGAACTCTGCGCCGGTTTCACGCGAATGGCCAGAGCGGGATTGTCGCCACGTGCTGTACGCAGAAGGCGCAAGGGATTAGCCCGGCTGTACGTTCTCCGGATAAGCGGCGACAAAGGCCGGATGCGCTTCGCAGGCGGCAACAGCGGTCATGATCCGCGGCAGATCATCGATCGCAGCGCCCCAGCGCCGCGCGTTGTAAACCTGTGGCATCAGCACGATATCGGGCAAAGTGGGCCGATCCCCACAACAGAACGGGTTTTGGTCATACGCGCCCAGTAGCGCCTCAAAAGCCTCTAATCCGGGCTGTATGAACCGGACCATCCATTCTGCCTTTGCCGCGTCACGCCCCGCCAATTCGGCCGCTGCGACGACCACCTGCAAGTTGCAGACCGGGTGGATATCAATCGCGATGGATTGCGCCAAGGCCTCCATGCGCGCGCGTTTGGCCGGATCGTTTGGCAATAGCCAGAGCGACCGTGTGGTATCCAGATAGGTCAGGATGGCCATGGATTGGGTCATGCTGTGCCCGTCGATCTCTAACACGGGCACGAAGCCTTGCGGGTTGCGTGCCAAGTGTTCCGGCGTAAGGTTTTCCCGTTTTACAAGGTCCACAGAAACGCTGTGATAGTCGATCCCGGCAAGGTTCAGCGCGATGCGCAACCGGTAAGAGGCCGAGCTGCGCCAATAGTCATAAAGGACAGTTTCGCTCATTTGCCCGATGCCTTGCGCGCGGCGGTCAGCGCCTCGGTCAGTACGGCGCGGTCCCCGATATGGTTGGCGAGTAACAGCACCAAACGCGCGTTCATCACATGGGTTTCTTCGGCGCTCAAACCTTCGTGAGCGTCCAGCAATTCAGCGTAAAACCCGTCGTGATCCGCGATATTGGGTTGCGTGTTCAGTGTTGTCATTTCAGGCCCCCATCGCGTTTGTCATGGCCGCCGCAATCGTGGCGGCATCAGCGGACTGCCAGCGGGCGGCGACGTGCTGATCTGGACGGATCAGGTAGACGGCGCTGTCGGCTTCCCCCAGAAAGCGGTCCTTAAGAAATGCGTTTGTCTCAGTGTCGAGCGTGACAACCTCTGCCCGCACCCCGTTGACCTCAACTGGCTCAACATCGGCATCCAGGGCAAGAATTTGGAAGGCACCGCCGAAGTGGTCCAGCAACCACCCGTCACCAACCGGAGCATCCGGCATGGGCGCACCGGGGCGGGTGCGTGCGGGCAGGGCGGCGTCATCCGCGCCGTTCAGCGGCGACTGATCATAGGTGCAGGGCATCGACAACCGACCAGAGTTCACCATGGGGCGGGCAAAGGCATGATCCTCCACAAGGTCCAGTACCGCGTCGCGAAACACCTCATGCGCGGGCGAACGGGGCGTTAGAAAATCCGCCGACCGGCTGGAATTCATGATGTTTTCCATAGCACCGTATTTGCGTTCAGCATGATAGCTGTCGATCAGGCTGTCAGGCGCGGTGCCATTGAGGACCAGGGCCAGCTTCCATGCCAGGTTATCGACATCCTGCATCCCGCCATTGGCGCCGCGCGCGCCAAAAGGCGAGACCTGATGCGCGCTGTCGCCGGCAAAGAGCACGCGGCCATGGCGGTATTCTTCCATCGTGCAGCAGCGGAACGTGTAGATCGAGGTCCAAACCAGCTCAAAATCGATGTCCTCGCCAATCATGCCAGCAACCCGGCCCCGGATTTTGTCCGGGTTCATTTCGGCCTTGCGATCAATGTCCCAACCCAACTGGAAATCCAGCCGCCACACGCCATCCGGCTGCTTGTGCATCAGTGCGGTTTCATTGGGATTGAAGGGCGGATTGAACCAGAAGCGGCGTTCGACCGGATAATCTTCGTAACCGCCTTTCATGCGGATATCGGCGATCAGAAAGTTGTCTTCGAACACGCGGCCTTCGAACCCCAACCCCATCCGCTCGCGGATGGGAGAGCTGGCACCATCGCAGGCCACAAGCCACTCCGCTTCCAGCGTGTAGGGACCATCTGGCGTATCCACGTGCAGCACGACATGATCGTCTTTTTGCTCCATCCGGTCGACACGGTTCACGCCACGGATATCGATGGGGGCCCCGGCGTCTTGTTGGCGGCGGATTTCCTCGACGATGAATTTCTCGAAATAAGGCTGTTGCAGGTTCACGAAAGCGGGGCGTTTGTGACCGTCTTCGGGCAGCAGGTTGAATTCGTAAATCTCGCGCTCCTCCCGGAACACCCGGCCGAGGTTCCAGACGACACCCTTTTCCACCATTGGATCGCCACAGCCCAGCCGATCACAGATTTCCAGCGTCCGCTTGGCAAAACAGATTGCCCGAGACCCCATCCCGACGCCGGGATGGTCGTCAAGCACGACACAGGCGATGCCCTTTTTCCCAAGGTCCAACGCCAGCCCCATACCGATGGGACCACCGCCGACGATGACCACCGGATGACGTACCGGCGCGTCCTGATCCTGATCCGGGACACGTTCGTAGGGGTAAAGTTCAAACGCGGTTTGGTAACGCAGTTCGACCATCAAAGATCCTCCCAATATCTCTTGGCGCTGTCGACCCGTCCGTATTGCAGGAAAAAGTCGTCCAGCTGTGGCGGGTCCACGCCCGCCTGGCTGAGCATCCCGTGGACCTGTCCCCGGTGATGCACCTGATGCAAAAAGAGGTGGATCAGCGCGTGATCCAGCTGTTCATGGCTCATGCCGTCGGGCCGTTCGAGCGCGACAGTTTTCTTGGCGGTGTCGTCCGTAAGCCCGTCGCAAAGATCGATCAGACGCTGGTCGCTGATCGCCTGTGCGGCGGCAAGCTCTGCCATGTCATCCACATCCGCGCGGGTCAGGAAAACGGACCGGCCGCCCCCTTCGCCCAAGAACCCGTCGATGTAATAAAGATCGACGTCCAGAATGTGGTTCAGGGTCCGGGGGATGGAGCCGAAAAAACTGGGATAAGGCGCGCGCAGCTTCTCTTCCGGCAACGTCTGAACCGCCGCAGAGAGCGTTTCATTTGACCACGCATTGTTGCGGGCCTGCAGGCGCAGATAGTCCAGGCTCATGTTGCTCCTCCCCAGCCAGATATCACCCTTGCAAGGCTTCCCACATGTCCAGATCGCGCTGGGCGGTCCAGATGCGGGGTGTGTCAATGCCGCGGGCTTCGTCAAAGGCTCGTGCGACGTTGAAGGGCAGGCAGTGTTCGTAGATGGCGTAATCCTTGAACTTCGGATCACAGGCCTCTCGCACCGCATCCCATGCGTCTTTGAGAGTGCCGTTGCGGGCGGCGACCTGTGCGGCGGGGCGATACGTGCTTTCGACGAAATCCCGGGTGAGTTCGATGGCTTCGGCCACCGCCTCGCGCCCAACTAACGCATCACCGCGACCCGGTGCGATGCTTTGCGGATCATAGGCCAGCACATTGTCGAGCGTTTGCCCCCAATCGCCGAAATGTCCGTCCCCGCAATAACAGGCCGAATGCTTTTCAACGATATCGCCGGTGAACATGACCTGTTCGTCCGGCACCCAGATCACGCTGTCGCCGGCGGTATGCGCACGACCGATCTGTTTGATTTCAACCTTCCGGTTGCCCAGATAGACGGTCATCTGATCGCTGAAAGTCGTGGTGGGCCAGGTGAGGCCCGGAATGCTTTCATGGCCTTCAAACAGGCGCGGGAAGCGTTGGAACTCGCTGTCCCAATCCTCTTGCCCGCGTTCCACGACCATCGCGCGGGCAGCGTCGGACATGATGACTTGCTGCGCGCCAAAGGCAGAGGCGCCCAGCACGCGCACGGCGTGGTTATGGGTGAGCACGACATGGGTGATCGGTTTGTCCGTCACCGAGCGGACGCATTCGATCACCTTATTGGCCAAGCGTGGGGTTGCCTGCGCCTCGACAATCATGACGCTGTCATCGCCGATGATCACGCCCGAGTTCGGGTCGCCTTCTGCCGTGAAAGCATAGAGATCCTTGCCGACTTCGGTGAAGGAAATTTTCTTTTCGGACATGTCCCCCTGGGACGCGAATGCCTTGGCCATGTTGTTTTGTCCTTTGTCTGTAAGCGCCGGTTTTGGTTTCGGGACGCCTCCGGCGGGAGTATTTTGAAAGAGAAGAAGATCAGGTGGGAAAGACGGGGGCGGGCAGGATCGCGCCCGTGCAGTCGCCGAAGCCGATGGTGTAGCCATCCCCGCGCGCATTGCCTTTGAGGGTAAGGGTGTCGCCATCTTCGATGAACGTGCGTGTTTCGCCAGTGTCGAGGGTCAATGGCTCTTTGCCGCCCCAGGTCAGTTCGATCAACGACCCCCGGTTTTCTTTTTCCGGACCCGAAATGGTGCCCGATCCCAAGAGATCGCCGGTGTTCATTTCGCAGCCGCTGGAGGCGTGGTGGGCCAGCTGTTGAGCCGAGGAATAGTACATCTCGTTATAGTTGGTGCGTGCGATGGTGGTCTCAGCACTGTCTACCGGGGTCATCGTGACCTCCAGGTCGATGTCATAAAGCATGGGGCCTGGTTCCTGCAGATAGGGCAGCAGGTCCTTTTCCCTCTCGGGCGTCGAGGTGCGGAACGGTTCGAGGGCCGCCTTGGTTACGATCCAGGGGCTGATCGAGGTGGCAAAGGCCTTGGCCTGAAACGGGCCGAGCGGTTGGTATTCCCAGGCCTGGATATCGCGCGCGGACCAGTCGTTCAAAAGAACGTAGCCAAAGATCATGTCATCGGCCTCTCCCACCGAGACGGGTTCGCCCATGGTCGATCCGGTGCCAACGATGGCGCCCATTTCCAGTTCGATATCCAGCCGTTTGCAGGGGCCAAAGGAAGGGGCGGTGGCATCCGGTGCCTTGGTCTGACCGACCGGGCGGCGGATATCGGTGCCGCTGACCACAACCGTGCTGGCGCGGCCGTTATACCCGATGGGAATGTGCAGCCAGTTCGGGGGCAGGGCGTTTTCGGGGCCCCGGAACATGGTGCCGATATTCATGGCGTGGTGCTTACCGGCGTAGAAATCGGTGTATTCGCTGACCACGAAAGGCATGTGCATTTCGGCATCGGCCATAGGCACGAGCAGCGGTTCGACCGCCGCTTGTTCGGCGCTGCCCTCTTCGAGCAGCGTCATCAGCCGGTTGCGCAAGGCGGTCCAGACAGCTGGGCCCTGATCCATCAGGTCGTTCCAATAGGGCACGTCAAATAGCGGCACGTCGTCAAAGAGCGTGATAAGGCCCGTTTCCTCTGCCATTTGCATGTCGAGGATGACGTCCCCAATGGCAACGCCGCAGCGCGGTTCCAGTTCGGCCGTGGAAAACACGCCATAGGGTAGGTTGTTCAGCGGAAACGGGTGGTTTGCGGCGTTTGCGCTGGTGACCCATGAAGTGAGGAGAGGCATGTCTTTGTCCTTTTGATGCGCCGGGCCGATGCCCGTAGCGCGCGTGTTCTAGGCGGTTTTGAGAGATTTGAAGCTGAGAAGGATGCCGGCGAGGATCATGAAGGCCCCACCGGTACGGTCGAGCCAAAGACGGCCCGCGCCTTGAAGCCGTTGCGCCAGCCAGCCGGCCAACCCGCCATAAGCGGTCAGAAAGAGGCCGTCGATGATGAGGTAGGTTGCCGACAGGATCAGGAATTGCGGCCAGAAGGTGAGGGTGGCGTCGATGAATTGCGGAAAGAGGGCGGCAAAGAAGACGACCGCCTTGGGGTTAGCAGCGGAGGTGATGAAGCCTTGAAGCCACAGGGTGCGGCGGCTGGCCAGCGGGGCGGTTTCCAATGCCTGAGGCGCGCGTGCGCTGCGGATTTTGGCCAGCCCCATGTAGATCAGGTAGGCCACGCCGAGCCATTTGATCACGCCAAGTGCCGTGGCAGAGGCGGCGATCAGGGCGGCGACGCCCAAACCAGCGGCTAGCATTTGCAGGAAATTGGCGGTCAAATCCCCGGCCGCGGTGTACAGGCCGCGGCGAAGCCCGTTGCTGGCCGAGTTGGACAGCATCAAGAGTTGACTTGGCCCCGGTGTGCTCATCAAGAGCAAGACGGTGGCCACGAAGGTCAGCCAGGTTTCAATGGGCATGATGGCGTCTTTCAGGTTGATCCGTCAGGTCCGGAATGGGTCGCGTCATGGGAAGTGGGTATGGGTGGATACATGACATGGGGGCTATCGTTTTAGACATGTCCTTTGCTTTGCGTTTGACCGGTCCAGCGAGACCTGAACCGACGCCATAATGACGGGATTTGCCAGAGCCCGATCGCCAGCAAGCCGATCAGAACCCAGCCGGTCCAGGAAATCGATGTCAGAAACCCCATTCGACGACCCTATTTCTTTCCCGGTGTGCTGTCGAATTTCTTTTCGATATCCGACCAGCAGTCGATGTAGTCGTCCTGTAACGGCGCCTCGTTCGCCGCGAAGTGGGTCAGGTGCTGCGGGAAGCGGGTTTCGAACATGAAGGACATGGTATTGTCGAGCTTGTCGGGCCCAAGGTTGGCATTGGACGCTTTTTCAAACGCTTCTTTGTCCGGGCCATGAGGCAGCATCATGTTGTGCAGTGACATGCCGCCGGGGACAAAGCCCTGAGGCTTGGCATCATATCGGCCGTAAATGTTGCCCATTAGCTCTGACATGACGTTCTTGTGGTACCACGGTGGGCGGAAAGTATCCTCCATCACCATCCAGCGTTCGCGGAAAAGCACAAAGTCGATATTGGCGGTGCCTTCCTGCCCGGACGGGGCCGTCAGCACGGTGAAGATCGACGGATCGGGGTGGTCAAAGAGGATCGCGCCAACCGGGCAATAGTTGCGCAGGTCGTATTTGACCGGACAGTAATTGCCGTGCCAGGCGACCACGTCCAGAGGGCTTTGGCCAATATTGGTGCGGTGGAACGTACCGCACCATTTTACGGTTACTGTGCTGGGCACTTCACGATCTTCATAGGCCGCGACCGGGGTTTTGAAATCCCGCGGGTTGGCCATGCAATTGGCACCGATCGGACCACGGCCCGGCAGTTCGAATTTCTGACCGTAGTTTTCACAAACAAAACCGCGCGCCGGTCCTTCGAGCACTTCGACACGATAAAGCAGCCCGCGCGGGATGATCGCGATTTCCTTGGGCTCCAGATCAATGATGCCAAGTTCAGTTGAAAAGCGCAGGATACCTTCCTGCGGGACGACCAGCAATTCGCTGTCGGCTGAAAAGAAATAGTCGTCCACCATGGATTCTGTGACCAGATAGACATGGCTTGCCATGCCGACCTGTGTGTTGACGTCTCCTGCCGTGGTCATTGTCCGCATACCGGTCATCCAGTTCAGCGGTTCATCTGTGTGTGGCACGGCATCCCAGCGGTACTGGCCCAGCGACACGACGTCTGGGTTCACATTGGGGGCCGACTTCCAATGCGGCAGATCGATTTTCTCGTAGCGGTGCGAATGTTTGACGGACGGCCGGATGCGATAGCACCAGGTGCGCTCATTCTGGTGCGCGGGCGCGGTGAAGGCGGTTCCGCTCAGCTGTTCACCGTAAAGGCCATAGTTGCACTTTTGCGGGCTGTTCATGCCCTGCGGCAGTGCTCCGGGCAGGGCCTCGGTTTCAAAATCGTTGCCGAAACCGGGCATATACCCTTCGGTAGTGCCCATGGGAGTGGCAGCCTGGATCATTTTATGCGGGTTGGATAGGCGATTCATGAAACTCTCCTCGACGACTGGGTCTTTGGATATTAGTTGTTTTTGCAACTATCAAGCCCAGTTTGGTCGATGACTTGCAAGATCTTCTTAGGATCGACAGGGTGCGCCGAAACCTGAACGGACCGTTGGACATGGCCTTAATCGGCAAGAAAGTTGAAATGACCCGCCCGGGCGAGCGGTATTCCTGGTGGGCGCGGATGGCGTGGCGAGAATTCACCTCTTACGAGCGGTGGATGAAGCATACTGTGAAGATGCTCGACAGTATCGGGTCCGGTGTTCCGGCCGATATTCAAGATCGACTGGACTATTATGCGATCCAGAAGACGCCGTACCGGTATCGACCGCCTTTACAGCTGGGAAATCTGTCTTGGCGCTTGAACGAGATGTATTACCTGGACCTGATCCGGGTTGCGAAAGGATTTGGAAAACACTTTCGTCTGACGACAGAGTTTCTGGTCGTCCCCGACATTCCTCCGGTGCCAACGCTGCTCCGCAGCCGTCCTTTGGCGGGCAACCCGGAACGGTCCATTCTGTTGCCGTATAACCGGTTTCGGCATTTCTACTTTCCGAAGGATCCCTATCGCTGGGAAGACAAAAGGCCGGGCATCGGATGGCGCGGGCGGGCTAACGGGCAATTGCCGCGGATCAAATTGTTGGAAAAGTACCACGATCATCCTGAACATGACGTCGGGCATATTCGGCAGAAGGACCCGCATCCGGGATACAAGGGGTTCCTCAGCGTCCCGGACCATTTGAAATACCGCTATATACCCGGGTTTGAAGGGGTCAACGAAGCCACCAATCTGAAGTGGATATTCAACTTCAATTCCGTAGCACTCTGCAATGACATGCGGTACGAGGGCTGGTTCATGGAAGGCCGGTTGAAACCAGACGTGCACTTTATTCATGTGCGCCGCGATCTGGCTGATCTGGACGAGAAAATCGATTGGTACAATCGTCATCCCGAAGAGGCTCAGGCCATTGTGCGTAATGCCAATGCCTGGGCAAAAGAGTTTCAGGATGAGGACCGCGAAGATCTGATCGCGACGCTTGTATTGCTGCGCTATGCCAAGCTGACCGACCGGAACATGCCCGCGCATTTGAAACCCTATCAGGACCTTGTATGAGGCCACGCCACATGTCCCAGTTTTCCCTCCGCGATTTTCTGCCTTACCTACTCAACCAAGCCGCCGAAGAGGCCAGCCTGTCGTTTCAGAAGGTGTATAAGGGCCGCTATGGGATGTTGCGGGCAGAGTGGCGAGTTCTGTTTTATTTGGGCAATCACGGCCCCATGACCGCATCTGCGATCTCTGTCGATGCCAAGACGCACAAGACCAAGATCAGCCGGGCCGTTTCCGCGTTGGAAGCCAAGCGGTTCCTGACACGGGAACGGCAAAGTGGCGACAGGCGCAATGAAACACTGTCTTTGACCGCTGCCGGAGAGGCGGCCTATCAGGACCTGATGGCCGAAGCAGAACGGTACGAAGCAAAGCTGATTGCGGACCTCGATCCGAATGAGGTCACGATCCTGCGTCAAGCGCTAAAGAAGCTGGCCAAGATGGTCTGAGGATCAGAAATCAATCTCGACATCTGGCAGGTTGATGCCCTTCATCATGTCGCGCAATTCCTGCCGGGCGGCCACATTCGAAATATTCATTTGGCGCACACCGATCTCTTTGAGATCAAGCAGGGTAAGCCCCCGTGGGAACAATTCGCGGAAAATCACGCGTTCGCTGAACCCGGGCACTGTGCGGAAACCGATGCGGGTCGACAGCATTTTGACCGCGCGCTCCATCTTTTCCTTGTTGACCATGCGCTGGGTGCCAACCCGGTTGCGCATGACGACCCAATCAACCGGCTTCAATCCGGCTTGCGCCCGCAATTGCCGCGCGTTCCAGACCATCTCGGAATAAACCGAAGGGCCAAGGATTTTCTCGGCTTTGGAGTCGATACGGGCCAACAGATCAAAGTCGATGAAACTGTCATTGAGCGGGGTCAGCAAGGTGTCGGCCAGCGAATGGGCAACTTGGCTGAGGCGCGTATGCGACCCGGGACAGTCGATCAGGATGAAGTCACTGTCGCTTTCCAGCTCGGCCACGGCCGCCGACAGCCTGTGATCATAAACGTTTTCGCCGGGCTTCAGCGTTGATTGATCGATCTCGGGCAGTTCATGGCAAATGGGCGTTGGCAGGTCGAGCTCTGCCTTGGCCATGAACTCTTTGCGGTTGTCGATATAACGGGCCATGGACCGCTGACGCAGGTCGAGATCCAGCACGCTGATCTTTTTGCCCAACCGGGCCAGCGCGGTTGCCACATGCATCGAAACCGTCGATTTGCCAGCACCGCCTTTTTCGTTGCCGACCACAATGATATGCGCCGTGCCCAATGTCCCGTACCTGTTTGCTCCTATGTGTCACGCGCTGTTTAGAGACACAATATATATGGGCGCGATCTTTTTAAAGCGCCGGACCTAGATTTAAGGGCAATTGAACGCGGTTTTCAGAGCCTTGTGCAACACAAGCCACAGTCGCACATCCCGAAACGAAAAACGCCGCCCGAATGGGCGGCGTTACGTTCACAAAGCACCAGGATCTTAGAAACCCAGGCCTTCGTATTTCTTTTTGAACTTGGACACGCGGCCACCGGTGTCCAGCAGGCGCGAGTTGCCGCCTGTCCATGCCGGGTGCACGGATGGATCAATGTCCAGCGCCAGCTGGTCGCCTTCGCTGCCCCAGGTCGATTTCATTTGAACCACGGTGCCATCGGTCATTTTGACGTCGATAACGTGGTATTCCGGATGGGTATCTTTTTTCATCACGTCTCTCCTTACGCGTCGGCGCCGGTGGATTTCGGTTTGTAGTTGGTCACTTCTGCGATCCGTGCGGATTTACCACGGCGCGAACGCAGATAGTACAGCTTGGCACGACGTACGCGGCCACGGCGGACGACGGTGATGCTGTCAATGTTTGTCGAATAAAGCGGGAAAACACGTTCCACGCCTTCACCGAAAGAGATCTTGCGCACGGTGAACGATCCGGCAATGCCTTCGCCGTTTTTTCGGCTGATGCAGACGCCTTCATAGTTCTGAACCCGGCTGCGCGAGCCTTCGGTCACTTTATAGCCGACGCGAATGGTGTCACCGGCTTTGAAATCGGGGATGTTTTTCCCCAGGGCGGCAATTTGTTCCGCCTCCAACTGTGCGATCAGGTCCATCTGATCTACTCCTAATTTTGCCCGCGGTTTGGTCCGCGAAGGTGATGCCGGCTCAGAGCTCTGTGTCGTCTATCGGGTCCGCCAATGCGCCCGCCAGAGGTAAGTCGCCGTTGCTATTTTTTCGTTCTGTTCCGATTTGCATCCATGGCCGACGAAAGCAGGACCAGCAAAGCACAACAGGCCCAGACGACTCATCAGAGCCCCGGACGGGCGGTGTATAAGCAGTTTGCGCAAACGGGGCAAGGGGTTTGATGCAACGCGCGGCGTCGCGCGACGGTCACTCCGCCGGGTCTTCGTCCGGCAGCAGATCTGGTCGCCGCGCGCGAGTCAAAGCCTCGCTTTGAGCGCGGCGCCATTTGGCGATTTCACCATGATGACCCGACATCAATACGTCCGGGATTTTTCGTCCCTGCCATTCCGCAGGACGCGTGTATTGCGGATGTTCCAGCAGGCCGGTTGAAAAGCTCTCTTCTTCGGTCGATGCTTCGTTGCCCAAAACGCCGGGGATCAGCCGAACGGTCGCATCGATCAGCGCCTGAGCCGCAATTTCGCCGCCAGTCAGAACGAAATCGCCTAGGCTGACTTCCTGGATCGGGTAGTGTTCCAGCACCCGTTCATCGATGCCCTCGAACCGTCCGCATATGAGCGTTACTCCATCCGCGCGTGCAAGGTTCCGCATCAGGGTTTGTGTCATCGGCGCCCCACGCGGGGACAAATAGATTATGGGCCAATGGCCGCGTACGCCAGTCTGCGCGGCCTCGATGGCTGGTCCCAAAACATCGGCACGGATGACCATGCCCGCCCCTCCGCCAGATGGCGTATCATCGACGTTGCGATGTTTGCCAATGCCGAACCCACGCAGATCAATGGTTTCCAGTTGCCAGAGCCCATCGCGCAAGCCTTTTCCCGTCAAACTTTCACCGAGCAGTCCGGGAAAGGCTGTCGGAAACAGGGTGATGACCTTGGCTTTCCACACCCCGACGAGGTCCGGCGTCGGGGTCATCAGTTCCCGAGGCTTTAACGTCGGCCGGATGGTTTTGCGGACATGTGAGCGCGGTTTATCATTCATGCGGGCCTCATACGCCATTGCCAGCGGCGGCGGAACCCGGTCTGATATCGGAATGACGGCTGGAAACGGGATTCCGACGGATATTTTGGAAGCCTTGGCATCCTGGGCGGCAGTGCCGGTGCGTCAGGTAACGGTCGCCCCATTCCAATCGCGATCCGGAGGCCGACGGTTGGATCTGGCCACACTGGACGATGGGCGCGCATTCATCATCAAAAGCGATGGTGATACGGTGAAGCCAGCTCATTTTGATCGTCGGATCAAAGCTTGGCAGCAAGCAGTTCCACAATTTGCCCGAACCGACGATCTGCATGTGCCAGACCTCATTTATTGGGACACCAATCGACGCGTATCAGTCATGCCTTTTGTGAAGGGCGTGAACCTTTTCGACCGGTTGACGATGCTCGAAGACAGCGCGACCCGTGACGAAGCTTTGAACGCCTGTGGTCGATGGCTTGGACGTCTGCACGACGCGCGGAAAGAGCCCGTGGCATATAGCTCGGATCAGCGCAGCAAGCGTTTGTCGCGCGACATAAACAAGGTCCGGCACGGGTCCCGAAAAGTACCGGGTAAAGAACGGTATCTCCGTCTTTGTGCCGATGTGATGGCACATGCGGAAACCTTGACCGGAGCCCCCCATCACTGCGACGGCCGCCCACGGCGATTTTCAGGTGCGGAACCTCATTTGGGCCCCAGAGGGTCTGTACGCTTTTGACTTTAAGCCAGCTGTGTTCGAGCCGGTCCATAACGATATTGCCCGGTTTTTGGTGAACCTTTGGGGCGTGTCCCATGACGCCGACTATGAGTCGGATTTGGCGGCCTTTGAACGCGGGTATGGTCAAGTGTTGCGTGAGGACGAGGTTTTATGGGCGACCATGCGGTTTCAGGCGATGTTTGACTGGGCGACGTTGACGCCGACATCCGTCCTTCTTGGAACCGCGGCAAGGCGTTGGAAAGGGCTGCGGCGTGTTCTGACCAAACTGGATCTGACGGCAGAATAGGCGGGATCGCACCGCGGTCAGAACAGCCCGTCAGGCGGATCGGCGATGATGCGTCCAGTGTCCAGGTCAACGGTCGGCACCGCTGCACGCGTAAAAGGCAGAAGAACCGTTGCCCTCAGGCCGGGCCCGTGAATTTCCAAGAGATCGCTGGCACCGTGGTTCTGAACCGATTTGACGCGCCCCAAAAGAATGCCGCCCTTGTCATAGACCTCAAGCCCCATCAGGTCGGCATGGTAAAACTCATCATCGGGCAGAGAGGGCAGTTTATCGCGATGGGTAAACAGGCGGAGGCCGCGCAGGGCGTCGGCCTGTTCCTTTGTTGCCACCCCGCCGAGGCGGGCGGCAAAACCGTTCTTGATCATGCGTGTGAGAGACACGGTATAGCTCTGCGCGCCGTCCTCGGTCACAAGAGGGCTATAGCTTTCGATGTCTTCGGGGATTGCGCAAAAGCTTTTGAGGCGTACTTCGCCCCGGACCCCATAGGACCCTGCAACCGCACCGACACAGACCAATTCGCTCATCCTTTGCCTTTCGCTTATCGTGTCTCGACGGTCAAGTTTGCCGTGCGTTCTTCCCAGCCCAGCGTTTCAAGCTCTGGCGTTTCGGACTGTGTTTCGGGCCAGCCGACGCAGAAATACCCGATCAGCGACCAAGTGTCTGGCACATCCAGGTCGCGGGCGAGTTGATCCGGATCGAGGATAGAGACCCACCCCAGCCCAAGCCCTTCGGCCCGTAACGTCAGCCAGAAAAGGGTCACCGCAGTTACTACGGAATAGGGGCGCATTTCCGCCATCGTCCTGGCACCCAGCCCGTCCCCTTTGGCAGTGTGATTGTCGCAGAAAATGGCCAGATGCACCGGGGCAATGTCCATGCCCGATAGCTTCAGCCCGGCATAGATCTCGGCCTTTTCGCCCGAGTATCCTGCCAGCGCTTGGGCATTTGCGGTTTCGAAGTTTTTTCGGGCGGCGTGGCGGGCCACGTCGCTTTCAACGCTGAGGACGCGCCAGGGTTCGCTGAGCCCGACCGAGGGGGCCAGCCGGATTGTGTCCAGACAGCGCGACAGAAGGTTGGGATCAACCGGGTCAGGGCGAAACCGGCGCACATCGCGCCGGAGCCGCATCAACCGGTCCAGTTCAGAGCGGAACTCATTTGAAAAGGCGCCCGTCATCGGGTAGCTCCGTAGCACAACCCGTCGACCATGTCGCCGCCAGCGGCGGCGCATGCGTCCACGGTGGATTGCCGCGCGTAGATGACCCCGGCCACAAAGGCCAGGCCGATCAACAGGAAAAGACGGATCAGCCGGAACATGACAGTTTGGCCGGGGTCGGGAACGGCGCTCGCCTACGGCATCGCCCCGCCCACCGTCCCCGGCTGTCCGATTTATTCTGCAGCCGCTTCTTCAGGCGCTTCCGCAGCTTCGGATGCCTCTGCCGCTTTGGCGGCTTTTTCTTCGGCACGATCCTTGGCTTTTTGACCCGGTTCGGCCTTTTGCGGGTTGTTGCGTTCTTTCTTGGCCAGAACGCCAGCCGCTTCGAGCATGCGCGAGACGCGGTCTGTTGGTTGCGCGCCTTCGTTCAGCCAGTGCTGCACCCGCTCCATGTCCATTTTCACGCGCTCTTCGCTGTCTTTCGGCAAAAGCGGGTTGTAGGTGCCCAGTTTTTCGATGTAGCGACCGTCGCGCGGCATGCGGCTGTCAGCTGCAACGATGCGGTAGAAGGGGCGTTTTTTTGAGCCACCACGGGCCAGTCGGATTTTCATTGCCATTGTGTTGTTCTCCTTTAATGGCGGTGGGCCGGATTTGAACCGGCTTACATTTGCTGTTTCTTGTGGTGCTGAATGACTTCAGCGATGATGAAGTTCAGGAACTTCTTGGCAAATTCCGAGTCCAGATCGGCCCGCTTTGCCAGGTCTTCGAGCCGTGCGATCTGGGCGGCTTCGCGCGCGGGATCGGACGGGGGAAGGTCGTGTGTGGCTTTCAGTTTCCCGACAGCCTGAGTGTGTTTGAAGCGTTCGCCGAGCGTGTACACAAGGATCGCGTCCAGCCGGTCGATGCTGTCGCGGTGGTCTTTGAGCAATTCGGCGGCGCGGGCCACGTCGGTTGGAGCAGCGTCAGTCAAGTGCCCATCCTTTCGGTTTGAACATCGGGTCGGCGTAGTGGCCGATTTCCATTTCGATCCCGTGGGCCAGCTGGGTTTGGTTCAGCTGATCCGGGGCGGGGTGGCGATAAACGGCGTCGTTGCCGTCGATCGTTGTGGCCGATTTGTCCTTGGTCGCGCCGAGCCGTTCAGCCAGGCGGATCGAGGCCAGGTTTTTGGGGTCGATATAGCTGACGGCACCGGTCCAGCCGCCGGTCGTATAGAGGTAGTGGCGCGCCGCGTGCGTGGCTTCCAGCGCGTACCCCTTGCCCGCGGCATCGGGCCAGATAACCCAGGCGATTTCCGCTACGGGCCATTTCGCCGGTTTCCAGCCGCCCGTCATGCCGTAGGTTTCATCGGTTATCTTGTCGTGGATCATCCACATGCCGTAGCCGCGGATCTGCCAATGTCCAATCTCGGCCGCATAGAGCATCCATGCTTCATAGGCGTTCAGCGGGCCGCCCATGAACCGAGCACGATAGCTGGTGAAGGTCGCTTGGAAATCCGGGTAGTCCTCGGGCGCGGGGCCGCGCAGGATCAGACGGCGGGTTTCGATTGTTGGGATCTGCGTATGTGCCATCAGAGTCCCCCTTTCCGGCCTGTGACGGGGATGCACGATGGTCCCTTGATCAGCGCGTCTGGCCAGGTTCGGGATGTGAGTATTTTGAAAGAGAAGAAGGTCATGCCGCGCTGCCTTCTTCCGGGTGGCTATAGACAAGGCAGGGCTTGTCGAGTTGCGGGGCGTTTGCGTCCAGAGTTGCGCCCAGCCGTTCGGCCAGCGCGATGGAGCGGGTGTTTTCGGGGTCGATATAGCTGACCACGTCGCGCCATCCGAGTGCAGAGCGGGCATAGGCCAGCACAGCAGTTGCTGCTTCGAATGCGTAGCCTTGGCCTTCGGCGCCTTCAAAGAGGACCCAGCCAATTTCGGTTTCCGGACGGCCATCTGGGAAATACGGGCCGGCCATGCCAATGCAGCCGCCATCGCCTTTGAGCGTGATGGCGAAGTTGCCATAACCGCGGATGGACCAGTGGCCGAGCATGGCTGCGGCGTTGCGCCAGGCTTGGGAGCGGGGCACATGGCCGCCCGCATATTGGCTGCGCTCGGACATGTAGAAGTCGGTGAGCGCGGGCACGTCCCGTGCTGCGAGCGGGCGCAGGATAAGGCGATGGGTTTCAAGGCGCGGTTCGGTCATGTGCTGCGCGCCTTCCATGCGTTGGGGGCGAGGTGACGCCAGATTTGCATCGCGCCATAGCGTTCATGCGTGAAGTCGCCGTCATAGGCGGCACCCAAGCGTTGGGCCACGCCCATGGACGGCGTGTTACCATTTGCAATCAGGGAGATCGCAGTGGTCCAGCCCAAGGTGTTGTAGGCGTAGGTCAACGCGGCCTCTGCCGCCTCTGTGGCATAACCTTTGCCGGTTGCGCCTTCAAAGAGGTCCCAGCCCAGTTCCTGTTCCGGGAAGCCTTCGGGGTACCAAAGGCCGATTGTGCCAATCGCCGTGTCGGACTCTTTTTCGGTCACCGTCCAGCGGCCATAGCCGCGCAAGAGCCAGTGGCCGGCTTCTTGCGCCAGGTTGCGCCAGGCCAGTTCTGCGCTGATCGGACCGCCCACAAACGAAGAGCGATCCGAGGCGTAGAAGGCGGTCAGAGCCGAGGCATCCTCGATCCGGGGTGCACGCAGGATGAGGCGTTCGGTGGTCAGTGTGGGAATGGTCAGCGAGGTTGTCATGGGGCACCGCCGGGCTGGTGGCGATAGACAAGATCGACCGGGTCATACACCGCTGCTGCAGGGTCCAGCGTGGCGCCGAGCCGTTTGGCAAGCGCAATCGAACGGGCATTGTTTTTGTCGATATAGCTGACAAGTGTCGGGGCATCGAGCACGACAAACGCATAGTCGCGCGCTGCCTTGGCGGCCTCATGGGCATAACCCTGACCTTCGAATCCGTCGAACAGGATCCAGCCCAGTTCCAGTTCTGGGAAATGCGGCGGTTGGCTGATGGCCACCTGACCGATCAGCTGTTCGTCATGGGTTTCTACGGCCCAGCCGCCCTGACCAAGCAAGGCCCAGCTGCCAACCTCGGACGCAAAGCCGTACCAGAGATGCGTACGGTTTTTCGGCGCGTCGACATAACCGGCGCGTGGGCTTTGATAAAAGTCCCAGAACGCATCCATGTCGGACATCCGATGCGGGCGCAGGCGCAGGCGCGCGGTGGTGATGATCGGGGCTTCGGTCACGTAACTGTCCCCGCGTCTGGGTGACGCCAGACATGGAGATCACCGTAATTGGCGTGGGTGAACACGCCGTCATAGGTACAGCCCAACCGTTTGGCCAAAGCGAGCGACCGGGTGTTATCGGGCATCACGCAGCTGATCACGGTTTCAAAGCCCAAGGTTTCATAGGCGAATTGCCGGGCGCGCCGAGCGGCTTCAAACGCGATGCCTTTGCCTTCGGCCTCTGCGAAGATGGACCATGCGATTTCCGGTTCCGGCCAACCTTCGGGGAAATAAACGCCGGTGACGCCCAGCGGTGCGCCGGTTGTTTTGTCGGTGATCATCCAGCGGCCAAAACCGCGCAGCTGCCAATGCCCGATCAAGGCCGACAAACGTTGAAACGACTGGTCCTGATTGTAAGGGCCGCCGACGCCGACCGACCGTTCAGATCCGCAAAAAGCGGCATAGGCCTCAAAATCCGAGGCTTGCGGCGCGCGCAGGATCAACCGGTCTGTTTCGATTGTCGGTATGGTCACAACGGTGCTCACAGACCCAGATCCTCAGCCGAGGCACCGTCCAGCACCGGGCGGGTAAAAGACCGATCATAGCGGCGCACGCATTGGGTTTCTGCGGCAAAGGCAAAGGCGCGTTGGCATTCAGGATCGGTGGCCATGCGCGTGCGATAGTCTTCGTAAGCGGCCAGAGACGGAAAGGAGAAATGCGCAAAGGCGATGTCGTTGGGGCCCTCATGCGGCAAGTGATACCCGTGATGTGTCCCACCCATTTCGGCAACCTTTTGAACCCAGAAGCGGGCATAGGTTTCGAACGCAGCACTCTGCGCCGGATCAATTTCATACCGGATGGAACAAGAGATCATGGGTTTACTTCTTCTTGCCAAAACCTCTGAGACCCGATGGCAGACCCATAGGACTGCCCGGTCCCGGCAGACCACCGCCGGGCATCTTGCCCATTTGCTTGGCCGCTGCTTCAAGTGCCTTGGGGTCCATGCCCTTGGCCGCTTCGGCCAGATCGGCAGGCGCGCCGCCTTTGCCGAACATGCCTTTCATGGCCTGTTTCAGCATGCCGCCTTTTCCCTTGCCCATCTTCTTCATCATGTCGGACATTTGCCGCTGCATCTTGAGCAGCTTGTTGAGGTCTGAAACCTCCATCCCAGCACCGGCAGCGATCCGTTTCTTGCGGCTGGCTTGCAGCACCTTGGGGTTGGCGCGTTCCATTTTGGTCATCGACTGGATCAGAGCGATCTGCTGTTTCAGGATCTTGTCGTCGAAACCGGCCTCTTCGACCTGTTTGGCCATTTTGCCCATGCCCGGCATCATGCCCATCAGGCCCTGCATGCCGCCCATCTGGATCATTTGTTCCAGCTGCATTTTGAGGTCGTTCATGTTGAACTGACCCTTGGCCATGCGCTTCATCATGCGCTCGGCCTGTTCGGCCTCAATCGTTTCTTGCGCCTTTTCGACCAGCGCCACGATATCGCCCATGCCAAGGATGCGGCCGGCGATCCGGTCTGGTTCGAAGGTTTCCAGCGCGTCCATCTTTTCGCCAAGGCCGACAAAACGGATCGGTTTGCCGGTCACAGCGCGCATCGACAACGCCGCACCACCGCGCCCGTCGCCATCCATCCGGGTCAGAACAACGCCTGAGATGCCGATCTTGGCGTCGAATTCTTCGGCCACCTCGACGGCGACCTGACCGGTCAGGCCATCGACCACCAGAAGCGTTTCGCGCGGGTTGACCGCGTCGCGCACATCTTCGACCTCTTGCATGAGGACTTCGTCGATCTGCAACCGACCGGCGGTGTCGAGCATGTAGACATCATAGCCACCCAAGGCGGCCTGTTGCTTGGCGCGTTTGGCGATATCGACCGGCTTTTGGCCGGGCACAATTGGCAACGTGTCGACGCCGATCTGTGCGCCCAGCACCTGTAGCTGATCCATCGCGGCCGGGCGATAGATGTCAAGCGATGCCATCAGCACCTTTTTGCCTTCGCGGTCCTTCAACCGTTTGGCAAGTTTACCGGTGGTCGTCGTCTTACCGCCGCCCTGCAGACCGACCATCAGGATCGGCGCGGGTGGGTTGTCGATTTTCAGCGTGCCGGGATCTTCTTCACCGCGGAGCGTGTCCACCAGCGCATCGTGGACGATCTTGACCACCTGTTGGCCGGGCGTCACCGATTTGGTAACGGCCTGACCGGTCGCCTGTTCCTGAACCTTTTTGACGAACTCTCGCGCAACTGGCAGCGAAACGTCCGCTTCCAAAAGCGCGACGCGCACTTCGCGCAGGGCGGTTTTGACGTCTTCCTCGCTCAGCGCGCCTTGTTTCGTCAGCCGGTCAAAGACACCGGAAAGGCGTTCGGACAGATTTTCAAACATGGCCTTCGGGCTCCTTTACCGGTTTCAGGCTAACCCCCAAGGTAGGAGGCGGTGGTTCAATACACAAATGCCCCCACGGGCGAAACTCGCTGGTTGGGGTCGATCCTTGCACGATACAAGGACCGGAAGACTCAATTGCTTCCGGATGTGCTGGGCGACCTATGCTTTTGAATGCTGCGAGTCAAGTTGGCGCGTCGGTTGATCCCGGAGGTTCGACACCGTTGACCTGATTTCGGACCATGGCCATCACCTTATAGACTTCGCGTCGGGCCCGGTTCATGGCGCCAAGGGGTTTGTGGGCGGCCAAAACGTTCCAAGCTGAGAAAACGAGGTTCTGGCCGAGTGCATCAGCATCTTCATCCATCCCGGTCACCACCAGATCGGCCAGTGGTACCATGAACGCTGCACCTGTTGGATCACTGTCGGGCCACCACGGCACGGTCGCATCTTCAATGGGCTGTTTGACCGGATCGGTTTGCACATGCACGCCAAAGACATACCGCGCCGGCGCGTGGGCAAGATCGGTGCGCAAAGCGACAGACAAGCCGTCCTGCGTGTCAACACCGACCTGAGCCTCCGGACTGTTGGCACGGTCGGTCAGCACGGCATACTTGACGGCGCACCCATCGCCCAAGGCAAACGGAACAGAGCTCCAATAATTGCTGGCCAGCGGCGAGATCGGGCTTTTGTTCGCGAACTTCTTCAGTCGTAAAACTGTTCGGGGCAATTCGAACAGCATTTCGGCCGTGTTTGGTACTATTTTGAGCAGTTTCGGTAGAATGTCGTCTTCATTGCGCATTCACAATCAAATAATTGTCCAGCGTGTCGGAAAAAAACACTGGTGAATCGATCAGAATAAAGTCCTGGGTGGTGCTGTCCTCTTGCCCCGGTTGCAACTTTGGGCCGGGTACGTCGAGCAGTTTGATCGCCATGCCATGCGCATCTTTATCCCGGTCGTCGTAACGCAAACCGTTGGAAAACCTCACCAGCGCATCAAATCGTTGTCCGGGTTGAAAAACACCTTTGGCCAGCTCTTTGGGTATATCCTGCCGTACCGTGAACGCGGCCCGGGTGCACCCGTGACCCTTGGCATGTTGGCCGCGTGGCATCGGGCGCGCGTTCTGATCCAAGGTTTTGAGGTTCAATTTCGCGATGCGGGCTATGATCTCGGCCTCGTCGGGATCAGGTGTTTCTTCTCCAATAGCTGGCGTCTGCGACGGCATAACTCTGTCCTGAACAAATTGTATTTCTAAGAATGGGCGCACCATAGCACAGAATTTGACAAAAGACGCTTGTCAGAACCGGATCAGACGGGCACAGGATCACAACCCAAACGCCATGAAGAGGCCAGAATGGACGCGTCATCAACCTATCAGGACAGCTTACCGGTCAGCTCGGACGCGCTTTTGGCCATGCTGAAAGAGCGCGGGTTCGATTTTCGGCTTTATGAGCACGTACCGCTGCGGACCGTTGAGGATGCAAAGGCCGTTGAGGATCAGATCATCGCATCGGGTGAAAAGGCGCTCCGGCTCAAAAACCTGTACTTGCGCGACCGGAAAAAGCGCAATTACCTGATGTCACTGGAACAGGACCGGGCGATCGATCTCAAGGCGCTGGGCCGCGACATCGGGGCAGGTGGGCTGTCTTTTGGTTCGCCGGATCGGTTGATGGAACATCTGGGTATCCGCCCCGGGGCGGTCAGCCCGTTGGCGATGATCACGGGTGTTGAGCGCGGTGTGACGTTTTATTTGGATGCGGCCGCCAAAGACGTGGATGCGATTTACATGCACCCGCTGGTGAACGACCGGACCATCGCCGTGAGGCGAGACGACCTGTTCGATTTCTTAGAACAGATCGGTTGCGTGATCCACTGGATCGAATGAACCGGGACGACCCGCCCCGGTTCGTTTTTGATTAAGCTGCCAAATCGGCGATGGCGGCGTTGGCGGCTTCCAGCTTAGCTTCGGCGCCCATGTTCATCTGGTCGGCCGCAATGACTGTGACATCCGTGATACCGATAAAGCCCATAACCTGACGCAGATAACCGGTTACAAAGTCCACCGGCGAGTCCACCGGGACGCCGCCCGAGGCGATGACCAGAATGGCCCGCTTGCCTTCCAGCAGGCCGACCGGGCCGTTTTCGGTGTATTTGAAGGTCAAACCGGCGCGTGCCACCAGATCGACCCAAGCCTTCAGGCTGGCAGGGATCGAGAAGTTGTAGATCGGCACACCAATGACAACGGTGTCGGCCTCTTGCAACTCGGTAACGAGTTGATCTGACTGGGCGAGAATTGAGCGCTGGGCGTCGCTGCGTTGATCGGCAGGCGTAAAGTTGGCGCCGACCCATTCCTCGTTGATTTGCGGCAATGCGTCTTGCATGTCGCGCGTGATGGTGTGCGTCGGTTTCAGTTGATCAACGACCTTGGCACTCAACAGGCGGGTGGTTGATCCTTCGGTGCGGGCAGAGGCATTGATATGCAGTACGGTGTTGGTCACGGGACTGATCCTTTTGAAATCTGATGTGCACAACAGTTGGCGATTGCATTTTCGAACGCAACATTCCAAAATAAACAGGTACTGTGAGCCGATGCACAAAAGAGAGACCGCATGGACAATTGGGACGAGGTGCGCACCGCCTATCAAGTTGCGCGAATGGGCACGGTAAGCGGCGCTGCGGATGTTTTGGGCGTCCACCACGCAACCGTCATCCGGCATATCGATGCGATCGAGGCGCGGCTGGGCGTCAAACTGTTCCAGCGACATGCGCGCGGATACACGCCGACCGAAGCGGGACAAGACCTTTTGCGCGTTGCGCAAGCGACGGATGACCAGTTCAATCAGTTATTGGGCCGGCTAAAGGGTCAGGGTGACGACGTCAGTGGCGAACTGGTCGTGACATCGCTGTCATCCGTGTCTCCTCTGTTTGTTCCAGAACTAACCTCTTTTCAGGCGCAGCATCCGGGCTTGATCGCGCGTTTTCTGACAGGTGATCGCTTGTTCAGGCTGGAATATGGCGAAGCGCATGTGGCCATTCGCGCCGGCGCAGCCCCAGACCAGCCGGATAACGTCGTACAGCCTTTCGTGAAGCTTCGGATCGGCCTCTACGCGCATAAGTCATATGTCGATGAAAAGGGTGTCCCGGATGGCCCCGACCAGTTCCAACATCACCGCTTCGTCGGGCATGACGACGAAAAGAGTCGCGCGCCCTTTGCGCAATGGATGCGAGAGCAGGTCCCCGAAGAGGCCATCGTGTTTCGCAGTGGCGATGACCAGGCTTTGGAAAACGCAATTCTATCCGGCATTGGCATTGGTTTTATGCCGTTTTGGAAAGCGGCGCGCCGCGATGACCTGATTACAGTCATGGAACCCGAAGACAGCTGGAGCGCTCCGCTTTGGTTGGTCACCCATGTGGATTTGCATCGCACCACCAAGGTTCAGAGCTTTTTGAGTTTTCTCAAGGATCGCGCGCGGACCTGGATTGTATGACGCCTTCGGCCCAAGGCCATTTGGCCATGCTGACGTTTTCGGCCCTCGTGGCAGGGTCCTTTTCGCTGGGCGTTCTGGCCGCGAATGAGATTGAGCCCGCAGCCCTGAACGCCATCCGGTTTGCCATCGCTGCCGTGATCATCGGCGTCGCAGCCATTGCAACCACCGGCATCCGTTCAGAGGCGATGCGCGCCCCTTGGCGGTATCTGGTCCTCGGCGGCCTGTTCTCGACCTATTTTGTCTTGATGTTCGAAGGTTTGAAAACCGCCGATCCCGTTTCGGCTGGTGCGGTCTTCACACTGACGCCGGTGATGTCGGCCGTGTTTGGTTGGATTCTCATGCGCCAGGTGACGACTGGGTGGATGGCCGCAGCTCTTGCCGTGGGTGCGGCGGGCGCGCTGTGGGTCATTTTTCGTGCCGACTGGATGGCCTTTCGCGCGTTTGCCATCGGGCAGGGTGAGGTGATCTATTTCTGGGGATGCGTGGCGCATGCGATTTACACACCCATGGTGCGCAAACTGAACCGCGGCGAACCCGCCGTTGTGTTTACCTTTGGCATGCTCTTAGCCGGATGCCTTGTCCTGACGCTTTACGGCTGGTCCGACATTGCCGCAACAGATTGGGCGGCGTTGCCCAGCATCGTTTGGATCACGATCCTCTACGTCGCGATCTTTGCCAGTGCGGCGACGTTCGTATTGCTGCAATTTTCTTCGTTGCGCCTGCCGGCGGCCAAGGTCATGGCCTATACATATCTCACACCCAGCTGGATCATCTTGTGGCAAATGGCGCTGGGCAATGCCGTGCCGCCGCCATTGGTCTTGGTCGGTGTCGGGATGACCGTTGTGGCGCTCTTGATGCTGCTCAGGAACGACGCACCATCACAAAACTGATACGAATGCATGCCAGTGCAGCGGTGGAAGCAGGGGCGCGCGCAGATGATTGAATTGCAAATCGAGATGGACGCCGTTGATGGGATGAATTTGGTTGCGCCCCTTGGCATGAGCAGCCCGCAGGTTGCTATCACCTCAACATCCGTGACCGGAGCAGATTGGCGGTTGGTAAGCGACCCGCGCACCGGACAATTCGCAATTTGCGCGCGCCCCACCTCGGCCAAGATAAGTATCCTGTATCGGTTTCAGTTGACCGGTGCGGCCTATCCCGAACATATGTTCGTGGCCCGCGGCAGCCGGTTTTCCCGTGTTGCGGATAGCTTGAGGGCAGAGGCGAAAGAGATTGCCGCGCAGGCCGGCGGCGGACGCGCGGGGCTGGATGCCATTGTCGCTCATGTGCATGGCCTTTTTACCTATGGCCATCCCGAAGAGCGGTTCTATGACAGCACCGAAGAAATCCCGCAGCTGTGCAATATCACCACCGGGTCCTGCGTTGACATAAACGCCTACCTCATCGCGATGCTGCGCGGGGCGGGGTACGAAGCGGGCTATGTCACCGGCTATTTCATCCCTGCCGAAAAGCAGACCCATTGCGAAGACGGCCACTGTTGGGTGGTCACACGGCACGATGAACAGATCGAGCATTGGGATATCGCCCACCACCTCAAGCTTGGCGCATCGCCCGTTGCCCCCGGCCTGAACCCCAAGCCGGGCGTTCGTGTGCCGATGGCGCATTACTTTGGGTGGTCGCTGCCGGATATCGGCGTCGATGATCTCAAAGCGTTGATCAGTCCGCTCTGGCAGGATCCGAACGGGCCATGGGTCGACACTGCGCCGCTCATCCGTTTGACCGGTTACGAGGTTTTGGCCTCTTCGTCAGACAATTCCTGAGCCAGAAATCGTTCAAAGCTGTCCAGATTGACCGGTTCGAACTGGCCAAACCCTTGCATCCACACACTGGCAGACCGCAGCGCGTCCGGCTCCAGCTTGCACCATTTGACCCGGCCTCTTTTTTCCTGGCTGATCAATCCGGCTCGCGTCAGGATCATTAGATGTTTGGAAATCGCGGCCAAGGACATCTCGAACGGTTCAGCAACATCCGTTACGGCCATGTCATCTTCCAACAGCATCGACAAGATCGCCCGTCGGGTCGGATCGGCCAAGGCGGCAAAGACGGTATCAAGGGCGTCGGACATATCCGTCCTCATACCGCCTGCCGCATCCGGGGGGAAGCCGTCACAAATAGGGATGGCGCGCGGATTGCGATGGCCAGCGATGGCGCAACAGCGCTTCCTGGGTCGGTTCTAACCCGATATCGCGCATGTGGTGCGGTGTCATCGGTGGTAAGGCCGCGCCTTTGATCCGGGGTTTGCGATAGGATTTGCGCAAGAAATTTGCACAAGCCGTCAGGGCGCGCCAAAGCGCGTTGTTTTGTGCCAGAAGCATCTCTGCCTCCTTCTTTTTTGGGTGTCTGAATGGAATATGTGCAGGATCCCGACTTGAGACAAACAGAGTTACCTGACAGGATATGTGCAAAAATTGCACAAGAGGTGCTCGATGGCCCGATCCCTCCCGCCGCTCAACGCCCTGCGCGCCTTCGAAGCCGCCGGTCGCCACGAAAGCTTTAGCCGCGCAGCCGATGAACTGGGCGTCAGCCATTCCGCGATCAGCCGTCACGTACGGGGATTGGAACAGCGCCTGGGCGTGCAGCTTTTCCGCGATGCCGCGCGCGGCGTGGCACTTACCCCGGAAGGCGACCATTATTTGCAACGGATCCGTCCAGCTTTTGACGTTATAGACGCGGCGACGGACGGATTGGCCGACCGGCCTGCCGGGCAAGTGACCATCAACAGTGAACCGCTCTTTGCCAGCAAGGTCATCGTGCCGCTATTGGCGGCGTTCCACAGGACCTTTCCCGAGATTGAGCTGCGGTTGGTGGCGTCGTCGGTCATCGCGGATCTGGATCGGTTTGAGGCCGATCTCGCCATCCGCTTTGCCCGCAAGGGGATCGTTGATGCGCCATCCGACTTGCTCAGCAACGCACCGCTCCGCCCCTTTGCTGCGCCCGGTTTGGTTCCGGATAAAAATCTGCGTCCCGAACATTTGACCCAGTTCAAGCTTTACCGCGACCGGGGCGAAGATGTCTGGTCAGACTGGTGCCGCCGCGCCGGGTTTGACGTTGCGCTGCCAGATCAGGATGGCTGGCGGCTGCGCTCGCCTCAATCGCTGGAGGCGGCCATTCACGGGGCCGGGCTTTATCTCGGCTCTGCCGATTGCGCCGCCGTTGACCTACGCGCAGGCCGCCTCGTGCAACTCTCAGATGTCGCGCTTCCCTTCGGCGCCTTTCATCTTTTGGTCAGCGGTCAATCCGGCCGGCGCAAAGCCGTGCGTCAGGTACGCAACTGGCTGCTCGAACAAACGACCCATTTGCGCCAGCCTCAAGATCAACCAAACGGTTGAATATGCAAATTCGCGGTAGAAGCAATGGAGGCGCCGGTTTCGGGTCACACGCCTCTGCTTCTTCTCTTTAAAAATACTCAATAAAACAAAAGATTAGCCCGCGACACCCTGACCGTTTCGGGCGATTGACTCAGTCGGCATGACCGATTAGCACCATGTCGAACCTGCGTGAGGGATATGCGGCGTGACCGAGAACGACCAAAAGCAGCGCATGGCGCAGCTGGAGGCGCGGATCGCAGCGGCGAAAGAGGCGCAAGCGCCCGAACCACGTGCGGATGAACACTATTCTCAGGCCCAACTGGCCTGGCGCATGGTGATCGAACTGGTGGCCGGTCTTGGGATCGGTTTTGGCATAGGGTACGGGCTGGACCGCCTGTTCGGAACGCTTCCGATCTTCCTTGTGCTTTTTACATTCCTAGGCCTCGCGGCCGGCGTCAAAACGATGATGCGCAGCGCGGACGAGGTTCGAAAGAAACAAGAGGCCGATACGGCCGAAGCATCAAAGCCGGGGCCGTCCGGCGACGACGAGAGGAGCTGAAACGTGGCAACAGACACGCATAGCGAAGGTGGCAGCAGCCTAGAGATCCACCCAATGGATCAGTTCATCGTCAAGCCGCTCTTTGGCGGCACGGACGTTCACTGGTACTCGCTGACGAATGTCACGTTGTGGCTGGCCATTTCTGTTCTGGCCGTGATCGCGCTGATGGTACTGAGCACCTCGCGCCGCGAGATCGTGCCGGGCCGCGGCCAATCGGTTGCAGAGCTGGCATATGGCTTTGTTTACAAGATGGTTGAGGATGTGACCGGCAAAGACGGGGTAAAATACTTCCCGTACATCATGACGCTGTTCATGTTCATCCTGTGCGCGAACATGCTGGGTCTGATCCCGATGTCGTTTACCACCACGTCCCATATTGCTGTGACCGCTGTACTGGGTTTTGGCGTGTTTATTGCTGTGACCGTACTTGGCTTTGTCAAAAACGGTTCGAAATTCCTGGGCCTTTTCTGGGTCTCCAGCGCGCCGCTGGCGCTGCGCCCGGTTCTGGCGGTGATCGAGCTGATTTCGTACTTCGTGCGTCCGGTCAGCCACTCCATTCGTCTTGCGGGCAACATGATGGCCGGTCACGCCGTTCTCAAAGTCTTCGCCGGCTTTGCGCAGGTCGCGGCCATTGCCCCGATCGCCATAATCGGCGTGATGGCGATCTACGGTCTTGAGGTGCTGGTGTCCTTCATCCAGGCCTACGTCTTTACCATTCTGACATGCGTGTATCTGAAGGATGCATTGCACCCGTCCCACTAATCGCGAGGCGGGCTGACGGCCCGCCTGACCGACACGAACACCTAGAACATCAACTTCCAATCGTAAGGAGAACTCATCATGGAAGGCGATCTCGCACATATCGGCGCAGGCTTGGCAGCAATCGGTTCCGGCGCAGCCGCAATCGGTGTGGGCCACGTGGCTGGCAACTTCCTGGCAGGCGCCCTGCGCAACCCGTCGGCAGCCGCCGGTCAGACAGCGACCCTCTTCATCGGTATCGCGTTTGCAGAAGCTCTGGGGATCTTCTCGTTCCTCGTCGCTCTGCTGCTGATGTTTGCTGTCTAAGTCTCTCTACTTGCATTCCTTACGGTCGGGTGGCGTAAGCTGATTACGCTGCCCACACCGTGGGCTCGCATAACGACCCATCGGGTCAGATTAGGGAAACGACCGACATGGCAACCGATTCAAACGCAGCTGCAGAAGTGGCCGCCGGCGTTCAGCCGGGGATGCCGCAGCTCGACTTTTCGACATTTGCAAACCAGATCTTTTGGCTGGTTCTGACACTTGTCGCTATCTACCTGATCTTGACGCGCATCGCGCTGCCTCGGATCGGGGGGATCCTGGCGGAACGGTCAGGGACCATTACGAATGACATCGCCGCTGCCGAGGATTTGAAAGCCAAGGCTGCAGACGCGGAAGCCGCCTATGTAATGGCTCTGGCCGACGCGCGTGCCGAGGCGCAGCAGATTGTTGAGGCGGCCCGGGCGGAAATCCAGGCCGATCTGGACGACGCGATTGCCAAGGCGGATGCCGAGATTTCTGCGAAAGCAGCGGAATCCGAAAAGGCGATTGCCGACATTCGCGCAAGCGCCTTAGAAAGCGTTCAGGTGGTCGCATCAGACACTGCCGCGGAATTGGTTACCGTCCTGGGTGGTCAAGCGGACGCAGATGCAATCGCCGCGGCCGTTGCCGAACGGATGAAAGGATAAGACCCATGCGTAACATCTCCGCACTTATCCTGTCTGTTGGTTTTGCAACGCCTGCATTGGCGGCTAAGGGACCATTCCTGTCGCTGGCAAACACCGACTTCATCGTCCTAATCGCATTTATCCTGTTCATCGGGGTGCTGGTCTATTTCAAGGTGCCGTCGATGCTGACGGGCATGCTGGACAAGCGCGCCGAAGGCATTCAGGCAGAGCTCGACGAAGCACGCGCATTGCGGGAAGAGGCACAGACCTTGCTGGCGTCCTATGAGCGCAAGCAGCAAGAGGTCAAAGAACAGGCCGCACGCATCGTGGAAAGCGCCAAGGCGGACGCAGCTGCGGCTGCAGAGCAGGCCAAGGCAGACCTCGAAACCTCGATTGCACGGCGCCTTGCTGCAGCAGAAGGTCAGATCGCTTCGGCAGAAGCCGCAGCCGTGAAAGAGGTTCGCGACCAGGCGATCACGGTGGCCGTTTCGGCGGCACAGGACGTGATTGCCGCGCAGATGACAGCGTCGGACGGCAACAAGCTGATCGACGCGGCCATCAGCGAAGTCGAAGGCAAACTGCACTGACAAAAACGCACCTAGTGTGTTCAGAATTGACCCGAAAGCCAGCGCGCTTTCGGGTCTTTTGTTTTTCAGGCCCAAGGTTGGCATAAGCGGATCGGTGGGCTAGGCAAGGTGAGACAACAGACCGGATACCTTATGACCAATGCCGATTTCAGCACCCTAGACGCCGCACCGGTCTGCGTCTTTGCGTTCAACAGGCCAGACCATACGCGCCGCACCTTGCAGGCGCTCGCGGCGTCGCCGCTGGCTGCGAAGACAGAGTTGACCCTGTTCCTCGACGGCCCGCGGCGGGATAGCGATGTTCCGCTGGTATCAACGGTTGCCAAGATTGCCGAAGAACAGCGCGGATTCTCGGATATTTCGATCGTCCGACGTGACCAAAACGCAGGTTTGGCCCGTTCCATCGAGGAGGGTGTGACACAGATGATGGACGCCCATGGGAGGGCCATTATCCTAGAGGATGATATCCTGACATCGCCAGCGTTCCTGCATTACATGAACGCCGCACTGACCCGATACGCGGATGAGCCAAGCGTTTGGCATATCGCTGGATTCAACGAAGATATCCCAGTCGACCGATGGTCCGTAGAGGCAGTATTGTGGCGCTTGATGAGTTGCTGGGGCTGGGCCACGTGGCAAGATCGCTGGCAACATTTTGACCGGGACCCGCAAGCCTTGGTCGATCGGTTTTCCTCTGATGACATCCATCGATTTAACCTCGACGGGGCTGGCGACTTTTGGGCGCAGGTGTTGGCCAATCAAGATCAGACCCTGTCGACATGGGCGGTCTTTTGGTACGCGACGATTTTTGAGCGTGCCGGATTGTGCCTGTCGCCGCGGCATTCATATGTCCGGAATATCGGCTTTGACGGTTCGGGCACAAATGTGGGGCAAAGCGATGTATATGAACATATGAAGTTAAATCAGACAGCTTCCCCGCGGTTTCCGGATAAGATCGAGGAAAACACCCAAGCGCTTGAGTTGCTAAGAGCGCATTACCTCTATCGCCCATCGCGGTTCCAGAAATTGAAGAGAAAGGTAACCCGATATGCGCGACATTGGGGCGCGGGACAAAAGCGTTTATGACAGTTCCGACGGCAGCCGGGATATCAAAAAATGATGATGCAACCAACGGGCAAAGCACATCTTTCGAAGGGCAACGGGTGCAAATGACGGCGCCTTTGCAGATGAATATCGTCGGAGTTGTTCGAAACGGCGGGCAAGGGCTGATTGACACTTTGGCGCGTGTTGCGATGTTAAAAGCGTCCATCGAGAGCTGTCGGGTTGTGATCGTCACCAACGACAATACGGATGGCACGGATGAAGCCCTGGACCTTTTTGCCTCTGAGCAAACCAATGTTGACATAATTTGTCAGGACGGGATGCTCAATTCGTTCCACGACCGTGTCGAGCGCATCAGCCAAGCGCGGAATATGGCCATGCGGGCACTTTTTCAAAGCGCTTCCGTCTATCCACTTACGCTGGTTCTGGATCTGGACGGTCCAAACGTCGCGTTGGACCCTTTGGATGTCATTCGCGCTGCACAACGCCAAGCCCCGCAGTGGGACGCCGTATTTTGCAACACAGACCCCGCCTATTACGACCTTTACGCTTTAAGGTGCAGAGGTTGGATCGAAGAGGACATTTGGCAGCATATCTGGTCGCAGCGCAAACCCCTGTTCTTCCGTAAAAAGTGGCGTAGAAGACTCATGTCCGAGCATGTTTTTGCGCGCCAGTATCGGATTGAGAGGGGGACATCGCTGATACCAGTCGAGAGCGCGTTTGGCGGCCTAGGTCTTTACCGAACACGCTGTTTTGAGGGCATTCAATACTGCGCCCGCGACGCGGCTGGTCAATTGACTTGTGAACATGTGACGCTGCATGCACAAATGCGATTGAACGGCGCTTTGCTGTTTATCGATCCAGACTTACGAGCGCTGGCACCGGCAGAGCATATGGGATTGGAAAGTGGACGGCCCATCCCATCGCACCTTTTGTCATAGGAGACCGCATGCCAGAATCCCCACTGACCGGCGCGACAGGCAAGTTGCTGTTCGAACATAAGGTAATCGGCCGGCATCCTGCCTCTTATTTCCTTGATGAGAGTTGTGGTTTTGTTTGGGTCGACAACCCGACGTGGCTGGACGAGGCATATAGCGACGCCATTGCCGTGACGGACACGGGCGTCATGGTTCGCCATAATCTCAACATTTCGCGCGTGTCTTATGCAATGTGGGCCAATGAAATGGCCGGATTACCTGCGATTGATCTGGGCGGCGGCTATGGCCTGTTGGTGCGCGGGCTTCGCGATCTTGGCTTGGACTTCTATTGGACGGACCTTTACGCGCAAAACCTTGTGGCGCGCGGGTTCGAGGCCGCGCCGGATCAACGCTTTGGCGTTGCGACCGCGTTCGAGGTGTTGGAGCATCTTGAAAACCCGTTGGCGTTTTTGAAAGATGCACGGTCGACATACGCTTTTGACACCTTGTTCTTTTCTGCGACCTGTCTGGACCCTAACAACATCCCTGATACCGATTGGTGGTATTGGGCCTTTGAGACCGGACAGCATATCAGTTTCTTTTCCGAACAAACACTGGACCATATCGCTGATGAGCTTGGGATGTACAAAACCGGAGTCAAAGGGGACATGTACGCTTTTTCGGTTCGCAGGGATTTAAAGTGGCCGCGAGGTATCGAACGCTATCAGCTGACGCGCAAGTATCGCAGAGCTTCTCTCGCGCAGGGCGACTATGAAGCGATGAAGAGGTATGTGTCGGCACACCAATCCTCAAACGATGGAAGGCGTTAAATCGGACCGCTGACACCGTCACCGTGCCCTGGTTTCCTGTTCAAGCCTCAGTCTCGCAATCGCTTCGTTCTTTTCCGATTTGCGCTGATCGACAAGGGATTGTTCGACATAGTCCAGATGCGCGATGACGGCAGCGCATGCTGCGGCATCATCGCGCGCCTGAAGCGCATCGTTGATGGCGCGGTGCTGGTCCAGCAGCGCCTCTCGGCTGGTGCGCTGTTTGAACATCACCTGCCGATTGTAAAACACACCGGCCCGCAAGAGATCGAACATCGACCGCATCATGTGCAACATGATGACGTTGTGGCTTGCCTCTATGATCGCAGAATGAAACTGCGCATCTAGCTTTGCCTCTTCTTCGGCGCTGTGCTTGGTCTGGCGGTTTTCCATCTTATCAAAGATGGTCTGGATCACCTTCAGATCGCTATCCGAGGCAAGCCGTGCCGCTCGCTCCGCGGCAAGCGCTTCCATGTCCCGCCGGAACGATATGTAGTCAAACACGGCCTCGTCATGCGCGGCAAAAAGCTGGATCAGAGCCGGGGAAAAGGTTGATCCCAAAACGTCGGCCACAAAGATGCCAGAGCCTGCCCGCGCCGCCAATAATCCCTGATCTTGCAGAACCGCCACGGCGTCGCGCAGCGACGGACGCGACACGCCAAGCCGTTCAGACAACTCTCGTTCCGATGGCAGCCGGTCACCGGGACGCAAAATGCCGCGCAGGATCAACAGCTCTATCTGGCGAACAACAGATGTCGACAGCTTTTCAGGCTGAACTTTTTGAAATGGCATTTCCGTCCCCTCGTCTTGGCCAAGGATAGGGCGAGGTGGGGGGCGCAGCAAGGCGCCAGCGGTAAAGAGGCGTTAACCTTGTTCAGCTTACCTAAGACGCATGAGGGTATTTGTTTGCTGTGCCTTGAGCTGTCTTTTGGCGGCCTGTTCAACGCCGGGCGCTTATTTCCGGGATGTGCCACCGACCCGTGTCTCCGTCGCTGGCAGCGATTTTGACATCCGCGTGCGGGGTCGCTTGGCAGAGGCAATCCGCACCAATCCGCAATATGCGCCGCGTGCGGGGCCCCTTTTTGCGCAGGCCGAGGTGGCGATGGAGCATGTGAGCGGCTGCAACGTGGACCGGATCGGGGGTGATCAGGCGCAAATCACCGGAATTCTGGACTGTGGCGCACGCGGCGATCCCGTGATCCTTGCCGCCCGGTATGATTGTGTTGAGGTGCAACCGAGCATCACGGAGGGGTATCTAGACTATGAATGTGAGCCCTATTGAGCCGCTCAACGCCCCAATATCTTGTGGATATGTCCGCTCATTGGTCCATATAAAGCTTCTACAGCGTTGACTCATGGACCGCCGCACGCTCTGATATCCGACAAAAGAGCAGCTACGGGATGCGCTGATTGCGATTCTCTAAACTCAGATTGACGGGCTTCAAAAGTTTTGTGGACCCCACGGACTTGATCATCGCGGATGGTCTGACCGGTGTGGTGGGGCCAAATGGCTGTGGCAAGTCAAACCTGCTCGAAGCGTTGCGCTGGGTCATGGGCGAAAACCGCCCAACCGCCATGCGCGGAGGCGGGATGGAAGATGTGATCTTTGCCGGCGCGGCCACACGCCCGGCCCGCAATTTTGCCGAAGTGCAGTTGCAGATCGACAACTCGGATCGCTTGGCTCCGGCCGGTTTCAACGACAATGATCAGCTGGAGATTGTCCGTCGCATTACGCGGGACATCGGCAGCGCGTATAAGGCCAACGCCAAGGACGTGCGGGCGCGCGATGTTCAGATGCTCTTTGCGGATGCATCGACCGGCGCCCATTCCCCGGCGCTGGTGCGGCAGGGTCAGATTTCGGAGCTGATCAATGCCAAACCCAAAGCGCGGCGGCGTATCCTGGAAGAAGCGGCAGGTATCAGCGGCCTCTATCAACGACGGCACGAGGCCGAACTGAAGCTGAAGGGTGCAGAGACCAATTTGGCCCGCGTGGATGACGTCATCGAGCAACTGGCGCAGCAACTGTCGCAACTGGCACGGCAAGCCCGTCAGGCTGCACGGTACCGCGAGATCGGAGAGCTTTTGCGGCAGGCCGAGGGCATGCTGCTCTATCGGCGCTGGCGCGAGGCGGATGATGCACGGGCTGCTGCGGATGAGGTGCTGCGGACACGGGTTGCCGAGGCCGCGCAAGCCGAGGCCGGGGCCCGGGCGGCCACAAAGGCGCGGGGGGCAGCCGAAGAGGGTTTACCGCCACTGCGTGAAGAAGATGCGATTGCTGCCGCCGTTTTACAGCGCCTGATCGTGCAACGCGATACGCTGGCCGCGGACGAAGACCGGGCGCGTCAGACGATCGAAACCCTGTCAAATCGCATTTCGCAACTCAGCAACGATATCGACCGGGAAAGCGGGTTGAACCGCGATGCGGGCGAGACGATCGAGCGTCTGGAATGGGAGGCGTCAGAACTGGCAAAGGCCAGCGCGGGGCACGACGAAAAACTCGCTGAAGCCGCGACAACGGCGCATGATGCGGCCACCGTTCTGCAGGATCGTGAAACGCATCTGGGTCAGGTGACCGAAGACGTGGCGCGTTTGGCGGCACGGCACCAATCGGCACAACGCCTTGTCGAAGACAGCCGCAAAACGCTGGATCGGTCCGAGCGCGAAGCCGAACGCGCCGAGGGGGCTGTGGTTGAAGCCAAAGCCGCGCTGGAAAGCGCACGTGTGGCTTTCGATCAGGCGGGAGCAGACGAGGCGCGTGCAACGGAGCTGGCTGAAAAGGCAGAGGCCGCGCTGGCCCATGCGGATCAGGCGCGTGCGGACACGCAAGGGCGCGAGGCAGAGGCGCGCGCGGAACGGTCCGAAGCCGAAGGTGAATTGGGCGCATTGCGGGCCGAACACGCGGCCTTGGCCAAGCTTTTGGAACGGGACACGGCCGAAGGTGGTCAAATCATGGACCGGTTGCAGGTCCAGCAAGGGTTTGAAAAGGCGCTTGGTGCAGCCTTGGCCGACGATCTGCGTGCACCAGAGGTCGACAGTGACGGGCCATCCGGCTGGGTTGCCTTGACCGGTTATGCCACCGATCAAACCTTGCCTGAGGGGATCACGGCGTTGAACCAGCATGTCTCGGTTCCCGACGTTTTGGCCCGCCGTATGAGGCAGATCGGTCTGGTGGAGCCTGAAGATGGTCCACGTTTGCAGCCCCTGTTGAAACCGGGTCAACGCCTTGTCAGCCAGGAAGGCGATTTGTGGCGCTGGGACGGGTTCCGAGCCTGGGCCGAAGATGCCCCCAGCGCGGCTGCGCTGCGCTTAGAGCAGTTGAACCGGTTGGAGGCGTTGAAACAGGATACAGAGCGCGCGACAGCACGGGCTGACGGCGCACGCCAAGCGCATGAAGCGTTGAGCGCCCGTTTGGTCGAGCTGACCGACGCGGACAAACAGGCCCGGCAGGCGCGCCGCGTAGCGGACCAGATGGTTGCAGATGCGGCGCGGCGGCTCAGCCGGGCGGAATCGGATCGCAACATCGCCGAAGGCAAACTTGAAACCCTGTCGTTGGCCGTGAACCGGCATAAGGAAGAGGCAGCAGGTGCGCGGCTGCGGCTTCGCGAGGCCGAGGCGGGCCTGAAAGAGTTGGGCAATCTGGACGACGCCCGGGCCGAGATCGAAGACATCAAGATGACGGTCGAAGCCGCGCGGATGACGATGATGACTCGTCGATCTGCCCATGACGAGCTGCGCCGCGAAGGTGAGGCGCGAACAAGGCGGTCGCAACTGGTCACCAAAGAGATCAGCGGCTGGAAGCATCGCCTTGAAACCGCCGAAAAGCGCAGTACAGAGCTGATGTCGCGCAAAACAGACGCGGAAACCGAGCTGGGTACGGCCAGTGCGGCGCCCGATCAGATTGCCGCCCAGCGAGCCGAACTTGGCGGTTCGATCACTCAGGCCGAAGCGCGCAAGGCGCAAGCCGCCGATGATCTGGCCGCTGGTGAAGCGGCCTTGCGCGAAGCCACAGCAGCGGAACGGGATGCAGAGCGCACGGCATCCGAAGCCCGCGAAGCCCGCGCGCGGGCAGAGGCCCGCGCGGATGCCGCCCGGGAAACGGTGCTGGCCGCTGCCGAACGTATCGCCGACGATATGGAAAGGACGCCTTCGCAGTTGCTGGATCATTTGGGCGGCGATCCCGAAGGCATGCCGGATGCCGAGGTGCTGGAGGCCGAGGTCAACCGCCACAAACGCCAGCGCGATGCACTGGGTGCGGTGAACCTGCGTGCCGAGGAAGACGCGGTCGAGGTTCAGACAGAGCACGACACTCTGGTGCAGGAAAAGACGGATCTGGAAGAGGCCATTCGCACCTTGCGCGGCGGCATTGCCAGCCTGAACCGGGAAGGCCGCGAACGGTTGTTGACCGCGTTTGAGCAGGTGAATTCAAATTTCTCAATGCTGTTCACCCACCTCTTTGGTGGTGGTGAGGCGAACCTTGTGATGGTCGAAAGCGAAGACCCGCTGGACGCCGGTCTGGAGATCATGTGTCAGCCGCCGGGCAAGAAACTCTCGACGCTTTCCTTGTTGTCGGGCGGTGAACAGACCCTGACGGCGATGGCGTTGATCTTTGCGGTGTTCCTTGCCAATCCCGCGCCGATCTGTGTGCTGGACGAGGTGGATGCGCCTTTGGATGATGCCAATGTCACCCGGTTCTGCGACCTGCTGGACGAAATGTGCCGTCAGACGGAAACGCGGTTCCTGATCATCACGCACCACGCTGTCACGATGAGCCGTATGGACCGCCTCTTTGGTGTGACCATGGCGGAACAAGGCGTGTCCCAGCTGGTATCGGTCGACCTGAAGAAGGCAGAGGCGATGGTGGCCTGACGGGTCTCACCCGAACGTGACGGGGACGTGCGCGCAACCTGGTATAGGGTCGCGTCATGACCCGATTTCTTGCCGCCTTGCCCCTGATGATGATCCCAATGACAGCCTTCGCAGAAGGCTGGATTACGCGCAGTGGAGACGAAGTCTATGACCCCGACCAGCTCGAAGGTCAAACGCTGACATTCTATGATGATGGACAGTCACGCTATGCCGCGGGCGGCAGTTATTCCTACACCTATTCTGCGGTGAACGGTGGCGGGACGGCCTATGGTACGTATCGCGTGGTCGAGGATGGCAGCGTCTGCGTCGATTTCCGCAACGGGTTTGCCCGCTGCGATCTCTATGTTCTGAATAATGGCCGGTTGATCCTGATCACCGAAGATGGCCAACGGTATCCCGTCCGCCCTTAAGCGATCACAAACGCCCCAACAGCTCTGGTGTCGGCCATGCGTCGGCTGGCATGCCCAGACGGGTTTGTTCGGCTTGCACGGCAGCCCGGGTGCGTGCGCCGAGGATGCCGTCGATTTTGCCAACGTCATACCCCCGTTGTTGCAGTTTGGTTTGAAGCTGCTTCATCTGCGCCCCATCCAACCCCTGATCCGGATTGCCCGCGTTGTAGATCGGTGCGCCTTCTAGCCGGGTGGCGAAATATGCAGCGGTCATCACATAGACAAAGCTTTGATTCCATTCAAAGAAAACCCGGAAATTCGGATAGGCGATAAAGGCGGGGCCGTTGCGCCCTTGTAGCAGGATAACAGAGGCCGACAAGGACCCGTCGGCCAATTGCCCATCGCGCGCCTGAACGCCCATTCGGGCCCATTCCGAAACAGGTCTTTGGGTTTCTGTTCCTGTCGCGGCCCAGTCGAAATTGGCGGGAAGGCTCACCTCTTCGATCCAAGGCTGACCCGCGGTCCAGCCCAGATGCGATAGCATTTTCCCACCGGACATTAGGGCATCCGGGGCCGATGTTTTGAGCGAAACGCGCCCGTCGCCGTCCCCATCCACACCGTTTTCAAGGATATCGCGGGGCAGCATCTGGACCATGCCGATTTCCCCGGCCCAAGCCCCGGTCGTGCGGTTGGGGTCAAAGTTGCCGCGCTCATAAAGCTCTAAGGCCGCAAACACCTGTGGTCGGAAAAGTTCCGGCCTGCGGCAATCATGCGCCAATGTCACCAGCGCATTGCGTGTGTTGAAATCCCCCTGAAACGCGCCGTAGTCGGTTTCAAACGCCCAAAAGGCCAGTAGCACACCACGCGAAACCCCGTAGTCGCGTTCGATGCGATCAAAGACAGAGCGGTATTGAGACCCGTTTTGCTGCCCGCGGGTGATCCGGTCCTGTGAAATCAGACGCCGGGAAAAGTCGAGAAACGGACGTTGAAAAACGCCCTGTGACCGGTCCGCTTTCAGCACGGCAGCATCCTGCCGGGTTCCGGCAAAGAATTGGTCCACCGCGCTGGCGGAGTGGCCTTTGGCGACGGCCTCTTGCTTTAACCCGTTGACGAAACTGTCGAAGCTGCCTCCACAACCCGATTGCGCAATGGCAGGTGAGGACAAAAGCCCGAGGGCAAGCGCAAAAGCCGTGGAGAACCGCATTTGAGTACCTTTGTTAAAGACATCCGGCAGACCCTATCGCGGGATGTCAGATCAGGACAAGAAGTAAGGCCAAAACGGCAGTTGCAATAATCAGGGTCCGCCAGACCTGCCACAGCTTCCGAACGGCTTTATCAACATCGCGGGGCCCGATGACTTGCCGTCCCGCTTCGTTCACCCAAGCCAGGTCGCGCATCATCCCGTCATAGCTGCGCGGACCAGCCAAAGCGACGTCGATGGCCCGGGCCATCGCGGCTTCGGGCCATCCTGCATTGGGCGATCTGTGGCGACGCGCATCTGCGGCAATGTCCGGCCAGTCACCTGTCTTTTGCGCCACGATGGCCAGGACCGCGCCTGTCAAACGGGCCGGGATCAGGTTCATCAGGCCGTCAAAACGGGCAGAGGCCCACCCGAACGCCTCGTACCGGGGATTGCGATATCCGATCATACTGTCGGCGGTATTCACGAATTTGTAACAGATCAGCCCGGGCAAACCGCCCACCAAAAACAAAAGCGCGGGGGCAACGATCCCATCGGACAGGTTCTCGGCAGCGCTTTCAATCGCGGCGCGCGCGGTTTGGCTTTCATCCATGTGCTGGGTGTCCCGGCTGACGATCCGGGCCACCATCTTGCGGCCTTCCTCTAAATTGATGCGCAACCCGTCGGCGACGGCTTCGACATGTTCTACAAGCGACCGTTGCGCGAGCAAGACCGCTGCGACCAGAACTTCGACGATCGGTCCCAGAAGAGACAGCAACCAGCCAATTGCACCTCCCAGACACAGCAAGATTGCGAGCGTGACGATACCTTTTGCCTGCTGGTGCCGGCCTGTGTTGAGCTTTTTGTCTAATCGACCGACCACCTTGCCCATCAAAACGGCGGGATGCGGGACGCGGGACCAGAGCCAATCCGGCTCGCCAAAGATGGCATCCAGACATAACGCACAGAAGAGTATGAGGGCGGTGCTCATAGCGCCTGTTTCAACCGTGACCATCCGGCTGCCGGGGGAAGGCCGAGGCGCAGAAGCGTGGGCGAATAAGGGAAGACCCGTGTCCATATTTGTTGAGCCGCGAAGCGGTCGCGCCAAGCCTGTGCGTCGTCCACGTCATAAAGCCCAAAAAGTGCGGTACCGCCCACGGTCTGTGCACCAGCGGCTTGGAGGACGTCATCCAGTTCCTCGCGGTCCTTGGTGAGCCTGATGCGCGTTGAAATGGCCCAATCGGCGTCTTCCAGTGCAGCAGCCCCGATGCGCAGTGCAGGGCCTGACACCGCCCAAGGGCCGATCAGGTCGCGCAGCCGGGCGATCATCTTTGGCGTGCCAATTGCAAACCCCAACCGCACCCCGGCCAGTCCCCAGAATTTGCCAAAGCTTTTGAGGACAATGTTTCCGGGCTGACCTGCCTGCGCGATCAAGGAACGCTCCGGACACACGTCACAGAAGCTTTCGTCAATGACGGTCAGCGGGGCATTGATGTCCGCTGCCGACCAGAGACGTCCGTCCGGATTGTTCGGATGAACCAGCACGCGGGCCTCTGCCGGGCCGTCGTCCACAACGGTCCAACCTTGGGCAAGAAAAGCGGCGGCGTGTTCGTTGTAGGTTGGCGAAACGATCTGCACCCGCCCGCCGTTCCCAAGCAAGGGCATCAAGGCTATCGGCGCAGACGCGCCGGGCGTTGCAAGAACCTCTGCCGTGTCGGGCACGTTCCAGAACGCGCGGGCCGCGTCCAGTAAGCGCGTCAAAGCAGCTTCGTCCGGCAGCGCGGTCCAATCGTTCTGGGTTAACTCTGGCAGCGGGTACGCAACCGGATTGATGCCGGTCGACAGGTCGATCCAGTCGGCGCGATGGCCTCCAAAGCGCTGGATCGCAGCATCGATTCCGCCACCGTGATCGCGTTTTTGTCCGGGTGCTGCGAGAGGAAGCCTCACGATCATGTGTTCAAAACCTGCAAAATCTCGCGCTGTACAAAGCGGAATTTCGCCGTTCAGGCAAGGGCAGCGACGTCAATTCGCCGACCCGTGCCAGTGTTAATCTTTTGTTAACTTTAAACCCAGAATACAGAAGTACTCCGCTGGGGATCGGAGTTGTCGGAGTGAGTTCCGCTTTGCTATGAACGTATTGATTGTTGAAACCAAGCCCGAGCTGGGCGCCATCTGGCAACGACACCTGACACGTCAAGGTGCGCATGTCACGCTCGCATGCTCGCAGGACGACGCGATTGCAGCACTTTATATGCTGGAATTTGACGTTATTGTGCTGGACCTTGTTTTGCCGGGCGGCAGTGCCTTGGCCGTGGCGGATTTCGCCAGCTACCGCCGACCTACTGCGCGGGTCATTTTCGTAACCAACACAAGTTTTTTTCAGATGGTTCGATCTTTGCGCATAGCCCCAATGCCTGCGCCTATCTGCAAAGTGAAACGCCGCCAGAAGATCTGGCGGCGATGGTCGCGCATTACGCTGCAGAGCGTTGATCGCGCCCGTGAGGCGCCATGAAATCGATCTGCGGATTGATCGGAATGATCCGGTGCGGATTGATGCTGTTATGGCTGTAGTGATAGTGGCGCACGATGTGTTCCATGCCCACGGTTTCCGCGACACCCGGCCATTGATACAGCTCACGCGTATAGGCCCAGAGATTGGGATAATCCATCAGCCGTTTCCGATTGCATTTGAAATGCAGGTGATAGACCGGGTCAAAGCGCACCAGTGTTGTGAAGAGACGCCAGTCGGCCTCGGTCACGCGGTCACCCATCAGATAGCGGTTTTGTGAGAGCCGCTCTTCCAGCCAGTCCATCGTATCGAACAGCGGATGAACAGCGGCCCCGTAGGCGGCCTGTGTTGTGGCAAAGCCGGATTTGTAGACGCCGTTATTCAAGGTGTCATAAATGCGTATGTTCACCTCTTCGATGGCGTCACGCATCGGTGCTGGCCAATAGTCATTGGTGTTCCCGGTGATGCCGTTGAAGGCGCTGTTGAACATGCGGATGATCTCGGAACTTTCGTTCGACACGATCGTGTTTTGCTGTTTGTCCCAAAGGATCGGCACCGTGACCCGACCGGAATAGTTGGGGTCGGCGCGGGTATAAATCTGATGCGCGAACTCTGATCCGAAAAGCGGATCGCCTGTGGCGCCATGCGCGTCTGCCTCAAAGGTCCAGCCTTGGTCCATCATGTCCGGATGGACGGCAGAGACATCGATATGGCTATCGAGCTGTTTCAGCTTGCGAAAGATCAGCGTGCGGTGTGCCCAAGGGCAGGCGAGGCTGACATAGAGGTGATAGCGTCCGCTTTCGGCCTTAAACCCGGATTTCCCGGATGGACCCGCGCTGCCATCGGCGGTGATCCAATTCCGGAATTGTGCGGCAGAACGTTTAAACGCGCCCCCGGTCGATTTCGTGTCGTACCAGTGGTCGTGCCAGGTACCGTCTACAAGCAGTCCCATGAGAGGTCTCTCCATCTTGGTGTTTGTCGAAATTTAGGGCTTTTGCACGACAATTCCCAATGCGATGGGCGCGCAGGCTGTCTGCGTGGCCGCACAGGCGCTTGTGATGCCGATGTGCCGCGGTCCAGGCGAGCCATCGCGATGGCCTGAAACATGTCTTGCAAAGGACATAGTCGAGGGACGTAATCGGGAAGGCGGAACGGGATTCGGAAGATGAGCACATATCTGCCCAAAGACTTACAAGCGGGGTTGGATGCCGCACGGCTGGCGCGTCCTCGGAAAAAATCGCGCATCCGCGTGAAATCTGGCGGTGCCAGTATGCAAATCCTGCGTCTGTGGAAATCCGGGTTTTCCGTGGACGCCTCGGCAGGACCCGCCTTGCGCGGCTCTGTCGACGTGTTTGATGGCGCGACACATCTCTATAAACGCCTGATCGTTGCGTCGGAAGAAGAGGCCGGCGAAATGCGCTATGAATTCAAGCGCAGCACACCTGTACGCGATCGTGCGGCATTGGATTTCGTACAGGATGTAAGTGCGCCGGTCGGGCTGATCGAGAAAGGGTAAGCCGGGCTTATCCCAAAGGCAAAGGCGTGCCGCCTTTACGCGACACATCAAACCCCCTCCTGACCTCCCCCTTTTTCGAAGGGGGAGGAACCTTGTGGCAATGGCGGGTTATTGCAGGTCGCTAAATGCGTGTTGCAACCGCTCGCAGGCCTCTTGCACCCGGGCGCGGGGTGTTGCGATGTTGAAGCGCAAAAAGCTGTCACCACCAGTGCCAAAAGTAGGCCCGTGGTTCGGTGCAATCCGCGCATCCTTTTGCACCCTGTCAGTGAATTCGTCGCGCGCCATGCCGGTATCGGTAAAATCCACCCAGGCGAGGTAGGTGGCTTCGAGCGGCATGGATTGCAAACCGGGGATCGCATTTACAGCGGCGTCAAAGAGCCGGCGGTTGCCATCGAGGTATGTCACAAGCTCATCCACCCAAGCCGCCCCGGCGGGAGAATAGGCCGCCGTGGACATGAACAGGCCAAAAGAGTTGGGCGACAGCCCAAGGGCCGCCATCCGTCCGGCAAAGCGGGCGCGCAGGTCGGGATCTTCGATAATGACATTGCCGTTGTGGGAGCCAGCGATGTTGAAGGTTTTGGTGGTGGCCGTCATCATCACCAAACGATCCGTGATGGACGGATCGATATTTGCCATCGGGATATGGGTGTGGCCCGGCATGACAAGGTCATGATGGATCTCATCCGAGACGAGGATCAGGTCGTGGCGTTTGGCGAAATCGGCCACGCCCTGAAGCTCTTCGCGTGTCCATACCGTGCCGCCCGGATTATGTGGCGAGCAAAGAATGATCATCTTTTCCTTGCCGGTCATCTGCGCGTCATACGCGTCGAAATCCATTGTGTAGCGTCCGTTTTCCTGAACCAGCTGACATTCAACGATATCCCGCACGGCCGATTCCAAAACGCGCGCAAAGGCGTGATAAACCGGCGTGAACAGGATCACCCCATCGCCCGGCTGGGTGAAGGCGTCTACGCACATCGCCGTACCGTTCACCAGACCGTGGGTGGAAAAAATCCAGCTGGGCTGAATGGTCCACCCGTGGCGCGTTTCCATCCACCACTGGATGGCGGCCTTGTATTTGCTGTCATCGCCGAAATAACCATAAATCCCGTGGTCACTCAGCTCTGTCAGGCAATCCAGAATGACCTGCGGTGGGCGGAAATCCATATCGGCCACCCACATGGCCAGCCCGTCATCCGCAGGAACGCCATAGAGGGTTTCCATCATGTCCCATTTCACGCAGTGGCTGCCGCGGCGGTCGATGATCTCATCAAAGCTCATTTTTGTCTCCTGATCGTTGTGCGCAGGCTAGCGGGATGCGCCGCAGGTGCAAGGGCCGTTGCGGCCTGGGGTACAATCGCCTAAATCGCGGGTATGAAACGTTCCATTCTGATCCATCCCGATCCCCGGCTTAAAAAGATCTGCGCCCCGGTGGCCGACATCAGCGACGAGTTGCGCACATTGGCGGATGATATGCTGGAAACCATGTACGACGCGCCGGGCATCGGTTTGGCTGCGCCGCAGATCGGCGTTCTGGATCGGCTGATCGTTCTCGACTGTGTCAAAGAGGATGAAGGTCCGGCGCGTCCTTTGGTGATGTTTAACCCGCAAGTGATTTCCAGCTCGGATGAAACCAGCGTTTACGATGAAGGCTGTTTGTCGATCCCGGAACAATACGCAGAGGTGACACGCCCGGCCGAGGTTGAGGTTGAATGCATGGATCGCGACGGCAATATCCAGCGCGAGGTGTTCACCGATCTTTGGGCAACGTGCGTGCAGCATGAGATCGACCATTTGGATGGCAAGCTGTTCATCGATTACCTTAGTGTCATGAAACGCCAGATGATCACGCGCAAGATGCAAAAGCTGAAGCGTGAAAAGGCGCGCGCCTGATGCGCTTGCGGCCTATTCTCACGTGGCCGGATGACAGGCTGCGGACCGTCTGTGATCCTGTCGGGTCAGAAGATGTGAACGCGCTATTGGACGAGATGTTCGAGGTTATGTATGCCGCGCCGGGGCGCGGGCTGGCCGCGCCGCAAATTGGTGAGATGACGCGGATTTTCGTCATGGATGCGACGTGGAAAGACGGTGAGAAATCCCCCAAAGCGTTGATCAACCCTGAAATCCTGTCGGCGTCCGACGAACTGGCCACTTATGCAGAAGGGTGCTTGTCACTGCCGGGCTTATCGCTGGATGTCGCGCGCCCTGCAGAGGTTCGTATGGCGTACGAAGACGCAAGCCGTGTGCGTCGTGAAGAGACCTTTTCTGGTTTTGCAGCCGTGGTGGCGCAGCATGAGCTGGATCACCTCGATGGCGTGGTAACGTTGGACCGTTTGACGCCAGAGGCGCGGGCAGAGGCAGAAACCAGTTATGCCAGGGGGGCCTCATGACCGTTCGACGCTGTTTGCCATGGCCCGACGCTCGGTTGCGGACGCGTGCCGAGCCGGTGGAAGAGATCACCGACGACATCCGCGCAATCTGGCAGGACATGATCGATACGATGGAGGCGATGCCGGGTGTTGGCCTTGCCGGACCTCAGATCGGGGTCATGCTGCGTCTGGCGGTTGTCGATGGATCGACAGAACGGGGACGGGCGGTGAGGCTTGCCAACCCGGAAGTGATCCATGCGTCGATCGAGGATCGAGAACATGAAGAGGCGAGCCCGAACCTGCCGGGTGTGTCTGCCAAGCTGAAACGACCCCGCGCGGTCACGGTGCGTTATCTGGACGAAAACGGGATGATCAACAGGCGCGATTTTGTCGGGATCGAGGCCACAAGCGTGCAGCATCAGATCGATCACCTCGACGGAAAGATGTATTTCCATCGCTTGTCCAAAGTGAAGCGCGACATGCTGCTGCGCAAAGCCAAAAAAGGTGCGTCGTGAAGCTGGTGTTCATGGGCTCGCCGGATTTTTCGGTGCCGGTGCTGGATGCTTTGGTCGCGGCGGGTCATGATATTCTGGCCGTGTACTGCCAACCACCCCGCCCGGCGGGGCGCGGCAAAAAAGATCGGCCAAGCCCCGTGCAGGCGCGCGCCGAGGCCTTGGGTTTGCCTGTGCGCTATCCGGTGTCGTTAAAAACCGCTGAAGATCAGGCCGCGTTTGCCGCCTTGGGCGCGGATGCCGCTGTGGTTGTGGCCTATGGTCTTTTGTTGCCGCAAGCCGTGCTGGATGCGCCGCGGTATGGGTGTTTGAATATCCATGCCAGCCTGTTGCCGCGCTGGCGCGGGGCCGCGCCGATCCATCGGGCGATCATAGCAGGGGACAAAACGACCGGTGTCTGCATCATGCAGATGGAGGCGGGGTTGGACACAGGGCCGGTTCTGCTGCGGCGTGAAACGCCCATAGGGGCGGAAGAAACCACCGCAGAACTGCATGACCGTCTTTCTGATATCGGGGCCATTGCCATTGTCGATGTGCTGGCCAATTTGGACAGTTTCCAACCCATACCCCAACCGGACGAGGGCGTGACCTATGCCCGGAAAATCGACAAGGCCGAAGCCCGTGTTGATTGGACACGCCCGGCGCAGGATGTGGATCAATTGATCCGCGGGCTATCGCCTTTTCCGGGCGCGTGGGTTGACGTTGACGGCGCGCGCATCAAGCTGTTGGGCGCGCGGATGGGCGAGGGCAGTGGCCTGCCGGGGACCGTTCTGGACGATGCGCTGACCGTTGCGTGCGGCACTGGTGCGGTTCAACTGACACGGTTGCAACGTGCAGGCAAAAGCGCGCAGACTGCAGAGGTGTTCATGCGAGGGTCCCCGATACCCAAGGGCACCGTTTTGTAAGGAGACAGGCAGATGTATTTTACGATGATGGGAACGATCATTATCGCCGGGATCGTCGGTTACGTCTCTGAAAAAACGGGTTGGACCAAGAACGGCATCTTACCATCCATTATCATTTGCGTTGGCGGCGCGCTGCTCTTTTTCTTTGTCCGGGTGATGTTTGGCATCAGTTTTGGCAAGCCGGGGATCAATGCGATCATCTCGTCTATTGGCGCGCTGATCATTGTGCCATTTCATTGGCGCCGGCGCTAAGCCATGTGGATCATCGGATTGATCATCATCGGAGCAGCGGCGGGCTTTCTGGCCACTCGACTGATGCGGATCGAAGCGGACATCATCACCACGGTTGTGATCGGGATGGCGGGTGCCTTGATCGGCGGGCTGGTGCTGCGCTTTCTGATTACCGTTACCGGGTTCATGGCCGGATTTGTCGGGGCCGTTCTGGGGGCGCTGCTGTTGATCTGGGTTTGGAAGAAGTATTTCCGGCGCTAGCGGCGCGGGGGACGTGCCCTGTAAACTGGCAGTTTCCAACCAAACACCAACGATCCCGCGCGCAGTGCCCAGCAAATGGGGGCAGCGGCCATGGCGGCCCAAAGATTGGGCGCGCCCAGATGGCTTGCCAGAACGGCAATGACGCCGCCCGCCAAGGCGCAAGACGCGTAAAGCTCCCCCTGTTTCAGGATGAGCGGCACCTCATTGCAGACCACATCGCGCATCAAACCGCCCAGACAGCCAGTACTTATCCCCATCAGGACCACGACCAGCGCCGGTTGATCGAGCGATAGCGCGACACCAGTCCCGGCCGCTACCGCGATGGACAGGGCAAAACTGTCCAGCCAAACCAGCCAGCTATACCGGCTTTCCACCAGATGAGCGGTGAAAAATACGAGGACAGCGGCCGCTGTTGCAATCGCAATGTATCCCGGTTGATCAATCCAGAACATGGGATGCCGGTTCAGCAAGAGGTCCCGCACCGTACCGCCGCCGACTGCCGTGAGGCTGGCGATAAAGGCAAATCCAACCAGATCCAACTGCGCCCGGCTGGCGACCAAAGCGCCGGTCAGAGCAAAGACAAAGACCGATGCATAGTCGAGCAGGATGAGGGCGGTCATGATCCGCTTAACCCTCTGTCTTGGCGGGTTTGAAAGAGGCCATTCCGGCCCGCGCCAATTCATCGGCGCGTTCGTTTTCGGGATGGCCTGCATGGCCTTTAACCCATTCCCACGTCACCTGATGCTGGGCTTGCGCGGCGTCCAGCCTTTGCCACAGCTCGACATTCTTGACGGGCTTCTTAGAGGCCGTTTTCCAGCCGTTTCGCTTCCAGCCGAAAATCCAGCCCGTGACCCCGTTTTTGACATAGGCACTGTCGGTCACGACGGTGATGGTGGACGGCCGTGTCAGCGATTCCAAAGCGTGAATGGCCGCCAGCAATTCCATGCGGTTGTTGGTGGTTTCCGCTTCGCCACCCTTCAATTCCCGCTCTTTGACAACGGCATCACCGTCCTTGGCCTGTAACAGCGCCCCCCAGCCGCCCGGTCCCGGGTTCCCGGAACAGGCTCCATCCGTATAGGCGTAAAGATCAGGCATGGGCGGTCAGGCAGATCCAGTCGGCCATCGAGCCATCAAGCCCTTTGGTCGTGCCAAAGGCGCGTTTGGACACGGTCAAACCGGTATCGGCCAAAAGACCGGTCAATTCTTCATCCGTAAAATAGGTATAGCGCCGCCCCAGCGTGTCGCGCGCGGTGCCTTCCCCCAGTTTCACGCCGATATGCAAACGCCCCTCTGCGGTCATGGCTCGGGCCAGCTGCGCCAAGATGCGCGGCATGTCTTCACGGTTTGCATGCAGCAGGCTGAAATTGGCCCAGATACCGTCATAGATGCCTTCGCCCGTGATATCGTCAAAGCTTGCTTTGTACGCGTTCACGCCGGGCCGTGCGCCGGCACGGCGGACCATTTCGGCAGAGGCATCAATCGCATCCACGGTCAGGCCCGCTTCGGCCATCGTTGCGGCGGAGGCACCGGGACCACATCCCAAATCGAGCACGCGACCACCCGGCGGGCAATCTGCGATGAACTCTGCAAGAATCGGATCGGTTCGGTTAAACGAATCTGACATGGCGGCGTAATCGTCCGCCTTAGCGTCATAGACATCGATGGTTTCGCGGTCGCTCATAAGAACACTCCAACGCTCAGGCAGGCAATCACGATCGCCGTCAAAAGGACGCGTAGACGCATCCACCATTCCGGGGTCAAACCCCAGCTATGGAATGCGTAGTCGAGGATGAGCAGCCCTGCAAACCCGAATATCAGATTTGTGCCCGCGCTGACGGGGCCGCCACCTGTCATGAAGAACGCCCAGAGGGCCGGAAGCACCGAAAGTGCATAGCCGGTCGCAGCCTTTCCTCCTGTGGTTTTGGTGGCAAAGCCCCAAAGCACGCCGGACATAAAGCTGAGGATGACCGAGCCGTAAAAAAGCTGGACGTAGGGGCCGACAAAGCGTGGGCCCAAAGCCTGACCGCCCCAATCGGCGAGGGACGGCACCAAATACGTCAACGCGCCCCAAACAAACGGTATCAGGCCCGCAAGACCAAGGACCAAGGGGGCTATCGGAACTCGGATCATGGCGTGTCCTTCAATAATGTGTCGATGAGGTGCAAAATCCGCTTTTGCCGGGTTTCGGGACGCTTTGCGCTTTCAATCTGGTGCAGATGCCCGCGCTGTTTGCCGGGTGTCAATGCATCCCACTCAGACAAAACCGCGCCTCTTAAAAGGGCCGCTTCAATATCCGGCGCGACCTCAACCACATTGGGGTCAGCGGGACGCAAGCGGATATCCAAAACTTCGCCTGGTGTCACATCCAACTTTTGCATAAGGGATTTGCCGGTCCACAAGAATAGCCCGTCCACCTCGGGCGATTTGGCCAGCCCCAGATTGACGGGCACATCGTTGATTTCACCTTCAACCCGCTTTGCCCCAAGATCGGTGAGTGTGTTGGCGACTTCGCTTGGAAGCCGAAGGATCGTGTAAACTGAACGTCCCCATTCCAAGGGCTCAATCTGCCCTTCAAAGGCGATCCAATCGGCCATGCGCGCGTGTGTCAGGCCGGCACGCGCAAAACGCGCGGGACCTTGAATTCCACGTTTTCGACAGCGGTTTCGACCACTTCGACCTTGACCTCATATCGCGCGCGAAAGGCGTCGATCACTTCATTGATCAACTGTTCGGGGGCTGACGCCCCGGCCGTGATCCCAAGTGACGCAATGCCCTCCAACGCACGCCAGTCGATATCTGTAGCGCGTTGAACCAGCTGGGAATATTTGCACCCCGCGCGGCTGCCCACTTCGACCAGACGTTTCGAATTCGATGAATTTGGTGCCCCAACAACGAGCATCGCATCCGCCATCGGGGCCATGGCCTTTACCGCTTCTTGCCGGTTTGTCGTTGCATAACAGATGTCTTCTTTATGCGGCCCGACGATGGCCGGAAACCGGGTCTGAAGGGCGGCAACGATATCTGCGGTGTCGTCGACACTTAGCGTTGTTTGCGTGACATAAGCCAGCTGGTTCGGGTCACGTACCTGCACTGTCCGAACGTCGTCCACCGTTTCGACCAACAGCACCTCGCCGGGCGGCAACTGGCCCATCGTCCCGATCGTTTCCGGGTGCCCTGCATGGCCGATCATGATCATTTGCAGCCCATTATCGGCGTGCCCTTGCGCCTCGATATGGACCTTGCTGACCAATGGACAGGTCGCATCCACAAATAGCATTTCGCGCTGTTCGGCCTCTGCCGGAACCGACTTGGGCACACCGTGAGCCGAAAAAATCACCGGACGATCCGTTGGGCATTCGTCCAGCTCTTCGACAAATACTGCGCCTTTGTCGCGCAGGCCGTCGACAACGAATTTGTTGTGCACGATTTCGTGGCGCACATAGACAGGGGCGCCCCACTTTTCCAAGGCTATCTCAACGATCTTGATGGCCCGGTCCACACCGGCGCAAAACCCGCGGGGGGCCGCAAGATAGATTTTGAGGTCTGGGTTTGGCATCAAAGCACTCCTTCGAGAATAGGAGTAAGCGCTGGCACAGAGTTTTTCCAGAGCGACACCGAAATATGCTCGGGCCCTGCCAAAAACGAAAAAAGCGGACCACATCAGTGATCGGCTTTGTCGCACACTCGGACTTTCGATTTTGGTCCTATCGTGTGCCAGCGCCTTCCGAGACGGGCAGGGGGCGTTCGTCAGGCAAGTCGCGCGGCGGACGGACCACGACATCACGTAACTCTTCCAGCTCGATGAAGTTGTCTGCTTGTCGACGCAGCTCATCCGAAATCATCGGAGGTTGACTGCGGATTGTTGAAACCAACGACACGCGCACACCTCGGCGTTGCAGGCTTTCAATCAAAGGCCGGAAATCCGCATCACCGGAAAACAGGACGATATGATCCACGCGCGGTGCCAATTCCATTGCGTCCACGGCGAGCTCGATGTCCATGTTTCCTTTTACTTTCCGACGGCCCATGCTGTCGGTGTATTTCTTCGCGGGTTTGGTCACTATGGTGAAACCGTTGTAATGCAACCAGTCAACCAAAGGCCGTATCGGCGAATACTCGTCATTTTCCAGCAGCGCGGTGTAATAGAAGGCGCGCAGCAATTTGCCCCGGCGCATAAACTCCTGACGCAGGAGTTTATAGTCGATATCGAAGCCCAGCGCTTTGGCTGCGGCATATAGATTTGCCCCTTCTATGAACAACGCAAGCCGTTCGTCTTTGTAAAACATGAAAATGGTCCTCTCGTCAAAACGCCTTGCCTTCAAAGTCCGTGAGCGGGTGTAAATTGGGCTTGGCGGTGAACGGTAAAATAAGGTTTCCGGGTGAAATCGCAAGACTGGTTCCGATCCCATTGTAACAGAAAGGTGTACAATTTGGCGTCATTTGCCTTGATCGCGATGGGTGCAAATCTTCAATCAGAGGTAGGTTTGCCCTCGGATACATTTTTGAGTACAGTTGAGGCTATGGCGCGTCATGGGCTTCAAGTTAGTGCGGTTAGTCGTTTTTTTTCAACGCCTTGCTTTCCTGCTGGTGCTGGTCCCGACTACGTAAATGCCGCCATTAGAGTTCAATGCACAAAAAATGCGCAATCGATCATACGCCTGTTACATGACGTTGAGGCAACTTATGGTAGAATGCGTGAAAAACGTTGGGGCATGCGGACCCTCGACTTGGATCTGTTGGCCGTAAACGACGAAATTTTGCCTGATCGTGAGTCGTTTTTGGCTTGGAAGACACTGTCGCAAGATCAACAGATACGGCAGGCGCCCGATCAGTTGATACTGCCACATCCAAGAGTTCAAGACCGCGCTTTTGTCCTTGTTCCGCTTGCGGACATTGCGCCGAGATGGCGACACCCAGTTCTAGGGCGAACCGTTGAACAATTATTGGTCGATCTGCCGCAAGAGGAGGTTCAAGCCGTTCGACCGATATGAACGCTGAATGCGTCTTGTCAAGCTTGAGATTCGGAATTACATTACGCGCTCTGGCTCAGATCATAATTGTTTGGAGTTTCCTCATGGCCCGCGTGACGGTTGAAGACTGCGTTGACAAGGTACCGAACCGGTTTGAACTGGTTATGCTCGCGGCGCATCGTGCGCGCGAGGTTTCTGCGGGTGCGGCGATTACCATCGATCGGGACAACGACAAAAACCCTGTTGTTGCGCTGCGCGAAATTGCGGATGAGACGCAAAGCGCCGAAGAACTGCGTGAGCGTCTGATCGAAAGCAACCAGACCCAAATCGAAGTGGACGAGCCGGAAGAAGACACCATGGCTCTGCTGATGGGCGCAGAAGCGGATAAGCCTGCGGAAGACGATATGTCCGAAGAGATGCTGCTGCGGCAGCTGATGGAGGCTCAAGGTCAGGGCTAAACCACCGCGATAGGAAGCGGACCCGATGATTCCAGCCGACGATCTGATTGCGCTGGTCCGCAACTATAACCCAAAAACCAATGAACAGCGCCTGCGCGATGCTTACGCCTTCGGGCAAGCCATGCATGAAGGCCAGTTCCGCCATTCCGGCGAGCCTTACTTTTCGCATCCGGTTGCCGTTGCTGAGATCCTGACGGAACAACGGCTGGATGACGCCACAATCATCACCGCACTGCTGCACGACACGATCGAAGATACCAAAGCGTCTTACAAAGAAGTCTCTGAGCGCTTTGGCGAAGAGGTCGCGATGTTGGTGGACGGGGTCACCAAGTTGACCAATCTGCAATTGTCGAGCCGCGAGACAAAGCAGGCCGAGAACTTTCGCAAGCTCTTCATGGCGATGTCCAAAGACCTGCGCGTGATCCTTGTCAAACTGGCCGACCGTTTGCACAACATGCGCACGATCAAGGCGATGCGCGTCGAAAAACAGGCACAAAAAGCGCGCGAAACGATGGATATCTATGCGCCGCTTGCCGGTCGCATGGGGATGCAATGGATGCGCGAAGAGCTTGAGGATCTCAGCTTTCGCGTGCTGAACCCAGAAGGGCGTCAATCCATCATCCGCCGTTTCATCAACCTGCAACGGGAAACCGGGGACGTCATTCAGCGCATCACCGGCGATATGCGGTTTGAATTGGAAAAAGCCGGCATCGATGCCGAGGTTTTTGGCCGGGCCAAGAAACCCTATTCGATCTGGCGCAAGATGCAGGAAAAGGATCAGGGCTTTTCCCGCCTTTCCGACATTTATGGCTTTCGCATTCTCACCGGCAGTGAAGAAGACTGTTACCGCGTGTTGGGGGCGATCCATCAAAGATGGCGTGCGGTTCCGGGGCGTTTCAAAGACTATATCAGCCAGCCCAAAACCAACGGGTACCGGTCGATCCATACAACGGTGTCGGGGCGCGACGGCAAACGGGTCGAGGTTCAAATCCGAACGCGTCCGATGCATGACGTCGCCGAAACCGGTGTTGCGGCCCATTGGTCCTATCGTGATGGTGTCCGCTCCAAGAACCCATTTGCCGTCGACCCGGCAAAGTGGATTTCTTCGCTGACAGAGCAGTTCGATGCCGAGGACGATCACGACGAATTCCTCGAGGCTGTCAAGCTTGAGATGTATTCTGACCAGGTGTTCTGCTTTACGCCCAAGGGCGACGTGGTCAAGCTGCCCCGTGGTGCCACACCCATCGATTTTGCCTATGCAATCCACACGCGGATCGGCAGCGCGTGCGTTGGGGCCAAGGTGGACGCGATCCGGGTGCCATTGTGGACCCGGTTGAAGAACGGGCAATCGATCGAGATTATCACCGCCGAAGGCCAGACACCGCAGGTCAGCTGGCTTGAGATTGCCACGACCGGTAAGGCCCGCACAGCGATCCGTCGCGCCTTGCGAGAGGTGGACCGTGAGCGGTTTATCAAACTGGGCAAGGAACTCGCACGCGCGGCTTTTGAAAACCATGGGCGCAAAGCGACCGACAAAGCGCTTGAAACCGCGGCCAAACACCTGCGGATTTCGGATCGAAACGAGTTGTTGGCCCGTCTCGGCAGTGCTGAATTGACGGGGCATGAAGTTGTCCAGTCGGTGTACCCCGAACTGGCCCCCGACGAGGGTGAAAAGATCCCGCGGCGGCGCGCGATCATCGGTTTGCAACCGGGGCAGAGTTTTGACCGTGCGCCTTGCTGTCAGCCGTTACCGGGTGAGCGCATCGTGGGGATAACGTTCCGCGGCAAAGGCGTTGTTTTGCATGCCATCGATTGCAACCGTTTGTCCGACTACGACGAACAGCCAGAGCGATGGGTCGACCTTCACTGGTATTCCGGCTCACACCCGCCGATTTACGTGACCACCTTGGATCTCACAATTGGAAACGATGCGGGTGTCCTGGGACGAGTTTGCGCGTTGATTGGTGAAAAAAAGGCCAATATCCACGATTTGAAGTTCGTTGACAGGAAACCGGATTTTTTTCGTCTACTTATCGATGTTGAACTACGGGATATCGAACACTTGCACTCGCTTATGCTGATGTTAGAGGCCGAAAGGGACATCGCTGCCGTTGAACGGTACCGCGACAAAAACCGGCCCCGGGCGGTTGTTGGGTGACGCCAGAGGATTGAAGGACGCCAGTTGGTATTCAAACGCCGCGATCAACAGCCGATAACAGAGCGTGTCGGGCGGATGATTTACCCGCGCGGCGGCTGGTCGCGTGCCATTTCCTACATCAAGCATCGCGTTCGACGTCTTCCGGACACGCCCGAGACTATTGCGCGGGGCATCTGGGCGGGTGTTTTCACGACCTTCACGCCTTTCTTCGGATTTCATTTCGTCGTCGCATTTCTGATCGCACGTATGATGCGCGGCAATATCGTTGCGGCGATCCTGTCGACCTTTTTTGGTAACCCGCTGACCTTCTTTGCGATCGGCTACGGGTCTTTGCGCACGGGTTATTGGCTCTTGGGGATAGAGTATGAGCGAGGCACGGGCCGCGCCCTGGGACGCAAGTTTGCCGCTGCTTGGTATGATCTAAAGCACAACTTTCTGGCGATGTTCACCGAAGAAAAAGCAGATTGGCATGGGCTGGGCATTTTCTTGCGCGAGATTTTTTATCCCTATCTTGTCGGTGGCATCATTCCGGGCGTGATTTGTGCAACTGTGGCCTATTATTTGTCTGTGCCCGTGATCCGGGCTTACAAAAAGCGGCGCATCGCACGGATTAGGGAGAAATTCGAAGACATCAAACGCAGTGCGGATGTGTCTACTGACGGTGGCTTGAAACCCGAGTAGAGTGGCCCGCGACTCAACGCAAAGGACTTGCAGATCATGGCTGAGGAAAAGCTGCGGCTTGGGGTCAATATCGACCATGTGGCGACGGTGCGGAATGCGCGCGGCGGGGATTATCCCGACCCGTTGCGGGCGGCCAAAATCGCGGAAAAAGCTGGCGCGGATGGTATCACGGCGCACTTGCGCGAAGATCGCCGGCACATCACTGACACCGACATCGCCGGTTTGATGGAAGTGCTGGATATCCCGTTGAATTTCGAAATGGCGGCTACGCCAGAAATGCAATCAATCGCATTGCGGCACCGTCCGCACGCCGTGTGCCTTGTGCCTGAAAAACGCGAAGAGCGCACGACCGAGGGTGGGCTTGAGGTTGCGCGCGACGAAAACCGTCTGGCCCATTTCATTGCGCCGCTCCGCGATGCAGGGTGCCGGGTGTCGATCTTTATCGCGGCGGACCAACGCCAGATTGAGGCGGCGCACCGTATCGGGGCCGAAGTGATCGAACTTCACACCGGCGCCTATTGCGATGCCCATGCCGAGGGGCGTTTTGACGAACGCGACGCTGAACTGGAAGCGTTGCGCGACATGGCAACATTTGCGCATGGCCTCGGTTTGGAAGTGCATGCAGGTCATGGCTTAAACTATGAAACCGTTCAGCCGGTGGCGGCCTTTCCGGAAGTGAAAGAACTGAATATCGGTCATTTCCTGATCGGCGAGTCCATCTTCCGGGGTATAGAGCCCGCGATTGTCGAGATGCGCCGCCTGATGGACGAAGCACGCGCGTCATGATCGGGCCAGAGTTCATTGCCATTTGGGTTGGCTGGATACTGGCAGGTGGATCTCCTGGGCCGGCCATGACGGCGGGACGTCGGTCTGGTCTGGCCTTTGCGCTGGGTATTCTGGCGGGGTCTGCGGCATGGGGCATTGCGGCGGCCTTGGGTTTGTCCGCCGTCATGCTGGCCAATGTTTGGTTGTTTGAGATTATCCGCTACGCCGGTGTGGCCTATCTGGCATGGCTCGCCCTCAAGGCCCTGCGCGCGGCGTGGGTTGGTGGTGCCGCCGCTGGCGGCACACCGTTTTCAGGCAGTTTTCGATCATTGGTTGCCAAAGGCGCCGGCATCCACATCACCAACCCCAGGGCGATTTTAAGCTGGGGCTCAATCTATGCCATTGCCTTGCCCCCTGATGCGGGGCCAAGTTCTGTTTTTCTGGTCTTTGCGCTGCTTTATGCGGGCTCAATCCTGATCTTCATCGGGTATGCCTTCCTCTTTTTCAACGCCCGTAGTGTTGCGGCTTATGGGCGGGCACGGCGCTGGTTTGATCTCGCATTTGCCGGGTTTTTCGGATTTGCAAGCTTCAAGATCCTGACGGCGCGCTTGCAATGATCCTCGGCATCGGTACGGACCTCGCCAATATTGAGCGGATACAAGGCACGCTGGATCGCTTTGGGGATCGGTTCCGCAACCGCGTTTTCACCGATATCGAACAGCGCAAGGCAGAGCGTCGCGCCGATACGGCCGGAACTTATGCCAAGCGCTGGGCGGCAAAAGAAGCGTGCTCCAAAGCGCTGGGCACCGGTTCGCGCATGGGCATCGCGTGGAAGGACATGGCTGTCAGCAACCTGCGTACCGGCCAGCCGATCATGCATGTCACGGGCTGGGCCGCTGAACGGCTAAAAGAGATGACACCGGCGGGACATGAGGCGATCATCCATGTGACGTTGACCGATGACCATCCTTGGGCTCAGGCCTTTGTCGTGATCGAGGCGCGGCCGCTTGATGGGCATTCAACAACAGTTAACGCAGATGCGAAATAGGAGCAGTCAAGTCATCGCCATCGCCGGTCAGCATGGCTTGACACTCTACCCGCGCGCCCGCATGTAGCGCATCGATACCCAGAACCTATTGGAGAGCCGGATGGCCAGCAAATCCAGTGAAGGAAACGCGATCGTCGAAACGATCAAGACGGTTGTGTACGCGTTGCTGATCGCGGGGGTCTTTCGCACCCTGTTCTTTCAGCCCTTCTGGATCCCATCCGGGTCGATGAAAGAGACACTGCTGATTGGCGACTTTTTGTTCGTTAACAAGATGGCTTATGGCTATTCGGCGGCGTCCTGTCCCAATATCGTTGTTCCCGCGGTTGGTCTGAACCTGACCTCGGACAAGCTGTGCGGGTTCCTGGGCGATGACAACGACCGTATCCTGGGCGGCGAACCCGAACGCGGTGATGTCGCGGTGTTCCGTCATCCGGTGACCGGGCGCGATTTCATCAAGCGCTTGATCGGCATGCCCGGGGATCGCATTCAGATGCGCGCCGGTGTGCTTTACATCAATGATAAACCGGTTGAGTTGGAGGACGATGGCGTCTTTCAGGAAATCGCCGGGCCCCAAGGACCGCAGCGCCTTCGCCCGCGCTGTGAAAACGGTCCGGTCGGACAAGGTGCTGTTTGTGAAAAGTCGCGCCAGATCGAAACACTGCCGAACGGAACGTCCCATGCGATCCTGAACATCGGTAATCAGGGATCGGATAATACGGGTGTTTATCTGGTCCCGGCCGGGCATTACTTCTTCATGGGTGATAACCGCGACAACTCCTCTGACAGCCGCCTGCCGCAAAGTGCCGGTGGCGTCGGGTTCGTGCCGTATGCGGACCTTGTTGGTCGGGCGGATCGCATCATGTTCTCGTCAGCCGGTGCCTCGATGCTGTTTTTCTGGACCTGGCGCGGGGATCGGTTCTTTAAGAGGGTCGATTGAAGCTTTCGGCAGACATGAAAGCCTTTGAAGGCCGGATCGGATATCACTTTTCCGACCCGACCCTTCTGGTCGAAGCTTTGACGCATTCGTCAATCTCCTCACCGACGCGCAACGACAATCAGCGATTGGAATTCCTCGGGGACCGCGTGTTGGGCCTCGCAATGGCAAGCGCGTTGCTGGACGAAGATCGCGTCGCGGATGAGGGCGTTTTGGCCCCGCGTTTCAACGCATTGGTCCGCAAAGTAGCCTGCGCCGACGTCGCCCGCGAGATTGATATTGGTGCGGTTTTGAAACTGGGCCGGTCCGAGATGATGTCCGGTGGTCGACGCAAGACGGCGCTGTTGGGCGACGCGATGGAAGCGGTCATCGCTGCCGTTTATGTCGATGGCGGGTTTGACGCGGCAGAAGCGATGATCCTGCGCCTTTGGGGTGACAGGATCCGCCGGGTTGAGGTCGATGCCCGCGATCCCAAGACCGCACTGCAAGAATGGGCGCAAGCCCGCCGTCAGGCACCGCCGCGCTATGTCGAGCTGTCGCGGTCCGGCCCGGACCACGCGCCGGTTTTCACCATTGCGGCGCGGCTGTCGGACGGGACCGAGGCGCAGGCCACGGCCGGATCAAAACGGCAAGCCGAACAAGCTGCGGCCAAAGCATTGCTCGACAAAGTGTCGTCATAAGCCGACCGGTTTCACAGAAACGATGGCCGATCGAATTGCTGCACCTGATGGGCATTGCGGTGGGTGCGATAGGCCTGGAGACGGGCATCGAACAGGGCCTTGTCATGCCCGGATTGCGTTTCGGGTGGCGGCAGTGTCGGGTTCATATCACAGGCGTATTCGAGCGCGTCGGGCTCGTCGCGCTGCGCAAAAAGCGCCGGCAAGAAGTTTTCGAACGTGCCTGGTCTTCCCCCACTGAAGTGGTCCTCCGCTATGTTTAGGAAACGGAGGAAACACATGGCCAACAAGCGACCAAAGCCAGAAGAGATTGTCACGAAGTTACGGCAGGTTGAGGTTCTGACGGGGCAAGGGATGCCGCGTCTGGATGCGATCCGTCAGATCGGTGTGACTGAACAGACCTACTACCGGTGGAAGAAAAAATACGGCGGAATGGGCACGGATCAATTGAAGGAACTGAAGCGTCTGCAAAAAGAGAACGAGCGATTGCGCAAAGCCGTTTCTGATCTGACGCTGGACAAGCTGATCTTGGCGGAGGCGGCAAAGGGAAACTTCTGAGCCCCGCTCGTCGTCGTGCCTGTATTGATCGCGTTCGTGCTGAGCTGAACATCTCGGAGCGTCGGGCATGCCGGGTTCTAAGACAACATCGATCCACACAGCGCAAAGTACCTGCGGGTCGCCCGGATGAAGAACGTTTAGTGGCTGATATGATCGAACTGACCCGGCAGTATGGCCGCTACGGCTATCGTAGGATCGCGGCACTACTGAGAGACGCTGGCTGGCATGTGAATGACAAGCGCGTGGAACGGTTATGGCGACGAGAGGGGCTGAAAGTGCCAATGAAACAACCGAAGAAAGGGCGGCTTTGGCTGAATGATGGATCATGTGTCAGGCTTCGGCCAGAGCGCCGCGATCATGTCTGGTCTTACGACTTTGTCCACTGCCGCACCGACGATGGTAAAGCTTTCCGCACACTCAACATCATCGACGAGTACAGTCGGGAATGCTTGGCCATACGCGTGGATCGCAAGCTCAACTCAGGCAATGTGATCGATGTGCTGAGCGACCTGTTCATTCTGCGCGGCATCCCGTCGTTCATCCGTTCCGACAATGGCCCTGAGTTCGTTGCGCAAGCCGTGCAGGACTGGATCAAGGCTGTCGGCGCAAGGGCGGCTTACATCGAACCAGGCAGCCCTTGGGAGAATGGGTACTGCGAAAGCTTCAACGCCCGTTTCCGCGATGAGTTCTTGAACGGCGAAATCTTCTATAGCCTGCGCGAAGCACAAATCCTGATTGAGGAATGGAGGAAACACTACAACACGAAACGACCACACAGTGCTCTAGGCTACCGCCCACCGGCTCCCGAAACCTGATCCTCCCCCACTGACGTGGTCCTCCGCTATGTTTAGGAAACGGAGGAAACACATGGCCAACAAGCGACCAAAGCCAGAAGAGATTGTCACGAAGTTACGGCAGGTTGAGGTTCTGACGGGGCAAGGGATGCCGCGTCTGGATGCGATCCGTCAGATCGGTGTGACTGAACAGACCTACTACCGGTGGAAGAAAAAATACGGCGGAATGGGCACGGATCAATTGAAGGAACTGAAGCGTCTGCAAAAAGAGAACGAGCGATTGCGCAAAGCCGTTTCTGATCTGACGCTGGACAAGCTGATCTTGGCGGAGGCGGCAAAGGGAAACTTCTGAGCCCCGCTCGTCGTCGTGCCTGTATTGATCGCGTTCGTGCTGAGCTGAACATCTCGGAGCGTCGGGCATGCCGGGTTCTAAGACAACATCGATCCACACAGCGCAAAGTACCTGCGGGTCGCCCGGATGAAGAACGTTTAGTGGCTGATATGATCGAACTGACCCGGCAGTATGGCCGCTACGGCTATCGTAGGATCGCGGCACTACTGAGAGACGCTGGCTGGCATGTGAATGACAAGCGCGTGGAACGGTTATGGCGACGAGAGGGGCTGAAAGTGCCAATGAAACAACCGAAGAAAGGGCGGCTTTGGCTGAATGATGGATCATGTGTCAGGCTTCGGCCAGAGCGCCGCGATCATGTCTGGTCTTACGACTTTGTCCACTGCCGCACCGACGATGGTAAAGCTTTCCGCACACTCAACATCATCGACGAGTACAGTCGGGAATGCTTGGCCATACGCGTGGATCGCAAGCTCAACTCAGGCAATGTGATCGATGTGCTGAGCGACCTGTTCATCCTGCGCGGCATCCCATCGTTCATTCGCTCCGACAACGGCCCGGAGTTCGTTGCCCAAGCTGTCCAGGACTGGATCAAGGCTGTCGGCGCGAAGACGGCTTACATCGAACCTGGGTCACCTTGGGAGAATGGGTACTGCGAAAGCTTCAACGCAAGGTTCCGCGACGAGTTCCTGAACGGGGAAACATTCTACAGCCTGCGTGAAGCCCAAATCCTGATCGAACAATGGAGAAAGCACTACAACACGAAACGACCACACAGTGCATTGGGCTACCGCCCACCGGCTCCCGAAACCATCGTCCAGATGGACCAAAGGTCGATCATGCACTAACAATCAAATTGGACCACTCAGGTGGGGCTGATCAGTTCGAGCGTGCATTTTTTGTGGTTAAGGATCGGTTAAACCGCGCCGGATCCCCGGATTTACTTTGTCATTGCCTGTGAAAAGCGTTCGAACAGATAATAGCTGTCCTGCGGTCCAGGGCTGGCTTCGGGGTGGTATTGCACCGAATAAACCGGCCGATCTGCCATTCTGATCCCACAGTTGGACCCATCAAACAATGAGACGTGCGTTTCGATCACGCCGTCCGGCAGGGTCTGGCCATCCACTGCAAACCCATGGTTCATCGAGGTGATTTCAACCTTGCCCGTATCCAAGTCCTTGACCGGGTGATTGGCGCCGTGGTGACCGTGATTCATTTTGACCGTCTGGGCCCCAAGCGCCAAGGCCAGCATCTGGTGACCTAGGCAAATGCCAAATACCGGCAGATCGGTCTGCGCCAAGATGTCTTGGATCATCGGTACGGCACATTCCCCAGTCGCCGCTGGATCGCCCGGACCGTTGGACAGGAAAACGCCATCAGGTTGATGGGCCAAAACTTCTTCGGCCGTGGCTGTTGCGGGCAATACGGTGACGTCACATCCCGCACTTGCCAGACAGCGCAGGATGTTGCGCTTGGCGCCATAGTCGATCGCCACGACCTTATGCTTGGGGTCTTCCTGGCGCTTATAGCCGTCGGGCCACGCCCAGCGCATTTCGTCCCAGCGATAGGACTGAGCACAGGTCACATCCTTGGCAAGGTCCATGCCTTCCAGACCGGTAAACGCGCGTGCTTTTGCCACCATCTTTTCAAGGTCAAAAATACCGTCGGGATTGTAGGCCAATGTCACATGCGGCGCGCCCTGCTGGCGAATGGCCCGGGTCAAACGACGGGTATCAACACCGCCGATTGCAATCCGACCGCGCCGGGCCAGCCAGTCTGACAGTTCTTCCGTGCTTCGCCAATTGCTGGCGAGTGTCGGGTTCCATTTGACGACCATGCCCGCCGCAACCGGGTCTGTGGTTTCGTCATCATCGGCATTCACGCCAACATTGCCGATATGCGGGAACGTAAAGGTCACAATCTGTCCCGCATAAGAGGGGTCGGTCATGATCTCTTGGTACCCGGTCATCGCCGTATTGAAACACAGCTCGGCCACTGTCTCACCAGTGGCGCCAAATCCGGTTCCGTAGAAAACGGTGCCGTCGGCCAGAACAAGGCAGGCGGTTGGGGCAGAAGCCATCAGGCGCACTCCATTTAGGGTTTCGCGCCGAAGTAATCGCCGAGCGGCACGTCGTCAAGAACATCCCGCCTTGCATTGTTAGCCTTTTAAACTGTTTCGATCATCTAAAAGATCTCAAAGTCGCCAAGGTCACAATCATCTTCGTAGTAGAAGCACCCGTCGTCGTCATCGTCGTCGCCCGGTATACTGTCTTCATCTTCTGCTTCTTCATCAGAGAATTCTTCTGGTTCTTCAGTATCGGCCCAACCTGCGGCAATGCCATAGGTCAAACCTTCTTGACCCAGGACAATACCGATGTCCGGTCCCACGTAGAATCCATCACCCAGATATGCCACACCAACATTAGGACGCCAGAGGCCCTGATCAAAAAGGTAATCGACCCCAAGCGATGCTACGGCCGAATCCTCTTCATCATCCTAGAAGACTTTTACGCCAATTCCGACACCTTGCCCGAACACAAAGGTCACGCCAAAGCCAACCGTTGGGTCAGCAAGGGTTTGTGTCGGAGAGGACATCGCGACAGCAGAAGCGATTGTCGCACCAGTAATCCAGTTTGCCATTGGTTTCGGTCCCAAAAATGAAAGTTCAATAAAAAAAGTATTGAGTTCAGGCTAGCGTCGAACCCTGTTCGATGCAACGTTTGGACGGATTGTCGCCTTGTTTTTCCGCTTCTGGCAAGATAGGCGTTATGGTTCGTGAGCATGGGGAACGCGATATCAATGACCGATTTGCGAACGCAGATTTCTGCGGCGTTGAAGCAGGCTATGAAAGACAAAGCCGCGCAACGCCTGTCGACGCTACGACTGATCAATGCAGCGATCAAAGACAAGGATATTGCCTTACTTGGCACAGGCGATGCCGAGGCCAAAGGCGTCGGGGATGACGAGGTCTTGGCCATTTTGGGGAAAATGGCCAAGCAGCGGCAAGAAAGCGCACGCGCCTACGAAGAGGGCGGGCGGCTGGACCTGGCGGAACAAGAGCGCGGTGAGATCACCGTGATTGAAGAGTTTCTGCCCAAGCAGCTGGACGACAGCGAGGTTGCCGCCGCGATCAACGCCGCCGTGGCCGCAACAGGTGCGGATTGTATTCGTGACATGGGCAAGGTAATGGCCGAGCTCAAAGGCCGCTACACCGGCCAGATGGATTTCGGCAAGGTTGGACCGATGGTCAATGACAACCTGTGCGCCCGCCGCCCCGAAGCGTGCTAGCGCCGCAGGGCACGCACTAAGTCCTCGTAGATCGATTTACGCTCACCCTCTGACAGAAAACTTCCGATCTCAACGGTGCGGCCAGCCCCGTTGAGCGTCACGTAATAGGGGACCGGTCCCCCTTTTTCGTGCAGTTCGGGATTTGCCCAGTACCGGTTGCAATCCCATTCCTGAACATCGCCTTTGGGGTTTTGCCGCCGCAGATGGGCATGATCATCCGTCAGTGTCAGCACTTCGACGATTTGCCGATCCTTGTACGATTTGCTGAGCGCAAACCAGATGCCTGCCACGGCGATGGCAAGGAACGGCAACAGGCCCCACAGCAGAACGGTTCCCAAAAGCGGCATCAGCGGCAGCGTGATCAGCGTGGCGGTCGCCAAAACAAACGCAGCAAACCCCTTGGGTGGAAGGGATTGATGCGGCCACAGCCGAAGCTCTTCGCGCCCTGCGTCGGCGATGTTGTCTGTCCACTCATACGGCATTTGGGCAGAGACTAGCGCTGTTGAAATAAGAGCCCAACACGCGCACCCGCGTCGGATCGGCGCAGCCAGGGTAGAACCGTCAATAAACCAACAAAAAAACCCCGGAGCGTTTGCTCCGGGGTTTTTTCATTTTAATCGTCGAGCACTTAGTGCGCGGGGGTTTTTATCCCATTCTTCCTGCTTTGGCAGGATTTCGAACGTGTGCTCTGGCGGCGGGCTGGGCAGGGTCCATTCCAGCGTGTCCGCATGCTCGTTCCAATAGTTGTTCTCGGTGATCTTCGCACCGTGACGCACGGCATAGTACATGATGCCGAAGAACAGAAGGAACGAGGCAAAGGAGATGAACGCACCGATCGACGACCACCAGTTCCACAGCGCGAACGCCTCAGGATAGTCGATGTAACGGCGCGGCATGCCCTGACGGCCCAGGAAGTGCTGCGGGAAGAAGGTCAGGTTTGCACCGACAAACATCATCCAGAAGTGCACTTTGCCCCAGAATTCCGGGTATTGGCGGCCCGTCATTTTGCCAAAGTAGAAGTAGATACCGGCAAAGATACAGAACACCGCACCCAAGCTCATCACATAGTGGAAGTGTGCAACCACGTAGTAGGTATCGTGATAATACCGGTCGACAGCCGCCTGGCTGAGCACGATGCCTGTCACACCCCCAACGGTGAACAGGAACAAGAAGCCCATCGCCCACAGCATCGGGGTTTTGAACTCGATCGAACCCTGCCACATGGTGGCGATCCACGAGAATACCTTCACCCCGGTTGGTACCGCGATGACCATTGTGGCCAGCATAAAGTACGCTTGTTGGTTCAGGCTCATACCGACGGTGTACATGTGGTGCGCCCAAACGACGAAGCCCAGAACACCAATCGCGATGATCGCCCAGACCATTGGCAGGTAACCAAAGACTGGCTTGCGCGAGAAGGTCGCGATGACATGGCTGATGATGCCAAAGCCGGGCAGGATGATGATGTACACTTCCGGGTGGCCAAAGAACCACAGGATGTGCTGATACAAGATCGGATCACCGCCACCGGCCGGATCAAAAAACGCAAAGCCAAAGTTGCGGTCCATGAGCAGCATGGTGATCGCACCGGCCAGAACCGGCAGCGACAGCAGGATCAGCCACGAGGTGACAAAGATCGACCAGCTGAAAAGCGGCACTTTGAAGAGCGTCATGCCCGGCGCGCGCATGTTGAGGAAGGTGGTGATCATGTTGATCGCCCCCAGGATCGACGAGGCGCCCGAGACGTGCACCGCAAAAATCGCCAGGTCCATCGACATGCCACCTTCGTTCACCGAAAGCGGTGGGTAAAGAACCCAGCCAACGCCCGAACCCAACTGGTCGTTACCACCCGGGCTGAGGACCGAACACACGGCCAGCGTGGTGCCGGCAACGTACATCCAGAAGCTCAGGTTGTTCATCCGCGGGAAGGCCATGTCCGGTGCGCCAATCTGCAACGGCATGAAATAGTTGCCAAAACCACCAAACAGCGCCGGGATCACGACAAAGAACATCATCAAGATGCCGTGGCCGGTGATCAGCACGTTCCAAAGGTGACCGTTGGGCGTACATGGGTCAGCGGCAAAGCCTTCCATACACATGTACTGGACGCCCGGGTCCATCAGTTCCAGCCGCATATATACGGTAAATGCCACCGAGATGAAGCCGACGATGGCCGAGGTAATCAGGTAAAGAATCCCGATATCCTTGTGGTTCGTCGACATAAACCAGCGGACAAAAAAGCTCCGCTCGTCCTCATGCTCGTGACCATGAATGGCTGCGTCTGCCATTTATGTGCCTCCTGCGTAAAGAAAGCGCGCACCGGTTCCTGTTGTGCACGCGGATTCCCAGTGGTTTTAGAGAGGTGAAGGCCTGCCATCAATGGCACAATTTGACCTAGATCAAGATAAATTGCCGCGCCCCCCGCCGAACGTGGCGGCAGCCGTAACATATTGTTCGGTCAAGCGGTCTTTGGCATGGTCCCAGAATTCGGTTGCATGCACTGTCGGGCCAACGCAAAGCTTTGGGGCAGATCGTTTTAGGAGAAAACCGTGATGAGCTATGATCCGGACAACATCTTTGCCAAAATCCTGCGGGGCGAATTGCACTGTCACAAGATTTACGAAGATGACGACACCTTTGTGTTTCTTGACATCATGCCCCGCGCGGATGGCCATATGCTGGTCATCCCCAAGACCGCCTGCCGCAATGTGCTGGATGCCAGCGCGGACCAATTGACGGCCTGCATCGCAACCACTCAGAAAATGGCACAAACGGCGATGCGCGCCTTTGAGGCGGATGGTATCACGCTGCAACAGTTTAACGAAGGGCCGGGCGGACAAGAAGTGTTTCACCTGCATTTCCACATCCTGCCGCGCCACGACGGCATCAGCCTTCGTCCCCCGGGGCAGATGGCTGATCAGAACGATCTGAAACAACATGCCGAGAAATTGCGTTCGGCGCTCGACGCCTAAGCCGCAGTTGGCGTGTCTTCAAAGACGGTTTCAAACGCGGCTTTAAGCACGACATCCACGTCTTCTAGTGCCACAGGCAAACCCAGATCGACGAGGCTTGTCACCCCGTGCTGGCGAATGCCACAGGGCACAATGCCGTCGAAATGCGTGAGATCCGGTTCAACGTTGATCGAAATACCATGCAGGCTGATCCAGCGTTTCATGCGGATGCCAATCGCGGCGATCTTGTCTTCTGCTACAGTGCCATCCGGCAAATGCGGCCGATCCGGACGTTCGACCCAGACCCCGACGCGCCCGGGGCGGATATGGCCCTGAATGTTGAACTGATCCAGTGACAGAATAACCCAACGTTCCAGGTCTTCGACAAACCGGCGCAGGTCACGCCCCCGCTTGCCCACGTCCAACATCAGGTAAACCACACGCTGGCCGGGCCCGTGATACGTGTATTGCCCCCCACGACGGGTTTTATAGACCGGGAATCGATCCGGATCGGTCAGGTCTTCTGGCTGCGCACTCGTCCCTGCGGTGTAAAGCGGTGGATGTTCGAGCAGCCAGATGCATTCATCGGAGCGACCTTCATAGATGGCGGTGGCCCGCTCTTCCATGAACGCGACGGCGGTTTCATAGTCGACCGGTCGATCGCTGGTGATCCATTCTACCATTCGGCCTCCGGAACGTTGAACGGTCCAAAATCTGCTAAAGCCCGACTTAAACCGCCCTTTGTCCGGGTACAACAGTATGCGGTCGCTTCACGGTGTAAATCGAACGCGGACTCTGGTGCATTTTCCTCTTCACAACGCCGACAAGCTTCTGTACACGGCGTGCACTCTAGCCAGAGACAGTGCGGTCGTGGCGGAATTGGTAGACGCGCAGCGTTGAGGTCGCTGTTCCTTAACCGGAGTGGAAGTTCGAGTCTTCTCGACCGCACCAACTTATCCTTCTTGTATGAGTCTAAAGCGTGCGTACGCCGCGCGGGGTCGCGTTTGTGTGCGGTATTGGCGAAAATGTATTGAGAATCCAAAAAATTGGCGGCAAAAGTTTTGAAAAACCTATTGTGCCGCTATGCATTTCAAACTGCGACATCTCGAAGTGTTCCATGCCGTCATGGAAGAAGGCTCTGTCACCAAGGCGGCGGAGCGTCTGAATTTGAGCCAGCCCGCCATCAGCAGTGCTTTGACCGCGATGGAAGAGATGTTGGGCTATCAGCTTTTTCACCGTTCAAAGGGTCATTTCACGCCACGCCCAGAGGCGTTCTTGCTGCAGGCTGATGCGGAACTGTCATTGATGGCGGTGGAACAGTTTTCGGCGCGTGCGCGCCTGATCGGGCAGGGGCGCGTGGGTCTTGTGCGCATCGGCACGATCGGGGCGGCCGCCTCCGGAGTGTTGCCGGAAGTGACATCCGCATTTGTGCGGGACAACCCGTCGGTCGAAATCGATTTGCAGGTCCACAGTTCCAGCCGGATTGCGTATCTTGTGGGCAATGGCCAGCTGGATGTCGGACTGGTCGAAGCCCCGGTGGCTGCCGCGTCCGTCTTTGGTGTGTCGATCGAGGTGCCGTGCGTCTGTATCTTTCATGAAAGCTCTGATCTTGCACGTCTTTCGGTTGTCAGCCCGAACGATCTTGTCGGCTTGCCGCTGATCGGTATTCAAAACGGCCACCAGATTGAACGCCAATTGACCGAGGTGTGTTCCCAAGCGGGCATTGAATTGCACGTGGCGGTGCGCGGTTTCTACTTCTCGATTGTGCGCCGGATGGTCGCCAATGTGGGCGGTGTGGCCATCGTGGACGCGATCAACGGAGTGCCACCGTTGGATGACGGGGTGGTTTGGCGACCGTTTGAGCCAAAGATCACGTACCAGATGGCGCTCATCACGAAAACGGGGGCCGCCATGTCGCGCCCGGCCAGCGAGTTTGCGGACCGTCTGCAAAAGGCGCTGGTGGCGGTCGCGCAATCGGTGAAACGCACGCAGGTATAAATTTTTCAAAAAGACCGTTTCTAAAAACCAATTTTTCTTATCGACAAGGCTGGGGGATACACGACGCGATCAACGATTGTGACTCGCGATGCTACAGACCCTGTCTTCCCCCGCCGCCCTTGATGCGCTTTTCAATCCACGCTCCGTCGCTCTTTTCGGGATTTCGGACAAACCCGGATCATATGGCTTGGCCTTAGAACAGATGTGCCGCCAAGGCGGGTATCAAGGCCGCATCTTTCGTGTGAACAATCGTTTGGCTCAGATCGATGAAACCGTCTTTGCCCAGCTGTCCGAACTGCCCGAAACACCCGACCATGTTGTGATCAGCGTCGCATCCGACCGCGTTGAAAGCGCCGTGGATCAAACCTTGGCCATTGGCGCGCGCGCGCTGACCGTTTTTGCAGAATGTCCGGATCCGATGGTGCGCAAGCGGTTGGGAACTAAAGTCCGCCGCGCCGGCGCTGTGATGTGTGGTCCCAACAGTATGGGCGTGCACAATTTGACCGACCAGTTGCGGGTGACACCGTTTCAGGTGCCGCTGGACCGGCCGGCAGGCGGCATTGGACTGATCGCGCAATCGGGTTCAATCCTTGGCGCCTTGGTGAACAACGCCCCGCAATTGCGGTTTTCTCAGGCCGTCAGCACAGGGTCCGAAACGGCGACGACGGCGGCGGATTACCTAACCTGGATGGTGGGCCGTTCGGACACGATATGTATCGGTCTTTTCCTTGAAACCGTGCGCGACCCGGAACGGTTTCGCTACGCCTTGGATCAGGCGCATGCCCGCGGCAAGCCGGTGGTCATTCTGAAAGTGGGGCGGTCCGCCTTGGGCGCAAAAATGGCGATGTCCCATACGGGTGCTTTGGTGGGCAATGACGCGGTGTTTCGCGCGATGGTGCGCCGCTATGGCGCACATCTGGTCGATACCGTGGATGAAATGGCGGCACTACTGGCCGCGTTTTCGCAAAATCGGACCCCGCAGGGGACACAGTTGGCATCGATTCATGATTCTGGTGGCGAGCGGGAACTGATCGCGGATTTGGCCGAAGCGGCTGGATTGAACTTTGCAACGCTGGGTGCGGAACAGGTTCAGGCGATGGAAACGGTTCTGGAACCCGGAATCGCGGCGGAAAACCCATTGGATGCCTGGTCAACCGGTCACGACGCAGAAAACAGCTTTTCACAAGCGGCCCAGATCATGATGTCGGACCCCAATGTTGGCGTCGGATTTTACGTGCTGAACTGGCGGGATGATTACCCGCTGCACGAAATGCATGAGCGGGCCCTGGTGGTCGCGGCCAAGGCCACCAACAAACCGCTTTTTGCGGTGTCAAATTATGCGCTGAGCGACCACAAGGCATTGGCCACGCGTCTGGCAGATCATGGTATCCCTCTGATCGGGGGGCTGCAAAACGCATTATTGGCGGCCAAAGCGATCCTGACACCCCCGCCGGTTTTGGACAAGCCGGACACCGATGCCTTTGCGGCGCTTGGTGCAGATTGGCGCAACAGCTTGTCGCAACTGGATTGGGTGAGCGAGGCGGATGGCTATGCGCTGTTCGAAAGTTTCGGAGTGTCTGTTCCAAAACATGGGCGCGCCCGCAGCGCAGATGACGCAGTCGCACTCGCCGAAGGCATCGATGGCCCTGTGATCCTTAAAACGGCAAAGCCGGGCTTGGCGCATAAATCGGAGGTTGGCGGCGTGATTGCACATCTGACCGACTCGCATGATGTCGCTGCAGCGTATGAAGATTTGGCCAAGCGGCTGCATGAAGAGGTTCTGGTGTCTGAAATGCTGCCTGCGGGCAGCGAATGGGCGCTTGGGGCCGTGATCGATCCTGATTTTGGCCCTGCCGTCCGCATCGCGCCGGGTGGGATTTTGGTTGAATTGATGCCGGATCAAGCTGTCTTGCTGGCGCCTTTTTCGGCGGCAGAGGCGCGACAGGCAATCTTGTCCTTGAGCGCCTCAAAAACCCTGCAAGGGTATCGCGGCCAAGCCCCCAAAGCTTTGGACAAGCTGGCGGAATTGGCCTCTGCATTGTCTGTTTTGGCCTGGACCCTGCAAGATTGCATCGCGGAGGTTGAGATCAATCCAGTGATTGTTGGAGAGACGGACGCCTGTGCGGCGGACGCTCTGATCCGCAAAACAGCACCGTGAAAAGTCGCTATTTCTGAATGAGGCGCAGCTTATCCGCGACGTAGCCTGCCATGTTTTGCCAGCTGAGGTCGATCAACAGAACATCGCCGACAACCGTTGCGACGGCCACCTGTTGATCATCAACCCAGTCGAACCACTGCGCTGCGCGGCTGGCATCGGTATTTGGGGCAAAGCCTTTGGAAACCGGGTCCACACGCATGAACAATTCCGCCTGACCCGTTGCGGGGTCAAAGCTCCAAATCGACAATTGCCCGTCAGACCCCAAAACACCAACCCGGTCACCGGATGGTGAAAACCGGGCCACCTTGCTGTCATCAGAACTGAGTTTGAGCGAAATCGGCTCGATCTGCTGATCGAGGTCGAACACCCGTACTTCGTCATCCGACCGGCTGGCAATCAGCCAGCGACCATTTGGCGAAAGATCGAGGCTGAGCGCGGACAACCGGTCCGCACTTTGGGTCAGGGGCACCAGCGCGCTGTGTTGGCCGGTGCTGTCAACAGCCATGATCGCCCCGTTGCTGAGGCTATAGCCATAGCGCATTCCGCGTGGGGACAAGTCCACTACTGCGCCAATGGTTGTCGTGCCGTCCGGCAATGGAAACGCCGGGGTGGTCGGTTCCGCGCCAAGTGGCCAAAAGGTGATGGCCTGCGCCGCGCTTGCCGCAAGTGTCTGGCCTTGATCCAGCCACGCCAACCGTTCTGGTAAAGTTGTCAGATCGGCGCGCAAAGGCGGACCGCCGGCGCCCGGCATGCGCGCCACGGATCCAAACTTAAAGGCGGCGGCCCAATCCCCGTTTTGACCATTTGCGATGTGAACCACGTCACCGCGGTCGCCATCGAGTATCGCCAAAGGCTGGGTGTTTGTGACGTCGATGGAATAGAGTTGACCGGCGGCATCTCCGGCGGCGACCCTGCCGTTGTCAATGACGGCAAGTGCCGTGATCGCTTTGGTCGATATGGGAATTTGACGGACCAACCCGTCATTCAGCGCGACATCCCAATAGGCAAGGGACCCATCGGCCTGGATGCTGATCAAGCTGCCATCTGGGCCCCAATCCAGGTCCAGTACCGCCGAGTTCAACCGGTACAGAACACGCGGACGGGTTGTTTCGGATGCGTTGGGCGTGGTCACGCAGATCGAATTTGTCAGGCAGGCATAAGCGTGATGGTCAGAGTATGGAGAAACCGTTTGCACCATGGCCGGCGCGGCTGTGCGGATGTTTATCTCTTGGCTTTCCGGACCCCAGCCAAGGATAGAAATACCACCACTCAGATGGCCGACTGAAACACGCTCATCATCCAACCAAGAGATGCTCTTGGCGGTGTATTGCGGAAACGGGAGATCGGCGCGCATAACGACCTGATCGCTGTCAAGATTGTACCGCAGCAGGCGATCCGCCGTTACGATGGCGAGGTTCTCTCCGCTTTTGTCAAATGCCATGGTCGAAACGATGTCTGCTGGCAGCGCATGTTGAGAGCAGACTATTTCGAACGAGCAACTCAGAATAAGGGGTGGCGTTCCAGATTCGTCGCCAATCGCAACGCGGAACCCGGTCTGCGATACAGCCGTTTCGATTTGGTGGCGGCTGCTGGGAAAGTACCTGGTGTCAGATAACCAGCGGATTTCGGACTGTAGCTCGGTCGCACCGAACCAGCGCATCACGCCGACCCATCCATCCGATGTAATCAACAAAACATGGTCTGGGAGCAGCCGAACAGCTCTGAAAAAGCGACCTGTCTCTGCAATATCCGGCAGCTGGTGGCGTTGGATTTCCTGACCGGCTTCCAACTCTAACCTGCCGTCGAGCAACAATCGGGCCGTTGTCCCATCGCTGGCATGGTCTATGTCGATCAGATCACCCAGGATCAGCGCCGATAATTGACTTGATGAATGCTCGTTCGCGGCGGTCCAGGCCATGGAACGGGTGTCCGGGGTCTCTTTCACTGCCAGGGCTTGGGTCGCCGAGATGAGCGCACGGCCCCAATCGCCAGTTTGCAGCGCGTATTGCGCGGCTTCGGCCATGCTGGCTTGCAATCGGGTTTCAAGCGCTTGCTGCGTGCGCCGGACCTCTTGCCATGTCACGCCGATGGCCACCGCTACGACTGCCAAGGTGGCCGCGCCGATCAAGGTCGTCCGTCTGCGCCGTTTACGTTTGGCGTTTTGTGAAGAGGTCGTGATCAGCTCTGGCAGGTCCGGGTTCGTCGCGCTGACCTGCTCTGGCCCCCATGTTTTCAAAAGGCTTTCACCTTCCAAAAGGTTCAAACCGGTCAGCAACGCCTCTTTGGCCTTGCCCGGGTCATCTTTCTTTTGTCGCTGGTAATTGTCGCTGAGCGGTCCCAGCCGGGCGCGTATCTCAAAGAAATGCCGCTCGTCATCGACCGCCTGTTTCAACGCCTGCCAGCCCTGCAGCAGGCTTTCATGAGCGAGGCGCATCCCATTGGCATCTGCCGTGATCAGCCCCGCATTTTGCAACCGCTCGCACAGCGCTTGCGCTGGTGGATCGGCGTCAAAGCGCGATGTCGCAACCCGACGGGCGAGGGCCGGGGCATCGCCTGCATCGACACGCACAAAACTGCGCACGATCTTGGTAAAGGCCTGTGCCTGATTTTTGGGAGCGGATGCCAGAACCTCATCGCCCAGAAAGGCCATCACACCGGTCACACCGCCGACATCATCGAAGGCCGCATGGGTCAAAAGGGTATCTTCTTTTCGATCGTAGAGTTGGGTCAAAAGCAGTTGCAGCGCGGGCAACGCATCCGGTTCGGCCGAGGCTTCGATCCGTGCGGCCAAATCGGGTGCGCCATCTGTGCCGCCCTCAAATGTCAGCCCGGCGGCCTTTGCGGGGCCGTTGATGATATCGCGGATATCAGCAGGGCCGGGCGGTTCGAGCGCAACAATGGGATCCGGGGTATCGGGGCCGCGGACCTCGTGTAGACCGGTGAGGTTCGCAAACGTCTTGAGCGATCCGATCTTGTGCTGAAACTCTGACCGCATGGTGGCCAGTACGAATATCTGACCGCTGTCCATGGCCATTTTGAGCCATTTCAAGAACGCCTCGGCCTCTTCCGCGGGCCAATCAAACAGCTCTTCAAACTGATCCACCAACAAGATACAGCCCCGCCGCAAATGGGACACTTGATCGGTTTCCGCAGAGCGATCCAAAGCGCCAATCAAAGGAGTGACAGCCGGAGCGCCCTCGGCCCGCAAAAGCGGCGCCAACGTTTCGGGTGACTTAAAGTCCCCTTCGGCCAATTCTCCGCCAAGCGCGGTTTTTGCGAACAAAGCCTTTGCAAGCCCGACGGCCCAGTCATTTCCCGCATCCGGCATGCGCAAGGCGGCGGGGCTGGTGATGGCGTAGCGGTCCATCAGGGGCAATTCACCAAACCCACCAGCCGACAGAAGCTGCGGCAAAACCCCGGCGCGCGCCAGTGAGGATTTGCCAGAGCCCGACGCGCCCTGGATCAAAAGAAACCGACAACCCGCCAACGCATTCGCCAAAAACCGCGCGCGGGTTCGGTCGGTTTCGCGGCGGCGACCAAAGAATATCTCTGCATGGTCGACGTCAAAAGGTTCTAACCCGCGAAACGGGCTGCCCTTGGTCCAGACCACCTCGCCATGTTGCTCGCTCAACCATCGCCGCAGATGGGCCTCAACCAGCGTTTCGAACTCGGCTGTCGATGGAAAACTATGAAAACCGGCGACAAAATGGCCCTTTTCGTTGCGGAACCATCTTTGCCAAAAAGTCAGGAATCGCTCGCGTTGCTGCTGTTCCACAGCCAGTTGCTCTTCCGAGAAAAACACCTCTTCGGTCTTGCGATAGACCAATATGTCTGGCGTGCGCTCGGGTGTTTTGGCCGCATGATGCAGCGCCATTTCGAATTCATATTCCGTGCCGGTCGGCAATGTCCCGTCATCACGGCGGTATTCATCGGGCAGGTCGCTGCCCAACCGTTTCCAGAAAATGCAGATGACCATTTCGCAATCTGCGGGGCTGTCGATTTGATCCTGAAAGGTGCTGTCGGCGGTATAAAAGTCGTCTTCCCACCGGATCAGCTCAAACTGGTCCGAAGCCGGCCGTCCCAGATTGACCCTTTGCACGACACGCTCGACCGCGTCTCTTTCTGGGTCCACATCCGACGGGGATGAAAGGAAAATGCGATACGGCAAGGTTAGGGGCTTATTTCCACGATGGCTGACTCCTGCATCACGAAAGCCTCTTCATCGTCAGAAATAAACCCCCATTTTCCGCCGATCTTCACCGGGGCCAGCCCGTCTGAGAAACGAAAGACATCTTCATATTGCGGCTGAATGAATGGTCTGATCAGCCCGTTCCGGTCAATTTTCAAAAAGCCGCGTTTGTCCCCTTGGCGGACCACAGAATAGCCCTGATGAAAGTTATAGGCGGCGTCATATTGCGGCGGAACCGCCCATTCCCCGATCCGGTCGATATAGCCCCATTTGCCGTTTGATTTGGCGGGGGCGTATCCTTGGCTGAAGCTTCGCAGCCCTTCGAACTGTCCCAACCAACGCTGCGATTCCGAGGCCAGATGCATCATTCCCCATCTGCCGTTTTGATCAAGAAATGCGGCGTAGCCCCCGGAGGCCCGTTTGATACTGGCGCTGTCCTGCAAAATGGGGCGTACTCCAAAGCGCGTAAGGCGCAGTAAAAGTTCGGAACCTTCGCTTTGAATGATCACGCTTCGGTCCGATATCGAATAGGCCTTTTCAACGTCAAACCAGATCTCTTGTCGCCGCAATGAAGTTTCGTCGCGGTCTAGATCGAAAACAGCCCAACCTTCGGCATCCCGACCGACGATATAGTTGTCTTCCCAGCCGGAGATTTCTTCAAACATCCATGGCGTGCGTTCCCAGCCCGCGCCATCGATCAAAGCCCATTTGTCTCCCCATTTTGCGGCGGCATAACCGCTTTGAAAGGGCGTCAGATCATCAAAAACGGGGTTTCTAACGACAAAACCAAAGCTGTCGATAATACCCCATCTACCATCAACCCTGTATCCAAATCGATTGTCGCCGCCTCGTCGGATTGCTTCGATTTGGCTGGCCCTAACACGACCGCGACGATCAACAAGTGACCAGCTTTGACCATCGAAGACCGGTGCTAAGCCGTTGTGATTGGATCCCACTGTTTGATATTGCGGTGGTATTTCAACTGTTTGTGCGTCGGATTTCGGTGCAATTGCTAGCAGCACAAAAATCGCCAATGCCAATAGCCGCATATCTTAGCACCTCGGTGCAAAGGGACGGATGGTCCCTGGAAAGGTTTTCGGCTGGAATGTCTGAATAAAGACTTCCCGGGATGGAACCTCTTGACCATCGGCCAGTTGTAGGACGATCCGCAACAGGTGCTGTCCGCTTTTGGTGCCCTCCAACTTGATTTCCCAGCGTGCATGTTCTCCAGGAAAAACAGAGGCGCTGATGGGGAAGGGGATCCGGTAATTGTCGCCTGAATCTCTTAACTCGAACGGTCGCCCACCCAGAATTTGCTGATCCATCCCACCTTCGCATTCTGCGCCGGACCGAAACCGACCCAACGGTATAAATCCATAGAAGGGCGCATCATTGGATTGCAGGTTACCATCATCGTCGCGCCAGTCATATCGCAACGATCCATCGACATAGATGCCGTATTTGTTGCGTTGCAAGAACCCTTCCTGGCCCGTGGTTAAAAAAGGTCCGATGTTTCCAATTCGCCGGTCACGCGACAAATCGACAAGACAGTCGTCCGGCTCCCTGCCGTTGCAATAATCGGCGAGTTCTGCAGCGGTTAAGGGGCTTACGCCCTCGGCCTGAAGCAAGGACATGAAACTAAACGAACCAATCCCTTCAAGCGTGCCGAGGTTCAGATTTTGCCATCTGCCTTGCAGGCCTTCGTCAGGTTTCACCATGCGCACCCGCAAAGTAGCGTTTTCTGCCGCACCCCAGCCATAGTTCTCGATGCTATAATCAATGCTTTGGGGCGCCATTGGGGTCAAAGCGGTCGCTTGCAGCTTTGGCTGACGATCCACGCGACTACTGAGGACTTCAAGATATCCGCCAACGACCTGTTTGATCCAGATTACGCCGATTTTCCAATCCAAACCGGACAGGGACGGTTTTGATGTGCTTTTCGTGGTAGTTTAGAAAATTATATGCGTCCAAACCGGCGCGATCCCATTCAAACGCAAAATGGTCCTGAATGACGATGTTCCGACGCCCGCGCCATGTGTCCAGCATTTCGGGTGCATCCGGAAAGATCTCTAACCTGTCGGATCGGGACACGGATGTGTAACCAAAGGATGGCGGCCCCACATAGCAACAGAATTCTGCAGGCCCACCAACTGCCAAAGAGAGCGATAGGCCCTCTGGTGCGGTCCTAAGCTGGACCTTGTGAACCATCTCGCCGTCGGATCCTGCGGCGGCAATATTGATGATCTGTCCCTGCGTCCACGATCCGGTCATGCGCTGTCCCGTTGGGCTTAACAAATGCCCCTGACCGTCGCGCTGGCCCAGTCGAAACTCGCCTTCATAGGTCTCTCCGGTTGCGGCGATGTAGGTGCCGCGCCCTTCCGGCCGTCCTTCGACAAATGAGCCGATATAGACATCCCCATTGGACCTTCGCAGATGCCCTTGGCCATCCATCAACCCAGCTAACCACTGACCGTCATAGCGTAAACCGTCGCGGTTTACGAAAGTCCCGACGCCCTGTGCGCGCCCATCTTTCAACGTACCGCTATACTGCGCGACCAAACCGTCACGCCCGTATCGCGGCGCGTCTGGTTCGCGCCATGTCACGACGCCGTCGCCGTCGACACGCGACATGTCAGCAGCATGCCGAGGCTCCCAAAACACATCCATTGCCCGATCCGCGAAGGGATCAAAAAGCTCAAACGCGTGTCGTTCCAGCACGCTGTCTTTGCGGTTCCAAAAGGTTTGGACCAAGGTGCGCGTCTGACCAAAGCTGGCCCGTGGAACAACGGCATCTGTTGCCGCTTCGGGGCCGACAACCTGCACATCGCCGGCCTCTTGACCCACAACGGAATGGGTGAAGATGCCAAGGCACATCACCGCAGAACCAAAAAATCTCTTTATCCAAATCAGCAGCATTACTACGCTCCTGCCTATTGGTAACATTTTATCGTCATTCGAGGGAGTCCGTTTGTTCAAGCGGCTGTTGATAGGGTCCTTTTTTCTGACCTGCTGGCTCACCAAGGTGGCATTTGGCGATGCCAATTTTCTGCTGGATGACGCGCAGGATCGCGACCGCCTTTTGACAATCGTGGAAGCGGCGGAGGCTGAAGGCACGCCGATTACCGGCGTTTCTGGCGTTACGGTGCCCCATCATCTGTTGGCCGCTGACCTGATTGCGCGGGGACTCGCCGTGGCCCGCGACAACGCCTATAATCGCATCTTGCTTATCGGACCGGACCATTTTCGTGTTCTGAAAACCCCGTTTGGCGTCACGACCGAGGCGCTGGAAACGGTTTTTGGTCCGGTAGAGCCTTCGGCGCAGTTGACCGAAACGCTGTTGGCGCAGCCCATGGTTTCTGACCTTGGCACCGCCGGGAATGAGCATGCGATCCACGCAATAACCCCGTTTGTCCGCCACTTCTTTCCCGACACGCCGATGACGGCCATGCTGGCCTCGCACCGGTCTTTGCAAGGCGATTGGCAAGCTATGGTTGACCTGCTTGGCGCGCATGTCGGGCCCGAAACACTGATCATTCAATCGACCGATTACTCTCATTTCCTGCCGATGGAACATGCGGTCTTGCGCGATCAGGAAACGCTGGCCGCAATTGTCAGCGAAGACCGCGCGGCCATTCTTGAACTGGATCAGCCTGGTCACCTCGACAGCATGGCCGCCCAGTATATCCAGACCGCGCTGCAAGCGGACATGGGACAGCGCCCAGTGGTGATCGCGAACCGAAATTCGGTGCATTATGATCCGCGCACGAAGGATGGCGTTACCACCTATGTCGTGGTTGCGTATTCTGACGACCCCAAGGCGACGATGGATCTAAGCTATCCGGATCAGTCGATCCTGGTCTTTGCTGGCGATACGCTATTGGGGCGCGGGGTGTGGCCCCTTTTGCAGGATGAAGCACGGTTCGAACGGCTGACGACCCGTATCGCATCGTTGACCCGGAACCAGCCGCTGGTTCTAAACCTAGAAGGTGTGGTGCTGCCAGAGCGACCCGCCGGCCTGAGCGTCGCGCAGCATTTCATGCATGCAGAGGTCGCGCTGCCATTCTTGTCGGCCCTGAACCTGTCTGCGGTTGGGATTGCGAATAACCACAGTCACGACTTGGGGAAGATGGGTTATCAAAACATGCGCTCGCTTTTGATCGAGGCAGGGCAAACCCCCATGGCGCATGGCAAAGTCGTGGATCTGGGATCTGTCCGAGTGCTGCCGTTAACGTGGAAAGGGGGCTTTCACGCCGATCACCCCACGATCCAAAGTCCCGAGGATTTGGATGCGTTCTGTCAAATCAGTGCCGCCCCACCATTGATCGTGTTTGCCCATTGGGGAGAGGACTATACCGATCAGCCAACAGACGCTGAACGCGCCTATCTGGAAACGCTGTCCCGCTGCGGGGTCACGGCGGTCATCGGCGCGCATAGCCACCAAGCCTCTGACCGGGTGGAGTTTGTGCGGGGCGGGGCGCTGCAATCCATCTTTTCGTTGGGCAACTTTGTCTTTGATCAGCGTGGCCCGACCGTATCGGGTGCTTTGGCAGAACTGCGCGTGTTTGAAAACGGAACGATTGCCCTGCGGTCGATCCCGATCCCAAACCTGCATGAGGAACAGTTTTGATCCGGTTCTTGCTGACCTTATGCGCGGTAATGGCGTTGCTGGCGCAGCCATCGCACGCCGGGTCGCACGACCGGACACTGGAGGTTGAGGCAGAGCTGCTGAACGCGGCGATCGACCGCGAAACGCCTGTTTTTGACGTGCCGGCCGGGGTCACGGGCATAACGGTGCCGCACCACCTTGTGGCCGTCGATCTGATCGCGCGCGGGTTCTGGGCGGCATCCTCTGGCGACTATGACCGGATCATCCTGCTGGGGCCGGACCACTTTGATTTGGTGGATACGCCGTTCGGGACTTTCGGGCAGGCAACGCAAACAGTCTTGGGTCCGGTTGCCTTCGAAACGGGTGAGGTGCAAAGGCTCTTGGAACAAAAGGACCAGTTTCAGCTGCATCCCAACCCGGCAATCGAGCATTCAATCGGCGTTCTGTTGCCTTTCATCGCCGCCTTCTTTCCGGATGTGCCCGTTATTCCCGTCGTCACAAGCTCTCGCGCGACGCCGTCGGATTGGGCAACAACCGCCGCAATCCTGGCGTCAATGATCACAGAGCGGACCCTGATCATTCAATCGACCGACTACGCGCATTACCTTGATGTTGGCACGGCCACCCTGCGCGATCAGGAAACGCTGGCCATGATTTCAGCGTCCCGTAAAGACATGATCGCTGCGATGTCGCAGCCCGATCATATGGATGCCAAGGCTGCGCAATATATCCAGATGACGCTGCAAAGCGACGTGATGGCCAGCCACGCCGCGGTTGTTGCACAGGCCAATTCGGCCCGTTTTGGTGGTCGGCCCGACAACACCACCAGCTATATTGTCACGGTGTACCACCCAGACCCGACCAAGCTCAGCGGTTTTGAATACGCGGATCAGTCGCGGCTTGTCTTTGGGGGTGACACGCTTTTGGGACGCTACATGCGCCCGCTGTTGCAGGATGCTGACGCGCTTTCCGCGATCCTCGAAACCGTGCGACGGACAACAGGCGGTGCGCCTCTGATCCTAAATCTAGAAGGGGTTCTGGTTGCAGAACACGTAGGCAATGCCCCGGCCTTGTCCCATGTGATGCATGCCAATGATGCCCTTCCGGTCCTTCGGTACCTCAACGTCGCCGCGGTCAACTTGGCCAACAATCACGCCTTGGATTTCGGTCCGGACGCCGCCGCGCAGGCGGCGGCGATCCTGGCAGAGGCCGGCATTCGGTCGGTCGCGCATCGCCAGATCATTGATCTGGGCCCTTTGCGCCTTTTGGCTCTTGATGAGGTGACGCGCGCCGGATCTTTTGACCACGCGCTCTGTCGCAGTGCCGCCGAACCGCCCCTCATCGCCTTCCTGCATTGGGGCTTGGAATACCAGGCCGATCCGCGGCCCGAGGATATCGCCCTGGCCAAGAACCTCGCCGATTGCGGCGTGTCGGCGATCGTCGGGGCGCACAGCCATAAGGCCTCGGACGGTGTCACGTTGATCGCAGGGAAAACACCCGTCGTTTACGGTTTGGGCAATTTTCTTTTTGACCAATCCGCGGCTTTCGACGTTAGTTCGGCCTTGGTCGAACTGCGTGTGTTTGCGTCCGGCACAACCGCTTTGCGCCGCATCCCACTGCCAAACCTATTTGAACTGGGGCACGCGACGCGCGCCCCGACGGATTAGTTTCCGCCCCAGGGGTCCGCCGGTTTGAAATAGGTCAGATCGACCAAACGCGAGGCAATCTCGCGCCCGTCGGCCAGTTGCAGGATCACTTGGAACTGGTGTCGGGACGCCATCGCTGCATCGACCTGGAACGTCCACCGGCTGATCGTGCCCGCTGCGATATTGGCGCTCATGGGAAACGGGCGTCGGTACTGGGCGCCGCTGGTCTCTAGCACGAAGGGGTTCGGATAAATCTCGATGGATTCACCGCCTTCGGCACAGGTCTGAATTTGCCAGGGAAACTGCGCAACCTTGACGGCCAGCGACAAAGGCGAGACCCGCTGTTGCATCTGGCCCGAGGCGTCGGGCCAATCATAGCGCAATGAACCTTCAAACAGCGCATGAACCGATGCCCTGTCCAGATACACCGCATCCCGCAGCGGCCCGAAGAAACCGGCCACTTTCGCCACTTCCAAACAGGACCCGTAATCCGAGTTACACTGCAGGTCTTGGGACGACAAAAGGTCCATGTTCAGTCCAAGCTGTTGCAACACTTGGTAGAAATTCACCTGGGTCATTGGCCAGTCGCCGGGGAGGTTCCCGGAAACGTTCTGGACCCGCGCGCCGGTTGTCGGCGAAATAAACGCGCCGTCCAGGTACGCGTTCAGCGGTTGCGTCCAGCCGTAATTGCGGAACGTAAACGCTGTTATGCTGGGCGTACCGCAATCGATATCGCGAAAGACTTCAATCGCCGGGTTAAGCGATGGCGTGCTTTGTTGAACAGACAGATAGCCGCCAACGATCGTTAGCGGCTGGTTGCCGGTGTTCTCAAACGTCAGGTCAAAGTTGGTTGGACGGTGATACCCATCGTAAAAGTCAGTTTCCTGATTGCGATAGTCGCCCGTGACGATAAGGGGATCGTTGCCCAGCCACCTTTGCACAAAGGCATCATCGCCCGGCACAACCTGCAACACGCCGCCGCGATCAAAGCTTTTGTAAAGCATGACGTCACGCGGGGTGAACCCTTCGGGCAAGCGCATGTTCACGGCAACACCGACGCGCGCGTCGTTGGCGTTTGTCTGTTGGACAGGCAAAATATGCGCGGTGGCGTTCGTTCCGGTCACAGGCTCGCGGGCATAGGGTTGCTCGACGCCATAATGCCAGACCGTGCGGCAAGCGAGTTGATTCACGGGAAAGACCGTGGCCGCGCCATGCGGTTTGTCGTCGATGAACTGACCTGCGATCTGGGTGCCATCGGGCGCGATCAAGCGCCCGGTGCCATGAAAGCGATTGTCGGAAAAGCTGCCTTGAAACTCTTGCCCATCGGCCAGTTGCAACTGACCTTGACCCGCCATTTTGCCATCGACCCACGCGCCGTCATATACGGCACCGGATTGGGTCCAGAAATATCCCTGTCCATGGGGTTTGCCATTCACAATCGCGCCTGAATACATCGCCCGGATCTGCCCACTGTCGTAAGGCGCGGCCCCCGGTTTGAGCCAAAGGATCTGGCTGTGCGTGTCGGTGGCGTGTTCAAGGTCGGCTTCGTTTGAGGGTTGCCAGAACAGGTCCAAGCCATGCTCTGGCAAAAGATCAAAAAGAGCAAAATGGACGCGCGTCAGGCGCTGGGCGTCGGGGTCCCAAAAGAGTTGTGATGTTTCGCGCAGCGACCCGTGAGCCCCTGTCGTAAACGTAATCTGAGAGCTTTCGGACGGAACTGGCGACAGTTCATCCGCGCCGAGATGCAATGGGCTGCACAAAACCAGAGCGCAAAGCGTGCTGAGGATAAGGATGGGTAAGGTTTTCATCATGGTTAAATGCAATCGGTTGTAAAAAATGACGTTCTACAACCAAGGATACATCAAACCCGGCATTTCGCGAAAAATTTGTTATCCGATCTGCCGCATGGGCGGAAAGGTTCGATATTTCAAAAGGTTGATCGCTGGGATCAGTCTTGGAGCGCGTTTGAAAACACGGTCATGAAAGGCGCAATCAGGTAATTGTAAAGCGTTGTTTCACGCCCCGCCAGGGCGACGCTGACCGGCATGTCAGTCGCCAGTTTAAAGCGACCCTTCAGGGTTTGCCGCGCGCGCTCTAGGTCGTCAGGCTGTATTTCTGCGGTCGCAACATAGCCCCTGGGCGCGCCATCCTGATCTTTTTCGGCTTCGGGTGAGATTGCCGTGACCACAACGCGGATCGACGGCAGCTCTCTTTGCGGCAGACTGCTGATTGTCAAACGCCCTGTCATGCCAATGCGCACCTGATCAATGACCGATGTGGGCAGGGTCAGACGAATGCCCGGCGCGTCGAGATCCTGTGTGAGAACGGCAAGGGTCTGACCGCGCGGGGCATACATGTGCGGTGTATCGTAGGTCAGCGTCTGTATCTGTCCATCGGCGGGCGCCTCTATCTCTGCCGCAGCAACGATCGCGTTCAGGCGGTACACCTCGCGGCGCAATTCGGAAATTCGGCGGCGACTGGATTGCAACTCGGTCAGCAGGCGCGCCCGGAAATCCTCAACTGCGGACTTGGCATCGGTTTCGGCCTGCAACGCCTGATTTTCCAAGGCCAGCCGCGCTGCAATCCGCTGTTCCTGTTCCCCGGCAAGCTCCAGTATCTGGCCCGATATCAGATCAAGCACTGTGCTTTTGGAATACCCTCGATCCAGCAGCCGCTTCGTCTTGCTTTCAAGTGTTTTCAAGAGCGCGATACGTTGTCCCAAAAGCTGAACCTCGCGCGTGCCAGCATCGGCCTGAGACCAGTATCCAACCGCCGCGTTTTGCAAGGTTTCCACCTTTAACAGAGTGGCCGTCATCTGGGCACCATAAGCGCCAGAACCGCTCGGATTGGGCCAACTGTCCAAGATCGCCTCAATCGTCGCAACGTCGGCGGTCAGGTCATCAATCTGGAGATTCAGTTCTTCGAGCGTTGCGGTTTCCGTCGACACATCCATTCGAAACAATGGCGTACCGGCAGTGACGGTGTCCTGCGGCTTGACCCCGACCCAAGTGATTTGGCCGCCAAACCCGTGCTGAATGTCAAAGCTGGAGCGGGACGAGATCAACATCCCTTGGGCATGGACCGTCGTGCTTAGCTTTGCGGTCACGGACCAGATGGCAAAGACCAGTACAAACAGCACAAGCATGGCGGCACCTAGGTAGAGCGGCTTTGTGATCTTGTCCGGAATTGGTTCAGCAGCGGTCGTCAATGTTTCAAAGCTCCTGGCTCTGGCAGCAAGTCAGCCTCGAGCAAGGCTGCAAACTGAGATTGTGTTTCGGAATTCAACACCTCGAACTTCTTGGCCAATTTCGAGGCCAGGACCAACGGCAGTTCCTCGGGTTTAAAGTCGGATGAATCGGATTGGCCGTTTTTCAGTGCCGTCTTGATGCGTGGCAGCAGGATGTCCGCGCCGGTTGGACGGTCTTCGACCAGCCGCAATTCGCAATGTTCGTCATCTATGAAGGTGAATTTGATCAGCGCGTCTCGTTTTTGATCTGTTGGCCCATTGAGGCAGGCGGCCTGGAACACCTCAGTGCCCAGCATCACCGCTTTGGCGGCAAAGGCGGCATCGTTCGACCGGGTGAACTGGCTGGTGATCCAGTCGGCCAAATCCTGCAAAGACGTTTGCTTTAGTGGCAGGCGCAGTAAGCGGCGCCCATCTGTCTGACGCCCCAGAACCTGAGCTCGGGGCCCGAAATCGGCAACCCGGCCACGGTCAAGGCATAAGACCTGATCTGCCAGTCCCATGATGCCGGCCCGGTGCAAAACCATAACCACGGTCACACCGGCCTGCTTCAAATCCCCCAACGTTTCACATAAGGCGCGTTCCGCGTTTCGGTCCAGCAAGGCATTCGGTTCATCCAGAAACAGGTATTTCGGCCGATGGTACAGTGCTGCGGCGAGCGCCAGTTGTTGTTTTTGCCCAGCGGTCAGAACTTGTGGTTTGGCGCCGATATCCGTGGCGTAGCCTTCCGGCAGCGATGAAATCAGACCGTGAACGCGCTCGGCTTTGGCCGCCTCGATGACCTTGTCATCCTGTTGTTCGGGGTCGAACCCGGAAATGTTTTCGGCCAATGTGCCGGGCAAAAGATCGGCTTGTTGCGCGACGTATCCAATCGCCGCGGCACGGGCGGCATCGCTCAAATGGCGCACATCCGATTGATCCAACGACACCGTACCAATCGGGGCCGGATCCAAGCCCGCAAGCGCCTTGAGCAAGGTCGATTTTCCGCCCCCGGCATCCCCGATGATCGCCAGACATTCGCTGGGCTTGAGATCAAAACTGACCCGGTCCAGCCGCGGCGGGTGTCCTCCACCGCGCGGAATGATCAGGCCATCGCATGTCAAAGCGCCGGACATGTCAAAGAGATCGGTCGCTTGGGTGGTTCGCGCCGTCAATCGGTTCAAGGCGCTAAAGGATGTTCTGAGCCCGGGCCAGTCGCGCACCGCGTTGATGGATTGCTCTATCGTCACGATCGTTTTGGATGTGATCAACGAGGCGGCGATCATGCCGCCAGCCGTCAAAACATCTTGCGACACCAAAAGCGCACCCAGAGAGAGGGCCAGTAACTGTGCCGTCATATGAAAGAAATTGCTGGATCCGTCTGCGGCAATCTGGGTCCGGTCCGTGTCGTCCGTCAGGTCAAGACGGGCTTCGCGGTTCCGGATCAGCCGCGTCGCAAGGTTTCTTGACACATGCGACATTCCCGGGCTGATCGAAGCGGCCTCTAGACGATTTTCGCAGGTTGTTTTCGACCTGTTCGATCTGGTTGGCCCGGAACAAGGCGGCGCTGCTCAAATGCGATGCCAGCGTTTTGGCCGAGATTGTCGCCAGTACGATAACACCCACCAAGGCAATATAGATTGGATGAATGAGCGCCAGCGCAATCAGGAACAACGGCAACCAGAACAGGTTCAACAGGGCCAGCCCGGTCGGTCCGGCAATGGCACTGCGCACGCGCACCAAGTCTTCTGTCCGTTTTTCCTGCTCTTCATGCGGCAGGGTCAAAATCACCGGGGCACACACCTTGTCGACCCAATGCGATGACCGTCGCAAGCAGATGTCCCTGCTGAATTCCACAACCGCATTTACGGTCAGGGCGAGGACAGCGACCCCCAGCAACAACAGCAATGTGCCAGTATTGCCACTGGGCACAACCCGATCCAGGACTTGCATCATGAAAATCGGGCTGACCAGCATCGCAAGGTTGGTCGCCAGACTGTAGATCAGAAGCGGAGACAGCAGTTTCCGCAACTGATCCAGCGCGACGGTTTGGCTCATTCCATCCATGTAATCAGGTGCTTTCGTCGACAAATCAGAGGATGAAATTGTCTTCATCCAGATCGTCCGCCGAAACGGATTTCAGGATGAGTTTGTCACCGGATTGGGCGCCTTCCAGCCCGCTCAGATCAATGACCGTGGCCCAGCCCTGATCATCCATCAGTGCTGTGACATCCGAAAACTCAAGCCCATACGCGCTAAGGTCGATGACATCATTTTCCGCTTCAAAGTCATGGACCATATCCTTGCCGGATCCTTGTGCGACGACAAAAGTGTCAGAGCTGCCATCGCCTTGCCAGTTGCCACCCCACATATGGTCGTCGCCGGCACCGCCTTCGAGCGTGTCACTGCCGGTGCCACCGACCATTTTGTCATCGCCCGCGCCGCCAACCAATTTGTCTGAACCGCTGCCTGCATTGAGGTAATCCTTACCTGCTCCCCCATCCAGGCTGTCGCTGCCGGCGTTGCCCGTCAGCTTGTCGGCACCATCCTGTCCAAATAGCGCGTCATCGCCCTGACCACCTGACAGTTTGTCGCTGCCGATACCGCCATCGAGATGGTCATTATCCGACCCGCCGAACAGTTTATCATCGCCGGCTTCGCCAAACATTGTGTCGTCACCAGAGCCACCGCGCAGATTGTCGTTGCCGCCTAACGTATTCTCGATGGAAGGGTTCCTGATCAAGATGGACGCATCAGCATCAACTGGCGCGAAAGGATCCACCGACCTTGGGTCAACGGCCCCGTCATTGGATCCGGTTGACTGCGCTTCGGCGCGGAACTCGGCATAGGCGGTGCCGGCGTCAAAATCCGCGTGCACCTGGTAAATGGCACCTTTTGCCCCCGTGCTGCCATCCAAGTCGTGGTCACCCCTGTTCAATCCGATAAAGAGGTTGCCGCCGCCATCCATGAAGACGGCGCCATACGACCCGGCCACGCCACCATCGACCATGTCGTCTCCAAAGAGCGTGGCGCTCAGCGGAACCGACGAGATTTCAGGGCTTCCACCGTTCTCGACATCGGACATGTCGATCCGGTGCACTTTACCATCCATCCCGTTCTTCGGCGGGGATTCGACCGCGTAAAAGACCCCCTCGTCAGAGCTGTAGGCGATGTCATACAAACGCCCGCCAAAGAGATCATCAGGAAGGTCGAATGTCTCAATCTTTGGATTGCCATTCGCTCCGATATTGTCCACGTCGATTTTGGTCACACGGTTCATGCCTGTGTGAAACGTCCAAAGGTTCCCGGACCCGTCGAAATCGCCCACATAATCCCCGTAAGGCGCGTCTCCAACCCGGTAGGCGTTTCCGTTTGCATCCATCATGACGAGGTCAGTTCTGGACACCGCGTTACCCAACGCGTCGGTGCCCGTCGATTTTGCGATGCCATAGATCAGATCGTCTTCAACGTTGAACCCAACCGCGTTGATCTTAAAGCCTGTTGGGTTGCCTGCATCTTCGTATGTTTCGCTTTCTGGATCGAAGACTTTCAGATGGCCATCAATGACCTGGTAGAGTTTGGCTTGTGCGGGTGCAAAGGCGTCAACTGTTACGTCCTGACCATCAATCGTGACAGACTTTTCGTAAGAAAAGATCGGCCCGCTCATGTCGATTTCCGGCCCGGTATAGGGCTGTTCCGTTTCCACCGTTCGGAATGTCAGATCGACCGGATCACCTGTTCCGGTGACTTCGATGGCATGGGTTTCATAAACGCCGGATGTGACCGAAATGGTATCGATCACTTCGCCGTTCCAAAGCACTTCCACAGTGCCTGACAAGGCCCCACCAGCCAGGTTGGCGGCTACGTCAAATTCGATTGTGTATGTGTCGCCGTTCTTCGTTTCGACAGTTTGGCTCATGGCTTCGCTGTCGTCCGACTGTGACACGGTCCATCCGGGGATATCTGCGTATTGCGACATCGCGCTTGCGTCGCCCGCGCCGACATTCAAAAGGTTTTGGCCACCGTGATCCCCAAAAAGAAGATCGTCCCCAGCACCTGCGTTGATCGTGTCGGCGCCTGCGCCGCCGTATCCAACATCATCCCCTTTTTCGAGATTTATCTTGTCATCTCCGTCGCCGCCAAAGGCGGTATCATTGCCCGTCCCTGCGTTGATCGTGTCCTCACCAGCGCCGGCGGACAACAAGTCATCCCCGAGGTTTCCAAGCAAGACATCATCCCCGTCGCCTGTGACGATGGTGTCGTCATATTGCGCGTCCGCGGGCTGTTCCAAGGGCGCGGTGCCCTTGGCCAACAACTCTGGCGTATAAACCCATTTGCCATCTACGAACGTCCACTCAGTGCTGACATAATCGCCGGCCGCAAGGTCATTGCCGCTGCCGCCGTCAAGACTGTCAGAGCCAGAACCGCCAAGCAGATGATCGGCTTTATCACCACTTTTGACCGTATCATCGCCGGCGGCCGCGTTCACCTGATCCTGTTCAGAGCTGCCGGTAATGTTCTCGGAATCTGATTCGCCAACGATTTTCCCAGAGCCGGTAATTGAATTCAAAGACGTATTGCTGGAGTTGGATTTGGCCATTTTACACCCGTTCATAAATATTCGACCTTCGATAGACCGGAACTGATGAATGTGGTGTAAATTGTGGATCGAAAGTGAGAGTGTTTGCTGAAAAGGTTTTACTAAAATCTGTAGTGTTTTGGGTTGCTAAGTCTGCTCTATATTGGGCAGGATTTCGCGTAAATTTCCACACGCCGGTTTTCTTTTGAGGTCCCTGAAATGCCCTTAATGGGGTTGCTTTCCCCTTCAGATTTTATCTCAATTATTCTTCCGGGGCTGCTAAGGCGGCTTTTTAGAGTTTCAGCAACAACTTCGGCGCGTTTCATCGCAATTCTATCATTACTTTCTGCAGAGCCGGACGTATCGGAATGTCCCACAAGACTTAGACACGCGTTATTAAAGATGCTGGTTTCAAGTACTGCTGATAGTAACTCCATGCGCTCTTTGGATTGAGGTGTCATTCGGGTGCCGGACTCAAAGAAAATACTGCTTTCCTTGACGTTATCGGGAATAGGTTGTTCGGCTGGTTTTTTTTCTTCAACCTCGCAAAGTTCGCTGCGAACACGGTACTTTTTGAAAATTTTCTCACATAGCTCGGCATCTGTTTGGGCACTTGCCGCAGTTGCCGCAAATGTACACAGAAAAAGAAGAGTTGCTGAGAGTGTTTTGTAAGTCATTTGCTGCGCCTCCAACGAAAGCGGTACATCAGCATTGATAACAGAGGGTAAACAACGACAGCGCTAAAACGGCAAAAAAAACCTCTCAAAATTTACGGTCTGTTTGGTAAATCGCGCCAATGTGAGTCGACTGCCAACTGAGGGGGAAAAATGTCGGACTCAGCCGTTTCCCGACAAACCTGGATCGATGCTCTCCGGCTTATGGCCGGGTTATCTATGGTGGGTTTGCATGCCACCGCTGACGCGACGGGGCAACCTTTTGTGGCGTTTCAGCCAGATGAGAGAATTGGGGTCATGTTGCTGCGTGCTGTGCTTTATACAGCGCGGACGGAACTGTTTCTCATGATCTCGGTCTTCCTGTTGATGCAGTCACTGATTCAGCGGCCGCGCGGCTATGCGGCGGTGATATCCGAACAGGCGCGCCGCATGCTGATCCCGTTTGTTTTTTGGACCGTATTTTATGCATTTTATGGGCTTTGGAAGGCATCGGTGTTCGGATACGCCACGCCGATGCTGGCAGATCTCTCCGATGTCTGGTCGTGGGCCGGGTTTTTCCTGTTGGGGGATGTCAAATACCATATGCACTTCATTCCAACGCTTTTTGGAATGCTGTTGATGTATCCCTTGTTTCGGTCGGCGTATAAATACCCGGTCTTGGGTCTTCTGATCCTCTTGTGTTTATGCGTCAAGCGCGAGGTTGACGCATTTCTGTTTTCTGAGTTCTGGGGCGAAGAGTGGCTTGGTTATGCCGTTCGCAGTGTGAAAATTCTGACTTATGCAGGCTATGGAATTGTTGCTTCGGCGCTCCTGGGGGTTTGGCATCGCTCGCAACCGCAAGATCGTATGACATATCTGCTTCCGATTATTTTCAGCGGCATTCTATTATTTCTGATAAAGCTCATCTTTTCATATAAAACAATTCAACTGGGAAAGTGGCCATTTGAATACACGCCAGGGTATTGGGCCGATTTCCTGATGCCGGTTTTGCTCTTTGGTCTATGTATGGTGCTTGGACATTTGCGGTGGCCACATGTTCTTTCTGTTCTGGCCCCTTTTTCATTTGGTGTATATTTGTGCCACCCGATCTTTCTGGATCAGGCAGAAATGCTTTTAGCGGCTCACAATTGGCCACCTTTCAGCCAGGTTTCCTTTAAAATCGTTCATACGGTCCCACTCACATCCTTTTTTGTTTGGATGTTATCGAAATCTTCGGCCTTTGCATGGACGATTGGGCTGGGAAAACTGCCGAAGTTTAGTGCCATTTTCCAACGCGCTCCGGTGCAGGCAACATCGAATAGGAAGCTGAAATGATCCAAGTGAAGGCTGCGGAAACTGCAATTCCTGTGGTTGAAGTTAAAGTTGCGCGTCTGACCGCCGCTGTTTTGAGCGGATTGCGCAAGGCGCTGCAGGACCTCCGGCGCAACTTTCGGTCCGCTGCCTTGATTGATCTTTCGCTTGTTAAGCGGATTACGCCGTCGGGGCTTGGCGCGTTGATTGAGCTCTATGGCGAAAACCAGTCCTCAATGGAAATTGCGTTCTTCGGATGTGCCGATGACATTGCCAAAGCCATGAAAACGTATCAATTGCGCGCTATTTTGCCGGTTTTTGCCGACAAACCCGGCGCGCAGCGGTCCGCCAAAATGCGCCAGCATCGACTGACCGATACACCGGCGATTGTCCTGTGTAATGCGCGGGACCATAGGCTGGGCGCGATGAAGGTCGACACTTGCCCTGCCATGATGCCCGTTCTGGATGTCCCGGTATTGGACCATGTGATTAATGGTTTGAGCCGGTATGGCGTCCGGGAATTCCACATCAATGCGACGCAGGCCAGTCGTATTGACCCAAGGCACTTTCCCTATGTCAGGGAGCGATCCGTCTTTATAACGCATGAAGGCGGCGCGGCCTTGGGAACAGCAGAAACTCTGTTTCGCTTGTCGCAAGATCATTCCGTCTTTCGCAGTGATGTCATCGTCACTTATGCAACGGCGCTGCACGCGGTCGATGTGGCAGAGATGATGGAGCATCATCGCGCCACGGGTGCCGACATAACCATTGCCGTTTCCGGGGGCCGCAGTTTTTCAAGTAAAGAAGGTATGTGCGAGAAATCTACGGCGCAGCAACAGACCCTTCGGCGGTGCCGCGGGGCGCGCGCATCGGAAAGCCAGTCCGTCGGTGTTTTCATTTTGTCACCTGCGGCGATGCAGGATCACGATTTTCATATGATTTCCGATCTGGAACGGGACCTGCTGCCGTCGGTCGCGTCGAGAACGGGCAGGGTGGAATATTATGAAACGCATGATCCAGCGTTCGACGTTTTGGACCCAAACGCTTTGTTTTCAGGCACCAGCGCCATATTGTGCGGGCAAATGCCGGCCGCGGTTGACCTGGGTGATTTTGCGGCCGGGAAACCTATTTTTCACGCGACGGCAAATGTTTCGCCGCTCGCGGATATCTCAGGCCCGGTATATGTCGGTGCAGATGCAATAATCCATAAACATGCGCGCATCGTCGGCCCCGCCGTTGTTGGGGCCGGGTGCCGTGTTGAGCCGCGCAGCGTTTTAGATAACAGCGTCTTGTGGCCAAACAGCACCCTCAACAATGGTGATTGGCTGAAAGACATGATTGCCGGCGATGACTGGGCGGTAAGTCACAGGGCGCAGGCTAACCATCGTCCATTCCCGGTCGCGGCCACGGAGACCCTCAAACCGAAGCTGGTCTTAAAACCCGCTCTGGCACCAAAGCAATTGAGCAGGGCGGGGTAGGGCGATGAAGGGTGCCGGGATATTGTCTGTTTTCGCCCTTTGCTGGGCTGGCACGGCCCAGGCCGAACCACTGGACCGGTTTTGGATATTGTGGGAGCGGACGCAATTGGACGTTAAGGGATGTTCGCCGGACAAGGACTGTCGTTTGTCGCGCAACTTCACGTCGCGATTGCTGGATGAAGGTGCGAACGATCGCATGTTCCGATTGTTCGGCATGATGGATGGGCGCGCGCTGGCCCGAGGCGACAGCGCAGAACATCCCGAAGCCCCACGTATCTGTCAGCATACCGACCCAGAGGTCATCCTTGGGTTTGATCCGGAAAAGGTGCCGAAAAGCGAAACGCTGGATACATTGTTTGGGTTGCAGGTGGTGGGGGTCGATCTGAGCAAACTCAAACCCCCTCCCGGAGAAAGCTCGGATTTCGGCAAACGTCTGCAACGACAGTTCGTCGAGAAGTTTACCGATGCAGGTCTTACGGTTGTTTCGCCAGATGAACTGCAGGATATTCCGGGACAACCCAAGCTGAACATTTATTTCTCGTTCCGCGGACACGAGCCGGATAACAGATGCGATTACGTGTTCTCGATCTTTGCCAGCCTGTCACAAACGGTGCTTTTGACCCGGGATATTCGGGTCAAGGTTTCGGCCGGGGTCTGGTCCTATTCAACAGGGTCCACCGCCAAAGATCACAGTGGAAACGAGGCAGATGCGATTTTGCGTGTGGCCGATCGTTTTCTTGCAGATTATCGGGACGCCAACAAAAAATGAGGGTTTCGTTTACCTTGTGATAAGTGGCTCAAAATAAGCTGGTGGCATCGATTACATACCGAATGAGTGTGATGTCTCAGCCTTACTTTGCTCACTTTGAAAGTCGCAAACCACCTCAGTTTGCGCCCATGACAAAACGCCGGGAGCGACTGTGGCACCTGGTTGCAGGTCTCTCAATCGGTTTTGGCGCGTGGTACCTGTTCTGGCGTTGGACCGCCTCGATAAACCCGGAAGCCGTCGGTTTTTCCATCGCGATCGCCTCGGCTGAAACGCTGTTTTTCCTGGGCACGTTGCTGTTCTACTATGACATCTGGCGGGAAGGGGACACGCCCAAAAAGACGCCCCCAAATACACGGTCCGATGCCGGGTTGCTGGGGGATGAGGGGGAGATTGCGGTCGACGTTTTCATAACCACCTATGACGAAGAGCTTGAGGTCGTGCTGCCTTCGATTGAAGCGGCCAAGGCGTTGGAAGCACCGCAGAACACGACGATCAGCGTCTATTTGTTGGATGATGGCAACCGGCCTGCCTTTCAAAATCTCGCGAATAAACAGGGTATTGGCTACATCACGCGCGAAACGAATGAGGGGTTCAAGGCCGGAAACCTTCGAAACGCTCTTTTCGAAACGGACGGTGATTTCGTACTGATTTGCGATGCCGACACGCGCGTTTTTCCAAAGCTATTGCAGAATACATTAGGGTATTTTCGCGATCCGCAAGTGGCGTGGGTGCAGACCCCGCATTGGTTTTATGATGTCCCGGAAGGCACGGGATGGGACCCGTTGATTGGCCGTATGCTGGGGCGACGGATACCCTGGCTGGCGAAAGTTATGCGCGCTGTCACGGGGACCGATCAGGTCGGGCGTGATCCCTTCTTGGTTGAACCGGACCTGTTCTTTGACGTCATTCAACGCCGCAGGAACCGCAACGGCGCCTCATTTTGTTGCGGTGCAGGGTCGCTGCACCGACGGGAGGCCGTGTTCGATGCAGCGCTCAAGCGCAAGGCACAAGACATGGTGCGCCGATCCCAAAAGTTGCACCATGAATTGCCGCTGAACGCCATCGCTTTACAACCGTTTCGGTTTCATGTGTCTGAGGACATTTACACATCCATTCTGTTGCACAGCGACACAGAGGCGGGGTGGAAGTCGGTTTATCATCCCCAGGTCGAAGCCCGTATGCTTTCCCCTTGGAGCACAGAAGCCTGGGCGGTGCAAAAGCTGAAATATGCGGGCGGCACCTTGGACATCATGTTGCGTGACAACCCGTTGTTCCGGTGGGGCATGCCATGGCGCATCAAACTGCACTACGCAGCCACGTTCTGGTCCTACCTTTCGGTTCTTTGGGCCCCCTTGATGCTGTTTGCGCGGTCATTTCGCTGATGACGGGCCTCGCCCCGGTTGCCGCCTATTCGACAGAATTCTTTGCCCGCTTTCTGCCGATGATCATCATAGGGGAGTGCGCCATGCTCTTGGCGTGCAAGGGACATAATACGCTGACGGGACGGGTGCTTTCGGTTGCGACCCTTTTCATTCAACTCCGCGCGTTTTGGTCGATCCTCCGGCGGCGGCAACCCAAGTTTCCGACCACGCCCAAAACCCCCGTGGCGCAAACGGGCCAGCGCCATTTACGCCCTATCCTGATAACGCTTGCGGTTTTCGCCGCCGCTGCGGCGTGGGGCATCTGGCATTTCACACAAGGGGACGAGGCGTACAGCCTGTCTTTCATGATCGTTAACCTTTTCTGGCTGTGTTGGAACAGCCTGATCCTTTTGCACGGGGTAGGTGGAGCGCTGTTGTTCCGTCCCGAACTGCCGGCGCAACACTCTGGAGAGCGGAAAGAATATGACGTTACCGTTACAGCCGTTTAAGAACCGGCACAGTGTCTTTTTCATCGTTGGCTTGTGTCTGTCGGCCGGTGTCGCCATCAGCGTGGACGGTTTCGGAGCCCTGCAAAGCCGCGCGGCTGCGCAACAGGTGCCGTTTGAAGATGCACGCCCGGTTTTGGCGGCTCGGGATCTTAGCCCAGAGGATTTGATCGCGGCGCGAACCGCGTGGACCTATTTTGAAAAGAACTATCGCCCGGAAACAGGACTGGTCGATTCTGTGGCCGGATTTCCATCCGGAACACTCTGGGATCAGGGATCTTATATATTCGCGCTGATTTCTGCGCGCCGGTTGGGCATCATCACCGCATCCCAATTCGATGCCCGTGTGAACGGCATCCTTCAAACCCTTGGTGCGTTGGAGCTGTTTGATGGCAAGCTGCCCAACAAGGTCTACAACACGCAATCGCTTGGCATGGTCGATTATTCCAACACACCGCAGCCCGACGGGATCGGTTGGTCTGCGCTCGATGTTTGTCGCATGCTCATGGCCCTGCGCGTGTTGGAACGCCGCTTTCCAGAATATGGACCGACCGTTCAAAATGTTCTCTCCGATTGGGACCTCGGGTCGATGGCCAAGGATGGGCGTCTTTGGGGGACACAACGCAAAGACGATGAGATCCGATATCTGCAAGAAGGTCGTATGGGGTACGAACAATATGCCGCGCGCGCTGCGGGCATGTGGGGGCTTGATGTCAATCTTGCCAGTTCGGCCCAATCCATCCTGGGGTGGAGCCGCATAGACGGTGTGCAGGTTCCAATTGATCTACGGACAAGCAACAGCTTTCACGCGATCACGCCGACCTTGAGCGAACCCTATATTCTGATGGGGCTCGAAATGGGTTTCGACAGCGAAACGGCGGTTCTGGCCAATCGCGTTTACTCGGTTCAGGAACAAAGGTTTCACCGAACGGGCATCCCGACAATGGTGTCGGAAGACAACATCGATCAGGAACCGTATTTTCTGTATTCGTCGGTTCACAGCAACGGTCGGTCATGGGCCGTTGTCAGCGAGAGTGGAGAGCATTATCCAGAGTTGCGAACAACCAGTTTGAAGACGACTTTTGGCTGGAATGTCCTCTATGGAACTTCTTATACAGAAAGACTGCGCGAGGATTTGACCGATCTGGCAACCGGCGAAGGATGGGCAAGCGGTCTTTATGAAGTTGGCGGAACGATCAACACCACGTTGACGCTCAACACCAATGCCGTGGTCCTGCAATCCATGCATTACAAACGATTTGGACCGCTTTGGACGCTTTAAGTCCGGTGGTTCAATCCTGCACAGGCAAGAGCAGAACGACGTCGAGGACATGAGCGCCTTGACGTCGGTTTTGTTTAGGTGAGCTCTTCTTGCAGGTAATCAAAGAGGTTCTGGTAAACGTCGTCACAGCTGCCATCGCGTGCGCAATAGGGAAATGTTCCCGGTGCTGTTTGCTCGGTCGGCGTTGATTGCGGTTGTGGCTGTGGTTGGGGTGCCGGGCGCGGCGGAGCAGCTGGTGTTGGAACTGGTGCCACGACAACAGCGCGCGATGCCGCTGCAGAGCGCATGCGCAGCCGTTCCATCAGATCAAAATCCACGATGCCATTCACCAGCAGGTCTTCCTTGGCTTGAAAAGAGCTGATCGCTCTGCGTGTCCGCGCGTCCAGTTTTCCATCCACCGGACCAGAGAGATACCCCAGATCAATGAGCATCGTCTGCGCCTTGCGAATCTCAGACTTCTGGGGTGTCCAGGCATGGGCAACTTCCCTGCTCTGGGTTGACTTCGCATTTGTTTGGGAGACTTCCAAACAGGTCCAGTAGGGAACCCCAGCGTGTTTGCCCAACAATTCGATAATACCCAATTCGATGAGGTTTCGGACGGCTTGGCCTTCGCTTTCAACGCGGTCTATCGAAATCGGCAGATCCAGGCCCGTCATGTCGATCAATCCGGTCGCCTAGGCGCCGAAACTGCGGCTGACGACGACCATTGAATTTGCGACCGATGCGCCTGGAATAATGCGTCGGCTTGGATACTGAACCAGATGCATATCGACAGAGACGACGGACAATTTGCGGTGTCCTTCGAACTTCAGACCCGTCAAACCCGTTGATGGGCGCGTGTCTCGATCCCAATCGGCTTCGGCTTCGACACCGGATACATCGGAATCCAATTGGCTGATCGAGCCTCGGATGTATAATTGCGGCTTGATTTCGTCTTCTTTTCGCGTGGTTTCCAACTCGAGTTGGCCCAAGTCAGATATCCTGGCCTGGTCTAGAAAGATATATTTTCGACTGCTGCGATTCAGTTGGTTGATCGCATTGATCAGCATATCATCTGCCCCAACATAAACTCTTCGCGTTTCATCAGGGATTTCTGTTGAAGAAATGAGATAGCTTCGTGACGTAGAATTTGCCAAAGGGCGATCCATGCATCTCAATGATTCATTGAAAGAAGTGAAATTACGAGCAGGCCGAGTATTTGGCTGTGCAAATTCTGGTGCGAGAATAGCACTGCGTTCTGTGCAACCCAAAAGAGCAAGCAATAAAATAGCAGTTGCGGAAAATCGCAAATTGATTGACATCAGATAGCCTGTTTATTGCTGTGTCTTTTTGTATTTTTGCGATTATCCGTTACTTAAGAGTGAACCTGTATTTTATAAAAATATACAAATGTAGTAAAAAAATCACTCTTTTAAACGATGCGAAAAGGAAAGTTGTGATATGAAAATACCCAAGTGAAATGGAGGTGCGGATTGTGTTCTCTCAAATTGTGACAGGCTTTCGTCATTCTGCGTTGGTTTTGCTGTGCGTGGCCGGAACGTCCACACAAAACGCGGACGCCTCTGAGGTGCTTGAACTTCCTGTGTCTGCAGACAGATGTGCGATCCATCTTGCCCTGACCGGACATCGGATGGCCGGGTGTTCTGCGATGGGCGTGGATGCGCTCGGCGCAACGCGCAGCCTGGGATCCAGCGGCGGCCATTCGGCAATGGCGCCTAGAAGTCTGGAAGATGAAAAGGGTTACTTTGTGCGGTTTGCGTTCAATTCGGATGCAATCACGCCGGCTTATCGGGCTCATTTGGATCGATTGTCAGAAGTCATTGCATCCGCGGATTTGCAGAATATGTGCATTAAGCTGGTCGGTCATACGGACTCTGTCGGGCATGTGGCGTACAATGATCGCCTGTCGGATGCCCGTGCGCGGCGCGTGGCGGCTTATCTGGTGGGGAAGTCGACTGTTTCGTCCGATCGATTGACGGTGGAATCTGCCGGCGAACGCCAATTGATGCAAACGTTTCCGTCAGACCATCCGGCGCAACGTCGGGTAGAGATTTTGGCTCGTGATCGCGGCGATGGTGCTTGCAGCTGACGCAACATGCTGCGCCGTAACTTTCTCATTGCAATGCTTGCAACTTTGATAGGACGCCCTGTCAAATCAGCACCGCGTACGAACAGACTTGCTATCGTGATCGGAAATTCTGCCTATGAGCCCGGGGCGGAACTTCCCAACGCAGGAAATGACGCCGAGGCGGTCGCCGCGGCTTTCCGGCGGCTTGGGTATGCCGTCGTTTTGGAAGAGAATGTTTCGCGGTCAGATATGATGCGATTGCTGGCGCGCGCGGACGAGTTGCCAGCTGAGATCGATCAGATTGTGTTTTACTTCGCGGGCCACGGCGTGCAGGTCGGCGACGAAATGATCCTTCTGATGACTGACACGCAATTGACATCGGACCGCTGGATGGGCGGCGCGCTGCCCCTGCGCGTCGTAGTCGCCGCGTTGTCACGTCAGCCTCGTCAAAAAATCATTATCCTGGACGCATGCCGTGAGAACCCGCTAACCGGAAAGCTGCGTGACCTTCCGGCGCCGGCACACTTCAAGGCAACAGCAGGTATGTATTTGGCGTTCAGCTCACAGCCCGGAGCCCCGGCATTCGAGGGGACCGAAGCATTAAGTCCGTTTGCGGCCTCTTTCGTGGATGCCCTTCGGGATGATGCCAAATCGGTTGAGGAGGTTTTCCGGCAGGTGCGGGTGCAAGTGCTGAAAAAAACAGCGGGCGCTCAGATCCCGTGGACAAGATCATCCTTGTTGCGCCGGGCGACGTTCGGCAGGTAGGACGCCCTGGCCGACATACTGGCCAAGCCGTCATGTGCGTGCGCTGAGAACATCAAGGCTGAGCAGCCATGTCCGCCGGGATCACGATCGATTCAAAAAAGTCCGACAAGAGCTGAAACTCTGCGTTTGGGATTTCAACTTTTTCCGCGACCGGTGCCGTGGTGGCCGGCGTCGGGGATGTCTGCGCAAAATCTGTTTCAAGCTCGTCAAGGATCTGCGAGACAACATCGCCTTTGTATCGTGTGCCCGCATGCATTGCGTCGGACGCGCTAATTCCGGTCTCCATGGTTGGGTCGATACCCATATCCACCGTCGTGTTGCCCGGCGTCATTTGCAAGACGGCCAAGGCGGTTTGCAGATCAAGGCCGATCTCGCTCATCAGGTATTCCAGACGTTGGGCGGCTTGGACGGCCGGCGCTTGGGCATGTGCGGGCTGTTGCATGTCTTGAGACGGCCACATGGGCTGTTGATAGCCCGGAGTTTGCATGACATCAGCGGGTGTCGGTTCGGTCGAAGCTCCCAAAACGACCGGTGTATTGTTCGTGACCGGCACACCACTTCCCATCGAAGGTTCCGCGGTTCCATCCAGTGCGTTGCGCAAACTATCGGCCAATGTGCGGAGTTCTTCTATCTCTGTGCTCAGAGCTTCGGTTTCTGACCCGATCTGCGGTGTCGCAGTGCCGAGCGCGTCTGCGGTGGCCGTGTTGGTTTCGCGGGCCAAAAGGAGCTCTCGCAAAACGCTGAGTTCACCGCGAACACGGGCCACCTCTTCTGACACTTCTGCGCTGCCGCTGGGGGGAGCGGCCTGTGCGACCGGGACTTGCGGCTGAGGCATGGGCGACTCCCAACTGAGCGGGTTAATCACCTGCGCCGCGGATGTTGCATCAATCTGTTTCGGTACAGGCCAATCGCCCGGCATAACCGTGTAGTCTTGACGGGCAGCAACCCAGCGCAAGTAGGTGGCCACAGCGGGAAGCCCTGTGATTGAGATGCGGCTGACTTCATTGCTCCCGCGCCGCACGATCAGATCCCCGCCGCTCGACAGCAGGGTTTCAAGCTGCATGTTGAGAGGCTGAAGAATGCGTGGTGGCAGCTGAATTTCGGATATTCCCTCTGAGACGAAAAACGTGTCGCCTTCGAGAACGTCTTCGAGTTGGAGTTGCAGTTCGCCACGTCCGTTTCGGATCAGGGTCATTCCCGGTTTGCGCCCCATACAGGTATAGGTGCGCGGGCGGCACACAACTTCGAAGACATCTGTATCGAGACGCGGAGAGGGTGAAAACCTCGCATAGCCATCAGGATCAACCCGAAAATAAACGCCCGCGACCAGACCCTCTTGAAAGGTCGGCCAACCAAATGCGCCACGCAGAGATTGACGGGCTTCGTTTGAGCCGATCGCAAACGGAATCGCGGTGTCCAGAATGGCGTTTTCAGACGTGAATTCTTGTACTTCACCTGCTGTGGTCGTGGGGGTTTGTGCCGTTGCGCTCGGTATCAAAGGTGTTGCTGTCAGAGTGCAAAGAAAGACAGTTTGTACGAGTTTCTGCATTAGAAGTCTGCCTTGTTTTGTACGGAATGGCGAAGCGCGGGAAGCCAGTCGTCTTCCTGCGGCGGATCCGGATAGTTGCGACGCACGCGCAGGTCCTGATCCCGGAATGCGGTATACCAAACCTCGGTTTCACCTTGATAGGATGTTAGGATTGGGCCCTGCACCTTATGCAACAGAGAGGTGAGGATGATGCCGTTGTTGTTGGCAGTAAAGATGGCGACCCGGCCCTGACCTTGTTCATAAAGCCCTTCGTACATTCCGTTTTCCGGATCGTAGAGCTCGATGATCGCCTCATAGAGGACGCGCGTGTATTCAGTGTCCCAAAGCACCCAAAGGCCAAGCGCGGCTTTCCCAGCAACCGCGGCGTGATCTGGTACGTAATCGCCGCTCGGGGTGACCGTATTCCACGGATAGCCATCGGAAAAAATCGTGTCATAAGTAAAGTATGGGGGCCCCTTCACATTATGTTCCGAGCGGGCCGTCATGAACCCTGTACGCCGCCAGCGGTTTTACTGAACCTGGTAGATGCGGTCCGCGAACTCTGCACGCCATCCGTCGGAATGGAGCCACTCGGGGCTGCTATCGTCATGGGGCAAGTCGAACCCAAGTTCCAACCCGTCCTGCAGGTAGGATTCTGTCACCACGTAGTTCTGAGAATGGAATATCCGCGGGTCCCGACCGTCATACGGCACCTGAACGCCGAAAGTCGACGCTGTCAAAAACGGTTCGGCACGGTGCGCCAGCACCGGGCGGAACCCCCAGAGGGCAAATCCCTTGGCCGCATATTCTTCATACCCAAGTCGACCTTCCTGTGCATAGACCGTTTCGCCGCTTTCATCATCCACATATGCCCCGAACATCAGTCCTTCGCTGTCGATGATATTGCTGAAGTCCCATTTCAACAGAACAGAATCGACCGTGTTTCCAAGATAGGGATAACGGTTCTTGATGATCCGCATCCAGACAAGGAACCGGCCGATATCCAGGGCCGAAAACCCAATCTCGCCCGGCTTGTTGGTATAGTCGACCTTGGCGCCGGTTTTGGTGTGATACACTTTATTGGGCATTTCGTGCCGGAAAAGCTCAAGCCCCTTGATGGTCGTCAGGAGGAGGGTGACCCGACGGTCGAACTCTGTTTTTTCAATGATGCAAAGTTCATAGGCGGCAACCATGCCCGCAATGTATGAGGCCGTATCCCACAAGGTTGTGGACGGGTAGTTCCCCACCGAATTGGCAAGCCCGGTGTCTTCTTGTGTAAATTTGTCGAAATAATGCCAGCGACTTTGGCCGCGCGCATTTCTCGTTCATTCAGAAAGCCGCGCCGCGACCTGTATTTACGGACATAGGCATTGCGGCGATCATACCCGGATGGCCGTTCGTATCCCATATCAATACCATCGAAATAGTCTTCGGGCATTTCGCACATGCGCGGCGGTTTTTCGCGCGCAATCTCTTTTCTGACACGGCTTGTTGTTGCCGTTGGTAAATTGCCGCGCATGAGGGCCGGAATGTCATCCAATTCACTTCCGGCAAAAACTGGAATGATTTCTTCTTCCTGTGCAAGCAGAATAGATCGCGCCTGGGTTCCGACGGAATAAGCCCCGCCCGAAACGATCGCGACGGCACAAACGAGCATTAATATGCCAAAGGCTGCAGATTTGCGTGTTTTTCCAGTCGGTGTTGTCATGCCGGACCCTTGATTGTGAACGGTCGTTTCACATCCATACCGGCTAGGTCCTTAAAATTTCGGAAATGGACAAAAATAATTTCGAAAGAAGAAACAAGCCTTTTTTAACCGATTGCTTCTAGAAAAATCGGAAAAGAGCGATGAGGACAGTTTGATGCAGCACTCTCCGAACCTGAACAGTGCCGCCGCCACCAGGCCCGGTCCGAGGCACGGTCGGGATCACGCTCGATGGCAATGCGTTTATAGAACGTCGAAGGGGCAATCTGGAGAACTCTACAGATCGGCTCGACCCCATGCGCCCCACGATGATCCTTGATGAAGGCAATCATTTGCGGAATGGGCGGTCGAGCTCCGCCTGAGCAAAATAAGCAGATGCCTTCTTCAGGATCTCATTTGCCTGACGCAACTGCCGGTTCTCGCGCTCAAGTTCTTTGATGCGATCCCGCTCTGCAGAGGTCACGCCATCGCGTTTGCCGGTATCCGCCTCGTGTTGCTTGACCCAGATACGAAGGCTGTCTCTGCTGCACCCAACCTTCTGAGAGATCGACAAAAGTGCTGCCGATCTGCTCGTGTATTCGCTCTCGTGATCCAAGACCATCCGCACCGCTCGTGCGCGCAATTCCTCTGGATAACGTGTTCCGTTCTTTGTCTTTCCCATGACCCAGTATCCTTACTTCTGGGTCTCCGGCAAACAAGGGGCGCTTCAGTCAGCCGCGGAACGAAACGTTCTGGCGATGCTGCTGCCCGAGCGACCAATCCTCTTGGAAACCAGCGGGGCCAACAATTTGTCTTGCTTTGACGATGGGCCGCCGCTCGGGCGCGCGCAGGACATCCTGAAACAACTGGTGTTCACAGCCGATACAGTTGAGCATATCTGTCAGTCGCCGAATGCAAAATCCTTGTCCACGTCCGAGCAAAAGGCGTTGGCTTTCGCGCGTGCCTTTTTTATCCGACCGCGTCTGTTTTGCATGGATCGACCCGAAGACGGGGCAACCGGGCCTCTGATGGCTGCACTGGCTGACCGTATAAAACAGGAATGCCGCTTGGGCGCCACGTTCATTGTAGCGACGGAAAACCGGGCGATCCTGGATATATGTGATCAGTTCCTGATGCTTCAGAACGGCCGTTTGGTCGATTTCGGACCGGCCGAGGAAATCAGGGCTCGGATGTCTGCGGGTTGGATCAGGTTCGTGGCGGAACGTGACCTCGACAGTGAAGAGTCCCTAACCAGCTGGCTCTGCGCCCAGTTCCGTCGGGATGGAGACGAAACAAACCGTCGGACCGTGTGCATGATCGCCAATGAAATGCTCGCCTTTTCTTGTCAGGATCAGCAAGGCCTGTCGGATGTGCAAACCCTGCGGTTCGAGTTCAAGCATTTCAAAGGTCATTGCATCTTGCGCATGATCGATCAGGGCGCGCCGGTTTCCACGGGCGTTTTGCAGAAGGCGGAAAAAGAAGCCGAACAGGATGATGTTTTGGGCCGTCTCAGCCCTCTGGCCGCGATTATCAAGGGCAGCTTGGATCTCGATGTTCATATGGAACACAGCCATCGCGTTTTGGAGGTGAAAATCGAGACCTACGATCCGCGCCTCACCACTACCATTCAGGATGCGGTTGATGGCGGCCAAATCGGATAAACGGATCCCTGTGCCGACATGGCAAGTCTGGCGATGGCTTTGGGTCATCTGGGCCATTGCGGCCAGCGTGGCTTTGCTGTCCTCTTCGGTTCTCTTGCTGCAAAGCGTTCGCTTGCCGGATGAGCGGGTTTATTCGGGCGTGTTGCGCCCGGCTCGAAACAGCCTTGACATCTACCTGCCAGAGGACCTGCCATTTCAATCGCTCAATGTCGCTGTTGGGGATATTGTGACATCAGGCCAAACGCTGGCCGAGTACGATCAGGACAGCATCGCGCATGAATTGGCGGATCTGAACCGGGACCTGTTGGTCAATAACAGCTTGCGGGCCTGTCTTATCAGCCGTGCTCATTTGTCGGATGAGCAAATCGTCGATATGGCATTGGATGGGGAAACGCGGCTGCAGCTTCAATCGGCCATGCGCGAATGCGATATCGCGCAGCGGGCAGGCACGGTGGAAAAACGGCGGCTTCTCGCGGGGCTGGATCACCTGAACGAGCAACTGCGCTTTGTGAACCACTCAACGATGCAAGGGTTTTCAAAGATCCAAGGCCAGGAAAGCCTTGCGTTTCGCCTGGCCGTCAAAGCATCCGACCTGCGCACCCAGATCACGAAGCTGGAAATCGAGATGTCTGCTTTGACGATGGATCAGGCCGAGCAGATGCTGGTGAGCAGCCAAAGGTTAGAAGAAGAGGCAAAAGATCTGCGGGCACGTCGTGCGATCTTGCAAAAATACGCAGACAAACCGCGCCTTGTTGCGCCGAGTTCAGGACGGGTCACCCACGTTCGAAGTCTCGAACCGGGGGCACGTTTTGAAAGGGCGACAGAGCTTTTGCGCCTGCAGGATGTTCAGGGGGATGCGTTTGAGGCTCAGATTGACGTGCCCCGATATGTCGGGGATCGCCTGAACACGGGAGAAGATGTTTCCATTCTCTTGCGACAGGCCGGCGATCGGGCACAGTCATTCGCATGGGAAGTGATGAAAGTCACCAAAATATCTGCAGGGTTGGATGGATCGGGGACCAGCCGCGTCCTGGTGCGGGCCAATTTGCCGGACAAAGAACGGGTCGAAGATGCGTTGCTGGGACTTGCCGTGGCACCGATCGGGACAGAGTTGCAAGTGGAGGTGCGGTTGGGCGAAACGACACCCGCCGAGGCTTTGCTTGTCGCTCTGAAGGAGATTGTGCCTCAAAACGCACGAAAGCTCTGGACGGCGCAACTATCCCAGTCGCAGATGCCATGGTAGTTACTCGGTCGTCGCGCCCGAACGTCGGCAAGTGGTAAACCGCTGCGGGATCATTCTACTGAAAGCCGAAGTGCTGCAGTCCGCCGAAATCCGTCCAGTGCAAAAATTTTTGCACTGTGACGTGTAATCGGTCGTTTTTCGTTTATCAGGTAGGATATGAGACGAAGGCGCGATTCAGCGCCCGCTTTGTTGCGAGTAAAAGGAGCACATTGTGAAAAACCTGCTGTTCAAGCTCTTGATCATTCCCCCTATCGCAGTCGGTGTCATGGCCTTTTCCTGGTTGGTTGGAAAAGAGCCTGCTGATCTTCCTGCCAAGCCTGAAGCCGTGGTGGGCGTGCGGGCTGTCGCATTGCAGCGGGAGAGTTTTAAAGCGCAGATTTCTGGTTTTGGCCGGGTCGAAGCAGAACAGACGTGGTCGGCCATCGCTGAAGTGGAGGGCCGGATCACAGAGCTCTCTGCAAGCAGCAATGTTGGATCGGTTCTTGCCGCGGGAAGCCGGATTCTGGAAATCGACCGGCGCGATTACGAAATCGCGCTAAGCCAGGCCATCGCGGCCCGGAATACAGCGTTGTCGGACATCAACGAGTTGAATGTCTCTGAAACGAATTACAAAAACAGCCTTGCCGTCGAAAAGCAGATCCTTGAAGTGTTCGCCGCCGAACGGGACCGTCAAGCAGAATTGGTGGATCGCGGGGGTGTCGCACAGGCCGCCCTAGACAGCGCCAATCGCAGCTATCTGGGTCAGCAATCCGTTGTTGTGAATCTGGAGGCGTCGTTAAATCTGATTGCGCCTCAGCGGGCGGCCTTGCAGGCATCATTGGCCATGATCCTCCCCCACTGAAGTGGTCCTCCGCTATGTTTAGGAAACGGAGGAAACACATGGCCAACAAGCGACCAAAGCCAGAAGAGATTGTCACGAAGTTACGGCAGGTTGAGGTTCTGACGGGGCAAGGGATGCCGCGTCTGGATGCGATCCGTCAGATCGGTGTGACTGAACAGACCTACTACCGGTGGAAGAAAAAATACGGCGGAATGGGCACGGATCAATTGAAGGAACTGAAGCGTCTGCAAAAAGAGAACGAGCGATTGCGCAAAGCCGTTTCTGATCTGACGCTGGACAAGCTGATCTTGGCGGAGGCGGCAAAGGGAAACTTCTGAGCCCCGCTCGTCGTCGTGCCTGTATTGATCGCGTTCGTGCTGAGCTGAACATCTCGGAGCGTCGGGCATGCCGGGTTCTAAGACAACATCGATCCACACAGCGCAAAGTACCTGCGGGTCGCCCGGATGAAGAACGTTTAGTGGCTGATATGATCGAACTGACCCGGCAGTATGGCCGCTACGGCTATCGTAGGATCGCGGCACTACTGAGAGACGCTGGCTGGCATGTGAATGACAAGCGCGTGGAACGGTTATGGCGACGAGAGGGGCTGAAAGTGCCAATGAAACAACCGAAGAAAGGGCGGCTTTGGCTGAATGATGGATCATGTGTCAGGCTTCGGCCAGAGCGCCGCGATCATGTCTGGTCTTACGACTTTGTCCACTGCCGCACCGACGATGGTAAAGCTTTCCGCACACTCAACATCATCGACGAGTACAGTCGGGAATGCTTGGCCATACGCGTGGATCGCAAGCTCAACTCAGGCAATGTGATCGATGTGCTGAGCGACCTGTTCATTCTGCGCGGCATCCCGTCGTTCATCCGTTCCGACAATGGCCCTGAGTTCGTTGCGCAAGCCGTGCAGGACTGGATCAAGGCTGTCGGCGCAAGGGCGGCTTACATCGAACCAGGCAGCCCTTGGGAGAATGGGTACTGCGAAAGCTTCAACGCCCGTTTCCGCGATGAGTTCTTGAACGGCGAAATCTTCTATAGCCTGCGCGAAGCACAAATCCTGATTGAGGAATGGAGGAAACACTACAACACGAAACGACCACACAGTGCTCTAGGCTACCGCCCACCGGCTCCCGAAACCGTCGTCAAGATGGACCAAAGGTCGATCATGCACTAACAATCAAATTGGACCACTCAGATGGGGCTGATCACCCACGGCAGAGGCGGATATTGAAAGTGCAGAGCGCAATCTTGATGAAACCCGCCAATTCGCGCCGTTTGATGGCCGCGTGAGCGTGCGCAATGTGGAGCTGGGTCAAAATGCGCGGGTGGGCGACACGCTGATCACTCTGGAAGGGATCAACGCATCCGAGGTTGAAGCCATGTTTCAGATGCCAGAGCTGGGCAATATGCTGAATACGGTGGTTGATCCGGACCGGGTGGAAAGCTTTGTTGCCAACAACAGTCTGGACACATTTGAAATCGTAAAATCCATGGGATTGACGGCGACCGTGCGACTGGCTTCGGGGCAATTGTTTTTTGAATGGCCCGCTGAACTCGTGCGCTCCACTGGTGAGATTGATGCGGAAACCGGGGCCATTGGGTTTGTCGTACGGGTGGAAAACCCCACGGTCCCAAACCCGCAACAGCCTCGCCCGCCTTTGGACTCAGGCAGCTTTGTTGAAGTTATCCTGCAGGCACCCCGCGTCGATGATGCCTTGTTGGTCCCGCGGGAAGCGATACGGGGTGGGGCCGGAGAGCCCTATTTCGTTTACATCAACGATGCCGACGGTCGGCTTGCACGCCAAGAGGTTGAGGTCGGTTCGATCATTGACGACCGGTTTGTCATCGAAGGCGGTCTGGACGTTGGTGATGTTGTTTTGCTGTCCGACCCGCGCCCTGCGGTGGTCGGGTTGAAGCTGGAACCGCAATTCTCGGAAGGGAATTGAGGCAATGCTGGAATACTTTGCACGGCACCCGATTGCCGCGAACTTGATCCTGATTGCAACGATTTGGCTGGGCATCAGCGCGTTGCCGAATATGGAGCGTGAGAGCTTTCCTGAATTCACATCGGATGAGGTCACGGTCACGATTGTTTACGAAGGTGCATCGGCTCGGGACGTGGATGAGGAAATCTGTATCCCGCTCGATGATGCGCTTAGCGCGATTACCAATCTGGATGAGATGGATTGCCTGTCAGTCGAAGGCACGGCAATTTCGACCCTCACCATCGTGGATGGCGCGGATATCGGCCAGTTTTATAACGATATTTCGTCCGAAGTCTCCGCCATCAACGATTTTCCCACTGATGCGGAAGCCGCTCAGATTTCCATCAGCGGCCAGACAGAACAGATTGCCCTGATCGCGGTGTCAGGCATCGACAGTTTGGACGGGCTGGTGCGGTATGCGGATATTCTCGCCGATGATCTGTCGTTTCTGCCAGGGGTCGCCTCGGCAGATGTGCTGAGCATTTCCGACAGCGAATACAGGGTTCAGTTGGATCAATTGGCCTTGCGTCGCTACGCGATCAGCCCTGCAGATGTCGCGGACGCGATCATGCAGCGCAGCCTGCAATCGCCACTGGGCACGGTGGAAACATCCGGGCGCGATTACACGCTGCGATTTTCGGATCTGCGCCGATCTGTTCCAGAGTTGGAGAACCTGATCATCCTGCAAAATGCCCAAGGCGGATTGGTCCGTTTGCGGGATATTGCCGACGTGTCGCTTGCGCCAGCAGAGGAGTCAGAGCGCGCCGAAATCGATGGGAAACGGGCCGCGATTGTTCAGGTGAACAAGAACAAGGATGATGATGCGCTGGACGCTTTCGCAGAGGTGGAGCTTCATCTGGAAGCAGAAAGAGCCAAGTATCCAGAGCCGTTTGACCTGACCGTTATCAACAATTCAACCGAACAGGTGGCCGAACAGATCGATCTGGTCGTTTCCAACGCGGTGCAAAGCCTCATCCTTGTCATCATCGTGATGTTTTTGTTCTTCGGCCTGATCGAGGCGTTCTGGATATCGCTGGCGTTGCCGTTTTCCTTTCTCGGCGGGTTCTTTTTGCTGAATCTCTTTGGGATTACGATCAACATGATGTCTTTGCTGGCGCTGTTGATGTCCATCGGACTGATCATGGATGACAGCATCGTCATCGCCGAAAACATCTCAAAATGGCGCGCGAAATTGCCGGCGGCAGAGGCGGCGGTGAAAAGTGTGCAAGAGGTCATGGCCGGCGTGTTTTCGTCGTTTCTGACGACGGCGGGTGTGTTTGGTCCGCTGATGTTTTTGGGCGGTGAATCCGGTGCGATCCTGCAGGTGATACCAATGGTGTTGCTGGTCACAATGTCGGTATCTCTGATCGAAGCGTTTTTTATCCTGCCAAACCACCTCAGCCATACGCGGGGCGATGGGACAACCCAAACCCAGCGCGTCGTGCCGCGCTTGCTCGACCGGTTTAAAGAGACCGTCGTCCTGCCGATTGTGCGGGTTCTGGTAAGCATCCGGTATCTCACCGTGGGCTGTGTTTTCGCCGTTTTGATCGTTTGTTTTGGCTTTATTGCGTCGGGCACGATCAAGGTGGTCGGGTTTCCAACCATCGAAAACGACACGATCATTGCGCGGATTTCCCTCGGCTCCGGCACCCAGATCGAACGCACCGAAGAGGTCGTGAACCAGCTGTTGGACAGCCTTGAGGTGGTCAACGCAGAGCGTACGCCGCTCACCGAAACCGGAGAGCCGTTGGTTGAGCGGGTTCTGGTGCAATATGCCACCAATGCTGACGTCAAAGACAATGGCGAGCACACTGTCACTCTGATCGTGGATTTGCTTGAGTCTGCCTTGCGCAACGTCACAGCAGACACCGTAACCGCAGAATGGCGCAGCGCCACCGGACCGATTGCCGATGTGATCCAATCCAATTTTGCCCAGATTTCTCAGGGTCCCGGCGGCAACGATCTGGATATCGAGATCAAGTCGGATGACCTCATAGAGCTTGAGGCGGCGACCCATGCGTTTCGCATCGCGCTTTTGGAACGCAACGACGTGGTTGCGGCCTATCAGGATTTCCAAGGCGGCAAGCCGGAAATCCAGCTACGCCTGAATGAATTTGGCTATACCCAAGGCATGACACCCCAATCGCTGGCCAATCAGCTGCGAACAGCCTTTACCGGGACCGAAACGGACAGTTTCCGCGAAGGGCTGTCCAGTCTTGAGGTCGTCGTTCAGATGGGGGATTCCGCTGCCAACATTGCAGAGCTTGAAGCCTTCCCAATCACTTTGCCCGATGGCAACACGGTTGCGTTGTCCCGCGTGGCCGATATGATTTCGACAGAAGGGTATTCCCAGATCACCCGCCGTGACGGTAAACCGACGGCCCAGATCCTCGGTGATATTGACCGGACTGCGACGACATCAACGGCGATATCCGCAGTGGCGCTCAATGAGATTCAGCCCGTCGTTAAGGCGGACTATCCCGGCATCAGCGTCGCCATCGGTGGGGCCACTGAGGATCAGCAGGAAACCCAATCTTCAATCGCTACGGCGCTGCTGACCGGGCTCTTGGTGGTTTACCTTGTTTTGGCGTTTTAATTCCGCAGCTACACGCTGCCGCTTTTCATCATGGTATCGATCCCGTTTGCCTTAATCGGCGTTGTGTTCGGACACATGGCGCTGGGCATGGACCTGTCGATGCCCAGTTTCATCGGCTTTGCCTCTTTGGCCGGGGTCGTGGTCAACAACGCCATCCTGTTCATGAACTTCTTTGAGACGCATATACGGGATGATGACTATGTCGAGGCGTCGGTCGAGGCGGTGCGGCATCGGTTCCTGTCGGTTCTGTTGTCCTCGGCGACCACCTTTATTGGCCTGATCCCGATCGTTTTCGAAACCAGCCCGGCGATCCAGACCTTGATCCCCGTTGTGGTGTCGGTTGCGTTCGGCCTTTTGGCGGCATTCCTGCTGGTCGTGTTTGTGTTCCCTTCGGTCATTGCGATCTATTTCGACTTCCGCGATGTGCGCAAATGGCTGGCAACAAAGGACGTGGAAACATCGACAGAAGAAGCGATGGCGTAACGGCAGCGCGGTTGACCTGATGCGACGTGATCCCCACCTTGGGATCACGCGTTCAGGAAAGGCCGTGATATGACAGACCCTTTGCGGATCGACATCGTATCGGACGTGATGTGCCCATGGTGCATCATCGGGTACAAACAGCTGGAGCATGCGCTGAGCGCCGAAAAGATCGGCGCGATGGTGCATTGGCACCCGTTTGAACTTAACCCCAACATGCCCGCCGGCGGTCAGGATTTGCGAGAACACGTGGCCGAAAAATACGGCAGCACCGCAGAGCAAAGCGCGAAGGTGCGCGATCACATGACCGCGCTGGGCCACGACCTTGGGTTTGATTTCCGGTTCACCGAGGACAGCCGCATTCGCAATACGTTCCGGGCCCACCGCGTCATCCATTGGGCGCGGGAACAGAACATGGGGCACCAGATGAAACTGGCGCTCTTTTCGGCGCATTTTACCGATCAGAAAGATGTCGATGATCCTGATGTGCTGGCCGAAGTCGCCGGTTCCGTCGGCTTGGATTCCGTCGCAGCCTTGGCGGTTGCGCAGGGGGATGCCCACGCCGATGAGGTGCGCGCGCACGAACGATATTGGATCGAACAGGGCGTTCAGGGTGTGCCGGGGATGGTATTTGACGGCAAATACCTCGTGACTGGCGCACAAGGTGTGGATACCTATCGACAGGTTCTGAACCAAGTTTTGGCCAATCGCGCAGCCTAGAGGGCGGGCGGCGTTTGTCTTCTCATGTATGAAATTGTTGACATATGTTCGGACATCGCCAGATATTTTGCGGATATGGAGCACCCGAGCATGCGGGGTCGCCGCGGCACCCCGCGCGACAGGAGGTTTTTATGAAGAAGGCACTTTTCGCGGTCCTGACATGGATTGCCTGCATTGGCCCGGCTTTCGCTGGCACGGTCAGCGGTTCGGTTGGGTACCTGCAAAGGATTGCCTTGCGACCGGATGCACAGCTGACTGTGACCCTCTTGGACGTGTCGCGCATGGACACTATCGCCACGGTGATTGCAGAGCAATCTATGCCAATGACGGGGGTGCCGCAGTGGTTCGAACTGGCCTTTGATGATGACCAGATCGTCGACAAAATGTCCTATAACGTGGCGGCTGCGATCACATCGGGCGACGAGCTTTTGTTTAGAACAACGCGCGCTTACCCGGTGTTGACCCGTGGCGCGCCCAATAAGGTGGATATCACGGTCGACATGGTGACAAAGGTTTCAGACACAGCCGTGCCCCTGATCGGAACAGAATGGATTGGCGAGCAGGTGTCCAACATCCTGATCGTCACCCCGCGCAAGCCGGAAATCCAATTTCTCGAAGGCGGTCGGGTGAGCATCTTTAACGGGTGCAACCGGATGAACGGCAGCTATGAGGTCGACGGAAATAAACTGACCTTCGGCGACAACATGATCAGCACATTGATGGCCTGTCCACCCCAACAGGCCGATCTTGAGCGCGAAGTCAAAGCCGTGTTGCCAACGGTCAAAAGCTATCTGATCTCTGGTCAAACACTGCACCTGATCAATTCAAGCGCGGCGTCCGTTATGGAGTTTGTGGTCAAATAGCCGTCAGGGCCGCTGCACACGGTTTCGCGACCGTTGCAACAGGTGCCTTGGAAAACGCTCATCAGTCACTAGGTGCAGGCATCACAATGTCCCGCCGAACCAAGGAGAACCGCCATGCGCATTAATGCCGATTTTGACCAGCGCGCTGCCGTGCATTTTGATCAAAGCGAGTGGGTGAAATCCCCCGCCGCAGGTGTGGAACGGCGTATGTTGGACCGCATCGGTGACGAAGTCGCGCGGGCGACCACGATTGTCCGCTTTGCCCCCGGCAGCGCGTTTTCCGAACATACCCATGACGGCGGCGAAGAGTATTTCGTGCTCGAAGGCACGTTCGAGGATCAGTATGGCGATTTTCCCACCGGATCCTATGTGCGCAACCCGCCGACAACCAGCCATGCGCCCGCAGCGTCGAACGGGGCGGTGATCATGGTCAAACTCCATCAGTTTGATGCCGAGGACCGGCATCAGATGAAGGTGGACATGACCACCACGGCCTCTGACGCTGACCGCGCACGCGATGGTGTAACGGTCCAGCCCTTGTTTGCCGACACGCGCGAAGATGTGCGCGTTGAAACATGGGCACCGGGTGCCGATATCCGGTTGGACGTTCCTGGCGGGATCGAGGTTTTTGTTCTGGACGGTCAGTTCGAAGAGGCCGGAGAAGGCTTTGGCGTTTGGGACTGGTTGCGCTTGCCGGCCGGGGCAACCTTGACCGCAACCGCAGGGCCGGACGGCGCGCGGGTCTGGGTGAAATCAGGACATCTTGCGTGACATCTTTCTTTTCCCGGGGCGGTCGTCCAGACTGACCCTTGGGGTGAGACATGCAACAAGCCGCCGATTTTTTAAAGGAGTGTGACGCGCTGGCCGAGGTGTTGGCGCCGCTTGACGCCGCGGATTGGTCGCGTGCCACGCAGTTCAAAGGTTGGACCATCAATGACGTGATGGTGCACCTCTATTTCTGGAATGTCGGGGCCGATATGGCTCTGACCGACCCGGACGCCTTCATGGAGCGCGCCAAGGTGGTGGGCAAAGCCGCCGTAACCGGCGGGTTGCGGCCCATCGAGAACGCCAGCGTGGCAGAGCGGGGAAGGGACCTGTTTGACATTTGGCAGGACCAGTATCGCGATATGTGCGCGCGTTGGCAGAGTGTGGACCCCAAAACCCGGGTCAAATGGATTGGTCCGGACATGTCTGCGCGGTCCTCGCTATCGGCGCGGCAAATGGAAACCTGGGCGCATGGGATGGAAGTGTTCGATCTGTTGGGGCAGACCCGTGTCGAAGAGGATCGTATCCGCAACATCGTCATGCTGGGTGTCAATGCCTTTGGCTGGTCTCACAAGGTGCAAGGCCTGCCCGTGCCAGAGGCACTGCCCCTTCTGACCTGGCGCCCCGTCCGGCGCGATCTGGACCTTTGGTGAGGCGGAAGGCGCGGATCGGATCGAAGGATCAGCCGTTGGATTTGCACAGGTCGTCACGCAGACCCGCAATGTCGCGGATACAGATTTGCGCGTTCGCGGGCCTGTTGCAGAACAGTGGATGCGCACCGCGCAGTGTTTTGCCGGCCAGCGGGAAATGCCGCCGAAGCCGGGGACACGTTTCGTGCAAGGCCGAGCTTGAGCGGCGCAGGCGCGCGTGGTCGAGGCTGGATTTTGAGTATTTGAAAAGAGAAGAAGCCATGCTGTGTGGCTTGGAAGGACGGCCAAGCCCGAATATCAGCGCGGGGACAGCAGCCGCCGGTAGAGGGTGTCGAGAAAGTCGGGCGCGGTGTTGAACGGGTCCTGATCGCCCATCAGCGCGCGGACCTGAACATCGAAATCCGCGTAGTGCTGTGTCGGCGCCCAGATCGAGAAAATCAGGTGATGCGGGTGCACGGGCGCGATTTTGCCCGCATCAATCCAGTCTTGGATCAGCTGTGCCTTGATGTCGACCAACGACTTAAGGTCCGTGCTGAGTGCCGCGTGGATACGGGGGGCACCTTGGACAATTTCATTGGCAAACAGGTGGCTTTCGCGCGGGTGCGTGCGGCTCATCTCGAGCTTGAGATGGACGTATGCGAGGATTTCTTCGAGCGGGTCGCCATCCGGATCAAGGGTGCGCAACGGGTCGAGCCAGGTTTCCAAGAGCGCCGCAAGCAGGCTTTGAAAAATGGCCTCTTTGGAGGGAAAATAATAGAGCAGATTGGGTTTGCTGAGCGCGGCCTGACGGGCAATTTGATCAACTGTCGCGCCCCTGTAGCCATTGGCTGAAAAACCTCGAGCGCGGCTTCAAGAATGAGCGCACGGTTCTTGCGTTGAATGCGAGTTGGGGCTCTGTCCTTGGGCATATGTGTCTCGATTTTTCGCCTCAAACAGCTTGCTTAATTTTTTCTCACCCCCGCAAGAGCAGGCGCACAATCTAACCAGTGCCGTGTTCCAATTTCTTGACTGGTGCCCATTGAATGGTAGCGTGGCTTTGACCAGTTGGTCAAATCCGATCTGCTGTGGCTCGGGTTTTGCAAGACACAGACCCAAATGAAAGGGCGACAGATGGCGGCTCCGGGCGAAAACCTCAAAATAGATGGCGCGCGGCTGTGGGACAGCCTGATGGAAATGGCCAAGATCGGGCCCGGAATTGCCGGTGGCAACAACCGGCAGACCTTGACGGATGAGGATGCCGAAGGCCGGGCGCTGTTCCAGACATGGTGCGAGGCTGCGGGGTGCTCTATGGGATTGGACAGCATGGGCAACATGTTTGCGCGGCGCGAAGGAACCGACCCGGACGCCTTGCCGGTTTATGTCGGCTCTCATCTGGATACTCAGCCTACGGGCGGCAAATATGATGGCGTTTTAGGGGTTTTGGGCGGATTGGAAGTGATCCGCACGCTGAACGATCTCGGCATCCGAACCAAGCATCCCATCGTGGTGACCAATTGGACCAATGAGGAAGGAACCCGCTATGCGCCGGCGATGCTGTCCTCGGGCGTGTTTGCGGGCAAACACACGGAAGACTGGGCCAAGGACCGTGTGGATGCCGATGGCAAGCGGTTTGGCGATGAGTTGAAGCGCATCGGCTGGGAAGGGGACGAACCCGTGGGCCAGCGCGACATGAAAGCGTTTTTTGAATTGCACATTGAACAGGGCCCAATTCTGGAAGCTGAGGGCAAGGATATCGGCGTGGTTACCCATGGGCAGGGGCTGCGCTGGATCGAATGCACGGTGACGGGCAAAGAGAGCCATACCGGGTCCACGCCGATGTCGATGCGCAAGAATGCCGGGCGTGGATTGGCACTGGTGACCGAGCTGTCGCATGAGATCACGATGAAGAACCAGCCCAATGCGGTGGGCGCGATCGGGCATATCGATGTCTATCCCAATTCGCGCAACATCATCCCGGGCAAGGTGGTCTTTACCGTCGATATGCGGACCCATCTTCTGGATAAACTCAACGGTATGGTGGATGAGTTCATGGAACGTGCGCCGCAGCTTTGTGCTGATATCGGGACAGAGTTTTCCTGCGAGATCGTGGGCCAGTTTGATCCGCCGGCCTTTGACGAGGATTGCGTTGGGGCCGTCCGGGCAGCGGCAGAGCGGCTGGGTTATACGCATATGGATATCGTGTCTGGGGCTGGGCATGATGCGTGCTGGATCAACGACGTGGCGCCGACGGCTATGGTGATGTGCCCATGTGTTGATGGGTTATCGCATAACGAGGCCGAAGAGATATCGCCGGAATGGGCGGCGGCGGGCACCAATGTGCTGTTTCATGCGGTCGTTGAGACGGCGGAGATCGTGGATTAGGGGGCGCTGCCCCCGCGACCCTGCGGGCCGCGCCCCCGGGGTATTTGGAACAAGAAAGAAGCCGGCGCGGTTTCAGGGAGACAAGATATGAGCACTGTGATCAAGAACGGCACAATCGTGACGGCCGATTTGACCTATAAGGCGGATGTCCTTGTGGAGAACGGGGTCATTGCGGAGATTGGAGCGAACCTGTCAGGTGGCACTGAGTTGGATGCGACGGGCTGTTACGTGATGCCCGGTGGGATTGATCCCCATGTGCATTTGGAAATGCCATTCATGGGCACCTATTCGTCGGATGATTTTGAGAGTGGGACGCGCGCGGGGTTGGCCGGGGGCACGACGATGGTGGTGGATTTCTGTCTGCCAAACCAGGGAGAGAGCTTGTTGGACGCGATCAAGCGCTGGGACAACAAATCGACTCGGGCCAATTGCGATTATTCCTTTCACATGGCGGTGACCTGGTGGGGGGAACAGGTTTTCAACGACATGCAGACCGTGGTGCAGGATCGGGGGATCAACACGTTCAAGCATTTCCTGGCCTATAAGGGCGCATTGATGGTGAATGACGACGAGCTTTTTGCCTCGTTCAACCGGCTGTCAGAGCTGGGCGCGATTGCCATGGTGCACGCGGAAAACGGGGATGTGGTGGCAGAAATGACCGCCAAACTGTTGGCAGAGGGCAATACGGGGCCCGAGGGCCACGCCTATTCCCGTCCGTCGCAGGTCGAAGGCGAGGCCACGAACCGGGCCATCATGATCGCGGATATGGCGGGTGTACCGCTATACGTGGTGCATACCTCTTGTGAAGAAGCGCATGAGGCCATTCGCCGGGCGCGTCAGCAGGGCAAACGGGTATGGGGTGAGCCGCTGATCCAGCATCTGACCTTGGACGAGCGGGAATATTTCGTGGACGATTGGGACCATGCCGCGCGTCGGGTCATGTCGCCGCCCTTCCGGGATGCGCGGCATCAGGAATCGCTTTGGGCTGGCTTGCAGGCGGGGTCCTTGTCGGTGGTTGCAACGGATCACTGTGCGTTTACGACCGAGCAAAAGCGGTACGGGGTTGGCGATTTTTCAAAGATCCCGAATGGCACGGGCGGACTGGAAGACCGGATGCCGATGCTGTGGACCCATGGGGTTGCAACCGGTCGTCTGACGCCGAACGAGTTCGTGGCAGTAACATCAACAAATATTGCCAAGATATTGAATTGCTATCCTAAAAAGGGGGCTGTTCTGCTGGGCGCGGATGCAGATTTGGTGGTGTGGGATCCGGAGAAATCCAAGGTGATCACAGCTGGATCGCAGCAATCGGCGATCGATTACAACGTCTTTGAAGGCAAAGAGGTCAAAGGCTTGCCCCGCTTTACACTGACCCGCGGCCAGGTGGCCGTCCATGACGGCGAAATTCGCACGCAGGAAGGACATGGCAAGTTTGTTGCGCGCGAGGCCAATGGCACGGTCAACACGGCGCTGAGCACATGGAAAGAGCTGACCACCCCTCGGCCCGTGGAACGGACCGGTATTCCGGCCACTGGCGTGTGAGCATGCGGTGCAAATTTGGTCGAAGAGACTGTACTAAATGACTGTAATTGAGGCGAAAGCTCTCGACCTGACATTTGAAACCAATGACGGTCCGGTGCATGCGCTCAAGGCTGTGGATCTGACCATCAACAAAGGTGACTTTGTCAGCTTTATTGGTCCGTCGGGCTGTGGCAAGACCACGTTTTTGCGCTGTGTGGCCGCGTTGGAACAACCGACTGGCGGGAGCTTAACGGTGAATGGGATGACCCCGGATGCGGCGCGTCAGGCGCGGGCTTACGGGTACGTGTTTCAGGCGGCGGGGCTTTATCCGTGGCGAACTATTGCGCGCAACATCAAGCTGCCTTTGGAGATTATGGGCTACAGCCGCGCCGAGCAGGATGAAAGGGTCAGGAATGTCCTGCAACTAGTTGATCTGGAAGGGTTTGGTGAGAAATATCCTTGGCAGCTTTCCGGGGGGATGCAGCAACGGGCCAGTATCGCGCGTGCGCTGGCCTTTGACGCCGATATCTTGTTGATGGATGAACCCTTTGGGGCGCTTGACGAGATTGTGCGCGATCACCTCAATGAGGCGCTGCTGGCGCTGTGGGCGCGGACCGAGAAGACCATTGGGTTTGTGACGCATTCGATCCTAGAGGCCGTATATCTGTCGACCAAGATCGTGGTGATGTCACCGCGTCCAGGTCGGATCACGGATGTGATTGACAGCCCGTTGCCCAAAGAACGGCCTCTGGACATCCGCGATACGCCTGAATTTATCGAAGTGGCGCATCGGGTCCGCGAAGGGCTGAGGGCGGGGCATTTGGATGAGTAAGCGGCATAGAGTATTTTTAAAGAGAAGAAGGGAGGCCGGAGTGCATAGACCAATTGCTTGTTTGGTGGGCGGTTTTGCTCTGGTTGTTTTTGTGGGGTCGGCATTTGCTGGCCTGGCGGCCCGATCCGATTGGGTTTTTCGCGGCTGCAGGATGTTTCCACGGGGAAATCAATGTGCAGACGCGGTTTGGGCGCAATGGTTTTGGGGTGGCACGGTAACCGTTTCATTTTTCTGTTTGGGGCTTGCCGTTTGGTTTTTGGTAAAGGGCAAACGTACAGCGAGGCCTTTGCATGCGTAGTGTGTTTGCAGTGCTTTCGGTCGTCTTGGTGCTTGTCCTGATCTGGTATGCGGCTTGTGTCCCGATGAATATCAAAGGGGTTTTGACAGAGGCGCAACGGGCTGGGGCGGTGGTTGTACCGGAAGACAATGCCGCACGGCGCGCGGCGTCTGAGTTCGGATTGGTGTTGGAAAATGGCTTTGCAGTGCCGGCGACTTGGGGGCAGGAGCGCCCCCGTTTGCCGGCGCCGCATCAAGTCGCCATCGAGCTGTGGGAAACGACGGTCGAGAAGAAGATCACCTCGAAGCGCAGTTTGGTGTTTCATGGGTGGGTGACCTTGAGCGCAACCTTGTTGGGCTTTGCCATTGGAACGGGGCTGGGCATTTTGTTGGCCGTGGGGATCGTGCATTCGCGCGTGATGGATATGAGTGTGATGCCTTGGGCGATTGTCAGTCAGACAATCCCGATCATCGCGTTGGCCCCGATGATTATCGTCGTGCTGTATTCCATTGGAGCACAGGGGATTTTGCCCAAGGCGGTGATATCAGCTTATCTCTCTTTCTTTCCGGTTGTTGTGGGCATGGTCAAAGGGCTGCGCAGTCCGGATGCGATGCAGCTCGATCTGATGCGGACCTATTCGGCGAGCCAAGGGCAATTGTTCTGGAAGTTGCGGTTGCCGGCGTCTGTGCCGTATCTTTTTGCGTCGCTCAAAATTGGGGTTGCAGCCTCTTTGGTTGGGGCGATCGTGGGCGAGTTGCCGACCGGTGCGGTCGCGGGGCTGGGCGCGCGTTTGTTGGCGGGATCTTATTACGGGCAGACGGTTCAGATTTGGTCCGCGCTGTTTGCCGCGGCAATTCTGGCGGCTTGTCTGGTGGGATTGGTTGGGTTGATCGAGCGGGGCCTTTTGAAACGGATGGGCCAGGCATGATCGGTTTTGCGGCTTCGTGGCGGGGTTGGGCCGCCTCCGGCGGGAGTATTTGGAGAGAGAAGAAGAGGTGGGCGCGATGATCCTAGTCGCGGTTGCTTTGGGTGTTTGGGCCTTGGGCTGGTGGGTGAACGCGCGCTTGTCTACGGGGCCGTCGGCGGATGTGCCGCTGGTACAATTGGCGGTGCCGGTGATTTTCGGCGTGACCCTATTGGCGATATGGGAGTTGTTGGTGCGGGGGTTGGAGGTGTCTTTGGTTATCTTGCCGGCGCCCAGTCTGATCGCCGCGCGGTTTGCCGAGAGCTTGCCGATCCTGTGGGCCGATTTTGTGCAGACCTTTCTGAAAGGGGCGCTTAGCGGGTATGTGATTGGGTGTGGGGCGGCGTTTTTGACGGCGATTTTAGTGGACCGAAGCGAATTTTTGCGGCGGGGCCTGCTGCCAGTGGGTAATTTCGTTGCAGCCCTGCCCATTGTCGGGACCGCGCCGATCCTGGTGATGTGGTTCGGTTTTGATTGGCACAGCAAGGCGGCGGTTGTGGTTGTGATGGTGTTTTTCCCGATGCTGATCAATATGGTGGCGGGGCTGTCGGAAACCAGTGCGATGCAGCGTGATTTGATGCGCACCTATGCGGCCAATTATTGGCAGGGGTTTTTCAAATTACGGCTGCCTGCGGCGATGCCTTTTCTGTTCAACGGTCTCAAGATCTGCACGACGCTGTCTTTGATCGGGGCGATTGTTGCCGAATTTTTCGGCTCTCCGACGGTTGGCATGGGCTTTCGCATTTCAACCAGCGTCGGTCAGCTTGCGCTGGACATGGTCTGGGCCGAGATTGTGGTGGCAGCCTTGGCAGGATCGGCGTTTTACGGCTTGATCGTTCTGATCGAGCGATGGGTGACGTTCTGGCACCCGTCCCAGCGAGGATAACGACAAACAGGCGGGACACACCCGTCGACACTATGAAAACAAGGAGTGAAGAAGATGAAAAAACTATTCAAAGGGGTTCTGGCCGCCGGGGTGATCGGTGCGGCGCCGGTCATGGCAGCCGATGAGGTGAAGTTGCAGTTGCAATGGGTGACCCAGGCGCAGTTTGCAGGCTATTACGTGGCGCTGGACAAAGGCTATTACGCGGAAGAGGATCTAGACGTCACGATCCTGCCCGGTGGTCCTGACATTGCGCCGCCACAGGTGCTTGCCGGCGGTGGGGCCGATGTGATGCTGAACTGGATGCCTTCGGCGCTGGCGGCGCGGGAAAAAGGCCTGCCAGTGGTCAATATCGCGCAGCCGTTCAAATCCTCTGGTCTGATGCTGACCTGCTGGAAAGACACCGGCATCACCAGCCCGGCGGATTTTAAAGGCAAAACCATCGGGGTCTGGTTTTTTGGCAATGAATACCCGTTCCTCAGCTGGATGAGCCAGGAAGGGATCAGCACCGATGGCGGTGAGGATGGCGTTACCGTTCTGAAACAGGGCTTCAACGTCGACCCGCTGTTGCAGCGTCAGGCCGACTGCATTTCGTCGATGACCTATAATGAATACGGTCAGGTGCTGGATGCGGGCGTGTCCGAGGATGAGCTTGTGACCTTCAAGTATGAAGACCAGGGCGTTGCCACGCTGGAAGACGGCATCTATGCGCTGGAAGAGAACCTGAGCGATCCGGCCTTCAAGGACAAGATGGTGCGCTTTGTCCGGGCCTCGATGAAAGGCTGGAAATATGCCGAGGCGAACCCGGGCGAGGCGGCTGAGATCGTGCTCGACAATGATGCATCAGGGGCCCAGACAGAGGCGCATCAAAAGCGCATGATGGGGGAAATTGCCAAGCTGACCGCGGGCAGCGACGGTACGTTGGACCCTGCCGACTTCCAGCGCACGGTAGACACCTTGCTAGCCGGTGGGTCAGATCCGGTGATCACCAAAGTTCCGGAAGGGGCCTGGACCCATGACATCACGGATGCGGCGCTGAACTAAAGCAAAAGGCAATTGATCTGCAACATCGCGCATTACATAACCCGGTGAAATCTCTGATTTCAGATAGGGTTAGGTGAGACAGGTGTTTGCATTTCTGCTTTAAGGCATCGGTTTCCGATAGACGTCACAGGACGCGGCCCCATGGCGGGCCGCGTTTTTCATGTGTCGCTTCCCGACTTGCTGGCCATTGCAGGGCCTTGGTACTGTGCCGCCACGGCTGATGGAGGGCCGAGAGGCGCGGATGCAAGACTTTGCTGCAGAATTTGGTCAGGCGCTGGCCCTGATCCTGACGGGCGATCCTGCCTTGTGGGCGATCGTAGGCCTGTCCTTGCGCGTCTCGTTGACCGCGGTGCTGATCGCGGCACTGATCGGCATGCCGTTGGGCGCGGCCCTGGCCGTTTTCCGGTTTTGGGGGCGGCGTGGGGTGATCATTCTGATCAATGCCTTAATGGGGTTGCCGCCGGTGGTGGTTGGCCTGGTTGTGTACCTGATGTTGTCGCGGTCAGGACCGCTGGGGGTTTTGCAGCTGCTGTACACGCCGACCGCGATGATCATTGCACAGGTGGTGTTGGTGACCCCGATCATCGCTGCGCTGACCCGACAGGTTCTGGAAAACCTCGACGAGGAATATGCGGATCAGCTGACCTCGCTGGGCGTCAGCCGTGCGGGGGCCATTCCGGTGTTGTTATGGGACGGGCGCATGGGTCTCTTGACCGCGCTCCTGGCCGGGTTTGGGCGCGCCATTGCGGAAATGGGGGCCGTTTTGATCGTGGGGGGCAATATTAACCACGTCACACGCGTGATGACCACGACGATTGCGTTGGAAACCTCGAAAGGAAACCTGTCCCTGGCGCTGGCACTAGGTGCCATCCTTGTTCTGTTGGCCATTGGCGTGACGGCGCTGGTGTCGATGGTCGGGGGCGCGACCGCGCGGACCGAAGAGGCACGTCATGCGTGATTTCATTTCCGATCTGCCCGAGGCACAGACGACGCTTCGTGTGCGCAGCTTGCAGGTCGCGCAGGCGGGGTTGCATCGGCTGTCGATTGCGCATCTGGATTTGAAAGTGCCGGGGCCGACCATGATCCTTGGGCCCAACGGGGCGGGGAAGTCTTTGCTGTTGCGGTGTTTGCATGGCTTGATCGCGCCGGATCAGGGCTGGGTCCTGCAGGATGATGTCGTGTTGAACGCCCAGGCGCGGGCGTTGCAGGCCATGGTGTTCCAAAAGCCGGTTTTGCTGCGGCGAAGCGTTGCGGCGAACCTGACCTTTGCACTGCGCCGGGCTGGCGTGGCGCGGATGGATCGCGCGGCAGAGGTCGAGGCGCTCTTGGCGCAAGGGGGGCTGACAGGCAAGGGCGGACAATGGGCGCGCAGCCTTTCGGGAGGCGAGGCGCAACGTCTGGCCATTCTTCGTGCGATGGCGACACGTCCGCGTGTTCTGTTTCTGGATGAACCGACCAGCGCGCTGGATCCGTCGGCTACGTTCGCCATTGAGGAAATGATCCTGGACGCGGCGGCACGGGGCACTCGGATCGTGATGGTCACCCATGATCCTGGGCAGGCCAAGCGGCTGGCGCGCGAAGTGGTGTTTTTGCATCAGGGCCGCGTGGCAGAGCAATCGCCCGCAGGCCAGTTCTTTGAAGCGCCCGAAACACGCGTGGCGCGGCAATATCTGGCGGGTGCACTGGTCCTGTGAGACGTTTATTCCGTGGATTGACGGCGTTGTGGTTTTGCCTTTGGGCCAGTGTTGGCGTTGCAGAGAGCTTCATCACCGTACAGTCGACGACATCCACCCAGAACTCTGGGCTTCTGGACGTGATCCTGCCGCAGTTCGAGGCCGCATATGGGGTCGAGGTGCGGGTCGTCGCCGTGGGCACGGGGCAGGCGATCCGCAATGCGCGCAACGGCGATGGAGATGTCCTGTTGGTACACGCACGCGCGGCGGAAGACGCGTTTGTTGCCGAAGGCTGGGGGCGCGACCGGATCGAAGTGATGTATAACGACTTTGTCCTTCTCGGGCCCGCGAGCAACCCGGTGGGCGTGTCAGGCAAAGACATTGTGACGGCGTTGGACGACATAGCGTCGGCGCAAGCCGCGTTCGTGTCGCGGGGGGATGACAGCGGCACGCATCAGGCTGAGCTGCGGTTTTGGACCGAAACCGGCGTGGATGTTGCCGCGCAATCGGGTGGGTGGTACCGCGAGACGGGATCCGGGATGGGGGCCACGTTGAACGTGGCGATTGGCATGGACGCCTATGTGCTGACCGACCGGGCCACATGGATCGCCTTTGGCAACAAGGGCGATCATGCGGTTCTTGTTGAAGGCGATCCGCGGCTTTTCAATCAATACGGAGCGATCGTGGTCAATCCGGCCCGGCACCCGGGTGTAAAGGCAGAAGAAGCTGCGCTTTTCGTTGATTGGTTGACCGGTCCGGCAGGGCAGGCCGCGATTGCGGCCTATCGGTTGAACGGTCAGCAATTGTTCTTTGCCAACGCGCCAGGTTGAGAGGTCGGATGCCTCCGGCGGGGGTATTTTTCACAAGAAAGAAGCAGCGGTCCCGGTCTGTCGGAACCGCTGTTTTGTGTTTTAGCCGGCGCGATTGGCGATCAGATCATCGACCACCGACGGGTCGGCCAGGGTTGAGGTGTCCCCCAGTGCGCCAAAGTCGTTTTCGGCGATCTTGCGCAGGATACGGCGCATGATTTTACCAGACCGTGTTTTGGGCAGGCCGGGGGCCCATTGGATCACGTCAGGCGACGCAATGGGGCCGATTTCCGTGCGCACCCAGTTGCGCAACTCTTTGCGCAGCTCTTCGCTGGGTTCTTCGGTGTTCATCAAGGTGACGTAGCAATAGATGCCCTGGCCCTTGATCTCATGCGGGTAGCCAACCACGGCGGCCTCGGCGACGGCAGCATGGGCCACCAGCGCGCTTTCGACCTCTGCCGTGCCCATGCGGTGACCGGAGACGTTGATGACATCATCGACGCGCCCGGTGATCCAGTAATCGCCATCCGCGTCACGTTTGCAGCCATCGCCGGAGAAGTAGTAGCCTTTGTAGTCGCTGAAATAGGTCTTCTCGAACCTTTCGTGGTCTCGCCAGACGGTGCGCATCTGCCCGGGCCAGCTGTCTTTCAGGCACAGCACGCCTTCGGTCGGGTAGTCATGGATTTCGACGCCGGATTGCGGGTCGAGCACCACGGGTTGGACGCCAAAGAAGGGTTTCATCGCGGCCCCCGGTTTGGCCGCATGCGCGCCGGGCAGGGGGGTTAGCAAATGGCCGCCCGTTTCCGTTTGCCACCACGTGTCGACGATCGGACATTTGCCTTTGCCAACGACGTCATTGTACCAGTTCCAAGCCTCGGGGTTGATCGGTTCGCCCACGGTTCCGAGGATGCGCAGGTCGCTGAGGTCGCATTTGTCGACAAACTCGGTTCCCTGGCCCATCAGGGCCCGGATCGCGGTGGGCGCGGTGTAGAACTGGTTCACCTTGTGCTTTTCGCAGACCTGCCAGAAGCGGGAGGCATCCGGGTAGGTTGGCACGCCTTCAAACATGAGCGTCGTGGCGCCATTGGCCAGGGGGCCATAGACGATATAGCTGTGCCCGGTGACCCAGCCGACATCTGCGGTGCACCAGAAGATGTCGCCGTCCTTGTAATCAAAGACAATCTCGTGGGTCATCGACGCATAAACGAGATAGCCGCCGGTGGTATGCACCACGCCTTTGGGCTGACCGGTGGAGCCTGACGTGTAGAGAATAAAGAGCGGATCCTCTGCATTCATTTCTTCAGGCGGGCAATCGGGCGAGGCGTCAGCGATCAGTTCGTTGTAGTCGTAGTCGCGGTCCGGAACCCAAGTGGTTTGCCCACCGGTGTGTTTCACGACAAGGCATTTCACGCTGTCCTTGCAATGCAGAAGCGCTTGATCCGCGTTGGCCTTGAGCAGCGTTTTGCGCCCGCCGCGCGGGGCCTCATCCGCGGTGATCAGAACCTTTGCGTCGCAGCCGTTGATGCGGGCTGACAAAGCGTCGGGTGAGAACCCGGCAAAGACCACCGAGTGGATTGCGCCGATGCGGGCGCAGGCCAGCATGGCATAGGCCGCTTCGGGGATCATCGGCAGATAGATGATGACGCGATCGCCTTTGCCAACGCCCATGTCTTTGAGGACATTGGCCATCTGGTTCACACTGCGATGGAGCGCGTAATAGCTGATATGCCGGGTTTCCTGGTTTGGATCGTCCGGTTCCCAGATGATGGCGGTTTGATTGCCACGGGTGGCCAGGTGCCGATCCACGCAATTGGCCGCCACGTTCAGCGTACCGTCCCGGAACCATTCGATCTTGACTTGGCCAAAGGTGTAATCGACGTCCTTTACCCGACTGTAGGGCGTCATCCAGTCAATGCGTTGCCCGTGTTCGCGCCAAAAGGCGTCTGGATCGGCCACTGATGCGGCGTACATCTCGTCATACTTGGCTGATCCAACATGAGCGGATGCCGCCAATTCGGCGGATGGCGAGTATGTTGGATGCGCGGTTGTATCGGTCATGAAACGAAGCTCCTCCCTCTGCGTCTCTTCTTGCGGGCGATGATGCTGAAGATGTCGGCAAATGCACGCGAAATTGTCACCTGTCATATTTTAACGTCGTTTGAAAACAAGGGAACAGTTGCCTGATATCAAAGCATTTATCTGTCAAAAGCTTTCCTGGATTGGGCGAAAATCGTGAAAATGGCTATCCACATTGGAATAAAATTTATATTTTACAATGTTCTAGATGTTAATCTCCTTCTGTTTTTGAAGCGGCACATATACCGACGATGACCGGTATCGGCATCGGTGGCGATCGCGTCTGTCTGCCAAGAACGTGCTTTGTGCCTCTGACACCGAATGGCTGTGCGCTGCCCGGAAAGGCACGTGGCGGGCGTGGATTCGGCGTTTGTTCGGCACAACATTCCTGAGCCGTGTTTGGGGCTTGGCAGCTTCGCCTTGTCGCGCTAGCTTTCCCCTAAGCGACCGCCAGGAGGACGGGCGCAAATTGGGAGGAAACACATGAAAAGATATTTGACAGGTGCGGCCGCTGCCGCGCTGAGCATTGCCTTTGTGGCAGAAGCGGCGGCAACGGAATGGAATGCGTCCGTCTGGGGCAAACGCCGCGCCTTTACCGAGCATGTTGAGAAGATCGCTGAGTTGGTGAGCGAGAAAACCAATGGCGAGTTTACCATCAACGTGAGCTATGGCGGTCTGTCCAAGCCACGCGAAAACCTGGACGGGATCAGCATCGGCGCGTTTGAAATGGCGCAATTTTGTGCCGGGTATCACCGCGACAAGAACCGGGTGGTGACGGTTCTGGAACTGCCGTTCCTGGGCGTTTCGAACCTGGAAGAAGAGGTTGCCGTGTCGATGGCGGTTTATGGCCACCCGGCTGCGGCAGAAGAAATGGCGCAGTGGAATGCCAAGCTGCTGATGACGTCGCCGATGCCGCAATACAATCTGGTTGGAACTGGCGATCCACGTGACAGCTTGGCCGCAATTGACGGTATGCGTGTCCGGGCCACTGGCGGTCTTGGTCAGGCGTTCGAAGCGGTTGGCGGTGTGCCAACATCCGTGCCCGCGACAGAGGCATATAACGCCATGGAGTCGGGTGTCGTCGACACGGTTGCTTTTGCCCAGCACGCCCATCTCAGCTTTGGCACGATCAACCGCGCCGATTGGTGGACAGCCAACCTGAACCCGGGCACCGTGAATTGCCCCGTCGTGGTCAACATCGACGCCTATGACAGCCTCAGTGACGAGCATAAAGCAGCGCTCGACAGCTCGATCCCCGAGGCGTTGGAACACTACCTGGCCAATTACGCCGAATTGCTGGAGCGCTGGGATGCGGTTCTGGAAGAAAAGGGCGTGGCCAAGGTTGAGATTTCGGAAGACGTGATCGCCGAATTCAAAGCCAAGGCAGCTGACCCGATCCGGGAAAAGTGGATTGCGGACATGTCAGCCCAAGGTTTGCCGGGCCAAGAGCTCTATGACCTTGTGATGAGCACGCTGGAAAGCACGCGCGGCGGCGGCTCCTGATCCTACCGGTCGGGCCTCTTTATCCAGAGGCCCGGCCCACTCATAAAAAAGAGGGACGTCCATGGCGGGAAGCGCCTCGGTACTCGAAGACGGCAGCCTTGTCAGCCGTCTGGACAGGGTTTTGCTCAAACTGGAACGGTCATTGGCGCTGATCAGCGGGATCGCTGTTTTCGGCTTGATGGTTCTGGCGGTGATTTCGGTTGGTGGACGCAATATGTTCAACGCCCCTTTGCCGGGATATGTCGACTGGATCGAACAGTTTATGCCGCTGATTGCCTTCATGGGCATTGCATTCGTGCAAAGGGAAGGCGGCCATATCCGCATGGACATCCTGATTGGGCGGCTAAAGGGCCGTGCGCTGTGGCTGGCGGAACTGATCTCTGTCATCCTGATGTTCCTTCTGATGGCGGCGCTGGTTTGGGGCAGCTGGGCACATTTTGATCGCTCGTTCGACTTTGCAGCACCGATGTGGAGCCGGGACAGCTCTATCGACATCGGTATCCCGATCTGGCCGGCCAAGCTGTTGGCGCCGGTGGCGTTTTCGGTTCTTTGTGTCCGATTGCTTTTGCAAATCTGGGGGTATGGGCGCGCCTTTATCCTTGGATTGGAAAATCCTGCTGCGGTTCCGCTGATACAGGATGTCGCTTCTCAGGCCGCGGCCGAGGCAGATCAAGTGAGCGCGCGGGAGTAGGCCAAGATGGATCCGATTGATATTGGCCTTTGGGTCACTGGTGGCCTCTTGGTCATGGTTGTTTTGGGCATGCGTGTGGCCTTTGCCGCCGGGCTGGCGGGGCTGGTGGGCCTGATTATTATCTTTTGGTCTAAAAAGGGGTTTGACCCCGAAGATCTGGGCTGGGCGCTGACCGTTGCGATCAAGACGGGCGGGCAGGTGCCGCATTCAAAGGTGGCGGCGCAAGCGCTGAGCCTGATCCCCACCTTCATCCTGATCGGATATCTTGCCTATTACGCGGGACTGACCCAGTCACTGTTTGAGACAGCCAAACGCTGGATTGCGTGGGTGCCGGGCGGTTTGGCGGTTTCCACCGTCTTTGCGACGGCCGGTTTTGCGGCGGTGTCCGGCGCCTCGGTCGCCACGGCGGCGGTGTTTGCGCGGATTGCGATCCCCGAAATGCTCAAGATCGGCTATAAAAAGCAATTTGCCGCCGGGGTTGTTGCGGCAGGCGGCACTTTGGCCTCGCTGATCCCGCCCTCTGCGATCCTTGTGATCTATGCGATTATTGTGGAACAGGATGTGGGCAAGCTCTTGCTGGCGGGGTTCATTCCCGGCGCATTTTCGGCGCTGATCTATGCCGCTTTGATCATCGGGATTGCGGTGATCTTCAAAACGGTTGGCCCGCCGGTGACGGGGTTCACATGGCGGCAACGCTTCGCCTCTTTGCCCGGCGCATTACCGATCATCGCGGTTGTCGTGATCATCATCTTCTTTGTCTATAACCCGTTTGGCGACGCCTGGGGCACACCAACCGAAGGCGGGGCGCTCGGGGCGTTCGTTGTCTTTTGCATGGCGGTCTATAACGGGATGCGCTGGGCAGAGCTGAAATCGGCGCTTCTGGAAACCGCCAAGCTGACGGTGATGATCTTCACCATCATCTGGGGTGTTTTGCTCTATGTTCGCTTTCTGGGTTTTGCGGACCTGCCGGGGGCGTTTTCCGATTGGATCACGTCGCTTGAAATGTCGCCCATGCTGATCCTGATCTGCATCCTGCTGGCTTACGCCATTCTGGGGATGTTCATGGACGCGATTGGCATGCTGCTGTTGACGCTGCCGGTGGTCTATCCGGCGGTCATGGCGCTCAACGGCGGCGAATACGTCACCGCGGCAGAAAGCACCTTTGGCATGTCCGGCACTATGTGCGCGATCTGGTTCGGTATCCTTGTGGTGAAGATGGCAGAGTTCTGCCTGATCACGCCACCCATTGGCCTCAACTGCTTTGTCGTGGCCGGGGTACAACCGGATCTCAGCGTTCAGGATGTGTTCAAAGGCGTGACACCGTTCTTCATCGCGGATGGGGTGACAATCGCCTTGCTGGTCGCGTTCCCGGGGATCGTTCTGTACCTGCCATCTTTGGTGGGCTAGCCAAAAAGCCTCTGATCTGGCACGATGACCGGGATTTTTAGCACGAAAAGGCATCATTATGCCGCTTTATGTCTCACCCGGTGAATATGTAGAAGAGGTCTCCTCTGGCGCGCGTCCGATTGAAATGGCCGGTACATCACGGGCCGCTTTCCTTGGGCATGTGCCAAACCCGATCGGGAGACCAAGCGAACCGGTCGAGGTACAAAGCCTCGGCGCGCTGATCAAACGGGTTGGCAAAACCGAAGGCCCCGCCACGCACCTAATCAATGCACTTGCCGGGTTCTTTCAGAATGGCGGTGTCACTGCCGTGGTGCTGCCTGTTGCGGGACGGGAGGTGACACAAAGTGACCTTAAACCACTGGCCGATAGCGGGGACATAAACCTCGTCGCGGCACCCGGTTTTGACGATGCCCAAAGCCATGCCGCCCTGATCCGGTTTTGTGCTGCTGGCCCCAATCGGTTCGCCGTTCTGGATGCGCCGGCCCAGCTGACCGGCTATGCCCCGCCCGTCGCAAAGCACGGTCACGCGGCGATCTATGCCCCGGCTTTGCGGGTCCGCGACGCATTCACCGGCAAACCGGTGAGCTGTCCGCCGTCCGGACATGTCTGCGGGGTCTATGCGCAGACCGATGCGCGCCGTGGCGTTTGGAAAGCGCCCGCCAATGTTGCCCTGCGCGGTGTTCTGGGTCTGGATGCCGACCTGACCGCGCAGCACAGCGTTCTGAACCCGTTGGGAATAAATGCGATCCTCGAAATCGCTTCGAACAATCGCATCATGGACGCGCGGACGTTGGTGCCGGGGTCGTCCGACTATCGCTATGTTCCGATCCGCCGTTTGATCAGCACTTTGTGCACATCCATCGAGCGCGGCACGCAATGGGCCGTTTTCGAACCCAACGCTGAGGCGCTGTGGGCTGCGATCCGCCGAGATGTGTCTGCCTTTCTGATGGAACAATTCAGGGCTGGTGCTTTGGTTGGGGAAAGACCCGAACAGGCCTATTTCGCCCGCTGTGACCGAACCACCATGTCACAGACCGATCTGGACCGAGGGCGTCTGATTGTCGAGATCGGTGTTGCCCCTGTGAAACCCGCAGAATTCATTGTCTTGCAGACCGAGCCTCAAAGAGGCCGTTAAGCCGGTCATTTGGATAGCCGCGCTACAGTCTGCACTCAACACGAAGAGTTACAGGCGCCTCTGTCCAGGATCCTGCATTGCGGTATTACTGCGGCCGCGTAAGTTCTCTATCGAATCTGAGTTCTTCATAGGTGAGTGTGTCGTTACCGATTACGGTGGCGATCACCCAGCCCGAAATCAATATATCGCTGCCTTGACCATCTTCTCTTACCTGAACGGTGACTTGGTCGCTTGGGGGACCAGAGAAACCAGCGAAGTCTCCCAAAAGAGCAATTACAATCACTTCCTCATCGGGATCGTAGTCGGTGATTATTATTGGGTCGGGGATCAGATCATTTCTATCACTGCCAGCATAGGTTTCGTCACCAATATACCTCGTGTTTTGGTTGATAGCGAAGACATCCTCATCCGCGCCTCCCGTTAGAACGCCGCCGTTCGTTGCAATCAGCGTGTCGTTTGCGTCTCCACCATTAAGCGTGTCAACATGTTGGTCATTGCAAACAACAATGGGGAATATCCCATCGGCAAACGTAGCGTAGTCGCCGCCTTGGGCTATGATGTAATCATCTCCTAGGCCACCGTTCACAAGATCATTGCCACCGTGAGAGTTGCTTCCGATGTTCAGGTATCCATTGCGTTCCCGACAAGGATGCTGTCGTTGCCGCTCTCACGAAAATCGAATTCAGCAGAAACGACACCTAAATTACATTATTTTTCCGAACGCTACCGGAAGCTTGCCCAAAAAGAGAGAGTGGTGGGCGACCTTGGAATCGAACCAAGCGTGCGTCTCCGCGAGGGAGTTACAGTCCCCTGCCACACCTTGCGGCCTGTCGCCCACTCTGTCATAGCGCGTTGCGCCGGACGTGGAGGCGTGATTACAAGCGCACCAATGGGGCGTCAACCCGAAAAACCGGTCGTTTTGCGCAAGAGGTCAAGGCCATGAAAAAACCCAAATGGGTGGTGGAAAAAGAGCAGGCCAAACGCGCCGCGGCGGCCGAAACGGTTTGGCTCTTTGGTCTGCATGCGGTGCGCGATGCATTGATGAACCCAGCCCGCGAAAAACTGAAGCTGATTGTCACCCGCAATGCGCATGACAAGCTGGCCGATGCGGTGGCGGCCTCGGGCATGACGCCCGAGATGGTGGATGCGCGCAAGTTCACGGCACCGATTGATCCCGGCTCTGTTCATCAGGGGGCCGCGTTAGAGGTCAAACCGCTCGATTGGGGGAAACTGGCGGATGTGGCGATTGGGGATGTGACACCACGTCTGATCCTGCTCGACCGGGTGACGGACCCGCACAATGTGGGTGCGATCCTGCGGTCGGCAGAAGTTTTGGGGGCCAGTGCCGTGATCGGTACGCGGCATCATTCGGCTCCGGAAACTGGTGCGCTGGCGAAAACAGCTAGCGGTGCCTTGGAAAGGCAGCCCTACCTGCGGGTCCGCAGCCTGGCCGATTGCATCGTTGAATTGCAATGGATGGGATATCTGGTTCTTGGCCTTGATGGCGAGGCGGAGGACACAATCGAAACCGCCTTGGTGGACCGGTTTGATCGACCGGTTGCGCTGGTTCTGGGGGCAGAGGGGCCCGGTTTGCGCCAAAAAACCAAGGAAACCGTGGATCAATTGGTTAAAATCGACTTTGCTCGCGGTTTTGGATCGCTCAACGTCTCAAATGCTGCGGCAATTGCCCTATATGCGTCTCAACCCAAGACGTAGGAGGCGGTCATCGGCTATCCGACCAAAATCACGACCTGCTGTTATTGCGGCACACGCGCAGCCCTGGTTCTGAAAGGAACCGAGCATCACGAATTGGCCTGTTCCTCTTGTGGTGCACCGCTGCATGACCTGAAAATGCTGCGCAAAGACAAGTCCGGAGACCGGGAACTGGTCCAGCCCAGCCGCGTGCGCAGCGCCAAGCCGAAACCGGTGAAGTACAGCAAGCCCAAGAAATACAAAAAGAAAAAGCGTAAAAGCCTGTTCAAATCGGTGTTTGAAGAGGCCTTTGATGTGCTGGAAGACATCTTCGATTAGAGCGCAACCGCTCACGTTTCAGTGCTTTGCCTTGTCCCAGAACCTTCCCTTGCCCAAGTTGGTGGCAAGAGAGAGGGGACGAGATCATGAACCGCAGAACCGTTTTGACCGCGTTGGCGGCCACATCTGTCGTGCCGGGCTTTGCCCATGCTGCAACGCCCGAGGTCTTCACACGCGGGGGGCTGGCGATCAGTGGCTATGACCCGGTTGCTTATTTTACCGAGGCCAAACCCGTGAAAGGCAGCAGCGCGCATTCCGTGATTTGGAATGGTGCCGAATGGCGGTTTGCGACGGCGCAAAACCGGGCGGCATTCGAAGCAGACCCCACCGCCTATGCGCCACAATACGGCGGATATTGCGCCTATGCTGTTGCGCGAAACTATACTGCCAAAACCGAGCCTGACGCGTGGCATATCGAAGACGGCAAGCTGTATCTGAATTATTCTCAACGGGTCCGACGGCTTTGGCGCCGCGATGTCCCGGGCGAGATCGCGCGGGGTGACGCGAACTGGTCAACGGTTCTGACGCGCTGATCGGCGAAATTTGGCCAATGCGGGCTACACAGGCTGATAACAGAACTGCGAGAGGCCTTTTCTCTGCCGCGAACATACCTACCTCAATTAAGACCGCAGGCCCGGAACTGCCCGCGGATATTCACTGTCCCTCGTTCCACACTTATGCCCAAGGCGCTTGCCTTGGGCTTTTTTTTGCCCCGATCGATTGATAGCGTGGCGGCAAACAGGGCAGGGGCCAGATGCAGTGACCGAGTATTCCGATCAACTTTTGAAGGATATCCTGACACGGACCAAACGCGTGGCCGTTGTAGGCGCGTCGGTAAACCCGGTTCGGCCCAGCTATTACGTGGCGCGGTATCTGGCCCTGAAGGGGTTTGAGGTGGTCCCGGTGAACCCGGGCCATGCCGGGGCCGAGATTTTTGGCCGGCGTGTGGTCGGTTCGTTGTCGGACATCGAAGGGCCGGTGGATATGGTCGACATTTTTCGGCGATCAGAGGCGGTGCCCCCGATTGTTGATGAAGCACTTGCGCTGTTTCCCGAGTTGCAGACAATTTGGATGCAGATTGGTGTCACGCATCCTCAAGCAGCGGCCAAGGCTGAGGCACGCGGTGTCACCGTTATTCAGGACCGGTGTCCGAAGATCGAATATCAACGGCTCTTTGGAGAGCTGCGTATGGGCGGGTTCGCCACCGGCGTGATTTCATCGAAATTGTGATGGCGGGACGCTGTTTCGGCTGCGCCGAAAGACGCCCCACCCGCCATCCCATTTACTTGGAACGGTTGGCTTTTTCCGCGATGCCGGATTGACCTTGGCGGCGGGCGAGTTCGTCTAGAACTGCTGACGGCTTCACGTCTCGTGCTTGCAGCATGACGAGCAAGTGAAAGAGAACATCTGCGGCCTCGGCTGTCAGGCCATCGCGATCGCCTTTGACGGCTTCGATGATCGCCTCGACCGCTTCTTCGCCGAATTTCTCGGCGCATTTTTCTGGCCCTTGGGACAACAGTTTCGCGGTCCAGCTGCTGTCCGGGTCGGTCTCAGCACGTGCGGCGATGGTTTCGGCCAGTTGATCAAGAACATGCATCAAGCGTACTCCAGCCGCATCGGGATCCCAGCGGCGGCCATATGCTCTTTGGCCTCGCGGATGGTGAAATCCCCAAAGTGGAAGATAGAGGCGGCCAGAACGGCGCTGGCGCCGCCTTTGGTCACGCCTTCGACAAGGTGATCCAGTCTTCCGACCCCGCCCGACGCGATGACAGGCACATCGACAGCATCCGCAATCGCCTTGGTCAGGGGCAGGTTGAAACCGGCCCGTGTTCCATCGCGGTCCATGGAGGTGAGCAAAATCTCTCCGGCGCCTTTCGCCGTGACCGTCCGTGCGAATTCCACGGCATCGATGCCGGTGGGGCGACGCCCACCATGGGTGAAGATTTCCCAACGTCCGGGTTCGACGGTTTTGGCGTCAATGGCGCAGACGATGCATTGGCTGCCAAACTGATCGGCGGCTTCGGCGATGACATCCGGACGTGCGACCGCCGCGGAATTGAAGCTCACCTTATCGGCACCGGCCAACAGCAGGTCGCGCACGTCTTCGCGTGTGCGCACCCCGCCGCCAACGGTGAGCGGGATATAGCATTGCTCTGCCGTGCGCTGAACCAGATCAAACATGGTTCCGCGATTTTCGTGCGTGGCATGGATATCAAGGAAACAAAGCTCATCCGCGCCGGCCGCATCATAGGCTTTGGCCGCCTCGACCGGGTCACCTGCATCAATGAGATCAACGAAATTGATGCCTTTGACCACGCGGCCATCGGCGACATCGAGACAGGGGATGATACGGGTTTTCAACATGCGGCTTGCCTACACCGGTCAGTTGGAAAAACTCAAGAGCCAGAACCGGTTGGTTCCGCTTAGAAATGCGCTAAGGTGCCCGGGAATTTGACGGAGGACATTATGAAGTCGCTGAAACTCGGCTCGCGTACGTTTAAGCTGACACCACAAAGCAGCGATCTGAAATCGCTCAGCAGCTATAGCTATCAACGCCATCAGGCGCTGAAAAAAGTGCACAAGACCATTCTGGCATCCTGGGATTGCCTGACACAGAAAAGAAACCCGGAACCCTATCCCACATCTATCACCGGTGGGCCGGTTTTGACATTTTATGATGCACCTGCATCCGGGTTTTCGTCGGAGTCTTTTGCCTGGGAACTGACACCGTCCGACAAGCGGGCCTTGCTCGAAGCGGCTCATGCGTTGGGGATCAAGTTGTTGAAGCAGACCGGAATTGGCGGTTTTGCGGAGTTGGACAAAACCATCACCGATCAGTTCGGAAGAGCAACGGTGAAATTTGATCTGGACAGTCTGTACCAAGATGACAAACCCAAATACCGGATGAGCTTTGAGGTCAAAATGCAGTATGCGCATTTCAAATTGGATACCTCATCGCTGTTCAAATCAGGCGAGGTTTTCATATCTTTACCGGACGTTGTTTACATCACAGCCGATCGCACGCATCGGTGTCTGGGGGATGGGCGCGTCGAAGACATGAATGATTATTTGGCGCTTGCGCCGCACAATGTGCACAAATACGTCGTCAAGGCGCCGACCAAGGATGCGGCCGACTTGCGCAAACGGGACCGCAAAACAAAGGTTGATGAGCTTAAACGCAAGATCGCGGAACTGCGTAAAGATCTGGCCGAACAGCAAGGTGAAATAGAGGGTATTGGAACCGGCGAGGACTAAGCTTTAGCCACGCAGCACGTGCAAAGCCTCAGACAGATCGATGGCCCCGTCATAGAGGGCCCGTCCCGAGATCGCGCCATCCAATGACACGCCGCAATCACGCAGGGCGATCAAGTCTGCGATGGAACTGACGCCGCCAGAGGCAATCACCGGGATGCTGACCGCCTGGGCAAGGGCGGCGGTGGCCTCGACATTCGGGCCTTTCATCGCGCCGTCGCGGTTGATGTCCGTGTAGATAATGGCCGCGACGCCCGCGTCTTCAAAAGAGCGTGCAAGGTCCGTCGCGTCGACATCGGTCTCTTCGGCCCAGCCTTTGGTCGCGACCTTGCCGCCGCGGGCATCAATGCCGACAGCCACTTGACCCGGAAAGGCGTGGGCCGCTTCACGGACCAAAGCGGGGTCTTCAACCGCGACCGTTCCAAGAATGACGCGGGCCAGACCCTTTGCCAGCCAGGTTTCAATTGTTTTCAGGTCGCGAATACCGCCACCCAGTTGTGCCGGCACATCACAGGCCGACAGAATGTCCTCGACAGGGGCGGCGTTGACGGGTTCGCCGGCAAAGGCGCCGTTCAAATCCACCAGATGCAGCCATTCGCAACCGGCATCGACAAAGGCGCGCGCCTGCGCCGCCGGGTCGTCATTGAACACCGTGGCTTTATCCATGTCGCCGCGCAACAGGCGCACGGCCTGACCATCTTTCAAGTCAATCGCGGGATAGAGGATCATGACAGCGGTCCTTTGCTGATGTGTCGGCGGGGTTTTGCACGGGCGGCGGCGAATTGCAACGGAAGGCCGTTAGGTCATCCTTGCCACGCGCCGTCGCATCACGTCACACTGCACCCACATAGAGGAGGACAGCGATGAAAAACCTGTTGGCGAGCGCGGTTGCAGCGCTTTCAATGGCCGGTGCGGCTTGGGCAGCAGACCCCGTATTGGGCACATGGCAAACCGAGCCGGATGACGGCTCTTACGCATATATCGAGATGGCCGAATGCGGCGCGGCGATTTGTGGAACGATTGCCAAAACCTTTGATTCCAACGGTGAGTATGATTCCGGGAACAAAGGCAAGACACTGGTGATCGACATGGTTCCCGGTGGTGACGGCAGCTATAACGGCAGCGTATGGCGCCCGTCGAATGACAAGATCTACATCGGCAAAATGAGCCTCAACGGCAACACGCTGGCACTGCGTGGCTGTGTCGCCGGTGGTTTGATTTGTTCCAAACAAACATGGACGCGCGTGAACTGATCGCGCGGAACGGCAGGCTTGGGCGCCTTAAGGTGCCCAAGTCAGGAAATTAGCGATCATGCGTAGCCCGGTCGCCTGGCTCTTTTCCGGGTGGAACTGCATGCCGACCATTGTGTCCCGGCCGATCACGGCAGTGACATCGCCGGCATAGTCCACATGCGCCAAAAGAGTTTGCCCATCCTCGACCTGAAATTGAAAGGAATGGACGAAATAGGCGTGATCGCCCGTTTCAATACCTTCAAAAACCGGGTGTGGCTGATCCAGAACCAGATCGTTCCAGCCCATATGGGGCACTTTCAATGATGCGTCCTTTGGGTCGATTTTCACGACTTCACCGGACACCCAATTCAGCCCTTCGGTATCGCTGTATTCCCGGCCCCAAGACGCCATCAACTGCATTCCGACGCAGATGCCAAGAAACGGGCGGCCCTTCACCTCAACCGCTTCGCGCAATGCATCAAAAACGCCGTGGCCCTTGAGGGCGGCGGCACAGGCCGGAAAAGCGCCATCGCCGGGCAGGACAATACGGTCGGCGCGCGCGACCAGATCGGCATCGGCGGTCACGACGACATCGCCCGCGTTCGTTTCTGCGGCCATCCGCTGAAACGCTTTTTCGGCGGAATGCAGGTTCCCGCTTTCATAATCGATAATGACCGTCAGCATGTATAGGTCCTTCAGAAAGTCGTCGAAGTTAAGCGCGGTTAAAGCGCGCCCTTTGTGGAGGGTACCGCATCCGATTTGCGTGGATCGGTTTCAACGGCGCTGCGCAGGGCGCGTGCGACCGCTTTGAAAGCGGCCTCGGCAATGTGGTGGCTGTTAAAGCCATGGATCTGATCCACATGCAGCGTGATACCGCCATGGGTGCTGAACGCCTGAAAGAATTCGCGCACCAGTTCGGTGTCAAAGCTGCCGATCTTGGGCGTGGGCAGGGTGACGTTCCAGATCAGGAAGGGACGGGCCGACAAATCCAGTGCGGCGCGGACCTGTGCGTCGTCCATGGGCAGGTGGCATTCGCCGTAGCGACGGATGCCCCGCTTGTCCCCCAGTGCTTCGGCCAATGCCTGTCCCAGTGCGATCCCCGTATCCTCGACCGTGTGGTGGTCATCGATATGATAATCCCCCTTGGCCCGGATGGTCATGTCGATGAGGGAATGGCGCGCCAATTGATCCAGCATATGGTCAAAGAACCCGACGCCCGTCTGGTTGTCATACTGACCGGTGCCGTCCAAGTTAATCTCGACCGAGATGTCCGTTTCGGCGGTTTTGCGGCTGATAGTGGCGCTGCGCATCGCGTATCCCTTTGATTGCTCCGCGCTTATAGGCGGCCTGGCGGCGGCTTCCAAGTGCGGAGCGCGCGGCGATTGTGATCTGTGGCCCACCCGCAGCAGCCGGACGGGGATTGCACCGGCGCGCGGGCCGTGCCAGCCTGCACAAAACCGTGCCTGAGGAACCCTGATGTCGACCTGCGTCTTTGTGCAAATCCGTTGCAAACCCGGAACCACTTATAAAGTGGCCGAAGATATCGCGCTGCGTGAAATCCATTCAGAGCTGTATTCCACCAGCGGTGAGTTCGACTTGCTGATGAAGCTTTACATCCCCGAGGGCGAGGATGTGGGCAAATTCATCAACGATCACTTGCTGCAGATCGACAATATCGAACGGTCTCAGACCACCATGACTTTCAAGGTGTTCTAGAAGGTCTAGTCGTCTGTCGCAGACAACATCCGTTGAAGTGCAAGGTACGATGATTTCGGCGTGCGTTTGAGCGTGTCGAAATCGACATGCACCAAACCAAACCGCTTTTTATACCCAAGCGCCCATTCGTAATTGTCCAACAAAGACCAGCAGAAGTAGCCCTTCACAGGGGCACCTTCGGCCATGGCTTGGGTCACGGCGGCAAGGTGTTTGTTTAGATAATCAATCCGTTGCGGATCAGGCACCGCGCCATCAACAAGCACATCCGGGTTGGCCATGCCGTTTTCGGTGACGAAAATCGGGAGGTTTCCGGAATATTCCGTGGCTGTCCGTTTGAGGAATTTGTAAAGGCCTTCGGGGTAAATCTCCCACTCCATCTGGGTTTTGGGCAAGGGGCCATCGACCTCTTTATGCGCGGGCCATGGGCCATCGGCGGGGGCGATCAATTTGCGGGTATAGTAGTTGACGCCAACCCAATCGATAGGCGCGGAAATGGCGTCGAAATCGTCCTGCCAGCCGTGGGGCAAATGCGGCTCTAACCCGTTCAAGACATTGTCAGGGTAGGCTTTTTTGAACACCCCACCCATGAAGAAGCGGTTGTAGTATCCATCATACAGCGCCGCTGCCTCTGCTGCTTCGGCGCTGTCATCTGCGGGGTCCGCCCATTCGAGGTTGAACACCCCGCCAAGGTTCGACATGCCCAAGCCGCGCATCGTTTCGATGGCGCGCCCATGGGCGAGCAAGACGTGATGCATGGCGCGGGCCGTGGCGCGGATATCGCGCATGCCCGGCGCATGGTGGCCTAGAAAATGGCTCAGCCAGCTGACGCACCACGGTTCATTGATGGGCGCCACGCTGTACATCCGGTCGCCGATCCGGCCCATGATCACCTCGGTGAAATCGGCAAACCACCCGGCGATATCCCGGTTCCGCCAGCCGCCCAGATCGGCAAGCGGCGACGGCAGTTCCCAGTGATAGAGTGTGGCGCAAGGTTTCAGCCCCCGTTCGAGCAGTGCGTCGGTCAGACGGTCATAGAAATCCAGCCCGTCTTGGTTCACTGCGCCGCGGCCTTCTGGCAGCACGCGCGCCCAACTTGTCGAGAAGCGGTAGACATCGAAATTGGCATCCTGCAGCAGGTCCAGATCGTCCGCTAAGCGGTGATAGTGATCACACGCCAGATCGCCATGCTCTGCGCGGACCACGTTGCCCGGGGTGGCGGCAAACGTGTCCCAATGGGTTTTGCCTGCGCCGCCGAACCCATGCCCCTCGATTTGATAGGACGACGTGGCGGCCCCGAAAAGGAAATCTTTGGGGAAATCGGAGCGAGAGAATTTCATGGTTCAATCCTTGGGTGGGGCGGGGCCGGTGGACCCGCCAACGACCAAATCCGCTTCTAAAAGGCGCGTGATCGGTTCGCGGTCAGGCTCTGTGATATTCTCAATCAGGATGTCAGCGGCAATTTCACCGGCAAGTCGCACAGAGGACCGGGTGGCGGTGAAAATCGGCACCTCATCGCCGTTCTGAAGATAGGACAGGTTGTCGTCATGGGTGATCACGGACACGTCGCGCCCCATGACCAATCCCTGATGGGCAATAGCGCGGCGAATGCCAATGGCCGGGATCATCGCGCTTGCCAAAATGGCCGTGGGGGGATTTTCCCCCTGCAGCAGCGCCGTTGCTGTGCGGTATCCGTAAGACTCGGTCATTTCCTGGCTATGCATCAACGCCGGATCGGGTGTCACGCCCCGTTCTTGCAAGGCCTCACAATACCCTTCCTTCCGCCGGTTGGCGAAATCCATTTCCTCTAGACCGTTGATCAGCGCGATGCGCCGGTGGCCAAGGTCCAGCAGAAAATCGGTGGCGCGGCGGAACGACCGTTTGTTGTTTACGTCCACCCAGGAATACGGATCGGTGACACCAGTTGCACGACCATGGACAATGTACGGGATTTCCATTGCGTTCAGCATCGCAATGCGGGGATCGTCCATCTTTGGGCCTTGCACGATCAACCCGTCGATTGCGCCGCGCATGATCAGGCGGCGATAGGCGTTCTCTTGATCTTCATCCGCGACGCGCGAAATCATCATGTCATAGCCATGCACAGCCAACCCCGCAGAGGCCCCGGCCACGAAATCCCCGAAAATCGGGTTGATCATTTCGTGCTGTGCGGAGGCCGGGATCACGTGCCCGATCATCATCGCACGGCCAGTGGCCAGCCGTTTTGCCATCGTATTCGGGCTGTAATTGAATTTTTGCGCGGCGGACACGACGCGTTCACGCGTTGCTTCGCTCACCTCCGGGTACCCGTTCAGCGCGCGGCTCACCGTGGTTTGGGAAAGTCCAAGAATATCCGACAGTTCTTTCAGCTTCATACGCGTTTTCAAACCGGTTTGGATCAGAGTCGTTGAGACAGTCGACACCAAACGCATAGCTTAGAGCAAATAAAATTTCAATGAACGCTGAACAAAATGGATGATTGCGCAAACATCTTTGAAATGCAGGAGTTGACAGCGCCCCCCGATTCCCCGTTATATCTGGTCATATTCAAGGCGCTTTGGATGGCTGATTGCAAAACGCAACGCCGTCTGGGGCCGATTGTGACTTGGGAGGAACATCCATGAGAACTTTGGTAACGGGCGCAGCCGTTTTGGCGCTGGCGACCGGAATGGCGCAGGCGCAAGACCTGAAATTCCCGGTGGGCGAAGGCGCCTTCAGCTGGGACAGCTACATATCCTGGGCCGACAGCGCGCCAGATCTGAGCGGTCAGACGGTTTCGATCTCGGGTCCGTGGCTGCAGCCGGAAGATGAAGTGTTCCGCACGGTGCTGGCGTATTTCTCTGCCGCGACAGGTGCCGAAGTCACATATGTCGGGTCGGACTCGTTTGAACAGCAGATTGTGATCGACGCCGAAGCCGGTTCTGCTCCTAACATCGCCGTTTTCCCGCAGCCCGGCCTGGCCGCCGATATGGCGAGCCGTGGCCTCTTGTCCCCAATGCCCGAAGGCATGGGCGACTGGGTCACTGAAAACTATGGCGCTGGGTCGTCTTGGGTCGATCTGGGCACCTATGCGGATGCTGATGGTGCCGATCAGCTGTTTGGCTTCTTTTACAACGTGAACGTCAAATCGCTGGTTTGGTATGTTCCTGAGAACTTTGAAGACGCCGGCTATGACGTGCCCGAAACCATGGAAGACCTGCGGGCCCTGACAGAGCAGATCGTTGCGGATGGCGAAGTACCATGGTGCATTGGTCTGGGATCCGGAGCCGCAACCGGCTGGCCGGCGACGGACTGGGTCGAAGACATCATGCTGCGCACGCAGCCTGCAGATGTTTATGACGGTTGGACCACCAACGAGATCGCCTTTGACGATGATCGTGTAAAAGCGGCCATCGAAGAGTTCGGCTGGTTTGCGCGTGACGACGCCAAAGTGTCGGGCGGCGCGGGCCAGGTTGCCACAACCGACTTCCGCGACAGCCCCAAAGGTATGTTCGCGGCACCGCCACAATGCTACATGCACCGTCAGGCGTCCTTTGTTCCGGCCTTCTTCCCGGAAGGGATCGAGTTCGGCGCAGATGTGGATTTCTTCTACTTCCCGTCCTACGCAGGCAAGGACCTTGGCAACCCGGTTCTGGGTGGCGGCACGTTGATGGCGATCACCAGCCCATCGGACGCGACATCCGAGCTGATGAAGTTCTTCCAACTGCCGCTGGCGCACGAAGTGTTTGGCGCGCAATCCGGCTTCCTGACGCCGCTCAAGAGCGTGAATGCAGAAACCTATCTGAACGACGCGCTGCGTGGTCAGGCAGACATTCTGGTGAACGCAACCACCTTCCGCTTTGACGGCTCTGACCTGATGCCTGGTGGTGTCGGCGCCGGGTCGTTCTGGACCGGTATGGTCGACTATGTCAGCGGCAAGTCCGTGGACGAGGTCACCTCGGAAATCCAATCCTCCTGGGACGCTCTGAAATAAGAACGCCCACCACTCACGGGTGCCCGGCGCCATTGGCCGGGTCACTCCGACCCCACGAAATTCATTCAGCCAAGGGGGAGGCCGCCATGCATCCGGCGATCCAGGGGGTGCTGACGATCATCATCGGTGTCGGTGGTTGCGTCGGTTATTTTTACCTCTCAAATCAGTTTCTGGACAAAGTCCTGTTTCCCGCGCGGGGACCCAAAGCGGGTCAGAACATCAACCGTGCCAACATGATCCGGCCTTGGCTGTTTTTGTTCCCGGCCATGTTCGCGCTGGGCCTGTACCTGGCATACCCCGTGGTCGAAACCCTGCGTCTGTCGCTGACCGATCGTGTTCCCGGTGGTGGGTTCGAGTTTGTGGGGCTGGCCAACTACAACCAGATGTTTGCCGAGGCAAAATTCTGGGAAGCGATGCGCAACAACGTGTTGTGGTTGATTGTTGTCCCCGCAGCCTCGACCGGCTTTGGGCTGTTGGCGGCCCAATTGACCGACCGCATCAAATGGGGCGCGTTGGCCAAATCGTTGATCTTTATGCCGATGGCAATCTCTTTCGTTGGCGCCTCGGTCATCTGGAAACTGGTCTATGACACACGCCCCGAAGGCACCGAACAGATCGGTGTTCTGAACGCCATTTATGTGGCACTCGGTGGGGTCGAACCGCAAACCTGGCTGACGATCCCGTTCTGGAACAACTTCTTTTTAATGATCGTTCTGATCTGGATTCAAACCGGTTTCGCCATGGTCATCCTGTCGGCCGCCCTGCGCGGCATTCCGGAAGAAACGGTTGAGGCGGCCATCGTCGATGGCGCGGGCCCGTTTCAGATCTTCTTCAAGATCAAGGTGCCACAGATCATGAACACGATTGTCGTGGTCTGGACGACGATCACCATTGCCACGCTCAAGGTCTTTGACATCGTTTTTGCAATGACCAATGGCCAATGGGAAACGCAGGTTCTGGCCAATTACATGTATGACAAGCTGTTCCGCGCCAATGATTGGGGCATGGGGTCTGCCGCTGCGATCATCATCATGCTGATGGTGACACCGATCCTTGTCTGGAACGTCTACAACGCGCGTAAGGAGATGCGGTGATGGATAATATCGCAGGCTCCAAATCCTCGCTGGGCTGGGCGGTCAACATCTCTGTTGTCTTGCTGGTCGCCCTTTGGCTGTTTCCAACTGTTGGTCTTTTGGTGTCGTCCTTCCGGACCGCTGACCAAATTGCCAGCTCTGGCTGGTGGAAGGCGATGTTCCCGTCCGAACAGAACATCGTTGCCCGGTCGGCCACCCCCGAAGATCAGGTGGAAGCCAATGGTATATTCGTGATCGAAGGCAATGTCTTTGCCGAAGGCGGCGGTGGTGACATCCGCAGCTGGGGTATTTCCTCACGCGAGATCGATGCATTTCAGGTCGGCGATACCGCTGAACTGCGCCGGGGCGGCACGATCACGCTGGATGCGGACGGCAACTATCGGATGGAAAACACCCAGGCGTTCTCGGGCAACCGTGGCCAGCGTATCTTTGTGACCGCGATGACCCCGCCTGAATTCACCTGGGAAAACTACAAAGCGGTCCTCTTCAGCGGCGGCAGCAATGACAACTTGGCCAAGGCGTTCTTCAACACGCTGACCGTGACGATCCCGGCGACCATCATTCCGATCCTGATTGCGGCCTTTGCGGCCTATGCGCTGGCGTGGATGGAGTTTCCGGGCCGGGCGCTTTTGATCGCGCTTGTGGTGGCCTTGTTGGTCGTTCCCTTGCAACTTGCCCTGATCCCTCTGTTGCGTTTGCATTTGGGGATTGGCATCGGCAAAGGGTATCTTGGCGTCTGGTTGGCCCATACCGGGTTTGGTCTGCCGCTCGCGATCTATCTCTTGCGAAACTACATGGTCGGCCTGCCGCGCGACATCATTGAAAATGCGCGTGTCGATGGGGCAACCGAGTTTCAGATTTTCGTCAAGATCATCCTGCCGCTCAGCTTTCCGGCGCTGGCGTCGTTCGCGATCTTCCAATTCCTGTGGACTTGGAACGACCTGCTGGTGGCTCTGGTCTTCCTGATCGATGCCAGCGGTGAAACAACTGTCATGACCCGCCAGATTGTCGAGCTTCTCGGCACCCGTGGCGGCAATTGGGAAATTCTGGCCACGGCGGCTTTCGTGTCGATCGCCGTGCCGCTTCTTGTCTTCTTCTCCATGCAAAAATACCTGGTCCGCGGTCTGTTGGCCGGGTCCGTGAAATAGGAAACCGATATGAGTGCTGAACGCAAACAGGCCATCGATCCTGCAACCAACCCGAACTGGTGGCGCGGTGGGGTCATCTACCAAATCTATCCGCGCAGCTATCAGGACAGTGATGGCGATGGCGTCGGCGATCTGGCGGGCATCACGCAGCGCCTGCCATATATCGCGTCGCTTGGCGTCGACGCGGTGTGGATTTCGCCGTTCTTCAAATCCCCGATGAAGGATTTCGGCTATGACGTCAGCGACTATTGCGACGTTGATCCGATGTTCGGGACGCTGGCGGACTTTGACGCTCTGCTTGCCGAAGCGCATCGGCTGGGCCTGCGCATCATGATCGACCTTGTGCTGTCGCACACCTCGGATCAGCATCCTTGGTTTGGCGAAAGCCGGGTGAGCCGGGACAACCCCAAATCCGACTGGTATGTCTGGGCCGATCCGCGCGAAGACGGAACGCCCCCGAACAACTGGTTGTCGATCTTTGGTGGATCAGGCTGGCAATGGGACAGTCGGCGCGAACAGTATTACCTGCACAACTTCCTTACATCGCAACCGGACCTCAATTTTCACAATAAAGAGGTTCAGGACGCGCTGTTAGAGGTCACCCGGTTCTGGCTGGAACGCGGTGTTGACGGCTTCCGGCTCGACACCATCAACTTTTATTTCCATGACAAGGAATTGCGCTCTAATCCGCCGCTTGAGGCAGAGCTGCGCAATTCATCGATCGCGCCATCGGTGAACCCCTACAACCATCAGCGGCACCTCTATTCCAAGAACCAGCCGGAAAACCTCGACTTTCTGAAACGCTTCCGCGCGGTGCTCGATGAATTTGACGGCCGCGCCTGTGTCGGTGAGGTGGGGGATGCCCAGATGGGGCTGGAGATTTTGGGCCAATACACCGCCGGGGATGAGCGGGCGCATATGTGTTATGCCTTTGAGCTGTTGTCTGGGACGGCCCCGACGCCCGCAGCCATTGAAACGATCTTTGACCGGGTCGATACCGTGGCCCCGGATGGCTGGGCCTGCTGGGCCTATTCCAACCACGATGTGGCGCGTCACGCGACGCGCTGGGACCTGCCGGATGCGGGCCTGAAACTCTATACCACGCTGCAAATGTGCCTGCGCGGGTCGGTCTGCATCTATCAAGGCGAAGAGCTGGGTCTGCCTGAGGCGGACGTATCGTTTGAAGACCTGCAAGACCCCTATGGCATTGAATTCTGGCCGGAATTCAAAGGCCGCGATGGGTGTCGGACGCCGATGGTGTGGGAAGCACAGGATGAAAACGCAGGCTTTGGGGCCGGAAAACCTTGGTTGCCCGTCAGTGAAATCCAAGCCGGGATGGCGGTGTCCGCACAAGAGGCCAACCCGCATGCCCTGATCCACCATTATCGCAATGCCATCGCGTTGCGGCATGCGTACCCGGCGTTGATGACCGGGGATCAAACCGATCTGACAGCCAACGGCGACGTCCTGACGTTCCAGCGTATTGGCGACGGTGAAACACTGTTCTGTGCGTTCAACATGGGCGCCGAACCGACAACGCTGACGCTGCCCGCCGGAGAGTGGCAGGCCATCGGCGCGTCGCTTGAAACAGCGGCGGTGACACCGGATGGGATCGTGGCGCTGGAAGGCTGGCAATGCTGCATCGCGCGCAAGCTGTGAGGAGGAGACCATGGCAGAACTGAAACTTTCGTCGGTCGAAAAGACCTATGCCGGAACGGTCAACGTCCTCAATAATATCAACCTCGATATTGAGCAGGGCGAATTGGTGGTGTTCGTCGGCCCGTCTGGATGTGGCAAATCCACCTTGCTGCGTATGATCGCGGGTTTGGAAAAAATCACCGGCGGTACGTTGGAAATCGAAGGGCAGGTGGTCAATGACATCCCGCCGTCGCAACGCGGCATCGCTATGGTGTTCCAATCCTACGCGCTCTACCCGCATATGACGGTGCGCGATAACATGAGCTTTGCGCTCAAAATCGCGAAAAAGGGAAAGGAAGAGATCGACGCCGCGGTCGAAAACGCTGCGCGCATTCTGCAACTGGAACCCTATTTGGACCGGCTTCCCAAAGAGTTGTCCGGCGGACAGCGTCAGCGCGTTGCGATTGGCCGCGCGATTGTGCGCGATCCCAAGGTTTACCTCTTTGACGAACCGCTGTCGAACCTGGATGCGGCGCTGCGCGTGGCAACCCGGATTGAGATCGCGCGCCTGAAAGAGGCGATGCCAGACAGCACGATGATCTATGTCACCCATGACCAGGTCGAGGCGATGACTCTGGCCAGCCGCATTGTGGTTCTGGCCAACAAGGGCATCGCGCAGGTGGGCACGCCGCTTGAGCTTTACGAGACGCCGCAAAACGAGTTCGTCGCCCAGTTCATAGGCTCGCCATCCATGAACCTTTTGTCCGGCAAGATCACGGGAACCGGTAACCAAACGACCGTTGCGTTGGATGGCGGCGGCGTGGCTGTGTCCAACGTCCCGACCCGTGACGAAGACATGGGCGCGACCGTCAATATCGGTGTGCGGCCCGAAGATCTGGTCGAGGCAGGCGATGCCGATATGCTTTATGAAGGCAAGGTGGATATCACTGAGGCCTTGGGCGAGGTTACGCTGCTGTACTTTGAAATCGAAGGCGGCGATGCGGATGGCGTGATCGCCAAACTGCCCGGGGTGCATAAGGATTTGCGCGGCCAATCGGTGAAGATGACCGCCGATCCGTCGAAAGTGCATATTTTCGCCAACGGCCAATCGCTGCTGTACCGCTAAGGCGCTGTTGACCCCGACGGGATGTTTTCCGGCGTGATGACCTGCGCATCCGACCGGGCCGACCCAATGGGCCCGGATGTGAGCCGGTGGAACGCGACAAACGCGGTGAAGGCGTGCCGCAGATCGACCTGTAAGTCGTGATGCAGGACAAAATCCAGTTGACCTCGGCTGATTAGGTTAAGGTTCTCTTGGTCCAGGTCATGCGCGATATAGACATCCGGTTGCAGGCGCTGCGCGTTCAGAAACGCGAGCGTCGCGCGATTGCCGCCGCCCATTGAATAGACCGCGCGTATGGCGTCGATCTCATCCACCGCGTCCGCCAGCACGCGCGTTGTCTCATAAGCGACACCGCTGCCCCCTTGGATCGCGATCACGTCCAAACCGGGGCACAGCATGGCGAGACGGGCGGCAAAGGCCGCGGCGCGTTCTTCTTCCCCCAAGAACCCTTCGTGACTGCGGATGGCCAAGACCTGCCCGCTTTTGTGGCGCACGGATTTGGAAATCAGATACGCCGCCGTGCGACCGGCCCCGGCATTGTCCAAGCCGACATAGGCAAGACGCCGTGTATCGACGAGATCGGTCACAAGCGTGATGACAGGGATACCTGCATCGGCTAACGCATTGACCGCGCTGCGAATGATCGGGGTATCGCGGGCCTTGAGGCAAATGCCGTGACTGCCGCGCTTTTGGATACGTGCCAAGGCGGCGGCAACCTCCGTTTCATCCATGATCTCTTGCATCAGAAACCGGCTGCGACAGACCGAAGAGCCGATGTGGGGCGCGACCGCTTCTGCCGCCGCGCGAACCTCGCGACTGAACCGGGCGGGCGCTTCGACAACAAAGTCGAAAAACAGCCGTCGTCCGCGCGCGGCGAGTTGGCCTTCTTGTGCCGCGAGTTCGTCAATGGCGGCCATCACCCGGGCACGGGTTTGCGGACTGACGTTCGCACGATTGTTCAGAACGCGATCAACCGTTGCCGTGCCCATGGCGGCCTGACGGGCGATCTCTTTGATCGGAAAGCGATGGGTCATTGATGTATTATTGATGTGTTTTGGGGCGCACATCAACGTCCAGACGCGCGATACTGTCGTCAAGTTGGGAGGACAAACAATGAAAGACGCCGTGGAAACGACCCTTGGGTATTACGACGCGGACGCGTGTGACCTGAACCATTTTGCCGCGATCATCGACCAGACGACCAATGCCGATCGCGTGCCGCATGCGATGTCGTTGGATCAAAATGTTCCGATCTACGACATGTCGGCCCTGCGTCCGATGCTGGACATGGGCGACCGCCGTACCCTGATGGCCGAGTGGGCCGCGGTGCTCTTGTCAGGCGCAGGCGTTGTGGTGTTAAAAAATACCTATCCGGACCCTCAGGTGCTGGATCAGGCCACCGCGATTTTCGATGATATCATTGTCCGGGAAAAAGCGGGGGCAGGGGGCGGGGCCGATCACTTTGCCGCCTCCGGTGCGAATGACCGGATTTGGAATTCGCTGCAGAAGCTCTGCGAAGCCGCACCAGAGGTCTTTTTTGACTATTTCGCCAATGCCACGATTGCCGCCGTTTGCGAGGGATGGCTGGGTCCGCATTATCAGATGACGGCGCAGGTCAACCTTGTCCACCCGGGCGGGGCCGCGCAACAGGCACATCGCGACTATCACCTTGGGTTTCAAACGGCCGAAATTAGCGCCAGCTTTCCGGCGCATGTACATGATGTTTCCCCAATTTTGACGTTACAGGGGGCGGTGGCGCATTGCGATATGCCGATCCACAGCGGGCCAACCAAGCTTTTGCCATTTTCACAAACCTATCGCGCCGGCTATGCCGCGTGGCGACGCCCTGATTTCCGGACTTTGTTTGAAGAACGCTATGTCCAATTGCCCTTGGACAAAGGCGATACGGTGTTTTTCAACCCAGCGCTGTTCCATGCCGCCGGCGAGAACACCAGCTCTGACATTCACCGGATGGCCAATTTGCTACAAATCTCGTCAGCATTTGGCCGCGCCATGGAAACCGTGGACCGGGACAAGATGTGCGGCCTTGTCTACCCGGTTGCGCAGCGCGCCCTGTCCGAAAACCGGGTCGGCCAAAGCGATTTAGTCGCCGCCATCGGCGCAACGGCAGAAGGGTATTCCTTTCCCACCAATCTCGATCTTGATCCACCTGCACAGGGTTTGGCCCCCGAAACGCAGGCCGCGTTTTTCCAGCGTGCATTGCGCGAAAAGATGTCGTCAGAGGCGTTTTCAGAACACCTGAACACCATGGCGGCCGCGCGCCGCGCGTGACATGGGTTCATGTGGCTTTGAAGATTGGAGCGGGCGAGGCGATTCGAACGCCCGACCCTAACCTTGGCAAGGTTATGCTCTACCCCTGAGCTACGCCCGCTTCCTATAGGGTACATGGCCAATGGCCTTCTCAATGGAGCGGGCGAGGCGATTCGAACGCCCGACCCTAACCTTGGCAAGGTTATGCTCTACCCCTGAGCTACGCCCGCGCCGTTGAGTAGGGCGTGAGATATAAAGCTCAGCCGCCCGCCGCAAGAGGAAAGTGTCCGTCTTGGCAAAAAATCTCGCATCCCGCGACGGATCAACGGATGTGTTGCGTTCCATCCCTAACAGGACCGCACATATCGGTCCCACGCAGGAAGGGTGAGGGATGAAAGCCGTCGACCACATCAAAATGATTGTCCTGGCAATTACAATCGGGCTTGGATACGCCGCCCAATCAGATGCACAAGGACGTCCGCCGTTGCGGGTTCATACCACGACCGAAGTGCAAAACCTCAAACTTGTCGCGGCCAACACCCGCTACAAAGGGGGCGCTGTGACGATCGATGAAACAGCGCGCAAGATCAAAGTGTCGTCGAACGGTGTGCCGTCTCACCTCGTTGGCCGGTTTCCAAACCGCGGCAACCCTCACGAAATCAGCGGTCAGTCCTTCACGTTCTCGGTCCCCGCGCAGCCCAAGTTTTCTGGCCAGACCACTGAGCTTACCAATCGGCTTTACTTTGGTGTGGCCCTGAACGGCGTACCTTTTGACCCGGGCGCGGCAGAGTTTTGGAACGGCAATCCCCGCTCTGGCTGGACCTATGAGGCAATGGGGGGTGCAGTGGCCTTGGGGTTGGATGCCAACTATGCGCATGTCCAACCCAACGGCAGCTATCACTATCACGGTCTGCCAACCGGTTTGTTGGCGGACATCGGATGGCGGTCTGACGCGGCCTCTCCATTGATCGGGTATGCGGCGGACGGGTTTCCGATCTATGCGATCACTGCGGTGATAAACGGCAGGGTGGTCGAAATGGACAGCTCTTACCAATTGAAGCCCGGCCAACGCCCCGGCGGCGCCGCGCCGGACGGGTCGTATGATGGCGCCTTTGTTCAGGACTATGAGTATGCCGCAGGATCCGGTGATCTGGACGAATGTAACGGCGCATTGGTCCGCACGGCAGGTTACCCGGACGGCATCTATGCCTATTTCCTGACCGAAGATTTCCCGGTCATCCCGCGCTGTTTGAAAGGCACGACGGATCGATCCTTTGCCAAAGGCTAGACGTTTCTATGCGTGCGGGCTTTAGATCAGGCTCACCACGACAAGCCAAATCGCCATCGCTATAATAACGAAAAGGGTCATCCCCATCCCAGCGATGCGGCCCAGCGGCCAAGGTGTGGCGCGCTACAAGGCCATGCCATGGAGAAGGCGCCCGACCAGCAGGGTGACCCCGAAAACATGCAGCAAGACTGTTGGTGCTGTTTGCAGCTCTAGCAAAGCCAGCAATACGATCCCCAGCGGAATATTCTCGGCAGCATTGCCATGGGCCCTGATCCGACGGCGCAATTCGACATCGTCGCCGTCGCTCAGACTGACCCCTTTGGATTGCCGCGCGCCGATGACGCGCACGGCTAGCGCGATGTATAAAAGCGCAAGAAAGCCAGCATAAAACGCAGTTATTGCAACCATTTTCCCTCTCCGCGCCCGTCGTTCGTCTCATACAAACGATAGCCCATGATGGCGATCAATCCAATTCGACCAACAGATCCTTGGCGTCGATTTGTCCGCCGGGCTGGACATGCACGACTGTGACGGTCGCATCCCGTTCGGCATGAATACCGGTTTCCATCTTCATAGCTTCGATGGTCAGCAGCAAATCGCCTTCCTTCACCTCTTGCCCCGCCTGTACGGCAACTGTGGCGACCACGCCCGGCATCGGCGCGCCGATATGACCGGCGTTGCCTGCATCGGCTTTGGGCCGGATGGTGGTTGCGGATTTCACCATGCGGTTGGGCACGCGAACCACGCGGGGTTGACCGTTTAGCTCAAAGAACACCCGAACGTCGCCTTCGTCATCGGTTTCGCCAATGGCTTGAAGACGCACTTCGAGCGTTTTGCCCGGGTCAATTTCGGCGGTGATTTCTTCGCCCGGTTCCATGCCATAGAAAAACGTTTTGGTGGGCAGGGTCCGCACCGGTCCATAGGTTCGGTGGCGGCCCATGTAGTCGAGGAAGACCTTGGGGTACATGAGGTAGCCGTTCAGATCCTCATCATCGATTGTCATCCCATCCAGTTCGGCCTGCACCTGTGCGCGGACTTCTTCGAAATCCACCGGCGGCACATCTTTGCCCGGTCGTTCAAGGTTGGGCGCTTCACCTTTGAGGATCTTGTTCACCAGCGGTTTCGGAAAACCACCCGGAGGTTTGCCAAGATTGCCGCGCATCATGTCGATTACACTGTCAGGAAAGGATACGTCGGTTTTCGCGTCTTCGACCTCATCCCGGGTCAAACCCTGGCTGACCATCATCAGCGCCATGTCGCCGACCACCTTGGAAGACGGTGTGACTTTGACGATATCCCCGAACATCTGGTTCACATCCGCATACATCTGCGCCACTTCGTGCCAGCGTTCTTCGAGCCCCATTGATTTGGCCTGCGCCTTGAGGTTGGTGAACTGTCCCCCCGGCATCTCGTGCAGGTACACTTCAGAGGCCGGAGCCTGCAAGCCGGTCTCAAAGGCGGAATATTGACCACGGACTGCTTCCCAGTAATCGCTGATTTCCCGGATCGCCCTGATGTCGAGCCCGGTATCCCGGTCGCCATTGCGCAGGGATTCCACGACCGTGCCCAGTGTGGCCTGGCTGGTGTTGCCAGAAAACGCGTCCATCGCACAATCAACTGCGTCCACGCCCGCCTCAGAGGCGGCAAGGATCGTGGCACAGGCAATGCCCGCCGTGTCGTGTGTGTGGAAATGGATGGGAAGGCCCACCTCTTCTTTCAGCGCTTTGATCAAGACGCGTGCCGCCGCCGGTTTCAAAAGGCCCGCCATGTCTTTCAGACCCAGTACATGCGCGCCCGCGTCGCGCAGTTCTTGCGCCATCGCGACATAGTATTTCAGGTCATACTTCGCGCGGTCGGGGTCCAGGATATCGCCGGTGTAACACACGGTGCCTTCGCAAACCTTGTTCTGGTCCAGCACTGCATCCATCGCGACACGCATGTTTTCGACCCAGTTCAGACTGTCGAAAACGCGGAAAACATCGATCCCGGTTGCAGAGGCTTGGCGGACGAATTCCTGAACCACGTTGTCCGGGTAGTTGGTGTAGCCGACACCGTTGGCCCCGCGCAGCAGCATCTGGGTCATGAGGTTTGGCATCGCCTCACGCAGGTCACGCAGCCGCTGCCACGGACATTCCTGCAAGAACCGGTAGGCCACGTCAAAGGTCGCGCCGCCCCAGCATTCCACGCTGAAAAGCTGTGGCAGGTTCGCAGCATAGGCGGGTGCCACGCGGATCATGTCGATGGACCGCATCCGGGTGGCGAGCAGCGACTGGTGCCCGTCCCGCATGGTCGTGTCCGTGATCAAAAGCTGCCGCTGTGCCTTCATCCAGTCGGCCACGGCCTGCGGTCCCTTTTGTTCCAAAAGGTTGCGTGTGCCCATCATCGGCTCGGCCTTTTTGGCCGGTGGTTTTGGTGGTTTCATCTCTGCCGGCGGGCGCGGATGGTCCTTGGTTTCGGGGTGCCCATTCACGGTCACGTCGGCGATATAGTTCAGAACCTTGGTTCCGCGGTCACGCCGTTGTTTGAAGGCAAAGAGATCAGCCGTCTCGTCGATGAATTTGGTGGTGTATTCATTCGACAGGAACGTCGGGTGCTTCAACAGGTTTTCGACAAAAGCGATATTGGTGCTGACCCCCCGAATTCGGAATTCTCGCAGGGCGCGGTCCATCCGGGCAATGGCCATTTCCGGCGTTTGCGCCTTGGCCGTAACTTTCACCAACAGCGAGTCATAAAACCGGGTGATCACCCCACCGGCATAGGCCGTGCCTCCGTCCAGACGAATGCCCATACCCGTCGCCTCACGGAACGCGGTGATACGGCCATAGTCGGGGATAAAGTTGTTCTGTGGGTCTTCGGTCGTGATCCGTGTCTGCAGGGCATGACCGTTCAAACGCACATCGTCTTGGGTGGGTTTCCCGGTCGCCTCGGCAATGGTTTTGCCCTCTGCAATCAGGATCTGCGCCTGCACGATGTCGATGCCTGTGACTTCTTCGGTAACGGTGTGTTCCACTTGGACGCGGGGGTTCACCTCGATGAAGTAGAACTTACCAGTTTCCATATCCATCAGGAACTCTACAGTCCCTGCGCATTCATAATTCACGTGTTTGCAGATACGATAGCCAAGATCACATATTTCGGCGCGCTGCTCGTCTGTCAGATACGGGGCAGGGGCCCGTTCCACGACCTTTTGGTTGCGGCGCTGAACCGAACAGTCGCGCTCATAGAGGTGGTACATGCCGCCATGCTTGTCACCAAGGATCTGCACCTCGACGTGGCGCGCCCGGGTGATCATCTTTTCCAGATAGCCCTCACCGTTGCCAAAGGCGGCTTCGGCCTCGCGCCGGCCTTCCAGCACCTTGTCTTCCAACTCATCCGCACCGCTGATCGGCCGCATTCCGCGCCCGCCGCCGCCCCAGCTGGCCTTGAGCATCAGGGGATAACCGATTTCAGCGGCCTCTGCCCGGATGGCATCCATATGGTCGCCCAGCACTTCGGTTGCGGGGATGACCGGCACGTCCGCGGCGATGGCCACTTTACGGGCGCTGGCCTTATCACCCAAGGCGCGCATGGTTTCTGCCTTTGGGCCGATGAAGGTGATGCCGTTTTGGGTACACGCATCCACCAGGTCCGGGTTTTCCGACAACAGGCCATAACCTGGGTGGATCGCGTCTGCGCCGCTTTCCTTGGCGACGCGGATGATCTCGTCGATGCTGAGATAGGCCTGAACTGGGCCCAATCCCTCACCAATGCGATAGGCTTCATCTGCTTTGAACCGGTGCAGGCCAAGTTTGTCTTCCTCGGCAAAAACGGCAACGGTCTTTTTCCCCATCTCGTTGGCGGCCCGCATAATGCGGATGGCGATCTCACCGCGGTTGGCGATCAGGATTTTGCGGAATTCAGTCATGGCAGCCTCTGGTTCAGCAGCAAAAGTGGCACGGGTCTACGGGGTTCAAACCGGTCCGTAAATTTGTACAATTGGGTAGAAACAGGCACCTTGCTGCACATTTCCCGGCAGAGATACACGAAAATGCGGCAGTGCGGCATAAAAAATTTTGGCGCTATGTCGATTTATGTTAGCGCTAAACTCTCCATGAGCATGGGATTCGGTAATTCCGAGTACCGCGTTGCGCCCAGCTGACCCATGTTGGATTCCAGGTCTTTCTTCAGGATATCGAGCAAATGGGCGGGGCCATCTGCGCCAATGGCGGCCAGAGCGTAGTGCATCGCGCGCCCCAGCATGATGAAGTCCGCGCCAAGTGCCAAGGCCCGCAGGATGTCGAGCCCACCTTCGATCCCACTGTCAAAGATCAATGGCAAATCGGTTGCGGCCCGGATCGCTGGCAGCGCCTCGATCGTGGCCGGCGCGCCGTCAAACTGCCGCCCTGCATGGTTCGATACCCAAAGGGCATCCACGCCCACGGATTTCAGCGGTTCCGCATCTTCGGCGCGCAGGATGCCCTTGACGATAAAGGGCCCGTCCCAATTGTCGCGCAGCCATTTCACATAGTCCATGTCCGGCGAAGTGCGCAGCAGATACCCGATATGCTCGGAAGGTGGCAGGTTCCGGTTTTCGTCTTTGGTGTATTTGTCCAATGTGCGCATATGCGGCATGCCGGATCGTGCTGTTTTCAAAGCCCATGTCGGTCGCGTTGCGATCTGGGCTAGGATGCGCGGGGTCAAGCGTGGCGGTTGGGTTAAACCGGACCGGGTCTGCCGTTCCCGGCGAGAGGCGACCGGGACATCCACCGTCAGGATCAGCGTTTTGAAGCCCGCGGTGCGTATGCGGTCGAGCATGTCGCGCCGGATTACTTCGCTTTTGGGCGGGTAAAGTTGAAACCAGGCGTCTTCGCCCAGATACGGTGCAATGTCTTCGGGGCTTTGCGTGGCCACGGTGGAAATGGAATATGGCAGTCCGGCTTTGGCCATCGACCGTGCGAGGTGGCGTTCCGCGTCAGGCCAAATGAGGCCCGACATGCCAATCGGTGCCGCGCCCACAGGCAAGGGGTAGGTCCGGCCAAGGAATGTCGTGCTCAGGTCTGGGTCTTGTGGGCCATGCAGAATCGACGGAGGGAATCCAATGCGATCCAGGGCCATCCGATTGCGGGCCCGGGTCGCTTCGACGCCAGTGCCACTGTCCAAATATTCCCAAACAAACTTCGGCAGGCGACGGCGCGCCTGCCACTTCAGGTCCAAGACCCCGGGGTACCGGCTGTGTAAATCCATGGGGATTGATCGTCTGCCGGCGACGATTCGGCAAGGGTCAGGCGGTTATTCTGCCGCCAGAACAGGCCCTTGTTTGACGATCTTGTCTGGTTTTTTGTTGCTGTCCGCCTCCTTTCCTTTGGCCAGACAGACCTGATTGCGTCCTTTGGCCTTCGCCTCATAGAGCGCGTCATCAGCTGATCGCATAAGGTCCTGCGGCATCGTGCCATGTGCGGGATAGTCTGCAACACCCAGTGAAATGGTAATACGCGGCAGGGTCTTTTCGCCGTATCGCACGGTGATGGCTTCGATGGATTCCCGCAGGCTTTCGGCTACGGCGACCACGTCTGTCCGCGCTTTGTCCGGGACGATCAGCATGAATTCCTCACCGCCGATCCGGCAGGCCACCTCATCGCCGTCGCAGGTCTGTTCCATCGCTGCTCCAACCGCGCGCAACACCATGTCGCCAGCATCATGGCCGTGATTGTCGTTGAATTTCTTGAAGTGATCGACATCCACCGCGATCAGACTGACGTTGACGCCGGTTGCCCGGGCACGGTCGATTTGTTTGCGCAAGGTTTCGGTCATATGGCGGCGGTTATAGAGGCCCGTCAGCGGATCGCGCACCGATTGATCATGCAATTGATCACGCATCCGGACATTGGCAATCGCCATGCTGATCTGCTCTGCGCACATCTGGGCCAGTTTTTTTGCAATCCTTGAAGCTGTCCGCCTCAGCGTCGGACCGGGCGCGCAAATGCATCAACCCAACCGTTTCCCCATGCGCAAGGATGGGAAAACAGAAATAGGGGCGCCCGTCATGAGGTTCGGCATGCTCGCAGACAAAGTCGATTTCGCTGGACCCATACTCATATGTTCGACCGCGCCGCAGTCCCCAGCAGCCATCGGGGTGGATGTGATCCTTATGCGTGCCGCCATTCCAGCTGGCGCAGCCATCTAAAACGTCGCGTGAGTTGGAGTAAACATAGACGCTGCCTTCGGCTACGGGCAGCATATGGGTCATGAATTTCGCGACCATATCGAACAGCTCATCCAACGACCGGCTCGATTGCAGCCATTCGTTCAATTCGCCCAAAAGCTTGACCTCGCGCGCCAGTTGCAGCTGTTTGTCGAGGATTTCCCGCTCTTTCGCGGTGCGCCCCTGCAATGACGCCATCTGAGCACTGCTTGACCGGTACATGGTCCACATGATCACCGCAAAGACGGTCAAAGCGATGGAGGCAAGAATGGCGAGCGAAATGCGAATGCGTTGTACAAAAGTTGCCCGCAAGTCTATGATATCCGAATAAAATTCGATGGCCCCTACAAAACGGCCGCTGTACATGATCGGTGTATAAACCTCGGCCACTTCACGCATCGCGGCGCTATCGGTTGCTCCGACATGCAGGGCAAGGCCGTCGATTTCGCTTGGCGGTTTGGTTTCGTGTTTGTAGTGCGTTCCGCCTTTCGCCAGCACTTCGGTGAAATAGGCGTTTGTGTTCAAGTCGCCCAGATCTGTGGGGCGCGTCGACCAAAAGACCTCGCCGGCCGCGTTAAAGAGTTTGAAGCGGAACACGTCAGATGCTTCTGGTAAAAGGCGCAGGTATTCGATGTCTTTTGGGGTTAGTTCCTCTGTGACAAACGCTTCGGCCCCCTGATCCAAGTGCAGGATGACACGGCGTTCCCACAAAACCGACTGGCTGCGCAGATCGGTTTCCAGCATCTTGTCGACAACAGGCGTCGGCAAGGCAATGACGCCCCAGACTGCCAAAGCCGTCAGCCCCATCAGGGTCAGGCTCATCAAAGCCCATTTCATTCGCAGGCGAATTACCCGCAGTATCGCGCTTAACATCTTGTTCCCCTGACTGCCGCCCACGGGGAACAGGGTCTTAAAACGGCCTTACCGAAGGCTTAACGCCTAGCGTGATCGGGGTGTTTGACGAGGTCGAAATACGGCTGATTTTAACTGATTTGTTGCGACAGACATCAAAGATCTCTGAACCTGCGGACAACGGATTGGCGAATAGCCTCCATCGGGTCGGATGCCCCCTGTGCCTCGAAATGCGCTTTCAGCAGTTCGAGAATGCGCTCGCCGCCCCAGAATTTGCGCAAGTTTGTGTTTTCCTGCGCATAGGCTTGCTCGACAAGCCCACGGGCCGGAGCGGCGTTGAACATCAGGAACGGAAGATTCAGCTGAAACATGGCGTTGGTATAGATCGATTGATCATGCCGGTTTTCCTTGAAACCGCGGTAGTTGGGCAGCCCCATGACGTTGTCATCGTCCGACACAACGCGGCGGTCCCGATTGTAATGTTGCCATTTTTCCAACAGCGCAAAGGATTGCGGCGACTTTGTCCAAGCGCTCCAACCGACCTGCAGCTGGCTGGCTGCACGGATATCCGGATGATCGGCATCCATCAGAACAAAACAGTCGCGCTTGGTCCACCGATCATGTCGTCGATTGCGCAATTGAATGCCCGAGAGGAACCCCTCTGGCATGGACAAGGCCAGCTCGGCAAAAAGATCCGGTCGGCAAACGCCTTTGCCCGGGGGTAATTTGCCTGCGTCCGAGTAAATCAAGACATCGCCATCATCGATCCGCTCCAGCGCTTTGCGGATGACATACGGCTTCCAGACCCAATACCCGCCGCCGCGTTTTTCTTGGAGCAATGCGGCGTTCTCAGCTTCGAACACGGTGCCTTTTAGATCGTCACGCGTATACGTGGTCGCGTGGTCAAAGCCGACGGCCAAAGCGGCGTCGCGCAAGTCTGTGGCGTTCCGGGCAAAAGGACGACCTTTGCGCGTAAAGCCGTCGCCATAGGTGACAAGGTGCAGTTTCATGAGGCTTCCGCGGTAATCGCCGACGACCGGCCAATGGCCATCGTGCTCTCAAACTCTGACTGCAGTGCTTTGCGCTCTGGCCTGGACCCAATGTCATTGCGTTCCTTTAGCCGCAACAGCCAGAATTTCGCGTATGGCGGCGCGTCTTCTATGGCTTCAAGGCGGTCAATGGCCTGCTGTGTGAGCCCTCGCTCGCTATCCGCAACCGCCCACCAAACCTGCAGGCTTGCGTGATCGCTTTGACCGAATGCCTCTTCCATATGGGCCTCGGCCGCTTGGTTTTGGTTGCGCGCCAATGCCAGGTGAGCGCGACGTTTGGCCAACAAAGCTGCGTCGGTTCCAGTGACCGTGTCCCTGGCATCGGCGGCCTTCGCCATCAAACGCCGCGCATGTCCGCGATCCCCACGATAGAGACAGGCCAGCGCGGCCAATGAGGCCTGCATGGCGTTTCCATCGCGCCCAACCTCGACAATCTGATCCAAGGCAGAGGGCGCGGGCGTGAAGGCATCCAGAAAACACAAATGGCGCCAATCCAGAAAGAACGCGGCTTGCCAGTTATAAGGCGTATCATCTTGCAAAAACCGTTCGATCAACGACTTTTGTTGCTGCTTCAGCTTGCCAAATACCGGTTCCTTCAGCTGTGCCGCGCCATAGGGCACCAGTGTTGTCGGCGGACAGTCATCTGTTCCCGCGCTCAACTCTTGTGCCAAAGGAACGGACAGCAAATCCAACCGGTTGGTGGGGTTTTGCAAAAGGGCCGCGCGGTACAGCCAAGCCGCCCCCTGATCCAGTTGACCCAGTCCGGTATAGGCCCGGGCGGTTGAAAACAAACGGCGGGTATGGTTGCGCATCCGCGCGGGTTTCTTGATGTGACTGCGCAGGAAGACGGTAAAACGTTCTCCCCGGCGCAGCATGTCCAGCACCGCCGCATCATCGCCGCCGTTCAAGGCTTCCATAAACGCGTCCGTGCCCAAATGCGGGATCCAGTTATCACCGGTGATCGCGCTCAGCCGCACGGCTTGCGCGGCCTTATCGTCCCCCGCGGCAATATGGGTGTCGACGACCCAATGGGCGCATTGGCCGAAGTCGTGCTCGTTCAGAAACGCACCTGCACCTTTGCCGACGCGGTCGCGCAACTGGATTTCCGCCGCCAGTCGTAGGTCATCAGGCATATCGTCCGGCAAGGCAATTTTCCGCGCGCCGCCAATCATTGTCGCTGCAGAGGAAAAAGCGCTGTGCGAGCCTGACAAAACCGATGTGCACCGGGCAATGGCCAGCAATTCACAAAGATCGGCCTGTGCTTGATCCAGGTCTTGCAACTGCATGATGTCCGCTGCCGATTGAATGCCGTGGACATCCCTGAAGCGCGCAACAGATGCGGTGGTGTCCGAAAAGAGTACATAGGCACTAGGCGACTGTGGTTCGATCATCGCGTCATAATATTCGTCCGGCACGTATTTCGTTGGCCAATAGTCTTTGGCCCAACGCGGGTCATAGATGATGTCGCCGCGCCGTACGTGCAGGGCGGTGACCTTCTGGCCACCGCAAAACGCATCAAACAACTCCAACCGGGCCTGAACCGTCTTGTTGATCGGCACCGCCGCGGCTGCCGCGACAAAAGCGGCGCTCGCGTTTTCCGGGGGTTCGCCGGGCAGGCGGACTTGTTCGCCGATATCTTCGATCAAAATGTCTTTGCCCGTGTCCAGATGGGTGCGCATCTCATCGACCGAGGGGAACTTCTTGAACGGCGTTGCCCCGGCCAAGAGTGCCTCAATATCGGGGTCCTTCGTCACGAAATGGTCGAGAATGAACCGACGCTCAAACAGATCGCGCGGGCGGCGCAGCTCTTGCGAGTAATGGCCAACGGGCCATGCAACGACCAGCTCGGCACCGAACATGTCGTGCAACCGAATGCCGGCGATGATGTTGCGCAGCCGTGCGCCCAGCCGGTCTCTTCGGAAAATGATGACTTTGCCCGTCACGTTCTGCTGCGGCCCTCGTTGTTTTGTCGGTTCTTGCCTCTTGCCTTGACGCAAACTTGTCGGGTGGGTCTGCGGAAATCAAGTGAAGTTCAAATTAACATCTGGAACAATTCAAGAACACGCCTTTTCCTGTGACCCGGCTTGGTCTACATTGCGCGCATGAGCAGTTTTGACGAAATGGACGCGTTTGAAGCGGCTTCGCTGTCGCAACGCGCGATGGCGGCGCGACCGCAACCTTATTTGGATGACCTCAACCCGGCGCAGAGAGAGGCGGTCGAACTGTTGGAGGGGCCGGTCCTGATGCTGGCCGGGGCGGGTACGGGTAAAACAAAGGCGCTGACCGCGCGCATTGTGCACCTGCTTAATACCGGGTCGGCCCGACCGAATGAGATTTTGGCGGTCACATTTACCAACAAGGCCGCGCGCGAGATGAAGAACCGCGTGGGTGGAATGTTGGGCCATGCCATCGAAGGCATGCCGTGGCTGGGCACGTTCCATGCGATCTGTGTGAAGCTGTTGCGGCGCCACGCGGAATTAGTCGGGCTAAAGTCAAACTTCACCATTTTGGACACTGACGATCAGCTGCGATTGATGAAGCAATTGGTTTCGGCGGCGGGCATTGACGACAAACGCTGGCCCGCGCGACAGCTGGCATCGATTATCGACAGCTGGAAAAACCGGGCGATCACGCCGGACAAAGTCCCTGCAGCAGATGCCGGGGCCTATAACCACCAAGGTCCGAAGATTTATGCACAGTATCAGGCGCGCCTGATCGAGCTGAACGCCGTCGATTTCGGCGACCTGTTGCTGCATATGGTCAGCATTTTTCAAAACCACCCGGACGTTCTGGAACAATACCAACGCTGGTTCCGCTATATCCTGGTGGACGAATATCAGGATACCAATGTCGCCCATTACATGTGGCTGCGTTTGCTCGCGGGCGGGCATAAAAACATCTGTTGCGTCGGCGATGATGATCAGTCGATCTATGGTTGGCGCGGGGCCGAGGTGGGCAATATCCTGCGTTTTGAAAAGGATTTTCCGGGCGCCCATGTGGTCCGGCTTGAACAGAATTACCGGTCGACCGAACACATCCTCCGAGCCTCCAACCAATTGATACATGCCAATCGAAATCGGCTCGGAAAAACACTCGATACTGAATTGGGAGTTTCTGCCATTGCGTCGGCTGAAGGTCGCGCGGTTCATAAGGTCAGACTAATTGGACATTGGGATGAAGAAGAAGAGGCGCGTTGGATTGGCGAAAAGATTGAAGACCTAAGCAGTGGCGTAGCTGAGGAAGCTAGGACCCGGTTCAACACACGCTTCAAGAGTTTTCAACAGATGCTCGATCACCGGGCAAAAAATAGTCTCAGCCCTATTGGGGAACAACAATTCATTAGAGAGTCACTAGAAAACGGCGAGGTCTTTAAGGACGTTAAGATATTCAATCTATTGAAAGATTTGCTTTCTGAGGATGTAGCCGCTTCGAATATGCTGGGTGCAATGCAGAGTTATGTGGAGGAAAAGTTCTCACTGAATGAAATAGCCGTGCTTGTCCGTGCCTCACACCAGATGCGCGCGCTTGAAGATCGGTTCTTGACCATTGGCTTGCCTTACCGCGTGATCGGCGGCCCCCGGTTTTATGAGCGGATGGAGATCCGTGATGCGATGGCCTATTTCCGCGTCGTGACCAGCCCGGATGACGATCTGGCCTTTGAACGGATCGTCAACACCCCCAAGCGCGGCCTTGGGGATAAGGCGCAACAAACTATTCAAACCACGGCGCGCAGCAATGGTGTTTCCTTGCTCGAAGGGGCGCGATTGGCGGTTCAGGCCGGGCTAATCAAGGGCAAAGGTGGCATCGAGTTAAACAAGCTGCTCGAAAGCATTGCAATTTGGATTACGATCCAAAAAAACACAAGAAACAGCGATTTGATAGTGCAGTTTGAAGAAGAGGCCGAAAGGCTTCAAATTGTGCTGGCAGACAGGAAGGAACGATTACGCGAAGAGGAGGAACGTTTAAGCAAAGAGTCGAAATTAGATGACCCCGATGAAAATGAGGTGAAGCGACTGCAAGCAAAGGTAGATCGCTTGAAAGCAGAAGTTGTTGAATTTGAAGTTTCTTATGAAGCCCAGAGGCTATACATAGATGGACTGCAAGGAGACCACTGCGCTTTGGCCAAAGGCATACTTGTCGGTGCTCGCTACAAGCTAATGTGGCAGAACGACAAAACGCCAGAGGCGCCGGGTCGTCTGGAAAACCTCAATGAATTGATCAACCAGCTTGATAATTTCGAGAACCTGCAAGGGTTTTTGGAACATGTGTCGCTGGTGATGGACAACGAACGCGAAGGCGAGGGGCCAAAGGTGTCGATCATGACCCTGCACGCCGCCAAGGGTTTGGAATTTCCCGTGGTCTTTTTGCCCGGCTGGGAAGATGGGTTGTTCCCGTCACAGCGCAGCATGGATGAAAGCGGCGTCAAAGGCCTCGAGGAAGAGCGTCGGCTGGCCTATGTCGGGATCACCCGCGCCGAAGAAGTGTGCACCATTTCTTTTGTCGGCAACCGCCGGGTCTTTGGCCAATGGCAAAGCCAGATGCCGTCACGGTTCATCGATGAAATGCCCGCTGATCACGTGGATGTTCTGACCCCGCCGGGCCTTTACGGTGGCGGATATGGTGCCGCGGCGCCAACACCGTCTTCTCGGCTTGAGGAGGCAGCGGTTCAGGCCGATGGGTATAACTCGCCCGGATGGCGGCGGCTGCAAGCCCGCTCGGGCGAGCGCGGGATGAGCCAGCCGCGCGAAAGCCGCAATACGGTCATCGATATGCAGGCGGTGGCGGCCTTTGACATGGGCGCGCGCGTGTTCCACCAGAAATTCGGGTACGGCACGGTGATCGGGATCGAAGGCGACAAGATCGAGGTCAGCTTTGAAAAGGCAGGCGTTAAGAACGTGGTGGCCCGGTTCCTGACGGCACCGGACGATATTCCCTTCTGATCACCCGCGCGACGGCACCCGGTCAAAGACAGGCGCGCCGTCCGGCACCAGATGAAACGGCTGCGTGTCGATCATATAGATCGCCATTTGTGATGCTTCGAATTGTGACGGATCATCCAAGGTGCCAACCTTCAGTACCACCTGATCCCGGCCCGGCAGTCGGGTCAGCAAATGGGTGCCACAGGTCCCGCAAAAGTCCCGCGTTCTCGGGTTTTCTATATCGCTGCGCGTGAATTGCTTTGGCGTGCCTTGGGTAAATTGAAACTGGTCTTCGGGCATCAGCATAAAGAAATTCGGTCCGCCGCCGCTGATATACTGGCATTCGCGGCAATGACATTGGGCTTTCAAGACCGGCGCGCCGCCCGCCTCGTACCGGATTTCGCCGCAATAACAGCCACCAACCATTCCCATCGCATTTCTCCCGTTCTGTTTGTCGTCAAGCCTATGTGCGTTTGGACAAAAAAGAAACGGCGACGCCAGGGAGGAGGAGAGGCGCCGCCGTTCACGTTCAACACCAAGGGCAGGGAGGAGGAGAGCCCCGGTGTATCTGGTCCGGCCTTGGCCGGGAATTTTGTGCGGCGACATCAGGGAGGAGGAGAGATGCCGCCGCCTAAAGCAGACCTTCTAGGGAGGAGGAGAAGAAGGCCTGATCTCTGGTGTTCTGTCCGGCTTACGCTTTGTAGGCCGCTTCGTATGCGATGCTGCGCAGCATCGACCGGCTCAGGGCGAGATCGGCCAATTCGCGATCGCTCAGCCCGCGCAATTCGTTCAAGGTCGTGCGGTAGACCCGGTATTTTGCATAGCGCTCGGCCAGATCGGCGAAGAAGCCTTGTGCGTCCGAGCGAACATTTGTAGCGGCAGTATTTACATAAGCCATTTCGATTACCTCACGTAACGTCTTGTTATGACGTCGTTTCGTTGTGTTGAGACAAAGATAGGTGAATGCTGCAGTTGCACAATCCCCCGGTTAATCATTTCTGCTATGCAGCATTTGCATAGGGTAAACGCCCAAGTTTTGTGCAAATGGTCAAATCAACGGGTAAATTCGGTCGCACCTCTTGTCTGGCGCTAACAGCTTGCCAGTTAAAGAGGCAACTGGCAGGAGGTTTGGGCATGTCGATAACCAAAGTACAGATACTCGAAGCACTGGCGCGGTTGCACCTGCCGGATGGCGGAACACTGGTCAGCCGCGATTTGATTCGAGCGTTGAGTGTTCAGGGCGACCAGGTGCGCTTTGTCATAGAGGCACCGTCGCCCGAGGTTGCGCGTCAGATGGAGCCGCTGCGCCAGGCGGCGGAAAGCGCGGTGGCCCAACTGCCCGGGGTGGCGGGCGTTTCTGTTGCCTTGACGGCCCACGGACCTGCGGCACAGCCGGCGCCGAACAAAGGCGCGCCGCCCAGCCTGAAAATCGGCGGGCACCCAAAGCCGCAAGAGGGCCCGACAAAACCATCCGGTGTCCAGCGCATTCTGGCCATCGGCAGTGGCAAAGGTGGCGTTGGGAAATCCACAGTGTCATCAAACCTGGCGGTTGCGTTGGCGCGGGCGTGTCGCAAGGTCGGGCTTTTGGACGCTGATATATACGGTCCGTCGCAGCCACGCATGATGGGTGTCAGCAAAAAGCCGTCCAGCCCAGATGGTAAGACGATTATTCCTCTGAAGGCACATGGCGTGACGATGATGTCCATCGGGTTGATGGTTGACCCGGATCGCGCCGTGGTGTGGCGCGGGCCGATGCTGATGGGGGCTTTGCAGCAAATGCTGGGGCAGGTCGAATGGGGAGAGCTGGACGTGTTGCTCGTCGATCTTCCGCCCGGCACCGGCGATGTACAGCTGACACTCTGCACAAAATCCGAAGTGACGGGCGCGATTGTCGTCAGCACCCCACAAGACGTGGCGCTGTTGGACGCGCGCAAAGCGCTCAACATGTTTGACACCCTGAAAATCCCTGTCTTGGGGTTGATCGAGAACATGTCGAGCTTTGTCTGCCCGTCATGTGGTGCCGAGCATCACATCTTTGGTCATGGCGGCGTGGCGGACGAGGCGAAAAAGCTGGGCGTTCCGTTATTGGCCGCTTTGCCGATTGATCTGGACACACGGCTGGCGGGTGACGGCGGAACGCCGATCGCGGCTCAGGACGGGCCCGCAGCCCAAGCTTATGCGCAATTGGCGCAGCGTCTGGTCCAAGGTGGTATGGCCTAAACTGTGATCCACGGGATTTTGTGGGGCCGCCCATGGGAAACCATGGGCGGTTTCCTGTTTTGCCCTGAATCATGGCTCGGATGACGCTTCATCTTGGAAATTTCGCATTGAAAGATGAGAACAAAACATGTACATCTGCCGAAGTAGTGAAGTCTGCTTAAAAAATTGGGAATTCATGGGTAATCGTGTCAATTTTAAAGAATCACTACATATAGTATTCAAGCTTGCTCAGTATCCATAATGTGGGGAAAATTTCAGCAATTTCGACACAACATCTTGTTTTTGAGGAGGCCTCAAAACAAGAATTGGTAGAAGTCGTGCATTTTTTTGATTGATTTCCATGAATTCCCGTGGCATCCCTTGCTCATCGGATGAAGAGCACATAAGGGCATCAAGACCCCAAAAAAATAAACAAACGCAGGTTTCGTACAGGCAGCCCTTCATCAGAACAAAGAGATCCGGCGCGCTGGCGAGCAGACATCCCCCCAGGTGGCGCGCGCAGCTGGACACCCCGCGAGGCGGGACGAGGGCGGCGGGTTGAACAGTGGCAGCAGTTCAACCCGCCGTTTTCCCTTCTGGGGATCGAGAATTATCGCGGGGGCGCGAAAAAAAGGACAGGGACTTGGGCCGCAGGTTCAGAGGCGAAAGCCACCACAAGGTGGATACAAAGGGCAGGGTGTCTATCCCGGCCTCTTTTCGCCGTGTGCTTGAGGCGGGCGATCCCAACTGGCAATCCGGCGATACACCAGAGCTTGTGATCGTGTATGGCGACCATCGCCGCAAATACCTTGAATGCTACACAATGGAAGCGATCGAAGAGGTCGACGTCAAAATCGCCGCCCTCCCGCGCGGGTCGTCGGGCCGGAAAATGCTGGAACGCATGTTCAACGGTCAGTCTTTCCCGACAACAGTCGATGAAACCGGGCGTTTGGTTCTGCCGGCAAAGCTGCGCCAGAAGATCGATCTGGACAATGAGGCGTTCTTTATCGCCGCTGGTGATACGTTCCAGATCTGGAAGCCCGAGACATACGATACCGAGGAATTGGCCGCGACCGAAGCGATGCTGGACGAATTGCCAGAGGATTTTGATCCGCTTCAATTCCTGGAAGGCGACGGGGGCGCGTGACGGTCATGGCAGCGGAACACCGCCCGGACCCAGATGCCCCACATATTCCTGTTTTGTTGCGCCCCTTGTTGGCCGCCGTGGCGCCGGTTAGCGGCACATGGTTGGACGGCACGTTCGGTGCGGGTGGCTATACACGCGGGTTGCTGGAAGCTGGTGCAGATAAGGTCATTGCGGTGGACCGTGACCCACTGGCCTTTGACATGGCGTCGGACTGGGCGGACGACTATGGCGCACGCCTTGTGCAACAGCCGGGCCTCTTTTCCCAGATGGACAGCTATGCGGACGCTGTTGATGGCGTGGTGCTGGACCTTGGCGTGTCTTCGATGCAGCTGGATCTGGCAGAGCGTGGCTTTTCGTTCATGAAGGACGGACCGCTCGATATGCGGATGTCTCAGGATGGGCCATGTGCCGCTGACATCGTGAATACGGCGACCGAGGCCGAGCTGGCCGATATTCTGTTTCATTACGGGGAAGAGCGCGCCAGCCGTCGGATTGCAAAGGCAATCCTGCGGGCACGGGCCGAAGCGCCAATTGAAAACACCTTGCACCTTGCCGAGATCGTCGAGGGATGCCTGCCACGGGCCAAGCCGGGTCAATCTCATCCAGCCACCCGCAGCTTTCAAGCGCTGCGCATTGCCGTAAATGCCGAATACGAAGAGCTTTTTGAAGGCCTTATGGCTGCAGAGCGCGTGTTAAAGCCCGGCGGCCTGTTGGCCGTTGTCACCTTCCATTCGGTCGAAGATCGCATGGTGAAACGGTTTTTGCAGCAACGCGGCGGTCAGACCGGGCGCGCCAACCGCTATGCGCCGGAACAGGTGGAGGAAGCTCCGCAGTTTCAGATCATGACCCGGCGCGCTGTTGGGCCAGATGACCAGGAATTGCAAGACAATCCGCGCGCGCGGTCAGCCAAGCTGCGCGTGGCGCGTCGCACGGATGCGCCGTCCGGGACGGTCGATGCCAAATCCATTGGCATGCCACAGCTCTCGGCCAAATCCAGAGGAACCAGATGAAAAGCCTTCTCTACGTACTCACGGCCTTGGCTGTCTTTGGCCTCGCCTTCTGGGCCTATCGCGAAAATTATTCGACCCAACAGGTCCTGTCTGAAACGCAAGCTTTGCAGCGTGATATTGGCGCGGCTCAAGCCCGGCTGAGCGTGCTGCGGGCGGAATGGGCGTATCTCAACCGACCGGACCGACTGCTTGATCTTGCAGAGATTAATTTTGACCGGCTCGGCCTTCTGCCACTGACATCGGATCAGTTTGGTCGCGTTGATCAGGTCAGTTTCCCGACAAATGATCTTTTGGACATCACCAACGGCGTTGATGTTTCGACAATGGAGGTTGAAACCCCATGACCCGCATCCCGCTGCGCCCCCTTGCCCGTATTCTGCCCGCCCGTGACAAGGGCGAGAACCCTGAGCTGATCGAACGCGAAAACATCCGCCAACGGCATGAAGAGATGCAGGACCGCGCGCGCAACCGGGCTGAGGGTCGGTTGTTGGTGCTGGGTGTCTTTTTCTTTTGCGCCTATGCGGTGGTCGGTATCCGCATGGGGCACATCGCGACAACCGAACCGATGGAACCACTGGCCAACGCGCCGGGTGCTGTCATCGCGCAGCAACGGGCCGACATCGTTGACCGCAATGGCAACATTCTGGCGACCAATTTCGAAACCCATTCGCTCTACGCCCAGCCGCCTCAGATGGTGGACCCTATTGCGGCAGCCAAAGGGTTGGCAAAGATCTTTCCCGACCTGAAAGAAGAGCGGCTGATCAAGGACTTTACCGGCAAGCGTAAGTTCTTGTGGGTCAAAAAGAAAATCAGCCCAGAGCAAAAGCAGGCGGTACACGATCTTGGCGATCCCGGTCTGCTGTTCGGTCCGCGAGAAATGCGCCTTTATCCCAATGGCAAACTGGCGGCCCATGTGTTGGGCGGGGCGTCATTCGGTAAGGAGGGGGTCAGTGCGGCGGAAGTGATTGGGGTTGCTGGTGTCGAAAAGCAATTTGACGGCTATCTGCGGGACCCCGCGAATGGCAATGCGCCCCTTCAACTGTCGCTCGACCTGACGGTTCAGGCCGCGGCCGAACGTGTTCTGGATGGCGGCATGAAGATCATGGATGCCAAAGGGGCCACATCGATCCTGATGGATGTGCATACGGGCGAGGTTGTTTCGGTCGTTTCGCTGCCCAGCTTTGACCCTAACGATCGGCCGCGCCCGCCGGCGTCGGGCAATGACCCTTCGGTCAGCCCGCTGTTCAACCGCTCGGTACAGGGCGTCTACGAGCTGGGATCGACCTTTAAGATCTTCACGGCGGCACAGGCCATGGATTTGGGGCTCGTCAATCCCGAAACCCTATTGGACACGCGCGGCCCGTTGCGCTGGGGAAAATTCCGCATTCGCGATTTCCGCAACTATGGCAATGAGATGAGCGTGACCAAGGTCATGGTCAAATCATCCAACATCGGAACCGCGCGCATGGCGCAAATCATTGGCGCCGAAAGACAAAAGGACTTCTTGGGCGATCTGGGCATGCTGGACCCGACACCGTTTGAGATTGTCGAGGCGCAGGGCGGCAAGCCTTTGTTGCCCCCCAATTGGTCCGAACTCAGCACGATGACGATTTCCTATGGCCATGGCCTTTCGGTCAGTCCGATGCATTTGGCCGCCGGATATGCCGCGATTGCCAATGGCGGGCATTATGTCAGCCCATCAATCCTGAAACAGGATGGCCCGCAATATGGTCCCCGGGTCATGTCCGAACAGGCGGCGTCAGCATCCCGCGATATGCTGCGCAAAGTGGTCACCGAAGGCACGGCCAGCTTTGGGGATGTGCCGGGCTATGCCGTTGGTGGCAAAACCGGAACGGCGGACAAACCCAAACCTACGGGCGGATATTACGAGGATAAGGTTATTGCGACTTTTGCGAGCCTCTTCCCCGCGCATGACCCCAAATATGCGCTGATCGTCACCTTGGATGAGCCACAGATTTTCACCTATGGCGAGATGCGCCGCACGGCGGGTTGGACCGCTGTGCCTGTGGCCGCTGAAATGATATCGCGTGTGGCACCGCTCCTGGGGCTCAGACCAGACATTGAACCCCAACCCTTGGGTGATATACACCTCACCTCAAACTAAGAGCACAGGCAGAACCCATGGGGCCCAGCACCGCGACCAAGTCACTGAGCCAGCTGGCCCTCACCGCCCAAGGAGGGCGCGACGTTCAGATTGCGGGCATTGCGGTGGACAGTCGCGAGGTCAAGGAAGGGTACTTGTTCGCGGCATTACCCGGCAGCCGTGTTCACGGCGGCGAATTCATTCAATACGCTTTGCGCCAAGGGGCGACGGCCATCCTGACCGATGCCGAAGGGGCGCGGATCGCCGAACAAGAGATTTTGAACAGCGGGGCGGCCTTAATCCTGTCAGACGACCCTCGACAGACATTGGCCTACACCGCGGCCTTGTGGTTCGGGCAGCAACCCAAAACCATCGTCGCGGTGACAGGAACCAATGGCAAAACCTCGGTCGCTAGTTTCGTGCGCCAAATCTGGTCGGAACTGGGCCATGCAGCGGTCAATCTGGGAACGACGGGCGTCGAAGGGGCTTGGACCGCACCGCTGGCCCATACGACACCTGAACCGATCACGCTGCACCGCGCCTTGGCGGGTGCGGCAGAGGCCGGTGTTACCCATGCTTCAATGGAGGCTTCCAGCCACGGCTTGGATCAGCGCCGTCTGGATGGCGTGACGCTGACCGCGGCGGGGTTTTCGAACTTTACGCAGGACCATCTGGACTACCACGAAACCTTTGAGGCGTATTTCGCGGCCAAGGCGGGTCTGTTCCGGCGGGTTTTGCCAGAGGACGGAACCGCCGTCATCAACATGGATGATCCGCGCGGACCGGAAATGCGCGCCATCGCGGCGGCGCGGGGACAATCGGTCATGACCATTGGACAGGGGACGGGCGATCTTAATCGTTTGACCCAACGCTTCGATGCGACCGGTCAGGACTTGCGATTTTCTTATCTTGGTAAGGTTCATCAAGTTCGGCTTAACCTGATCGGCGGCTTTCAGGCAGAGAACATTCTGCTGGCATGCGGGCTTGTGATCGCGGCAGGGGATGAACCCGAAGCGGTGTTTGAAACGCTGCCGCATCTGACGACCGTCCGGGGGCGTATGGAACTGGCCGCCACTCGCGAAAACGGTGCGGCGGTGTTTGTTGACTACGCACATACGCCGGACGCGGTTTCGACGGCCATTCAGGCCTTGCGCCCACATGTCATGGGCCGCTTGATTGCCATTGTTGGCGCAGGTGGCGACCGGGATGCGGGCAAGCGACCCCTGATGGGGCAGGCGGCGGCGGAACACGCCGATCTGGTGATCGTCACAGATGACAACCCGCGCAGCGAAGACCCGGCCACCATCCGCATGGCGGTTATGGAAGGCGCGCCCAATGCGACCGAAATCGGCGACCGGGCAGAGGCGATTTTGCGCGGTGTTGATGCTTTGGGACCGGGCGATGCCTTGCTCATTTGTGGCAAAGGCCACGAAACCGGGCAAATCGTTGGCGATGACGTTCTGCCCTTTGATGATGTGGAACAGGCCAGCGTCGCGGTTGCAGCACTGGATGGGGGATTGGCATGAGCCTTTGGACATCTGGCGAAGCCGTGGCCGCAACCGGTGGCAGCTCTGCCGTTGATTGGGTCGCCAACGGGGTATCCATTGACACACGCACGATCGCGCCGGGCGATTTGTTCGTGGCGTTGAAAGCTGCGCGTGACGGGCATGAGTTTGTCGCCCAAGCTTTGGAAAAAGGGGCCGCCGCTGCGTTGGTGAGCCGTATACCGGAAGGTGTCAGCCCGGATGCCCCTCTGCTCATTGTCGATGATGTGCAATCGGGGCTCGAAGCGTTGGGACGCGTCGCGCGTGCCCGGACCAAAGCACGTGTTGTTGCCGTGACGGGCAGCGTGGGCAAGACTTCGACCAAGGAAATGTTGGCGCAGGTTCTGGGCGATCAGGGCCGCACCCATGCATCCGTTGCCAGTTACAACAATCACTGGGGTGTTCCTCTGACTTTGGCCAGAATGCCTGCGGATACCGAATACGCAGTGATCGAGATTGGCATGAACCATCCTGGCGAGATTGCACCGCTCGCACGCATGGCGCGTCCGCATGTTGGGATGGTCACGACGATTGCCGCGGCACATCTGGAAGCGTTCGACAACATTGAAGGCATAGCGCGGGAGAAAGCTTCGATTGTCGAAGGGTTGGAGCCGGGTGGCATCGCGGTTCTGAACGGGGATGTGCCGACGACAGGTATCCTGCAGGAAATCGCACATGCAGCGGGTGCGCAGGTGATCACCTTTGGTGAAGCGCAATCCTGTCATCACCGCGCTGTCAAAATTGAGGTGACCGGTACCACAACTGTGGCAGAGGCGCGCGCATGGCGGGTTCCACTTCTTTTTAAGGTGACCGCACCCGGTCGTCATTTTGCGGTCAATGGTCTGGGCGTGTTGGCCGCGGCTTGGGCGCTGGGCGCCGACCGTGGCCGCGCGGCCATGTCTTTGTCCAATTGGACCCCGGTCAGCGGGCGTGGCGCACGCGAACGGATTCTGATCGATCCAATTGACCCTGACACATGGCTGGAATTGATCGACGACGCCTATAATGCGAACCCGGCTTCGATGGCCGCTTCGCTTGAGGTTCTAGCCGCAGCCCAGGCGGGGCCCGCTGGTCCCGGCAAACGCGCCGGTCGACGTATCGCGATCTTGGGCGATATGCGCGAGCTGGGACCTGACGAGGTCAGTCTGCATGCAGAGCTTGCTGCACTGCCAGCCATGGAAAACATCGACACGGTCCATTGTGTCGGCCCGCTGATGCGCGCGATGCACAACGCGCTGCTGGAACGCAATAAGGGTGAATGGCGGGAAACCAGTCAAAAGATGATCAAAGGACTTCGAACACGCTTCGGCCCGGGCGACGTGGTTCTGGTGAAAGCTTCGTTGGGCACGGGTCTTGGGGTCATCGTTGACGCCATCCGCAAAATCGGCCATCCCGCGCCAAAAGACGACGAATAGGACACGCGACATATGCTCTATTGGCTAACGGCCCTTTCTGATGGCGGCGACGTCTTTAACCTGTTCCGTTACATTACCTTCCGCGCGGGTGGTGCGTTTTTGACGGCCCTTGTGTTCGGGTTTCTATTTGGTCGCCCATTGATCAATGTGCTGCGCAAAACCCAAGGCAAAGGCCAACCTATTCGAGAAGACGGGCCGGAAGGGCATTTTTCCAAAGCGGGGACGCCTACAATGGGCGGACTGTTGATTGTCGGTGCCTTGGTGACAGCGACGCTGCTTTGGGCGCGGCTGGACAACGGGTTCGTGTGGATTGTCCTCTTTGTAACACTGAGTTTTGCGGCCATCGGCTTTGCCGACGACTATGCGAAAGTGTCCAAAAAAAACACCAAGGGCGTGCCGGGAAAACTGCGTCTGGCATTGGGGTTTGCCATTGCCGCTGTTGCCGGAATTTGGGCCACCAGCCTGCATCCCGGCATGCTGCAAAACCAACTGGCTTTCCCGATTTTCAAAGATGCGCTCGTCAATATGGGACTGTTTTACGTGCCCTTCGCGATGTTCGTAATCGTCGGCGCGGCAAACGCCGTGAACCTGACTGACGGGCTGGACGGCTTGGCCATCATGCCCGTGATGATCGCGGCGTCGTCCCTGGGCATCATCGCTTACGCCGTTGGGCGGGTCGATTTCACTGAATATCTCGATGTGCATTACGTCCCCGGTACTGGCGAAATCCTGATCTTTACAGCTGCGCTTTTTGGCGGCGGGCTTGGGTTCTTGTGGTACAATGCGCCTCCAGCGGCCGTATTTATGGGCGATACCGGATCGTTGGCGTTGGGCGGCGCGCTGGGCGCAATTGCGGTGGCCACCAAACACGAGATCGTTCTTGGCATAATCGGCGGTCTTTTCGTGGTCGAGGCGCTGTCGGTTATCATTCAGGTGCTTTATTTCAAACGCACCGGCAAACGCGTCTTCCTGATGGCGCCAATCCACCATCATTACGAGAAAAAGGGCTGGGCAGAACCAACCATCGTCATCCGCTTTTGGATCATTTCGCTGATCCTTGCGATGATCGGATTGGCGACGCTGAAGGTGCGGTGATCGCCGCTGCCGTGATCGGGTGCAGACTAGGCGCGCTTGGCCGTTCGCGCAAAGACGCGCAGCCGCAACATCACTGCGGTGGTCACGGTCACGACGGCAGCACACAAAACGGTTTTTGAAACCGGGCCCATCGCACCCTCGATCAGCAATGCATGCGCGACGGTTGCAAGAACGACGAACCACGCCAATCCGTTATGCACCCAAAGCCACCCAGTCGCAGGCACGCGGTGGCGCAGAATAACCAGGAATGCTGTCAAAAAAACGCCCCACATTGCGGTGACGCCGAATACGGAAAACCACGTCGGTGCGGTGAAGGTCAGCGCATCCAGCGTGTCGGGCGGGCTGGTCAGATAAAGGCCGCCCACATGGACCGCCACCAGAAGAACCAGACTTCGTCCCAGCCAAAGATGGACCTGTCGCGCCCGACGCGGGCGCAAACCCGGCAGCCATCGCGCCGCCATCAGCGGCTGAAACAGCAAAAGACAGAGGGCAATAATGCCCGCAAAACCCCCGATGATGTATTCAGGTCCCCGCCAAGCGAGATACTGGCTGGTCATCGCAATGCCAACAGGCACGGCGGCGAGCAGGACCCAAAGGGCCCATATCAAAACCACGCGCATCTGCGTGGTCCAGATCAGGCGGGCAACAGGTTGAAATTAGCCGTCAGGCTGGTGTCGCGGGCGCTGGGCATCACCGGACGCAGGAAGACCGTTTGGAACGTGCCGTCGTCATAGGCCAGATGCGCATGCGGCTGACCGAAATTCGGCACGATTTGCATCATCTCAAGGCTGTATGATCCGTCCGCACGGGTCAGAACACTGCCATGATTGCGCGGCTCACGTTCACCACCCAGCGTGGTTGCGGCCCAAATCTGGATCCGAACACCGGACAACGGCTCTCCGGTTCCGGCTTTCCGAACGATGCCAGACATGATGAACCCGGTTCCAAGGCTGTCGACCAGCGGCGCGTTCGCGCGATAGTTATTCGACCCCCCGCGCATGGTTTGGGTCGGCGCGAATTTTGATTGCGCCCGGGCCGGAACGGTCAATCCGCTGGCGGTGGTCACAAGGGCGGCACCTGCAGCAGACATCAAGGCGCGTCGGGAAAGACGAGAGGCAGTCATGGAACGGCTCCGTTCTGATAAAAACCTGCGAGACACATAGCCCAAATCTCGGGCCAAACAAACCACGCCCCACGTGGATGTGCAAAACAGCGGTCGAAGCCGAAAAAAAGAAGGCAAGACTATAAAGTTAGGACGGTTTCATTCATTTCGCGTTGTTAGTATCTTCGGATTGAAAAGGTGTTGTTGATTATAGAAATTGGCAAATGAGCGTGGGGCTGAAGCATGCAGGTTATTAAGGATGCATTTGACGCGTTTTCTGAAAGGGTCCGCAGCCCTTGGATCGGATCTATCCTCTTTGCGTTTCTGTTTTGGAACTGGAAAGATCTATGGATCTTATTTTTTGCAGACCTGCCCGCCGCCGACAGACTGGTGTTGTTCGAGGCGACTACGGACGCCAGTTCTTTGTACCTTTGGCCGATTGTAACAGGAATAGTTGCCGCGATGGTGCTGCCATGGATCACCTATGTGGGCGAGGTTATTGCAAGGGCACCAAACAGGGCGATCAAAAAACTTCAGACGGATGAGGCACGTCAACGACGTATAGATAACCTCAAGGCCTCGATTGAAGAAGAGGAGGAAAAGTCGGCCGTCCGTGTTGCACAAATGAAGATGCAAGAGAATGAAGAGCGGGCCAAAGTTGCGTTGGACACGGTACGTCGTCAAGCAGAAGCGGATGCGCGTGTGGCTGAAGAAAAGGCTCAAGCTGAGAAAGAAGAAGCGGCCCTTGCCGCAGCGCGCCGACTGGAAGAGGCAAGCGAGATCAGCGAAGAAGCCGAACAGGAATTACGCGAGCAGCGGTTAGCTGCAAGCGATGAAAAGTCATTTAATGGTGAGGCTAACTTTTTAGATTTGGTCGGGGTGGTTGGCGAGAACCCAATTGCTCTTGAGTTGATGCGATCCGCCGTGGGTTCCTCGGATGGACAGATCAGGATTGAAGGTAACCACATCTACCTTAGTGCAAATGACAACACAGCCGGTAGAAACACTGTTGGGCAAGGTCACCGAGACGCACTTAGACTTGCAGAAACCGCGAGTGATTTGGCTAATCAAGGCCTTTTGAAGTTCAGGGGCAAAGGTCACTTTGAGGTAACGACGCTCGGATATAGCTCTTGGGACCGGATCGAAAAAACGCACGCTGAATATGATCAGCCCCATCTGAGTGGTCCAATTTGATTGTTAGTGCATGATCGACCTTTGGTCCATCTTGACGACGGTTTCGGGAGCCGGTGGGCGGTAGCCTAGAGCACTGTGTGGTCGTTTCGTGTTGTAGTGCTTTCTCCATTGTTCGATCAGGATTTGGGCTTCACGCAGGCTGTAGAATGTTTCCCCGTTCAGGAACTCGTCGCGGAACCTTGCGTTGAAGCTTTCGCAGTATCCGTTCTCCCAAGGTGACCCAGGTTCGATGTAAGCCGTCTTCGCGCCGACAGCCTTGATCCAGTCCTGGACAGCTTGGGCAACGAACTCCGGGCCGTTGTCGGAGCGAATGAACGATGGGATGCCGCGCAGGATGAACAGGTCGCTCAGCACATCGATCACATTGCCTGAGTTGAGCTTGCGATCCACGCGTATGGCCAAGCATTCCCGACTGTACTCGTCGATGATGTTGAGTGTGCGGAAAGCTTTACCATCGTCGGTGCGGCAGTGGACAAAGTCGTAAGACCAGACATGATCGCGGCGCTCTGGCCGAAGCCTGACACATGATCCATCATTCAGCCAAAGCCGCCCTTTCTTCGGTTGTTTCATTGGCACTTTCAGCCCCTCTCGTCGCCAAAGTCTTTCGACACGCTTGTCATTCACATGCCAGCCAGCGTCTCTCAGTAGTGCCGCGATCCTACGATAGCCGTAGCGGCCATACTGCCGGGTCAGTTCGATCATATCAGCCACTAAACGTTCTTCATCCGGGCGACCCGCAGGTACTTTGCGCTGTGTGGATTGATGTTGTCTTAGAACCCGGCATGCCCGACGCTCCGAGATGTTCAGCTCAGCACGAACGCGATCAATACAGGCACGACGACGAGCGGGGCTCAGAAGTTTCCCTTTGCCGCCTCCGCCAAGATCAGCTTGTCCAGCGTCAGATCAGAAACGGCTTTGCGCAATCGCTCGTTCTCTTTTTGCAGACGCTTCAGTTCCTTCAATTGATCCGTGCCCATTCCGCCGTATTTTTTCTTCCACCGGTAGTAGGTCTGTTCAGTCACACCGATCTGACGGATCGCATCCAGACGCGGCATCCCTTGCCCCGTCAGAACCTCAACCTGCCGTAACTTCGTGACAATCTCTTCTGGCTTTGGTCGCTTGTTGGCCATGTGTTTCCTCCGTTTCCTAAACATAGCGGAGGACCACTTCAGTGGGGGAAGACCAGCTTGCCTTGTTTTTTGAAGTTGGAGTAACGAACAAATACTGTGTAGGTGGATTGTTAGCTGAGTTTGAATTCTGGAGACTCAGGTTGCAATTTGACGGCGAAGCGGGTCATCTGGCGCCGATTTTGGTTGTCATGAAGGTCAGCGCAGATGATCCCGGTTCAAGGTTTCGAGGGGCAAAAGGTCGGGGTTTTGGGGCTGGGACGCTCTGGATTGGCCGCAGCGCGGGCGTTGCGGGCGGGAGGCGCCGAGGCCATGTGTTGGGATGACAACCCCGAGGCGCGCACCAAGGCGGAACAAGATGGTTTCGAGACACGGGATTTTAAGAAACCCGGGGCGTTTGACGACATCGCCAGCCTGATCGTGTCGCCCGGTATTCCTCATCTTTACCCAAACCCCAATCCGGTGGTCGCGGCGGCTTTGTCTGCGGGCGTGCCGGTCGATAACGATATCGGGCTTTTTTTCCGGTCCTATGCCACCCGCGATTGGGATCGGTTTGACGTGGCCCCGCGGGTCATCGCAGTGACGGGGTCTAACGGAAAGTCCACCACCTCGGCCCTGATCCACCACATCCTGAGCGAAGCGGCGGTTCCCAGCCAGCTGGCCGGGAATATCGGGCGCGGTGTGTTGGACATTGACCCGCCTCATGATGGCGAGGTCGTTGTGCTGGAGCTTTCGAGTTATCAGACGGATCTGGCCCGCGCCTTGACGCCGGATATCGCGGTTTTTACGAACCTGTCGCCGGATCATCTGGACCGGCATGCGGGTATGGGCGGGTATTTCGCAGCCAAGCGCCGGTTGTTTTCCGAAGGCGGGCCGGACCGGGCGGTGATTGGCGTGGATGAGGCCGAAGGCCAATACCTGGCCGGTCAATTGTCCGAAGGGCCGGCGGATGACCGGGTGATCCGCGTGTCGTCCGGCCAAAAGCTGACCGGTCCTGGCTGGCAAGTCTTTGCCCGCAAAGGGTTCCTGAGCGAGTACCGGAAAGGCCGACAGGCCGGGTCCATCGATCTGCGCGACATCAAGGGTCTGCCCGGTGCGCATAATCACCAGAATGCCTGTGCGGCTTATGCGGCCTGTCGCGCGCTGGGGCTGGCGCCGAAAGTGATTGAGGCCGCATTGAGCAGCTTTGGCGGCTTGCCTCATCGCAGCCAATGGGTCGCCGAAAAAGACGGCGTCGTCTTTGTCAATGACAGCAAGGCCACCAATGTCGACAGCGCGGCAAAGGCGCTGAGTGCCTTCAAATCGATCCGCTGGATTTGTGGTGGGCTGGAAAAGGACGGCGGTCTGCAAGCGTTGCAGGGTGCAACGGGGCCCGTGCGCAAGGCCTATGTCATCGGGCGGGAGGCGGCGGGTTTTGCGCTGCAGCTGGATGTCGAAGCGCAGATCTGCACGACCATGGATGTCGCCGTGGCGGCGGCCATGGCCGATGCAGAGCCAGGCGATACAGTGCTTTTGGCCCCTGCAGCAGCGAGTTTCGACCAGTACGACAGTTTCGAAAAGCGCGGAGAGGCCTTTATGGCTGAGGTGCGTGATCGCCTTTGAGGGGTTGCGTGGTTTGGCTGGGTCGGGATTTGGGTATTTTTGACAAGAAAGAAGCCAAGGCGTTATTGCGCGCGATGGCCCGGCCTGCTGCGACGGCCGAGGACCAGGCCCATTGGAAGTTATAGCCGCCAAGCCAGCCTGTGACATCCACCGCCTCACCAATGGCATAGAGACCCGGGACATATTTTGCGGCCATGGTTTTGGAAGAAAGATCATCTGTATCGATGCCGCCCAGCGTCACTTCCGCGGTGCGATAGCCTTCTGAACCGGACGGGGTGAGGGACCAGTCAGAGAGTTGGTCGCAAAGCGCTTGCAGTTTTGCATCGGATTGATCGGCCAACCGGTTGGTGAGACCGAGGTCCGTGGAAAGAAATTCAACCAGTCGGGTGGGCAAGAGAGCGGACAGTTCTGTCGAAAGCTGACGTTTACCGCTGCGCTGACGTTGACTGCGCAGAAGGTCGAACAGTTTTGCCTCGGGATCAAGGTTGACGGCGATGGTTTCGCCTTCGCGCCAATAGGAGGAGATTTGCAGGATTGCGGGGCCGGAGAGGCCGCGATGGGTGAAGAGCAGAGCCTCGTCAAAGGTGGTTTCCGCATTGCTGATCCGCGCGGGAACGGCCACGCCGGCCAATGGCTTGAACCGTGCGTCCGAAAAGGTCAGGGGCACCAATGCCGGGCGCGTTTTGGTGACGCGCAGGCCGAATTGCCGCGCGATGTCATAAGCCAGACCTGTTGCGCCCATTTTGGGGATTGATTTGCCGCCCGTGGCCAGCACGAGGTTACGGCAGTGCACGGTTTGGGTTTGACCGTCTCGGTCGAGCTCGACTGTAAACTCATCCACGTTGCGGGTGACTTTGGTGATGGTGGTCTGCAGCCAGAGCTCTGCCCCCGCCTGTTTCATTTCCTGCAGCAACATGGCGATGATCTCTTTCGCCGAGCCATCGCAAAAGAGCTGTCCCAGCGTCTTTTCGTGCCATGCGATCCCGTACCGGTCCACCAGATCGATGAAGTCCCATTGGGTGTAGCGGGCCAGCGCGGAATTGGCGAAATGCGGGTTTTGGGACAGGAAATTGGATGGTTCGGCGTGAAGATTGGTGAAGTTGCACCGCCCGCCGCCGGAAATTCGGATCTTTTCGCCCGGGCTGCGCGCGTGATCCACAACCAGCACATGCGCGCCCGCATGGGCGGCACACATCAGGCCAGCAGCGCCGGCGCCAAGGATGAGGGTTTGAAACTGCATGAGACGGCTTTACGCAAACGGGCCGCGATCCGCCAGCGGTGTTGTGCCGGGTTCCTTTCGACCGATGTCAATTTGACTGGCCTGATCCGTGTTTTCGCGTTAGAATCGCGACCAGACCCGGAAAACCGGGCGGATCGAGGCAGACAGAGCGGTATTTCCATGACGGAAATGGTTTACGGGGCAGTCCCAGAGCGGGCGGGCGAGCCTATTCTTCCCAAATGGTGGCGGACCATCGACAAGTGGTCGATGACATCCGTGATGTTGTTGTTTGTCATTGGGTTGTTGCTGGGCCTTGCGGCCTCTGTGCCCTTGGCGGCGCGCAACGGGTTTGACAATTTTCACTATGTGGAACGCCAGGCCATCTTTGGTACGGCGGCGCTGATCGTGATGCTGATCACGTCGATGATGTCGCCGCGTCTGGTACGGCGGCTAGCGGTTCTGGGGTTTCTGGTCAGCTTTGTCGCCTTGGCGTTGTTGCCGGTCTTGGGCACCGATTTCGGCAAAGGGGCTGTGCGGTGGTACAGCCTTGGCTTTGCGTCGGTGCAGCCGTCGGAATTCATGAAACCGGCCTTTGTGGTCGTGGCTGCCTGGATGCTGGCGGCCAAGCATCAGATCAACGGACCACCCGGCACGCTTTGGTCTTTCGTGCTTTGCATCAGCATTGTCATGATGCTGGTTATTCAGCCCGATTTTGGTCAGGCCTGTCTGGTTCTTTTTGGCTGGGGCGTGATGTATTTTGTCGCTGGTGCGCCAATGCTCCTATTGGTGATGATGGCCATCATGGTCGTGTTGGGCGGCACGCTGGCCTATTCCAGTTCGGAACATTTCGCGCGTCGGATTGACGGGTTTTTGAACCCCGAAGTCGCGCCGACAACGCAGCTGGGCTATGCCACCAACGCCATTCGTGAGGGCGGGCTGTTCGGCGTTGGCGTCGGCGAAGGGCAGGTCAAGTGGTCGCTGCCGGATGCGCATACGGATTTCATTATCGCGGTGGCGGCCGAGGAATACGGCCTGATCCTAGTCCTGATCATCATCGCGCTTTACGCCAGTATCGTGGTGCGCTCGCTGTTGCGGCTGATGCGCGAACGCGATCCGTTCATCCGTTTGGCGGGCACTGGACTGGCCTGCATGTTCGGGGTACAGGCGATGATCAACATGGGCGTTGCCGTACGGCTGCTCCCGGCCAATGGCATGACCTTGCCATTTGTCAGCTATGGCGGGTCGTCGTTGATCGCTGGGGGGATCGCTCTTGGGATGCTATTGGCCTTTACCCGCTCGCGGCCCCAAGGCGAGCTGGCCGATGCTTTGAGAGGACGCTAGGCGATGTCGCAACCGCTCTTGATGATCGCAGCCGGAGGCACGGGCGGGCATATGTTCCCGGCCCAGGCGCTGGCCGAGGCGATGTTGCGCAAGGGCTGGCGTGTGAAACTGTCCACCGATGAGCGGGGTGCGCGCTATACCGGCGGGTTTCCGCATTCGACTGAGATTGAGCAGGTGGCGAGCGCCACTTTTGCCCGTGGTGGTGCGGCGGCCAAGTTGCGCGTGCCTTTGACAATTGCCAAGGGCGTTATGAATGCCCGCGCCGCGATGCGCCGGGATCGCCCTGACGTGGTCGTTGGCTTTGGCGGCTACCCGTCCATTCCGGCGTTGGCGGCAGCAACCTGGATGAAGTTGCCGCGCATGATCCACGAGCAAAACGGTGTTCTGGGGCGGGTGAACCAGCTGTTTGCCACGCGCGTTGCAAAAGTGGCTTGTGGTATTTGGCCCACCGATTTGCCGGATGGGGCTGAGGGCGTTCATGTCGGAAACCCTGTCCGTGCTGCGATCCTGGAAAAAGCAGGTGCGCCCTATATCCCGCCCGGCGATTACCCGATGGCAATTCTTGTCATGGGGGGCAGCCAGGGCGCGCGCATCTTATCGGATGTCGTGCCCAGTGCGATTGCCGCGTTACCGGTTGCGATCCGCGCCAATCTGCGGGTTAGTCATCAAGCCCGTGCCGAAGACATGGAACGGGTGGTCAGCTTTTGTCAAACCCATGGCATCGATGCCGAGGTAGAGCCGTTTTTCAACGATGTTCCGGCGCGGATGTCTGACGCGCAGATGGTCATCACCCGGTCCGGTGCGTCCACGATCGCCGACCTGACGGTGATCGGTCGCCCGTCGATCCTGATCCCATTTGCCGCGGCCGCAGGGGATCACCAAACGGCCAACGCGCGCGGATTGGTTGACGCAGGGGCGGCGAAGCTGATCCCGGAAAGCACCCTTGACACCGACACGTTGGCACAGCAGATCACGGCGATCTTTGAAACCCCGGACGAAGCCCTGCAAATGTCCATCGCGGCGCACCGCTGTGCGCGTGTGGACGCGACAGACCGTTTGGTTGCCCTCGTAGAAGAGCTTGCCGGAAAGGAGCCCGCATGACCCCTGCCACCAAACTGCCCGGAGATGTTGGACCGATCCATTTCGTGGGTATCGGCGGCATTGGCATGTCGGGCATCGCCGAGGTTCTCTTGAACCACGGCTATATCGTGCAAGGCTCGGACCTGAAATCATCGAAAATCACCCAACGGCTGCAGGATCAGGGGGCGACAATTTTCGAAGGCCAGCGCGCCGAAAACCTCGAAGGGGCCGAGGTGGTTGTCATTTCGTCAGCCATCAAACCGGGCAACCCGGAACTGGATGCGGCCCGTGCCATGGGTTTGCCGGTCGTGCGTCGGGCCGAGATGCTGGCCGAGCTAATGCGGCTGAAATCCAATGTTGCTGTTGCTGGCACGCACGGCAAAACGACGACGACGACAATGGTGGCGACCCTGCTTGATGCCGGAAACTTCGATCCGACCGTTGTGAACGGCGGCATCATTCACGCCTATGGCTCTAACGCGCGCATGGGGCAGGGCGAATGGATGGTGGTCGAGGCGGATGAGAGCGACGGCACCTTCAACCGGTTGCCAGCCACAATCGCGATCGTCACAAACATTGACCCCGAGCATATGGAACATTGGGGCGATTTTGACACGCTGCGCCAAGGGTTTCTGGATTTTGTTTCGAACATTCCATTTTATGGTTTGGCGGTCTGTTGCACGGATCACCCAGAGGTGCAGGCGCTGGTCGGTAAAATTTCGGATCGGCGTGTTGTGACCTATGGCTTTAATGCGCAGGCGGATGTTCGCGCGGTCAACCTGACCTACAAGGGTGGGGTCGCCCATTTCGATATCGCACTGCAGGCCGACGAGATGGTCGTGACGGGCTGCACACTGCCCATGCCCGGGGACCACAATGTGTCAAATGCGCTGGCCGCCGTGGCCGTGGCCCGCCATCTGGGTATGAAAGCCGAAGAAATCCGCGAAGCGCTGGCCGCCTTTGCAGGTGTGAACCGCCGCTTTACCAAGGTTGGAGAGGTCAATGGCGTCACGATCATCGATGACTACGGTCACCACCCGGTTGAGATTTCCGCGGTTCTGAAAGCCGCGCGTCAGGCGACAGAGGGCCGCGTGATCGCCGTGCATCAGCCGCACCGCTATACCCGGCTTGCAGATCTTTTTGACGAATTCTGCGCTTGTTTCAACGAGGCCGATGTGGTCGCCATTGCCGAGGTGTTTGCGGCTGGCGAGGACCCGATCCCGGGGGCGAGCCGTGATGACCTTGTTCAGGGCCTGATCCGGCATGGACACCGACATGCGCGCAGCATCGTGGATGAAAACGATTTGGAACGTCTGGTTCGGGAACAGGCTGGACCGGGCGACATGGTTGTGTGCCTGGGCGCCGGTACGATCAGCGCATGGGCCAATGGCTTGCCCGCACGCCTGATGGACAAAGCATCATGAGCCTGTCCGTCATCCTTGCCATTGCATGGGTTTTCGCCTAGACCGCGATTGCCTTTTTGCCAATCCGGCATCAGATCAAACCGGGCACGGTTCTGTTGATCGCGGCGCCCGTCCTTATAGTGTTTATCGGCTATCAGCACGGTTGGCTCTTTGGCCTTGCTGCGGTGTTGGCCTTCGTATCCATGTACCGCAACCCGCTGCGCTATGTCTTGGTCCGGTTGCGTGGGGAACGTCCGGAGATCCCGAAATGACCCTGTCACTGATATTAGCCTGCAGCTGGGCCGTGTTGGCCAACATCCTTGCCGCGATCCCGTCCAAGGATAATCACTGGGCGCGCGCCTATTTCCTGATTGCCATCGGCATTCCGATCCTAGGCTTCGTAACTTATGAGAACGGACCGTGGTGGGGGCTGGCGGTGCTCTTGGCGGGAATGTCGATGTTGCGGTGGCCAGTGATGTACCTGGGGCGCTGGATCAAACAACAGTTCATCGGCGAATGAGCGTTGCCGTTTTCGCGGCGGCGATGCTGGGCCTTTGGCTTGGCTTTCGGATGATCAAGCGAGAACGGGTCAGGCGTTTTGTGGGCACTGCCGTTGGCGCCGGTCTTGGGTCGGCCTCCTTTTTTGTCCTTAACGGTATCGGTCCGGCTTGGGTGTTGATGGTTGGATTTCTGTGCGCGCCGGTTCTGATCGGCATGCTGTTGGGCGGTGCGGCGGCGTGGCTCAGCCGCGACATCACCGAATAATGGTGTAACACTCTTGCGTGGACGAAGAAGCTTGCGCAAATGGGGTGACCTCACTACCACGCGCGCATGACTGATCTTCCGACGCCACGCGGCAAACTGACCCCAAATCGCGCCCTCAACGAACTGACCTGGCTTCGGGTGGGCGGCCCGGCGGATTGGCTGTTTCAACCGGCCGACATCGATGATCTGTCCGATTTTCTAAAGGCACTGCCGAACGATGTGCAGGTTTTTCCCATGGGTGTCGGCAGCAATCTGATCGTCCGTGATGGTGGCCTGCGAGCGGTCGTCATTCGCTTGGGGCGTGGGTTTAATGGGATCGCTGTGAATGGCACGACTGTCACCGCCGGGGCCGCGGCATTGGGTGCGCATGTCGCGCGCAAGGCGGCGGATCAGGGCGTTGATCTGACATTTCTACGGACCATTCCGGGCAGCATTGGCGGCGCCGTGCGTATGAATGCCGGGTGTTATGGCAGCTATACGGCGGATGTTTTTGCCGCCGCTCGGGCGGTGTTGCGCTCGGGTGAGGTTGTGACACTGACCGCAGAAGATCTGAACTTTCAGTACCGACAATCCGATCTGCCCATGGGCGCCGTTCTGATCGAGGCGACGTTTGACGCCCCGGTGGGCGAGCCAGCAGAGCTGCACGCCCGGATGGACAGCCAGATTGCCAAACGCGACGCAACGCAACCGACCAAGGATCGCAGCGCCGGGTCCACGTTTCGCAATCCTGCGGGGTTTTCAAGCACCGGTCGGGACGATGACGTCCATGATTTGAAAGCCTGGAAACTGATCGACGATGCCGGAATGCGGGGCGCTCGGGTGGGCGGCGCGCAAATGAGTGAAAAGCACTCGAACTTTTTGATCAATGCGGATGCGGCCAGCGCGTATGACCTCGAAACACTCGGCGAAGAGGTGCGAAAAAAGGTTTACGATTCAAGCGGTATCACGCTAGAATGGGAAATCATGCGGGTCGGTGATCCGTAGGATGCAAAATCCGGGATGTGACACGCCAGACAGGCGATTTCAAACGGCGGCACACACCGGAAAAGACAAAAACGGGTTGTAAAAGCCCGAAGCATTTGAGGCACTATTGTGGGTCAGTCGAGCGGGACAACCCCCAAAGTGGCGGTATTAATGGGCGGGCCTTCGGCAGAGCGCGAAGTGTCGCTGTCCACAGGGCGTGAATGCGCGGCCGCACTGCGGGGCGAAGGGTATGAGGTGACCGAGCTGGATGCCGGTCCGGACCTCTCGGAGCGTTTGCGTTCATTGCAGCCAGATGTTGTGTTCAACGCCTTGCATGGTCGTTGGGGCGAAGACGGTTGTGTTCAGGGCCTGCTGGAATGGCTGCAAATTCCGTATACGCATTCGGGCGTTTTCGCCTCTGCCTTGGCGATGGACAAACAGCGGTCCAAAGCAGTCTACGAACAAGTGGGATTGCCAGTGGTGCCTTCGGTCATCGCGGCCAAAGAAGACGTCATGGCAAATCACGTGATGCCCACGCCTTACGTGGTTAAGCCCAACAACGAAGGGTCTTCGGTCGGCGTTTACCTCGTGCATGAGGATGCCAATGGCCCGCCGCAACTGTCCGGCGATATGCCGGACGACGTGATGGTCGAGGCCTTTGCGGCAGGGCGCGAACTGACAACGACGGTCATCGGGGATCGGGCACTGACCGTGACCGACATTCTGACCGATGGCTGGTATGATTACGATGCAAAGTACAAGCCGGGCGGATCGCGGCACGTGGTGCCAGCAGACGTCCCGCAAGAGATTTTCGACCTCTGTATGGACTATGCCCTGCGCGCGCATCGGGCACTGGGGTGTCGCGGTGTCAGCCGTACGGATTTCCGCTGGGATGAAGGCAAAGGCGCTGCGGGATTGGTCCTGCTGGAAACCAATACACAACCCGGAATGACACCCACATCACTAACGCCCGAGCAGGCGCAAGCCGTGGGCATGACCTTTGGCCAGCTCTGCGCCTGGATGGTGGAGGATGCGTCATGCAACAGATAAGCGAACCGCAACACGATCCTGCACCGTCCCGCTGGGCGTATCGCGTCGAAAGATGGATGCTGACGCCGGGCATGCGTTTGGGGCTGCGTATCGGTGTGCCCGGGCTTTTGGTCTGTGCGGCCACCAGCTTGTTCCTGGCCAGCGAAGACAGACGGGACGCCTTGTCAGTCTTTTTTGCCCAGACCCTTGCAAGCTTGCAGGAACGCCCGGAATTCATGGTCAACGCCATGGCGATTGATGGGGCGGGGCGCGCCTTGGACGAGGACATTCGCGAAATCATCCCGATCGATTTCCCTGTCAGTTCTTTTGACCTCGATGTCGAACACATCCGGACCCAGATCGCCGGTTTGGATCCTGTGAAATCAGCAGGCGTGCGCATCCGGCCCGGCGGTATTCTGCAGGTGGATGTTGTCGAACGGACACCTGCGCTGATCTGGCGGGATCGCGATGGTCTGTCTCTATTGGATGAAACCGGGGCACATGTTGATGAGATTGCGCTGCGGTCTCAGCATCCGGACCTGCCGTTGATCGCGGGGGACGCGGCGGATGAGGCCGTGGATGAAGCGTTGGCGCTTTTTGCGGCGGCCACGCCTTTGGATGATCGGTTGCGCGGCCTTGTTCGGATCGGGGAACGGCGCTGGGATGTGGTGCTGGACGGAGGACAGCGCATTTTGCTGCCCGCGGATGATCCGGTGCGCGCCTTGGACCGTGTTTTGGCACTGAACGAAGCCAAGGACATGCTGGAACGTGATTTGGCCGTTGTGGACATGCGGCTGGGGCGCAGGCCCACCCTCAGAATGAACGAGAACGCGGTGTCGGAATGGCGACGCATCCGCGCAATGACAGTGAGCGAACAATAAAAATGAAAGATCTTTACCAGTCTCAGCGCACGATGCGGCAGATGCGCAAACAGGCGATGCAACGCGGTGTGGTCGCCATTCTGGATGTGGGCAGCAACAAGATCGCCTGTCTCGTCTTGCGGTTCGATGGCAGCAACCGGCTGAGCGACGACAATTCGATCGGATCTTTGGCAGGGCAGTCGGGTTTTCGCGTGATTGGTGCGGCCACAACCCGGTCGCGCGGGGTACAGTTTGGTGAAATCACCGCGATGCAGGAAACCGAGCGTGCCATTCGCACGGCCATTCAAGGCGCGCAAAAGATGGCTGAAATCCGTGTGGATCACGTCATCGCATGTTTTTCAGGGGCACAGCCGCGCTCTTACGGTCTGGATGCAGCCATCGAGGTTGAAGGCCAGGTTGTGACCGAAGCCGAAGTGGCCCGCGTCTTATCTGCCTGCGATGTTCCCGAATACGGAGCGGGGCGCGAGGTATTGCATGCGCAGCCGGTGAACTTTGCACTGGATCATCGGTCGGGCCTTTCAGATCCGCGCGGTCAACTGGGCATGCAGCTGGCCGTCGATATGCACATGCTGACGGTCGATGCGCCGGCCATTCAAAACCTCGTTCATTGTATTAAGCGCTGTGATCTTGAGCTGGCTGGTATTGCGTCCTCGGCCTATGCCTCTGGGATTGCGTCGCTTGTCGAAGACGAACAAGAGTTGGGCGCGGCTTGTGTCGATATCGGGGGTGGCACCACCGGCGTTTCGATATTCATGAAAAAACACATGATCTATGCCGACAGTGTGCCGATGGGCGGCGATCACGTCACCGGCGACATTTCCATGGGTCTGAGCGTTCCCACGGCAAATGCCGAACGGATCAAAACCTTTTACGGCGGGGTGCATGCCACCGGCATGGATGACCGCGAAATGATCGAGATCGGCGGCGAAACCGGCGATTGGGAACATGACCGGCGCAAGGTCAGCCGCGCAGAATTGATCGGCATCATGCGCCCGCGGGTCGAAGAAATCCTCGAAGAAGTGCGCACGCGATTGGACGCAGCCGGGTTTGAGCATTTGCCAAGCCAACAGATCGTTCTGACCGGCGGCGGCAGCCAGATCCCCGGTCTGGACGGACTGGCCAGTCGCATCCTGGGCCAACAAGTTCGTTTGGGCCGCCCGTTGCGGGTTCATGGCCTGCCACAAGCCGCGACCGGCCCTGGCTTTTCCAGCGCTGTCGGCATGTGCCTTTTTGCGGCGCATCCGCAGGACGAATGGTGGGATTTTGAAATCCCCGTCGACAAATATTCCGCGCGCTCCTTCCGTCGGGCGGTCAAATGGTTCCGCGACAATTGGTAACCGCAAAATCTTGCCGGTTCGCAGAGATACAGACAAAAGTGGCAGAATTATGCCTATATTTTGGGGCATTTTTGCGTTTTTTAGGTGACGAACGGCCGCAGTAGCGGTAGAATCGTGAGGTTATAAGGTAAAAAACGCCCGCGAATGCGGGTCGGCAGCACAGGCGGACAGATCACATGACATTGAACCTTTCGATGCCCGGACAGGAAGATCTTAAACCCCGGATCACCGTGTTCGGTGTCGGCGGGGCAGGCGGCAACGCCGTCAATAACATGATCGAAAAAGAGCTCGACGGAGTGGACTTTGTCGTCGCCAACACCGACGCGCAGGCGCTTCAGCAAAGCAACTCGCAAGCGCGGGTTCAGCTGGGCGTCAAAGTTACCGAGGGCTTGGGTGCAGGCGCGCGGGCCAGCGTTGGTGCGGCAGCCGCCGAAGAAAGTATCGAACAGATCGTCGATCACCTTGCGGGCGCGCATATGTGCTTCATCACCGCCGGTATGGGCGGTGGCACCGGCACCGGCGCGGCCCCGATCATTGCGCAAGCGGCGCGTGAACTGGGGGTGCTGACCGTCGGTGTTGTGACCAAGCCGTTTCAGTTCGAAGGCGGCAAACGGATGCGTCAAGCCGAAGACGGCGTTGAAGCTCTGCAAAAAGTTGTCGACACCCTGATCATCATTCCGAACCAGAACCTTTTCCGTCTGGCGAACGAAAAAACGACCTTTACCGAGGCGTTTTCGATGGCTGATGACGTTCTCTATCAAGGCGTTAAGGGCGTGACCGACCTGATGGTGCGTCCGGGCCTGATCAACCTCGACTTTGCCGATGTTCGCGCCGTTATGGACGAAATGGGCAAGGCGATGATGGGGACAGGCGAGGCCGAGGGTGAAGATCGCGCGATCCAAGCCGCGGAAAAAGCCATCGCAAACCCGCTGTTGGACGAAATTTCCCTGCGCGGTGCCAAAGGCGTTCTGATCAACATCACCGGCAGCCACGACCTGACGTTGTTCGAACTGGATGAAGCGGCCAACCGTATCCGCGAAGAAGTTGATCCAGATGCCAACATCATCGTTGGCAGCACGCTGGATACGAATATGGAAGGCGCAATGCGTGTTAGTGTCGTTGCAACGGGCATCGATGCTTCCGAAGTGCATACCGACATTCCAGTGCCACGTCGCCCGATGTCTGCACCGCTGACAACAACCGTTTCGGCAGAAGTGGCCAAGGCAGCGCGTCCCGAAGCTCTGACTTTGAAGGAAGAGGTTGCGGAAGAGTACGAAGCACCTGTCGAAGCCGCAGCACCGCAGGTCGCGTTCGAAGGTATGGAAGTTGAAGAGGTGGCCGCGTCCGATTTGGCCGAAGATCTGTTCGATGACGAGCCGCAGGAAGTCGCCGCATTTGACGATGGTCTGCCGCCGCCAGCGTATCAGCCCGAAGTTCCTGCGTTCGAGCCGCAGGCCGATATGTTCGAGGACCCAACAGAGGCATTCGTTGCCCCCAAGGCGCCAGCTCCGGGAACACCAACACCAGAAACCATGCAACGTCTTCGCGCAGCCGTCGATAAGGCAGCACCGGATGCCGCGCGGCCTGTGCCAACAGCGGTACCTGCGCCAGAGCCGGAGAAGCGTGGATTCGGCATCAATTCGCTGATCAACCGCATGACAGGGCAAGGTGCAGAAACACCGGCAGACACCGGAGCGCAAGCCGCGCGTCAGCAACCTTCGGTCAATCAACCTGCCGTAGGGGCAGCGCCGCAACGCGCCGCCGATCCCAACCAGGAACGGATTGAAATTCCGGCCTTCCTGCGTCGGCAAGCCAATTAATTTCAGTCACAAAGTAACTACAAAAGGCCAGCAATCGGTGGCCTTTTTCCATTTAAAAATAACGACTTGCGCTGGATTAAGCAAAGAATCGCCGACCTCAATTCGCGATGTTTCAGTCGGTTACAAAGATTGAGTTGTATGGACCGTGGGCTCTGTTTACCTGACGGTCAAGCAGTCAGGGGGACTGCGCCACTCTTGAGGTCACCGTGCAACATACGTTGAAATCACCCGTCGTTTTCGAAGGGACCGGACTGCATAGCGGTAACCCGGTTCGCGTCACTGTACGCCCGGCATCGGCAGAACACGGCATTTGGTTTCGGCGTACCGACATTGACCTCGGCGACAACCTGATCCCAGCAATCTGGGATGCGGTTGACCGCACCCCGCTTTGTACCCGTTTGGTCAACGCGTCGGGCGTATCCGTTTCGACGGAGGAACACCTGATGGCGGCCCTGGCAGGCTGTGGCATCCACAATGCGATGATCGATATCGACGGCCCTGAGGTTCCGATCCTTGATGGCTCGTCCACCCAATTTGTTCGCGCCTTCATGCGACGTGGTTTGCGCCGTCAGTCAGCACCTGTGCGCGCTTTGCAGATCCTGAAACCTGTCACTGTTCGCAATGGCGATGCGACGGCAACCCTGTTGCCGGCTGATCGGCTGAAAATTGAGTTCCACATCGATTTTGAAGACGCTGCAATTGGTGTTCAATCCAAAACGCTGGATATGGCCAATGGGGCCTTCGCCCGTGAATTGTGCGACAGCCGTACATTCTGCCGCCGTGCAGATGTCGAAGCGATGCGCGCCAATGGGTTGGCGTTGGGCGGCACACTCGAAAACGCGGTTGTAGTCGATGGAGCGACGATACTGACACCCGGTGGCCTTCGTCACCAAGATGAAGCCGTGCGTCACAAAATGCTGGATGCTTTGGGCGATCTGGCTTTGGCGGGCGTACCGATCGTTGGGCATTATGTCGGCAACCGTGCGGGTCACTCGCTGACCAACACGCTTTTGCGGGCTTTATTCGAAACGCCGGACGCGTTTCGGATGATCACGTGCACCCCGGAAATGACAGCGCAACTGCCCGGCGCCGGCCTTGTATTGGCCGAGGTGCCCGAGGTCGCCTGAACACGGTTCCCGCAATTGTGTCTTTAAGGCGTTTTGCCCGACAAAAAGCTGTGATAAACCCAATCCAAAGCAGGCGAAAACGCCTCGGATTAGCGGTTAAGGATTGCCCAGCATGACAGGCGGAAAGTTACTCTGCGTTATGATGCTGACCCTTGTTTTGGCCGGGTGCGGCGGAAACGGTCTTTTTGGAGGCCGTGATCGGACGGACCGTTCCCAGTCGCTTGAACAATTCACGCCGGAACAGATTTTCGAACGCGGCGAATACGAGCTCAACCGCAACCGTGCGGATGATGCGGCCTATTATTTCTCGGAAATCGAACGGCTTTACCCTTATTCCAGTTGGGCAAAGCGCGCGTTGATCATGCAGGCGTTTTCGTATCACCGGGACAGAGATTATCCCAACAGCCGCGCGGCCGCGCAGCGGTACATCGACTTTTATCCCACCGATGAGGACGCCGCGTATGCGCAATACCTGCTGGCGCTAAGCTATTACGACCAGATTGATGAGGTCGGGCGCGATCAGGGTTTGACGTTCCAGGCGCTGCAAGCCTTGCGCACCGTGATCGAGGTTTATCCCGAGAGCGAGTATGCAAACTCTGCGGTGTTGAAGTTTGACTTGGCCTTTGATCACCTGGCCGCCAAGGAAATGGAAATCGGCCGGTACTATTTGCGCCGCCAACGCTATTCCGCAGCGATTAACCGGTTCCGCGTGGTTGTCGAAGATTTCCAAACAACGACACATACGGCTGAGGCGCTGCATCGTTTGGTCGAAGCCTATTTGTCACTGGGTCTGGTGGATGAGGCACAAACGGCGGGTGCGATCCTCGGCTTCAATTACCAATCCACGGACTGGTATGAAGACAGCTATAAACTGCTGACCAATCAGGGGCTCGAGGCGCGTTCGCGCGGCAACAACTGGCTGAGCCAGATTTATCGTCAGTCTTTGCAGGGCAGATGGCTCTGACCTTGGGGCCAGGGCGGAAACATGCTGCGCACACTTGATATTCGCGACATGCTGATCATCGACCGGCTGGAATTGGAATTTCAGCCGGGGCTCAACGTGTTAACGGGCGAAACAGGGGCCGGTAAATCCATTCTGTTGGACAGTCTGGGCTTTGTCTTGGGTTGGCGGGGGCGGGCGGAACTGGTCCGCCAAGGGGCCGCGCAAGGTGAGGTAAGCGCCGTGTTCGACCTGCCCGGTGGGCATCCGGCGCACCAGATACTTGAAGAGGCAGGGTTGCCCAGCGGGGACGAACTCATCCTGCGCCGCGTGAACTTGGCAGATGGACGCAAAACGGCTTGGGTCAATGACCGCCGGTGCTCGGGCGAGGTTCTGCGGGCCTTATCCGAAACACTGGTTGAGCTGCATGGCCAGCATGACGACCGCGGCTTGTTGAACCCCCGTGGTCATCGTGACCTGCTGGATGCATTCGCGGATGCTGGCCCGCTGTTGGAGACGCTGCGGAGCGCGTGGAAGGCATGGCGCGATGCGGAAAAGACCCTGTCTGACCACCGTGCCGCCATGCAGGCCGTGGCCGAAGAAGAAGAGTTCTTGCGGCATGCCGTCGCCGAACTGGACAAACTGGACCCTCAGCCGGGTGAAGAGGCAGAGCTCGACGCGAAACGACGCTTGATGCAGGGGGCCGAACGGATCCGGGATGATGTTGCCCGTGCGGGACAATCACTGGGGCTGGACGGTGCCGAAGGGGCGATGTCGGACGCCATGCGCTGGCTGGACGGCGTGGCGGACAAGGCGGAAGGTCAGCTCGATGCACCGCTCAGTGCCCTCAACCGGGCTTTGATCGAACTGGGGGATGCACAATCCGGGGTCGAAGCCTGCCTTGACGCGCTGCAATTCGATCCGTTTCAGCTAGAGGCGACCGAAGAGCGCCTGTTTGCGATCCGCGCATTGGCGCGCAAGCATGATGTTCTGGCCGATGAATTGTCCGGTTTTGCAGAAGGGCTACGGGCAAAGCTCAATGCTTTGGAAGCCGGTTCCGAAAACCTTGCAAAGCTGGAATCGGATTGTGGAGCGGCGCAAAACGCCTATCAGGCCGCAGCAGATGCGCTCACGCTCAAGCGAACCGAGGCCGCGCGTGCGCTGGACAACGCTGTCATGGCTGAACTTGCTCCGCTCAAGATGGAACGCGCCGTTTTTGAAACGCAGCTCACGCGATCCGAACCCGGTCGGGACGGACAAGATGCCGTGTCCTTTACCGTGGCGACCAATCCCGGGGCACCGGCGGGCCCGTTGGCCAAGATCGCTTCGGGCGGAGAGTTGAGCCGTTTTTTGCTGGCCCTAAAGCTTTGCCTCAGCGGTGAAGGGTCCGGCCTCACCATGATCTTTGATGAAATCGACCGCGGGGTCGGCGGCGCCACGGCGGATGCAGTCGGTCGGCGCCTTGCGCGCCTTGCGGACGGGGGACAGGTTCTGGTCGTCACCCATTCGCCGCAGGTGGCCGCACGTGGCGGGCACCATTGGCGTGTGCAAAAGCGGGTCGAGGCGGATCAAACCCTGTCCACGGTCGTACCACTGCCAAACACAGAGCGGGTGCATGAAATCGCTCGCATGATTTCCGGAGATACCCTGACAAACGAGGCGCGAGCGGCCGCTCGCGCCCTGTTGGCGGGCTAGGCCACGGCCATATACAAAATCTAATAGAGCCAGTTTTCGGTCATTTGTTCCATTAAATGGCACGGTTTATCAAAATTACGGTACGTGCCCTTTTCTGCGCTGCAACAAAGTCCTAGACATTTTGCACGAACCAGCAGGCCCCGAATGGCAAATCAGAACCGGCCCATTCTTTCGCAACAGCTCGATCAGGCGGTTACCGCCTGCAAAGACGGCTGGCAGGTTCTGAAACACCGCGGTCCCAGCCAAGTTCAGTTCTGGTTCATCGCTCTTGCCATTGGGATTTGTGCAGGCTTGGCCGCCATCTGGTTGCGCAAGGGGATCGAAGCCTTACAAGCGTTTCTCTACGGCACGGATGATGTGCAAATGCTGCACAGCTTTGCCGAACACCTGCCGTGGTATTGGGTGTTGCTTATTCCGATCTGCGGGGGACTGATCGTGGGTCTAATCCTGCATCGGTTCACGCCGGATGGGCGCGTACGGTCTGTTGCCGACGTAATCCAGGGGGCCGCCCTGCATGACGGCAAGGTTGAGACCCGCGCGGGTCTTGCCTCTGCATTGGCGTCCCTGATCACGCTCAGTTCTGGTGGATCATCGGGGCGAGAAGGGCCGGTGGTTCACTTGGCGGGCGTCATTTCCACATGGGTGTGTCGAAAGCTGGACGCCGACGGCATCACCGGGCGGGATCTGTTGGGCTGTGCTGTGGCCGCCGCCGTTTCGGCCAGCTTCAATGCCCCCATCGCCGGGGCGCTTTTCGCACTAGAGGTTGTGCTGCGCCATTTTGCGGTGCACGCCTTTGCGCCGATCGTGATTGCGTCTGTTGCCGGCACCGTCATCAGCCGACTGGAGTTCGGCGATGTGGCAGAATTCATGCTGGTCACGCCAGGGTCTTTGCAGTTTTACGTCGAATTGCCTGCCTTCCTGCTGTTGGGCCTTGTGTGCGGGATCATTGCGGTCGCCTTCATGAAGGCGATTTTCTTTGCCGAAGACATCGCCGCCCATGTGCAGGATCGCACCGGCATCCCGCGATGGCTGCGCCCTGCACTGGCCGGGGCCCTGTTGGGGGGCATCGCCATCGGCTATCCCCATATCATCGGTGTTGGCTACGAAACCACGCTTCGCGCCCTGTCGGGTGACATGTTGCTGCGCGAGGCGATGATCTTTGCCGCGATCAAAGCACTTGCGGCGGCGATCACCATCGCGGGCCGCATGGGGGGCGGGGTGTTCTCGCCGGCTTTGATGGTGGGAGCTTTATGTGGCTTGGCCTTTGGCCTTATCGCGACCAGCGTTTTCCCAGAGGTTTCAGGCACCTATACGCTGTATGCGTTCGCCGGCATGGGCGCTGTGGCCGCCGCCGTACTGGGCGCACCAATTTCAACGACATTGATCGTGTTTGAGTTGACCGGCGATTGGCAGATTGGCCTTGCCGTGATGGTGTCAGTGTCCATATCGACGGCGCTGGCATCCCGGTTGGTGGATCGGTCCTTTTTCCTGACACAGCTGGAACGACGGGGTATTCACCTTGCCGCTGGTCCACAGGCCTATCTTTTGGCCATGTTCCGTGCCGCCAGTGTCATGCGCGCCCCGGATCACGCAGAGGCCGCGGATGAGCAGGAATGCTGGGACAAAATCGGCAACGGCATCTACGTGGATATCAACGCCACTCTGGAAGCCGCGATGCCGCTTTTCGAGAAGGCCGGGGTCACCTTTGTCCCCGTCGTCTCTCTGACCGGCGAAAACGGTGCCCCGGAATTGCGGGGCGCCTTGTTCCATGTGGATGCTCTAAAGGCTTACAACCGCGCATTGGCGGCCACTGCAGCAGAAGAGCATTCGTGACAGCGGTCAGAGCGCCTCAACCGTCACATCTTCGCTCTGGTAAAACGCAAGATAGCCTTTGATCTCGGCCATGGCATCCAATGGCGTCTCATAGCTCCACACCGCGTTTTCAACTGTCTTTGACTTGTTCACGATGTGAAAATAAGTGGCGTCGCCCTTATGCGGGCAATGGGTTGTCTTGTCAGAAGGGTCCAAAAACGCCATCGCAATATCTTCGCGCGGGAAATAGATCACCGGGTCATAGCTGCCTTCGCTGAGTTCCAGCGCATTGTTGCTTTCGCCCAGCACAGCCCCACCTGAGCGCACGCTCCATTTTCCCGGTGCTTTCCGGATCTTGATGTGGTCAGCCATGGTCTATCCCCTTCCTGCTCCCCCTCCGTTTGGGGGTTTGTTGTAACAGCGATATGTCAGATCGGCGCCGTCGCATGTGCCAACCAAAGCTGAGCCGCTTCACTGACACGCGTGCGTACCTTGTCCAACACCTCTGCATGATAGCGGTTGAGCCAATCGCGCTCATCCGGCGTCAGCATTTCAACCACGACCAGTTGCCGATCTATCGGCACAAAGGTCAACGTCCGCCAGCAGAGCATATCCCGTTCTGGATCACCACCCGAAAGTTTGGGCGCTTTTTCGGCGACAATCAGGTTTTCGATGCGAATGCCGAACGCGCCTTCACGATAGTAGCCAGGTTCGTTCGATAAGATCATGCCAGGTTCCAATGGAACATCGCTGCTGCGGGCAAGGCGTTGCGGACCTTCGTGTACACTCAGATAAGCGCCAACGCCATGGCCCAGCCCATGATTGAAGTCCTGACCGGCCATCCAGAGCGGCAATCGGCCAATGGCTTCGATATCGCGACCGGCCAGGCCCGCAGGCCAACGCAAGCGGGACATGGCGATCATACCCTGCAAAACGCGCGTAAAGGTTTGGCGCTCTTCCAGCCCGACGGTGCCTATGGCCAGCGTGCGGGTAATGTCAGTGGTGCCGTCCAGATACTGTCCGCCGCTGTCCAGAACCAACAGTTGCCCGTCTTCCAATCGGCTGTCTGTCTCTTCGGTCACCCGGTAATGCATGATCGCGCCGTTCGGACCGGTGCCCGCGATCGTCTCGAACGAGATATCCTGCAAGGCATTATCCTTGCGCCGGCAATTCTCAAGCTGTGTGACGATCTGTGTCTCGGTTAAACTGCCCGTGGGCTGAGCGTCAAACCACGTCAGAAACTCTACCATCGCCGCCGCATCGTGCAAATGCGCTTCGGCAGATCCTTCGATTTCAGCCGGGTTCTTGCGCGCCTTGGGCAAGGCGCAAGGCTCGTCTCCATAAACCGCGCGATCCCCGAGCCTGTCTGCCACAACCTGCGGCACAGATCCTTTGTCTAATCGGACGGGCCCTGTCAAAACATCCAATGCGCCTAAGAATGCGTCCGGCTCAGAATTGCTGATCTCGGTTCCCAAATGATCCTCCAGCCCCTCCAACTTGGACGCGGCCATGAAGAGATCAACCGCTCCGGTATCATGCAGAATTGCAAAGCCATGCCCAACCGGATTACGCGGGATATCAGCGCCCCGGATGTTCAAAAGCCACATGATGCTGTCCGGCAACGTGATGACAGCAGCGACATGCCCGGTGTCGCGCAGATCTTTGGCCAAACGCTGGCGCTTGTCTCCATGGCTTTCGCCAGCGAATTCCATAGGATGGACGCGCACGGGCTCCATCGGTGGTGGCGGTTGATCTTCCCAAATCCGATCAACAAGATTGTCGCTTTGCACCAATGCAATATGCGTTGATTTCAAAACGGTTGTGAGGTGCGAGATTTGAACCGCTGTATGCAGCCACGGATCATAGGCAACACGCCCTCCGTCCGGCAGTTGCTCTTTCAACCAATCCGCCAGCTGAACTTCCGGCCGTGGCACCGGTGCGTAGACATCTGCCACTTGGGCCTTGACCTGCGTCCGATAGCGCCCGTCGATGAACGCGCCGGCCACATCCCTAAGAACCGCGCAGAAACCGGCGGACCCGGTGAACCCTGTCAACCAGGACAAACGTTCATCATGCGCGGCAACATATTCGCCCTGATGCGCATCCGCGCGCGGGACAAGAAAGCCGTCGAACCCTTCTGCCCGCATCTCCTCGCGGAGCCGCCCCAGCCGTGGCGGGCCCTGTTCAGGGCGGGCGGTGACGTCAAAGCTCTGAAACATGCGAACATCCTTTCCTGCGCCATGCGGGTCGGCACGCCCCATGGTCTTCTCCTTTTTTCAAATACTCAATCGCTTCGCATGCCATTTGCGGTGTGACTTGAGTATTTTTGAAGAGAAGAAGCCAAAGAGATGGTTCTATGAGATTTAGCTGGCGCGCTTCATGCCCATAACCCGGGCGCGGGCGCGTGGGTCGCTGTCAAACAGGGCGGCCAATTGTTCGGTCATGGCACCGGCAAGCTGTTCGACATCCGTGATCGTCACCGCGCGGTCATAATAGCGGGTCACATCATGGCCAATGCCGATGGCCAGCAGTTCAACGATGCCGCATTTTTCGACCATCGCAATCACATCGCGCAGGTGTTTTTCGAGGTAGTTGGCCGGGTTTACGGACAGTGTTGAATCGTCCACCGGTGCACCATCCGAGATCACCATCAGGATCTTGCGTTGTTCACGGCGCGCGATCATGCGGCGGTGGGCCCATTCCAGCGCTTCGCCGTCGATGTTTTCTTTCAGCAAGCCTTCTTTCATCATAAGCCCAAGGTTCGTGCGCACGCGGCGCAGGGGGGCGTCGGCGCTTTTGTAAACGATGTGGCGCAGATCATTGAGGCGTCCGGGCACCTGGGGGCGTCCGTCGTTTAGCCACGCCTCGCGCGCTTGGCCGCCTTTCCAGGCTCGTGTGGTGAAGCCGAGGATTTCGACCTTCACGTTGCACCGTTCCAACGTCCGGGCGAGGACATCGGCGCAGATGGCCGCGATCGAGATGGGGCGTCCGCGCATCGAGCCTGAGTTATCCAGCAGCAAGGTGACGACCGTGTCGCGGAACTCGGTGTCTTTTTCGATCTTGAAGCTCAGCGGGGTGGTGGGGTTCGCGACCACGCGTGCCAGACGTCCGGCATTCAGAATGCCTTCTTCCCGGTCAAATTCCCATGACCGGTTCTGTTGCGCCTGCAGGCGGCGTTGCAGTTTGTTGGCCAGGCGCGACACGGCGCCTTTCAGCGGTTCCAGCTGTTGATCGAGGTAGGCGCGTAGACGTTCCAGTTCGACAGGTTCTGCCAGCTCTTCGGCGGCAATCTCTTCGTCGTGATCAGTCAGGTAGACCTTGTAATCCGGGTCGGCCTCTGAGATCGGCTGTGGCGCCGGGGGTTCGAGCGGCGCTTCGCCTTCGGGCATTTCAGTTTCATCGCCCATTTCCTGATCGGCCATTTCGTCCATGCTGACCTGGGCTTGGGCGCTGTCCTGTTGTTCTTCCTGGGCCTGTTCGGGGTTGGCGTCTGCCTCGTCCTCTTCGGGCGCGTCATCGCCTGTGCTGTCAGGTTCCTGCTCGTCTTCGCCGTCTTCCTGTGCGTCGTCCTGTTGGTCGTCGTCCAATTGGTCCGGATCATCGCCCAATTGGTCGCCATAGCCGAGATCCTTGATGATCTGGCGTGCGAATTTGGCGAAGGCGCTTTGGTCGTCGAGGATTTCCTGCAAGTCTTCGAGCGTTCCGCCCGCTTGTTGTTCAATATAGCCGCGCCACAGTTCCATGACGTTTTGTGCGTCGCGGGGCAGGTCGCGCCCGGTTGCCAAATGGCGGATCAGATAGCCGGCGGCCACGGCCAGCGGGGCTTCGGCGGCTTCGGTGATCTGGCCATAGCCGCGCCGCATGGCATCATAGCCGATCTTGGTGTCGATGTTTCCGGCTGTGCCGGGCATATCGCGGGCGCCCATCGCCTCGCACCGGGCTGTTTCCATTGCCTCGTAAAGGTCACGCGCCATCTCGCCGGGCGGGGCATAGCGGGCATGGGTCTCACCGTTGTGGTATTTCCGGTTCATGGCCAACGCATCCGCTGTGCCGCGGGCCAGCATGACCTCTTCGCGCGTCATGCGGCGGCTCACCTGGGGCAGGCGCATCGCGTCGCCTGAGACGCCGGACGGATCGACCGAGTAGCTGATGGTCAATTCCGCGTCATCCGCCAACACTTTGGTCGCCTCGGCCAAGGCTTTTTTGAACGGATCTGCGGGGTTGTCGGATGGTTTGCTCATGGCGCGGCCCAAATCAGGTGTTTAGACGCTGCAACCTAGACCGCTTCGATGGGCTTGACCATAGCTGGAGGACGGTTAACCGGCCACGGACCTTGGTAAAATCAACTCTCTGCACTCGTCGATGCGATGATCCACCGCGCGTTGGGCGCGTTCAACCAGTCCCGTGTCAAAGCTGTACTGCATATCTGCCAAATGCGCCGCCATTTCGGACCACCTTTGCGACCACCACCGGTTTGCTTGGCCTTCCGGGACACCGTTTCGCATCGCATCGGGCAAGATTGCTTCCAGCAGCGTTTCAAAATCACTTTTGAAACGCTCACTGGCCGAAGCGGATTTCAGTTGTTTGCCGCGCTGGTTTGTCGCCAAAGCGGCGTATCGACCGGCGCAAATCGCGAAAATCTCAGCCCTTTGGTGGGATTGAATCGGCAAAGGGGCTGCGCCGACTGTAGTGACCAGATTGAGCATGGCCACAGTTAGAAGTGTTGTTGTTTTTGCTGCCATAAGTCGACGATACGACCTAATACTTAAGAGTCAATAAAGTATATACAAACAATATATAAATGATGTATTGTGTAGATGCATCGAGAGATGACATGAAAAGGCGCCTGGGCAACAGGATGCAAACATTTACTAGCGATCGGCGCCTCTGACATGGGCCGGTCGTTTTTGTTTTTCAGGCGATGTGTTGGTCGTCTCAGCAAGACGGCGTTGCACTCTTCGATCAGCTGAGTCGCCCGACGCTCGGCGCGGGTGGCTTGCTCTATGTCTTGGTCGAAATAGGCTTTGGCCAGCAAGACGGCCTGTGCCTGTTTGGCTTCGATCCGCCAGCTGAGCACAATACGCCCTTGGTCGGGGTCCATCATGGCATCAATGATATCAATCAGCGATTTACGCCGGACCTCTGTGATTTCTGAACCCGGTCCGTCGGTCATCCATTGATGTTCCATGACAGCTGATAATCGCCCTGTGCAGGTTGCGAAGAACCGCAAGGGATCATCGGTAGCAGATATCTCTGTTTTGCCCGCAGTGGCCGTCAGCCCCAAAAAAAGGCTCAGCCCGGCGGTGCTTATCATTGTTTTCAAACCGCTCATAAATTCATCATGCAGGCAAAAAACCTGCTAATCAATAAATCAGTTTAAAAACTTTTCACTAAATGTCTGCGACGCTGGACAGGTCCAGCCGACCAGCTGCAAGCCGGGCCAGCACATTCACATGCACATCCAGTGCGTCGATCACGCGGTATCCAACATTTCGTCCGTCAAAAGCCAAGTTCAGATCGGTGCCTGCCAAAACGACCGCTTCGGCGCCTTGGTCTTTTGTCAGGCGTTCACCTGCATCCAGGAAATAGGCCCGTTGTTCCGCGGTGCAATGTCCAGCAACGGCCATGTCCTGATATGTGCGACCGACCTCATCCAAATTGGCGTCGGGGGCCACGGCCTCTGTGACTTTCAACTGTCCATAGAGCCGTGTCGCCATCACGACGCGGGTTCCCAGGAGGCCGACGCGGCGCAGGTTCTGTGACTGAAAATAGGCGTCCAGCGGAGTGACCGCAGACTCCAAGGGCAGGGAAGATCGGGCCACCGTCTCGGGATAGCAGAAATGGACGCCAAACGATGTGATCGCCGCACAATCCGCGCCTGCGTTCTTTAGCCGGTCGATCAGCCGAGCGTAAGCTTCTGCTTGGGCGTCACGATTGTCAGACTGGTTGTTGCGCAACAGCTCTTGCACATCTGCATGAACAATTGTGAGTTCCAGCGGACCCGCGTTCATGGCGTTCACTGCCGCCGTCAGCCGTTGATAATATACAACCGTCGCCGCAACACCGATGCCACCGATCAATCCAATATGCATGACAAATCCTCACCTCTGTCAGTCAAACAGCGCGGGTCGTACGGGTCAAATGTTCTGTGACGCGGGTGTCAACAAAGCTGATGGTCGGCGTCAGCCCAAGCTGACGCTTGCAGCGCTTTCAGGTAACTCCTCATCAAAGCAACGCTGATAGAACTCTGCCACAGTCTGGCGTTCAAGCTCGTCACATTTATTGAGGAACGACAGGCGGAAGGCATAACCTACATCGCGGAAGATCTCGGCGTTTTCGGCCCATGTGATGACGGTCCGCGGGCTCATGACGGTTGACAGGTCACCGGCCATAAAGGCGGTCCGCGTCAGGTCTGCCAAAGTCACCATCTGGCTGATGATCTTGCGGCCTTTTTCCGTGTTGTAATGCGGGCTTTTGGCCAGAACGATGGCGGCCTCTGCGTCGTGGCTCAGGTAATTCAGTGTGGTCACAAGCGACCAGCGGTCCATCTGCGCTTGGTTGATCTGGTGAACGCCGTGATAAAGGCCTGTTGTGTCCCCCAGACCAACGGTGTTGGCGGTTGCAAAGAGGCGGAAATACGGGTTCGGCGTGATAATCTCGTTCTGATCGAGCAGGGTGAGTTTGCCGTCATGTTCCAGAACGCGCTGGATGACGAACATCACATCCGGACGGCCTGCGTCGTATTCGTCAAACACAATCGCGGTTGGGTTGCGCAGCGCCCACGGCAGAATGCCTTCGTGGAATTCGGTCACCTGCACGCCTTCTCGCAGCTTGATCGCGTCCTTACCGATTAGGTCGATCCGGCTGATATGGCTGTCGAGGTTGACGCGAACCGTGGGCCAGTTCAACAGCGCGGCCACTTGTTCGATATGCGTTGATTTACCCGTGCCGTGATAACCTTGGACCATGACCCGGCGGTTGCGGGCAAAACCGGCGACAATGGCCAATGTTGTGTCCGGGTCGAACTTATAGGTCGGATCGAGGTCCGGCACCCGGTCTGTATGTTCGGCAAAGCCTTTGACCATCATATCCGTGTCGATCCCGAACACATCGCGTACCGATACTTCTTCGGTCGGTTTTGCGTTGATATCGATCATGCCGTCAGCCATTTCGTGCCGTCCTTATCCTGTGCCCTGATCAGAGCGCGTTCAACTTGCGTGTCGTGCAACATAACGCGGCCAAGGGCAAGGGGTAGGGAGTGTACCAATACGTGTTTCCCGTCACGTCCGCGCAGGACGTGATCAGATTGGCGCCCCGGACCGTTTACGTCGAAGGTAGAGCTCTACCATGGCAAGGTAGGGCAAGTAGAATGCAAAGACCTGGATGACGTCAAAGGTCCCGCGAAAATCGGGCTGCGAACCAAGCCCATCGGTCAGCGCGTACCAGATGCCGTAATGCACCCGATAGAGCCACGATCCGATTGCGAGGACAAAGAAGCGTAAGGCCCATGCATAGTGCAGATCAAAGTTCCGCGCGCGCGCATGGCGCATTGCCTGTAGCGCGCTCAGGCCAATCAGGCAGCCGTAAAGCGAAAAGCCAATATTCATGACTGGCCCGCCGATGGTGCCGCGGTACGAGATAAAAATCAGCCCACCTACTGCGGTCGGAACCGCGCAGACGACCAGAAGATACCCCATGCGTCGATGCCAAGCTGGTGCGCGGCGGCGCAATGCGGGGATCAATTGCAGCGGTGTCAGAACAGTGATCACGGCGCCGGTCATCATATGGACGCCGATGCCGATATTCGCCCAGACCGCCCCGGGCACGAAAAAGCGTGATCCCGGATCGGTCCCGGTCAAACCGCCAAGCCCAAACGAAAACGAATAAGCCGCAAAGCCCAGCGTCAGAACGCTGAGAACAAGCAGGCCAACAGGAGTGCCGTAAATTTTGAACCGATCCATCATGTGCTGAGAGCTAGCTCAACCCGCTGGACCTTCCCATACAATCTCGACGAGGCAGCCGTTCCGCATCTTATACCCGGATCACTTGAAATTCCGGCTGTCCTTGATCTGATCCCAGGCCCAGACGACCTCTTGCAGCTGTTCTTCCTGGCTGCGGTCGCCGCCGTTCATATCCGGGTGCAACACTTTGATCAGTTTCTTATATGCCTTGCGCACTTCTGCCTTGGTCCAGCTGTCCTTGGCTTCAAGAATTTCAATGGCGCGGCGTTCAGTGGGGGGCAGTTTGCGCCCTCCGCCGCCTGAGGTGCGTCCGGGGTTCTGTGTCGCGTTCGCGCCCAACACCTGATGCGGGTCTTCGATCCCCAACCGGGCCCAAGCCCGCGCCTCGGGATCGCCCATCGGCTTTGTCTCGCGCTCCCAAACCTTGTCCTTGGTCCGCTGCGCGTTCATCTCTGCCTCGGTGGTGCCGTCAAAGAAGTTCCATTTGAGGTTATATTCGCGCACATGCTCTTGGCAGAACCAGTAAAAGTCATCCAACACATCAGGCGCTTTGGGGGCACGAAACTTGCCCGGTTTGTCGCAACCGGGATGGTCGCAAACGCGCGTGGATGTTTCGGATGCCCCCGACATGCCGCGACGCCCGCGCGGGTTCTTTTTCTTGGCCGAGGAAACGGACATATCAAAGCCAAAGGGATCAGGTTTTGCCATCGTAAATTACCTCGTTGGCCGCGCCGGGCCTCAATCCTTGAGTCGCCATTGCAACTCGGAGGCAGCAGTTTAATCTAAGACACGAAAGATAGAAGAGGGGGCGGCAAAAAAATCTCCGCCCAGAGCTGTAATGACTGTTACTGAAGAGATCACAAGCCGACTGACCGAAACCTTTTCCCCGACCGAGCTCAGCGTGGTCGATGACAGTGAAAGTCATCGCGGCCATGCTGGGTTTCAGGAAGGCGGAGAAAGCCATTTTAACATACGCATTCGGGCCGCTGCCTTTGCCGGGCAATCCCGTCTGCAACGTCACCGCGCTGTTTATGCAGCACTGGGATCGCAACTGGTGGGCCGTATCCACGCGCTGGCGCTCGACATCGACAGCTGATCAGCGGCGCGTGTCATCCTCGGGCTCTGCGTCAGAAACGGTGCTCAGCTCGGCCGTGAGCGGCGGATCGTCGCGTGTGTCCGTTACTTGGGCCCGAGCGGCGCGTAATTCATCAATTGCAACCACCGGTGCCGGATCTTCGTCTTCTGAAACGACCGCTGGTGCCGGTTGCGCCGCCGTATCCGGCGCTTCGATGCGGGGGGCCGGGGCGGGCGTGGCGGCGACGGTCGGAACAACCTCTTCTGCCTGCGCGCCAACACTGGCCGGGCGGCGAAAGACCAAAAGGTTGCGCCATGTGGTGGTGGTGCCAGTCAGTCCACTGCGCTCCTCGCTGGGCAAAAGCTCGGCCCGCTGAAACTCCCAGCCGCCTTCGGCCATCCGGTTCATCACCGTTTCAATCGTCTGTGCGAAGCGGCCTTCCGGCGTTTTGATCCCCTTGGCTTTGTCCGCCTTGGCCGGTGCCGGGATCACCTTGTATTCGTAGTGCGTCATGACCTGTCCATCTTTGCCACGCGGGACAACCTATCCGTAACTGACCCGGTTTGACCAGCCAGATCAGCGGGCAATTGCCTTATGGCGGATTTGCATGGGCTGGCCGACCCAGTCCGGCACCGGCACCGCAGCGTGGGCCGCATGCATTGCCGTGACCTTTGCCAGGACATCCGCGGACATAGGCGCCACGCGCGGTCCGCTTTGATCCACATGCAGGCCCAGACCTTCGCCCTGTGCCGATAACCAGCCATCGGCGTGATACAGCTCTTGCGCAAAATGAAAGCTTTTGTCGTTGTGATCGAGCAACTGAAGCGTGATGTACACCTGATCGCCTTCATGCAACTCACGAATGTACCGCATCCTGTATTCGGCCGAATAGGTCGTGAACCCCGTGCGCGCGCGATAGTCCGGCCCCAGCCCAAGCGCAGCAAAGGCCTGATCCGATCCTTCATCCATCAGGACGTTGTAGTAAGCCATGTTGAGATGGCCGTTATAGTCAATCCATTCAGGTTTGACGGGCATCAGGCCAGAGCGAAACGGGGCGTCGGTCATCGGGTGTCTCCTTTGCCCGACATACTGACGCCCCGCGCGTTTGAGGCAAGCCGAAAGCTCTGTTCCTCTGCACTTGCACCAGATCCGAATGTGCTGTTTCCCCCGTCTTATCGAAAAAAGGCAATCTCAAGACTACACAAATTGCTCAAAGTCATAGACCATTCGAGAGGAACACAGTCACTGGTGTATTCCACAAGGGGGTTTTCATAGGCCTTAATGGCGCTTGAACCCGGTGGGTGCTGCTTTCGCGAGCACCGAGGCTATTCAAGGCGTTGCGATTTCAGATCGCATCATAGCGAGGCGCAATTGACCGCTGGGCGTCCCACGTTCTCACAAGCGCCACTGGGATCCGCCAAGGCTCAGAGCGCCGGCTTCCTGTGCAACTCGGTTTGCGGTCACCCCGATATCCCGTTTGGCCTTGACGTTAAAGTGCTTCAGGGCGTCAGGCAACGATTTGGTGGCTCTACCAAAACCGTTTAGACGGTTGTTACAGCCCCAGCTTGGCGCTGACCAATTCGTTGACCGCTTTGGGATTGGCCTTGCCGCCGGTGGCTTTCATGACCTGTCCGACAAACCAGCCCGCCAGCTTCGGATTGGCCTTGGCCTTTTCCACTTGGGCGGGGTTGGCGGCGATGACTTCATCCACGGCGGCTTCGATAGCGCCGGTGTCGGTGACCTGTTTCATGCCGCGGGCTTCGACGATGTCCGACGGATCACCGCCTTCGTTATAGACGATCTCAAAGAGGTCCTTGGCAATCTTCCCGCTGATGTCGCCTTTGGCAATCAGGTCGATGATCCCACCCAGTTGCGCTGGAGAAACGGGCGAGGCGGTGATCTCTGCGTCGTCCTTTTTCAGGCGGCCGAAGAGTTCGTTGATCACCCAGTTCGCCGCCATCTTGCCGTCGCGGCCATCAGCCACGGCCTCAAAATAGGACGCCGATTCAACCTCGGCCGTCAGGACGGATGCGTCATAGCCTGTGAGCTTGAAGTCCTTGATAAAGCGCAATTTTTTCTCGTCTGGCAGTTCGGGCAGGCTGGCGGCGATATCGTCCACCCAGGCCTGTTCGATCTCAAGCGGAAGCAGGTCCGGGTCAGGGAAATAGCGATAATCATGCGCTTCTTCCTTGGACCGCATGGACCGTGTTTCGCCTTTATCCGGATCGTACAGCCGGGTTTCCTGATCAACCGTGCCACCGCCTTCGACGATTGCGATCTGACGGCGTGCTTCTACCTCGATGGCTTGCTGGATGAACCGCATCGAGTTCATGTTCTTGATCTCGCACCGCGTCCCGAGATGGGAAAAATCCTGCGTTTCCTGATATTTCTCGTAGGCGCCCGGCAGACAGATCGACACGTTCACGTCTGCGCGCAGGTTGCCGTTCTGCATGTTGCCGTCGCAGGTGCCCAGATACTGCATGATCTGGCGCAGCTTTGCGATATAGGCGGCCGCCTCTTCAGGACCACGGATATCCGGGCGGCTGACGATTTCCATCAGGCAGACACCAGTGCGGTTGAGGTCCACAAAGGACATGGCTGGGTCCATATCGTGGATCGATTTGCCCGCATCCTGTTCCATGTGAATGCGTTCGATGCGCACAACGCGCGCTGTACCATCGCCCAGTTCCACCAAAACTTCGCCTTCACCCACAATCGGGTGGTAGAGCTGCGAAATCTGATAGCCTTGCGGCAGGTCGGGATAGAAATAGTTTTTGCGGTCAAAAGCTGACGTCAGATTGATATCCGCTTTTAGTCCAAGCCCAGTGCGCACCGCCTGTTCCACGCAATATTCGTTGATCACCGGCAACATGCCCGGCATGGCCGCGTCCACGAAGGACACGTTTGCATTGGGTTCCGCACCAAAGGTTGTGGAGGCCCCCGAAAACAGCTTGGCGTTCGAGCTGACCTGGGCGTGCACCTCCATCCCGATCACCAGTTCCCAATCATGTTTGGCACCGGCAATTGTCTTCGGTTTCGGGGTCTCGTAGGTCAGGTCGAGCATCTTGGGCCTCTTACGCGTTTCGACGCGTTCTAGGCCAGCGAATGCGGGGGGGCAAGACCCGGCCTAGACCGGAGCGAGCTGAGGGCCGTCTTTGGTAAAGGTAACGCGCAATCCACGGGCGATATCATCGGCAAATTGTTCGGCAATCGTGCGCAGGGCATCGGCCCGGCCGCGGGCGGCAAACCGGCTGAGCGATGTGACGCGGGCCGAATTGTCAAAGCCTTCGGCGGCGTGGGCCCAGATCAGCGGATGAACCTCAGTCAGGTGATCCTTGATCAACCATCTGGCGCAGTCGGCGATTTGCGTACGCACGAAATCAGCCTCGTCGCTTTCGCCATATCCTTTGACCATCGCGATGGCGCAATATGCAGTCAGCATATTAATCATTGGCTGATCGGGTCGCCGCATAGCGATGTCGCGCAGTCCGTCGATGAAAAAATTCACGTCAACCAATTGGCAGGCACGGGGATCGGCGGCGATCGCATCGAATTGCACCCGGGCATAAGCGCCTGCGCCCCAATCCTGTTGCGTTCTGCTGGCCGTCCGTCGCGCTTCCAGTTCCAGACGATCGTAAGAACCGAACCAACGGGGCAACAGGTAATTGCCCAAAATGCGCATATGGCGATAATTCGTCGGGTCCAGATCAATCAAACGCTCATAAACGTCTGAGAGTGTCTGGAAAGCCTCCGGTCTCGCAATCAAAATGCCGGCACGGGTGGCACTCGCCAAAGGGCTGTTATCAACGAACTCTGCCGGCAATCCGCAGATCAACTCGTCGGCTCGATCCATATGTGCGCCAAATGCTTCGCGATTTCGGCGCGGTACAGTTGCGTCAAAGCTTGTGCCGCGCCAAGCCCAAGCGATGTCGACATGAGTTTGCGCGACCAGAGTTGTCATGATTGGATCCGTTTTCAGATCCTGATTGATCTCTTCCAGTGCGGAAATACCATCCAGCAACGGGGCATCATTGTCGGGTTGCCCGTCGATCAACGCATGCTCAGCCGCATGCACAATATCGGCGCGGGCCCCAAACGCCAAAAGATCAGAAATGGGCATCCCGCCCGGCGTTTTTGATCGTTCCGTGTCTGCATCCAACAGCAAGTCGGTCAGCTCTTCCCAACGATCCTGTCGCGCGAGGAATTGCCCCATATCGCGCATCGTACGCCGCGCCACTTCCTCGGGCCCGGTTTCGCAAACCGCAATATGCAGCCGGTCTTCGAGGCATGGCGCGACTGTTTTGGGGGCTTGAACAGCGCCCGAGCTTTTGTCTGAAACAGATCCAGAAATCGTAGCGGCGCGGGCCGCAAGTTTCCGGATCGGTCGGAGCTCGCTCCAAAACCGTTTTAAATTGCTTTTTTGCATTTTTGCCGTGCCGCATGTTCGAAATCTTGCATTCAAAATCGCGGTGCAATCTGGCGCAAAAAAGGCGGTGGGATGAAGTTTAACGGGTATTATTACGGTCCGGCAGGCGCGGAGCCATGACAGGGCGCTAGTTTCGCCTGATTTGCCTCAAAATATCCGGAAATGCTGACTGCGAACGGAAATGCCCAACGCGGCCAACGCCTCTTCCAAACGGCGGTCCGAAGGCACGGATTCGTATGGTAGCCGTATCTGTCGGCCGGTTTTTAAGACAACAGAGACCCGGATCGACAAATCGAGGCGGGTATCAAAGCGCACGTAATCCACTTCGTCCCACTCAACCGACGCAGTGCGCTTTCCGGAAAACCACGATATGCCAGAGGCGTTCGCATCGACACCGGCTTGTGGGTTCTTGATCAGGTCATAGAGCGCGGGAAGAGTGGGCAGGGCCAGCCAGGCCATCAACCACCAGACTGCGTTGACCACGATGATCAACGCAAGCAAAATGAAATAGATGCAGATCAGCACGACAGCCGTGCGATAGTTGCGCCCGGAGCGTCGAAAGCTGAAAGGCTCTGCATCGATTGGCGTGTTTGAGGTTTCGGTCATATCCCGCCCTTTTCGCTCAGATGCACGCTCATCCATTGGGCGCGCCTGAGCATCACTTTACGCATCCAGAATGCGGGTGATCATTTCAGTCGTGTCGCGTGACAATGCGGGGGTGTCCGCAATTCTGCGCAGCTGCGCTTCGATCAGGGTTTGCCGGTCTGCATCATAGCGGCGCCAGGTCTGGAACGCGCTGCACATGCGGGCGGTGGTTTGCGGGTTTACCGGGTCAAGCGTGATCAGCCAATCGGCCAGCAGGGCGTAACCAGCGCCGTCTTTGGCATGAAACCCAGCGTGGTTCATGACAAAACCACCAATCGTCGCCCGGAACCGATTGGGGTTTTTCCAGTTGAAATCGGTGTGCTTAGTCAGCGCCTCGGTCACCGCAGCCGCCGTTTCCGGAGCAGCGAGACTTGATTGCAGGGCGAACCATTTGTCGATGACAAGCCGGTCATGCTGCCACTGGTCGTAAAAGGCGGCCAATTGTTCGGCGCCGTGTCCGGCATGAAGCAGGTGCGACAAAGCCGAAAGCTGCAACGTCATGTTATCGGCCCGCGCATATTGCGCCGACGCCTGTGTGCCGCCGTCCAGTCGCGTGATCAGGCCCAGAACTGCGCCAGCTAGCGCGCGTTTGCCCGATTGCTCTGCATCTGGTTGATAGGCGTCATCGATTTGCATTTCGGCAAAGATGCGTGGCGTGACGTCCTGGCAATTTTGCGCCATCGCCTGTGCCAGTGTTTCACGGGCGGTCCAGATCGCGTCCGGGTCAGGTGTGGTGCCCGCTTCATGCAATGCCCCGGCCAGTTCCGATTGTGACGGCAGGCCCAGCATCAGCGCGCGATAGGCCGGGTCGAGCGTGTCGTCGCGCAAAACAGCCAGCATGCCATCAAGGTAATCCTGATCAGGCGCTACGCCGTCTGTCGCCATAGTCAACAGCGACGCGCGTGCCATCATGCGGCCCGCTTCCCACCGGTTAAACGGGTCGGTGTCATGGGCCAGCAAAAACGCGCGTTCCCCGGCAGGTGGCTCACGATCCAAAATCACCGGGGCCGAAAAGCCGCGCAAAATGGATGGTACGGGTTTCGCGGTCAGGCCCTCGAAAGCGAAACTTTGCGTGGCTTCGGTGAGTTCCAGAACCTGCGTCGCGCGCGCCTCTGTCCCGTCGCTGGCCAAAAGCCCCACAGCCACCGGGATCACCTGTGGCAGCGGATCGGGCGTTGCCGCACTTGGCTTGATCATTTGCGTGAATGTCAGCGTATAGGTGCCGTCCGCAAAATCCTCGGCCACCGAGACGCGCGGTGTGCCTGCTTGTGCATACCAGCGTTTGAACTGGCTCAGGTCCCGCCCTGTGCTGTCCTCAAAAACCTGCAACCAGTCCTCAATCGTGCACGCTTGACCATCATGCCGGTCGAAATAGAGCGTCAACGCCTTGGCATAGGCATCATCCCCGACCAGCGTTTTCAGCATGCCGATCACCTCGGCACCCTTTTCATACACGGTCGCGGTGTAAAAATTGTTGATCTCCTGAAAGCTTTCGGGCCGCACAGGGTGGGCAAGGGGACCGTTATCTTCAGGAAACTGGCGGGCGCGCAGATCAATGGCATCGCTGATGCGTTTCACCGGGGCGCTGCGCAGATCGGACGTGAATTGGCTGTCGCGAAAAACGGTCAGCCCTTCTTTCAGGCACAGCTGAAACCAATCGCGGCAGGTGATGCGGTTGCCGGTCCAGTTGTGGAAATACTCATGGGCAATGATCGCCTCAATCCGTTCGAAATTCATGTCGGTCGAGGTGTCAGGGCTGGCCAGAACGGCAGAGGAGTTGAAGATGTTCAGCCCCTTGTTTTCCATCGCGCCCATGTTGAAGTCGTCAACGGCCACGATGTTGAAGATGTCGAGGTCATATTCGCGGCCATACACCTCTTCATCCCACGTCATGGACTTTTTCAGCGCCTCCATCCCAAAGGCACATTTGTGCTCGTCCCCGGGGCGGACCCACAGGTTCAGATCCACGTTCCGGCCGGACATGGTGGAGAACTGGTCGGCATGGGTGACTAATTCGCCGGCGACCAATGCAAAAAGATAGGCCGGTTTGGGCCATGGATCATGCCATTCGGCCCAGCCATCCCCGGCAATGATGGGGTTCCCGTTAGATAAAAGGACCGGCAGGTCACCCTCTATGCGCACCGTAAAGACGCTCATCACGTCCGGGCGGTCCGGGTAATAGGTGATCTTGCGAAACCCTTCGGCCTCGCATTGGGTGCAATACATGCCGTTTGACATGTAAAGCCCTTCCAGGGCGGTGTTGTTGGCCGGATCAATCTCAACCTCGGCCTCCCACGTAAATGCAGCAGCCGGAACGGCACAATGCAATCCGGTGTCCGACAATGTTGGCTCGACCGGCACACCATCAATTGCCGCGCCGATCAGGGTGAGGTTTTCACCGTGCAAAAAGAAGTCTTGCGACGGCGCATCTGGGTTAGGGGCGAACCGAACGCGGCTTTTGACGCGGGTGCTGTTGGCGGCCAACTCAAAGGTCAGGTGGACCTCTTCGACGGTCCAGCCAAACGGCGTGTAGTCTTTGAGATAGATGGTCTGGGGGCTTGCATCGCGCATCGGTCGGGCCTTTGCCTGTTGTCTTTTGGCGAAGTTAGATTGCCACCCTGTCCACTGCAAGGACGCGCGGGATGGTTTTGTGATCAAACGGATGCGGACTTGGTTCCGACATCGGGCAATCTATGTCGGCGTGTATGGTGCAACTGGTTTGGTTCAAACGGGATTTGCGGGTGTCGGATCACCCGGCTTTGGCGCAAGCGGCCGCATTGGGGCCGGTGCTGCCGCTCTTTGTTTTTGAACCGGACTACTGGGCGCAACCGGATGTCTCTGGTCGTCAGTTTGCGTTTTTGAGCGAATGCGTGGTGTCATTGGCAGAGGACCTTGCCCGGATCGGGCTGACCCTGTGCATACGGGTCGGCCCAATGGTTCAGGTTCTGAGCGATCTTAGGGCCGAAACGGGTTTTGTTGCCATGCACAGCCATGAGGAAACCGGGAATGCGTGGACCTTTGCGCGGGACCGGGATGTGGCGGCGTGGTGCCAAAGTGAAGGGGTCATTTGGCAAGAGCGGGCACAATCCGGCGTGGTGCGCAGGCTGAATGGTCGGGATGGCTGGGCCGCGCGGCGCAACGGTTATCTGCGTCAACTTAATGCGGATGTGCCAGAACAGGTCGACGGACCGGTTTTGTCGTCTGACCCAATCCCTCGGTTGCTGCCAGTTGGTCTGTGCCCGCAGCGTCAAAGGGGCGGGCGCGCTGACGCTCTGGAAAGGCTCGACAGTTTCCTGCGCGTGCGCGGCCAAACCTATCGCAGCGCGATGTCCAACCCGATCGCGGGAGAGACCGCATGTTCAAGGCTATCACCCTATCTGGCGCTGGGCGTTTTGTCGGGGCGCGAGGCGGCACAGGCAGGGGCCGCGCGGCAGCGCGAGATTAAAGGCACGCGTGTCGGGTGGTCCGGGTCATTGAAGAGCTTTCAGGCCCGGCTCGCCTGGCGGGATCACTTTATGCAAAAGCTGGAGGATGAACCGGCCCTCGAACATCGATGTCTGCACCCGGCCTATCAAGGGTTACGCGGCGACGATGCCGTCCGTCGGCTGGCATGGGAACAAGGCGAAACCGGCTTGCCCTTTGTGGACGCCGGTATGCGGTATTTGAACGCCACGGGATGGCTCAATTTCCGGATGCCGTCAATGTTGATGGCGGTGGCGTCTTATCACCTTTGGCTGGATTGGCGGCACACAGGGCTGCATCTGGCGCGGCAATTCACTGACTATGAACCGGGCATTCATTGGCCACAGGTTCAAATGCAATCGGGCACGACAGGAATGAACACGATCCGCATCTATAATCCTGTCAAACAGGGAGCGGATCAGGACCCGACCGGTGTTTTTACGCGTCGCTGGGTTCCAGAGCTTGCGCCCGTGCCCGACAAGTATCTCCAGGAACCTTGGAAATGGGAAGAGGCGGGCGCGTTGGCCTATCCGCCGCCCATCGTGAACGTCACCGAAGCCGCCCGCGCCGCACGCGAGGCGGTTTGGGCGGTCAGACGTGGCGGCGCTTTTGGCGACAAGGCTGCGCAAATCGTCGAAAAACATGCGAGCCGCAAGGACAGCGAAGGTCATTTCGTCAACGACCGTGCCCCGCGACGCCCCAAGCCGTCGCAGGACCCGCGCCAGATCGGGTTTGATTTCTGATGCCGAAAATGCGCCGCAAAGGGGACTTGCCCCAGAAAATCTGCGAAACCTGCGGACGCCCCTTTGCGTGGCGGCGCAAATGGGCCAAGGTTTGGGACGAGGTCCGCTATTGCAGCGACCGATGCCGCCGGACGCGGCAGAAATCCTGAAAATCACATCCCATTGCCAAAATTGGTAATATTTTTTGACCAACTTGTTGCCTATCGGAAACTTGTGTTCTAATTGGGGGTGCGAAGACCGCAAGGAGGAGACGGCGATGACCGACCGCACAGAAGCCTTTGGGCTGCAGATTGCCACCGAACTGGCAGAGTTCATCGAGGGCAACGCGTTGCCCGGCACGGGCGTGACGGCGGATGCGTTTTGGTCCGGTCTTTCCAAACTGGTTCACGAGCTTGGGCCCGAGAACAAGGCGCTTTTGGCCAAGCGGGATGATATTCAGGAACAAATCGATGCGTGGCATATCGAACGCCGTGGGCTTCCGCATAGCCATATCGAGTATCGTAATTTCCTCGAAGAGATCGGATATCTGCTTCCGGAAGGACCAGATTTTGCGATCGAAACGGCCAACATCGATCCCGAGATCGCCTCTGTCCCCGGGCCGCAGCTGGTCGTGCCGATTACCAATGCGCGCTATGCGCTGAACGCGGCCAATGCACGGTGGGGCTCTCTTTATGACTGTCTTTACGGGACGGATGCAATGGGTAGCCCGGCGCCTGCCGGTGGCTATGAAAAGGGGCGCGGGGCGCGTGTTGTGGCCCGGGCCCGCGTGTTCCTTGACGAAGCATTCCCAATAAAAGGGGCCAGCCACGCGGATGTGCGTCGGTATTATGTCCATGACGGCGCGTTGTTGATCGATGACTTGCCGCTGGTGGACCCGTCCAAATTCGTTGGCTATAGCGGCAATCCCAAAGCGCCCGAGGCGGTGCTTTTGGTCAATAACGGCCTGCATGTTGAGCTTGTCTTTGACCGGGCCCACCCGATCGGTGCGCGTGATCAGGCGGGGCTGGCCGACGTCGTCATGGAAAGCGCGGTGTCGGCCATCATGGATTGCGAGGATTCCGTGGCCTGTGTGGATGCCGAGGACAAGGTGCAGGCCTATGGCAATTGGCTGGGCCTGATGAAAGGCGATCTGGAAGCGGTCCTGGACAAAGGCGGCAAAACCATCACGCGGCGACTGCATGACGACCGCAGCTATACGGCACCGGACGGGTCGACGGTGACCCTGAAAGGCCGGGCACTTTTGTGGGTGCGCAATGTCGGCCACCTGATGACCAACCCGGCCGTTTTGGACCGGGACGGCAACGAAGCCTATGAGGGCTTGCTGGACGGGCTGATCACCACGTTGATTACCATGCATGACCTGCAGCGCGAGAGCGGTAACTCTCTGCATGGGTCTGTTTACATTGTGAAACCCAAGATGCACGGGCCCGAAGAGGTCGCGTTTACAGTCAAGCTGTTCGATACGATCGAAGACATCCTGGGCCTGCCGCGCAACACGGTGAAGATCGGCATCATGGATGAAGAGCGCCGCACTTCGGTGAACCTGAAGGAATGTATCCGCGCCGCAAAGTCACGGGTGGCGTTCATCAATACCGGGTTCCTTGATCGGACCGGAGATGAGATCCACACCTCGATGGAGGCAGGCCCGTTTAGCCGTAAGGATTTCATCAAGCGAAAGGGATGGATCACGGCCTATGAAGATTTGAACGTGGATGTCGGGCTGGAATGTGGCCTCTCTGGCAAGGCACAGATCGGCAAGGGCATGTGGGCCATGCCGGATATGATGGGCGCGATGCTGGAACAGAAAATCGGGCATCCGAAGTCCGGCGCCAACTGTGCCTGGGTGCCAAGCCCCACAGCGGCGACGCTGCATGCGCTGCATTATCACAAGGTGGACGTGTTCGCTGTGCAGGCGAAGTTGAAAGCCGGTGGTCGGCGGGCCCATGTGGACGGGATCCTCGATATCCCGCTTGCCAGTTTCCAGAAATGGAGCAGCGATCAGGTGATGCGCGAGGTGGAAAACAACGCCCAAGGCATCCTTGGCTATGTCGTGCGTTGGGTGGATCAGGGCGTCGGGTGTTCCAAGGTACCTGATCTCAACGATGTGGGGTTGATGGAAGACCGGGCCACCTGCCGGATCTCGGCGCAGCATATTGCAAACTGGCTGCATCACGAGGTGGTCACGGCGCAGGACGTGGTGGCCGCGATGCGCAAGATGGCCGCGGTGGTGGATGAGCAGAATGCAGGCGACCCGGCCTATCGGCCTATGGCGCCTGATTACTCTGGCATCGCCTTTCAGGCGGCGTGTGATCTGGTGTTGAAGGGGCGGGTCCAGCCGTCTGGCTATACCGAACCGGTTCTGCATGCCCGGCGGTTGGAGTTGAAGGCGGCCGGGTAAGGGGGCGTTGCCCCCTCTTGCGCGGGACGCGCAATTCACCCCCAGGGTATTGAGAACAAGAAAGAAACCAAGAGGAGTTGGGTCATGATTTCATTGCGTCGTGCGCGGACCATTATTCGCAAAGCCCTGGAAAAGGGGCGGGAGATGGAGCTAAAGCCGCTGTCGGTGATCGTGTTGGATGCGGGCGGCCATGTTCAGGCGTTCGAGCGGGAAGATGGCGCCGCGCCGGGTCGCTTTGCGATTGCGCATGGCAAAGCCTATGGGGCGGTGATGCTCGGGATGGCCGGAACGGCCCAGATGGCGCGGGCCGAGGGCCAGGCCTATTTCATGGCAGCGGTGAATGGTGTCTATGGCGGTCAGGTCATTCCGGTGCCGGGTGGCGTTCTGGTCCGGGACAAAAAGGGCGCCGTGATCGGGGCTGTTGGTGTGACGGGCGACACGTCTGATAATGATGCAGTTGCGGCCATGGCTGGGATTGAAGCGGTGGGATTAACCGGAGAAATCTGACGTCCGGGCTCGGCCAAGGCCTGTCGTTGCGTGGATTGGCGCACAAAATCTGTGCAAATCTTCACAAGAGCCTGTTCCGTCGCGCAGGGCGTGCGTTGTTGCAGTGTTTCGAACCAAAAGCTACGGTATATCCTGTTCAAACTCACAGGTGCATTCAGCCATGGCCCGTCCGATCGTCGGCATCATCAGCAATTCTTATCTGATCAATGATGAGTATCCCACCCACGCGGGTGGAACGATGAACTCTGATGCGGTGGCCAATGTTTCGGGGTGTTTGCCGATGCTGATCCCGACCGACCCGCGTTTTGTGTCGGTGGAAGAGTTGCTGGCAAGCTGTGACGGGTTCCTGTTGACCGGGGGCCGTCCGAATGTGCACCCGGAGGAATATGGCGAACCGGCGACGGATGCGCATGGGGATTTTGACCGGGCGCGGGATGCGATCACGCTGCCCTTGGTACGGGCCTGCGTAGAACGCGGGCAGCCTGTTTTCGGTATATGCCGGGGCTTTCAGGAGGTGAATGTCGCGATGGGCGGCACGCTTTATCCCGAAATCCGGGATTTGCCGGGGCGGACCAATCACCGGATGCCGGCCGATGGGACGCTCGCCGAGAAATTTGAGCTGCGCCATGTTGTGACCGTCCAGGAAGGCGGCGCATTTCACAAAGTGTTCGGCACGACCGAGGTAATGACCAACACGTTGCACGGGCAGGGGATCAAGGAGCCGGGCGACCGTGTGGTGATCGAAGGCCACGCCCCGGATGGCACGCCAGAGGCAATCCGCGTGGATGGCGCACCAGGCTTTACACTGTCAGTGCAATGGCATCCGGAATGGAACGCTGCCGAAGATCCGGCATCGCGGCCCTTGTTCAAAGCTTTTGGCGAGGCTGTGCATGCGTTTGCGGCAAAGCGGTCGCGCCCAGGCATGCGCGCGGCGCGATAAGGCGACGGGCCCCCGCCCTGGCGGAGGCCCATCCGACAACTCAGATCAGCATCGGGAAGGTTTTGATCAGCGGCAGCGCGCGCGCGCGGGTGCCGGTCAGATCGTAAACCGCATTTGCCAATGCGGGCATGGATGGCGGTGTGCTGGGTTCCCCGGCGCCGCCCATATGCGCCATATCCTCGAACAACTGGACGTGGAACTTTGGCGTATTGTGTATGCGCATCGCGTCGTAATCGGGGAAGTTATACTGTTCGACTTCGCCGTCATAGAACGTGATTTCACCCTGAACCGCGGCTGAAAACCCATAGATTGCGCCGGATATCATCTGTGCTTCGACAATCGAGGGGTCGATGAGGATGCCCAGATCGGCGGCGATCCAGCAGTTGGTCATCCGAATGTCGCCATCCTGATCCGCGACCTCGACCACCATCGCAACCGGTGTACCAAAGGAATAGGTCATTGCGACGCCGCGTCCGATCCCATCCGGGGTTTGGCCGGTCCAGCCGCTCATTTCTTTGACGGCTTTCAGCACATTGGCCCCCGGTGCCCATTCCGCCTCGGCCAGTTCGATGCGGAAATCAAGCGGGTCGCGGCCCGCGGCCACAGCCATTTCGTCAATGATGGTGTCCGAGAAGAAGCCGTTGAACGAAGCCCCGACCGAGCGCCAGAAGCCAACCGGGATCATCGGTTTGGCAAGGTACCCTTCGACGCGGAAATTGGGGATCGCGAGCGGCTGGTTGAAGGCCGCATCGACATGGCCCTTGTCCGGGCCGCTCATCGGCATACCCGTCATCCGGGCGGCCCCTTCCTGGGCGGCGGATTGCGCTGAGATCTTGCCGTGAACCATGACCGCTTTGCCATCTTGCACGGCCGCGCGATAGCGGGCCATGGCACCGGGACGATAGGCGTCGTGGCGCATATCTTCTTCCCGTGACCAAGTCAGTTGCACCGGTGTGCCCGGCACTTGCATCGCGACCGCGACGGCCCGCAGGGTATAGTCGAACTCGACCCGGCGACCAAAGCCGCCGCCCAGATAGGTGGTGTGGACCTGCACGGCTTCTGCGTCCAGACCAGCCATCTCAGCCGCGACGCGTTGATGAACCGTCGGGGCCTGATTCGGAGCCCAGATTTCCAGCGCATCACCGGTGTAAAGTGCCGTGGCATTCATTGGTTCCATCGTGGAATGCGCCAGATAGGGCAGTTTGTATTCCGCCTCGATCACAGTGGCACCTGCGGGGATGGTGTCGACATCGCCATCGTCGCGCATCGTGGAATTCACCTCGCCGTCAAAGGCGGCGGCGATTTCGGCAAAAATACCATCGGTGTCAGAGGGATATGGCGCGTCTTCCCATTCGACCTCGATCATTTCGACGGCTTTTTGCGCCAGCCATGTATTGGTGGCAACAACGGCCACGGCATCGCCAAGGTCAATGACCTTTTCGACGCCGGGCATGGCTTCGGCCTCGGAAGCGTCGAAGCTTTTCTTGCCAACGCCAAAGCGGGGGCTTTGCGCGATCGCCGCGAATTTCATGTTGGGCAGGCGTACATCGACGCCAAACTCCGCGGTGCCGGTGGATTTGCCGACCATATCGACGCGCGGGACCGATTTGCCCACATATTTCCAGTCGCTTGATGGGCGCAGATCGGTATCAATCGGGTCGATTGTGGCCGCTTCGCCGGCCAGTTCGGAATATGTAATCCGTGTGCCGTCCGGTGCGATCACGGCGCCGTTCTCGGTCGTCAAAGAGGACCTGTTTACGCCAAGGCGCTGTGCGGCGGCCTCTTTCAATGTTTCGCGGGCGGTGGCACCAGCATGGCGCATCCGTTCGAACCCGTCGCGCATTGACGATGATCCGCCAGTGGCTTGCAGGTTCAGCAATTTGCCCGCATGGCCGAGCACGGTGCCCAGCGTGTGTTGAAAGTCGCTTTTGTCATAGCCGCGACCGGGCAGGGCCTCTGACAGCATTGCGCTGTTGTAATACGCTCTGGCAGCCGGGCCGTGCACAACATTGACCGCGTTCGGGTCCACGTCGAGCTCTTCGGCGATCAAAGCAGCCCAGGACGTTTTAACGCCTTGGCCCATTTCGGAACGGGGCGCGATTAGTGTTACGCCGTCTGCGTCTACGACAACAAACGGGTTGAGAACGGCTTGGCCTGCGCTGGGTTGCAAGGGGTTTGGCGCCGGTCTGCGGACATAATAGACACCAAAAGCGACACCGCCGACGACAGCTGCGGATCCGATCAGGAAGGTCCGGCGGACGATTTTTCCAATGCTTGCCATGACTTATACCTCGCGGATTTTGCTTGCAGCCGAATGAATGGCTGCACGGATACGGGGGTAGGTGCCACAGCGGCACAGGTTGCCCATCATCACGTCGTCAATGTCTTGGTCGGTCGGGTTCGGGTTTTCTGCCAGAAGGGCGGCGGCCTGCATGATCTGGCCGGATTGGCAATAACCGCATTGTGCGACCTGATGTTCGACCCATGCCTCTTGGATCTTGGCCATGTTGTCGGGGCCACCGACCCCTTCGATCGTGGTCACGTCACCCCAAACATCGGCCAGCGCGACTTGGCAGCTGCGCACCGCTTCGCCGTCGATATGTACGGTGCACGCGCCGCAGGCGGCAACGCCGCAGCCGAATTTCGTGCCGGTCAAACCAATCTCGTCGCGCAGAACCCAAAGCAAGGGAACATCGTCGGGTAGATCGACAGCGTGTTGCTGTCCGTTAATTGTCAATGAGGTGGCCATTCTGCTAACTCCCAATGCATGACGGTTATGACAAAAATATAATAATATGTCAGGATGTCAATTGACAGTTTTCGAAACAGGTGTCAAAACACGATTAAGATGAAAGACGTCATGCTAGATCCACGCCAACAAGCCATACTGGAAGCGGCTTGGGAGTGTTTTGCGACCTACGGGTATCGCAAGACATCCATGGATGATATCGCGCGCAAGGCGGGCATGTCGCGCCCCGCTCTGTATCTGCATTACAAGAACAAAGACGACATCTATCGCAGTCTTGTTGGCGTTTACTATGAAATGACCGCCTTAGCGGTCAGTGAAGCGTTAAACGACGAGGGCACGGTCCAAGACGTTTTGATGGCGGCTTTCATGGCACAGGGCGGCGAGCAGATGGAGGCGATGCTGACATCCCCGCATGGCTCGGAATTGCTGGATGTCACAAAAACCGCCGCGGCTGAGGAAGTCGCGCAAGGTGAGGCAAGGCTGGCAAAATTATACGCGGCCTGGATCGAAAAGATGACGGACGAGGGCAAGGTTGCGGCCCCGTGTGATCCGGAATTGACCGCCACGACAATGATGGCCGCCTTGAAAGGCATGAAAACCGGTATCGTCGATTATGCGTTCTATCGACAGGGGGTGGCGTGCCTTGCCGCGCTGATCGGCGCGGGTTTGTGCAAACCCTCATAAGTCGGTGCGCAGATGCCAAAGCTCGGGGAACAACTCGACCGCCAGCATGCGTTTTAGGTAACTGACACCGCCTGTTCCGCCAGTTCCGCGCTTGAACCCGATCACCCGCTCAACGGTCGTGACATGATTGAACCGCCACCGGCGAAAATAGTCTTCAAGGTCCACTAGCTTTTCGGCGAGTTCATATATTTCCCAATGGGTTGCAGGGTCTTTGTAAACCTCTGTCCAAGCCGCTTTGACGGCGTCATTGGCCACATGTGGTTGTGCGAAATCCCGTTGCAAAACCGCCTCTGGCAATGGGCACACCCGATGCAGGGCTTGCAAGGCCACGTCATAGAGAGACGGAAGGCCCAGTTCCACCTGCAACATCGCAGTCAAATCCGGCCGGTGCGCATGCGGGCGCAGCATTGCCTGATTGCGGTTGCCCAACATGAATTCGATCAGCCGATACTGGTGCGACTGAAAGCCAGAGCTTTGACCCAGCGCATCGCGAAAGGTTGTGTAATCGCTGGGCGTCATTGTGCGCAGCACGTCCCAAGCGCTGTTAAGCTGTTCGAATATGCGGGCGACCCGAGAGATCATTTTGAAAGCCGGGCGCATGTCGCCGGTCTGGATCTGCGTGCGCGCGGCGTTCAATTCGTGGATCGCCAAGCGCATCCAAATCTCTGACGTTTGATGCTGCACGATAAAAAGCAACTCGTCATGCGCGTCGCTCAAAGGGTTTTGTGCGCTCAACAATGTATCAAGGCCCAAATAGTCCACATAGGACATGCGCCCGTCAAAAGACATCTGAGCACCTTCGGCTTCGGGGTTATACGGTTTGTCTTTAGTCATTTCGCATCCTTTCACTGAAGTTGAGGTCAGAAAGGATGTCCCTCATGCGACAGGGCGGCGTCCATGGACAGACGCCGCCATAATGCGACCCAGCCTGCAGGTCGGCAGAGGGGGATATGCGGGCTCATGTCACGGCCGCCCGCACTTTGTATTCCGGACGGTCCCAGAGGCCGTTGGTCATCACGTCGCTCAAAATCGCGACCGCGGCCCGCACATCACCGGCATCGATGTAAAGAGGGGTAAAGCCAAAACGCATGATGTCCGGCGCCCGGAAATCCCCAATCACGCCCCGTGCGATCAGGGCCTGCATTGCGGCATAGCCTTCATCAAACCGAAAAGACACCTGGCTGCCGCGCTTGGTGCCGTCGCGCGGGCTGGCCAAGGTCAGCATGGGGCAGGCGGCCTCTACCTCGGTGATAAAGAGTTCGCAGAGCTCGATCGACTTGACGCGGATATCCGCCATGTTGACCTGGTCCCAGATATCCATCGCGGTTTCCAGCGCTGTCATTTGCAGAACCGGCGGGGTGCCGACCCGCATCCGTTCAACACCTGTGCCCGGGCGATAATCGAGGTCAAAAGCAAAGGGTGCTTCGTGGCCCAGCCAGCCCGACAAAGCGGGCACCGCGCGTCCTGCATGGCGCGGCGCAACATAGATAAACGCCGGCGCACCCGGACCGCCATTGAGATATTTATAGGTGCAGCCCACGGCAAAATCCGCACCCGCGCCAGCCAGATCAACGGGCAAGGCACCCGCGCTATGCGCCAGATCCCAAACCGTCAGCGCGCCAACCGCGTGGGCACGACGCGTCAGGTCAGCCATATCGTGTTTGCGGCCCGTGCGGTAATCCACCTCGGTCAGCATCACGACGGCGACGTCTTCGGTGATCGCATCGGCGACATCCTCGGGCGCGACGGTGCGCAGGCTGTATCCATCGCCCAGCGTACGCAACAAGCCTTCGGCCATGTAAAGGTCGGTGGGGAAATTACCGTTATCCGACAGAACCACCCGCCGGTCTGGTCGCATCTCCAACGCCGAAGCGAGCGCCTGATAGACCTTGATCGAAAGCGTGTCGCCCAAGGTCACATGGCCCGCTTCGGCACCAATAAGCCGTCCAACCCGATCACCCAATGCCATCGGCTGCGCCATCCAACCGGCCTTGTTCCAGCCGGTGATCAGCATCTCGCCCCACTCATCGCGCAACATGTTGTCGAGCCTTTCAGGGGCCGCATTGGGCAGCGGCCCGAGAGAGTTGCCATCAAGATAGATGATGCCGTCTGGCAGATTGAACATCGTCTTGGTGGTCGCGAAATCCGTTGTCATGTCGGTCTCCTTACCCGGCATATAGCTTGGATACCCTCGGGTGGAAATGCTTCTGCGCGGTGCGGGTGCCGATCCTTGAGATTGAACAGGCTAGATGTCTGCAGGTTCAAATTGGTTTCGATTGACCGACTGAGATCGGATGAACATGCTATCAAAAAGCACCTTGGGAGGTATTCAGATGACGAAGGCGATCTGGACCGCGATAAGCTTTGCTGCCTTGTGCTGCCTCCAAGCGACGCCCGCCGCTGCACAGGACGTCTCCAATCGCGACCTTGTCGACACAACTGCGGATATCGGATTGCCCCGAATATCCGGTGCCGAGACGGCGGAGCTGTTGTCCGCCTTTCATGGTCTGGACGCGCTGCCGCGTTTGGCAAACCTCATCTGTCGAGGCGCGCGGGGCAAAACCGGGATGCCGGTCATTTTCTCGACCGAGATTGAATTGGACAGTCTTCAGGCCGGTGATTTCACGGTCACAACCCGCTCCGGCGAAACCGGCGCGATGCATTGTGTGTCGGTCCTTCCAGCGGTTGCTCCGGGTGAATTGCGAACTGTCCTGCTGATTGGTGATCTGGGACCTGCAGACGCCGATCCGCCGGTGACCGTTTCGATCACGGGGCACGTATATTCCATCGACAAGAAACTCGACTTTCGGGGCGCAACGATCGATGTGACGCCTTTGGCAGACGGTCCCAGTCTGATTTTGGCTGCCGTGGTCCCGGACTGGACACAGGTAGGCTCTTTGGGGCCCAACAGAACCCGGGGCAGCCTGTGTCCGGAGGACGGAACCGTGCAGGCAGTTCGCGTCACCTGGGCTGGTGGCGTCATATTGCAAAATGGCGATGAGCCCGGGGAACCAGAGCGTGCCCTCTACGAGGTCACCGTGGAAACTGCGACGGGCGCAGAAAGGGTCATAGCACCCTTTGCCCTTGCCGATTTGGGGGACGGGGACAATAACCACATGCTCTGCCTGGACACAGCAGACCGTCCCGTTTCGGTTTTCTTTCCGGCCGGTGTCCTGACAGACCCAAATGACGACCTGAACCCTGACACACGCGTGTTGGTGCGCCCGGCTGGCTAAACGGTGCGGACTACATCTGGCCGCCGGCAATTTCGATGGTCTGTCCATTGATGCTCTGCGACCCGGGGCCGACCAGCCACATGGCAGCGGCGGCAACTTCATCAGCATCGATCAAGCGCTTGTGGCGATTGGCCTTGACCATCATCTGCAACGCTTCCTCTGCACTGACACCGGCACGCTGTGAAATGGCATCGACGTTGCGGGTGACGATGGGCGTGTCGACGTAGCCGGGACAGATCGCGTTGAACGTATATGGAGTACCCATGTAATCCTCGCTGAGCGACCGTGTCAGCCCGATCAACCCGTGCTTTGACGCTGAATAACAGGCCGCACCGGGCAAACCGCGCACGCCGGCAATCGAGGCAACGGTGATCACGCGGCCCCAATCGGTCTGGCGCATGCCGGATAGGCATTCGCGGATGGTCAGAAAGGCACCGTCCAAATTGGTTGCCATCATGTTGCACCAGAACTCGAGCGATGTTTTGTGCACGGCGCGCCCTTCTGCGATGCCCGCATTGGCCACGCAAATCTGAACGGGCCCCCGCGCGTCCACCGCCGCGGCAACCTTTGCAACAACATCCTCTTCGTCTCGGACATCCATTGCCATCCCCGTCAAACCGTCACCGGCCACGGCGTCCAAAACCTCTTGCCGGCGTCCGGTGATCGTTACCTGCGCCCCTGCAGCGGCGAAGGCCCGCGCCATGGCAAGACCGATCCCAGTTCCGCCGCCGGTCACCAGTGCGTGTTTTCCGTCAAGCTGCATGATCGATCCTCCCAAATCTGTGTTTGTGTCACCCTAGCCTTGCCTGTCTAGACATGGCAAACCTGCACCTATGGGTGACTTAGGGGAAACGCGTTGCTGAAGTGGATCGATATTCCGCCAGTTTGGTTGTTGGGCGCGTTAAGCATAGCGTGGTGGCAATCTCGGTTTGCGTCCATGGGGCTTGGGTTTGGCGGGGCTTGGTCCGATTTTGTCGGCGGCTTGTTGGTTGGCGGCGGCATATTGATGATGGTTCTGGCCGTTTTTGAGTTTCGCCGCCATCAAACGACGCCGATTCCGCATCAGACACCATCGGCTTTGATTGAAAGCGGTATCTTTTCCAGAACGCGAAACCCCATTTATCTCGGCGATTGTTTGGTCTTGTTGGGATTAATTCTGCGTTGGGACGCGGTGCTTGCGCTACCACTGGTTCCAATTTTCGTCTGGATCATAGAAAAAAGATTCATCGTACCCGAAGAAAACAGGATGCGGCGCAGTTTCCGCGCGGCATTTGCACGTTATGAACGCAAGTTTAGACGCTGGATTTAAGGAAATACCGCAGTTTCATGTTGCGGTGCAGCGTAATCTTGCGCAATTTTGTTGCGCCGCCGCGATGGATTTCTATTGTGCGCGCATCAGATCCTGCCGGACAACCCGGCTAAAAGGGGGATTAAAGTGAAGATCGGAACACCGAAGGAAGTGTTTGAGGGTGAGTCGCGTGTTGCGATGACGCCTGAGAGTGCTTTGCAATTGCAGAAACTTGGCCATGAATGCGTCATTGAAAGCGGCGCAGGCGCGTTGGCCGGGTTTTCGGATGCGGCCTATCAAGAGGCGGGCGTTGAGGTTGTGAAAACCGCAGCGGCGCTGTTCAAGGCGGCGGATATTATTGCCAAGGTGCGGCCGCCCACCGATGCTGAGGTCAAACGGCTGAATGGGAACAAGACGCTGATCTCGTTCTTCTACCCCGGTGCGAACGAAGAGTTGATGCAACTGGCCGCCGATAAGGGGGCCACGGTTGTGGCGATGGACATGGTGCCGCGGATCAGCCGGGCCCAAAAGATGGACGCCCTGTCATCGATGGCGAACATCGCGGGCTACCGCGCGGTGATCGAGGCGGGCAACAATTTTGGCCGCTTCTTCACCGGTCAGGTGACGGCGGCGGGCAAGGTTCCGCCAGCCAAGGTTCTGGTCGTGGGCGCCGGCGTGGCCGGTCTGGCCGCGATCGGGACGTCGACGTCGCTGGGTGCGATCACCTACGCCTTTGACGTGCGGCCCGAAGTGGCTGAACAGATTGAATCGATGGGGGCCGAGTTTGTCTTCCTTGAATTCGAGGAAAGCGAATTGCCGGATGGCGCGGCCACTGGCGGCTATGCCCCACCGTCCAGCCCGGAATTCCAGGCCAAGCAGCTAGAGAAGTTCCGCGAGATTGCGCCGGATATCGACATCGTCATTTGTACCGCGCTGATCCCGAACCGACCCGCGCCCTTGCTGTGGACCAAGGACATGGTCGAAAGCATGAAGCCGGGCTCGGTCATTGTCGATCTCGCGGCAGAGCGTGGCGGCAACTGCGAATTGACCGTGATGGACGAGAAAATCGTCTCTCCCAATGGGGTTACGGTCGTTGGGTATACTGACTTCCCGAGCCAGATGGCCGCGCAAAGCTCGACGCTGTATGCGACCAACATCCGCCACATGATGACGGATCTGACGCCGGAAAAAGACGGTGTTGTTGACCACAATATGGAAGACGACGTGATCCGTGGGGCGACCATCACCCATGCAAAAGAGGTCACGTTCCCGCCGCCACCACCCAAGGTTCAGGCGATTGCGGCGCAGCCCAAGAAAGAAGTCAAAGAGCTGACGCCGGAAGAAAAGCGCGAACAAGAGGTCGCGGCGTTCAAACAGGAAACCAAGACCCAAGTGACGATGCTGGCCATCGGCGCGGCGCTGGTGCTGGGGGTCGGGCTGATCCCGGGCATGCCCGCCAGCTTCATGCAGCACTTTATCGTCTTTGTCCTGTCGGTCTTTATCGGCTTCCAGGTGATCTGGAACGTGGCGCATTCGCTGCACACGCCGCTGATGGCGGTCACCAATGCGATCTCGTCGATCATTATTCTGGGCGCCTTGATCCAGATCGGATCGTCCAGCGTTTTGATCACCGTCCTTGCCGCGCTCGGCATCTTCATGGCTGCGGTCAACATTTTTGGCGGCTTCCTCGTGACACGGCGCATGCTCGCCATGTTCCAGAAATCGTAAAGGGGCAGGGATAATGGATAACGCATTCACCATTGCGGCCTATGTGGTCGCGGCCATTCTCTTCATCCTGTCGCTTGGCGGTCTGTCCGGTCAGGAAAGTGCGAAACGCGCGGTCTGGTACGGGATCGCCGGTATGGCGATTGCCGTTCTGGCAACGCTGGTCGGTCCCGGTTCGGGGTTGTGGCTGGCGTCTTTGGTGCTGATCGCGAGCGGTGCTGCGGTAGGCTATCAGCTGGCAACACGGGTCGAAATGACCCAGATGCCAGAGCTGGTGGCCATCATGCACTCGATGGTTGGCCTGGCTGCGGTCTTTGTCGGGTTTAACGCAGACATCACCATCAACATGGTCGAAGCGGCCAAGGCGGCGGGCGACAGCCTTGCGGATGCCTCGTCGTTCACGGCGCTTGTGGCCAAGAAAACCCCGGTCGAGATCGGCATTCTGAGGGTCGAACTGGTGCTCGGCATCTGGATCGGTGCGGTAACCTTTACAGGCTCCGTGATTGCCTATGCCAAGCTGGCGGGCGGGTCATCGAAACTGCCGTTCAAGGTGGATACCGGCGCCAACAAACTGCCGGGCGGTCATTTCCTGAACGCAGGTGCGGCGGCTTTGTCGGTTCTGTTGCTAATTGTCTATCTGTCTGGCGGCGGGTCCTGGGCCCTGGTTCTGCTGACTGCGGCGGGCCTCTTTATCGGTTACCACCTGATCATAGGCATCGGTGGCGCGGATATGCCGGTAGTTGTCTCGATGCTGAACAGCTATTCCGGCTGGGCGGCTGCCGCGATCGGCTTCTCGCTGGGCAATGACCTCTTGATCGTGGTGGGTGCGCTGGTTGGCTCTTCGGGCGCGATCCTGTCCTACATCATGTGTAAGGCGATGAACCGGTCCTTTGTCAGCGTGATCCTGGGCGGCTTTGGCGGCCCGGCGGGCGAACAGATGGCCGTGGAAGGCGAACAGATTGCCATTGAAGCCGATGGGGTTGCCACGGCGCTGAACGAGGCCGACAGCATCATCATCATTCCGGGGTATGGCATGGCGGTGGCACAGGCACAGCAAACAGTGGCCGAACTGACGCGCAAACTGCGCGCGCAGGGCAAGGACGTGCGCTTTGCCATCCACCCGGTTGCAGGTCGTCTGCCGGGGCACATGAACGTGCTCTTGGCCGAAGCCAAAGTGCCCTATGACATCGTGATGGAAATGGATGAGATCAATGATGACTTCCCGGATACGGACGTCGCCATCGTGATCGGCTCTAATGACATCGTGAACCCGGCGGCCCAAGACGACCCGAACTCTCCCATCGCGGGGATGCCGGTTCTGGAATGCTGGAAAGCCAAACAGGTCTTCGTGTCCAAGCGCGGTCAGGGCACCGGCTATTCCGGCATCGAGAACCCGCTCTTCTTCAAAGAGAACACCCGGATGTTCTATGGCGACGCAAAGGCAAGCTTTGACAAGCTCCTGCACATGATCAACTGATCCTCGACGTCAAAAACGGATGGAAAAGGGCGCCCATAACGGCGCCCTTTATTTCATATGCGTGTGACCTAAAGCGGCTCAGCCAGAGCGGTCATCGCAACACTGCGACCGGACGGCACCAACCTGCGCTGGCCGCCTTGATCTTTACGGGAAAACAAATCACTTCGAACCCGTTAGCGGGAAGGTTTTCCAGATTGGCCAGCTTTTCCAGATGGCAATAGGCACGCTCCATCCCAGCGCGATGCCCTTCCCAGATCAGGCTGGCATCGCCCGTCTCAGCCACCTTCTGCGCCGTATGGACAAAAGGGGCATCCCAGCTCCACGCGTCGGTTCCCGTGATCCGCACACCGCGCCGCGTCAGATACAGCGTGGCTTCGCGCCCCATCCCGCATCCGCTGCTGACATAGTCGGGGGTGCCATAGGCCGCATCCGCCGCCGTGTTGACGACCACGATATCGCCCGCGGCCAATTCATGGCCGATGCGCGCCAGTTCTGCGGCGACATCTTCGGCACTGGCGACATAGCCATCGGGAAAATGGCGAAAATCCAGTTTCACACCACGCCCCCAGCACCAGTCCAGAGGCACCTCATCAATTGTAGTCGCCCGCTGGCCACCATCCATCGTCGAATGAAAATGATAGGGTGCATCCAAATGGGTACCGTTATGCGTCGACAACGCCACGTTTTCGATCGCCCATCCTTCGCCCCCCGGCAGCTCATCACGCGACACTCCTGGAAAGAAGCTCAGCATCTGATCCGCGGTCTCTTCATGTCCAAGATAGGTGATGTCAGGGGCAAAACCGGGCGGATCGGCATGAACCGTGTTCTCCAATGGGCGCGCAAGGTCAATGAGTTTCATGATTGTCCGTCTCCCGGTGACCAGCCCGGCGGGCGGATCATGTAGCGCCAGGCTTCGCCCCAGCTTTCGGCGTGGCGTATATCATGAACGAGGGCGGGTATTTCTGAAAACCAGACGATCAACGGGTTCTGACTGTTGAAATCGCGTTTCAGGCCATAGCGCGGCGTTTCCTCTTCGACCTGAAAGGTTCCCCAAAGCCGGTCCCAGATGATCAGGATACCGCCATAGTTGGTGTCGAGATACTTGTCATCGGCACCATGATGCACGCGGTGATGCGATGGGGTGTTCAGGACCCATTCCAGCGGTCCAAGCTTGCCAATGAGTTCCGTGTGCAGCCATGTCTGATAGGCCAGAACCAGCAATATCCCTGCAAAAATCGCCTCTGGTGGGAAATCCATCAACGCCATCGGCAGATGCATCACGATGGACCATAACCCTTCGAGCGGGCCAAACCGGAAACCGGTGATGATGTTCATGTCGCGGGACGAATGATGGACCGCATGCTGGGTCCATAGAATGCGAACCTCATGCGCGATGCGGTGTTCCCAGTAATAGGTGATATCCGCAATCAAGACCGCCGCGATGACCGACCAGATTGTCAGAGGGATACTCCACGGCAACCCCTCGGCTATGATGTAAAACAGCGCATAGCCTGTGGTCAGCATCGCTGCTTCGACCAGCAGATAGGGGATCTGCGTTGATGCGCTGACGATCATTTCCCAAAGGGTTTTGCCCCGCTGTTCCCCTTTGAACAGCGCTTCTGCCAATTCAATCAACAGGATAAGCGCCCCGATCACAAAAAACGCATCGTCAATGCTGGTGGTCAGGGATTGCAGAGTCTCAGGTGTCATGTGCGATCCTCCACGCCATTCAAAAAGGTTGTCCAGGCCATTTGCGTGGCTTGCTTGATGGTTGCCTCATCCGCTTTGACCATTGTCCAAGCCGCATAGACCAGCGCGTCATAGGTTTCGGCGATCCACACCGTGGGCAGCGCGCTGCGCAAACTGCCTTCGGCCCGGGCGGCATCGATGGCTTCGCGCAAGTCGCGCATACCATCCTCATACATCTCGGCAATCTCCGGCGGCGGGTTGGATTGGCTGAGGAACAGTTGGCGGTTGGCCAACGGGATCGTGGCCGCCATGGCCAGCCGCAACCCGTCCAGATGCGTCGACGCGGATGCCACCGCCGCGTCAATCGCAGCGTCGAGTTCTGCATTGGCTGCCTGCGTCAGCGCGGTCATCAGGTCGTCACGGGTCGCAAAATGCCGATGCAGTGTGGCCCGGCCAATACCCGCATGCGTCGCAATGTCGGCCATGCTGGCCGATGCATTTCGCGCCAACAGGTCAAACCCGGCCATCATGATTTCTGTGCGTCGGTTCTGTCTCATTTGAGACAAGTATGTCTCATCAGCCGTGATTGCAAGAGAAACCAGAAAACAGGCTGAGTGACCAACAACTGCTCAAAAACACCACTTTGCTTTGCGTATACAATTGTATTCCGCTAACGTATTGAAAATAAATATAGTTTTTTGTCTCGATCGGCTATGTTAGTAATCGGCAAAACAAATAGGACGCGCCATGCCCCCGATCGAAGACCACCCGCTGCGCTATAATCTGGCCAATGAATTGCACGCGCGTCCATTTCCAACGATGGCCGCGCCCTGCACGGCAGTGTACTTGGCCGTCAAGCGTCCCAACGAAGCCGTAAGCCGGGATCGTAACCTCGATCTGGCGCATCTGACCGACCTGTTGGACCGTCACGGCGCCCCACATCCGCAACCCGGGGCAACGCATTATTCCGGCCAAATTGGGCGATACATGCTGAAATGGGAGCAGCATACGGAATTCGTGACCTACACCGCGTTTATCGACCGTCTGTCTGATCGCCCGTTTGATCCTGCGGAGTTTGAGGTCTTTCCAGACGACTGGCTTGCAGCGGCACCTGGGCAGAGGGTAACGTCAGCGATCTTGCGTGTCGTGAACCGTCCCTCGATCGAAGAGATCGATGCGCAACTGGCGGATTGGTTTGTATTGGAAAGCCTTGCCGTGTCCTCAATGGTCGATGGCGCCGCCATCGCCGCCGCCGATTTCCGCATCGATCCAGCGGGTCACCTGCGGATGGCTGTCTTCTCGGATCCGGAAACAGGCGGCCGGCGCATGGGGCGGATCATCCAACGGCTATGTGAAATCGAAACATATAAATCGATGTCCATGCTGGGGTTCTCCCGCGCCAAGGATCTTTCGCGGCGGATCGGGGAACTGGATACCGGTTTGACCGAACTGATGATCGACATGACGGCAGGTACACAGCCTGCCGACGAGGCATTAACGCAACTGTTGACCATATCGTCAGAACTTGAATCACTCGTGGCACGTTCGTCCTTTCGGTTTGCGGCCACTGAAGCCTATGAGGCCATCGTCGGCCAGCGCATCACCGCGCTGCGTGAAGAGCGTTTCGAAGGCCGCCAGACCTTTGCCGAATTCATGATGCGCCGCTACGAACCGGCAATGCGAACGGTGAAATCGAGCGAACGACGATTGCACGCTTTGTCCGACCGCGCGATCCGCGCCGGCGACCTCTTGCGAACACGCGTGGATGTCGAGCGTAGCGCCCAAAACCAAGCCCTCTTGGAAAGCATGGACCGCCGCGCCGACCTTCAACTGCGACTGCAGCATACCGTCGAAGGCTTGTCCGTGGTCGCTATCAGCTACTATGCGGTTTCTTTGGCCAGTTATCTGCTGATGCCGTTCTCGACATCGCTTGGTGTCAGCAAAGCAGGCCTGACTGCGATTGTCACGCTGCCTGTCATTGGTCTCGTTTGGTACCTGGTCCGCCGTATCCGGAAGAAACTGGATCAGTCCGACCAGTAACCAAATTGCGCGCCTGCGGCGCACGCCATATTTGGCGTATACTTTGGATACGCGTTGTGTATTTTCCAACAAGAAAGAAGCAAAACTATTGGTCTTCTTTCTTGTTCAAAATACCCCGGGGTCTGGGGCAGCGCCCCAGGACATCACCGGCCGCGGATACGTGGATCAAGCGCGTCGCGCAGTCCGTCACCGAGGTAGTTCACGCTGAGAACCGTTAAGGAGATCATAACACCGGGCAGAATGGAGCGTTCAGGATAACTGGCCACGCGGTCCACGCCATCGTTCAAAAGGCGACCCCATGTGGGGAAGTCAGGCGGGAACCCGAAGCCGAGGAAAGACAGCGCGCTTTCGGTGATAATTGCTGTCGCAATACCAAGTGTTGCTGAGACCATGATAGGTGACAGGATGTTAGGCAGAATGTGGCGCAGGATCAGTTTGTTGTTCGTGGTACCAATCGAGCGTGCTGCCAGGACAAATTCGCGTTCTTTCAAAGCCAGGACGTCGCCGCGGACGATGCGCGCTGTGGGCATCCAAGAGGTGATCCCGATCAGGATGACGATCAGGATGAAGATGCCGCCTTCGGGTCCAAAGCTTGCTGCAAGAGCGTCTCGGAACAGCAAGGAGGCAACGAGGATCAGAGGCAACAGGGGCAGGGCGAGGAAGAGATCGGTCAGCCGCATCAGCGGGCCGTCGAGCTTTTTGATGAAACCCGCCAGCACGCCGACCAACGTGCCCAAGACCAGGGAGAGCAGCATTGCCGTTAGGCCGACCGCGATCGAGACGCGGCCACCGAACATTAGGCGCGCGAGCATGTCCCGGCCGAGGTTGTCTGTGCCCAGCGGATGCGCCCAGCTAACCTTGGCGCTGCTGTCGAAGAGGCCGACCCAGATGGGGCGCATATCCCGCAAATTGATGAAGTCGCGTCCCTGCGGCAAGAACTGGGGATCAATGCGCCAGATCCATGGGCCCAGGAAGACCGTGGCCATCACGAAGATGAACATGCATGCGCCAAAAAGCGCGCCGCGGTGGGTTTTGAACTGATCCCAGACGTCAAGCCATTGGTTGCGCGGTGGGGCAGTAGGGACCGGGTTGCTGAGTTCAGTCATAGCGGATCCTCGGGTCAAGAATGCCGTAGAGCACGTCTGCGACCAGGTTGAAGAGAACGATCAGGACGGCAAAGATAAAGGTCAGCGTCTGCACCATGGGCAAATCGTTGGCCTGAATGGCCGTGATCAGCAACTGGCCGATCCCGTTTACCTTAAACACCTGTTCGGTGATGATCGCGCCACCAAAGATCGACGGGATGCCAAGCGCGATCACTGTGACAACCGGGATCATCGAATTGCGCAGAACATGCACCATCACAACGGTGTATTCGCCCAAGCCCTTGGCACGGGCGGTGCGCACGAAATCCTGGTTGAGGTTGTCCAACATGGACGCGCGCATAAAGCGGCTGAGCTGGGCGGTGATTTGCAAGGCCAAAACCATTACCGGCATGATCATTTGGTTGATCTGGACTTTGAAGCTTGCCCAGTCATCGACCACATGGGTTGTATCATAAATAGACGGGAACCACCCAAGGTTCACCGAAAAGATCACGATCACCAAAACGCCGGAAAAGAAGGGTGGGACCGAAAACCCGACCATCGAGATAAATGTACCGGCCTGGTCAAACCAGCTGTATTGCCGGTAGGCGGAATAGATGCCGATGGGCAGGGCGATCAGGATGGCGACGATATAGGCTGTGCCAACCACCCAGAGAGTTTGCGGCAGACGCTGAACCACGATGTCCATCACCGGTGAACGGGTTTGCCAGCTGATGACGCGCAAGTCGCCTTCCGAGAAGGTGGTTCCAAAGTAATGGTCGATCAGGACCTGTGGTTCGATCCAGAAAAACTGAACCAGCCATTTCCAGAACCGGATATGCATGGGCTGACCGAGGCCAAGCGCCTCACGCATTTTTTCCTTCACCTCTGGCGGCACGGTCAGCGGCACTTGGGCCATTGGATCGCCGGGTGCGAATTCCAGAAGCAGGAAAATCGCCAGAGAAATAAACAACAGGGTCGGTACAGCCAGAACCAGACGCCTTATCGTGAATGTGAGCATTCAGCTGAGCCTTTGCGTATCGGCAGGAGATTTCTAAGTCTCGCGCGGATTGTCTCCGCTTTCCATAGCAGCACCCCGGACTTTTCGGTCCGGGGTGCCATTTTTTTGGTCAGATGCTCAGATTACGAGCCTTCTTTGCGATACCAGTCCGCAACGTTCCACAGTTCGCTGTCCCAAACGTTCAGGATGACGCCACCCAGAGTGTTTGCATGGGCGGACAGACGACCACGGTGAACCAGAGGAATCATCGCGCCGCCTTCGACAGCCATGTCGTTCAGCTTCTTTGCGATCTCCGCGCGGGCTTCGATGCCTGCGGTCTCGGTCAGCTGCGCGTGCAGAGCATCATACTCTGGGTCACAGAAGCGCGAGATGTTCTCACCCTGCCACTGCGATTCAGGCCGTGGAGCTTTGTCGCAGAGCATGTTGCCCAGATAGGACTGCGGATCGGTACCGTTGAAGGTGTTGGCGTACATTTCGACGTCCGCATAGAACTTCTGGAAGGTGTCTGGCGAACCTGGGTCACCGCCAAAGAAGACCGATGCGTTGATGTTGCGCAGCTCGGCTTCGATGCCGATCTCGCTCCACCACTGTTTGATCAGGGCTTGGAAGTCCTGACGCACGGCGTTGGTCGAGGTCTGGTACAGAACCTTCAGCGGGACACCATCCTTTTCACGGATGCCGTCACCATCGGTGTCGGTGATGCCTGCTTCGTCCAGCATCGCGTTGGCACCGGCGATGTCCTGCGTGTCACAGCTCAGGCTGTCGGACGCATATACGGCAGGGGCCGGAACCCAATTACAGGTCACTTTACCTGCTTGGCCATAGCCGATTTCCACCAGCAACGGACGGTCGATGGCCATGGACATGGCTTTGTACACGGCCGGATCCTGCAGGAACGGGTGTGCTTCAGCAGCGGTCGACCGGACGTCCGGGCCCAGATCAGGCGACGGGTTTGTCTGGTTCAGCATGATGCGCTCGACAAGCGGACCAAAGCCTGCAACCGGCGTGCCTTTGCCGCCTTCTTGCATCTTGGCAATCACGTCGGGGGCCAGCTGCAGGTTCCAGGCATAGTCAAACTCGCCGGTTTCCATCACGGCACGACCCGCAGCGGTTGCATCGCCGCCGCCTTTGAAGGTTACCGCGGCAAAGGCCGGTTTGGCCGGATCGCGATAGTTCGGGTTTGCTTCCATCTGGATCACGTCATTCGGACGGAAATCGGTGACAACAAACGGGCCTATGCCAATCGGGCCAAAGTTTTCGGCCGTACATTCCGGTGCCTTGGCGCCCATGCAGTCCGCGAATTGCGCCGCTTGTATGATCGGGCTTTCGCTACCGACAAACGGGCCGTATGGGAACGGTGTCGATTTGTCGAAGGTAATTTTGACTGTCAGATCATCGACAGCTTCGACCGAGGTGACACCTTCGAATTTGGTCAGCTGCGCGCAACCACCATCCGGGTCCATGCAATAGTCAGCTGTGAATTTCACGTCTGCCGATGTGAACGGTGTACCGTCGGACCACAGGATGCCTGGGGTGATTTTCCAGGTGATCGATGTCAGGTCTTCGCTGACGCCACCGTTGTCGACGGTTGGAATTTCATCAACCAACCACGGCGTCAGGTTGCCGTTTTCGTCATAACGGGCCAGCGGCTCGATGATCATCGAGGCCGATTCCACGTCTTTGGTGCCGCCCGAAAGGAACGGGTTCAGGATCGATGGCGCTTGCCAATAGATGATACTGACTTCACCGTCTGATCCGCGCTCGGCCATGGCCATAGGGGCCAGAGCCGTGCTCGCAATCGACGCAAGAAATAGGGCTTTGATTTTCATTTCACACTCCGTGTTGAGCGCGAGATTTCTCTCGCAAAGGCCGCATACGCTGCGGTTTATGGTGCTGTACAACAGCCTGGGGTTTCACATTTTACAACGTTTTCAGATCGTTCGTGATCTGACATCCCCATTACCCAAGTGCAGCGACCCCGGTATCGAAACAGAGTTTGCAGAAAATGCAAGCCTTGCCGTCAAGGAATTTGACCAATTGGTTTGACATGGCTCATTTGCTGGTCTTAGCGTTTGCTATCCATTCAAATCCGGGGGTTCCTGTGCTGGATCAGCCAATTGCTCAGATCAAAGGCCTGCGCGTCGAATTTCAGACAAAAGACGGTCCTGTCGTCGGTGTCGAAGACGTTTCTTTCGACGTAAATCCCGGTGAGACCGTCTGCATCGTGGGCGAATCCGGGTCCGGCAAATCGGTATCGTCGCTGTCTTTGATGCGCCTCGTCGAGTTTGGCGGCGGCGAAATCGCCAATGGTCGCCTAATTTTTGATCGCCGCGACGATGGCGAGTTGGATTTGGCAAAAGCCGATCAAGAGCTGATGCGCCACATTCGCGGCAATGAGATTGGCATGATCTTCCAAGAGCCGATGACCGCGCTGAACCCGGTCTTCACGGTTGGGCGTCAATTGACCGAAGGCTTGCGGTTGCACAAGAACCTCAGCAAATCAGACGCCGAGGCCCGTGCGTTGGAGTTGTTGCGGCAGGTGCGCATCCCAGAGCCGGAGCGCCGGATGAGCCAGTATCCCCACGAACTCTCGGGCGGTATGCGTCAGCGGGTCGTGATTGCGATGGCGTTGGCCTGTGAACCGCGTTTGTTGATCGCGGACGAGCCGACAACAGCGCTCGATGTGACCATTCAGGCCGAAATCCTCGCGCTGATGGATCGCTTGAAACGGGAAACCGGCACCGCTGTGATGTTCATCACCCACGATATGGCGGTTGTGGCTCAGATGGCCGACCGGGTGGTTGTGATGTTCCGCGGCAACAAGGTCGAAGAAGGCCCGGTCGCCGAAATATTCGAAAATCCGCAACACGACTATACCAAGGCGCTGTTGGCGGCCGTTCCAAAGCTGGGTGAGATGCGGGGCAAGGCCGCACCTGAACCAATGAAGCTGTTGGGCGTGGAGCAACAGGAAATCAAACCGGTCATGGGCACGGACAAACCGTTGCTCAAAGTCAGCAACCTGACCACACGCTTTCCGGTCAAAGGCGGATTTTTCCGCCGCACGGTGGCCAATGTCCACGCGGTCGAGGATGTGTCCTTTACCGTGAATAAGGGACAAACGCTGAGCCTTGTTGGGGAATCAGGCTGTGGGAAATCCACGGCTGGGCGGTCCATCCTGCGGTTGGTGGAACCTTTGTCGGGCGATATCAACCTTGATGGCCTGTCGATCATGGATTTGAAACCGGATGGTTTGCGCCGGGCGCGACTGGACATGCAAATGATCTTCCAGGATCCCTTTGCGTCCCTGAACCCAAAAATGAAGTTAGAAGATCAGGTCGCTGAGCCGATGCTGAATTTCGGCACCGCGTCCGGGACCGAAATGATGGACCGCGTGGCGTCCCTGTTTGATCGGGTGCAATTGCCGCGCAGCTTCATGCGGCGCTATCCGCATGAAATGTCCGGTGGTCAGCGTCAGCGGATCGCCATTGCACGGGCTTTGGCGCTCAACCCGAAACTGATCATCGCGGATGAGGCGGTCTCGGCCCTCGACGTGTCCGTTCAGGCGCAGGTGTTGAACCTGATGCTGGAACTGCAGGAAGAGCTGGAACTGAGCTATCTTTTCATCAGTCACGACATGGCCGTTGTGGAACGGGTCAGCAATTTTGTGGGTGTGATGTATCTGGGCAGGATCGTGGAAATGGGACCGCGTGTGCGCGTCTTTGAGAACCCGCAACACCCCTATACCCAGCAGCTGATGAAGGCGGTGCCGATTGCAGATCCACGGCAGCGTAAGTCGGAAAAAGAGTTGAATTTCAAACCGATCCCATCGCCTATTCATCCAATTGGCTACGCCCCAGAGGCGTCTCAGTATGATGAGGTTGAACCCGGCCACATGGTTCTGCGCGGTGACTGGGGCGGGTTTGAACGGCCCTTGGCCAAGGCAGGCTGATCATGACACAGGCGTTGTCGCCGGTTGAGATTATGGAGCGGCTGATCGCGTTTCCAACGGTCAGCCGGGACACCAATCTGCCATTGGTCGATTGGGTTCAGGGTTACCTTGACGATCACGGGGTATCCGCGCACCGATACTATAATGACGAAGGTGACAAGGCCGCACTGTTCGCCCATGTCGGCCCTTGGGAAGAGGGGGCCTTGGTGCTGTCGGGGCATACCGATGTTGTGCCAATCGACGGTCAAAACTGGACCATGGACCCCTTTGCCGTAACCGAAAAGAACGGTCGCTATTACGGGCGTGGAACCTGCGACATGAAAGGGTTCGATGCCATCGCCATATGGACCCTTGTCGAGGCACAGCAGCGCGGCGTTTCTCGTCCGCTGCAAATCGCGCTCAGCTTTGACGAAGAGGTCGGTTGTACCGGCGCGCCGCCGATGATCGAAGCGATGCAGCCGGTACTGCCCAAAGGCTCTACCGTTATCGTCGGTGAGCCCTCGATGATGAAAACCGTTACGGGGCACAAGGGTGGGATCGGTTACTGGATCGACATCTGGGGCCACGAGGTACACAGCTCGATCATGCACACCGGCGTCAGCGCGATCATGGAGGCTGCCAAGCTCATTCAATGGGCCAATGAGATCAATGCGGAAGAGCGGGCAAAGGAACCGCATCCGATTGCCGCGCTCTTTGATCCGCCTTGGACAACGCTGCACACCGGGACAATTGCCGGGGGCACGGCCCAGAACATCACCGCCAAGCATTGTCGTTTTGATTTCGGCTTTCGCGCGGTCCCGGATCCAAACGGTCGCGATTGGCCCAGCGTAATTCGGCAGAAGGTCAACGAGATACAGGCCGATATGCAAGCGATCCATCCCGACGCGCGGATCGACCTTGATCCCCGGTTCGACGTGCCGGGATTGCAACCCGAAACCGAAGGCGCCGCAGAAGGTCTGGCGCGCGCGATTACAGGCGACAACGGCACGCATGTGGTCAGCTACGGGACCGAGGCCGGACAGTTCCAAGATGCCGGATATTCCGCCGTCGTGTGCGGTCCCGGCGATATCGCTCAGGCGCATCAGCCGGATGAATTCATCGAAATTGCCCAGTTTCAGGCCGGCGTGGCCTTTATGGAAAGCTTGTTGGACAAATTGCGAGGAGGCTGAGATGCCGATAAAGAACCGCTTGGCCGAAATGCACTCAGAGATCACCGGCTGGCGTCGGCATCTGCATCAACATCCCGAATTGCTGTATGACGTGCATGAAACCGCGGCCTTTGTCGAAACCCGGCTGAAAGAGATCGGTGTGGACGAGATCACGCCCGGGATCGGCAAAACCGGTGTCGTCGCCGTGATCAAAGGCAAGTCCGACACGTCTGGTCGCGTGATCGGCCTCAGGGCGGATATGGATGCGCTGCCGATCGAAGAGGCAACAGGCGTCGAATATGCCTCGACCGTGCCGGGCAAGATGCATGCCTGCGGGCATGACGGGCACACCGCGATGCTGCTGGGCGCGGCCAAATACCTCGCCGAAACCCGGAATTTCGATGGAACAGCCGTGCTGATCTTTCAACCTGCCGAGGAAGGCGGGGCGGGCGGCAAGGCCATGTGTGATGATGGCATGATGGACCGCTGGGGCATCCAGGAGGTGTACGGCATGCACAACGCACCGGGCATCCCGACGGGCAGTTTTGCGATCCGGCCTGGCGCGCTTTTGGCCTCATCCGACGAATTTGAAATCGTGGTGACCGGGCGCGGTGGGCATTCGGCTGCACCGCATGAGGCGGTTGATACCACTCTTGTTGCGGCACAGATTGTCGTGTCTTTGCAATCCATTGTGGCGCGCAACGTCAATCCGGTGAAACGCGTGGTGCTGACCGTTGGAACCTTTGTGACCGACAGCATGGCCTCGAACGTCATCGCGCATACGGTGCGGATGCAGGGCACAGTGCGGACATTGGACCCGGAATACCGTGTCATGGCCGAAGAACGGGTGCGCCGTGTTGCCGAAGATACCGCATCCGCCTTTGGTGCCAAGGCAGAGGTCATTTGGACCCCCGGATATCCCGTAACCGTGAATTCCGAGGCGGAAACCGCCTTTGCCGTGGAAGCCGCGCGCGCCGTGTCTGGGGATGTAGAAGACAACACGGATCCCATTATGCCGGCAGAAGACTTTTCCTACATGCTGGAAGAACGGCCCGGCGCATATATGTTCATTGGCAACGGCGACACAGCGATGTGTCACCACCCGGCCTATAATTTCGATGATGAGGCGATCCCGGCTGGCTGCAGCTGGTTTGCCGAGCTTGTCGAACGACGCATGCCCGCAACCTGAGGACCGATTATGCCGATCAAGAACCGCCTTGCCGAAATGCATGCAGAGATCACGGAATGGCGGCGGGATATCCATGCTCATCCCGAATTGCTCTATGATACCTTTCGCACCTCGGCACTGGTCGCGCAAAAACTGCGTGCATTTGGATGTGATGAGGTGACCGAACGCATTGGGCGCACCGGTGTTGTCGGTGTGATCAAGGGCAAAACGAATACCCAGGGCCGTGTGGTCGGCATGCGGGCAGATATGGATGCCTTGCCGATATTGGAGCAAACCGGCGTCGATTACGTGTCTACCGAAGCGGGCAAAATGCATGCCTGCGGGCATGACGGGCACACCGCGATGCTGCTGGGCGCGGCAAAATACATGGCCGAAACCCGGAATTTCGACGGAACTGTTGTTGTGATCTTTCAACCCGCCGAAGAAGGCGGTGCGGGTGGCAAAGCGATGTGTGATGACGGCATGATGGATCGCTGGGGCATTCAAGAGGTCTATGCAATTCACAATCGACCGGGCCTGCCCGCGGGTGAGTTTGCCATTCGCCCCGGCGCCATATTGGCGGCCACAGATGAATTTGACATCACGGTGACCGGCAAAGGCGGACATGCCGCCAAACCACAAGACACAGTCGATACAACCGTCATGCTTAGCAGTTTGATCGTGGCCTTGCAGACGCTTGTTGCGCGCAATATGGACCCGATCGAACGCGCGGTTGTTTCGGTTACCAGCGTCGAGACATCCTCAACTGCGTTCAACGTCATCCCGCAAAGTGCGCGTCTGCGCGGCACGGTTCGGACCCACTCCAAGGACGTTCAGGCAATGATCCGCCGCCGCATTCCAGAGATTGCCGCAGGGATCGCGTCCAGTTTCGGGGGCGAGATCAATGTGGAATACACCGTTGGCGTCCCGCCCACGGTCAATGCGCCGGAACATACCGTTTATGCCGCTGACGTTGCCAAAACCGTGTCTGGTGGGTGTGGCCACGTTGAGGCGCAAATGGGGGGAGAGGATTTCTCTTTCATGCTAGAGGAACGCCCGGGCGCGTTTATCCTGTTGGGCAATGGCGACAGCGCCTATTTGCATCACCCCGAATACAATTTTAACGATGACATCATCCCGGTCGGGGCAAGCTGGTTTGCCGAATTGGCAGAACAGCGCATGCCCGCCGCGTAATCGAGCTTAGAAGGAGCAGAGACATGCCTGTCAAAAATCGCTTTGCAGAATTGCAAGATGAAATCACCGCTTGGCGGCGCGATATCCATGAAAACCCCGAAATCCTGTTTGAAACACATCGGACTAGTTCTCTGGTTGCTGAAAAACTGCAAGAGTTCGGCTGTGACGAGGTTGTGACCGGGATCGGCCGGACCGGTGTTGTTGGCATCATCAAGGGCAAGTCTGACACCAAAGGCAACGTCATCGGCCTGCGCGCCGATATGGACGCGCTGCCGATCCACGAGGCAACGGGGCTCGACTATGCCTCAAAAACGCCGGGTGCGATGCATGCCTGTGGTCATGACGGTCACACCGCGATGTTGCTGGGCGCGGCCAAATACCTGTCGGAAACGCGCAACTTTGACGGTTCGGTCGCGGTCATTTTCCAGCCCGCCGAAGAAGGCGGCGGTGGCGGCCGCGAGATGTGTGAAGACGGCATGATGGAACGTTTCGGCATCCAAGAGGTGTATGGTATGCACAACTGGCCGGGCCGCCCTGTCGGCAGCTTTGCCATCCGACCCGGAGCATTTTTTGCCGCAACCGATGTGTTCGAGATTGTATTGGAAGGCAAAGGCGGCCATGCCGCCAAGCCGCAGGAAACCATCGACACAACCGTCATGGCGGCACAGACCGTTCTGGCCTTGCAGACAATTGCCAGCCGCAACGCCGATCCAATCGATCAGGTTGTCGTCTCTGTCACGTCCTTTGAAACCTCGTCCAAAGCGTTCAACGTGATCCCGCAAACGGTCACGTTGAAAGGCACCGTGCGCACCATGAGCGCCGAAATGCGGGATTTGGCTGAAAAGCGGATCGGCGAGATTTGCGCGGGTATCGCCGGCACCTTTGGCGGCACCGCAGACGTGGATTACATCCGAAACTACCCTGTCATGGTGAACACCGACGAACAGACGGCCTTTGCCGCAGAAGTCGCAAAATCCGTGTCTGGGCAATGCGAAGACGCCCCATTGGTCATGGGGGGTGAGGATTTTGCCTTCATGCTCGAAGAACGGCCCGGCGCGTATATCCTTGTGGGCAATGGCGACACAGCCGCAGTGCACCATCCGGAATACAACTTTAATGACGAGGCAATTCCAGCTGGTTGCAGCTGGTGGGCCGAGATTGTCGAACAGCGCCTTCCGGCTGCTTAACCTGACAGCAGGCCGCGATAGACATCGTTGATCGCGGCCGCTTCACCCTCGATATTGAACATCTCTTTCACATGGGCGTGCCCTTTGGCCCCCCATGTGATCAGCCGTTCCGAGTCCGACAAAGCCTTTGCAATTGCAGCCGTCAGCGCGGCCTGATCCTCGCACGGCACGATCAGACCGGTTTCGCCGGGAAGGATCTGTTCTTCAAACGCGCCCGCTTGCGTCGCCACGACCGGGCAGGCACAGGCCATCGCCTCTAGCGGGGTCAGGCCAAACCCTTCGCTCCGCTGCGGGGCGACGTAGAGATCAACCGCCTGAAACCACGGCGCGATGGTCCAGCCGGGATCTTCCGGCAGAAACCGGATGCGGTCGGTCAACCCGGCCTTGGCAATCTTGGATTTCAGATCGGTGACAAAACCCTCGAACTGCTGCGTCACCCCGCCCATGATAATCGCCTGCGTTCCGGGCCGATCCGGCAACAGCTCAATCATCGCATCGACAAAAAGGTCATTGCCCTTTTGCGGGCGGATGCGGCCAAAGCACCCGATCAACTGGGCGTCGGGATCCAAACCCAGCCGCTGCCGCACAGCGCGCTTGTCTTCTGTCGGGAAGAATTCAGACATGTTGATCCCGTGCCGGATCACCGTACTAGGATGATCGAGAAAGGACGCGGATTTGCCCGAGGTCGCGATCAGCGCGTCCATCTGGGAAATCAGCCATTTGGTGTATCCTGTGTGCTTGCGCTGGGCGGCAGAGGTAAACAACAGCTTCAGTTTTTTGCCCATCACCCATTTTAGGGCGAGGCCGGCCAGCATTTCGGTATTGCGCCGAGCGTGCCAGACCCGCGCCCCGTTTGGTCCGCGCCGCGACAATCGGATCAATTGTTGAACGGTGATTTGCGGGACCTCTGCAGGTAGAACCGGTCCAACCGTTGCGATCTGAATCGCGCGCGCTTGCAAAGGGACCAAGCGCATCACGGTTGAGGTGACACCGGAATAGCGCTTTTTCAAATTTGGGGCGATGACGTCCAGCGCATCGGGGTCGACAAGGTTGGGCTGCGCCATATTGGGCTTTCTTCCGGCTGTTCCAGCGGCGGTTCTAATCGAGGTCGAGCGCCTTGCACAGGGTGGAAATGACCTCTTCCAGTGCGGACTGCCGGGATTGGACGAAAGCGCGCGCCGCGTCCTGGGCGGTTTGCAACGTCTCTTCTTGGTGCACCCACCGGGCAATGGCCGCGGCCAGTTGCGGGGCATCTTCGACCGTTTGTGCCGCGCCCAAGGCCTGCATCGGGGCGAAGGTTTCGACGAAATTTGTCACATTGGGACCTGTCAGAACCGCAGCGCCAGCCTGTGCAGGTTCAAAAGGGTTGTGCCCGCCGATTGGCAAAAGCGATCCGCCGAGAAAGACCATGGGCGACAGGGCATACCATGTCCCCGTTTCGCCCAAAGTATCGGCCAGATAGACCTGTGTTTCGTCCGCAATCGGTTCGTCAACACTGCGCCGGGCCATGGTGAGGCCTTCGTTTTTGATCAAGCCGGTGACGGCATCACCGCGCTCAGGATGCCGGGGCACCAGGATCAGGCACAGGTCCGGGTTTTTGGACAAAAGCGCTTTGTGCGCCTGCAACACGATCTCTTCTTCGCCGGGATGCGTGGAACTGGCGATCCAGACAGGACGGCTCTCCAACGCGGCCTGAATGTTCGTCAGGGTTTCTTCGTCGACGGGCAGGGGATCAGAGGTTGCTTTGAGGTTGCTGCCCACTTTCACCCGCGCCGGATCTGCCCCGATCAGAACGAGGTTGTCGGCAGACTGCTTGTTTTGTGCGAGGAGCACGCGAAAAACGTTCATGACCATTTTGGCCGTTTCGGGCCAACGCCGCCAGCCTTGAACAGATTTCTCGGAAAGCCGCGCGTTGACCAGTGCCAAGGGCACATCCGTTCGGCGCCCATGAATCAGGATGTTTGGCCACAGCTCGCTTTCCACGAAGATCCCTGCATTGGGGGCCCAGTGGCCGTAAAACCGGTCGACTACGCCCGGCACATCCAGCGGGGCAAATTGGTGCCGGCATCGCGGCGGCATCCGCTTGGCGATCAACTCGGCCGAGGTTGCGGTGCCTGAGGTGATCAGAAACTCAACATCCGTAAACCGTTCCCCAAGCCGTCGGATCAACGTCAGAACCGACAGGCTTTCACCAACGCTTGCCGCATGGAACCAGATCAACCGTCCTTCGGGTCGGGGCAGGGTGGCATAGCCCATCCGCTCGCCCACGCGTCTTTCATCAACGCCGGCGCGGCGCAGCTTGCGTGACACCCGGCCATAGGCCAACGGCGCAATCAGCGTGGTTGCCGTTTGATACACCCTAAGAAGAGGTGTCGGAGCGCCCCCGACCGCCCGCATCAGCCGCCTGTATGGCTCATATGGCGCGACATCTGGCCGTCGAGCCGTTGACGGGAATAGTCGAAGTCATGCCCTTTCGGCTTGAGATCAATGGCGTTGCGAATGGCTTGTTCCAAATGGCTCGTATCATTTGGATGCAGCCGCAGAGGGCTGCGCAGGTCCGCCATATCCTCTTGACCAAGGCACATATAAAGCTCGCCAGTACAGGTCAGCCGGACCCGGTTGCAGCTTTCACAGAAATTGTGGCTGAGCGGTGTGATAAACCCGATCTTCTGACCGGTTTCTTCGAGCCGTGAATATCGAGCAGGACCGCCGGTGCGCTCTGCCAGATCGGTCACCTGATAGTGGTTTTCGTACTCTTTGCGGACATCTTTCAGCGACCAATATTGTCCCAGCCGGCTTTCATTGCCGATATCACCCATTGGCATCACTTCGATCCAGGTCAGGTCCATGCCACGTTCGGCGCACCATTTGGTGATCTGTGGCAATTCCGGCTCGTTGAAATCCTTCAGGGCAACCGCATTGATCTTGACCCGCAGGCCTGCCGCCAAGGCCGCATCGATCCCGCGCAGCACTTGGGGCAACCGACCCCAGCGCGTGATATCGGCAAATTTGCCTTCGTCCAGCGTATCGAGTGAGACATTCACCCGCCGGACCCCGGCATCATACAGCGCCGTGGCAAAACGTTCGAGTTGCGAGCCGTTGGTGGTCAAAGTCAGCTCTTTGAGCTGCCCGCTGTCCAGATGCCGAGTCATCGACTGAAAAAACTTCATGATATCGCGACGTACCAGGGGCTCTCCGCCCGTAATCCGCAGTTTTTCAACGCCCATCCCGATGAAGGTCGAGCACATGCGGTCCAGCTCTTCCAGCGTCAGCAATTCCTTTTTGGGCAGGAAGGTCATGTTTTCGGACATGCAATAGACACATCGGAAATCGCAGCGGTCCGTGACCGAGACACGGAGGTATGTGATGGCGCGCGCGAAGGGATCGATCAACGGAGCTTTCATGTCCTTAGTGGTAGTGTTCCGCCGCTGCCGCGACAAGGGGCAGAAGGCAATTGTCTTGTTTCAAGAGGTTGTTATCGTACCCGATATGACGCTTCGGGTTCTCATAATGCTGGTCCTGCTGTCGGCCTGTTCTGAGTTAGAGCAGTCGTTTGAAAAGGTGCTGAGCGGTACGCCGAAACCAGAAGAACAGATCGAGGCGGAGACCGGCCCGGAGCCGCCGGTTGCCGCCACATCGCCGATCAACGCGGATGGGCAAAGCGCCGAAGCCTTGGACACCACGACCGCGACCGAGCGCGCAGAAGCGGCGCGATCCGGTGGCGGTGGCGCGGCCTTGGGGGAGACGATCGTGTCTCTGGGCGATCCGGCGCGGCCGGATTTTTGGATTGAAACACCTTTGGTCAGTACCGAAGGTCCGGGGCGCGTCGTAAATCCTGCAAACGGGGCCTCTGCGCAGGTTACGCTGGTCCCCATCTCAGGACCGGAAACGGGCGGCAGCCGGTTGTCGCTTGCCGCCATGCGATTGCTAGAGGCCCCTTTGACCGAATTGGTGCCGGTGCAGGTGTTTTCAGGGGGCTAGCTTTGCCCTTTATTCAAATGCTTGCGCGCTTCTTTGACGGCAAACGGTTTCATCTGATCGGCATGCGTTGCCAGAAAGGTCACCACCTTTTCTGGGTCATGTTTGCTGAGATCCCGCAGCCACCACGCAACCGATTTTTGAATGAACCAGTCATAGTCAGACACATACCGTGCGGCCCAGCCCAATATGCGGTCGCGGCGCGCGACATCTGCGGGTTTTGGGTGGTTCTGTTTGGTCCAGGGCAGGGTGATCACTAACACGGCGCGCCGCGTCCACATATGGTCCGAAACGGTCCAGCCTTCGACGACGTCCAACCGCTCTGGGTCGGCCATCAGACGTTTTTGCCCGGCCATACAGGCATGATCCGCAATGGCCCAGCTGTCGAATGACGGCACCCAACTTTGGATCAGGTCCCAAACCGCCTCATCCGGACGGATGCGTGCTTGGGTCAAGAGTTTGGCGGCGGCAATCCGGGCTTCAAAGATATCGGTGTCCCAAAGCTGCCCGGCGAGCGTGACACGACCGGCAATATCGAGGTTTTGCCGCCAAGCCCGCGTTGCATCGTTCAAATAGGGATTGGGTACGCCCAGCACCGGACGGGTTTGCTTGTGATAGGCGGCAGAGCCTTCGGCGCGCCCGGGTTCAACGCCGCGCTTGAGATCCGCCAACGCGTCGTCCAGTGTCATTCCGCCACGATACCGGTTGGCAATCCGTCGATCGTTTTCTGATTGCGGTCACGCCAATAGTCGCGGATGCCATCATGCCCTTTATTCTCGGCCCAATCGCGCAGGACATTGCGGTCTTCTTGGAATTCCATGAAGGGCACCGCGTAGCCGCAAGACGTCTGCACAAGGTCCACGGCCATGTCATAAATCTGCCGTGCGCCGGGCGAGGGCGGGAAATCGGCGTTCAGCGCATCAAACCCTTCATCACGGGCGTGCAGGCACGTGGCGGTCCCATAGGCGCGCAGGATCAGAGGGCGTTTTCCGAAACTGCACCACATGACCGTCATCCGGTTCACTTTGCGCAGATGCCCGGCGGTTTCATTGCCGCTGCCGGTCAGGTTGCGCCACATCAGCCGGTTGGGTCCAACGATCCGCACGGAATCCATCCCTTTGGGAGAGATATTCACGCGGCCATCTTGCGCGGCAGACCCCACAAAAATGATGTGCTGTTCGGCCACGAACTGCGTGTGGTCGTCACTGAAACTATCAAATTGCTTGGCCATTGCGCTACTCCACGGTCACCGATTTGGCGAGGTTGCGGGGTTGGTCGACATCCGTGCCCTTCGCAACGGCGGTATGATACGCCAAAAGCTGTGCTGGCACCGCATATAAAATGGGCGTCAGAGACGGGTGAATGTCTGGCATCTTGATCGTGGACCATACGCCTTCCGAGGCGCCTTCGATCCCCGCTTCGTCGGAGATCAGAATGACCTTTCCCTTGCGCGCCATCACTTCCTGCATGTTGGACACGGTTTTATCAAATAGCGCGTCGCGTGGCGCCATTACGACCACAGGCATGTGTTTGTCGATCAAGGCGATGGGGCCATGTTTTAGTTCGCCGGATGCATAAGCTTCGGCGTGTATATAGCTGATTTCTTTCAATTTTAACGCGCCTTCAAGGGCTAATGGGTACATCAGGCCGCGGCCCAGAAACAGCACATCTCGCGCCTCAGAGAGGCGCTGCGCTGCTTTGCGGATCTTGTTGTTTTGTCCCAAGGCGGCGTGCAGTGTCGCGGGCAAGGCGCGTAGGGCCGGGATATGTTCTGCCAGCGATGCATCATCCATCCGGCCAGTGTCCCGCGCCGCCTTAATGGCCAACATCAAAAGCACGCTCAGCTGGCAGGTAAAGGCTTTGGTCGATGCCACGCCCACCTCGACACCTGCGTGGATGGGCAGCACCACGTCGCTTTCCCGCGCGATAGAGCTTTCGGGGACGTTGACGACCGAAACGATCTTGTCCGCCTTGTCCCGGCAATAGCGCAACGCAGCCAAAGTATCGGCTGTTTCGCCCGACTGGCTGACAAACAGGGCGACGGTGCCATCGGTCACCGGCGGTTCGCGATAACGGAACTCAGAGGCGACATCGACCTCTACTGGCAGTCCTGCGATCTGTTCGAACCAGTATTTCGCGGTCAAACAGGCGTAAAACGCTGTGCCACAGGCCACCATGGTCAGGCGCTGCACTTTGGAGAAATCCAAACCGGCGTCCGGCAACTCAATTTCTGAACTGTTGTCGGGCACATAATGGCTGAGCGCCGTGCGCAGAACACCGGGCTGCTCTGCAATTTCCTTGGACATGAAATGCTTGTGCCCGGCTTTATCGATCCGGGTCTGATCCATTTGGATCGTCCGCACAGGACGATTGGCCAAAGCCCCGTTCAAGTCCCGAATTTCAACGCCTTGACGGGTGACAACGGCCCGGTCGCCTTCCTCAAGGTAGGTGATCTGATTGGTTAGTGGCGCCAGCGCAATCGCATCAGAGCCTACGAACATCTCACCTTCGCCAGAGCCGATGGCTAGGGGCGATCCCTTGCGCGCGGCGACGATCAGATCTTCCTGTCCGTCGAACAAGAAAGCCAACGCAAATGCGCCTTCCAGCTTGTCGAGCGTTTGATAGGCCGCTTCAACCGGGGTTGCGCCGTCGCTGATGAGTTTGCTGGCCATCAATGCGACGGTTTCGGTATCCGTCTCGGTGGCAAAATTCACGCCCGCCGCGGCCAGTTCGGCCCGCAACTCGCGGAAATTCTCGATAATCCCGTTGTGGACAACCGCCACCGGACCTGCCTTGTGCGGGTGGGCGTTGACGACACTGGGCGCGCCATGGGTGGCCCACCGGGTGTGACCGATGCCCGACTTTCCGGCCAGCGGTTCATGCACCAACAGATCGGACAGGTTGGCCAGCTTGCCAACTGCGCGCCGCCGGTCGAGTGACCCTTTGTAAACCGTTGCGATCCCGGCGCTGTCATAGCCGCGATACTCCAGCCGTTTCAGCGCCTCAACCAGAATGGGGGCAACTTCGTGATTGCCCAGAACGCCGACAATTCCACACATCAGGCGTCTCCTTTGCGTTGTTTTGCCTTACGAGCGCGCAGCATGTTCATCAGCTTTTTGGCCCGTCCCGGCTTGGTCTCTTGTGGCGCGCGGGCCATTGCCAGCGCGCCTGCCTCTACATCCGACGTAATCACCGACCCGCTGGCAGTCATGGCATCGTCGCCGACCGTCACCGGGGCCACCAGCATCGTGTTCGATCCAATGAACACCCGCTCGCCCACGCTCGTGCGATGTTTGAACACCCCGTCATAGTTACAGGTGATCGTGCCCGCACCGATATTGGTTTCGGCCCCCAGCGCGGCATCGCCGATATAGCTCAGGTGGTTGACCTTGGCGCCGCTACCGATCTCGGCGTTCTTGATTTCCACGAAATTGCCGATGCGCGCATCTTCGGCCAACTCAGCCCCCGGGCGCAGCCGGGCATAAGGCCCGACGATCGCGCCGCGGCTGACATGGCAGCCTTCCAGATGGCTGAACGCCCGAATATGCGCGCCGCTTTCCACTGTAACACCGGGGCCAAAAACCACGTTTGGTTCAATGACCGTGTCGCGCCCGATAATGGTGTCCTGTGCCAGGTACACTGTTTCAGGGGCCATCAGGGTCACGCCCAGGTCCAACAGCTCTGCCCGCGCCTTGGCCTGAAATAAGGCATCCGCCGCCGCCAGATCCGCACGTGAATCCACGCCCAGCGTTTCCGCTTCATCACATTTGATGGCCGTTGCCGACAGGCCGCGGGCGTTGGCCAGTGCTGGAAGTTCGGTCAGGTAATACTCACCCGAAGCATTTTCGTTGCCGACTTGGTCAATGAGGTCGAACATCAGCTTGGCGTCGCAGGCCAAAAGGCCGCTATTGGTAAACCGAATGGCGCGCTGGTCTTCGGTGGCATCCTTGAATTCGACAATTTCGACCAGCCGATCACCGTCCATGATCAATCGGCCATACCGCGGCTGCACCTCGGCAATGTCAAAGCCCAACATCACCAGATCAAAGGATTTCCGCGCTTCCAGCATCCGTTCCAGCGTTTCGGGCGCGATGAAGGGCGTGTCGCCGTAAAGCACTATGACATCGCCGTCGAACCCGGCCAAAGCCTCTCGCGCTTGGGCCACTGCATGGGCGGTGCCCAATTGTTCCGTTTGAAGAACGACCTGAGCTGTTTCGTCGATATCCGCGACGGCCTTGGTCACCACATCCGCGCCATGGCCCGCGACGACAACAATATGCTCCGGTTCCAAAGCGCGGCCTGCCGCAATGGCGTGGGCCAGCATCGGAACCTGTGCGATCGGGTGCAGGACTTTGGGTAAGTCCGATTTCATCCGTGTGCCTTTGCCTGCGGCCAGGATGATGAGGGCAGTGCTCATGCGCAAATCTCTTTGTGTTTTTGTCTCGTCCGTTTTATCCGCAAGCGAAGTTGGCGCAAGCGTTCGCAGCATCAAAGATGGTTGCGGCTTGCAACAGAGGCGCGCAAGAAAACGCCGATCAGGTGGGTAAGAGCATGAAAACAGTTATTTTTGATCTCGACGGGACACTGGCGGACACGTCCGGCGATTTGATTGCGGCAGCCAATGTTTGTTTTCGGGACATGGGGCACGGGGATGTTTTGGACCCGGCCAAGGACGCGGGGATCGCGCTGCGCGGTGGCCGCATGATGCTGCGCCGTGGTCTGGAACGGTTGGGCCAGCCGGACGAAGCCGTCGTCGACCGGTACTACCAGGTTCTGCTGGACGCGTATGAAAGTGCAATTGACCATCACATGGTGCTGTACCCCGGGGCCATGAATGCGGTGGAGCAGTTGAAGACGGACGGCTACGGTGTCGGCATCTGCACGAACAAACCGGAAGGTTTGGCCGATCTCTTGTTGACCCGGCTTGGTGCGCGCGATGCGTTCGGCGCGCTGGTGGGGGCAGATACCTTACCGGTCCGCAAGCCCGACCCAGAACCGCTGCGTGAGGCCGCGCGCCGGTTGGGTGGCGATCCGGCGCAATGCGTTTTGGTTGGCGACAGCGATACGGACCGAAACACTTCGAAGGCCGCAGGCGTGCCGTCAATCTTGGTCACGTTCGGTCCTTCGGGGGCCGACATGGCCGCGTTAGAGCCCGAAGCTTTGCTGGATCATTTTGATGACCTGCCGAAAGTGGTGGCTCAGCTTATCGGCGTAAATAACTGATCTGTAAGTGGTTTGAGATCGGTTTCCGGCAACTCTGTAAGAGCTTTTTCAATTGCGTTTGCCCGTCCGGCACCAATGATCGGGTCGGCAAGATCGTGGAACTTTGCGCGCAGCTCAACTTCGGTCGGTGGGGTCCTGTGGTCCCACAGCGGGCTGACATAGCCGGTTTCCAAACGTTGCCCGGATTTCAAAACAAGGGTCGTCTTCGCAAAACGCTCCTTTGGGAAACTCTGATTGGCATAATCGGTTTCCGTCATTTTCAGGCTGGTCGACAGGCGCAAAACCTCTGGGTCGTTCAGCGCATCGTCACCGATGTCTGCGGGCGTCACTGCGCCGCGCACGGCGGCCACGGCGCAAGGGAAAGAGGTCGAATACTGTGCCTCTTCGGTGGTTTGGGGGGTGCTCATCGCCAATCTGACCGCTTCGTGAAAGGTTTCCACCTCGATATGACCGATATCATCCGCGGTCAGCCCGTGTGCGCGGCGCAGTTCTAGAATGCCTTCGACCGGGGCCTGGGCCCAACGGCAAATCGGGTAAGGTTTGAAATATTGTTCCAAAATCAGCCACCGCTGACCCAGATTCGTCCAGTACTCAGTCGCATCCTCAACCGTGATGGCAGGGGCCCCGGTAAAGCCCTTTGCCGCGAGCAAAACAGATGACACGCCGGTCATTGCGCCCCATCCGGCCCCGTCCTTCAACATGGTTGGATGGTCGATACAACGCATCATTTGGCTGCGCGGGCCGTGGTATTCCGCAATGCCCAATGCGTGTCGTGTCGTGTCCGTATCCAGTTTCAACAATCGAGCACCGGCCGCCGCAGCCGTTACCGCGCCCCAACTGCCCGAGGTGTGATAGTCGGGCACGGTTTCATGCTGGGCGACGGAAGCCCGCGATCCGAACTCATAGCCCATGGCGATGGTTGTCAGAAACTCAGCGCCGGAAACCCCGGCCTGATGCCCCAACGCAAGAACCGCCGGAAACAGGGGGCAACCGATATGTCCTTTGGCCGGGTTATAGCCGTCATGCCCGTCCAGCGCGTCGATGGTCATGCCCGCAGCCAATGCGACGCCCGCAGCGCTGGCTGTTCGGCTTTCAAACAGCATCGGCGCAGAGCCGCCAAAGGTTTCGCTTGCATGGGCGCGGATCATCCCGCTCAGCCGGGTGCCATGCCCGCCGCAGGCCACACCGATCAGATCGAGCGCACAGAGCTCTGATTGACGTTTTACATCAGCGGGCAAGTCGGACCATTTCAGGTCGTGGATCATATCAAGAGGTGTCATGCGGTCAGGCTGAGACAGAATGCCTGCTGATTCTGATCCATTTGCGACGTCGCGCCGCTTGACCCGCGGCTTTGGGCGAGGGAAAACCAACCCATGACAGAGATATTCACCGGCAGTTTCACCCAGCAGGAACCGATTCCAGAGGATGGCATCGATGCGGCCATGGCCGTGCTGCGCAGCGGACGATTGCACCGCTACAACGTGGCAGAGGGTGAGTTGAGCGAAACCTCTTTGCTCGAACAGGAATTCGCGGCACTGACAGGGGCAAAATATGCGCTGGCCGTGGCGTCCGGTGGTTATGCCATGGCGACCGCCTTGCGTGCCCTTGGCGTTGAGCCCGGTGATAGAGTTCTGTCAAATGCCTTCACGCTGGCCCCGGTGCCGGGGTCAATTGCCGCTGTTGGGGCAATGCCTGTGTTTGTTGGGGTGACAGAAGACCTGACCATCGATCTCGATGACCTGGAAACCAAGATCGACAGCGCCAAGGTGTTGCTGCTCAGCCATATGCGCGGTCATATCTGTGATATGGATCGTCTGATGGCGATCTGTAACGACGCCGGTGTTCAGGTGGTCGAGGATTGCGCCCACACCATGGGCGCCGAATGGCGTGGGGTTCCGTCGGGGCGGCACGGGACCATCGGTTGCTATTCCTGTCAGACCTACAAACACGTCAATTCGGGCGAGGGCGGGTTTCTGGTGACTGATGACGACGAGGTTGCCGCCCGCTCCGTGATGCTGTCGGGATCTTATATGCTCTATGAACGCCATCTGGCCGCGCCCGCGCCAGAGGTGTTTGACCGGATCAAGTATCACACGCCCAATATTTCGGGCCGGATGGATAATCTGCGCGCAGCGATCCTGCGTCCCCAATTGCGTGATTTGGACCGGCAGGTCCAACGATGGAACGAACGGTATCAAGCGCTCGAAGCGGGTCTGCGGGGAACGCCCGGATTGGCTGTGATCGCCCGACCAGACCAAGAGCTGTATGTTGGATCGTCTTTTCAGTTCCTTTTGCTGGATTGGGCTGCTGAAAAAATCCGCGACGTCGTCAAAAGATGTGCGGCCCGTGGTGTAGAACTGAAATGGTTCGGTGCCCCGGAACCGGCGGCTTTTACATCGAAATACGACAGTTGGCGGTATGCCCCGTCTGAACCAATGCCCAATAGCGACCGGGTTTTGCACGGCATTCTGGACCTGCGCGTTCCGCTTACGTTCTCTTTGGACGATTGCGCCCTGATCGCCCGGATCATTCGGGCCGAAGTCGGCAGCGTTTGGCAGGCTTGATCCGCGCCGCGCGCGCTGCTTCAATCGGTGTATGTTGTTTAATGAAATTGACGAAATTGTCGTCGAAAGTGACGGCGTTCAGCGACGGTTGATATTGGCCCAAGGCGACCTGGCGCGGACTGACCCGCAACAGGGCGTCGACCTGTTGATCTTGTCCGCTTTTCCAGGGGATTACATCCCAACACCCACGTCCTTGATTGGGCAATTGCATGCGCAAGGCGTGTCGGTCCAAGAGCTGTCGGAAGACAAGCAAAAGGATTTGCGCCATACCACCGGCGCATGGTTGTCCAAGCCAATCGGCAAACCGGGGTTTAACAGGATCGTCTGTTTTGAACCGCAGGTGCTTGGCCGCCCGCCAGAGATTGTTGGCGGTCTGTTTCGGGCCCTGTTCCCTTTTCTGAACGATACCGAAGATCAGGTTTTGGCGATGCCGCTTTTGTCCACGGGTGATGCAGGTTGGTCCGAAGAAGAAATGGCCGCCGCCCTGTTACAGGCGACAACCGAATGGATGCGTCTTGGCCTGCCGGTCTCGAAACTCTATCTCGTTTCGCGATCTGTCCAGCAGATAGACGCACTTGTGCGCGCTTTTTCGCAAGAGCGGCGGCGAATGGCGCAGGTTCCGCCCCCTTCATCTTCGAAACCAACCGCAGCACCCGCCGCCGTCAAAAGCGGATCTTCGGGGCGCTTTTCCAGCGTTCTGGGCGCTATGATTATGGGTGTTGCGGCTGTTTGGGCATCACTGCTTGTGGTCTCAACCTATCAAAACTTATCGACTAATTTGAGCGCCTCGGATCTTGATGTTGAGACCGTTGTCATTCTCGGTTTTGTATTCTTGCTCGGCTTGGCGCTTTTGATATCGGGGCGACGCACAGGTTCTCGCGGCCCGACAAAGTCAGGTGGGGCACGTCGGTCCCAAGCCGCCGGGAAAACCAGAAAGGTGTTCATCAGCTTTTCCTCGCACGATGCCGCAGCGGTGGATTTCCTCAAGGACCGGTTCAAGGCAAGGGCCCCTCATATCGAGCTGTTCGATTTTCGACGCGATATTGATTTGGGTCTGTCGTACCAACGCGAAATCGACAACGCGATGAAGCAAAGCGACTATCTGCTGAGCTTGCTCAGCCCGGATTATCTGGCATCGGGCGAATGTCTTGAAGAGTTCTACGTCGCGCGGATGCGCAACAAGCGCGAAGCGTTCAAATTCCTGATCCCGGTCTATTGGCGCAACGTTCTGGAAGATCTGGAAGACTGGGTCATGATCCTGAACCTTGCAGATTGCCGAGAGGCAGATCAGACCGCACTCAAAAAGGCGGTCGACAGGTTGGTTAAGCAAATTGACACCGCATAGAACCGCTTAGGGTCGTAAACCTGACCCAGCAAGGTCGGTTTTTGGGCTGTGCACCATGGTTCCTTTCCTAAGCTGGAGGAGAGCGGCACAGGAGGTGGATTTATGTCAGATATGCAAGGGCAGGTGGCGTTGGTCACCGGCGCGGCTGGCGGTATCGGTCAGGCAATCGTCACGGCTTTGCAGGGACGGGGCGTCCGGGTGATCGGGGTCGACCTGCAAGACAGTGCCGCAGACCATGCCATCACAGGCGACCTGATGGATGCCTCATTTTGTGATGCACTGCCGGCGCGGGCTGCGGCCGTCTTTGGTCGTCTCGACATACTGGTCAACAATGCCGGGATCATCACACGCGGAAAGATTACCGAAGCGACGGACGCGGATTATACGCGGTCGATGGCAATCAATGTCGAGGCACCGTTTCGGCTCTGCCGGGCGGCGATCCCGATCATGGCAGCCGCCCGGGCTGGGGCAATTGTGAATGTTGCTTCGTGCTGGGGCGTCCACCCAGGTCCCAATCACCCGGTTTACGTGATGTCCAAAGCCGCGGTGGCATCGCTGACCCAATGCTTGGGTATCGATCACGCGGGCCAAGGCATTCGGGTGAATGCGGTCTGTCCCAACGAGGTCAACACGCCGATGATCCGCACAGGTTTTGCCACGCGCGGGCTCGATCCCGATACGGCGGTCGAAGCGCTCAATGCCTCGGTGCCGCTCGGGCGCATTGCCGAGCCTGAGGATATCGCGGATGTTGTCGTGTTCCTGGCATCCGACCAGTCGCGGTATCTGTGCGGCACATTGATCGAGGCAAATGGGGGGAAATCGGTACAATGACGGATTGGACAAGTAAGGTGGCCTTGGTCACCGGTGGGCGCAGCGGGATTGGCGCCGCGATTGCCAGAAGTTTATCTGAGAAAGGTGTGCGGGTTCTGACCGCTCAATGCGGACCTGACCCCGTGCATGAAGGGATAGAGGCGGACTTTCTCAACGAGAATACGCCAGAGGAGGTCATTAGCGCCGTGATCGAGCGGGCCGGACGGTTGGACTTTTTGGTCAACAATGCCGGGTTGATGCGGGAAGGCACGGTTTTGGAAAGCTCGGCAGAAGATTGGGCTGACACGGTGCAGGTGAACCTGACGGCACCCTTCATGCTGATGAAACACGCGATGCCTCATCTGATCTCTGAAAAGGGCGCGATTGTGAATATCGGGTCTATCGAAGGGCTGGGATCAAACCCGCGCCACCCGGCCTATTGCGCCTCCAAGGGCGGCCTGCATGCGCTGACCCGCGCGGTTGCCGTGGATCACGGGCCGGATGGTGTCCGGTGCAATGCCATCGCACCGGGCTGGATTGACACGGAATTGAACACCGCCTTCATCGAAAGCCTTGGCGATCCGGCCGCGTTTCGCGCCGGAATTGGCCGTTTGCATCCGGTCCGCCGCACCGGAACGCCGGAAGACGTCGCCGCCATGGCCCGGTGGCTCTTGTCCGACGAGGCAGGGTTTGTAACCGGTCAGATTTGGACTGTGGATGGCGGTCGCATGAGCCAGCTGAGCCTGCCGTGATATCCGTGGACCGGCAACGGATCGGGGGTCGACCGGCCTGCCAAGTCTTTTGTGGACGCCAAGCGTTCCAAAAGCATACTTGCGACCTGGGCAAAGAACGCCCGTCATGCCTGTTACCATTACGAAAACGCAGCGGCTCTGCTTAGCCACTAAGCAAACGATCACTTGGCGATGAAAACGACCTGCGCAACACGTCATCAGATCGCTTATCCATTTGCGCCGCGCGACGGCCGCTTCTACTGGTGCCGAAACGCAGCGGAAACGATTGGAGCGACATAGTGCGCGCATTTAATGGCATTGCCACGCTTCTGGTTGGCATCGTGCTCATCATGCTTGGGAATGGCATGCAGTTCACCCTGATGGGACTGCGTGGCGACATTGAAGGATTTTCCGCGCCAGAGCTTGGCATCATCACATCCGGGTATTTCGCGGGCTTTCTTTTGGGCGCGCGGTACACGCCGGTGCTGATCCGGCGCGTCGGTCATGTGCGCGTTTTCGGCGCTTTAGGAGGCTTGATGTCCGCCGGCCTCATCGCATTTCCGCTTTTGTCAGATCCTTGGGCATGGACGGTTTTGCGCGTGTTGGTCGGCTTTTGCATGTCGGGTATCTATGTCACTGCGGAAAGCTGGTTGAATGCGCAATCCACCAACGAAACCAGAGGCAAGGTGCTGGCAACCTATATGATCTGCCAAACCGTTGGGATCATCGGCGGTCAATGGTTGCTGACACTTGGGGATGCCGCCACATCGGTTCTGTTTATCGGGGCATCGATCCTCGTATCCATTTCGTTTGCGCCAATCCTCTTGTCTGTCTCGCCCGCGCCAGCCGCCGATTTGACCCGTACGATGTCTTTGAAAGATCTGTTTTCAAGCTCTCCCCTTGGCGCAACCGGCATATTCTTTCTTGGTGCCATCTACGCCACGCAATCCGGGATGGGTGCGGTCTTTGGCGCACAAACCGGTATGTCCGCCGACGCAATCGCATTGTTCATGGCGGTTCTTTTTGCCGGTGCTCTGGTCTTTCAATACCCGATCGGGTGGCTTTCTGGTCGCGTTGACCGCCGCAACAATCACGACGACAATGAAACCCGCGATAAATTTCAATGCCTTACCCAACATGCATGCCCTCCAAGCCCGCTGGCTTGCCTCTTTAATGTGTCCGTTCGAATGCGAGCTAGCCTGTCCGGCACCCAATTGGCCACCGTTCCGTTGCGATACCTAAGCGGTGATCACATGCCGGTTTCGGTCTGGATGCGGTCCAGATAGGTGTCCGCAAAATCAACCTTAAAGGCAGACCATAGCAACTGGTGGTCGGACATTTGGTGCTTGAACCGATACCGGTTGAAATAGGAAATCTGGCCGTCGCGGTCTCTCAGCGTATCCCGATCGGTCGCCGCCCCGCTCATATAGGCGTCATTGACGACATCGATGTAGTGCTCTGCGTCCTCACGCCGGAAGACGACGTCGCGAAAATTGAACGCGTCAGAGGCGACGTGTTGCACGCGGCTATCCCCCATCATGTGGGCGATCTGATCGTAGTGCCGTTTCTCGCTGCCAAGGTTGGTGTGCAACTCTTCCATGCCGGGCGGAACCGAAAAGCCGGAAGCGGTGAGCGCTTCGAAGGTTTCGTGTTCCGGTGAGACGATATTGAAGTCGCCCAGCAGGATGTAATTGGCCGTGCTCTGATCCGTATCCCATCCTTTGGCCCGCAGCTGCGCCAACTCGGCCTTGCGCTCGCTCTTTTGTTTTTCCGACAGAAATTCAGAAATTTTCCGGATCTCCGCCTTGCGCATGTCCATGAAGTCGCCGCGCAGAAATTCCCACTCGGCGTCGTCCGTCATATCGGCGGGGCGCTTGGGATTGCCGAAATACATGTGTACAGTGCACAGCTTGAATTGGAACCAGCCGCATTGGAAACCAACCAGAAACGGGGTACGGGCAAACTGCTTGTGCCGCAGGAAGAATTCTGGGTGATCAATGCTTGCGTCCTCGGGGATCGTCAGGCCGTCTTCCAGCACAATTTCACCGGCCAGATTGGCAAAGCGCACTTTGCCCTTTCGATAGAGAAACGCCATCCGTTCGTCATTGCCCAGATCTCCACCGGTCGCGTCCGTAACGATGTAGTCCCAGTCGGGGCCCAGGTAATGCGCCAGCAACTCTTGCAGCTGGGTCAGATCAGACTTCACCTCTTGCAAGGCGACGAGGTCAAAATGATCAATGATTTCGGCGATATAAAGCATGGCATCGGTTTGACGTTCATACCCGCCACCGCCGCCAAAATGCATCAGGTTCCATGTGGCAAGCCGAAGATCGCTTTCATGGGTGCGGTCGGTCACGCGCTGGCGCAATTCTGATCTGAGCGCTTTAAGCCGGTCCGCCACGTGAAAGCGGTGTTCCGGGTTCTCGATCGTGCGGATTTTCCAATAAAGAGCCATATGTCAAAATTCCCAGGTAAAATGAAAGCGCGAGGTGCGCGGCGCGGCGCCGATGTTCTCTACAGTTCTTGAACCGGGTGCATCCGTCAACCTGTGCGTGTCGAGAGAGCTGTGCATTCAGCCATTGACGCAAGCGGTCTTTTTCGCTTAAATGAACAAGCGTTCATATAACGGGGAGGATGCAATGTTCGGCGCGGTTATGCAGTTCGATCTGGGAGAGGAAGTGAACGCGTTGCGCGACATGGTGCATCGCTGGGCACAAGAACGGGTCGCGCCGATGGCGCAGGAGGTGGACCAATCCAACCTGTTTCCATCCGAACTTTGGGCGGAAATGGGTGAGCTGGGTCTGTTGGGGATAACGGTAGAGGAAGAGTATGGCGGCTCGGGCATGTCATACCTTGCCCACACGGTCGCCGTAGAAGAGGTGGCGCGGGCGTCCGCCTCTGTTTCGCTGTCCTATGGTGCGCATTCGAACCTCTGCGTAAATCAGATCAGGTTGAACGGGACCGAGGATCAGAAGCAGAAATACCTGCCCGGACTGGTGTCAGGTCAGCATGTCGGCGCTTTGGCAATGTCCGAGGCGGGCGCGGGATCGGACGTGGTATCGATGAAGCTGCGCGCGGAAAAGCGCAACGATCACTATCGCCTAAATGGCACCAAATACTGGATCACCAACGGGCCGGATGCGGACACACTGGTGGTCTATGCCAAAACCGATCCAGAGGCCGGTTCCAAAGGGATAACAGCTTTTCTGATCGAAAAATCCATGGTCGGGTTTTCGACCTCCCCTCACTTCGACAAACTGGGCATGCGCGGCTCGAACACGGCGGAATTGATCTTTGAAGATGTCGAAGTGCCGTTTGAAAACGTTCTGGGTGAAGAGGGGCGCGGGGTTCAGGTTTTGATGTCTGGCTTGGACTACGAACGCGTCGTGCTCGCCGGGATCGGCACCGGGATCATGGCGGCCTGTCTGGATGCGATCATGCCCTACATGGTCGAGCGCAAGCAGTTCGGTCAGTCCATCGGGAATTTCCAACTGATGCAGGGCAAGATCGCGGACATGTACACGGCGATGAATTCCGCGCGGGCCTATGTCTATGAAGTGGCCAAGGCTTGCGACCGGGGCGATGTGACCCGGCAGGATGCGGCAGCTTGCTGTCTTTATGCCAGTGAACAGGCGATGGTGCAGGCGCATCAGGCGGTTCAGGCCATGGGCGGGGCGGGTTTCTTGTCCGACAGCCCAGTCAGCCGGATTTTCCGCGATGCAAAGCTGATGGAAATTGGCGCTGGCACATCCGAAATCCGCCGCATGCTGATCGGTCGCGAATTGATGGCGGCGATGGCGTGATGAAACGCTGGCTGTGGTGGTCCCCTTTTGCGCTTTTCGCGGTTTGCGCGGCGGTTTTGGGGCTGCGGCAGGGGTATCTGGTGGTGGCGATCTCCGAGACGGATGTGATCAATCGCTATGCCCAGCAATATCTTCAGGATCGTGCTCGTGACGGGACCGAAGATGGGGCGGCGTTGACGGATTGCGTGGCCTATCCGGGGGCAGGGCGGGGGATCTGGCTGCACATCGTGTGTGGCCCGGATGGTGTAGATGCATCGCGCAGCTATGAATATGAGGTCGACCGCGCCGGGCGGTTCGTGCGGGGCTGGTCGCCCCATTCCGAAGGTTTGATCCCCGGTGCAGGCGGGGGGCCATCGACGTGACGCTACCCGGTCTGACAGCGACAGGCACGTGGGATTTGCCCGCTCAGCTCAACATGTATCACCAAGTGTTTCAGGGCAAAGCGCCGGGTCAACCAGCGCTCCTGGATCTGACGTCGGGCGCCCGGCGCGTGGTGAGCTTTGGTGTGCTTCATCAATCGGTGGATCGCGCTGCGGCGGCCTTGGTGGCGCGGGGGATCCGCCGCGGGGACCGGGTTGGTGTGTTGCTGAGCCAGTCCGAATTCTGTGCCGCAGCACATTTGGCGATTTGGAAGATCGGGGCCATCTCGGTCCCTTTGTTCAAACTTTTCCAGCAGGACGCTTTGGCCAGTCGGATTGGGGATGCCGGGATGTCCATCGTTTTGACAGACGAGGACGGGGCCGTCCTTTTGGCAGGATTGGCTGAGCCGGTTTTGGAAACGGACCTTGGGCAGGCAGCGCCGGTCGACATGGTGGACACCGGCCCGGATGACCCTGCGGTCTTGATTTACACCAGCGGTACAACCGGCGCGCCGAAAGGGGCGCTGCACGGGCACCGGGTTTTGACCGGGCATTTGCTAGGTGTCGTGATCAGCCATGACCATTTGGGGCAGCCGGGCGATTGTCTTTGGACGCCAGCGGATTGGGCCTGGATTGGTGGGCTGTTTGATGTGTTGATGCCCGGGCTTGCGCTGGGCGTGCCGGTGGTTGCGGCCCGGCTGTCGAAATTCACGCCCCAAGACGCCGTGGACATCATACAGGGCGGCGATGTCCGCAACGTGTTTTTCCCGCCAACCGCCTTGCGCATGTTGAAAGCGGCGAATGTGGACATTCCGAGGTTGCGGTCTGTGGCGTCTGGCGGTGAGCCGCTGGGTGCGGAAATGCTGGCTTGGGGAGAGCGGGCGTTTGGCCTGAAGATCAATGAGTTTTATGGCCAGACGGAATGCAACATGGTGGCGTCATCCTGCGGTGTTGAATTTGCACCGCGTCCGGGATGTATCGGGAAGCCCGTGCCGGGGCATGATGTGGCGGTGATCGACGGGGCTGGAACGCCAACCGACGCCGAAGGCGATGTGGCGGTGCGCCGGGGATCAGCGGCGATGATGCTGGAATACTGGAACCGCCCTGAGGCGACGTTGGAGAAGTTTCGCGGCGATTGGATGCTGACCGGGGACAGGGGCATCTGGGACGGTGCTTATCTGCGCTTTGTCGGGCGGGAAGATGATGTCATCACCTCGGGCGGTTACCGGATCGGTCCTGCAGAGATCGAAGACTGTTTGTTGACCCATCCGGCGGTGGCAACCTGCGGGGTGGTGGGTAAACCTGACGCGCTGCGAACCGAAATCGTGAAAGCCTATGTTGTATTGAAGGACGATGCCGAGGTCACGGCAGATCGTTTGCAGGACTACGTGAAGGGGCGGTTGGCGCGGTATTCCTATCCGCGCGAGATCGCTTTTGTCGACGACCTGCCCATGACGGTGACGGGCAAGGTCATCCGCAAGGCCTTGAAGCGCCGTGCGATGGAGGAATGTGAATGAAACGCCTTTGGTTCATCGCTTTGTGTCTTTTGCCGGCTTCCGCCTCAGCGGATTGGGCGCCAGAGCCGTTTTCGGAAGACACTGTATGGGATTGTGTCGAGGCAGCTGGGCCTGGTTGGCATGACGGGGCGGTTTGTATCGGGCAATTCAGCGCGGCTTGTATCGAAGACAGCGGGCAGACGGGCAGTATTCCAGTTGCGCAGTGCATGGAGGCCGAAATGCGCGCGTGGGACGGGGTGCTGAACACGGCCTATGGGTCTTTGAGGGACGTTCTGGCAACCTCAGATGCTTTGCCGGTCGCAACAGAGGCGCTGCGCGATGCGCAACGGGCATGGATCCCGTTTCGGGACGCAGAGTGCCTGTCACGCGGCAATTTGCACAGCGGAACGGGGCATTTCGAGGATGGCGCGGAGTGTCTTTTGCGTGTGACGGCCACACGGGCGCTGGATTTAATCGGATATGGAGGCGGTCGATGAGCAAGCTGCAATCGAAATATTTGGCTGGAAGCGATGTCGCGACGTCTAATCGCACCGCTCATCTTGCCGCACTGGCACGGGTGGCAGAAGCCGCAGCGGCGGCGCAGGCGGGGGGCGGAGAAAAATCGCGCGCACGGCACATGTCGCGGGGCAAGATGTTGCCGCGCGACCGGGTGGCCAACCTTCTGGATCCCGGCAGCCCGTTTCTGGAGGTCGGAGCGACCGCGGCCTGGGGAATGTATGGGGATGCGGCCCCGGCGGCCGGTGTTATCGCGGGCGTGGGTATCGTCAACGGTCGGCAGGTGATGATTGTCTGTAACGATGCGACGGTTAAGGGCGGCACCTATTTCCCGGTCAGCGTCAAAAAACATCTGCGTGCGCAGGAGATTGCCGAGGAGTGCCATTTGCCTTGCATTTATCTGGTGGACAGTGGTGGCGCGAACCTGCCCAACCAGGATGAGGTGTTTCCCGATCGCGATCATTTCGGCAGGATTTTTTATAACCAAGCGCGCATGTCGGCCAAAGGGATTGCGCAAATTGCCGTTGTGATGGGGTCCTGTACCGCGGGTGGCGCATATGTGCCGGCGATGTCGGATGTGACGATCATCGTGAAAGAGCAAGGCACCATTTTCCTGGCTGGACCGCCCTTGGTCAAAGCGGCGACCGGTGAGGTGGTCACGGCTGAGGATCTGGGTGGCGGCGATGTGCATACGCGTCTTTCCGGTGTCGCCGATTACCTGGGCGAGGATGACGCGCATGCGCTGGCACTGGTGCGACGGGCGGTTGGGTCCTTGGGCCGCGGGTCGGTCGCGCCGAGCCTTCATGGTGAGGACCCGGCCTATGATCCGGAAGAAATCCTTGGCGTTGTGCCGGCGGATTTGCGCACGCCCTATGACATTCGCGAGGTGATTGCCCGTCTAGTGGACGGATCGCGGTTTGACGAGTTCAAGCCCCGGTTTGGAGAGACGCTGGTCACCGGGTTTGCCGAGGTGAAGGGGATGGCCATTGGGATCATTGCCAATAACGGCGTGCTCTTTTCCGAAAGCGCCCAGAAAGGCGCGCATTTTGTCGAACTGTGCTCTCAGCAGAAAATCCCACTGGTGTTTTTGCAAAACATCACCGGATTCATGGTGGGGCGGAAATACGAAAACGAAGGGATTGCGCGACACGGCGCCAAGATGGTGACGGCGGTGGCGACCACGTCGGTGCCGAAGATCACCATGCTGGTCGGCGGGTCTTTTGGAGCCGGTAACTACGGGATGTCCGGCCGCGCCTATCAGCCCCGGTTCCTGTGGACCTGGCCCAATAGCCGGATTTCGGTGATGGGGGGCGAGCAGGCCGCAGGCGTATTGGCCACCGTGAAACGGGACGGGATCGAACGGGCAGGCGGCGCATGGTCTGCCGAAGAAGAGGCGGAATTTAAACGTCCGACAATCGAGATGTTTGAACGGCAGTCAGACCCGCTCTATGCCTCGGCCCGGCTGTGGGATGACGGGATTATTGACCCACGCAAATCGCGCGATGTGCTGGCGCTGTCGCTGCAGGCGGCAATGTGCGCGCCGATTGAGGAGACACGCTTTGGCGTGTTTCGGATGTGAGTTTGGGGCGCTGCCCCGTCGCCTGCGGCGACTCCCCGGGGTATTTTCGACAAGAAAGAAGCAGGAGTGCGGTGCATGTTTGAGCGGATCCTGATTGCAAACCGGGGCGAGATTGCCTGTCGGGTGATGGAGACGGCGCAGCGCATGGGCGTGTCTTGTGTGGCTGCCTATTCGGAGGCGGATGCGGGGGCCAAGCATGTGGCGATGGCGGATGCGGCGGTTGCGATTGGTGGTGCGGCCCCGGCGGAGAGTTACCTGCGCGGTGATGTGATCATCGAGGTGGCCTTGGCCACAGGGGCGCAGGCGATCCATCCAGGTTACGGGTTTCTCAGTGAAAATCCGGACTTTGTCGAGGCTGTGGAGGTGGCGGGTCTAACCTTTATCGGGCCATCAGCAGCGGCCATTCGCGCGATGGGTTTGAAGGATGCGGCCAAGGCTTTGATGGAAAAAGCCGGGGTGCCGGTGGTGCCCGGCTATCATGGCGCGGATCAGTCGGACGCGGTTTTGGCACGCGCGGCGGATGAGATCGGCTATCCGGTCTTGATCAAGGCGGTTGCGGGCGGTGGCGGCAAGGGCATGCGGTTGGTGGAAGAGGCCGCAGATTTTGCCGCAGCGTTGGACAGTGCACGCAGTGAAGCGCGGACGGCATTTGGCAATGATGCCGTGCTGGTCGAGAAATTTGTGGCCAAACCCCGCCATATTGAGGTGCAGGTGTTTGGTGATGGGACCCGGGCGGTACATCTTTTTGAACGGGATTGTTCGCTGCAGCGCCGGCATCAGAAGGTCATTGAAGAGGCCCCGGCACCAGGCATGACCGAAGAGATGCGCGCGGCGATGGGGGCGGCAGCGGTGCGCGCGGCGGAGGCGATTGGCTATGCCGGGGCAGGCACGATTGAGTTTATTGTCGATGCCTCAGACGGGCTGCGCGTTGATCGGTTCTATTTCATGGAAATGAACACGCGGTTGCAGGTCGAGCATCCGGTAACCGAGGCGATCACAGGTGTGGATCTGGTGGAATGGCAGTTGCGCGTTGCGTCCGGCGAGGCCTTGCCCATGGCGCAAGCGGATTTGTCGATCCAGGGGCATGCGTTCGAAGCGCGGCTCTATGCCGAGGACGCAGCCAAAGGGTTTTTGCCGGCGACCGGGACACTGACCCATTTGCAGTTTCCCGAGGCTGTGCGGTCGGACAGCGGCGTGCGGGCAGGGGACGCGATCAGCCCGTGGTACGATCCGATGATTGCCAAGGTGATCGTGCATGGGACAACACGCGGGTCGGCGTTGAACCAGTTGACGCGGGCCTTGAAAGGCACCGAAGTGGCCGGTTTGGTGACCAACCTGCCGTTTCTGACACGCCTTTCGCAACAGGCGGATTTTGTCAGCGGCGATGTGGATACCGGGCTGATTGGCCGAGAGATCGACCATCTGACGCCGGACCCGGTCGCGTGCACGCGCACGCGGTCCATCGCGGCGGTGGTGGCGTTGGGCCTTGCCGATCAGATTGAGGCCCATCAGGGGTTCACGCTTTGGGCGCCTTTGCGTCATGCGGTGCATTTGCGACACGCGGACGAAGAGATCGCCGCGCAGGTGTCGGTGACCGGGCCCGGGGATTTTGCCGTAGATCTGGGCGCTGCGCAGCATCGGGTTTATCAGCGCGACGGTATTTGGCGGGTTGATGACACCATAGTGCCAATGCGTTGGACGCAGACGGGTGATGTTCTGACCGTGTTCTGGGGCAATGGTTATGTCTTTGACGTGGTGGATCCGTTGGATCGCGATGCTGGCACCTCTGGCGATGGCAACGTGATCGAGGCGCCGATGCCGGGTCTGGTGAAGGCGGTTTTTGCGGCAGAGGGACAGCCGGTGGCCGCAGGCGACAGATTGGCAATCCTTGAGGCGATGAAGATGGAGCATGCCTTGTTGGCCGCGCGGGATGGTGTTGTGGCCGAGGTCATGACCGCAGAGGGCAGCCAGGTAGAAGCCGGTGCTGCGCTTATCCGACTGGAAGAGGAATAACCGACGTGCTTGCGCGGTTGGGTGCGTTGGCCGCATGCTGGCGATAACGCGTGACACATCCAAGGTGGCGGGCGCGGGCGCATGGGGACAGGGAGGATGACTATGGCGGAACAGGTCGAAATATTTGAGGTTGGTCCGCGGGATGGGCTGCAAAACGAAACGTCCGATATCTCGGTCGATACCAAGATCGCCTTTGTCGACTGCCTGAGCAGAGCCGGGTTTCACCGTATTGAATGCGCCAGTTTTGTCAGCCCGAAATGGGTGCCGCAAATGGCAGGCAGCGCCGAGGTGTTGGCCGGGATCAAACGTGCGCCGGGAGTACGCTATGCGGCTTTGACGCCAAATATGCGCGGCTATGAAGATGCGCTGGCAGCCAAAGCCGACGAGATTGCGGTGTTTGGGTCTGCAAGCGAGGGGTTTTCCAAGGCGAATGTCAACGCGTCCATCACGGAAAGCCTTGAACGGTTTGAACCGATCCTGGAGGCGGCGCGGCATATTGACTTGCCTGTGCGGGGTTATGTCAGTTGTGTCACCGATTGCCCTTATGACGGGCCGACCCCGCCCGAAAAGGTGGCAGAGGTGGCAGACAGGCTTTTTGCGATGGGCTGCTATGAAGTGTCGCTGGGCGACACGATTGGACAGGCGACCCCGGACAGTATCGCTCGGATGTTGCTGGCCGTGCGGGATGTTGTGCCGGTCACCCGGCTGGCAGGGCATTACCACGACACCGCGGGGCGGGCGCTGGACAATATCGGTGCGTCACTGGCGCTGGGCGTGCGGGTCTTTGATGCGGCTGTCGGGGGTTTGGGCGGCTGTCCATATGCGCCCGGGGCTGCGGGCAATGTGGCGACCGAGGCGGTGGCGGCCCATTTGCAACGGCTGGGATATGATACAGGGCTGGATGAGCATGTTCTGGCACAGGGGGCCAATATGGCGCGGATGATGCGGTCAGGGGGGCAGGGCGATGTATGACACGGTTGACCTGACCGTTGACGTGCGCGGGGTCGCAACGCTGACCCTCAACCGGCCCGAAAAGCACAACGCGATGTCGTCCCAGATGCTGGATGATTTGCTGGCCGCAGCGGCGGCGATCCGGGCGGATGCCGGTATCCGCGTCGTGGTTCTGGCCGCAGCCGGCAAAAGCTTTTGCGCCGGGGGCGATTTGGCGTGGATGCAGGAGCAAATGCAGCAGGATATTGAAACGCGGGCGCGTGAGGCGTCAAAGCTCGCCTATATGCTGCAAGCGCTCAACACATTGCCGCAGCCGGTGATCGGGGCGGTGCATGGCAACGCCTTTGGCGGCGGGATCGGTATGGCGTGTGTCTGCGATGTCGCCATTGGTGCGGATCACATCAAACTGGGCCTGACCGAGACGCGGCTGGGTTTGATCCCGGCCACGATTGGGCCCTATGTCATCGCCCGCATGGGCGAGGGGCGCGCGCGACGCGTCTTTATGTCGGGCCGCATTTTTGGTGCGACAGAGGCGGTGGAGCTGGGAATTCTGGCGCGCACTGTGCCGTCCGAGGACCTCGCCGCAGCGGTTGAAGCCGAGGTGGTCCCCTATCTGTCCTGCGCACCTGGGGCGGTTGCGGCGTCCAAAGCATTGGCGCGAGACCTGGGACCGACGATTGACGAAGACAAGATTGCAATGACGATCGACGCCCTAAATGCGCGCTGGGCCAGCGAAGAGGCGGCGGAAGGGATAAGTGCGTTCTTTGAGAAACGGAAACCGGGGTTTGTCGTGTAAAGTCAAGCGGTCATCGACCAGCGCTCAACCGGAGATAGACTTGATATAACAAAAAAGTGAGGTAGTGTTTTCCCCACACACCGGAGGAAAACAATGAAGACCCTATGCTATGGAGCGTTGATTTCAACGCTTGCTACCGCTGTTGGGGCTCAGCAAGACGCTCTGCCCCAAACCCTGTTTACCAATGTGAGTGTTTTTGACGGCGTCAACGAAGCCCTGATTGATGACGCCTCGGTTCTTGTTGAGGGCAATCTGGTTAAGACGGTTTCGACAGAGGCGATCGACGCGCCTGACGCTACCGTGATTGATGGCGGTGGCGGCACGCTGACGCCAGGCTTCATAGACAATCATGTGCATTTCGCACTGCCGGGACCGACGATTCCAGCGCATGAAGTTCAGAATACATGGGAAGACATGGCAGTAAACGTAGTCACCATGTCCAGAATGTACTTGATGCAAGGCATTACCACGGTTCGGGATGCCGGTGGCCAAAATGCGGGTTTCCAGCGGGCGGTCGATGCTGGTCTCATCGTTGGACCGCGGATTTACCCGTCCGCTGCGTTTATCGGCCCGCGCGGTGGCCATTCCGATTTCCAGCCGTTTACCGGTCAGCCGGGCAATGAGGGCCAGATGGGGTTCCTCAACATGGGGCGTGAAGCGGACGGTGTGGATGCCATCCTCAAAGCCGCACGTAACAATTTTCGAATGGGAGCAACGCAGCTGAAAGTGATGCAGTCCGGTGGCGTAACCTCGGCCTTTGATCCTTGGCAGATGGACGCTTATACCGATGCCGAACTAGAGGCCGTCGTATCCGTCGCAAACGCGTACGGGTCGTATGCAATGGCCCATTCTTATCGTGGCGATCTCATGATCAAAGCGATCAATGCCGGTATCAAGTCGATTGAACATGGCTTTGGTTACACCTGCGAAATTGGCGAACTGATGAAGGAAAAAGGTGTCTACATCACAACCAATTTGACCGCATTTGATGAAGGTATTCTCGATGTCCCCGCCATTCGAGATGTGCCATCAAGCTATCGTAAGGCGGTTTCCGCAACTACGACCTTTAGGCCGTACATCGAAAACATGCAGAACTGTCCGGTCAAACGGGGTTTCCACGTGGATTGTGTCGGCAATGCTGTCGCCTGCAATATTCAAGTCGCTTACGAAAAGCATCTCAACGAGAAGTTTTTCGGAGCTTACAACGCTTTGGTTGCGATGACATCAATCGGCGGGGAAATCGCGGCGATGTCAGGTGATTTCATGAACCCGTATCCAGACGGCAAGCTTGGTGTGATCGAGGAAGGGGCTTATGCGGACATCCTCGTTCTGGATGGCAACCCATATGAGGATTTCTCGATTGTGGGCACCGGGGATCAATGGTTCGGTGCCGATCCGCGTCCTGACAGCCCAGAAACGATCCAGCTCATCATGAAAGACGGCGTCGTTTACAAAAATACGCTCAACTAAACCGGTTTGGCGGCGCCATTCGCGCCGCCAGCATCGCGGATAGAGGAGTGGCGTGATGCTTTTAAAACGATTGTCGACACTGATTACGGCGACCGTTCTGGCAGCGGTCTGCAGCGCAGGGTTTGCGTTTGCGGCGACGGTCGAATGGTCGTCCTTGATTGATCAAGAGGCGCAGGTTTTCGAAGATCCCTATCGGGACTTGAGCTATGAGCAGCTCGATGATCTCGTGTCGATCTATCGACTGAGCCAACAGCTGGAAACCGCGCCCAACGACAGTTCAGCGCGCGGGGACCTTCAACAACAATTGAATGAAAAGCGTGCGGTGTTTCATGCGCTTGGAATAGATCCTGACTGGCTGATCGAACAACGCTGGGCTGTCGCGGAAAAGCGTGAAGCGGCGGCTCGCGCGGTCAATCCTGACATGGATGGCGTCACGGTCACGATGGAAGGTTTCGTGATCGGAGCGCCGCCTGAACCGGACGGTACCTTCACCGCCTATCTGGTGCCCGAACGCGGCATGTGCAGCCATGTGCCGCCGCCGCCGCCAATCCAGCTCATCAAACTGAGGTTTGCCGAGAACTGGGCTCCGCGTTGGGTGCACGAACCCGCGCGGGTCACCGGACGGCTAAGCGTTTCGCCCACAATACGACAAGTCCGCGTTGTGGACGGACCCGTGGAAATGGACGCAAGTTTTGTAATGGACACCGAAGTCCCAGTGCCATTGGCCGACGCACAACAGGCGCCGACCGGATCCGAAGACTGGATTGAAAGGTTGCGTGCGCATGCGCGTGCGATGCCAAGACCAGCAACGACCACAACTGACGAGTAAAGCCGGTTTTCGGCGCTGAAGGAACCCATTGGTTCACGCAACGCGACCCTTTTCGGGAGGAGAAAGCTATGAAAACAAAACTATTCGCCGCAGCTGTAGCTGTTGGAATGAATTTTTCGATCGCCTTCGCAAGCGAAGAAAGCAAAACATGGGACGCGTCGCCGGAAGCTAAGCAATTTGTGCAAGACACGATCGTCATCGGCATGTTGGCCAGTCCATATGGCACGGGATGGACCGAGTATAGTCAACTGCACGAGTACTTTGAACGGGCGCGCGACAACGGCATCACAGGTCACAAGATGACCTTGGCTGCGGCGGATATGACGTTCGAGACCTTGCTGGAACAGCATTACCACTTTCGTGCCGACATGGCAGAACAGCCAGACAAGTACATCGTCGTAAACCAGACACGGGATATCGAGGCGGCCCATATCCAAGGAAAGACCGCCGTCATTTGGAACAGCCAGACGGCGACCGTCCTAAATGGTGACCTGAAGAAAATGGCGTTGCTTAAAGACATGGGCGTCAAAAGCATCATTCTGGCCTACAACGATGTTTTTCGAACGGGTTCGGGTCAACTCTCGGCGTATAACGGGCTGGATATCGGTCTCACGCCTTGGGGCAAGTCCGTCATAGATGAGATGGTTCGCTTTGGTATTCTGCTGGATCTCAGCCATACCGGGTCGAAAACCGCCAACGACGCGATGGACTATATGGATGAGATTTATCCGGGCGTCCCGTATGTCTATACGCATTCGGTTCCGGCAGGTCTCTATTCATCCGAGCCAGAGGCAACACTACGCGGGTGCTATCGTGCGATCCCTGATGATGAGGCGATGCGGGCCGCCGGGTCAGGCGGCTATGTATCACCGACCTTCACCGAATGGATGATGGACGGAATTTGGCCCGAAGATATCTCGCCAAAACAGGCGGCAGATATGATCGACTATTATGTGCAATTGGTCGGGGTAGATCACGTAGGGATCGCAACAGACGACATGTTTTCAACCCAGTTGGTTGTTGATTTCGCCACCGCAAACGCCGCGATGTATGATGATGGCGGATACATGATTGATGCCTTCAACAAGGGCGCAACTGGAAACGGAGAGCTGGCCAAGATCCTGGCTGCGATCACCGACGATCTTTGGGCACGCGGCTATTCAAATGAAGATTTGGCAAAGATTTACGGCGGCAACAAAATGCGCGTTTATGCTCAGGTCTGGGAGGGGAAACAACCAGAGCAGTTTTTGATCGAATATCCCGAACGCCTTCGTTTGCGCGAAGAACTTCGCAATGGTTTTTACAGTCGATAAGTGCGTCAAAGAATGTTGAAACAGCTGCTTTCCAGGATCGTCAGCTTTTCGTCTGCTGTCGGTGGCCACGAAGACCATGAGGGGTCAGGAAGTCGTGTTGTGCTTGGACGCGGGCGGCAACGCCGGGCAATTTTTGTCCGAGCTACGTTGGCTGTGATGTATCTTGTTGCGTGGCCGGTCGTGTCCTTTTCACAGGCGGGCCCCAATATTGATGACCTCGCAAAGGAATTGGCGAACCCCGGGGCCGCCAATGCCACTCTGAATTTTAAACTTGAACATCGGTCGTATGATGGTGATGTACTGGGTTCGGATGACACAGAAAGCACGACCTTCACGTTCCAGCCCGTCTTTCCTTTCAAACTGTCAAACGGAAACAACCTCATTTTCCGCCCCGCATTCGGTTATGTCGCAAATGCGCCGCGTGTTTCGAACGGGTCGATCAATGAGGTAAGTGCGTGGAACGACATCCCCTTCGATCTTTTGTATTCTTGGCAGTCGGATGCTTGGACTTTGGGCACCGGGATAGTCGGTAGTATTCCAGTGTCTTCAGACGTTTCGAGCGACAATTGGCTTTTGGGGCCCAGCTTTCTCGCTGTCCGGACGTTCGACTGGGGCGTGGCCGGCATTTTTCCGTTCCACAACGAAAAGATCGGTGGCACGGGACCGGATACGTCTATTACATCCCTTCAGTACTTCTTGTTCTACGGTTTAGGGAACGGATGGCAGATTGGTATCGGTCCGACCATTACGTACAATTGGAAAGCCCCGGATGATGAGGAGTGGACAGTTCCTTTTCAACTCGCTGTTGCCAAGACAACCGCGATCGGCGGCCAAATCGTAAAAATGAACTTGTCGGCCGAACGAAAAGTTGTCAGGCCGGACACTTTTTCCGAAGACTGGACAGTCAAGTTCACCGCCAGTCCCGTCACAGCAAATCCGTTTCAACGCAATCCACCTCAGCCACCGATGGATGATGTTACCCGCCAAGCGGTTTTGGCTCCAATCAGGAACAACTGAACTCTCATGAACAAAGCACTATCCATTCTGTTGCTGTTGGCCATATCGCCTTTGTCGAATGCTACAGCAGATGAATTGTCCGGCCCTTCGTCCACCGCCGCAGATCTGGAACCCGGTGACGGCTTGACCGACCCGCAATTTCGTTCGGACTTTCCGCAATCTTTCGTTCCGGGATGGTTCGCATGGAAAGACGGGTTGGCAGAGCAGGGGTTTAAATTCAATTTGGATTACTTGGCCTTGGGGCAAAGCAGTTCTTCTGATCTGGGCGAAGGTGATGCAGCGGGTGGCATCCTGCGCCTTTACGGAACATGGCAGGCGACGAAGACCGGCGCGTTGACGTTCAAAGTAGAGCATCGGCATAGGTACGGCGCCGTTGCGCCGCAGTTTCTGGGCCTGGATGGCGGGGCGGTGTCCATAACGGGAACCGCCTTTAATGACAGTGGCGCGTTGCTGACCAATTTGTTTTGGACGGAACGCGCGGCAGATGGGGCTTGGACCTTTCAGGTCGGTCAGATCGATGTCACCGATTTCGTGGACATTTATGGGTTGGTGAGCCCGTACACGGCCTTTCAAAACCTGGCATTCAACACCAACCCGACCATCAACGCCCCGAACCCGGGCTTGGGGCTTGCCGGTGGTGTACGCCTTGGCCCCAATTTTTATGCCGTTGGCAGTGTCGCCGATGCGGATGCCGACCCAAGCTCACCTGGCTTTGATGTCTTTCGTGACGGCAATCTCTTCAAAAGCTTAGAGATTGGTTACACATCCGGCTTTGACCGCATCTATTTTGACAACGTGCACCTGACGCTTTGGCATGCGGACGCTTCGGACGAGCTGGGCCGCGCCGAGGATTACGGAGCCAGTTTTTCTGCGGCATGGTTTTTGAACAATCAATGGATGCCATTTGTCAGGGGCGGCGTCGCAAAGGGTACCGCCGCGTTGTATGAAAGGTCGCTTTCCACCGGTATCGGCTATTATAGTCGCAACACCGATCTGGCCGGTTTGGGATTGAATTGGGCCGAAGCGAAGGGCATCGACGATACACAGTTTACCGCTGAAGTCTTCTATCGGTTTTCTATCTCGCCAGGTTTGCAGATTACCCCATCCATTCAGTTTATCGCCGATCCCTTGCTGGACGCGGACCAAGACAGCATCACGCTTTTGTCGCTGCGCACACGGATTGTTTTTTGACGCGAATTTGATCGGCATCCGGCCAGAGTATTTCGCACCTGCGGCGATTCACCAAAGCGAAAGCGACCATGGGCCGTTGACGCTATCACCGGGCAAGGATAGACCATTTCCCAGTCAACTCGCCAATTGACTTCGCGGGGCGCTGCGCCTTGCAAAGTATAAGGAGCCAGCTCTTGGAAGAGATGTTGCGGGAATATCTTCCCATCCTCGTGTTTCTGGCCGTCGCCATTGGCCTTGGGCTTGTGTTGATCCTGGCCGCTGTTGTGGTCGCGGTACGCAACCCCGATCCGGAAAAAGTCAGCGCCTATGAGTGCGGGTTCAACGCCTTTGATGACGCGCGGATGAAATTCGATGTTCGGTTTTACCTTGTGTCGATCCTCTTCATCATTTTCGACCTCGAGATTGCCTTTCTGTTTCCCTGGGCCGTCGGGTTTAAGTACCTCAGCGATGTCGCGTTCTGGTCCATGATGGTATTCTTGGGCGTTCTGACCATCGGCTTTGCCTATGAGTGGAAAAAAGGAGCGTTGGAATGGGAGTGATGACCGGAGCCAACACCGCCGGCATGGACAAAGAGGTTGCCACACAGGCGATCAATTCGGAATTACAGGACAAGGGGTTCCTGCTGACCTCTGTAGAGGACGTGATCAACTGGGGTCGGACCGGGTCGCTGCACTGGATGACCTTTGGTTTGGCCTGCTGTGCAGTCGAGATGATGCACACCTCGATGCCGCGCTATGACCTTGAACGCTTTGGCACCGCCCCGCGGGCCAGCCCGCGCCAGTCGGACCTGATGATCGTTGCGGGCACGCTGACCAACAAGATGGCCCCCGCGCTGCGCAAGGTCTATGACCAGATGCCAGAGCCGCGTTACGTCATCTCAATGGGCTCCTGCGCCAATGGCGGCGGGTATTACCATTACAGCTACTCTGTCGTGCGCGGATGCGACCGGATCGTGCCGGTGGATGTTTACGTGCCCGGCTGCCCGCCCACGGCAGAGGCGCTGCTTTACGGTCTGTTGCAACTGCAACGCAAAATCCGTCGCACGGGAACGATTGTGCGCTAGGCGCGCCGGGGGTTTGGATATGACAGACGCATTGAAAGAGCTGGGCACCTATATCGAGCTCAAACGCACCGATTGTGTGATCGGCTGGGACGTCACCCATGGTGAGCTTAACATCGACGTGACACCGTCGAACCTTGTGGATTTCGTGGATTTCCTGAAATCTGATCCGACCTGCCGGTTTTCCTCGCTGGTCGACATCACGGGGGTTGATTATCCGGACCGGCCCAAGCGGTTCGACGTTGTTTATCACCTGCTCAGCATGTACCAAAACCACCGCATTCGCCTGCGTGTGTCGGTGCGTGAAGAAGACATGGTGCCGTCTATCATCGATGTACACCCATCCGCCAACTGGTTCGAACGCGAAGTGTTCGACATGTTCGGCATCCTGTTTTCCGGCCACCCGGATTTGCGCCGCATCCTGACCGATTACGGGTTTCGCGGCTATCCGTTGCGCAAGGATTTCCCGACCACGGGCTATACCGAGGTGCGCTATGACGAAGAGCAAAAGCGGGTGGTCTATGAGCCTGTTTCGCTCGTTCAGGAATACCGCCAGTTTGATTTCATGAGCCCCTGGGAAGGCGCGGAATACGTGCTGCCGGGGGATGAAAAGCCGGAGGCCAAGTGATGGAATTCATCCTGTGGATCTTGATGGCCTCAACTGCCATTCCGATGCTGAAACTGTTGCCGCATTTCGGGATCAACAAATACTGGGCTGCCGTTTGTATCATCCCGCTTGGGGTCGCCGGTCTGATCTGGTGGATGGGCGTGAAGCTGCAAGAATTGGAGCAGCGGTGATGTGGTGTGTTCAAAACAAGGAGGCAACCGATGGGCGGGAGATCTAACGACTTGTCAGATCTGCAAGCTGCTGCCGTTGCCTATAGCGAAGCGGTATATTTCGCGCGTGCCGACGTTTTTGAAGACCTGTGTCACGAGCGTTTTCAGATGACGATGGTGGAAGGTGGCGAAACCACCTTCTGGGATAAAGCATCCTACTTGGAACGGGTGCGCGGTCGGGACCCGTTCCCGGCGCCGGCGGGTTATGAAATCAAAGGGATGGATGCCGCAGGTGGCGAGATTGCGCGTGTTCATCTGACGGTGGATGTGCCGCCGCTGCGCTATGAAGACCATCTGGGTTTCATCAAGACAGATGGCGGCTGGAAACTTTTGACCAAGGTGTTCCGGACGGCGGAACGATTGGACGAGGAGTAAGACGATGATGGACGGCTCCAAAGGTTTTGAAGACGCCCTGACCGGCGAACAGAAGATCCGGAATTTCAACATCAACTTCGGGCCTCAGCACCCGGCGGCGCACGGTGTTTTGCGGTTGGTGTTGGAACTCGATGGCGAGATCGTGGAACGGTGTGACCCGCATATCGGACTGCTACATCGTGGCACCGAAAAGCTGATGGAAAGCCGGACCTATCTGCAAAACCTGCCCTATTTCGACCGGCTGGATTATGTAGCGCCGATGAACCAGGAACACGCCTGGTGTCTGGCCATTGAAAAGCTGACCGGGGTCGAGGTGCCGCGCCGCGCGTCGCTGATCCGGGTGCTATATTCCGAAATTGGCCGTGTTCTGAACCACCTTTTGAACGTCACAACGCAGGCGATGGATGTGGGCGCGCTGACCCCGCCGCTTTGGGGGTTCGAAGAGCGTGAAAAGCTGATGATCTTTTACGAACGCGCTTGCGGGGCGCGTTTGCATGCGGCCTATTTCCGCCCCGGCGGCGTTCACCAGGATCTGCCGGATGCCTTGCTCGACGATATCGAGGAATGGGCGGCCCATTTCCCGAACGTTTTGGACGATATCGACGGGCTTTTGACCGAGAACCGGATTTTCAAGCAGCGCAACGCCGATATTGGCATCGTGACCGAAGACGACATCCTGCAATATGGCTTTTCCGGCGTCATGGTGCGCGGGTCGGGTCTGGCATGGGACCTGCGCCGGGCGCAGCCCTATGAATGTTATGACGAGTTTGAGTTCCAGATCCCCGTCGGCAAGAACGGTGATTGCTATGACCGGTATCTCGTCCGTATGGAAGAGATGCGTCAGTCGGTGTCGATCATCAAACAGGCCATCGCAAAGCTGCGCGAAGAGCCGGGCGATGTTTTGGCACGCGGGAAGATCACGCCGCCGAAACGGTCGGACATGAAATCCTCGATGGAGGCGTTGATCCATCATTTCAAACTTTACACCGAAGGGTTCCACGTGCCTGCGGGTGAAGTTTACTGCGCTGTCGAAGCGCCAAAAGGCGAGTTTGGCGTCTACCTTGTGGCCGATGGCACCAACAAGCCATACCGCGCCAAATTGCGCGCGCCGGGGTTCCTGCACCTGCAGGCGATGGAACATATGTGCAACGGCCACCAACTGGCCGATGTCGCCGCGATCATCGGGACCATGGACGTGGTGTTCGGAGAAATTGACCGTTGAAGATTGTGAAGACCAAGAATTCCCTACTGGCAATGGTTGCAGCCCTGACATTAGTCGCGGCCTGCGATGAATCCGCGACGCTGACGTCACAAACCGGGGTGACCAGTGAAAACCGACAGGATTACCTTTTTGCTTTGGCCAGCGTCGGCTGTGTTCTGAACGACCAACGCCAATATGGCGCGGTGGAATTTCAGGCGGATCTGACGCGCGAACAAATGCTCGAGATTACCGCCTATTACTTGCGCCGCGGGCAAGCAGAGCGGATCCCCGATACCGAAGCCGTCCGGATCACAACCGGCCCGTGCAAGGCGTAAGGCAGATGACATGACCGACGCCAAAACCCAGCGCTCAACCTCGAATGTCCTGCTGGCCGGCTCAACGCTGGTCGCTGCCCTATTTGTGGCAGTGCAGGCATGGTACGCGCGGGTCGCCTTTGTCGAGGCGTCGGAAACCCGGCTTTTGGAAAAAAAGCTTGAGCTCTGTTTCGAGAATTTTGATGCGGCGGCCAATTTGGATGCCGCCTTGCGCAGTGCCGCCCCGGAAATGGGGATTGAGGATCAGTGGCCACCGGTCATCGTGGTCGAAGACCCGATTGCCTTGCGTCGGGTGCAAGGGCAGGTGGTGCCACGATTGAATGCTTTGGAATCCGGACTGGCCAAGGCTTCGATCCTTGGTGATCTCGACAAACACCGGGCGTATCTGTCGCAAGAGTTGCGCGGATTGTCCAAGCGTCTGTTGGACATTGCGCCATCCCGGATTGGCCAAGACAAAATGGACACGGAAATTGACGCGGTCTTTGCCACGTTAAGCGAATTTTTGGGTGCGCAGTACTCGGTATTCACCGGCTGCCGCCTGGTTGCGGAAGGAAAAGCCTGATGTTGCGCCGTCTTCATCCAGAACAACCAGACAGTTTTGCCTTTACTCCGGCCAATCAGGCCTGGGCTGAAGGACAGATCAGCAAATATCCCGAAGGCCGTCAGGCCAGCGCGATCATTCCGCTGCTGTGGCGTGCACAGGAACAAGAAGGCTGGTTGACGCGCCCTGCAATAGAACATGTCGCCGAATTGTTGGATTTGGCCTATATCCGCGCGTTAGAAGTGGCTTCTTTCTACTTCATGTTTCAGCTGCAACCAGTTGGTTCCGTTGCGCATATTCAGGTTTGCGGCACGACATCCTGCATGATCTGCGGGGCCGAAGACCTGATGGCGGTGTGCAAGGAAAAGATCGCGGCGAAACCTCATGAGTTGAGCGCGGATGGCAAGTTCAGCTGGGAAGAAGTGGAATGCCTCGGCTCTTGTGCAAACGCTCCAATGGCCCAAATCGGTAAGGATTATTTCGAGGACCTGACCGCGAAACGCTTTGGCGAAATCCTGGATGAACTCGCAGCGGGCAAAGTGCCTTTACCGGGCCCGCAGAACGGGCGCTATGCCTCTGAGCCGCTGAAAGGTTTAACCTCGCTCACGAGCTTTGACAGCGGTAAAACGCAGTACAATGCCAGCGTTCAGCTGGCGGTGGATATTGGTGATACCGTTAAGCGGATCGACGGTACAGAAGTGCCTTTGCTGACGCCTTGGATCGCCAATGATGCGAAACCACCGGCTTCGAAAAAGACGCCGGCTGCACCCAAAAAGGCGGCAAAAGCACCGGTCTCTGATGCGCCCAAAGCGGAAGAGCAGGAGCCTGCAACACTGGGCGCTGCGCGCGATGGGGCACCAGATGATTTGAAAAAGCTCAAAGGGGTTGGTCCCAAGCTGGAAGAGACGCTCAACGCGCTTGGCTTCTTTCATTTTGACCAGATTGCAGCGTGGACAGAGGCCGAAGTCGCGTGGGTGGATACACGTTTGAAATTCAAAGGTCGGATCGAACGGGACGGCTGGATCGAACAGGCCAAGGCGCTTGCCGCGGCGGCAGACAGCAAAAAGTCGAATTGAACGCGGAAAAGAGGTAATACTCTGGGTCAGTGGACACGAAGACCTGGGGAGAAACACCAATGACGACGAAATCTGGAACACTGAGCTGCACCGCGATGTGCTGGCTGATTGGGGCGCTTGCAGGCGCTTTGACGGCGTGCCTGTTGTGGGTTCTGGGTGGCTGGAGCTTTACGCAGGGCGCCTTTTTCGGCGCGATCGTTTTTCTGATCGGTGGGGCGGCGCTGACCTTCCTGTTTTGTCGTGATCTGCCCATGCCCGGGGAAACGGTTGCCGAACCCACGGCAAAACCCGCGGCCGCTAAACCGGCTCCGCGCCCTGTGGCACCTGCGTCGTCGACACCGGAAGAGCCGATTGTCAAACCATCCGCCGCCTTGGCGGGCGAGGCGGAACTGGCAGAGCGCAAGGGCAGCTGGACCTATAAAGCAGACGGTGGTGGGTCTGATGCGGCCAGTACCACGACACCCCCAACGGAAACGGCTGACGGGGAAGAAGCGCCTGTGACGCTGACAGGACCGCGCGACGGCGGGGCTGATGATTTGAAGAAACTCAAAGGCGTTGGCCCCAAGCTGGAACAGACGCTGCACGAACTTGGCTTTTACCACTTCGACCAAATCGCGGCTTGGACACCGAAACAGGTCGCTTGGGTGGACAGCCGCCTGAAATTCAAAGGCCGGATCGAACGGGACGGCTGGATTGATCAAGCCAAAACCCTCGCCAAAGGCGATGGGTAACAAATGGGAACAAGGTTTCGACGCACGAGATGAGCGCTGAAAAAGATGCATTGATGGCCCGCAAAGGACGCGTGGTGTCGCTGGTGATTGCCGGCGGCGGCCTCTTGGCGTTGTTTGCTCCGGTCCTGGTGCGTCTTTTTGGTCTCGAACCGCGTTACGAAATCCTGTTCTACCTCTTTTCGCTCGCGGCCTTTGTGTGGGCGATCGTGAACATTTATCAGATCTGGCGGATACGCCAGGACAATCGGGGATAGGCATCGATGCTGCAGGACCAGGACCGGATCTTTACCAACATCTATGGCATGCATGACCGCACTTTGGCTGGCGCAAGGACGCGCGGGCATTGGGACGGCACGGCTGGCCTGATCGAAAAGGGCCGTGATTGGATCATTGATGAAATGAAGGCCTCGGGCCTGCGCGGACGCGGCGGCGCGGGCTTTCCAACGGGCCTCAAGTGGTCTTTCATGCCGAAAGAGAGCGATGGCCGGCCGGCCTATCTGGTGGTGAATGCGGACGAATCTGAACCGGGCACGTGCAAAGACCGCGAGATCATGCGCCATGACCCGCATACCCTGATCGAAGGCTGCCTGATCGCGTCTTTCGCGATGAACGCGCATGCCTGCTACATCTACATCCGCGGCGAATATATCCGCGAGCGCGAAGCGTTGCAGGCCGCGATTGACGAGGCCTATGACGCGGGCCTTCTAGGCAAGAACGCAGCTGGTTCCAGCTGGGACTTTGACCTTTATCTTCATCACGGGGCAGGCGCCTATATCTGCGGCGAAGAAACAGCGTTGCTGGAAAGCCTTGAAGGCAAGAAAGGCATGCCGCGGATGAAGCCGCCATTTCCGGCAGGCGCGGGACTTTATGGGTGTCCCACCACGGTGAACAACGTGGAATCCATCGCCGTGGTGCCGACCATCCTGCGGCGCGGCGGGTCATGGTTTGCAGGCTTTGGCCGTCAGAACAACGCAGGCACCAAGCTGTTTGCGGTGTCCGGCCACGTCAACAACCCCTGTGTCGTCGAAGAGGCGATGTCGATCACCTTTGAAGAGCTGATCGATAAGCATTGTGGCGGTATCCGGGGCGGCTGGAAGAACTTGAAAGCGGTCATTCCGGGCGGGTCTTCGGTGCCCTGTGTGCGCGGCGAGAAGATGAAAGACGCCATCATGGATTTCGATTACCTGCGCGGCGAGCTGGGCTCGGGCCTTGGCACGGCGGCGGTGATTGTGATGGACAACGACACCGACATTATCAAGGCGATCTGGCGGTTGTCGAAATTCTATAAGCATGAAAGCTGTGGCCAGTGCACGCCTTGTCGTGAAGGCACAGGCTGGATGATGCGTGTCATGGACCGGCTCGTCAAAGGCGAGGCCGAGGTCGAAGAGATCGACATGCTGTTTGATGTGACCAAACAGGTTGAAGGGCACACCATTTGCGCCTTGGGCGACGCGGCCGCTTGGCCGATCCAGGGCCTGATCCGCAATTTCCGGGATGAGATCGAGGACCGTATCAAGGCCCAGAAAACTGGTCGGCTGAGCGCAGTTGCAGCGGAGTAATCATATGCCAGACGCAGGACGCCATATTGCCGAGTTCAATATCGGTACGTTGAAATACGACTGGGATGATCCCCGGGTCGCAGATTTTGCAAATAATATTGACCGTGTGAACGCAATTGCGCAGCGCAGCCCGGGCTTTGTCTGGATGTTGATGGGTGACGAAATGGAAGCGGCACAGCTGGACCCGGATGGGCCGCTGGGGGGGAACCCGCGCACCGCTTCGACCCTGTCGGTCTGGGAAAACATCGAAAGCCTGGAGCAGTTCGTCTGGCAAACGGTGCACAAGCAGTTCTATGACCGTAAGGCCGAATGGTATGGCCCCGATCAAGGGCCACGCTTTGTCATGTGGCACGTGCCGGAAGGGCATCGCCCGACCATCACCGAGGCCAAGGCGCGTTTGGATCATTGGGCAGAACATGGCGACACGGATTACGCTTTTGGCTGGGCACATGCCAAATCAGCTCATCTGTGGCGGACCAAGCAATGTGGAGATGCCGCATGACCGAAATGCATCTGGCAGAGTTGAACATAGGGCGTCTCGTCGCCCCGACGGACGATCCGCGCGTGGCGGAATTCATGGAAAACCTCGATCGGGTGAATGGCTTGGGCAAACGGATGCCAGGCTTTGTCTGGATGATGGAAGGGTCCGGGGAACCGGGCACCGGCAACACAGAAAACAACATTGGGGACGATCCGCAATTTGTCGCGAACGTGACGGTCTGGGAAAGTGTTGAGACGCTGGAAAATTTCGTCTGGAACACGGTGCACAGACAGTTCTATGAACCGCGCCAAGAATGGTTCGAGGTGTTGGGTGAGATGCATTTTGTGATGTGGTGGGTTCCCAAAGGGCATCAGCCCAGTTTGGACGAAGCGATGGCACGCCTGGATCATCTGAAAACACACGGGGACAGCGATCACGCTTTTGGCTGGCCGCATCTCAAAGAGGCCCATCATTGGCGCGCACATGGGTGCGGGCCTGTGGCGGCGGAGTAAGTATATGCGGACGATGTGCATCTTGTTGATTGGGGCGCTTGCGTTGACGGCCTGTACGCAACAACGTGAGAGCCGAAAGGTTGCCTTTGACGGGATTGCATTTCGGATGAAGGCCAAGGCCGTCGACAAACGGGTCAGCCGCGCCGATTTTACGGTCGAAATTCGCGATGCGGTTCAATCGCTGGATGGCGCGCGGGAGGCCGGGCGCTGGCAGGGCACGAGATACTGCATCGAGAACTATGGCACTTCGGTCATTGACTGGGTCGTTGGACCGGATTCCGATGCCAGTCAGCTGACCCTCGTAAATGGCGACCTGACGTTGCGAGGCAAATGAAACCCGTGACGGTTTTTTGCGCATATCCTACCGGTTCAGCCCCCGTGTTATTGCCTAACAACGGGGTCTTGGCAGGTGTTGGTATCTCCAATCTGATGGAGATAGCGATGTTTACGTTCAAATCCTTCCTGTTGTCGGTCTGCCTTGCGACGATGGCATCCGCCTCGGCCGCCAAACCCCCGCTGCGGGACGTGGCAGAGGTGGATAATGGCCTGTTGTGGATCGGCATTGCAGATGAAATTCGCAAACAATGTGGGCACATTGACGGGCGCGTCGTGAAAGCGGTTAACGAAATGTACCGTTTGCGCGCCCGCGCCAATTCGCTTGGTTACTCGGACGACGAAATCCGGGCATATGTGAATTCACAAGCCGAAAAAGACCGCATGCGGGCCAAGGGCGAGGCCTATCTTGCCGCCAAGGGTGTCTCGTTCGGCAATCCAGACAGCTTCTGTTCCCTGGGACGGAAGGAAATCCAGAGAAACAGCGCCATCGGCGTGTATTTGAGGGCGAAATAGACCATGTCCGACCTTCGCAAGGTTGTCATCGACGCGACCGAGATAGAAGTGGATGGGGCCATGACCCTGATCCAGGCCTGCGAAGAGGCCGGGATCGAAATTCCGCGGTTCTGTTACCACGAACGGCTGACGATCGCAGGCAACTGCCGCATGTGCCTTGTCGAAGTGGTCGGCGGCCCGCCAAAGCCTGCAGCATCCTGCGCGATGCAGGTCCGGGACCTGCGCCTGGGCCCGGAAGGCCAACCGCCACAGGTCAAGACCAACTCTCCGATGGTCAAAAAGGCCCGCGAGGGGGTCATGGAATTCCTGTTGATCAACCACCCGCTCGATTGCCCGATCTGTGACCAAGGCGGCGAATGTGATCTTCAGGATCAGGCCATGGCCTATGGCGTTGATTTCAGTCGGTTCCGGGAGCCCAAGCGGGCGGTGGACGATCTGGACCTCGGCCCATTGGTCGAAACCCATATGACCCGCTGTATTTCCTGCACGCGTTGTGTCCGCTTCACGACCGAAGTCGCCGGGATCACCCAGATGGGGCAGACCGGTCGCGGTGAAGATGCCGAGATTACGTCCTATCTGGGCGAAACGCTCGACAGCAACCTGCAGGGCAACATCATCGATCTCTGCCCGGTGGGGGCGCTGGTGTCGAAACCCTATGCCTTCACCGCCCGGCCTTGGGAACTGACCAAGACCGAAAGCATTGATGTGATGGATGCCTTGGGTTCAAACATCCGGGTCGACACCAAGGGCCGCGAAGTGATGCGGTTCCTGCCGCGCAATCATGACGGCGTGAACGAAGAATGGATTTCGGACAAAACGCGCTTTGTCTGGGACGGACTGCGCCGTCAGCGGCTGGACCGGCCATATGTCCGTGTTGATGGTAAGCTAAAACCCGCGTCTTGGGGTGAGGCGCTGAGCATTGCCGCAGAGAAGGTCAAGAGCGCAGAAAAACTGGTCGGACTGGTTGGCGATCTTGCCTCGACCGAAGCGGCCTTTGCCCTCAAGCAGATGATCGAAACCCAAGGTGGTGTTGTCGAGTGCCGCACCGATGGCGCAAAGCTGCCCGCCGGTAACCGGTTGAGTTATGTCGGCAATGCGGCGGTCGAAGACATTGATGATGCCGACATGATCCTGCTGATTGGCACCAACCCCCGTGACGAAGCGCCGGTCTTGAACGCGCGCATCCGCAAAGCGTGGACCAAGGGCGCAACCATTGGACGGATCGGCCCCTCGGTCGACTTGACCTACCCGGTGACCGAATTGGGCGACGGCCGCGCGGCGATGAAACAGGTCATGGGCCTGGATCATTCCGATAAGGAAGGCACCAAGGGCATCGTCATTGTCGGGCAGGGGGCCTTGCAAGGCGAAGACGGCGCCGCCGTTCTGGCCGGTGCGATGCAACTGGCCGAGGCCGGACATGCCAAGCTTTTGGTACTACACAGTGCCGCCGGACGCGTTGGCGCTATGGATGTGGGTGCCGTCAATGAGGACGGCATGATGGCCGCCGATGCGGCAGACGTGATTTATAACATGGGTGCGGACGAGATCGAAATTGGTGGGGACGCCTTTGTCATCTATCAAGGCAGCCATGGGGATCGCGGTGCACATCGGGCGGATGTGATCCTGCCTGGCGCCGCCTATACCGAGGAACAGGGCCTTTTCGTGAATACCGAGGGCCGTCCGCAACTGGCCTTACGCGCCGGCTTTGCCCCAGGTGAGGCAAAAGAAAACTGGGCGATCCTGCGGGCGTTGAGCGCGCAGCTGGACACAACCTTGCCTTACGACTCGTTGGCGCAACTGCGCCAGGCCTTGGTAGCGGCTGTCCCGCATCTGGCGAAGATCGATGAGGTGCCGGAAAACACCGGCGACGCATTGGCCGCGGGTGACATGGGCGATGCGCCGTTCCATTACGCGATTGGTGATTTTTACCTGTCGAACCCGATCGCGAGATCCAGTCAGTTGATGGCGGAACTCTCTGCTGCCAGCAAAGCACGCAAGACGGATCGGATTGCGGCCGAGTGATGCGCGGTTGGGCGATCATACCGGTGGCGGCTCTCGCGGCCTGCAGCGAAACATCCACGGATGAGGTCGCCAGATTCGCGCCGTCCTATCAAGGTGTCGAAACGCGCCTTTTGGATAATGATCTGGTGCAATTTCAGGTCGCAATGACCGGTGCGCGGGATGCAGATGACGTCGAAAACTATGCAGAATGCGCCGCGGCACAATATGCATTGATCCGCGGTTATGGTTTCGCGCGTCATTTACGCACGACAACAGACGAACGGGGTGGCGTATGGAGCGCGGATGCTGTTTACACCATCTCGCCATCCCTGCCGCAAGGCTTGCAGAAAATTGATGCCGAGGTGGTTGTCGATGACTGCGGAGAAAACGGAATACCCACGGTGTGAGGACCTATGGCTGAATTCTTTAGCTCCACGATAACAGGCATCCTGCTGCTGACCGTTGGTCAGATCCTGTTGCTTGTCATCCCCTTGCTCTTGGCGCTTGCGTTTCTGATGTACGCAGACCGGAAAATCTGGGCCGCCGTTCAGATGCGCCGCGGGCCGAACGTCGTGGGTGTCTACGGCCTTTTGCAGAGCTTTGCCGACTTTCTGAAATACATCGTTAAAGAGGTGGTGGTGCCTGCGGGGGCTGACCGCCCGGTCTATTTCCTCGCACCGATGGTCAGCCTAGTGATGGCGATGATCGCGTGGGCGGTGATCCCGTTCAATGACCGCTGGGTGCTGAGCGATATCAACGTGGCAATCCTGTATGTCTTCGCCGTGTCGTCATTGGAAGTTTATGGCGTGATTATGGGCGGTTGGGCGTCGAACTCAAAGTACCCGTTCCTGGGGTCCTTGCGGTCCGCGGCCCAAATGGTCTCTTACGAGGTGTCCATTGGCCTGATCATCATCGGTGTGATCATTTCGACCGGTTCGATGAATTTCGGCGATATCGTTGGGGCGCAGGACGGGCGCTTTGGCGTCTTCAGTTGGTACTGGCTGCCTCATCTGCCGATGGTGTTCCTGTTCTTCATCTCGGCCTTGGCCGAAACCAACCGACCACCGTTCGACCTGCCAGAGGCGGAATCAGAACTGGTTGCGGGATATCAGGTCGAATATTCCTCCACGCCCTTCCTGCTTTTCATGATTGGTGAGCTGGTGGCGGTCGTTCTGATGTGCGCGCTGACATCACTTTTGTTCTTTGGTGGTTGGCTGTCGCCGATCCCGGGTCTGCCCGATGGCGTTCTGTGGATGGTGGCCAAGATGCTCTTTGTCTTCTTCATCTTCTCGATGGTGAAGGCAATCACACCACGGTATCGCTATGACCAGCTGATGCGGTTGGGTTGGAAGGTGTTCCTGCCGTTCTCGCTCTTCTGGGTGGTGTTCGTAGCCTTTGCGGCGAAATTCGAATGGTTCTGGGGCGCGTTCGCGCGCTGGGGCACAGGAGGCTGATATGACCCAAATCGACTATACCCGAGCGGCCAAATACTTCCTGTTGCAGGATTTCTGGCAGGGCATGAAACTGGGCATGAAATACTTCTTTTCGCCCAAGGCCACGCTGAACTACCCGCATGAAAAAGGCCCGCTGAGCCCGCGGTTCCGGGGCGAGCACGCGCTGCGCCGATATCCCAATGGCGAAGAACGCTGTATCGCCTGTAAGCTGTGCGAAGCGATTTGCCCCGCACAGGCGATCACCATTGATGCCGAGCCGCGCGAAGACGGCAGCCGCCGCACCACGCGCTATGACATCGATATGACCAAGTGCATCTATTGCGGGTTCTGCCAAGAGGCATGCCCGGTGGATGCTATTGTCGAAGGCCCGAATTTCGAATTTTCCACCGAAACCCGCGAAGAGCTGTTTTACGACAAGGACAAACTGCTGGCCAACGGCGAACGCTGGGAAGCCGAGATTGCCCGGAACCTCGAACTGGATGCGCCTTACAGATGACGGATGCGCCCAAAAACCCTTTTGAAGCGATGATGACGCAGGCCACTGAAATGGCCAAGGCGTTCAACCCCGCGTTGGAAAACTTCTCTCCTAAAGGGTTTGAGGCACTGTGGCCGACCATGCCCAAGGACGTCATGGAAATGTGGTTCGGCAATGCGGTCAACAAAGACGGGCTGGACGCCAAAACCTGGCTGTTGCTGACCTTGGCGGGGCTGACGATGCAAGGGGCCCAGGCAGATACAGCCGTGCGCCAGACGGTGCGCCACGCGTTAGAGGCCGGAGCGAAGAAACAAGAGATCGTGGAAACCATTGGTCAAATGTCGGTATTTGCCGGCATCCCGGCCATGTCGCGCGCGCTGGAACTGGCGCAGGACGCGATGGGGGACACGGAAGGGGACGACACATGAGCGTTTTTGCCTTTTACCTGTTTGCTATCAGCACGATTGCCGGCGGCTTTTTCACAGTGATCAGCCGGAACCCGGTCCACTCTGTGCTGTGGCTGATCCTAGCCTTTCTCAGCTCTGCGGGCTTGTTCGTCCTGTTGGGCGCGGAATTTGTCGCGATGTTGCTGATCATCGTCTATGTCGGCGCGGTCGCGGTTCTGTTCCTTTTCGTCGTTATGATGCTGGATGTGGATTTTGCAGAGCTGAAGGCGGAAATGGCAAAATACCTGCCGCTGGCGTTGCTCATCGCGCTGGTCATCCTGATGCAATTCGTGATGGCTTACGGCGCGTGGGAAAGCAACGCAGCGGCCTCTGATCTGCGGGCACAGGTTACACCGGTTGACCGCCACAATACCGAAGCCTTGGGTGTCATCCTGTATGACCAGTATTTCCTGCTCTTCCAACTGGCGGGTCTGATCCTGTTGGTGGCCATGATCGGCGCCATCGTCCTCACCCTGCGCCACCGTCAGGACATCAAACGTCAAAACGTCCTGGCCCAGATGTACCGTGATCCAGCCAAGGCGATGGAGTTGAAAGACGTCAAACCGGGGCAGGGTTTGTGATCTGGCAAACGATCATATCGCCGAAAGGCGTTATGACCGTCCGTGGGGCGGTTGTCGCCGTCGTTCTGGCGGCACCTTCCTCAGTTCTTGGTGTAACCCTGCCGGAATGCGAGCGGACCACGCATATCTCGCACGCCGGTGAAACGGCGCATCAGGATCTCGGAGACGGGCGTGTCATGTGGCAGACATGGTGGAGCCAGGAAGGATCGATGACCCGGATCACGGTCGCCGATTGTGCGCCCGGTGCGGCCCTGTCTGTGGTGACGGCCGAAGAAAACATGCGCAACCAGCCGCCATTTGACAAAACCACCCGGGCTTTGCGGGTGATTGAACGGCATGAAACCGGCGCGCGGACATTTGCAACGTTGCCGCGCATGGCGGCGGATTTGGAAGAGATCGGGCGCGATGTGCGCATCGATGCGCAGACAGAAGAACCTTGCGCCTGCGCGGCGCTTTACCCCGATCTACGCGGGGACAAGATGGAATTTGTGCTGGGCGGGTAACGGCCGGCGGGGAATAAGAAACGGGGCAGACACCCCGGAGGGACGACATGATTGGACTTGAACACTACCTGACGGTTGCGGCGACGCTCTTCGTCATTGGCATCTTCGGTCTGTTTCTGAACCGCAAGAACATCATCATCCTGTTGATGAGCATTGAATTGATGCAGCTTGCGGTGAACATCAACCTCGTCGCCTTTTCCAGCTATCTCGACGATCTGGTCGGGCAGGTGTTTACCCTGTTCGTCCTGACCGTCGCCGCCGCCGAAGCCGCCATTGGCCTTGCCATCCTCGTCTGTTTCTTCCGCAACCGTGGCACGATCGCGGTGGAAGACGTCAATATGATGAAGGGCTAAGAGACCCATGGAAACCATTATCCTCTTTGCCCCGCTGATCGGGGCACTTATCTGCGGGTTCGGGTGGCGCTTTATCGGCGAGACCGCGGCGCAATGGGTGGCCACGGGGCTTTTGTTCTTTGCCTGCCTGCTCAGTTGGATCGTCTTTTTCAGCTTTGATGGCGTGACCGAAAGCATCCCGGTCCTGCGCTTTATCGAAAGCGGCAGCTTGGCCACCGAATGGGCCATCCGGATGGACCGTTTGACCGCGATCATGCTGATCGTCGTGACGACGGTTTCCGCGCTCGTGCATCTCTACAGCTTTGGCTACATGGCACATGATCCGCAATGGAAAGAGGGCGAAAGCTATAAGCCGCGCTTCTTTGCTTATCTGTCGTTCTTTACCTTTGCGATGCTGTCGCTGGTGACGGCCGATAACCTAGTGCAGATGTTCTTTGGCTGGGAAGGCGTCGGCGTCGCCTCTTACCTGCTGATCGGGTTCTACTATCGCAAGCCAAGCGCCAACGCGGCGGCGATGAAGGCCTTTGTGGTCAACCGGGTGGGTGATTTCGGTTTTGCCCTTGGCATCTTTGCGCTCTTCTTTTTGGTCGACAGCATCAACTTCAACGATGTTTTTGCAGCCGCTCCGGTGTTGGCGGAAACGCAGCTGACGTTCCTGTGGGGCGAATGGAATGCGATTGAGGTGATCTGTGTCCTGCTCTTCATCGGGGCGATGGGGAAATCGGCGCAGCTGATCCTGCACACATGGTTGCCAGACGCGATGGAAGGCCCGACACCGGTGTCAGCGCTGATCCACGCTGCGACCATGGTGACCGCGGGCGTTTTCCTGGTGTGCCGGATGTCTCCGCTGATGGAATTTGCGCCGGGGGCCACTGGGTTCGTGACCGTTCTGGGCGCGACAACGGCGTTCTTTGCTGCGACTGTTGGCCTTGTACAGACCGATATCAAACGGGTCATCGCATATTCGACCTGTTCTCAGCTGGGTTACATGTTCGTTGCGGCCGGCGTTGGCATGTATTCGGCGGCGATGTTCCACCTCTTCACGCACGCGTTCTTCAAAGCCCTGCTGTTCTTGGGTGCCGGATCGGTGATCCACGCCATGCATCATGAACAGGACATGATGAACTATGGCGGTCTGCGCAAGAAGATCCCCTATACCTTCTGGGCGATGATGATTGGCACGCTGGCAATCACGGGCGTCGGTATTCCGTTCAGCTATGACATGTTTGGCCTGCCTATTGGCTTTGCCGGTTTCGTGTCCAAGGACGCGATTATCGAAAGCGCCTGGGCCGGTGGGTCGGGATACGGCTTCTGGCTTTTGGTGGTCGCGGCGGCGATGACATCCTTCTACAGCTGGCGACTGATTTTCCTGACATTCTACGGCAAACAGCGCGGCGACAAGCACACGCATGAACATGCGCATGAAAGCCCGATGGTCATGTTGATCCCGCTGGGCGTGCTGAGTTTTGGGGCTGTTTTCGCGGGTATGATCTGGTTCCACCAGTTCTTTGGTCATGCGGACAAGGTCGGCAAATTCTACGGCGTACCGTATGAGGAAGCAGGTCATCACGATGAGGCGCATGGCGGCTATGATCACAGCATCCAATCAAGCGATACGCATGGCACAGTCACCGTTTCGGACGACGATCATGCCAAGGATGATCATAGTGATGAAAAAGGCGGTAAGGAAAAGCACCATTACGTCTTTACCGGTCAACCGGGTGAGGGCGCGCTTTACATGGCACCGGACAACACCGTTCTGGATGATGCCCATGCCGCGCCAAAATGGGTGAAATTCTCACCCTTCCTTGCCATGGTGCTGGGCTTTGGCCTCGCTTACCTCTTCTATATCGTGAACCCGAGCCTGCCGGGTCGTTTGGCCGAAAACCAACGCCCGCTCTATCTGTTCCTGAAGAACAAATGGTATTTTGACGAGATTTACGACGTGATCTTTGTCAAACCAGCCATGGCAATTGGCGGGCTCTTTTGGAAGCGCGGCGATGGCAATGTGATTGACGGGTTCCTGAATGGCGTGGCGATGGGCGTTGTGCCGTTCTTCACCCGTCTCGCAGGGCGGGTTCAGTCCGGTTACATCTTCACCTACGCGTTCTGGATGGTTCTGGGCATTGCTGCCCTTGTCACCTGGATGACCATCGGAGGAGCAAACTGATGAGTGGGTCCTTGCTCTCTATTGTGACGTTCATCCCGGCGGTGGCGGCGGCGATCCTGGCGCTGTTTCTGCGGGGCGATGATGCTGCGGCGCAGTCCAACGCGAAATATGCGGCCCTGTTTGCCACGACGATCACGTTTCTGGCGTCTTTGGGCATCCTTTTTGGCTTTGATCCGTCTGACACCGGGTTCCAATTCGTGGAAGAACGCGAATGGCTCTTGGGACTTCAATACAAGATGGGCGTGGATGGGATCAGCGTTCTTTTTGTGATGCTGACCACCTTCATCATGCCGTTGACCATTTTGGCCAGCTGGGAGGTGACGACCCGCGTCAAGGAATACATGATCGCCTTCCTGTTGCTGGAAACGCTGATGTTGGGCGTGTTCATGGCGCTGGATCTGGTTCTCTTTTACCTCTTCTTTGAGGCGGGCCTGATCCCGATGTTCCTGATTATCGGGATCTGGGGCGGGGCCAACCGGATCTATGCGTCGTTCAAGTTCTTTCTTTACACCTTCCTGGGGTCCGTCCTGATGCTGGTGGCGATGGTGGCGATGTTTGCGGATGCGGGCACCACGGATATCGAGGTTTTGCTGACGCATCAGTTCGCAACCGAGACCTTCAGTGTTCTGGGCTTCCAAGTGATCGGCGGCTTGCAGACGATGCTGTTCCTTGCTTTCTTTGCGAGCTTTGCCGTCAAGATGCCGATGTGGCCAGTGCACACATGGTTGCCCGACGCGCACGTGCAGGCACCGACGGCAGGCTCTGTCGTGCTGGCCGCGATCCTGCTGAAAATGGGCGGTTACGGGTTCTTGCGCTTTAGCTTGCCGATGTTCCCGGTCGGGTCGGCGGTGATGGCGGACCTCGTCCTGTGGATGTCGGCCATCGCGATTGTCTACACCTCGCTGGTGGCGCTGGTGCAAGAGGACATGAAAAAGCTGATTGCCTATTCCTCGGTTGCGCATATGGGCTTTGTGACCATGGGCATTTTTGCTGCAAACCAGCAGGGCATCGATGGCGCGATTTTCCAGATGCTAAGCCACGGCTTTATTTCGGCAGCCCTCTTTCTGTGTGTCGGCGTCATCTATGACCGGATGCACACGCGTGAGATTGACGCCTATGGCGGGCTGGTAAATCGGATGCCGGTTTACGCGTTGGTCTTCATGCTCTTCACCATGGCCAATGTGGGCTTGCCGGGCACGTCCGGGTTCGTGGGGGAATTTCTGACCTTGATGGGGGCCTTCCAGGTCAACACCTGGATGACAGCCGTCGCTGCAACAGGCGTGATTTTCTCGGCCGGATACGCGCTGTGGCTTTACCGTCGTGTGGTCTTTGGGGACCTGATCAAGGGCAGCCTGAAGACCATTCAGGATATGAGCCCGCGAGAGCGATTCATTTTCGCCCCGTTGATCATTATGACTCTGTGGCTGGGTGTCTACCCTGCCTTGATCACAGACATCATCGGGCCATCAACAACCGCGCTCGTGGCGCAATTTGACACCGCACTGGCGGCGGCAGAGGCCGCCAACCAGCTGGCATCGAACTGAGAAGGACGCGATAGATGGACACCATGATCGGAACAGATCTGGGCATCATCCTGCCCGAGATCATCCTGTCGGTTTACGCGATGCTGGCCTTGGTTGGGGCGGTTTACACCACCAAGGACAAACTCGCGCCCGTGCTGGTTTGGTTGACGGCAGCGGTGATGGCGGTTCTGGCCATTTTCATCGCGACCACGGGCGAAGGGACCAACGTGGCCTTTGGCGGCATGTTCGTCGATGACGGGTTCTCGCGCTTTGCCAAGGTGGCCATCCTGTTGTCCGCGGCGGCCGTTTTGGTGATGAGCCAGGACTACATGCAGCGCCGCGATATTTTGCGGTTTGAGTACCCGTTGCTGATCTCTCTGGCCGCGGTTGGCATGATGATGATGGTGAGCGCCGGTGACCTTATGGCGCTGTACATGGGTCTTGAGCTGCAATCCCTCTCGCTTTACGTCGTGGCCTCTTTGCGCCGGGACAGTGTCAAATCCACCGAAGCAGGGCTGAAATACTTTGTGCTGGGCGCGCTCAGCTCTGGCCTGCTGCTCTATGGTGCATCGCTGGTCTATGGCTATTCAGGCACGACGCTCTTCTCCGGCATCGTGCAGACGGCGGTGCATGGTGAGGTGTCTCTGGGGCTGCTCTTTGGTCTGATCTTCCTGATTGCCGGCCTGGCTTTTAAGATCAGCGCGGTGCCGTTCCATATGTGGACGCCGGATGTTTACGAAGGCTCACCAACCCCTGTGACGGCGTTCTTTGCAACAGCGCCCAAAGTGGCGGCGATGGCGCTTTTCGCGCGGGTGATGCATGACGCCTTTGGCGGGGCCGTGGCGGATTGGAGCCAGGTGATTGCGCTCTTGTCGGTGCTCTCAATGTTCCTTGGCGCTTTTGCGGCGATCGGACAGCGCGATATCAAGCGGCTGATGGCCTATTCGTCGATTGCCCATATGGGCTATGCGATGATGGGTTTGGCCGCAGGCACCGCACTTGGGGTTCAGGCTTTGCTGGTCTACATGGCGATTTACGTGACGATGAACATCGGCACTTTCGCCTTTATCCTGTCGATGGAAAAGGATGGGCAGCCGGTCACCGATATCACCGCGTTGAACCAATATGCCAAACGCGAACCGGGGCGTGCCGTTGCGGTTCTGATCCTGATGTTCTCTTTGGCCGGTGTGCCGCCCATGCTGGGCTTTTTCGGCAAGCTGTATGTGCTGCGCGCGGCTTATGAAGGCGGATTGGCGTGGCTGGCGGTGGCCGGGGTGATCGCCTCGGTCATCGGGGCGTTCTATTATCTGCGGATCGTCTATTACATGTATTTCGGGGACGAAACAGAGGACGAGCTGGAAACCAACGGATCTCCTATTCTCTTTGGGTTTCTGATGGCCTCGGCTGCGGTGATGCTTTTGGGGATCATCAACATGTTCGGTGTGGAAGCGGCGGCCGCGGCGGCGGCGGGCGTTCTGGTCCAGTGACATATGGCGGGCCCAGTGGCCCCCGGTGGACGCCTCCGGCGGGAGTATTTGGGAAGAGAAGAAGATGACGGGCTGGCCCCAAGGCTATGGCCTGCATGTGCTTGATGAGGTCGATAGTACCCTGAACGAAGCGGCGCGAATGGCACCAACCGTGTCCGGGCCGGTCTGGATCATGGCGCGTGTGCAAACAGCGGCGCGGGGTCGGCGCGGGCGCGCCTGGGCCAATCCGGTTGGCAATCTGGCGGCGACTTTGGTCTTGCCGGATCCCGGCCGTCCGGATGTTGCGGCGTTGCGCTCTTTTGTGACGGCGCTGGCCCTGTTTGATGCCTGTGTGGCGGTGACGGGTCGGACGGATGGGTTTTCGCTCAAATGGCCGAACGATGTCTTGCTGAACGGTGGCAAGCTGGCCGGTATTTTGCTGGAAAGCGCAGGGCAGGCGGGTGGTGTTGGGCATCTGGCCATTGGGGTCGGCGTCAATCTGATCGCGGCCCCCCCAGCAGAGATGGTCGAAGCGCGGGCACTGCGGCCTGTGTCACTGTTGTCGGAAACGGGCTGTTCGGTTGCGCCGGAGGATATGTTGGCCGAGCTGGCCATTGCCTATGACGCCTATGAACGGCAGTTTCAGACCTATGGGTTTGATCCGATCCGTCGGGCCTGGCTGGATCGGGCGGCGCGGTTGGGTGAGGTGGTCACCGCGCGGATTGGGTCAGAGGAGGTGGTCGGCACCTTTGACACGGTGGACGCGGATGGCAATCTTGTGCTTGTGACGGCCAATGGCCGCGACCGCATTCCCGCGGCGGATGTCTATTTCTGAGGAGGCCCCCATGCTTTTGGCGATTGATTGCGGCAACACCAACACGGTGTTTTCCATCTGGGATGGGACGTCGTTCATCGGGACGTGGCGCACAGCGACCGAACATCAGCGGACGGCGGATCAGTATTACGTCTTGCTGAGCACCTTGATGAAACTGCAGGGGATCGAAGTGACCATCACGGATGTGGTGATTTCATCGACCGTGCCGCGCGTGGTGTTCAACCTGCGTGTTCTGGCGGATCGGTATTTCGGGACGCGGCCTTATGTTGTCGGCAAACCCGATTGCAAATTACCTGTTGAAGTGCGGGTCGATGCCGGCACCGCCGTGGGGCCGGACCGGTTGGTCAACACCGTGGCCGGGCATGACATTTACGGCGGTGACCTGATCCTGGTGGATTTCGGGACGGCCACGACCTTTGACGTTGTGGCACGCGATGGCGCCTATGTCGGCGGGGCGATCGCCCCTGGCGTGAACCTGAGCCTTGAGGCGTTGCACATGGCCGCGGCGGCCTTGCCGCATGTGGACATCAGCAAGCCGCAACAGGTCGTGGGCACCAATACGGTGGCCTGTATGCAGTCGGGGGTCTTTTGGGGGTATATCGGGCTGGTCCGCGAGATATGTGCCCGGATCAAGGCGGAACGGGACCGTGAGATGCGAATTATCTCGACCGGTGGACTTGCCCCTTTGTTTCAGCAGGCAGAACAGCTATTTGACGCCTTTGAAGACGATCTGACCATGCATGGCCTGACGGTCATCTACAAATACAACAAGGAAAACCCCTAAGCGATGAGCAGCCAACGCTTGATTTACCTGCCTTTGGGCGGGGCCGGTGAAATTGGAATGAACGCCTATGTCTATGGCTATGGCGCGCCGGGAGAGGAGCGTTTGATCCTTGTCGATATCGGTGTGACCTTCCCGGATATGGACGGGACGCCAGGTGTTGACCTGATCCTGCCGGATCTTGCCTGGTTGCAAGACCGTGCTGATCGGTTAGAGGCCGTGTTCATCATGCATGGGCACGAAGACCACATTGGCGCCTTGGCGCATACCTATGAGGCGCTTGGAGCGCCCATTTATGCGCGGGCTTTTACGGCCAATCTTGCGCGGCGCAAAATGGATGAATACAGCCATCCTGAGGATGCGGTGATCACGGCCTCAGCCTGGCCTGAGACCGTGCAGGCCGGCCCGTTTAAGGTGGGTTTCCTGCCGGCATCCCATTCCATTCCGGAAAGCGCGGCGCTTGTCATCGACAGCCCGGACAGGCGCGTCGTTCACAGTGGCGACTTCAAGCTGGATGCAGAGCCGGTTGTCGGCGAGCCGTTTGATGCAGAGCTTTGGGCCGACGTCAGCAAGACTGGGGTCAAGGCGCTGGTCTGTGACAGCACAAACGTGTTTTCTGGCCATCCGGGCCGATCCGAAAGCGAGGTCGGCCCAAATATCGAAAAGCTGGTTGCGGGTGCTCAGGGCATGGTGGTAGCCACGACCTTTGCCAGCAATGTGGCGCGGTTGAAAACGCTGGCCGAGGCAGGCGAGCGGGCCGGGCGGTCCATCGTTCTGATGGGGCGCGCGATGCGGCGGATGGTTGAGGCGGCGGTTCAGACCGGTATTTTGGCCGATTTTCCGTCCGTGGTAAGCCCCGAAGATGCGCGGGACATCCCACGCGCAAACCTGATGTTGCTGGCAACAGGCAGTCAGGGCGAGCGTCGGGCCGCCAGCGCGCAGCTGGCGCGTGGTAAGTATCAGGGTATGGAGATGAAAGAGGGCGACCTGTTCCTGTTTTCGTCCAAAACCATTCCCGGCAACGAAAAGGGTGTCATCCGCATCATCAACCAGTTTTCGGAAATGGGCGTGGATGTCGTGGATGACAGCAGTGGCCTTTACCATGTATCCGGCCACGCCAATCGGCCCGATCTGGAGCGGTTGCACCAGATTGTCCAACCCCAGATGCTGATCCCCATGCATGGTGAACATCGGCATTTGAGGGAGCATGCCAAGTTGGGCGAGGCAGCGGGCATTTCCAGCGTTGTTTGCGTCAACGGCATGATGCTGGACCTGTCAGGAAATGCGCCCAAGGTGGCCGAATATATCGAAACCGGCCGCACTTATCTGGATGGATCGGTCCAGATCGGCGCACTGGATGGTGTGGTGCGCGACCGCATTCGCATGGCGCTGAACGGGCATGTGATTGTCACGGCTATTCTGGACGACGAAAATGAGCCTGTGGGCGAGGCGTGGTGCGAGATTATGGGCCTGCCAGAAACAGGGTCATCCAAGGCGCCGCTTGTCGAAGTGCTGGAAGAGGATTTGACCCAATTCCTGATGCGCGCGGATGCCAAGACGCTCAAAGACGATGACAAGCTGGAAGAAAACCTGCGACGCATCGCGCGGCAAACCAGCCTGAGCGAGATTGGCAAAAAGCCGGAAACAACGATTATTATCAGCCGGTTGGGCTGACATGTCTGTTGTCTTTGACCTGAATGGCACGCTGATCGACAGCTTGCCGACGATTACGCAAACGGCCAACAGCCTCTTGTCGGAAAACGGTTTGCCGGACCTGTCTTCACAGGTGGTTGGCAGCTTTGTCGGCTTGGGCGAACAGGTGTTTCTGGATCGGTTGATCGCTGCGACCGCGCTGGAGGCTGGCAATCGGCCTGCGCTGATGGAGCGGTTTATCGCGATTTACAAGGAGGTGTCGCAGGACACGCATTTATTTGCTGGCGTGCGCGAAGCATTGGATCAGTTCGCAGCCGATGGCGTGCCGATGGGGCTGTGCACCAACAAACCGGGTGGCCCAACCGAGGTTGTGCTGCAAACAACCGATCTGGCCCGGTATTTCGATGTTGTGGCCGCGGGCGATACGCTGCCCGTGCGCAAGCCCGATCCGGCGCCTTTGCACCATGCTTTTGAGGCAATTGGCGCAGGTGTCTATGTCGGGGACAGCGAAACGGACGCCAAAACGGCGGAGGCGGCCTCTGTGCCCTTCGTGCTGTTTACCGAAGGGATCCGCGTCAGTCCGCTGAGCGATATTCCGCATGACGCCGCGTTTGACCGCTTTGATTTGCTGCCCGCGGTGATTTCCTCGCTGAAAGCTTAGTCGTCGCTTTTTGCTGCCCGCATGGCGAGCCCGTCTTCGGTGTGCAATGGAACCCCGGCGAAGCCCCAATCACCACTTTTGATTTCATGAATGCGAACAGATGTGCCCTGTTTCATGGTCCCGCCAGCGACTGACACAAAGGCGTCTGTAACCCTTTCAATAATCAGAGCTTTGTCCTTTGCGTCGAAAACGCCTTCCAATACTTGAATGTCTATCAGCGGCATCAATAAATACCTCCTTGCAAATCCCAAGGACAGGTTGCACGCATTAGAGCGTCAAGCGAAGCGATTTTAGCCTGCGCGACGTTTTTCAAAGCTGAGTGCGATAAAGCTGGGCATGTGATCGCCCATTCCGATGACCTTGCCGCTCTTGTCAGATTTCGCTTTTGATTTCGACCCTGACTTGCTGGACGAACGGCTGGATTTCTTTGGCTTCTCTTCGATCTCTTCAACCGCTTCCACTTTGGTTTTGGGCACGGGTTCTGGTTTCTTGATCGGATTTTCGAGACGCGGAATTTCCTTTTGAACCAGCTTTTCGATAGCGTCCAAGTACTTTTCATCGCGGGGGATGCAGATCATGACCGCCTTGCCGTCGCGTCCGGCACGGCCTGTGCGGCCAATTCGGTGGACATAGTCCTCGGCATGACTGGGCACATCGAAATTGAAGACATGGCTGACGCTGGGAATGTCGAGGCCGCGTGCGGCCACGTCCGAGGCGACGAGGAACCGCAGGTTTCCGTCCCGAAAGCCGTCCAGGGTGCGCATCCGCTGGCTTTGATCCAGATCGCCATGGATCGCGGCGGCGTTATAGTCGTATTTTTTCAATGACTTCGCGAGGATGTCGACGTCTGATTTGCGGTTGCAAAAGATGATGGCGTTTGTGCATGTGTCACCTTCGGCATCAATCAACGCGCGCAGCAGTTTGCGCTTTTCGCTGGCCTCACGGTCCCGGCGTGATCCTTTGAACATGACGACGCCCTGCTCGATGGTCTCAGACGTTGTGGCCTGGCGCGCCACTTCGACCCGTTCAGGTGCAGACAGGAAGGTGTTCGTCACCCGTTCAATTTCCGGTGCCATCGTCGCCGAGAAAAACAGGGTCTGGCGTGTGAAAGGTGTCAGAGAGAAAATGCGCTCGATATCCGGGATAAAGCCCATGTCGAGCATGCGGTCCGCCTCATCCACCACCATGATCTGAACGCCGGTCAGCAACAGCTTGCCCCGTTCGAAATGGTCGAGCAGGCGACCCGGTGTGGCGATTAAAACGTCAACGCCCCGGTCGATCAGCGCATCCTGTTCCTTGAACGAAACGCCGCCAATCAAAAGCGCCTTGGTCAATTTGAGATGTTTGGAATAGGTGTCAAAGTTTTCTGCCACCTGTGCAGCCAATTCACGCGTCGGGCACAGAACCAAGGACCGTGGCATGCGCGCCCGTGCGCGCCCGCGCGCCAGCAAAGACAGCATCGGCAGTGTAAAGCTGGCCGTTTTGCCGGTGCCGGTTTGTGCGATCCCCAAAACATCACGCCCTTCCAGTGCCGGCGGTATGGCACCCGCTTGAATAGGTGTGGGCGAGGTATAGCCCGCCTCATCAATGGCTTTGAGTACCTTTGGATTCAGGTTCAGATCCGAAAACTTGGTCATATGTATCCGCAATGCGCGGACACTGACTTGGCCCGCCGATCCCCATAAACGCGAGGCTTCCCCGCCTCGGTGCATGCCATGACATAGCACGTGCGCGGTATCTATCAAAACCTGCCCTACGGGTCAAATCGCGTGGAGATTTCGCTGTAATTTCTGGGCAATGTTGCGATTTCGGCAACGGTTGCGGGGCATTAGCCAAAGTGTTTCTGAACTTTTGCCGTTAAATCCAGATCACAAAGGCGCAGCATCCCGTGTTTGGATAACCGATCCCGCAGTGTTGGTGTATCAGCGGCGACTTCTTCAAAAAACTGGCGCAGACCTGTTTCGCCTTCGGTTTCTGAGACGGAGGTCAGCAATTGGTGCAATGTATCGCCTCCCTTTTCCGCTGGGGCCAGATCCGACCGATAGGCGCCTTTGTCCAAGCGATATTGAAACCGGGCCAGCCAATCGTCCCATGTTTTGGCGTGACAATGGAGCAAGGCAATGTCCGACAGATCTGTTTCGCCGGGGTTCATCAGGTCGCCCTGGAACACGTTGTGTATGCGAAAAGCGATGTCCGGGCTGCCCGTCCGGACAAAGAGCTTGCCCGCCACGTGGCTGAGAAACCCGCCCTTCAAGTATTGACCATAGGTCGGGTAAAGCGCCTTGGTGATAACCGCACGCTCTGGCCCTTTTGGGATAAATCGTTTGAACGCTGTGCCATCTCCGGACAATTGTTCATCCGGTCTAATCCGGGCGCAAAAGACGCTGGCGGGCAGGGCGGACAGATGCGCAGCAACTGTGTTTTCCGGCCACAGGAATTCGTCAACATCCATGTGGATCAGCCAGTCCACCTCTGGTTTGCGGGCATAGGCATGGGTGGCGTTTTGCGTTTGTCGGACCTGATGCTTGACCGGGGCTTTGCCGTTCCGCTGACGCCAATAGCGTTCGTCGCAGCGCACCAGCCGGATTTTCGGGTGCGATTTCAACCGCTGTTGTGTGTCCGGATCAGGTAAGTCGCCGTCCGGGGCATCGAGATACAGGTACAAACGATGCGCGCCCAAGGCGATGTGATGCGCGGCAAAGGCAAGGCAATCCGGGCCAGAGGCTTTGATCGTCGCCACGATCCCCCATGTCGGATTATCTGCCATTGATGCGGCTCTTGATGATTTGCAGACGGCCAAAGATGCTGCGCGGGTCATGCATCACCTGACGCAACATGTGTTGCGCCAACGGCTGAAGGGTCGCATCACGTTCCGACAACAACCACAATCGCGCCAGCATGTTTCGGTCGGCGTCGCCGCGCGCGAGGCTGTACCGCGGCATGTCAAAGGCAAGGGCTGGTTTGGTGTCGCTGGATCGCCGAAACGGCTGGCTGCCTGACCGGCCGCTCAGGCGGCGTTCACTGTCGTGCAGCTTGATCATGTCAAACAGCATCATCAACCCCATTCCGCAGGTCCGTTGTTCGGCATTTACTCCATGATCGGCAAAGGTCGTGCAGGCCGAGATTTGCCATCTGACGGGCAAGGTTTGCACGAAATTTTCTCCGGTCTCCGTCCAGATCCGCAGGAATAATTGCAGGGCGTGATCGGGAAACTGCGATTTGCGCAGGGTGGCGATCAGAATGGCATGCAACAGCTCCAACTCACTGCGCCCGACAAGACCGGTGGCCAGTTCGTGATATCGGATCATCGCGTGATGCTGCGGCAGCTTAGGCAGGGGCGGTGGCGTCGTGACCGTTCTTGCGGCCAGCGCGCCAAGGTCAACATCCGCCGGGGGCAACACGTCTTCCAGATGGGTGAGCGGCTGTTGTTTCAGCTCGAAATGCCGCAGCACGTTGTAAAACCCGCCACGGTAAATCTCACCCTTCATGGAACCCTCGTATCGCCCTTTGCGCTAAACCATCATCTCTTTGGTCGCTGTCAGGCGCAAGTCGGGAAAATCCCGTTCCACACGATCAATATCCCATTGCAACCGCGTCAGATAGACGGTGTCGCCGTCATGATCCTGCGCGATATGCTGTTTGTTGGCGTTGACGAACTTGTCCATCGCCAGCTTGTCCCCCTGAACCCAACGGGCCGAGGTGAACTGGCTTTGTTCAAATCGCACGGGCAGGCCGTATTCCAATTCGATCCGGCTGGCCAAAACCTCAAATTGCAATTGGCCGACGACGCCTACGATAAAGCCGGAACCAATAGAGGGTTTGAATACCTTGGCAGCACCTTCTTCGGCAAATTGCATCAGGGCTTTCTCCAGATGCTTGGCCTTCAGCGGGTCGCCCGCGCGGACACCTTGCAACAGCTCTGGGGCAAAAGACGGGATACCCGTCACGCGAATGGCTTCGCCTTCGGTCAGGGTGTCACCAATTCGCAGCTGTCCGTGGTTGGGGATGCCAATGATATCCCCGGCCCAAGCTTCTTCGGCCAGTTCGCGGTCAGAGGCGAGGAACAAAACCGGGTTGGAGATGGCCATCGGCTTCTTGGAACGCACATGGGTCAGCTTCATGCCGCGCTTGAAATGACCAGAGGCCATGCGGACAAAGGCAACACGGTCGCGATGCTTGGGGTCCATGTTTGCCTGAACTTTAAAGACAAAGCCGGAAACCTTTGTTTCTTCTGGTGAAATCTGTCTTGGTTCCGCGCTTTGAATTTGCGGTTCCGGACCGTAATTCCCGATGCCATCCATCAGCTCTTTGACCCCAAAGGAATTGATGGCAGAGCCAAACCAGATCGGGGTCAGTGTCCCGTCCAGCAAAGCTTGTGGGTCAAGCGGCGGCAACAGCTCGCGCGCCATTTCCAGTTCTTCGGTCAGTTGCTCCAGCAACTCCGCGGGCACATGCTCGGCCAGCTTGGGATCATCAAGCCCTTTGATTTCAATGCTTTCCGCGACTTTGTTACGGTCCGCGCGGTCCATGATCTCCAAACGATCCCGCAGGATGTCGTAACAGCCGACAAAGTCGCGACCTTGGCCGATAGGCCAGCTAGCGGGGGTCACGTCAATCGCCAGGTTTTCTTGGATTTCGTCAATGATCTCGAAAACATCCCGGCTTTCCCTGTCCATTTTATTGCAAAATGTCAGGATCGGAAGATCGCGCAGTCGGCACACCTCGAACAGTTTTTGCGTTTGGCTTTCCACGCCTTTGGCCCCATCGATCACCATAACGGCGGCATCGACAGCGGTTAGCGTGCGATAGGTGTCTTCGGAAAAGTCGCTATGACCGGGCGTGTCGACAAGATTGAAGCGGAAATCATTGTAATCAAAAGACATTGCAGATGCGCTGACCGAGATGCCCCTGTCTTTTTCAATCTGCATGAAATCCGATCTTGTCCGCCGGGCTTCCCCTTTGGCGCGGACCTGACCGGCCATCTGAATAGCGCCACCGTACAGCAGGAATTTTTCCGTCAACGTCGTCTTGCCCGCGTCCGGGTGCGAAATGATCGCAAAGGTCCGGCGGCGAGCAATTTCTGCGGGCAGGTCTGGGCGGTTATCAGCACGATCGAGCATAAGGCGCGTATAGGATCGTCAGGGGCCTAGCGCAAGGAGGCCGCGCGCAGCAATTCCAGAGCGTCGGGCCGGTCCAGCAGTTTGCTTTTGACGTCCAGCCCGTGATGCTGCGGGCTGTTATGGCTGCGCAGCAGCTGTGCGACCTCTTTTTGCAATTCAATGGGCAGTGCGGGTTGTGTGCGCGGGTCGACCAACAAGCTTTCGGCCGCAATGCCTTCGGCATAGATCAATTGGTGGTTGTCGAACAAAATCTGAAAATAGTCGACGAACCCACCATGCTGCACGATCACCGAGTCGCCGTTCACGAGATGGCGTGCCTTCACCAAAATCTCGGAGCGACCCGCGCCGATCCGATCCGTGCGCTGATAGATGAACAATCGGTGTTCGGGACTGACGACCAGGTCGTTGGCGTTGTTCAACGTCCCTGACCGGATCAGGATCGGTGCAAATGCGCCAGTAGCGCGTACCGTGGTTTGCCCGATCCACCGAACTTCTTGCGCGCCGCCATCACGGGTCAACACCCGATCTCCGATTGTGAGCTGCTCAATGGGGCGCTGCTCTCCGGATGCCATGGTGATCCGCGTGCCGCGTGAAAAGGAAACGCATCCGGCTTGGGCGAATTTGGCCTTGGCGGATTCGCGGCTGATCCCAACGAGGCTGTATTCAGTTTTGGGCTCCAATGGCGCCAGCGGTAGCAGATATATCTGGGCGATCATTCCCGCGTCATCCACTTCGACCAGAACAAGGGCATCCTGGCTGTCAGCCTTTGGGTTCATCAAAAGTAGGGCACAGTCCAGATGCACGATCGCGCCGGGTTTGCCAATCTCACTATCCGCGCCGATGACATAGTGACCATGTGGCTGCAAATGGAGCGACAACCGGGAGGTTCTGGCTTGTGCATCGAGCTCGTAATAATCGTCTTGCTCTAGGTCCTCCATCACCGAAATCCCGTCACCCGCATTCGCGCCAACAGAGACGCGAAATGCACCGCCCGGATAGACCGGAAAACTATGTGGTGGGATGGACGTGTCAGTCACGCGTGTGGGTCCTGTGAGTGAATTGATCGGAATCCGCCGGCTATAGATACATGATTACTTTACGATTGTGTCAGCATAGCGGTCAAATCACGACCGAATTGCTGGTATTGGTGATGAATCCGTACATATTTGTCCTCGACGCGATGAAGAGGGAGTCAGCGCCATGGATCTGGGGATCAGAGGGAAACGTGCATTGGTCTGCGCAGGCAGCAAAGGGCTGGGCTATGGCTGTGCACATGCTCTGGCTGAGGCCGGTGTTGATCTGGTGCTGAACGCCCGCGGTGCGGACGCTTTGGCAGATGCAGCTGAACGTTTGCGCAGCCAGTTTCAGGTCAATGTGGAAACCATCGCGACAGATGTGACGACCGAAGCGGGACAGGCAGAATTAATCGCAGCTGCCGGCGATGCCGATATTCTGGTCAACAACGCCGGCGGCCCGCCCCCCGGTATGTGGACCGATTGGACGCGCGATGATTTCGTCGCCGCCTTGGACGCGAATATGTTGACACCCATCGCCTTGATGAAAGGGCTGTTGCCGGGAATGATCGAGCGTGGCTGGGGGCGTGTCGTGAACATCACCTCGCAATCCGTAAAGGCGCCGATTGCCATTCTGGGATTGTCGAACTCCGCCCGCGCGGGTCTGACCGGATATGTTGCCGGCACCTCGCGGCAGGTGGCTAAACATGGCGTGACCATCAACAACCTGCTGCCCGGCAGCCACGCGACCGATCGAATTGACGGGCTGGACACCGCAACCGCTGCGCGTGAGGGCATTAGCTTTGACGAAGCCCGCGCGCGTCGCCAATCCACGATCCCCGCAGGCCGGGACGGGTTGGCGTCAGAATTCGGGGCGACATGCGCCTTCTTATGTTCGCAACATGCGGGCTTTATCGTCGGTCAGAACATCCTGTTGGACGGTGGCAACGTGAATTCGACGATCTGACCCATGGCATCCGGTTTTTCGCTGAAAGATCAGCTGTTTAATCTAGAGAAAACGCAGTATCTCGCGGGGCTTTTCGCGCGCGCTGATGCGCGCTTTGATGCCTCTGCGTTTGAAGTGGCCGTTATGGGCCGCCTGCTGGAACTGGAGCTGAAAGAGCGGATCGCCTGGATCGCGGCATGGCTGCAAGAGGCGGTGCCGGGGCCGCTGGCAGAGGTCGCGCCGGTGATCCTGCGCGCCTTGCCGCCGCCCTTGGACCCGGAATTGTCCGATGACGATTTCGGAGACTTCATCTTTGCGCCATTGGGCGACTGGGTCGTCGCCATCGGTCTGGAAACGCCAGACCTTGCCTTGGACGTGATCGAAGAGATCACCAAACGGTTTTCCATGGAATGGGCTGTGCGGCCCTTTTTGAACGAGCATCGTGATCTCACGCTGGCCCGGTTCGCTGTGTGGGCAAAGCACGAAAACTACCACGTGCGCCGCTTGGTCAGCGAAGGCACACGGCCCAAGCTGCCTTGGGGGCAGGGCGTAACGTTAGACCCGGAAACGCCCTTGCCGCTGCTGGATCAACTCCATGCGGACCCAACCCGCTATGTTACCCGGTCCGTAGCCAATCACCTCAACGACATCACAAAGATCGAACCGGATCTGGTTTTGTCCGGGCCGCGGAAATGGCGGGATGCGGGTCGCCAAGAGCCAGAGGAACTAAAGTGGATGACAGGCCATGCCCTTCGCGGATTGGTTAAGGCAGGCCATCCCGAAGCGATGGCCATGTTGGGCTATGACCCAGAAGCTGAGCTAAGCGTTTCTTTGACCGTGTCTCCAACGGGGCGCGTGGGTGAGATGATGCCCTTTTCGATCACCTTGGAAGCGCCGCGCGCCACACCGGTTTTGGTTGACTACATCATCCATTTCCGGCGTCCCGGGGGTAGGATTTCGCCCAAGGTCCACAAGATAAAACAAACCGAGGTCAACGGGGTTCTCACGCTGGACAAGCGGCACAAGTTCAAGGGCGACGCGACGACCTTTAAACTGGTACCCGGCGAACACCTGTTGGAAGTACAGGTCAATGGGCGCGTCCGTGCCTCGGCAACCTTCGAACTGCTGCCGGCATAAGCCATCTCAACATGATAAGACCAACGCACAGTCACGGTTGCGTTAGGCCGTGGTGGGTCGTCTTGCACGCCTACAGGCGCAGCGCTAGCAGCAGTTTAGCGGACAAGGAGTGAGCGAGATGAAACATGAAGCGGTGCAGTCCTATTATGGTGAGGTCCTGCAAAGCAGTGCCGATTTGCAGACCAACGCGTGCTGTACACCTGACGACATGCCGGATTTTCTCAAACCCGTTCTGGCCAATATCCACGATGACGTGCTGACGCGGTATTACGGCTGCGGGCTGATCGCGCCGCTGGACTTGACCGGAATGCGCATTTTCGATCTGGGCTGTGGAGCAGGGCGCGATGTCTATGCTCTGGCTCAGCTTGTGGGACCTAACGGCGAAGTCATCGGTGTGGACATGACAGAGGCACAGCTGACCGTTGCGCGCGCTTACGAAGACCATCACGCTGAGGCCTTTGGGTATAACGCAAGCAATGTCGCATTTCATCAGGGCTATATTGAGCGGCTGGACGAGCTGCCGTTGGAGCCGAACAGCTTTGATATCATCGTCTCGAATTGTGTGATCAATCTGGCCACGGACAAAGGCGCAGTTCTGCGCGGGGCGCACCGGTTGCTGAAACCGGGTGGTGAGATGTACTTTTCGGACGTCTACGCCGACCGCCGCATCCCGAAACATCTGGCCGAAGATGAGGTGCTGTACGGGGAATGCCTGTCGGGCGCGCTTTATTGGAACGATTTTCTGAGCCTTGCCCAAGAGGCCGGGTTCCGCGACCCGCGACAGGTGACTTCACGCCCTTTGACCATCGAAAATCCGAAGCTAGAGGCGCGCGTGGCGCCCTTGTCGTTCCAGTCGACGACCTATCGGCTTTTCAAATTGCCAGAGCTTGAACCAGCCTGCGAAGATTATGGCCAAGCGGTGATCTACAAGGGGACCGTGCCCCATGCGCCCCACAGCTTTGTGCTGGACGATCATCATGAGATGCCAACCGGCAAAGTGTTCCCGGTCTGCGGCAACACGTGGATGATGCTGCACGACACGCGATTTGCGCAGCATTTTGAATTTATCGGCTCGTTTGATACGCATTACGGTATCTTCGAGGGCTGCGGCGCGGCGAGCCCGTTCACCGCAGAAGTTGAGACCGCATCCTGTTGCTGAGTGCTGGCTTGTCAGTCTGAGCCTTGCTTGATATCTGCCCGGAAGCCTGACCAGAGTTGTCGGGAAAACCAAAACGGGATGCACGGGTGACAGAGCAGACCCTAAGGCTGGAGATCAGGAACCTCGTGCGCCGCTATGGTGGCCGCGCGGTTGTGGATGATGTGTCTTTGCGGATCGCGCCGGGGCAGGTCACGTGCCTTTTGGGGCCGTCGGGCTGCGGCAAATCCACGACGCTGCGCATGATCGCGGGGGTGGAACACCAAGACAGCGGCGAGATCTGGGTCGACGGCGAAATGATCTGTGACGGGATCACCCGCACGCCGCCCGAACGCCGAGGCATCGGATTGATGTTTCAGGATTTTGCGCTGTTTCCGCATCTGAGCGTTGCGGGAAACATCGCCTTTGGCCTGCAAGGCAGCAAAGCGGACAAACGGGCGCGGGTGGAATACCTGTTGGATCAGGTCAACCTTTTGCATTTCATTGATGCCTTTCCGCATGAGCTGTCCGGTGGCGAACAACAACGCGTCGCCTTGGCCCGCGCCTTGGCCCCCAAACCGCGCATCATGCTGATGGATGAGCCCTTTTCCGGCCTCGACAATCGGTTGCGCGACGGTATCCGCGATCAAACGCTTGATCTGCTCAAAGCAGAAGATACCGCTGTTCTGCTTGTCACGCATGAGCCAGACGAAGCCATGCGCATGGCCGATGAAATCGCCCTGATGCGGGCCGGTCGGATCGTCCAGCAAGGCGCGCCGTATAACGTTTATACCCGACCGTCAGACAAGGCGACGGTGGCGTTTTTCAGCGATGTGAACGAGATCCGATCAACGGTGACCGGGGCTTTGGCGCCAACGCCCTTTGGCGACTTTTTGGCACCCGGCGTGCCGGATGGAACCTGCGTCGATATCGTGTTTCGCCCGCAGCACGTCCGGATTGACTTTGACCGCAACGGCACCGGGCCACGCCCAACACCGGAACACGGCGTTGCGGCCCGCGGCGAGGTGCTGCGATCCCGGTTCATGGGCCACGAAAGCCTGGTGGAATTCCGAATGGATTTTGACGGAACAGTGTTGAAAGCCACGGTGCCGAATGTTTTCCTGCCAAAACCGGGCAAGGTGATGTGGCTGACCGTCCCACGTGCCCGGTGTTTCGTTTTCCCGTCCGACGGCTAGGTCCGCGGGCGGCGCAGACTGCGAGGGCCCGCATGACCGACTATGAGATCAGACCCATGACCGCCGAAGACCGCGCTGAAGCTGTCCCTTGGGCCGTCGCCGAAGGTTGGGGGCCCGGACTGAACGACATGCGCAGCTTTATCCGCGTGGATGAACAGGGCTTTTGGGGCGGGTATCTGAACGGTCGGATGATCGGCTCGATATCCATCGTGAACTATGACGACGTATTTTCCTTTCTGGGGTTTTACATCGTTCACCCTGAATTCCGCAGACAAGGGTACGGATTGAAACTGTGGGAGAGGGCCATCCAACATGCCGGGTCTCGTGTGATCGGACTCGACGGGGTGGTGGATCAACAGGACAATTACAAGAAGTCGGGTTTTGCGTTGGCTTATCGCAATATCCGGTACGGCGGCCCTGTTGGCGTGCTGCCAGCTGTTGATCCGGCCTTGACGATCACGGAGATCGACGCGGTGTCGGACGCGGTACGGGCTTTGGACGCCCGTGTATTCCCCGCCGCCCGAGACGCGTTCTGGCAGGAATGGATTGGCACCGAAGGTCATCGCACCGTTGTTGCGACCGATGCCGGAACGCCCGTTGGATTTGCCACCATCCGACCGTGTCAGGGTGGCTTGAAACTCTCGCCTGTCGTGGCAACGTCGGCCAGCGCCGCGCGCTCGATCTTGGCCACTTTGTTGCAGGGCGTTCCCGATGGAACAGAGGTCTTTATGGACGTGCCGGAACCCAACAAAGCAGCGGTGTCGCTGGCTGAAAACCTTGGTTTTGCGCCATCCTTTGAAACCGCGCGCATGTATCGTGGATCAGCCCCGGCGCTCGACACCAGCCATGTCTTTGGCGTAACAACCTTCGAATTGGGTTAGTCGGTGTAGTCAACGATCCTTTTGCCCGGCTCGTCGACAAACAGCTCTGGCAGAGGCAACACCGACTGGATCAGATCCAACCGGCAGGTGGTGAAATCTTCTGTGGTTTCATCCCATGCCACAAGCGACCAAACCCGTCCCCAGCTGTCCAATCGCAACGGTCGCAGAATCAATTCGGTTCGATCTGCCCATTGATGTGAGCGCACCGACAGCTTTTGGCGGCTGCGAATGGCTGATTTGATCGGCGCGATATGAGAGAGCCCGCGCGCCGCACTGGCCAGCGGCGCCTCAACCCATGTTTCCGGCGGCGCCAGACCAGAAACGGGCAGCAAGGCATCCAAACGGTCTGTCAAGGCAACAGCGGCTTGTCGCAACTCTGGGTCCTGCGCCTCTGCCACAATCGCAAGACCAAGGGTCAAAACCTCTAGCTCGGACGGCGCCAAACGCAGCGGGGGCAGGGTGATCTGATCAAGGATGCGATACCCGGTGCCGCGCGTGCCCTGCACCGGAACGCCGGCCTTTTGCAGCCGCACCATATCCCGATAGATCGTACGGACCGACACATCTGTTTGCGCTGCGAGCGCGTCGGCCAAATGCAGCTTTCCGTCCCCCAAAAGAGCGATCAACGCTTGCAATCTGTCATCTCTGCTGGCCATTAAAATTCCAAAAACTGCCAAAAACATGTCAGTTAATAGCTAGGCTCACATCCATTGTCCAAGTTTTTGAGCCGAATCCACATGATTACTGGCGGGTCATGCTTTGCCTTCCCAAACCGTCCCGCTAGGACAACAGTCAGGCATGGCCCCTGCGCGGGCGGCAACCGTTTTGAGGAGAAAACAATGCTGAATAATATCGGACTTCCTGGTCTTCTGCTGATTGCTGTTGTGGTTCTGGTCCTGTTCGGACGGGGCAAAATCAGCTCTTTGATGGGTGAGGTGGGCAAAGGCATCACCGCGTTCAAAAAGGGTGTGAGCGACGGCACCAAGGAATTGGAAGACGACATGGCAGACGCCGCCAAGGACGTGACCCCAGAGGCCGACAATGACAAGGCGTAACCGCATATGTTTGATCTCGGCTGGACCGAATTGCTGGTCATTGGGATTGTGGCCCTGATCGTGGTTGGTCCCAAGGATTTGCCGGTGCTGTTCCGTTCTGTCGGGCAGTGGGTCGGTAAAATGCGTGGCATGGCACGCGAATTCAGTCGTGCAATGAACGATGCTGCGGATGAAAGCGGGATGCGTGACGTCGCCAAGGGGCTGCAAGCTGCCAGCAACCCGGTCGGTACCGCCATGGACAGCGTCAAACAGGCGACCAGCGAACTGACATCCAGCCTCGACCCGACCAAGTACGATCCTGACAGCGAAACCGGCAAACTGGCCGCCAAGCGCAGCGAGCAAACCAAGAAAAATCAGGCCGCCACGGCCCGTGCTGCGGCAGAGCGCAAGGCACGCGAAGCAGCCGAGGCGCTGGCCAAGGCCGAAGAAGCCGAAGCTGCGTTGGCGCAACCGGAAGATACAGATCCCAAATCATGAGCCAAGTTGAAGACATCGACGACAGCAGCGCCCCGCTGATCGAACATCTGGCAGAGTTGCGGACACGTCTGATCCGCTCGGTCGTGGCGTTCCTGATCGGCATGGTGATCTGCTTTTCCTTTGGCAGCGCCATTCTGGATTTCCTGCTTGTCCCGATCGAAGGCACCATGCGGGCCCTGGGCGATCCCAACCCGGTGATGCAATACACCGCACCGCAAGAATACTTTTTTACCCTGGTGCGCATCTCAATGGTCTTCGGACTGGCGCTCAGCTTTCCGGTGATTGCCCACCAGATGTGGCGCTTTGTGGCGCCGGGCCTCTATCGCAATGAAAAAGCGGCGTTTTTGCCGTTCATTATCGCATCACCCTTCCTCTTTATCTTGGGGGCGGCCTTTGCCCACTACGTCGTGACCCCGCTTGCCATGCGGTTTTTCCTCGGTTTTGCCGATGCCGCGTCGATCCTATCGACGGTCTTCACCGACACAGGTGAGATTGTCGACGGCGGCAGCGTTACCAGCGGATCTGGCATCGACATCGTCTTCCAGGGCAAGGTCAATGAAACCCTCGATATCACGCTGAAGCTTATCATGGCCTTTGGCCTGTGCTTTCAGTTGCCTGTCCTGCTGACATTGATGGGCAAGGCCGGTCTGGCCACTGCAGAGGGGCTGGCCAATGTCCGCAAATACGCCATTGTCGGCATCCTTGTGCTCGCCGCTCTGGTCACACCGCCGGATGTCGTGACGCAGGCCATCCTTTTTGTGGTGGTCTACGGCCTCTATGAAATTTCGATCTGGCTGGTCAAACGTGTCGAAGCTCAACGCGAAGAACGCCTGCGCGCTGAAGGCTACTATGATGACGAAGATGCCTATGACATGGCCGATCAGGACGACGCCAAGTGACCGACCCGCTCGACCGCATTGCGGCGGCGCTGGAACGCATGTCTCCCGCGCCGCAGGACGCACCGGATTTCGGACAGGCCAGCGCCTTTGTCTGGCATGTCAATCCGGACCGGCTGACGCCTGTGGCAGAGGTAAACCGCATCGATCTTGACCTACTGGTCGGCATTGATCGTTCCCGCGACACATTGTTGGGCAACACCCAGCGCTTTGCGGCAGGGTTGCCCGCGAACAACGCCCTTCTTTGGGGCGCGCGCGGTATGGGAAAATCGAGCTTGGTCAAGGCAATACATGGATCTGTTCAAGCAAGTCATCCCGCCCTCAAGCTGGTCGAACTGCAGCGTGAAGACTTGCCCAGCGTGGGACGTCTGCTGAACCATCTGCGCACGGCGCCCGACCGGTTCATCCTCTTTTGCGATGACCTTTCGTTCAGCCATGACGACCAGCACTATAAATCGCTCAAGGCGGTGCTTGATGGTGGGATCGAAGGGCGCCCGGACAATGTTGTGTTCTACGCCACGTCCAACCGCCGTCACCTGATGCCACGCGATATGATCGAAAACGAACGGTCAAACGCGATCAACCCGTCCGAAGCTGTTGAGGAAAAGGTCTCGCTCTCGGATCGGTTCGGTCTCTGGCTCGGCTTTCATCCCTGTAATCAAGATCAGTACCTTGCCATGATCGATGGCTACTGCGCGGCGCACGGTCTTTCGGTGGACCCGGGTACATTGCGGGCCGAAGCCATTGAATGGCAGGCCACGCGCGGGGCACGGTCAGGCCGGGTGGCCTGGCAGTTTTTCACCGATCTGGCCGGGCGCCACGGCATCAGTCTGACACCGTAACACCTTTCCTCTCTTGAAAAATACTCCCGCCGGAGGCCCGCGCCGTCAGGCGCAAAAAAACCAAAATGCCGTCAGGCGCAAAAAATTCAAAATGCCGTCAGGCGCGATTTGGCCAAGACCGCGATGCGCGGATCACTCCAGATAGGGCATGGGATCAACGGAATCGAACCCATCGCGCACCTCAAAATGCACATAGGCGCTGTCTCCATCCCGCAGGCTGGCGATGCGACTGCCCCGGCGGACGCTGTCACCTTTCTGGACACGGATATCATCGACATTGGCATAGACTGTCAGCAGGTTGTTGGCATGGCGCACCACGACAATCGGCACTTTATTGGCATCCGTTGTGATCGCGGCCACGGTGCCGTCATCGGCCGCGGTCACCGCGCTGCCAGCCGCCGCGGCGATGTCGATCCCGTCGTTTTTGCCTTTGGCATATTCGCGGATAATCTTGCCTTTGACCGGAAAGGACATTTGCGCGTTGGATCGCGTCGCGGTTGGCTCTCCAACAGAGGCGGCTGCGGGCGCTTCTGCGGCAGCGACGACTTCATCCGGCAAGGGTGTCGAACTGCTCGGCGGTTGCGGCGTGGTCGATCCTTCGCCCGGCGCGCTCACTGCGGAACTTGACGCAGTGGCCGCAGGTGCGGCTGCCGCGCCGACAGGGATCAACAGGTATTGTCCTTCGCGCAGGGCAAAGTCGCTGCCCAAACCGTTCCACTCTGCAAGGTCTTTGACCGACACCTGGTAAAGCCGGGCGATGGTATAGGCCGTCTCACCGCGTTCCACCTTATGCCGTACAGGTTCGGGGCCAGGTTGCGTTGCAGGTTCAACCGGGGCCAGGGTGGTGGTTTCCACACGGGGCGGCGTGTCTGGCGCTGCGTCAATTGCGGCACCGGCCAACGCTTCGATATCCACTTGCGATGTGCTTTCGGGAACCCGACGGGGTAGGGCCAGCACTTCGCCTTCGCGCATGATCATTTCGGGTGTCATTCCATTGAAACGCGCCAGTTCCGCGGCATCCAGACCGACACGATTGGCGACCGTTTCAACCGAGTCTCCGCGCCGGGCAACGGCGACCTGATAGCTGGGATAAGAAATGATCCCGCGCTCATCTGGTGTGGACCTCGGCGCGGCATTGCCGTTCTGGACCGCATCCGTGGTCGAAAAACCGCCCAGATTGCCGCGCAGGTCGAAATCCAGCGGCTCTGTACACCCGGCAAGTGCCGCGACACCGCAGAAAGCAGCAGTTCGAAGCAAAGGCAAACTGGAAAAAGAAGGCATCTCGAAATCCTCAAAACACGCCCCCTTATCCCGGGGGTCATGTGAACCGATATTTCGCGTCAGGTGTCTTTCCCAAGCCCTTCCAGCAAAGGCACAAAACGAACCGGACGCAGCTCGTCGTAATCAAATCCGCTTTCGGACCGACGGACGCGGATCAGGGTCTGCACGGCGTCCGATTGCCCAACAGGCACCACCATAATACCGCCGATTTTCAACTGCGCCAAGAGTGGGCCGGGGGGATCTTCGGCAGCAGCGGTGACGATGATCCGATCAAAGGGCGCCTGATCAGGCAAACCGTATGATCCGTCGGCGGTCATGGCCGTGATATTCGTGGTATCCATCCTGGCAAAAATGGCGTTGGCTTCTCGCACAAGGCGTTTGTGGCGGTCCACCGAATAGACCCGGCGTGCAAGTCGCGCCAGGATTGCGGCCTGGTAACCCGAACCAGTCCCGATTTCCAACACCTTGTCGCGCGGCGTGACTTGCAAGGCCTGGGTCATCAGCCCCACAACTGACGGCTGGCTGATGGTCTGCCCGCAAGAGATAGGCAGCGGCATATCTTCATAAGCGCGTTCTTGAAATATGCCGCGAATGAACGCGCCCCGGTCGACCTCTTCCATCGCGTTGAGAACGCGTCGGTCGGTCACACCCTTGGAGCGCAGCGCAAACAGGAACTGCATCTTGGTTTCGGGATCAGGACCGCTCATTCGATCTTTTTCATAGCCTCTATCGCCTCATGCGCGGTCAGGTCTGCCCGCATTGGCGTTACCGAGATATAACCGTCCAGATTGACCGCTGCATCCGTCCCCGGCGCGGTTTGAACATGCTGATTGCCACCCTTGATCCACAAGAACCGTTTGCCGCCCGGTGACAAATGCGGTTCAGCCATAAATCGGGTGTCTTTACGATAGCCTTGCGGCACGATACGCAGTCCCTTCACCTCTCTGCTGGGCACTGGGGGAAAGTTAATGTTGAAAAACAGACGGTAGTCTTTGTCTTTGACCGGTGTCACGTTCAGCACTTTACGGATCACATCGGCGCCGTGGTCTTTGGCTGCTTCAAAAGGGTCCGCTGCACTGGCATTCTTGGGGCCGTAGTATTGTGACAAGGCCATTGCCGGAATGCCCTGCAATGCCGCTTCCAAAGCAGCGCCCAAGGTGCCGGAATAGAGCGCATTTTCTGCAGAGTTGTTGCCCCGGTTAACACCAGACAAGACGAGGTCGGGCGGGGTATCTTTCATCACGTCATGTAAGGCTGCGATCACGCAGTCGGCCGGACTGCCCTCGGCGGCGAAACGCCGCTCTCCCATCTTCGCGACCAACATCGGGTGCGTATAACTGATGCAATGCGCAACACCGGACTGCTCAAACGCCGGTGCCACGGTCCAGATCTCGCCCTTTGGACCGGCAAAGTCCGCGGCGATGGCCGCAAGGGTCTGAATGCCAGGTGCATTGATGCCGTCATCGTTGGTGATCAAAATACGCATGGCTGCCCCCGGTGCTTCTTTATGCGTTCTGCATAGGGCCTACCGACGCGTTCGGCAAGCACAGGTGGCGCTTAAGAGCTTCAGGCGTATCTGGCGATGAAACCGCAACTGGTTCGTGCGGGTGGGCCTTTCTGATGGCGTGCGATTTGAATGTCGGAAAAGCCCGTTTTTTCCAGAAAACTGAACACTTTGTCCGGGGCGTATGCCACATTGCCATACCGCCAGCGCAGCAGTGTTGTGCACCAATGGGGGCGTGACACCGTCAAAACGATCTGGCCACCGCGTTTCAGCCGGTTGCGTAACCAAACCAAAGACTCAATCGTGTCCACAGTATGCTCCAACGCATGCGCGCATAAAACGCGATCAAAGGCCTGATCCGGCAGTTCCGCACATCCAATCAGGCCGATCGTTGTTTGCACCGGGCCCGGCACGCACGCGCGTGCCTCATCCAGCATGGCGGGCGATAGATCCAGCAAATGCAGCTTGGGAGTAAGTTTGTGCCGGTTTGTCAGTGCAATAGAAATTGCGCCCGTGCCCGATCCTGCATCCAAGATCGTTTCATTCGCTTGCATAGGAGCCATTTCAAACGCCCGATCAATCAGACGTTCATAGGCACACATATACCCAAGTTTTTCGATGCCTGACTGCCAACCAGCCGCTGCGTTGTCGTACATTTGGCGCAGAAAAAATGGCGTCGTTCTTTTCTTAGAATACGTAAAACTATTCATCCAGGCCCTCCGACCGTCGTAGTCGAAAGGTAATGCGCTGCGTGACAGCCGTCAAATTCAGCCCGGCAGAATCATGCTCAAAATCCGATGTGCTTCATCTTTCGGAGAATTTAGCGCGTCACGGTTCTCGCCAGGGTAGAAACGTGCCCGTTTTGCGGTCGCCATTGGCTGTGGTGCAACCACATGAACTTTGGGTCCAGTGCTTTTCGTTTCGGCCGCCCAACTACGGGCCAGCGCGATTTGGGCTGCCTTGGTTGCCCCATAGGCTCCAAGGAATTTCTGGTTTGTCACGGGGTCATCAAAAAAGACGGCTGTCCCCTCCGTTCCCAAAAGCGGTGAAATGTAGGGGATCAAGACAGAAGTAGCCGTTGCATTGATAGAAACCGACTTTGCCCAATCCTTGGCATCGACGAAATTCGCGGGCGTCAGCGGTGCGGTGTGAACAGCCGTGTGACACCAAAGATCCAGTTTTCCCCAACGATCATAAATGCCGCGGCACAGTGTAGCCATGGCCTCTGGAACAGTGATGTCCATCGGGGCCAAGGTTGCGCTTCCGCCTTTAGCCTGAATTCGATCATCCAGCTCTTCCAGAGCGCCTGTAGTCCGGGCCACGGCGATGACATGGTATTCGGGGGCCAGCGCCTCAGCCAGCGCGGCGCCGAGGCCGCGGGATGCGCCGGTAATCAGGGCAAGTTTGGTCATGGCGCGCGGTTTGGCGTGGTTTGCAAGCGTGGTCAAGCCCGTCTGGGTGTCATTCCAGCGGCAGGCGCTGCAACTCTCCATTTTTCTGAACGACAATCCCGTTCTTGTCGATTGCGCGTACCACACGACCGTTCAAGCGTTTGCCCGGTGTAATCTTTTGCACGCGACCGCTGGGCATCCGGACCAACGCTGTCAATGCGCTGTCATGACCAAAAACGCCAAGTACCAGCGTTTGATCTGTCCGCACAACATCCTTTTGGGTCGCCTGAGCGGCGACATAACTGCTCGTTTCCGAAGTGGTCATAGGATCCTCTTTTGCTGACGGCTGAGCCCGCAGCAGGGATTTTGAGTGAGTGGAGGCGGCGACCTATCACCGAGCCGATAGGGGGCAACCGGCGACGCTACGGTAAGCCGGATGGACAGGCGGACCATCGCCGCCATGCAGCGACGGATCGCCGAGCCCTTTCAGATGCGAAAAGTTTATTCCGCCGCGGTTTTCAGCTCGAAGCCTTTTTCGATCATGTCGACGGGCTTCACAGGGTATTCACCGGAAAAGCACGCATCGCAATATTGCGGACAGTCGGCATCGCGCCCCTGTGCCTCACCAACCGCGCGGTAAAGGCCATCCAAAGAGATGAATTTCAAGCTGTCGACGGCGAGGTGATCACGCATCTCTTCTTCGCTCATCGTCGCGGCAAGCAGTTTTTCCCGCTGAGGTGTGTCCACACCGTAAAAACACGGCCACGCGGTGGGCGGGCTGGCGATGCGGAAATGCACTTCCTTCGCGCCCGCATCGAGGATCATTTCCTTGATCTTGCGGCTTGTAGTGCCGCGCATAACCGAGTCATCCACCAGAATGACCCGTTTGTCCTTGATCAAGGCGCGGTTCACGTTGAGCTTCAGCCGGACACCCATGTTCCGAATTTGCTCTGTCGGCTCAATAAAGGTGCGCCCCATATATTGGTTACGAATGATCCCCATTGCGTAGGGGATGCCGGACTCGAGCGAGTATCCAATCGCCGCAGGTGTACCGCTGTCCGGCACCGGACAGACCAGATCCGCCTCGACCGGGCTTTCCTTGGCCAGTTTGCGGCCGATGTTTTCGCGGGTTTCATAAACACTGCGACCGCCAAGGATGCTGTCGGGCCGCGAAAAATAGACATGCTCAAAGATGCAGAAGCGTGACGGCTGCGGGCGGAACGGGAAATGCGCCTCTACGCCTTTTTCGGCAGTGATGACGACCATTTCGCCGGGACGTACCTCGCGCACAAATTCTGCGCCGATGATATCGAGCGCGCAGGTTTCCGAACTCAGGCACCAGCCGTCGCCGACCTTGCCCAAAACCAATGGGCGGACGCCCAGCGGATCGCGCACACCGATCAGTTTGGTGCGGGTCATGGCCACAACGGAAAAGGCGCCTTCGACCCGGCGCAACGCGTCCTCCATCCGTTCAGGGATATTGCGTTGCAGGGACCGCGCCATCAGGTGGATGATGCATTCGCTATCTGACGAGCTTTGGAAAATAGAGCCGCGCTCAATCAACTCGCGGCGCAGGGCATCTGCGTTGGTGATGTTGCCGTTATGGGCAATCGCCGCGCCGCCCATGGAAAACTCGCCAAAGAACGGCTGCACGTCGCGGATAGCGGTTTGTCCTTTAGAGCCGGCCGTAGAATAGCGGACATGCCCGATCGACAAGGCGCCGGGCAGGGTCTGCATCAGCGATTGTTCGGTAAAGTTGTCGCGGACATATCCGAAGCGGCGCGCGCTGTTGAACCCGTGTTCGGGATCATGCGACACGATCCCGCCGGCTTCTTGCCCCCGATGTTGCAGGGCGTGCAGGCCAAGGGCCACGAAATTCGCGGCGTCTTTGACACCGACGACCCCGAATATCCCACATTCCTCGCGCAGTTTATCGTCATCAAAAGGGTGGGCAGGGGGCATATTAAGCGTGGACAAGGCTGGCAGCTCCGAATCCGTTGGCGGCTTTCGCTGTACACATAGGGGTTCAGAGGCAGTCTGTCACGAAAGGATCACAATTCCCGAACGTCGCAGAATTTTTCGGTGCAGATTCATGACAAAACCGACCTCAAAGAGGCCGGTTTGACATTTAATTCCGCAAAGGACGGAGGGGCGCCTTAGCGCGCGCAGACCCCAACCAATTCTTCGTATTGCTGCGTGATCCAACCCAGTGCCTGATCCGGGCTTTGCTCATCGAACTGGCCTGTCAGTTGCTGGAAGACAACGGCAGAGCGGCTTTCGTCAACGATGGTGAACGTTTGGCCTGTAACCACGATGTCATAGACAAAGAAGGCGATGGCGACCAACAGGATGCCGCGCGCCACGCCAAAGAGGAACCCAAGCCCCTGATCGACCCCGCCAAGCGCAGAGCGTTGCACGAGCGAGGAAAAGAGCGGTGTGAAGAAAGATACAATGATCAGCGCCAGGGCAAACACCGCGGCAAAGGCCGTAATGATGCTCAATTCACAGCTGTCTCCGATGAAATCACCGATCACCGGGGCTTCTTTGACCAAGGGTTCGACCTGCGGAGCAAAGATGAAGGCCAGAACGGCTGCAGCCACCCAGCCGGCAATGGCCATTACTTCGCGGACCAAGCCACGGGAATAGGCCAAAAGCGCCGACACCACAATGACCACGGCCACAACACCGTCAACTATGGCAAAACCTTCCATATTCCTCGCCTGCTGCCTTTCTGCGCGACCTTATCCTGCTCCGAATACGTCGCCAACAAAACCTGTCAGATCCTTGGGGCTGGTCAATGCCATGCCCTCGGTGCCTTGGGTTTTGCCGCTGACAGGAGCGATTGCAGAGGTGAAACCAAGTTTTTGCGCTTCTTTCAACCTGTTTTCGGTCTGGCTGGCGGGGCGTAGCGCGCCCGATAGGCTGATTTCCCCGAAAATCACGGTATCCTGTGGCACAGCTGCATCTTCGCGCGCGCTCAGCAAAGCTGCGGCGACGGCCAAATCGGCTGCGGGTTCGCTGATTTTCAGACCCCCGGCGACGTTGAGATAGACATCCAGCCCGGTAAAGGGAATCCCGACGCGCGCCTCTAACACGGCTAGGATCATGGCCAGGCGTCCGCCATCCCATCCCACAACGGTCCGGCGGGGTTGGGAATGCGGCGACGGGGCCACCAGTGCCTGCAACTCGACCAGCACGGGCCGCGTGCCTTCGATCCCCGCAAAGACGACGGACCCGGGGCTCGGCGTTCCGCGTTCTGACAGAAACAGGGCAGAGGGGTTGGTGACCTGTTGCAACCCGCGACCGGTCATCTCAAAGACGCCAATCTCATCAGCCGGACCAAAACGGTTTTTCACCGCGCGCAGAATACGGAACTGATGCCCGCGTTCGCCTTCGAAATAGAGGACGGTGTCGACCATATGTTCGACGACACGGGGGCCGGCGATCTGGCCTTCCTTTGTCACATGACCGACCATGACCACCGAAATCCCGCGCTTTTTGGCAAAGCTGGTCAATTCATGCGCTGCGGCCCGCACCTGGCTGACGCTGCCCGGGGCGCTGTCGACATTGTCCGCCCACATGGTCTGAATGGAATCGATGATGGCCAGACCGGGTTTCTGTGTCTCCAGCGTGGTCAGAATATCCCGAAGGTTGGTTTCCGCGCCCAAGAGCACCGGCGCCTCGGCCAGACCAAGCCGCTGGGCGCGCATGCGCACCTGCGCGCTGGCCTCTTCGCCCGAGATATAGACCGTCGAAAGCCCGGATTGGGCGAACCGTGCGGCCGCCTGCAGCAACAATGTCGATTTGCCGATCCCTGGATCGCCGCCCACCAGAATGGCCGATGCCGGGACAAGCCCGCCCCCCAAGACACGGTCCAGTTCCGTGATGCCGGATACGGTGCGGGGCGGCGGGGTTTCCGTCGCCGACAGGTCGGTCAGGGCAACCGCACTGCCACGCTGCGCGCCCAGAGATTTCTTTGCCGGGCCAGCTGACAGCCCTGCGTCTTCGACGATTGTATTCCACTCGCCACAGCTTTCGCAGCGACCGGACCATTTGGAAAAGCTTGCGCCGCAGGCCGAGCAGGAGAAGGTCTTGGATTTTGCCATACCCGCGTGATGCCCTAGCACGGGCGCGGCGTCAAACCGTGCTTATTCGGCCGCGTGTTTTGCCAACCCAATCGCTTGCACATTGCTGGACGCCGGCCGTGGCGACAGCTCTGGAAACACTTCTGCAAGTTCGGCGCGCATCTGGTCCAGTTGAGACCGAACAATGCTCTCATCCACGTCGACACGCTGATGCCATTGCTTAATCTCTGCAAGCGTCGCCTTGACCTCATGCAGCTTGGTCTGAAAACGGTCCACTTCCTCTTGGCGCTGGCGCAGAAACGCGCGGGCCCGGTCAACTTTGTCGTCCGAATAGGTCTCGGCCAGTTCCTGACTGACCTGGCTCATCTGGGCGGCGATTTCCAGGATCGCCGGTTCAAGCTCTTCCAACACGGGATGTTCGCGCATGTATTTGAGCCGCTCTTTCACCTCATCGAATTCCGATGACATGGTGAACATGCCGGCCCGATCCGCCGCATGCGCAGCGTGATAGGCGTGAACCACGTCCCGCATCGACAGCTCAAATTTCCGGTGAGAATTTTCCAACGCCATCATCCGCATATTGGCCGGCAGATAGAAAAGCAGCATGAGCGCCAAGCACGTCACGGTGACTTGTGCGGCTTTGCCGGCATTGGGCACCAATTCCCCGTCAAAGTAGAGGGGCAATTCCATCCACGGGAAAATCCCGGCAAAAGCCCCCATGGTGAACGTAAGGCAGGCCAGCGCGGCCACAGTTACCAAGAACACGCTGAACCGTTGCAGGCCGACAGAAATGGCTATCATAGAGCGTTGAAAATCCGTCATTTTATGTCCGTTCGGCTAAAACACAGTTTATCTTTCGCAGCGACAGGTCGCCAGTAACCGCCCAAATTGGTTTGCCAATTTTGTTCAATTTTTTCTCAAAACACCCGGATGCGAATCATGTCCACAACCATGCTACTCGTCCCTAACGCCCTCAAAAGAGGGGAAATTCACTCGTCTTCCATCCAAAAGCCAACGAGCAGCGACACCAAAATACATCCTGAGAACAAGTAGAGTCCCCAAGCAACCTGTATCGTACCCACGCCAATACCGTTCGAAATTGAAATATATAACGCGATGAGAAAGATATCTGCGGTAGATATTCGACCAAGCAGATACAACAAACGATTGCCGTTTTTAGGCAACAGGTCCCACTGAAGCCCGATCAGCCAGATCGTTTTGGCCAATGGCGCGATTAGTGCGAAAATCGCAACAAAGATCGCCAAAAAAATGTCTGTATCCAAAAGCGAAACAATCCCGGTGATCACAGAGATCTCTTCCAATCCAAACAAAGGCAACAAACCCGCTCGCATCAAAGGGGCAAACCACGAAATCGGGTAAAGCGCCAAAAGAGACAGCGTGATGAGCCGAAGAGGCCAAGATGTCAGTTTTGCGTTCACCATGACGTCCAAGCCTATGGCAGGCGAGGAAAAAATCCAACGGGGCTTTAGCGGACGGCCTCAATCGGCCCATCTGCGCGGCCGCGAATGAACTGATCGACATATGGGTCGCCGGCGCTGTCCATATCGGCAACCGGCCCGGTCCATTGGATCACGCCGTTATGCAACATCGCGACGTTGTCGGCGATGGCCCGCACAGATGACATATCGTGGGTGATGGTCATGGCCGTGGCCCCCATCTCGACCACGATTTCGCGGATCAAATCGTTGATCACACCGGACATGATCGGATCCAGACCTGTGGTCGGCTCATCAAAAAAGATGATCTCTGGTTCCGCGGCAATGGCGCGGGCCAGCCCCACACGTTTTTGCATTCCACCAGATAATTCCGCCGGAAAGCGGTCGGCCACATCTGCCTTTAGTCCCACGCGGCGCAGTTTTTCGATGGCAATCGCGCGGGCTTCGTCCGTTGGTTTTTTCAACGACCCACGCAGCAGTCGGAACGCGACATTTTGCCAAACTGGCAGGGAGTCAAAAAGGGCGGCCCCCTGAAAAAGCATACCAAAACGTGCTAGAAATGCGTCGCGATCCCCTTGGCCCGCTGGCTTGCCGTCCACAAGGATGGTGCCGCTGTCGGGCGTGATCAGGCCAAGGATGCATTTCAGCGCAACGGATTTGCCCGTGCCGGACCCGCCGATGATCACCATGGAACTGCTTTGTGGGATCTCAAGCGTCAAACCGCGCAGAACCGCATTTCTGCCAAAGGTTTTATGAACGTTGTCCAACCGGATCATATCGAGAAAAAGACCCCCGTTAGAACAAAGTTCGCTGCGAGGATCAAAACCGCCGCCGCCTCGACACTGGCCTTTGTTGCGCGGCCTACACCTTGCGCGCCGCGACCCGAATTCATGCCATAGTAGCACCCCATAATCGCAGCGATCAGCCCGAACGCCGCGCCTTTTGCAAGGCTGGATATGATGTCGCGCAATTCAAGGAAATCGACCGTGTTCTGTAGATAAGCGGCGGCGTTAAAGCCCAGCGACTGCACCGCCACCAGATATCCGCCGGCAATCCCGATGATGTCGCCGATGCCGACCAACAGAGGCACGCAGATCAGCGCGGCGAGAACACGCGGGGCGGTCAGGTATTTCATGGGATGCGTGGACAGGGTGACCAGCGCGTCGATCTGCTCTGTCACTTTCATCGTCGCAATTTCGGCGGCGATGGACGAGGTCACGCGGGCCGCAATCATCAAGCCGACCAAAACTGGGCCCAATTCTCGCACCATCCCAATGGCCACGATCTGTGGCACCACGGCTTCGGCGTTGAACCGGGCACCGCCCGCATAGATTTGCAAGGCCAATGCTCCGCCGGTAAAAATCGCCGTCAGGCCCACAACCGGCAAGGACAACCATCCGATGTTTAAAAGCGCGTTTGCAAACTCACGCGGGTAAAAGGGGGGGCGGACGATGTGGCTGATGGCGTCAAACGCAAAGATCGACATGCGGCCTACGGCCGCGACAAACCCCAGAACCGCGCGTCCCAGGGCAGCGAGCCAAAGGATTGGGTTCATTCGAGATAAGTCCGGGAATAGCGTTGGCCAAGCGATGTAAGGATCTCATAGCCGATTGTCCCGGCGGCGTCTGCCACCGCATCCACCGTTTGATCCGCGCCAAGCAGGCTGAGATAGGGCGGCTCTTCTGGCAGTCCGGTGATGTCGACGGTGATCAGGTCCATCGACACCCGGCCCACCACGGGACACTTAATTCCGCCATACGTCATATGTGCATTGGGGCCCATGGCACGGATTAAGCCATCCGCGTAACCAGCAGAAACAGTTGCAATTTTCGACGCTGATCGTGCGATCCAGCTGTTGCCGTATCCAACGCTTTCGCCCGGCTCGACAACCCGTGTCTGAATGATCGGCAGGTCCAAAGACACCACCGGTTGCGCGGCCTCGAACGGCAATCCGCCATACAGACCGACGCCCGGACGGGTCAGGTCAAAGTGATAGTCATGTCCCAACAGCAACCCGCCTGTGGCGGCCAGCGACCGCGGCACGTCGATGCCGGACGTCATCTGTTGAAATGCATGCAGTTGCTGGGCATTCATCGGATGATCAGGTTCATCCGCACAAGCGAGGTGCGACATGATCAACGTCGGCATAAGGCTCATCGCGATATCGCGCATCGCGGCCCATTCCTCGGGCTCAACGCCAAGGCGGTTCATGCCGGTATCCAGTTGAATGCCAAATGCATGCCCCGGCAGGGTTTCCACGTGGCGCAACATCTGATCGACCGAATTGATCATCGGGGTCAGGTCATGCTGGCGCAGAAGGTCAGTATCGCCTTCCATGTGACCGGCAAACACCGCGATGGACGGTCCCGGTCCAATGGCTTGACGCACGGCGGCGCCTTCTTCGGCAACAGCGACAAAGAAACGGCGTGCGCCAGCAGAGGCAAGCGCACGCGCGGCCCGGCCAGACCCAAGCCCATATCCATTGGCCTTCACAACGGCGGCCGTTTCACAATTGGTGCGCGCATCCAGCGCGCGCCAGTTGGCGACAAGGGCCGCCAGATCGATCGTTAAATGTGCCGTACTCATGCGCCGTACATGACAGGTTGCCGCCCAAGGTCAAGACTTGCCCGCGTCACCGGTACATTTCCGCCTTAGGGCATGTCAAAGTAGATGCGGTTGCGTTCCCACATTTCTTCCCCAACCAGACAGTTATGGGGGGCAGGGCGTTGATATTGCGCCGGAATGACCTGTGGTTCTGGCATGAGGTTGCCGATTTCCAGGACCAGCTTGCGGCGCACGGCGGCCTCGAACTGGTCCCAGCTTAGTACCGGAACGACAAAGGCCCCCGGACCGCCGATGACGCAGCGCCGATAGTATTCGTCCAGATCATCGATCCCCCAGCGCGCACTTAAGGCATCCTGTGTCATCAGCGGCAAACCGTTGATGATGATGCCGCGCGCGACCACCGCATCCCGTACAATGTCAACCTGCGCGCCTTGGTTGTTTGGACCGTCACCAGAGACATCGATCACGCGGCGCAACCCAATAAATCCATTGCTATCAATATCATCCGCGGCGTACCTGAGGATTTGACTGATCGATGTCCGCCGCATGGATGCGTCGAAATTCGCCGAGATTTGACCGGCGACGTCACGGGCATCTTCAGCGTCATCAATCAAGGTCCACGGGACAATGACATCCTGAGATGCCGTCCCGGCCCATTCGACATATTTAATCGCGATGCGTCCGATGGCTCCGTTTAGGATTGCACCAATAACCTCGTCAGATTGCAGGGCGGAAGCATATCCGAGCCTTTGGATTTCCAATTCATACGGCGACATTGACCGAGACACATCCACGGCCAAAAACAGCTCAACATCAACCTCGGTTTCGGCGCTGACACCGATGGTCGACGCCAAAACCATCCACAGACTTGCAAACACGTTTCGCATGTCCGCAATTGCGCCAGAGCAGGCGCAATTTGTCCATTCACAATTGGTGGATCAGAAGGATTGATCGTCGCCCTGCTGCCAGGGTTTGACGAGGTTGCCAAACCGCGTGAACCGCCCCTCAAAGCTCAGATCGACCGAGCCGATCGGACCATGACGTTGTTTGCCGATGATAACCTCGGCCTTGCCATGCAGGCGTTCCATCCGTTCTTGCCATGCCGCCATTTCATCCAGCCGGTCTTCGGACGGTTTTTCCCGTTCGACGTAGTATTCTTCGCGAAAAACGAACATCACCACATCGGCGTCCTGTTCGATCGACCCGGATTCCCGCAAATCCGACAGTTGCGGACGCTTGTCGTCCCGGCTTTCAACCTGGCGCGACAGCTGGGACAGCGCGATCACCGGAATATTCAATTCCTTGGCGATGGCTTTCATCCCCATAGTGATCTCTGAAATTTCATTCACCCGGTTATCCCCAGCCGTGCTGCCCCGACACAGCTGCAGATAGTCCACCACCAACAGGTCCAAACCATGGGTCCGTTTCAATCGTCGCGCCCGCGCGGCCAGCTGACTGATCGGCAGCGCCGGTGTGTCGTCAATGAAAAGTGGACAGCTTTCCAATGTCTTAGCGGCTTCGACAAAGCGCCGGAACTCGGCCTCTGTCATATCGCCGCGACGGATCTGTTCTGATGGCACTTCTGATGCTTCTGACAAGATCCGCGCGGCGAGCTGCTCTGCGCTCATCTCCAATGAAAAGAAACCCACAACGCCACCTTCGACGGCGCCTTCGGTTCCATCCGGTTTCAAACCCCGGCGATAGGCCTTGGCCACGTTAAAAGCGAGGTTGGTTGCCAGCGATGTTTTCCCCATCGACGGACGCCCGGCCAGGATCAACAGATCCGACTGGTGCAAACCGCCCAGTTTTTTGTCCAGATCGACCAGCCCGGTGGAAACCCCGGCCAGCCCGCCTTCGCGCTGATAGGCGGCGTTTGCAACGTTCACCGCTTCTGTAACCGCGCTTAGAAAACTCTGAAATCCGCTTTCTGTCTTACCTTGTTCGCTCAGCTTATAGAGCTTTTGTTCGGCTTCGACGATCTGCTCTTTGGGTTCGCTTTCAACATTGACCTGTGCGGCCTTGGAACTGATTTCCTGCCCCAGACCGATCAATTCGCGCCGAATGGCGAGGTCATAGATCAGCTTGGCATATTCCGCCCCGGCATGCGCACCGACCGCGGCTCCCGCCAGACGCGCCAGATAGGCCGGACCGCCCAGTTCTTGCAACCCGGCGTCATCCTCCATGAACGCTTTCAACGTCACGGGTGAAGCTAGGGCATTTTTGGCGATCCGACCGGCAGCGATTTCAAAAATCCGGGCATGGACCGGATCATAAAAATGCTGCGCCCCAATGATGGCGGCCACCCGGTCATAGATATCGTTATTGGTCAGGATCGCGCCCAACAACTGCTGTTCTGCTTCAACAGAATGCGGAACCGTCTCCGGGCTCTCAACATCTGCCCTAACAGGGTTCAAAGCCGTGATTTCATTCATCCCTGCGTCACTTTTTTGGTTCTGAGGCCTGGGCGAGGCCATTATGTGGTCCGGTTCGGCCTTTCTAACCGAATCGTTAAAGATCCCCTATCTGGAAATCTCTGTGGGTAACCCTTTTGACAAATCCCGGTGGGCCGGGCGAGCGCTCCCGGCCACCACTATATCCTGTGGCTGCTGAAAGGGAATTGCGGATATGTGGACGTGCTTTGCGATTCGATGCCCTGCTTGTCCACAGACTGTCCCCGGAATTTATTTCTTGTTGTCTTCCTGCCACTTACGCGGATCGTTCAAAAACGCCTCAACTTCACGCAGTGTTTCGGCATCAAATGCACCAGAGGATTTCGCTTCGGCCAGAACGTCCCACCATGTGCACAAATGATGCAAAGCGACCCCATGATCGCCCAGCGTTTTCTCGGTTTCCGGAAAAATGCCGTAATAGAAAATCACGGCCGTATGCCCGCACACGGCCCCGGTTTCGCGGATGGCATCCACAAAGCTCAACTTCGATCCGCCATCCGTGGTCAGATCCTCGACCAACAGAACCCGCTCGCCTTCCTGCATCTGCCCTTCGATGCGCGCGTTGCGCCCGTATCCTTTGGGTTTCTTGCGGACATAGGTCATCGGCAAGGCCATGCGCTCGGCCACAAAGGCGGCAAAGGGGATCCCAGCGGTTTCGCCACCGGCAATGTTGTCAAACGCCTCAAAACCCGCATTGCGCATCACTGTCACGGTCAGAAAATCCATCAAGGTCGAGCGGATGCGCGGAAAACTGATCAGCTTGCGGCAATCGATATATGTCGGGCTGGGCAGACCAGAGGCCAGCGTGAAGGGCTCGCGCGCATTCAAATGCACCGCCTCGATTTCCAACAACATGCGTGCAGTCAGGCGCGCCATTTCTTCGGCGCCGGGATATGAGCTGGGGATCATCTTCGGCCCTTCCTGTGATCGGATCTGCGACGATCCTTGGCTTCTTCTCTTTTCAAATACTCAAATCTTGCCACGCCCACCGGCACCAACAGCAGGATGTCAGGCATCAGGTCGTCACGTGCCAATGCAACGGATATCCGGGATCAAAGACAGTGATGTCCCCGTCACCAGACGCAATTTTTGCCGGATAAGGCACGGCGTCGCCTTTGGTCAGCGTGATCTTTTTGGGATTGACCGGTTTGCGATAGAACGCCGCCCCATGCAGCGACGCAAACCCTTCCAGCTTTTCTAGGGCGCCTTCCTGTTCAAACACCTCTGCAAGCACCGACATCGTGTTCGTTGCGGTAAAGCAACCGGCGCATCCGCAAGCGGTTTCTTTCAAAGGATCGACATGTGGGGCGCTGTCGGTGCCAAGGAAAAACCGGCCATCGCCGCTGGTCGCCGCGGCGCGCAGGGCCAGTCTGTGCTCTTCGCGCTTGGCAACCGGCAGACAATAGTAATGTGGGCGTATTCCACCGACCAACAAATGGTTCCGGTTGATGACCAGATGGTGGATGGTGATCGTGGCCCCCAAATCGTCCGCATTGGCCTTTACATAGGCAACGCCGTCCTGCGTCGTGATATGCTCCATCACAACCCGCAGCCCCGGTGTCCTGCGCCGGATCGGGTCCAAAACCCGGTCGATGAAAACCGCCTCACGGTCAAAAATATCGATCTCGGTGTCTGTAACCTCGCCATGCACACACAGCGGCAGGCCAATTTCGGCCATACGCTCCAGCACCGGGCGCACCTTGTCAAAATCCCGTACGCCGCTGGCAGAATTTGTCGTGGCCCCCGCCGGATAGAGCTTGACCGCCGACACCACACCACTTTCAGCGGCTTTGGCCACATCCTCTGGGTCTGTGTCTTCGGTCAGGTAGAGCGTCATCAGAGGCTCGAATGTCATGTCCGCAGGCAAAGCAGCCATGATACGCCCGCGATACGCTTCGGCCTGCGCACCGGTCACCACCGGTGGAACAAGGTTCGGCATAATGATTGCGCGGCCAAAATGGCGGGCGGTTTCGGGCAGAACGGCATGCAAAACCGCATCGTCGCGCAAATGCAAGTGCCAGTCGTCTGGGCGGGTGATTGTCAAGCGGGTGGTCATGATTTCCGGCTAGCATAGCTGGTCACTGCGGGCCAGAGGGGCGGGACGATTTGCGCGATTTTCCAATCTCTTTTTCGGCGTCACCTTGGAACCATATCTAAGGCGCGTGACATGCGGAAAACTCTGACCATTTGGCATTCTTACCCGGTTGACCCTGATCGCTTGTTTCAGTTCAGCACGGATCTGGATGTCTTGGACCAAATGACCCGCCCGTGGTTGCATCTGGATCATCTGCCGTCCGGACGCATTCACAAGGGGCAGGTGATAAATATCGCAATGTCGGTCTTTGGAATTTTGCCGGGCCGTCCCTATACCATGCGGGTCGTGACATGCGACCCGGAAACCCGTGTGGTCGAGACCCGGGAAAGCGGGTTTGGCATCCGGTCGGTCATCCATAAAATTACCGTCGAACCGGCCGCGGACGGATCAAAGATGTGCGACTGTATCGGGATCGACGCAGGCTGGCGCACGCCGTTTGTGGTGCTGGCGACACGGCTACTGTTTCGGTGGCGCCACCGTTTGCGTGTTCGTTTGTTGCGCCATGGCGCGTAATCAGCTGTCGTCTGGTTCTGGGCTGGCTTCAACTTCGACATCATTGGCCATCGTTTTTTCAAGCGCGCGCAGCCTGCGTCGAAACAGCCTTGCACGTTTGCGCGACGTGACATTCCGACACAACATCATGGTCAGGTGGTCTCGGTTATCGCTGTCCAAACGGTGCATCAACTGACGCAGGTAAGGCATGTGGTCGCGACGTTCGCGGAAAAGTTTGTGAATTGCCGTGGCGGTCAGCTTGCCGTTGCCGGCGAGCGTGATGATCCGATACAGCAACTCCATCTCGATCAGGTTGCTTTGGATGTCATCGCCCATGTGTGCCATGCGGATGCGGTCCACATTGCTGCGTCTGAAGAGGGCAGCATGCATGGCGTCCGTATGCTCATAGGGATCATAGATGACAAAAGCCGAGCCGGCTGCATCCAGCATGTCGGGCGCATAGCCATAACGATCATTGAAGGAGGTCCGGCGCATGGTTGTGAACCGTTCGTCCCATTCCGTCATGCGCGGGTCCAGCGTCGCCTGCGGCTGAATGGCGATAACGGTAGCACCCGGCGCGGATACCGAAAAGGCGCTGGCCGCGTAGCCGCAGGATCCCGCACCATAGAAAATGACCTGATCAAAATCTTCAAAGAACCCGTCATCGATCATGCGGTCGAAAAAGCCATAGACCCGGGGTTCACGGAACCAGGTGTCGCCATCGCTAATGAGGCAGAGATGAGACCACCCCTGCGCACTGACCAGATCGAACCCAACGGGCAGGTGGGTGTCGGACAATTGACGGATCGAAGCCATCGTTTCGAACGTCACCAACAGTGTTTTGCCCTGATCGATGAATACGGCGGAATGTGCATCGCCCAGCGGCTGATAAAATCCCAGCTCTTCGGCAAGCTCTTCCATCTTCTCGCGCCATTGCTCGGGCGAGAGGTCGGTCATGGAAACATCCAACGCGTCCAGTGCGTCTTGCATTGCTCTGATCCTCAACTGTCCACCCATCTGCGGGGCGGTTATTGAGGTCTGATCTATTCCGCAATCTGGGCAAAAATGGGAAAATCTTGCGCCGGTTTCGCGCTATTGCTGTGACGCATCCTTCAGCCGCGCGCGGGTTGCATGCTCTATGAGAAAGCGGGACTGTTCGCGTGTCAGCGGCTGGGACGGGGGCGTCAATTGCAGCCGTGCGTAAAGCGCGCGAAACGGTTCTTCTTCCAAAAGCTGGGTGAAGCGGTCTTTGCGCCATGTGACGGCGTTCTGATGCAGTTTCGACAGAACCGGGTCATCATGTAACGCGTTCAGTTCCGGCTGGCTGGCCGCAATCATCCGGTGGATCGTGCGATCTTCGGCGGTGTTGAAATTTCGGTCGACCCAGTAATCCACATCCAGCATCTGTTCGGCATGAACCGCCCGGCCGCGATCAGCCTTCAAAACATAGCTTTCGCGCGCACCGAGTGGGTAGTGGTTCAGTTGGACAAGACCATAATTGGGGATGCCATAATTCGAAAACAGCCGCTGTGTCTTGAACAATTCCGGCAAAATGCGACCGTGGCTATCATACCAACGAGCCCCGCCCAGTTTATCTTCGTCAGGGTTGCGCGGGCGATGAACGCCAAGCTTTCGGTACGTCCCGTCATTGCGGTAAAGCGTTTTGAACATGAATGCCCGCCAAGGCCAGAACATCACCTCGGGCGCACAGGCGGTGAAGGCTTCGCGGACCGACCCGTCCGCATACCGGTCATGTCCGCCATTGCCAAAAAGTCGCCAGGTCAGCGTAAACGCTGTTGCATCCGGCCGCGCCGCCACGAGGTCCGCCAGCGTGCCATCACCGGCATGAATGTTGACAAATTCATCCACGTCCAATGGCAAAATCCAATCGGCGGATTTGACAAAACCCATCCGGTCCGCACGTTTGAGCGCCGTGAACTGAATGCCCCCTTTGTCATAGGGGCCGTCGTTGCGCATATGCTTGACATGCCCCAGTTCGGCCAACCGATCGAGCATCGCATCCGTGCCGTCCTGGCAATTGTTGGAGAACACAAGGAACTTCTTGAACCCCACGGCCCGATGATGGGCCAGCCATTCCAACAGAAAAGCGCCTTCGTTTCGTACTGTTAAAATGGCAAGGGGTTTTGATCAGCCCCATCTGAGTGGTCCAATTTGATTGTTAGTGCATGATCGACCTTTGGTCCATCTGGACGATGGTTTCGGGAGCCGGTGGGCGGTAGCCCAATGCACTGTGTGGTCGTTTCGTGTTGTAGTGCTTTCTCCATTGTTCGATCAGGATTTGTGCTTCGCGCAGGCTATAGAAGATTTCGCCGTTCAAGAACTCATCGCGGAAACGGGCGTTGAAGCTTTCGCAGTACCCATTCTCCCAAGGGCTGCCTGGTTCGATGTAAGCCGCCCTTGCGCCGACAGCCTTGATCCAGTCCTGCACGGTTTGCGCAACGAACTCAGGGCCATTGTCGGAACGGATGAACGACGGGATGCCGCGCAGAATGAACAGGTCGCTCAGCACATCGATCACATTGCCTGAGTTGAGCTTGCGATCCACGCGTATGGCCAAGCATTCCCGACTGTACTCGTCGATGATGTTGAGTGTGCGGAAAGCTTTACCATCGTCGGTGCGGCAGTGGACAAAGTCGTAAGACCAGACATGATCGCGGCGCTCTGGCCGAAGCCTGACACATGATCCATCATTCAGCCAAAGCCGCCCTTTCTTCGGTTGTTTCATTGGCACTTTCAGCCCCTCTCGTCGCCATAACCGTTCCACGCGCTTGTCATTCACATGCCAGCCAGCGTCTCTCAGTAGTGCCGCGATCCTACGATAGCCGTAGCGGCCATACTGCCGGGTCAGTTCGATCATATCAGCCACTAAACGTTCTTCATCCGGGCGACCCGCAGGTACTTTGCGCTGTGTGGATCGATGTTGTCTTAGAACCCGGCATGCCCGACGCTCCGAGATGTTCAGCTCAGCACGAACGCGATCAATACAGGCACGACGACGAGCGGGGCTCAGAAGTTTCCCTTTGCCGCCTCCGCCAAGATCAGCTTGTCCAGCGTCAGATCAGAAACGGCTTTGCGCAATCGCTCGTTCTCTTTTTGCAGACGCTTCAGTTCCTTCAATTGATCCGTGCCCATTCCGCCGTATTTTTTCTTCCACCGGTAGTAGGTCTGTTCAGTCACACCGATCTGACGGATCGCATCCAGACGCGGCATCCCTTGCCCCGTCAGAACCTCAACCTGCCGTAACTTCGTGACAATCTCTTCTGGCTTTGGTCGCTTGTTGGCCATGTGTTTCCTCCGTTTTCCTAAACATAGCGGAGGACCACTTCAGTGGGGGAAGACCAAGCCTTTCCAGCTCTGCCGGCTGCGACAGCATGGCCCCAAGTTGCCCAGAACTCAGGATAAGATGTTTGGCGTCAACGCGTTCCAATGCGCGCGACAGCTGCATTTCAATTTCGCTATAGAGGGCCTTTTGCGATTTCTCAGCCATAAAGCCCCGTTTGAAGCGGATGACACCAATGGCATCCGGTTCCGCGCAAGCCATGTAGGCCCGGATATGGTTCCAGTCCGGAGTGTAGACACCATGCTTTTCAAGCAGCATGGCCTTTTTTTCAGGATCGTTCGAAATCGGGAAGACCCCGTTTCGGTTGGGCCAATCAACAGATGGATGCGCATTTCAAATCACCTCTTCCGTGTCTGGCGTCATTTTGGAACTTCTGTTGTTGGCGCGTCCCCACCAAGGCAGGGGTTTGCCAATGAAATCACCGATTTTCGTACTGGCGTCCGGGTCCGCAATGTCAAATTCAAAGAAATTATCAGCGCCCGCGAAGACCCGGTTGCAAAACCGATAATGGCCCTCGATCCAACGCTCTAACTGCCCATCCTGTTTGCCAAACCCGTTGGGCAGGCCGGGAACATTCAACTTTGGCAGCCGTTTGTTGCCCATGCTGTGCCACTGACGCATGCTGGCTGCGGTTGCCACCGGGTCGCGCCGCGACAGCAAGAACTTGGTCTTGGGATGGTTATCCTGGATCGCTGCAATCAGGCCCCAATCCATTTGGGGCCATAAATTGCGGTCATAGCGAACAACGCTCATCTCATTAACGGCATCAAACTTTTCAAGGTGATAGAGAGGATCACCCGTATTGAAGTACCCCTGATAAAGCAGCGCACCAACATGTTCATTCACAATGGCGGCGTCATCGCTTTGGTGCTCTCGCACTTTCCAATCGGCGACCGAAAACCCGGCCCGGCGCAAAGCGCGCGACAGCGTTGTCGTCCCGGATTTCGGCAAGCCCAGATTGACAATGCGCAAACGGCTCATGCGAAACCTATTTCTGTGCGGATCGCTTCTTCTTGCGGTGAATAGGGATTTGCAGACAAAAGCGTTTCACGCATCTGCTGATAGGTTTCTGATTGCAACAGTTCATCGCGTTTCTGACGATGAAGCGCCACGGCTTCATCATGCAGATCAGAGACACCGGGCAGTGCCTTCAGCGCCGCGATCTCTTTTTGTAGCGGCTCCATATAGCGCAGGATGCTGGCGTCATAATGAGATGCATCATTGCGCTCGCGCCAATAGGTATCGTCAAATTCGCGGTATTCGCGGTATTCGCGGTATTCGCGGTTCACATCCCCCCGATCGTTCTTGACCAAGTAACTATCGAGCGACCGCAGGGCATAGTGGTTCAAGGTCGCAAACTTCCGCCCGCCGCGCACAGGAAACGCGCGAATGCGGCGTTTGTTTGCGCGTTTGCGGAACTGCGACGGGATGGGGCGACCGGACCCGTCGGTCCATTTTGGCTGCTGGGCGCGGGGCGTCTCGATGTCGTGAAAGGGCCGATGCGCACCGTAGTAGTTCAATGGAAAGCCCTTTTTGACCAGCGTTTTGACCTCCAATGACGTTTGGTCGCACCAGATATCCGGGTTATGCGTCTGGCAGAACTGCGAAATTACCGGTTCATCTTCGAAGGTTTCCACGCCGCCATTGGCCATAAATTGGAAACTGATTGACAAGGCCATCGGATCGCCGCAGGCGTCGATCAGGTCGGGGATTGTGTGATTGCCGACATGGATATTCAAAAACTCATCCACGTCCGCGATCCAGACCCAATCAGCATCGCGAACGATCCCGTGACGGCGCGACTTCTTTAACGCTTCCATTTGATAGTTCCGGCCCTCGGCCGGGTTTGGCCGATGTTTTACAACATATTCTTCTGCCAGCCGGTCCAGCAAACGATCCGTCGCATCGGTGCAATCGTTTGAATAAAAGAGAAAGTTGGTCACGCCTATGACCCTGTTGAAGGCAATCCATTCTAACAGAAACGGACCTTCATTTTTCACACATGTCACTGCCGTGATTTGCATATCGCCACTGCCCGCTACGAAAGACCCGCTTTTGCAGGCTTCGCGATTACCGCTTTACTACGCCCTAACAGCATAAAGTTATTGTTTCGAAAATGATGACATTTGCGGTTCGGCGCGTCAATGATGGCGATGGTTTCGACAGCCTGCCATCTTCGACTATGTTAAAACGAGGGATGCGGCGCGGCCCGCACCGCGAGGCAGAAGGAAAAGACATGCAAACACCCGACGGCATTGACGCCGTGCAACAGATGTTGGCGCAACAGAATTACGTCTGTGGACGGTCATTGGCCACGGTTGCTTTTCTGGCGCTCAAACTGGGCCGGCCTTTGTTTCTGGAAGGCGAGGCCGGTGTCGGCAAAACCGAGATTGCCAAGGCGATCGCGGCGGCATTGGGACGTCGCCTGATCCGGTTGCAGTGCTACGAAGGTCTCGATGCATCCTCGGCTGTTTGTGAATGGAACTTTCCCGCACAGATGATCGCCATCCGAACTGCAGAGGCCGCGGGCGGAACTGAACGCGGGGCGCTGCAATCCGAACTTTTCAGCGAGGATTACCTGATCGAACGTCCCTTGCTTCAGGCCATGCGCCCCGACGCCTCTGGTGCGCCGGTCTTGTTGATCGACGAACTCGATCGCACAGATGAACCTTTTGAAGCGTTCCTGCTCGAAGCGCTTAGCGATTTCCAGGTTACTGTCCCGGAAATCGGCACAATCAAAGCGCCGGAACCGCCGATTGTCATCCTGACATCAAACCGCACCCGCGAAGTGCATGATGCCCTCAAACGGCGCTGCCTGTATCATTGGGTGGACTATCCCAACTTCGAACGGGAGGTCGAGATTTTGCAGGCCCGCGCCCCCGAAGCCGCCAAAGAGCTCAGCCAAGAAGTGGTGGCGTTTGTCCAAGCATTGCGCACCGAAGACCTTTTCAAGAAACCCGGTGTCGCGGAAACGATCGACTGGGCCAAATGTCTCCTCGCGCTCGATATCATCAACCTGTCCCCCGAAGTTATCGCAGACACACTCGGCGCCATCCTGAAATACCAGGACGACATCCAGAAGCTGCAAGGCTCCGAAGCCAAACGCATTCTTGACGAGGCCCGCGCAAATCTGGAACCGGCCTGATGCTTCTTCTCTTCCAAAATACTCCGGGGGTGCGGGGGCAGCGCCCCCGCGACGGCTGAATGGCCGAATACGCGCCGTTAGAGCTGCCAGAAGACCCCAAGCTGGCACAGAATATTATCCACTTTGCGCGCGCTCTGCGCAAAGCCGGGCTGCCCATCGGACCGGGGCGCATCATCGATGCGATCGAAGCGGTCAAAGCGGCGGGCTTTACCGATAAACAAGACTTTTACTGGACCTTGCATGCCTGTTTCGTGAACCGGCCGGAACACCGTCTCGTCTTTGGCCAGATATTCCGTCTGTACTGGCGCGATCCGCGGTATCTGGAACACATGATGTCCTATATGCTCCCCGCTGTGCGCGGGGTGCAGGAAGATCGAAAAACCCAAGCCGCTGAAAAACGTGCCGCAGAGGCGTTGTTGGACGGCGTCAACCGCGATCTGCCCGACATGTCCGAACAGGAAGAAACCGGGACCGAGATCGAAATGGATGCCTCGCTGACAATGTCAGCCGAGGAAAAACTGCGCACGCTTGATTTTGAACAGATGAGCACCGAAGAAATGGCGGCGGCCAAGCGGATGCTGGCGCGGATGCAATTGCCGGTGAAACCGATCCCATCCCGTCGCGGCATGGCTGCCACGATCGGCAAAGGCATTGACCGGCAGAAAACACTGCGCTTGGCGATGCGCAATGGCGGGGACTTGCGCGATATCGCGCGTCAAACGCCGCGCCCACGGTGGCCGAATTTGGTCGTGCTCTGCGACATTTCGGGATCGATGAGCCAGTACAGCCGGGTCATCCTGCATTTCCTCCACGCTGTTTCGAACGCGAAAGGGGCGGGTTGGGCCAAGGTTCATGCCTTCACTTTTGGGACGCGATTGACCAACATCACGCGGCATTTGCGACAACGCGATGTCGATGCTGCGCTGGCGGCCGCAGGCGCCGAAGCCCAGGATTGGGAAGGTGGGACGCGGATCGGAGATTGCTTGCACGCGTTCAACCGGGATTGGTCGCGGCGTGTCATGGGGCAGGGTGCCGTGGTGCTTTTGATCACTGATGGTCTGGATCGAGACGATCCGGATCAGTTGGCCAAAGAAATGGAACGGCTGCACCTCTCTTCTCGTCGCCTGATTTGGTTGAACCCTTTGCTGCGATGGGATGGGTTCGCGCCCAAAGCCCGCGGGATCGCGGCGATGTTGCCGCATGTCGACAGTTTTCGGGCCGGGCATTCCATTGCCGCGCTGGAAGACTTGGCGGCGGTCATATCTTCTTTGGATGATGTTGGTGAAAAGCGACGGTTGCAGATGACCTCTGGCTGAAAGCCGGATGGTGATGCAATTGTGCTAACTAGCGTCAGAAATTCAAAAATTCTCAATATTGATCTGGATTGAAGCCCCATTTTCTGGCACGCCTCTCTCCGAATCCTGCCGAATGGCGCTTGATGGCTTCAGGTGACGCTTGGATGTTTCAAGATTTTCATCACGTAATTTCGATTTGAAAATTTTCGAGATGAGGAGATGGTCCTCTCCTCTTGGGCGCTGCTTTGTGAGTGGTGTGGCGTCCGACGGCCCGGCTGGCAATGCCGCGCCGTTTGATTTCCGGGTGGCGCTTGCGCGTATCGCGCCCCATATTCCTTCAATGCCGATCTGCGTGTCGGCTGGAGGACGGAATGACAGATCGATTTGATAGTGGCCCGGAAACCGCATTGCGTTGGTGCGAGGCCGGAAAAGCCGTTGCTTTGGCAACGGTTGTGGAAACCTGGGGCAGTGCACCGCGGCGCGTGGGTGCGCAACTGGTGATCAGTGATGCCGGAGAGATCGAAGGATCCGTGTCTGGGGGGTGCGTGGAAGGTGCGGTGGTTGTCGAAGCCATTGAGGCGATCGAAGAGGGCGCACACCGGCTTTTGGAATTTGGTGTTAGCGACGATGACGCCTTTGCGGTCGGGTTGGCCTGTGGTGGCACGATCCGCATTCTGGTTGAACCGGTGGGATCGGCTCTGCCGCTCGACACGTTGCGCGCGCTTGTTGCAGCTCGGGAAACGCGAACCGGCGTAGCCTATAAGGTGAACACCAAAACCGGCGATCGGTCTGTGTCGACAACAGACCACGCCGACCGCAAGCGTATGGACCGGTCCGGCTTTGAAGAGGATGGCGTGACATTTGTTGCGGTCCACAACCCGCCATTGCGATTGCTTGTTGTAGGGGCCGTTCACATTGCACAGGCGCTTGTGCCGATGGCCCGCATCGCAGGGTATGATCCAACACTGATCGACCCCCGCGACACCTTCGGCTCGCAATCCCGCTTTCCCGGCGAAACCATTTTGAATGATTGGCCGGATGAGGCGGTTGAAAAGCTGGGCCTAGACGCGCGCACGGCCTTGGTTTTGCTGACCCATGATCCCAAACTCGATGATCCCGCGTTAGAGGCGGCGTTGAAAGCGGACGCGTTTTACATCGGTGCGCTCGGATCAACGCGCACCCACGCCAAACGGGTGGCGCGGCTGACAGAGGCTGGGTTTACAGCCGATCAGCTGGACCGCATTCATGGCCCGATTGGCTTGAACATCGGTGCCGCAGATCCGTCGGAAATTGCCGTTGCAATCTTGGCGGAAATGACAGCCGTATTGCGTGGACGAACACCGTGAAATTTGGACCCGTTCCGACGCATTCCGCGCAGGGGGCCATCCTTGCCCATTCCTTGCAATTGCCCGGCGGCAAGCTGCGCAAAGGGCTGATCCTGACCGACAAGCATATAGAAGCCGCGGCGCAGGCCGGTATCGCCGATCTTGTCGTTGCGCAATTGGAAGAAGGCGATTTGCATGAAGACGCCGCCGCCGCCACATTGGCCCGCCATCTGGTCCCGGATGCGGCTCTTGCGAACCTGCGGATTACGGACCCTTTCACCGGGCGCGTGAACCTGATCGCCGATGGGCCGGGGGTGGTGCAGCTTGATGTCGCAGCATTGGAAGCGTTCAACGACATTCACCCAATGATCACGGTTGCGACGGTGCCCAACTTTCAGCAGATGTCACAAGGCGGCATGATCGCGACGATCAAGGTCATTTCCTATGGCGTCCCAAAGGCCGATGTGGACCGGGCCTGTGCCGCTGCACCCGATGCGATCCGGTTGCTGGCGCCACGTGTTCCAGATGCCACCCTGATTCTGACGGACATCCCCGGCGGCCCAAAACCGGAAAAGGCGATTGCCGCCATGACCGACCGAGTTGATGCGCTGGGCGGGACGATGGTTGAAGTTGTGACCGTTGATCACCGGACTGCCCCTTTGGCAGAGGCCGTCGCGCAAGCCAAAGGCGCATTGGTAATGATCCTGACGGCATCAGCGACATCCGATCCCGGCGATGTGGCCCCGTCTGCCGTGCGCGCAGCCGGGGGGCGGGTAGACCGCTTTGGGATGCCCGTGGACCCGGGCAACCTGTTGTTTCTGGGCGATCACAACGGCAGACCGGTGATCGGACTGCCCGGCTGTGCCCGATCGCCTGCGTTGAACGGCGCGGATTGGGTCTTGTCGCGCGTCATGTGTGGTGTGCCTGTCACCGGCAAGGATATCGCGGGTATGGGGGTTGGTGGCTTGCTGAAAGAGATTCCGACCCGTCCCCAACCCCGTTCAGGCCGCAAATCAAAAGGCTGAGCGGAACCATCAGAAACGGAACGCCGTTCCGCTCTGCAAAAAGTTTAATCTTCTCAACTGGCAATCGCCGTGTTTAACTCCATGTCAACGAGGATATCGTTAACGGGAGGAACTCATGACACAGGTCACAATGACCGTGAACGGCACCCACTCGACCGCTGAAGTTGAGGGGCGCACTTTGCTTGTTTCTGTTTTGCGGGAACAGCTGGGACTGACAGGAACACATGTGGGCTGTGACACCAGCCAATGTGGCGCGTGCGTTGTCCATGTGGACGGGAACGCCGTTAAGTCCTGTACAATGCTTGCCGTCGAAGCGGATGGCGCGACAATCGACACGATTGAAGGTCAGGCCAACGCCGATGGCTCGTTGAACGTGATTCAGCAAGCCTTTCAGGATCACCACGGGTTGCAGTGCGGCTTTTGCACGCCCGGCATGGTGATGTCGACGGCTGCATTGCTGAAGGACAATCCAAAGCCGACGGAAACCGAGATCCGCGCGTATCTCGAAGGCAATATCTGCCGCTGCACCGGCTATCACAACATTGTCAAAGCGATCATGGCCGCCAGCGGTCAGGACACGACGGCCATCGCAGCTGAATAAGCCCAAGCTTGGGAAAAAGTCCGACAAGGGCGCGTAGGAGGAGGCGCCCTGGTCACGGGCGGCAAGCTATGGTGCGGGCCGCAGTTTTGGGAGGATAACCATGCCAAAGGATTCAGGCATCGGCGCCAGCACGAAGCGCCGCGAAGACGTCCGGTTTCTGACAGGTACCGGCAACTATACCGACGATATCAATGTTCACGGCCAGACTTACGTGGCCTTTTTGCGTGCCGACGTGGCGCATGCGACGATTAACGGGATCAATACATCTGCCGCAGCTGCGATGCCCGGCGTCGTCAAGATTTTCACAGGCTCCGATTTTGAAGGTGTCGGCGGGCTGCCCTGCGGTTGGCAAGTCACGGACCGGCACGGCGAGCCGATGCAGGAACCCGCGCATCCCATCATTGCGCAAGGCAAGATCCGCCATGTTGGTGAGATCGTCGCCGCCGTGGTTGGGGCCACCTATGAACAGGCGCGGGATGCGGCAGAAGCGATAGAACTCGACCTGACCGAACTGCCCGCCGTTGTGGACATGAAAGCCGCCGTGGCGGACGGTTCCACCAAGGTACATGACGATCTGACGTCAAACCTTTGCTACGACTGGGGCTTTGTCGAAGAAAACAAAGGCGCCGTGGACGAGGCGATCAAGAACGCCGCCCATGTCACCACGCTGGAGTTGGTGAACAACCGGCTGGTCGCGAACCCGATGGAACCGCGTGTTGCAGTCGGTGATTTCAACCGTGCGACGGGCGACTCGACCCTGTACACCACGTCGCAGAACCCGCATGTCATCCGCCTGCTGATGGGCGCGTTCGTTCTGGGTATCCCGGAACACAAGCTGCGTGTTGTCGCCCCGGATGTTGGCGGCGGGTTTGGCACCAAAATCTTCCACTATGCCGAAGAGGCGTTTTGTACCTTTGCGGCCAAGGCGATCAACCGTCCGGTCAAGTGGACCTCGACGCGGTCAGAAGCCTTCATGTCCGATGCACATGGCCGCGACCACGTGACCAAGATCGAACTGGCGCTGGATGCGGACAACAACTTTACCGCGGTTCGGACCGAAACCTATGCCAACATGGGTGCCTATCTGTCGACCTTTGCTCCATCGGTCCCAACGTGGCTGCATGGTACGCTGATGGCGGGCAACTATAAGACGCCGGTCATTTATGTGAACGTCAAAGCGGTCTTTACCAATACCGTGCCTGTTGACGCCTATCGCGGTGCGGGCCGCCCGGAGGCCACGTATCAGCTGGAACGCGTGATTGACAAAGCGGCGCGTGAATTGGAGGTCGATCCGATTGCCCTGCGCCGCCAGAACTTTGTCACCGAGTTCCCCTATGAGACACCGGTCGCCGTGGCCTATGACACCGGCGATTACAACGGCACCATGGACAAGCTTGAAGAAATTGCGGACCTGTCCGGCTTTGCGGCGCGTCGCGCGGAAAGCGAAGCCAAGAGCAAGCTGCGCGGCTTGGGCGTGAACTGCTACATTGAGGCCTGCGGCATCGCGCCGTCGAACCTTGTGGGGCAGCTGGGTGCACGTGCCGGGCTTTATGAAAGTGCCACGGTGCGCGTCAACGCAACCGGCGGCATCGTCGTGATGACCGGATCGCACAGTCATGGGCAGGGGCACGAAACGTCGTTCCCGCAGGTGATTGCCGAGATGATCGGTGTGGATGAAAGCATGGTTGAGATCGTGCATGGCGACACGGCCAACACGCCGATGGGCATGGGCACCTATGGATCCCGTTCTATCGCGGTTGGTGGATCCGCCATGGTGCGTGCAGCTGAAAAGATCATCAACAAGACCAAGAAGATCGCTGCCCATCTGATGGAAGCCGCCGAAGCTGACATCGAATTGAAGGATGGTCAGTTCACGGTCGCGGGCACCGACAAATCGGTGGCTTGGGGAGACGTTACGCTGGCCGCTTATGTGCCGCATAACTATCCGGTGGAAGACATCGAACCGGGACTGGAAGAAACCGCGTTCTACGATCCGGCCAACTTTACCTACCCGGCAGGCGCTTATGCCTGCGAGGTAGAGGTGGACCCTGACACAGGCAAGGTCAGCATCGAACGGTTTTCTGCCGCGGATGACTTTGGCAACATCATCAACCCGATGATCGTCTCCGGTCAGGTCCATGGCGGGATTGCGCAAGGGATCGGTCAGGCGATGCTGGAAAACTGTGTCTATGATGACAATGGCCAGCTTTTGAGCGCGTCTTACATGGATTATGCCATGCCGCGCGCGGATGATGTGCCGTTTTATGCGGTGGATCATTCCAGCCAGACGCCCTGCACGCATAACCCGCTTGGGGTGAAAGGCTGTGGCGAGGCCGGAGCCATCGGGTCACCGCCGGCGGTTGTGAATGCCGTGGTCGACGCGCTGCAATCGGCGGGCAAGGATGTCACGCATATCGATATGCCCCTGGCGCCGTCGCGCGTCTGGGCCGCGATGCAGGGATGAGTTGAGAGGGCGCGTGCGAGGGGCGAGCCCCTCGCGCTCCCCGGGGTATTTCCGACAAGAAAGAAGCAGGGGCGCAGGTCTCTGGTTCGGCAAAGGAAGAGAGAAATGTACAACTTTGAATTTGAGAAACCGGCCACAATTGCGGATGCGGTTGCAGCCTTGGGCGCAGAAGAGGCGCAGGCGCTGGGCGGGGGGCAGACATTGATCCCGACGCTGAAGCAGCGCTTGGCGATGCCGTCGACCTTGGTTTCGCTGGGCGGCATTCCCGAGATGCAGGGGGTTTGCGTGGCGGATGACGGGGCGCTATGCATTGGCGGCGCGACAACTCATGCCACCGTGGCCAGCGAGGCGATGGCGCATTATCCGGGGCTTGCCGGTCTGGCGAGCCATATCGGTGACCCCGCGGTGCGCAATCGCGGGACCATTGGCGGATCGGTGGCCAATAATGATCCGGCGGCCTGTTACCCGGCAGCGGTTTTGGCAAGCGGGGCCGCGGTGGTGACCAACAGCCGTGAGATTAGCGCGGATGACTTTTTCCAAGGGATGTTCACGACGGCCCTGGAGGAGGGCGAGATCATCACCGAGGTCAAGTTCCCCGTGCCGGAGAAGTCAAATTATCAGAAATTCGTGCAACCTGCATCGCGCTTTGCCTTGGTTGGCGTTTTTGTCGCGAAATACGCGGATGGGGTTCGGGTTGCGGTGACCGGTGCATCCGAGGATGGCGTTCATCGCTGGACAGCGGCGGAAGAGGCGTTAAGCGCCAATTTCGATCCATCCGCTTTGGATGGCTTGAGTGTACCAGCCGACGGTATGATTGCCGATCTGCATGGCACCAAAGAGTATCGCGCACATCTGGTGGGCGTGATGACGAAACGGGCCGTTGCCGCCGCTGCATGACGCTGTTTTGAAAGTAGGAAGGGGCGCCTGTTTGGCGCCCCTTTTGCATGCGGCTTGCAATGATTATTCGGTGACGGGCACCCAGGTGTCGCCGGGGTCAAAACGCGTCATGTTTTGCACCATCTCAAGGCTGTCTTCGCCCAGATCCGCCTCGAGCAAGATCCCGTTTTCCGCGATCATGAAGCTGTGGATGCCGGTATCGCCATAATCTGAAGGTACCGCCAGAAGCGCGTGGCCTGACACCATGTTCTCGCCGACCATATAGTCCATGGCCCCGCCCGGGGCGGTGTCACTCTGCGCGGTCAGAATGCGGTAATAGTATCCGCCAAAGGGTTCTGGTTCCTGATCCGCGTCGCCGTCATTGTAGCCGTCAAGTTCGGCAAGGGCGATCCGCTGGCCGAGCGGACTGTCTTCAGTGCCCCAATAAAGGCCGTCGCGGGCCCCATCGGTGGAAATGAGATGCGCGGCAAACTCCATCACGCCATCGCCGTCATGGTCAATGAGCCTGTATTCCGCTTGAATATCGACATAGGCCTGCATGATTTCCATGGCTTCGAGTTCATTCAGACCAATACGCCGGAAATAGACCTCATCCTGGCCAGCCTCCATGTCAAAGACCCAGCCGGCATCGGTCCTTGCCAGAGGGATGGGAAATGGCCAGCCATCAGCCCCTAAAAGCAGCTCTGCACCGCTATCGGTCGGGGCAAAACGATAACCTTCGGTGTAAAGCACCAATAGAGCGGCCCGGTCGAGCGCGTCCCGCTCTGGGTTGCCTGATCCGATGACCCCTTTGGCTTCGGGGCCGAATGCAGTTAACAGATCGCCGCCTTGGGCGAGGGCTTCCATAAGGGTTTCAAGCGCTTCTTGTGGCCCGGAATAGACCGGCGCGCTTTGGGCCCAGCTGGCCGTGGCGGTTGCGGATATCACTCCGGCGGTAAACAGGCGGGAAAGGATGTTCATCATGTTATCTCCGTCTCGCTTTGCCTTTTGCGGCGGTGCGTCCACGCTGACCGCCGGACCGTGCCTTGGGGGCTGAGGCCCGTTTTTTGACCGCACTCGATTTTGGTGCTGCCTTGCGCACTGCAGGTTTTTTGACCGCTGGCTTGCTTACGGCTTTGGGTGCGGCTTTCTTGACTGCTTTTGGTGCGGCTGCCTGCTTCGCCTTTGCGATTGAGGCCGCCGCGCCGCCAGCTGCTGCGCCGCCGGCGATTGCGGCTGCCCCGCCGAGGTCGACCCCGTCACGGGTCCGGTCCGTGATCGCATCTCGCGCCCCGCCAGACAAACCACCGGGCCGATCAATCTTGGCCTTTATGTCGTTGATTTCCCGGTCCGATCCGGGACGGCTGATGTCGCGGGCACCGGTTTCGCCGGACAGGCGATTGCGCAACTCATCGCCCCGATCCGGTTTGTCGACGCGCAACTTGGTATCGCCGCGTTCATCCCGACGATTATTGATTTTCTGGCGCGCATCGATTTGCTTGGAATTGTCCGGGCGCCATTCGATATCTGTGCGGTTGCCGATATTCACATTGCCGTCGACATCAATATCGATGTCCGGGCTGCGGATGATCTGCCGTGCCAGCCGCCACAATTGCGACAGCCCCAATAGCCGTACCAATCGTCGTCGTCGTCAAAAATATCCGCAATGATCGCGAAAGTGGTGAAAGCGACAAGACCACCGACCAGCGCGTCTGTTGCATCAGAGCTGTTGTCGTCGACATAAACGACCTGTGGGTCGTATTGCGGGACATAGACCACTTCGGGGTCAGCCGGTTGCACGATGATCGTTTGATCTCCGTCTTCCTGAGTGACCTCAACGGTCTGTTCCGCGGTTGTTGCAAGGGCACCGTTTTCCTCGGCAATGGCGCGCATGTCCTGTACGGCATCCATAACGTCATCGGTTTGAGCCAGCATGGCGGTGCCCATGGCGTCGGTCCAGTCGATGTGCACGGCCATATCAGCCAGAACATCTGGGAAAGCGGTGGTAAGAACCTCGACGCTTTCATCCCACCCCTGATCCTCGATCTGGGGTTTGAGCGTTTCGATGTCCGTGCCTTCATTGTCTTTCAGAAAACGGTCCGCCTTGACGATCTCAAAAGGAAAGGTCGACGCGACAAGGACCTGCATCAACAGTGTGTCGGGGTAGAGCGCGACTGGCGAGACGAGCTTTTGCAGCTCTTCATCCGTCAGCAGCCCGTCCGCGTTGGTTTCGGCGGCGACGTCTGTTGCCTCTGCGGTCGTGTCAGCTTCTGTCGAGGTATCACTTTGCGCCCAGCTGTTGGCCGGCAGGGCCATCCCAGCACAAAGCAAAAGTGGTAACATATGTTTTTGCATCTCGTCCTCCCAGGTTGCGCACCGTATTCCGTTTTAAGGATTGCGGTTGCTCTGTGTAGAGCCATTGCACACAACGATATTCGAATATTTGAACGTAAATGGCTGTAAGGAAATGATTCTTTTGTTCGCCGCTGCTTTCCTGGGTCTCCGGCCACGTCCGGAACGCTAGCCAAACAGCGCGGACCATTGGTGCGACTGGGGTGATCGCGGGATGCGGCTCAGCTAAAAAATGGCGGGCAAATTGCCCGCCATTTTGTATTTCATTCCGGTCGCGGATCAGACCGATGGATAGCAGAAACTGTCCGTGGAACAATCGCCCCCTTCGAGCCGGATCTGGTGGCTGCGATAGCCGTCCGGAAATTCGACCAAAAAGTCCTCATCCAATGTCAGACCACCGTTTTCCCCAACATTCGCCATGACCATCGCGGCGCCACGTTCCCCAGGATAGAACTGATCATCCCATGTGGAATAGAGCGAGTTCGTCCAATACACGCGTTTGCCGTCCCGGCTGATCTCGACCATCTGCGGGCCATAGCCAAAGTCTTTGCCGTTGGGGTGTTTGGTTTTCTTGACGATGCCGCCAATCTCTACCTTGCCCGCCAGAACCGGGTTCATTGGGTCGCTGACGTCGTATTGATGCATCTCGCCAAGGCCCCAGCAGGCGACATAGAGGTATTTGTCGTCAAGGCTCAGATCGATATCCGTCACAAGCGGCGGGCAGGCGCCAAAGCCTTTGAGCAATTCAGGCAGGTCGTCAGCATCCGCAGGCACCGGATCGATCGTGATCGTCTTCTTGGCCTGCCATTCGCCGTTTTCATCCCGCCACCAGGTCAAAATTGCGCCTTGCAGATTGGTGGTGTCGACCACAACCCCGCAGAACCCGTATTCCTTGACCGGGTCATGGGCGGGCCGGATTTCCAGCGCCATCTGGTGATTGGCCCCCAGATCGATGGACTTGGTCACCTTGCGTCCGCGCAAATCCCAGAAATGGATGGTGTGGCCGTATTTGTTGCTCAGCAGATCTTCGGCCACGATGCCGTTTTCAAACTGTGGCGGCAGGCCCCATTCGCTGCTGACCATGTAGTCGCGCGGCAAGTTCCACCAGAAATCATAATGCTTGTCCTGAATGCCCCGATCCATTTCATAACGGCCGAGGATATCAAAGGTCTCGCAGTCCATGATGAAGATGCCCGGAGGTCCGTCCGTGCCATCCTCGCCACCGCCGCCCAGCGTAGAGACATAAATGCCTTCCGGGCCGCAATGGATCGTATGCGGGCGCGAATACCCCGTTTTTCAAAGACTTCTTCGGGTTCAATGATCTTATGAATCTTTGTGTCCAGCGGGTCTTTTACATCAATGACATAGATGCGGGACGACCTAATACCCGGGATGATCAGGTAACTGCGTTCCAGGAACGCATGGCCAGTCAGCGGCGATAACGCCGAAGAACAGGCATTCCACCCAAAATGGTGAAATTCATCGCCCTTATTGGGCATGATCAGGGAATGTACAATCTGGCCATAAGTCTCTGACGACGGGTTCACGTCCACAACGGCAAGGCCGTCGGGTTGCGAAAAGTCAGGGCTTAGCATGAGTGTAAAAGCATAGTTCTCGACCGGTGCTTCCATGGCCATCTTGGGTGATGGATAGAACGTCGGATCAGGACGCAGGTTCATGATTTCTCCTCCCAGAAAATAAACACGCGAATTTGCAAAGCTTCTTTAGTTTCAAATTTTTGGAACAAAATTCCCTCTTCCGCCGCGTATCGATGAGAATTTCAGGCAGATTGCCGCTGCGTCAAGGATTCCTTTCGCATTCGGGGTATTTGGCCGTGCGACCCAGCCGGGCAAAAACGCCTTCAATGGCGGTTGGCGGCGTTCACTGGGGAACGTGACCAAATTTCGCTGCGATGTCGAGCAGATGGTTCATCGAGGTGCGCACCTGTTTGTGTATCGGCATCAAAACCGTGCGGCTGTGTGCAATCCGTTCGCGCGCATAGTCTGTTTGCCCGGCGATGATCAGGTTTGTGATCTCGTCGGCCTCGCTTGACAGTACTCTTCCGATGTTCCCCATGCGCTCGAACAGCGTGTAATCCGCGTCTGACAGCTCAGAGAACAGTTCATCGATCTTTTCCATTTCAGTATCGGTCACACGCGCACTCAACCAATCCCGCAATCCGTCTGATTTCAGGTAAGCTTCAGAGATGTAGGAGCAGTGGCCAAGACGGTCAGCCACAAGGTCCTCGATGGCGCCCAGCTCAATTTCTGCATAAAAGTCCGTGTTCAACGGTTTATCATTCCGCGCCGGTGCAAAAAAGGTCTCTAGACCTTCGTTGACAGAGCGAAACGTTGCGTGGACTTGATTGATGGCAACCAGCAAATCATCAACCGGGCCGTTTCCTTGGCGCAGTATACCGCCAATATCGCGCAGTTGGTTTCCCGCCGACATCAGCCGGTTGGATGCTGACTCTGCGTCGTTGACCACCCCGTCGGCATATCGGAGCGGTATGGTGTATGGAGAACGCCGAGGACGTTTCAGAAGCTGTGTTACACGCGACAACAGACCTTCAAAACGGGCATCTGCCGGATCTCCTGACCACGCGCTGAGGTCAATATATTGCAACTGATCGAAACCCAACGGGATGTTGGCGTCGCGATCCAGCAAGACCGGGACAAGCACACCCCGTTCTTTGGCATGATCGCATTCAGACCAGACGAAATCCTGTTCGACAGACTCTGGCGTCCAAAACACCACCACGCATTTGCTGTTGGCGAGGTTCTCTTGAATTTTGTGCCGCCAGGTTTCGCCAGCATCGATGTGCTGATCCCACCATATTTGAAAATAGTTCTGTAAGAGTTTGACCACAGGTCGCACAAGCGCATCATCGGCATGTGCATAGCTGATGAATACCAGTCCCTGACCATCCGGTGGCGCCATTGCAGATCCTCCCACATGGCAAATCATACCATAACAAGCGGTTTTTTGCACGCTTGAGCATGTTCAACGGAAGAACGAAAAAGCCCCGGTCCAACGGGCCGGGGCGTTTCAAATCTCAATTTCTAAAGGCTTACCCTTTTTGCGGCAGCGGGTTGATCATCATGACCATCTGACGGCCTTCCATCTTGGGCATGCTTTCGATCTTGCCCAGTTCGGTTATGTCATCTGCCACGCGATGCAGCAGGTCAAGGCCCAGATTTTGGTGTGCCATTTCGCGACCGCGGAACCGCAAGGTGACTTTCACCTTGTCGCCGTTTTCAAGAAATTTGAAAACGTTGCGCATTTTGACATCGTAATCATGGGTATCGGTGTTGGGTCGGAACTTGACCTCTTTCACCTCGATAATCTTTTGTTTCTTGCGCGCCTCGGATTCCCGTTTTTGCTGTTCATATTTGAACTTGCCAAAATCCATGATTTTGCACACGGGCGGCGTGGCATTGGGCGAGATTTCTACCAGGTCCAAACCTGCTTCATCTGCCATTTGCATGGCTTTCGCCGGGTGGACGACACCAACATTGTCGCCATCTGCGCCAATCAAGCGGATCTCGGGGGCGCGGATTTTATCGTTCACGCGCGGGCCAGTATCTCTTTGCGGCGGCGCGTTGTGTGGTCTGCGGGCTATGTCTTCATTCCTTTGATAATTGCCGGAAAATCGAGCTTCTACCGTAACGCTTGTATAGGTTCAATTCAAGAAGTGCGGCGGATGATTAGATATGTTTTGTTGGGAAAATGGGCGCTAACTGGCCCCCATTCGGTCTGCTATGTGCAACAGGATCAGGGCAACGACAACACAAAGGCTGCCAGTGATGCCAAGCGCCAACAGGCCATAGCTGTTCAGAACGGCCCCCCCGATTGCTGAAACCGCTGCGGCGCCAAGGTAAACCGCACCCGCGTTCAGGGCCAAAAGCACATTCGCCAAGGAAGGCTGCAAAGAAATCAGCCGAACCTGCTGTGCGGGCATAAAGGCCCAGCCAAAAGCGGCCCACATGGCGGACAAAAAGAACAACCAGACCGCTGGCATCGGCAGCGTTGAATAGAAGGGCATGATCAGGATCTGCATGACGCATAGAATGGTCAGCGTTGCAGACGACCCGAGCTTGTCGGTCATCACCCCGCCCAGCAATGAACCCGCCACCGCGCCAAGCCCGGACAACGTTAAGGTCAGGGTGATGCCATCCCGCCCGAAATTCATGGTCTCAGCGAGCAGCGGGGCAATATAGGTCAAAATGACATAGCTGCCGGTCAGGAACACGGTTGTGAAAAGCACAGACAACATCAGTTTGGGAGTTCGTAACGCTGCGCCCAAATCCGCCAACCCAACCGGGGCGAACCGCAGCCCTTTGGGCACCAGAACCCAGATCAACCAGATAGACGGCACCGCCAACAGAACCACAAGGGCAAAGGCCGTTCGCCATCCAAAGGTATAGGCCAGATAGCTGCCCAGCGGGACACCGACCACCTGGCTTAGGCTGAACCCAAGAAACACCAAAGACAGTGCCGCGCCTTGCTTTTCCGGTGGCGACAACCCAGCTGCTACGGCTGCGGCCACCGGGGTGATCATGCCTGCACCCGCTGCGGCCAAAACACGTGCCGTGAAAAGAACTGTCGCGGTTTGGGCCAGCGCCGAAACCAAGGCCGCGATGGCAAACAGGGACATGCCAATGGCCAGCACACGCCGTCGGCCCATGTGCCCGGTTGCAGAGACAATCAAGGGCGACAGGATCGTGTACGCCACCGAGTATACGACCATCAGACCGCCCGCTTGGGCCGTTGTGATTTGAAAGGCATCTGCCACCGGGTTCAGAATGCCGATGATCACAAATGCCCCAAGCCCGACGACAAAATTTGCCGCCGACAATGTCGGGATCGTCCACCGGTTTGCCGAAGATGCTAGGTCAGTCACGCGCTTTGATCGCTGGTTCCGAGGCCAAAGCCCCACATCGCCGCGATGCACGAGCCGCGCGGCAAGGTCAAGCGCCGATCAAGACCGAATGGCCAAGCAATCAGTCGAGAAAGGCCTTTTCGACCACGTAATGCTGCGGCTTGGAATTCGCACCTTCGACCAAGCCATACCCTTCGAGCAGGTCCTTGATCTCAAGGTTGAAAGCCAGGTTGCCACATACCATCGCACGGTCGGTTTCGGGCGACATTTCAGGCACGTTCAGGTCGGCAAATACCGTACCATCCCGCATCAGGTCCGTGATCCGACCCATTTTGGGGCTCTCTTCCCGCGTGGTGGTCGGATAATAGCGCAGCTTTTTTAGGTTCTCTTCGCCGATCAGCTCTTGCAGCATTTCGTCGTTGCTAATGCTCTCGATCAACTCGGCCCCATAGGTCAGCTCGCCCACTTCGCGGCAGGTATGGGTGATGATGACTTCGTCGTAGTCTTCGTACGTCTGCGGATCGCGCAGCAGCGACGCAAAAGGCGCAAATCCGGTGCCAGTGGCAAAAAACCAAATCCGTTTGCCGGGCAAAAGCGCATCATGCACCAGCGTGCCCACTGGTTTGGGGCGCAGGATCACCTCATCCCCCGGTTGGATATGTTGCAGCTTCGACGTCAAAGGACCGTCTTGCACCTTGATCGAATAGAACTCCAGCTCTTCGTCCCAGCTGGGCGAAGCGATGGAGTAGGCGCGCAGGATCGGTTTTTGTTTTCCGGTCTTTTCATCCGGATCGCCCATCAGGCCGATCATCACAAACTCACCGGACCGGAACCGCAAAGAGGCGGGACGCGTGACGCGGAACGAAAACAGCCGGTCGGTCCAATGCTTAACCTCGGTTACGGTTTGGGCGTCCGGCATTGCCGGCTTTTTGACGGGGGTTGCGTTTGCAGTATCGGTCACGGGGGTCATCTCGGTCATCATTAACTCAACCAGCCCTATAAGCCGGTGTCCTTTGTTCTATCTTTGATTTGGATCAGGAATGGAAGGGGCGATCAGCCGCGCAGACGCGCCTGATAGTCATGTGCCCGCCAATTAGCCCGATCCAGCCATTGTGCCTCTGGTTGACGCTCTGCAAGGGCGTCATCGATTTCGACCTCGTCGAAGCCAGAGCGTCGCGCCATGGCATATTGATCGGCCAGAACATGCCCTTTGGCCCGCAGTCGACCGGTATATCCGCGCAGTCGCAGTTGGCGGGCAATGGTAAAGCCACGGCCATCCGCGAAGCTGGGGAAATCCACGCGGATCATGTCGACGCCACTCAATTGGTTCGACAGCAATGCCAGATCCGTATCCGCCGCCAGGTCGAGCGCGATCACGTCATTGGCCGCTTCACCGGGTGTGGAAAAGCCTTTGTTCCATGTCTCCGGGCCAAAGCCCGCGTCCGTTACAATCACAGTCATGCGTTTTCTCCTGAGCGGACCGCTTTGCCACCGGCAAAGTGGATGCCGCATTCATCCTTGTTCTGATCGCGCCAGCGTCCGGCGCGTACATCCTCGGGTGACCAATGGGCCAGCGGGTTGACCTTGATCCGACCGGTGCCGGTCTCAATCTCGAAAAAGTCCAAGGCCGCGCGTTGGCCGGATTGAAAGCGTTTGCGCCCGGTAATCCAGCCTTCAAACGGGGCCAGCGCCTTTTGCAGTGGTTCGGTTTTGCGCAGGGCACAACAGGCATCGGGGTCCGAAAACCGCAAAGCACCATAAGGGTCGCGCGCGGCGATGTCGTCGGCCTTGATGATGCGCAGATTGCGCAGGCCCAGCCGTTCCGACACTTCGGCCTGGTAGACCAGCGTTTCGGTAAACAGCATCTCTGTATCGATGAACAGCACCGGCGCGTCGCGGTCAATCACCGCGGCCATGTGCAACAGCACAACCGATTCCGCGCCAAAGCTGGACACCAAAGCGATCTTGCCCGCCTCTTGCAGCGCGCCTTGCATCACAGCGGTCGCACTGTGATGGCGATAGCGCTGATTCAGCGCGGCCACCTCGGTGGCCAGCGCCGCGTCCGCCTCGCTGTTCGAGATCATCAGATCGATATCCAGATCAAGCGGCATGAGCCTGTTTTTCCGGGTAAAGCGCCGCTTTGAACGGGGCAATTCCAACCCGGCGATAGGCTTCGAGGAAGGTTTCCTCTTCACCTTCGCGCAGATCCAGATAGGTCAGCATGATCCGTTCGATGGCCGGAACAATCTCGTCATAGGCAAAGCCAGGGCCGGTCCGGTCGCCCAACGCAGCGGTTTCCGTACCGTCGCCACCAATGGTGATCTGGTAGCTTTCAACACCGGCGCGATCCAGTCCAAGGATGCCGATGTGGCCCACATGGTGGTGCCCACAGGCGTTGATGCAGCCCGAGATTTTGATCTTCATCTCGCCGATCTCGTGCTCCAGCTTGAGCTCATCGAACCGGGTGGCAATGTCTTGTGCAACCGGGATCGACCGAGCCGTGGCCAGCGCGCAATAATCCATGCCCGGGCAGGCGATGATATCGCTGATCAGGCCAATGTTTGCCGTGGCGAGACCTGCGGCGCGCAGCTCTGCATGGATCGCCGGAATGTCCGATTTGTGGACATGCGGCAGGATCACGTTTTGCTCGTGACTGATCCGCAGCTCATTATGACCAAAGCGTTCTGCCAGGCTGGCCATGACCCGCATCTGGTCCGCCGTCGCGTCGCCCGGCGTTTCGCCATGCGCTTTCAAGCTGATCGAGACAATCGCATACCCCTCGGTCCGATGCGGGAAGAGGTTTGTATCTGCCCAGGACCGGAACACAGGGTCCGCCTGATAGAACTGGTCATACGCGTCCGTGGAGGCCGACCGAAACGCCGGGGCCGCGAACTGAGCCTCGATCCCTTGCAGCATTTCTTGGTCAATGCCGCTGAATTTGGGACGGATCTGGGCAAAGCGTTCGTCCACCCGGCGGCGGATTTCATCAATGCCGTGCTCGTGCACGGTGATCTTGATCCGGGCCTTGTACTTATTGTCACGGCGGCCGATTCCATTCCAGACGCTGACAATGGCCTCAAGGTATGGCAGCAAATCCGCCTTGGGCAGAAAATCGGTGATGACCTTGCCAATCATTGGGGTCCGGCCGAGGCCACCACCGACAATCACCTCAAATCCGGCCAGACCGTCGCGTTCGACCATGCGCAGGCCAATGTCATGCGCTTTGGTGACGGCACGGTCCGTGGGGCTGCCGGTGATGGCGATTTTGAACTTGCGCGGCATGAACTGGAATTCCGGATGGTCAGTTGACCATTGCCGGATCAGCTCTGCAACCGGGCGGGGGTCCGCAATCTCATCTGCGGCCGCACCGGCGAAATGGTCAGCGGTCACGTTGCGGATCGTGTTGCCGCTGGTCTGGATCGCATGCAGGCCAACCGCGGCCAGCGCATCCAGCATGTCGGGGACGTCTTTCAGCTTGGGCCAGTTGTACTGGATGTTCTGACGCGTGGTGAAATGGCCGTAGCCGCGATCCCATTTTTCGGCCAAAAGCGCCAGCCGGCGCATCTGGTCCGCGTTCAGCGTGCCATAGGGGATCGCCACGCGCAGCATATAGGCGTGCAGTTGCAGGTAGAGGCCGTTCATCAGGCGCAGCGGCTTGAACTCGTCCTCTGTGAGCGATCCGTCGATACGGTGTTCGACCTGCGCGCGGAACTGGCGGTTCCGCTCGGCCAGAAAGCCGGTGTCAAATTCGTTGTACTTATACATCTGCGCGCACCTCTTGCTTGCCGTGGAAGTAGTTCGACGGGCCGGTATTGCGGAATTCCTCGCGGAAATGGGTGGGTTCGGGGCCGTTGGGCCCGGCTTTGACGTCGGCGAGATAGGCGCCAACCACTTCGGCAGCCCGCGCTTGAGCGTCGAGCAAACGGATTTGCGCGTGGGCTTCGTCCGTGATCAGCTCTGCAGCTTGCAAATCACGGGTCCATTGATCGTCCAGCGTCAGATAGATCACGTCACCTTCGATCAGATGATTGGCGGTGACCACTTTGGGGGTAAACGCACGGGGCATCAGGCAAGCTCCTGTTGTAAATCGGGGAGGGCCAGCGCCGCGGCGCGCGGCGCAAGACCCAGGAATGTAAGGGCGGGGCCGGACAAGTCGGCTGCTGCCAGATCGGAAGCCAGGTGATCCAGCGTGGTTTCCAGCACGCGTTGATCGGGGCGAGAGGCGTTTTCGATTACGGTGATCGGCGTGGCACGATCCGCGCCATGCATGATCAAACGGCCTTGGATAAACCGGGCCGATTTCTTGCCCATATAGATTGCGGCCACTTCACCCGGACGCGCCAGCGCCGCCCAGTCGTGATCGGCAAAGCCTTTCATATCGTGGCCTGTCAGATACCGGACAGAGGCGTTGCGGCCACGGCGCGTGAGGCTTTGACCAATGCCCGCCACCGCCGCGCTGGCCGCGGTGATGCCGGGCACAATATGCCAGGTTACACCGGCGTCTTCGCACGCCTCGATCTCTTCGTCCAACCGACCAAAGACTGTCGCGTCGCCGGATTTCAGGCGGACCACCTGTGCGCCGGCCTGCGCATGCTCAACAATCAGCGCGTTGATGTCCTCTTGCGGCGTGGCGGGGCCAAAAGCCTCTTTGCCCACATCGATCATGGTCGCCTCACGGCGCGCAAGTTCCAAGATGCCGGGGGTCACAAGGCGGTCGTAAAGCACCACGTCGGCCTCATCGAGCGCCTTGCGCGCCTTCAGCGTCAATAGCTCTGGATCGCCCGGACCTGCACCAACAAAGGCCACATGTCCGGGCCGCTTTTCCTTGGCCAGATGACGCGTCAGAAGCGCGTCTAGTGTCGGGTGGACGGCGTCCTCGCCATCCTGCATCGCGGTTGGCCCGGCATTGAAATAATAATCGCGCCAGAAGTCGCGGCGGGCGCGGCCAAACGGCAGTTGTTCCGCCAGTTTGCGAAAACCCTTACCGATCCGGGCTAGCGGGCCAAGCGTTGCAGGCAGCCGTTCTTCCAGATCCGCCTTGATCGCCCGGGCCAGAACCGGGGCGGCGCCTTCGGTCCCGATGGCGACGGTCACCGGGTCACGATCCACGATGGCCGGGGTGATGAATTGGCTGTCTGCCAGATTGTCGACCACGTTCACCAACGCGCCATCTGCGTGGGCAATCGCAGAGCTGCGCGCGTCTTCGGCGGCGTCTTCGTCGGCCGCATAGAACAAAACCGCGCACATTGCATCTCCGGGCGCCATGGACCGGCGATGCAGGGTCAGCTTACCTTCACGAGCCCAAGCTTCAATCTCGGGCGCAGAGTCGGGCGCAAAAACCGTCAGGCGGGCTTCGGTCTTTAGCAGCAGACGCAGCTTTGCCAAGGCCGCATCGCCGCCACCGGACAGCACGACGCGCCGGCCGGCAAGTGCGAGGAAGATCGGAAAATGCTGCATAACGCACCTTTGGTTGTTTCCGCTTCAATATAGGAAAAAATTCCGGTAAGACGCCATATCGCGACAGAAATAAGGACATATGTTCTGAATGAAGCGCCGTTTGGAACGAATATCCGGACTTGGAAAGGAAAAGAGAATGTCGATCCGCATTGACGACACAGATCGGAAAATTCTGACAGAGCTGCAGCGCGACGCCGGTCAGTCGCTGGATGAAATCGCCAAATCCGTGGGCAGTTCCAAGACGCCGGTTTGGAACCGTATTCGCAAATTGCGCGAGGCCGGGGTGATCGGACAGCAAACGGTGGTGCTGGATGCGGAAAGCCTGGGGTTCGAGGCGTGTTTTTTCGTGTTGATCCGGACCTCAGAGCATGAGGCGGATTGGCAGCGGGCGTTTTTGAAAGCGCTGCGCGATCGGCCCGAAGTGCAAGAGGCGCATCGGCTCGCCGGGGACATCGATTACATTCTGAAAGTGCGCGTGAAGAACGCCCGGGCCTATGACGCGTTTTATCAGGCGCTCATATCCGAAGTGCGGGTGCATAACGTCACGGCGCTGTTGTCGATGGAAGAGATCAAATCGACCACAGCGCTGCCGTTGTGAGAGGCGCGCCGGGGTATTTTTGACAAGAAAGAAGCAAGAGTGCGGCGTTAGCCTTTGGCGACGGTGAGTTGGGTCAGGCCATGGAAATGATAGGTGTCGGAGTAGCGTGGTGCCTGTGCCAGCCGCAGGTCGGGGCAACGTTGGAACAAAACGGGCAGTCCGATGGCCATTTCAAGCCGCGCGAGCGGGGCACCGACGCAAAAATGCAGGCCGGCCCCGAAGCTGGCATGTGTTTTGGGCGCCCTGTCGGGGTTGAAGCGATCCGGATCGGCCCAGACCGCGGGGTCGCGATTGGCGGCGGCAAGGAGGAGGGCCACCTCATCGCCCCGTTTGAAATCATGCCCGAACAGGGTGACATCTTCGTAGGCAAAGCGCGTGAACATGTGGAGCGGCGGATCGTAGCGCAGGATTTCCTCGACGGTGGCGTCGATCCGTTCTGGAGTGAGGCAGGCGCGGTCCGTGCTGGTTTCCAGCAGCGTTTTGACCCCATTGCCAAGGCCGTGAACGGTCGCCTCGTGACCGGCGTTGAGGAGCAGAACGCAGGTCCCGATCAGTTCATCCGTGCTGAGCTTTTCGCCGTTTTCCTCGGCGGTGATCAGTTGCGTGATCAGATCGTCGCGCGGATCCTTGCGGCGTTGGTCGATATACCCGCGCAGGAAAGCGGAGAATTCGGCGGCGGACTGGTCGGCTGCATCTTCGATCGCCCGGCTTGATACATGGCGACCATGTCATGGGACCAGCGCAGAAGGTCGCGCCACATGTCTTCGGGCACGCCGAGAAGCCGGGCGATGATCAGCACCGGGATCCGGCTGCAATAGCTGTCTAGCAGGTCAAAAGGGGCGTCCGGGAAGTCGTCGATCAACTGGTGGCAAAGTGTTTCGATCTCGGGCGCCAGTGTTGCGATCCGCCGGGACGTAAACGCGCGCAGGACAAGACCGCGCAGGCGTGTATGGCGCGGTGGTTCCGCATCCAGCATGGAATGCCGTTCCACGGCGTCGAACCGGGCCAGATGCGGCGGCACCGCTTGGCGCAGTTCAGCTGGTTTTTCGCGACCAAACCGGCGGTCGCGGAGCAGGGCGCTGACCGTTTCGTGGTCAAAGGCCGCCTGCATGCCGTAATCGTCCCAATAATGCAGAGGGCCCGTGGCGCGCGCCTCTGCATAAAACGAGTATGGGTTCTGGACAAAGGCCGGATCGGTCGGGGATTGCTGTAACGCTGTCATAACATGGAGATGCCAAGGGTCGGGCCTATGGTCAATCCCAATCGGGCTGCGCTAAGCTGTGGGTATGCAACGGGTTGGTTGGCGTCGCGCGGGCGTCGTATTGGTGTTTTTGGGATGCGTGGCGATTGCAGCAGCGATTGTCTGGCGTGTGGGCTATCGGCAGGCCTTGGATCAGCTGACTTTGCGGGCCGAGGCCGATCTGGCGCTGGCCAGTGACCGGCTGACCATCCAGTTGCAGAATTACCAGGAATTGGCGGTGTTGATGTCGGATCATCCCCGGCTGCGCCAGTTACAGACGGATGAGGCGCAAGCCGTCGGCTATGAAGTTTTACGAGAAGTGGCCGATAAAACCGGAGCGCTGGACGTGATGTTTGTCGATACCCGGGGGCGCGTGGTGATTTCTGCCGAAGATAACGCGGGCCAAAACGTCGGCAAGACCTCCTATTTTCGACGCGCCATGCAAGGCGCGCTGGGCAGCGGGCATGGTGTCACCCCGATATCGAACAAGCGCGCCTACTACTATGCGGCCCCCGCTTTTGCCGTGGATGGCACGGTCTTTGGTGCCGTGATCGTAGCGGTGGACGTCGAAGGGGTGGAGGGCACCTGGCGTGGCAACAACCCGGCGGTTCTGTTCACGGATGCGTCCGGACAGGTGTTTTTGTCCAACCGGTCAGAGCTGCTTTTCTGGTCACGGCGGGCAGACGCTCCGGGTCTATTGCCGCCTGCAGGCGATCCGCGCCCCTTTGCGGCGCGTATGGTGGGGCCGCATGAGATTTGGCATCTGGATTGGGGACCGTATTTGCCCAAAGAGTCCCTGCATTTGGAACGGCCTTTGCCGGTGATTGACATGGTGGGCGAGGTTTTGGTCGACGTGGCGCCGGCCCGACGACTGGCAGGTCTGCAGGCGGCGGCGATTGCGGCGCTGTTCTTGGCGTTCGGTGCCATGCTGGTCGTGGCGACAGAGCGGCGGCGGACACTGGCCATCGCCAATGCCCGTTTGGAGGGGCGCGTCACGGCCCGTACCCAAGAGCTGTCCAAAACGAACCTGCGTCTGCGTGAAGAGATTGCCGAACGCCAAGAAGCCGAACTGCGCCTCAAACGGGCGCAGGCCGATCTGGTGCAAGCGGGTAAATTGAGCGCCTTGGGACAGATGAGTGCGGGGATCAGCCATGAGTTGAACCAGCCCTTGATGGCCATTCAGCAATTTGCCGACAATGGCACCGCGTTTCTTGGCAAAGGCCAGACGCACAAGGCGGGCGATAACCTGGGCCGGATTGCGGACATGGCGGGGCGCATGGCGCGGATCATCAAGAACCTGCGGGCCTTTGCCCGCAACGAAAGTGAACCGATGGGCAAGGTCGACCTGATTGACGTGATCAATGCAGCAGTGGACCTCACGGCCGCGCGGCTGAAGGCGGACGAAGTGTCTTTGACCTGGGCGCCGGATGACTATGATGGCCCGGTTTATGCCTGGGGCGGCGAGGTGCGTTTGGCGCAGGTGTTTGTGAACCTCATCAACAACGCGGCGGATGCGATGATGGATCAGCCCCAGCGCGCCATCGCAATTGACATTGATCAGACAGTACCGTTGCGCGTGACGGTTCGGGATGTTGGGCCGAGCATTGAAGAGCCGGAAAAGATGTTCGATCCCTTTTATTCAACCAAAACCGTTGGCAGCTCCGAAGGCATGGGGCTTGGCCTGTCGATCTCTTACGGTCTGGTGCAAAGCTTTGGTGGCAATATTCGCGGTCAGAACACCGATGATGGCGCCATTTTCACCGTGGAACTGGAACCCTTTGCCAAGGAACAGGCTGCATGACGCGCCGGGTATTGGTTGTTGATGATGATGCCGCCGTGCGCGAGGCGTTGAGCCAAACGCTTGACCTTGCATCGCTCGAACCGGTTTTGGCGGGGTCTTTTGTGGCGGCCAAAGACCATATCATTCCGGGTTTTGACGGGGTGATCCTGTCGGATATGCGGATGCCCGGGCGCGATGGGTTTTACCTGCTCGACTATGTGCAGCAGGTGGATCCGGATTTACCCGTGATCCTGCTGACCGGCGAAGGGGATATCCCGATGGCGGTGCAGGCCATGGGGCAGGGGGCGTTCGGGTTTCTGGAAAAACCCTGTGCGCAAGCGGACCTGCTCGCAGAGCTGGATCGGGCGCTCAACGCGCGTCAAATGGTCCTCGAAAACCGGGCCTTACAACGGCAGTTGGAAAGTGGCGATCCAGCGGCGCGCATGCTGTTCGGCACATCGCCGCAATCACAGGAACTGCGTGATCGGGTGCGCAGCGTGGCCTCTACGATGGCCGAGGTTTTGGTCACCGGCCCGCCCGGGAGTGGCATTTCAAAGGTTGCCGAGGTGGTGCATTTGATGTCGCCGGCCGCACAGGGGGCATTCATTAAACGCCCGGCGGCCGGTCTCGATGCCCATAGTTTTGCCCAGCTTTGTGAAGATGCGGTGGGTGGTTCGCTGTTTCTGGATGAAGTTTCGGCGATGCCGGAGGCAACCCAGTATTCGGTTCTGGAACAGATAGAAGCGGGTGCCGGCGTCCGGGTGATCGCCGGTTCGACCGCCGCTTTGGCCGATCTTGTGGCGCGCAACGAATTCAATGCTGATTTGTTCTATCGGTTGGATGTGATGCGGGTGCGTATTCCAGCGATTTCCGAACGACCCGAAGACATCCCGGACCTCTTTCGCCACTATGTAGCTCAAGCTGCGGAACAGGCGGGCTTAGAGCCGCCAGAGATAACGCCGGATCATTTGGCCTCTCTAATGGCGCAAGACTGGCCGGGCAATGCGCGATCGCTGATGTCGGCCGCGATGCGTTTTGTTCTTGGGATGCCAGAGGAAGTCGCGGAAGCGGCAGAGCTGGGGCTGGCCGAACAAATGGCGCGTGTTGAACGCTCTTTGCTGATCGCCGCTTTGGGACGTCAAAACGGCCATGCGTCCGAGGCGGCTAAGGCCCTGAAGCTTCCTCGCAAGACGTTCTACGACAAGCTGGCACGTTACGGGATTCGTCCCGAAGACTTCAGACGCTAACACTGTGCGGAAATCCGCACAGCGGCTGTAAAGCCTGTGCGAGTTTTCGCACAAGGGTCTCGCGGTACGCGTCAGTATACTTTTACAGCACAAATTAAACGTATGAAAAACAACAAAATAAATGAAAATGTCGTAATCTGTTCACATCCTGTTGAGCGAGAGATTCCTATGGGCTTCACTGTCGTCAGCACGTCGATCAACGGCGTGGTTTGGGGAACATCCTCATAGGGACTCATCAATCGGGAGGAGATACCGATGAAATTATTGACCGCTGCGGCCACCGCGTTGGCCTTGTCCGCAACAGCTGCTTTTGCAGCCTGCGAAGACGGCGAGATTGTTGTTAAATTTGCGCATGTGACCAACACTGACAAGCACCCCAAGGGGATTGCCGCGTCCTTGCTGGAGCAGCGTGTGAATGACGAAATGAACGGCACGATGTGCATGGAGGTCTATCCGAACTCCACGCTCTATAACGATGACAAAGTGCTCGAAGCGATGCTGCAAGGCGATGTCCAGTTGGCTGCACCGTCGTTGTCCAAGTTTGAGAAATTCACCAAGCAGTTCCGCCTGTTTGACTTGCCGTTCATGTTCAAAAACATCGATGCCGTGGACTCGTTTCAAGCATCGGACGCGGGTCAGGCTCTGAAGGACTCGATGCAACGTCGTGGTCTGCAAGGTTTGGAATTCTGGCACAACGGCATGAAGCAGATGTCGGCGAACAAACCGCTGATTTCGCCAACGGACGCCAACGGCCTGAAGTTCCGTGTTCAGTCGTCGGACGTTCTGGTTGCACAAATGGAAGCCATCGGCGGTTCGCCCCAGAAAATGGCCTTTTCAGAAGTGTATGGCGCGCTGCAACAAGGCGTTGTGGACGGTCAGGAAAACACATGGTCCAACATCTATGGCCGCAAGTTCTTTGAAGTTCAGGACGGTGTGACCGAAACCAATCACGGCATCATCGACTATCTGGTTGTGACCAGCGTTGACTGGCTCGACAGCCTCGATCCAGCCGTGCGGGACCAGTTCACAACGATCCTGTCGGAAGTGACCGAAACCCGCAACAAAGAGGCCTTCTCGGTCAACGAAGACGCCAAAGCGGCCATCTTTGAGGCCGGCGGCACGATCCGTCAGCTGGACGCAGATCAGCGCCAGGCATGGGTCGACGCGATGAAGCCGGTCTGGGATCAATTCTCGGGCGATGTAGGTCAGGACATGATCGACGCAGCCCAAGCGATCAACGCTGGCAGCTAAGCCGGTGCGGCGACACCGGTTGCGGTGTCGCCATTTGGTCCGGGTCGGGGGGACCCGGACCCTCATTCATAACAAATTGAGGACAGTGTCATGTCAGGGGCCAAGGCCACCACGACGGGCATCATCACGCAGATTGAGGAGAGCATCATCGCGCTGATCCTCGGCCTGATGACCGCAATCACCTTTGCCAATGTGATCGCCCGTTTCTTTTTCAATTCCAATATCTTGTGGGCGCTTGAGGCAACCGTGTTCCTCTTTGGCTGGTTGGTTCTTTTGGGCGCAAGCTATGCGGTCAAGACCTACTCACATCTCGGCGTCGACGCGATCATCAACATGCTGGCCCCGCCTGCGCGGCGGGTACTTGGGTTGATCGCGGTGGGGTGCTGCCTTGTCTTCACCTTGCTTCTTTTGAAGGGCTGTTACGATTATTGGGCCGTGTTCGCGGATTTGCCGCCCACCTCGGGCCGGTGGTTCCCGACAGGGTTTGACCTCAAAGCACGCAGTCAGAGCTTTTACGAAGTTGATGACATCCCGATGCTGGGTATCTTCAACTTTCTCGAACCCCTGATCAATTACGGCGACGCTTATGAAAAACTGCCAAAGGTGGTGCCGTATTTCGTCTTGCCCCTTTCCATGGTTCTATTGCTGATCCGGTTTACACAAGCCGCGATTGCGATCTGGACGGGCAAAGCCGACCGGATCGTGGCCAGCCACGAGGTTGATGAGGACGACATTGAAGAGGCCGCGCAAACGGTGGCCAAGGATGAGGAGGCGCGCTGATGGATGTCGTTCTTCTCTTCAGCATGGTGATTGGCCTTCTGCTGATCGGTGTGCCAATCGCGGTGTCCTTGGGCCTGAGTTCCACGCTGTTTTTGCTGATCTATTCGGACAGCTCGCTGGCCTCCGTCGCGGGGACCTTGTTCGAAGCGTTCGAAGGGCATTTCACGCTGCTGGCGATCCCGTTCTTTATCCTGGCGTCGTCGTTCATGACGACCGGTGGTGTGGCGCGGCGGATCATCCGGTTTTCGATTGCCTGCGTCGGCCATCTGCCCGGCGGCTTGGCGATTGCGGGCGTTTTTGCCTGTATGCTTTTCGCGGCTCTATCCGGTTCATCCCCGGCGACGGTTGTCGCGATCGGGACGATTGTGATCACCGGTATGCGTCAAGTTGGATACTCCAAGGATTTTGCGGCTGGTGTGATCTGTAACGCTGGCACGTTGGGCATCTTGATCCCGCCATCCATCGTGATGGTCGTTTATTCGGCGGCGGTCGAGGTCTCTGTCGGACGGATGTTCCTTGCCGGCGTGATCCCGGGGCTGATGGCTGGCTTGATGCTTATGGTCACCATTTATGTGATGGCCAAGGTCAAGAACCTGCCCAAAGGTGAATGGTTGGGATGGGGAGAGATCCTGCAATCCGGGCGTGAGGCGGGCTGGGGTCTGTTCCTGATCGTGATCATTCTGGGCGGTATCTATGGTGGCATCTTTACGCCGACCGAAGCCGCGGCAGTGGCTGCCGTCTACTCTTTTGTGATCGCGAGCTTCGTCTATCGGGACATGGGGCCACTGGCCAAGGAAGGCGCGAGCCTGATCCGCAAACCCTGGGCGCTGGTCACCGCCTTTGTGCACCCGGACACCAAGCAAACCCTGTTTGATGCCGGTAAGCTGACGGTGACATTGCTCTTTGTGATCGCCAACGCGCTGATCCTTAAGCACGTGTTGACTGATGAACAAGTGCCGCAATCCATCGCGGCGGCGATGCTGGATGCAGGTTTGGGCCCGGTTACCTTCCTGATTGTGGTCAACGTCATCCTGCTGATCGGCGGACAGTTCATGGAGCCATCGGGGCTGTTGGTCATCGTTGCACCACTGGTCTTTCCGATTGCGATCGAGCTTGGGATTGATCCCATCCACCTTGGCATCATCATGGTTGTGAACATGGAAATCGGGATGATCACGCCGCCGGTTGGCCTCAACCTCTTCGTGACATCCGGGGTCGCGGGTATGCCGATGATGCGGGTTGTTCGGGCGGCTCTGCCGTTCCTTGCCGTGCTATTTGTCTTCCTGATCATGGTGACCTACATCCCGTGGATTTCGACATTCTTGCCGAACTCGATCATGGGACCGGAGATCATCACGAAATAGGTCTTTTCGATTACGAACAGCGAAGGCGTCCCGACATGGGGCGCCTTTGTCTTTCACGCCGCTCTTTCCAAAAGTGTTGAGAGCGTGGCATGGAAGGTTGCCTCCGGCGGGGGTATTTGAAACAAGAAAGAAACAGAGCACCGTGCCGAGTAGTGGTTCCGTGATCAAGTTTACCCTTGCGCAATAATGCGTCGTTTCTGTTTATTGAAGCGCAGGAATAATTCGGGCCCGAGCAGCCCCACGCAGGATTTGGATCATGGAAGCCATCGCACTGAGTACCGAAATGATGGTGGTACTGGGGATATTGGCGCTCACAGTCATGCTCTTTGTCACGGAAATTTTCCGGATCGATTTCACGGCCATTTTCATCATGGTGCTCCTTGGGGTGTTATCGTTGTTGCCGGGGTTGGATGGTCTGGCGGACCCTCGACACTTGTTTGACGGGTTTGCCTCTAACGCAGTCATCTCGATTATCGCGGTCATGATCCTGGGCGCAGGGTTGGATAAGACCGGGTTGATGAGCAAGGTTGCGGCCGTCATCTTGAAATTCGGTGGTCGGACCGAGGCGCGGATCATTCCGATCATTTCCGGCACGGTTGGAGTGATTTCCAGTTTCATGCAAAACGTTGGCGCCGCGGCCCTGTTTTTGCCGGTGGTCAGCCGGATTTCGGTGCGGACGGGATTGCCGCTCAGCCGGTTGCTGATGCCGATGGGCTTTTGCGCCATTTTGGGTGGGACCATGACGATGGTTGGGTCGTCGCCTTTGATCCTGCTGAATGATCTGATCGACAGCTCAAACGCGTCTTTGCCGACCGATCAGCAAATGCAAACCTTTGGTCTCTTCTCGGTCACGCCTGTCGGCGTCTGTCTGGTGGTGACCGGGATCCTGTATTTCACCGTGTTTGGTCGACTGGTTTTGCCGTCCCGAAACGCCGGTGAAGACGCGACATCCGGACAGTCCTTTCGCGAATATGTGGAGCGGGTCTATGGGTTGAAGTCGGACCTTTTCGAGGTGGTCGTTCCCAAGGGATGCGCGCTACGCGGGCGTGAATTTGCGGAAATCATGGTCGAGTACAACCTTTACATCGTTGGCTCGTACCACAACGGCCAGCGCTGGTTTTCGCCGACGTTGAGCGTCGAGTTGGAAGCCCCCTGTCAATTGGCAATCATGGGGGAACGGGCGGCGGTCGAGCATTTCGCGCGTGAGCATGGGCTGACGATCAAGCCGGAACTTCAGATTTTCGCCGAGATGTTCGCGCCAACCGTGGCAGGGGTGGCCGAGGTGGTTATTCCGCCCGACAGCGAACTGATCGGTAAATCCAGTCGCGATGTATTGATGCGCAAGACCTATGGGCTGAGCCTTTTGGCAATCCATCGAAGTGGCGAAACCCACAACCAGATGGACCCGGATATGTCCGATGACCAAAAGGTTCGTCTGGGTCATGTGCCGTTTGAAGAGGGCGACACATTGGCTGTTTTCACAACCTGGCCTGCGCTCAACCGGTTGACCCAGGACCGCGATTTTGTGGTCGTGACGACTGATTTTCCACGGGAAGAGTTGCGGCCCAAAAAGGTCGGTTGGGCATTGCTGTTTTTTGCGATTTCAATTGCAATGATCCTGTTTACGGATGTCCGGTTGTCTTTGGCCTTGTTGGTCGGTGCGACGGGTATGATCCTCACAAATGTTCTTCGGATCGATGAAGCGTATGAGTCGGTGAGCTGGTCGACGGTCTTTTTGTTGGCAAGCCTGATCCCGCTGGGACAGGCGGTGCAAAACACCGGGACGGCGGCATGGATCGCGCAACAGATCCTGGAACTGTTGAATGGCTGGCCCATCTGGGCGCTTCAGGCCGGGGTTGCCGTTCTGGCAACGGTTTTCACACTGGTGATGTCAAACGTCGGCGCCACCGTTTTGTTGGTGCCGCTGGCGGTGTCCATTGCCATTGCTGCCGGTGGTGATCCGGCCATTTTTGCCCTGACGGTGGCGATTTCGACCTCGAACAGCTTTCTTATCCCCACGCATCAGGTCAACGCTCTGATCATGGGGCCGGCCGGTTATCGCGTCACCGATTTTGTTCGGTCTGGCGGGATCATGACAATCCTGTTTTTGATCGTTTCGCTGGTGACGATGAACCTGTTTTTCTAACGCTCAGGCCGTTTCCAAAGCACGTATGATTGGAGCAAAGTCATCGGACTTAAGGCTGGCACCGCCCACGAGTGCCCCATCGACATTGGCGACGGCAAAGATATCGCCGGCATTGGCCGCCTTCACCGAACCGCCATAAAGCAGCGGGATCAACTGACCCAAAGTGGTGCCATAACGGGTTTCCAATTCGACGCGGATCACGTCATGCACCTCACCGATTTGCGACAAGGTCGGAATGCGCCCGGTTCCAATGGCCCAGACAGGTTCATAAGCGATAACCACCTGGCCTTCGGGACACTGGTCGGGCAGGGACCCGTCAAGCTGCGTTCGAATGACATCCAGCGTTTCGCCGGCTTCGCGCTGGTCGAGCGTTTCACCAATGCAAACGATTGCGATCAAATCATTGGCCAGTGCGGCTTCTGTCTTGGCACGGACGGCGGCGTCGGTTTCCCCATGGTCCTGACGGCGTTCCGAATGGCCCACGATCACATGCGAGCCGCCTGCGTCGCGGATCATGTCGGCGCTGGTGTCACCGGTATGTGCGCCGCTGGCACTGGCATGGCAATCCTGCGCGCCGATCTGGATCTGCGTATCTTGTACGGTATCCGCCGCGCGATGGATCAGGCTGGCAGGCGGGCAGATCAAAACATCCACGCCCGGGTTTGGACAGGCTGCATTAAGCGCCGCCAATTCAGACAGAGCCGCCCCCGTGCCGTTCATTTTCCAGTTTCCGGCGGCGATTTTCTTACGCATGAACTGTCCTCTCGATCCCTGCTGAAACCTGTGGTAGCACCCCGCGGCGCAGCACACAATTGTTGCAAGGACGCCGAAGGAAAGCAGGCATGACATCTTTGAAAATCCCGGCGCTGGATGCCGCAAAATTGGCGGATCGTGAGCCTGTGCAGATGGCCGAATTGCGTCGTGCCGTGTCCGAGGTCGGGTTTCTGACCCTGACAAATACCACCTTGTCGACCAAGGATGTCACGGACTTGATTGCGGCTTATCATGCGTTCTTTACCGGGCCGCCGGACGTTAAGGCGCAGGTGGATATGGCCCGCACCGGCGGCAATCGAGGCTGGGGCGCACCGCAGTCCGAACAGGTCGATCCCAAGGCAAACCCGGATTACAAAGAGGCTTTCGATGCCGGGTTTGAGCTGCCCTTTGGGGACAGCTATGCCGCGCGCGACCTAACAGTTTACGCCGCAAACCAGTGGCCCGATGGGCCATCGGGGTTACGGGCCGAAATCGAAACCTATCTGCCAAAAGCGATGAAGATTGCCCTTGATTTGTTGCGCGCGATTGCCGCGGCGGTGGAATTGCCAGAGCGATATTTTGATCAGGCCTTTGACCGGCCAATGGCTTTGCTGCGCGGGAACTATTACCCGCAACGACCCGACTGGGCTGGCGCACAGGATTACGGGATTGCACCCCACACGGATTACGGGTGTCTGACATTGCTGGCGACGGACGGCACGCCCGGGCTGGACGTTTTGGCCAGCGACGGAACATGGGTGCCGGTAACGACAGCACCGGGAACCTTCGTGATCAACTTTGGTGAGATGCTGGAGCTTTGGTCTTCGGGCCGTATCAAGGCAACCGAGCATCGCGTGCAGGGATCAGCCGCCGAACGGGTGTCCGTTCCGCTGTTTTTCAATCCATCCTATGACACGAATGTCGCCCCGCCCGAGGCGGACACGCCTGTCTTGGCTGGTGATTATCTAGAGCAGCGGTACCGGGAAACTTACGTTCACTTGCAAAAAGCCGGATGATCAGCTTTCGGCGAATTTGATCGATTCACCGCATCCGCAAGCGTCAACAACGTTCGGGTTCTTGAACTTGAACGCCGCTTCCAGCAGCGAGACCTCGTAATCGATCTCTGTTCCAAAGAGAAACATCTGGGCCATCGGGGCAATCATGACGCGCGCGCCGTCCTGTTCCACGACCTCATCATGCGGATTTTGCTCGGTCACGTATTCCATGGTGTATTCCATGCCCGCACAGCCGCCTTTCTTGACGCCAATGCGCAGCCCGGCCGAACCGTCACGGGCCATCAGCTTTGAAATCTGAGCCGCCGCCTTGGGCGTCATGGTCACAGCTTGCTTTCCGGGAATGCCGAACATGCGAATACTCCTTTGCCTGCGCAATGTAGGCGCGTGGACAGGCTTGCTCAAGAGGGCAGATCGCACAAATGAAAACCGCCCCTGAAGCGGGGCGGTTTGCGGGGTCAAAAGGCTATCGGGGGGGACAGCTTGTCATTTGTGACCCAATATGCGCCCCATTTGCGCGAAAATACGCGGCGGTGGGATGAGCCGTTCGATCTGATGTGTCGCATGGCCATGTGCGATACTGGACGTCACCGTCCGTCAAATTGTCCGACCTCTGCGTGCGCGAAAGGTAGTCGACGCTGTGTGACGGTCGGAAAACAGATGCGTAACGCAAAGGTAAAAGATTTGTCACAAGCCAATGATTTATGTGGATAACTGCGCTTTACGCGCATGTCGCCTACATAAACCCAAGCTCTAGCCGCGCTTCATCCGACATCATGTCCATGCCCCAGGGTGGCTCCCATGTCAGTTGGACATCCACCTGCTTGATCCCAGGCAAAGGTTCAATCGCATCTGCCAACCATCCCGGCATTTCACCGGCGACAGGACAACCCGGTGCCGTTAAGGTCATGATGACCCGCACTTCGTTCTCTGCGTTGATGTCGATCGTGTAGATCAGGCCAAGCTCATAAATATTCACCGGAATTTCCGGATCATACACCGTGCGGCAGGCCTCGACGACCTGATCATAAAGCGGGTGGTCCGTGCTGGATGGCGCAATCAACGGCGCACCTTCCATCGGTTCGGGCGTGTGGGTCATGTCAACCTCGGGATATTTGTTGACTGTTAATATAAGGAACCTGATGTCAGCGTCCAGACCACACGGGCATGCCTTTGCAGATCACGTGAGGAAAGGCGCTGACCGCAATTTAGTCGTTAATGTCGTCCTTGATGATTTTGACCTGACCCTTGGGCAGGGCAAAGACCCGACGAAGTACAAGCCATGAGATCAGCGACAGGGCTGCAAAGATCAAGAGCGACAGGGGCAGGGACATCGCGAGGCCAAGGTTCAGCATCAAAAGCGTCATCGCCAGCGCGCCAATCGCAAAACCCAGAAAGACAAAGCCGGGGACCAGCACCTCCAGAATGCCGAGGATCAACGCTGCTGACAGCCATACCCACCAAAGGGTCCAAAACTCAGTCATGAGCGTCCTCCTTTCAGCATGGAAAAGGCATCTCCGAACGCCTCAATTGCGTTAGCGGGAAGCACGATGGTTTGCTTGCCGTCGCCGTTGCCAAGCGCATTCAGCGCTTCAACCTGTTTCAGCGCGACCTGATACTGCGCCGCTTCGATCCCGTTTTCGCGAATGGCCTTGGCAACCACTTCGGTGGCATATGCCTCGGCTTCGGCTTCGATCCGGCGCGCCTTGGCCGATTGTTCGGCCGCATAAAGCTCTGCATCTGCTGCCAGTTCTACCGACCGCTTCTGACCTTCGGCCTCTGTGACCTGCGCGCGACGGGCGCGTTCGGCGTTCAGCTTCTGCAACATCGCCTCGCGCGTGGCCATGTCCAGATTAACGTCCAACAGCTCTGCCCGGGTGACCTCGATCCCCCTGTCATCGACCACTGCCAGTAGGCTGTCCTTAATGGTTTTGGTCAGTGTCGAGCGGTTCGATTGCACCTCGTCCAGCTCCATCTGACCGATTTCAGATCGCACGATGCCGGCCACCGTCGTCGAAATCGCCGCGTCGACATCGCGGATGCGGTAGACGGTTTTTTCCGGTTCAATGATCCGGAAAAAGACCGAGGTATCGACCTGTACCAGAACGTTGTCGGCGGTGATGGCATCCTGGCTCATCGTCGGCAATTGGCGTTCCAGAATGGAAATCTGGTGTTTAAAGACATCGATGAACGGTACGGTAAAGTTGATCCCGGGCCCAAGGATCGCATGCAAACGCCCAAAACGCTCGACCACGTATTTTTCCGATTGCGGAACGATGCGGACGCCTTTGAGTATGACCACAATCAGGAAAATCGCACCCAGTACATAGACCAGGTTGGACGAAATCAGGTCGAGCAGAATGTCCTCGTTCATAATGTTAATCCTTTTTACTCTTTACAGAGATATTTGAACGGTTGGTCAATTTTTCAAGCCTTTATGGCGTGAATTGCCACGATGTCGCGTGCGGTTGTACGCAATATCAAGTTCTACGGTTTGATGCGGAGTTGGTTCAATTCGATCCATCGGTCTGGGCGTCCGAAAGGTCGCCGGTGGCCCAAGAACACCCTTCAGGAGGCGCGATCGGAACGATATCCGCCAACCCACGTGGGGCGTTGAATTGCCACATATCGGCAAATCGCCGGGTCACATCCCGGTCAGGTTTCTTTTCGGCCCAACCGCGCCACATGGCGAAAAACGTTTCATCTTCCAAAGGAGCACCATTGTTGGCCTCACGTGCCCAAACCCATTGGCAAGGAGTGCCCATACGGTCTTCAAACTCTGGCGTGACGAAAACCGATGCGTCGAGGAATGCGTTGCGAAAATCAGTTTTCTCGTCGGTCGTGATCCCGCGCATATCCAGATTGCGCAGCGCACCACCGTCATTGACGGCGCCGCGCATATCTACCCCGTTAAACTCCCCTTCGTCTTGGTTGAACGAAATCAGGCTGAAGCTGAGGGTGCTGTTTTCAAAATTCGTACCTAGCATCCCCGAGTTGGAAAACTCGACCCACCGCAGGTTCGCATCTTGAAAATCAGTTTGGAACAGCGCGGAGTTTACGAATTCGCTGCTGCTCAAATCTGAACCCGACATATCCGTTAAGCTCAACGTCGCGTTTTCGAATTGCGCTCGTATGCCAAGAATGCCCCGCAGGTTTGACAAAATGAGTGTGGCATTATCCAAGCGCGCACCTGACAAGTTAGCGCCCTCCAATCGCGCCTCGCGGAATTCGGCAAACTGGAGCTCTGCAAAGTTCAGGTCGGCACCGTTCAACGTGGCATCGGTCAAATTGACCCGTTCCATCTGTGCGTGCGTCAGGTTTGCACCGTCCAGTTGCGCCTTTTGGAAGTCTATGCCGGTCAGGGCGGCGGCCCTCAGATCGGCGTTGCGCAAATCGCGGTTGCGCATGTCAGGTTTAACCAATGCTTCAACTTGCGCGTCTCTGAATCCCTTCCATTTTTGGGTGAATTCGACATCGGCGGTCTCAAAATATTCGCGGCACCGCGCCGTTACCAACGGTTGCGCGCGTTCTTTGCACCAGCTGAGCCGCTCGTCCAACTGGAAAGACGGCGTTTCCGTGCCTTTGCTGGGCAGACGGCCACAGACAAGGGGTGGGTGACCAACGCGTTTGCACCAATCTGCGCGGTACTTGACGCGAGACACGTTCGGATCGTTCTGATCCGGTGGCAGAACCGAAAACTGCGCTTCGGCCAATTTCGGTGCGGCGGCAAAAAGCCGGGCGCGCAGCCAGCGGGGTGTTTGGTCCGGTAGGTCAAAGCTGTCATCGCTGATGGCCTCAAGCTGGTCGTCCAAAGATTCGTAAACGGTGATAATCAGGTCCTGATGCGGGCCACGGGGCAATCCTTTGGTCGCCAAATACCCATAGCCGATGATCAGCAGAGTAAGCGGCAATGCGCGGTATAGCATTTCTTGGCGATCAGCGCTGGCCACCTTGCGCTCGCTGTCTGTGTCCTGCTCCATCTTTTGCCAAGTGATGCAGCCAACAACGATCGACGACATGAAGCACAGACCACTAAGGAGCGTGAGCCAAAAACTGTGGAAGACGAAAGTATTGGTCCAAATCGATCCCAAAACGAACGGGCCTGCGATCCAGATCAGCGTGATGGTGACCCAGTCGGCGAAACGATCCAGCGCACGTTGATCAATGGCGCGGCGGTCATGGCGTCTGAGGATAAGATCGTTCAACAACCACGGCTTGATGCGCCGTTCCAGCGAAATGCCGTTGCTGGCTGGCTTGGGCGCGACCAGCGCCTCGGACACTTTCCGAACATGCAAATGCAAGTAGACGTACAAGGCCAGACCCAGCACAGGTGAGAAGACAAAGAAACTGGCTGTGGGGATCGAGATATTGACCAACGGAACCTGGGTCTTTTGGGATCGGATAAAGAAATCCGCGTCCCCGACACTCAGCACCGTAACATATGCAAAGACCAGGTATGCCAACAACCCAAACCAATTGACCCGACCGGCATCGGTCAGCGCGTCGATCCGTTCGATCTTTTGTTCTTCAGTTTCCTTGGCGACTTCGTCAGGTTTCAAACCGGCCATGATCAAATTGTGATGTCATTTCAAATGCCGAAATTATGGTCCTATTGGGTGTGAAAGTCCATTGAAGTCTGGCCAAACCCAGTCGTTTAGCCGTAAGGGGCGCGCATGACGGACAGATTTTCTTTTTCCCTGAACGCCACGGATGGCAAGGCCCGCACGGGCGCAATCTCAACGCCGCGCGGTGACATTCGCACGCCGGCGTTCATGCCTGTGGGCACGGCAGCGACGGTCAAGGCGATGCTGCCCGAAAGTGTACGCGCCACAGGGGCCGATATCCTGTTGGGCAACACATACCATCTGATGTTACGCCCAACGGCAGAGCGGATTGCCCGGTTGGGGGGATTGCACGGATTCATGAATTGGGAGCGGCCGATCCTCACGGATTCTGGTGGATTTCAGGTGATGAGCCTCGCCGAACTGCGCAAGTTGACGGAAAAAGGCGTAACGTTCCGGTCCCATATTGACGGCTCGCGCCATGAGCTGACGCCCGAACGGTCCATGGAAATTCAGCTGCTACTCGGGTCGGACATCGTCATGTGTTTTGATGAATGCCCGGCCTTGCCTGCGGATCGGGACCGCATCGCCGGCAGCATGCGGCTTTCTATGCGCTGGGCGGATCGGTCGCGTGAAGCTTTTGGGGATCGGCCGGGTCACGCGCTCTTTGGTATTCAGCAGGGCGGTCTGGAGCAGGATTTCCGGCAAGAGAGCGCGGAGGCGCTGACATCCATCGGATTTGATGGCTATGCGGTTGGGGGGCTGGCAGTCGGTGAAGGGCAGGAGGCCATGTTCGGTGTTCTGGATTTTGCGCCGGATATGCTGCCGGTCGACAAACCGCGCTATTTGATGGGGGTGGGTAAGCCCGACGATATCGTCGGCGCGGTCAAGCGCGGGATCGACATGATGGATTGCGTTTTGCCGTCGCGATCGGGTCGGACCGGTCAGGCTTTCACCCGGAGCGGCGTCGTCAACATCAAGAATGCGCGCCACGCGGAAGATCCGCGACCTTTGGATGAGGATTGTACATGCCCGGCCTGCACCGGGTATTCCCGAGCCTATCTGCACCATGTGTTTCGATCCAATGAGATGATCTCTGGCATGCTGTTGACCTGGCACAACCTGCATTATTTTCAGGAGCTTATGTCGGGTATGCGGGAAGCGATTGCGGCCGGCCGGTTTGTCGAATGGGAAGCGGCGTTCCATGCCATGCGTGCAGAGGGCGACATTCCGCCGTTGTGATGGCGGGACGCCGCTCCTGCTGCGCAGATCGCCCCGCCCGCCATCCCACTGCGGGTTGGTTGAAACACAGGTCACCGAAAGCTCATTGCGCGAGTCAGGAACGTGTAAACTGGACGGTTTTTGTTTCAGTGAGGACCGGCTAAGTGAAGGGCAACCGAGGGTCCGGAGAGTGAGTTTGATATGGCCTTGTTAGCTGGTGTTTCTGTTTTGGCTTTTGTGCTGGGGAGTGTGATGCCCTTGCGTTGGGGTGTTTTTGGGTATTTGGGTGCCGCGGCTTTGGTATTTGCGGTGCAGGTCGGTATCAACGCCGCGACCGGTTTTGCGGGGGCCAGCATCGAGGAAAGCCTCTTGCTCTTTAACGGCTCTTGGGCATCCTATATCGGCTTCAATCTGCAGATTTCGTACCGCGCATTTGCGCTGCCATTGCTGGCCTTGGCCGTGCCACTGATGTTTCGCCTGTCCCGCCAGATCGCTTAACCATCGCGCATCCTCGCGGAATTCTGATGACGCGTTAAGCCTGATCCCATTTCGGCGCATTTGGTGCCTTGCCCTTCGTCAAACTGCGGGTCATGGTGCCGGGTAACGTAACAGGCATGGTTGAAATTGCAGGGTCGGTGCCCCACTTTGTCAGTCCATGACCGGAGACGGCCAAGCGTTGCCTTTGAGAGGGACCAGAGCCGTCTTGCCAATGATAAGGATAGAGCATGCAAGAGCCCCTTAACGCCTCTTACCCCGTATTGCCGTTGCGCGATATTGTTGTGTTCCCTCATATGATCGTGCCCCTTTTTGTGGGTCGGGACAAATCAGTCCGGGCGCTCGAAGAGGTGATGTCGGATGACAAGCAAATCCTGCTGTCGAGCCAAACAGACCCCGGAAACGATGATCCGGACACGGATGGTATCTATCAGGCCGGTGTACTGGCCAACGTTCTGCAACTGTTGAAACTGCCCGATGGCACCGTGAAGGTGCTGGTCGAAGGGCAGGCGCGTGTGCGGATCACAGAGTTCCTGGAAAACGACAGCTTCTTTGAGGCGCGCGCCGAGCTTTTAACCGAAATGCCGGGCGACGTGGCGACCACCGAGGCGTTGTTGCGCACCGTGGCAGATGAATTCGAACGCTACGCCAAAGTGCGCAAGAACATCCCCGAAGAAGCTCTGTCGGCGGTGGGTGAGACCACCGATCCGGCCAAGCTGGCCGATCTGGTATCGGGTCACCTGGGCGTCGAGGTTGACCAAAAGCAAGAGCTTTTGGAAACGCTGTCCGTCAGTGAGCGGCTGGAGAAGGTCTATGGCCTGTTGCAGGGCGAATTGTCGGTTCTGCAGGTTGAGAAAAAGATCAAGACCCGAGTGAAATCGCAGATGGAGAAGACCCAGCGCGAATACTATTTGAATGAGCAAATGAAAGCCATTCAGCGCGAGTTGGGCGATGGCGAGGATGGCTCGAACGAAGTGGCCGAGCTCGAAGCCCGGATCGAAGAAACCAAGCTGAGCAAGGAAGCCCGCGAGAAAGCGGATTCGGAACTGAAAAAGCTCAAGAACATGAGCCCGATGTCCGCCGAAGCGACCGTGGTTCGGAATTATCTCGATTGGATGCTTTCGATCCCTTGGGGCGTGAAATCGCGCGTCAAGAAAGATCTGGGCCGCGCCGAGGACATTCTGGACAAGGATCACTATGGTCTTGAGAAAGTAAAAGAGCGGATCGTCGAATACCTTGCCGTACAGCAACGTTCCAAAAAGCTGAAAGGCCCGATCCTGTGCCTTGTCGGCCCACCGGGCGTCGGTAAAACCTCGTTGGGAAAATCCGTGGCCAAGGCAACGGGACGCGAGTTCATTCGTATTTCGTTGGGCGGCGTGCGCGATGAAAGCGAAATCCGCGGCCACCGTCGGACCTATATCGGCTCGATGCCCGGCAAGATCATTCAGGCGCTGAAAAAGGCGAAGACGACCAATCCGCTGATCCTGCTCGATGAGATCGACAAGATGGGTCAAGATTTCCGGGGCGACCCGGCGTCGGCGATGCTTGAGGTGCTTGATCCGGAACAGAACAACACGTTTGTCGACCACTATCTTGAAGTGGAATACGACCTGAGCAACGTGATGTTCCTGACCACATCGAACAGCTACAACATGCCCGGACCTTTGTTGGACCGGATGGAGATCATTCCGCTCGCTGGATATACCGAGGAAGAAAAGACCGAGATTGCCAAGCAGCACCTTGTGCCAAAACAGGTCAAGAACCACGGTTTGAAAGCGAAAGAGTTCGAACTGACCGATGCGGCGCTGGGCGAAACCATTCGCACCTATACCCGTGAGGCCGGTGTTCGGAGCCTTGAGCGGGAGATTGCCAAGATCGCACGGAAATCGTTGACGAAGATCATCAAGAAAGAGGCCGAAACCGTCACGGTGACGCCGGAAAATCTTGATGAATTCCTCGGCGTGAAAAAGTTCCGTTATGGTCTGGCCGAGCAAGAGGATCAGGTGGGTGTTGTCACCGGTTTGGCCTGGACCTCGGTCGGAGGCGATCTGTTGCATATCGAGGCGTTGAAGTTGCCCGGTAAGGGGCGGATGAAAACGACCGGTAAGCTGGGCGATGTGATGAAGGAATCCATCGATGCGGCATCGTCTTATGTGCGGTCGATTGCGCCTGAGATCGGGGTGAAACCACCGCAGTTCGACAAGGTCGACATCCACGTGCACGTGCCTGATGGCGCCACGCCCAAGGATGGGCCATCGGCGGGTCTGGCCATGGTGACGTCGATTGTATCCGTGCTGACCGGTATCCCGGTCCGCAAGGACATCGCGATGACCGGCGAGGTTTCATTGCGCGGCAATGCGATGCCAATCGGTGGTTTGAAAGAGAAACTGTTGGCGGCGCTGCGGGGCGGCATCAAGACGGTTCTGATCCCGGAAGAAAACGAAAAGGATCTGGCCGATATCCCCGACAACGTTAAAGACGGGTTGGAGATCATTCCGGTGACCCACGTGTCCGAAGTGCTGAAACAAGCGTTGACCGACACACCGGATGCCATCGAATGGGACGAGGCGGCCGAAGAGGCCGCAGCCCTTGCGCGGACCAGCGCGGCCGGCGATGGCGCCGGCGCCACGGCGCACTGATCTACGGAAAGGGCGGCCCGCGGGTCGCCCTTTTTCGTTGCATCAGTCTGTGCTGTTTTGTGGGCCGAATAAGTGGTCGACAGGTCCAAAGACTGCTGATTTCGCACATTGTGAACAGATCCGCTTAAAGACAACGGGCTATGACAAGTCTCTGCTTCAAGGCAGTTTGGGTCTGCGTGACAAGAATAACGTTGGTCGGATGCAGACGGAAGCTCGGTCTACTAAACCGCCGAACGCATCGGATTGTTGCATCGTTAGGAAACAATGAGGGTGTTTAGTGCCGATTTAGTAGTATTTTTGCGCGATATACTGTAGGTTATTGAGTAGCAGATACCAAATGAGGCGGAAAATGGCGACGACCAAGAGTAAATCAAGCACCTCTACCCGGAAAACCAGCAGTAGTCGAACCACGGCGCCAAAATCAAAGCCCGAACCGGTTAAAGCCGAAGCGCCGCCAGAAAGCGCCGCCGCGACGATAGAGCCGGAAGCGGTGGAACTCGCTGAAGAGACGACGTCAGAATTGGAGCTCAAGAAGAAAGAGCTGGTTGATGCGGTCGTTGAAAAATCTGGGATCAAGAAAAAAGATGAAGCGCCCCTTGTTTGCCGGAGACCCAGAAGTAAGGATACTGGGTCATGGGAAAGACAAAGAACGGAACACGTTATCCAGAGGAATTGCGCGCACGAGCGGTGCGGATGGTCTTGGATCACGAGAGCGAATACACGAGCAGATCGGCAGCACTTTTGTCGATCTCTCAGAAGGTTGGGTGCAGCAGAGACAGCCTTCGTATCTGGGTCAAGCAACACGAGGCGGATACCGGCAAACGCGATGGCGTGACCTCTGCAGAGCGGGATCGCATCAAAGAACTTGAGCGCGAGAACCGGCAGTTGCGTCAGGCAAATGAGATCCTGAAGAAGGCATCTGCTTATTTTGCTCAGGCGGAGCTCGACCGCCCATTCCGCAAATGATTGCCTTCATCAAGGATCATCGTGGGGCGCATGGGGTCGAGCCGATCTGTAGAGTTCTCCAGATTGCCCCTTCGACGTTCTATAAACGCATTGCCATCGAGCGTGATCCCGACCGTGCCTCGGACCGGGCCAAGCGGGATGAGTTTCTGCGCAAAACGATGAAGGATGTTTGGGAGAAGAACCGTTCTGTCTATGGCGCACGCAAACTATGGCACGCGATGAATCGCGAGAAGATTGATATTGCTCGCTGCACTGTAGAACGGTTGATGCGCCAGCTTAGCATTCAAGGCGTCCGGCGCGGAAAGAAGGTCAAAACCACCTGTGGTCAACCTGCGGATCAATGCCCGCTGGACAAGGTCAATCGCCAGTTCAGGGCTTCAATGCCGAACGAACTGTGGGTGTCCGACTTTACGTTCGTCTCGACCTGGCGCGGGTTCGTCTATGTGGCGTTCGTCATTGATACCTTCGCGAACCGGATTGTGGGCTGGAAGGCATCAACAACGCAGGACACGCAGTTTGTCTTAGATGCGCTTGAACAGGCGATCCACGCACGCAGACCCGCTGAGAAACTGATCCATCATTCAGATCGCGGCAGCCAATACGTGTTGATCAAGTACACAGAACGGTTGGCCGATGCTGGGCTGGAGCCATCCGTCGGCAGCGTTGGTGACAGCTATGACAATGCACTGGCTGAGACGATCATCGGCCTCTTCAAAACCGAAGTCATCAATCAACTAGGTCCGTGGAAGTCCAAGGATCAGGTCGAATGGGAAACCCTGCTATGGGTGGACTGGTTCAACAAAGAGCGCCTGCTTGAACCACTCGGGTACATCACGCCAATCGAAGCCGAGGAGAGATACGAAGAAGCCTTGAAGTCAGACAAAATCGCAGCTTGAAATACGAACTCAATAGTCTCCGCCAAAACTGGGGCGGTTCAGTGCGCAGGCGCATTGGGTTTATTTCAATGACCTGTTGGACGGCAATCTGGCCAATCCGCTTTATGAGGTGATGGATCCGGCAACCTATGCGCCGCAACCCGGCGATATGGTCCATTACGGGCGCGGGACGGCGGCGAATTTCGATCTTGGGGCCGCACGCGCGTTCCTTGAGGCGGACTCGTTCTACCCGTCGCACAGCGACTACGTGACCGAAGTCGACCTTGCGGGAGGTACTTTGACGACCGTCGGTGGCAATGTCGGAAACTCGGTTAAAGCCAAGAGTATCAAGATCGGTTCTGACGGGTTGCTCGGGCCGCGTTCTTCAAGCGGAAAGACATTTCCGTGGATCGCGGTACTAAGGCTGAAAGAGGGGTAAGATGGTGGGTGATGAGAGACTCGAACTCCCGACATCTTCGGTGTAAACGAAGCGCTCTACCAACTGAGCTAATCACCCGTGACGCGCTCTCTACTTCTCTGTTCCCGCCAGTGCAAGGGGGGAACGAGAGAAAGTTGAGAACGCTCAGGCTTGATGGCTGTCGTTCGGCTTAGTTGCTTTCTGGAGTGCGGCATCAATCCGCGCCAGCGCCACTTGGGTCGCTTCGGTTTCTTCCAGCCATTGGCGATGCTCGTTTGAGACGTGTTCATTGACGCTGGCCGCGAATTCAAAAGCTGCATTTGGGTGGCCGTTCGTGACAGCAACGCGGACTTCTTGCAGCTTTTTGGTAAATTCCACGAGCGCGGCATAGGTCCGGTCATAGCGCTCTGCATTGCGTCGGTCTTGGGTCATTTGCTCTCGTCCAACGGCCAGTGCGCCAAGGGCTGCACCCGCAACGGCCAGTGCGCCAGCGATGGCGCTACCGTTTGCGGATAATGCATTTCCCGCCCCAAACAGGGTCGCCAGCCCAGCACCAATTGCCCCGATCAAAACCGTTGTTTTCGCGGATTTGCGATGGTCTTCGGCGCGCTTGTAGAAATAGTTTTGTTGCACATCGAACTGGTACCTGCGGAAGTACTCCAAAGCCAAAATTGCGGCATCGCCGCCTTTGGCCACAGCTTGGGACAAGATGCTTTCAAAATATCCTATGCGGTGCGACTCAGCCAAGGCTCGCTTTTTCATCCATTCTTCAAGCAGCTCGCCTTGACGCAGAAAATAGAAGGACACGGCCCCAAACGCAGCCGCAGCTGCAGCTCCAATGCTGCAGGCGATGCCAAGCCCACCCAAAATGGTCTCCAGGCTTTCTTGCGTGGTCGCCATCAGTTTCAGAGCGATCGCAAGCGCGCCCAAAACGGATGTGAAGAAAACGCTCCAATTCGCGCGCTTCATCCATCTAAAGTACTCTTTTTGCGCGGCTATCGCACCCCCGTCAAAGCGATGATAAGATGCTGCCAAAGCCTCGGGTGTTGCACTGGCGATCAGCTCGGACAACGGAGTGTTTTTGTAAAGACCTTCATGCGCCTTCAGATCCAGAATGTAATCGTCGCCCTTTTGATCGCCGATGATTTCGTCTGCGTCTTTCCAATCCATGTAAAAATCCTGTCGCGAAATTGTTTGAACTCTAGCAACACCGAATGCCTCGGCAAAAAGGTTCGGCGATTGCGCGGCGCATGGCAAGGATTTGTCGTTATTTCGGTTTGTGCAATAATCAATTGCACGGCGGACCGCGCAATTCCCTCTTGGTCTTTGCGCCTCAACGCTTACCTTTGGGCAAAGCACATGCAAGGAGAGCGGCCATGAGTTGGAACCCAGCCTTAGACCCCGATTGTCCGACCGGCGATGCGGTGGATGCAATTGAAACGGTCATTGTGCCGCGTGCGCGGGATCTGGGCGATTTTGAAGTGCGTCGCGCCTTGCCTGCACCTCGACGTCAAATGGTCGGGCCATTCATTTTCTTTGACCAGATGGGACCGGCCGAGTTTGTGACAGGGCAGGGGATCGACATTCGCCCGCACCCGCATATCGGTCTGGCGACGGTGACGTATCTTTACAAAGGTAAGTTTCACCACCGCGACAGTCTGGGCACGGATCAGTGGATCGAGCCCGGTGCTGTGAACCTGATGACCGCAGGGCACGGCGTGACCCATTCCGAGCGCGTGGATGAGCACATGCTGAAAGAACCTTATTCGCTCTTTGGTATTCAGACCTGGATTGCCTTGCCGGAAGAAAAAGAAGACGACCCGGCGGCCTTTGTGCACGTGCCAAAGGACGACCTGCCGTTCATGCAAGGTGAAGGCAAAGAGGTGCGTTTGATCCTTGGCAATGCTTGGGGTGAACGTACGCCCGTCGAAACACCATCCGAGATGTTCTATGCAGACGCGGCCTTGGACGCGGGCGCGTCCATTCCATTGCCGGATGATCACGAAGATCGCGGCGCTTATGTTGTTGGTGGCTCTGTATCGGTAGCGGGGCAGGTGTTTGAACCCGGGCAAATGATGGTGTTCCGACCGGGCGACCGGGTCAGCATGAAAGCGGGCGATCAGGGCGCGCGGATCATCTTGTTGGGCGGCGCGACATTGGGCGGTCCACGGCATATCTGGTGGAACTTTGTGGCCTCCAGCAAAGACCGGATTGATGCCGCCAAAGAGGCGTGGCGCGCGGGCGATTGGGCCCATGGGCGGTTCCAACTGCCGCCGACGGACAATCAGGAGTTCATTCCGCTGCCGGAAAAATAAGCTTTATTGAAAGCGCTCAACAGTTGCGTTGAAGCTGTTGAGCGCGCCTTCATAGGCACCGAACATATGGTGCGTGTTGGCGCCGCTGGTCAGCCCGGCCTGTACCGCCTCATTGATCTCAAAATCCTCATCCAAAGTGATCGATGTGATCTTATGATTGCGCGCCCAATGCTCTGCCTTTTCAGGGGTTACTTCGGACTTGGGGGCCAAGGTTGTCAGTCGCAATTCGGTGCGATCGGCCGCCAAGGGAGACAGGTTGATCCACGCGATATGGTCCTGCATCAGCAGGAACTGGGTCAAGGGAAACAAGGTATAGAGCACGTTGGCATGGTCGCGTATCGCCCAAGCGTCCTGCGGCGTTTCTGACAGGGATGTCAGCGTGTTGCGCGGCAGTATGGACCGCATATGCGGGCCCAGCATGGCATAGCTCGACAGGTTATCTAGGAAATGTGGGCCGATCGTGTTCTTATGCGCGACCTTAAAGTGATACGCCTCGATCCCGCCCTCGACCAGCAGCTTCCAATTGGCATTCCGGGTGATCGTATCGGTGTGAACAACCGCCAGGTCCGCCATATCGCACCACTCCATGGCCTCGGCGATAGGATCAATATGGGCGGAAAAGTCCGGTTCTGCTTTTGAGTCGGCCACGACCCAGATCAGCCCGGCCCGCTCGGTTGCTGGCAAGCGGACCAACCCATGCTGGGTTTTGTCGATGCCCGGAAACCCCTGTTTTTCATGAGGAATGCCGCGCAGATTGCCCTTATTGGTCCATGTCCAGGCGTGATAGGGGCAGCTGAACATGTGTTTGCAACCCTGTGCGTCATCGACCAGCCGGGCACCCCGGTGCCGACACACATTTAGAAAAGCATGCACCGTCCCGTCTCGGTCCCGGGTCATCAAGACCGGGCGTCCCGAGACCGTGCGCGTCAGAAAACTGCCCGGATCGGGCAACTCACTGGCATGGGCCGCAACGACAGGAATGGTGCGAAAGATCTTGTCCATCTCCGCCGAAAATCGATCCGCGCTGGTATAGCGCGCGATGGGAGAGGGTTTGACATCGTCATCCAAGAAGAAAAGCCCGTTATCCTTGAGGCCTTGAAGCTCTTCCAGCAGGGCGACTTCAGTTGCACGGTCCATGTCTCTGCCTCGTCAGTTGAGTATGAACTTACCGATTGATAAGTGTATAATTTGACGACTGGTAAGTTGTCAATGATCTGCTAGTCTGCGGGCATGACCCAATCCGCGCGTGCCAAGTTCATCGATACCGCCACCCAGCTCTTTTCAGAGCGGGGGTATTACGGCGTCTCGCTGGCGGATGTGGCGGATGCGCTGGGTTTGACCAAGCAATCCGTGATCTATCACTTCAAGACCAAAGAGGCGCTCTATGGCGCGGTTCTGGCCGCGATTGCTGAACGCCTGTCTGGCGTCACAGACGATTTGGTCGACGCGCCGCAGGATCGATTGCCACGCTTTCTGGATCGACTGAACGGCTATATGGTCGCCCATCCGCGAGATGCGCAGTTGATCATGCGAGAGTTGCTGGACAACCCCACCCGCGCCGGCACCAGTAAAACCTGGTATCTGCGGGCGTTTCTGGATGCCGCCGTTGGCGTTCTGGAAAACACACCTGGTTGGCAGGACAGCCGCCCCGAGGATCGCATGGCTGCGACCTACCAAATGATCGGTGCGGTCAATTACTTTGCCATCTCCGAACCAACCCTGCCTGCCATCTGGGGAGAATATCGTTTCCGAAAAATGGCCAAAGCATTTTTGCCGGAACTTAAGCGGCGTGCAGGGTCACTTTGACGGGGTATACCAAATCGGCGAACTATAGGCACGATCAATGACTTCCATTGCAGTGCCGTCTGGCATTTCGATGCCGAAATACTTGGCGTCATAGGCTGTCCAGCGCGGTTTTGGGATCTCCAGAACGCGGACATAATACATCGCCTTCTGATTAGGATCGAATTCTGGGTCAGTCCAAGTTGCGCCAAGCGCGGCATCACCGATTGTATTGGTGTAGCTGGCATCGGCCACGTTCACAGTGTTGCCAACGTCGCCATCGCAAGACCCGTCCACGATCGCTCGACCATCGGCGCAAGCGATGTCCCAGATACGTTCCATCTGATCGCCATCTTCGATCCATCCTTTGACAATCTGAATACGGTCCAAATTGGCACCGTCGGGGTCACGCAGAGCCCGTGTCATGAACGTTGGGGCGGCCGCGTCGAGCCCGGGGCGCAAATGACCGCCCATTGGGACGCCACGGGTATATCCCTGTTGCGCAAAGTCGGGGCGCCCGGCTTCGTCTGGTTCGAAATCCCAACCGCCGAAGAACCGCAAGCGAATGCGGCTACCGGTGGTGGCAAAAACCTCTTTGTTGGCCATCGCGTCCCAGATGGCTGCGCGCGTGTTTTCTCGCGCCCACACCCCGGCGAGACCAGCCGCCGAAAGATCGCCGACAAGTATATTCAAGGACGGATCCTCTTGCGCCTCGATCAGGATTTCTTCGTGCCGTTCCGCGCTTGGTTCCGCCAAATGCGCTTTTCCGAACCAGTTGTCCTCGCGCGAAGTCGGTAACGCTGTATGGTTGTCCGTCGCGCCAATCATGCCGAATTAGAACGGGTTTTCGCCAAGCCGTTCGCTGTAATCCAAACCCCGTATCAAAGCAGGCCTCGCGTATTCCCTCGGCAGCATGTCGGGTGTTTTGGATTGCGAACCCGAAATGTTGCCTGCATCCAACAGTTCCTGTCCGGCAAAGACATCGTCAGGCGAAAGCATTGGATGTGCCTCGCCCGTGCCCTTGGCTTGGGTCATTTCATAAAGCGGCTCCCAACGCGCCCTCCGGGACGCATATTCTTGTGTCAAAGGTCCCCCTGACAGGGTAACGTCGTCGAACATGAACCCGTTGGACAAGTTCCCATTGTGTGGAATGGCAAGGACGGAACCGCCTGTCGCGTTCTCATACCCCTTCATGTAGTCCCAGAGTTTTTCGGGATCGTCGCTGTCATAGGCGGAAAAGGGAACAACCGTGTCCGCCTTGTCTTTGTTGTCCCGGAAAATCACGACGCGGTGCAGGTTGTTTCCAGACGGCTGCGACGTCCACTCAAATCCGATGAAGGCCGTGAAAACACCTGGCTCGTTATAGCGTTCGGCATTCGCGGTTGCGGTTTCCCACGCCTGTCGTTGCATTTTTACATTGTCGATACCGTCAATGCCTTCGGCGGTCAGACGCAACCAGTCGATGAACGCGTCGTAGCCATTCCCGGACTTGACCATTTCGTACCACTCACGGCCCTTCTCGGTCTGCTGGACGACAGGGGAATCTCGCCGGATGAATTCGGCCAGCCCAAAGTTCTCAGCGTGATCCGCAAGGACGATCAAATCAAGCGGACGCCGCAGTTTGACAGGATAACCCAAATGGCTGATCACTTCTTCGCCGCGTGAAAAACGGTAGGCGATCTCTGGCCCCAAGGTCGCGCCGGCCATCCCGGCATCCGTTGACCAGGAAGAGTGAAGGTGCGTGTCGCCGAAATAAACGTTCTGCGGATAATCCTGTCCGACAAAAGGCGAATAGGATGGGTTGATTTCCGTGGAACCACTTTGCGGTGGGCGGATATCTTGGGACCACGCGGACGAGGCGAGAGAAAAGAGGATTGTGGCTGCGAATAGTCGGTTCAGGCGCATGGCGCACCTCCAAGGTCAGGGTCAAAGCGATCTGGTGTGTAATCTGAAAAGATTAAGGGACGTCGGCTGGTTGCGTCAACTTTTGCGGTTGTAGTGAAAAGTCGGGGTCGGGATATGGCCCGGAAATCTGTGACCGTCAGCGGGTCAATTCTTTTTTCTTCCGATCCCAGAAAATGTGAAAACCCCGCTTGACGGCGACGGGGAGGCCCCATAATACACCGCAACGCTCAAGGAAATTGAGCGGCAGTGGGCGGTTGTAGCTCAGTTGGTTAGAGTACCGGCCTGTCACGCCGGGGGTCGCGGGTTCGAGCCCCGTCAACCGCGCCACTTTCACTCATGCATCGTCCCAGGCGCGCCCCACCTCCCGTTTAGGAATAAGCGGCGGGTCCTTATATGTGTAGCCAAGAGCTGCTTCGAGTGTGATATCGACATTCGTTTTCAGGTACTCGTAATCCTCAACGCTCCATGCGTCAGGCAGGGGAGGATGGAAATCCACCAGATACTTGAACCGCCAGCCTTGGCGTTTCACAACGGGAAGAAACTGGGCTTTTTGACGGATTGTCAACGCCCCGGTCAGCTTGGCCAGCAGCGCTTCTGGCTGTTTTTGCGCATCTTCCATTCGCACCAGGACGCATGTGCAACCGCGATGCAGCATGCTGATAAGGCCCAAGAGTTTGGCCTGACGGAGTGCAAAGACATTTGGAAAGCGTTTGCCGGTCAGAGGATCCCTATCATGTTGCAACGGTGTACCGCGCATGGCCGGTTCAAAGCCCGTGTCAAAATGTTTGGCTTTGTCGATATACGTGTCCCATGGCGCGCGAATGAAGTCGGAAAATTCCATTGCTTGCATATGCGCCGTGGTGTGCCAGGGCGTTTCGTACAGCGACCGCGCCCAGTTATCGGCGGCCCGGACAACGCAGATCACGGCAACATTCCGCGGCACCGCCAGCATATGAGGAAACCCGTGTTTCCACCCCAGCACGTTCGTCGGTGAAAGTGATGTGTTTCGGCCAATCAGTCGTTTCACATAATTTGTGCCGGACCCGCGTTCACCCAGAACCTGAAACGCTTCGATCTTGTGGGCGTTTTCCTTAACCGCGGCAAACCCGCTTTCTGCAAAACCTTCAGGGACGGATTGGTCACTCACGCAGGCATCCTTTGACTTTTGTCGTTCTCAGATCCATGAGGATCGGTTAACTTCAAATGAGACAAGAACATACATTGAGGCATAGCAGATGCAAACAGTGGCCGCATTGACGATGGTGCGCGATGACGCGTTCTTTTTGAAAGCGTGGCTGCGCCATTATGGAGAGCTGTTCGGGCGCGAAAACTGCTACATCGTCAACCATGGGCGGGGGGAAGAGGTCTCTGACCTTGCCACAGGCTGCAATGTCATCGGTATTCCGGGCGACCCGCACAAGAATTTCGATATGAAACGCTGGCGATTGCTCAATAACCTCGTTCAGGGGCTGCGGTGTTATTACAACCACGTGGTTGTGGGCGATGTGGATGAGTTGGTCGTTATGGACCCGGCGGCGGATGGGGATCTGTTGTCGTTCATCGCAAATACGCGACCCGGGCGTGTTGTGACGCCAATGGGACTAGAAGTGATCCACCGGATTGATCTGGAACCAGAGCCGATCACGGATGCGATCATCGGCCCTCGCCGTTACGTGCGTCCGGCACCGCATTATTCCAAACCCTGCATCGTTTCGACGGGCGTCAAAATTGCCCGTGGCGGGCATTTCACCCAATATGAAAAGCTTCATGTCCCGGATGAGCTGTATCTGATGCATCTGAAGTTCTGTGATTTTGCGACCTATACCGACGCGATGGATCGGCGGAATGCGGTGGCAGGGGCAACCGGGGCCTCGGTGCGTGACGCGTCGATTGGCAAACACTGGTTTGCTGAGACCCGAGGCGAGGACTGCGCGGTTTTCGAAGAATTCGCGACACTTGAGCTGCAAGAAGAGTTCAAGCCCGGCCCCGTCCGGCGCAAGATGTATCGCAGTTGGGGGCCACGCGGCGACACCGGGTTTTTCAATTTCGACCGTCCGGACATTCCAATTCAGTGGCAATTGCCGGAACGGTTCAACGGGGTGATCTGACGATTATTCGTCGCAGGTTGTCAGGAACGCCAGCAAGGCCTCAACTGTCTCTTCTGGCGATTGGTCAATAAAGAAGTGCCCACCCGGAATCGCACCGGATTGCAGGTTGGTCAACCGATCGGCCCATGTCGCAGGCACATCGAAATGCCGGGCCATGGCGCCATCGGCACCATAAAGCACCAACGCCGGGCAGGACACGCGGCGATGCAGGTCTTGGGCATCCATGTCAAAATCCAGTGTGGCCCCGGCGCGATAGTCATCGCACATGCCCGAAATGGTTTCAGGTCGGCGCCAGCTGTCGCGATAGGCCGCCATGGCCGTGGCCGGGAAATCGGCGGCAGAGGCATGGCCCCAGCCAAAAAGGCAGCTTTCAAAATAGGTGTCCGGATCATGCCCGATCATGGTTTCCGGGGCCGGGCTGGGTTGGGCCAGAAAGAACCAGTGGTAATAACTGAGCGCCACGTCGCGACGAAGCGGGTCGAGCAAAAGATGCGTCGGAACGATGTCCATCACTGTCAGGCTGCGCAGTGCATCCGGATGATCCAGCGCCATGCGATGACCCGTGCGCGCCCCTCGGTCGTGTCCGATCATATGGAATTGGTTGTGTCCCAATGTCTGCATCAGCGCGACCTGATCAGCGGCCATGTTGCGGAATGTCATTTGCGCGGCGCCGGTTGGTTTTGAACTGTCGCCGTACCCGCGCAGGTCGGCCGCGACGACGCTGAAATGTTCGGCCAAAGCCGGGGCAACCTCCATCCACATGGCCCGTGTCTGCGGAAACCCGTGCAACAACAGAACCGGCGGACCGTCACCGCCAATGGAACAGGCAATCTGCCGTCCATTGGCGGTGACGATCTGGTCCGAAAAGCCCGGGATCAAGCCCATCAGGTCAGCGCCGCCAGAACGCGCGCCCAGCTGCGGATGCCTTTGTGAAAGCTTTCCACATCGTATTTTTCGTTGGGCGAATGGATCTGGTCGTCATCCTTGCCAAAGCCGATCAACATCGGCGGCGTCCCCAGAATGTCCTGAAAATGCCCGGCGATTGGGATCGACCCGCCACAGCCAATATAGGCGGCCTCATCCGGCCATTCATCGCTCAGCGCGCGGCGCGCCGCGTCATAGGCAGGGCCGGATGTGTCGAACATGCCTGCCTTCGATGCCCCGTGATCGGCAAAGGTGACCGTGCAATCAGGGAGCAGCATCTCTTGCACCATGGCGCGGAAGTTTTCGCGAATTTTCAGCGGGTCCTGATCCCCGACCAATCGAAAGCTGATCTTGGCAGAGGCGACAGAGGGCAGCACGGTCTTGAACCCGTCACCGGTATAGCCACCGGTTATCCCGTTCACCTCGCAGGTCGGACGCGACCAGAGCATTTCAAGGGCCGTACGATCCTGTTCGCCGGCGGGTTGGCTGAGACCGACATCGCCCAGAAAGGCCGACGGATCAAAGCCCAAGCCATCCCATTGCGCGCGCAGCTCATCGGTCAACTCTGGCACGCCGTCGTAAAACCCGGGCACCGTGATGCGCCCGGTTTCATCGTGCAGCGCCGCGATGATCTGGGACAAAACGCGGATCGGGTTGCGCGCAGCACCACCATACATGCCCGAATGCAGGTCTTTGTCTGGCCCAGTGATGGTGATCTCTTCGCCCAAAAGCCCGCGCAGCATCGTTGTGATAGCTGGCACGCGGCTGTCAAAAAGCCCCGTGTCGCAAATCAGCGCGATGTCTGATTTCAGCTCTGCGGCGTTTTCTTCCATGAAGGGGACCAGTGATGGGGACCCGCTTTCTTCCTCCCCTTCGAAAAAGAAGGTCAGTTTGCAGGGCAGGGTGCCATGCACGGCTTTCCACGCGCGACAGGCTTCGACAAATGTCATCAACTGACCCTTGTCATCGCTTGATCCACGGCCACGGATCACGCGGCCTTTTGCGGTATCTTCGATTTGGGGATCGAACGGGTCGCGATCCCAGAGCTCCAAAGGATCGACGGGTTGCACATCATAGTGGCCATAAAACAGCAAATGGGGGCCGTCGCCATCGACATGACCCACCACCATCGGGTGTCCGGGTGTCGGCCGTTTTGCGGCATTGACCCCAATGGATTTTAGATCGGCGACCAACCAATCGGCTGCGGTATCACAATCGGACTGAAACGCCGGATCGGTGGAAATAGAAGGGATGCGCAGCAGTCCCAGCAAACGATCAATTGAGGCGTCGATATCGGTGTCGATTCGCGCCAGGACGGCGTCCAGCGTCATATCCCTGTCTCCTATAGTGGAATTTGTTCCGACCGTAGCAATCCGCGCCCGACTGTCCAGCCCGCGGCGCTTGATTCAGATCAATGATGCGACATGACGCCCATGGTTAGTTGGTTGAACCGTTTCAGGCGAAGCTATATTCATTCTAAATCAAGCAAGCGCGGATAGAGGGATCGCCCAAGCGCTCTGCCAGACGAAAGGGAATACCGTTGAACTATAACGATAAACTCGACGATGCGATTGCACGGCTGCATGACGAAGGCCGGTATCGCACGTTTATCGACATCGAGCGGAGCAATGGCCATTTCCCACATGCGGTCTGGACCAAGCCGGACGGCAGCGAGGAACCGATCACCGTTTGGTGCGGTAACGACTATCTTGGTATGGGCCAGCAACCAGTTGTTCTTGCCGCGATGCACGAAGCCATTGATGCCGCAGGTGCGGGATCGGGGGGCACTCGGAACATTTCCGGCACAACGGTTTATCACAAGCGGTTGGAAGCCGAACTGGCAGACCTGCATGGCAAGGAAAGTGCGCTGCTTTTCACCAGTGCTTATATCGCCAATGATGCGACGCTTTCGACGCTGCCAAAGCTCTTTCCCGGACTGATCATTTATTCGGACGAACTGAACCACGCCTCGATGATTGAAGGCGTGCGCCGCAATGGCGGGGCAAAGCGGATTTTCCGGCACAATGATGTTGCGCATTTGCGCGAGCTCTTGGAAGCGGATGATCCCGCAGCTCCGAAATTGATCGCCTTTGAATCGATTTACTCGATGGACGGTGATTTCGGTCCGATCGAAGCCATTTGTGATCTGGCAGACGAATTCAACGCGCTGACCTATATCGACGAGGTCCACGCGGTCGGCATGTATGGTCCGCGCGGGGCCGGTGTGGCCGAGCGGGATCGGTTGATGCATCGTTTGGACTTCATCAACGGAACCTTGGCCAAGGCCTATGGCGTGATGGGCGGCTACATTGCGGCGTCCCACAAAATGTGTGACGCCATAAGGTCTTATGCGCCGGGCTTCATCTTTACAACGTCCCTGCCGCCTGCGGTGGCAGCGGGTGCCGCGGCCTCAGTCGCGCATTTGAAACGCGCGCCGGAACTGCGCGAACAGCATCAGACGCAGGCCAAAATCCTGAAAACCCGTCTGAAAGCGTTGGGTCTGCCGATCATTGATCATGGCAGCCATATCGTTCCGGTTATGGTTGGTGATCCGGTGCATACCAAATCGATCAGTGACATGCTGTTGAACGATTTCGGCATTTACGTGCAGCCGATCAATTTCCCGACGGTGGCGCGTGGCACAGAACGGCTGCGGTTCACGCCGTCGCCTGTGCATGGACCGGACGAGATGGACAAACTGGTGCGCGCGATGGATCAATTGTGGTCGCACTGTGCGCTGAATCGCGCCGAATTAACCGGGTAACCATCCGTTATCTGTCACGAAACGTTGCAATGTGGTAACGTAGGTCCAACAAAAACACCGAGGCGAATCGTTGGGACGATTCCAGGGTGTTGTTGAATGGGGCGGCAGTAATGATCGGGCGAAGACAACCGCGCATATCGGATGTGCCACAGCAAGAGGTCACAGAGCTGAAAAGCTTTGACGACTTTGAGGTGCGGCTTGGCGATATGATGCGCGGGGAACGCGCCACGATGGGCAAATCGCTTTTGGATGTTCAACGTGAGCTGCGGATCAAGGCGTCCTATATCGCGGCAATTGAAAACAGCGATCCCAGCGCTTTTGACACGCAGGGCTTTATTTCCGGATATGTGAAGTCTTATGCGCGGTACCTGAACCTCGATCCCGAAGAGACCTTTAGACAGTTTTGTGCGGAAAGCGGCTTTGCCGTCGCACATGGCATGTCGGCTGAGGCGTCTGGCAAACGTAAAACACAGTCAGACGAGCTTATGGCAGCCGGTCCGCTTTTGTCGGACAAAGACCCGTTTACGTCCCCCAACACGCCCTTTGTGCCGACCGGCGAATCCGTCTGGTTGCAGATCGAACCGCGCGCCATTGGGTCCACCATGGTGTTGATCGCGTTGATTTGCGGCATCGGGTATGGCGGTTGGTCATTGTTGAAAGAGGTTCAGCAAGTGCAATTTGCGCCGGTGGACGAAACGCCGGTGGTGCTTAGCGAACTTGATCCGCTGCAAGGGGCCGCATCCGGCCCGTCCGATCTGGGTCAGGAAGAAGACGTTTCGCCGATCGTTCCCACCGCAGAGGCGCTCGATCGGCTGTACCGTCCAAAAGCGTTGGATGTCCCGGTTCTGGTGGCGCGGGATGCGCCGATTGCGACGCTGGATCCCCGGACCGTCGGAACCTTCCGGTCTCCCAGCCTCCCGAATGTGCAGATCACCGAAGATCAAACCCTGGCCGGCTTGGACTTAATCGAACCGGGAGCAGGACAAGGCCCGCAGGTCCCGCAGGTTCTGGAAGATGCTGTGCCGACGTTGCGGATGGTCACCGTGCGCCCATCTTGGGTGCGGGTCAGCAGCGCGGATGGCAGCGTGCTGTTTGAGGGCATCATGGAAGCCGGTGGTGGCTATGATGTACCGCTGACGGAAGAACCGCCGCTGCTGCGTGCTGGCGAATCTGGTGCGGTCTACTTTGCCGTTGGCGATCAACACTTTGGACCGGTGGGCACCAGCGGCAGTGTGACATCAAACATTTCGTTGTCGGTTGGCGATATCACCACCCGCTACCAGTTGGCCGATCTGGAACAGGATCAGGACCTCGCACGGATGGTTGCGGAAGCACGCACAGGCGCTGTTCCAGAAGAGTAAGCAACGCGCATTGCCCTGTGGCCATCAACGACATACTTTACCGTTCAGAAACGTTTGACGAAGGCTGACTGACATGTCGCTCAATCACGTGCGCCCGTGGCGCAACATTTATCGTCGTAAATCTCGGCAGATCATGGTGGGCTACGTGCCGGTGGGTGGGGACGCACCGATCTCGGTCCAAACAATGACCAATACGCTGACAACGGATGTCGCCGCGACCGTCGCGCAGGTGCAAGCCGCTGCAGAGGCCGGCGCGGATATTGTCCGGATTTCGGTTCCGGACGAAGCGTCGTCCAAGGCGTTGAAAGATATTGTCGCGGAAAGCCCGGTGCCGATTGTGGCGGATATTCATTTTCACTATATGCGCGGGATTGAAGCCGCCGAGGCCGGCGCGGCCTGTTTGCGGATCAACCCGGGCAACATCGGCAGCGAAGAGCGGGTAAAAGAAGTGATCAAGGCCGCCCGGGACCACAATTGTTCCATCCGGATCGGTGTGAATGCGGGATCTTTGGAAAAGCACCTGTTGGAAAAATATGGCGAGCCATGTCCAGAGGCGATGGTTGAAAGTGGCCTGGAACATATCCGTATCTTGCAAGACAATGACTTTCACGAGTTCAAGATCTCGGTGAAGGCGTCCGACGTGTTTCTGGCGGCCGCAGCCTATCAAGGCATTGCCGAGGCCACGGATGCGCCGATCCATTTGGGCATTACCGAGGCGGGTGGTCTGGTCAGCGGCACGATCAAAAGCGCGATTGGGTTGGGGAACCTATTGTGGATGGGGATTGGCGATACGATCCGCGTCAGCCTGTCAGCAGATCCGGTCGAAGAGGTGAAGGTCGGCTATGAGATCCTGAAATCGCTTGGGTTGCGGCACCGTGGGGTAAACGTGATTTCCTGCCCTTCCTGCGCGCGGCAGGGGTTTGACGTGATCAAGACCGTGGAAATCCTTGAAAAGCGGCTGGAGCATATCAAAACGCCGATGAGCCTGTCGATTATCGGTTGCGTGGTGAACGGGCCGGGTGAGGCGTTGATGACCGATGTGGGCTTTACCGGCGGCGGGGCCGGGGCAGGAATGGTTTATCTGGCAGGCAAAGCCAGCCACAAGATGTCGAACGATCAGATGGTCGATCACATCGTCGAAGAGGTCGAAAAGAAAGCGGCCGAGATCGAGGCGACCCAAGCGGCGGCTGAGTGACGGTGTACGGCGCTGTTTGCCGTTCCGGCAAAGGCGCCCCCCGCCCACCGTCCCATTTACGGGGCCTTAGCCGCGTTTTTCATCCACGATGGCTTGCATCTGATCTGCAGGCAGGAAGCCCCGCAGCAGTTCGTCACCCAGTACGAATGTCGGGGTGCCAGAGATTTGCAGCCGTTGGGCCAAGGCGCGGGTCTGTGCAATCTCTTGCGTAACCTCGTCACTGTTCATCCGGTCCATCACGGCCGCGGTGTCAAAAACCAGCCCGTCGGACAGGCGACGAAGGGTGACGTCGTTGGCGGATGCCGACAGCTCGACCAATGCGTCATGCGCCTGTTTATAGGCATCCGCCCCTTCAACCTGTTTCACCGCGATTGCAAAGCGGGATGAGGCAAGGCTGTCTTCGCCCAGGATCGGGAATTCCTTGATGATCCAACGGATATTTCCGTCGTTTTCCAAGAGCTTGGCAATCTCCGGCACCGCGCGGCGGCAAAACCCGCAACGATAGTCCATGAACTCGACGAGCGTAACATCGCCATCGGGGTTTCCGCCGACCCAGGAATACCCGTCGTCAAAGATCTCATCCGCGTTGTTGTCCACGATTTGCAAATCTGCCTGTGCTTGCGCATCGGCCTGACGTTGTTCGAGGATATTGATCGCGTCGACGATCACTTCGGGGTTTTCCAGAAGGTATTCCCGAACCTGTGCACCGAATTCAGCGCGTTCTGCCGGGGTCATCTCGGACAGGTCCAGTGCGGACAGCGACCCGGCGGTCAGACCAAGGGCGAGGGTGAAAGGGGCCAAGCTTCGGATCATGCTGCTCATCTCCGTTTTGCGGTTCGTTCGTAGGCAATGAACACATCCTGTGCGCGCTGCCAAGAGGGGGAGCCTTGCGGCAAAAGCCGCATGGCCCGTTGGGCGTGAATACCAGCGTCTTGCAACCTGCCGCGCAGAGCATACCGTTCTGCGGTCACCATGGACGCCATGCCGTTTTGCCCTAGCTGGGCGTAGGCGACAGACATGTCGCGCAGCACACGCGCGTCGCGGAAATCACGGGCGCGGGCCTTTTCCAACTGATCGAGCGCGGCTTGATACTGTTTGCCCGCCAGAAGGGCGCGGCCATATCCACCAAGGATCAGAGATTCGTTCGGGGCCAGTTCAGAGGCACGCCGATAAGCGGCGATTGCGTCGTTAACCCGGCGATTTTCCAAAAGGATCTGCCCCTTGAGGTCATAGTAGTAACCGTCATTGGGTCGCTCGGCGATGGCGGCGTCGATGTTTTGCAGCGCCTTGGACAGATCGCGATTGCGGTGATGGGCAACCGCCTCTCGCATATCGCGGACATCTGAATAGGGTTCTGATGGGGCGCGGCGCAGGGTCCAGCTGGAGGCGCGTTCAAAGGCGGACAGCTTGCCGCGTGCCCTGTTGAACCAGTAGGCGTCGCTGGGTCGATCAGGGGTGTCTTCGCCATAGGCCGCAACAAACGCTTCTGCTGCCCGGATCCGGTCGCGGGTCAGCGGGTGCGATCTTGTATAGGGGTCCTGCCGCCCGACCGTCAGTGCTTCTTGCCCCCGAAAAATCTGTTGAACCTCGATCAGTCCATGCGGGCTGATCCCGGCCCGCAACAGGAACCGGGCGGCAGATTGATCTGCTGAGCTTTCTTCGGCGCGTGTATGCGCCAGAAAGCTCCGGCGTGCGGCACTGGATGTACCGGCGCTTATGCCCGCAGCGGCCTCTCCTGCGCCCGCGGCGGCGGCAATCACGGCGAGCGCCATACCAAGACCAGCGGCGGTGCTTGCACTGCGCAGGTTGGACATGCGTCGGGCGATGTGTCCGTTGGCGATGTGCGCCGCCTCATGCGCGATCACGGCTTGCAACATGCGGGGGCGGTCGACCTTTAGGATCATGCCGGAATGCAAGAAAATCGTGCGGTTATCGACGACAAAGGCATTCAGAGAGCTGTCATCAACGACAAGGACGCGCACCCGTTTCGGGCTAAGCCCTGCGGCTTGCAAGATTGGCGCCGACAGTTGCAGCAGCGCATGCTCCATATCTGCATCGCGCAACAGCGTGATCGCTGTGGATTGCACGGCGGATGCAAAATACAACATCGCGGCCAGACACAAGGCCGGGATTGACGCCGCTTTTGATACACGCTCAAACATCATTGGCGCACCATGGGAGAAGGTCATGCGAAACTCAACCCGGTCACAGGTCGATCCCTTCATCGTGATGGACGTGATGGAGGCCGCACGCAAGGCGGAGGCGGAAAATCGCCATATCATTCATATGGAGGTCGGACAGCCCGGCACGCCAGCGCCGAAAACCGCACGTGCGGCCTTGGGGTCTGCTTTGGCCGATGATCCGATGGGGTATACCGTTGCTCTCGGCTTGCCGGAGCTGCGGCGGGGGATCGCGGCGCTGTATCAGCGTTGGTATGGTGTCGATCTGAACCCGGACAGGGTGATGGTGACATCAGGGTCCTCGGCTGCTTTTCTATTGGCGTTTACGGCGCTTTTCGACACCGGCGACCGTGTCGGCATCGGTGCGCCCGGTTATCCAAGTTATCGGCAGATTTTGCGGGCTTTGGACTTGACCCCGGTCGACATTCAAACGGCGCCAGCGCATCGGTATCAACCTGTTGCGGCGGATTTGGACGGGTTGGACCTGCAAGGTTTGATGGTTGCATCGCCTGCAAACCCCACCGGCACGATGCTGGAAGCCAAAGCGATGGGCGCGTTGATCGACGCGGCGCATGCGCAAAATGCTGCCTTCATCAGCGACGAGATTTACCATGGCATCGAATATGAAGCCGAAGCGGTGACCGCCTTGTCATTGACCGACGAGTGTTACGTCATCAATTCCTTTTCCAAGTATTTCAGCATGACAGGTTGGCGGATCGGCTGGATGGTGGTCCCGGAAACGCATGTTCGGGTTGTCGAACGTTTGGCGCAAAACATGTTTATCTGTGCGCCACATGTCAGCCAGGTTGCCGCCCTTGGTGCGTTGGATGCGCATGACGAATTACAAGCAAATTTAGGGGTTTATGCAGCGAACCGTCAGTTGATGCTGGACGGGTTGCAGGCTGCTGGTTTTGACAAGATCGCGCCGCCGGATGGCGCGTTTTACGTTTATGCCGATGTCTCGGACCTGACCAATGACAGCCGTGCCTTTGCCGCCGAGATTTTGGAACATGCCGGTGTTGCGGTGACGCCCGGGTTGGATTTTGACCCAGCGCGGGGCCATAGCACGTTGCGGTTTTCTTATGCACGGTCGACCGATGATATCGAAGACGGTCTGGCACGATTGAAACGCTTTATGGAGATGCGCCGCTGAGCGTTTTCAATCCGCTTCGCTTCGGGTAGACTGTTCGAAAGAGCGTCCGACAACGGGCGCAGTAGATATAAAGCATGTGATGGGGTGGGGATGAGCAGGATCACCCAATGGCTGGTCATGGTGTTGTGGCTTTGCTTTGGCTGCATGGCGGCGGCCCAACAGGCCGCGTTTTCCGGTTTGGCGCGGGTCGATCCGGATAACACGCGTATTTCGGAAGGTGCGCGCGATGGGGTGCGCATTGAATTGGCACTCAGCCAAGGAGTGCCGTACCGATTGTTCACGTTGGATGCACCGTACCGTCTGATCCTTGATTTCCAAGAAGTCGATTGGACCGGTTTGGATGCGGCGGAATTGGCGCAACCTGATGCAGTGACAATCGTGCGGTTTGGCGGTTTCAGGCCGGGATGGTCCAGAATGGTGATCGTGCTGGAAAACCCGATTGGCGTGCAGTCGGCCGAGATGACCATAGATGACGTCACTGCGGCGGCTAAGCTGACGGTATCATTGAACCCCATAGATCAAGAGGATTTTGCTGCGCGCGCCGGGGCGCCGTCAGATCCGCGCTGGGATTTGCCAGAGGCCGTCACCGTCCCACCTGTGGCCAAAGACGATCCTGATCGTCCTTTGCGCGTGGTTCTGGATCCGGGTCATGGCGGCATTGATCCGGGGGCTGAACGCGGGGTTCTGAATGAAAAGACGCTGATGCTGACATTTGCCCGAGAGCTGCAGGATATTTTACTTAGATCAGATGGTTACGAGGTGATATTGACGCGGGATGGAGACTATTTCGTGTCTCTGGAACAGCGTATTGCCTTGGCTCATCAGGCGGACGCAGACGTCTTTCTGTCTTTGCATGCGGATTCGTTGTCCGAAGGCTTGGCGCATGGGGCGACCGTTTATGTACTGTCCGAAGAAGCATCTGACGTGGCCAGCGCCAAATTGGCGGAGCGGCACGAACGCAGCGACCTGTTGTCGGGCGTGGATCTTAGTGCGGCGGACGACGAGGTGACCAGCATTCTACTGTCGCTCGCTCGGATGGAAACCCAACCCCGCACAGACGCTTTAGCCAAGGCCATTCTGGATGGGATGGCCCAAACGGGTGGCCCGATGAACCGGCGCCCTTTGCGGTCGGCGTCATTTTCCGTTCTCAAGGCGGCAGACATCCCGTCGATCCTGATCGAGATCGGCTTTTTGTCGAGCCCAAGAGACCTCAAAAACCTGCAGGATGCGCTGTGGCGGCAGGGAATGGCAGAAGGTATTCGCAACGGTCTGAACGCGTGGCGCGTAGATGACGCAGCGTTGCGTCCTTTGGTCCGCAATTGACCGGCCAAATCACGCCGGCTTGTTTTTGACCCTGCTGCGCACAGCGCGTATAAGCTGGGGACACTCATAACAAAGGCGCAGGCGCGTGCTCAGGTTCGTTTTTTCGTTTTTCGGCGGGATTTTCAGCTTCGTCACCCTTGGCGTTGCCATGGTGGCGCTGACCGTCGGCGGCATCTTTTGGATGTATGGTCAGGATGTGCCCAGCTATGAATCGCTGGCTCAGTACAAACCACCCACGATTAGCCGGATTTATTCGGGCGAAGGCCAGTTGATTGACGAGTTTGCCAAGGAACGGCGGCTTTTCGCGCCAGCAGATGAGATTCCGGACCTTGTCAAACAGGCCTTCATCAGCGCGGAAGACAAAAACTTTTACACGCACAAGGGCTATGACCCGCGTGGCATTGCGGCTGCGGGTGTTGAAGCGATCCAGTCGCGCGGCCAGAACGTGCGTGGCGCTTCGACCATCACGCAACAGGTGATGAAGAACTTTCTGCTGTCGGGCGACCGTGAAGCAGAGCGCAAGATCAAAGAGATCATCCTGGCCGCCCGTGTCGAAGGCGCGCTGGACAAAGAGCAGATTCTAGAGCTTTACCTCAACGAGATTTACCTCGGCGTGAATTCCTATGGTGTGGCGGCGGCATCGCAGAGCTATTTCAACAAGACCCTTTCAGAGCTTGAACCGCATGAGGCTGCCTATCTGGCGGCGTTGCCGAAAAAACCCGCGCAGCTGCACCCGGTGCGAGACATGGAAGACGCGATCGTTCGCCGCAACTTTGTTCTCAAAGAGATGTATGAGAACGGATACCTGGAAGAGGCGGCTTATCGCTCTGAAGCAGCGAAACCCCTGCGCAGTGTCCAAAACGGAGATTTTGAGAGCTTCCGCACCGTGTTGCCACCCCGTGACTATTTCACCGACGAAATTCGGCGCCAGTTGAGCGAGGATTTTGGCGAGGGTGAGTTCTTTACCGGCGGCTTCACGGTGCGCGCGACAATCGACGCCGAAATGCAGGCCGAAGCGGCGGTCGCGCTGCAAGAGGGTTTGCAAAAATACGACCGGCAACTGGGCGAATGGCGAGGAACAGCAGTGTCTTTGGACGCCGAACAACTGTCCGATGAAGGCCTCTGGCGTGAAGCGCTGTCCAATGCCGAAGTGCCGCGTGACATCAAACTGGGTGGTGACTGGTTGCCCGCCGTGGTGTTGGCTGTCGAAGATCAGCAACTGCGCGTCGGCGTTGAGGGTGTGGACGGAACCGGCTCGGTCCCTCGGTCAGATATCAAATGGCTGAAGGGCAATTTCTTCGACAATTTTGAAACCGGCGATGTTGTCCTGGTCCGCGCGGACACTGACACGGGCGCGTGGTCATTGCGCCAGGTGCCAGAGGTGCAGGGCGGTTTTGTGGCCATGGACGTGAATACCGGTCGCGTGATCGCCATGCAGGGCGGTTTTTCCTACCAGCATTCGGTATTCAACCGCGCGACTCAGGCCCAACGGCAACCAGGGTCCAGCTTTAAACCGTTTGTCTACGCCGCCGCGCTCGACAGTGGGTACAGCCCGGCGACGATCGTGGTCGACGCCCCGATTGAGATTAACACACCCCAAGGTCTGTGGCGTCCCAAGAACGCGTCGAACAAATACTACGGCCCGACGCCGCTGCGCACTGGGATTGAACGGTCACGGAACCTTATGACGATCCGTTTGGCGCAAGAGGTCGGCATGTCCGTGGTGGCCAATTACGCTGAGAAGTTTGGCGTTTATGACGACATGGGACAGTATCTGGCCAACTCTCTGGGATCAGAGGAAACCACGCTTTATCAGATGGTTGCGGCCTATTCCATGTTCGCAAACGGAGGAGAGCGGGTCCAGCCGACGCTGGTCGACCGCATTCAGGACCGTTACGGCGAAACCATCTATCGCCATGACCAGCGCAATTGTGTTGATTGTCAGAACCCCGGCATTCGGGCCGGAGAAGCGCCGCGCATTGTGTCGAACCGCAGCCGTGTGATGAATGACATCACGGCGTATCAGCTTACATCGATGATGACGGGCGTCGTGGATCGGGGCACAGCGTCCAGCACCGTGAACCTGCCGGTGCCAACAGCAGGCAAAACGGGCACCACAAACGATGCGCGGGATGTGTGGTTTGTCGGCTTTACCAGCAACATCGCGGCGGGCTGTTACATCGGCTATGATCAACCGCGCCCGCTGGGGCGTGGGGCCTCTGGCGGCGGCATGTGCGGCCCGGTGTTCCAGGCCTTTATGGAAAAAGCGACCGACAAGTTCGGCGGTGGTCCGTTTGACGTGCCGGACGGCGGTCAGTTCATCAAAATCGACCGTTTCACAGGCGCGCGTCTGCCGGATGAAGCCAGCGGCGACTATGTGGTGGCAGAGTATTTCCACGATGGCAGCGAGCCGATCTTTGGCCTGACCTTTGACGGTGGCTTTGCGATGGGTTCAAACTTGCCCTTGGTTGAAGAGCTGCGGCAAGCGGGTCGTCAGGTGACGACGTCAACCGGCGAAACCGCTGTTGTGGGACCCAAGGCCAACTTTGGCACCTTGAGCTCTGGCGGCCTGTACTAACCCACCAAAAGCCCCGTGAATGGGGACGACTTGCGAGAGAACGCGAGACGTCTTGCCGCCCAAGCAGGGCTGGTTTATCACGGCTTCTCAACCAGACCGAGGCAAGACCCTATGCGCGCAGAAGCCCAAAACACCGTGGCGGAAATTGAAAAGTCGCTGGAGCTGTTGGCGCAGCGACTGGACTATGAAACCGCGCCGCATCGGCTGGAAGAATTCAATGCGCGTGTCGAGGACCCGAACCTGTGGGATGACCCGTCTGCGGCGCAAAAACTGATGCGGGATCGTCAGATGCTGGTCGATGCGCTCAGCACGTATGAGGGCATCAAGCAGGATCTGAGCGACAACGTCGAATTGATCGAGCTTGGCGAAATGGAAGAGGATGACGAGGTCGTCGCCGATGCCGAAGCTGCGCTGAAGACGTTGCAGGAAACCGCAGCTCAGAAAGAGCTTGAGGCGCTCTTGGACGGTGAGGCGGATGGCAATGACACGTTCCTTGAAATCAACGCCGGGGCCGGGGGGACGGAAAGCTGTGACTGGGCCAGCATGTTGGCGCGGATGTATGTTCGTTGGGCCGAAAAGAAGGGCTATAAGGTCGAGCTGCAGTCGGAAAGCGCGGGCGACGAGGCGGGCATCAAATCGGCAACCTACAAAATCTCTGGGCAGAACGCCTATGGCTGGCTGAAATCGGAAAGCGGCGTGCATCGTCTTGTGCGCATCTCGCCCTTTGACTCGGCGGCAAAGCGGCACACCTCGTTCACGTCTGTCTGGGTCTATCCTGTGGTCGACGACAATATCGAGATTGAGGTGAACCCGGCGGACATCCGGATCGACACTTATCGGTCCTCGGGCGCAGGGGGGCAGCACGTGAACACGACCGATTCTGCGGTGCGGATCACGCACAACCCGACGGGCATCGTTGTGACGAGTTCGGAGAAGTCGCAGCACCAGAACCGCGATATCGCCATGAAAGCCCTGAAATCCCGGCTGTATCAGCTGGAACTGGAACGTCGCACAGCCGACATCAACGCCGCGCACGAGGCCAAGGGCGACGCGGGTTGGGGCAACCAAATCCGCTCTTACGTGCTGCAGCCCTACCAGATGGTCAAAGACCTGCGCACCAGCCATGAGACGTCAGATACCAAGGGCGTGCTCGACGGCGATCTGGATGGGTTCATGGCGGCCACGCTGGCCATGGATGTGTCGGGCAAGTCGCGTGCCGAGGCACAAGCCGAAGACTGATCTTTCGACTGGTCAAAAACCCCGTCCTGCGTTTTGTTGAGAGACAGAGCAGGGAGGGTTCGGCATGCAAGGCAAATCAGCCATTGTCACCGGCGCAGCGCGCGGGATCGGTTTGGCAACCACGAAACAGTTTCTGGCGGCCGGGTGCCACGTTGCCATGGTTGATTGGGATGCCGAGGCTTTGGCCGAGGTATAAACCTTGGACGGGGCCATTGCCATTGAGGCCGATGTGTCTGACCCGGAACAGGTTGACCGAATGGTTGCTGAAACGCGCGACCAACTCGGACAGATCGATTTTCTGATCAACAATGCCGGTGTCGCGGATTTTGGGCCGATAGAAGCGACGGATTTTGACCGCTGGCGCCACGTTATGGCGACGAACCTGTACGGCGTTTTCCTGTGTTCCCAAGCCTGTACGCCTGCGCTGAAGGACAGCCGCGGCGCGATTGTGAATATTGCAAGCATTTCGGGTCTGCGCGCCTCAACGCTGCGTGTCGCCTATGGCACCTCCAAGGCCGCGGTGATGCATCTGACGCGGCAACAGGCGGCAGAGCTGGGCGAATACGGCATACGGGCCAATTGCGTCTGTCCGGGGCCGGTGCGCACCAAGCTGGCCATGGCGGTGCATACCCAAGAGATTATTGATGCATATCATGATGCGATCCTGCTGAACCGCTATGGTAGCGAGGATGAGATTGCGTCCGTTATCCTATTCCTGTGCTCTGATGCAGCAAGCTATGTCACCGGTCAGATCATCGCGTCGGACGGCGGATTTGAATCAACCGGGATCGGTTTGCCAGCTTTGCGCGGGTAGGAATGTGTTTTGCTTTCGCGTCTTTTCACCGCGATGACAGAAGCTTAACCTGATCAAAAGAGGGAGCGCATCATCATGCTGACACGACTGCCCGCCACGGAACTGGCCACGCGGCTTCAGTGCAAAAGCCTGTCCGCAGAAGAGCTGATGGCGGCGACACTGGATCAAATCGCAGCCGCGAATGGCGCATTGAATGCCGTTGTGGCCTTGCGGGCCACGGATGAGCTGATGGCAGAGGCGAAGGCCATGGATCAAGGTCCGGTGCTGGGTCCGTTGCATGGCATCCCAATCGCAGTGAAGGATTTGGTAAATGTGGCCGGCATGCCCGCGACCATGGGGTCCCCTGCCTTTGCCAACAACATACCGGAACAGGATGATATCCTAGCGACGCGCATGCGGGCCGCTGGAGCCATTTTGATCGGCAAGACCAACGTGCCAGAGTTTGGATTGGGCTCTCACACGTTCAACCCGGTCTACGGGGCGACACGCAACCCTTATGCGCAGGATCTGACTTGTGGCGGTTCGTCGGGCGGCGCGGCAGTGGCGCTGGCCACCGGAATGCTGGCTTTGGCCGATGGGTCCGACATGATGGGCAGCCTGCGAAACCCGGCGGCCTGGAACAATGTCTATGGCTTTCGGCCAAGCTGGGGCGTTGTCCCGTCGGAGCCTGCGCCAAATGGCGATACGTTTCTGAACCAATTGTCCACCTTGGGCCCGATGGCCCGGAACCCTGCAGATATCGGACTGTTTCTGGATGTCATGTCGGGCCCAGATCCACGTCAGCCGGGTGGAGCTCCCATCGGACCTGTCGCACCCGTCACGCCTGCAGATCTGCGCGGCCTGCGCATCGGATGGCTTGGCAATTGGGGCGGTGCCGTGCCGATGGAAGACGGGCTGATGACCTTGTGCCAAACGGCCTGCGCAGTGTTTGAGGATTTGGGGGCCACTGTGGATGAGGTGCCGCCGCCGTTCGAGGGAGAGGCCATTTTCCAAAGTTGGCAGACGCTTCGGTCATGGACCGTGGCGGCGGGCTTGCGTCCGCTGCGTGATGCTGGGGCTACATTGAAAGACACGGCGCTGTGGGAAATCTCGCAAGGTGAAAACCTGACCGCGCTTGAGGTGCACAAGGCCAGCGCAGTTCGTTCTGAGTGGTATAAGACCTTCGCGCAAATATCTGAAACCTATGATGCTTTCATCATGCCCGTGACACAGGTCTGGCCGTTTTCCGTGAAGCAAGATTATCCCAAAGAGATCGCGGGTGTGGCAATGGACACCTATCATCGGTGGATGGAAATCGTGGTGCCCGTCAGCCTGTTGGGCTTGCCAAGCTTGGCGGTGCCCGCCGGATTTGGCGCAAGCGGTTTGCCGGGGGGCATCCAGTTGTTCGGACCGCGCGGATCAGACGCGCGGATGTTGCAGATCGGGGCGGCCTATCACGCCGCCACGCAATGGCCGGATCAACGACCACCGGAAAGATAAATCGAAACGGGGAGGAACCATGCGCACAGAGCCACAATTCGGAGTACCCGCCCTGGGAACAGTCTCGGGGGATATGCTGCGCGAAGCGCTCGCTCTTGGCTGGCGAGACATGAAGCGCGCGCCTCTCTATGGTGCTGTTTTTGCGGGGTTTTACGTTCTTGCAGGGTGGCTGATGGTCTGGATCACCCAAGCCACGGGAACCACTTTTTGGTTGATCCTGGCCACGATCGGTTTCCCTCTTTTGGGCCCTTTTGCTGCCGTTGGATTGTATGAGGTGTCTCGCCGGTTGGCCGCAGAAGAACCGTTGGTCTGGGGCGAGGTTTTTGGCGTGATCCTGCGCCAAGGCAGCCGGCAACTCCCTTCGATCTGTGCGATTATCATTGTCGTGTTTCTGTTTTGGTTCTTTATCGGTCATATGATCTTTGCCCTTTTCCTTGGGCTTTCCACTATGACAAATATTTCAACGTCTTATGACGTGTTTTTCACGTTCCAAGGGATCAAGATGCTGACGGTCGGCACCATCGTCGGGGCCATCTTTGCCTATGTGCTTTATGCGCTGACGGTTTTGTCCCTGCCAATGCTGCTGGATCGAGAGCTGGATTTTGTCACCGCGATGATCACCAGCCTTGGATATGTCAGGGCACATCCCGCTCCCATGATCGGTTGGGGTCTGTTCATCGCGGTGCTGACGTTTGTGGCACTGGTGCCTTGGTTCTTGGGGCTGTTTCTGGTGCTGCCATTGCTTGGGCATGCAACATGGCATCTTTATCAATTGTTGATGCAGGACGCAGAACGCGACGTCTAACTCAGCCGGGTGTTTCGCGCCCGGTTTCGACCAGTCGGGCGCGCAATGCCGCTGCATCTGGGTGGTTGATTTCCAACGCAAAAACATAGGCATGGGTCAGAAAAAACCCGGCTGCATCCGCATCCGGAGCGGTATCTGCGGCCTCTTTATACAAATCCACAAGGGCTGGCGTATCACCAGCCTCATGTGCCGCCAAAAGGCGGCTGTCCAAATCGGTCATTCCGCAGCTTTGGCTTGGGCGCGATGGGCATTAATGCGGGCGGCGACCCAATTGTGAAAGAGGTGGGTCGGGCCGTCCATCGCGGGCGAAAAACGTCCTCCATCAAAGCCCGGCGCGGCGCGACCGCGTTGCATGCCTTCGACCACAAAAATGTCTTCGACAAAGACATCTTTCCACAAAGCCGCGTTCCTGACCCGCAAATCCGCATCCGTGTCAGGCGTCTGGTAATACAGGTGTATGTTTTCGATCGTCAGATCCATCTGTTCGGGCTGCAGGACGATGGCAAAGGCATGATCGCGGTGCACACCCAAGAGGACGTTTGGGAAGACCGAAATGTACTCGGCTGCGGTGTCCCATTTGTCGCTGAGACCTTCGAAATCCGGGAACATGGCGTCGTTGTCGCCCTTGAGCTGGCGATAGACCAACGTGCCTTGTCCTGAATACCGATCCTGGGCCTCGATGTGGTAATGGTCTTCCAGGCGGGAGTAGCTGTTCAGCCCGGGATGGACCCAAGGCAGATGATAGCTTTCGCAATAGTTCTCGACGGCCAGTTTCCAGTTGGTGTTGACCGTCAGCTGGAACTTGCTGTCGTCGCCGCCATGATACAGGGGCTGTTCAAATTCGGCCCAACGGGCCATCAGATCGGCGTGCGCATCTTCGAACGCTGGCGCATCCCCGGACATGTTGATCCACACGACATCCCGCCAGATGTGGCTGCGCACCTCAATCAGGCCCAAAAGGGCCTTATCGATGCCGTCATGCGTGTTTTGTCCAGGGCCGCCCACATGAGGCGTGCTAACAAGCCGACCATCCGTGCTGTAGCACCAGCTGTGATAGGGGCAGCGGATGGCGCCTTCGATCTTGCGGGGTTCTTCGACCAATATCATGCCACGATGACGGCAGATGTTTTGAAAAACGCGCACGGTGCCGGACCGGTCCCGTACCATCAAAAGCGGCATGCCCAGAAAGGTCATGGGAACAGCGTCGCCGGTTTCAGGGACGTCCGCCGCAACGGCAAGGCCAGCCCATTGCTTGGCCAGCAGCGCTTCGCCTTCTTCCGCGTAAACGGCAGGATCAGTGTAATGGGCGTTTGGCAGCCCTTGGGCCCGGTCGATTGGGCGACGTACGGCGGACAAGTCGGTCACTGAATTGGTCATCTGGCACCCCTGTGATCTGTGGCAAACAGAATACGCCGAATCCATAACTTCACACGCGCGTTCGCGACGCGGTTTTTCTCAAGGCGACCAATTGAGCAGCTTTTTAGCGGAACGGGGCACCGGTTTGCAGCAAACGGCGATGGAATGGCAACAACTCTTCTTCGGTGCACAGGCCGGCGCTGCGTGCCGCGGTCATTACTTCGCTGGAGCTTGTTTCAATGTGCTCATAAACCATCCGCACAGCGCGCGTACCTGTCAGGCTTTCAGGAACTGTGCGCGTTACATATTCGACCCAATAGTTGTTGTTCATTGATGCCACTTTGGTGAGGTAATTGAACGAAGTGGTAATCGCTCTGCGACGAGAGATCAGCATCGTGATGCCGTCCTCTTGTTCGCTCACCAAACCTCTGAACTCTCGGGTCGCCGCGTCTATGGCGAGGCCTTGTTGGCGCATTGCTTCTTTCGCTTCGAAGCCGCGGACATAAGTGTTTTTGTCCCGGCGAAATACATAGACAATGCCAACGACATAGTTCGTGTCGTTTACAAAACTCTTGCGCGAAAAACGGTAAAACCCGGACGGAAACTTTGTTTCAGGAATGTTGGCGACACCTGCACCGACGAAATCCTGTAGAACATCGGAAGACAAACTGTCTTTTTGCGCGGAAAGATGGCCGACCGGATCCAGCAGAATGCGGGCATCGACGTTAAAAAAGGAGCAAATTCGCTCCAGAACGTCAGGTCGCGGAAAGCTTTCTCCGCCCAGATATCGATTGAATTGCGTCCGGTTGATGCCGAGTTGCCGCGACAGTTCTGAAATCGACGGATAGGAAGATGCCAGTTCTCGCAGATTGGCGCCAAACATGTTGCGCAGTTCAGCTGGTGTTCGAGTGGGTTTAGTCATGTCTTCTTTTTATTGTGGCGTGCGATGTGGCCTGAACCGTTCATCTTGCGCGTAACTCCCTAGTTTGATTGCATTTAGTACCTGACGTGATGCTATAATGCGTCACTACTGACGCGCTTACGAGTGAATTGGTACTTTAGTCGACACAAAATGCAAGCGTGCGACGCAGAATTTTTGATATTGCTGTCGTCGGATTTCGCACAAAATTCAAAGAAACAACGGGTTGGATAGTATGATGTACGGCGTGGTCCTCTGGAGTAATCCAAACGAAAACAAGGCAGTGATCTGGTGTGAAGATCACGGCGACCTGGCGTTTTACCGGTCTTCAGTCCAGGGTCAGGACATGATGCTGGATGCAGGCGATTTTGTTCAGTTCGACGTCACGATTGAACAAAAGTGTCGGTACGCGGATGGCGTTCGCTTGATAGAAGATGGTCTCTATAAGGGAATCACTGACGGCCTTAACAGCCAAAAGGCGTCTGCGCCCACCTGCCGACAGGCACGTGTACAACCCCGAACCTCGGCCAGTATTTTACCGTTCGCAAAACGTCCCGTCGACACCAGGTCGCAGGACGCACCAGCCTCGGCTGCAGGGTTTTAAGTGCTACTCGCCGCGTAACAGCGCGGCGACGCCAGTGCGCGCCACATCGGTCAAGCCGAGCGGTCTCATCCAATCAGCAAATGCATCGATCTTTTCCGGCGCGCCGGTGATTTCAAAGATGAAACTGCCCAAGGTGCTGTCGACCACATTGGCCCGGAAGATATCTGCAAGGCGCAGTGCTTCGACCCGCTTGTCACCGGCGCCCACCACCTTGAAAATGGCAAGCTCACGTTCGACCGACTGACCTTCGGTCGTCAGATCGTGCACTTCGTGAACCGGAACGATACGGCCCAGTTGCGTTTTGATCTGTTCGATCACCTGCGGCGTTCCAGTGGTGACAATTGTGATGCGGCTGAGGTGACCGGTGTGATCCACTTCAGCAACAGTCAGGCTTTCGATGTTATACCCACGCCCGGAAAACAGACCGATCACGCGCGCTAGAACCCCGGCTTCGTTATCGACAAGGACCGCCAAGGTGTGCCGTTCCTGAACGTCCGAAAAGGTTGGGCGAAGGTTGTAAGCGGAATGCTTGGTTGCGCCTTTTTTGATGTGAAGTGCGGACATATCAGGGGCCTTTATCTTTTATTTTGTGTCAGGCAGCGGCGCTGGACAGGGGCACGTCCAGATCCAGTGCAGCTTGGTGAAGGAAACTGCCCGGTTCGATCCTGTCGAGCCAACCGTGCCGTTTCATAAGCGTATGCCAAAGGTGAATACCCTTGGTCTTTTCTGTGCATCGTTCTTCAAGAATGGTGGTGCGGTGCTTGGCCTTGGCGGCAAAGCGGTGTTCGGTGGACGGCAAGGACAGGTAGGTTTCAACCTCATCCACCCGGTCCAATGCGTCGTTCTGGATCAGCGCGTGTTTCAACAGGCGCGGGCCATAGGTCGTGAACAGCATCTGTGTCACATGACGCGGTTCGCCGCGGTCACGTTCCTCAATCAGCGTCCGGCGTACCTTGGATATGGTCCATGGCGGGATCGGATAGCGATCTTGAACAAAGTCCAGCATGAACGTCAGCACCTGACTGTCTTTGGGCAAACGAAACACACAATTGATGACGGCCTTGTCGCTTTGCCGTGCGATCGCCCAGCCATTGTCGCTCGAAAACGGTTTCAGGCAGTACATATCGGTGTCCGCCCAAATCATGTCCGTTTTGGCCATCAGGTGCAGGCGGAAGATATCCGCGTGCATGGCCGGGCTGCCATTCTTATGGATCAGGATGTCGTCATCCGGATAGATTTCCCGGGCATCAACGACATCCACACCGTCCGGCACGTTGGACAAAGGCTGATAATGAAACAGGGTCACCTGATGCCCTTGGGCGACAAAGGATTTGAGGCAGATGTTGTCCAGCACAGACAACCTGCCGCCAATCCAAAGTGATCCGATGGGTTCAGGCATCCCGTTTCACCGATGCGACTTAGACCAGAACCGAACCTTTGGCGTCGATCACGCCTTGGGTTTCAGCTTCGCCCAGCAGCATTTCGTTATGTGCCTTGCCCGACGGGATCATGGGGAAACAGTTTTCGTGTTTCTCTACAACACAGTCGAAAATGACCGGACCGTCGTAATTGATCATTTCCATGATCGCATCGTCGAGGTCAGCAGGGTCGGAACAAATGATGCCTTTGGCACCAAAGGCTTCCGCGAGCTTCACAAAGTCGGGCAGGGCCTCTGACCAGGAATGGGAATAGCGTTCGCCATGCAGCAATTCCTGCCATTGGCGCACCATACCCAGCCGTTCGTTGTTCAGAATGAACTGCTTCACCGGCAGGCGGTACTGAACCGCGGTTCCAATTTCCTGCATGTTCATCAGCCAGGACGCTTCGCCGGCGACGTTGATGACGAGCGCGTCAGGATGTGCGATTTGCACGCCGACGGACGCCGGAAAACCATAGCCCATCGTGCCCAGACCACCGGACGTCATCCATTGGTTAGGGTTTTCAAAACCAAGATACTGCGCGGCCCACATCTGATGCTGACCAACCTCGGTGCAGATATACCTGTCATTGCGGTGCTTGGTCAGCGCCTCCAGCCGTTCGAGTGCATGCTGCGGTTTGATGGTCTTTTCGGACGCCGTATAGGCCAAGCATTTGACTTTACGCCATTCGTCGATTTGCGATTGCCACTGTTTGACCGCTGCGACATCGGTTTTTCGGCCGCGGGCTTTCCAAACCTTCAGAATGTCTTCCAGCACATGCGCGACGTCCCCGACGATCGGGATATCCACATGGATCACCTTGTTGATCGAGCTCGGATCGATATCGACATGCGCCTTTTTGGAATTCGGGCTGAAGGCATCGATGCGGCCGGTGATACGGTCGTCAAAACGGGCACCGATATTGATCATGAGATCGCAATTATGCATCGCAAGATTGGCTTCATAAAGGCCATGCATGCCCAGCATACCCAGCCAGTTTTTGCCGGATGCGGGGTAAGAGCCCAGACCCATCAGCGTCGAGGTGATTGGGAAACCGGTGGCATCCACCAGCTCGCGCAGCAATTGGCTTGCCGCCGGGCCAGAGTTGATCACACCGCCGCCGGTATAAAAGACGGGCTTTTTGGCGGTTTCCATGGCGGCGACCAGCTCTGTGATCTCTTCCATGTCGCCTTTCAGGCGTGGTTGGTAATGCGACGCGTTTGGCTTTGGCGGGCTGTACGCGCCGGTCGCGAACTGTACGTCCTTTGGAATGTCGACCAAAACCGGGCCCGGACGGCCCGAGGTGGCAACATGAAACGCCTCATGGATAACACCGGCCAACGCATCGGTTTCCTTCACCAGCCAGTTATGCTTGGTGCAGGGGCGGGTGATGCCCACGGTATCAGCCTCTTGGAACGCGTCCGATCCAATCATAAACGTCGGAACCTGTCCGGTCAGTACAACGATCGGGATCGAATCCATCAGAGCGTCGGTCAGGCCGGTCACCGCGTTGGTAGCGCCCGGGCCAGAGGTCACCAGACAAACACCCGGCTTGCCGGTTGCCCGCGCATAGCCCTCGGCGGCATGCACCGCGCCTTGTTCATGCCGCACCAGAATGTGCCGAATATCGTTTTGCTGAAAGACCTCGTCATAAATCGGTAGCACCGCACCGCCCGGGTAGCCAAATACCGTGTACACGCCCTGATCCTTCAGTGCTTGAACCACCATTCTTGCTCCGGTCATTTCACGTGTCATCTGTTCAGCTCCATCCGAGACACTCACTTTGCGCACAAAAAAACCTCCGATTTTCGGTCGGAGGCGCATGGGTTTGGTTATGGTGTACCGTCACCGGCCCATGCGCGATTTCCCTACAATGACGACTAGTTCTGTCATGCCATCTGGCTCCTTCATGCAGGGGCGACATTAGGGTGGGGGCCAAAGGGCGTCAACCGGCAATCGAACGAAAAAATGACTGAAATGCCAGATTTTGCGAAGTTTTCTTTCGCGTTTTCGGCTTGTGGTGAAATTTTGCGAAAAAATGCCGCATGAAATCGAAAGAATCGCATCTGTTTGACGGTCTGTTTGCGACAAGCCCATGTCCGAAACAGTTCAGAACACCGTCTCGAACTCGCGCAGCGTTGGGTCATCAGCATCGGGAGGCGACGACATGTTCAATATACACGACCTGGTAGATGTGGGACGCTATCCGCTCGATTTGCCAGACAGTCCTGCCTATCAACGGATGATCGAGGATATACAGAACGCCCTTAAAGAAGACGGATGCGCCGTTTTGCGGGGGTTCGTGCATGACGCCGGGTTGCAGGCTTTGATTGCCGAAGCCGATAGCGTGGCCGATCAGGCGCATTTGTCAAAGGGGCGGACAAACGTGTATTTTTCGAAAGAGGACACCAGCCTGCCGCCTTATCACCCGGCGCGGATGTTTTATGACCGGTCCAACGCATTCATCCCTGCGGATAACTTTGGGTCCGAAGGTCCGTTGCGCAGCATTTATGCCTATTCCGGTTTTATGCCGTTTTTGCGAGAGGCACTGGCTGTGCCGGCTGATGGTTTCTATCGCTATGACGATCCGTTGGCAGATGTCATCGTGAACATGGTCGAGGAAGGCGACGGATTTCCTTGGCATTTTGATACCAACAATTTCACCGTGACACTGGCCATCCAGAACGCAGAAGAAGGCGGTGCATTTGAATATGTCCCCATGCTGCGCAGTTCGACGGATGAAAACTATGCCGGGGTCAGCGCGGTCTTGCGCGGCGACACACGCGTCATTCGGCGGTTAGAGCTGCAACCGGGCGATTTGCAGATTTTCAAAGGGCGCTATTCGCTGCATCGCGTGACGGCGATGTCGGGCGCGCGCAAACGCTATGTCGGGATATTCTCGTTTGTTGAGCAAGAAGGCATGTGCGGCGGTGTGGAGCGGACCAAACAGCTATACGGGCGCGTGTTGCCGATCCATTATGAACGGGCCGGGTTGCGCGCAGACGCTTTGCGGGATTAGAGGTATGCCATGGCCCGGATGACACAGATCACGCCGTTTGTGCTGTGCAGTGATCTGGAGCGTCAGGTTGCTTTCTATTGCGATGCGCTGGGGTTCACGCTGGGGTTTCAAGCGGACAATTACGCGTTCCTCAGGTGCCAGGATGTCGCGGTGCGGCTTTTGGAATGTCCCCCGCGGGCTGATGGGAAGCCGCTGGGGCATGAGCATTCTTTCTACATCGATGTAGATGATGTGGATGCTCTTTATGCGGCGCTGAAACCTGCTTTGGATAAGCTGCCAGATGGTCGGGTGCGCGCGCCGTTTGATCAGCCTTACCAACAACGCGAGTTCCATGTTCTGGACGAAGACGGGGCGCTGGTGTTTTTTGGTCAAGACATTCGCGACCGGGATTAACCACGACCTAACATCTCTTTCAAACGGGCCAAACTCTTCGCGGCATGGGCCGGCTCGATGTCCCAACCAGAGGCCGTTTCCCACGCCAGATGCGCGGCTTGCCACGCGGGCGAAACTTGATCTTGGTCGCACAGAGGCAAGAGATCATATAGCGGCGCATCCATCCGGCACTCATCCCAATCGATCAGGGCAGGGCGGCCATCCGGACTTTGTATGACGTTTTCAGGGTTTAAATCCCCGTGCACGGCGATCTGCCGGTCTTCAGCTATCTTTTCCCATGCCGACAGGCACAATGCGGCAACATCTGCGGGCAAATCAGCAAGGCACACAGTGCCAGCAACCGCATCTCTGCGTGCCTCCAAGCTGCCAGCAAACCCCGGGCGGGACAAAAAGCGATGGCTGCTTGCGTGCAAAGCGATCACGGGCTTTTTCAACGCAGGCATTTTTGCTGTCGGCCAAGGGCGACCTTCGATGAAGGTTTCCAATGTCCAACCCTGCGACACCAGATTGCCCGACTGCGACCTGATCAGGTTGGGCGTCTGAAAACCTCTGTTCCGCGTATGGGTCATCAGCGCATCCATCCACGCCACACTCTCTTCGTAATGGCGCGTGGATTTGGCGACAAAGTGTTCGGCGTTCCGGTGTACCAACCAAACGTTGTTGCGGTGCCCATTCAAAAAACGGTCGCTCAATCTGAAAGTCACCAAAGCCCGAAAGGTCAGGCTTCAAAACGCTTCGCCAGTCCCTTGCAGAACCCCATGTTCCAGCGCATAGCGGGTCAGCCCGGCGGTTGAAGAAATACCCAGCTTACGCTTGATGTTCTTGCGATGGGTTTCCACGGTGCGCACCGAGATATCTAGTTCCTCGGCAACTGCCTTGTTTGATTTGCCCTGAGCCAATTGCAGCAAGATCGTTTGCTCGCGCCCGGTCAGCGCCTCGCGGGTGGTGCCATCCTTGGGTTCCAATGACCCGCGCGCACCGGTGCAAAGATACCGTTCGCCGGCCATTACAGTGTCGATGGCCTGTTTGATCTCTTCTGTAGGCACGTCTTTCAAGACGTAACCCCGCGCGCCATGGGCAAGCGCGGTCGAGACGTATTCCGGGCTGTCATGCATGGACAGGATCAGGATATGCGCATCTGGAACCCGTTCCAGCAGGATTTCAGTGGCCGACAGACCGCCCAGCTTGGGCATGTTGAGGTCCATCAGGATAACGTCCGGGGTCAGATGTGGTGCCTGATCGACCGCTTCTTGTCCATTGGACAGGATACCAACGACGTTAACGTCGTCATAGCTTTCCAGAATGGACATGATGCCTTCGGCGACCATCGGATGATCGTCGACGATCAGAACCCGTACCGGTTCGGTCATAGTTTGGCCTCCATGGTCTGCCGCCCCTCTCGCTCCGGCGACAACAGGTGCGTCAGCGGAACTTGCGCCTCGATCACGGTTCCCCCGCCGGACCGGGCGCTGCGTGATGACAATATTCTGAGCGTGCCGTCAAGCTGTTCGATGCGTTCCTGCATGTTCCGCAGGCCCAGACCCCGGCTGGATTGCCGTTCCTGTTCTGCGGGCAAGCCGCGTCCATTGTCCACAATCCGCAACGTCGCGCCTTTTTTGTGACCGCGAATGTCAATCTTGACATGGCTGGCCTCTGAATGGCGTTCGATATTTGTCAGCGCTTCTTGGGCAATCCTGTAGAGCGCGATCTTGCTGTCCTGATCGAGCCGGTTGCGAAAGACCACGGTGGAAAACTCGGTCTCGATGCCCGTTCGATCCTCAAAATCCTCGGCCAAGGCCTTGATAGCCGGGCCCAAACCCAGATCATCCAACACACCGGGCCGCAGATCACGGCTGATCCGGCGTACCTCATTGATTGCGGTGCCCAGGTTGTCGATCCCTTTTTCCAGCGAAACGCCGGCCTTGGTGTCATCGGGTTGCAATCGCCGGCGGGTGGTGTCCAACGCATAGCGGACCCCGACAAGGATCTGGCTGATCCCGTCATGCAATTCGCGTGCAACGCGGCCCCGCTCTTCTTCCTGAGCGTCGAAAACACGTTGGGTCAGCTCTTTGAGTTTTGCATCGGCGAGACGTCGTTCTCGGATGTTGATGGCCATGCCGGATATGAAAACAATCAAAAGCGCGGCAAGCGTGATGATCCCGATATAGATAAAAGTCTGTTGGACGCGTTCTTCGACGTCAGCACGCGCCGCAGCGACCGAAGCCACGACATCGTCAATAAAGACACCGGTGCCAACCGCCCACTGCCAGCTGGGAAAAGAGGTCACATAGGTGATCATCTCGGCCTCTTCTCCTGTTGAAGGTTTTGGCCAGAGATAGGTGTGATAGCCGGCTCCTTGGCGGGCAATGCGGATCAATTCATCCGTGATGGGTGTGCCTTCGCTGTCCGCCAGCCCAGACCAGTTGCGGTTGATTATCTCTGTCTGACGCGGGCTGACCAAATTGGTGCCATCATAGTCATAGACAAAAAAGAAACCTTCATCGCCGTAGATCATCGCGGCGAGGATCTGCATGACCTGATCTTTGGCATGCTGATCATCGGGCGGCGCGTTCCCGTAGACAAAGTAAAACCCGTTCCGCGCTTGCGTCACATAGTTGCGCAACTCGGCTTTCTTGGCTTCCAAAAGTTGCTGCTCAAGCGCTTGTATTTCCCGTTCTGCCAAGGCGCGGGATTGATAAGCCACCAAAACCGCAATTGCGGCCACCGCCAGCACCAGCGGGACAGCCGCCAGCAGGGACAGTTTTTGGGCATAGTTGGGCCGGAAGACTTGAGCAAACGCGCGCATAAGCACCTGAATACGGCGATTTTGATCCGAATCAAATAGGCATCCGCATCACGGTTTCCTCACTGTTGGACGCGCGGCCGACCTAGAAAAAAGAACTCATTTTTGACAAAAAAATCAGTTTTGACAACGGTTTGCCCGTCTTCTACGCACTACTCGGTATTCACAAAAGACTTTAGGGCACTACCGTGCTCTTACTTATCGATCCGTTCGCTCGCGCGTGTGGGCGGACATCGCAATGGGAGGAGTGTACTCTATGGATCGTCGTTCATTTCTAAAGAATTCCGCTTTGGGTGGTACCGCAGCAGCGGCAGCCACGCTGGCAGCACCCGCGATTGCCCAAGGCAACCGCACCCTGACCATGGTCACCTCGTGGCCGCGTGGCTTTGCCGTTCTGGATGACGCGGCCAGCTATTTTGTTGAAATGGTTGGGGCCATGTCGGATGGCGCATTGACCATCGACAAGAAAGCACCGGGCGAACTGGTGGGCGCGCTGGAAGTGTTTGACGCGGTGTCGTCGGGCCAGGCAGACCTGTATCACTCGGCTGATTACTACTTCATCGGTCAGCACCCGGGCTATGCATACTTCACCGCGGTTCCGTTCGGCGGCACAGCGCAGGAAGTCACCAACTGGTACTACCATGGTGGCGGCGAAGAGATGCATGACGAGCTGGGTCAGATCTTTAACCTCAAAGGTCTGCTGGCCGGTAACTCTGGCTCGCAGTCGGGTGGTTGGTTCCGCAAGGAAATGACATCGGCTGACGACTTTAACGGTCTGAAGTTCCGTATGCCGGGTCTGGGCGGCAAGGTTCTGGGTAAACTGGGCGCGTCGGTTCAGAACATCCCGGGTGGTGAACTGTACCAAGCCCTGTCTTCGGGTGCTCTGGACGGTCTGGAGTGGGTTGGCCCGATGGCTGACGAACGCGCTGGCTTCCAGGAAGTTGCAAAAGTCTACTACACCGCTGGTTTCCACGAGCCGGGCTCGGCTCTGACTGCTTCGGTGAACCTGGACGTCTGGAACGACCTGACACCGCAGCACCAGGCGATCCTGCGTAACGCATCGATGGCTGTGACGCATTACCAGCTGTCCGAAACACTGGCCAACAACGGTGCCGCACTGGCTCGTCTGCAGGCGCAGGGCGTGAAAACGCTGCAATTCTCGGATGATATCTGGGATGCATTCGGCGCGGCTTCGGCAGAAGTCATGGACGAAAACATGGGCGACGAAATCTTCGCCAACATCCGTGGTTCGTTCGAAGAGTCGCTGGCGAACTCGGCGTCCTGGATTAACAAATCGGACGGCTACTATGTGGCACAGCGCGTGCGCGTGCTGGGCGGCTAAGCCGACCTGAAATTGACGCGGGACCGGGGGCAACCCGGTCCCGCGTTTTCGTGAATTTATGGGACGCGATGGGGCCCTTAGGGGTCCGTTGGGGGACACATGGAAGAAGACACAGGCGGTGGCTTTTTCGCGGGCTTGCTGGATGGGATCATCTGGTTTTTCAGCCAAATCGGAATGGCATTTTACAATACGTTCTATGCCGTCGCGAACCCGAGCCTGTGGCTCGACTGGATAAGCTGGGGAGCAACGCCGGAAGATAAGCAATCCGTCATGCGGGTTGTGTATTATGGCGGCTCGGTCGAGTTCTTCTTTTTTGTGTTGACCGTTTTCTTGGCGATAACGGCCATCGGCATTTGGCGGAATGAGTTTCTGTGGGGTGTCGTGCGCGGACTGGAATGGTTCGCCAACACCATCGGACGGTTTTTCGCCTGGGCCGGTCTGGCAATGGTCTTGCAACAGATCATCATCGTGTTCATGCAGCGGATCTTTACCCGGCCCGATATCTCGATCGGCTTCGGTATTCCGCTGCAATATGACATCAGCTGGTTCGCCGAAGAACTGAAGCTTTACAACGCCTTGGTGGTCGCACTTTGCGCAGCTTACACGTTTGTTCAGGGCGGGCATGTGCGGGTGGACCTCGTCTATGCAGCGGTCAAATTCCGCACCAAGAAAATGATCGACATGTTCGGGGCGCTGTTCTTCATGATGCCGATGGCGGTGCTGACATGGATGTACGCATGGTACTTCTTGTGGCGGCATTTGATCGTACCCAAGCCGTCCGCCTCTGACACGTTGGATCGGTTGCTGCTGAAATCCCGCGCGATGCGCTGGAATGTGGAAACCATCGGGTTCAGCCCGAACGGATTTACCGGCTATTTCATCTTCAAGATTCTGCTTGTGGCGTTCTGCGGCATGATCTTCTTGCAGGCGATGGCCGTCTTCTACCGCTCGTTCCTGGAATGGAAAGAGGGGCAGGAAAGTGAAAACAAATACCTCGACAAGGACAGCCTTGGAGAGGGTGAAGAAGCCTATGAAGGCGCGCATTAAAGCAAGGGACAACGCATATGCTCTTCGGTCTTGATGGCGTCGAGATTGGCCTGATCATCGTATTTTTTACCCTGTTCGCAGGGATCCTGTCCGGCTTTCCGGTGGCCTTCGCCATCGGTGGGGCCGGGGTCATCTCCTTCGGGATTATCGCGGCGCTGGACAGTGCCGGATTGCTGATCCACCAGGCGATTGACACCTCCAGCACGGTTTACAGGGATCTGGTAAATTCTGGGATCAAACCGGACACGATATCCGTGTTCCGATACCCTGACTTGCCCCGGATCGCCGAACCTGTGTTCCCAAGCGGCTGGGAAACTGCGCTGGACCGGAATGTCTCGTTCATCGTGAACCGGATCAATGAACGGGTTCTGGCGGGTCAATCCATCGAAACACTGTTGGCGGTTCTGATGTTCGTCCTGATGGGCATCACGCTGGAACGCTCAAAGATCGCGAACGATCTTTTGACCACCATGGCACGGGTCTTTGGCCTATTGCCGGGCGGTCTGGCTGTGTCAATCGTGGTTGTAGGCGCGTTCCTGGCGGCGTCGACCGGGATTGTTGGTGCAACCGTTGTGACCATGGGCTTGCTGGCGCTGCCGACCATGTTGCGGAACAACTATTCGCCGGAACTGGCCACAGGCGTGATCGCGGCGTCGGGAACATTGGGACAGATCATTCCGCCCTCTATTGTGATCGTCCTTCTTGGCACATTGGCCGGGGACCTGTATTCCGCGGCACAAGAAGCGCGGGCGCAAACGGCCGGGTGTACCGATGCCTTGACCTATCTGGGCGAGCCTGCGGTTGTGTCCGTTGGGACCTTGTTCCAGGCTGCCCTTTTGCCGGGTATCCTGCTGGCAGGGCTTTATGCGGCGTATGCCTTTGGCTATGCCATGTTCAATCCGGAAAAGGCGCCAGCCGTGGAAATGGGGGCGGCCAATGGCGAACCCATCACCCGTAGCGAGGCGTTGACGTGGTTCCTGTTCGTGCCGGTTGGTCTGGTCGTCGGAACCATTTTGTTGGGCAATCTCAACATCGTGGGCAGCCAGGACACCACCGTATCGGCCTTTTCCGACATCGGTGAAGCGGCCAGCCTGCGGACCAACGTGTCTCCGGAATGTCAGGCGTCGATGATCGAGTTGCACGGTCAGGAGGCTTGGGACACCGCAATTGCGGAACAACAGGCGATTGACGCATCCGGCGGGCAGGCGCAGAGCGAACGGTTGACGGACGAAGAAGTCGCCGCAGCCCTTGACGCCAAGGTTGCCGGCGCGGCGCCAATTGGCACCGGACTGGCGATCATCGTGGTTCTGCTGGGCCTCATGCTGAGCATTGCACGCGGTGTGGCCCCGTCTGAAGAGCCACGGCCCCTGATCATTGGGGCGGCGGGTCTGGGCCTTTTGCTGTTGGTCGATATCTTGCTGATTGGGCCGTTGACGTCCTCTGGGGCATCCTGGGCGATGCTGGCCATCCCGATGGCTATCACGCTCTATGGCTGTCGTGATGCGGCGATCCGGTTGACGCAGAACGAGTTGATCCGGGTTGTGTTCCCGCCATTGGTTCTGATTGTCGCGGTTTTGGGCTCTATTCTGGGCGGCATCACAAACCCCACACCTGCCGCCGCCCTCGGCGCGGGCGGGGCGATCATGCTCGCCGCTTATCGCAAGCTGCAGGATCAGGGTCGGTCGGGGCAACCCATCATCCTGTCCACATTTGCGATCATCATCTGTATCCTTGTGGGTGTGAACTTTGACCCTAGGATCAATGTTGATGGGGTGACCGGCGAAACCTGGTTTGCCTTCTTCCTCGCGTATGGTGCGTATCTTTATGCCCTGTTTGGTTTGCTCTATTCCTGCTGGGTGCTGTTCAGTTCTGGCGTGCTGAGCCCGGTTGTGCGGGAAACGGCCAAGGTGACATCGATGGTCTTTACGATCCTGATCGGATCTCAGTTGTTGAACCTCGTTGTCATCTCGTTTGGCGGGGAGCATTACATTCAGCAGTTCCTGAAGAGCTTTGACAATGAGTTCACGGTGTTCCTGATCGTGATGCTGGTGCTCTTTGTGCTGGGCTTCGTGCTGGACTTCCTGGAGATCATCTACATCGTGATCCCAATCGTTGGGCCGGTGATCTATGGCGGGTCTTTTGACCCCAAATGGGTAACGATCATGGTGGCGGTGAACCTGCAGACCTCGTTCCTGACACCGCCCTTTGGCTTTGCGCTCTTTTATCTGAGGGGGGTTGCGCCCAAAGAGGTGACAACCGGTCATATCTATCGCGGTATTCTGCCCTTTGTGTTGATCCAGGTGGTCGGTTTGGGGATCTTGTGGTTCTTCCCGGGTATCGTGACCACCGTACCGGATTTGATCCCGAACTAGGATTTGGAAATCCAACGGAAACGGGGCCCGTTCGGGCCCCGTTGCTTTTTTGCGTGCAAGGAAGGGGCGCTGCCCCTTCTGGCCCGGTGGGCCATTCATCCCCGGGGTATTTTGGACAAGAAAGAAGCCTAGGCCGGTTTGGCGAACTGGATCAGGTCCCAGCGATTGCCGAACGGGTCTTGCCAGACCGCGACGGAGCCATAGGGTTCGTCGCGCGGATCTTCTTCGAAGTGGACGCCTTTTGCGTGCATTTCCGCGTGATCACGGGCGAAGTCATCAGTCACGAGGAAAAAGCCAACGCGCCCTCCTGTCTGGTTGCCGATGGCGGCGGTTTGCGAGGGGCCGTCGGCCTTTGCAATCAGCAGTGAGCCTTGGGTGGCGCCGGGGGGCGCGATGCGGACCCAACGTTTTGCGTCCGTCAGCGGCACATCTTCGAGCAGGGTAAAGCCGAGCTTGCCAACATAGAAGTCCAGTGCGGTGTCATAGTCCGGCACCAGCAAAGAAATCGCATGGAGGTATTGCATGGTTGTCAGCGTTCGCCGGTTGGTCGGCGGTCCGGCAACTGAATATTGGCAACCTGTTCTGCAATCGCTTCGGTCGACAAAGGGTGCGTGTCGGCGGCGAAATTGTCGGGGTCGGTCATGGCGCGCCATTCGCCGCCAAAATACACTTCAAGCCCGGAAAACCGCGCCTTGTAGCCCATTTTCTGCGATCCCGGCACCCAGTAGCCAAGGTAGACGTAAGGCAGGTTGTTTTCCTGGGCGATGCGGATGTGGTCGAGGATCATGAAGGTGCCCAGACTGCGGGCGGGGGCATTGGGCACGTAGAAGGAATAGACCATGCTCAACCCGTCACCCAGCACATCTGTCAGACTGACCCCGATCAGGTCGCGCGAGGTTTCATCGACATATTCGATGACCCGGGACTGAATGGGGGTTTCTTCGATCATGGCTGCAAATTCGAAGACATCCATATCCGCCATGCCGCCATCGGCGTGCCGGGTGTCGAGATATTTGCGGAAGAGTTCGTATTGCTCTTCTGTTGCCCAAGGCGATGTCGCGCGTCGTGTCAGACCGGCATTGCGGCGCAACGTGCGTTTTTGGCTTTTGCTGGGTGTGAATTTCGAAACGTCGATCCGGGCCGAGAGACAGGCCGAGCATTCTGCGCAGGATGGACGGTAAAGGACGTTCTGCGAGCGCCGAAACCCTTGTTGCGAAAGGCTATTGTTGAGCCGTTCCGCGTTTTCGCCCTGGAGTGCGGTGAACAATTTCCGCTCCATCCGCCCCTCGAGATAAGGGCAGGGTTGCGGTGCTGTCACATAGAACTGTGGAGCAATTGGGAGCGTGTGGCGCATGTATCATCCGGAGGTCGACTGGAGGGATGATAACAACCGCCTGACAGGTCGCCAAGAGGGTTTGGCGACCTGTTGTGATGAAGGTTAAACCACGGCCCGGCGGGCAAGGGCGACCGTGCCAAGCACGTGGTCTGTCAGGCCTTGTGCCCGGGCGTTGGTCATCATAAGAACGATGGAAATCACCTGAAGCACGGGAAGGGAGATCGAGACGGTATAGCCCAGCGTGTGCAGAAACGCGGTTGAGAGGTCAAACCGTTCGCCATTCTGGGTGCGCAGCTCGATCGCGGCAAAGCGCATGCCGAAGGTCGCAGAGCCGCCGGTCAGGGTTATGACCCGATAGGCAAAGCCGACGACCATCACGAGAAAGGGAAAGAAGAAGATGCCGGTGAAGGCCGTAAAGGGCAGGATAATCGCGCAGAGCGCAATGATCAGCACCATGTCGATCACCCAGGCCAAGAGCCGTTTGGACGGAATGCCGTGGTAAAACTGTGGCTGTCGGTCGGGATCGGGGAGAGAGGTCATGGTCGGGGTCCGAAGGGAAATCAGGGTTCCGTGCCCCGGATCGCGGGGCACGGTGGAGGGTTTGCATCAGCCGGTTTTATGCCGCTTCATCGTCATCGGACGGGGTATCCGATTTGGCGGTCTTGGCGCGCTCGTCCATGAACTGGTCGAATTCCGCCTTGTCCTTGGCTTCGCGCAAACGTTCGAGGAAGGTTTCGAAGTCATTTTGCTCTTGTTCCAGTCGGCGCAGGGTGTCGGCCTTATAGGCGTCAAACGCGCTGTTGCCGGAAGGTTTCATGGCGCGCATCCCGTGTTGGGTCCAGGATTTGCGGGCGGGGCTGCATTTACCGCTAAACATACGTTTGCTCCAGATCATGTAGAACAGAAGGGCCAGGCCAATCGGCCAAAAGAAGACAAAGCCAAGAACCATGGCTGCAATCCAGGCGCCTTTGCCTTTGTGATCCAGCCAGGCCTCGCTTTTTTCCAGCCAGTTCTGGGGACGTGGCATGGGGTCTGAAAGGGTCGTCATGGTCAGTCTCTCCTCAAGGGTTGGTCAATGTGAAGCCTTTTCACATTCCAAGAGATGAGGTGACGACCGGGTGTTTGCAAGGGTAAATGTGAATGTTTTTTACATTGTTCGAATTAGATACTGAAATCAGATGCTTGAGCTGAAGAAATTTGCAGGAGAACTTGTGGTGTGACGCGAAAAACGTGGTTTGGCGTGCCTGCTGCGGCCCAAACATGGTCGAATTGCATCAAGGTCAGGTCCAAAAAGGCAGGGATCGGGCTGAAATGGCCGACGGGCGAAACGCCCCCAATAGCAAAACCCGTGACAGCCCGCACTGTCGCGGCATCGGCGCGGCCCAAAGGCTCGTCCACCAACGTCGCGGCCTTGTTGATATCGACCTGTCGACTGCCAGCGGTCAGAAAGAGATAAAGCTGGCTAGACGATGCACCGGCGAAGATCATCGATTTGGCGATCTGGTCAATCTCGCACTGAACCGCGTTCGCGGCGTCCTGTGCGGACCGTGCGCCCTGCGTTTCCAGGATTTCTGTATCAACATTTGCCTCTGCCAAGGCTCGCCGGACGCGTTTTAAACTCTTGCTCATGGACAGGTTTCTCGGCCAATGATGGGGCAAATGCAACCGGGTTCGGCATGGGGTCTGCTCTGATCCAACCAAAGAAAGACGTGGGGTGCAGATGTCTATAATCCGTCGGCAGACACGGGAACCTCACGCGTTTAATCCTGAGATTGGTGAGGACGTTCTGCGGTCTTTACCGGGTTGTCCACAAGCCTTGGCCCCATTGATCCGGGGCGCTGCCGGATCGAGCCCGTATCTGGCCGGGTTAATGATGCGGGAAGCGGACTGGCTGCTGGATGCGGTTGAGGACCCCGAAACCTGCGTGTCATCCGAAATCGCGGCTTTGCGCGGTGTGGATGCCGATGCTTTGCCGGGTCTTTTGCGGCGGGCGAAACGGCGCGTGGCATTGATTGCGGCCCTGGCGGATTTGGGGGGGGCTTGGCCCTTGCAAACCGTGACAGGGACACTGACGACTTTGGCCGACGTGGCCTGTGATGTCGCCTTGCGCGCCTCATTGGCAGAGGCGGTGCGCCGCAAAAAACTGCCGGCTTCATCAGAGATGTCAGAGGCGGATTCGCATGGGTTTGTCGTTCTTGCCATGGGAAAGATGGGGGCGGGCGAGCTCAACTATTCTTCTGACATTGATCTTATTTGCCTTTTCGATGATGCGCATGTCGATCCCGGGCGGTTTGCAGAGATGCGACAAGGCTTTGCCTGGGTCACGCGCCGGTTCACTGCGATGTTGAGCGAAAAGACGGCGGATGGATACGTATTCCGGACCGATCTCAGGTTGCGGCCCGATCCGTCGGTGACGCCGGTCTGTATCTCGATGGAAACCGCGGAACGTTATTACGAAAGCGTTGGCCGCACATGGGAGCGGGCCGCCTTTATCAAGGCGCGCGCCGCTGCGGGCAATATCGCCTCTGGTGAGCGTTTTCTAAAGGACCTGCGCCCTTTCGTTTGGCGCCGGCATCTGGACTTTGCCGCAATCCAGGATGCGCACGACATTCGCCTGCGTATTCGGGACAGCAAAGGCACGCATGGCCCGGTCAGCGTGCGCGGGCATGACGTGAAACTGGGGCGCGGGGGCATAAGGGAAATTGAGCTGTTCACGCAAACCCGGCAGCTGATTTCGGGTGGTCGGGATCGCAGTTTACGCGCACGCGAAACAGTCAAAGGTTTGCAGTCGCTGGCCGAGAAAGGTTGGGTGCCTGACGAAGTATCGAACCGACTGCAGGATCATTATGGCGCGTTGCGCGACGTCGAACATCGCATTCAGATGGTCAATGATGCACAGACGCATCGGGTTCCTGCCTCTGATGAGGGGGTGGGACGCGTTGCAGCCCTGATGGGGACAACGGTCGATGACTTTGTTTCTTCGCTCGAACGCCGGCTGAATGATGTCCATCATGCAACCGAAGGCTTTTTTGCCTCTGAACCGCATGCCGTTGCGGACGTGCCTGACTTGGAAATCGATGACACGATCATGCGCCGCTGGCGCGGCTATCCGGCGTTCCGGTCCGAACGGGCGCAGCGCATTTTTGAAAACTTCTTGCCCGACCTGACATCGCGGCTTGCTTTGACAGCCAAACCGGATGAAGCGCTAGCAGCCTTGGACGGGTTTCTGGCCGGTTTGCCGGCGGGCGTTCAGATCTTTTCCCTGTTCGAAGCCAACCCGCATCTGATCGACTTGCTGATCGATATTGTCGGAACGTCGCCCGATCTGGCGGGCTATCTGTCTCGCAACGCGGTTGTTTTCGATGCGGTCATTGGCGGCCAGTTCTTTTCGGAATGGCCGGGTACGGACGTACTGAGCGCGGATTTGCAGACGACGCTCGCAAATGAAGAAGACTATGAAAGCCAGTTGGACACGGCACGGTCTTGGGCGCGGGAATGGCGGTTCCGGATTGGGGTGCACCATTTGCGCGGTTTGATCACCCCCGAAGAGGCCGGCGCGCAGTACGCATCCTTGGCAGACGCGGTCATCACCGGGTTGGCGCCGTTCATAACGGGGGAGTTCAGCCGGAAATATGGGCCGCCGCCTGGACGGGGGGCCGCGATCTTGGGGATGGGGTCCATGGGGTCCGGTCGGTTGTCGGCACAATCCGATCTCGACATCATCATGATTTATGACCCGCTGGACGCGGACGCCTCGGACGGTCCCAAAAGTCTGTCTGTCGGGGCCTATTACGCGCGCCTGACCCAAGCTTGGATCACTGCGCTGACGGCCCCCATGGCGCATGGCAAACTCTACGAGGTGGACATGCGCCTGCGCCCTTCGGGCAATCAGGGGCCTGTGGCAACAAGCTGGCGTAGCTTTCAGGAATATCAGGAAAACCAAGCATGGGTCTGGGAACATCTGGCATTGACCCGGGCGCGGGGCATTTCCGGTCCTGCCGATTTGTTGGCGGATATTGAGGCATTTCGCACCCGGCTCTTGTCCCAGCCACAAAAACGCAATGCGGTCCTCGGCGACGTGCTGGAAATGCGCATACGCATCGCGAGTGCAAAAAAGCCGAACAGCCTTTGGGACACCAAAACTGGCCCGGGGCGTATGCTGGATATCGAACTGATCGCACAAACGGGCATTTTACTCTCAGATGCCACCGGACGGTCTGTCCCGCAGGGATTGAGGGCCTGCGTCGCTTGCGGTCTTTTGGATGCCGCGGATGCCACAGAGCTCGAGAATTCCTATCGGTTAATGTGGTCTGTGCAGGCCGGTTTGCGCCTGATCGGCGGGCGGAGTTACTCTGATGGACCTGTCGGCGGTGCGGCTGAGGCCTTTTTGTGCCGCAGCATAGGCGAAGAGGACCTCAACGTTTTGACCACCCGGCTTGCAACAGCTTATTCACATGCGGATGCCGCAATCGCGGCAGCATTGAGCCAGAAAGACGCACAGACATGACGTCTATTTTTGACCCAAAAGGACTTGTGCGCGAAGCCTATCGGATTGAGGGGATCACAGATGCGGAATGTCGCAGCATCTTTCTTGACTGGGCTTTGAGCCTTGCAGACGGGCAGGATACAACCGAGGCCATTCAAGCTATGTTACAGATGTATGGGACAGAGTTTGACAGCCATCCCATGACCGAAGTGTTGCGCAACGGTTTGAAAACAATATCTAATCCACGTCGACGAGGCGGTTGGCGTTCGCGTGAGCGGCACAGTCCGTCCGAAACCTGATCTCGACAAAGCTCATATTAAACCTGCGTTATTCCAATATTTTAACGCGGGTTTGTCTAAAATATGCCCCAATTCAAAGGCATCCCCTTGGCCAGACAATACCAATGCACCGTGAAAACACGGGCTCGTCCAAGGAGAAAGACAATGAACGCATTGCGGATCATCGCGCTGGTGGGACTTGGCCTGACCGTATCGGCCTGTGCCACTGTTGAGGCACCGACACGAAACGCACCTTTTGAGGAACTGCCGACGACGGCAATCTCCGTGCCCCAAGGGTATTTCGCCGATCAAACGGCCGCAGAAGAACCTTTGGCGCAACAAGCCGCCGCAGTTTCCGCTGCTGCACCACAACAACGTATTGTGCAGGCGGGCCAAAGTCCGGTGCGCATTTCGTCCATCATTGTGCGCGTTCCACGTTCGCTGAAAGTGTCTGAGGCGAACCGGTATCTGCCGGGTGGCGACATCGTCTGGCGTGAAGATCCGATCGGTGACCGTCATGCGCAAGTGCAGAAGATCTTCGAAGATTCGTTCCAACGCACAGCGCAGGTTCTCGACGGTCCAGTGCCCGTACAAATTGATGTACAGGTTCGCCGCTTTCACGCTTTGACCGAAAAAGCGCGCTATACGGTTGGCGGCGTCCACGCAATCACCTTCGATCTGGCGATCAAGAACCCGGAAACGGGTGAGCTATTGGTTCCAATCCGCACCGTTCGCGCTGATCTCGATGCTTTCGGTGGACAACAAGCGCTGGCTGCCGAGGCGCGTGGCCTGACCCAAAAGGTCCGTATTACCGGCCATCTGAGCGAAGTGATGCGCCAGGAACTGACAAACCCCAAAGGGTACGAGAATGCTTCGCTCGGCTTTATGCAGATGCTGAACAATTTCTAAGGCTTTCACCTGCCTCATGATCTGAGTAAGAGGGCGCTATGACAGCGCCCTCTTTGCCTTTGAACCGCCCTTCCGTTCGTTTGAAACCCAAAACCGGGGCCGTGGCCCGCGGCATTCGCCATGGGTTTCCATGGGTCTATGCCAGCGACATCGTCACAGATCGCCGGACCAAGAAACTGGCCCCCGGCAGCCTCGCAGTTCTCGAGGACGAAGCGCGCGTGCCTTTGGCGTTGGTCGCAGTAAACCCGCTGTCCAAGATCATGGTGCGCGTGCTGGATAACGATCCTGCCGCGGATATCGATGCAGCTTGGTTCAAGGCAAAGTTCCGGTCCGCGCTGGCTTTGCGGAAACGTCTGTTCGATGCCCCGTTTTACCGGTTGATCCATGCAGAAGCAGATGGGCTGCCCGGGGTGGTGATCGACAGGTTTGACGACATTTGCGTAGTCCAGCCCAATGCCGCCTGGTCGGACGCTTTGCTAGAGCCACTGGCAGCCGCCTTGTGCGAAGTAACAGGTGTTCGGACGATCCTCAAAAACGCAGGCGGCCGCGCGCGCGGATTGGAAGGACTGGACGACATTTCGACTGTCGTGATCGGAGAGACGCCAGAGGCCCCGGTGCCGGTGCCAATGAATGGCGCGTGGTACATGGCCTATCTGACCGGTGGCCAAAAAACCGGCTTGTTTTACGATCAACGCCCCAACCATGCGTTCGCAGCGGGTCTGGTCAAACCTGGGGACCGTGTGCTGGATGTGTTTTATCATGTCGGGGGATTTGCGTTGGCGATGCTGGCCGCCGGGGCAGGGGCCGCTGTGTCCGTTGATGGTTCGGCCCCAGCGCTGGCCTTGGCAGAGCAGGGTGCTGAACGGTCTGGGGTTTCCGACCGGTTTGAGACACGACAAGGCGATGCATTTGAGGTGCTGACCGCCTTGGGTGAAGAGGGCGCACAGTTTGACGTTGTTATCTGCGATCCTCCGGCCTTCGCTCCGTCCAAACAGGCGCTGGACGCTGGTTTGCGGGCCTATGAACGAATCGCGCGTCTTGCCGCGCCATTGGTCAAACCGGGTGGGTTCTTGGGCCTGTGTTCCTGTTCGCATGCGGCAGATCTGAGCAAGTTTCGAACCGCCAGCGCCCGTGGGATCGGGCGGGCCGGGCGCCCTGCGCAGATGATCCATACCGGTTTTGCCGGCCCGGACCACCCGCAACTGCCCGCATTGGCGGAAAGCGGATACCTCAAGTCAGTGTTCTTACGCCTATGAAACTGTTGATCGACGCGTGTGTCCTTTACCCCACCGTGATGCGCAAGGTGGTGCTGGGCGTGGCCAAACGCGGAGCGTTCACACCGCTCTGGTCATTGCGCATTTTGGAAGAATGGGCGCGTGCGGCGGCCCGACATGGCGCAGTGCAAGGCATGCAGGCACGGGGAGAGATTGCCCTGTTGCGCAGCGCTTGGCCCAACGCCATTGTTGAGGCGCAGCCGGGTCTTGAGGCACGTTTGTGGTTGCCGGATCCTGCGGATATCCACGTTCTGGCCGCCGCAATTGCCGGATCAGCTGACACGATTATGACACTGAACGCCAAGGATTTTCCGCGCGGCACTTTGGCGGAAGAAGGGGTCAGCCGCATAGATCCTGATGGCTATCTGCATCAGCTTTGGGTGGATCAACCCGATTTGGTTGCTGACGCGGCGCAAGAGGTTTTGCAAAATGCCCGTGCCTTGTCTGACAATGATTGGGACATGCGCCCATTGCTGTAAAAGGCACGGCTGCCCCGCTTGGCCAAAGCATTGGGAAAATAGCCGGCGGCCTATGCCTCCCAGCGCGCCTCAAGCTTTTCCAAAGCTTCAATGCGTTGATGCGTTTTCGGATGTGACATCAACCATGCGGGCGTGACCCCGTCGCGCTGTTGGGTCAGATCCTCAAGCTTGCGGAAGAGGGATTTCTGAGGTTCCACGCCGATACCGGCCTTGGTCAGCAAAGCGGCGGCATAGGCATCTGCCTCATATTCATCGGACCGCGAAAGCCCCGCCATGAGCATGGTCGACAACATGTTGGCGATCCAGACACCCACAAACGGGATAATCCGGCCCAGAACCATGATCAGTGCCGTGCGTAGCGCGTTTTGCCCGGAAAAGTCGATCATGCGCCGCCGGGCATGCCCCAGAGCCACATGCCCCAATTCATGGGCAATAACGCTGGCCATCTCATCCCCCGACACTTCGCCGTTCTGGAACTTGCGGTAAAAACCGCGGGTGATGAAGATGCGGCCATCCGGCGCGGCCAACCCGTTCACCGGGTCAATCTCATAGATGAACACCCGGATGCGCGGCAGATCGAGCGCCGCGGCCATCCGGTCGGTCAGCGTTTTCAGAATGGGATCGGCCAGCTCGGTCGACTTTTCATCAAGCTCACGTTTGGTTCGCCAGACCGAAAACCGGTACATGACGAAACCGTAAAGCACAGCAAGAAGGATCGGTGTGACCTTGAGCATATGGCAGATATGGGGCCGGCTGGCCCGGGCGGCAAGCGTTGATCACACCGGAATGAAACGAAATCCGTCCCCGTCCTTTTGAACGCGGCCGGCGCCCGGATAGGCAAGGTGCGTCGCGGCGAACATGGTCCCGCTGTCGGCCAATTCGGTCAAGAGCGTGCGTCGGGTGGCGGCAGCCTGTGCCGGATCGCCATCCAGCGCGTAGGTGATGCCGGGTTCAGCGAACTGTTTTTCCGCAATAACTGCATCTGCCAGGATCATGAAGCGATCCGAACCTGATGCGACTTCGACGGCAGAATGGCCGGGGGTATGGCCGGGGGCAGGGATCATGGAAACACCGTTGCCCAAATCAACTGGCCCCGCATGGGTGGTTACCATGTCGGCGAATTTGGCCGCCATCATTTGGATCTGTTCCACCATAGGCCGCATTTCGGCAGGGACCGCATCGGGGAGCTTGGGATCGGTCCAGAACGCCCATTCGGTTTCCGCGACATGGATGCTGACCGAGCCGAACATGTGTAGGTCTTTCCACATCAGCCCGCCAATATGGTCTGCATGCATATGGGTGATGATGACATCCGTCACGACCCCGGGGTCCAGCGCCTTCATCTCATAGACCATTGGCGCCTGCCCGGTTTCCGGGAAGCGTTCCATCAATTGTTGGCCAGAGCCTGCATCGACCATGTAAACACGGTCGCCAGCGTCCAAGCGCCAAATATTGGCGCCCGCCGCGACCGTTCCGTCCTGACCATCAGAAAAGAACGCACCGGGCAGGTCAAACCGACCGTCAGATATTGCGGTAACCACTACGTCGCCGACGGTGTGCTGCCAAAGGTCATCGCCTGAACCGCCCTCGATCGGTCCGCTTGAAGCGATCGGTTTGCTTTTGTCGCGCTTGAATGTCTGCTTGTTCGAAGTGTCATCGCCGGTCATGGCTGCCTGATCCCCAGATTATTTGTATAAGCGATCCTACACCAAACATAGCCACGAATTATGGCAAGACTAGCGTGTCAGCTCTTTCATCCCGCTTTCCAGACCGGCCAAGGTCATGGTCACCATACGGTCTTCGAAAATCTCGCGGATCATTTGAATCGAATGGGTGTACTGCCAGTATTTCTCGGGCACCGGGTTGATCCAAAGATGGGATGACCATTGATCCCGGGCGCGTTGCAGCCAAACCTGTCCGGCCTCGGGGTTCCAATGCTCGTTCGCGCCGCCAGGATAGGCGATTTCATAAGGCGACATGCTGGCATCGCCGACGAAGATACATTTGTAATCTGGACCATAAGTCCGCAGAACCTCATGCGTCGGGATCTGTTGGTCCCAGCGCCGGCGATTGTCGCGCCAAACGCCTTCATAGAGGCAATTGTGGAAATAGTAGTATTCTAGATGCTTGAACTCTGCCCGCGCGGCTGAAAACAGTTCTTCGACCACCTTGATATGGGGGTCCATGCTGCCGCCGACATCTAGAAACAACAGGACTTTGACCGCGTTGTGCCGCTCTGGCCGTGTTTTCACGTCGAGATAGCCGTTTTCCGCCGTGGACCGAATGGTCCCGTCGAGGTCCAGCTCTTCGACCGCGCCTTCGCGGGCCCAGCGGCGCAGGCGTTTGAGAGCGACCTTGATGTTGCGTGTGCCCAGTTCAACCGTGTCATCGAAATTGCGAAACTCGCGTTTGTCCCAAACCTTGGTCGCGCGTTGATGGCGGCTTTCCTTTTGGCCAATGCGGACGCCTTCGGGATTGTAGCCATAGGCCCCGAAAGGCGAGGTGCCGGCCGTTCCAATCCATTTGTTGCCGCCCTGATGACGGCCCTTTTGCTCTTCCAGCCGTTTCTTGAGCGTTTCCATGAGCTTTTCAAAGCCGCCCATCGCTTCGATCTCGGCCCGTTCTTCTTCGGTCAGATGCTTTTCTGCAAGCTTTTCCAGCCATTCGCCGGGGATATCGACGGCCTCAAGCACTTGCTCAAAACTGATCTCTTCAAGCCCTTTGAAACTGGCGGCAAAGGCTTGGTCGAATTTGTCGATATTTCGCTCATCTTTCACCATCGCCGCGCGGGCAAGGTAATAGAACGCTTCGACGTCATAGGTGCTCAGCCCGGCCTTAACCCCTTCCAGAAAGGTGAGGTATTCGCGCAGTGAAACCGGAACCTTGGCCTTTCGCAGGTTTTCAAAGAAAGGCACAAACATGGATCAGACGGCCATACGATGGATGAAAATCGTGATGAAAAGGCCCAGCAACATGCAGGCAATGCCATAAACAGCCGCGTATTGCGCAATATCCCAGCGGTTGCCGCCGCGTTTAGAGGCCGAATAGGCGCCAAGCGCGATGCCCAGCAATCCACCACCGATTACGATCATGTTTATCCACCGCGATTATGCCGGGGGCGCAGGGATGCGATTTCTTGCATCTTGGCTTGCACCGCCCAATCTGTTCCGAACCCGTACCGTGCCCAACCTAGACTGTCCAGTCTCAGAGCCAAGGCCTCTTGGCGACGTCCGGTCATGTATAATGCTTCGGATTTCAGCATCATCAAGGTCGACATCAGGGCGGCATTTTCGGAAATTGCGGCGGCTTCAAGGCTTGCATCTAACTGTTGCAACGCCGCGTCGGGATTGCCTTGGGACAGGGCAAAGGCAGCCGTTTGTGTGGTGACATAAGCGTTGTGCAGGCGGGTGCGCGGGTCACCCGACAAATATCGGTGCGCTATGTCGAATTGTTCTTGTGCGGCGACCACGTTAAAGCCCAGCAAGATCCGACCGTTCATGTAGTGGCTGAACGCGCGGCGATGATCGGTCCATTTCATTTGCGTTGCGATTGACAGCGCTCGTGTAGCGGCTTCCGTGCGCGCGCGATCTGAAGCGCCTGTGCCCAAGGCGGTTTCCACGGCTTCGATCCACGCCCGTGGTGTTTCGCTGACCCGGGCGACAGTACGTCCTTGTCCATTAGGATTCAGGCGGGCCAGCACTGTAGGCAGTTGCGCCGCGACCTGTTGGCGGGTCATCCCGGTGCGCAACTCTGGCGCGTATGTGGCGCGCAGGATCAACATGTCGAACCCTGTCAACACGGTGTGCACATTGTCATCGTTGAACACAGAGTCAGGCAGGCGGTAGAGATCGTTTAGTGGCCCAATGGCCTGCGCCAGCTCTTCGTGCAGGCAATCGCGCGCCTCTTGCGGGCTGCTGTCAGAGGGCAGGAAAATTGCCAGTGTCTGACGGTCGCGCAACAAGGCCCAATTGGTGTGCGCCCGACGCTTTTCCCGCCGGTATTCAGCAAGGCTGGTCACGTTGGGCACAACAAAGCAAGCCGCTTGCGGCAGGGCGCGGCGAATGTCGTTTTGGCTGACAGCTTGGATCGTAATATTGGCGTTGGCGGATGCCGGCACGCGTGTGATCTGCAACCCCGCTTCGCTGCGCAGGCGCGCCAACAGCTTATCCAGATCACGGCCCATTTGGGCGGTCGGGTGGCCCGTCATCCGAACGGTGATGGGGGTTTCGAAACGCGTGAAAACCGGCAGAACCCGACCGCTTTCCAGTGCAAAATGCAGGTCGAGGAAATCACGCGCAATATTGCCGTTTGAAATGCCGGGCGCTTGGGGGCGGGGCGAACTGAAACTTTTCATCGGCGGCAATGTCACCTGTTCAGGCGACGCAGCACGGGTTGCGGTCTCTTGGTAGGTCGTTCCAGAGCAACCGGCGACAAAAAGGGCGCAAAGCAGAAAAATAAAGCGGATCATGAGGGGCGATTATACCTGATAAATGGCGTCAGAACGCCGACACGGTCATAAAGCTTCCGTGCGGTTTCATTGAAGTCCTGCGTCAACCAATAGACCGATGGGGCCCCCGCCCGGTCCGCCGGTTGATAAACGGCTTCGATCAATGCACGCCCGACACCGGTGCCCCGGCTGTCTGGCGTGGCAAAAAGGTCCTGAAGATAGCAGACATTTTCGACTTTCCACGCATGGCGATGAAAAAGGAAGTGCACCAAACCTTGTGGCACCCCATCACGTTCGGCGATGAGGCAGGAAAAATCCTGGGGATCATCGCCAAGCAAGCGTGAAAACGTACTGTCATACACCGCGTCCGGCACCGCAGTTTCGTAAAACGCAAGATAATCATGCCACATTACCGCCCAATTCTGGCGGTCTTCAGCGCGCAAGGCGCGGACAATTATGGCAGGATTTGCGGCAGACATGGGCTTTAGTTTGACGGAGTGCGGACAGTATCGCCACAATTCCGGCGCATTGCGGCAAGTTTGTGAGAAAGGTGTGGCCAAACTGCGGCGTTCTGCATGTGTAAATTCCTGTTCTGCAACAATGGTTAACGCGAGAAAGCTATTGTCGTATTCTATTGACAAATATTGAGCTCAGAACGCTCTGTCTTAGTCCTTTTTCACATATCGAAAAGACGATATGAAGGCGTGTTTCGGGCCGTTTTGAGAACGGTTTCGAATCTCTCGCCTTAATCTGGGTCGACCTTTACCGTCCGCTGCGTGCCATAAAGGCAAGCCGTTCAAACAAATGAACATCCTGCTCGTTCTTCAGCAAGGCACCGTGCAGTTTAGGTAATGCATTCGCGCCGTCTCTTTTCAGATCCTCGGCGGTGAGATCTTCGGCCAAGAGCAGTTTGAGCCAATCCAGCACTTCTGACGTAGAGGGCTTTTTCTTCAATCCGGCGGTTTCGCGCAATTCATAGAACTGGGTTAGGGCGGTTGTCAGCAACGCCTCTTTTATCCCGGGGTGATGCACTTCGACGATCTGGCGCATTGTGGCGTCGTCCGGGAAGCGGATGTAATGGAAAAAGCAGCGGCGCAAAAACGCGTCTGGCAGTTCTTTTTCGTTGTTGGATGTGATGATCACGATCGGGCGCTGTTTGGCACGGATGGTCTCACCAGTCTCATAAACGTGGAATTCCATCTTATCGAGCTCTTGCAACAGGTCGTTTGGAAACTCGATATCGGCTTTATCGATTTCGTCGATCAACAGAACAACTTTCTGATCCGCGTCGAATGCCTGCCACAGCTTTCCTTTGCGGATATAGTTGGCAACAACATGCACGCGTTCATCGCCCAACTGGCTGTCGCGCAAACGGCTGACGGCGTCATATTCGTAAAGGCCTTGTTGGGCGCGTGTCGTGGATTTGATGTTCCATTCGATCATGGACAAGCCCAGCGACTCGGCGACTTGTCGCGCCAGCTCTGTCTTGCCTGTGCCCGGCTCGCCTTTAACAAGCAGGGGACGTTCCAAGGTCACCGCCGCATTGACCGCAATTGTCAGGTCTTCCGTCGCAACGTAGTCTTTCGTGCCCTGAAATCTCATGTATTCCAATCCCTTGCCCAAGTCATAAATGGCATGTGCCTTGCCAGCGCTTTTACAGGATGTGGAGCGCTATTGTGTAGTGACAATCCTCAAACGGTCAGATAAACGCTGCGGCAGAGGGGAGCCATATGTCAAAGGAACAATTGTTGACAGACTCAAATGGCCAAACCGAGGGAGCCGAAATGAAGCAGGAAGTTTTTCTGCCGGACGACTACCGCCCGGCCGAAGATGAACCCTTTATGAACGAACGGCAGGTTGAGTATTTTCGCCGTAAGTTGCTGACTTGGAAAGCTGAGTTGCTGGCTGGAAGTCGCGACACCATCGAAGGTCTTCAAGACAACACACGTAACATTCCCGATGTCGCTGATCGCGCAAGCGAAGAGACGGACCGGGCACTGGAACTGCGGACACGTGACCGTCAGCGGAAACTGGTTGCCAAGATCGACTCTGCGCTGCGTCGTATCGACGAAGGGGAGTACGGATATTGCGATGTGACCGGAGAGCCCATTTCGTTGAAACGGTTGGACGCCCGTCCGATCGCAACGATGAGCCTCGAAGCGCAAGAGCGTCACGAACGGCGCGAAAAAGTGCATCGCGACGACTAATCGTTTGGTCTTAATGATAAAGAGAAGCGCCGGGGGTTTTCCCCGGCGCTTCTCGTTTGAGCATTACGCGTCCAACTGCACCCAAACCGGGACGTGATCGGATGGTTTTTCGCCACCGCGAACTTCGGCATCAATCTGACAGTCCTGTAACAGGTCTGCGCATTGCGGGTTCAACAAGAAATGGTCGATCCTGATCCCGTCATTGCGATCCCACGCGCCGGCCTGATAGTCCCAGAAACTGTAGTGACCCGGGCCGTGGGTGCGTGCACGGAAAGCTTCGGTAAAACCAAGGTTCACGATGCGGCGGAACGCAGCACGGCTTTCGGGGCGAAACAGGGCGTCTTCGGTCCAGGCGTCTGGTCGCTTGGCATCCTCCGCCTGTGGAATGATGTTATAGTCGCCGGCCATCAATGCCGGTTCTTCTAACGCCATCAGGTCGCGTGCCCTGTGATAGAGCCGGTCCATCCAAGCCAATTTGTAATCATGTTTCGGCCCGGGCGCCGGATTGCCGTTTGGCAGGTAAAGACCGCAGATCCGAATGGCCTGTTTGCCTACAACGGTCGCCTCTATCCATCGGGCCTGTTCGTCTTCCGGATCACCGGGCAATCCGCGCACAACTTCTTCGAGCGGGTATTTCGACAAGATCGTGACACCGTTGAAGGATTTTTGCCCGTGAGTTTCCACGGCAAATCCCATTTCTTCGAAGATTTCTTTCGGGAACGCCTCATCAACGGACTTGATCTCTTGCAACACCACGACATCCGGATCTGCCGATTTCAGCCATTCCGGCAGGGCGTTTGCTCGCGCCTTTATCCCATTGATGTTGAAGGTTGCGACTTTCATGAACGGCGCCTCGTTTTATGCAGTGCGGTTTTCGTGATGCCATTCCTGCCCCGGGGCCGCAAGCATTGCGATGAATCTCCGGTCGAAGCGTTCGCATTTTAGCCTCATGATTCGCCGCCGACGTAATCCAAAAACGCGGCTTTCCCACCCAATTTCAACGCTGTGGATAAGAAAAATCAAAATTGGAACGGAAATTAATTCGGTCGGATTTAACAATGATTTGGGTGCCAGGTGGCTTGTGGATAAAGCTGCGGATAGTCAATCTATAGTAGAAATAACGTTTTTACAAACGCGCTATGGATGCAAGCGTTGAAGACGTCTTCAACGACCAAACTTGGGAAAACTGTTATGAAACTTGCACTGAGAAGTTACGAATCCATTGTCGCAAAAGAAACCGAGCTGTTTGCAGAAAGCCTTTTCGACGGTGATGGTACTGCCATGTTCTCGTCCGGCTCGATGCCAACAACTGCACATGATGCATTTTGCGGCGATGCGACGATGATGTTTTCTTCAGGTTCTGCGCCTACGCTGTCCTCTGACGCGCAGTCCGGCGAAGGCACGCACATGTTCTCTTCGGGTTCTGCACCAGCTGTAAGTGGCAAGGCACTGACAGGTGAGCTGGTTCAAATGTACTCGTCCGGTTCGGCCCCCGTCGCTGAAAGCAGCACGCGCAACGGCGACGCCGTTGAAATGTTCTCGTCGGGTTCTGCGCCTCGCGCTGAAGCGTCCGCAGAAAATGGCGATCTGACGGAAATGTACTCGTCGGGTTCGGCACCAGTTGCAGCTGCGGATGCAACCACCGGAAACGGCACGCATATGTACTCGTCCGGTTCCGCGCCCGCCACTCGCGCCGAAGCATCGGCTGGTGACAAGACCGAGATGTTCTCCTCGGGCAGCTGATCCCGCCGTTTTTCTGGAACCTTCAATCGCAGTCGTATCATCAAAAGGACCACCCACCATGTCGAACGTCATTGCATTGAAGGTTCCGAACGCGCGGAAAACAAAAGAGCAGAAGCTGGCGGCGATCATCGCCAGCTTTGCAACACAACGTCGATTTGGCGACGATGTGTTTTGGCTCAAGGAAAACGCAGAGCTTCTGAACATCCTCGAATGTACAGGCGCCGAACTGGGATCAACGGCGTTGGTTCCGCATGAAACGTTTTACGAAAATATCGAAAAACGCATGGGCTTTTGCCCCAATACTACCGGTTCCTTTTGTCGATATGCCTCGATCTGGAAGATCTGGGCATGCGAGGCAACAAAGGCGAAGCGTTGGCAAATTGGGTGGCCGGCGAAAGTCTAGCCGAAGCAGAGCTATCTGACCTGCAACGCGCCGAAGCGCACCGTCTGATGGCGCGACGCGGCGTCGAAAAGAGCTCGGCCGATAACGGACTTTTAGAGCGTTTACAAGCGTTATCGATCGAACTGAAACCTTTTCGATGCCCAACAAAAAGGCGGCCTATGAACTGACGCATATCGTCTTTTATCTGAGTGAATATGGCCGAAAGGACCCCGAATTGTCCGCCGCTGCGCTGCGCAGTCTCGAATATGCGGGTATATTGGCGTATCTCGATCAGAACGCTGACCTCTTGGCTGAAGTTTGCGTTGCAATGAGATACGCGGGATATGTTCCATCGCCCGTTTGGGAAGGTTGGCTGGAGCGGGATACGCACCGTTTCACGGTTGAAGCCGGATCCACTGTTTCGGTTCAGGACGATTACCACGAATACTTTGTCTGCAATTGGATGTTGGCCTGCGCCGGACGGGACAATTTTGTTCACGACACGGACGGTGCGCGCATCGCGTTAACGCGTCCGGCCGGGTATGCGGGACCCTTGCGGCATTTGTCTCAGCATCTTTTTGATCTGGACCAAAACCGTAACGCAGATTGGCAGGTCATGCGAGATAGCCTGACCCATGATCTGGATGAGATCGGCTTGGATATTCTGATCGAAGCGGAACAAAGCACAGAGCATTTCGACGCCTTTTTCGCCGGATTTGCGCGGACCGGATTGCGCGGGATGTCTTTGTGATACAGAGCGTGAAACAAGGCGCGCTTTTGGGCGCCGGGCTTGTGGTCCTATATACCGGACTGATCTCCGGAGCAGATGGGATCACCAAATTCATCGCCGATGATTATGCCGCGCCTCAACTTTATGCGCTTTCCGGTTTTCTTGTCATTTTGATGAGTTGTCTGGCGGACAGGCATCCAAACCAACGCAAAGGGTTGGCGACCCGTCAACCTGTGGCCATGGCCATTCGGTCGGGCGCCACCGTGATCGCATCGATATCGTTCTTCTATGCTTTTCGATCGCTTCCCTTTGCGGATGTGTTTGTGTTCATCGGCATGATGCCGATCTTGGCCGGCTTTATGTCTCAACTGATCTTGAAAGAAACCGTCCAACCGGCGGCATGGCTTGCCTTACTGGCCGGGTTTGTCGGTGTTTTATGCCTTTTCCCGGGCGGTATCTCAGCAGTTGGGGCAGGGCATCTTTGGGCCATGGCCGCAGCTGTGTTTGGTACGCTTTCGATGGTTCTGGCACGGTTTATCGGACGGTATGAAAGCAACACGCTGGCGCAGGTTTTTTACCCCAACCTTGCGCTATGCCTGACGATGGCCTGTGCATTGCCATTTGTCTGGGTGCCAATACCGCTTGGCGATTTGGCACTCTGTGCGGCCTATGCGGTTTTGCTCTTCGGGGCGCGCTGGCTGCTGGTGATTTCTTTGCGCATGCTGGCGGCCTATGCGGTCACGCCACTGATGAACTTGCAGTTTGTGTGGATGGTGATCATTGGCGCGGTCGCGTTTGGTGAGCTTCCGACCAGCAATACGCTGTTGGGTGTATCAATTGTCATTGGGTCCGGCCTGTACCTTGTATGGGAACAATTTGCCCCACGCCGCACCGGGATTGCCCTAAATCTGCGAACCGATCCGTAATCCGTCCGGTCGAAATCACATTGAAAAGGATGTGCCGCACCCGCAGCTGCTGGTCGCGTTCGGGTTTTTAATAATGAACCGCGCACCAATCAGCTCTTCGGAAAAGTCGATCACTGCGTTTTCAAGGAATGGTAAAGACACGGTGTCGACCATGACCTTTTGACCATTGCCTTCCAGCACCAGATCATCGTCTTTCGGGGTATCCAGAGCGATTTCATACTGAAACCCGGAACACCCGCCGCCTTCGACGGCCACACGCAAGCCTTGTCCCAAATCGGATGCTCCGATTTCGGCCAGTCTTTCGAATGCACGATCAGTCACTTTCGGCGGCAGATTCATTGCAATGTACTCCAAACGGTTTTCACGCACTGCGGGGTGCAATATAGAAATCCCAACGACACTCGGCAAGGACCCCTGCACATGCTTGCGCCTTATGCTTCAGATCCGGGACAAAGCAGGGGACGGCACGTTCCAGAAGACGAGAGCAGCTTTCGGTCCTGTTTTCAACGAGATCGGGACCGGATTATCCATGCGAGTGCGTTTCGCCGGCTCAAGCACAAGACACAAGTTTTCGTGGAACACGAAGGCGACAGTTTCCGCACCCGGCTGGCACATTCGATTGAAGTCGCACAGGTGGCGCGCACGATCGCGGGCGCCTTGGGTCTCAATCAAGAACTGACCGAAGCCGTCGCTTTGGCCCATGATTTGGGCCACACGCCCTTTGGTCACACGGGTGAGGACGCCCTGCATGCCCTGATGGCGCCCTATGGCGGCTTTGATCACAACGCACAGGCCTTGCGGATCGTGACAAAGCTCGAACGACATTATGCAGCATTTGATGGTTGCAACCTGACATGGGAAACCATCGAAGGGATTGCCAAGCATAACGGGCCGGTTACCGGTGAATTGCCGTGGGCTTTGGCGACATGCGATGCAGAATTGGCGTTGGAGTTGACAACGCATGCAGGTCCAGAAGCCCAAGTTGCAGCCCTCTCTGACGATATTGCCTATAACAATCATGATCTGCACGACGGCTTGCGTGCCGGCCTTTTTGACGATGCCGAGATTGCCGAATTGCCGATTGTTGGCGACTGTTACGCAGAAGTGGATCGAGCCTATCCAGGGTTAGAGGCGAAACGCCGTCGGCATGAGGCGCTGCGCCGCGTCTTTGGCGTGATGGTTTCGGACGTCATTGACCGTGCCAACCAAACCTTGTGTGAAAGCGGGGTTAAATCGGTCGAAGAGGTGCGCCATCTTGGACGGCCCGTCGTGAAGTTTTCCGATCAGACTTGGTCAGATATCCAGCAGATCCGATCCTTTTTGTTCACCAGAATGTACCGCGCCCCCTCTGTCATGAAAATCAGGGAGGAGGTGACGCAGGTCGTCGAAGACCTGTTTCCCTTGTTTCTGAGTAAGCCGGAGTTGTTGCCGGAGAGATGGCATGCCGATATCGCTCAGGCGAAAACAGAAACCGAATTGGCCCGTATGGTGTCTGATTATATCGCTGGCATGACGGACCGGTTCGCTTTACAGCAGCATCGCGCCATTTTGGGACAAGACGCCTGAATTGTGACGCGGCGGAATTTGGCCGATCTGGGCAAAGAACCGCTCTGCGCCTCAGGGATGACGCAAATTAGCGAAAATTCCACCTTTTTTGTCGTGCAGATTTGCCCATGTGACTTTTGCCAGTTGCGGGGATTTCCGCAGCTTTTTTCATCTCCGCGAGGTCTGCTCTCATGGCGAATTATTCTTTTATTGGGTATGCACCGTCTGCCATTTCCTTTTTGCGCGGCGGCACCCTGTCGGTTGCAGCCGGGTATGATTTCCAAACCGATCGCCGCGTTTTTAATGTTGAGGATGACGCGACCGGCACGATCCTTGGATCGGGTGCGCCGGATGACGGCGTCACCTTTCATGGGGATCGCTTCAACAACGAAGTAGGCGACGACCTGACACAAACTGGTGAGGCCACGTCGCTGGATGGTTCAACCGTCATCGAAAGCGGCAACATCTATCTGGAACAACAGTTTAACCTGACGCCGCAAGGCGGTGGTGCCTCGATAACGTTGTATCAAGTCGAAATCGATGGGGTTCTTGTCGGGTATATTCCCTCGACGCCTTTGGACCCCGACGAGATTTACGACTTTACCACTTCTAACGTGACCCCGGTTAACGCGCCCGATACCAGCGCCGGAGAATTGGAAGATGTACCGTGTTTTGTAGCTGGGACTTGGATCAAGACGCCGATTGGGGATGTGTTGATTGATGACATACAACCCGGTGATCTGGTGCTTAATTCCTCGGGCGGGGCAGTGCCGGTTCTATGGGTGGGACAAAAGACTGTTCTGCCAGTGTTTGCGTCACGTCATGATTTGTGGCCTATCCGGATCGCCAAGGGGGCGCTTGGAGAAGGCTTACCTACTGCGGATCTGTGTGTGTCGCCCAATCACCGGGTTGTTGTACGCGGTCCCGCGGTAGATTTACTGATCGGGGAAACAGAAAGCCTGATCCCGGCAAAGTTCCTGACCCGGTTGCCGGGCGTGATGCGGGAACGGAACCTGTCCAGCGTGACCTATTTCCACTTGCTGTTTGACACTCACCAGATCGTTTTGTCCAACGGCACCCCAAGCGAAAGCCTTCATCCCGGTGAGGTTGCGATGAACAGTCTGCATGACGCTTTGCGCCGTGAAATCCTTGCGATTTTTCCGGAACTCGATCGGAGCCGCCTGCAATATGGTCCTACGGCGCGTCAGGTTTTGAACCGTCGCGAAGCGGCCTTGGTGGTTCAGTCGCTGGCCGCCTGACCATACAAACAACCGAAGCTTGAGGTGCGCTCTGCGCGTTGACGCTGTTGGTGCACGTGTTAAACCGCCTCCAACTTATGGAACGGAACACATGAACCTATTTCGCGATATTCGGACGTTTGTCGTCGCCTGCCTCGAAGATCTGGTGAAAGACGGCGTTTTGCCATCGGGCCTAGATTTCACCAACGTCGCGGTCGAACCCCCGCGTGACCCGTCGCATGGGGACATGGCGACGAACGCGGCGATGGTTTTGGCGAAACCCGCTGGCAGCAAACCACGCGATATTGCTGTTGCCCTGGCCGAAAAACTGGCTGGTGATACCCGCATTGAAACGGCCGAGGTGGCGGGTCCGGGCTTTCTGAACCTGCGTTTGTCCAGTTCCGTCTGGCAGACGGTGTTGGGACAAATCCTGACGGACGGCGTGGCGTATGGCCGGTCGGATATGGGGCAGGGCAAACGCATCAACGTGGAATATGTCAGTGCGAACCCCACAGGACCGTTGCATGTCGGGCACACGCGGGGCGCGGTTTTCGGGGATGCCTTGGCCAGTCTGCTGGATTACGCAGGGCATGACGTCACGCGCGAATACTACATCAACGATGGCGGCGCGCAGGTCGATGTTTTGGCGCGTTCCGTTTATCTGAGATACCTAGAAGCTTTTGGCGAAGCGGTGGAGTTTCCGGACGGAACCTATCCCGGTGATTACCTGGTTCCAGTTGGCAAAGCCCTGCAAGAGAAGGTTGGCGACGCCTATGTTGGCAAGGGCGAGGAGGTTTGGCTCGCGGACGTGCGCGAGTTCGCCACCGAAGCGATGATGGATCTGATCAGGGCGGATCTGGCTGCTCTGAATGTCAAAATGGACGTATTTTTCTCCGAAAAGTCTCTCTATGGGACCGGTCGGATTGAAAGCGCTCTGGCTTCTTTGGACGATAAGGGCCTGATCTATGAAGGTGTGCTGGAGCCACCGAAAGGCAAAAAGCCTGAGGATTGGGAGCCGCGCGAGCAGACTCTCTTTAAGTCGACCGAACACGGGGATGACGTGGATCGGCCGGTCAAGAAATCCGATGGCAGCTGGACCTATTTCGCGCCTGATATCGCGTATCATTATGATAAGGTTTCCAGAGACTTCGACGGCCTTATTGATGTGTTTGGCGCGGATCACGGCGGCTATGTCAAACGGATGAAAGCGGCTGTGTCTGCGCTGTCTGATGGACAGGTTCCGCTGGATATCAAGCTGACCCAGCTGGTGCGTCTTTTTAAAAACGGCGCGCCGTTCAAGATGTCGAAACGGGCCGGAAACTTTGTCACGCTGCGCGACGTGGTCGATCAGGTGGGTCCGGCTGTGACACGTTTTGTGATGCTCACCCGCAAGAACGACGCGCCGTTGGACTTTGACTTCGACAAGGTGTTGGAACAAAGCCGCGAAAACCCTGTGTTTTACGTACAATACGCCCATGCACGCGTGATGAGTGTTCTACGCAAGGCGGCGGAGGCGGGTATCGATGCGCAGGACGGCACATTGCAGCGCGCGGATTTGACCAAGATTTCGCATGAAGCGGAGCTGACCGTGGCCAAGAAACTCTCCGAATGGCCGCGTCTGGTGGAAATTGCCGCGCGGACGAATGAACCGCACAGGGTGGCGTTTTACCTCTATGAATTGGCCGGGGATTTCCACGCTCTGTGGAACCGGGGCAACGAGTTGGTCGATCTGCGGTTTATTCAGGACGGCGACATTCCGACCACACAGGCAAAAATCGCCCTCGCGCGGGCCGTTTCCGTTGTTATTTCTGCCGGTCTTGGTATTCTTGGCGTGACGCCGGCGCAGGAGATGCGGTAAAAATTTCGCCCAACGGGCCGGCTCGAGGCAAAGGCAAGAAAACCGGGAAACGCGCCACGCGTTGAACCGAGCAGTGAGGCGGACATGGCGGCATTTGAAGATATCCCCGAGGGGGATTTCGACGCGACGCAACAAACAGCGGGCGCGCAGCTTTCTTTTTTGAAACTGACCAATCTCTTGGCGGCTGGGTTGTCGCTGGGTCTGGTCGTTGGCGTCGGGGTATGGGGCTATAAACTGATGGTTCGCGACGTCAGTGGCATTCCTGTGGTGCGTGCAGTCGAAGGCCCCATGCGAGAACAGCCCAAAGACCCCGGAGGGCAACCGGCCGATCATCAGGGCCTTGCCGTGAACATGGTGGCGGCAAGTGGGGCTGCTGCGGATCCCGCGGATCGCTTGGTTTTGGCCCCAAAGCCAGTCGTTCTCTTGGACGAGGACACGGTTTCAAACGCCGTGCCAGAGCAAGAAAGCGTGTCGCAAGAGGCCGAACCGACTGTTAGTGAAGCGCAAGATGACATTCAGGTGGCCATCAACGCTCAGGATATCGATACTTTGGTCGCGCAACTGACCAAGAATGTTGCGCCTTTGGATCCGTTTGACCCCGACGATCAGGCAGACCACGCCGCTGAGCCACCTGTGCAAACCACCGTGGCGGATGTGGTAGAGGAAGAAACAGATGTTCCGGAAACCGCAGATGTCGTCCTGGCTGTCGTGACCGGACCCGGGCCCAAAACGTCCATACGGCCAGTTCTGCGGCCAGCCGCCGTGGTGCAAAAGGCCAGTTTTGTCACAACGCAGCCGGAAGCGCCGCAAGCGCTCGCGGTTCCGCAAGATGTCGACCCCGACAGTCTGGCGTCCGGCACCAAGCTGGCACAGTTGGGTGCTTATGACAGTCCTGAGGTTGCAAAACAGGAATGGATCAAAATCTCTGCCCAGTTTTCGGATTACATGGACGACAAACAGCGGGTGATCCAGAAAGCCAGCAGTGGTGGGCGGACATTCTATCGCCTTCGCGCCATGGGGTTCGATGACCTAAGCGATGCGCGGCGGTTCTGTTCCGCTTTGGTTGCCGAAAATGCGGATTGTATTCCGGTGACAACACGATGAATTTTGGCGCAACGATTTTGGACGCAGATGGCCTGCGCTTGACATCGAACGAAAGAGCACTGTTTCGCGACGCTGATCCGTTTGGCTTTATTCTGTTCGCACGGAATATCGAGACGCCGGATCAAATTCGGGCCTTGTGTGGTGATATGCGCGAAGCCGTTGGGCGGGAGGCACCGATCACGATTGATCAGGAAGGGGGGCGTGTGCAACGCATGCGCGCGCCGATTGTCCGCGAATGGTTTCCGCCACTGGATCATGTCCTGCGTGCCGGTGAAAACGCTTCACGTGCGATGTATCTGCGATATCGCCTGATCGCGCATGAGTTGCGCGAAGTTGGCGTCGACAGCAACTGCGCGCCCATGGTGGATATTGCCGGGCCCGAGACCCATGCATTCCTGAAGAACCGCTGTTACGGCGAAACTGCTGAAACGGTGGCCGCCTGCGGACGCGCCGTGGCGGATGGCCTGCTGGATGGCGGTGTTTTGCCGGTTCTCAAACATATGCCGGGTCATGGGCGGGCGACCATCGACAGTCATTTTGATCTGCCGCGCGTTGCCGCAGATTTAGAAGAGCTGCACGATAACGATTTCGCCCCGTTCCGGACGCTGAATGATCTGCCGATGGGGATGACGGCCCATTTGGTGTATGAGGCGGTAGAAGACACGGCGGCGACCGTTTCGCAAAAGATGATGCAGGTTGTCCGCGACGATATCGGCTTTTCTGGTCTTGTGATGACCGATGACATCACGATGAAAGCCTTGTCTGGCAGCTATACTGATATTGCAAAGGCATCTTTGGCGGCTGGCTGTGACATTGTTTTGCTCTGCAACGCGTCGCTTAAGGACCGCAAGGCCGTGGCCGAGGTTGCCGGTCAGCTGTGCGCGACGGGTCAGGCGCGGGCCGAGGCGGCCCTAAACATGCGGAAATCACCGGCTCCCCTTGACATAGAGGCGGTCGAAGCGGAACTTTCCGTCCTCATGGACGGTCAGGTATATGGCTGAGACGCCAACCCTTTTTGAAGAGGACGCCATAAGCGTCACGGAACGCCTTGCGGCAGAGGCGTTGATTGTGGACGTTGACGGGTTCGAAGGCCCGTTGGACGTCCTGTTGACCTTGTCACGCACCCAAAAGGTCGATCTGCGCAAGATTTCCGTTCTCGAATTGGCCCGCCAGTATTTGCATTTCGTGGAAACCGCCAAATCCCTGCGGATCGAGCTGGCGGCGGATTACCTTGTCATGGCGGCCTGGCTGGCTTTTTTGAAATCCCGGCTTTTGTTGCCGCCGGATCCTACGGAAGAAGGACCCACCGGCGAAGAGCTGGCCGCGCATCTGGCGTTTCAGCTGGAACGTCTGCAGGCGATGCGCGACGTGGCAGCACGCCTGATGGGACGGGACAGGCTGGGCCGGGACTTTTTCGTGCGGGGGCAGGGCGAAGATGTCGCGCGTATCCGCACCGTTCGATACACCGCCACGCTGCTGGACCTGATGCAGGGGTATGCCCGCATCCGAACCCGGGATGATTTCCGTCCTTTTGTGATGGATCGGGATGCGGTGTTCACAATGGAACAGGCGTTAGAGCGTATGCGCGGACTGATCGGCTATTCCGCGGAATGGACCGATATTGCCGGATATCTTCCGGAAGGGTGGGATGTAGACCCGGTCCGCCGGCGGTCTGCAACCGCCGCCACCTTTGCCGCCTCGCTGGAACTTGTGAAAGAAGGACGCGCGGAATTGCGTCAGAACGATACATTCGGTCCGATCCAACTGCGGTCGCGTGAGGGTCGATCATGAGCGATACCGACGAAGACATTCAGGAAGAAAGCCTGTTTGAAGCGCCACCCATGGCCGAGCAAGAGCGCATGGTCGAAGCGGTCCTGTTTGCCAGTGCAGAGCCTGTAACCATCAAGGATCTGATCGGACGCATGCCGCATGGTTGCGAACCGGCCCAAGCTATGGAGCATTTGCGCAAACGCTATGAGGGGCGCGGCGTGCAGGTAGTGCGGGTCGGCGATGCCTGGGCGATCCGGACGGCACCTGACTTGGGCTTCCTGATGCAAAAAGAGACCGTCGAAACCCGCAAGCTCAGCCGGGCAGCGGTCGAAACGCTGGCTATTATCGCTTATCATCAACCCGTTACGCGTGCCGAAATCGAAGAAATCCGCGGAGTGTCCGTGTCCCGGGGAACAGTTGATCAGTTGCTGGAACTGGACTGGATCAAACTGGGACGCCGCAAATTGACGCCCGGCAGGCCGGTGACTTTTGTCGTGACGCCAAGCTTTCTTGACCACTTTGGGTTGGAAAGCGCGCGCGATCTGCCGGGACTCAAAGAACTTCGCGCGGCGGGTTTGCTGGAAAATCGACCACCACCGGGGTCGGCGATGCAAGAGGGCGAGAGCGGTGAAGATAGGGAAGGATCTGACGAGCAATCAGAGCTTTTTGAAGATTAATGGCTGAAAATTCCCAGATAAGGCCTTATTTCAATGTTATAAACATCCCGCAGCAGAGTGCAGAGCAGGTAAACCAATGAATGCAAATCAGATCATGAATATGGTGATGCGCATCATCATGCGTAAGGCTATCAGTAAAGGCATCGATGTCGGAGTACAGCAAGCGTCGAACCTTGCCCGTCCAAAACAGAAGGGCCTGCGACCTCAGCAACCGCCGCAACAGGGATACATCGAACCCGGTTTCGACGGGGAACTTTATGACGTCGAACCAGATTACGTTAAGCCTGCGCAGCAGCCGCGAACGCGTCAATTGACTGCCGAAGAAAAGGCAAAGCAGCAAGAAGCACGCCGGGCTCGACGGGCGCGCCGTGCCGCGCGCGAGGCGCAAAACGGTGGTCGCCGGTCCTCCTAAGGCCGCGACGCGAAATGTTTGGACAGTTTGAGGCCTTGGCCCTGATAGTTTGATTTAATGTCAAGCCCGTAGAGCTGTTGCGGCAACTCCGACATCTTTTCATAGACTAAGCGCCCGACCACTTGGCCGTGTTCCAAGACGAACGGCGCTTCGTGGCACCGGACCTCTAAAACGCCGCGTGAACCGGTGCCACCGGCCGCATCATGTCCAAAGCCGGGGTCAAAAAATCCGGCGTAATGCACCCGGAATTCGCCAACCATGGCCAGATAGGGCGCCATCTCAGCCGCGTATTGCGGCGGGATGTGCACGGCTTCACGGCTCACCAGAATGTAAAACGCGCCGGGGTCCAGAATGATGCGACCGTTGTCGCTGTGCACTTCTTCCCAATAATCGCGCGGGTCGTAATGGTTGATCAGATTCAGATCGATGACCCCGGTGTGGGGTTTGGCCCTGTACCCGACCAAGGATGTATCCCCGAGATCGAGATCAACGGAAAAGCCCAAGCCATCTTGGATGACCAGTTCGACATTTACCAACGGGCTGCGTTGATGAAGGGCGGACAGATCGTCATCGGACAAAATGGATTGCCCGTCGCGAAACCGGATTTGGTTCAAACGCATGCCGGGGCGCACCAAGACAGAGAAAGAGCGTGGGCAAATTTCCGCGTAAAGCGGTCCGGAATATCCGGACGGGATGCGGTCAAATTCGGTGCCGCCATCCGTGATTGTGCGCGTCAAAAGATCCAGACGCCCGGTCGAACTTTTGGCATTCGCAACGGCGTTCAGATGCATGGGCAGGTTCAAAGCCTCTTGCAAGGGAACAAGATACACACAGCCCTTTTCCAGAACAGCCCCGCCACCCGTCAGATCAATGCGGTGCATTTCGAACTCTTGCAGACGGTCGGCGACAGAAGTGCCATGACCTGCCAAAAAGGACGCCCGGACGCGATAGGCCATGGTGCCGAGGCGCAGGTCCAGGCTTGCCGGCTGTATCTGCCCCTTAACCGGGGGCGTATCACAAAGTATCGCGCCTTCAGACAACAGGGTTTCGATCTGCTGGCTGGCGAGTACACCGGTCATATGGGAAGCTTTCGTTCGGCGCGCGCTGCGCAACCAATTGATTTGGTTGGTATGGTCGGGCTAGCAGGACTCGAACCTGCGACCTTCCGTCCCCCAGACGGACGCGCTACCAGGCTGCGCCATAGCCCGAACAGAGCCTCTTCATACCGGTTCTGAACGCGAGGGCAAGGGGGAATCATGTAAATCTTAAGCGTCGCTGCTTTGAGAGATCCGATCGCGCAAGCTGCGCAAATCTCGAAGCAATGGTGCCATCTGTGCCGCGGTTTCCGGGGACAGGTGGGTGATGCCAGCAGCCAGCGACAAACAGCCTGGCTGTGCCTCAATGTTGGCGTCATCGGGAGGGTCGGCCGCATCCACGACCCGTGCACGCGGTGTGGTGGGTTCGGCGGGAGACTGCAGGGGACGCGTCAGGAACCCGGGCAGGGCGCCTTGCGACGGGGCATCATCGGCTGGCTCCGGTGAGGCCTCTTCAGAGTCCGCCTCTTTTTCGGCCGATGCCGGGTAAAAGCTCGGCTCTGTCGGCGGCGGTCCGGATGGGCGTTCTGGCGCGGTGACCGTCGGCTGAGGCACCGACGCAGGAGCCAGTTCAGCCGCGGTTGAAACATCAGGTGATGGAGGCCGCTTAAAGGTCACGACATTCGCGGTTTCTGACAATGCGTCTTCCGGTCCGTCGATCGCTTTCGACAACGCGGAAACATGCCCAATGCCTTGTTCTCGAAGAACTTTTTGGACACCCTTGATTGTCATGCCGTCATCGTGCAGCAGTTTTTTGATACCGCCAATCAGCATCATGTCAGACGGCCGGTAATGTCGCCGACCACCGGCACGTTTCACAGGTTTAATCTGGGTAAACTTGCTTTCCCAAAACCGCAAAACATGGGCCTGAATCCCCAACCAATCGGACACTTCACTGATTGTGCGAAAGGCGTCGGGAGACTTGCTCATTCAAACGGGTCCGGCTTAGCTTTTGTTCCCTGCGGCGACCCGATCCTTCATCAAATGTGATGGGCGGAAGGTCAAAACGCGGCGTGGCAGGATAGGGACTTCTTCACCCGTTTTCGGGTTGCGGCCAACGCGTGCGCTTTTCTCGCGGACACTGAACGTGCCGAACGAAGAGATCTTGACCTGTTCGCCGCGCACCAAGGCGTCAGATATATGGCCCAGAACGCTTTCAACCAACTGTGCGCTTTCATTGCGAGACAGGCCAACTTCGCGAAATACCGCTTCGCTCAAGTCCATGCGTGTAATTGTCTTTTCGGTCATACCAATCCCCGTTCTTTGCGTCAGGATACGTTTAGCCTAATTTCGGAGTCAATCTTTATGCTTTGCAATGGCTTGGTTACGCTAATTGATGCTTGGTTTTACCAGCGTAAGACAACCGCCCCCCAGGCCAATCCGCCTCCAATCGCTTCTGTCACCAAAAGATCACCCGGTTTGATCTGTTGTCGTTTTTTGCCGACCGACATCGCCAAGGGGATCGATGCGGCAGACGTATTGCCATGATCCTGAACCGTGACCACGACTTGCGACATAGGCAGGCCCATCTTTTTGGCGGTACCTTGGATGATGCGAATATTAGCCTGGTGCGGGACAATCCAATCAACATCACCTGCTGTAAGCCCCGTCTTGGTCAATGCGGTTTCGGCAGTTTGGGCCAGCTTGTCGACCGCATGCCGGAAGACTTGATTGCCCTGCATCCGCAGATAGCCTGTCGATTGCGTACTGACCCCGCCATCCACATAAAGAAGGTCCTTGTAGCGTCCGTCGGAGTTCAAATCCGTGGCTAAGATACCCCGATCATGTGTTGTGCCGCTGCCGTCTTGGGCTTCAAGGATCAAGGCGCCCGCACCGTCGCCGAACAACACGCAGGTCGACCGATCGCTCCAATCCATGATTCTGCTAAAGGTTTCGGCTCCAATGACCATGACGCGTTTCGCCTGACCAGAGACGATCAGAGCGTTGGCATTGGACAGAGCATAGACAAAACCTGCACAGACCGCCTGAACATCAAACGCAAAGCCGCGGGTCATACCCAGCCGTGCTTGTACCATCGTTGCAGCCGACGGAAATGTCAGGTCAGCGGTCGATGTGGACAGAACAATGGCGTCCAGCTCATCCGCGTCGATCCCGGCATCTTTCAGGGCGGCGTTGCCCGCATGTGTCGCGAGATCAGATGTTGTTTCACCTTCGGCGGCATAGTGTCGGCGTTCGATGCCAGAGCGCGTTTTTATCCACTCATCCGTGGTATCAAGGCTTGCTTCGAATTCGGTATTCGGAACGATACGTTCCGGCAAATAGTGGCCCACTCCGGTAACAACGGCACGGATGGTCATAACTTTGGCCTGTCCTTTGGTTTTGGATCCGGCCCTTTGCTAATCAGCCGGTTACGGGGCATCCTGCGGAACGGTTGACGTAGATGCAACCCGTGCCGCAACTTTTTCCGAAAAGCCGGTTTGTGCCAGTTGGAATGCGAGTTTCACGGCGGCCGAAACACCGGTCGCATCCGCACTTCCGTGAGATTTCACCACGGTTCCGTTCAAGCCCAAAAAGACGCCGCCATTCACACGGCGAGGATCGATTCGCTTTTTCAAGCGTTGCAGCGAGGTAATGGCCAACACCGAAGCCAGGCGCGACAGGGGGGAGAACCGAAAGGCCTGTCGCAACAGATCACCGATCAGGCTGGCCGTGCCTTCACCCGTTTTCAGCGCGACATTGCCGGTAAAGCCGTCCGTGACGATCACGTCTGCAACATCGCCTGGAATATCCCCGCCTTCCACAAAGCCCACAAAGTCGAAGTTCGATGTTTCAGCGAAATCGCCGATCAGTTCATGCGCTTGTTTCAGTTCTTGGCGCCCTTTGTGTTCTTCGGTGCCAACATTCAACAGTCCGACACGCGGGCGGGGTAATCCCAGCCCGTTGCGCGCGTAAGAGGCGCCCATCAAGGCAAATTGCAGAAGGTCCTTGGCATCGGCGCGGATATCCGCGCCAACATCGAGCATGACGTTGAAGCCTTGCGGATTTCGAGACGGCCAGAGAATCGCAATGGCGGGTCGGTTAACGCCCGGCAATTTGCGCAAACGGATCATGCTGAGCGCCATCAGCGCACCCGTATTCCCGCAAGATACAGCGACAGTTGCTTCGCCCAACCGTACAGATTCGAGGGCTGACCACATCGATGTGCCCTTGCCATGGCGCATAACATGGCTCGGTTTGTCGTCCATTGTGACAACGTCGCTGACATCGCGGAATTCTACGCGGTCCGACAGTTTCCGACGTTCAACCAGCGGACGCAGGGTTTTTTCGGGCCCGTGCAGGATGAAACCGATATCCGGATTCTTGCGCGCAGATTTAGAAATACCGGCGACAACTGCCGCCGGTCCAGAATCGCTGCCCATAGCGTCGATCGAAATAATAATGCGCCTGTCGCGAGAGGCAGTGTTTGTGTTTGTTGCCGTCATGCGACCGGAAATACGCGGTAAATTAAGCCGCGTCTTCTTCCAGATCGATTTCGTCGGTCATCGCGATGATTTCTTTGTCATCATAGTGACCGCACGCACCACAGACGTGGTGAGGACGCTTCAGTTCGCCGCAATTCGGGCATTCGTTCGGATTTGCAGCAACCAGAGCGTCGTGCGCGCGACGGTTGTTGCGGCGCGATTTGGATACTTTGTTCTGTTGGACAGCCATGTCTCAACCTTTGTCTTTGCTGTGGCCGTGCCGGTCTGTCCGGATGCGGCGGGTTAACTCTTGTTCCGTGCGGTGAGACGAGCCTTTAGGCCGTGGCCAAGCGCATGTCCAACCCTATTTCGGTGAAGGCGCGAAAATACGGTGAAATTCGAAATTGGCAAGCGCTTTTTGCGGGACGCTGCTATTCCTTTTTATCAAGCGCATCCCTTAAGCCTGCCAAGCCGGCAAAAGGACGGGCATTTTCGTCCCGCATGGCGGTTTTGCCCGGTTCTGTGAACACCGCTTCGCCCAAATCCGCGTCGTCTTTCCGGGGGTACAGCGGCAAGGCCAGGGCCAAAGCCTCTTCCATGATTTCGGCCACATCGATTTCGTCACCCAGATGTTCCAGCGTTTCATCCTCTGGCATTTCAACTTCTTCGGCATCTGGTTCTGGCAAGTCGGCCAGAAAATGACGACTGACATCCGTCTCGATCCGCGTTGTCACAGGATCAAGCGACACGACACAAGGTTGAACAACTGTTGCCCCCAGACGCGCCGTCAGCATCCAGTCTTTTTTTCCACGCGCCTGCAGCGATCCTGCAAACCTGACTTTGCGTAATCCGGAAAGATCAAGCTCACGGATCAGCCTCTGCAGATGATCTGCATCGGGGCTCAATTCGAATTCCGTCGGGCGGTTTTGTGGAAGATCGGCAACCCGGAAAGCCGTAATGTCATTCATGTGACGTGCTTTCGTTTCTTGAACAGCAGGCGTTCCTTATGTAATCGGATGAGAAGTCAAGCAAGGCCAAAGGCAAAAGGACAGTCATGTCGGGGACGATTTCGCAGGGGAGACGCGCTGTAACACTTGTTGTTGCCATGGCTGCGATTGTTCTGTCCGGCTGTGTCGCGACATATCGTAACCACGGTTACGTGCCCCCTGATGAAGAGTTGGCAGAGATCGTTGTTGGCGTTGATACGCGCGACACCGTTGCAGAGACCGTTGGCCCCCCATCCTCGGCCGGGCTTTTGAACGAAAGTGGCTTTTATTATGTGGCCAGCCGCGTGCGTAACTATGGGCTGTTGGAACCCAAAGTCGTCGAACGCCGGCTTGTGGCGATCAGCTTTGACAGCTCGGGCGTTGTGCGCAACATCGAGGAATTCGGGTTCGAGCAAGGCCGCGTCATTACCTTGGAACGCCGGATCACAGAAACGGCGGTTCTGGATGAAACCTTCTTGCGGCAACTTCTTGGCAACCTGGGCAATTTCAACCCCGGCCAGTTCATCGAGTAACGCGTCACGGCCATGTCATATCATCCGTGATAGGTAACCCGAAAAACCATCGCGCGTATGAGGACGGGCATGTTGAAACGACCGAAATCCGCGGCACTGGCAAAAGGTCGGTATCAGGCGACACTTTCAGAAACGGAGCAGGACATCGCACACGCGCAAGCGCTGCGCTCCTTATGCTTTCGGACACAGGACATAGACAGGGACGATTTTGACCCGTTTTGCGTTCACATCCTGATCAGGGACACGAAGTGCCAGTCGTTGGTCTGTTGTTTCAGGATGCTTATCCTCGAAAACGGTGCTGCGCTTGATCAGTGCTATTCTGCCCAGTTTTATGATCTGGGTGGCTTGCGGGATTTCGAAGGTCGCATGGTCGAACTGGGGCGGTTTTGCATCCATCCCGATTGGAAGGACCCGGATATTCTGCGGGTGGCCTGGGGCGCCATGACCCGGTTTGTGGACGACAATCGGATCGAGATGCTGTTTGGCTGTTCGTCCTTTGCGGGAACCGAGACCGAGGAATACCTAGACGCTTTTGCGATGCTAAAGCATCGCCATATTGCGCCAAAACGCTGGCTGCCGCGGGTCAAGGCACCGCATGTGTTTAAATTCGCCGCGCGTCTGCGTCGCAAACCGGATGCCAAAAAGGCCATGTTGCGGATGCCCCCCTTGTTGAAGACCTACCTGCTGATGGGCGGTTGGGTCAGTGATCATGCGGTGGTCGATCGCCAAATGAACACGTTGCATGTGTTTACCGGGGTCGAAATCGGGGCCATTCCGCCCGCTCGCAAACGGTTACTGCGGGCGGTGGCCGGGTGAATTTGAGTATTTGAAAAGAGAAGAAGCAGGGGGCGTTGACCTGCGAGGGCTCGCGGGATAGCTCGCGGTTATGGCGCGTGTACCTCTTTTACAGATGTCGAATATTTCGCTGACCTTTGGTGGCGATCCTGTGTTTTCCGAACTTGATCTGATGGTCCAGCCCGGGGACCGTGTGGCCTTGGTGGGGCGGAACGGGTCGGGGAAATCCACGCTGATGAAGGTCATGGCCGGACTGGTCGAGCCTGATGCAGGCCAGATCGTCGTTCCGCCGGGCAAATCGGTCGGATACATGGAGCAGGACCCGACAATGGCCGGGTTTGCGACCTTGGGGGATTACGCCGCAAGCGGGTTGGAACCTGGCGAGCTCTACAAGGTCGAGCGTGCGGGCGAGGGGTTGAAATTTGATCCGGAGCGGTCCGTTGCCACAGCTTCGGGTGGGGAACGGCGGCGAGCGGCCTTGGCCAAGCTGATGGCGGAAGCACCCGATTTGATGCTCTTGGATGAACCGACAAACCATTTGGACATTGAAGCAATTGCCTGGCTGGAGCGGGAATTGGGCGCGTCGCGCGCGGCCTTCGTGTTGATCAGCCATGACCGGGCGTTCTTGCGGGCTTTGACGCGGGCCACGCTGTGGATCGATCGCGGTGCGGTGCGGCGGCAAGAGAAGGGGTTTGAGGCGTTTGAAGCCTGGCGTGATCAGGTTTGGGAAGAAGAAGACGTGGCGCGCCACAAGCTTGATCGCAAGATCAAGGCAGAAGCGCGGTGGGCCGTCGAAGGGATCAGCGCACGGCGCAAGCGCAACCAAGGGCGGGTGCGCGCCTTGCAGGATTTGCGCAAAGAGCGGTCCGCCCAGATTCGGCGGCAAGGTACGGCAGACCTCGTGCTGGACGCCGGTCCGAAATCCGGTCGCAAGGTGATAGAAGCGGAATGGGTCGCCAAGGCCTATGACGGCAAGCCGATCGTCCGTGACCTGACGCTGAAGGTGCAGCGCGGGGATCGCGTGGCTTTTGTCGGGCCGAACGGGGTGGGCAAGACCACGGTTTTGAAGCTGCTCCTGGGGCAGATTGCGGCAGATGCGGGGCATGTGCGCCTTGGCACCAATTTAGAGATTGCAGTGTTTGATCAGGCGCGCGCCCAGTTGGATCCGGATATGAGCCTGTGGGATTCCCTGACAGGAGATCCGGAGATGCGAGTGTCTGGTAAAGCAGATCAGGTTCTGGTGCGGGGGCAGCCCAAGCATGTGGTGGGCTATCTCAAGGAGTTCCTGTTTGACGAACGGCAAGCGCGGGCACCGGTGCGGTCGTTGTCGGGGGGCGAGAAGGCGCGTCTGTTGTTGGCCAAGCTGATGGCGAAACCGGCCAATCTGTTGGTTCTTGACGAGCCGACCAATGATCTGGACGTGGAAACCCTGGATCTGCTTCAGGAATTGCTGGATGAGTTCGACGGAACGGTTCTTTTGGTAAGCCACGATCGGGATTTTCTGGATCGCGTGGCCACAACAACAGTTGCCATGGAAGGCAATGGCCGGGCGGTTGTTTATGCAGGCGGGTGGAGTGACTATCGGGCGCAACGGGGCGAAGATGATCCTGAAACTGTTGTGAAAGCCAAGGTTTCCAAGCCGAAGATAAAGCAGGAATCTGCGCCGAAATCCGGGTTATCCTTTACCGAAAAGCACCGGTTGGACGCTTTGCCGGACGAGATTGCACGGCTGGAGGCCGAGATTTCAAAACTGGAAGCGTTGATGGCGGATCCCGAGCTTTACACCCGGGAGCCGGTCAAGTTTCAAAAGGCAACAGAGGCATTGGTTCAGCGTCAGAAGGCGTTGGCGGACGCCGAGGATGAGTGGTTGTTGCTGGAAGAGAAAGCCTCTGCCTAAGCGGTTGGAAAGCTTTTTTGAGTATTTTTAAAGAGAAGAAGCGGACGGATGAACCTGTGGGCGGTATCCGTTGTGCAGTGCGGTACAGGTCGTGGGTGGGGTCAAGACCGTGACCGTGCCGTTTGGACGGGGTTTGGGGGGGGGGCCATATCCATTGGGATTGTAAGGCAGGAGGGCGTCCTGCCATAAGAGACCGGGGCCATCTGCGGTCAAGATCATCGCGCCGTCGGGCAGTGTCGCAATGTCGGTTTCGTGGCGGCGTTGTTCAAAACGGCGCGGGATGGAACGTTCCGCGTGCAGGATTGTATCAAGCCCGGTGATGTTTTCCGACCAGTCCAAAGCCTGTTTGAAAAGATTGAAATCGGCGCGTCGGCATTCGCCGCATGGTCGATGGCCGGCGGCCAATGCGACTGTTTCATCGAGAAAGAACAGCTCGGTATAGGCGCCCGGTTGCATCAGTTTGCGGCGGCGGTTTTTGAAAGACAGCACGCACGTCACCCAGGCCTTGTGCCGCCAGCGTGCGTTGGTCAGGCCGTTTTCATCATGAAGAATGCCACGATTGCCCATGAAGAGGCCGCGATCCGGGATGGCACGGATGGTTCCGTCCGGTTGAACGCGGTTTTGCAGTGGCATCAGCGCATCCTGAGCGCGCCGTCGAGGCGGATGACGTCCCCGTTGAGGTAGCCCATTTCCACAATGAAGCCCGCAGTGCGCGCATATTCGGCAGGATCGCCGAGGCGTGCCGGGTTGGGAACATCTGCGGCCAGTTGCGCGCGCACCTCTTCGGGCAGACCCATCAGCATCGGCGTCAGAAAGATGCCGGGGACGATGGCCATGACACGAATGCCGACCGATGCAAGATCACGCGCCATGGGCAGGGTCATCCCCACAACACCCCCCTTCGAAGCGGCATAAGCGGCCTGACCTTTTTGCCCGTCAAAGGCAGCGACAGAGGCTGTGTGGATGATCACGCCACGTGCGCCGTCCGGTTCGGGAGCGTTTTGCTGCATCACGGCAGCGGCGAGGCGCGAGACGTTAAAGCTGCCAACCAGATTGATGTCGATGGTGCGTTGAAACGCGTCCAGCGGGTGGGGGCCATCGCGTCCCACGGTTTTGATACCATAGGCAATCCCGGCGCAGTTCACAGCGGCGGATATGCCGCCCATTCGTTCGACAGCAAGATCAACGGCGGCTTCAACCGAGGTTTCGTCGGTGACATCGGTTTCGGCAAAATGCCCGCCGATCTCTGCCGCGACAGCTGTGCCGCGTTCGGCGTCCCGGTCGAGGATGGTGACCTGGGCCCCTTGGGCCGCGAAATGGCGGGCAGTGGCCTCGCCCAGACCAGATGCACCGCCGGTGACGATCGCCTTGGTTGCTGACAGTTCCATAATCGCGCCTCCCACATGATGATCTGAACACTCGTTCAGTTCATCATGCAGGGCGGATCGCGATCCGTCAATCAGTCAGCCAGCTGAACCAGAGCATGGCGTTTCTTGCCGGCGCTCAGTTTGATCGGCGACGACAGCGCACCTGCATCGATCATAAGGCCCGCATCCGTCAGCGGGGCGTCGTCCAGCTTGGCCCCGTTTTCAGCAATCAGACGCTTGGCTTCTTTGCCAGATTTGGCAAGGCCCGCCTTGACGATCAGTTGCACGATCGAAATGCCGTCGCCCAGGTCCGCCGCGCTTAGTGACAAGGTCGGCAGGTCGTCACCAATGCCGCCCTTTTCAAAAACCTCTCGCGCGGTGGCTTCGGCGGCTGCAGCCGCCTCTGCGCCGTGCAACAAGGTGGTGACCTCATTGGCCAAAATGATCTTGGCGGCGTTGATCTCTGATCCTTCAAGCGCGCCCAGGCGGTCGCATTCCTCGACCGGCAGTTCGGTGAATATTTTCAAGAACTTGCCGGTATCTGCGTCTGTGGTGTTGCGCCAGAATTGCCAGAACTCATAGGCGCTGAGCATGTCGCCATTCAACCAGACAGCACCACCTTGGGATTTGCCCATCTTGCGCCCGTCTGATGTGGTCAAAAGCGGTGTCGTCAGGCCATAGATTTCCTGATCCAACACGCGCCGTGTCAGGTCGATCCCGTTGACAATATTGCCCCATTGGTCAGAGCCGCCCATCTGCAGCAAACAGCCATAGCGGCGGTTCAATTCCAGAAAGTCATAGGCCTGCAGGATCATGTAGTTGAATTCGAGGAACGACAGCGATTGCTCGCGGTCCAACCGCGACTTCACGCTTTCAAAGGACAGCATGCGGTTGACCGAAAAATGCCGGCCAATGTCACGCAGGAAGTCGAGGTAGTTCAGAGTGTCGAGCCATTCAGCGTTGTTGAGCATGATCGCATCGCTCGGACCATCGCCGTAGGACAGGTATTTCGCGAAAACCTGTTTCATTCCGTTGATATTGGCATCAATCTGTTCAGGGCCGAGCAGGGGGCGTTCGTCAGAGCGGAACGAGGGGTCGCCGACCTTGGTTGTACCACCGCCCATCAGGGTGATCGGTTTATGCCCGGTTTTTTGCAACCAACGCAGGACCATGATGTTCATCAAATGGCCAACATGCAGCGACTGCGCCGTTGCATCATAACCGATATAAGCCGGGACCGTGCCGGCGATGAGCGCATCGTCCAGCCCCTGATAATCGGTGCAATCCGCGAGAAAACCGCGTTGCATCATCACTGCGATGAAATCCGACTTGGGATGGTAGGTCATGTCTTGCCTCGGCTTTGATTTGCGAGGCAGTGTATAGGCGGCAGAAGAACAAAGGAAAAGGCCATGAATAAGGCCAATCAGCCCGGACAGGTGATGCGGGCCGTCGGGGCGATGAGCGGGACGTCGTTGGATGGGGTGGACGTGGCGGTGATCGACACCGATGGCGTCGATATTTACGGGTTCGGGGACAGCACGTACCGGGGCTATTCCGATGCGGAACGGGATGTTTTGCGCCGCGCCCTTGGGCAGTGGTCCGGCGCGGCGGTTTCAGCCGCAGCCGAGGTTGTGGATGCGGCCCATGTGGCGGCTTTGACGGGGATCGAGGGCGATGTGATCGGGTTTCATGGGCAAACCTTGGCCCATGCGCCGCGCATGCAGGGCACTTTGCAAGTGGGCGATGGACAGGCATTGTCCGAGGCGTTGCAGCGCCCGGTGGTCTGGGATTTTCGCAGCGATGATGTGGCGCTTGGGGGAGAGGGCGCGCCGCTCGCCCCGTTTTATCATTTCGCCTGTGCGCGCTTCATTCAGGCCAAGGCCCCGGTTTGTTTTCTGAACCTCGGCGGTGTGGGAAATCTGACCTATGTCGATCCAAATGCAACCGCGCCAGAGGCACCGGGTGCGTTGTTCGCCTTTGATACAGGGCCTGCCAATGCGCCGATAAATGATTTGGTGCAGGCGCGGTTAGGCTTGTCGATGGATGCGGACGGGGCCTTGGCCGCGCAGGGTACTGTGGAAACGGGCGCGTTGGAGCTTTTCCTGGCTGAGCCGTATTTCTCAAGATTGCCGCCGAAGTCTCTGGACCGAAACGATTTTGCAGAGATGGTCGGTCTTGTCAAAGAGCTGAGCGATGCGGATGCGGTTGCCACGCTGACCGCGATGTGCGCGGCCTCTGTCGCGCAAGGGATGGAACACTGCCCAACGCCCCCGGCGCAAGTTCTGGTCACTGGTGGCGGGCGGCGCAATCCGGTCTTGATGGAAATGCTGCGGGTCTCTCTCGATTGTGCCGTTGTGCCAGTCGAAGCCGTCGGGCTCGACGGCGATATGTTAGAGGCACAGGCCTTCGCCTATTTGGCGGTACGGGTTTTGCGCGGCTTGCCAACCTCTTGCCCAACAACCACAGGGGTTCAGGCCGCGGTGGGCGGCGGGATTGTCAGCCGTCCAGTTGGCGCACATAGGCCCGGGTAAATTCCGCATATCCGTTTGAGGTGGATTTGAGATGTGCGCGCAATTGACCGTGCAAGACGGGCAGTTGGTGGAATGGCACGGCCGGATAGCAGTGATGCTCCGCGTGATAGGGCATGTTCCATGCCAGCCAGCGGACGATGCGGTTGGTGTAGGTTGTTCTGGTGTTTTCCAACATGTTGGCCACGGGCGGGCAATGCCCGTGCTCGGCCAGCAAATAAAGGCGCAGGAAGGGTTGTCCGATCAGCACAGGGACAATCCAGAGCCACAAGAGGACGGGAGACACCGTCAGACTGAGAAGTGCCAAGGCGTATACGCCCAAGATAATCCGTGCCTCGCGCCGCATCGCGCGATGCTGGCGCGGTGGCAGATATGGGGCAGAAATTTCGCCGAACGCGTTGGTCCAAAGGGTTCTGAACAAGCCGCCCCAATATCCCCAACCACTCAAATACCTCAGGTAGGCCCGTCGCGTTTTGGGGCGGCCTTCGCCTTCTAGTTCCGGATCATTGTCCGGGTCATTGGTGAACCGGTGGTGTGCCAGGTGAAAATAGCGAAACCAGATGAAAGGCAAGGCAATCAATGGCGCGATAGCATGCCCAACCGCTTCGTTGATCCAGCGGGTGGCAAACGGGGTCTGATGCGTGCATTCGTGGCTGAGCGTGAACAAAAAGCAATAGAGGATGCCCAGCGGCAACATCATCAAGGGCCATAGAACGCCTTGTGTCCCAATCCAGATGCCGCAAAAGACCATTGCCCCGACATATCCCGCCAATCGAAGCAGCCCGGGCGTATCAGTCCTTTCTGTCAACGCTTGTTTGGCTTGCGGCGTCAAGGATTTCAGGAATGCGGTATGATCCATGGGCTCATGTTCCGGGCTTTGCCCCGATGGGGCAAGGCTTAATCCCGGCGCGGGATGTCAAATTCTCGCGGGGCCAGCTCAAACCCGTCGAACTGAAATCCCGGCGAAACAGTGCAGCTGACCAAGGTAAAGTCGCCCGTGGTGCGGGCTGCCTGCCAATGATCCTGCGGCACGATAATCTGCGGCGCGCCGACCGTTAGGTCGGGGGTCAGGACATGATCTGTTGCCGGTCCCGCGTCGGTTTCCGACAAGGACAGGATCAAAGGCGCGCCTGCGTGAAAGAGCCAGATTTCCGTCGCATCGACCTTGTGCCAATGGCTGCTTTCGCCCGCTTTCAGCATGAAATAGATGCACGTTCCCGTGGGGCGTCCGTCATTTTCTGCAACCCAGGTCTGACGGTAATGCCCGCCCTCTGGATGGTGCATCAGATTGAGCTGCGCGATGATCGCGTCTGCGTCCATTTTCGGGTCTCCTTGTGCGTTGCGTTCCTCAAGTCCCAAGAGTTTTTGCGACGGAAAGCGCCTTTCGTTGCGTTTAGGACAGGTATGTCGAGCAAAGGAAGCAATAAATGCGTTTCGTGTTACTGTCTGCGGTCATTCTGACCAGCACCGCAAGCCTCACTGTCGCCCAACAAAGTGGCGAACGCCCAAGCCGTGAGGCGATGCGCGCCGCCATTCAGGAAATGGGGGTTGAGCCGAAAGATATGCGCGGTTGCATGAAAGAAATGCGCGCATCGATGTCGGCAAAGACCTCTGGCGAGAAGCCCACCGCCGAACAGCGGTCAGAAGGTCAGGCCATGATGTTCGAATGTTTGAACGGTAAGAACCCGGATCTAACCCGGGCGCAATTCGATGCGTCGATGCAGAAACTTCGCCCGGCCCAAGGCTAGGCCCTCGTACAGTTGCGTAACGAGTGTTGCGGGCAGCCGGAAACGGCTGCCCGTTTTTCTTATGTGTTATTTGAGGATCGAGCGGCCTGCGTATTCCGCGATCTCGCCCAGACCTTCTTCGATCCGGATCAGCTGATTGTATTTGGCCAGCCGGTCTGAGCGCGCCAGCGAGCCGGTTTTGATCTGACCACAGTTCGTTGCCACGGCCAGATCGGCGATTGTGGCATCTTCGGTCTCGCCCGAACGGTGCGACATCACGTTGGTAAAGCGGGCACGGTGAGCCATATCCACGGCTTTCAGCGTTTCGGTCAGCGATCCGATCTGGTTGACCTTGACCAACATCGAGTTGGCGCAGCCTTTGGCGATGCCATCAGCAAGCCGCGCTGGGTTGGTCACGAACAGATCGTCGCCCACCAGCTGAACTTTGTCGCCCAGCATGTCTGTCAGCGTCTTCCAGCCGTCCCAGTCGTCCTCGCTCATCCCGTCTTCGATCGAGATGATCGGGTAATCGTTGCAGAGCGCTGCAAGGTAGGCGGCGTTTTCGTCAGAGCTCAGCGTTTTGCCTTCTCCGGCAAGGACATATTTGCCGTCCTTGAAGTATTCTGTGGCGGCGCAATCAAGGGCGAGGTAAATTTCTTCACCCGGCTTGTAACCCGCTTTTTCAATGGATTTCAGAATGAAATCCAACGCGTCACGGGTGGACCCCAGCTCTGGCGCGAACCCGCCTTCATCGCCCAGTCCAGTGGACATGCCAGCGGCGGACAATTCTTTTTTCAGCGTGTGGAACACTTCGGAACCCATGCGCACGGCGTCGCGGATATTGCCCGCGCTGACCGGCATGATCATGAATTCCTGAATGTCGATCGGGTTATCGGCATGTTCGCCGCCGTTGATGATGTTCATCATGGGCACCGGCAAAACCCGCGCTGAGGTGCCGCCAACATACCGGTACAGCGGTTGTGCCGTGAAATCGGCGGCGGCTTTGGCCACGGCCAGCGAGACACCCAAAATGGCGTTGGCGCCCAAACGACCTTTGTTGTCGGTGCCGTCGAGTTCGATCATCGTGCTGTCGATGGCCACCTGTTCGGTGGCGTCAAAGCCAACCAGTTCTTCGGCAATCTCGCCGTTTACCGCAGCAACCGCTTCCAGAACGCCCTTGCCTTTGTAGCGTGCGGTGTCGCCATCGCGTTTTTCCACGGCTTCATAGGCACCGGTCGATGCGCCAGACGGAACCGCGGCGCGGCCCAGGGTGCCGTCTTCAAGAACCACGTCGACCTCAACGGTCGGGTTGCCCCGGCTGTCCAGAATTTCGCGGGCATGGATGTCAATAATTGTGCTCATATCAAAGGTCCCTTGGGCAACGTTTACGCGGGTCATACAAGGGCTTGCCGCTGGGGAAAAGGGCGGTCACGCCGTGGACCGCACTTTTCGCTCACGCCACAGCGTGTAGAGGCCCGATGCAATGATAATTGCCGTGCCGGTGAGCATCAGGGCGTCTGGACGCTCGCTGAAAATGATCACGCCAAAGGCCAGGGCAAAAATCATCCGGCTGTAGCGGAACGGGGTGACAAAGGACACGTCGCCAATGCGGGTGGCGGCCACGATGGCATAGTATGAAAACACGCCCAAAAGCGGCGAGATTGCCAGCATGCCCCAATGCTGTGCTTCTGGATTGACATAGGGTTGTCCGGTGATGACGGCCAGAATAGCCGCGGCAGGAATCAATGTGCCGAAACCCAGAACACTCAGCTGCAAACTGCTAGTGCTGGGCGGGATAAACCGAATGGCCAGGTCACGGATGCCCAAACCGATCACACCAAGCACCGCATAAAGCGCGCGTGCGTCAAATCCTTCGAGGCCGGGTCGGATCACCAAGAGAACGCCAAGGAAACCAACGATGATGGCGGTCCACCGCCGCCAACCCACGGGTTCGCCCAAAAACAGCGCGGCGCCAAGCGTCACAAAGAGGGGCGTTGTCTGCAAAATGGCGGACGCCAAGGAAATCGGTGTCAGGGCGATGGCGGTCACGAACCCCATGGTCCCGACCAGTTCGCCCAGATTTCGGATCAATATCGGCCAGGTCAGCAACGAACGGGAAAACAACGGCATGCCGCGCACCAAAGCGATGCACGAAAAAATACATGCGCCGCCAAAGCCAATGAAAAGGATGATCTCCCAAGTGGGCAGGGCCGATGCGATCATCTTGATGAACGCGTCCTCGATCGCAAAGCCCAACATGGCCAGCGTCATCAAGCCCGCGCCGCGCAGATTGTCCATGAGTGAATCCTGATGGTTTCAGCTCTTCCTTGTCGGTTCATTGAGGCAGGTGCAAGAGAGATTTCATGGTATGCGGCGTTGCAGCATGATAGTCAGACGTCATGACCCTTTTGAATATACAGTCACAGCCTCTGTTGATCATCGTAACGCTGTTGGTTGGAACGTTAGGCGCGGCAATGGGTTATGCCGTTAGTCTGCCGGCGTATTTGCTGACCGGTCCCGCTCTGTTTGTCAGCATTCTGGGGGTTCTCGGGCTGCGTTTGGAAATCGCCCCGCTGGCACGAGACTTTGCCTTTCTCGTCATAGGTGTCGGGATTGGCAGCACGGTTTCGGCAGAGACATTGCAGCTTTTGTTGCGCCTGCCAGCTGCTTTTGCGGCGCTGGCGATCATGCTTTTTGTGACCATGTGGTGCAGCCAATGGGTCATGCAGCGCTTTTTTGACTTTGATGTCCGCAGCGCGGTTTTGGCCAGCGCACCGGGGCATCTGAGCTTTGTCATCGGCCTGAGTGCCCAGATGAACGTCGATGTCCTGCGCGTGACCGTGGCACAGTCTATCCGGCTTTTGTCATTGACCTTGCTGGTGCCGATCGCGGCGGCCTTGGTTGGGGTTACGATATCCAGTGATGTTTTGGCGGGCAGTGTAACGCTGTCCTGGACGGCGTTTGGTATCTTGTTGGTTTTGGGGCTGGGCGCAGGCCTGATTTTGATGCGGTTAAAGGTCCCCGCTGCGATCCTGATCGGGGCCATGGTTGTGTCTGCCGTGGCGCATGCTGCGGACTGGGTTCACGGCGGATTACAGCCGCAGATTGCCAGTTTGGGGTTCGTTACCATTGGAACTCTTATCGGGACGCGGTTTTCTGGCGTGAACTGGACGTCGTTGGCATCTGCGATGGGGGCGGGGTTGGTGACCACGGTTCTGGCCAGCGGTTTCACCTTGTTGACGGCTATCTTAGTTGCGCCTTTTCTGGACATCGGCATTCCCACGTTGTTGGCCGCCTTTGCCCCAGGTGGTTTTGAGACGATGATCGCGTTAGGTGCTGTTTTGGGTGGCAATGCCGGGTTTGTCGCGGCCTGTCATGTCGCGCGCCTGATGATCCTGACCGTTCTGATCCCTATCGTTCTAAAGTTCGCGATCAGGGCTTCTTGATCGGAACGCCGTATAGCTCCAGCTTGTGGCCGCGCAGCTCGTAACCGAGCTTCTTGGCAATGCGATCTTGCAACGCCTCGATCTCGGCATCGACAAATTCAATGACCTCACCGGAATTCATGTCGATCAAATGATCATGGTGGTCGCGTTCGGCGTCTTCGTACCGGGCCCGACCGTCCCCAAATTCGAGACGGTCCAGAATGCCAGCCTCTTCAAAGAGCTTCGCTGTTCGATACACGGTCGCAATGGAAATGCCAGGGTCCACGGCCGTGGCACGCGCGTAAAGCTGTTCCACGTCCGGGTGATCTTCGCTGTCTTCCAATACATGCGCGATCACACGGCGTTGACCCGTCATGCGAAGTCCTTTGGCCTCGCAGTGTGCAATGATGGTGTCCGGCATACAGACCTCGTTTTGGGCCTTTGATTTACACCGCCGTTTTTGTGCCCGCCACCTGTTTTCGCGCCACCGGTGCAAAAAGTGCTTTGAATGTCACAGAGTTCCTATATACGGGTCCTTTCACGCGTAGAGCGGCTTTAACCCCATCTGCATGTGCAATGCATTGAACGTCTGCTGGTTGAGCCCCAACGCTTTCGCCAGTCGATCAAGATAATTGGCTTCACCTTTGCTATCGACGCGAATGGACATTAGTGACATCGAATAGACCTGCATCTGCATGCCTTCCGGGGTCTCAGCAGCCAAAGCCTCTGGATCGGGGTCTGCATCCATTTGAGCCAGAACAAAGTTGATATCGGTTTGATCAGCGTCCTCACCCAACAGCTCAAGGATTTTGGCACGTTCGCTTGCATCAATATCACCATCCGCCTTGGCCGAATGCAGCATCGCGCGCAGCAACAAACCCGCGGTGGCATCGGTTTGCGCATTCGGTCCCATCTGCCCCAATTGGTCCAACAGTCCGTTCATGTTCTTGCCTGCCATAGCGGCCATGCCGCCAAGGGCAGAGAACATACCGACCATCCCCATATTGCCTGCGGGATTTGAGGACAAAAGCCCGGTCTTCTCGCCGTTGCCGCCAGAAAACGCACTCAAATCAAAACCGGATTTAGCGGCAAACTCAGACATCATGTCCTGAACACCCGAAATCTGGGTGTTCATTTGGCTCATCATCGACTGCAACATCTCGGTTCCAGGCGCAGGATCCGCTTCTGCTTTGTCGCTGGGCACCTGTGCAGCGTTCAGAATTGCAGCAAGACCTTGTCCCCCCGACAGGCGATCCACGCCACGCGCAGCCGCATATCCGATCGCTACTTTGGCCAATGTCCCCATCAAACTCATTGATCATCTCCAAAGAAAGTAATGAACTTACCCTGACCATGACAGACGGAGCCGATTGGGTCAGCAAAAAATATGAGACTTTCGCGGGTTTGCAAAGATACGCGCAAGCCCGCAGCTTGACACCGGCACAAACTCGTCGTCCTTTGCTGCGATGGCTGAAAAACGCGGCATAGATTTCTTCGGAGCGACGTCGCTGACCCTGTTTTCCCTTCTATTGGGGTTCAATCAGGTCGTGATCAAAGTCACCAGCGACGGGTTTGGCCCAGTTTTTCAGGCAGGGCTCAGATCCATTGGGGCCGTCCTTGTTTTGCTGATCTGGATGAAGCTTCGCAATATTCCACTTACCATGCCGCGCGCGACGCTTGGATGGGCCTTTCTGGCGGGTGTGTTTTTCACGGTCGAGTTTGTTTTTCTCTTCATCGCGCTGGACCGCATTTCGGTCGCGCGGACATCGATCATCTTCTATTCCATGCCCGTTTGGCTGGCCATGGCCAGCCACGTGTTGCTGCCGGGTGAGAAACTGAATGGTATACGTATCATCGGGTTGGTGCTGGCGATGGGGGGCGTTGTGTTGGCTTTTGTCTGACCGGGCAGGGGGTGGCGACGTTATTGGCGACGCGCTGGCGCTGGGTGCGGCATTGATGTGGGCGGCTATTGCTCTGCTGGTTCGGGCAACATCGCTGTCCGGTGTCCGGCCGGAATTGCAGCTCTTTGGTCAGGTTCTGGTCTCTGCCGTTTTGCTGACGGCCATCTCACCGCTGTTTGGTGCTTTGATCCGTGATCCTATGCCGATCCACTATGCCGGGCTTTTGTTTCAGATTGTTTGTATCGCCAGCCTTGGGTTTTTGTTCTGGTTCTGGCTGATCTCGATTTATAAGGCCGGCTCGGTCGCCTCTTTCAGCTTTCTGGCACCTGTGTTCGCCGTTGTTTTGGGCTGGCTGCTGCTGGGCGAACAAATTGGCGTTCAGATCTGGACCGCGCTGGCCCTCGTGGCGATTGGTCTGGTGTTGATCAACCGAAAATAACGGGTCAGGTTCCGCAAAATGTGGCTGGGACCACTTCGGACGGAAGTGGGGGCCGTGTCAGATCTTCGGCGTCCGGTTGGTCAACAAAGGGGCGCGCCAACGCGGCGTTCAAACGGTGGAACGGCGTATAGTCACCGGCGACCGCTGCGTTGATCATTTCTTCGACCCGGTGATTGCGCGGGATGAAGGCAGGGTTCGCACGACGCATGGTTTCCATCGGCTGTGCTTCCCGTTCCAGACGCTCGCGCCAGTTGCTTGCCCAACTGTCAAAAGCAGTCGGATCAGTAAATTGATCACGCCCGTGACCCGTTGCCAAGCTGCGGAATGTATTGGTGAAATCCGCCTGATTGTCAGCCATCTTGCGCAACAGGTCTGAAACCAATTCCAGATCACCATCCTCTTTGGTGCTCAGCCCGATCTTGGCGCGGAATTCACCAAGCCATTGCTCTTGAATGCGACCGGGCATGGCGTGCACGACCTCTGTCGCTTCGGCAACAGCGGCGTCTTTGTCATCCATCTGTTGGATCAGTGCCGTGGCCAATTGGGCCAGGTTCCAAACCGCGATATCGGGTTGGTTGGAATAGGCATAGCGCCCGTGCTGGTCGATAGAGCTGAATACCGTGTTCGGGTGATAGACATCCATGAACGCACAAGGCCCGTAATCGATCGTTTCGCCCGAAATGGAACTGTTATCGGTGTTCATGACGCCATGAATAAAGCCAACGCTCATCCATTTGGCGATCAGCGATGCCTGCGCGTCGCGGACGGCGCGTAATAGTCCCATAGGACCCTTGGCATCCGGGTAATGTCTGTCCAACGCGTATTGTGTCAGGCGTTTCAAATCGTCGATTTGTCCGCGTGCGGCGAAGATTTGAAAGGTGCCAACGCGCAGGTGGCTCTGGGCCACGCGGGTCAGTACCGCGCCGGGCAGGGCGGCCTCGCGGAAGACTTGTTCACCGCTTTCCACAGCTGCAAGCGCTCGGGTTGTTGGGATACCAAGCGCGTGCATGGCTTCGGACACAACGTATTCACGCAGAACCGGACCCAACCAAGCGCGCCCGTCACCCATGCGGGAATAGGGAGTGCGACCTGAGCCTTTCAGCTGAATATCCCGGCGCACGCCATCCGTTCCAACGGTTTCGCCCAACAATACCGCGCGCCCATCGCCGAGTTGCGGATTGTAATTGCCAAACTGGTGACCGGCGTAAAGCTGTGCCAACGGTGCGGCGCCATCAGGCACTTTGTTGCCCGCGAACACCTGCGCCAGTTCGGTAACGTCACCCGGTTCGATCTGCAATAGTTGTGCAAGCTCGTCGTTGAACGCAATGAGCTTTGGTTCTTTGACCGGCGTTGGGTCAAGCGCTGTGAAGAAGCCGGCGGGCAGGCGGGCATAGCTATTGTCAAACGGGATGTGCAGGGTCATGACCGAGAAGTAAGCGCAGATGCGCAAATTGCTAGAGCTTTCGCGACATCAAAACATACCGTTCGCGCGTCTTGAACCCCACCTTGGTGTAAACCCGTTGCGCCTTGGCGTTTTCGCGGTCCACTTCGAGGTGCAAGGCGGTCACGCCCGCCTCGCCAAGGGCCTGCGCCAGAGCATTAAGGGTTTCGGTGGCAATGCCGCGCCCGCGAACCGCCGGGCGCAGGTAAATCTCGTCGACAAAGGCATCCATGCCGCCAAATTCCACAGACCAGCCAAAGGTGATCACCGTATATCCAATCGGCGCGCGCCCCGGACCGATCAGGTAAATCGCGCCGTGCGGAATGCCATTCAGCAAGGGACCAAGCGCCGCGCGGTTCGCCTCATCTGACGACGTGATGCCTTCTTCGGCATGAAAAGCGGCGACCAAGGACAGAACCCGATCCAGATCGTCGGGCCCGGCCAGTTTCAATGCGGCGCTCATAACCGGGCCAGTCGTTCCGTCAGAAGGTCGAAAAACCCATCTGCGTCGAGGTCGCCCATGAACATCGCATTCGCCGGTCGTCCCGACACGCGCCACCAATCGGCAACCGTCATGCCCAATGTCAGCTCTGATTTGGTTTCAATTTCGACATTCACGTGCCGGCCCGAAAACAGCTCTGGCCGGATGAGGTATGCGGTGACGCAAGGATCGTGCAAAGGCGCGCCTGCGCTGCCGTATTTTTCCTTATCGAACCGTTCAAAGAAATCTGTCATTTCAGCAACCGCGATCCCAACGGGCGTGCCCAAGGCGCGGAAGGCATCGTTGCGCGGTTTCGTCACCAAAGCTTTGTGCGTCACGTCAAGCGGCACCACCGTGATTGGCGCGCCGGATTTGAACACAATTTCAGCAGCTTCCGGGTCGACATAAATGTTAAACTCGGCCGTGGGCGTGATGTTGCCAACCTCGAAATACGCCCCGCCCATCAGAACGATTTCCTGAATGCGATCCGCAATATCGGGTGCTTTGAGAAGGGCCGCGGCGATGTTGGTCAGCGGGCCCAGAGGACATAACGAAACGGTGCCCGACGGGGCCGCACGCAGCGTTTCGATGATGAAATCAACGGCGTGACCGTCTGTCAGCGCCATTTCGGGATCGGTCAGCACCGGTCCGTCCAGACCCGTTTTGCCATGCACATGTTCGGCCGTGACCAGTTTGCGATGCAGCGGCGCGTCGCACCCCGCATAAACCGGAACATCTGTGTGTCCGGCCAATTCGCAAACGATCCGGGCGTTCTTGGCTGTGAGCAGCAATGGCACGTTTCCAGCAACTGCGGTAATGCCCAGCACGTCAATCTCTTCAGGGCTGGCCAAGGCCAACAAGATCGCGACGGCGTCGTCCTGCCCCGGATCAGTGTCGATAATGACTTTGCGCGCGGTCATATGGTTTCCTCGGTCTTTGTGGTCCAGCACCAGAAATCGGTCTTGGACAAGTGCATAGGCCGAATGTAAGCCTGTCTGCAACACGCGGAATACGATGAGGGCAACCAGTGGCCAAAGACATTTACATCCACGCGGGCGCACATCGAACCGGGACAAGCTCCTTTCAACTGTGTTTGGATAAAAACCGTGCCGAAATTGAGGCCGCCGGTTTTGACCTCGGATATCCAAAGCGCGGCGGGATCAAGGGCGGAAAGCTGCGCCTGATTTTGGAAAAGCGGGCCCATATCAAGACGTCTCGCGCGGAATGGATCAAGGTCCTGCAATCTGATTTGGCCAGGCAATACCCGGATGCGTCACGTCCCCTGATCCTTTCAGAAGAGAACATCCCGGGTCGCATGTATCCCTTTTATGAGTCCGCTTTTTTTCCAAATGCGCCTGAGCGTCTGAAGGTTCTGGCAGACATGCTGAACCATCCTCCGACCCATCTTTTGTATGTCCTGCGCCCCTATGCCGATCTTTACCGCTCGGCATATCGGCTGCGGGCGGCAGAAAACCCGATGCCGCCCTTTGAGGATTGCAAACCGGCCCTTTTGAACATGCAAGGGGGTTGGCCGGATCTCGTGCAAACGATGCGGGACACATTGCGCCCTCAAAACCTGACCATACTGACATATGATCAACGGGGATCCAATTTGGACCTCTTGCACAGGCTTGTGCCCGCTCTTGCCGAAACGCCTTTGACGGAACCATCGCGAACGCTGAATGTCAGCGCCACGGACGCCGCGATTGAAGCGGTTCAGGCCCGGTTTGCCGCTGGAGAGAAACCGGGTGAAAGAGCCTGCGCAAAAATCGTTCGGGACTATGCCGATCTTCGGGAAGATCGCGGGTTGGTCCAGTTTTCTGAACAAGAGCGCGCGGATTTGGATGGCCGGTTTGCCGAAGACTTAAAGCGGATCAAGTCAATGGATGGTCTGATCTTCAACGCTTAGCGGCGTGTTCTTCGGCTTTGACTTGGTTCCAAAGCGCATCCATTTCGGCAAGATCGCTGTCTTCGGGACGTTTCCCGCGGTCTGCCAGCTTTGCCTCGACGGCTTCGAAACGGCGGATGAACTTGGCATTTGTCCGGCGCAAGGCCGCTTCTGGTTCGACATCCAGATGCCGGGCAAGGTTTGCAATCACAAACAGCAGATCGCCGAGCTCGTCCTCAATATCGTCGGGCGTCAGGGTATCTATGGCTTCGACAAGTTCTCCGGCTTCTTCAGCGATCTTTGAGAGCACGGATTTGGGATCATTCCAGTCAAAGCCGACACGCGATGCCCGCTTTTGCAGCTTATAAGCCCGCAAAAGCGCAGGTAAATTCGCGGCCACCCCGTCCAGCGCACCTTTTTGCGCTTTTCCGGCGCGTTCGGCGGCCTTGATCGCTTCCCAATCGCGGGTCTGCTGTTCGGCACTTTTGTCCCGGCTTTCATCGCCAAAGACATGCGGATGACGAGCCACCATTTTATCCGAGATGTTGCGCACAACGGTTTGAAAGCTGAAATGTCCGGCCTCTTCGCCCATTTGAGTGTGATACACCGTCTGCAACAGCAGATCTCCCAGCTCACCTTCCATTTCGCCCCAGGCGGAGCGTTCTATGGCGTCCGCCACCTCATAGGCTTCCTCGATCGTGTAAGGTGCAATGCTTTCAAAGGTTTGTTCTATATCCCAGGGACACCCGGTCTCCGGATCGCGCAAGCGGCGCATGATTTCCAGCAATCGGTCAATGCCGGCCTCTGTATCGTGGATCAGTGGATTTTCAGGCATTGCAGGGGCCTCTGCTTTTGGTGTCTGATGCATGTTAAGCCCGATGCGCGAAAAGGAGTCCAGCCCATGCCCGTGGTCAACCGCATTGCCGATTTTTCTCAAGAGATGGCCACATGGCGCCAACATCTTCACAGCATCCCGGAACTGGGGTTTGATTGTCCCAAAACCGCTGCTTTCATCGCGGAACGACTGACCGAGATGGGGGTGGATGAACTGCATCAAGGGATCGCGGAAACCGGGATCGTCGCCATCATCGAAGGGCAAGGTGAAGGTCCGACAATTGGATTGCGGGCCGATTTTGATGCTCTGCCAATCGTGGAAGACACTGGCCTTGCGTATACCAGCGGGCATGAGGGCAAAATGCATGCCTGCGGGCATGACGGGCATACAACGATGTTGCTGGGTGCTGCGAAATACCTGGCCGAAACACGCCGGTTCTCGGGTCGGGTCGCCCTGATTTTCCAGCCAGCGGAAGAGGCCGGCGGTGGCGCGGGTGTGATGGTTGAAGAAGGCATTATGGACCGGTTCGAAATTTCTGAGGTCTATGCGCTGCATAATGCGCCGGGCTTTGCGGAAGGCGCGTTTTACACCACGCCCGGTCCGATCATGGCCGCCGTCGATACCTTTCACGTGCATATCAAGGGCGAAGGCGGGCACGGCGCCTTTCCAAAAGACACCCGCGACCCCGTCATGGCGGCGTGTGGGATCGCGCAGGCAATACAGACAATTGTCAGCCGCAATCACTATGCGCTGGACGACCTTGTCGTTTCGGTGACGCAAATTCATACCGGTACCGTTGATAACGTCATCCCGGAAACCGCCTATCTAAACGGCACGGTGCGCACCTTTGATCCCAAGGTCCAGGACATGGTAGAGCACCGGATTGCAGAGATCGTGGCCGGGCAGGCGGCGAGCTTTGGGGTTGAGGCCGAGCTCGTGTACGAACGCCATTACCCGGCGACGATTAATGACGCCGAGAAATCCGCCTTTGCCGCAGATGTTGCGCGCGACGTTGCGGGAGACAACCGGGTTGTGGCCGAAGCAGGCCGGGAAATGGGGGCAGAGGATTTTGCCTATATGCTAGAAGCCCGGCCCGGCGCGTATCTGTTCATCGGGCAAGGGGAGAGTGCGGGTTTGCATACCCCCCAATATGATTTCAACGACGAGATTGCGCCGATGGGGGCGTCATTCTTTGCCCGGCTGGTCGAGCGGGCCCAGCCGGTGGCGTGACGCCCTTCTGAGCGTCGCCCACCCTCCCACCCCGACACTCAGAAGGGCGTCAAAAAAATGGCATTGGAAGATGCAAAAAACCAAGTTGATGAGGCGTTTACACGCGAAGATCTGAAAGGTCCCAGTTTTGAAAACACCTTTGGCGGGGCGACGTCGTTTCTACGCCGCCGCTATACCAAGGATCTGACCGGCGTTGATATCGCGGTCACAGGCGTGCCGTTTGATCAGGCCGTGACCAACCGCCCGGGCACGCGCCTTGGCCCTCGCGCCATTCGCGAAGCGAGTGCATTGCAGGCGCCGGACGCGCCTTACGGTTGGCCGTTCGGTGTGATGTCAGAATGCGCGATTGTCGATTATGGCGATCTGGCGTTTGATTATGCACAGGTGTCGGCCTTTCCTGACGCGCTGACCGCGCATATCCGCGGGATTTTGCAGGCCGGTGTGGCGAGCGTCACCTTGGGCGGTGACCATTACATTAGTTTTCCAATCCTGAAGGCCTATGCCGAAAAATATGGCCCCATGTCTCTGTTGCAATTCGATGCGCATACCGACACCTGGGCCGATGATGACATGAGCCGGGTGGATCATGGCACGATGTTCTACAAAGCGGTCAAATCCGGCATCGTTGATCCCACGCGATCGGTTCAGGTGGGTATTCGGACGACCAATGAGGATACGCTGGGCGTCAACATCATTGATGCCCGCACGGTGCATGAGATCGGACCGGTCGAGACCGTGAAGCGGATCAAGGCCATTTTGGGCGATCACCCGACATACCTGAGTTTTGATATCGACGGATTGGACCCGGCTTATGCGCCGGGGACCGGGACGCCGGTCTGGGGGGGGCTGACAAGTGCACAGGCGGCCATCATCCTGCGAGACCTTGCGGGGATCAACATCAAGGGTGGCGATGTGGTTGAGGTATCGCCTCCCTTTGACACAACCGGGGCCACTGCGATTGCCGGCGCACATGTGGCGACAGAAATCCTGAGCCTGATTGGCTGGACCCTGAGATGAGCGCGTATAATCAGCCCTTGGGCGGAAACGAGCTGGCCCGTTTTTCTGGACCCAACACCTTTAAGCGGTTGCCCGAACAGGAAATCGCAGCAGGGTTGGACGTGGCCATTTTGGGCATACCCATGGACATTGGCGCATCGTGGCGCTCTGGCACGCGGTTCGGGCCCAAACAGGTGCGGGCCGAAAGCGCGATGATCCGGCCGTATAACGTGCAAACTGGTGCGGCCCCGTTTGACAGTCTGCAGATCGCCGATATCGGGGATTTGCCAATCAATACGTTTTCGCTGGCCGACAGCCTGAAAATCATTGCGCGATCCTACCGGGATATCTTGCAACATGATGTCGTGCCGGTGGCCATCGGGGGGGATCATTCGATCACCTTGCCGATCTTGCGGTCCATAGCGGCCAAACATGGGCCCGTTGCGCTGTTGCATGTCGATGCCCATGCGGATGTGAACGATGAAATGTTCGGCGAGAAAGAGACCCATGGAACCGTGTTCCGCCGCGCGTATGAAGAAGGGCTGATTGTACCGGAAAAGACCTATCAAATCGGACTGCGCGGGTCTGGATATGCGGCCACCGATTTCACCGAGGCGGCAGAATGGGGGTTTCGGCAAATCCTCGCGCAAGAGATTTGGCACCAGTCGCTGACAGAAACAGGTCAGCGAATCGCCCAAGAGATCGGGGATCACCCGCTCTACATCACCTACGACATTGACAGCCTTGATCCTGCTTATGCGCCCGGAACGGGCACGCCGGAAATCGGCGGATTGACGACGCCGCAGGCACTTGAGCTTATTCGTGCGATGAAAGGACGCAAGATTGTCGGTTTTGATTTGGTTGAGGTTTCGCCGCCCTATGATCCGAGTGGTAACACGGTGTTGACGGCCGCAAACCTACTTTTTGAAATTTTGTGCACCTTGCCCGGTGTTCGGCATCGGTGAAAGCGCGATGCGGCCGACCGCAATAAGGATTGTTAAATCAGTGCTGACCCTATTGATCATTGGCGTGGTGGCCGCGCTATTTTATATCCGCCTTGCGCCCAGTAATCCTGAAAGATGGCATGTACCTTTGGAGATCGCGCAGGATGAAGATTTGCTGGGCGGGGCCAAGCGTGTCATGCCAAAAATGCCGCCCGATAGCCTCAAAAAAAATCCATGACATTGCGCAACAGACGCCCCGTACCACTGTTTTGAGAGGGTCGGTGGAAAGCGGTAGGATCACCTATGTCACGCGCACAAAACTGATCGGTTTTCCCGATTACACAACCGTGCAGCTTGAAGACGGCACGTTGATGGTTCATGCCAGACTGCGGTTCGGGCGGTCAGATTTTGGAGTAAACCGCGCCCGTGCCGAGCGTTGGATCGAAGGCCGGATGACAGGCAGCCCTTGGAAATTTCGCGCCACATCGGAACATTCAGCGACATCTGGCATTGCGCCATGAACATGCGTCCATCGACCTGCATACAGATGGTTTGACCCAATTCGATCCGGGACCCTTGCCTGTCGGTGCAATAACAATCGATTGTTTTGCCGCCGGGTCCGGTGACATCTGCCGCAACCTGCGTTGCCAGCGCGCTGAGAAGAAGAGCTGAAATCCATTTCATACCGGTATCCTAACACAGGCAGCCTCTTGACCAAAGAGCGGCAATGAACCACACCGCCACAATGGTCCCTGAGGAACGATTAGAACAAATTTTGCAGCGGTTTCAATATCTCGAAGCCGCAATGGCAGATGGCGCCGTCGGTGGTGACATCGCGGCGTTGGCGCGTGAGTATTCAGAATTGAAGCCGGTCGTGGATCAGATCAATGGCTGGCGGGTGTTGGTTGCGGATATCGCCGAAGCCGAGGCCATGCTGAACGATCCGGATATGAAAGAGTTGGCAGAGGAAGAGCTGCCGGTTCTCACGGCACGATTGCCGGAAGCTGAACGGGATTTGCAGCTGTCTTTGCTGCCCAAGGATACGGCAGATGCGCGTCCCGCCATGCTGGAAATCCGTCCCGGTACCGGGGGCGATGAAGCAGCCCTTTTTGCCGGTGATTTGCTGCGGATGTACCATCGCTATGCCGAAACCCAAGGGTGGAGCGTTGAGATCATCGAGGAACAAGCGACCGAGTTGGGCGGGATCAAAGAGGTCGTGGCCCACATAAAAGGCGCCAATGTGTTCGCGCGATTGAAATATGAAAGCGGGGTGCACCGGGTTCAGCGGGTACCGACCACCGAAAGTGGCGGGCGCATACACACATCCGCGGCCACTGTCGCCGTGCTGCCAGAAGCCGAAGATGTCGATATCCAGATCGATCCCGGTGACATCCGGATCGACACGACGCGCAGCTCAGGCGCGGGCGGACAGCACGTGAATACCACTGACTCGGCGGTACGAATCACGCATTTGCCAACTGGACTTGTGGTGACCAGTTCGGAAAAGTCGCAGCACCGGAATCGCGAAATCGCAATGCAGGTCCTCAAAACCCGGTTATATGACTTGGAACGGCAACGCGTTGACGCGGAACGCAGCGCGGATCGTGCCAGCCAAGTTGGCAGCGGGTATCGGTCCGAACGCATAAGGACTTATAACTTTCCACAAGGGCGGATGACCGACCATCGTATCAACCTGACGCTTTATCGGTTGGATGCCATCATGGCCGGGGATCTTGATGAAATCGTCGATGCATTGACGGCAGATGATCAGGCGCGTCGCCTGGCAGAGATGTCCGAGCTATGACCGCCGCAGAAGCGATGATTGCCGCAACGGCCAAGCTGCGCGCGGCTGGGGTGTCGGACCCTGCGCGAGACGCGCGTGTTCTGTTGGCACATGCCGCGCGTGTGGATGCGTCCCGGGTGACCCTTATCGCGCCGGAAGACCTCAGCCCGGATATCGCGGATCGATACGATCAATTGATTTCGCTGCGCGCGATCCGGGTGCCGGTATCCCACCTGATCGGAGAGCGCGAATTCTACGGACGTAAGTTTAAGGTAAGCGCCGAAGTGCTTGATCCAAGACCGGAAACAGAGATTTTGGTCGAGGCGGCCTTGGCGTTGCCGTTTCATCGTGTGCTCGATTTGGGCGTCGGGTCTGGCTGTGTTTTGGTGACGCTTCTGGCGGAGCAGAAAGACGCTTTAGGTTGGGGCGTCGACCTGAGCTATGCAGCTTGTTTGCAGGCCAGTGTCAACATTGACTTGCACAAAGTGGCTGATCGCGCCCAGATCGATCGGTCGGATTGGTTTGCCGATGTGACCGGACAATTTGATCTGATCGTGTCAAACCCACCATATATTGCCGCGGATGAGATTGGGTCCTTGGCGGATGAGGTCCGTTTGCATGAGCCAAAGATGGCGTTGACCGATGGTGCTGACGGATTGAACGCCTACCGGGCCATAGCCAGCGGCGCAATCGCCCATCTGGAGCCGGGTGGGCGGCTTTTGGTGGAAGTCGGGCCAACGCAAGCGGCTCAAGTGTCCCAGCTTTTCGAGTTGGCTGGGCTGGAACATATTCAGATCATTCAAGATCTGGACGGTCGAGACCGCGTCGTGTCCGCGCAGCGCCTGTCTCTTGCGTGAAGCAGGGCTGATTTTGCCCTGTTTTCCGCGCATCCAACATAAAAAATGTGGTCTGGGGCTTGTATGAAACGCGCTGACGTGTTTATTCGAAGATGTTGTATCGAGCGGAGCAACGCTGCTCCCGGTCGACACCAAGCCCAACAACGATGTTGACCTGTTAACTCTGGGGTGCGCACGAAGCGCTGGGTCAATTAGCACATCGGAATAAAACAAGGCTGACAGCAAGTTTATGAGATCGTCTAAATCACGTTCGCGTTCAAAATCGAACCGTAACCGCCCGTCCATTGGAAATGTCGTAAACCGCGTGTTCGACAGCTCTGGACCGGAAGGCAAAGTGCGCGGCACGCCGCAGCAAATTATCGACAAATACAATCAATTGGCTCGGGATGCACAATTGGCCAATGATGGCGTCGCGGCCGAGAATTTCCAACAACATGCCGAACACTATCGTTGCCTGTTGTCCGAGGCGCAGCGTGAAGCCGAGGCGCGCCGCGAAGAGCAAGAGCGCCAGAACCGCGAACGTCAGGCCGAACGTGACCGCGAGCGTGCAGAGCGTCAGGAACGCGAAGCAAATGCGCCTGCCGCGGCACAGGCCGACGACCCTAGCCAAGCGCCACAGCCCGACGTGCTAGAAGTGAATGACGTGGCCGACGGGGGGGACTCAAACCTCGTGGAAACGCCTGAAAGCAAACCTGCCAAAAAGTCGAGCAGTCGTCGCTCTTCCAGCAAGAAGACGGTCGAGGCCGCGGCACCGGCGGACGCAGCGTCTGGCGACGATGCGCCCGAAGCGGCGGAATAGCCCTTAATCCCTTTCGATGTTGCTGGCCAACGCGCAGAACGCTTCGAGCGGGACGCGTTCGGCCCGTTCTGTTGGGGCGATCCCGACGGCCCGTAACCTGTCTTCGATATCCGGTGCCACGCCTTTGAGCGAGGCGCGCAGCATTTTACGCCGTTGATTGAAGGCGGCGGCGACCACGCGTGACAGGATATCCGCATTCGCAGGATAGCGCGGTTCCGGCAGGGCGGTTAGGTGGACAACGGCGCTGGACACTTTGGGTGGCGGCGTAAACGCTTCTGGCGGCAAGTTCATGACAATCCGTGCATCCGCGCGCCACTGCGCCAGAATGGCCAAACGGCCATAGGCCTTGCTGCCGGGCCGTGCGACGATCCGCTCTGCCACTTCTCTTTGAAACATCAGTGTCAGGCTGGACCAGAACGGCGGCCATGTTTGTGGCGTCAGCCACCGGACCAATAACTCGGTGCCAATGTTGTAAGGGAGGTTTGCGGCAATCTTGATGGGGCCATCCAGTTGAGACAGCGGATCGATTTCCAGTGCGTCCCCATTGATGATGGACAAACGGCCCGGGTACGCGTCGGCAATCTGCCCTAAGACAGGAATGTATCGGGCGTCTTCTTCGACGGCCAAAACCCGGCGCGCGCCTTCTGCCAAAAGCCCGCGGGTCAAGCCGCCGGGTCCCGGACCGATTTCCAGCACATCGCAGTTTTCAAGATCGCCGACCTGCCGCGCGATTTTGGCCGTCAGGTTCAAATCCAGCAGAAAGTTCTGACCCAAAGCCTTGCGCGCGGACAACTGATGCTGCTGGATCACTTCGCGTAGCGGGGGCAGGGTGTCGATTGCACTCATGACGCAGATGCCATGTGATGCGCCAGCTTCAGCGCTTCGATCATGCTGGTCGGGTTGGCTTTATCCTGTCCCGCGATATCCAGCGCGGTTCCGTGGTCTGGCGAGGTGCGAATGATCGGAAGGCCCAAGGTCACATTGACCCCCTTGTCGAAATCCAGTGTCTTGATCGGGATCAAGGCCTGATCATGGTACATGGCCACGGCCACATCATAGTGGCTGCGTGCCTCTGCATGAAACAACGTATCGGCAGAGTGGGGGCCACTAATATCCATCCCTTGTGACCGCAATTCCGCGATCAGGTCTGCAATCCAGTCAATCTCTTCGCGTCCCATCGCTCCGCCTTCGCCCGCGTGCGGGTTCAACCCGGCCACCGCGACCCTTGGGGCCGGGATGCCAAACTGATTTTGCAGCGCCTTGTGTGTGATCATCAGCGTTTCGCGCAAGCCGTCAGCGTTTAAGGCCTGTGGCACGTCGGCCAACGCAATATGGATTGTAGCCGGAACCACGCGCAGCGATGGTCCGGCCAGCATCATGACCACGTCTTGAACACCAGTCAGCGCCGCGAGAAATTCGGTGTGACCGGGATAGGAAAACCCGGCACCGTCGATCAGTGCTTTTTTGCGGATTGGCGCGGTGCACAGGCCAGTTGCGGCCCCTTGCTGAACCAGTTCCACCCCACGGCGGATCACGTCAATAACGCCTTGCGCATTCGCGGCGTTTGGCTGTCCCGGCTTGTTTGGGGCCGCAAAGCTGTGCGGCAGCACCGGTAAGGCGGTTTTGCAAACATCGGCTGTTTCGGCTGGATCTGCGATCACCTCAAAACATGTGCCCGGGGGCATGTGACCCGGATCGCCAATCAGAAAGAAGGGTACATCCTCTTTCAGGGCTTGCCAGGCTTTGGCCGAGATTTCAGCACCGATCCCCGCAGGCTCTCCGCAACTGACCGCGATGGGCTTTGTCATTGCTCAACGATAATAGCGTTGGCTTGCAGTTGCTGCAGATAGCTCTCGGCAAGTTCGGACAAGCGGCGCTGAGTCAGGGCGTTGGCAACATCCGCACGGGTCGCGTTTTCATTAGACAGCGTTTGCGTACGGCCACAGAGCATCAGAAAAACCAGAGTCTGTCCGTTGTTTCGCGTCAGAGTCGTCGACACCTCGTTGGCATCCAGCTTGGCCAGTTCAACTGCGAAATCCCGCGCAATTTCCGAAGGCGGCAGGCTTTCCCGGTCCAGAACGCTCACGGGTTGGCCCTTGGCGATCCCGTAAAGATCGTCGCAGGTGTCAATGCGATTGCGAATGCTGTTGGCGGTCGACAAGGCCTCTGATGTGCGTCCGCCGGGGATGTAATACGCCGCATAATCGATCGCGGCGTATTGTGGAGCGGGCACGGGAGCTTCGGCAATGTCGCGCAATTGGAACAATGCAATCGCACCATCCAGCCCAATCGGATCGGTGATTTCACCCGGCGACAGACCCAGAACAATCGACTGCAATTGCGGCGGCAGCTGCGTGATCGAAATCCAGTCCAGCCTGCCTCCGTTTTCACGTGAAGGGGCTGCAGAGAACGCCTGAGCTTCGGCCGAAAACGCGTCAAAACTTGTTAGACCCGCGATCCGCTGCGCCTCGGCAGTGGCCGCTTGCAGGGTTTCCGGCGTGATCGGAATGATGATCTCGGACAACAAGACCCGCAGCCCGCCAGACGCTCCGCCACGGCCAATAGCTTGGTCAATTTCGTCTTCGCTTGGCCGAGCTTGTCCCAAGAAACGGCCGCGCACGAACTCTCGCCAAGCGAGGCCGATTTCTGTGAAGTCGCGGAAGGTCTGCACCGAAACACCGTTTTGTTCCAATGCTTCAATGAACTCTTGGCGCGACAGGTTCGCCCGACCGGCAAACTCTTCCATCCCAGCAGCGACTTCATCAGGTGTCGGGGCGATCCCGAACTGCGAAACCTCTTGTTTTTTCAGGCGGTCTTCGATCAGTGTCTGACGCGCCGTTTCTTCCGGATCGCCCGGCGCGTTCAAGAGCGACAGGAATTGAATGCGCTGCTCCAGCTCATACCGTGTGATGACATCGTCGTTGACGCGGATCGCCGGAGAGAACAGGCCCTGAGCAACCGCTGCAGTTCCAAAAAGGACCAGCAAGCTGATAGACACTCCAAAACGACGGAGACATGAAAAAAGAAGGTTTAAGGTCAGCTGCATGATCGACTGTATTTTTCTGTTCCTGCTGTAACGGAGAAACCGCGTAGCGCGATGGTAAAGCCGAAATCCGTCGAAGGCTCAACACTTGACGACGATGTATATCGGCGACTGAGCGAAAGATCGACCTCAACACATTCATTTCGATACACTAATCCGACACCAGCTTCGGTGGGGCGCGTATCGGCCAAATCGTATCTTATTTCGGCACTGGCCGTCCAATTCGGGTTCACGTCGTATTCACCGTCCATCCAGAATTCCGACACGGCGTCAGGCCGATCCAGTGCGTCGTCTTCGCCCAGCCAGGCATAGGTTCCACTGATCCTTGTCCGTTTGGTCATCCAATCGCCACGCAGTTCTGTCTTGGAAAACGTGAACTCTTCGTCAAAGAGGGTGCGTCCGGTGAACAACAGTCCCTGGTTCAATTGCAGTTGGCCTGCGATCAAATAGTCAGACGCCGTTCCGGCCAACCCCGAGGTTGACGAAAAATCTTCGTCCGCCTCTGTGCGCAGGACTTGGCCAACTGTGGCTGACGCCCGCCAGCCTGCATGGTCGTAATGCGCCCAATTCATACCGTAAGCCACGCGCAGACCCTGTTCTATCCGGTCTTCCGATGGAAACCGTGACAAGGACAACAGGTTACCTTCATCAAATTCAACGAACCGGCTTTCATCGTTGGGGACGTCTTCACCAGACACTTCGGACCAACCGACTTGTAGGATCGGCTCGATAAATTGCCGGGAGCCGGATGTACGTTTGGTCATCGGAAACCTAAAGGTTGCCGCAAAACTTGGCGTGATCCGGGTCGGGTTCTTTTCGAAATTGCTGTCGCCTAAGTCGGAATACAGATCTGCTGCGATGCCGGTTTCGATTTCACTGCGCAGCCCATTGGCAAAGACATAGTTGTGCAGATACTTGGCTTCGGCGGTCGCCCGGCCAAGGTCACGCCCCACAACGTCTTCGTCTGAGCTTCTGCTATGCGAATGCAGGTCCGAGCGCAGGCGCAACTCACCACCAATACCGGTTGGAAAAAGACGGCGCTCGTAAGCGACATCAATAATCGGCGAAGGTGTCGTTGCGCCGGCTTCATCGTCGCGGAGCGAGTCGTAGTAGATCAGGCTGGCACCAAAAAAGCTGTTGCGCTTGGTGCGCGTCAAAGCGGCTTGGCTGCGCAGTCGGTCGGTGTCGGATATGCCATAATCGATCAGGTAGGCGTCGTCGCTGACCGCCGCGATGTCGAAGTCAAATTTGAAATCGTTGGCCAGAGCAAAAGCGCCCTCACCAAAGACATAGCCGCGCACGTTATCATCCGTCAGCGTGTCGTCGGTATATGCGCCTTCAAATTCGATCTGCCCGCGCCGGAACGCGCGCCGATAGCGGAAATCCAGCGTTCGCGTTTCAGGCGACAGGTAGGGCGACAAGGTCAAATCCGCATGATCGCCCAACGTTAAGAAATAGGGGACCCGAATACCTGTACCAAGCTGTGTTGTCGTTCTGCTTGAGGGGATTAGGAACCCATCAGCGCGTTCCAAAGTTGGATCAGGCAGTCGCAGCGCGGGCAAGTAGAAGACGGGAACATCCAAGACGCGCAACTGAGCGGATTCAAAGTAAAGCTGTCTTTCGACCTGGTCGTGAACAACCCGTCGCGCTCGGATTTGCCAGAGAGGGGGCCTCCCGTTTTCGCATACCTTACAAGACGTTACGGATGTTTTATAAAGCTGCGTGTACCGTCCGCCGATGCGGTTCATCTGTTCGGAGGCCAATTGCAGTTCGTCGTTGAAGATCAAGCGCGCGCCGACAAGAAGCCCGTTGACCAAGCTTTGGTCAAGCTCTGCGGAACTTGCCAAAATCTGTGCCGCTCCACTGTCCTCAATCCGGATGGGTCCGTCGATATACAAACGGTCTTCTGCTGGATCGTACCGGATGCTGCTTGCCTGCAGGCGAATTTCCCCCTGCAAAACAGTTACATTGCCCTCTGCGACGAGTGTTCCTTCTTCGGTGATAAATACATTGTCTGCCAAAAGCGTGGCGGGCTGTTGGGCCGGATCATCTGCCTGATCTTGTGCCAAAGCCGTCCCGGCGTGAGCAAAAAGAAGCAACGTGCAAAGAACACGGCACCATTTAAACAACAACGACTTCATCCGTCTTCAGCTTGTAGCAAGAGGCCTAACGATAGCATAATTGCGCTAACTGGGATGGCCCAGGCGGCAAGTGCCGGGGGTATCTGGCCATTTTCACCGAGGATTTGGGCAAAGTTGCGCAGGAAATAAAGCCCGAACCCGATCAGAACTGCCGTGAGCACCGCAATACCTGTGCCGCCGAACCGGGCATGCCGCATTGTGTACGCCGCCGCAACCAGCATCATCGCGACAAGGAAAACCGGGCGGGCCAACTCCGCGTGAAACAGAACCCTGTGACGTGTCGTGGCAAAGCCAGCGTCCCCCAGCTGTCGTATGATCTGCGGCATTTGCCAGACCGAAAGGCCGTCTGTGCTGATTAAGGTTTCGCGAATGCGGTTCGGTGTGAGCGTTGTTGCTAAGCGTAGTTCGTCATGCTCTGCCGACGAAGATTCAGGGTTGAGGCCGGGCGTCAAAGGCCAAGCCTTCGCATTTTGGAGAATCCACTCGCCTTCAACCAGTTGCGCGCTTTCGGCATAGATCCGGCGCACGGGGCCTGCGTATGGGGCAAAGCTGATGAAGGTGACGTCATAAAGCGTATTGCTCTGCCCTTCATATCCTGTTGCGTGGATAACGGACTGACCTTGCGCGCTGCCTTGGCGCAGCCATAGCCCCTCGCTGGACAATGACACCGCAGAGGGGCCACCGGATCGATAGCTTTGTTCCAACTGGTCGTAGCGGTTTGACGTTGCAGCGACGATGGGGTTCAGCGTGCCAACCGCCAAACCTCCGATGACAAGCGATACAATTGTCGGCGCCAAAAGTGCACGAATGCCGGATCGTCCTGCTGATCGGGTGACGACCAATTCGCTGCTGCGTGCCAGCACGACAAACATCGCAACGGTGCTGAGGATCATCAACAGGGGCAAGATGCTGCTCAGTGCCGCGGGCGTGTTCAAAAGAACCAAGCGGAACAGCTGACCAAACGTCACATCAACATCCTGAAACCGCCGATACTGATCGATGATGTCAATCAGCATCATCAGGACCATGAAGACGGCTCCGATCAATGCAAAACTGATCAGGAAGCGGCGCGCAAAGTAGATATCAAGCGTCATACCGTACCCGATTCACGGCATACGATATGCCCGCAACTCTACGATATCGCGCCCGCGCGGTGCTATTTTCGGCCTCGTTGGGCAACCGATCCCCCCGGAACAGTCGTTTCATCGTGCGACGGACCGTAAATCAAATGCAAGTCGGGGAAAACTGCTATCTGGTCAGAGCCTGCGCGCTAAGCTACCTGTGTGAACAGTCTGACCCAAGGAGCGTTTGCAATGCGCAATCTGATACCGATCTCATTTTCCGAAACTGACCTCGATGCTGTTGGCTCTGCGGAGGGGCGTGTTGCTGTCATTGTGACATCGGACGGAAAAATGGATCCGGGCGCGCGCCGGGCAAATCGGCTGACGAAAGGTGCCGTGCAGCGGCTGATCGACAGCGACGGATTTGCAAAGGCGAAATCGGGTCAGGTGATTACGTTGGCGTGGCCGACAGGCATGTTGGCCGAGGCTTTGGACGTTCTGATCCTGGATCGTGCTATCAAGCCTTTGGCCGCCCGCAAGGCAGGTGTGGCTTTGGCTAAATCCAAAGGCAAATTGTCGCTTTTGTTGATGGCGGGCAGCTTTGCGCGGACCGCGGAACTGGTCCAGGGACTGGCCTTGCGCAGCTACAGCTTCGATGCGCACAAAACCGCGTCGGAAGAGGATCAGTCGCCCGGCGGCATCACCGTCCATCATACCAAGGCCGCGGAAATGGAACAGGCGGCGGGCCCGATGCTGGCGGTTGCCGAAGGTGTGCACATGACCCGTGATCTGGTCAGCGAGCCTGCAAACGTTCTGACAACCACCGAATTTGCCCAGCGGCTCGCGGATATGGCTGATATCGGGCTTGAGGTTGAAGTGCTGGAAGAAGCACAGCTGGAAGAGCTGGGCATGCGCACTCTTCTGGCCGTAGGGCAGGGATCTGACAGCCCGTCAAAAGTGGTTGTCATGAAATGGAACGGCGCAGGCGACGACAGTGCACCGCTGGCACTGGTTGGCAAGGGCGTTGTGTTTGACACCGGCGGTATCTCTCTCAAACCCGCGGGCGGTATGGAAGACATGACCATGGATATGGGCGGCGCCGGAACGGTTGCCGGGACCATGCGTGCGTTGGCCCTGCGCAAGGCCAAAGCGAATGTGGTCGGCCTGGTCGGGCTGGTCGAAAACATGCCGTCCGGAAACGCGACGCGCCCCGGCGATGTGGTCAAATCCATGAAAGGTGACACGGTTGAGATTATCAACACAGATGCCGAAGGCCGGTTGGTCCTGTGCGACGTGATGTGGTACGCGCAGGATCGGTTTAACCCGGCGGGTATGATCGATCTGGCGACGTTGACGGGCGCAATCATCATTGGGCTTGGGCACGAAAACGCAGGTGTCTTTTCCAACGATGACGCGCTGTGCAATGCGTTCCTGAAATCGGCAGACAGCGAAGGCGAGGGCGCATGGCGTATGCCACTGGGCCAAGCCTATGACGACATGCTGAAATCCGCGATTGCCGACATGAAGAACATTGGCGGCCGGGCGGCGGGTTCCGTCACTGCGGCGCAATTCCTGCAGCGGTTCGTAAAAGACGAAACGCCTTGGATCCACCTCGATATCGCTGGCGTGGCATCGGTAAAGTCTGAAACAACCTTTGCGCCGAAAGGGGCGACAGGTTGGGGCGTTATGGCGCTGAACCGGTTGGTTGCTGACAAGTTCGAAAAAGAGTGATGGCCGCGTGGGTGCTGCATATTTCTATCACCTGACTCGTCACCCGCTGGAAACCACGTTGCCACAGCTTTTGGATAAGGCGCGGTCGGCGGGGTGGCGTGTTGTGGTGCGGGGCAATGATGCAGCGCGCATGGATTGGCTGGACCAAAGGCTTTGGCTGGGGGCAGACGCGGATTTTCTGCCCCATGGTCTGGCGGGCGGACCGCATGATGCGGCACAGCCTATTTTGTTGACGACCGGATCGGATGCCGCGAATGACCCCGCTTGCCTGATGGCCGTGGACGGGGCACCGGTGTCAGAACAAGAGGTCCAGTCAATGGAACGGGTGTGCATCCTCTTTGATGGCAATGACCCGGACGCGGTGCAGGTCGCGCGGGGTCAGTGGAAATCGCTGACCGAGGCCGGGTGTTCGGCTCAGTACTGGTCCGAGGAATCCGGTCGGTGGGAGAAAAAGGCAGAAGCTGCGGGACAATCAGCGGGTTAAGATCAGCGCGTTGTCGGCAATCTCAATCCGTGACCACCGCTGAAGATATCCCATACCTAAAAGGGATTCGCGCATCTCACCCTGATTGACCCACGCCGTCATGTTGGCGTCCTCAAATGGACCAAGCGACACGCTGTTCAACCGCACTGGCGCCGTACGCACCTCTCCATTCGCGGTCATGGCGCGCCCTGTGTAAATCAGGTCATCCATGTTTAGACCGACCCGCTGCGCGTCCTGTTCGGTCAGCACCATTTGCGTGGCGCCCGTATCGACGACAAAACGCACTGGTGTGTCATTGATGTCGAGCGTCAGATAGTAATGCCCGTTCGGCGCTCGCGGTACGTTGATCTGGTTTTGATCGGTCACGACGGCTTGGGCCGGCTGCACGGTCTGACGAATATCTTCCCATAGCCCAACGGCGGCGATCACGCCGATAAATATGAACACCCATGCAAGGACCTGTTGCAGGGTTTTGCCCAGCGATTGGCGGTTGTTCACAAAGAACCAGCCGACCAAAACGGAGCCAAGCAAAACCAAGTAGATCAAATTGCCGATATCCCAGCTGTCCATGGGTGCCTCTGTGTTCTTGCCTATAGGTGTTATATAGGAAGCCGAAGGTCATGCCCCAAGCCGCAGTCGCGGAACCGACGCTAGGTTGCCTCTGCCAGATCCAGCTCTTCCTGTGCTTTCATCCAAAGCGTTTCGGCCCGATCCAGCGCATCCATCAGTTCCGCGTATTTGCGGTTCCAAGTTTCCAGCTCCGAAATGCGCTCGTCCTCGTAAAGCGCGGGATCGGCCAGTTTTGCAGACAGCTTTTCCTGCATGTCGTTAAGCTTGGCCAGCCGGTCTTCACAGCGGCGCACCTCGCTGCGCAAGGTCGCCATTTTCTCTTTGCCCGGGCGTTTCGGCTTCTTCTCGGCGACCGGTTTGGATGCAGGTGCCGTGCGGTTCAGCAAAAGGCTGCGATAGGCTTCCAGATCATCCTCAAACGGTTTGACCGTCCCGTCCGACACCAGCCACAAGCGGTCGGCGACAAGGCTCAGCAGATGCATGTCGTGACTGACAAGGATCACAGCACCTGAATAGTTGGTCAGCGCCTCGACCAATGCTTCACGGCTTTCGATGTCCAAATGGTTGGTCGGTTCGTCAAGGATTAACATATGCGGCGCATCAATCGTGGCGATCAATAGCGACAACCGCGCCTTTTGCCCACCGGACAGGCGCCCAACCTCGGTCTCGGCCTGCGCCAGTCCCAAACCGAACCCGGCCAACCGGGCCCGCCATTTTGCCGGAGCTTCAAGCGGGCGCAGACGTCGCAAATGGTCGAGAGGCGTTTCGTCCACGTGCAATTCGTCCACCTGATGCTGGGCGAAATACCCGATGCGCAGCTTGGAGGACCGGGTCATGCGCCCGCCCATAAGATCCAACCGGTCCGAAAGCATCTTGGACAAGGTGGATTTGCCCTGACCGTTCTTGCCCAGCAACGCGATGCGGTCGTCCTGATCGATCCGCAGGTTCAGACGCTTGAGAACGGGGTCTTCGGTATATCCAACCGCGCCGCCTTCAACATGAATGATGGGGGGCGACATCTGATCCGGTTCAGGGAAGGTAAACGCACGCAACGCTACCTCTTGTGGTGTAGCAATCGGTTGCATCTTGGCCAGTGCTTTCAACCGTGACTGCGCTTGTTTTGCTTTATCTGCCTTATAGCGGAACCGATCGACATAGGATTGCAAATGGGCGCGCCGGGCTTCCTGTTTTTTGGCGTTGGCCGCAGCCTGCGCCAGCTTTTCAGCCCGTTGCCGGGCGAATTGATCGTAAGGCCCTTGGTAATAGGTCAGCGCGCGGTTTTCGAGGTGCAGAATGCTGCTCACGGCGCGGTTCAAGAGGCCCCGGTCGTGGCTGATGACGATGACGGTATGTGGATAGCGCGCCAAATAGCTTTCCAGCCAGATCGCGCCTTCGAGATCCAGATAGTTGGTCGGTTCGTCCAAAAGCAGAAGATCGGGTTGCGCAAAAAGAACGGCAGCCAAGGCCACCCGCATCCGCCAGCCTCCGGAAAAATCGGCGCAAGGCTGTTGTTGTTGCGCGTCGTCAAACCCCAAGCCTTTGAGAATGCTGGACGCGCGGGCCTCGGCGCTCCACGCGTCGATGTCTGCCAAACGGGTTTGAATATCCGCAATGCGGGTCGGGTCGGTTGCCGTGGCCGCCTCAGCCAACAGATCGTTGCGTTCCGTGTCCGCGGCAAGAACGGTGTCGATCAACGACACATCAAAGGCAGGAGCCTCTTGCGCCACGCCACCGATGCGCGCGCGCTTTGACAGGTGGATGCCGCCGCTTTCCAAGGAAAGCTCACCGCGGATCAAGCGAAACAGCGTCGTCTTGCCCGTGCCGTTCCGTCCCACCAGACCAACTTTGTGGCCATCCGGAATGACGGCGCTGGCCCCTTCGAACAAGGGGCGGCCTTCTACGGCATATCTGATGTCTTCAATCCGGAGCATGGCGGGGGTTTGACCGAGGCCTTGGCGACTGTCAATTGCGGAAGCGCTTGTTGCGCTTGGGCGTCGAACGGCGCGCGTCACCATTGATCGAAAGGCGCATAGCCTCGTCCGTCGCCGCGCAAACGACCTGGGCTTTCAAATCTCAATGAGTCGCGGTGTTTCTGGTGATTTGAAGACAGACGCGCTACACTCAATTGCGTTTCGTATGCTTTCGCCTATAACACCAAGGTTCGAGCATCCACATGAGTGTGAAAATAAAAAATGAACTGTCGCTGCGCTCGCGGCGAAAAAGACAGTCGATCCTGCAAGCCGCAGCCGCCGAGTTCGATGAACGCGGATTTGCCGGTGCCAATATGGACCGGATCGCTCAACGCGCAGAAGTGTCCAAGAGAACCGTCTATAACCACTTTGAAAGCAAGCATGCGCTTTTTAGTGCCATTGTCGATCATCTGGAAAGCCATGCCGAATATGTCAGTTCCTTTCCCTATTCCGCGACCGACGATTTGCATGGGCAAGTGGAATATATGGTGGCCAGTGTCGCTGCTCTTTTGACAACACCGAGTATGCGACAGCTGTCACGCGTTATCATACGGCAGCGGATGGTGGGCGAAAAACTTCCCATAAAAAGCGCCGCATCCCCAGATGTTTTTCGAAAAGGCATTATCGATTGGATTGAACAAGCGAATGCGGATGGTCGACTTGAAGTCAAAGACCCTCGGCTCGCCGCATATCAAATGACCTCGCTGATTGACGGGGTTGTTTGGTGGCCGGTTCTGATACAGCTGCGCGAGCAGCCAGACAAAGAAGAGCTTGATTTGCTGGTGCAAGAGACGACGCGGATGTTTCTGGCGCGTTATGCCGTTTCGAACGGGTGAACCTGCGTTGTGAAATGGACCGAATTTAACGGTCAAAGCAGTCTTCCAATGGGTAATCGACCATGTTACGAGGCGCCGAGATTTGACGCCGACGGCATGGGTGCTTTCGGCCGCGACTGAGACCGAAAGAGGAAATGCCAAATGGCCATCCAACGCACCTTTTCCATCATCAAACCGGACGCCACACGCCGCAACCTGACTGGCAAGATCAACGCCAAGTTCGAAGAGGCCGGTTTGCGCATTGTTGCGCAAAAGCGGATTCACCTGACCAAGGCGCAAGCGGGCGAATTTTATGCCGTGCACAAGGAACGCCCGTTCTACGATGAACTGTGCGAATTCATGGCTTCGGCACCGGTTGTTGTTCAAGTACTCGAAGGCGAAGACGCCATCGCCAAGAACCGCGAAGTCATGGGCGCAACCAACCCGGCCGACGCGGCCCCCGGCACCGTGCGCGCCGAATTCGCTGAAAGTGTTGGCGAAAACTCTGTCCACGGGTCCGACGCACCGGAAACCGCTGTTGAAGAGATTGCGTATTTCTTTGCGGGTATCGAGCTGGTCGGTTGATCCGATCTCTCAACTGAAAGATCAAAGCGCTGCCGGGCCCGTCCCGCGCAGCGCTTTTTCTTGGGGGCACGCATGAAAGCATGGAAAACGATTTCGCGGCGAACGGTGTTTAAGGCTGCCCCATTTGTGCAGGTGTCCTGCGAAACGGTTGAACTGCCCAATGGGCAGGTCGTAGATGACTTTTACAACGTGGATTTGCGCAATTTTGCGTTGATCATTCCCGTGATGGAAGACGGGCGCGTGCTGCTGCTGCGCCAATACAAACACGGCCCGCGTCGGGTTTCGGTGACCTTTCCGGCAGGGTTCGTCGAAGAGGGTGAACCCGCGTTGGACGCCGCACAGCGAGAATTGCTGGAAGAAACTGGATGCGTCGCCCGGACGTGGCAACCCCTTGGCAGCTTTGTTGACAATGGCAATCAGCAGGGCAGCACCGGGCACTATTTCCTGGCACATGGCTGCCGGCGTATTCAGGAACCGGAGTCCGGTGACTTGGAAGAGATGCAGGAAGAGTTCTGGACAATGGACGAGATCGACAAGGGTTTGCTCTCGGGTGCTTTTGCCATCTCGCACAACGTATCCGGTTGGGGCCTTGCGCGCATCGCGATGGCGCAGACCTAAAGATCGCCGGGCTGCACCCGCACACCTAACTCGTCAAGCGCCTTTGCCAATGCGTGGCTCTGATCCGGCTTGGTTCCGGCCTTTAACGCGTCAAACCGTTTGCGAAGCGCCTTTTTCTCTTCGCCCTTGGCATCGTTCCATGGACGTCCCTGAAGACCCATCACCAAAACGTAGTAGCCGATAAAATGCGGTTTCATGCCCGTGGCCAAAAGACGGGCATAGGCCGGGTCGGCGCCCAAGGCGCGCAACTCATCCGCGCTGTGTATTCCGGCCTTGGCACAGGCGGCCTCATAGGCGGGACCAAGATTGCGGATAGAAGAAACCGGTTCAGACATGCGCGCACCCTAGGGCGGATGCGCGCGGTTGTCTGCCTGTTCGTCGATCAGTTTGTGACCGGGGCAGGCGAGTCAAAGTTCGGAATGGTGTTGGTCGAAGCCGCGCTCGGTTCGATCGATACCCAGTTGGTTTCCGACAGTTGCAGGTTGCCCGGAATGTCTTCTTCCCAGAACCCGACCACGTTTGGTGTGATGTTCAGATAAAGTTTGTCATCAACGATGCGCCACAGATGCGGGTTGCCCGGTACTTTACCACCGCGCGACACGCCATAGGCGCAGTGACCGTCATATTCGGGTGCGTAATAGGCGGGGTTTTCCAAGAACTTGGCGCGGTTTTCTTCCGTGGAAAACGCAAAGGTCGAACCGTTATAGTCCGCTGTGATATCCTTGCGGCCTGCAACCGCTTCCGGTTGGGACTGTCCCACCGGTGCTTGGGCCAGCGACCGATAGGCCACCACATCATAGCCAGAGACGGCAAATCCGGTTTCATCAACAAATTGCTCACCTGCAAATGCAGGGGCGGCGAGCGTAACAGCGGCGGCGATGGCCAGTGCAAAACGTTTCATCAGTCTTGTATCCCATGTGAACCGACCCGGCACCGCGCCGGGTGATGTAGCTACAATATGCAGGCCGTCACAAAACAGAACCCGGCCTCGCGGCGGTGTGAGGATGTCGGAGAATGCGTTATCGTTTCGTGTACGAATGTTTCAGAATGGCCCGGTTTTGGCCCGTTACAATGCATGCACCAAGCCGTGATTTGACCGGCACGGCCCGGACATTGCAACACAAGGTGGGTCATCAAGAGGATGTGAACATGCTGCGATCTGTGATTCTGAGCCTTGGTTTGGGGATGGCTGTGTTGTCATCAATATCGATGGCAGGGCCTTTGACCGATCGCGCGGGTTGGTCAGTCCATCAGACCGCGCAAGGGTATGACGACCTGATCGCATCGCTCAAAACGGCCGTTAAGGCCGAAGGTCTTATCGTTGTGACACAAGCCGGGCCGACCAAGGCCGCCGCAGCGCGCGGGATCACGATCCCCCGGCAATCGGGTCTTGGGCGTGTTCAACAATGACTACGCCGTTCGCGTGCTGGCCTTATCGACTGCAGCCATGATCGAAGCCCCCATTCGGTTTTATGTGACAGAAAATGAAGATGGGACCGCCACGCTGTCCTATAAAACGCCGAGCTTTGTGTTTGCCCCATATACAGATGGCGGCGGATCGGAACTGACTGAGATTGCCGCGGAATTGGATCGTAGGTTTGCCGCGATTGCAAAGGCGGCCACGAAATAGGCGAGGCGGGCTTGAACCTGCCGGTTCTTTGGGTTCCGGTGCGCCAGAATATGAAAGAGAGTTTACGTAAATGACTGAAACAGCCCCACGTGCCGCCGATCTTTTGGCGCGCCGGCTTTATGCGGCGGGATGTCGCCATGCCTTTGGGATGCCCGGTGGCGAGGTGTTGACCATCGTGGATGCGCTCGAAAAGGCGGGTATTCGGTTCACACTGGTGAAACATGAAAACGCGGGCGGTTTCATGGCCGAGGGCGTGCATCATCGCGATGGGGCGCCGGCTATTCTGGTGGCGACCATTGGGCCGGGGCTGATGAACGGCGTCAATGTGATTGCCAATGCAGAACAGGACCGGGTGCCCATGATCGTTCTGACCGGCTGTGTCGATGCGGATGAAGAGCAAACCTATACGCACCAGATCCTCGACCATCGTGCCGTTTTGGCGCCCATTACCAAGGCGACCTATCGGTTGAGCGCGCAAAGCGCGGGGATCATTGCGGACAAGGCCGTGTCTGTTGCAACTGCTCCGCGTTGTGGTCCGGTCTTGATCGATGTGCCGATCAGTGTGGCGGACAAACCGGTGCCCTCAGCGCCCGCACCGCATCAACCGGCCCCGGCGCGTGTTCTGCCTGCGCCGTCCGATCTCGCCTTGGCACGCGATTGGCTCGCGGCGGCGGAACGGCCTTTGGCGATCATCGGGCTTGATGTGCTGCGGGATGGATCGGAACGGGTTACTCAGGCATTCCTTGAGCATTTCCAAATACCGTTTGTAACAACCTATAAGGCCAAGGGCGTTGTGGCCGAAGATCACCCCTTGTGTCTGGGTGCAGCGGGGCTGTCGCCGCTGGCGGACAGACATCTTTTGCCGATGGTCGAGGATGCGGATCTGGTGATCGCGATCGGGTATGACCCCATTGAGATGCGCACTGGCTGGCGCAACGCCTTTGATCCGGCAAAACAGCACGTGGTGGACATCGCGGCAGTTGCCAATTCGCATTACATGCATCAGGCGGGTTTGAACCTGGTTGCCGACACGGGCGCAACGCTTGAGGCTTTGGCGCAGGGGATTACCGCGCGCCAAACCTGGCCGGATGGTCGCGTCGATGCAACGCGCACAGCGCTGGGCGCGGCGTTTCCAATGGATGATGACTGGGGTCCTGCCGGTGTCATTGCCGAGACGCGACAGGTTCTGCCGTCCAATACGTTGGCCTCTGCCGATAGCGGGGCGCATCGGATTTTGCTGTCCCAGATGTGGCAATGCGCTGAACCGCGCGGCTTGATCCAATCCTCGGCGCTTTGCACGATGGGGTGTGCGGTTCCGATGGCCATCGGAATGGCGATGCAGGAACCGGATCGCCCGGTCATCAGCTTTTCGGGAGACGCCGGATTCCTGATGGTCGCCGGCGAGCTGACAACCGCGGCAGAGCTTGGGGTTGCGCCGATCTTCCTTGTCTTTGTCGACGCCAGCCTTGCGCTGATCGAGCTGAAACAACGGCAAAGACAACTCCCCAATGCGGGCGTTGACTTTGCCCGGCATGATGTGGCGGCGATGGGCCGCGCGGCGGGTGGGTACGGTGCGACCGTCCGCAACCGCGCAGAACTGAGTGCAGCGCTTGAGACGGCCATGCAGGCCGACCGCTTTACCGTGATTGCCGCTGAGTTGGAGCCGGGAGGCTATGATGGACGCATCTGACCTGATGCCCGGCGCGCTGAGCGGGGTGAAAGTACTGGATTTGTCCCGTATTCTGGCCGGTCCCACCTGCACACAGTTGTTGGGTGATCTGGGGGCAAGTGTTCTGAAGATCGAAAACCCGGTCACGGGCGGCGACGACACTCGGCAATGGGGGCCGCCCTATGTGACGGATGCTGACGGCAATGAAACGGATCTCAGCGCCTATTTCATGGCGGCCAACCGGAACAAGAAATCCGTTGCCATCGATATCACCTCGGAAGAGGGACAAGGGCACATTCGCCGCTTGGCCAAGGACGCCGATATCGTCATCGAGAATTTCAAACCTGGCGGGCTGGCAAAATACGGTCTGGATTATGACAGCCTGCGTCAGGCGAACACGGCCTTGGTGTATTGTTCCATCTCTGGATATGGGCAAACCGGCCCGAACCGGGACAAACCGGGGTATGACCTGATGGCCCAAGGCTATGGCGGGATCATGTCGCTGACGGGCGAGCCCCAAGGCGCGCCGATGAAGGTGGGTGTGGGCATCGCGGATGTCATGTGTGGTATGTACGCGACCGTTGGTATCCTCGCAGCCCTGCGCCACCGGGACCAAACCGGCGAAGGCCAGCATATCGATCTGGCCTTGGTCGATGCACAGGTCGCATGGCTGATCAACGAAGGGGTCAACTATCTGAATTCCGGCAAAGTGCCCGAACGACGCGGCAACGGGCACCCGAATATCATGCCTTATGACGTGTATCCCACGTCGGATGGCCACGTCATTCTGGCGGTGGGAAATGACAGTCAATTCAAACGCTTTGCGGGTTTTTTGGAGTTGGGGCATTTGCCAGAGGATGCCCGCTTTGCGACCAATCCCATGCGCTTGGCCAATCGTGTGGCCTTGGACGCGCAGCTGCGCCCGGCCATTGCCGCCCGAACGATGGATCAGATGATCGATGGGCTTGTGGCGTTGAAAGTGCCGGTGGGCCCTGTGCAGACACTTGATCAGGTATTCACGTCCGATCAGGCGGAAGCACGCGAGTTGATCGTCGGCATGCAAGCGGCACCGGGTCCGGTCAAATTGCTGGCCAATCCGCTCAACTTTTCGAAGACGCCCGTGCAATATCGTCGGCCGCCACCGCATTTTGGCGCGGACACTGATGAAGTATTAGGCAGCACCTCACCCTTCGATGAATGACAAGCCGTTGATATTTTGAAACATTCGGCGGTGATTTGCCGAAATACGCCCCTTTGATCGGCAACACTCCTCGCAAAACACCACACGCGGTTTCACCAATCCGAGAGGTGGTGCAATAGCATTATTCGAAACCCCTACACTTTGCTAAGGCGAAGAAGACGTATCGCGCAACCAGAGTAGGACACGAGTATGAAGCAGGACATTTTTGGACAGGACGTCAGCCTGTCGTCGCAAAAAACGGTTGAGGAATGGAACGCCACGATGCTGGCTTTCCTTGCGCATTCCGCAGCGACGCCACAGCATTTGGGCGCCGTTTTGTCCGAAGAGCCGGGATTTGCGCTGGGCCAGGCGGTCAAAGGCATGTTTTACATCCTGCTGGGGCGCAAGGAATTGATGGAAACCGCCTCTGATGCGGCAAAGGCGGCGAATGCGGCCTTGGCCGAAGGTGGCGCAACGGCGCGGGAACGCAAGTTTGTCGAAGCGTTGAACGTGTGGATGGACGGTCGGCCCAGTGGCGCGATCGAGTTGTTGGAAGCGGTGTTGCGCGATCATCCCGAAGACAGCCTTGCCATGAAGCTGAGCCACGCGTTGCGGTTTGTCCTTGGTGATGCGGTCGGCATGCGGGCCTCTATCGAACGGGTGATGCCGGCATATGCGCCCAACCACGCCGGGCGTGGCTACCTGTTGGGGTGTCACGCCTTTGCGCTGGAAGAAACGGGCGAATATGCCAAAGCCGAGATTGCCGGTCGTCAGGCGCTTTGGATGGCGCCGGATGATGCGTGGGGCCTGCATGCGGTGGCGCATGTTCACGATATGACCGCCAACGCCCGCGCCGGGATCGACTGGCTAACCGGTCGGGAAGAGGCGTGGAGCCATTGTAACAATTTCCGCTACCATGTCTGGTGGCACAAAGCGCTGATGCATCTCGACCTCGGTCAGGTCGATACGGTGCTTGAGCTCTATGACCGCGAGATCAGGGCGGATCGGACAGATGATTATCGCGATATCTCGAACGCGACCTCGTTGCTGACCCGGTTGGAACTGGATGGTGTGGATGTCGGGGCGCGCTGGGAAGAGCTGGCAGATATCTGTGCTCACCGGACCGAGGATGGATGCCTGATCTTTGCAGACCTTCATTATCTGTTGGCCCTGTCTGGAGATAACCGCGAAGAGGCATCAACGCGCATGTTGCGCCGGATTGCACATGACGCGGAAAACCGCCCCTGCGAAACCGGTCAACGGATGGCCAATCCCGGTCTGGCTGCTGCTCAAGGGCTGCATGCTTTCGGTGAAGGGGATTATCGCGTCGCGTTTGATCATCTGGCTGCGGCGCGTCCCCATATGCAGACCGCCGGAGGCAGTCATGCGCAGCGCGATGTGTTTGAACGTCTGACGATTGACGCGGGCATCCGAGCCGGGCAATTGGACGCGGCAGAACGCATTCTGCAAGACCGACAAACCCTGCGGGCTGGTGCCGAGGATGGATACACAGCTGCTCGTCGCGTCCTGATTGACGCGGCGAGCGGTCCGGAAAACGTGCACGGCGTACCGGCGCAGTAATAAGTGGAAAGACCCATGGCGATCACGTCGCCCAGTTCAGACTATAGAAAAGCGTCGGCCCAAGCGGTGCCGACGGCGACGACCCGCGATCCGCGCTTGGATTTCTTTCGCGGGATAGCGATGTACATCATCTTGATCGCCCATATCCCGGGAAACGCGTGGACCGGTTGGATTCCAGCGCGCTTTGGCTATTCGGACGCGACCGAGATTTTTGTGTTTTGCTCAGGCATGGCATCGGCCATTGCCTTTGGCGGCAGTTTTGAGCGTAAGGGCTGGTGGATGGGTACGGCGCGCGTGGCGTTTCGCATCTGGCAGGTCTATTGGGCGCATATCTGCCTCTTCTTCTTTGTTGCGATGTGCATGGCGGCGCTGGACACTTACGGCGACTTTAAAAAGACCTATATCAAATCTTTGAACCTGCAGCATTTTTTCAACGATCCTGCGCCGCAGATCGTGGGCATGTTCACGCTGACCTATGTGCCGAACTATTTCGACATCTTGCCGATGTACCTCGTGGTTCTGGCCTTGATGCCGCTTTTTGTGGCGCTGGCGGGTGCCGGCTTTGCCGCCGTTGCCGCGACCAGCCTGGCGATCTGGTTTGCGGCCAACGCGGGGTGGTTACAGCTGCCAGCCGAACCGTGGTCAGAACGGGAATGGTTCTTTAACCCCTTCGGTTGGCAGTTGCTGTTTTTCACCGGCTTTGCGCTCATGCGGGGCTGGCTGCCGCAACCACCGGTGACCAAAACGCTCATCTGGATCGCCGCTGCTTTTGTCGTTCTGACGGCTCCGCTGGGGTCGTGGAAAGTGTTCCTGTGGGTCGACGCGGCGCTGCCGGCGCTGGGGGATGCGCTTCGCGGTGTCTGGCGGGGCTTTCGCGAGTTTCAGGACGCGACCGGGTTCAACCTGCGTGGCAAAACCGACTTTGGCGTGATGCGATATCTGCATTTCCTGTCGCTGGCCTATCTGGCCTGGGTCGCCGTGGGCGTCGACGGATGGCGCTTGAAGGCCGTCGCCGAGGGGGCGCTGGGGTGGATTGGTGAGCGGTTGTTGACCGTGATCACCAAGGTGGGACAGCAATCGCTGGCCGTCTTCGTCTTTTCCATGGCCTTGGCGCGGATTTTGGGCTTTGCGCTCGATCAGATCGGGCGCAGCCCGGCCAGTTGGGCCCTTGTCAACTTGGGTGGCTTTGTTTTGATCACGCTCTGCGCTTACGGCGCGGCGTGGTTCAAAGGCCAACCGTGGCGGAGCAAACGCGCATGACCTTGTCGAGACGTGCTTTTCTGGCTGGCACAACGGCCTTTGCGGTTCTTCCCGCCGCAACCACCATCCAAGCGGCGCAGCCCTTTGATGCCGATACCGTGCGCAAGCGGGCGCAGGAAATGGCCAAGCGGCGCTATGTCGAACGGCCCATGGTGCCCGCAGATTGGCAGAACCTGACCTATGATCAGTATCGGGATATCCGGTTCCGCAAGGCTGACGCGCTTTGGGCCGAAACGAACCGGTCCTACAACATCGACTTCTTTGCGCCCGGTCTCTATTTCCCGCGCACGATCCAAGTTTGGACGGTGGAAGATGGCGCCGCAACGCCTGTCGCCTTTAATCTTGATCACTTCAATAAAGGCAAACTGGTTCCGGATCTGACCCGCGAAGATCCATCGCTTGGTTTTTCCGGTCTTCGGCTGCGAACAGATCTCGGGCACCCGTCGGGCAAGACCGAGTATGCGGTGTTCCAGGGGGCCAGCTATTTCCGCGCAATTGGGATTGGCATGAACTATGGCCTGTCAGGCCGGGGACTGGCGCTGAAAACCGGTGATCCAATGGGCGAAGAGTTCCCGGAATTCATCGAATTCTGGCTGGAAACGCCGACCCCGGATCAAAAGAACATGGTGGTCCATGCCTTGATGGATAGTCCGAGTGTGACGGGTGCCTATCGGTTTGATGTCTCCCCTGGCGACAGCTGCGTGATGGAGGTTGAGGCCACGCTGTTCCCGCGTGTGCCGTTGGAAAATGTCGGGATCGGCGCGCTGACCTCGATGTTCCTGTACGATGACAAGGACCGGACGCGGTTTGACGACTTCCGGCCGGCGGTGCATGACACGGACGGGTTGTTGATCGAAAATGGTGCGGGCGAGACCATTTGGCGGCCGCTGTCCAACCCACGGCATTTGCAGTTCTCCAGCTTTGTGGATCAGAACCCGCGCGGTTTTGGCCTGATGCAACGCACCCGTGAGCTGCGCGACTTCAACGATCTTGAGGCGCATTATCACAATCGTCCGGGCCTTTGGGTCGAACCCAAGGGCGATTGGGGCAGGGGCGCGGTGACCCTAGTGGAAATCCCGGCGGACAAAGAGATTTACGACAACATCGTCGCCTACTGGCGGCCAGCCGAACCGCTTCAGCCCGGAACGGCAACGGATTTGTCCTACCGCCTGACTTGGTGTGCCGAAGCGCCAGTCAGCAAGCCATTGCCGCGTGTTGTGAACACGGCGATGGGGCTCAGCTTTGACCAGACCAAACGCGTTGCCGTCATCGATTTTGAGGCCGACCCAAGGTTTGACGACGGGCCGGATGCCATGACAACGCACATCCAATCGCCGCATGTCGAAACGTCAGAAGGCGTGTTGCAGCGCAACCCGGTGACCGGCGGTCTGCGTTTGGCCTTCTCCTTTGACCCCGGTGAACGGGATCATGTGGAACTGCGCGCACAGCTGCGCAAGGACGGTGTCCTTGCCAGCGAGGTCTGGCTGTACCGGTGGACCGCGTGACTTATCAGCCTACCGATATCACCCCGGTCGAGGCACCGATCCAGATGCCTGCGCAGAACTTGCGCGCGGGGTTCACGGATCAGGTGGCGCCGGGGCTGTCGGCGGATGAGCCCTTGCCATGGTGGCGCGCGTTCAGCTTTGGTCCCGCTATCGCGGCAACGGCCGTATTTCTTTACACGATGTGGGATTGGTTCGCTGACGGCGGTGTCAGTTGGATCGAGGCAACGCTGTTGGGCCTTATATCCTTCAACTTTTTCTGGCTTTGCTTCACCGTCAGTACGGTCGCCTTGGGGCTTGCAACGCTGAGCCGTCAGGAACGTCGCCCGGTCACACGCCCAGTACCGCCGCAAAAGGTGGCCCTGTTGATGCCGATCTATAACGAAGAGCCTTGGTATGTTCTGGGCAATGCGGCCTCGATGCTAGAGGAACTGCGCAGCCGCAATGGCGGGCATGAATATGCCGTCTTTGTGCTTAGCGATACGCGGGACGAAGAGATTGCGCGGGCCGAGTATGAGATCATTCTGGCCCTGCGTGCATCGCTCGCACCCGATATGCAGATTTACTATCGCCGGCGACCCAAGAATACGGATCGTAAAGTTGGCAACATTGCCGATTGGGTGCAACGTTGGGGCGGCGACTGGCCGGCCATGCTGGTGCTCGATGCGGACAGTCTGATGACCGGGCGGGCTATTGTGCGTCTGACTGATGCGCTCGCGCTCGACCCATCTGCAGGTCTCATTCAAAGTTTCCCGCAACTCATCGGCGCGCAATCGGTTTTTTCCCGGATGCAGCAATTTGCAAACGGGGTCTACGGCGCCGCCCTGGCCGAAGGCCTGTCGCGCTGGTGTGGGCAGGAAGGCAATTATTGGGGCCACAACGCCATCATCCGCACCGCCGCTTTTGCCAGCAGTGCAGGACTGCCCAAAATGCGCGGACTGGGCGGGCGCGAACAACTGATCATGAGCCATGACTTTGTCGAGGCCGGGTTATTGCGCCGGGCCGGATGGGGCGTTCGGTTCCTGCCGCGTATCCGGGGCAGTTACGAAGAGACGCCGCACACCCTGATCGATCATATCCAGCGGGATCGGCGGTGGTGCCACGGGAACCTGCAACATCTGCGTTTGCTGTGGACGCCGGGATTAAAACCGGTCTCTCGCTTTCATCTGTTCCATGGAGCCATAGGCTATCTTTTGTCACCGATCTGGTTTGCTTTGCTGGTCATGTGGGCGTTGATCGGTCTGGGTGAAGAGGCGTCGGTTCTGACCTATTTCTCTCCCGAAAATCCGCTGATGCCGACCTGGCCCGAGTTGAGCGAGGGGCGGCATGTTTTCATCATTTTGCTGATGTACGGGCTGCTTTTGGCCCCGAAACTGATGGGGATTGCGGCCATTCCACTGACCGGGGCCAAGTTTGCCGAATTCGGCGGTAAGCGCCGCTTCGCGATCTCAACCGTTTCTGAGATTCTGCTTTCCGTGCTCTATGCGCCGATCCTGATGGTGCAACAGATGATCGCAGTCTGTCGTGTGGCTTTTGGCCTGCAACAAGGCTGGGCACCGCAGGATCGAAATGGTGGCCGATACGGGCTTTGGGACTTGGTCCGCTGCCACGCCTTGGAAACCGTCAGCGGCGTATCCTTGATGGCAGGTATTCTGGCTGGCCTCATCTCGGCCTGGCTGTTGCCCATCGCAATCAGCCTGTGCCTCGCCATCCCTCTGTCCGGGTTCAGCGGTGTGTCGCTAGGCCGGCGCCTGTCAGGCTGGATGGCGACACGAGAAGAGTTTAACGCGCCGCAAGTGTCCCAAGCGGCGCAACATCACCGATCCGCCCTGAAGGCGGTGTTGGAGGGGTCCCGCAACGCGGCAACCCCGGCAGAGTAATCAATCGCCCGCCTCGTACCAATCAATCGCCATATCGGCCCAGCCCTTTGGGATCATGTGACCCCCAGGGTGCAGCGCAAAGACCAATTCGCCGCCCGGATCGCATTGGGCCCAGTCACGGGTCCAGAAGTCACCTTCCGTGCGCATCTGATCCGGTTTGTGTTCGACACAACCATTGGCGACGCGCCAGATTTCCAACCCGGCATAGATGTCGCCTTGTTGAAACCGACCCCCGCCCAAAAGTCGCCCTTCCAGTGGAACAACCCCGTCCGTCCAGCCATGTGTGTGATGCATGCGCACCGGGCCTTCACAGCTTTCGGGATGCGGACGCCAAAATCCGCCCGCGACCGGGGCATAGGCCGGGTATGCGTCGGGTGTGGCGCAGGCCAGATAACTCACCATGAAACCACCGCCCGAAAACCCGGCGAGCAGAACGTTATCCGGGTCGACCCCGAAACGGGTTTCGACATCTTCCATGACATCTTTGAAAAAACCAGCCTCATCGCGGCCTTCAAACCCGCCCCGGAACGCCCATCCGGTTGGACGATCAGGACCACCGCGGGGCAGGGCATCTGGCGCGATCATGGCATAGCCGCGATCGAGCACACTGTTGACCAGACCCGCATTCTTCATCACGTTGCCACCGCTGCTGCCATAACCGTGCAGGAACATCACCGCAGGCACATCCGCGTCTGCCTCTGCCGGCAACGCGATATGATAGGTGCCTTCCTCTATCTGACAGGCATCAGGCTGGGTGTCGCAGGCCGCATGGGCCGCCGGCGCGGCAAAGTACACTGCCAGCGCGGCAAGGGGGCGTTTCATCAACTGTCGGTCTCCTGATATCTGCGCGTCGGCAGGCCTGTTTTCAGCCATCCGGGTCCGGCGGCCGAGCCCAGCATGCCCTCTGGCACATCTATGATGTTGGTATATCCCGCATCCGTTAAGGCTTGGCTTAAACGGGCTGATCTGACGCCCCGCGCGCACATCAACGCAATGGGAGCGTTCCGGTCGGTCCCGGCCAAACGGGTCAATTGGTCCAGAAAATCGTCATCGCGCATGTCGATGGCATGGGCACTGGTGGCGATGCCGGTGCGATCCCATTCATCAGGACGGCGGATGTCGATCAACAGAATATCGCCCGCGTCCGCCAATTTATGGGCCTCTGAGACTGTCAGGTTATCCCCGGAATAAGACGCACGTGGCGTCAAAAGGCCAAAAATCAGGGCCGCCATAAGGGCAATCAGTGCGGTGAAGGCCAACTGCCGCCGCGATATCGTGAAACGTCGATTTGAGCCAGCGGTCATGGGCGGCAAAGTGGGTCTATTTCTCAATTGAATTCAGCCTGTCTTTAGAAATGTGCCATGTCAACGCGGCAAGCCAAGAACGGGCATCATAACGCTTCACGTCATGGTGAAGGGTACGGGATGGACCCAAAGAGGCATAACCAAAAGCGGGTCAAAGACCGGCATTTGGTTGTTTGTCGGACAGAGATATTTGGCGTTCTGTGACTGCGTTAAAAGGGAGGAGAGGAATGTTCACAATGTTCCCAAACGCGCGCATTCAGCCATCGCCATTTTACGAAGCTTGCGTTGCAGAAGGCATGGTTTCAGCATCGATTTACAACAGTATGGTCATGCCCTCTTCTTTTGGTGACAAAGAAGCAGAGTACTGGCGCATCATAGAAGGCGTTTCGCAATGGGATGTGAGCGTTCAGCGCCAAGTGCAACTCAAAGGCCCTGATGCAGCCAAACTGGCGCAGATTATTTCGGCGCGCGATTTGTCCAGCTGTCAGATTGGTCAGGGAAAATACACGCCCATTTGCAACTACAAAGGCACGGTTATCAACGACCCGATCGTGATGAAACTTGCCGATGACCTGTATTGGATGTCGATTGCCGATAGTGACATTTGGCTCTGGTCTACGGCTATTGGCGCTGAACGCGGCCTAGACGTTGAAATCTGCGATCCTGGTGTGTCCCCAATGGCTTTGCAAGGACCAAAGGCCGAAGATCTCGTTGCGAGCGTTCTGGGTGATTGGGTGCGCGACATCCGTTATTTTTGGTTTAAGGACGCCGAAATCCAAGGCATCCCGATCATGGTGCAGCGCGCTGGGTACTCCAAGCAGGGCGGGTTCGAGATTTATCTGAAGGACGAAACAAAGGGGACTGCTCTGTGGAATATCTTCAAAGAAGCCGGTCAACCCTTTGGCATCGGTCCCGGCAGTCCACAGACCGCAGAGCGCACTGAAAGCGGCCTGATGTCGGTTGGCAGTGATACGGATGCCGACACCAACCCATTTGAGGTTCGGCTGAAGAAATTTACCAACCTCAACGTAGAAGAAGACGTCGTCGGGCTTTCGGCCTTGCGCGCCATTGCCCAAAGCGGCGTGAAACGCCATCAGCTGGGTCTGGTTCTAGAAGGTAATTCACCGGCGCCATTGGGGTTCACCTGGGACGACATTCAGAAAAACGGCCAAAAAGTTGGGGATATGACCAACTGTATTTGGTGGCCGCGCATGAAGGCGAATGTTGGATACGCGTTGATTTCATCGGATCTGATGGCCGGGGAAGAGGTGGCTGTGATACGCGACGGCCAGACCGTGGCAGCGCAGTTAGTAGAACTGCCGTTCTTATAGCCTGTGGTGGCTGCGGAAGAAGTTTTGGCGACGCACCGCAAGTCCGCCGAGAAATAGGGTTTTGCTCCACAGTCTAAAGAGTCTCGTTGTAAGGCCCTTACCCAGCGAAGTTGTCTATTGTTGCGCTGACCAGCCAGTCCACAAAAAGATCCCTGTTTGATTTGACTTGTGTCTCTTTAGATGGCGTTAGATAGAAATTTTCTAGGGCGAGCACCTCTGTGCCAAACGGTTTGGCAATGGTGCCCGCCTTCATGTGCCCTTCAACGAGGCTGCTGCGGGTCATCGCGACACCAAAATCGGGTGTTAACAGCGACAGCGCCATGTTTGTCGTGTCCACGCTGAGCTTCTGCGCATTGTTCAAGCCCTCGGAACCTTCGGGGCCAAGCCATTCCGGCCAACCATCCGCGTAGCCGATCACATGGATTAGTGTTTCTTTCGTGAGTGCTTCGAGATCGCAAAGCTTACCTGACATGGCTTTCGCCGGGTGGCAGACCGGGAACAGGCGGTCATGGGTCAATTGGATGCTTGACGCATCAAAAGCCACCTTTTATCCGTAGCGAATGTCGAGGTCGCAATGTCCTTCGGGGTCACGCTCGTTCCAAACATTCGAAATAATGCGCAATGCCACATCAGGATGCGCTGCGCGAAACGACGCGATCCGCGGACCCAGCCACAAAACACCAAATCCGATAGAGGTTCGAATTGTCAGACCATCCTGCGGTCCTGCTGCGAACAAGGCGCTAGTTCCGGCTTCCAGCCCATCAAAGGCCAGAGCATCATGGGGCAGATAGGCTTGACCGACACGGGTGATTTCAAGGCTGCGGGGATGTCGTATGAACAAGGCGGCATTCAATCGACTTTCGAGCAATTTGACCTGCTTTGACACCGCCGCCTGCGTTAGCCCCAGTTCTCGGGCGGCATGTGTAAAGCTGAGATGCCGTGCGGTGGCCTCAAACGCACGCAACCATGGGAGAGGAGGAAGGGACTGTCGCATGGCCAACCGAACTATAACAGAAATGTGGTCAAATCCATGCCAATTGGACGTCCGACACGCTCGCCAACAACAAAACGTTTGGGTTCGTCAAAAGGCCGTTGGGTCGTATCCATAGACTTTGTCTAGAGGCCGGATTGCCGCGCGACCGCGCAATAAGGATGAAACGTTGAGTTTGATGCGATTGATCGCGCCACCAAAGCCGCCTTTGAGATGGAACAAGTCTGCGTTGTGACGCGCCATTGCTTGCAAATACGTCGTGCGCGGTTTTCGCGTCGCCTCGTACCGGGCCAGCGCGAGAGGCAACGTTTCTGACGCCGCCAACAGTCTTGCCAAAACAACCGCGTCCTCCAACGCCATGGCCGCGCCTTGTGCCATAAATGGTAGGGTGGGGTGACAGGCGTCCCCCAAAAGCACGGCTCGTCCATCGAACCATTTGGGCAGTTCATCGCGTCCGAACAGCGTCCAAAGAAAGGTTTCGTCGACCGCGTCTAGCAAAGTGGTTACGTCACTGTGCCATCCGTCAAAGGCGGCCCTCAGATCGGCCAGATTGCCGGGTTCCGACCACCCTTCGGTCTGCCACTGGCTGCGTTCTTCGACAGCCACGAAATTGATCAACGCACCGCCCCGAAGGTAATACGTCACCAAATGCCGATCGGGGCCGACCCACACCGTTGCCGACGGCTCTATCAGCCCTTTTGGCAACCGCTCAGCCGGGATGACCCCGCGCCACGCGGTTTGTCCGGTAAAAACGGGGCGCTCTGGTCCCAGCATCTGGTCCCGGATCACCGAACGGATCCCGTCTGCACCGATCAACAAATCCGCCGGTGCCGAAACTTGATCACCCAGCAGGGCCGCGACCCTAGCTTCGGTCTCTTCATATCCGGTGATGGTTTGCCCCAGTTCAATTACAACGCCTGCGGCGACAGCAGCCTTGTGCAAAGCGGCATGCAGATCGGCGCGATGAATGTGTATATAGGGCGCCCCATACCGCGCGCGGCACTGCGCCTTGATCGGGGCATTGAGGTACCGCCGACCCGTCGCATAGTGGCGCATCAAGGCGTATTCCGGTTCAAACCCAACCTGTTCGACGACCTGATCAAGACCAATGGCGCGCAACGCTTTCATGGCGTTAGGGCTCAGCTGAATACCGGCACCAACCTCGCCAAGTCTCTGTGACTGCTCATAAACTGTCACACGCGCCCCGCGCCGCGCCAAGGCCGTGGCCACCGCCAACCCGCCCAACCCAGCGCCGACAATGATGATCGACTGCATCCAAGAACCTCCTAAGGGCGTGTTACCAACAAATGGTCGGGGGCACGATGGGAATGATGACTTCGGTTGGAGATTTTGAGGTCATTATGCGTCCGCAATTGTGAGGTGCCCCTAGATTTGTAGACGTTTTGCTTGGTAATTTTGGAAGCAAAGGACCACGCAAATGTCAGGTCAAATTCGCTATTCAGATGAGTTCAAGATCGACGCGGTGGCGCAGGTCACGGAGCGCGGCCATTCGGTCAAGGAAGTTGCTGAACGGCTCGGGATCAGCACCAAGTCGTTGTACACTTGGATGACCAAATTTTCGAAGCCTCAGCGCGTGACCGATCAGGAGGCAGAGGTCAGGCGGCTCAAGAAGGAGCTGGCCCGCGTGACGGAGGAGCGGGACATCCTAAAAAAAGCGGCGGCGTACTTCGCGAAGGATGCAAGGTGAAGTACGCCTTCATCTCTGCCAATCAAGATCAATTCAAAACACGGCCCATGTGCCGGATGTTGGGGGTGTCCATCCCAGCGGTTTCTATGCATGGGTTAAGGAACCGTTAAGCCATCGTGCGCTGGAAGATGAGCGTCAAACCAAGCTGGTCAAGGACGCCTGGAATGATAGCGGTAAGATTTACGGCTATCGCAAAATCTATGACGACCTGATCGATATGGGCGAAGCCGTCTCTGAGAACCGCGTTGCACGTTTAGCCCGTCTTGCAGGCATTCAGGCACAGATCGGATACAAGAAAAAGCCTGGCGTCTATGGCGGAAAGCCGTCCATCGTCGTGGACAACACGCTGGATCGGCAGTTTGCCGTTGATGCGCCAGATCGCGCTTGGGTAACGGATATCACGTATCTTCGTACGCATGAGGGCCTTGCATATCTCTGCGTCGTTATTGATCTTTTTTCCCGCCGAGTTGTCGGTTGGGCTGTTCAATCGCGTCAGACTTCGGAATTCGCTGTGCAGTCCTTGCTGATGGCCATTTGGCGTCGAAAGCCCGGGCCTGGCTTGCTGATCCATTCTGATCAAGGCGCCCAGTTCACCAGCCGTGAATGGGCAGCCTTCCTGCGCGAACACAATCTGGAACATTCAATGAGCCATGGGGGCAATTGCCCCCCTCTCGGCAGATTGCTCCGCAATCGCCTGCCGGGTAGCGGACAACGCTGTCGCCGAGAGCTTCTTTCAACTTCTGAAGCGGGAAAAGGTCAGACGCCGAAAATACTGGACACGCGAGGAAGCTCGGCGCGATGTCTTTGAGTACATCGAGTTGTTCTATAACCCAAAACGTAAACACACGAAAAACGGCATGCTGTCGCCCGTTGACTTTGAAATCAGACAGCAGAAACTAAACAAGACAGGTGTCTAGGAAACTAGGGGCACCTCATTGAACGTCTTGGCTCCTTCAGCACAGAGTGAACTGAAGCGCCCCTTGTTTGCCGGAGACCCAGAAGTAAGGATACTGGGACATGGGAAAGACAAAGAACGGAACACGTTATCCAGAGGAATTGCGCGCACGAGCGGTGCGGATGGTCTTGGATCACGAGAGCGAATACACGAGCAGATCGGCAGCACTTTTGTCGATCTCTCAGAAGGTTGGGTGCAGCAGAGACAGCCTTCGTATCTGGGTCAAGCAACACGAGGCGGATACCGGCAAACGCGATGGCGTGACCTCTGCAGAGCGGGATCGCATCAAAGAACTTGAGCGCGAGAACCGGCAGTTGCGTCAGGCAAATGAGATCCTGAAGAAGGCATCTGCTTATTTTGCTCAGGCGGAGCTCGACCGCCCATTCCGCAAATGATTGCCTTCATCAAGGATCATCGTGGGGCGCATGGGGTCGAGCCGATCTGTAGAGTTCTCCAGATTGCCCCTTCGACGTTCTATAAACGCATTGCCATCGAGCGTGATCCCGACCGTGCCTCGGACCGGGCCAAGCGGGATGAGTTTCTGCGCAAAACGATGAAGGATGTTTGGGAGAAGAACCGTTCTGTCTATGGCGCACGCAAACTATGGCACGCGATGAATCGCGAGAAGATTGATATTGCTCGCTGCACTGTAGAACGGTTGATGCGCCAGCTTAGCATTCAAGGCGTCCGGCGCGGAAAGAAGGTCAAAACCACCTGTGGTCAACCTGCGGATCAATGCCCGCTGGACAAGGTCAATCGCCAGTTCAGGGCTTCAATGCCGAACGAACTGTGGGTGTCCGACTTTACGTTCGTCTCGACCTGGCGCGGGTTCGTCTATGTGGCGTTCGTCATTGATACCTTCGCGAACCGGATTGTGGGCTGGAAGGCATCAACAACGCAGGACACGCAGTTTGTCTTAGATGCGCTTGAACAGGCGATCCACGCACGCAGACCCGCTGAGAAACTGATCCATCATTCAGATCGCGGCAGCCAATACGTGTTGATCAAGTACACAGAACGGTTGGCCGATGCTGGGCTGGAGCCATCCGTCGGCAGCGTTGGTGACAGCTATGACAATGCACTGGCTGAGACGATCATCGGCCTCTTCAAAACCGAAGTCATCAATCAACTAGGTCCGTGGAAGTCCAAGGATCAGGTCGAATGGGAAACCCTGCTATGGGTGGACTGGTTCAACAAAGAGCGCCTGCTTGAACCACTCGGGTACATCACGCCAATCGAAGCCGAGGAGAGATACGAAGAAGCCTTGAAGTCAGACAAAATCGCAGCTTGAAATACGAACTCAATAGTCTCCGCCAAAACTGGGACGGTTCAGTCGTCCGGATCAACAGCCCCGCTCAGAACGGCTTTGACAACGGCATAGGATGGGATGGCGTCGATCATTAGATTGTCGACCCTTTCAACACGCCTGCCCAACAGACCACTCTTTGCCAAAAGCCCGGCCAAAAAACACAAAACAAGGATCAGCAAGATCGCAACAACGTTGACAAACGCAACGCCCGCAACGGTTTCAACGGGAATAACCGCATCAACTGGTTTGGCGATCAAAATACTTAACTGAAACGCCTTGGTAATAATGATGGCGATAAATGCCACCGGCACAAGAAACATCAATCCACCCAGAAGTGTCGTTCGCATCTTGGTCTCAATCCTTCTTCATTGTGTGTGTCACTTGATCAAAGGAAAAACGAGGGGGTCCTACAAGCCTTAGGCTGTCCGGTGCGAGTTTGATGTCCACCCGAAAACGGCCTGCTTGTGGGCGATGTACGCTGATCAGGACGACAGAGCGCGATTTCCACTTGCATAGGCGGATCGCCGAGCAACAATGCCCGCAAAAATGCGAAGGATGTTTTGATGACGCAAAATCTGAACTGGGGCATTCTGGGGGCGGCGAAATTTGCCCGTCAATTCATGGGGCCCGCCATTCATGCGGCACAAGGGGCTCGTTTGTCCGCGATTGCGACCCGGGATGTGACCAAGGCCGATCCGTTTCGCGCGTTTTGCCCCGACATCGCTGTTCATGACAGTTATGACGCGATCTTGGCGGATCCAACCATTGACGCCGTCTACATCCCGTTGCCCAACCACATGCATGTGGAGTGGGCCACCAAGGCGCTGGATGCGGGTAAGCATGTGCTCTGTGAAAAACCAATCACGATGCAAGAAACAGAATTTGACGCACTCATCGCCAAGCGGGATGAAACCGGCCTGCTGGCGGCCGAGGCTTACATGATTGTGCACCATCCCCAATGGCAATTAGCGCGCGATCTTGTTCAGGGTGGTGAGATCGGCAAGCTTGTCCATATCAGCGGCCGGTTTTCATTCGATAACAGGGAAGACACGCACAACATCCGCAACCGTCCGGAAACAGGCGGCGGGGCCCTGCGCGACATCGGTGTTTATGTCTTTGGGTCCGCCCGTTTCGTCACTGGTATGGAAGCGGGCGACATCGCCGCGCGCATCCGCTGGGAAAACGACGTGGATGTGTTTTCAGAGGTGCAGACCAGCTTTGGTAATGCGACCTACTCGGCCTATGTATCGACCCGGATGCAACCGGCACAGGAAATGGTGTTTCACGGGGAAACCGGCATGATCCGCCTGACCACCCCGTTCAACGCCCGCGTGTTTGGCGAAGCCGTGGTCGAGATACACAAAACCGGCCATGTTGGTGGCGGTATGGTCACCGCGCACCGATTTCCCGCGGCAGATCAATACGTTTTACAGGTCGAAGCGTTCTGCAATTCCGTGCAATCCGGCACCACCTACCCGTGTCCGCTCGAATTCTCGCGCGGCACGCAAAATATGATCGACCGGGCATTTGCGGCTGCGGTGTCGCTCTAACCGCACGGAATACCATACTCGCCCGAGCAGGCCATTTTTGATATCATACCGGTATTTCAGTTTGATATTTCAGAGGTCGCTATGCATTTTGCCCCCGTATACGCCATTGTACTATTGGTCATCGCGGCATTGTTCGTCGGTTTCAACGACGGTGTCACATTGCCCATGGCCGATAACGTCGTCACGATTGTTGGCCAGCATCTTCTCACGCTCGCCTTCCTCGCCTTGCTGATTGAACGCGCGGTCGAGGTGTATTTGAACAACGCCTACGGCAAACGTGAAATGAAAGAGTTACAAGGCGTACGCTCTGCACAGCGCACGGTGGAAATCATCGAAACGGCCTTGGATGACGAACTCGCCCGCGCGGTGCCTGTGACGGCCAGCGAGGCCGCGAATGAAACCGCAGCCAATCAAAAAGTAGCACTGGTCGACGACGTCCGCATAAAGCTGCGCGAGGCCAAGAAAGCCAAGCTTAAGGCCGAAATGGATGCGTTGCCCAATCGGCAAAAACTGCGCGTCGAAAAATCCGCGTCCGCGGCCACGGCGGCCACATTTTTGGGTGCCGTAATGGCGCTGGTTGGGGTAAATACCCTGTCACAGGTCGTCGTCATCGACGCCGAAACCGTGCCCGCTTTTCAACAAAACATGTTTTCTGCCGTGGATATCTCGGTCACCGCGCTGATCCTGGCGGGTGGATCTGATGGTATTCATCAGATCATCAACCGCTTTACCAGCTTTCAGGACCCGCCCGTCTAGGCGCGGGGCCTAACCCTCCATCGCTTCCAGCTCGTCGATAAAGCCAGAAATCATCGACAGACCCTTGTCCCAGAAGGTCGGATCAGAGGCGTCCAGCCCAAAAGGTGCCAAAAGCTCTTTGTGATGCTTCGATCCGCCGGCTTTCAGCATGTCGAAATACTTGTCCTCGAAACCCGGCTCACCTTCGGCGTAAACCGAATAGAGGGCGTTCACCAACCCGTCGCCAAAGGCATAGGCATAGACATAGAAGGGTGAGTGTACAAAGTGCGGGATATAGGCCCAGAAGGTGTCATATCCGTCCATGAACTCAAAAGCGGGCCCAAGGCTTTCCCCCTGAACGCTCATCCAAAGCGCATTGATATCCTCGGGTGTCAGTTCGCCGCCACGGCGTGCCTCATGCAGCTTGCATTCAAAGTCATAAAACGCGATCTGACGCACAACCGTGTTGATCATGTCCTCAACCTTGCCCGCCAAAAGGACCTCGCGCTGTTCTTGCGTCTCGGCCCCGTCCAGCATCTTGCGGAAGGTCAGCATTTCGCCAAACACACTTGCCGTTTCGGCCAATGTCAGCGGCGTTGAACTCAGCATTTCGCCCTGACCTGCGGCCAGAACCTGATGCACGCCATGGCCCAACTCATGCGCCAGGGTCATGACATCCCTTGGCTTTCCAAGGTAATTCAACATCACATACGGGTGGACATTGGTGACCGCCGGATGGGCAAATGCGCCCGGCGCCTTGCCCGGCTTCACAGCGGCATCGATCCAACCCTTGCGGAAAAACGGCTGCGCCAGTTCGCCCATGCGCGGGTCAAAGGCATTATAGGCATCCATGACCATCCGCTCGGCTTCATCCCAGCCGACCACGCGAGTGTCTTCCATCGGCAACGGAGCATTGCGGTCCCAAACCTGCATTTTGTCGAGACCAAGCCATTTGCGTTTCAACTCGTAATACCGGTGGCTTAGCTTGGGGTAAGCCGCCACAACCGCGCTGCGAAGCGCCTCAACCACCTCTGGTTCCACATCATTGGATAAATGCCGCCCCGTTTGCGACGTTGGCATCCCGCGCCACCGGTTGAGGATCTCACCTTCCTTCGCCTGCGTGTTGTGCACCCGCGCAAAGATTTTGACGTTCGCCTGAAACACACGCGCCAATTCCCGCGCCGCCGCCTCACGCAGATCGCGGTTCTGTTCGGTCAACAGGTTCAGCGTGCCTTCGATATTGCGCCGCTCGCCTTCGACATCAAATTCTAGCCCGGCGATAGTTTCGTCGAACAACCGCTCCCAGGCTTCACCAACAACGCCAAGATCATGCAGGAATTTCTCCAGCTCATCGCTCAGCTGGTAAGGTTTCATCGCCCGAATGCGGTTAAAAACTGGCTTGTATCGGGCAAGATCCGGGTTGGCCTCCAGCACCTCAGCCAGATGGGCGTCCTCTATCCGGTTCAGCTCCAGCGTGAAAAACACCAGCGGCGTGGTGAAATTGGTGATCTTCTCCTGACAGTCCGACATGAACTTGGCGCGCCCGCCATCGGTGGTTACCTGATAACACCGCAATCCCGCAAACGACATGATGCGGCCCGCCACCTGATTGATCTTTTCGTTGCGCAACACGCATTCCAACATGCCCGCTGCATCAAGATCCGCCAGTTTGCCTTCGTAGTCGGCTGCAAAGCTGGCACATTCCCCCTCAAGCCACTCGAGGTCCCGCGCCAGTTCCGGCGCGTCTTCACCCGCATAAAGATCGCTCAGATCCCATTCCGGCAGGTTTCCCAGACCCTCGGGGCCGGCACCGGCATTTGCGTCACGAACAGGGGTGGGAAGCTGGAACATAAGGGCCTCTTTCTCTCTGATATCTCTTCGATTTATGCGCAGCTGTCTGGCTTCACAAGCCGTCCTGCAGCTTCTTCTCTTTCCAAATACTCAATTCCGCGACCTCAGCCATAGATGTGCAACATTTCTTTCAAATGATCCAACGTGTTGGCCTCGCCGACGGGCTTGTCTTTTCGCCATCGCGCCATGCGGGGAAAGCGCAACGCGACGCCGGATTTGTGCCGTGGGCTGGCATGGATGCCTTCAAAGGCAATTTCAAACACATGGGTCGGCGTGACCTGCCGTACCGGACCAAATCGTTGCTGCGTGTTTTTGCGGACCCAAGCCGTTATTTCGCGAAACTCCGCGTCCGTCAGGCCGGAATAGGCTTTGGTAAAGGGCACAAGCTCATTGCCCTTCCACACCGCGAATGTGAAATCGGTAAACAGGTTGGCGCGCCGTCCATGGCCGGATTGGGCATAGATCATCACCGCATCAATGGTCAGCGGATCCAGTTTCCATTTCCACCAATCGCCTTTTTTGCGTCCTGACAGGTAAGGCGAGGCGGCGCGTTTCAGCATTACGCCTTCCGCATTGGCGTCGCGCGCCGTCGCGCGCGTCTCTGCCAGGTTGTTCCATGTGTCATAAGATATCTGCGGCGAAAGACGCACATTCGCGTCCGCGGGAACGGAGGCCAATACATCTTCCAAGGCCGAGCGACGGTCTGCGAAACCGACATCGCGCATATCGGCGCCATCCCGCTCTAAAAGGTCATAGGCGTAAAGAATGACAGGTGCTTCGCTTAACAGCTTCTTTGGCACTGTTTTACGTCCGATCCGTTTTTGCAGCGCATTAAAAGGCATCGGTTTCTCACCGTCCCAGGCGAGGATTTCACCGTCGATCACTGTACCATCTGGCAGGAAATCGATCGAGCGCGCCAGTTCCGGGAAACGGTCGGTCATCAACTCTTCGCCGCGCGACCACACGAAATGCTGGCCATCGCGCAAGATCAACTGCCCGCGAATGCCATCCCATTTCCATTCTGCGCGCCACTCTGCCGGCTCGCCCAACTGGCTTGGTTCATCTTCCAGGGCATAGGCGTGGTAAAACGGATAGGGGCGCGACGCGTCTGCACCGGCCATCTCTGCCTCGACAAGGTCGTGATAGGTGGTGGTATCCGGCGTCCAGTTACCCATCAATCGATGGGCCAGTTCCGCTTCATCCTTGCCCGTGGCTTGTGACAAGGCGCGTGTCATCAGCTTTTGACTAACACCAATGCGGAACCCGCCGGTGATCAACTTGTTAAACAAAAACCGCTGGGTGCTGTCCAACTCATCCCACGCTGCGATCACCGCTTGCCGCCTGCTGTCTTCTTCCAGAGGGGCCAGCGATTTGAGGTAATCGATCCAGTGGCTCAGCCCTTTGTCACTGTGGTGTGCAGCGGGCGGCAGGAAAAGGGCAATGGTTTCTGCCAGATCACCGACAATGGGATAACACTCTTCAAACAGCCATAGCGGATATCCTGCGCGTTCAGCGGCCCATTCCCGCAGCTTTGTCGTGGTCATTGCACGTTTCGGACGCCGACCAGAGAACAAAGCGATGGTCCAAAGTTTATCCACATCATCAGCAGTACGAAAAAACTCAGCCAAAGCAGCGGTTTTGACGGATGTCTTTGTGCTTTGGTCGATGTGGATAAAGAGCTCGGCAAAGTCCTTCATGGCGCTTCCCCATCAAGGTCGTCGCCTCCAAATTCGGTTGGAACGACGGCTGCGTTGTATCCGTTTTCATTCAACCAGCGGGCAAAGATATCCGTGTAACCATTTGTGACATATATATTTTCCGCACCTGTGGATGAAATTGCATCGCGCAGTCCGCCCCAATCGGCGTGATCGGAAATGACAAAGCCCCGATCGCCTGCGCGCCGTCGCCGAATACCGCGCAACTGCATCCATCCACTGGCAAATCCCGACGACACTGTCCCAAACTTGCGCGCCCAGCTGCTGCCCAACGCTGACGGCGGTGCCAGAACCATGGCGTCTGGATATTCCTTTATCGCGGTATCTGCGGTGACCTGGATGGTTTGAGGCAGAGCGTACCCTTGGTCGCGCAACACTTGTGTTGTGCCTTCAATGGCACCATGTGTCAGGATCGGACCCCGGTCCGGGTTCAGCATCGACAAAAGCCGCTGTGCCTTACCCAGCGAATAGGCCCCCAAAATCGGGGTCTTTCCAATTGCGATGCAGTCTGTCCACCACGCGTCAATTTCGGCGGCGACTTGGGATTGCGGCCGCCAATGAAAGACGGGCAGGCCAAATGTGCTTTCGGTGATGAAACTGTGGCATCGGACCGGTTCAAACGGTTCTGAGAGCCCGTCGTTTTCCACTTTGTAATCACCAGACGCGACCCAAACCTCGCCCGCAACCTCGACCCGGATTTGTGCCGATCCCGGAACATGTCCGGCGGGGTGAAACGACACAGCAGCGCCGCCAATCTCAACGGTTTCGCCATAACCAACGGTCTGCAGATCAATGTCGCCCAACCGATACCGCAAAACTGGTTCTGCGGCCTTTGTGGCTAGGTATCTGCGATGGCCCGGGCGGGCGTGATCCGCATGTCCATGCGTGATCAGCGCGCGATCCACCGGTTTCCATGGATCGATGAAAAAATCGCCAGTGGGACAATAAATGCCCCGCTCGGTAAATTGGAGAACGCCTGTCTGGCTCATACCCCGCAGGATAGCGCGCGGCGAGCAAAGCGCCAGTTAAACGCTGGTGGCGCGTGTGCCCGACAGGAAGGCCGCTGTTTTTTCGAAAAACGCATTGCGCATGTCAGGGACTTCCATGGCGACCTCATGCTGGCCACCCTCGACAACTTCCAACTGGCCCCGCTTCCATTTCTCGATGCGCTCATGCACGCGTTTGCGGTCGACGATGGCTTCTTTTGATCCAAGGAATGTCAGGCAAGGCAGGTCGGGTGAGGCGCGCTCGGCCAGATGTTTGCACTCAACCAGCGCCTCTCGGAACCATACAAGGCTCGGGCCGCCGATTTCCAATTCGGGATGGGCCGTGAGTTGATTTTGCATCAATTCATACTGTGCCCGATCACCGGTTAGCGTGTTGTTTTCAAGGGGGTTCGTCAGAACGTAATGGTGTTCCTTGGTCGATGGCGGCAGCATAGTGCCAAGGCCGACCATCGGCCCTGCATGGGCCAACGCCCACCCCAAAGGTTTCATCAAAGGGGTCATGTAAATGCCCCACATCGGCCCACTGAACACGCAGCTTTGGACCGGCAGGCCTTCCATAACTGCCCGCAGGCCAATAGCCCTGCCCATGGAATGACCCAAGACGTGCCAAGGCCGTGGCAGGTCCAATGCCCGTGCAACGCGCAATGCCGCAGAGACATCCTTTTGGTAGTCGGTGAAATGCTCGACATGCCCGGTCAGCGGATTATCAAGCAGACGATCTGCGATCCCTTGGCCACGCCAATCGATCGCCAAAGTGGCAAAACCGCGTTCGGCCATGGCCCCGGCCATGCCAGCGTATTTTTCGATGTATTCCGTCCGGCCCGGAAAAATCAAAAGCGACCCTTGGGCCGTTTCCGGGCGCCAATGGCCAACGCGGATGCGCACGCCATCAGATGTCGCGACCCAATGCGCGTTACCGCGCACCGGGCCCTCTGCGACCTCGTGAAAGAACGGGGCCGCTTCGAATTCCATTAGGCCAGAACCGACGCCAATTTCATCGCCATGCCCATGTCGCCATCAACGGCGAGCTTGCCGGTCATGAAGGCGCTGGTCGGGTTCACGTCGCCTTCCAGGATACCTTGGAAGGTTTCGGCATCGGCGCTCAGGGTAACGTCGGCGTCGTCATCAGAGATGCGCGCGCCGCTTGCGTCCAGAATGATTGCGCCCAAGCCCTCGATGGCAAATTTCGCTGAACCGTCAAAATCGCCGCCGCTCAGCTTTTCGGTCAGGGTGTTGACCGCCTCTTGCAGAATGTCGCTCATGGCTATCCTCCTAGATTTGACGCGCTCGTGTCTGGATTTCGCAGCGCGTCACGTTACACTCTGCGATGTTATGGGCGTTAAACACACGAAACTCAAAACTATCGTGACGGCAATTGCCGTAATCGTTTCAATTTCTGTGCCTTTGACGGCGCAGGACGCGGATATTCAGGATGAATCTTTGCTCTTGGACCTTTTGGCAGAGGCGGATGTCGCGGAAGCGGCGCGCATTGATCGCCAATTGCAGGCGCTTTGGCAAAAAAGCGGGTCACCGGCTATGGATCTGTTGATGAAGCGCGGGCGCGATGCGTTGGAAGTGGAAAACTATTCCGAGGCCATCGAGCATTTGACCGCTTTGACAGATCATGCGCCCGATTTCGCAGAGGGCTGGCATGTCCGTGCGTCTGCGTTTTTTGAGGCCGAGATGTACGGTCCTGCCGTGGCCGATCTGGAACGCGCGCTGGCGTTAAACCCGAACAATTACAATGCGATAATGGGCCTTGGGTCCATTCTGGAGCTCTTTAATGATCCAAAAGGCGCCTATGCCGCTTATGAGCGCGCCTTGGCTATACATCCGCATCACGAGGAAGTAACCAAGGCCGTAGAACGTCTGAAGCCCGATGTGACGGGCGAGGCGCTGTAAGACCCGGATCCGGGCAGGGGGCAGAACTGAGCGCGCATTCAAGGGTTGTGGCCGTCCTCGGCCCGACCAATACCGGCAAAACCCATTACGCGATTGAACGTATGTTGGGCCATCGCACCGGGGTCATTGGCCTGCCGTTGCGGCTTTTGGCGCGCGAGGTCTATGACGGGATCGTCGCCGTGCGTGGGCCATCGGTTGTGGCCTTGGTTACGGGCGAAGAGCGAATCGTTCCGCCGCGTACGCAGTATTGGGTGTGTACGGTCGAGGCCATGCCAGAGGGCATGGGCACGGATTTTGTGGCCATCGATGAAATTCAGCTCTGCGCTGACCCAGAGCGTGGGCATGTGTTCACCGATCGCTTGCTGCGCGCGCGGGGCACGCTTGAGACCATTTTCATGGGGGCCGACACAATGCGCGGCCCGATCAACGCGTTGGTGCCAGAGGCGCGGATTATGCGGCGAGAGCGAATGTCACAGCTCGTCTATGCCGGGGCCAAGAAGATCAGCCGTATGCCCGCGCGCAGTGCGGTTGTCGGGTTTTCGGTCGATGGTGTTTATGCCAATGCGGAGCTGATCCGCCGTCAAAAAGGCGGAGCAGCGGTGGTTGTGGGCGCGCTCAGCCCGCGCACCCGCAACGCGCAGGTCGCGCTGTATCAAAACGGGGACGTCGATTATCTCGTGGCGACAGACGCCATAGGCATGGGGCTGAACCTTGATATCAACCATGTGGCGTTTTCGGCGCTTACAAAGTTTGACGGACGTCGCATGCGCCCCTTGGCGGCCAATGAGCTTGCGCAGATCGCCGGGCGCGCCGGGCGTGGCATGTCGAACGGTACCTTTGGTGTAACCGGCGAAGCCAGCCCGCTGGACGATGGGTTGGCGCAAGCGATTATGGAACACCGGTTTACGCCGCTCAAAAAACTGAACTGGCGCAATGCGGCACTCAGTTACGGATCTATCGACGCGTTGATCCACAGCCTTGAGATCAGCCCGGACCATGAATTTCTGGTCAAAGGCCGCGAAGCGGACGACATTCGTGCGCTGAAATCCTTGGCCCAAGGTGCAGAGGTGGCGGCGCGGGCGTCGGATGGGGCGTCTGTTAAACTCTTATGGGATGTCTGTCGCATCCCCGATTTCCGCGGTATCAGCCACGCGGAGCACGCGGGCCTTTTAGAGGTTATCTTTACCTATTTGCATGAACGCGGTGCGGTTCCGGATGATTTCATGGCGCGGCAGATCAAACGCATTGACCGTAAGGACGGCGATATCGATGCGCTTAGTAAAAGATTGGCGTTTATTCGCACATGGACCTATGTCGCCCAGCGTAATGGCTGGGTCGATGATGAAACCCATTGGCGCGAGGAAACACGCGCTGTAGAAGACAGGGTGTCAGATGCGCTTCACGAGCGTTTGACGCAAAGATTTGTGGATCGGCGGACGTCTGTACTGTTGCGCCGGCTCAAGCAGAGGGAGGCCCTTTTGGCCGAAGTAAACGATTCTGGGGATGTCACGGTTGAAGGCGAATTCGTCGGCCGTTTGGAAAGCTTCCGGTTCATTCCCGACAAAGGGGCCGCAGGCGCAGAAGCAAAGACGCTGAAATCAGCATCGTTGCGGGCACTTGCACCACAATTCCATCTGCGGGCAGACCGTTTTTACAACGCACCGGATACCGAGATTGATTTCACCGAGCAGGGCGGCCTGATGTGGGGCGAACACGCGGTGGGCAAGTTAGTTGCCGGGTCCGAGGCGCTCAAGCCCATGGTGGAGGTCTTTGTGGACGAAGCCGCCGGTGCGGATGTCACCCAAAAGGTGCAGCGTCGGTTGCAGCATTTTATCGACCGCAAGGTTGCGGCCCTGTTTGAACCGCTGCTGAACTTGCAAAAGGACGACACGTTGGGCGGTCTGGCCAAGGGGTTTGCCTTCCGCATGGTTGAAGGCCTTGGGGTATTGCCGCGCAGCGCCGTTGCACAAGAGGTAAAAGATCTGGATCAGGATGCACGCGGCGCTTTGCGCAAGCATGGTATCCGGTTTGGCCAGTTCACGATTTTCATGCCTTTGCTGTTGAAACCGGCACCAACCCGACTGCGCCTTGTGTTGTGGTCGCTGGTCAATGGCCTGTCCGAGTTTCCCGAAGCACCACCGCCCGGTTTGGTGACGGTCCCGGCCAGCAGCGATGCACCCGAAGGTTATGCCGCGATGTCGGGCTATGTGGCCGCGGGCGAGCGGTCTATCAGGATCGACATGCTGGAACGTCTGGCCGATATGTTGCGCGCCGAAGACAGCCGTGGCGGTTTCGAGGCGAAGGCGGACATGTTGTCTATTACGGGCATGACGCTGGAACAGTTTGCGGACCTGATGCAGGGCTTGGGCTATCGCGCGGAACGCGGCGAGCGGGCAAAGGTCAAACCTGCCCCTATATCTGCAGAGGCGGTCGAACCCGAAACACCAGCGCCAGCGCCCGAAGCCGTTGAAAGCGCGGAAGAAACCCCGGATGTGGTCGCCACTGAAGACACTGACGCAGCACCCGCGTCAGACACCGCGGCAGAAACGCCAGATGACGCGCCCGAAAGCACGGAACCTGAGGTTGAAGTCTACTACACCTTCACCTGGGGCGGACGCGCCCGCCAAAGCGGCCCGCGGTCCAATCGGTCTCACGGGGGCGAAAAGGCCGGTGGGCCATCCCAAGGCAAACCCCGCCGGGGCAAGCCGCAGGGCGGCAAAAAACAGGGCGGACGACCACAGGACAAAGGTTCCAAAACCTTCTCGGCCCGACCGCCGAAAAAGGAAAAGCCCATTGACCCCGACAACCCTTTTGCGGCCTTGATGGCGCTGAAAGACAGCAAGTAACGGATGGATGCACCCAAGCCCAAGCTGAGACTTGATAAATGGCTATGGCATGCCCGGTTTTTCAAAACCCGGACGCTGGCGGCCAAGCAAGTCTCGGTGGGACGGGTGCGGGTCAATGGCGACCGGGTTCAGAAACCGTCAACGTCTGTTGGTCCCGGCGACGTTTTGACGTTCCTTGCTGGTCGTCAAGTCAGGGTCGTTCGCATCGAAGCCCTGGGCGAACGTCGGGGACCCGCCCCAGAGGCAAGAACACTGTTTACTGATCTTTCAGAGCCGCAGGAAAATGCCCCATCCAACCCCGGCTATGAGGGAAAAGGTCGCCCAACAAAGCAGGACCGCCGCCAGATTGATCTTTCTCGTCGCCAGATGCTTGAATGACGAGGCATGCTGATTTAGCTAGACCGCTTGAAGCCAACATAGAAAGCCCATCATGACTTATGTCGTCACCGATAACTGCATTGCCTGCAAATATACCGACTGTGTCGAAGTTTGCCCCGTGGATTGCTTTTATGAGGGTGAGAATGCGCTGGTCATTCATCCTGATGAATGCATCGACTGTGGTGTTTGCGAACCGGAATGCCCCGCCGACGCGATCCGTCCGGATACAGAGCCGGACATGGAAAAATGGGTGGAGTTCAATCGCAAATACTCTGAAATGTGGCCGGTGATCATCACCAAGAAAGACCCGCTGCCCGACGCGGAAGAGCGGGACGGCGAAGAGGGCAAGCTGGACAAGTATTTCAGCGAGGCGCCGGGCGAAGGCGGTTAATCGATTCGGCTTTGTATCGGTTAATTCTGCCGGTCTATTGCAGGCGGAAACCTGTTAGTTTTTTGATATGACGGGGGAAAATCGCGCAAAAGGACCGGCTGCCTTTCGAAAGGTCCAGATTTGTGTTATGGTGCTCGACGCAAATGAGACCAATAACTGGATATATCCCGACCGAGACTTCGGTCGAGACCTAGGATCGTCACGCGAGACAAACATCTGACGGGGCAAATCGCTGCACTTCGGGTGTTTTTTGTCGCTCAAACGACCCGCAAAAAAGGAAGACGCGAATGAGCAAATCGAAAAAGCCTGAATTCCGCCCGAACGATTACGTGGTTTACCCTGCGCATGGAGTAGGTCAGATCGTATCGATCGAAGACCAGGAAGTGGCCGGCATTCAGCTCGAACTGTTCGTGATTTCGTTCGAAAAAGACAAGATGACCCTGCGCGTGCCAACCAACAAGGCGACAGAGGTGGGGATGCGGTCGCTCAGCTCGCCGGATGTGATCACCAAAGCGATGACCACGTTGAAGGGCAAAGCCAAGGTAAAGCGCGCGATGTGGTCGCGTCGGGCTCAGGAATATGAGCAAAAGATCAACTCGGGCGACCTGATTGCGATTGCCGAGGTTGTGCGCGACCTGCACCGGACCGACGATCAGCGCGAGCAGAGCTATTCCGAACGCCAGCTTTATGAAGCCGCGTTGGAACGTCTGACCCGCGAAGTCGCTGCGGTCAGCGGTGGCGACGAGGTTTTGGCCTCTAAACAGGTCGATGACACGCTCATGTCCCGCGCGGCCTAAGAAAAAGCTGAATGAGATGGAAACCGCGTCCCCTGAGGCGCGGTTTTTTCATGCCATTGTGCTGGCAAGTCCGATCAGCAGGACAATTTCAGCCACTTGCTGGCTGGCCCCCAAAATATCGCCGGTTTGGCCGCCGATCTTGGCTTTGGCCAGAGCGGCCAGCGCGGCCGATGCGAAGGCTGCCGCGACAATTGGCAAAAGGCTGACCGTCCCTAATGTGGTCAAAGCCAAACCTAAACCGATGCCCAGCGAGACCACGCTGGCGGTTAATCCGGGTCTGCCAACGCTTTGCGACAAACCCGATTGCCGCGCGTTCGGCAAAAGTGTCATCAAGGCCGCCAACCCGCAGCGCGACAGTGCCGCAACGGCAATGACGACGGCCCAGATATTGGCCGTTTCGAGCACAAGGCTCAGCCCGATCCACCGCAACCCGATCCCGAATACCAAGGCGATCACGCCATAAGCGCCGATGCGGCTGTCTTTCATGATCTCCAACCGCCGTTCCGGTGTCCATCCGCCCCAGAGTCCGTCCGCCGTATCAGCCAACCCATCTTCGTGCATCGCTCCGGTGAGCACCACCTGGCAGAGCAAAACGAACCCTGCGACCGCGATCACGGGCACGCCAATCACCATCAAAACCCAGCCGACCAAAGCGCTTGGAATGGCAACCAAAACACCTGCCAAGGGGAACGCCCAGGCCGCTCTTGCTTGATGGGTAAACGTATGCTCTGGTAGCCGCGGTACCGGCAAACGCGTCAATAAAACCGTAGCGACCGCAGGGTCATACAGCACTGTGTCGGTTTTACCTTCCAAGATGACCATTCCGGGGCTTGTGATGCGTGATCCACCCGTTAAACACGGGCGGACCCAAGGATGCAATGAGGCGGATATGCTGGCTGACCCAACTTCGTTTGACATGGTGCGTTACCTTTTGGCCGAAGCGCCAGAGGCGGATGGGGCGGCGTGGGCCGCAGCAGAGGCGCGGAACGGTCAATTGACCAAGCCGCCGGGTGCCTTGGGACAGCTGGAAGAGATGGCCATTTGGTATGGCAGTTGGCGCGGCACGGATCGCCCGGTGATCGAAGCCCCCCAAGTCATCGTTTTCGCGGGCAACCACGGTGTGACGGCCCAAGGCGTTTCGGCCTTTCCGGCGGAAGTCACCGTTCAGATGGTTGCGAATTTCCAACATGGGGGAGCTGCGATCAACCAACTGGCCAAGGCGGCCGGGGCGCGCATGGATGTCCATGCTTTGGATCTCGATCAGCCTACGGCGGATTTCACCACCGCCCCGGCGATGAGCGATGCAGAATGCCTTACCGCCTTTAAGACCGGCTGGAACGCGGTCGATGTCACATCCGACCTGTTGGTTGTTGGCGAAATGGGGATCGGCAACACCACAGCCGCCGCCTCCATGTCTGCCGCCCTTTTTGGCGGCGACGCGTCGGACTGGACCGGGCGGGGCACCGGGGTGGATGACGACGGACTGGCGATCAAAACCCGCGTCGTGGCAGAGGGCGTTGCCCGACATAGTGGTTCTGGTGACGGGCTCGACATTCTGGCGCGTCTGGGCGGACGCGAAATTGCCGCGATGGCGGGGGCGATTGCCGCGGCAAGAGCGCACCGCATTCCCGTCATTCTGGATGGTTTCATCTGCTGTGCCGCTGCGGCGGCGCTGTTCAAAACGAACCCATCCGCCTTGGCGCATTGCATCGCGGGTCACCAGAGCGCCGAACAGGCCCATGCCCGGTTGCTGGGCGAAATGGGCCTGACACCGATCTTGTCATTGGGACTTCGACTGGGCGAAGGGTCGGGCGGTGCGTTGGCCATTCCGGTGTTGAAAGCGGCCTGTGCTTGCCTCAGCGACATGGCGACTTTTGCAGAGGCAGGCGTTTCCGAAGGCTAAGCCGCCACAAGCTGACGATCAGGCGCGCTTCTTTTCCGCTTCGCTCACACGGCTCAAGAGGGCCGTTTCCAAATCTTTGTCCAGCTTGCGCGCCAGGGCGATGTATTCCGGGTTGTCCTTGGCGGCCCGTTCCGGGTCCCAGACCTGCGTCAGTTCCCGCACGCTTTCCCGGTCGTGGTCGTAGAACGTGTGCTCGGCCTCGGCGGCTTCGTATTCGCTAAGACCAACATTTTCGAGGACATAGCGCCCGGCGCGGAGCGAGCTGTCAAACATCTCGCGCACAATGTCGTCTGCCCCGGCTTGGTATAGACGGTATACATGGGTCCGATCATAAGCCCGCGCGATGATATGCAGGTCCGGACGCGCTTTTCGTGCAAACTGCACCAGTTGCGTAACCTTCTCATGATCGTCCATCGCGGCCACGAGAACGCGCGCATCTTTCAGCCCCGCCGCGTTCAACAGGTCACGGCGGGTCGGGTCGCCCAAGAACCCTTTATAGCCGAAGCGGCGCATCAGCTGGATCGTTTCCATGTCGTGGTCCAGCACGATGGTTTTGTATCCGCTGGCCTGCACCAATCGGTTCACGATCTGACCAAACCGCCCGATCCCGGCGATGATTACCGGACCGTCAGCATCGATTTCTTCGTCTGCTTCGACCTTTGGGCGGCTGTCCTGCATACGCTTGGACAGAAGGTCATAAATGATGAACAGGAGCGGCGTTATCAGCATGGTCAGGGCGATCACGACCAACAGGGTTTCGCCCAAAGACGGTGAAATCACATTCTGCTGGCGAGAGAAAGACACAAGCACAAAGCCAAACTCCCCGGCCTGTGCAAGGCCCAGGGTAAAGAGCCACTGATCGCGCCCTTTGAGCTTAAAGAGCTTGCCGAGACAATAAAGGATCGTGCCTTTGATGATGATCACCAACAGCGCAAGGCCCAAGAGATCGAGCGGTGCCGCAAACAGGCGGTGATAGTTTATGCCCGCGCCAACGGTGATGAAAAAGAGGCCCAACAGCAGCCCCTTGAAGGGTTCCAGATCGCTTTCCAACTCGTGCCGGAATTCGCTGTTGGCCAGAACAACGCCGGCCAAAAACGCACCCAGCGCCGGGGACAGTCCGACCAGCGTCATCAAGAAGGAAATGCCAACCACGATCAGCAGGGCTAGCGCCGTGTACATCTCGCGCAGGCGCGAGGCGTGGATATACCGAAAGACTGGACGGGTCAGATAGATGCCGGCCAGAACCACAACCGCGACCACGCCAATGGTTACCAGAGTGACACCCCAGCCCGGCAACCCTTCGACCAGCGACAGCTCGACGCCGTGATGGCCGTCGCCGTGATGATCCGCGTCGCCGACGACAGAACCGTCAGACCCAAAATGGGCCATCGCCTCCATCGCGAGCAGCGGTAAAAAGGCGAGGATCGGAATAACGGCGATGTCTTGCGTTAGCAGGACAGAAAAAGCGGATCGGCCGCCGCCTGTCTGCATCAATCCCTTTTCGGACAGGGTTTGCAGCACAATCGCGGTCGATGACAGTGACAGCGCCAGACCGATGGCCAGCGATTCTGACCATGTTTCACCAAGGGCCATCGCGGCGCCCATCAGGACCACGGTTGTTACCGTCACCTGCAGGCCGCCCAGACCAACCAGCTTATGCCGCATATCCCATAGCGCGCGCGGGTCCAGTTCCAGACCAATCAGGAACAGCATCATCACCACGCCAAATTCGGCAAAGTGCTGTAAGTCTTCGGTTTCGGCGCCGACAAGGCCCAGGATTGGGCCGATCATGATCCCAGCCGCCAGATATCCCAGTACCGATCCCAACCCAAGGCGCGACGCCAATGGAACGGCAATCACTGCGGCGGCGAGGTATATCGAGGCTTGATAAAGAAATTCATCCATGCGTGGGTCAATCTAGTCCGAATGTATAGTCATTAGATAATCACCTGCCGTTTAACACAACCATACCCGTGGTCCCGATTGCCGCCGCCCAGCGTCAATTTGCGCATCACGTGGGCAATGGCGCGTCGCGTTTCAGCTGATCCATCACGATCTGGCTGTGCACACGCGCCACGGCAGGATGTGGCAAAAGCGTTTCGTGCAGCAGGGTGTTCATCGCGGCAAGATCGGCACAGTACACGTGCAGCAGGTAATCGGCGTCACCGGTCATTGTCCAAGCGTCCACGATTTCCCGGCGGGTGGTGATCAGGCGGGAAAAGCTGGCCGATTGTTCGGGCCCATGGGTGGCCAGTTGTACCTGAACAAAGCCCTGTACGCTCAGCCCAACGCGCGTTGGGTCAAGGCGCGCTGTGTAACCTTGGATATATCCGTCGGCTTCCAATCGTTGACGGCGGCGTCCGGCCTGGCTGGGTGACAAATGCAGCAATTCGCCCAGCTGTTGCGACGTGAGTTGAGCGTTTTTCTGAAGGGCGTCCAGAAGACGGCAGTCGATATGGTCCAGCATGATGAACGGTATTCCAAAGCAGCGGGCGGGATGCGGGCATTATACATGTATCGGCCGCTCTGTGCGTCTCAATCGTTCAAAATCCCGAATATGCAGGGGCTTGGGAGGCGTTTGAGGTTATCCGCGCGGCATTTTGAGCGTCATGTTGCGCCCGTTCTTGTGATACCGCAATTCGCTTTCGCCAATGGCAACCACCCGTCCGCCATCGACGCGGTCGCCGATTTGCACTTTCTTGTACCGTCCGCTGGGCAACCGGACGAGCGCCCGGCGCGCGGACGGTGTGCCATAGACCCCGATCAGGTTGACCCGTTTGAGGTTGATGGCGTTGTCAATCGTGGCCTGACGCGCGACGGACGCGCTGGACGGCGCCGCGGGTTTGACCGTTTTCGGTGCAATGGCCGCCACTGCGGCAGGAGCCGACGCGGCGGCTTTTTCGGCCCGTGCCACAAGGTCCTTGGGCCGCGCCAAAGGCACTTTCGAGGCTGACACTGCCTGTTCGGTGGGCGGACGGAAGGTGCGTTTCACCTCCTCGACCTCTTTTTCGGTCGTGGGGCGCAGTTGCGGGCGGATCGCGGCCAGTTCTTCGCGGTTCAGGCCGCCCAAGCGGGCACGTTCGCTTTGCTCGGAAAAGTCGGACGGGCGCGACTGTGGACGCATTGTTCCGATCTCTGCCTGCAGCACCTCGGTCTCTTCTGGGAGTTCCAGTCGCACAGGCGTCGGTGGTGGAACGACATCCGGGCGACCCAGATATACGCGGTGTCCATCCGGGCTAAGAGCGCCATCGACGGTCGGGCGCACAAGGCCCAATTCGTTCAAATCAAAGGCGATGCCAGCCGCCGCGGGCGAGGCGACAGCGGCCAGGACAATATCCGTTTCATAGCTGTCGACGGGTGCCAGGGCCACGGCATCAAAGACCGCGGTTTCGCCATCGATGGACGTGACATAGAAGTCGTCCAAAGCGCCGATGCCCGGTGACAACAGCGGCTCTGGCGCCTGCGGCCAAATCCCGGTTGCGGCGTATTGCGCTTCCAACTCGGCATCCGAAAGCTCGGCGTCTTCGACCTCTGGCAATGCCTCAACCGGTTCGCGCAACGCATCCAGCACCGCACCATCCGTATCCGTTAATTCCGGCGATTGCGGCAGAGAGGCCAGTTGCGCGTCGGTTCCAAAGCCAGAGCTGTCTTCTGCCGTTGGTGCCACGCCGAGTTCAGGCGGGAGAGTTACCGCCGTCTGGATAGGATCGGTTTCGGGGACATCAATCTCCGGTTCCGCCGCGAGATCCGTATCCTCCGGCACCGACAGGAAATAGGCCAATCCGTTGGGCAAAAAGAACGTGGCCCAAGCCGCGACGGCCGCCAGAAAAATCAACAGGATCGTTGTCAGGATCAAGCCAAGGTGGCGCGGTTTGCCACGAACGGCCGCCGTGCGTTCACCAAAGACAGTCAACCGTTGGGATTCATCCTGAACCTCTGACACGAACGGGCCGGGTGCCGCGGTCACAGCCGGTTTTGCCAAACGTCTTTTCAGAAAAGCGCGCGCGCCCGATTTGGCAGGTGGTGCTGGGTCCGGTTCCGCGCGCGGTGCCCGCAGTGTCGCCGCAATAGCGGGATTTGGTAACTCCGGAACCGCTTCAATCGGTGCATCAGCCCGACCACCGCTTGCGTCGATCGAGGCGGATGGTGCGATCTGTTCAGCAACCCAGGCATCGTCGGCGAGCGGAGCCTCCGCCGGCACCTCTTCGGGAAATTGGTCTGCCGGTTCGGGGGGAACGTCCGAGGCCGGTTCAGGCGCAACGTCTTCATGCGCGACAACCGGGTCGGCGTTGTCTGGTGCTGCGTCTTCCGTGCTTTGGGCGCGACGGCCGGCAAACCCAACAACCGGTGGCGTTTCTTCCGCGGGCTCTGGGGCGATGTCCGTTTCGGTCGTTTCATCCGCTTTCCGCGGCGACCGACGGCTTCCGAACACAGGCGCGGGCGGGATATCTTCCGCAACAGTTTCCGTGGGCTCTTCGGGTGGGGCCGTGGTTTCCGGTTCCCACTCTCCGGTGATCACAACGGCGATGCCATCAGGTTCCACCGGGTCGTTGGGGGGCAAGATAAATTTAGCATGCGCCGTCATGCCAAAAAACGGTTCGCCCAGAAACGGCATATCGCCGGGGACGCTGACAAAGCTGACAGGGTTAAACCCGTGTTCTATTGCAAACCCTTCGGCTTCCATCAGGGTTTCGCGCGCCACGGCGGCGACATGTATCTCTTCGCCATCCGGGCAGGTGTCATAGACCAAATCGGCCACATCGTATGGCGTCGTTCCATCCAGCGCGTCGCGGACGATTTGATCCATCGCATCGGCCTCTGCGGGATCGATGGTCACGGTCAAGTACCGGATCTGATCGTTGGGCAGAATGAGCTTTGTGGCAATCGGATCGCTGGACAGCCCCTTTGCCCGTTCCAGCAATTCGGCCATGGCCGCCGTCAGGTCGGGGCCCGCCGGGTCAACCTCACCCATGCTGCGCCAGCCGCCTGCACCCCGGTGCAGCAGCAAAATGCCGTCATATGACAGCGAAAGCGCAAAGGACGGTTTCATCGATCCTATCTTTCCTACGCCTGCCAGTGTCTTTGCCTATGCTCTTGGATGCAGACACTAGAACAGCATCTTGGTTAGGAAAAGGAAAACAGCACATTTGTGGCTTGTTCTGATCCGGAGCCCTGCGCAAAATTGAACCAGATTGAAGGAGAATTGTCGTGAACCCTCTAAAAACATATGTTTTTTCTGCGCTATTGATCGGCGCTCTGGCACCGGGGCTGTCGATGGCAGAAGAAACCACTGCCAAAATAACAGTGACAGGGCAGGGCCGCGTCGAAACAGTGCCAGATATGGCGACAATTACATTGGGTGTGACGCAAGATGCCAAGGCGGCCAGCGACGCGATGCGCGCAACGTCCGAGGCGATGGGACAGGCTTTGGACAGTTTGACAGCCTTGGGTGTCGAAGAGCGTGATATTCAGACCAGCAACATTTCGCTCAACCCGGTCTGGACGGGGAACTACAACGACGGCGACCGGCGGATCACCGGTTATTTGGCCAGCAACACCGTGCGCGTTCGGGTGCGTGATCTGGATGCGTTGGGCGAGCTGATGGACGCCGTCATTCAGGATGGGGCCAACGCGTTTCAGGGTCTGAGTTTCGGGGTCGCCGACCCACAGCCTTTGCAAGATGAGGCGCGCAAAAACGCAGTGTCCGAGGCAATGCGCAAGGCCCAGATCATGGCAGAGGCTGCCGGTCTGACGCTCGGTTCGGTGCGGTCGATGTCCGAAGCGGGCAACACCGCACCGCGTCCCGTCATGATGGAAATGGCCGCTGCAAGGTCATCGGACGCGGTGCCGGTCGCCGCAGGCGAAGTTTCGCTGTCGGCGACCGTCACAATGGTATTTGAACTGACCGATTAGGACGCGGCGTGCAGGGCCCGGTCCAGATCGGCAATCAGGTCATCTGCATCCTCGATCCCGATGGACACGCGCACGACGCCTTGGCCTGCGCCTGCGGCTTCTTGCTGTTCTGGGGTCAGCTGACGGTGCGTGGTGGATGCCGAATGAATGATCAAGGACCGCGCATCGCCCAGGTTTGCCACGTGGCTGAAAATCTCCAGCGCGTTCACAAGCTTTACACAGGCGTCATAGCCGCCCTTGACTGCGAAGGTGAAAAGACCCCCGGCACCGCGTGGGCAGATGCTTTTCACCCGCTTGAAATATGGTGAGGATTTTAGCCCCGCATAGGTGACGTATTCCACGCGTGGGTCTTTTTCGAGCCATGTCGCAATCTTTTCTGCGTTTTCAACATGACGCTGCATCCGCAAAGACAGGGTCTCGATCCCCATCAATGTGTAATGCGCCGCCTGCGGGTTCATGGTCATGCCAAGGTCCCGCAAACCGATTGCGATGCCATGGAACGTATAGGCGAGCGGGCCGAAAGTCTCATGGAAACGCAAGCCGTGATAGGCAGGTTCAGGCTGGCTGAGCGACGGGAACTTGTCGCTGGCGGACCAGTCAAACTTGCCGCTGTCCACAACACACCCGCCGGTGACGGTGCCGTTGCCGGTCAGATACTTCGTGGTCGAATGCACCACCAGCGTCGCGCCATGTTCGATGGGTCGGCATAGGTAAGGCGTCGCAGATGTGTTATCGACGATCAACGGTAGGCCAGCATTGTCCGACACTTTGCTGATGGCATCGAGGTCGGTGATATAGCCGCCCGGGTTGGCGATGGATTCGCAAAAGACGGCGCGCGTGTTTTCGTCAATCGCGTCGCGGACCGCATCGAGATCGTCAAAATCGACAAACTTGGCTTCCCAGCCGAACCGTTTGATTGTCTGGCTGAATTGCGTGACGGTCCCGCCATATAGGCGGGTAGAGGCCACCACGTTGCAGCCGGGCTGCATCAGCGGGAAAAGCGCCATGATCTGCGCCGCGTGCCCGGACGAGCAGCAAACCGCGCCAACCCCACCCTCCAAGGTTGCCACGCGTTCCTGCAACACGGCAACTGTCGGATTGGTCAGGCGGGAATAGATGTACCCCACTTCCTGCAGGTTGAACAAAGCTGCCGCGTGTTCGGCATCGCGAAAGACATAGGCCGTCGTCTGGTAAATCGGCGTCTGCCGGGCGCCTGTGGCCGGATCGGGCCGGGCCCCGGCGTGAATTTGCAGCGTGTCAAACCCGTAGGTCGGTCCATCGGTCATGGCTTACTCCACCGTTGTCTGTTGTGAGACAGGCTTAAGAGACCGATGCATTTTTGACAATGGTGATACGCGGATGAAACGGGCTGATCCGCGGGTCAGCGCATCCAGAAACCGTTGGACTTGATCCGGTTGCGAATGGCCTGTTCCTTGCGCGGCAGGTTGTCCTGATCAAAAAGCGCGCGCACCTTTTGTCCGCGCTTTTGATAGACCATGCGCAACATCGGCTCATAGCCTTTCAACACCTTCTTGATCTTGTTGGGTGCTGTCACGGTTTCCAGCGTTTCGATCACGAATTGAGGCTCACGCGCGTAAAGCAGCGGCATCAGTCGGTAATGACAGCTGACCGGGCCGTCCAGATATCCCGTTGGCAAGGCATCGCGCCCACCGCCCAAAGTGTGAATGACCAAAGGCAGCGCAATTTGATCCAGCCATGGATCAAGGCTCTGACACACCAGCTCTTTTGGCGGGTCATCGCGGATATCTTGCGCGTATTTCAGGAACAGGTCGCCAAACACGCGCGGGCAGCGATAGTAAAAGAACCCGGCGTTGAAATAGAGATAGCGCCGCCAGTATTCGTCAGGAAAGTCGGGATTCAGGCTGTTTTCAAAATCCAGCCCGAATTTGTCATACAGCGACCGCCAGATGGCGGTGTAACCCGGGCCGTAAAGCTCGATCTGGGGCCACGTCCCTTCACAGCGCCGCGACGCGCTGGGCCGATCGAAATCAAATGGAACAGAGGTAATGTCCCCGGTGATCAGCGTATCCGTGTCAAAAAAGACAAAGGGTTCGTTTTCCGGCAATGCGCTCAGCGCTTCGATCTTGTTCCCAAAGGGGTAACTCTGGCCAAAAACCTTGCTTTCAAAAGGCAACAACGTAACATCCAGCCGCTCGAACGCATCCAGTATGTCCTGCGATTTGATCTGAGGGTCGTGCGTCCACAACGGACCGGGTTGTGGAACGGCGACAAAAACCTTGCCCGAAAAATCAGGTGAAGCATGTCGCAGTGAAGCCGCGAACAATACAGCTTCGTATTGCAGTCGACCAGACTGGCCGACGACCATGATGTTGAACGGTTTGCAGTTCTTCACAACGCTAATCACTACTCTTTTTGATGCTTTACGCCGAAAAGCGGGTGCACCGTTTGCCGTCACTATAGGTGCAGCCGCCATAACGAAAAAGCTGCGAATTCAAATTCCGCTTACGTTCTTGTTCGTGAATGTTTAATCGCTGGTAAAAGTCGCAGACTTTCCAGGATTATGGCCAATCTGCAAAAGAAATGGCGTTTTTTTCCTGCGGATCGTTCTGTTTATCGCGCATATGTTTGCGGTATCGACCCGGCGCCTTGCCGGTAATGGTTTTGAAGAACCGGTTGAATTGCCCCGGCGTTTTGAACCCCAAAAAGGCCGATATCTGGTCCACGGTCAGTGTAGAACGCGTAAGCAAGGACTCGGCTTCGAAAACTGTGCGTTCGTGAATGAGGCGGAGCGGCGGTTTGTGCAAAACACGAGTGCAGATATCGTGCAGTCGATCCGTGGTCATGCCCAAGGCATCGGCGTGTTCCGCGACGCGCCACCTGTCACGAAAATGCAGCTCCAGCAGTTGTCGAAACTGTTGCAATATCCGGGATGCGGCGGGAGTCGGGTCCTGGATTTCCGCCGCTTGCATGGCATGCCGCCACAAAATTACAAACAGCACCCGAAGTTGCGCTTCAATTACCAGCTCAACGCCGATGTTGTTTTTCTGGTGTTCCCGCAAGGTCAGATCAAAAGCCCGAACCACGTCCATCAACGTTTCGTTGTCCTTCGCCAAGGGTAGCGCTACGCGTCCAAACGCCATCGCGCGAATTTCTGCGGCTTCGGGTTTGCGACCCAACGCATTGGCCAATCCCAATTCGCCCAACGTCAAAATCGCGCATGATGATCCGGCGCGGATGCGCATGCGGTCGGTATCATCCCAAGGTTGCCATATCAAAATCGGCGGCTCGTAAGGTGTCGTCGATGTTTCGTCTTCGAGCGTTATTTGTCCCGCTTGCAAAAAGACGACGCGCCATATCCGATCCTGCTCTGCACTTGACCGTCCGATCACACGGTCCTGCAAACCACCGCGTATCAACTCTGCATGATAGAGCGGAGCGCGTGACGGAAAGCGATCAGGGTGCAGGTTAGTGGCCATAAAAACCCGTATAATGATAATACAATGCCGTTTTTTCATATTTTCAGGGTCAGCGCGACCCTGTTTCTTAACAATGTCGGTAGAGGACGTGTGAATGACACCATGACCGGCGGGGGGAGATTTCATGTTGATTACGTCTGGCGTCATGGACACGGCAGGGACGGACACCGACTTAATCTGGGCTCAGTCGACGGCCGAGGCGGCGGCCAATGCGGCAGCGGCGGCGTACTGGTCCTGGACCAGCTTGGCCTCTGAGACACGTGCGGCCCATTTGACCGCTTGTGCGGCGGCGTTGGAAGGTGCGTCGGACCATCTGACCCGCATCGCGGCGGAAGAAATTGGCGCCGCTGCAACTTGGGTAGGCTTCAACGTTTCGATCGCGGCCCGCACGTTGCGCCAGTCTTGCGATCTCATGCCGCTGATGCGGGACCAGGTATTCGAAAGCGAGGATGGTGCGACCCGTTCTATCTTGCGGCGTCAATCGGTTGGCGTCGTGCTGGGGTTTGCTCCTTGGAATGCACCGATTGCCTTGGCGGTCAGGGCCATGGCGGCCCCGTTGGCGTGTGGCAACACGGTTGTACTGAAAGCGTCCGAGCATTGTCCGAAAACGCATGAGGCCGTGGTCGACATCATGCGGCAGGCCGGATTGCCAGACGGTGTTGCGACCGTCGTCACCAACACCCCTGATCAAAGTGCCCGTGTGATGGATCAGCTGATCGCTCACCCGGCCATCCGGCGCGTCAATTTCACCGGGTCCACCCGTGTTGGGCGCACCGTGGCACAAGCGGCCGCAAAACACCTCAAGAAATGTTTGTTGGAGCTGAGCGACAAAGCTTCTCTGATTGTTCTGCATGACGCGGACCTCGATGCCGCAGCGCGCGCGGCGGTATTCGGAGCCTTTTTTAATCAAGGCCAGATTTGTATGTCCACGGAACGCATTATTGTTCAGGACGGCATCGCCGATGATCTGATAGAACGGATCCTGTCATTGCATGCAGGGTTGCGCGCCGCCGATCCACATGTCGAAGCAGCGCCCTTGGGGCGATTGATCAATGCGGACGCCGCATCACGTGTCCGGGGTTTGATTGATGATGCCTTGTCCAAAGGCGCGCATCTTTTGGCCGGGGGCGACGTTGACGGAGCCGTCATACAGCCCGCGGTGATCGACCACGTCACGTCGTCAATGCGACTTTACCATGAAGAGAGCTTTGGCCCCGTCGCCGCGATCTCCCGCGTGCGGGACGTGGAAGAGGCCGTTTCGATGGCAAACGACACTGAATTCGGCTGGTCTTCCCCCACTGAAGTGGTCCTCCGCTATGTTTAGGAAACGGAGGAAACACATGGCCAACAAGCGACCAAAGCCAGAAGAGATTGTCACGAAGTTACGGCAGGTTGAGGTTCTGACGGGGCAAGGGATGCCGCGTCTGGATGCGATCCGTCAGATCGGTGTGACTGAACAGACCTACTACCGGTGGAAGAAAAAATACGGCGGAATGGGCACGGATCAATTGAAGGAACTGAAGCGTCTGCAAAAAGAGAACGAGCGATTGCGCAAAGCCGTTTCTGATCTGACGCTGGACAAGCTGATCTTGGCGGAGGCGGCAAAGGGAAACTTCTGAGCCCCGCTCGTCGTCGTGCCTGTATTGATCGCGTTCGGTTGCGGGCTGAACGTCGCGATCATGTTTGGTCCTACGACTTCGTCCACTGCCGCACCGACGATGGTAAAGCTTTCCGCACACTCAACATCATCGACGAGTACAGTCGGGAATGCTTGGCCATACGCGTGGATCGCAAGCTCAACTCAGGCAATGTGATCGATGTGCTGAGCGACCTGTTCATTCTGCGCGGCATCCCGTCGTTCATCCGTTCCGACAATGGCCCTGAGTTCGTTGCGCAAGCCGTGCAGGACTGGATCAAGGCTGTCGGCGCGAAGACGGCTTACATCGAACCAGGCAGCCCTTGGGAGAATGGGTACTGCGAAAGCTTCAACGCCCGTTTCCGCGATGAGTTCTTGAACGGCGAAATCTTCTATAGCCTGCGCGAAGCACAAATCCTGATTGAGGAATGGAGGAAACACTACAACACGAAACGACCACACAGTGCTCTAGGCTACCGCCCACCGGCTCCCGAAACCGTCGTCAAGATGGACCAAAGGTCGATCATGCACTAACAATCAAATTGGACCACTCAGGTGGGGCTGATCAACCGGATCAGCTCAAAAGCCTGATTGACGGGATGATGGTCGACGCATTGCGGGCTGTCGCGGCGCAAATGACCATGGATGAACTGCACGAAAACCGGTCCGCATTTGTAGCCAATGTGCGTGATGCCCTGAAAAATACTTTGGAACGGTATGGTTTAGAGTTGGACAGCGTTTCTCTGACTGCGCTGGACCAGACGCCGTTTTCCGCGCTGGACGAAAACAATGCCTTTAACGCGGTGGGCATGCGAAAACTGGCCGAGGTAATTTCCAAGTCCAAAAAAGAACGCGCCGAGATCGAGAGCAACAGCGAAGTCAGCGTACGCAAGGCGGCAATGGAAGCTGCCAAACGCAAGCTGGAAATCGATCTGGAAGAACGTCGCGCCGAAATCGCGCAGGCGCAAGAGGTCGAAACCCTGCTGGCTGCTCAATTGGCCGAGGTCGCTGCGCGCAAGGCTGAGGCTGAACGCGCAAGCGCTGAGGCGCGGATTAAGATGGAACAAGACATTCAGGCCGCTGACATTGCCCGCGAACAGGCGATCCGCGAGGCAGAGATCGCGCAGTCACGCGCACTGGAGATTGCTGAACGGGACCGTCAAATCCAAATCGCGGCCAAGAGCCAAGAGGAAAGCCGCGCCCAAGCCGAAGCGGATGCCGCCCGGGCCGATGCGGTCAAGGCCGAAGAGGCGGTACAGACCGCTCGTCAAATGGCCGAGGGCGAACGCCGCAAGGCGCTGGCGCTTTTGCAGGCGCAGGAACAGTCCGAAGCCGCCGCCGAGACCGCCCGGATCGCTGCAGCCAGCGAAAAGGCGACAGCAGAGGATCTCAAAGCCGCCAAAGAGGCGGAGGCACAGGCGCAAAAAGCAGTTGAGCTGGCGCAAGCCGAAGCCCAACTGGCCCGAATTCAGGCCGACAACGCCCGGTCAGAAGCCATTGTCGCGATGGAGCTCGAAAAAGCGCGGTTGGAAGCAATGCCAAAGATTGTTGCCGAAATGGTAAAACCGGCTGAGAAGATCAAAGGTATTTCGATCAACCACCTGACTGGCTTGGGCGGCGCCTCTGGTGGCGGCGGCGACAAGGCCCCGGTTTCTCAGGCTCTTGAGTCCATTATGGACATGGCCGTGCAATTGCCCGCTTTAAAAAAGATCGGCGATGCGGTTGGCGTCAACCTTGAAGACAGCCTGAATTTGATCGACGAGAAAGAGTCGAAAGGTTGAGCCAAAAGGCAAAAGTCCGGCCGAGCATATGCATGGCCGGGCTTTTTCATGTTTTGTCTGGCGTCAGGCGGCTTCGGCCAATGGCAGCGCCATCATCGCCCCGACCATTTGATCCAAGTCATCATCGCTCACCTTGCAAGCAGCGTTTTGCGACATGGAATGGTTGGCGTCACTTTTCATCGAAAGGGCCAAAGCCTCTTTGGTGACATCTGCACAGGCGGCGGGCAGGGCCGCCGGGATTTGACTGGCCCGCATTAGGGCTGCATATGCGTCGGGCAGGGCCTGTGCATCCGCCTGTCCGCCAAGCGCTTGGGCCACAGTGGCATAGTTCGCAGCACCATCGGCCTGCGAGACCAGCCAAGGCAACGTGACCTCCAGTGCGAGGCCCGTGGCCAGCCCGTGGTGAATACGCGAGAGCGATCCGAGCGAATGGCTTATGTTGTGGCCCATATGCGTGTTGCAATTGTGCAGGGCCAATCCCGCAACGGTACTGGCCCAAAGAACCCGTCCGCGCGCGGTGATGTCAGAGCCGTCGGCTACGGCCTGTGGCAAGGCGTCAGCCAGGATTTGCAAGGCACGCATCCCATATAGAAGACCGGCCTCGTTGGTTGACGCAGCTGTCGACGCTTCCAAGGCGTGGGCAACGGCGTCGATCCCGGTCCACGCTGTCAGGTGTGGCGGCAGGCTGACGGTCTGTTCCGGGTCCAGCACCGCATGGGCAAACATCAACTCTTCGCCCCAGAACCAGTTCTTGGTACCATCCGCCGTCGACACGATCGATGTACGCGTGACTTCGGACCCTGTCCCGGCTGTTGTGGGAACCGCAATTGCCGGCAAACCGTTCGTTGGCAGGGGTGCCGCGCACAAAGCATAGGTTGAGGCCGGCGTTGCCGACGGGGCGATGGTGGCCACCAGCTTGGCGGCATCCATGGCTGCACCGCCGCCAATGCCCACGATTGCGCTGGCGCCCATCTCTCTTGCCCGGGCGCACAACCCGTCGATCAGCGTCTCTTTTGGCTCGCCCGCCACATCTGCGGCAATCTCGCACCCGATCCCGGCCTGCCGGAACGCGCTCACCATGCCGTCGGTGACACCCAGATCCGCCAGAATCGCATCTGCGATCACCAGAACCGGTCCGTTGGACATCGCGCCAACCAACCCGGGCACCTCGGCCAGCCGACCCGCCCCGAATGTCACGGGCGGCACGCGCCCCATATCAAAACTCTGCATTTCGTTCCTTCACAAGATGTGCCCCGATCCTGATTTTCGGGCATTGCGTAAAAAGGTCAGACGTTTGGTCGCCGATTACACTCGGGCGAGCAAACGCATCTGCGCCATTGACTTGTCGTTTTTTGCAAATTGAATACGTGCCGTAGCGGCAGCTACCGCGTATATTGCGCCCCGGCACGGCGGTGCGGGAACTGCAACGCCGTCCGGCTCGTTGGTTGGGCAGATTGAAGCGCGGCGGACTGAGTTATTTCTGGGTCAAGTCAGCCGCCTTCCGGCGTGAATGAAAACTGTGAAAAGAACCCGCTGCAACTTCGCTTTGTGTATTCGTTCAATCGATCCGCAAAAGTCGCGTCCTTCAACTTCGCCTTCCAAGTAGTAAAAGGTTAGCGCCGAATCCGACTTTGGACCTAAGTCTACGGTCCAGTGAAAACTCTCTAGATCTCGCTCGCAAATGCAACGTTTGTCATCAGTGCCAACAAAGCAAAAGCAAATGCGATTGCCTTCAAGTCCATCTACCTGGCGTTTATCCCGTTTCCTTCATGAGCATTACTGATTTAAAGGATAAACTTGCGGCCCATCCTGATCCTCCCCCACTGAAGTGGTCCTCCGCGAAGCACAAATCCTGATTGAGGAATGGAGGAAACACTACAACACGAAACGACCACACAGTGCTCTAGGCTACCGCCCACCGGCTCCCGAAACCATCGTCCAGATGGACCAAAGGTCGATCATGCACTAACAATCAAATTGGACCACTCAGGTGGGGCTGATCATCGCCGCAAGGTCGTAGTCGAGAATGGCCCGCAGCACTTGCGCCTTCGTTCGCCCGATCTCTTTCCCGCGTATAGCGTTCGATCGCGTCACCAAGCGTGCGTTTGGAGGTCTTGGCTTTGGAGAGATCGTCGCCAAGAGCGTCTAGCTCCTTGCTTCGCTTTTTGATCCAGGCGTTTGCAGCGGCTTTACGGTCGAAAGTCCGCGCTTCGCGATGTAGCCTGCGGCCATTCCGTTTGATGTCGATTTGTGCCAAATAGGCAGTCGATCCATCCTTGCGCTTGCGTTCGATAATGTGCGGCATCGGGCCAACATTTGTTGGTCTAACACGCGAAAACGGGCAAAAACAAGCCAAAATGGGCCAACAATGAGCATCGTGAAATACCTTGAAAAGTGAAAATAACATAGCAAAAACAAACATTAACCGTTCTGCGCGGTTGAGCGTTGCACCTATGATGGATTGGACCGATCGCCATTGCCGTTATTTACATCGCGTTCTCAGCAGCCAAACGCTGCTTTATACGGAAATGGTGACCGCACCTGCCTTGGTGCGGGGTCGGGCGTTGCATCTTTTGGACCACAGCCCGGCAGAACAGCCCGTCGCTTTGCAATTGGGGGGCAGTGACCCCGACGAGCTGGCCCAAGCCGCGCGGTTGGGCCAAGACGCGGGGTATCCCGAGATCAATCTGAACTGCGGCTGCCCCTCGGACCGGGTGCAATCGGGCACGTTTGGCGCGGTGCTTATGAAAGACCCAGCGCGCGTCGCTGATTGCGTGCGCGCGATGCGCCTAGCCGTGACCGCCGAGGTAACCGTCAAATGCCGCATCGGCGTTGATGATCAGGACCCCGAAGCGGTCCTGCCAGAATTTCTGAGCCAAATATCAGAGGCCGGGTGTCGCCGTGTCACGATCCATGCCCGCAAGGCCTGGCTGAAAGGCCTGTCGCCCAAGGAAAACCGCGACATCCCGCCTTTGGATTACGCGCTGGTGATCCGCATGAAACAGGCCTTTCCCGATCTCCATATCTCCATCAACGGGGGCATCACATCCCTTGATCAGGCGCAGGGTTTTCTGGATGCGGGGCTGGATGGTGTGATGATCGGTCGGGCCGCATATCACCAACCCGCCGACATTCTGTGCACCGCTGACACTCGGATTTTCGGGGTCGTAGAGGGGACAACACCCCATGCGGCGGTTGAAGCAATGCTGCCCTATATCGACGCGCATCTACTGGCCGGTGGGCGCCTGCACCAGATCACGCGCCACATGTTGGGCCTTTTTGCCGGGCGACCGGGGGCGCGAGGTTGGCGGCGCATGTTGTCCGAAGGGGCGACGCGCCCGGGCCCGGGGGTCGAGCTTGTCGAAGCCGCGCTGCGCACTATCCCTCTGGAGGCCACGACCGAAGCGGTCTAAACCTCGGCGCAAAGACTTCCGGAGACCCGAATGCCTGATATCCAATTATTGCTGATGCTGTTTGTGTTGCTGCTGGTCATCGGGGCGTTTGCCGGTGTGATGGCCGGGCTTTTGGGGGTCGGCGGCGGCGTCGTTCTGGTCGCGGCGTTCTTCTACAGCTTTCAGGCGCTGGGCTATGACGGGCCGCAATTGATGCAGGTGTGTCTGGCCACGTCGCTGGCAACGATCATTGTCACATCGATCCGTTCGGTACTAGGCCACAACAAAAAAGGGGCCGTCGATTGGGATATCCTGCGGACATGGGGCCCGGGCATCGCCATCGGGGCGGCCGTTGGCGTGCTGATCGCGGCGCAGCTGAGCTCGACGGTGTTGCAGGCGATTTTTGGCGTTCTGGCCATCACGGTTGGGCTTTACATGCTGCTCGGCCGATCCGAATGGCGGCTGGGGCAGGCGATGCCGACCGGGGTGGGGCGGGCCGTTCTATCTCTGGTGGTAGGGGCGATGTCGGTTTTGATGGGGATCGGTGGGGGCTCTTTCGGGGTGCCGCTGATGACCCTTTTCAACACCCCGATCCACCGCGCCGTTGCCACGGCTGCCGGTTTCGGTGTGATCATTGCGGTGCCATCGGTCCTTGGCTTCCTCCTTGTCACCATCGATCCTGAAACGCGTCCGCCTTACACGGTCGGCGCGATCAACCTGCCGGCCTTTGCCATTGTCATCGCTATGACGCTGATCACGACACCCATTGGCGTCCGGATGGCCCACGCGATGGACCCCAAACCGCTCAAACGGGTCTTTGCGGTGTTCCTCATCCTCGTGGCGCTGAACATGTTGCGCAAGGCGCTAGGCGGGTGACGGATCTCTTCGCCCGCGGCTGGGCGCATGCCCCTTACGACCGAGAACTCCACAGCTGGGCCGAAGCGGCATATCCCGTCGCCACAAAAGCCGTCGAAGACCCCGCAAACGCCCATTGGCATCAATGCGAAGGGACATGGTTTGTGGGTGTCGACGCGCTGCCCAATGATACAAAGGGACGCGTGCCCGACGGGCCACCGCTGCAGGGCCACATCATCGACGACCTCACTCGCCAATACGGAACGCTGCCACCCCTTCACGCGGCTCAGGTCTCGGTCATTTATCCCGGATACCCGCGTCCCCGCGCTGGCGAAACCGGCGCCGCAGCCCGCTACCGCCGCAACCGGTATGCGGCGCATGTCGACGGGCTGCTGCCCACCGGCCCCGACCGTCAACGCATGTTGAAAGAGCCCCATATGTTCATTCTGGGCCTGCCGCTTCACCAAACCGGGCCATCAGCCGCCCCGCTGGTGGTCTGGGACGGCAGTCATCACATCATCCGCGCCGCTTTCCAAAAGGCATTCGAAGGGCATCCGCCCGCAACATGGCCCCAGATTGACGTCACCACGCTCTATCAAGAGGCGCGGCGCAAAATATTCGACACCTGCCGCCGCATCGAATTGCCCGCCCAACCCGGAGAGGCCACGCTGATCCACCGCCACACGCTGCATGGCGTGGCCCCTTGGACGGAACAAGAACCGGCCACAACCGAACACCGCATGATCGCCTATTTTCGTCCGCAATACGCTCCGGGCACATCTGCCTGGCTCACAGACCCATAGTCTTCTTTCTTGTCGGAAATACCCCGCCGGAGGCCGCCTGACAGATAAGGTCAGGCCCATAATGACATGTCCTCGCAGAGGACGCCGTCAGGTCCGGTCCGCCATCCGCGCCGCGCGTCCGCCGCGCCGCTTTTGCAGCTTCGGTGCCCGACCGGGCAAAGCGGCCATGATCTCGGAACGCTCACCGTCCGACATCTTCGACCAACGGGAAATCTCGTCAATCGTGCGATAGCACCCTGTGCAAATCCGCTCCACTGGATGCACAACACAGATCTGGACACAAGGGCTGTCAATTTCCTTGCGTTTCCACACAGGGGGGGTCACGGGGGCGTTCATCCGGGTTATGGGTCTTTCGTTTTGCAAGTGCCGCAGGCGATCCAGCGCGCCTTGCAAGATATACCCCGCCGCGACATGATCAATAACCTCTGCGCGACGTTTTCGTGTCGTATCCGCCTCTAACAGGGCTCTTTCCGCGGCCACGGTACTCAACCTTTCGTCCCAAAACGTGATCGGCAGCTCGGTCAGGCGGCTCAGGTTTTGCGCAAAAGCCCGTGTTGATTGACATCGTGGCCCCTCTGTCCCGTCCATATTTCGGGGCAGGCCTATGATGATCCCGCCGATGTCCCGCGCGGCCAAAAGGCCCAACAAAGCCGCTGCATCAACCCCAAACTTCTTGCGTCGAATGGTTTCCAGCGGGCTGGCGACGCCACGCATCCGGTCAGAGACGGCAACCCCAATGGTCTTGGTGCCAAAATCGAGACCGGACAAGGCGGTCATTGGCGCGCAGGCATTGGCAAAAGCACCGATTTCTTCATAAATCACAGGTTCAGCCCCGCTTGCGCCGCCGTCGCCTCCAAAAGGGCAAGCGCGGCCCGATCATCGGCAAAGACCTCGATCGCATTATCATAAACCGCCTGCGCTTGCGGCAAATCCCCCAATACCGCCAAGGCAGAAATCAACCGCGCCCATTCCGGCGGCGGCCCGCCTTCTGTTGCCAACCGGTCGCTCAGGCCCTGCACCATACCCCGGATCATCTCGGCCCGGTCTTCTGCCGACATTTCAGAGGCGGCCTCCATATCCTCTTGCGAAGGCCCGCGCAAAGGGGCGTCGGCGCTGGGCAATTGATAATTCACGCCTGCCCGCATCGCCATATCTTCGATCTGTCCACGGATCGGCGGCACCCACGGGGCGTCGGGCAAGCTGTCTTTCAACAGGTTGTCCCAGACACGGAAAGCGACGTCGGGGCGCCCGGTCTGGCCCATCATCAGCCCCCAGTAATAGCGTGCCGGTCCATTGCGGGGATCCTGCTCCAGCGCTTTGGCCAGCGCGGCCTCTGCCGTCGGAGAGACATAGCCACCCGCCGCCAAGATCAACATATCTGCATAATCCGCGTGATCCGCCACCGTGGCCGCATCGCCTTTCAGCGCGATCACCCGCGCCTGCGCCACATGGGCGGCGGCAAAATTGCCCAGCGTCGCTTCGTTCTGCGCCAGCAGGATATGCCCTTGCAGATCATCGGGCCGTTCGGCAACCGAATTGCGCAACCGCTCCATCAAATCCAGGTATTCTTCGCTGGCCTGCGCATTGGGCCGGGCCGGGATGGACGCCTCGGCATCCGCTTGGCTTGGCCGCGACGCCCGCGCCAGTTCCGCGATCTCGACCCGCGTTTTCAGGCCCAGGTCCCCATACCCCGGTGCCCCCAATTGCAGGTACAGCAGAAGGCTACCGCCAATCAGAACGACTGCGGCCCCCATCGCGACAGCGCCAGACAGCACGCCGCCCTGACCGGTTCCGGCTTCGAACGCCTTGACCTGCGCATCTGCTGCCAACAATCGGCGGGACACCTCTGCTCGGACGCGCTCGGCATCCGCCGCATCGATCACGCCCCGGGCCAGGTCGCGATCCACCTCTTTCAGCTGATCCCGATAGACCTGCAGGTCATAAGCCGCCGCCGGCTGTTCCGCAGGTCTGCGCCGCAACAGCGCCGCCGACAACAACGCCGCGACCAACAAGGCCAGAATTCCGGTGACGATCCAAAAGATCATGCTGCCTCCAAACATGCCCCCTGATCTATAGCGTGCGGGCCCCGGGAAAAAGACCAATCGCCTATGTTTGATGCACCATGTCGCAACCGTGTCATATTGCGACGGTTGGCGTCGCGGGCCATCCTGCGATCAGCGGCATACCCGCGCTATCCTTTAAGATCGGATTCGACCAGATGAAACGCTACTCTGCCTTTGCCGTCGCCCGTGAAGCCATGCGCCACCATCAAGGATGGGAGCGGGCCTGGCGCAACCCCGAGCCAAAGGCGAAATACGACGTGATCATTGTCGGCGCAGGCGGGCATGGTCTGGCCACGGCCTATTACCTGGGCAAACGCTTTGGCATCAAAAACGTGGCCATCATCGAAAAGGGCTGGCTCGGCGGCGGCAACACTGGCCGAAACACGACCATCATCCGCTCGAACTACCTGCAGGATCCCTCGGCCGCGATCTATGAAAAGGCGCGGTCGCTCTACGAGGATCTGAGCCAGGACCTGAACTATAACATCATGTTCAGCCCGCGCGGCGTTTTGATGCTGGCCCAGACCCAACATGAAATCCGTGGCTATCAGCGCACCGCGCATGCCAACGCGCTGCAAGGGGTCGAAACCGAATTTGTCGGCCCCGACCGCGTGAAAGAGCTCTGCCCGATCATCAATATCGACGGGCCCCGCTATCCCGTGCTTGGCGCGCTCTGGCAGCCGCGCGGCGGCACCGCGCGCCATGACGCGGTGGCCTGGGGCTATGCCCGGGCGTGCTCTGACATGGGCATGGACATCATCCAGAAATGTGAGGTCACAGCCGTGCGCCGCGATGGCGGCAAGGTCGTGGGCGTCACCACCACCAAAGGCGATATCGATTGCGACAAGCTGGGCATCGTGGTTGCGGGCCATTCCGGCGTGCTGGCCGATATGGCGGGTTTCCGCCTGCCCATCGAAAGCGTGGCACTTCAGGCGTTGGTGTCCGAACCCATCAAACCCTGCATGGACGTGGTCGTCATGGCCAACACGGTGCACGGTTATATGAGCCAGTCGGACAAAGGCGAAATGGTGATCGGCGGTGGCGCGGACGGGTTCAACAACTACACCCAACGCGGATCCTTTCACCACGCCGAAGAAACCGTGCGCGCGCTTATTGAAACCTTCCCGATCATCTCGCGCCTCAAGATGCTGCGCTGGTGGGGCGGGATCGTGGACATGACCGGCGACCGCTCTCCGATCCTGTCCAAAACACCGGTGGAAAACGTCTTTATCAACTGCGGTTGGGGCACCGGCGGGTTCAAGGCGATCCCGGGCTCCGGCTGGGGCTTTGCCGAACTGATGGCTAAAGGGCATTCCCCGCTCACCGAAGCCTTCTCACTCGACCGCTTCCACGAAGGCCGCTTCATCGACGAAAGCGTCGCAGCAGGGGTGGCGCATTGATGGAACCGCAACCAAAAAACCACGGTCAACCAACGGAGAGGGCGATGTGATGCCCTATTCCGAAACCATGGCCGACCTCATGCGCGCTGATCTCGGCGTCGAACCGGGCCTGTCCGAGAAAAAGATGTTCGGCGGGCTTTGCTTTCTGCTCCACGGCAACATGGTCTGCGGTGTCCACAAGGACGGCGCGATGTTTCGCCCCGGCAAACCGCGCGAGGCCGAAGCACTGGCGCTGGGCGCCGAACCACTCTCCTTCACCGGTAGCCCCATGGGTGGCATGGTCGAACTGGACGAGGCCACTTTCGAAGACGCCGCGCTGCGCCGCAAACTCATAGACATCTCGCTGGCCAATGCCGCCAGCCTGCCACCGAAAGGATAACCCGATGCTGATCCTTCGTTGCCCCTATTGCGGCGTCGACGCCGAAGAAACCGAACTGACGCCAGGCGGAGAGGCGCATCTGACGCGCTATGGCCCCGGTTCATCGGACGATGATTTCCACGACTACCTCTTCTCTCGCGAAAACCCCAAAGGCGTGCATTTCGAACGCTGGCGCCATTCGGCAGGCTGTGGAAAATGGTTCCACGCCGCCCGCTGCACCACCACGCTTGAGGTGTTTGGCACCTACGTGGCCCAAACCACCGAGCCACCGCAAGATATCAAGGATGCGATCACCGCCAAACGTCCCGGCTGGTCGTGGAGAGAGATCACTTGATGCTTCTTTCTTGTTCCAAATACCCAAATCCCTCCAGGCCCACAGGCGAAAGGGTCCCCGCATGAGCACGCGCATTTCCAACCATGGCCGCCTGATCGACCGCGCGACCGAGGTGAAATTCCAGTTCAACAACAAATGGCTCCGGGGTCACGCCGGCGACACGCTGGCCTCTGCACTTCTGGCCAATGACCAGATGATGGTGGGCCGGTCGTTCAAATACCACCGCCCGCGCGGCATCGTGGCTTCGGGCGTCGAAGAGCCCAACGCGTTGGTCAACATGGGCAAATTTTCCAGCTTTGAGCCGAACCAGAGGGCCACCACGACCGAGCTTTTTGACGGTCTGGCGGCGGACAGCCAGAACCATTGGCCCAGCCTCGAATTCGATATCGGCGCGATAAACTCGATGCTCGCCCGGTTCCTGCCGGCGGGTTTCTACTACAAGATGTTCATCCATCCGCGCCCGTTCTGGAAACACATCTACGAACCTTTCATCCGCCAGTCTGCGGGTCTCGGCAAAGCGCCGACCGATCAGGACAAGGATACCTACGAGCATTTCTATACCTTCGTCGATGTTCTGGTGATTGGTGGTGGTGTTGCGGGTCTGCAAGCCGCTAAATCGGCCGCAGATACGGGTGCTAAGGTCTTGCTGATCGAACAGACCGCCCATTGGGGCGGTCGCGCCCCGGTCGATGGCGGCACGATTGACGGCCAGGATCCGGCAGACTGGGTTGACGCGACCCGCGCCGCGTTAGAGGCGATGCCCAATGTGACGCTTCGCGCGCGCTGCATGGGGGCAGGGGTCTATGACCACGGCTACGTGCTGGGCTATGAGCGTCTGACCGATCACGCGCCCACCCAAGACGGCCCGCGCCACCGGCTCTGGCGCATCCGGGCCAAGCAGGTGGTGACCGCAACAGGGGCCATCGAACGGCCGCTCAGTTTTGCGGGCAACGATATTCCGGGCGTGATGCTGGCCTCTGCTGTGCGCGACTATCTTGTGAATTTTGGTGTGGCCGTGGGCCAACGCACCGTGGTGGCCACCAATAATGACGACGGCTATCGCACGGCCATCGCCCTCGTAAATGCGGGGTTGAAAGTGCCTAGCATCATTGACGCCCGCCCGGCGGGCGGTGGTGCGTTGATGGAAGAGGCCAAGGCGCTGGGCATCCGGGTCGAGGTCAATTCGGCCATTGCCAAGGTCTATGGCAACAGCCGCGTTCAAAAGGTGGATGTCTGCAAACAGGACAGTGACGGCACCATCGCCCGCGAAGTGCCCTGTGATGCCGTGGCCATGTCAGGCGGCTGGTCCCCGGTCGTACATCTGTGGTCCCATTGTGGTGGCAAGCTTTACTGGGATGACGCACAGGCGCATTTCCGGCCCGATACCACACGCGCCCCAACCGGGGCGGATGGCCAGCCATTTGTGGGCTGTGCCGGGGCCGCAAACGGTGCCCTGCACATGTCCCAAACGCTGTCTGATGCGGCGACGGCCGGGGCCGCTGCCGCGGGTGCGGCAGGCTTTGACGGGGCCGCCACGGCCCCGGCGGCAGACGCTGCACCAGAGGTCGACATTGCCGCGGTTTGGCTGATGCCCGCCAAGGCCAAATACAAGCTGCGCAGCAAATCCTGGCTGGATTTCCAGAACGACGTGAAGGTTTCGGACGTGCAACTGGCCGCGCGCGAAGGCTTTGAAAGCGTCGAACACACCAAGCGTTACACCACGCTGGGCATGGCGATGGATCAGGGAAAGCTCAGCAACATCAACGGTCTGGCCACGCTTGCGGATGCGCTGGATACGGATATCCCCTCGGTCGGCACGACGACCTTCCGTCCGCCGTATACACCCATTTCAATGGGCTCTATCGCAGGGGAAGCACGGGGCGAGGTTTTTCAGCCGATCCGCAAAACACCCATGCATGATTGGCACGATGCCAACGGGGCCGATTGGGAACCGGTGGGCCATTGGCGTCGTCCCTATGCCTTTGTCCGGGCGGGCGAGACCGTACATCAGGCGGTCCATCGCGAGGTGAAGAACACACGCGAAAACCTTGGCCTGCTGGATGCCTCAACACTGGGCAAGCTGATCGTCAAAAGTCCCGATGCGGGCAAATTCCTCGACATGATGTACACCAACATGATGTCGACGCTCAAAATCGGCAAGTGCCGTTATGGGCTGATGTGTTCGGAAAACGGGTTCCTGATCGATGATGGCGTTGTCGCCCGGATCGATGAGGACACGTGGCTGTGTCACACCACCACCGGCGGGGCCGACCGCATCCATGCGCATATGGAAGAGTGGCTGCAAACCGAATGGTGGGACTGGAAAGTCTATGTCGCCAACGTGACCGAACAATACGCGCAGGTGGCGGTTGTGGGGCCAAACACCCGCAAAGTGCTGGAAAAGCTGGGTGGCATGGATGTTTCGAAAGAGGCGTTGCCGTTCATGGAATGGCGCGATGGCCAGATCGGCGGTTTTGATGCGCGGGCCTATCGGATCTCATTCTCGGGTGAGTTGAGCTATGAAATTGCGGTCCCGGCGAGCCAAGGCCGTGCCTTTTGGGATGCCTTGCTTGACGCTGGCGCCGCGTTTGGCGCGATGCCGTACGGGACAGAGGCGCTGCATATCATGCGGGCCGAAAAAGGGTTCATCATGATCGGTGACGAAACCGATGGCACGGTGATCCCGCAAGACCTGAACATGCAGTGGGCGTTGTCGAAGAAAAAGACCGATTACCTCGGCAAACGTGCCCAAGAACGCACGCACATGACCGATCCTGACCGTTGGAAACTGGTGGGTCTGGAAACGGTCGATGGCTCGGTTTTGCCAGACGGGGCTTATGCCATTGTCGAAGGCAAAAATGCCAATGGTCAGCGCAATATGATCGGGCGGGTCACATCGACGTACCATTCCCCAACCTTGGGCAAGGGGATCGCGATGGGGCTGGTTCTGAACGGTCCTGATCGTATGGGCGAGGTTCTGAATTTCCCGGGCACCGATGGCAAAACCTATCAGGCCCGGATCGTGGACCAGGTGTTCTTTGACAAGGATGGGGAGAAACAGAATGTCTGAGGCTGTGACCGCATTGGGTGGGGTGCGCTTTGACGGGCTTGTCCATGTTGAAGAGGTGCCGTTGCAAGGCATGATCACGTTGCGCGGCGATCTGGGCCCTGCCGGGGTCAAAGCGGCCGCAACGGGTGTTGCGGGCGTGGATATGCCAAGCATACGGCAGGCAAACGTCGCTGGTGACAGCGGCATCTGCTGGATGTCCCCGGATGAGCTTTTGGTGCTGTGCCCCTATGACGGTGTTGTGGACAGCGTGGAAAAAATGCAATCGGCGCTGGGCGATAGCCACGCTTTGGCGATCAATGTGTCGGATGCGCGCGCCTCTTTCCGGGTCAGCGGCCCGATGGCGCGCGAGGTTATGGCAAAGCTTTGCCCGGTTGATCTGTCACCAGAGGCTTTCAGGCCCGGTGATTTCCGCCGTACCCGCATGGCACAAGTGGCTGCCGCATTCTGGATGGTGGATGATGAGACGTTTCAGATCATCTGTTTCCGCTCGGTCGCGGATTATGTCTTTGGCCTCCTGAAAGCTGCCGCACAACCGGGGTCTGACATCGCTTATTTCTGACGGCGCTGCATGGGGATGCCCGTCATCTGAGCACCGGTTCCCCGAGGCGATTTGTCTGACCCACTTTGGGTTGAAAGGCGGGCGTTAAAGGCGCACCTTTGGCATGCAGCATCGTGAATGCATCAACCCAAGGGGCTTTGCCATGAAATACGCCGTGACTGCCGTTTTCCTTATCATGGGCGGCGGCGCAGCAGCAGCGCCGGTGACGTACCAATGCTCTTTCGCGCCGTCAGATGACGGCTGGATTGCAGGCCCGGTGACCGCGACCTTCGATACCGCGACCGAACAAGCCGCTGTGGTCGACCCGATCATCGAAGAGTCCACGGGCGGACGAGCCATCGCCGCCAATTACAAGCGTCGCAACAACGGTAAGCTAGAGGCGACGTGGTCGCTGGATAACGTCCGGCGCGGGCGCGGCGGCGGGCAAAAGGTCAGTTGGACGTTGCAGGTCGACCCATCCGATAACAGCGCCGTTGTGCGCGTGTACTGGGCTAAAGTCGGTGATCAGGATCGCCGTCCGCCTCGTGGAAACGGCACATGCAATACCGTTTCATCGCCGAACTTGCTTGGATAAAGCGCAGATCACAGAAAAAGCCGTCGCAGGACCAAAAACACAATTGCCTTTCGAAATGTAATGATGCCAAATGGCGTCAAGTTACGAGTGAACCCTACGAATATCAGGGAGTTGCAATGAGATTTTTGGTTTTCGCCGCCATGGTGCTTTGGCCCACAGCTATTTTGGCAGCCCCAGTCGTCTATGAATGTAAGTTCAAAAAAAGCTCGGATGGATGGATACAAGAAACGATCACGGCGCGGATCGATAGCAAAACTGGTGCGGTGGATGTATTCGATAGAATTGTGTCCCAAACCAACAACGGCAAACCAGTTGCGGGTCAATATAAGAAGACAAATAACGGTCGGCTGCGCGTAAAATGGGATCTAAAGGATCTCGAAACGACCCAAATAAGTCGGGTGCGAACGAGTTGGACGCTGACGATAAATCCAAATGACATGTCAGCTATGGCCGTTGCTCGGCTTGATGTCGGAGGAAGCTCTTCGCGTAGGGGCGCATGCAAGATAATCCAATGAGATTTGGTCACTGGAATTTGCTTCTGGCCCTTGACCTAAGCAGGCATGGGCCGCATGTACCGCTATGACGCAACTCTAGTCTGACGGAGCGCCCATTATGGCTTTCGAACTTCCTGATCTTCCTTACGCACACGACGCCCTTGCCGCCAAAGGCATGTCGGCCGAAACGCTGGAATACCACCACGACCTGCACCACAAAGCTTATGTCGACAATGGCAACAAGCTGATCGCCGGGACCGAGTGGGACGGCAAATCGATGGAAGAGATCATCGTCGGCACCTATGACGCCTCGGCGGTTGCACAAAACGGCATTTTCAACAACATCAGCCAGCTGTGGAACCACGACCAGTTCTGGGAAATGATGGGCCCGGGCGACAGCGCGATGCCGGGTGAGCTGGAAAAAGCGATCACCGAAAGCTTTGGGTCGGTGGACGAGTTCAAATCGCAATTCTCTGCAGCCGGTGCGGGTCAGTTCGGGTCCGGTTGGGCCTGGCTGGTCAAAAACCCGGATGGGTCGCTGGCCGTGACCAAAACCGAAAACGGTGTGAACCCTGTTTGCTTTGGTAAAACCGCATTGCTGGGCTGCGACGTGTGGGAACACTCGTACTACATCGACTTCCGCAACAAACGCCCGGCCTACCTGTCGAACTTCCTCGACAATCTGGTGAACTGGGAAAATGTTGCGTCGCGGATGTAATCCGGAACGTAATTCAGAATTTCAAAGGGCCTGCTGGCGGTGACGCCGGCAGGCTTTTTTTGCGCCTGTTGGATGGATTTCGGTATTACACGAACCGAGTTAATCCCGGACGGCGCCCTGTGCGGTTTCGCCAGGACAAAAACAGTGTCCCCAACCCGCCGATCCCGATCAGTGCAATGGGTACAAAAAGTGTTGGCAAAAGAGTCAGTTGCATGGCGGTCGGGGCGACAAGTGTACCGCTCAGCCCGACCCATTTGTGCACGGCGGCATCGGCGAAATCGGGATGTGAGACCAGATCCAAGAAATCGCGGCGGCTGCGGTATCGGATCAACGCAAGTTGTTCGAATTCTGTGTCTCCCGTACCCATCGTATCAGCGAGCGTGGTCAGCCGATCGGTGACGATCAGCGGATAGATGCCCCGTTTCAGAAGGTTCGGGATAACATACCGCGCATAAATCGCGTTTGCGTCGCGCCCAGTTATGCCTTCGAGACCTTCGCCACCGGGGTATTGGGCAATATCCTCAAAAGACATTAGGTTCATCATGTAAAACGGGCGCCCATCATCGGTCGCCAGAAAATCCGCCAAGGCCACACCGGCCAGTTCCGGCTGCAGCGTATTGCGATACGTATCGCGCGGTTCGTGTTGGGCCATCCGGGTGAGGGCGGTGGAAATCTCGGCATCTGTCAAAGGTCCTTTCCAAGACGAATGCCAGACCAGAAAGCCCCCGCACAGGCCCGCAAGGACCGTCCAAAGAATAACAATGCTGCGCATGACGTGCCTTTATTTTGAAACCACTGTGACTTTAACGCCGGGCGCGCAGCTTCCTGTCGGACGTTTCACAGTTTTCGATAATGCAGTGTGCCGCAGTTCAAGGTCTTCAGACGTCTAGCGATGGTGTGATCACGCATATCACTTCAGGATGGACCGTAGCTCATCCATGGCTGCATCAGCGTTGGGCACAAAGGTGATCAGCTCTTTTACCGAAGGTGCGGCAAACCCCTGTTCGATGATATGATCGATCAGCGTCACCAGTGGGGTCCAGAAGCCCATCGTGTTGACCAAAAGGATCGGTTTGTCATGCAAGCCCAGCTGGCCCCATGTCAGCACTTCGAAAAATTCATCGAGCGACCCCGCGCCACCGGGCAGAACCACGATCGCGTCGGCGTTCATGAACATGACCTTTTTGCGTTCATGCATGGTTTCTGTAACGACATATCGGGTGAGATCTGTTTTGCCGACTTCCCATTCGACCAGATGTTTGGGAATCACCCCGAACGTGTCCCCGCCATCCGCCTGCGCGGCGCGTGCCACTTCGCCCATAAGGCCCACATCCCCGGCGCCATAGACCAGCCGCCACCCTTCGCCAGCTATGGCTTTCCCGACGCCCCTCGCATCTTCTTGATATGCGGGCATTGCCCCGGTGCGTGATCCGCAATAGACACAGACGGATTTGACGGTCATGGGCAACCCTTTCACATGGCACCACATGGGCGGTTTTGACCCTATGGCGCAGAGATAATAAGGTTGCTTAACCCGGGGCGGGGGGCCGCGGCAAGGAAGGATGGGGATGGCAGCGCAGTCTGGCATTTTGGGTTTGGGCACGTTCGGCAGTGTTGCAACCGTTTCTGTAGGGGCGGCGGTTGTTGCCGGCGGTTTGTATTTGGGGGGCGTATTTGATCCCGCGCCCGCCGAAAATGTCGCAGTTGTCGCGCCTGACCCTGAACCCTCGCCACAAACACCACCGGTTGAGCCTGAGCCGAAGTCAGATGAGGCCGTTGAAGCCCCCGCAGCAGCTCCAGAGGATGAAACAACTGCCTCCGTTCCAGAACCCGAACCGGTCCCTGATCCGCAGCCAACGCCGGAACCGGAGCAAGAGGAAGCCATGGTCGCATTGGACGCGCCCGGGTTTGACGTGGTGCGGGCATCGCCGGATGGTTCGACCCTCGTCGCGGGCACGGCTCCTGCCGGTGCATTGATTACGGTTCTGCTCGACAACATGGATTTTGATAGTGTCAGCGTCGATGGGTCCGGCCAGTTTGTCATGTTCCTGACTTTGGAGCCGAGTCAGTCGCCACGGGTTTTGTCCTTGCGCGCCGAAAAGGGCGAGCAGGTCAGCCTGTCGGATGAAGAAATCATCCTAGCTCCAGCGCCCGTCCAAACGTCAAAAGCAGAGTCGACTGCGCCATCCACAGTAGAGGAACCTGTGGAAACAGTGGTGGCAAAGTCACCAGCAGAGGCAGAACCGGAGGCGGAAAGCACAGAAACAACCGTGGTCGCGGTACTCGATCAGCCAGAGACGGTTCCGGAAGCCATCGACGAAACTCAAAACCAGACATCATCAGCGACGGTCGAGGAAACAGCCGAGACTGTTTCAGATGAGGATGTCGCCGCGCCGCCGGAAAATGAAGCTGTGGCAGCGGAAACAACCAATCAAACGACGGATGTGGCGGAAAACCAGACGGTTGAGACAGTTGAAACCCCGCAAGTCGAAGAAACGGCGGAGGTCGCAACTACCACTGTCGTGCCCGAGCCTGTCGTTGCAGAGCCTGACGCACCGCAAACGACCGCTGCGGCACCTGCTGCGCCGCAATCGCCCCCGTCGGCTCCGTCGGTGGCTTCATCGTCCGATGTTCAGTCGGCGCCTGTCGCCGTTTTGCGGTCTACCCGAGACGGTGTCGAATTGCTCCAACCCGGAGCATCTGACGAACCGGTTCCCTCGCAAGATCTGGCTTTGGATACCATCAGCTATTCTGAACTAGGGGAAATTCAGCTCAGCGGACGATCGGCCGTAAGTTCGACTATTCGCGTGTATCTGGACAATGCGCGCGTCGCTGATATCGCTTCTGATGCCAATGGACGTTGGCGCGGGGTGCTGCAAGGCATTGATCCGGGCGTCTATACAATGCGGTTGGATGCTGTGGACGCTGATGGCCGTGTGATGAGCCGCCTTGAGACGCCTTTCAAACGCGAAGAACCCGGCAAGCTTGTTGCCGGTACCGGGCAAGGGGCTGAACAGTCGCTGATACAGGCGGTGACGGTTCAAACGGGCGATACGCTGTGGGCGATTTCACGGGAACGCTATGGCGAAGGGCTGTTGTATGTTCGGCTCTTTGAAGCCAACCGTGACCAAATCCGTGACCCGGATTTGATTTATCCCGGTCAGGTTTTTGCGATCCCCAACTAAGTCTCTGCTTTCCTTGGGGGATTGGTGGGCCTAAGTCTGGGGTGATCTGCCAGATGAATGCCCTAGGTGTGCCCTTATGACATCCAGCACAGACGAAGAAATTGCTCTCGCCGAACGGCGATCCGGGCTGCGCACCATACGCAAGGTGATGCCTTACCTGTGGCCAGACGGGCAACCAGAGCTGAAATGGCGCGTGGTTCTGGCGATGACAGCGCTGATCGCCGCCAAGATGGTCGCAGTGGTGACGCCCTTATTCTACAAGGACGCCGTTGATGCGCTGGCGGGTGAGGGCACCCCAATCCTTGCGCTTGGGGCGATTGGGCTGACCATTGCCTATGGTATGAGCCGCCTGATGGCGGTCGGCTTTGAGCAGTTGCGGGATCTGCTGTTCGCGCGGGTCAGCCAACGCGCCCTGAGACGCCTGGCGTTGCAGACGTTTCAGCATATTCATGCGCTCAGCCTGCGCTATCACCTGACGCGCCGGACCGGCGCGCTCAGCCGTATCATGGATCGCGGGGTCAAGGGCGTCGCGTTTCTGTTGCGCTTCATGCTGTTTTCCATCGGCCCACTGGTGCTCGAACTCACCATGATCTGCATCATTCTGGTGACCGTTTTTGACTGGCGGTTCCTTGTGGTCGTTGCCGGTACCATGGCGATCTATGTCTGGTTTACGTTCACCGTCACCGAATGGCGCGTACGCATTCGCAAAGTCATGAACGATCAGGACAATGAAGCCAGTCAGCGCGCCATCGACAGTTTGTTGAATTTCGAAACGGTTAAGTATTTCGGCGCAGAACAGCGCGAAGCAGACCGGTATGACACCGCGATGGCCGGATACGAAAAGGCCGCGCTGCGCACGGCCTATTCGCTGAGTGCGATCAATGCCGGGCAAGCTTTGATCATCAATTTCGGCCTGATTGCCGTGATGGCGATGGCGGCTGCCGGGGTCAGCCAGGGGAAATACACCGTCGGTGATTTCGTGATGGTCAACGCCTACATGATCCAGATTATCGCGCCGCTGAATTTCCTAGGCTTTGTGTACCGCGAAATCCGTCAATCTTTGGTGGATATGGGGCAGATGTTCGACCTTCTGGAAGACGCGCCAGAGATTGAGGATAACCCCAAGGCCGTGCCTTTGCGCATAAAGGGCGGGTCAATTGAACTCGACAACGTCCGCTTTGGCTATGAAGAGAACCGCGAGATTTTGAAGGGCGTGTCTATTCAGGCTGAAGCCGGTGAATCCGTGGCAATCGTAGGCTCGACCGGGTCGGGGAAATCGACCATCGGGCGGCTGCTCTTTCGGTTTTACGACGTGACAGAGGGTGCCCTGCGGATCGACGGGCAAGACGTGCGGGACGTGACCCTCACCAGCTTGCATGATGCGGTGGGCGTTGTTCCACAGGACACTGTGCTGTTCAACGACACCATCCGGTACAATATCGGGTACGGGCGCGAAGGGGCCAGTCAGGCCGACATCGAAGAGGCGGCGCGCGCGGCCCAAATCCATGACTTCATCGCCGGACTGCCCGAGGGGTATGACACGATGGTTGGCGAGCGGGGCTTGAAACTGTCGGGCGGTGAAAAGCAACGGGTCGGCATTGCGCGGACCTTGCTCAAGGACCCGCCGATCCTGTTATTGGACGAAGCCACCAGCGCCTTGGACAGCGAAACCGAAGGCGACATTCAATCGGCGCTGGCCCGCGCGGGGCAGGGGCGCACGGTTTTGACGATTGCGCATAGGCTCAGCACGATTGCGGACGCGGATCAGATTATCGTTCTGAATGAAGGTAAGGTTGTCGAGCGCGGCACCCATGCAGAGCTGTTGATCAAAGACGGTCGGTACGCGCAATTGTGGAACCGTCAGCAATCCGAGGAACGCGCCGCTTGACCGGCGCGTGATATCTGGCCGTTAAACAGAAAAACGCCCGGCCATTTGGCCGGGCGTTTGTTCTTTCAGCAAGGACGGATCCTTACTCTGCTGCGCGCAGTGGCGACGCAATTTCGACCCCGTCGATGGTCGCTTTTTTGGGTGTTTCAGGCTCTTCCGAGATTTCTGGTTCCGTTGGGGTTTCCGAAACCGGCGCGTCCTCTTCAAGGTCCCAAACAATCTCGGTGCTGTCCAACCGACGCGTGTCCCGCTTCAGGCGCATGTCGTCGCGGATGCGGCGCCCTTCTTTCGAAAACCCGACGGACCGAGCCGCCATGAAAGCCCCGTATACAACCGATGCCGCCCAGACCCGGATCGCGAGCAGGGATGGCGTGACGACAAGCGTAAGAACCGTGGCAATGCCCAACCCGAACACAACCGCCGTGGCGAGCTGTTTCCACCAAAGCGCCGTCGGGCTGTCGATGGAATAGCCACCATTGATGAAGTCGAGGCTGAGCCCGAACATCATTGGCGCAAGGCCTGCCATGGTCGTGATCGTGGTCAACAGAACCGGGCGAATACGGCTTTGCGCGGTGCGAATGATCGCCTCGATCCGCGGCATGTAGCGGCTGTATTCCTGATAGGTATCGATCAGAACAATGTTATTGTTCACCACGATCCCCGCCAAGGCGACAATGCCGGTGCCGGTCATGATGATCGAGAACGGCTGCTGCATCACCATCATCCCAATCAGAACACCCGTGGTAGAAAGGATCACGGCCAGTAGGACGAGGATGGAGTTATAGAAGCTGTTGAACTGCGCCAGCAGGATGATGAACATCAGGCCCAACGCGCCAGCGAAGGCGTTCATCAGAAAGGCACCGGATTCCTCTTGTTCCTCCTGATCGCCGGTCCATTCCCATTCCACGGCGTTCGGGAACGGGTTGGTATCCAGCCATTCGGTCAGCACGGCGATCCGCTCATTGGCATTGATCGGCACAAAGCGCGCCTCACCGCTTTCCACAGCTTCCTGGACCTCGGCAAAGCTGCCGACATTTTCAAGCTCGTAGAGGGTGAATTGCTCGCCGACCGGGTTTTCAACAACAGGTGCCAGAGCCGTTTCGCCCTCCGGTACAATCTTGACCGTGGCCAACCGGTTTTCGGTGCCTTCCTCAGACGTGGTCGCTACTTTGAACAGACCGGGCAGGAAATCTGCCTTCACATCATAAAACCGGACTTGGTCGACGCGGTCGATATTGGCCAGTTTGGGCACCGGTTGGCGCGTGATGAAGTTCGACAGCGGCACCAGACCCTCGGTCGTGCGCACCCGCAGGCTGTCCAAAGTACTCAGCACCCGCTGATATTCGGGCAGACGCACGCGGATTTCGATTTCCTCGTCAGAGCTGTCGACCCGCATGGTATCCAGCAGGATGCCACGCGTGACCAGCTGAACCATGGCCCCAACGGTGGCCACATCTGCGCCATAGCGACCGGCTTTTTCAACGTCGACGTCAATCTGCCAGTCAATGCCCGGCAGCGGCATGCTGTCTTCGATCAAGGTCAGTCCGGCGGTTTGTTCAAACTGTGCGCGGGCGGCTTGGGCCGATGCCGTCAGTTGGTCCCAATTGTCGCCCTTGATACGCAGGTGAACCGGCTTGCCAGAGGCAGGGCCTTGGGCAAGAGCGAGGATTTCGGCCTCGAAGCCCGGCAGCTCAGCCAGCGCCGCGCTCAGCTCTTCAATGACAAAGTCGCCGTCGTAATCGGGGGCAACCACCTCACGGTTGAATTGACCATCCAGCACGGGCAGGGGCTCTTTGACCTTTGGGCGATCTTCCCAAGGAATGATTTCGAATTGAACCTGGCCGACCGTGTCCGGCGGAACGGACGCGCCGGAGCTGTCTGTATTCAGACCGCCGTCGCCCGCAAAGGAAAACACGTTGATAACGGCCGGGTGGGCCATCACGACGTTTTCGGCCTGACGGACCATTTCGTCTTTTTCCGACAGCGAGATGTTGCCGCGCGCCCGGACATAGACCGTGGCCTGTTCCGGCTCGCTTTCAACAAAGAACTCAACGCCGCGGTTGTTTTCACCAAAGAGCTGGAACACGGTCATGACGCCAAAGATGACCGCAACCACGGTGACGATTGGCATCACCGGGTTGTTCACGATCATCTTGATGAACCAACCAAACGGGTTCAAACGCTGACCCGATCTGATCCGTCGCTGCGGAATTTCGATCCGCGCGGCACCCAGTGTCACACTCGCCGAGAAAGCCCCAAAGAGGAAGATCACCGCGCCCAGGATCGATCCCACCATCGGTGGAATGGATGCAGCGGCTTCAGCCGGTAAAAGATAGCCGGGATTGATCAGCTGCATCGCGCCCAGGAACATGATGTACATCGCTGGTGGTACCAATGCCGCACGCAGGATCCACCAGGGAACAGCGGCGCGAAGGGCGTCGGAAATGTTGCCAAAGGTCCGGCTCAACCGTCCGCTGACCCCGCCCATCACGGGCAGATAGATCAGGGCCACGACCAAAGAGGCCGACAGAACAAAGATCAGCGTGACCGGCAACATGCCCATGAACTCACCCGGCACACCGGGCCAGAACAGCATTGGTAAGAAGGCGCAGAGCGTGGTCGCCGTGGACGAAACGATGGGCCAGAACATCCGTTGCGCGGCCTCGACATAGGCGTGCATCGGGCCAGAGCCTTCTTTGATCCTCTTGTCGGCGTATTCCACCACAACGATGGCACCATCGACGAGCATCCCAACTGCAAGGATCAGGCCGAACATGACGATGTTCGAAATCGACACGCCCATCACGGCAAGGAAAGCAAAACACAACAGGAACGAGGTCGGGATCGCAAAGCCGACCAGCAGGGCGGCACGGCTGCCCAAGGCGGCAAGGACCACGATCATCACCAGCGCAACAGCCGTCAGAACCGAACCTTCAAGCTGGCGGACCATTGAACCCACCTGACGGCTTTGATCGTTCGAAGTGCCAACCTCGACCGCTGCTTGCAGCTCTTCCGGCCACGTGGTTTTCGATTTGGCCACCGTTTCACGGATCAACGCCACGGTGTCGATGATGTTATAGCCTTTACGTTTGACGACTTGCAGCGCAACGGTGGGTTCCCCATTGAACCGGGCCGTGCCAACGCGATCTTCAAAGGTCAAGTTAATTTCGGCCAGATCACCCAATGTGACGACCCGGTCGCCATTGACCTTGACCGGTAGGTTGTAAACGTCGCGTGGTTCGTCAAAAGAAGACGGGATTTTGACCGAAAAGGTGCCCTGTTCGGTTTCAACCTCGCCCGCTGCGATCAACTGGTTGTTGTTCTGAACGACGCTGACCAGTTCGTTGGCGGTGACGTTGTAGGCTTCGAGGCGCAGAGGGTCGATGATGACCTCAACCATCTCGTCCCGGTTGCCGGCGATCCCGGCCTCCAGAACGGCATCCAAACCTTCCAGATCGTCCTGCAAATCCTTGGCGATCCGCGCCATGGTCCGTTCCGGTACGTCGCCTGTCAGGTTGACGATGACGATCGGGAATTCGGAAAAGTTGATCTCGGTGATCGAATATTGCTCTGCCCCGGTCGGGAAATTGGCCTGGGCGGCGTTCATGGCGTCGCGCACATCGGCCATTACGGCCGTCTTGTCCCAGCCGAATTCGAATTCCATGCCAACGCCGCCATATCCCTCGGCGGCGGTGCCGGTCATTTCCTTCAAACCGTCCAGATCAGCGAGTTCTGTTTCCATTGGTTTGACAAGCAGGTTTTCGCTGTCCGCAGCAGAGATGCCGGGAAACTCAACCGAAACGAAAAGAGCCGGAATTTCGATATCCGGCTCTCCTTCTTTGGGCAATCCCACATAGGCAAATCCACCGGCCAGCAGCGATAGCGCGATGAAAGCCAGAACCATCCGCGCACGGGACGCGGCCCAGTCGACGATACCGGTCATTGCTGTGCCTCCCGATAGGTCGCCTCGACCAACACGCCGTCGGTGACAAAGTCCTGTCCGACCACGATCACATCGGCCTCATCGGGCAATCCGGTGAGCCAGATCCCATCCGCATCGTCCCGAACCAGCGTTACGTCGCGAAACCGGACGATATTGCCGTCGCCAACGATCCGGACACCCAAGCGTCCTTCGTTGTTCAGCGTCAGTGCGGATTGCGGCAGGCGATGTGCCTTGCTGCCTTCGCCTGCGATCAGGATCTCTGCGGTTTGCCCGTCCCGGATGCTCAGGTCATCATTGCCGACCGAAATTTCGACAAGGAATGTGCGCGTGGTTGGGTCCGCGGACCGGCTCAGGAACGTGACGATGCCGCCCACCTCTTGGCCCGTTGCCAACTCAGCCCCGGCGAGCGCGCCAACATTGACCCGCGCGACTTCTGTTTCCGGGACATAACCCACCACTTTGATGGGGTTGAGACGGATCACCGTGGCGCAAAGGCTGCCGGGCTGCATCAAGCTGCCCAGTTCGGCAGTGTCCGTTTCCAACAGACCGGAGAACGGCGCAACGATGGTCAGCCGATCAATTTCCTGTTCCGCAGCGTGCACGGCTGCTTCTGCCGATTCGATGCCTGCCTGAGCGGTTTCCAGACCGGCCTTGGCCGCCTCAATGCTCGCAGATGCAGAGCTGACCCGCGCTTTGGTTTCGGCCAAACGTGTTTCAGAAGCAAACCCACCTTGCGAGAGTTTGGAGGCAGCGTTGAAGTTTATCTCGGCTTCGTCACGGCTGGCAAAGGCTTCATCCAGACGGGCTTGCGCTTCGGGCACGCGGGCTTCGGCCTCTTTCAGACGCGCTTTTGCCTCGGCCAGAGTTGATTCCCGTGTCCCGGTATCGAGCTGACACAACATATCGCCCGTTTCCACAAAAGAACCCTTGCGCAGCGGTTCAGAAATGACGCGGGCTGTCGTTTCCGAGCGGACCTCGACCTGACGGTCAGCCTGTGTTTCGCCGCGCATCAAAACAGCGCCGTCAATGGTCTGGGCAACAGACGTCTGCACAACCACCTTCACAGCCTTGGACGCCGCGGCAGGGGCGGCTTCTTGCGCCGCTGCTTGGGCTACGGTTTCTGCCGAAGCGTTTTCAGCTTCGGTTGCCTCGGTCGCGGTTTCGCCGCGCGCAAAAGCCACAAGTGCGTCACGTTCAAACACAACAATAATTAAAGTCGCTGTCACCACCAGAGCGGTGAGCATCGGGATCAATCGCATTTCGAGCCTCTTTCCATGCGTTTTGCGCGCAGTCGGCAGTACCCACTGTGGCAATTGCGCCTGTATATGGGGATTCTACGCTGAACTGACCAGTTTAGATTACGATTTTTTTCACAGATTGTACAAGCCGCCCGGGCACTGTGTCTCAGGGACCACTTGGCTTGCCTTTGCTGGCGCGTTAAGAGAGGCGAGTTCCACCAAGACGGGCGGCAAGCTTCGCAAGGGGAACCAAAGAGATAAGGGGTGCGATACCGGGTATGAGTGATACCGACAGTTTTATCGATGAAGTGACCGAGGAAGTCCGCCGCGACCGGCTGTACGGATTGTTGCGCCGCTATGGCTGGATCGCTGTTGTGGTCATTTTGTTGATTGTCGGGGGCGCTGCGTTCTCTGAATATCGCAAGGCGCAGACGCGCGCAGCGGCAGAGCAACTGGGCGATGACATAATTTCAGCCTTGGCCGCGAACGAAGCGTCCGACCGTGCGGCGTCTTTGTCCGCCATCCAAACAGATGATGCGGGCGGGCAAGCCATTTTGGGCATGTTGACCGCGTCTGCACAGGCCAATGCCGATGATATCGACGCGGCCGTCGCAACGTTGGGCACCATTTCGTCCAATGGGGATGTGCCGGAAGTCTATCGCGCCATCGCAAGTTTCAAGGCACTGACGCTGCAGGCAGAGACATTGTCACCAGACGACCTGCGTCTGCAGTTCGAAGCGCTGGCACAACCCGGTGCCCCAATGCGCCTTTTGGCGGAAGAACAGCTGGCCTTGATCGATCTGCAAAGTGGCGATGACGCTGCGGCGATGGACCGGCTTCAACGGATTTTTCAGGATGCCGAAGCATCCGGGGCCATTCAGCAACGGGTTGCGCAGCTGATCGTTGCGCTCGGCGGCACGCCGGCCGAACGTCCGGATGTTTCGCAGGGCTGATAAGGATCGCATTTTGACCCACCGTTCCGATAAGTCGCCCGTTTCGCGTTACAAGTCATTGAGCATTGCCGCGCTTGTCTTGCTTGTCGCCGGTTGTCAGGAACCTGACGTCATCCTCGTCGGTGAACGAGAGCCAGTGCGCGTGAATGACCTTCCGACCGAACAACTGGCTGCGGGCAGTCGCGCGATCCGCCTGCCGTCGGCAACAAATAACGCGAGCTTCTCTCAGAATTTCGGGACCGAAGCCTATCGGCCAGCACATCCTGCCTTGCGCAGCACCCCGCAAAGGGTCTGGTCTGTTTCGATCGGGACAGGCGATGAAAAACGCAAACGTATTACTGCTGCGCCTGTCGTGGCTGATGGGCGCGTGTTCACGCTGGATTCCACAGCGCGTGTGACCGGTTTTTCGACCAATGGCAGCGTTTTGTGGTCCTCTGATCTTTTGCCGGCGCGGGCCAGCGAAAAAGACGCGACTGGCGGGGGTTTGACGTATTCCGGCGGTGCCTTGTACGTGTCTTTGGGCTTTGGCGACCTCGTCAAGCTGGACGCTGTCAGCGGAAACGAAATCTGGCGTCAGCGGCTTGGTGCGACAGGCAGCGGAACCCCGACGGTTCGCGATGGCCTGGTATATCTTGTTGCCGGTGATGACACCGGTTGGGCGGTCAATGCGGATGACGGAACGATTGCCTGGCAGGTGGACGCCACGCCCAGTGTCACCAATGTTCTAGGCGCACCTGCACCCGCTTTGACGTCACGCCTTTCGATTTTCGCCTTTGGTTCGGGCGAGGTTATCGCGACCTTCCGCAATGGCGGCTTGCAGCGCTGGACCGCTTCGGTATCCGGGCAACGTGCCGGGTCCAGCATCAACACGTTTTCGGACCTGACCGGCGCGCCGGTTGTTTCCGGCAATACCATTTACGTTGGTAACCAATCTGGCCGCATCGTTGCGCTGGATATCGAAAACGGGTCGCGCCGTTGGACGCTTGCTCAGGGCACGACCGGTATGATCTGGCCGGCGGGTGGCAGTCTGTTTGTGGTCAACGACAAGAACGAATTGCTGCGTGTCTCTGCGTCGGATGGCGAGATCGTCTGGGTTTCCAAACTGCCCTTGTTCGTCAAGGACCGTCCGCGCCGCCGCAGCGAGATTTTCGCGCATTACGGTCCGGTTGTTGCGGGGGGCCGGGTGATCGTGGTGTCCAATGACGGTGTGATGCGCAGCTTTAGCCCCGAAAACGGTGCCTTGTTGGGGCAGGTAGAGATCCCGGATGGGGCCAGCGCCGCGCCTGCGGTGGCCGGCGGAACGCTCTACGTTCTGAGCAGCAAGGGCGAATTGCACGCTTTTCGTTGACGCCCATATCGGATAGAGACCTGAGTCTCGTATTCGAAAGCGTTTAAAAATGTCCTTTACCCTCGCCATCGTGGGTCGCCCGAATGTGGGCAAATCCACGCTCTTTAACCGCTTGGTCGGCAAACGCGTGGCTTTGGTCGATGACCAGCCGGGTGTGACGCGCGACCTGCGCGAGGGTGAGGCGCGGCTGGGTGATTTGCGGTTTACCGTCATCGATACCGCCGGGCTGGAAGATGCCACCGATGATAGTTTGCAAGGCCGGATGCGCCGGCTGACCGAGCGCGCGGTGGATATGGCCGATATCTGCCTCTTTATGATCGACGCGCGGGCAGGGGTGACGCCAACGGATGAGGTGTTTGCCGAGATTCTGCGTAAACGCAGCGCGCATGTGATCCTTGCCGCGAACAAGGGTGAAGGGTCAGCCGCGGATGCAGGCGTGATCGAGGCTTATTCGCTGGGTCTGGGCGAGCCGATCCGGCTGAGCGCGGAACATGGCGAGGGGCTCAACGACCTCTACACTATTTTGATGCCTCTGGCGGATGGTTTTGCAGATCGCGCAAGTGCCGATGCCCCGGAAACCGATATCGATCTGGACGAAGATGAGGAAGAAGGCGATGTGCCTTCACACGAACCCACCGCCGCGCGTCCGCTGCAAGTGGCCGTGGTCGGTCGCCCGAATGCCGGCAAATCGACACTGATCAACAAGATCCTTGGCGAGGACCGCCTGTTGACCGGACCTGAGGCGGGGATCACCCGCGATGCGATTTCGCTGCAGGTCGATTGGCAGGGCACACCGATGCGGATTTTTGATACCGCTGGCATGCGCAAGAAAGCCAAGGTTCAGGAAAAGCTGGAAAAGCTGTCGGTCAGTGACGGTTTGCGCGCGGTCAAATTTGCCGAGGTCGTGGTCGTCTTGCTGGACGCCGCGATCCCCTTTGAACAACAGGACCTGCGTATTGCCGATCTGGCCGAACGCGAAGGCCGCGCGGTTGTCGTGGCCGTCAACAAATGGGATGTCGAAGACGACAAGCAGGGTAAGCTGCGCGACCTCAAAGAAGCCTTTGAACGGCTCCTGCCACAACTGCGCGGTGCGCCCCTGATTACCGTTTCGGCCAAAACCGGCCGCGGTCTGGACCGGCTGCACGACGCAATTCGTCGGGCACATGATGTTTGGAACCGACGGGTCACTACGGCACAGTTGAACCGTTGGTTGACAGGTATGCTGGAACAGCATCCGCCGCCTGCGCCACAAGGCAAGCGGATCAAGCTACGTTATATGACCCAGGCCAAGACCCGCCCGCCGGGCTTTGTCGTCATGTGCAGTCACCCTGACAAAATGCCCGACAGCTATTCGCGTTACCTCGTAAACGGTCTGCGCGAAGACTTTGACATGCCGGGTACGCCCATTCGACTGACCATGCGCGGGCAGGGGGATAAGAACCCCTACAAAGGCCGTAAGAAGTCGGGGCCGTCCAAACTGCGCAAGCACATCAAGGGCCGCGCGAGCTGATGATCGGCTGGTGTGACTAAGCCGCGACAAAGCCACGCTTTTTGATGGCACCCCGTGACAAGACGCAAAATCGGTATTATTTCTCAACCTGTCTGGAACGGGGTGGCGCTATGTTGCGTCGGGTTTGTTTCGGACGATTTGGTTAGGACATTGCGGGAAACCGAAGACAAAGGATCAGAAGATGGATCTGCGGGCGCATACTCGGGACTATATCGAAAAAGACAACTGGTTGGCATCGCTCAGTTATTTCGGAACATTCGCAGTCTATTTCGCCTCACTTTACCTTGCGATCGTGTATGTCGGCACATGGTGGGTACTGGCCCCCATGATCGTGGTGAACGCCTTTGCTGCGGTTCGGCTTTACGTATTGCAGCATGACACGGGACATCATTCCCTTTTTGCCACGCGGGCACAGAACGAATTGGCCGGTCACGTGCTGTCGCCGTTTACCTTCGCCCCGTTCGAGGTGATGAAGCAAAACCACAACATGCATCATGGGTTTCTGGGCAATCTCGATCACCGCGATACCACCGAAATTCATACGATGACCCTGCGCGAATGGAACGCAGCGGGGTTTTGGGATCGCCTGTCATACCGGCTTTACCGGAACCCGTTTGTGCTGATCCCTGTTGGGTCTCTGTTCACCTATTTCATCCGCTACCGCTGGCCAAAGAACACAACGAAGTTCGGCGTGACCGGCGTCTTGCTGCACAACCTGTCGATCCTCGTTTACATGGGCATTCTTTATGCGCTGTTCGGATGGATCGGATTGGCTGTTTGGTTTGTGGCCAGCTTTGTTGGCGGGATGATCGGGGTGTTCCTCGTCTACCTGCAGCACAATTTTGAAGACACGTATTGGGACCGTCGCCCGGATCTCGACCCGCAGATTGCTGCGTTGCAGGGATCGTCATGTCTGGATTTCGGGTGGTTCTTTGACTTCATCGTCGCGAACATCACACTCCACGATATCCATCATTTCAACGCGCGCATCCCGAGCTATCGCTTGCGCCGCTGTCACCACAGCCTGCCGGAAGAGGTTGCGCCGCGCCGGATCAAGTTTCCCGAAGCGGTGGCGGCCTTGCGGTTGAAGCTGTGGGATGAGGAAAACGAACGGCTTGTTCCTTTCCCCAAACAAGGTCAGCGTCAGGATGCAACCCTGATGGGCGCCTGATGTCAGCAAGACAGCTTAGAATTTGGAACGGCGGCCTTCGGGTCGCCGTTTTCTGTTCTGCCGGGCGACAAGCTGCGATTTGACAAACGTATATACATTAAATATGCAAATGATATCAATTCAAGCGGACCAGCGGTGTCAGTTTTGCAATCGCGCAAAGTGGGTGCCTGACAAGTCCCGATAAAAGGAGGACGGAATATGATTGAGGTGTCTCGTGTTGTTGGCGTTGGGCATATCCTGGTAAAAACCCTTGCGGGTGTGGGGATCCGCACGGCCGAGGATTTGGCCAAATCAACCCCGGAGGCGTTGGTCGGGATCCCGGGTATTGGTGTGCGCAAGGCAGAGGTCCTGATCGCTTCGGCGCAAAAACTGATGTCCGCAGTGGATGCCCCAGCACCCCAAAGCCCGCCTGCACCGAAACCTGCGGCGAAGGTCGCGTCGTCGGTTGTTGAGGCGGCTTCAGAACCGGCACCGGAACCGGTTGCCAAAGCCCCCAAATCGCCGAAAAAGAAACCAAAGAAGGCAACAAAGCCAGCAAAAGCGTCGGAAGAAAAAAAGAAGAAAAAGACCAAGGACAAGGCCGGGAAAAAGAAGAAAACCGCGACCAAGGAAGACAAGAAAAAGACCAAAAAGGACGCGGCCAAAAAGGACAAGAAGGCCACGAAATCCGGTAAGAAATCGGGAAAGAAGAAAAAGAAGTGATGTGGGTTTAGCGGGCGGAGGACCGCCAGGCCAAAGCAACGGACATCAACGCGCCCGCCGCGGCGATCCCTGTCACCGCGGGGGCGTTTGTGCCGTTCTGAACCGCCACGGCCACCAGCGCCCATGCCAGCGACAGCCCGTATTCGGCAATATCAGGCAGGGCCAGCAAAACGCCTATACCGATGATCAGAGCAAGCGCCAGGCTCAGATAGGCCGCGGCAAGCGGCGACAGTATCCCGTAACCGCCCAGCACAAAGCCCAACGCGACCGACGCGGCCGCGGTCAGCCATCCGGCGTAAAACCCGATGGGTGCGCGGGCGTACCACCGGTCCAGCGCGGGCGCGGTGGCCAGTGCTTTGAGCGCGCCGGCCAGCATGATCCAGATCAGGATGGTTGCGGCCAAGGGCGCGATCACCGCCACCGGCAACCACGCGGCACCAACCGCAACGCTCAATGTGAGGGCCGGGCGCGACGCCTGCCAGTCCGGTTCATTCCGGCGTTTCAGCAATCCGAACACCGCGTGCACGACGAGCCACAGGTAAATCACCCCCCAGATCGCAAAGGCATAGCCCTCTGGCTGGTCCGGCGGGGTGTCTTGCGGGATCGGGAATTGATCGGCTTCAAAGCCGTTGAACCCGGGCAACAGCCAGGGCGACACCCCAAAGGCAACCGTCGCCAAAAGCAACAGGATCGCCCAGATCAGGGTGCCGCGCGGCATCAGCTCAGGACCCCGTCCGCGCCCAAGGTGGTTTTGCCGCCCAGATATGGCGCCAGAACCTCGGGCAAGCTCACAGTCCCGTCCGCCTGTTGGCCGTTTTCCAGAACGGCGATCAGGCACCGTCCCACGGCAAGGCCGGAACCGTTAAGCGTGTGGACGAATTGCGGTTTGCCCCCATCGGCGGGTTTGAACCGCGCATTCATGCGCCGCGCCTGAAAATCCCCGGTGGTCGAGACGGACGAGATCTCGCGATAAGTATTCTGACCGGGCAACCACGCCTCGATGTCATAGGTCCGGCGCGCGCCAAAGCCCATGTCGCCTGTGCACAGAACCACGGTGCGATAGGGGATGCCCAACGCCTCCAGAATGCCCTCGGCACAGCCCAGCATCCGCTTTTGTTCGTCATCAGATGCATCCGGGTGGGTGACAGACACCATTTCGACCTTTTCGAACTGGTGCTGGCGCAACATGCCTGCCGTATCCTTGCCCGCGCTGCCCGCTTCGGAACGGAAACAGGCGGTATGCGCGGTCATACGGATCGGCAGATCGCCCTCGGCCAGCACGTCGCCCGCCACGGAATAGGTCAGCGAAACCTCGGAGGTCGGGATCAACCACCAGCCATTGGTGGTCTGATAGCTGTCTTCGCCAAATTTCGGCAGCTTGTCGGTGCCATACATCGCCTCGTCCCGGACCAGCACGGGGGTCTGCATCTCTGTCAGCCCGTTTTGATCCACATGGGTGTCGATCATGTACTGGGCCAGCGCACGGTGAATGCGGGCCATCGCGCCTTTGAGGAACACAAACCGCGCGCCCGACACTTTGGCCGCCGTTTCGAAATCCATGCCGGGGACGACCCCGGCCAGCTCGTAATGCTCTTTCGGCGCAAAATCGAAATTGCGCGGGCTGCCCCAGCGTTTGACCTCGACATTGTCGTCCTCATCCGCGCCCTCGGGCACATCCGCCGCAGGCAGGTTCGCAATCCGCGCCAGCATATCGGTCAGCTCGGCATCCAGCTCTTTGGCGGCGGCCTGCATCTCGGCCACTTCGGCCTTTTTCTGACCGACCAGCGCGCGCAGGCGTTCAAATTCCGCCTCATCGCCACGCCCCTTGGCCGCGCCCACCTCTTTCGAGGCTTTGTTCTGCTCGGCCTGCGCGGTTTCAGCAGCGAGGATCTTGGCCCGCCGCGCCTCGTCCAGCTTCAGGATCTCCGACGACACCGCCGCATCCCCCCGCCGCGCCAAAGCGGCGTCAAAAGCGTCAGGGTTTTCGCGGATGGCTCGAATGTCATGCATGGGACCAGATCCTTCTTCTTCGAGTCGTCTGCCGCCTTATGCCCCAAGCGCGGGCAGAGGGGTAGGGGCGTCAGCCGTCCTTCTTTGTTGCGTCCCACGTGCTGGGGTCGTTCGGGTCAAAGCCGATGGATTGCAATACGCGTAGAATTTTGAAGAACATGCTGAAACCAATCGTGTTGGCGCATGTAACGCATTTTCGTGAACAGCTTATTTGTGTGCGACCCATTGGTCCGCGCCCAACACCGCGCGGCGGCGGGGAAAGGTCTTACATGGCATCACAAGTAAAAGACCACGATGTATGCGATCCATCCGACATATAGGACACCGGCCAGGACCAAAGCCCAAAAGAGCAAGCGCAGAGCGCGTTTGACGCCGTGGGACGCGTTGCGCAAGCCGATGGCGTTCCAAAATCCGCTTTCTTTGTCGCTCATGTCCGCCCTCTGATGCTGGATGCGCTGCATCATGACGGCAAGTGCGGCCCGCGCCAATAGCGTCGTCAAATGGCTTAGGGCGCTAACGTTCGAAAGCCCAAGGCAACGGGTTTGACAGCCGTTCCGAACAGCACCCCGCAAAACCCGATCGCGAGGGTGGTTGAAACGACGCATCGCCTTGCAAACCCCCCACGCACAGCATAGGTTCCGCGCAACTCAAAATTCGGTGCGTTGGCACCGCCCCTGACAAAAGGAATTCTTCATGGACGGAAGCAGCGCAATCGCTCAGTTTCTCCCACTCATCCTGATCTTTGCGATCATGTATTTCCTGCTGATCCGCCCGCAGCAGAAAAAGGTCAAAGAGCATCAGGCGATGGTGGAAGCGGTCCGTCGGGGTGACCAGATCGTGACCCAAGGGGGCCTGATCGGAAAGGTCACCAAGGTCAAGGAAGAGAACGAGATCGAGGTCGAGCTGGCCGAGAACGTCAAGGTGCGCGTTGTCAAATCGACCATCGCCCAGGTGATCAGCAAGACTGAACCCGCCAAGTCGTAACCTCTGACAAAGGCAGGGTCATGCTGCAAATCGATCTGTGGAAACGGGTGCTTATTTGGCTGGTCTGTGCCGCCGGTTTGCTCTTGGCCATGCCGAACGGGTTTTACACCTTTGTGGAACAATCCAATGACGCCCGCGCGGCGATCGAGCTGGGCAATACCAGCCCCGATATTGTCGCTGCGTCTGAGCAATGGCCGACATGGTTGCCAAGCTCTTTGGTCAACCTGGGGCTGGATTTGCGCGGCGGTGCGCATCTTTTGGCCGAGGTTCAGGTCGAAGATGTCTATGCCGCGCGCATGGAAGGGATGTGGCCCAGCGTGCGCGATGCCCTGCGCCCCGAACGGGCCACCGTTGGAACCATCCGGCTGCAACCATCGGCCCCTGATGAGCTGCGCGTGCGTATCAGCCAACCCGATGGTATGCCCCGTGCGCTGGAAATCGTTCGCGGTTTGGCGCAACCGATCCTGACCCTTGCGGGGACCGGATCGACCGACATTCAGGCCCGCGCCGATGGCGATGTGATCGTCATCACCATGACCGAGGCGGAAAAGCTCGCCTCGGATGATCGCACGGTGCAGCAGGCGCTGGAAATCATCCGCCGCCGGATTGATGAGGTTGGCACCCGCGAACCTACGATCCAACGACAAGGTGCGGATCGCATCCTGATCCAGGTTCCAGGCATTGGCTCAGCCTCTGAGTTGAAAGAGATCATTGGCACCACCGCGCAGCTGACATTCAACCCGGTGGTCAGCCGCACGACGGATGCGAATGCCAACACGGGCCCGGGCGAAAAACTGGCGCCATCCCTGGATGAAGAGGGCGCGTATTACCTTCTCGAATCCGCGCCTGTTGTGACGGGCGAAGAACTGGTCGATGCTCAGCCATCCTTTGACCAGAACGGGCGCCCGGCGGTCACCTTCCGGTTTAATCCGACTGGCGCGCGGAAATTTGGCGACTACACCGCAGAAAACATCGGCAGCCCTTTTGCCATCGTGCTGGATGATGAGGTGATCAGCGCGCCCGTGATCCAAAGCCATATTCCCGGTGGCTCTGGCATCATCACCGGCAATTTCAGCGTCGAAGAGAGCACCAATCTGGCCGTCCTCTTGCGCGCCGGTGCATTGCCCGCGGGTATGGAATTCCTCGAAGAACGTACCATCGGCCCGGAACTGGGCCAAGACAGCATCGAAGCAGGCCAGATCGCGACGATCGTGGCCTTTGTTGCCGTGCTGATCTTCATGGGGCTCAGCTATGGCCTTTTTGGTCTTTTTGCCAATGTGGCACTGATCCTGAATATCGGGCTGATCTTTGGCCTGCTCAGCCTCATCGGCGGGACGCTGACCCTGCCGGGGATTGCCGGGATCGTTCTGACCGTTGGTATGGCGGTGGACGCCAACGTGCTGGTCTTTGAACGGATCCGCGAAGAGCTGAAAACCGCCAAAGGACCCGCGCGGGCCATTGAACTGGGCTATGAAAAAGCGCTGAGCGCCATTCTTGACGCCAACATCACCACGTTCATCACCGCCGTGATCCTCTTTGCCATGGGCTCTGGCCCTGTGCGCGGCTTTGCGATCACGCTGGGGCTGGGCATCATCACATCGGTCTTCACGGCCATTTTCGTGACCCGCCTGATGATCGTGACCTGGTTCGAACGCCGCCGTCCGAAAAAGATCGAGGTGTAAGATGCGACTGAAACTTGTCCCACAGGAAACCTCTTTCGATTTCTTCAGCCGCTGGAAACTATGGCTGGGCATCTCGGGTCTTTTGATGGTTCTGGCCTTTGCCTCTTTCATGCTGCAAGGCCTGAATTTCGGCATTGATTTCCGGGGCGGCACGTCGATCCGAACCGAAAGCGCGCAGCCAGTTGATGTCGGCGCTTATCGCGGGGCCATTGAAACACTCGACCTTGGCGATGTGACGATCACAGAGGTGTTTGATCCCACCTTTGATGACGATCAGAACGTTGCAATGATCCGCATTCAGGCACAGGAAGGCGAAGAGGCTGTTACGGCGGCCATGATCTCGGACGTGCAGGCGGCCATGCAGGCGGTGGTGCCGGATATTCAGTTTGTCTCAGTCGAATCCGTTGGTCCGAAAGTATCGGGCGAGTTGATCCAGACAGCCATTATCGCGGTGGCTTTGGCCATCGGGGCGGTTCTGGTCTACATCTGGCTGCGCTTTGAATGGCAATTTGCGCTTGGCGCGGTGGCAGCCCTTGTGCACGACGTGATCCTGACAATCGGAATCTTTTCGGAACTGCAGATCCGGTTCGACCTGGCCATTATCGCGGCCTTGCTGACAATCGTGGGGTACTCGCTCAACGATACGGTGGTTGTTTTTGACCGGGTGCGCGAAAACCTGCGGAAGTACAAGAAAAAGTCGCTGGCCGAAGTGCTTAATATCTCGATCAACGAAACACTCAGCCGGACGGTCATGACCTCTGTGACCACGCTTCTGGCGCTGATCTCGCTCTATGTGCTGGGCGGTGACGTGATCCGCGGCTTTGTCTTTGCGATGATCTGGGGCGTGATTGTCGGGACCTATTCCTCGGTCTTCGTGGCGTCCGCGATCCTGCTCTATCTGGGCGTCAAGCGTGACTGGTCCAAGCCAGACGCCACCGCTGGCAACCAATACGCCAATATCGATGCCTGATGTCCTGTCCCAGCTCCTGGCCACACCAGGACTGGGATGGATGGCACTGACCATATTCATCGCCGGATTGGTGCGTGGCTTCACGGGGTTTGGGACAGGCATGATTTTCATGCCCATTGGCGCGCTCTTTCTGCCGGTGGTGGATCTGATCCTTCTGCTTGCGGTGACCGGCATCTGCAGCAGCGCGGCTTTGTTGCCGCGCGCCTGGCGTGAGGCCGACAAGCCTGAGGTGGGCGCGCTGATCGTGGCCGGGCTGATGACCATTCCCTTCGGACTTTGGCTGCTCAGGTATCTTGATGACACAACAACCCGGTGGATCCTGACGGGCGTTATCGGCCTGACCTTGGTCGCGGTCATCACCGGCTGGCGTTGGCAAGGTCGGTTGGGCTGGCCCGGCCGCCTCGCCGTGGGGGGCGCGGCAGGAACCGTGGGCGGCCTCACGAGGCTCTCTGGTCCCGTTGTCATCGTTTTCTATCTGGCCAATGCGCGCAGCGCGGCGGCCGTTCGCGCCAACGTGATCCTGTTTCTCGCAGGGCTTGATGTAGCGGTGACGGTCAACCTCGTGATCAGTGGCCAAGCCGATCGCAGCATGGTTTGGATTGCCCTGATCCTCGCTGTGCCCTATCTGATCACGGCAACCATTGGCCAGGCCCTGTTCAGACCTGAATATGAACGGCTCTACCGCATCCTGGCCTATACCATTGTCGCCCTCGCCCTGATCACCGGGCTGCCACTCTTTGACTAGGGAACGCTTTACATGCGCTTGAATGAGGTCACCTATACCGACGCCCAGCCCATTGATGGCTACGGTGCAGGCTTCTTTCGCATCGGCGGAACCGTCTTTCAGGGGCCAGTCATGACCGGACCAACAGGCACACAAAGCTGGGCGGGTTACGCCGAAGCGGCTCCGCTGACTGCCCTCGCTGAAACCGTTGACGTGCTCTTCATCGGCACAGGCGCCGAAATCGCCCATATCCCGGCCGACCTGCGCAGCGTGTTAGAGGCGGCAGGCCTAGGCGTTGAGGTCATGAATTCGCCCGCCGCCTGCCGGACCTACAATGTGCTCCTCAGCGAAGGACGCCGGATCGCGGTCGCCCTGATCCCGGTCTAGGGTCTGTGGACAATCACCAGTACACCCCAGCGCGAGATCCATTTTGCCGCCAACGCGCGGATTTGAGGCCTGCGATCTGGTTGATCGGAGCCGAGAATACGCAAAGTCGGAGGCAAAATGGGCCGCGCCGCGGAGCGGTTTCGCCAAAATTGCCCATTTCTGCGTCATTTGCGCTTGAAAGAGATCACTCTTACTGCGCGCAAATTCCTGGAACTGAGCAATTTTGGACGGAAACTGGGGCGGGCTGGTGATTGTCCACAGACCCTAGCGTTTCTTCTCTTTCCAAATACTCAATGCCGCCAAGGGCCAGACACGGTCGGTCAGGGGTTTTTCCCGCCGCTGCAGTAGGATAAGCCAAGATCATGACCGTCGAGGTATCCCATTTGACCGTCGCGCGCGGCGGCGTGACCATATTGGATCGCGTATCCCTGACCTTGGAGGCGGGACAGGCCCTGATCCTGCGCGGTCCCAACGGGTCAGGCAAAACAACACTTCTGCGCACCTTGGCTAGTCTGCAGCCGCCGGTGTCGGGCGACATTCAGATGCCCGAGGACGCCATCGCCTATGCCGCCCATGCCGATGGGATAAAACCGACCTTAACGGTTGCAGAAAACCTGTCGTTCTGGGCACGCATATTTGGCAAGACGGATATCGATCCCGCGCTGGAGGGGTTTGATCTCTTCTCCTTGCGGGACCGCCGGGCAGGGGCGCTGTCGGCTGGTCAGAAAAGGCGACTGGGCCTGGCCAGACTGCTGGTCACCGGGCGTCCTGTCTGGATCTTGGATGAGCCGACCGTGTCGCTGGATGCCGCCTCGGTGGCGCAATTTGCCGAGCAGGTGACCCGCCATCTCGACGCGGGCGGCAGCGCGCTGATTGCCACGCATATCGATCTGGGGCTTCAGGCGCAGGTGCTCGATGTTGCTCAGTTTCGACCCAAGGCCCCACAGATCGATGCCAGTGATGAGGCGTTCTTATGATCGCCCTGTTGCGCCGGGATCTGGTTTTGTCGATGCGGTCGGGCGGTGGATTCGGGCTCGCCCTGGCTTTCTTTCTGATCGTGACCGTGCTTGTGCCATTGGGCGTTGGCCCCCAAGCCGCGCTGTTGGCCAGCATCGCCCCGGGCATCCTGTGGCTGGGTGCGCTGTTGGCCAATCTGTTGTCGCTGGATCGCCTGCTTGCGCTGGATTGGGAAGATGGTTCGCTTGATCTTCTGGCCACCTCGCCCCTGCCGTTAGAGGGTCTCTTGAGCATCAAGGCGCTGGCGCATTGGCTGACCACTGGGTTGCCGCTGGTTCTGGTCGCCCCGATCCTTGGGGTGTTGCTGAACCTGCCGGGTCCGGGCTTTTTGTGGGTATTCATCGGCCTTTTGGTCGGCACACCCGCGCTGTCGGTCATCGGCACATTTGGGGCTGCGCTGACCGTAGGACTGAAACGCGGTGGCCTCTTGCTCAGCCTGCTGGTTCTGCCGCTTTATGTCCCGACCCTGATCTTCGGAGCCGAAGTCGCGCGGCGCGGATCGGAAGGTCTGGACGTCACAACGCCGCTCTTGTTGCTGGCCGGGATCACCGCCGCCACCATTGCCCTGTTGCCCTATGCCAGCGCGGCTGTGCTGCGCGTCAATCTGCGCTAGGGTGGGGCGATTGAGATCACCTTTGGGACGGATTAAATAACGACCATGTCGCTTTGGGAATACGCAAATCCGAAGAAGTTCCTCGCCACGACCGAGCGGGTGCTGCCGGTGTTCTGGATCACCGCCGGGGTCTGTCTGGTTGTCGGGTTGGTCTGGGGTTTTTTCTTTACACCGGATGATTTCCGGCAAGGGTCTACTGTCAAGATCATCTATCTGCATGTGCCTTCCGCGCTGATGGCGATCAACGCCTGGCTGATGATGCTGGTGGCCTCGCTGATCTGGTTGATCAGGCGCCACCATGTCAGCGCGCTGGCCGCACGGGCCGCAGCCCCGGTCGGCATCGCGATGACCCTGATTGCGCTGATCACGGGAGCCATTTGGGGACAACCGATGTGGGGGACATGGTGGGCTTGGGATCCGCGCCTGACCTCGTTTCTGATCCTGTTTCTGTTTTACCTTGGCTATGTCGCGCTGTGGGAAGCGGTTGAGGACCCCGATACCGCGGCGGATCTGACCTCGATCCTCTGCATGGTCGGATCTGTCTTTGCCTTGCTCAGCCGGTATGCGGTTCTTTTTTGGAACCAGGGCCTGCACCAAGGCGCGTCGCTGAGCCTGGATAAAGAAGAAAACGTGGCGGATGTCTTTTACCAGCCTTTGCTGGTCTGCATCGCTGGTTTTGTCCTGCTCTTTATCGCGCTGGTTCTTTACCGCACGGGCACCGAAATACGGGCGCGGCGCATTCGGGCGTTGATGGCGCGGGAAAGGGCGGTGGCGTGATGCCTGATCTTGGAAAATACGCGGATACGGTGCTGTCGGCCTATGCCGCGTCGATTGTCCTTTTGGTGCTGTTGGTTGTGATCACCCTGATCCGGGGCCGGCGTGTGCGGGCCGAAATGGATGCGTTGGAACAAAGGCGGAAAAACGATGGCTAAAATCTCGCCCCTGATGCTGGCCCCTCCTTTGATCTTTGCCGGTTTTGTGGCACTGGCCGCCACCGGCATATTTCGGGACAACCCGGATGCCTTGCCATCCGCGCGCGAAGGCCAACCGGCCCCGCCGGTCGTCGTGACCGAATTTGGCGAGGCCGCGCCGTTCACCGATGCGGCGTTGCGCAGCGATGGGATCAAACTGGTCAACTATTGGGCCAGCCGGTGCGCGCCATGCCGGGTGGAACACCCAAATCTCGAAGCCTTGGCGGCCGAGGGCATTCCGATCTACGGCGTCAATTACAAGGACAACCCGGCCAATGCCGAGGCCTTCCTGGAAGAGCTTGGCGACCCCTATGCTGGCATCGGCACCGATGCCGAAGGGCGGATGGCGCTGGATTGGGGGGTCTACGGGGTGCCTGAGACCTATGTCATCGATGGCCAAGGCACCATTTTGATGCGCTTTGCGGGCCCCGTGACCCAACGTGTGATCGCGGAAAAGTTTCGCCCCCTTCTGGACACGCCCACGAACTGACACCTTGAGTGTCGGGCGAAAGACGGTTATCGCGACGCTAACGGCCATTTGCGCCGTTTCGGAGAGTTTATGACAGAGCTTGTCACCAAAGCCTAAGGCCCCTTTGACATCGGGCCACACATCTGACTGCCCCCGCGCGTTGCCGGGGTGTAGTGCATGTTGGCGAACTCCGAGACACGCTCATGAACATATCCAAGCGCGAACAACGCGTCCTGCATGCTTTGGCACAGGGCGGCGCGATCCATTTCGAACGCAATGAAAACGGCAAACTGACGGAGGTGACCTGTGTGACCCGAGACGGTCATGTATTGGTCGATTGTACGTTGCCCATCACTGAAAAACTGCGCAAGCGCCGGTTTATCCGGTCACGTGGCGGTCGACCTTATCAAGTGACGCGGGAAGGTCTGCGCGCCGTCCGCGCGCAGCTTGATAACCGGTGATGGCGTCGTCGGCAGGCTATAACCGATAGCCTGCCGAAACCTCCAGGATCTCTCCGGTAATGCCCGCAGCGGCGTCCGACGCCAAAAAGCGCACGGTCGTGGCGATGTTGGCCGGGGTTGCCAGCCGGTCCAGTGCCGTGTCTTTCAGAAAGAGCGCGGTCAGTTCGTCAGACCGGGGCGCCTCTGGCGTGTTGACAGGGCCGGGGGCCACCGCGTTCACCCTAATGCCGCGCGCGCCCAGCGTTTTGGCGGCGATCTTGGTCCAGCTGTCCAATGCGGCCTTGCTGGCAGAATAGCTGTGGGCCGACATCGCGGGCAGGCGGGCATTGACGGAAGAGATGTTCATAACCGCCGCACCCGGTTTCAAAAAAGGCAGGGCTGCGTTCAAGAGGCCCATTGGGGCCGAAACGTTGACGCCCATGGTCTGGGACACGATTGCTGCGTCATAGGCGGTACAATCATCGGGTGCGACCTGGGCTGCATTGTTGACGATGATGTCCAATTGCCCAAAGCGTTCGATCACCTTGGCGGGCAGGGCAGTCACCTGGCCCGGGTCCGACAAGTCAGCCTCAATCGCGAAAATGTCGGGGTGGGTTGCCAATAAGGCGTCCGGCCCGGTGGTCAGATAGGTGATAGCAACGCTGTGATCTGAGGCCAGATCTTCGGCAATCGCGCGTCCAAGCCCGCGTGCGGCCCCGGTGACAAGAGCGGTCTTCATGTCCAAACTCCCACAAAAAAAGGGCGCCCCGAGAGGCGCCCGTTCTGGTGATATGAAACCGGGTTCACGCCGCCTGTGCAAGGTTGCGCAGCACGTAATGCAGGACGCCGCCATGTTCGATATATTCGATCTCAATCGCGGTATCGATCCGGCACTTCAGCATGATCTCTTTCGCTGTGCCATCCGCCATGGTGATGGTGCAAGGCACCTCTTGCAGCGGCTCAATCGTGTCCAGACCGCTGATCGAGACGGTTTCATCGCCGGTCAGGTCAAGCGATTTGCGGGTGTCCCCACCGGTGAACTCAAACGGAATGACGCCCATGCCAACAAGATTGGACCGGTGGATACGCTCAAAGCTTTCGGCGATGACCGCCTTGACACCCAACAGGGCTGTGCCCTTGGCCGCCCAGTCGCGGGACGATCCCGCACCGTATTGCTCACCGCCAAAGATGACGAGCGGTGTACCCGCGTCCTGATAAGCCATCGCGGCGTCAAAGATTGAGGTCTGCGCGCCATCCGGGCCCTTGGTATAGCCACCTTCGACACCGTCCAGCATCTCATTCTTGATGCGGATGTTGGCAAAGGTTCCGCGCATCATGATCTCATGATTGCCCCGACGCGAGCCGTAAGAGTTAAACTCTCGCGGTGCGACCTGCCGCTCGGTCAGGTACTGACCGGCGGGCGTGGTTTCCTTGAACGACCCAGCCGGAGAGATGTGGTCGGTGGTGATCATGTCACCCAACAACGCCAAGACGCGCGCGCCTTCGATATTGGTGATCACGCCCGGCTCTGGTGACATGCCTTGGAAATAGGGCGGGTTTTGCACATATGTTGAAGTCGGCGGCCAGTCATAGGTTTTCTGATCCGTCGTCTCGACGCCGCGCCACTTTTCGTCCCCTTTGAAAACATCCGCGTATTTTTCGATAAACGCTTCGCGGGTCACGGTTGCCTCGACCAGTTCGGCGACCTCTTGGCTGGTGGGCCAGATGTCTTTGAGGAAGACATCGTTGCCGTCCTTATCCGTGCCCAGCGGCTCTGTCGTCAGGTCGATATCCAGCGTTCCGGCCAACGCATAGGCCACGACTAGCGGTGGCGAGGCGAGGTAGTTGGCGCGCACATCCGGGCTGATCCGGCCTTCGAAGTTGCGGTTGCCGGACAGGACCGATGTGGCGACCAGATCGCCTTCTGCAATCGCATCGCTCAGCTCTTTTTGGATCGGGCCAGAGTTACCGATGCAAGTCGTGCAGCCATAGCCGACAAGGTTAAAGCCGATCTTGTCCAGATCCTCTTGCAGGCCCGCAGCCTCCAGATAGGCGCTCACCACCTGAGAACCCGGTGCGAGCGAGGTTTTGACCCATGGTTTGCGGTCGAGACCCAGCGCCGCAGCCTTGCGCGCGACAAGGCCCGCACCGATCATCACGTAGGGGTTCGAAGTGTTGGTGCAAGAGGTGATCGAGGCGATCACAACCTTGCCGCTTTCCATTGTGTAGTCCTCACCTGCAACGGCAACTTCTTTGCCCATCGGACGTTTGAAGGTTTCTTCCATTTCGCGTGTAAAGGCCGATTTTGCGTCTGTCAGCGCCACGAAATCCTGCGGGCGTTTGGGCCCTGAAATGGCGGGCACGATGGTGCCCATATCGAGGTGCAGTGTATCCGTGTAAACCGGCGCATAGTCGTCACCTCGCCAGAACCCGTTTTCCTTGGCATAGGCCTCGACCAGCGCGATGCGATCTTCGTCCCGGCCGGTGTTCCGAAGATAGCGCAGCGTTTCGCCATCGATCGGGAAGAAGCCACAGGTCGCGCCGTATTCCGGGGCCATGTTCGCGATGGTTGCACGGTCAGCCAGCGGCAGACGGTTCAGGCCTTCGCCATAGAATTCAACGAATTTGCCGACAACACCCTTGGCGCGCAGCATTTCAACGACCTTCAGCACAAGGTCCGTGCCGGTGGTGCCTTCGACCATCGATCCGGTCAGCTCAAAGCCGATCACCTCGGGAATGAGCATCGAAATTGGCTGGCCTAGCATCGCGGCTTCGGCCTCGATCCCGCCAACACCCCAGCCCAGCACGGCCGCGCCGTTGACCATCGTCGTGTGGCTATCCGTGCCGACCAGCGTGTCGGGATAAGCAACCTCTTCCCCGTTTTGATCTGTGTCCGTCCAGACGGTCTGGGCCAGGTATTCCAGGTTCACCTGATGGCAGATGCCCGTGCCGGGCGGCACCACCCGGAAATTGTTGAACGCGGATTGACCCCATTTGAGGAAGGTATAGCGCTCCATGTTCCGTTCATATTCGCGGTCCACGTTCATCTGGAAGGCGCGCGGATTGCCAAAGGCGTCGATCATGACAGAGTGGTCGATGACAAGGTCAACCGGGTTCAGCGGGTTGATCTTTTCGGGGTCACCGCCAAGGGCCACAAGTCCGTCGCGCATCGCTGCAAGGTCGACGACGGCCGGAACCCCGGTGAAATCCTGCATCAGCACGCGCGCCGGGCGATAGGCGATCTCGCGCGGGTTCTGCCCACCGTTCGCGCCCCATTCGGCAAATGCCTTGATGTCGTCGACTTCGACGGTCTTGCCATCTTCGAAGCGCAGCATGTTTTCCAGAACGACTTTCAAAGCGGCGGGCAGTTTGGAAAAGTCGCCCAATCCGGCCTCTTGCGCTTCGGGAATGGAATAATAGGAAATCGTTTTGCAGTTGACGGTAATCGATTTACGCGTCTTGGCGGTGTCCTGTCCGACGGTGATTGGCATGGCTGGCCTCCCTCTCAGGTCAAATTTTTGGGAACGTGCTATGATTTAAATGCACGCTTCGGTGACAGTATTCAATGGGTCTGTACCGAAATTGGCCAATTTTGTATACCATTGTACACAATACATGCAGCGTTGCGCGCGCGCCACACTCACTCTGTCTCGCAAAACCTTGATTGGTTATTTCAGGATGTGCCGGTTACATCCATCGATGCAACGCAAGGAACCGCACCCGATGATGAAACGTTTTGCCGCCGTGGCATTGGCCGCTTTGAGCTTTGGCGCACTGCAAGCGCAGGCGCAATCGTCCCCTGTCGTGGTGGAACTTTTTACGTCTCAGGGCTGTTCATCCTGTCCGCCAGCTGACCGTTTGATGCATGAACTGGCCGAGCGTGAGGATGTGATCGCCTTGGCGCTGCACGTGGATTATTGGGATTATATCGGCTGGAAAGACGAGTTCGCTGATCCCGAAAACACCGTCCGCCAAAAGGCATACGCCCATCTGGCCGGACGGCGGATGATCTACACGCCGCAGATGATCATCAATGGTAAGGATGATGTCGTCGGCGCGCGGTCTATGGAATTGGCCGAATTGATCATGAAACACGGCGCGGCCACGCCAAAAGTCGCGCTGACGGTTGAGCGGTCGGGCGACGTCATGACGGTGTCCGCGACGCCGATCAAGGGTCTTGGACGCGCGGCGTTGGACGTTCATCTTGTGCGCTTCATGCCGGAAAAAACGGTAAAGATCACGCGCGGTGAGAATGCCGGTAAAACGATCAGCTATGCCAATATTGTTGCGGATTGGCAGGTGATCGGACAATGGGATGGCAATGACGCGCTGGCGCTTTCTGCTTCTCTGGGCAACAGCGACCCGGTGGCCATCATTATCCAGGAACAAGGGCCGGGCGCCATTCTGGCCGCGGCAAAGCTGGATTAATCCACGATATCGGGCTGAATGCCCAACCCGCCCCAAGGTTTCCAACGGCGGTGGATCCAGAACCATTGCCCCATATGTTGACGCACCATTGCTTCGAGGTTGTCGTTCATGGCCTGGGTCATCGTTTCCGGGTCTGAATGCGGAATTGGCGCGTGGAACTCGATATCAAAGTCGAGGCCATTTTCGCGCCGCACCGCATAGACGGGCACGACAAGGCAATCATATTTGACCGCCATTTCCGCCGTGATCAAAGAGGTGACGGCAGGTTGCCCGAAAAAGGTCAACTCAGACCCTTGATGCGCATGCAAATCGACCAGAATGCCCAATGTCCCGCCTTGACGCAGATGCCGGACCAATTCGACCATGCCGCGCCGGCCCTGCTCAAAGATCGGTTCGCCAAACCCTGCCAAAGCGGCGGTGTAGTAATCATTGAAATAGGGGTTGGCCATGCGGCGGTACAGGGCGCCCATTTCGTGGCCCTTAGAGAACAGTTTGGCCCGCGCAGCGAGGTAATTTCCAAAATGTGAGGCCAGCAGGATTACTGGCCGCCCCGACGCGCGCGCGTCCAGAAGCGGTTGCCACCCGGGGCCTGTAATTTCAGCCGCTTCGGCCCGCTTTTTGAATCCCTTGGCCGAAAAGTGTTCGATCAGCGTACGACCGGCATTGTCGGGGACGTCATGCACCAATTTTTCGACTTCGTCCTTGGTCAAATCCGGGCGGGCCAGTTTCAAATTGGTCCGAATGCGGCGTGGGTATCGCGCAATCGGCGACACCAACTTGGCCGACAGCCACCCCATGAAGTGCAACCGTGTTTCATAGGGCAAAATCAGAACGAGCGAGATCAACCCGCGAAGGATGACATTGCTGGCGAAATAGCCGATGCGGTCGAAACGGGACAACTCTGACTTATGCGCGGGCATCGGGAACCTGGTTAGTTTCGGAACGTTTCGCGCTGCCACACATAAAGCCCGGCCAACGCAATCACAAGCGCGCCGCAAATGGTCCAGATGTCCGGCCATTCGCCAAAGAACAGCATGCCCCAAACCGCGGCGAATATCAGGCCGGAATAAGCGTATGGCGCCAGCATCGCGGCCTCGCCCGCCGTAAAGGCGCGGATCAGGCAAAGCTGACCCAATGTTCCAAATCCTGCCACCATCGCCATCAGGATCAGGCCGGTTGCATCAGGTGTTTGCCAAAAGAACGGCAAGCCGCATGTCAGAACCACGGTCCCCACCAAACCGGTGTAAAAAAGCGACGTCCAGATATCTTCTTCGGGTCCGACCCGGCGCGTCAAAAGGGCATAGGTTGAATAGCACAGCGCGGCGAGGATCGGGAAAATGGCTGCCGGTTGAAACACATCCGTTCCCGGCCGCATGACAATCAAAGCCCCGATCATTGCAACGCAAATCCCGATGATCCGTCGCAGGCCAAGTGCCTCACCCAGAAAGAGCGCGGCCCCCAGGGTGATGAACATTGGGTTTGTCGACATCAGAGCGGCGGCATCGCTCAGCGGTATGCGGCTGAGCCCGACAAAGAAAAATCCGGATGCCAGCATCAGCATCAAGGACCGCAAAACATGGATTTTTGGGTACTTTGTTTGCATCACCGGGCGCAGGCGGGGCAGGACCAACACAAACACAACGATCATCTGCCAGGTGTAGCGCGCCCACAGACCCATCAGCACGCCAACCTTCGGCGCCAGCGCCTTGATCGAGGCGTCCATCATCGAGAAAAAGAAAACAGTGGCGATCATGAAAAGTATCGCTTGGCTGTTTTGCCGTCCGGCTGGATCGGCAAAAGTCACGGGCGGCTTCCAGCGCCCGTGATACGGACTGAGATCATGTAGGTCATGCCGATGATCTAGGCGTGCAATCGCGGCAATGTCTATCGCGATTTTAGGGTCTGTGGACAATCACCAGTACACCCCAGCGCGAGAACCATTTTGCCGCCAACGCGCGGATTTGAGGCCTGCGATCTGGTTGATCGGAGCCGAGAATACGCAAAGTCGGAGGCAAAATGGGCCGCGCCGCCGAGCGGTTTCGCCAAAATTGCCCATTTCTGCGTCATTTGCGCTTGAAAGAGATCACTCTTACTGCGCGCAAATTCCAGGAACTGAGCAATTTTGGACGGAAACTGGGGTGTACTGGTGATTGTCCACAGACCCTAGATCATCGGCCAACGGATCATCAGTAGCTGTATGTCAACCCGGTGCGGATCGCTTCGCGCAACGATGCCTCTGCCCAGCTGCCTTCGCCACCACGCGCAACGATTTCGCGCCACTGTGCGATTGCTTCATCAGTTTTGCCCGCCTCGATGAATCCCTGACCCATGTAGGATCGCGCAAGGATGTTGTCGGGGTTCTGGGTGATGGCATCCTGATAGAAGGTGTTGGCCAGATCCATGTTGCCCAGCTTGCGGTGCGTAAAGCCCCAATAGGTCATCACGCGGTCATCCGCCTGGTCCATTTGGCTCAAAACCATCTGCGCGCTTTCATAGCGTCCTGCATAGGCCATCTCGCGCACAGCGCCATAAAGAGTGTCTGTATCCAAAGAAGAGCTTTGATCCGGGCGAATGCACTTTTTCAGCTTGGCGTCCCAAACGCCGTTCACCTTCTGGCTATAACGGACATAGCTTTTCTTTTCCTTGTCCCACTGACGCTCGGAAAAGCAGTCCTGGGTCGTCTCGGTTGTTTTCGGCGGGTTGGAAAACGTTGTACCCGGGCCAGAGCTTTCGCCCGCTGCGAAAGCAAAGGTGGGGGCACAAATCGCGACGATGGCAAGAATTCGCATGGTAATCTCCTGTGTCGATATGCTCGGCTGATACCGAACCTAGCTCAATAACGCGCGAAGCGACCCATTTGAGGGTCGCTTCGGTCTTCAAACTGCCGTGAACGATGAGTCAGCTGCTGACGCTTTCCACGCAGGCTTGTTTTTCAGCATCCCAAGCGGTGCCAGCGATGCAGGACTGTGCTTGCTGGTCGTAATGGCCCCAGCTGCATTCCGCATAGGCCAGCGTGGGCAGGGTGGTGAGGGCCAGGGCGGCCAGAAGGGTCTTCATGGTCATCTTGCTCTCCTGTTAGACTATCGTAAGGGAATGCTAGCCCGTTTGGTCGCTGGTTCAAAGCGATTTGCTGGTGCCGTCGGGTGGGGCAAAAGGCCCTGCAAGGGATTTCAAGGGCTTACGTGCGCGGTTGTATCGATCAATCCAATTGGTTGGCCTGCAAATGCACAAAAACTGTCCATTTTCGTTTCAGATCCCGACCCGGTCAGACAATGAAATTGCTTTCATCCAAGTCATCTGCCTGCACGGATTTCAGGATAAGCTTATCGCCGACCATGCCGTTTGCCAGACCGCTCAGGTCGATGATAGTTGCCCAACCCTGGTCCTCCGTCACCGCTGCGAGGTCTTCATACGTGATCCCATAGGCCGTCAGATCGATCTGGTCGTGATCGGCTTCAAAGTCATGGATATAGTCTTTGCCGCTGCCCGCGGAGACGACAAAAGTGTCGCTTGATCCATCTCCGGTCCAGTTGCCGCCCCACATATGGTCATTGCCAGCCCCGCCTTCGATTGTGTCAGACCCTGTGCCGCCGACCAGCTTGTCTTTTCCGGCCCCGCCCGACAGAGCGTCATGACCGCTGCCGCCGTCGATGTAATCCTTACCATCGCCACCCGACAGGACGTCATCGCCGGACTGACCTCGGATTTTGTCATTGCCTTCACCACCCTCTACGAAATCGTCGCCGCTGCCTGCGTTGAGAATGTCCTTCCCATCGCCGCCATCAAGCGTGTCATGCCCCGTGCCGCCGCTCAGCCGGTCCGTACCACCGCCACCGAAAAGCTTGTCGTCGCCTGACCCGCCGCGCAGTTTGTCGGCACCTCCCTCTGGTCCGGAGGCATCTGCATCGCCATAAAGCGTGTCATTGCCAGACCCCGCGTTGATCACATCCGCGCCAGCGCCCCCTTCGGCGTAATCATCGCCTGCTTCAAGATTGATGGTGTCGTCGCCGTCTTCGCCAAAAGCGGTGTCATCACCATCGCCGGCATTCACAACATCATCACCCGATCCGGCAAAAAGCTGATCCGCACCCCCATTGCCCAGCAAAATGTCATCGCCATCACCGCCTTGCAGGACGTCGGCGGAATTGTCTTTTTCGGCAGGGCCGTCCTTGGCAATGCGGGTCGCGTCATAGACCCATTTACCCTCCACCAACATCCATTCGGACCCCGCGCCGGCACCGGCCAGCAGATCGTCACCACCGTCCCCGATCAACGTATCGCTGTCACCGCCGCCCTCCAGCCGGTCATCCCCGCCATCAGGCACATTTTCGATCAGCTTCACATTGTCGAGTGCGATCCCGACATACCCTTTCTCGCTGACCCCGATCAGTCGCACGGTGTCGCTGCCATCGCCGCTGCCAGCTTCAACCGTGAAATCAAAGGTCTGCATATCCCGCGTTTGAGGGTCGAGCGTGCCGACCCGGACGCCGTTCCACCAGACCTCAACCGTTGACGGGAACGCCGCGCTTTGAAGGGCCGCGTCCATGCTCAGCGTCAGCGATGTACCCTGTGCCAATCCATCGATCTTTTGCGACAGGCGGGCGTCGTTTCCGGGTCCGCCATTGGCCATATCAAGCCATTGCTCGCCGTCGCTGGCCTGAACGCCCAGATATCCGTTGAAGGGGAGCTCGCTCCAATTGCCCTCAACTTGCCAACCGTCCAGTTTGGCCAATTTGCCCCAGCCGGTTTTGGCCCCGAGCTGAGAGGCTTCAAAAGAGCCGTTGACGATCAGGTTTTCTGCGCCCGGCGACACGGCAGCCGCGCCATCCCCGATCAGCACATCCTGACCGGTACCGCCATAGGCCACGTCATCATTCGCGCCCAGTTCAACCCGGTCATCACCACCCCCGGCGCCGACCACGTCCTGGTCTGCACCGGTCGAAATGACGTCATCCTTGTCTGTTCCAGTCACCTTGTTTGCCATCGCTTACACTCCACACAACCACGTGCGCAAACTTACGGCTGGCGGTGAAGGAAGGCTTAAGCGCGAAACGGGAAATGTTTCGAATTTAAAGTCAGTTGCACAGGTTAGCGTCCTGCATTGCACCGCCGCGCGACGGCGGGGAACTTCGCCTGTTGGGGCGTCGATCAAAGCCCCGTGGGTTCCCGGTGGACACCTTTCATCATGGGATAGTCGCGCATTCGGTCCCAGAGAAAGTCGCCATAAACGAACGGTTCACCATGTCCAAAGATTGGCTCGATGATGGAATTCACCCCCGGTTCGAAAAAGAAAGGCACCGAAACCCGCTGCGCGGTCCCGCCAAGCACCCGGTGACGCGTGGCGCGAATGCGCCCTCCGGACCAATCCGACAGCATCTGGCCAAAGTTCACGATGATACCGTCATCCACCGGCGGAACGTCAATCCAGCCGTCGGGCGTTTCTGCCTGCAGCCCACCTGTCCCATCCTGCCACAGCAAAGTGACAAAGCCGCTGTCGGTGTGGGCCGGTGTCATCACAAAGCGAATACCCTCGGGTGTTTCCAGCCGTTGGTCGGGTCCGAAACTTTCGCCGCTGTGGGCAGGATATCGCAGCAGCCGCAGGGTCGAAATGCTCCGCCCAAACATCTGGCCTTCCAGGGCGTCATCTGCATTTAGGCTGCACAGCAACGACCGCGTGAGTGCGCCGGCAATCTGATGCATGGATCTGGTATAGAGCTTGGCCGCGTCATCCCACCCGTCAAGACCAGGATGGGGCGTTGGTTCGGTCAGAGGGTCGCTTCCGTCACCTGCTATCGTCGGGTCTGCAACATCCGCGCCAATGTCGAACCCCTCGATCATCGCGTTCTTCTCCGGCTCGGCCGGGAAATAGCCGCGATAAAGATTGGGGCGCGAGGGATCATATTTGTGGCGCAGTGTTCTCTGTTTCGCCTCTGGTCCGGCATCAAAAAAGCTTAACAAGTGGCGCCGGGCATCACCCAGACCAAGTTTGGCGTCCGCCCCGGAAATCGTCAGGAACCCGGATGACGCCGCGCCGTCAATGATTGCCGCGTCGGCGGTTTCAGCCAAAAGATCTTCTATTGGAATAACCGGAATACCCATTGCTTGCTCCCTCACTTGGTACGGTGATCTCGCCTTTGAGCGTTTCATGTCTTTTGGATTTGGAGAAATTGATTTATTGATGCTGAATAGATCACTTTTTTGGATGTAACGTGCGGCTCTCTGGATTTAACCTGAATCAGCTCGTGTGTTTGCAAGCGTTATTACAGGAGCGCAGCGTGACCGGGGCTGCGGCGCGGGTTCATTTGAGCCAATCCGCGGTCAGCGCAATATTGGCGCAGTTGCGGGATCATTTCGAAGACGAGCTTTTGGTAAAATCAGGACGGTCTCTGGTTTTGACGCCCTTTGCCAAAACGTTGATCGTCCCGCTGGCGGCGTTGATGTCCGAGGCACGTGATTTTGCGGCCCGGCGGCCCGAGCAAAGGTTGCAGAACATCGAAAGGGACTTGGTGATCGCGGCGTCGGACGCGGTGTTCGAGATGTGCTTGGCCGACGCGATCCGCGCCCTGACAGCTGCCATGCCGGGCGTGCGCTTTGACATTCGTGCGCTCTCGGCGGACGCCGCCCAATTGCTTCAAGATGGGCTATTGGATCTGGTTGTTGCCGGCGACATGCCTGGGTTTGGCTTACCGCCTACTAAAACAGTTTTTCAGGACAAACTGGTTTGCATGACCTGCGCCAAAACCGGCCCGGATCATGTCGACCAAGACAGATTTCATGACCATCAGCGTGTCGTCGTGCGTTATGATCCGGGCAAACCACCAATGTTCGATGATCTGGGGCATCCGATAGACCGTCCGATGATTGTTTCATCCTATGCCATGGTGGCGCAGATGATCTGCGGTTCAAATCGGTTGGCCGTGGTGCCAGAGCGCGTGGCAAAGCAGGCATCCGACCGCTGGCCGGTGCGGGTGCACCCCTATCCCTTTGATGCGCAACATCTGTCTGCTCATGCGTTCTGGCATCCCAGCCGGGCGCGGGACGAGGTACTTATGCGGTTTGTTGCTCTGTTGGCGTAGGTCGGTGATTGAGACCGACCTATTCGCCGAACACCCGTTCAAAGATCGTATCGACATGTTTGGTGTGATAGCCAAGGTCAAACTTCTCTTCGATTTCCTCGGTGCTGAGCGCGGCGGTGACATCCGCGTCGCCGAGGAGTTCGGTTTTGAAATCCTTGCCTTCTTCCCAGACCTTCATCGCGTTGCGTTGCACCAGACGATAGGCGTCTTCGCGGCTGACGCCTGCTTGGGTCAGGGCCAGCAAAACTCGTTGTGACATCACAAGGCCACGGAATTTGTTCATGTTGGCCAGCATGTTATCGGGATACACGACCAGCTTGTCGATAACGCTGGTCATCCGGGCGAGGGCGAAGTCCAGCGTCACGGTCGCATCCGGACCGATGTTGCGCTCGACCGAGCTGTGCGAGATGTCGCGTTCATGCCAGAGGGCCACGTTTTCCATTGCAGGAACCACGGCCATACGCACCAGACGGGCCAGACCGGTCAGGTTCTCGGTCAGAACTGGGTTGCGTTTGTGCGGCATCGCGGACGACCCTTTTTGCCCTGCAGAAAAGAACTCTTCAGCTTCCAACACCTCGGTTCGTTGCATGTGGCGGATTTCAACGGCGATGTTTTCGATGGAGGACGCAATCACGCCCAACGTGGCAAAAAACGCGGCATGGCGGTCGCGGGGAATGACCTGTGTGCTGATCGGTTCGGGGACCAGAGCCATCTGATCGCAGACATGTTCCTCGACGGCCGGATCGATATTGGCAAAGGTCCCGACCGCGCCGGAAATTGCGCCTGTGGCAATCTCGGCCCGCGCATCACGCATCCGGCTGAGATTGCGGTCCATTTCTGCGTAAAACCGGGCAAAGGTTAGGCCCATCGTGGTCGGTTCGGCATGAATGCCGTGCGACCGGCCAATGCGCACCGTGTCCTTATGCTCATACGCCCGACGTTTCAGCGCGGCGAGCAATCCTTCCAGATCCGCGATCAGGATATCGGCAGCGCGGGTCAGCTGAATATTGAACGTCGTGTCCAGAACATCCGAAGAGGTCATGCCCTGATGGACAAACCGGGCCTCATCATTGCCGATGATCTCTGCCAGATGGGTCAGGAACGCGATGACGTCATGTTTGGTGACCGCCTCAATCTCGTCGATGCGGGCCACGTCGAATTCCACGTCCTTGGCCTTCCACACAGCAGCGGCGTTTTCTTTCGGGATCACGCCCAGCTCTGCCATGGCGTCACAAGCATGCGCCTCAATCTCGTACCAGATGCGGAACTTTGTTTCCGGGCTCCAGATGGCGACCATGTCGGGGCGGGAATAACGCGGGATCATGCGATTGGAGACCTTTTTGCGATTGTGGGGCAGACGAGGGGCGTCATAGACTGCGTCGGCTGGCATCACAAGACAGGAGCCCTGATATGAGACGGATTGTCCTTTTGGCGCTGTTCTGCGCCTCTGCCGTGTCTGCGGAAGAGTGGCAGGTGATGACCGGTGCCGAGGTGCAAACAGCGCTTGAGGGGCGCAAGCTGAGCTATGACAGTGGCGCGTGGCAGGATTTCCGGGCAACGGGTCGCACGCTGTATAACGCGGGCGAAGACAGCTGGGGCTATTGGGGCGTTCGTGGCGACCAATATTGCAGCATGTGGCCGCCGTCAGACCTGTGGGCCTGTTATGACATGGCGCGGTCGGGCGATGTGATCCGCTTTATCGGGGCGGCCGGGGATGTGACCGACGGGCGCTATGCCGATTGAACTCAACGATTTTGAAGGTGTCTGGCAGCTGGACCGGCGGATCGAGGATGTACGCGCTGGACAGGTGATCCAAGGAACGGGAACGGCCCGTTTTGTGCCGGATGACGCGGGGCTGATTTACGACGAAGAGCTGTCGTTGCAGGTTCCCGGCGCGCCCATGATGCAGGCAACCCGCCGATATTTGTGGCGCGCGGCACCAGAGGGCATCGCGATCTTATTTGACGACGAGCGCCCGTTTCACACGATCCGATTGACCGATGCCGCGCCAGAAGACCGGCATTATTGCGATCCGGACATATATGACGTGGCCTATGACCTTTCCCAATTTCCCCAATGGCATGCGCGTTGGCGCGTTTCGGGACCGCGCAAGAACTATGTCCTGACGTCGCGCTATGCCGCAATTGCGAAATAACCTTGCAGCCGCAGAAACGCTCGGGCACAAAGCGGTCCAGAAATCGAGGGATAGCACGAGGAGAAGACCCTATGAGCGCACAATCGACAAATGTCGTATTGGCAGACGCGATCGGCCCGCAAAGCGGCGCCGCCCTGCGGATCAAACAAGCCGTTTTGGTGGTTCTGGGCATTGTGGCGCTCGCCGTCGCCGCGAAAATCAAGGTTCCGATGTGGCCGGTTCCAATCACCATGGGCACATTTGCCATGCTCAGCATCGGTGCGGCTTATGGCGCGCGTTTGGGCTTTGTCACGATCCTGGGTTACATGATCGTTGGCGCTTTGGGCTTTGACGTCTTTGCGGGCTCATCCGCGGAAAAGTTTGGCCTGACCTATATGATGGGCGGCACCGGCGGTTACCTGGTGGGCTATGTTTTGGCCACGCTGGCTCTGGGCGTTCTGGCGACCCGCGGCTGGGACCGTTCCGTGGTCTGGATGGCCGCAGCAATGCTCATCGGTAACGTGCTGATCTATGTGCCGGGCCTGCTGTGGCTGGGCGAACTTTATGGTTGGGACAAACCCATTCTGGAATGGGCCTGACGCCGTTCCTGGTGGGCGATGCAATCAAACTGGCTATGGCGGCCCTGTTGCTGCCTGCCTTGTGGAAACTGGTCGGCAACGCGCGCACCTGATCCAACGATAATTGAAGAAAAAGCCCCGTCGGTGACGGGGCTTTTTTGGTCGACTGTGCGATCAGTAACTGGCGTTGCTCGCACTGAACTTTGGATCGGCGGACCGCCGCCCGCTAGTTTATTGCGGTCGATTGTGTTGTATCTTGCATCAATTTCAAGGCGAGAACGCGTCCTTCAAACGCCGATAGTGTGGGTCGTTTTGATGTCCCAAGATGCGGTCGCATGCCGTTGATAGCGTCGGGGAACAGGCGATTGAGTTCGGCTTGTGCTTCTGGGGAAAGAGCGCGCAAACCTTGTGGGCCAACTTCGTAGCTTTCAGAAATCAGGTTTTCGGATATCAGCATCTCATGCGCGTCAAAGGCCAGATGTACGTAGTCGACAAAACGGGTCTTTTTGTCACGATAAGCCAAGCCGGGACGGACAACGTGTTTGGCAGGAACAAGAACCTCAGGTTGACCAAACAATAATTCTGCCTGCCATCCGGTGATCAATAACCTGTGTTGGGGTGATACCCTGACCTCGACCCGATTGCCTAACAGCCCCGCCGGAATACAAACCGGGGCGTGGTTTGCATCTGCTCTGACCTTTACCCGACCTGCCCACCTGACTTGGGCAGGCGGCCCGTCATAAGTCAGCACCCAATCGCCCGGTTTAATCTCTTCGATCGGCCGCGGGCCGTCGGGTGTGTCAATTTGGGTGCCGACCACAAAGCAAGGTGGTGGCGGCGGGACGAGATTGTTGCTGACATTGTAATTTGCATTTGCACCGATGCCTTGGAACCGGTCGATTTCCGTGACTTGGCCCTCTGTAAAGGTCGCAGTATTGGCAAAAACGAGTTTGCCTGCCGGAAAGCTTGAAAAGGGTGACGCAAAGAAAGTCGGACCAACAAATGACCCGACCTCATCATTCGTTGAAAAGAAGGTGTCCCCCTGTTCTTTTGCTTGTCCCGGGTCAGTGTTGGTCGCGCCGCTTTCCTTGATTTTTGACCCTTCGTTGACTGTCAGGTCATAGCGAATGCCGTCCCGCTCGACAGTGACCCTTGTGAACTCGACTTCACTGCCGTTGAACTCGCCATCTGGCTCGATATCCTCTGTCTTGATCGCAATCTCGATGATGTCAGTGGGCAAGAATGGCTGCGTGATGCCGGAAAACTCGGACGATAAACCGCCGTTGGCGTCGTCGACTGCATCAAAAAATGCAACGTTGCTGCCGGAAAAGTACAACACGGTAACGTCGGCAGGATCGACAGCAGTTGGCAGCGGTGCGACGGGCGTCCCACCCGGGCCGTCGATCCATGAAAAACCTCCGTCAGTCCCTTCTGGATTGTCGGATGGAGAGCTTCCAGCACTGTCGGCTGTTATCCAGTTGCTGGGGTCGCCGACGGCTTCCAGAATGGCTTCTTTGCTGACAACGGTTCGCAAACCGCCCGGAACGGTGCCCAACGCAGCAGCCGGGTCAAACTGCATATAGTCATTGTCACCATCAATGATGACCGCGCCATTCTCGGTGGTCAGTCCGGTTCCGCTTAATTCTGGGCTCTGTCGGAAATTGTCGCCCGCCGCGTCAGAGTTGCCAATAACGCTAATGAAATTTGTTGGTGTAACATCGTCCCCGGTCCGATCCCCTTGAAATGCCCACAACATTTCGTTGTTACTCGCCAGATTGCCAAAGCCGGAGATGTAGTCCACTGTCCCTTCAAGTGGCCCGCCAGGTTCTTCTCCAGATACAACTTCAGCCGTCGCATCAGAGCCTCTGGTCATATCCAGCGTCAGCAGCGTTCCGGCGGGGATGTCATCTGTGATTGTCCATTCAATGAGCTGTTCGCCACCATTGAACGATGATCCATTCCATTCACGATCGGTAAAGTAAATGACTTCCGCAGCCGTGATATTGGCCGTGGTGAGAAAGGCAACGTCGTTGCTGTCGGCATCCCAGCCAACGAAAATCAAGTCTCCGGCTGCAACAGCCATGCGTCATTTAACCCGTTTTTTTCAATGGTCAGCCGTACCGAGAGAATGCGGCGGTACGAAGGTAGAGATATGGCGTTGTGCGCGACGGTTAAAAGTGGGGCTTCTGTTTGACGTCGGGTGAAAATCGCGATGCTGGAACCTTTGGATGACCAGATTTTTTCACATGATCGGTATTTCAAAAAGCTTCTTGGTTTTGGGTCACACGCGTTTTCACAGGTCCCAAAAATACGAGCTGCCGCTTACGCTTGGCTCTGGACAGAAGCCGGGCAAACATTCCATGTTGGGGATGAATTGGGAAAAGGCATTCAAATGAAACAAGGAATTCCTCTATTAGCGGCACTTATCCTTGGCGCTGGGCTCAGTTTTTCGACGCCGACAGGTGCAGACGTGCCCGTAACCTATACGGATGAAGGTCGCTCTGTATTTACCGTTTCGGTGCCGGACTTCTGGTCCGTTCGGACCGGCGGGTTACGAGAATTGACCGCGCCGGGCGATACAGAACCACGCGAGGTGAGCCGGTTGCTGGGGCTTTCGCCGGTCGAAGCTTCTGGCATCTGGGTGGGCCTGAACGCGCCGCATGATGTTCGAAACATCGCGGAAGGGATCGAATACCTGCAGGATGTGGGCCCTTTCCTTGTCCAGGACCCCGAAGTGGGCGAGCGCGTTGATCGCCGGATCAACGGCTACCCGGCGACAACCTTTGCGGGCACTGGTCGGCGCGACGGCAAAACCGTGTCCTTCTCGGCTGTTTTGATCGATCTGCCCGGGCCGCAAATCGTTGCCGGCATCGTGATCATGGAACCGGGCGTTGATCCGGCGCTTGTCGGCAGCGTGAATGACATGCTCGGGTCGATCCGAGCCGGACGTTAAGGGGAGGGACCGCAGATGAAACGAGGATTGCGCAAACTCTGCCTGGCCGGTGCTTTTGGAACGGTGATGGCCGTCTTGTCTGGATGTGAACCTGGCACAGGGTTCATCAGCACGGGCGTCTATTAGACAGTTACCTCTGGAACGATTACTATTACGGACGTCCGCGCCCGGATCGTCCTGACCGTCCTGATAGGCCAGATCGCCCGGATCGTCCGGATCGGCCCAAGCCGCCCGTGGCGAAGCCGCCTGTGGCCAAACCACCGATCCACCGCCCGCCAGTGTCACGACCATCGCCCAGACCGCGCCCGGGCGGCGGGCGCCGCTAAGGGATCACTTTTGGCGAACTGCACTGCGTGTTTCGCGGTTGCCGTATGGATGCGCCTTAGGCTGGCAGCAGCTCGGTCTTGACGGCCGAGCTGCGCTCGAGCGTGCGGTGCACGGGGCATTTGTCGGCAATCTCTAGTAAGCGGTCACGCTGATCCAAGGTCAGGTTCCCTTCGAGCCGGATCACGCGGGTAAACTCGTCAATCCGATTGTCAGCCCCCGGTTCGGCATCCTGTGCATGCACCTTGTTGTGGCTGACATCCACGCTGACATGGGTCAACGGCCAGCCCTTGCGCCGCGCATACATGCGGATGGTCATCGATGTACAGGCGCCCAAACCGGCCGACACAAATCCATAGGGGGACATACCTTGATTGGTGCCGCCATAGGCAATCGGTTCATCCGCAACCGCATGATGCCAGGGACCCGCATTGATATCCTGAAGAAACCCGTCCGGATCGGCTTCGGCCACGCGAATGATGCCTTCAGGCGCGCCGGGCGGCGGGGCAGGTGGCCGAAGATCGACATACCGGGTCACCCACGCCCCAATGACTTCGGCTGCGTATTCGGCGTCCTCGCCGTTGGTGATCAGATGATCGGCGTTGTCCAATGTGACGAAACTCTTGGGGTGTTTGGCCGCCAAAAAGATATCGCTCGCGTTCTCGATGCCGACGGTCGCATCGCGGGGCGCGTGCAGGACCAAAAGGGCCGCGTCCAAATTGGCGATCGCAGGGCGCAGGTTGCTGGCCGAAACATCCTCGACAAAGCTTTGGCGGATACGGAATGGTCGTCCGCCCAGTTGCACCTCTACTTCGCCCTTGGCGGCGATGTCGTCCAAGGCATGGGCAAAATTGTGCGTGACATGTTCGGGATCGAATGGGGCACCAAGGGTGATGACCGCTTTGATGGAAGGAATATCCGCACGGGCCCGCAAAACGGCGGCACCGCCCAAGGAGTGCCCAATCATTATAGAAGGCGCCATGTTCCGGTCTGCCAATACGTTGCTGGCCAGTACCAAATCCTGAACATTCGAGGTGAAGTTGGTGTTTGCAAACTCTCCCTTGGAATGTCCAAGCCCGGTGAAATCAAAGCGCAAGACCGCGATCCCGGCTGAAGCCAGTCGCGCGGAAATGCGCCGCGCGGCGGGGATATCCTTGGAACACGTAAAGCAGTGGGCAAAGACGGCCGTGGCCAGAACGGGTCCCTCCGGTAGGTCCAAGCGAGCGGCCAAGACATCTCCTGCGTGGCCGGTGAAAGTCAGGCGTTCGGTGGGCATTTACGTATCCTTTGCGCGCAGATCACCCGTTTAACATGGCGGTCTGAAGGGGCTTATCGCAAGTGGTGTGAAGGCTTTGTCACAGAGAGGTGAGGTCGAAAGGTTACCGTCCTAAGAAATGAATTGAAAATATGGAATGTGATGGGTAGCGTTTGTGATGGGCAGTGTGAATATTAATTGAAATCCATTTTTTTGATTTGCCAAGTCTCATTTAGAGGAGCTAATCAACGTGAAATATGTCGTTCAAGTCATTGCAGTTATTAGTTTTTGCGCCGTTTCTGGCCTCGCCTTTGCCGACGCGAGCAATAAGGTCAAGTACAAGTCCAAAGTCAATCTGAAGGTCGGCCAGGCCACGATCGTGCACGGCCTGCGCGGTGAGTGTGGGAAACTCCCCACCAAGGCGGAACGGTCAAAAAGCAAAAGCAATCTCGACGCTAAATTGACCACCGGCCATATCGTATTTGGCAAAGCCGGCGTGCGTGGCAGCGGCAGCTGTGGCGGTGATACGCCGGTGTATGAAACGATTTTCGTCGCGGACCGTCCCGGTCGCGAAACCGTCAAAATCCATGGCGATACGGTGCGTATCGTCGTGAAATGATGATCTGGGGCGCTGTCAGCGCCCCATCAATGCGTCGTCGAAGGGGTAGGTGATCAGGTTTTCATACCCGTCCTCCGTGATGAGAACCTGATCTTCCAGCTTGATGGAAAAATCCCCGCCCTCGGCCCCGGCTAGGACCTCGACACACAACACCATGCCTGGTTCCAGCGGATAGTCATAAGCGCCCGGCACGGCTTTGTCCGGGTAAGCCACAAGCGGCCATTCATCGCATAAGCCCACACCGTGCATCAAACAGCCGTATTTCTGTTTCTGGAACTGGGCGTCCAGCATATGGGTATTGGCCGTCAGTTCTGGGATCATGACGCCCGGTTTCAACATCTCCATATTGGTCATGATGTGCTCATGGGCATGCTGCATCGCATAGACCATATCCGGGCGCGGGGGGGTGTCGCCGATCCACCATGTGCGTGAGATGTCGACACAAATGCCATAGCTGCCGACAAGGTCCGTGTCGAAAGCGATAATCTCATTGTTCTGCGTGATCCGTGGCCCGCATTCCTGAAACCATGGGTTCGTGCGGGGACCAGAGGCGAGCAGGCGGGTTTCGATCCATTCGCCGCCGCGCTTGATGTTTTCTGCGTGCAAAACGGCCCAGATATCATCTTCTGACGTGTTGCCCTTGAGCACTTCGGTCCGGGCGAAATATTCCATCGCGGCGCAAGACGCCTCGCAGGCATTGACCGCACAGCGCATCGCCAGAATTTCATCGGGCCCTTTGACAGCGCGTGCCTTCTCGGTCAGCTCTTCGCCTTCCATAATCTCGAACCCTTGCGCCTCTAGCGCACGCAGCCCGTGCAGCATGATCTTGTCGACGGCCAGACGTTTGTTGCCGCCGCCGTGCTCTTCAATCAGTTGTAGCACTTCGTTGGAAAAGACGTCCGCCGCGACATCCACCTTGTCGCCTCGGTCGAAGTAAAACAGATCAGCGCCGGACCGCTGTTCCCGGACCAACGGATTGAAGGTGCTGAGGAAAGGAGAGTTCTTGTAGTCCCAGATCACCATGTAGCCATCCGCACAGATCAGCACCGCGCGAAACGGGTTATGCGTGTTCCACAGCTGCATGTTCGTGCTGTCAGTAGCGTATCGAATATTCAGCGGATCAAACACCAGCAGCCCGCCATAGTCGCGGTCCACGATGTGCTGTGTCAGGCGTTTCCAACGGTATTCGCGCATCTGGGGCAGGTTGGGCAGGATCTGCCCGGCGGCTTCCCATTCCTTGAACGCGAGCTGTGTCGGTCCGATCTCGATCCTGTCGTTATTGTTTGGCGTATTGTCCCCCAACAGCGGCCCTTTCATCGGGTCGATTTTGCGCTGATCTCGGTAATGGGTGTTCATGGTGTGCCTCCCCGCGATGCAATTCATGGTGCAGGCCCACAGGCCAATCGATCAATTCCGAAACCGACCATCTCACGTGTCGTTTTTGGCCGACGCGCTGGCCCGGGTTTGCTATGCCAATGGCATGAACACACCGTTACAGACCCGCCTGCCTTATGATTTTCGAACACCCCCACGGTTGCCGGGAATACGCCCCACGCATATGGAGGCGTGGCTGGATGCGGATGAGGCGCAGCATGGCCAATTGGCCTATCGCGACCGCCTGATTGCAGAACGTCGCGATGCTGTACTGGCCATGCATGAAGATGCCACGCCCGCCGCGTTGGAATTGTTGGACCTTGTTCTGGCACAGGCCTATCCGGGGTTTGCGGCGGCGGACAGCGTCAGGCGCCAAGACGGGCAGGTGGTTGCGATCAACCGTTCAGACCCGATGGCCACGCTGGGTCGGTTGATCCAAGAGGATCTTTGCATTTTACAAAAGTGTGGTGATGAACACGTTTTGACCGCAGTCGCTTTGTGTTTTCCGGCCAGCTGGCTTTTGTCCGAAAAATTCATGCGCCCGCTCATCGGGATACATGACCCTGTTGATGAATATGATGACGATCTTGCGCGCCGTGTGCAGCGCCTGTTTGACGGGGTCCAGCCATCGCGCCCCTTATGGCGTTTCAACGCGCTGTGGTATGCAGACCCGGATTTGCATCAACCGCGCAGTGAAACCGCGCGTCGACCGGAACGGGCCGCTAAATCTGCGGATTATCTGCGAAGTGAGCGTCAGGTGATCCTGCGGTTGCCGCAGACGGATGCAGTGGTCTTTTCGATCCACACTTACGTCATTGCGCGAGAGATGGTGGTTGCCCAATTCGGCGATGTGTCGGCCCCGGCATAGCGCGGGACCGACAGCGGGTCATCAGACCGGCAGGTACGATACGGCGCTCGCCAAAGCGCCCGTCGTCTGCAGCATGGTCAGTAGGCCTGTGTAGGCCAGAACATGCGTGTTCAGACGGAAGTCTTCGCCTTTGACCAGGTTGACAGCTGCCAAGGGCACAGCGACGGGCGCTGACATAAAGGCGATAACGCCTGTCATGCCCCAGCTTGCCAGCCGACGAATGTCGGTTTCGGCGGCTTCCTGAACGTCTTCACTGGACACTTCGTCCGGACGCGGTTCGGTGCGGAAGGCCAATGCAAGCGCTTCTTCTTCGGTCAGCTCTACAATGCCTTCGTTCTTGAAGCCGGGCTTTTCGCCGGAAATGGCGGCGTAGCGATTTGTGATGCTCTGTTCTGTTTCATCCACTGGCGCAAAGCGTTCGCCCGAGGCGTACAACACCTCTTGGCGGCCGCGCACACGTCGCGGCGATACGCGATGGAACACGCCCATGAAACGGGAGACTGGCAACTTGGTAGACGGGTCCAGCCATTCCACAATCTCGGCGCCGTATGCTTCGATGATCCGGTACATCATAACGACCAAAAGCAACTGCGAATGGTCAACATCGTCCGCGCCTGTATCAACGGGGCGCAAAGAGATGGTCATGCGGGATTGCGTGTTGAACTGACCATTTGCCTGATCGTTCAAACCAGACGCTCGGTCGAGCCGAATGCTCCGGTTCTGACTTCAATGCAACAGCATACCGCGACGACGTTATGCGCGCCGTCGAGGGACTTGGTAGACTTTGACGTTCAACCGGGTGGCCGTAGTCTTCTAAGGTTGCCGTCACGATGCGGCAAAATTTATCCAGCCCACGTCCTTGGTCGCAATTGAATGTCAGTCCACCGTGATATCTTTCTGCTCGGGTCACAGCGAATTACTCCAAAGGTTATCGTGACACCCTTTTTAGGAGAGTATTTTGAGCACAATTGAGCCGAATTCATTTGAAATCGTGGCATTGAACAGTTTTCTGAAAATTGATCACGATCCGGAAACAGCAGAAAACATAGGTCTTTAGCTGTTTCCGCCGGTCAAAAGTGTCATAAAAGTGGCAAAGTGAATGGGTTAACGATCGATATCAGCCGCCATCAACGCGATGGCCTGTTGATACACGGTTGCGGCATTCCATTGCTCTATAACGGAAAAATTTGGTTCACCTTGTTGGTAACCCTTGCCAGGGCGCCACCCTTTTGCGCGCAGAAAGTTCGCGGTGGAGGCAAGCGCATCCGTAACATTGTAAAAATCGACTTTACCATCACCGGTTGCATCCACCCCATAGGTCAGAGCGTTCCCAGGTAGAAATTGTGTATGACCCAGCTCCCCGTGCTTGGCCCCTAACGTCGCCGAAGTCAGGGTTCCGCCGTCCACAAGCTTGAGTGCGCCGATAGGCATGAGGGATGAAAAACTCGGACCGTCTGCAATCATACGCTAACGTTGTGATTGCAGAGACGATGCGGCTGTCGCCCATAAAACCGCCAAAGGCCGTTTCCATTCCATGGATCGCCAACAGGACGCCTGCGGGCACGCCGTACTGTCGTTCTAGTGTTGCATAGAACTGCGGATTGCGCGCCTTACGCTTGCGGCCTTGTGCCACGATCGTGGCGGACCCGCGCACCTGCATGAATTTGTCCAGGCTATAGCGGAACGACTTTTGGTTCCGGTCCGCGGCAATGGTCCTGTCTGCGTATTGAGCTTGAGAGAGGGCGTTTAGGCCCGACTTCTTTACCCCCGCGCGTTTTGCGGTTTTGGCGAACTCCGCTTTCCATGCTTCGAACCCCGCAGAGGTGTTGCCGCAAGTGGCGGCCGAAACGCCCCCCGCAGATGTCAGGAAAACAAGTGCTACGATTGCGATGCCGGAGAATTTCATGGCGTAATTTGCCCTATCGTTTTTTTAAATCTGGACCAGTGTAACATGAAACCGTCGCGCCAAGGCGCAGAAAAGGCCGATGACGGCGTTAGACAGCCTTGGCGATTTCCAGAACCAATCGCACCAGCTCTTCTTCCAGGTCGTTCTCTGCCAGCGCCGACAGCGGCGATCTGGGATCATTGAAGGCTTGGAACTGTTCGATTTCCGGATGTAACGAAAAAGGGCAGGGCCGCACGACAAGCGGGAACAGCGTCAGCTGGCGTCGCTCATGCTCTGCGAAAAGCGCGGGCAGCTCTGTCGTGAATATGTAATTGGACGCTAAGAAGTCGTTGGACAAAAACAGCACTGAAACGTTCGCCCGCGCGATGTAGTCAAAGAGCTTCTCTTCCCACTTTTCGCCAGTTTGAATGGATCTGTCCCAATAAACCTCGACCAGCCCGCGCCGTTCCAAAATCGCAAAAGCGGTTTTGACACGGCTGACCCAAGCCTCATCTTCCCGGGCATAGCTGAAGAACACGCGCGGCTTGGTGGCTGGCGTGTCCTCTTCTGTGGCGACCTCTATCGAAACGGCACTTGGCGCAACCTCAATGGGAAGTTCACGCGCAGGTGCCTTGGGCGTCGCGGCAAGGTCGATGGCCTGGCTTGGGGTTTCTGTGTCGAGATCGAATTTTTCGAGTTCGGCCCGGATACGTTCTGAATCTTCGTCAGAAATCGAACCAGTTTGTGAAATGGTCACATCCTGTTTTTCACCGGTTTGTTTTTCCATCGCCGAGATCGTCAAAAGCCCATCGGCATCCAAGTCAAAGGTCACTTCGATCTGCGGCATGCCTTTTGGCGCTGGCGGGATGTTATACAAATGAAACTGACCCAGCAGCTTGTTATCTGCGGCCATTTCGTTTTCGCCTTGGTGGATATTGATGGTGACGGCGTTTTGATTGTCCTCTGCCGTTGAAAAGACATGTGTTTGCCGGGTCGGAACGGTCGTGTTGCGGTCAATGACCCGTGTAAAGACACCGCCCAGCGTCTCAAGCCCTACAGACAGCGGATTGACGTCCATCAAGACAAAATCCGTGATGACACCCTGCAACGCCCCGGCTTTGATCGCTGCGCCAAGCGCAACTGCATCTTCACGACGAAGCGCGCCAAAGAGTTTGTGCTCGCCAAACATCTCTGACAACCGGTTTCGTACGGCAGGCATTCGGGTGCTGCCGCCAACCAGAACGACCGTATCAATGCTTGCCCGCGATAGACCGGCGTCTTTCAGCGCAACATCGACAAGTTTGGTCGCTCTTTTTACCAAGGGTTCGATGATGCCGTTCAGGCGTGACCGGCTTAACGTCACATCCATATGGATTGGCTTGCCGCGTGCCGTGGCCAGGAACGGAAGATTTATGCGTGCCTCTGCGGTTTGGGTGAGATCGATTTTGGCCTGCTCGGCCGCATGTTTCAGGCGGTTTCGGGCCGCGGGATCGGCAAGGACGTTAACACCTTCGGACGCTTGAAACTCGGCCGCAAGATATTCAATGATGGCAAAGTCAAAGTCTTCGCCGCCCAGCATCATGTCGCCATGTGTCGCTTTGACTTCGAAAACCGCTTTTTCAATTTGAACGATCGACACGTCCAACGTGCCTCCGCCCAAATCAAAGACGACAATTTTTTCGTTAACTTTCCTACCAAGGGAATAGTTCAGGGCCGCCATCGTCGGCTCGGTTTCCAACCGGACAACGTCAAACCCGGCAATCCGGGCGGCATCGCGCGTCGCGCGCCGCTGCGTTTCATCAAAATAGGCGGGCACGGTAATGACTGACTGTGTCACGGTTTCCCCGATATAAGCCTCTGCCGTTTCCTTCATTTTCTTGAGAAGCAAAGCGCTGATCTGTGTCGGCGTATAGGGAGACCCGTCCAGCCGGATCATCGCCTCGTTGTTTTCCCCGGCGACGATCTCGTAGGGCAGCAGCCGTTTCAGCGCCTTGACCGCGCGGTCATCCACCTTGCGACCGATCAGACGTTTGGCTGAGAACGCGACAGAGTCCGGCGTTTGCAGCGCAGCACGCAACGCATGTTCACCCACCGTCCATCCGGATGTTTCGCGGCTGACATAAGACGGGGTGGTGCCGGATCCTTCTGTGTTTCGAATGATGACCGGGCCGTTTTCGGTCCAAACAGCGACACGCACACTGGTCGTGCCAAGGTCAATACCGACCACCGGTGCGGAACCAAAAGATGCGGGGCGAGGGGAAGCGTTTTTTGTCACAACAGGTTTCTGAAAAAGGCGATTTCGCACAAAGGTTATCGGATCGCCAACAACCTGCCAAACAAAAGCGGGCGCCTCAATCGAGGCGCCCGCAATTTTTCAACCAATACCGCTGACTAGCAGCTGTAGTACATGCCGAACTCAACAGGGTGCGGCGTGTGCTCGTAGGTTTCGATCTCTTCCATCTTCAGAGCGATATAGCCTTCGATCTGGTCTTTGGTGAACACGTCACCGGCCAGCAGGAAGTCCATGTCTGCTTGCAGCTCTTCCATAGCTTCGCGCAGCGAGCCACAGACGGTCGGGATGCCTGCCAGCTCTTCTGGTGGCAGATCATAGAGGTCTTTGTCAGAAGGCTCGCCCGGATCGATCTTGTTCTTGATGCCGTCAATGCCGGCCATCAACAGCGCCGAGAAGCACAGGTAGGGGTTCGCGGACGGATCCGGGAAACGGGCCTCAACACGCTTGGCTTTCGGGCTTTCGGTCCATGGGATACGGACGCAACCGGACCGGTTCCGGGCGGAATAAGCGCGCAGAACAGGCGCTTCGAAGCCCGGGATCAGACGCTTGTAGCTGTTGGTCGACGGGTTGGTGAAGGCGTTCAGCGCTTTGGCGTGCTTCAGGATGCCGCCAATGAACCACAGGGCCTCATCCGACAGATCAGCATACTTGTCGCCAGCAAAGAGCGGCTTGCCGTCTTTCCAGATCGACATGTTGACGTGCATGCCGGTGCCGTTGTCGCCTGCAATTGGCTTTGGCATGAAGGTTGCCGATTTGCCGTAAGCATGCGCCACGTTGTGGATCACGTATTTGTATTTCTGAAGTTCGTCGCCTTGCTTGGTCACCGAACCAAAGATCAGGCCCAACTCGTGCTGGCAGGACGCCACTTCGTGGTGGTGCTTGTCGACCTTCATGCCCAGACGCTTCATCGTCGAGAGCATTTCGGAACGCAGGTCCTGGCTTTCGTCGATCGGGTTGACCGGGAAATAGCCGCCTTTGACGCCTGGGCGGTGGCCCATGTTGCCCATCTCGTATTCTGTGTCGGTGTTCCAGGACGCGTCGGTTGCGTCAACTTCGTAGGACACTTTGTTGATCGAGTTGGAGTACTGGACGTTGTCGAAGAGGAAGAATTCCGCCTCTGGACCCATGTAGGCAACGTCACCAATGCCCGAAGACTTCAGGTACGCTTCGGCTTTTTCGGCTGTGCCACGCGGGTCACGCTCATACGCTTCGCCAGTGTCTGGTTCGACGATCGAGCAGTGAATACAAACGGTTTTTTCCGCGTAGAACGGGTCGATGTATACGCTTTCCGTGTCGGGCATCAGTTTCATGTCCGATGCTTCGATCGATTTCCAGCCAGCGATCGACGAGCCGTCAAACATGAAGCCTTCTTCGAGGAAGTCCTCGTCAACCTGGTCCGCCATCACGGTCACGTGCTGAAGCTTACCGCGCGGATCGGTGAAGCGAATATCGACATATGCCGCTTCTTCGTCCGCGATCAGCTTAAGAACTGCGTCCTTACTCATTCCGTTGGATCCTCTTTATTGAGTAGTTGAGTTGTATCAGAGCGCGTCCGAGCCGGTTTCACCGGTCCGGATACGAATGGTCTGTTCGACGGTGGAGACAAAGATTTTGCCGTCGCCGATCTTGTCTGTCTTGGCAGCCGCGACAATCGCATCAATGGCGTTGTCGACCAGGTCGTCATCCAAAACGACTTCGATTTTCACTTTGGGAAGAAAGTCCACGACATATTCCGCGCCGCGATAGAGTTCCGTGTGACCTTTCTGGCGGCCAAACCCTTTGACTTCGATGACGCTCAGACCCTGAACGCCCACCTCTTGCAAGGCTTCCTTAACCTCATCAAGCTTGAACGGCTTGATGATTGCTTCGATCTTTTTCATGGGGTCTCCTCGCCATGTTTTTTAAGTGACAGACCACTTCTGTTTTCCGGCCACAATCCGATAGGGTCAGAGGTTAAGGGGACGCGATTTGGAATATATTGTCGCGCCCAAAAATAAGGCAAAGTGATTAAATATTGTGCGAAAATGAATCGACGAGCCACGTCATGACGGAACTGCTGCGTTCGGCCGAGATGCGGGCCGTTGAAGAGGTCGAGATTGCACGCGGCGCGGTCTCTGGTCTGGCATTGATGGAGGCCGCGGGGCACGCCTCTGTTAATGCGATTCTGGCGGAATGGCCCCGCTTTTCAGGTCCGCGCCTCCCTTCTGAACACAGCGATGATGCAGAGGGTGGGGATGAGTATTTGGAAAGAGAAGAAGGGGCATGGCGCGCCACGGTACTGTGCGGTCCGGGCAACAACGGAGGTGACGGATTTGTTGTGGCGCGATTGCTGGCCGTGCGGGGTTGGGAAGTATCGGTGTATTTGTTGGGGGATGCGTCGAAACTGCCCCCCGATGCGCGAGCGAACTATACCCGGTGGCTGGAGATAGGCGATGTCGTGCCGCTGCCGGCGGCCTGTTCTGCGCCATGGCGGGCGGATTTGGTGGTAGATGCTGTGTTTGGCATAGGGCTGACGCGCGCTGTCAACGATGATGTCATGGTGTCGATTTTCAGCTTTATGCCGCCGGAAGATGTGATCGGGCCGGATCGGCGACCGCAGGTCGTGGCGCTGGATATTCCAACAGGTCTGTCGGCGGATACCGGGCGTTTGATGCCTGTTGCCGTGGAGGCGGACATGACGGTTACGTTTCATGCACGAAAGCTGGGTCATGTCTTGGGACGCGGCCCGGCGGTTTGTGGGGTGCTGCGCGTGGTGGATATCGGCCTGTCGCCGGGACCATTGGGCAAATATGTCAGGCTGGGCAGTGCGCCGGAGCCGTGGCTGGCAAAGGGCGGCGGGCAGCATAAATTTGCGCATGGTCATGCGTTCATCCTGTGCGGTGGGGCGGGTCGCACGGGGGCGGCGCGTCTTGCTGCAAGGGGCGCGTTGCGGATTGGCGCGGGCTTGGTCACGTTGGGGGTGCCGCCGTCAGCGCAATTGGAAGTGGCCAGTCAGATTACATCAATCATGCTGACCCGGGTTGGTGACGGCGGGGGTTTGGCCGCAGTATTGGAAGATGGCAGGCTGAATGCGCTGTGTCTTGGTCCGGGCCTGGGCCTTGACAGGGCACGGGACTGCGTGCCTGTCGCGCTTGGCGCGCAGCAAGACAAGACCGGTCCGCGGCGTGCAGTTATTTTGGATGCGGATGCTCTGACGGCTTATGAGCCTGAACCTCAGCGGCTTTTCGAGATGCTTCATGCGCGGTGTGTGATAACCCCGCATGGGGGCGAGTTTGCGCGCTTGTTTCCCGATATTGCCGCGCGTCTTAGCGAAGCAGACAAGACCGGAGGCGATTATTCCAAGGTGGACGCCACACGGGATGCGGCGGCGCGTGCGGGCTGTGTGGTCCTGTTCAAAGGGCCGGATACGGTCATTGCAGCGCCGGATGGAAAATGTGCAGTCCACGCGGCATCCGCGCCGTGGCTCGCAACAGCGGGGTCTGGGGATGTTTTGGCCGGATTTATCACCGGGCTCTGGGCGCGCGGGTTTGACCCGATGACAGCCGCGGAAACGGGGGTTTGGGCACATAGTGCCTGCGCGCGACGTTTCGGGCCGGGTTTGATTGCCGAGGATTTGCCAGAGCAACTGCCGGGCGTTTTTCAGGATCTCGGCCTTTAAGCGGCCTTGGTCAAGCAAAGCTCCGAGGCGGCAAAGCCTAGTTCCAAACCGCCGGCATAGAGGATTTCGTCATCTGCAAAGACCGGTCTGAGCAAGGATAGCCGCTGTACCCCGGCATCGCGCACGCCATCCAAATGGGCCAATGCGGCAATCGGTTCGAGTTCTGCGCGCGGGCCAAACCGCCGGACCGTGCGACGGTTGCGGACCAATAATTTTTGAAGCGCGGGCAGGGTGACAGGACCGGTGATATCCTTGATTGCGAACGCTCCGGGCAGAACGGTCATGGTCGGACCGCGATAGGCCACAGGGACCAAATCCAAAAGCGTGGCGAACCCTTTGCCACGTGTGATGATCCGGTCGCCGGGCGAAAGAAACTCAATCGGCAAGGCGCCGTCCTGTGTCAGGAGACTGATACCGAGGGGAATACCAACGGTATCAGGTGCATCAGTCAACGGACCCGCAAACGGAGAATGCCCCGATGCGCGCCGGACCGTTTTCGGTTCCATGGGCGTGCTCACTTTAATCTGCCTCGTTTTTTTTTTAGGAAGAATACGGCAAAAAGATGTTAATGTCGCTGGTTTTTTCGCCTTTGGCGTGCATCGGCGCAGAGCGTATATTTCCACTCGCATCCCTTGAAAGGCTTTGCTATGCAGCGCCGACGGTTCGACGCGAGGCGCGAACGGACCGCATGTGCGGGTGTGGCGAAATTGGTAGACGCACCAGATTTAGGTTCTGGCGCCGCAAGGCGTGGGGGTTCAAGTCCCTCCACCCGCACCACAGTTCCCTTTTGGCAAGGGCGTGTCCTCAACATAGCAATGGCCGAACGTTTGGGTGGCGTGTCCGTTGAGGCGACCAGCCGGTTTAGATGAAGGGAAGCTCGGACAGACTAGCCGCATGGACCGATGATCCCATCCGCATCTCGACGCGCGTGCCGGGTGCGGATCGGTCCGCCTGAACCAGGCCGATGCCAATGGTTTTGTCCAAGCGTTTGGAATAGGCAAATTCCGAGACAAATCCGATCTCTTCCCCGTCTTTGAACAGGGGCAGTTGATGCCCCGGCGGCGTCGGGTTGTCATCCATGACGAGCCCTACGCGACAGCGGCTCGGGCCGGTTTGCGCGATCCGCTCCAAGGCCGCTTTGCCGACAAAGTCGTGGCCGTTGGCCAGATCGACAAGCTTTCCAAGGCCCATCTCAAAGGGGTTGGCCCGATGGGTTTGCAGGCGCATATCTGCGCCGTATGAAATCAGCCCGCTTTCCAGACGTTCGATATCATTCGGGGCGCCGGGGCCGATGTTGTGGGGCTGTCCGGCTGATTTGACCTGCTCCCACAGACTGTCTGCGTGGCTGCTGTCCATCAGGTAAAGCTCATACCCGCCTTGTTTTGACCAGCCGGACCGCGCGAGCACCAACGGGATGTCGTCAAGCCGGGTTTCGGCAAAGCCGAAATAAGAAAAGTCGCGTACGTGATCGCCGAAGAGTGCCGCGACCACTTCGACGGCTTTGGGACCTTGGATCGCCAGGGGAGAGACATCCGGTTCGAAAACCGCCACGTCCCAGCCGTGATGGTGCGCGATTGCGGAGGCCCAAAGGTGTATGTCGCTGTCGGCGACTGACAACCAATAGCGGTCTTCGCCGAGCTTCAGCAGAACCGGATCATTGATCAACCAGCCGTTATGGTCGCACAGGGGCACATACCGACCTTGGCCGATACGGGTTTTCGTCAAATTGCGAGGCGTTAGATATTGCGCCAAACGACCGGCATCCGGGCCGCGCAATTCGACCTGCCTTTGGGCGGCGACGTCCCACATCGCCACACCGTTGATCAGCCGGTCATATTCAGCATCGGGATCGCCGAAATGACCCGGGATGAGCATGTGGTTATAGACCGAAAAGCTTTGCACGCCGTCGCGCACCGTGGCGTCGAAATACGCCGACTTGCGCAGGTTGGGGCCAATACCGATGCTGTACATACGCGGTCTCCGGAGCAGGTGGTGTTGTCTTGCGTCTTGATGGACTGATTTGCAACGCATGTCTAACCGATCGGATCGGGCCGGAACCCAGTGGTGCATAACTTATGCAGGGACCTTTGGTCGGGCCCAGAATTTGAAGGCAATCCAACAGTTTTTGCTGTGACGGGGACTGAGAGACCGTTAGGATAGTAAAAAACAGGTGATCCACATGGCAAAAGCAGCAGAAAAATCCACAGCGCCCGCGGATGGAAAATTCGCGCAAACGGTTTTTTCCGTGGGAGAGTTGCAGATGATTTCCGCCGCGGATGAACTGTTCAATCACGTGGACGATGGATTGCCGATGTGGTCCGAGGACGGCGATCGGCAGGTGACGGAAAAGATCACTTTTGCCAATGCCTTTGCTGACGCTCCTAACATCACCCTGGGATTGACGGGTATTGACGCCGCCCATGATCAGAACCTGCGATTTCAACTGATCGCGCAGGATGTCGCGACAGACGGGTTCACCATTGCGATGACCACTTGGGGCGACACCCATATCGCGCGCGCGTCAGTGTCATGGCAGGCGACGGGCCGCACGGCGCCAAGGTCACGTCGGACGCCCAGCTAAACCTAAATCGGATGTCCTTGCCGCATCTGTTTACGGCAAAAGCAACAACCAGACCCAGACGGTCAGGATAGATGAGCCGGTCGCGATCAGCACCGAGCTGGCCGCGACGCGCTTGGCGCGACCGTACATATTGGCAAAAATATAGGCGTTAAAGCCCGGGGCCATAGTGGAGGTCAGGACCGCAGATCGGAAGAGATCCTGGTTCAGCGCAGTCAAGCTGCCAAAACTCCAGACCAGGATCGGATGCAGGATGAGCGAGACGGCGCACACAAACAGGATCGTACGCAGATCACCTTCGGGCTTGTACTGAACCAGCACACCGCCAAGCGCAAAAAGCGCGCCGGGCAAGGCCGCGCGGATGATCAGGTCCAGCGCATCATTGACGGGGCCGGGAATGGGCAAACCGGTGAGATTGACAAAAAAGCCAAGCACGATGCCAAGGATCAAGGCGTTCTGAAACATCGCCCTAAAGACAGCGCCGGCAAAAGCGGTGCCCGACTTGCCGCGGTTGCGGACAAATTCCATGACCGTGACGCCAACGCCGTAACAAAACGGGGCATGAAAGGCGATGATTGCATAGTTGCCGGTTAGCGCGTCCGCGCCATAAGCGCGTTCGGTGATCGGCAGCCCCAGCAGGACCGAGTTCGAAAAAAGACAGCAAAACCCGATCGCAACGCAGTCTTCCCAGTCGCGGGAAAAGATGTAACGCGCCCCAAAAAGACCGGCCAGAAAACACATGCCCGCACCGCTGTAAAAGCTGACCATGAGGGCTGGTTCGAAACTGGAGGAAAGGTCAATCTCGGCAATGGCGTGAAAGAGCAGGCAAGGGATCGCAAAGCCTTGGGTGAACTTCATGATGCCGTCGATATGGCTTTGCTGAAACATGCCGGCGCGTGTGGCCGTGTACCCGGCACCGATGACCAGAAAGACCGGTAGAATGACCGTGATCAGCGTGTTCAGCATGTCAGGTCCCGTTCTGCGTGGCGTGGTGCAGGACGCCTCCGGCGGGAGTATTTTGCAAGAGAAGAAGCCTCGGTCGCCACGTCAGATCGGCAGGGTCAGGACCATGCCATCATAGGCCGCGCTGACATGGTCGGGCGTTTCGTCTGTAACCGTCGCATAGTCGAGGTCGATATGCATGTTGGTCAGGATGGCCTGTTTGGGGGCCGCCCGGGCGATCCATTCGAGCGACAGGTCCAGATGCGCGTGCGTCGGGTGTGGGGTACGGCGCAGGGCGTCGAGGATCCAGACATCAAGATCGTTCAGCTCGGACCAGGCGGCTTTGGGGATGTCGACCACATCGGGAAGATAGGCCAGCCCCCCCATACGGAAGCCGAGGCTGTCGATCGAGCCGTGGCCGACCTTGAACGGGGCGAACGGAATAGGGCCGCCGGGGCCATCCACCTCGAACGGACCGTCGATGGTTTTCATGTCGAGGATCGGCGGGTAAGGCGATCCTTCGGGTTGGACAAAGGCATAGCCAAAGCGCGCAAAAAGCGCGTTTTGGGTGTCGCCATCGGCCCAGACGGGCAAACGCGCGCGCATGTTGAAGACAATCATGCGCAAGTCATCGATCCCGTGCACGTGGTCGGCATGGGAATGGGTATAGACCACACCGTCCAGCCGTCCGGTGCCGGTATCCAGAAGCTGGCTGCGCAGATCGGGCGAGGTGTCGATGAGAACGGATGTCGTGCCATCAGGACCGTCGCGTTCCACGAGCAGAGAGCAGCGCCGACGCACATTGCGCGGGTTATCCGGGTCACAGTCGCCCCAGTGGCCGCCGAGACGCGGCACACCGCCGGAAGAGCCGCAGCCCAGGATGGTGAAGCGCAGTTGATCCATCAGGCGGCAGCCCGCCCGGATGCGGCTTTCCAGAACAGGCGGTCAAAATTCGCCTCGGTCTGGGCCGCAAAGCTTGGGTAATCCATCGCGAACACATCCGCGCCGACGCGGGCTGTATGGGCGACATATGCCGGTTGGTTGCGTTTGCCGCGAAAGGGCGGGGGCGCAAGATACGGGCTGTCGGTTTCCACAAGAATGCGGTCGATCGGGGCCGCGGCAAAGATATCGCGCAGCGCCTGGCTTTTGGGAAAGGCCGCAATACCGGACATGGACAGGTAAAAGCCGAGGTCGAGTGCGGCATGGGCCAGCGCGGCGCTGGACGAAAAGCAGTGCATCACGCAGGTATAGGCGCCATTGCGGTATTCTTCGGTCAGGATGCGGGCCATGTCGTCATCTGCATCCCGCGCGTGAATGATCAGCGGCAATCCGGTCTCGCGGGCAGCGGCGATATGCCGTCGCAGCGAAGTTTGCTGCGCCACGGCGCTGTCGGCGGTGTAATGATAGTCGAGCCCGCTTTCCCCGATGCCGACAAATTTGGGATGTTGGGCAAGTGATACCAGTTCATCCACGGTTGCCATTGGCTCATCCGCCACGCTCATCGGGTGGGTGCCGGCGGCATAAAACACCGGAGCGTGGGTCTCTGCGATGGCGCGCACGGTGGGTTCGTTGCGCAGACGGGTACAGATGGTCACCATGCGGTGCACCCCCGCTGTTGCGGCTTCGGCAATAAAGTTGTCGAGCTGGCCTGCGAAATCCGGAAAATCGAGGTGGCAATGACTGTCTGTGATCAGCGGTGTGTCGGTCATGCGCCTCTTGCCCTTGTCCGCCTAGCCTCGGGCGGTGTCCTGCATCTTGAAAACCGTATCTAGGACAAGGGCGGCGGGGTCAAGGTTCACGGCCTGACCATGACGTGTCCGGGCAGATGTCACGGTTGCAAGGTCGGCCCATGCCCGTCCGGCATGCGGATGCGGGGCCAGACGCAACAGGGTTTCCGCCTCACCGGGTGCGGCCTCTGGCATCGGCGGCTGGCCTGCGGCCCCGGTGCGGGCGAGACGCGCAAGGGCGGTTTCGGTCAGCGTCAGTAAGAGCTCGAACCGGTCTGCCGCGCCGCGCTGCGCGGCGGCGTCGGCCAGAGCCAATGCGCGCGGGCGGTCCAGGCGCGGCAGGCTGTTGATGATGGCCATCAGCTCTGCATAGATTTGCAGCCCCCCAAGGTTCAAAAGGCGCAATGCGGCGCCTACGGATCCACCGGATAGGGCTGCGAGGTAATCCACCTCTGCCCCGGCGGGCAATTCTACGCCCGATTGGCGCAGGGCGGCATCCATATCTGCGGGGGCAAGGGGTGAGAGGCGCAACACCCGGCAGCGGGACCGGATCGTGGGCAAAAGCCGGGAAGGTTGATGCGACACGAGCAAAAGAGTTGTGCGCGCGGGCGGTTCCTCAAGCATTTTCAGAAGGGCGTTGGCTGCGCTGATGTTCATTTCGTCGGCACTGTCGACGATCACGACGCGACGACCGCCATCGGCCGACGACAGGCCAAAGAACCGGCCCAAGGCGCGGACATCGTCGACCACGATGTCATTGCGTAGGCGGCCCTGATCATTGACGCTGCGCGTGATGGTGGCAAGCCCGGGCTCCGCCCCGGCGCGCATGCGGTGAGAAACCGGATGGTTCGGATCAATATCAAGGCTATCAGGCGGTGGAGGGGCACCGAAAAGACCGTCGTCCTCGGCCGGCGGCGTGGCCAGCAGGAATTGGGCGATCCGCCAGGCCAGAGTGGCCTTGCCGACGCCCTTGGGCCCGGTCAAAAGCCAGCCGTGATGCAGTCGGTCGCCGTTATAGGCTTGCAAGAATTCTGCCTCTGCGGCGTCCTGACCAAAAAGTCGGGCAGTTTCGCGCGGATGCGGGGCGCCGGGGGCCTGATCCGGGGCAGGGGGCGCGTCATTCATGCCAGCGCGGCCTCGGCAATCTGGCGCACATCCTGTTCCACGGAATCGATTGGGCGATTGCCATCGACAATGCGGAAACGGTCGGCAAATTCTTCAGCCAGTGCAAGGAACCCGGCGCGCATCTGCTTTTGCATCTCGGCGCCAAAATCCTCGAACCGTTCTTCGGTGCCCTGACGGCCAAGGGCCCGTTCCAGCCCGGTTTCGGGGTCCATATCGATCAGAAGCGTCAGGTCAGGTTCGCGGCCAATGATCATGTTGTGCAGCTCATCGACAAGCGCCCGCAGGTTGCCACGCGACAGACCTTGATACATGCGTGTGCTGTCGGCAAAGCGGTCGCAAATGACCACTTTTCCCGCTGCAAGCGCCGGCTGGATCAGCCGTTCCATGTGATCGCGTCGAGCGGCCGTGAACAGCAGGATTTCGGTTTCCGCTGACCAACGGTCCGGATCGCCTTCCAATACCAGTTTGCGAATTTCTTCGGCCCCTGTCGATCCGCCGGGTTCGCGGGTCAGGATCACGTCCTGCCCTTGGTCGCGTAAATATGCGGCCAACCATTTGGCTTGTGTCGATTTTCCCGAACCGTCGATACCTTCGAAGGTCAGAAACAGTCCGCCTTCGATCACGATGCCCCCTGCGGGCCCTGTATCACGCGTTCTGCGAGGATTTTGGCAACCGTTGTGATGCGCCCGACAAAGCCACCATTGGGCACGTCCCGGTCCGCAACAAGCGGCAGGCGCATCTCTGGCAATTCATCGGGTTTGATCACCAGTTCGGCCAATTCTTGTCCTTTGGTGATAGGGGCCTCAATCGGGCCGGTATACACAACCTCGGCCTCGATCGCGTCCCCGGCAAGAACGGGCAGCAAAATGGTTATGTCTTCGGCAGGCATCAGGCCGACGCGCGGGTCTTGTCCCATCCAGACCTCCGCCTCGGCAATCGTGGTCCCGCCCTTGGCGATGGTTTTTTCCGCAAAATGGCGAAAGGACCAGTTGACCAACGCTTCGGTTTCTTCGGCCCGGTCCCGTGTGCTGTCAAGGCCGGTCACCACAAAGATGACCCGGCGGTCACCCTGTTTGGCAGAGCCAACGAGCCCATAGCCTGCTTCTTGGGTGTGCCCGGTTTTTAGCCCGTCCGCACCGATCCCAAGACGCAAAAGGGGGTTCCTGTTCCGCGTGTTTTGCGGGGCGCGGCCATCAAAAGCAAACTCGGTTTCCGCAAACAGCGGGTAGAATTCCGGGAAATCGGTGATCAGGCGATCCGCCAGAATAGCCAGGTCATGCGTTGACATCATGTGTCCCGCCGCCGGCCAGCCATTGGAGTTCATAAAGGTGGAATTGTTCATACCCATCTGGCGCGCACGCTGGGTCATAAAGCGGGCAAACCCGGCTTCTGTCCCGTCTGGAGACAAGGCTTCGGCGATCACGGCACAGGCATCGTTACCCGACAAAACGATGATGCCCCGGATCAGATCCTCAACCGTTACACGGTCCGTGGTGTCCAGGAACATGGTCGAGCCGCCATAGCTCATTGCATGGCTGGACACGGGCAACCGCTCGCTCATCGACAAACGACCATCTCGGATCGCTTCGAACGCAACGTAAAGCGTCATCAGTTTGGACATTGACGCCGGTGGCAAAGGCGTTTCGGCGTTTTTGTTCAACAGGACAGAGCCGGTTTTCTGATCCAGCACATAGGCCGCGCGGGCTTTGGTATCAAAGGCCTGCGCCGGTACCGCCAGGGCCAATATCACGCCAAGGGCGGGCAGAAATCGGGAAGTCATCAGGCTCAAGGATCGGTTCCTTTTGAAGGTCAGTTCGACACGGCATCGGCGTCCGAGAAACCGGCGCCTTGGATCTGTTTCAACAGGGCTGACCGCTCAGACGTGGTTTGTGCGGGGCCAACAATAACACGCCAGAACGGCTTTCCGTTAAGGCTTTGTTCCAGAACGGTGGGTACGACGCCAATGCTGCGCATCTGGTTGGCCGTATTGGTCGCGTTTGATTCAACACTGAAAATACCGACCTGGATGTAAGGTTTGCTGAGACTGGACCGAGTTGTCGGCGCAGGCTCGGACGGGGCAGCTGCCGCTGTGGCGGTCGCAGCCGAAGCCGAGGCTGCAGAACTGGCTGCGGCAACTTCGCTTGCATCAATAGCCGCGGCGGCACCTCCGGCAATTGGGTCGAGCGTTGTTTCTTCGACGTCGGATGCTTCGGCGATGGTGTCAGCCTCTTCCGCGACGGGCTCAAGCGGTTCCTCGGCGACGGTTTCACGGCGCAAGGCGGTAACGTTCAATTGGACAGGTGCACCGGCCAAAACGCCCAGTGCTTCTGCAGCATCCGACGATATTTGCAGCCGCGGACCGGGGATTTCGCGTTCGCGGCGGAACAGGGCGCCGATCACAAATTTGTCGTTCGTGGTGTTGCGGATGATCACCCGTTCAGGGTCCTTGACATCCGGATGTGCCACCCAGACCCCGCCCAGTGATGGGCGACCGTCCCACAGACCCGCCTCGGTCACCTGAAACACATCAGGTGCTTCGACATCGCGTTCAACCAAAGTGGAAGAGGTGCTTGATGCGGCCGTGTCGGCCCCGTCCGATCCGCCGCCAAGGTTGAAGCCTTCAAAATCGTCGCAGGCCGTCAGGACCAGCAATAACCCCGCCACACCCATCCAACGCATCGGATTTGTCTCAAACCTGATTGAACCGCTCATCGCAATGACCTTTGCCTGTCTTTTCTGGCGCATTTTTTGCGCTCTGTCGCCGCGAACGACCGAACCTGCCCCGTCAGGTACGATCTGGAATGGGCGCAGCATAGCTTGGCCCGTGCATCAAGGAAAGTCCGATGGAATGCGTTGGGCAAGAAAACCCTCATCGGTTCCAAAGTCGGCTGGACAGATTTGGTCTTGCCTGTGGCGCGGGCAAGGCCTAAACCCCCGGCTCTGAAGGCCAACACCTTTCATGCGGGGAGGTGGCAGAGTGGTCGAATGCGGCGGTCTTGAAAACCGTTGGGCGTGAGAGCGTCCCCAGGGTTCGAATCCCTGTCTCCCCGCCAACCACCCCTGTCTCTGTAACCCATCCGCCGTTCAATCAAATTTCTTCCGATTTCTCGGGGGTTTGTTCTTTGTGTCGGACCTCAGAGTCGAAGCTGGTGTCACCAACAAGGCGTCACAGCCGTGGTTGTCTCTGGCGCTAGCATCCAGCGCTTCGGTTAGGGGGGATTTTCCCTGCGAGCAGGGAATTCTGCAGGGAAATCTCTCAAATCATTACTGACTTTGCGCGCGCCCGTCTTGATCGGGTATTGTTATCAGGGACTTGCAGGACTTTCCCTGCATACCGCAGCAGGGAATATGCAGGGAATTCTGAGGTCGGGATGTGGGTTACGACCCGCTGGTGTTTGAAACGAACCCGTAGAGAAGCGCCTGTTTGTCCCAGTCCAAGGGGATCGGTTTGCGAAGGATCCGTTCCAGGGTGAGTTCTATGGGTTGACGACCGGCGAGGATGGCCTGCTGGATGGCCGGAGACAAAAAGGCGAGCTGCGCGCGTGTGCGAACATAGGCCTCGCTATGAGAGGTCCCGGCGGCGATGTCGCGGAGAAGTTTCCCTTTCCGCAAGTCAGAGACCCATTGATGCGCACAAGCGAGGGCCCGAAGCATTGTCTGATCTGGTTCGGGTTCCGGTTCGCCGAAAGCGACTTTGCCTTCGACGCCGCGCCGACGCAGGGAGAACCTCGACTTGATCCGGAGCGCTGTTGCTTTGATCTCATCAGGTTCGACGCCCAGCTCGTGCGCCAGTGTTTCGCCATCTAGATCCAGGAAGATCTGCCCTTCACCGATGCAGCCACTGGTTACGAGCGTTGCGAGGAGGCTGGGCGCGCCTTCTGACAGCCGTGACGCAAGATGATGCGCCGATCTGCCAGTCTCTATTCTCCGACTCAGATCAGGCAAGTTGAAGATCCGGAGGGTCTGGGCGGCTTCGTGAATGTGGGTCGCAATTATCTTGGCAACAGCCTGCTCCAAAGCCGAGGCCGGCAGGCGCCATCCGGTAGGATCCGGCCCGCCGCAGATCAGGCGATTGAACACATAGTAGCGAAACATCCGCCCATGGCGTCGGGTGTGCGTGGGAGTGAGGCGATCACCTGTCGTGTCCCTGAGTTTGCCGGTAAGTGGCGCGACCGGTTCTCGGCCAAGCGGCACTGCAGCGGCTGCGCGCCCTCTTGGGCGCGAACCGGCATTTTGCAGTTTTGCCTGAACCCGTTCCCAAACCGTGTTGTCGATGACGGCCTCATGTTGCCCATCCCAAATCTGGCTCTTATGACGGATCTTGCCGATGTAGATTGGGTTGCGAAGCAGGGCATAGATTTGGCCGCGGGAGAATGGATTGCCACCTTGGATCCGTCCGGACCTGAAACGGTGCAGTTTTGACCGTAAGCCAATCTGGTTGGCGCGGTGCATGGCCGCATTCAGACAGCCGAGCTCCTCGTAGAGTTGGAAGAGTGTGCGCACCGTCTCCGCTTCCGTTGCATTAACAAGCAGACCGCGGGTTTTTGGGTCGGGATGCGGGTCGTAGCCAAGCGGGGGCACGCCACCCATCCAAAGTCCCTTCTTCTTCGACGCTGCGATCTTGTCCCGGATGCGCTCGGCGGTGACTTCGCGTTCGAATTGCGCGAAGGACAAAAGTACGTTGAGTGTCAGCCGGCCCATGGAGGAGGCGGTATTGAAGGCTTGCGTGACCGAGACAAAGGAGCACCCGACGGCATCGAAGCGCTCCACCAGCCTGGCGAAGTCAGCGAGGGACCGGGTCAGACGGTCGATTTTGCAGACCACCACCATCTGGACCCGGCCCGAAGCGATGTCTGCCATGAGGGATTGCAAAGCGGGTCGGTTAAGCGAACCGCCGGAAATGCCGCCATCATCGTAACGGGTCCTGCTCTGGACCCAGCCCTCATGTCGCTGACTTGCAGTGTAAGCCGCGCAGGCTTCGTGCTGTGCATCCAGCGAGTTGAAGTCCTGATCGAGCCCCTCGTCCGACGATTTGCGTGTGTAGATGGCGCAGCGGATCCGAGGTTTACTCATGAGGCTGTCGGCCCTTTTGTCCCGAAGAACCGCGGCCCTGACCATCGCGTGCCGGTGATGGCGCAGGCGATGGGAGACAGGGATGCAAAGCGCTCTCTATTCCAAATGAAGCCGTCTTCGCGGACATCGACAACATGGGTCATACCGTTCCACTCCCGGATCAGTCGACCTCCCGGCTTGAGGGTTCGAGCCCTGGCCTTTCCTGTGTCGCGCACGGCGGCGGCAAGCTTTGCGGGAAAGGCTTTTGGCAACCTGCCACGCGCTCTGGCCTGAACTTCGAACGCAAGGAACCTGCGGATGAATGGGCTGCTGAGGCGCTTCGGCACTGGTGCGCCAATGATCTCGTCCCAGGCGGCGACAAGCGCCCCCCGGTCCATGTTCTCAATGTTTGAAACCGTCGGCATCACTTGCCGCTCTCCGGCGCACCCGTGAGCCGGTATCTGGTGTATCCCCCGGGTCCAGCCGGGTCAGTGCGCTCGACGGTATAGCCGGTCTTTCTTAGTCCACTGATGGCGGCTCGTACGGAATGGGGCTGCCAGTCCAGCTGGCGTGTGATGGCTTTGAGATCTGCGCCGGATTTCCTCTGCAGGAGGCGGATCAGTTCTGCGCGCTTTGTGCGTGCGGGTTGAGTCATCGTTTTTCTCCGGTTCTGTGGGCATCGCGACATGCAGGCCCCGGTACCGGAAAAACCCGGTCGTTCCGGGCGCGTCATCACCAATGCTTCGGGTTGAGCAGAAGTCCAGTCAGAACCGGTCGGAAGGGTCATCTTGCGGTGCGCAAGCGGTCGACTGGCTCAATATGTGCGCCACCTCAAAATTTGGGGGTTCTCACCCTGGCCCCGAGATCGCATATTCTGAGATATGGCCATGGAGGGCCTTGTGAAATCGCGGATGCGCGGTGAACAAGGCCTTCGGCCTGCCTCCGCCACCCGCAAAAGGGGCGTGAAGGAGGTAAGAATGGCACGCAGAGACCCAACGCAGGCAGATCGGGAGGAGACCCGCCCGGAAGAGGATAGGATCAGGCAGAAGCGACCTGGCTCCAGAACTACGCGCAATAATCGTCAAGCTGGATCGGACGGGCCTGCGCGCAACGATTTTTTTCCGTCGGTGCGCGTGATCGAGATGCCGATTGTCGATCTGACATCGGCACCGCGCAGGGTCAGGCGGGCGGACAAAGCGCAGAACCGACGGGTGCAGCGGTCGGTCGAGAGCTTTGGGTGTGTCTTGCCGCTGCTAGTGACTGTCAGCGGCGAGGTCATCGACGGACATACCCGCTTGTCCGTCGCCACCGATCTCGGAGCAAGGACAGTTCCCTGCATCGTGATAGACCACCTGTCAGAGGCGGAAGTCCGACAGCTTAGGATCGCTCTCAACAAGATCCAGGAACGCGGGGTCTGGGACGCAGACGCGTTGCGGTTGGAGTTTGAAGACATGCTCGAGATCGACGTCGATCTGGAGGTGCTCGGCTTTGATGCCGTGGAGATCGACGGACTCCTGGAGATCAGGCCTTGCGCAGACGACACCGACGCGGACCCGGCCGACACAAACCCTGATCCCGCGGGTCCAGCGGTGACGCGAATCGGGGATCTCTGGGAGCTGAATGATCACCGGGTTCTTTGCGGCGATGCGAAGTCAGCCGCTGATCTGCAACGGTTGTGCGACGATGACCGTGCGCAGTTGCTGTTCACAGATCCGCCCTACAACGTGCCCGTCAACGGGCATGTCCGAGGCAGGGATGGCGGTTACCGGGAGTTCTCGGAGGCATCGGGCGAGATGTCCGAGGCGGAGTTCTCCGAGTTCCTGAGCGCCGCTCTGGCGAACGTTACACCTGTGCTGGATCCCGGCTCAGTTGCCTGTGTGTTTATGGACTGGCGCCACATACAGGAGATGATGGTGGCGCTGCGCCGCGCGCTCTTGCGCCTCATCAATCTCTGCGTCTGGGTCAAACCCAATGGCGGGATGGGTTCGCTGTACCGGTCGCGGCACGAGCTGGTGTTTGTGGCTGTCGCAGGAGAAGGTCGGTGCCGAAATAACGTGGAGCTTGGCAAACATGGGCGATACCGAACAAACGTGTGGGAATATGCCGGTGCAACAGGCGGGCGCACCGGCGCGGATGACGATTTTGATGCGCATCCAACGGTTAAACCGGTGGCCCTAGTCGCGGATGCAATCCTCGATGTGACGGCTGTGGGGGACGTCGTTCTCGACCCTTTCTTAGGCAGCGGCACAACCTTGTTGGCGGCAGAGCGGACACGGCGACGATGCTTCGGGCTTGAGATTGATCCGGCCTATGTCGATGTTGCCATCCGCCGATGGCAGGCCATGACCGGCGGAACGGCTATCCATGTGGCGTCTGTGCAAAGCTTTGATGAGCTGGAGCTACATGCGGCGCGCCTAGTGTCCACGCAGCCTGAACCCGGCGCGCTCTCTGATGAACCAAATCCAGGGGAGGGGGAGTGATGGGCAAGAAGGCACCAAAGGGCAGCTACGAGGTGGGCTACGGCAAGCCGCCCAAACAGACGCAGTTCAAAAAGGGACAGTCTGGTAATCCCTTGGGGAAAAAAGAAGGAGACACAAAACCTCGTCGCGCTGATCCAGAGCATCGGCGCCGAACTCATAGTTGTCACCGAAGCTGGAGAGAAAAAACAGATCCTTAAGAACGAGGCTGTCGTGAAGGCCCTATATGCCAAAGCGATGAAGGGCGACGTCGCCGCAACCAGATTGCTTGTTGCGTTGTCTGAAACTGAAGCAGGGACATCCGGGGTCTCTGAATCGGACTTTAAGGTCACGCAAGCCGACATTGAGACGCTAAGAAGGCACGCCGACTGGGTGAAACTTGTCGAGGAGGCTGAAGCGGACTTGGAGCAAGACCAAGAGGGGAAAAAAGATGGAAGCGATGCCCACACCAGCTGATGCAATCTGTTCGCTCTGCCGCAACAACCTTCCTAGCTATGTCGACAGGGCATTCCAGAGCCTCAACCCGGGTGATACCTATATTCCTGGTGAACATATCCGGGCGATCTGTCACAAACTTGCGGGGGTCCAGAGCGGTCGCACGCGACGTCTTTTGATTGCCATGCCACCACGGCATCTCAAGTCCATTTGTGCCAGTGTGGCGTTCCCGGCCTGGATCCTTGGGCGCGATCCAACATCTCGGATCATCTGTGCGAGCCACAGCGCTGACCTCGCACAGAGTTTTAGCCTCCAGACGAGAAAACTCATTGGTATGAAGTGGCACAGAGCAACCTTTCCAGGGCTTGAGCTCGATCCGGCCAAAAACACGTCTGAAGAGTTCCGGACAACGCAGAATGGATACCGCATTGCGACGTCGGTTGGCGGTTCGTTGACCGGGAAGGGTGGGGATATCGTCATCGTGGATGACCCGCTCAAGGCGGAAGACGCCTCATCAGAGGCGCGTCGGGATGCGGTCCATCACTGGTACTCTGGAACCGTATCGAGCCGCTTGGACGACCCAAAAACAGGCGCAATTGTGGTCGTAGCTCAACGTCTGAACGAGGACGATCTCCTAGGGCGATTGATTGCGACCGGCGACTGGGATGTGCTCGAACTCCCAGCGATCGTAACGAGGCGGGAGGAGATTCCTCTCGGAGAAAAGGTAGTCTGGTGTCGCGAGCCCGGTGACCTTCTGCATTCGGATAGACTCGGACAAGACGAACTGGATCGCATCCAGCGTGAACTTGGCACGGCGGCTTTCGAGGCACAGTGCCAGCAACGCCCCGTTCCGGCGGGTGGCACCCTTGTGAAGCCAGAATGCTTCAAGACTTACTCTGCGTCGGCTAAGCCTCATGATTACGAGGCGATCGTCCAGAGCTGGGACACGGCCGCCATTCCGGGCGAGACGAACGACCGGTGCGTATGCTCGACCTGGGGGCTATTGGGGCCCTACGTCGATTTGCTCGACGTGCACCGCGCACAATACCTCTTTCCCGACCTGGTCCACACAGCGATCAAGCTGCGAGATCGTTGGGAGCCAACCATGATCGTGGTCGAAAATGCCTCCAGTGGCATCGGGCTCTACCAGGAACTCAAACGGGCCGGGCTGGGCGAGGTTCGCAATTTGAGCCCCAAGCCAGACAAGGTCCAGCGGATGGCCACGCAATCGGCCAAGATCGAAGCGGGCTACGTCAGGTTGCCGTCGAAAGCGAGTTGGCTCGAGGGTTTTCTGCACGAAGTCGCAGCATTTCCCAACGGCAAGCATGATGACCAGGTCGATAGTATGTCTCAGTTGCTGCGCGCTCTGGACTATAAGCCGTCGCCGCTCAGTGGCCTGAGCCGATATCGATGAGTGGATACCGCTACGGACGCGAGAGTCGTACTAGTGGTTCGAATCCCATCCGATCCGCGAGGGGAGGACCTGATGAGTAAGTTCGAGGAGTTCGTCAGAGCAGAGTTCGGAGTTTGGTCCGAGCCAAAGACGACCAAAGCCTACGCGCAGAGATTTGTCTCAGCGGCCGAACAATGCGTAAACGATATTGTCAAAGCATTACGTGCAACAAACAATAGGCGCGCTTTGGATGTATGTTGCGGCCAGGGGATTGTCGCGAAGAAGCTCGCCGCCGCATGCACGGACGTAGCCGGTTTGGACTTCTCGCCTGTAAAGCTTGAAATCGAATTGCAAACAGTGCCAAGCATGGATTTTGTAGAATGCGATGCCACGTATTTGCCCTTTGACGACAACACCTTTGATGCGGTGACGATGGGATTGGCATTCTTCACACCCCGGATGCAGAAGCGGCGATAAATGAGGCCAAACGGGTCTTTAAGTCTGGTGGTCGGTTTGTTTACTCGGTTTGGGAGTCTCCTGAGACGTCAGCTGCTCTTCTGGGATCGTTCTTGGAGCTATCGAGGAATTTGGTGGCAAAGACGTTAGTTTGCCTCTGGGCCTGCCTCATCATGCTTTCGCTGACCCCGAGAATGAAAACCTATTCCCGAAGCAGCGCGGTTTTCCGACCCACGAAAACGATCGTCGGACAGTGCATGGGAAATAGCCGATCCCGGCGTTCCTTATGACTATTTTTACGAGGGAACCGCGAGAGGGGCTCTCTTGCTTCGGTTGTCGCCTGCAAAAAGTGCTTGGTTGATCAGGGCCGCGATAGCTGAATCAGTTTTGGCAGAGTTTGGGTCGTCTGCTCTATGGATAATTCCCATTCCAGCCGCGGTGGTGTCGGCTATGGCATGATCGTCACTTTGCTGGGCAAGTACGGACAGGCCTGCCATCATCCGGGCGAAGGTGCCCTTATCGCTCCATCGCTTCCAGCGGTTGTAGAGCGTTTTTGAGAGAGCTCTAGACCGAAGGGGCGTCGCGCAACCGAAAGTCATTGGGATTTATTAATATAATTGGAATCAACACGTGCGTATCGTCAACCGTGGGCGTTCGCAAAGAAAAGTTCAAGATGTGCTATCTGCGCTTCGCTCAACCAGCAGAGTTCAGACATGTTCACCGCTCGTTTTCGAGCGGTGAATCCGCTGATATATGAAAATCAATGGGTCCTGACCCTAAGGCCGCGGACAGTTTTCATTTGGCTAGAACGTATCCAAGCGCGCAATTACGATGGCACAGCATGAGTTGGCGTAAGTCCATCGCGTATCGGAGCCGGTTTGGCGGTCTATTTCCCTAAAACCGGAACTCAACCCGCAGTGATCCTCCATACTCGGTCACATGCTCGGAGAAATTGGCGATTGCATCGGCTCTGAGAGTTGTGTTGTTCCGGGTTATAAGATCCAATCCTGCCGCCACTTCGACGCTGGTGCGGTCAAGCTTCGATGTCGAGTCGAACGAGCTAATTCCGTCTCCCGCCGAGGCAAACCGAGCGTTGGCGGACAAATCGGTATCACCCAGAAACTGTGTGACCGAAACATTCAGGCTGGGACGCAGGAGCGCTTCGTTGTTAAGTTCCACCGTTCCCCCAATCTCCACGCCCGGTTTCACATACCAATAGGTCTCCGATGCCCCCTCGACGGATAGCGCGAGGCCCGCGTTGCCCTTTTCATCATAACCGGACGCATTGATGTGCTGAACGCCAAGATTAACTGACGGGGCCAAATACCAAGTGCCTCGCTCCATGACGTAGGCTCCACCGACTTCCGCGCCGTAGTTGCGCTGCTCCTGTTCGCCACTTAAAGTGACGCCAGGCACCGGCGTGCGGCTTATTTCGAAGGTACCATAACCAACGTGGGCGGCACCAGAGAACTCCCAATTGCCTCTACGGTGCTTGGCGGACAGACCCGCATAGAAGACTTCGCCATCGCTTTATCCAGACGCCTCATCCGAGGACAGTTCGCGAGCTTCATAGCGAAGCGCCCCGCCAACAACCCAATCGTTGTCAAGCGTGCCTTGCCAGCCACCTGTGAAATGCCAGCTGTTTCCTTCAAAGCCCAAGTTGTCCGACGACGTGTCGCGCTCGAACCGACGGCCACCGACTTCAGCAAACGCGCATTGGCCTTCGCCCAACCACCACACACCAGATGAGTTTTCGCAGGTCATCAACGCATCGGAGAAGCTTAGAGCCGAGTATACCGTCGTGATCTGGTTGTTCACGGCGAATTCGGCACTGAGACGGTCCATGAACCGCCCCAGTTTTGGCGGAGACTATTGAGTTCGTATTTCAAGCTGCGATTTTGTCTGACTTCAAGGCTTCTTCGTATCTCTCCTCGGCTTCGATTGGCGTGATGTACCCGAGTGGTTCAAGCAGGCGCTCTTTGTTGAACCAGTCCACCCATAGCAGGGTTTCCCATTCGACCTGATCCTTGGACTTCCACGGACCTAGTTGATTGATGACTTCGGTTTTGAAGAGGCCGATGATCGTCTCAGCCAGTGCATTGTCATAGCTGTCACCAACGCTGCCGACGGATGGCTCCAGCCCAGCATCGGCCAACCGTTCTGTGTACTTGATCGACACGTATTGGCTGCCGCGATCTGAATGATGGATCAGTTTCTCAGCGGGTCTGCGTGCGTGGATCGCCTGTTCAAGCGCATCTAAGACAAACTGCGTGTCCTGCGTTGTTGATGCCTTCCAGCCCACAATCCGGTTCGCGAAGGTATCAATGACGAACGCCACATAGACGAACCCGCGCCAGGTCGAGACGAACGTAAAGTCGGACACCCACAGTTCGTTCGGCATTGAAGCCCTGAACTGGCGATTGACCTTGTCCAGCGGGCATTGATCCGCAGGTTGACCACAGGTGGTTTTGACCTTCTTTCCGCGCCGGACGCCTTGAATGCTAAGCTGGCGCATCAACCGTTCTACAGTGCAGCGAGCAATATCAATCTTCTCGCGATTCATCGCGTGCCATAGTTTGCGTGCGCCATAGACAGAACGGTTCTTCTCCCAAACATCCTTCATCGTTTTGCGCAGAAACTCATCCCGCTTGGCCCGGTCCGAGGCACGGTCGGGATCACGCTCGATGGCAATGCGTTTATAGAACGTCGAAGGGGCAATCTGGAGAACTCTACAGATCGGCTCGACCCCATGCGCCCCACGATGATCCTTGATGAAGGCAATCATTTGCGGAATGGGCGGTCGAGCTCCGCCTGAGCAAAATAAGCAGATGCCTTCTTCAGGATCTCATTTGCCTGACGCAACTGCCGGTTCTCGCGCTCAAGTTCTTTGATGCGATCCCGCTCTGCAGAGGTCACGCCATCGCGTTTGCCGGTATCCGCCTCGTGTTGCTTGACCCAGATACGAAGGCTGTCTCTGCTGCACCCAACCTTCTGAGAGATCGACAAAAGTGCTGCCGATCTGCTCGTGTATTCGCTCTCGTGATCCAAGACCATCCGCACCGCTCGTGCGCGCAATTCCTCTGGATAACGTGTTCCGTTCTTTGTCTTTCCCATGTCCCAGTATCCTTACTTCTGGGTCTCCGGCAAACAAGGGGCGCTTCAGCTCTTGCTGAGTTGCGCGGTCTTTACGCGGCATAAGGGAAGTTACACTGGCCTTTTGGAGACTGGTTCGCATTAGTCTGCCACCACCGCCACCGACCGCAGGTCGTTTCATTCGCCGGAATAGTCCTGACATACGTTTCGAAGTTGAACGACTTACGTGAGCGATTTTTTTAAATGTGAAGGGGGCGCCGCGGCGATGCGCTGCAATCAAAACCCTGTCCAGGCTTTTCTGTTGCCCTCTCTGGCTATCGCCATTTGATAGAACAGCCCACAGAGGCGATCTGATCACGCGGACCTTCGCCGGTTTCCGCAATTTGAAGCATTGCGTTGCGCAGCTCCGGCACGCGGTTTGCGGGATCGCCCATGCGTGCGTCATCAAACCTGCCGCGGTACTGAAGCTCTCCTGCCGCGTTCAAACCAAAGAAATCCGGCGTGCAGACCGCGCCATAGGCGCGCGCGACGGTTTGGTCAGTGTCAACGAGGTAGGGGAAATCAAATCCGAAATGCTTTGCGAATTCGATCATTTTTTCGGGCGCATCGGCCGGGTACATATTGTAATCATTGGACATTACAGCCAGCACGCCGACGCCATTGGCTTGCAGCACCCGCGCGTCTTCTGCAAGCCGCTCTGCGATGCGCATGACATAGGGGCAATGGTTGCAGATAAAGGCAACCAGCAAACCTTTGCCGATGTGATCAGACATACGGTGGCGCGCGCCGTTAGGCGTCGCAAGTTCGAATTCGGGTGCTTTCCAGCCAAAGTCGCAAACAGGTGTATCGTTTAGCATGTCGTTCGTCCCTGTGATGCGGCGTCGAGGTGACACCAATGTCAATACTGAACACCAAGTGTGAGCGCCCCGTCGACAAGCAGATTTGTCCCCGAGACAAAGCTTGATGCCGGGCTGGCAAGAAACAGTGCCGCATTGGCCACTTCGTCGGGTGTGCCCATGCGACCCAGCGGGTTGGCTGCGGTCTGTTGCTTGAAAAATTCGGGATTATTGCGCTCGACTTTGCCCCAGACGCCATCTTCGAAATAGATATTACCGGGAGAGACGCAGTTCACGCGCACACCATCGGCGGCGAGGGATCGCGCAAGCCCCTTGGCATAGTTGATGACCGCAGCCTTCATGGCGCCATAGGGTTTTGGCCCCCCGGGCGTATGAAGGGCGGCGATGGATGAGATAAAGACCATGGCCCCCGCGTCAGACGCTTGGATATGAGGGGTCGCGGCATCCGCGGCATTGAATGTCGCCATCATGTCAACTTCGAAACTCTGGCGCCATGCGTCCTCGTCCGTACCTTGATTAAGCGCGCTTACATTGGCGATGAGGATATCAAGGCCACCAAAGGCCGCCGCGGTATCGTCGATCCAGGTTTTTTGCGCGTCTTTGTCGGTGGCGTCTATTGCGGACCCCATGGCCTTGACGCCGGTTTGTCCAAGTTCTTCGACGACTTGATTTACTGCGTCTTCATTGCGCGCGCAGATGGACACGTTGCAGCCTTCAAGGGCGAGTTTTTGTGCAATAGCGCGCCCGATACCGCGTGTGGCTCCCGAAACGGCTGCGTTTTTTCCCTTTAACAACAGATCCATAGTTAGCTACTCCAATGTTTCCCGTGTTGGTGCTCGCAGACAAAACGCTTGTTTTGCATTGTTTCTGCGCTTACTCTTGAAGAGGTAAGACATCTAGGGTGCTAGACTATTTAACTGCATTTGCCAAGGGAGCCTCCGCCTGGCCGATCCGACGGAAATAACGCTGAAGCTTCGTGAAATGATCGAGACAGATTTTCGCGACGGCGACAGGCTGCCTTCAGAGGTGCGCTTGTCTGAGAGCCTGGGTGTGAGCCGCGCGAAACTGCGTGAATCCTTTGGTGTCCTGTGGCAGGCGGGCCTGATCGAAAAGAAGTGGGGCGTGGGCACGATCGTTCGCAAGCCGCAAGAGAAGCCGCCGGTCGTGGTGCCACTGCCGATGATCCGGAGCGCGCCCGCCTTGATCCGGGAGAGCGGGCAGGCGGCCTCGGTTACAGATCTCTCGATTGAGCGGCGGCCAGCCGACGAGACCGTAAGCGGTTTGCTCGACCTTCCGGTGGGCAGTGAACATTGGATCGTTGACCGTGTGTTTTGCGCCGATGACGTTCCAATTCAACGAACAATTGACGTGGTTCGCACGATTGTGGATGGCGTTTCTTTTGATGCGAGCGGTTTTGATGCCAACGAAAACACGTTGGTTGCGCTTTATGATGCGCAGTTCCAAAGGCCCGTTTTGCGTTCCGCTGGTCGGCTAACGGTTGTTCCGGCCCCAACGGATACGGCCAAACGGTTGCGATTGCGCGATAGCGATCCGGTTCTGCTGGTAGAATACAGTACTTCGCTGCGCGCTGACGTGGCGCTCAGCTATTCGGTCACTTGGTACAATACTGCACGTGTCGACGTCCGCTTTGAGGCTGAACGCCCGGAAATGAATGACGTTGAAAGCGCCTTTCGCCGTTATGCGAAACAGCGCCTTCCCGCCTCTTTGGTGAGTTCTCACCTCAGCTCTCTCTAATAAAAACAATGCGCTAGGCGTTTCGCCGAGGCTTCTTTACGAGCCTCGTTAAAATTCGTTGACTCTAAAGGTATTGCAATCCATACCTTTTATAGAGGTCGGACCTCTTACCTTTATGGGCGATGTCGTTGCAAAGGGGAGGGCCGAGGGAGGGAAACCAATGTGCGTGAAATCGTGACCCAGCATTGTGTCATAACCGGCGGTGCAAGCGGCATGGGTGAAGCCACGGCGCGGCTTGCGGCGGAAAACGGATACGCGGTGTCGATTCTGTCGCTGGAAGAAGAGCGTGCCGCCGGTGAGGCGCTCGTCGCCGAGATCAAGGATAACGGTGGTTCTGCGGCCTTCTTCGCGGTGGATGTTTCAAGCGAAAGCGATGTCACCGCCGCGTATCAACGGGCGGCGGAAACATTCGGCACGCCGACCGCGGCGGTGCACAGTGCCGGAATATTTGTGGGTGGCACCATTCTGGACATGGATGTCGCGGCAAATGCCAGAATGCTCGACGTCAATGTCTTGGGTCTCATGATCTGCTGTCGTGAAGCTGGGCGCATGATGTCGACCGAACGCGGCGGGGTCGGTGGTTCGATCGTGAATATCGCCTCGATGGCAGCCACAATCGGTGGCCGTCCGGGGGCTTGTGTTTATGCAGCGTCCAAAGGGGCAGTGGACGTCTTTACCAAGGGTTTCGCCAAAGAAGTCGCGCAACAGGGCATTCGGGTGAACACCATTCGCCCCGGCGCAGTTGCAAGCCCGATGACCGCGGCGCTCGACGCCAATCCCGCGCTCAAGCGCGGGGTCGAAAATTCAATTCCAATGGGCCGGCTCGGCACCTGTGACGAGATTGCGGATATTGCCATCTGGCTGATGTCGCCGTCCGCATCGCTGGTCACGGGCGCATTCGTAGATGCCAGCGGGGGAGGGTTCCATGTCGCGGGTTCAGTTTGACGCGCATGCCGCAGCTTTGCGCGCATGCCGGGCATCGAAACAAGGGGCGGAATATGCTGCTGGATAAAGACAAACGAGAAATGGTGCCGTCGGCGTTTGACGACATCAGTTTTGACCTCTGCAAAAAGCGCGATGACGTCATCATGATGAGCGCCGACCTCAGTCAATATGTCGACCTCTACAAGGTGACCAAAGAGCTGCCGGATCAATACGTTGATGTGGGCATGGCAGAACAGAACCAGGTGGGTATTGCTGCTGGATTGGCGAAGGCCGGCTTTGTTCCGATTACGTCCACTTTTGCAAGCTATGCCTCGCGACGCGCCTTTGACCAAATGGTCATTTGCATGGGGACCAGTAAAAAGACCGGGATCTGCCTTGGGTTCACCCCCGGTATCTCAAGCCCCGCACCGATCCACCATCAATCGACCGAAGACCTTGGTATGACACGTGCCATCGCGCATGCCACGGTGATTGATCCCATGGAGGTGACCGACTTTGCCCAAGCGCTTGAGGCGGCGTGCGATCGCCCTGGCCTGATTTACATGCGCGGGCACCGCGGAACGACCCCGAAATGGCTGGATGCCGACCGTTTCAAGTTTGAGTTTGGCAAGACCTATCCTCTGCGCGAAGGGTCAAAAGTAGGCATCATTTCCTGTGGTCATGCCTCGCAATGGGCTGTCGAGGCGTCGGATATCCTCGTGGAGGATGGCTTTGACCACTCGCTCTTGCATGTGCCGACACTTAAACCGGTCAACGAAGACGAGATCATCGAATACTGCTTTGCGCACGACCAGATCGTGACCGTTGAAAATCATCAGATTTCGACCGGTCTTGGTGGGCTGATCGCGGAAATCGTGACGTCCGTCGGCGGTGGCCCTCGGATCACGCGAATTGGTTTGCCGAACACCTGGGCGCCGGGCGGGTCGATCAAGCATATCCGCAGCGTTTTTGGGCTGGATGCGCCGTCCTTTGCGGCACGGATCAAGGAGGTGCTGCAATGACCAGCAACTCGGAAAAACGTCTCAAGACCCTCGAGCTTTGGGCCGCCAAGATGCGCCGCAACGTTGTCGATGTTTGTATGCAGCGCGGCGGATATGCGGGGCAGGGCGTTGCCCTGTCGGATTTCGGAGCCTGTCTCTATTTCGATGAGATGCGTGAGGACGGAAACGGTTGGTATTACGACCGTTTCATCAACTCAAACGGTCACGATACGATCATCAACTTCGCTGCGATGGCCGAGATGGGCATCTATACGATGGAAGAGCTGCGCACGATGGGTGCCGACGGCTCTCCAATCGACCAAAGCCCGATTGAAGGTGCCCGCGGGTTTGAAATCACGTCGGGGTCTTTGGGCACCGGCGTCAGCCAAGCCGCTGGCATTGCGCTTGGAGAGCGCAAGCGCGGTAATGACAAGCGCATTTATTGCCTGCTGTCTGACGGGGAACTGCATGAAGGCAGCGTGTGGGAAGCCTTTATGTTCGCCGCGCATCACAAGCTGTCGAACTTCATGATCGTTATCGACAACAACGATCTCGGCGCAACGGGCAAGACGTCAGATGTGCTCGCGGTGGAGCCGGTCAAGGAGAAGCTGGAAGCGTTTGGGTTCCATGCGCGTCAGATCAACGGCAACTCGATCCCGGAAATACTCGACGCCTTTGCCGAGGCCAAAACGATCAAGGACAAGCCGTACGGACTGGTCGCGGATACGAAAATCTTCGCGGGCATCAAGGTGTATCAGGACGCGATCCCATTTGCACATTTCGTCGGAGCAAACGGGCGCTGGGACACCGGTTTTCTGGAATGGGAGCCGGGCTGGCAGGAAATTCAGGACACCATAAGCAAGCTGGAACGCGAATTGGCCGAGATGACCTAGGCCGATCAAAACCACCAAACCGCACGGCTTTGTCGTGCTCACCTTTAGCCAATAGGGAGGAATATTGGACATGAAGCACTGGATCAAAACGATCGCCGTTGCGGCGACGATGGCGTCGGTGGCGCTGCCAAGTTACGCGCGCGAATTCAAGGTCGGCAGCTATGAGCCGGAAAGCCACTACCTCGTTGAATATGCCTACAAGCGCTATTTCGATGAGATTACCCGGCGCACCGATGGTGAACTGACATTCAAATGGTTCCATGGCGGTACACTGGTGAAGGCGCCGCAGACGGTGGACGGTCTGAAATCTGGTCTCGTCGACATCGTGGTCACCACAGGCATCTTTACGCAGGAAAGTCTGTTTCCGACGACGCACGTCATGACGCTGCCGTTCCAGTTCGACAGCACCATCGAAGCGAACCACGTGTTCCAAAAGATGTATAACGAGATCCCCGAGGTGCAGGCCGAATTCGAAGGTCTGGTGCCGCTGGGCTTCCACGTTTCGGACTTCTTTAACTTGCACATCCACAAGGACGTGAATCCTGTGCGGACGCTGGAAGACCTGCAGCCGCTTGAAATCGGGGCATTCTCGAGGTCGGGTGTGACTTACTCAGAGCTGCTGGGTGCCACGCCACGGAACATCAAGCTTGAAGATCTTTATGTTTCGCTACAGCGAAAGGCGATCGACGGCATCTGGTTCCCGACCGCTCCGATGATCAAGTGGAAGATGACGGACCACACCTCTAACCACAGCCTTGTGGGCGGACCTTTCGTCATGATCCCGATGACAATGGCCAAGCCCGTCTGGGACAGTTTGAGCCCTGAACATCAGCAAATCTTCAAAGACATGGAAAATGAGCTGACCAACTATACGGCCGCTCTTGTCGACAATCGTCGGGCATCTTCTGTGAGCAAGATGGAAGGCCGTGGCGATAACATCATTCGTCTGTCTGACGAAGAGAAAGCGCGCTGGGTCGAGCAGGCGCAACCCGCCTATGACACCTGGTTCGCTCTGATGGAAGAAAAGGGCAATGACGGTGAGGCAATTCTCGCCAAGGTCCGTGAATTCACAAATGAGTTCAAGGGTATGGAATACACACCTGCCGATTGGTGGGGCGACGACTGGATGGAATAAGTCCATTCGAGGCCGGGCGGCGTCTCTCTCTCGCCCGGCCTTTGACTAAAGCGCCGTAAGCGCTTGAGAGCTTTGCTGAGCAGCCTGCTTCGACCGAGAAGGATGATCCGATGGCCACCCCAGAGTCTGACATCGAAAACGAAATTGACATTGCTGCGATTGAAAGCAGCGGGCCACCGCGTGCGGAAGCAGGGCAGGATATGTTCGGTTCGGTTGCTCGTGCCTTGCACAGCGTGCTCGACCCGGTGTGTCGGTATCTGTGCTATGGCGCGGCAATCGTAACCTTGCTGATGTCGCTGGCCATGGTCGTTGACCTGGTCAGTCGCATGGCGTTTGGCCGGCCTCTGTCGGGCATGATCGAATTGCAGACGTTTATGCTCGTCTTCATGGCGTTCTTCAGCATTGCCTACACCATGCTGAAGAACCAGCATGTCTCGGTCGACTTGTTGACGGCCAAGATGTCACCACAGACCAACAGTATCTTGCAAAGCGTGTTCAACGTCTGGGGCGCGTTTACCTTTGGCGCGATGAGCTGGCTTACGGCGTCGCGTGCGATGGAAGCTATGGCACGCGATGAGATTTCTGACATCATCTCGATGCCCTTATGGGTCATTTACGGTGTTGCCTCTTTGGGAACGCTCCTTTTGGCTTTGACGCTGGTGGCGTTGCTCTTTTCGCATCTCTCTGGCTTGTTTCAGCACTTTAAGGGCAGCACGACGTTCTGGATCACTCTGGCTTGTATTGCCGTGGTATCCGTGATCGGCATGTTCTCCGGCCTGCTGCTCAAGTCCGTCGCCCCTGATCTGAGTTCGCCCACCGTTGGCCTGATGTTTACCGCTGGCCTTATGGTAATTCTGCTTTTGGGGTTTCCGGTTGGCTTTTCGATGGCCTTCATTGGATTGACCGGTCTTTTTTACCTGATCGGTGCGAATGTCGCTTTCAACGTCGCCAAGATAAACACCTACGACTCGGTCGCCGTTTATTTCTTCTGCGTGATCCCATTCTTCCTGCTGATGGGCTTTCTGATCCTGCATGCCGGGATCGGAGCGAAACTGTACAACGCCGGTATCAAAGTCTTTGGGCGTCTTCCGGGTGGTTTGGCAGTAGGCACAGTCGCAGGCTGTGGCGGTTTTGCGGCCATTTGCGGGGACAGCGTGGCCTCTGCGGCGACCATGGGGTCGGTCTCGATCCCCGAGATGAAAAAGTACAAATATGATGACTCGCTTGCCACCGGTGCCGTGGCCGCAGGTGGTACGCTGGGGATCTTGATCCCGCCAAGCATTGGCTTTGTGGTCTACGGCATCATCACAGAGCAATCCATTGGTAAGATGTTCATGGCGGGCATCATTCCCGGCATCATTCTGACGGTTGGATTTGCGCTCGCCGCGTATGTGCAATGCGTCATCAACCCCAATCTTGGCCCGAAATCTGAAAAGTTCACGGCCCGCCAAGTTGCCCAGTCGCTGTTTGATATTTGGCCTGTTGGTGCGCTTTTTGCTGCTGTGATCGGCGGGATCTATTCCGGTATTCTGACCCCAACCGAGGCCGGGGGCGTCGGTGCAAGTGGCGCGCTTTTGATCGCGTTATTTGCAAAGGGGTTCAACCGTCACAAGCTATTCGACGCGCTGCTCGAAGCGACGACAACCAGCGCGATGATCTTCACGATCCTGATTGGCGTAGGTTTGCTTGGCTACTTCATCACGCTCACAGACCTGCCGCTGACATTTGCGAATTACCTCAACACGCTCGATGTGTCGCGCTACGTGATCTATGTGCTGATCCTGCTGCTGTATCTCGTGCTCGGGATGGTGATGAACATCATTCCGATGATGATGTTGACCCTGCCGATCCTGTTCCCAACCGTGGTCTCGCTCGGCTTCGATCCGATCTGGTTCGGCGTTATCATGGTCATCATGATGGAGATGGGCCAGATCACACCACCCGTTGGCATCAATGTCTTCGTCATCCATGGTGTTGCCAAGAAATACAATGTGTCGATGGCCACCATCTATCGCGGGATTATTCCGTTCGTGATTGTTGAGGTCATCGTGATCATCCTACTGACCATTTTCCCCGAAATTGTTCTGTGGCTGCCAAACTCGATGGACACGCTGGCTCCGCTTGACTGACAAGGACTATCAACAATGAAAGACATCGTAATTGCATCGGCGGCCCGTACGGCCGTCGGCGACTTTGGTGGCTCGCTTGCTGGTTTTACACCGACACAGTTGGGTGTGATCGCTGCGTCTGCCGCTTGCACGCGTGCAGGTGTTTCTCCGCAAGATGTGCAGCAGTCGTTCTTTGGCAATGTCATCCACACAGAGCCGCGTGATATGTATGTATCGCGGACCATCGCAATCGAAACGGGCGTGCCTGAAACCGCGCCCGCGTTGACGGTCAATCGGCTTTGTGGCTCTGGACTGCAAGCGATTGTCTCGGGCATTCAGGCAATCGGAATGGGTGAGGCCGACGTGGTTTTGGCTGGCGGCTCTGAGAGTATGAGCCGCGCCGCCCATATCCTGCCACCCGCGCGGTGGGGGCAGAAGATGGGCGATGTGAAAGCGATCGACATGATGACCGCAGCCCTCCACGATCCATTTGGTCATGGGCATATGGGCGTGACGGCCGAGAATGTCGCTGCCAAATACGGAATATCCCGGGATGCGCAGGACGCCTTTGCTGTCGAGAGTCATCGACGCGCGGCGGACGCCACTGAAAAGGGGTTTTTCGAAGAACAGATTGTGCCCGTGACCGTTCAGTCCAGAAGAGAAACACGGGAATTCGCGCGCGACGAGCACATTCGGGCAGATGCCAGCCCCGAGGATATGGCTCGGCTGCGCGCGGTGTTTCAAAAGGATGGTTCCGTCACGGCCGGAAATGCCTCTGGCATCAATGACGGCGCCAGTGCCGTTGTTCTGATGAGCGAAAACGAGGCCAGGGCCAAAGGCACGGCACCTTTGGCGCGCGTTGTTGCCTATGGGCTTGGGGGCGTTGACCCCCGGATTATGGGGATGGGACCCGTACCAGCCATGAAAGTGGCGCTGTCGCGCGCCGGTCTTGGCGTAGATGACCTTGACGTGATCGAGTCTAACGAAGCCTTCGCTGCGCAGGCCTGTGCGGTCAGCGCGGAACTGAAACTCGATCCGGCCAAGGTCAATCCGAACGGGGGTGCCGTCGCGATTGGGCATCCTATCGGGGCCAGCGGTGCGATCATCACAACCAAGCTTTTGTACGAATTAAAACGGACGGGCGGTCGATATGGCGCCGCAACCATGTGCATCGGCGGCGGGCAGGGGATCGCGCTGATCGTTGAGAACCTCAGTTGATGGAACAACGACCGTTGTTTCCAGATCGGTGAGGGGGACCGTGCCTTTGGTCAAACCAAACACCCTTCTGCAAGGTCAGGCCGCCGTCGTGACCGGCGGAGCAGATGGAATTGGCAAATCAATTGCGCGCGTTCTGGCTTCGAAAGGACACGCGGACGCAATCGTGGATTTAAACGAAGATGCGGGGCGGGCCGCAGCCAGCGAACTCGCCCAAGACTGCAATGTTGAAACTCTTGCGCTTGCCGTTGATGTTTCGGATTTTGAACGCAGCGCCGAAGCCTACAGGTTGATTGAGGCAGAGCTGGGCGTTCCGTCCATATTGATCAATAACGCTGGAATTGTGGTTCGTCAGAAATCGCGCATGGAAGACCTGCCTGACGGTCATTTTGAGGAAATGATGTCGATCCATGTCGGCGGCACGCTGAACTGGTCCAAGCTGGTGCTTCCCGGGATGCGCGCGGCTCAAGCAGGTCGTATCGTCAATATTTCATCGGTCAATGCCCTGGCCGCCGTACCCTATCGCATTGGGTATGTGACCGCCAAAAAAGCAATCATGGGTGTGACTGAGGCTTTGGCTTTGGAAACGGCGCGCGACGGCATAACGGTGAACGCGGTCGCACCGGGATATGTTCTGACGGATATGCTCCGCAAACGGGCCGAGGCGGGCATTCTGGACCAAGGCAAGATCGCAGAACGAACGCCAGTGGGTCGCTGGGCTGTCCCCGACGAAATCGCGCATGCCGTTGCTTTTCTTGCTTCGCCTGAGGCGTCGTACATAACCGGCACGACTTTGGTCGTTGATGGCGGGCTATCGATCCGGGGGGATGCGGGCGAAAATCTGGCGCAATCGCCAAGCTGATATACTGTTTATTGGGCAGATTATCGCCGACCTAGCCGATAGGTTTATAGGTATAGAACTTTCACGTAAATATTACCTGAAATTCATGTTAATAAAGATAAATAATAACGTGAATTTCGGATTGTTCGTGAGGTACTTCAAATGCGCCTAATTGAAAGAGTTGGTTTGGGTTTTGCCGGATGGCTTGCACTGTCCGGTGCAGTGTTTGCAGAGGCCAGAGTTGAGGTCGTGACCAAAAACGATGTCACGCTACAGCCGCTCAATCCCCTTCGCGGAGACGCGAGCCCCAAAGCCGGCGTTTTGTGGGGTGACATCACGCGGGATGTTTCGACAGGAACACTTATCCAATTTAACGGGGGGTTCTCTTCGCCGCCTCATATACACAACATCACGTACAGAGCGGTTGTTATCGAAGGCGTAGTGCACAACGATGATCCAACCGCGACCTACATGTGGATGGGGCCAGGGTCGTTCTGGACACAGCCCGCTGGCGAAGATCATATCACAGCGGCAGGCGAGAACGGCGCAACAGCCTTTCTTGAAATCCTGTCGGGCCCCTACCTCGTTCAACCTTCGGCGGATCAATTCGACAACCGAGAACGACCGATCAATATGGAGGCCGGGAATGTGCTGTGGTTGGACGGCAGCGACGTGACCTGGATTCAGGAACAAGATGTCGATGCAGGTGCGAGCATTGCCTTTTTGTGGGGTTCGCATGTCGACAATGAAAGAAACGGAACGTTTGTCAGAATGCCCAGCGGTTATTCCGGGCAGATTGATACCGGCGGGACCGAATTCAGAGCTGTCGCCATCAAAGGGGCGGTCACGCATTCGGCCGGTGATCTGTCGCCTGAGGCTTTGCTCGAAGCTGGAAGCTATTTTGGGTCCGAAGGGCAGGTGATCCACAACGTCGTTTGCGACAGTGAAACGGAATGCCAGCTCTATGTGCATTCAGTCGGAAAGTACTCGATAGCATCTCTTCGGTGAAACTAATGAGTTTCCCGGCCAATCCGGGCATTCCCGCCAAGATCGCGCGTGACTTCGTTGTGGTATGACACGTGCCAAGGATGAAATGCATTCCGATACCGTTCAACCTGCGGCGTTTTCAAAGGATGAACGCGAAAGCCTGACCTATATGTTCTGGGGGCGAAGTGTCGTTCTCGGCCTGATCGCTTTGTGGATTGCAGTGACCATTCCGATTGAACGGTCTTTGGCTTATTTCGCGGTCATCATTGTCTTTTTTCTGCTGGGTGCGATCCCGTTTTGGCTGAGTGTCAAGAAAGGGTCAGGAACGGCCACGTTTGCGTTGTTTTTGTTCTTGGATGCAGCGCTGCTGACTTATCTCCTCATATTTCCAAATCCATATGGCTTGGAAGGTTGGTCTCCTCAGATGAACTTGCGCGCGCCGGGGTTTTTATACCTTGGCGTGTTCTTGGCCTACATGTCGCTGAGCTATAAGCCGATGCTTGTTGTGTGGGCAGGCGTGTCGGCGATCTTGGCGTGGTGTGCCGGGAACTTTCTTGTACTGGCTCGGTCAGAAACAACATTTTTTTCGTCGGCTGATATTCTTGGGGTGGGACTGACTGCAGAACAGGTCAAGGATGTGGTGCTGGATCCGTTTGCCATGGGACAGGCCCGTTGGGTCAACCAGGTGGTCTTTCTTGCGGTATTGACGTTGCTTTTGACGCTAACGGTTTGGCGGTCCCGACGGTTGGTGCAGCGGCGCATCAACGCAGAACGTCAGCGGTCCGCGTTATCGAGATATTTTTCACCGAATGTAGTGGACCGGCTCGCCGCGAATAATGCTGGATTGGACGACGGAAAGATTCAGCCAGTCACCGTTTTGTTCGCCGATCTGGTAGGATTTACGACCATTTCCGAGACGTTATCCCCGCGTGAGCTGATCGAATTGTTGCGTGACTTTCACAGCCGATTGGCGCGTGTGGCTTTGTCGTTTGACGGGACCATAGATAAGTTCATTGGTGATGCGATCATGGTGAATTTTGGAACGCCAGACCCGCGTGCGGATGATGCTGAACGTGCGCTGCGGTGCGCCGTTGCGATGATTGTGGAAATTGACAGCTGGAATGTGCAACGCCAGGCGCAAGGCAGACCCCGGATCGACATATCGATTGGGATGGAATTCGGCGAGGTCGTGGTCGGCAACATTGGCGATGCACGAAGAATGGAGTTTACCGTTCTTGGCGATCCGGTGAACGTCGCCAGCCGACTTGAGGGCCGCAGTCGCGAACTGAACGCTGTTTTGGTCGTGGGGCAAAACTTAATTCGCGCAGTGGAGGCGGCTGACGCCGATCCTGTTAAAATTGTACCGGAATTGAAACCGGCCGTGCCGATCACGGTAAAAGGCAGAACGTCCAAGGTTCAAATCTGGGTTTGGTCGCGAGACAAAGCCCATTGGGCACGTTAACTCGTACGGATCAAATCTGCTGCTTTTTCCGCTATCATGAAGGTGGCGGCGTTTGTGTTGGCGGACGTGACTTTGGGCATCACGGATGCATCCACTACGCGGAGCCCTGTGACGCCTCGCACGCGCAAATTGGGATCGACAACGCTGCGTGCATCATCGCCCATGCGACACGTGCCAACAGGGTGATAGACCGTACCGCTTAAATTGCGAACCGCTTCCAGCAGTTCCGCGTCGGATTGAACATCTCCGCCCGGTACAATTTCGCGGTTCCATCGGCCGCGGAAAGCCGGTTGTTGATAAATGCGACGGACCAGCTTCAGACCTTCGACCATCGTTGCGCGATAGTGCTCGTGGCTCAGATAGTTCATCTTGATGGCGGGATCAGCCAAAGGATCAGATGAAAGGAGTTTGATCCAACCTCGGCTTTTGGGATGACACTGCCAATATGACACGGTGAAGCCGGCATGGCGATGAAGGGGACGTCCGGGTTTATCGACCGACAACGGCATCACAAAAAGCTGTATGTCCGGTCGGTTATCAATCGCCAAAGGGCTGCAAACGGCGCCACCAACTTGACCCGCACCGACCGTCAACGGCCCTTTGGCGTAGAGTGCCCAATCCAGCCCAATCCGGAGCGCACGCATCGGGTTCCTGACTTGGGTATTGAGTGAGCGCGCGCCGTCCTGCAACTCGACGATTGTTCGCATCTGCAGATGGTCTTGGAGGTTTTGAACAACTTCGGGCGCATGTGCGCGCACCGGAATGCCATGTTCTTTCGAAGCAGAGGCCGGCCCAATGCCCGATAGCATTAGGATCTGGGGCGACTGTATGGCCCCGGCAGAAAGGATGACTTCGGCCGTTGCTGTCGCGGTACGCTCTTAGCCTTTTTGGCGGTATTTGATGCCTGTCGCCCGCGTCCCTTCAAAAGTCAAACCGACGACAACGGCGCGCGTCTCGATGCGCAGGTTTGGCCGTTTGCGCGCCGGACGCAAAAACGCGGTTGCGGCGCTGTCCCGCCAGCGCCCGCGCAATGTCAGTTGGTATCGCCCAAGGCCAAAAGTGTCGGCGCCGTTGAAGTCGGGATTATCCGGCAGACCAGTTTGGCGCGCGGCCTCAAGCCAGGCGTTGCAAAGGGGGTTTTCGTTGCGCAGGTCTGAGATTTGAAGAGGGCCATGGGCCCCGCGAAACTGGCTTGGTGGGCCGTGGTAAGTTTCCAGGCTGCGAAAGTAGGGCAGGACGTCATTGTAACTCCATCCACGCGCGCCCAAAGCCTCCCAATCGTCGAAATCCTGCGGCTGGCCGCGGATGAAAATCAATCCGTTGATAGAGCTGGAGCCGCCAATGACCCGCCCTCGGGGAACGTCCATGTGTCGACCGTTGATCCCAGTGTCTGGACCGGCCCGATAGAGCTTGCTGACCTTCGGGTCGTATATCGACTTGAAATACCCGACGGGAAGTCGCTGCCAGAACCCACGGTCAGAGCCGCCCGCTTCAAGAAGCAGAACCTTCGTTTTGCGATCTTCTGTTAGTCTTGCCGCGAGCGTTGAACCAGCGGTGCCCGAGCCGACGATGATGAAGTCAAAAGACGACATCGCCGGTTTACTGCAAGGGGGACTCAGCCGTGTCTTCCATCACGTGGATCACCGAGTTTTCAACGTCCACCAACCGGCGCACGGTCGGTTTGTAGTTGTCCTGCCAATCCTGCGAACCATACACGGCCTCGGTCAATGCAGCGCGCGTCTCTGCGTCTTTAAAACTGCGGATAAAGATATAGCGGTTGGGGTCTTCCAGCCCGCGGAACATGGCTTCGACCTTCATTCCCTTGCTTTCGATGAAGGGACGCACCTTTTGGTGCATGAAATCGACCCACTCATCCATACCGCCGTCGCGGACGGGGTAAATGCGCACTTCGAAAATAGCCATAATCTGTCTCCTGTTCTGTTTATCTGCCGGTCAGGCCAAGGAATTGGCCCTTGAGTTGCAAGGCAAGGCGGCGGGAATAGAAACGTGTCTGAGCAAGATTGCCGCCTGTGAACCACAGACCCTGTTGCGCTGTGGGCTTCCACATATTGCGCAACTCTCCGATCCATGGGCCGGGATCGCCCCGTTTGCCCGATCCGTAGCCCCAGCAGGGGCCAACCTTGTCAGCGGTGGCTTCGTCGATCAACGCGGCGACCCAGTCGGTCATGGTCCCATAGCCAGTGGCATAAACAATCGCATCGGCGGGCAGTGTCTCGCCGCTGTCCAGCGTGATGTCGTTGGTGCCCAGTGCCTTGATCGTGATGCCTGAGCGTAGACCGATTCGGCCATCCGCCACCATTTCGGCGGCACCAACATCGATATAGTAACCTGACGCGGTGCGACGGTATTTCAGGCCAAGCCCGGTGCCATCCTCTGCGAAATCCAAGGTAAAACCCGCAGCCTCAAGCCGTCCATAATAATCGGTCCGGTCATGTTTGATCTTGTCCCAGATGGGTTTGTGATCCCGTTCGAGATGACGGATCGGCACGGCGGCCTGCAAGATATCGGCCTTATCGACCGTAATGCCTTGTGCCACGGCCTTTGCTGAATAGAGCCCGCCAATCACACGCGAACAATAGTCATCCTGTTGCACGACAAGGGTCGAGGACCGTTGGATCATGATCGGTTTGGCACCGTGGGACACGAGGTCTGAGGCAATGTCATGGGCAGAGTTATTTGCCCCCACAACGATAACGTTCTGACCGGCAAAATCCGAGCCGCCCTTGTAGGCGCTCGAATGCATTTGCGGACCTGCGAAACCTTCGCGGCCATCGAATTCGGGAACACGGGGGAAAGCCGAAATGCCAAGTGCCAGAACAATATGCGTGGGCTTCAGGTTAACATGCTGTCCGCTGCGCGACACGGTTGCCGACCAGGATTGTGTGCCTTCGTCAAAACGTGCCCCATTAAACTCGGTTTCAGTCCAAACATTGAGGTCAAGCGCATGGGCGTAGTCTTCTAACCAATCGCCCATCTGGTCTTTGGGGGTAAAGACAGGCCAATCTTCTGGAAAGTTCCTGAATGGCAGGTGATCGAACCAAACCGGATCGTGTAAGACCAGCGATGCATACCGCGAACGCCATTGATCACCCACACGCGGGTATTTGTCGACGATGAGATATGGAACATCCAAGTCCGACAGTTGCGCACCGAGCGCCAAACCACCTTGTCCGCCGCCCACGATCAAAACAAAGGGCGCAGTCTCTTCTTGCGTGGGGCTTGGCGCGTCGCCGGTTGGGATATCGTCAAGCATGGTGAACAGAGTTGCGCATCTATCACCCAAGAGCTTGATATGTCCGCGTCCGGTGCCATGCCCCGTTTTGAACTCAAACAAACCTTCGGTGTCGTGATCCGAGCCCTCAAAAACCGGGTCTGAAAACGCCGTTTGAGCCGCTGTTTTCGCGGCAAACCCGGCGATGTCGGGCTTTCCTTCATAGGTTGACAGATCCCAGTCAAAAGCCACGTAATCGCGCCAGATCGCGTCGTCGGCAAACAACCCGGCAACGTGCGTGGCATCGGTTTGCGCCAGACCGTCTGCAAAGCTAAGCAGCCATTTTTGTGCGGTCATCGTCATAAGTCAGTCCTTCGAAAAAGAGCTAGAAAACGAGGTTCATTACGTTCATCGACACGATCAGAAACAGGATCGTCATGATGCCGCCTGCGCGCAGGAAATCTGTGACACGGTATCCCGCAGGGCCCATGATCAGGGCATTGACCTGGTGCGTTGGGATCAGGAACGAATTGGATGTCGCGATTGCGACCGTTAGCGCAAAGATCGCCGGGTCACCACCCGCGGTCATCGCAATTGAGACGGCCAAAGGGACCAGCAGCACCGTTGCGCCGACGTTCGACATGACAAGCGTAAAGCCGGTGGCAAGGATCGCGATGCCAATTTGCAGCCCAAAGATCGGCATACCGTCCAAGAGCGACAGGATTTGTTGGGCGATCCAATCGGCGGTTCCCGTTGCCTGCACGGCCTGCCCAAGTGGAATAAGGCTGGCCAAGAGGAACACGGTGCTCCAGCTTACGGCCTCATAAGCTTCCTCAATACTCAGAACGCGGGTCAGGATCATGCCTGCTGCACCCGTCAAAAGGCACAGAGACAACCGGATATCGGTAAACAGGATGAGGCCGAGCGAAATCAGGAAGAAAATCAGGGCATGCGGTACTTTCTTCGGACGAAGCTCTTCGCGCGGAAAGTCCTGTGTGACGACCACAAAGTCGCGGTCCCGTGTGAGGTTTGCCAATCGGTCCCACCGGATATAGGCGACCAGAGTATCTCCAGCCCTAAGCTCGACATCCCCAACATAGCTTGGCGCATGGTCTTCCGTTTCCACGAGGCTGAGGGTTTCCGACCCCCGGTGAATGGCCAACAGGTTGGTTCCGTAGGTACGCCGCATGGTCATTTCGACCGGCGTCTTTCCAATAACGCTTGACCCCGGCGGTATGACGATTTCAGCAACCCCCGCGATGGTCGCGGCGAAGGTGTCTGCAAAAACATCGAGCTTTGGGAGAACCTGCATCCCTGTGCTGTCTGCCATGGCAGAAACGTCTTGTTTGCGACCGATGACCGCCAGGCGACAGGGGGGTGTCATCACCGTTGATGTCAGCGGCGACATAAAGGTTTTGCCTTCATAGTTCGAACCGACGACATAGACATGTTGTTCGAACATCAGATCGCGAAAGGTCTTTCCTCCCAGCGCGCAACCTTCTGGCACGACAACTTCGAAAATGTCGGTGTCCACGCCGTAAAGGTTCTGAACATAGTCGTGCATTGACACGCCACTGACCACATCCGCGCGGGTTTGCGAGGGCAAGACGAAACGGCCGAAGATCACGAAATACAAAATGCCCGTCAGAACCAAAGCGACACCAATCGGCGTGACGTCAAAAAGCTCAAAGGGTTTCATTTGCTGGTCAGCGGGCAAGCTGCCGTTCGCGGTCAGGATCAAATCGTTGAGTAGAATAAGTGGCGACGACCCTACCATGGTCATCGTGCCACCAAGGATGGCGCAAAACCCCATGGGCATCAGAAGGCGGCTCATCGGGATTTCCGTGCGCACTGAAATACGACTGACAACAGGCAGAAAGAGGGCGGCCGCGCCCACGTTTTGCATGAACGACGAAATGAATCCCACGGCGCTGGACACAATCGGGATGATCCGGCCTTCGGTCGATCCACCGTATTTCAGAATTGCGCCGGCAACGCGGCTCATCAGGCCAGTTTTGTCGAGACCCGCCCCGATGATCATGACCGCGATGATCGACATCACGGCATTCGAGGAGAACCCGGAAAAGAGCGTCGAAGTATCCGCGAGATTGGTCAGGCCCGGCACCTGAGACAACAACCCGAGGCTCACCATCACAAGGAACGCGGTGAAGTCGATCCGGAACGCTTCGGTCACAAACAGGATGACGGTGACGCCAAGGATCGCAAGAACGACAATCATTTCTGTCGTGAGTTCGAGAGGCATTATACGTGGTCTTCTGTGAATTTTGTTAGGGCCTGCGGGTCCGGCGGGGTCACCAGGCCCGGTGTCGATGGCAGGCGAACCATGCCGTCCTCGATGTCCAGAACGTCGCCGCACAGTTCTGATCTGAGCGGGTTCGCGTTCACGTCCATTTCGCAAACGGATGTCTCACCGATTGCGGCTGTGACGCTCAAAGCCGCCATTTGCCCAACCGCAGTCCCCATGAAATGGGGCCAGAGACGAACACCGCTTGGGAGCTGTTTTGCAAGGTTGAGCGCGCCGGTGACACCGCCCCACTTGGCGACATCGGGTTGAAGATACCGGACCCCGACATTGGCCAGTGCGAGGAACTCTTCTGCGCCATAGACATTTTCGCCAGCGGCCAAGGGTGTGGGAGAAGCCTGCGCCAGACGTTCCCATTCGGTCAGACTTGCATTGGCTGGTATGGCTTCTTCGGCAAACAACAAATCGCAGGGTTCTAGGCGTCGCAGCATCGCGATGGCCCGATCCGTGTTCCATTTCTGGTTGCTGTCGACCATCAACGTCGATTTCGCCGGACAAAGCTCTCCGGCGAGGGCGACAAAGGCGCAATCCTGATCTTCGTCAAAGCCCAGTTTCAACTTGAATTGCGTCTGCCCCAGTGCGCTATGTGTCTGAAGTTTCAGCGAAATGTCGTCCCGGTTCAACGAACTGGCATAGCTCTGTGCCTTGGGGCTGATATTCATATGGTCGGCAAAGCTCCGCCCTGCGCTGCGCAAAGCCAGATCCCACAGCGCTGTGTCCAGCCCTGCAAGAATGTGTTCGAACACCTGAAGCTGTCCGATATGCAGGAAGTAAACGGCCAGTTTGTCCCGCAGGTGGCGTTCAACTTCCACAGGATCGCTGAAGGTGAGGCCGGTTAGATTGGGTAAGACGACATCCTCGATCAAATGCGCCTTGTGGATATTGGCGCGGGGCGGGAAATTGGACCAGATTTCGCCCCAACCGGTGCATCCTTGGGTGTCCGACACCGCAATGAGAAGCGCCGGTCGCGTTTGCATGAGCCCCAGTGCCATGGAGGGGCTGACACCCTGCGCGGTCCGCAAGGCATGCAGCGTCACCTTTCCAAGGGTCACGGCGCGCGTGAAGCTTTGCGCATTGGCCGCCATATGAGGCGCCGACATTACCACGTCACGTACGCCGCATGTTCCGAAGTGTAGAAGTTCACCGCTGTCGGACCAACCGAATAGGCACCAACGCCCGAGTTTTTGATCCCACCAAACGGCATATTGTTGTCGGGAATGGTGCCATGGTTGACATGCAGCATGCCATTGTTGCTTTCCCGCAAAAACCGCTGAACATACGCGTTGTTGTTGGAAAAGAGCGACGAGGTCAGACCAAATTCGGTCCCGTTGAGCATCTCCATCGCTTGGTCGAACGTTTCGTATTCGAGGATGGACAGGACCGGCCCGAAAATTTCGACCTGGCTGGCCGTGCTGTCGTGGGTAACGTCGCCGAGAATTGTGGGCTTAAAGAAATACCCACCTTCGCGACCCGCGCCATCGGCCGCGGCGCCTCCGGCCAACGGTTTCGCCCCTTCCTCAATTGCCTTGGCCGTATTGGCGCAAACGCCTTCCCAATGGGGCAGGTTGCACAATGGGCCCATTTGCACCCCTTCGGCCATTCCATCGCCAAGTTTTATGGCATCGGCGCGATGGGCCAGAAGATCGGCTGCTTTGGCGGCGAGATCTTTTTGCACCAATACGCGGCTGATTGCCGTGCATCTTTGCCCACCAGTCTGAAAAGCTGCGCCCGCGATTTGTGTGATCGTGCTCTCCAGGTCGTCAGTGTCGTTAAGGACGACGGCGTTCTTGCCGCCAAGCTCCAGCTGCACCGGGATCAGGTTTTGTGCCGCGGCGGCATAGACAAGCCGACCAACTTCGACCGAACCCGTAAAGCTAAGCCCGTGAATATCGCCTTCCGAGATCACTTTGCTGGCAGCGCGCCCTGATATCATTGCGACCTGAAACAGGTTTTCCGGGAAAAATTCCTTGGCGATTTCGGCCAACAGAAAAGAAGCAGCGGGCGTGAACTGTGAGGGCTTCATGATAACCGCATTGCCAAAGGCGATGGCCGGACACATTTTGCGCAGCGGTGTCATCGCCGGGAAATTCCATGGGCTGATACAAAAAATGACCCCGCGTGGTCGGCGTAAGATTTGGTTAGAGAAATCCGGGCGGCCGGTGGAAATTGGCGTTGCTCCCATGCGGGCGGCTTCGCCCACCATGAACCGACCTTCTGCGCAGCCTTTGAGCGTCTCACCCTTGGCTTCGGCCAGGATCTTGCCTTGTTCCAGCGAAATGGACTCTGCGATTTCGTCGACCCGGGCAATAACAGCATCCAGAAAGGCCTCTAGATGCTGACCGCGTTCAAGCCCCGGCACACGCGCCCACTCTGCCGCAGCCGCATTCGCACGCTCGATGATCGCGGCGGTTTCCGCTTCGTCCGGAATGGCGTAACGGCCAATCATCTGTGCCGGGTTGGCGGGGTTGTGTGTCTCATAGATACGGTCGGTTTTGGTCCCGAAATTGTAGTGATAACTCATAATTCAGGTTCCCTTTTTGAAGACCACGGTCCGGACGGCATCGGCGATTGCGACCGCATCCAGCTGGTATTTTTTGAACAAGAAGTCGGTTGACCCGCCCTCTGCGAAACAGTCGGCCAGCCCAACCCTTTTGAAGGGCAAACCAACGCCGTTTTCCGCCAAAACCTCGGCCACCGCACTGCCGAGCCCGCCAATAACCGAATGGTTTTCGGCCGTGACCAATGCGCCGGTTTCGCGTGCGGCGGATAGAATGATGTCCGCATCAAGCGGTTTGAGGCTGGGCATGTTGATGACGCGTGCAGTGATACCGGTTTGTGCCAATTCGGCGGCGGCGGACATGGCATGCGCCACGGAAAGCCCGGCGGCGATGATTGTGACATCGCGTCCGTCACGCTCCATGATACCTTTGCCGGCTTCGAACTGTTTTGGGATAATGTCATGCTCTGGCGGTGTTTCCGGGCGCTTCAGCCGCAGGTAGACGGGGCCATCATGGGCCAAGGCCACGTCCACCGCCGATGCATGGTATTCCGGCCCGGATGGGTCCAGTACCAGCATGTTTGGCACTGCCCGCATGATTGCAACGTCTTCTATTGCTTGGTGTGACACGCCCAAGAGCGTCGCAACGCCCGGCAAAAAACCGACGATCTTGAGGGGCAGGTTAGGGTAGGCGGCCTGCATCGTGATCTGGTCATAGCAACGTTTTGTCGCGAAGGCGCAGAAGGTATGGACAAACGGGATTTCGCCGGTGCGCGCCATGCCACTGGCAAGGCCGATCATATTGGCTTCGGCGATGCCCACGTTGTGAAACCGATCGGGCAGGGTATCGCGAAAGATGTCCGTTTCCGTGGGCGTGGCCAAATCCGCCGTAAGCGCGACGATCCGAGGGTCCTTTTGGGCGGCAGCGACCAAGGCGTCACCATAGGAACGGGGGATCGGTCTATGCGTGCGATTGATGAAATCAGCGGCTTCGAAATCGGCAAGTTTATGGTCGCTCATGCCAGTTGCTCCTCGATTTCCGCGATGGCCTTTTGTGCCAGTTCAGGCGGGAACATCAGCTGATGCGCCATCAGACCTTCGAGCACTTTCACGCCTTTGCCGACGAGCGTGTTGGCATTGATGAACGTCGGTTTGCCTTTGGTCTCGCGCGCGGCATCTAACGCGTTGAGCAACGCGCCCAAATCGTTGCCGTCGATGTCGTGGGTGGCAAAGCCAAACGCATCGAGCTTGTCGATGACGGGCCGCAGCGAAATCACCTTGTCCATGTGGCCTTCGCATTGAAGTTCGTTGAAATCGAGAATGACGCACAGGTTGTCGAGGCCCCAGCCGCCCGCCAGCATGAGCGCTTCCCAAACCTGACCTTCCTGCATCTCGCCATCGCCCATCACGACATAGCAGCGGGTCGGACGCCCCTGCCGTTTCGCCGCAAGCGCCGTTCCGACCGCAACGGAAAGACCCTGTCCCAGTGACCCACATGTCGCTTCGACAAACTGACCCATGCGCTCGGATGAATTGATCTCAAGCGTCGAGCCGTCTTTGACGTATGTGCTGAGCCTTGTGGGGTCGAAATAGCCACGTTCGGCTTGCGCGGCATAGAAGATGGCCGTGTTGTGCGCGGTCGTCAGAAAGATGCGGTCGCGGTCCGGCCAAGAGGGATCTTCAGGACGTTGGCGCGCTTCGGCAAAGTAGAGCGCCGTGAAGATGTCCGTCGCGCCAAGGCCTTGTTGAACATAGCCTTGGCCCGTTGGTGCGACCATTTCCAAGACCTTGAGCCGAAGTCGAAGAGCAATCTCTTCAAGCTCTGCAAGGTTGCGGTTCTGTGTCATAACGGTCTCCTTGCCAGTGAGAAGGTTTGCCCATTCGGACCGCCCTGAGGCATTGCCGCGAGCCAATGCGCGAAATCCGCAACTTCGTCAGGATGCTTGAGCCGTTCAAACGCCGGCAGACCGGGCGGCAAATCATCCTTGTACCGGTCGAGCAACTCATCCGCGGACGCCGGGGCGCCGCGATTAAAGGTGTCTGTTGCCACGGGGCCGGGCACGATGTTGTTCACGTCGATCCGGCGTTGCCAAAGCTCATTGGCGAGCGCCTCGGTCAGCATATGCAAGCCTGCTTTGGACACGTGATAGGACGCCGAATTGGTGCCCGCGGTCAGCGCTTTGCCGGTCGAGAAATTCAGGATTTTCCCGCCGTCCGAAAACGCGTCCAGCAAATAACGGGTCATCATATATGGCCCACGAATGTTCACCTCGACCGTCTTCCACCACGTGTCAGGATCGCTTTCCGCAATCGTGCCGCGTTCGAGATATGCACCCGCGTTGTTTACAAGGATATAGATCTTGCCAAAGGCGCTGATCGCGCCTTGGCAAAACGCCTCTGTTGATGCGGGATCGGCCAGGTCCGCAGCCGCCGCAAAGCATTGCCGTCCTTCTGCCTTGATGGCTTCGGATGTGCCGTCCAGATCGGATATCGTCCGCGCGCAAATCGCGACATCGGCCCCTGCGCGTGCGAACCGCAGGGCAATCGAGCGTCCAATGCCACGGCCCGCACCTGTTACCACTGCGATCTTGCCGGACAATGCGCTCATTTGAACACCTGCAGGCTTGTCCGTTCAGGCACAGCTTCATCGTTAATGCGCACGTCAATCACGGTTGGTTTTGATGTGGTTTTGGCCTCGGCGAACGCCGCATCAAGATCCCCGCTGACATCTACCCGGATACCGTGACACCCAAAGCCACGGGCGATTTCCGCGTAGTCGAGTTCGGAGAAATCCGTTGAAATATAGCGTTCCTCGAAAAGGATGCGTTGATTGTCCTTGATGAACTGCATGTTTGAATTGTTCATCACGACAATGGTCAGCCGGGCGCCGCTGCGGACGGCCGTTTCTAATTCCTGGATTACCATGGCAAATCCGCCGTCTCCTGTCAGACAGACGACGTTCTGGTCGGGCGTGGTCAAGGCGCGCGAGATTGCGGCCGGGGTCGCATAGCCCATCACCCCAAATCCGCGCGGCCCAAGATAACTGCGCCCGGTGCTTTGCACCTCAAAATATTGGCTGCCCCAGATTTGATTGAAGCCGCTATCGCAAACCAGAACGTCATTGGGGCCCATGGAGTTGCGCATGGCGCGAATGACCTGAATGGGATGCACCGGTTTGGTTTTCTGATCCTGGGCGAGGTCGCTGTCGATCCCGCGTTCCCGTCGCCATGTTGCGGTCAGCTCGGAAACGGCATCGCGCTGAACGGTCTTCGGGACAACGCGTGGATCGGATCGCAATTCATCCAGCATTGCGGTCAGAACCGCCTTCAGATCGCCTGTTAGGGCGAGATCAACCTGGTACGTGCGCCCAAGTTGCGTGGGTTCGATGTCGACCTGAACAAGACGTGTCGAGGGGTCTGGAATGCGCCAAGCCGCAGTGCCCACGTTGTTGAAACGCGTGCCCAGAGCCAGTCCAAAGTCGGCCTGAAGCACGTAGTCATTCGTCGCCGGTCGTCCGAGCAGACCGTAGGGGCCAAGGGCCAGCGGATGGGTTTCCGGGATTGTTCCCTTGCCCATGTAGCTTGTTGCGACCGGCATATCCATCAGCTCGGCCAGCTCTTGCACTTCGGCCATGGCCCCAGACGCAATGACGCCGCCGCCGGCAAAAATGATGGGCCGTTCCGCCGCCAGCAGGCGTTCTATCGCGTCGATGATTTCGACTTTGGGCGGTATCGGGCGGTGCGCCGGCCATTGCGCGTATCGTGTATCAACGTGGAAATCGTCTTCGGTAAACGCATGCCGCGCCCGCAAGGTCGTCATCGGAAAGCTCAGCAGGACGGGCCCGGGACGCCCCGTCGTCGCAATCTGAAAAGCGCGGCGGATAAATTCGGGGATGCGTTCGATGTAATCGACTGCGAAAACCTGTTTTGTGATCGGGGCAAAGACCGCCTTTTGGTCGATTTCCTGAAAGCTGTCCCGTCCGCGCCAATCGGCGCGCACGTCAGAAACGATGGCGACCACGGGAATGCCGGACAGGAAAGACTCTGAAATGCCCGCGATCAGGTTCGTTGCACCGGGCCCAACGGTCGCGTCACAAATGCCGACCTTGTTTGTCGCGCGCGCATAGCTGTCCGCCATTTTCGACGAGGCCTGTTCGTGCCGCACCAGCACATGCCGGATGTCGTTGCGGCGGTAGATCGCGTCATGGATATGCGTCTGTTCCCCCGGAAGGCCGAACATCATATCGACATCGAAGCGCCGCAGCATTTCGACGATCGCCTCTCCTCCGTTCAGTTCAGTTGTCTCAGACACAGGCACAATTTCCTTTTCGGGCGAAACGCCCTTCTTCTGGTTTCAATTCACATGAATGGCGCGCGGCAAAAGCTCGGTTTCGAGATACTCTTTGGCTTCGGCATGGGTGACCCAGTCCGGCGGCGGGAAATCGGCGGCCATGTCCCAATCATCGCCGGTTTCGGCCATGAACTGCGCGATTTGGGCGTCAAACCCATCCATCAGCGCGGTGTATTTGGGATCGTCGACAAGGTTGCTTTGCTCATCAAAATCCGCGCGCTCGTCAAAGAGCATGGCGCGTTGGTCTTTGTATCGAACATAAAGCCAGTCTTTTGTCCGTAAGCCACGCATCGCGTAGGGCGTGTATTCAATCGGGTTCCCGCCGGTTTGCCGGAACAGTTGGTACCAGATCACTTCGCGCGCTGTATCGGTTTCTCCGTCAAGCACAGGTAGATAACTCTGCCCATCGACGCCTTCTGGAACATCGATCCCGCACAATTCCAAAAGCGTTGGCATCATATCCGGCCCGACATCCACCATCGCGTTCGTTCGTCTGGGATTGAAGCGCGCGGGATAACGAACAATGAAGGGGACATGCATCGACGCGCGATAGGGCTGGTTTTTGATCCCGCAAAAAGAGCCGTGTTGACCACACATGTCGCCATGATCGCTCATAAAGACGACCATCGTGTCATCGGCGACGCCAAGCGCATCAAGTTGGTTGAGGACACGGCCGACATTCCAATCGATATTGTGGATCATCCCGTAATACTCGGCGATGAATTCGCGGATCTCGTCCTCTGTTTCGAGCTCGCCGACCTTTTTGGTTTCATGGGCGACGTGGCTTTTGTGCCCTGCGCGCGGATCGCCGCCGCACAACACTTCGGTGCGATGCTTTTGGACCCGCTCTTGCAGCTCTGGATCTGGCACGCCCGGTGGCAGCGGTACTTCGTCTGGTTTGTAAATCCGCCGGAGGTAATCCGGCATGTCCATCGGGAAATGCGGGGGGCCAAAGCTGACATAGCCAAACCAGGGTTTGCCATCTTCTGCCTTGCTGGCCGTATCGATGAACTCCATCAACTGATCCGTCTGATAGTCGGGCTCATACCGGTTGGAATGATAGGGTTGACCCGCATCGTCATAGTAAATCGAGGACAGGTAATCGTGACCCCGGTTGAAACCGACAAAATGCTCAAAGCCAAAGCGGCGGTCAGGCGGTACAAACCCGGGCTTCGGTCCGCCTTCGAGGTGCCATTTTCCAATATAGCCCGTGCGATACCCGTTGGATTTCAGAACGTCTGCCAGAAACGTTTGATCACCGCGTAACGGGAAGTGGTTTTGGACCACGCCATGGTTCTGGGCATATTTCCCCGTCATGATGGAGGCACGGAATGGGCAACAGATCGGATACCCGGTGTAGGCTTCGGTGAAATGCACACCTTCGGCGGACAGCCGGTCGATATGAGAGGTCCGGATAACAGGATTGCCGGCACATCCCATGGCGTCGTACCGCATTTGATCAGCGTAGATCAGAAGGATGTTTGGTTGTTTGCCCATGTGTTCACCCGACATTTTCTTTCCGTCCCCAGATCATCTGCGACAACGGACCCCAAAGGAGGGTGAGCGCCAGCGCGCCGTAAATGCCCAGGCCGATAGGGGTGTTGAAAAACTCTGTGACGCTGCCATCCGCGATGGTGATCGATTGGCGCAATGAATTTTCAAGGATGTGTCCCAGAACAAAGCCGATCGACAGCGGGGCGATCGAGAAGCCCAGTTTGCGAACCACATATCCCAAAAGCCCTGCGCCAAGCAGGACGCCTACGTTGAACAGCGAATTGGAGACCGCGTAGATACCCGTCACGCTCAGCAACAGGACTGTTGGTACGATCACGGACATCGGAACCATGATCAGTTTCGCGGCAAAGCGAATGGCAATCAGACCGATGAACAACAGCAGGATGTTGATCAGGAAAAGACCAAGAAATAGCGAGAACATGATGTCCGGACGCTCTTCAAAGAGCGTCGGTCCAGGGGCAAGTCCCTGGATCAGAAACGCGCCGAGCAACACCGCGGCAGCCGGGCTGCCGGGAACACCCAAGGTCAAGGTCGGGATCAGCGCGCCGCCCACGGTTGCATTGTTCGCCGTCTCTGGCGCAACGATGCCTTCGGGAATGCCCGTCCCAAATTTTTCTGGCTCTTTGGAACGGCGCTTTTCTTCGGAATAAGCAAAGAATGCAGCAACCGCAGCTCCTTCGCCGGGAATGATGCCAATGACCGTCCCGATCAGTGAAGAGCGCATAAGATTGCCTTTGAGGCGCGACAGCATCGCTCTGCCAGGCAATTTGACCGAGAGGCTGGTCTGGTCGAACTCAATTTTTTTGAGCGCTTTCTCGGCACCGATCAGCACCTCTGATACGGCAAAGAGGCCAACAAGGAACGGCACCAGGGGGATGCCCTCGTAAAGATGGTAAGTGCCGAATGTATAGCGTTCTGCGCCGTTGAGTTCGTCCAGTCCCCATGTGGTCAAGAAAATGCCCAAGGCGCCCATCAAAAGACCCTTGAAGAGGCTGGCACCGGCCACACGGACCACGACCACGAGGCCAAAGATGCTAATGGCAAGATACTCGCGCGGTCCAAACTTGATGGCCACTTCGGCCAATAGCGGCGCGATAAATGTCAGGCAGACAACGCTGATAAGTCCGCCAATGATCGAACCGGTCAGCGACAGACCCAAAGCTTCCCCGCCACGACCGTTCTTGAACATCGCGTTGCCATCCATGACGGTCGCGATGGCGGCACCCGTCCCCGGGATCCCGACAGAGACCGCCGAAATCGACCCGCCATAAATAGCGGCGTTGTAGATCGCCAAAAGCAGGATCAGCGAGGGGATTGCGTCCATATAGAAGGTAAACGGCAAGGCCAGCGCGATAGCGATTGGCGGTCCAAGACCGGGCAGGATCCCGATTGCCAGCCCCAGAACAATCCCGAGCACAAGCATAATTAGGGTGATGGGATCAGCGAGATTGCCAAAAGCGGCGGCGATTGCGGACAACTCGAACATCAGAACTGCGTCCCAAGCAATTGTGTGAAGACAAGGTAGATGAACCCGCCCAGAGCCAGAACCACGGCGTAGATAACCGGATTGCGCACGCCCATGGTCACCAGCGTTGCGGGGCCCAAAAACAGGACCATCGGGACGTATCCCCAATTTCGCCAAATTGCGTAGGCCACCAAAACTGCAACAAGTGTCAGGAGCCCGCGGCGGGCGTCGATTGGAGCGGCGTAGACCATTTGCCCTTCGTCACCGCCGGCGCTGGCCTTGATCACATAAGTGGCCAGCACGATCACAGCGCACAAACCGATCAGCCCGAGCAAGAGTTGCGGAAAGAATTTCGATGGCAGGCCGGAAGAGGCAAGCAGGCCTGCTGCTTCAAATCCTTCGGCTTGAACATAAAAATATGCCGCGGCGATCAACAGGATGATCATGAAAGCGATATTCGCCACACGTTGAGACAACATCACACGCGCTCCAATAGCTGGTCTTGGAAACCCGGCAACCGGCTGTGCGCCAGCCGCCGGGCGTCAAACGGAAGTTACTTTTGAAGCAAGCCAAGCCCGTCCAGGATCGGCGAATAAAGGTCGCGTCCCGACTGGATCAGCGCAATGACCTCATCGGTGCCATGAACCCAGTTGTACCCAACCGCACCCGGCAGCTTTGCGATAAACTCTTCTTCGCCCAGAACTTCGGTCGCGGCGAGAAGCTTATCGACAATCTCTTGAGGCGTACCGGCCTTCACCGCGTATCCGCCATGGACCCACACACCGGCTTCTTTGCCCGGAAAAGCCTCGCCGACTGTGCGAATACCGGGCAAGTCAGCCTCCATGAACGGTTGGCGGTTGTTGTCCAAGATGATCAAAGGACGGACATCGTCACCAAATTGTTTGATCGACGCCACTTGTCCCACAGCGACGTCCACTTGTCCGCCAATCAAGCCGGTCATAGTCGCGGGGACCGTTTTGAGCGCGATCGTGTTGAATTCCAGGTCGAACTCGCTGGCCAGTTGCACCGCGCTGAGGTTTGGCGGGGCGCCGAGGTTGTTGACACCCATCACAAGCTTTTTGCTTTTGGCCCCTTCGATGAACTCTTCGAAGGTGGTGTAGGGGCTGTCATTGCGCACATAAAGCGCGTTGGACGCCGAGATCCCCGCAAAGAGCGGCGTGAAATCTTCAAGCGGGTCGTAAGGCACTTTGCGCGTCAAAGGGACGATCATGAAGCTGGGCGGAGACCAGTTGAAAATCGTGTAGCCATCTGCGGGCGCTTCAACGACGCTCATGGTTGCCGGGATATGCGCGCCGCCAGGCTTGTTGATGACGTTCACAGGAACGCCCAATTGGTTGCTTAACGCCTCTGCGCCAAGTCGGGCCACAATGTCGGCGTTGCCGCCGGCGGCAAACGACACAACAACGTTGATGGGTTTCTCTGGATATTCAGCAAAGGCCGGCTGTGCCGTCAGGCCCATCGTGGCTGCAAAGGCGACTGCAGCCGATCTTAGAATGTTCATGTTGTCCTCCCACGCGCGGATTCTCCGCATTCTATAGTTCTAGATGAATGTACGTTTACATCGTGGGCGCATTAAGTCAACAACCCTTGTCTCTGGCCACGCGGGTATGGGTGGGATCGACGGGTCAGTCTACGTCGGGAAGTGTGAAGTCTATCTCCAGCTCAAGCATTTCGCCCGGGTAGGCGAGTTGCGCTGAGTAGATGATCTTGCCGTCGGCATCATAGAATTGGCGAGACACGCGAAAGACCGCTGCGTTCACCGAAATGTTCAGCGCGCTGGCGAGGAAAAAGTCCGCATATGAAATCGTGACTTTTTGTTTTGCGCTCGCGACCGTGACTTGCAGGTCATCCAGCACGGTGACAGCGATCTCGTTGAGAAACCGATCCGGCGCTTTTTCAAAAGTGCCAGCGTCCAGCTCGAGTTCAACATAACAGAACGGTTTTTTGTTTTTGACGTGCGTCCGTTTGATAACGCGAAAATCCTGATCGTCGATCTTTTTGTATTCGGCCCGTTCGCTTTGCTTGCTATCCAGGTCAACTTCCAGCTGCGCCACCATCGCGTAGAGCTGTGAGATGTCCGCGTTCATGTGTAGCGCGTGTCGGTCTTGCGCCGGCACTTTCTTGACAAATGTGCCACGCCCCGAATGCCGTTCGATCAAGCCTTCATCCTCAAGCGTATTCATGGCCTGGATGATCGTCATCCGGGCCACGCCCAGAGTTTCGGTCAATTCTCTCAAAGCTGGAAGCCGCGTGCCGTGGGGCAGGGCGCCAGACCGGATCTGGTGTCGCAAAACGGCCGCGACCTCTGCGTGGAGGGGGACGTCCTGTCTCCGCATTTTTTGTAAGTTCAATTGCATAAACGCTGCCTTCCAAAGAGGTCTAGACGTACGTAATAGTAGCCACTGTTTGTCCGTAAGTCGACCTTTTCGGGACGTGTTGACGTCGGGACGCGCAATTGCGCGTCTGGTGTGCCTAAGCTTTTATTGCGGCAGTACATACGTTCCCGGCGCAGGCTCAATCGATCCATACTTTTTGAGCGTTCCCGGTTTGCGCGCGGCGACTGTGCCGGAACAATGCCGTTCCACCCATTCCGACCAATAAGGCCACCAACTGCCTGCGTGGTCACTGGCCGTTTGCAAAAAGCCGTCTGGCGTCTCTGGATAGTGTGGGGCCGTCTTGAACCCATATTTCTGGCGGCTTTTGGACGGTGGATTGATGACGCCTGCGATGTGGCCCGACCCGCCAAGAACAAATTCAACTTCACCGCCGAGCAGCCCGGTTGTGGGATAGACAGACCGCCATGGCGCGATGTGATCGTCCACTGTTGCCAAGACAAAGGTGGGTACAGTTACGGTCGACACGTCAATCTTGACCCCGTTCATGTCCAACCCGCCGGGCTTTCTCAATTGGTTTTTCAGGTAAACCTCGCTCAGATACCAAAGAAGCATGGCCGATGGCAGACGGGTCGCGTCCGAGTTCCAGAATAACAGGTCAAAGGCGCGGGGTTTGTCGCCGCGGAGGTAGTTGGCCTCGAAAAATGACCAGATCAGATCGTTTTCGCGCAACATTGAAAACATGTCTTGCAGGTGGTGCGCCTCAAGATAGCCTTTCTCTTCCATATGGCCGCGCAGTATTTCGAGGCGATCATCGTCGATGAATACGCCGATCTCTCCGACATCAGTGAAATCGATCATTGTTGCGAGGGTTGTTGCGGTGTTGATGCGCGTATCGCCAATGGCCGCAAGGTAGGCCAGTGTTGCGGTCACAAGAATACCACCGATGCAAAAGCCCAGAATATTGAGCTTTTCGTGCTTGGTGATGTCACACATCACGTCCATCGCGGCCAGCGGTCCCAGCCGCATGTAGTCGGCAAAGTCCAGGTCGGCATGCGATTTTGTCGGGTTTACCCAGGAAATCACAAAGACCGAATGCCCCTGATCCAGCATGAAACGGACCAGACTGTTCTCGGGGCGCATGTCGAGGATGTAGAACTTGTTGATCCATGCAGGGACAAACAGGAACGGTTCCTTGAATTGCTCCTTCGTGCGTGGATGATAATGGATCAGCTGCATGAGCTCGTTTTGAAAAACCACCTCGCCTTCGGTCGTTCCCAAGTCCGCGCCCACCTTGAAAGCGCTGGTGTCATTTGTGGCGATGTCCAGCCGGCCTTCGCCGCGCTCTAGATCCTCCATCAGGTTTTCCAGACCATCCAGAAGGCTGTCGCCACCGGTTTCAAGGAACTTGTCGCGCGCGGCGGCATTGGTTGCGAGGTAATTGGATGGTGATAGGCTGCTCAGCAACTGGCGGGTGTAAAACTTGACCCGAAGATCCTCTTTTTGGTCTGCATCCAGCCGGTCAAGAACCGTTCCCACGGACGCCTCGAACACCTTGTAAACGTCGCGATACAGCTTCGCCGTGACATCCTCATCCCAGCTTTTGTCTCGAAACCGTCTGTCCGTCGCAGGTGAGCCTTTGTCACTCGCACCGGGTAACATCGCGCTCCAAAGGCCTGACATTGTTTTGGCCAGGGCGACTTGGGTCTCGATCAGTTCGGCCGGCTTTGTCAAAAACTCTGCCCAGACTTTGCCATAGGCGCGTGCCAGCGTCTGAGCATCCATCAGCGAGTATTCCGAACCGCTCGCCTTGGCGAGCGATTTGGACTGCATTTGGTTGGCCACTTTGACGGCTCTTTGACTGAGCAGTGTCAAGCGCGTCATCCGTTTCATTATGGCGGAAGCGTTCAGGTCTGGAAATTCCATGTGCGTTTCTTTCTTAAAGTTCAGCAGGTTGGCTTCAAAATGGCGTAAACCCACCGTCGATGGTGTAGATGCTGCCGTTGATAAAGGCGGCTTCATCACGACCGAGGAACGCCACAAGTGCGGCCACCTCGTCGGTTGTGCCGTACCGGCCCGTGGGGATAGCGGCGATGACTTTCTTGCGGGCGTCTTCGATGCCACCTGCATCAGGGTCCCCGCCAAAGGCTTCCATCATGTCCTGCTCAACCGCGGCCAACATATCGGTATCGATCTGACCGGGGCAGATGACGTTGGTCCGGATGTTCTCACCCCCATAGGCTTTCGCCATGACACGTGTGAGCCCGACCACTGCATGCTTGCTGGCACAGTAGGATGGCATCGTGACCCGCCCGGCTTGAACGGACGCTGCAGAGCCGACATTGATAATCGACCCGCCGCCGCTTTTGCGCAGCGCCGGTACCGTGTGTTTGAGCACCAGAAAGGTGCCTGTGACGTTGATGTCCATCACGCGGCTGAAATCTTCGACGCTGAGATCTTCGATCAACGCGTTGGGCCCTGTTATCCCCGCACCGTTGAACACGATGTCGAGGCGCCCCAAGGTCGTCATGGTCTCGTTCACCAATGACACCACGGCATCTTCCCTCGCGACATCAGCCTCAAATGGTCTGATGGCATCGCTGTGGGCGCTCAATTCTTCCAGCCGCGCCACGCTTCGGCCAGCGGCGACGACCTGCGCGCCTTCGGCTGCCAATCGACGTGCCACGGATTGCCCAATGCCACCGGTCGCGCCCGCGACCAAGGCTACTTTTCCTTCAAGAGATGCAGTCAATGTCCTGTCCTTTTTGATTTTTCGGGGCGGCATCACCCGTTTCTGAGATGCCGCTGCGCCTGTTCCTGAGTTTCAAAAATATGCGTGCGTTGCGCGTGGAAGACTTGGCCGAGTTTCATGCGCATGAAGGCAGAGCCGGAATAGCGCGTGACTTTGCCATAGTATTGCGCGGTCACCGCTTGCACCATCTGTGCCCAATCGCGTTCCAAGGCTTCGTCGATGCGAAAGCCGTCGTAATTTGCAATGACATCAACGCGTTGGCCAAGCGGTTGGCAGAGTGCCACAACCGCATCGCGTACCATTTCGATCTCGTCCAATCCCCGGATGCGTAGTTTCTCAAAATTCAGGAACAGCAGATTTTCTTCGTGACGAAGGGCGATGCGGTCCGGAAGATCAAGATGCAGCAAGTCGACCCTAAGATCCATTTCGCCGTCTTCAAAAATCCGCGCGTCCATTTCGGTCACATCACGGATCAGCGGACGTTCTGCCATGTTCGGCAGGATATCAGCCTCCAGATCGATGCCCGGGGCCACCTCAATCAGGGCAAGGCCCTCCTCGGTCAGTTCGAAGACGCAGCGCTCGGTCACGTAAATCACTTTTGGGCCGAGCCGTGCGGCGCGCGCGCCTGAAAACGTGATCTGCTCAACGTCTTTGAGAAATTTGCGTGACCGGCCCACTTGTACGATCGAAATCCGACCATCGGCGACACGCACGTCGAGGCCACCTGCCGTGAATGTCCCGGCAAAGACCAACGCGCGCGCGTTCTGAGAGATGTTAATGAACCCGCCGGCACCGGCCAGCCGTTGCCCGAAACGGGATACGTTGACGTTTCCGGCCATATCCGCTTGCGCCATGCCCAGACAGGCCAAATCGAGCCCGCCGCCGTCGTAAAAATCGAACTGATTGTTCTGTGGGATCACCGCATCGACGTTGACGGCTGCGCCGAAATTCAGACCGGATGCGGGCTGACCGCCAACAACGCCCGGTTCTGCGGTCAGGGTCAGGTGAGAAATCAGACCCTCTTCGGCCGCTACCGCCGCGACGCCTTCCGGCATTCCGATGCCCAGATTGACGACACCGTTGACGGGCAATTCGAAGGCGGCGCGCCGCGCGATAATTTTACGCGCATCCAACACCATCTTCGAAATCTCGCCCGATGGGGACTTGATGCGGTTGGTGAACGGATGGCTGAACGCGGTCCCATAAGTTTGGGGATGGTTTTCCGGTTTCGCGACAACGACAGCATCGACAAGGATGCTTGGAATATGGACGTCGCGGGCGGGCAGGGTGCCGCTTCCGGCCACGCGTTCGACTTGCACGATCACGACGCCGCCCGAGTTCCGTACGGCCATGGCTTGGGCGAGGTTGTCGAGCAAAAGCGCCTCGCGCTCCATTGTCACGTTGCCGGCCTCATCTGCTGTCGTCCCTCTTAGCAGAGCAACAGTGATCTTGCGCGCAGGGTAGAAGAGCATGTCTTCTCCCCCGATTTGCATCAGTTCGACCTGGGCTTCGGTGCTGATGTCATTTATCGCGCCGCCGCCGTTGCGCGGATCAACAAAGGTTTCCAGCCCAACGCGCGTTAATGTGCCCGGTTTGCCAGCGGCGATGTCGCGATACAGCTGGCTGATAACACCCTGAGGTAAGTTCCACCCTTTTATCTGACCCGCGACCGCCATTTCGGCGACTTTCGGGATCAGTCCCCAGTGCCCGCCGATGACTTGGTGGAGCAGCCCCTTTTGGCCGAGATGGTTCAGCCCGCGCGTTTTGCCGTCACCCTGACCTGCGGCAAAGAAAAGTGTCAGATCACGCGGGGCACCGGTGTCCAGAAACCTTTGCTTGATCGCCGACAGCACCTCATCCGGTACACCCGTGCCCACAAATCCAGAAGTTGTGACCGTATCACCGGTTTGGATCAAAGCCGCGGCATCCGCCGCGCTAATGATTTTGTTGCGCATTCGTCCCTCCCTGACTGTGCGCAGATGTTACCCCAAGGGTCGCCGCGCGAGAGAGAAGTCTTGGCCATTTGGTCCGCCCACCGGCAAAGTCGCCATATAAAGCGCCAGTGCACCGACCTCGTCGGGATGTTTGAGCCGCTCCCATGGCGGGAAGCGATCAGGCGGGTTTTCGGCAAATTTTTCCAGAATACCTTCTGGCGTTGATTTTTTCCCGGTCACAGCATCTCGGTTCAGCATGCCCGTGGCGACCGGGCCGGGGATCAAATTGTTGACGTCGATCTTGCGTTCCCACAGCTCATTGGCCAGCGCACCCGTCAGCATGTTCATCGCTGCCTTTGAAACATGGTAGGCGCTGTTGTCGTTGCCTGCGCGTTTCCCCATGCCAGAGGTTACATTGATGATTTTGCCGCCTTCGGCAAAGATATCCAGCAGGAAGCGGGTCACCATATACGGGCCACGGACGTTGATCTCGACGGTCTTCCACCATTTGTCCGGGTCAGAATCGGCGATCGGGCGGATGTCGAGTTCGGCTCCTGCATTGTTCACCAGAACATGCACCGACCCAAAAGTCCGTGAAACGGTGTCGCAAAAAGCCTTGGTTATCTCCGGGTTTGACAGGTCGACCGCAAAGCTCAAGCAGTTAGCACCAAGCGCTTCCGCTTCTGCTTTGACAATGTCGAGCTCTGCTTGAGTGCGTGAACAGATCGCGATATCGGCACCCGCGCCGGCCAGCGCAAGGGCGATGGACCGCCCAAGTCCACGGCCTGCGCCAGTGACAACCGCGACTTTGCCTTTCAGCGGCTTTTCTACCATTTCCATCTCCTGTCATCGGACCGGCTGATTGGCCCAACGAATTTTCAAAAGTGCAGCCGTCGGCTCTTGCACCGTGTTGTCTGACATCTTAAAGGTATAGAAGTGTAGAAGTCTATACCATAATTGGCAGGCTATCTGACGGTGCTAGATGAGGGAACCAACCATGTCCGATTACCCGGAACTCAACCTGCTGATTGATGGCGTCTGGCGAAAGTCTTCAAGCGGTGACACTTTGGCCGTGGTCAACCCCGCGGATGAAAGCACATTGGCCGAGCTGCCTGCCGCAACGACTGCGGATCTTGACGAAGCGCTGGCCGCATCTCAGCGTGGTTTCAGAGTTTGGAGCGCGATGTCGCCTTATGAACGGGCCCGCATCCTCCTTAAATGCGCTGATCTTGTGCGTGAACGCGCCGAAGATATCGCGGTTGCGGTGACCTTAGAGAACGGCAAGCCGCTGGTAGAAGCGCGCGCAGAGGTCGGAACCGTCTCGGACATTATCGAATACAGTGCAGAGCAGGGCAAACGCATGCATGGCCGCATCGTCGAAGGTCGCGCGCCGGACACCACGCATTACGTGACGCATGCCCCGGTTGGCCCTTGTCTGGCGATCACGCCTTGGAATTTTCCCATCAACACGGTGTCAAAGAAAATTGGACCGGCTCTGGCGGCTGGTTGCTCGGTCATCGTCAAGGCCTCGAACGAAACACCAGCCTCGGCCATTCTCCTGGCGCAGGCTTTGCTGGATGCAGGTTTGCCAAATGGGGTCGTCAATCTGGTGTTCGGCCCGTCGGCCAAACTGACCGAACATCTTATGAATACGGACGTTATCAAAAAGATCTCGCTGACCGGCTCCGTCCCTGTGGGCAAACAAATCGCCCGGCGCGCCGCGGACCGTATGCAGCGCGTCACCATGGAACTCGGGGGGCACGCGCCTGTCGTGGTGTGGGATGATGTGGACATTGATAAGGCGGCCGACCTCATGGTCGCGGGGGCGTTTCGCAACGCCGGCCAGATTTGCATCTCGCCGACGCGGTTTTACGTGCAGGATGCGATTTATTCCGAGTTCGTGGATGCATTTTCCGAACGTGCCTCAAAGCTCGTGGTCGGCGATGGCATGGCCTCGGGAACGCAGATGGGGCCCTTGGCCAACGCCCGGCGCTTGTCGGCGATGGAGGCATTTGTCGACGATGCGCGATCCCGCGGTGCAACCGTAACAACAGGCGGAGAGCGGATCGGCAACCAAGGCTTTTTCTTCGCACCAACTGTGATCAAGGACGCGCCGGACGACTGTATGCTTATGACGGAAGAACCGTTTGGGCCGGTCGCGCCAATGACCCGGTTTTCCGACCTTGAAGAGGTTGCTGAGCGCGCCAATGGGCTTGAGCTTGGGCTCGCCTCGTATGCGATGACCAATTCGCTCGAACGCGCGTCTGCCACGGCCGAGGTGCTGGAAGCGGGAATGGTTGGGATTAACACCGTTGGCGTTGCCATTCCCGAGACACCTTTTGGCGGCGTGAAAGAGAGCGGATATGGGGTCGAGGGCGGACCAGAAAGCCTGGACCACTATTTGGTGCCAAAGTCGGTTGCACAAAGGCGCATCCTGTGACGGGGCAGCCAAGGCGCGCCTTGCTCGCCCGTTTTGCCAAATGATCGGTCCGACGAACAACAAGCGTGGCGTGGCGCTTATGGCGCTTGGGTTCTTTTGTTTTTCGATGAGCGACACGCTCACCAAGATGCTGGCAACAGAAGGTGTGCATCCGCTGCAGATCGTCTGGACCCGTCAAACGGGCCTGGTCCTCGTTGTGCTCTTGCTCGCTGTGCGGATCGGGCCGACCATTTTGCGAACGCATCAACCGGGCCTTCAAATTTTGCGCGGTGCGCTGGCGGTTCTGGCTCCGCTGTGTTTTGCCGTCGCCTTTGCTTTTGTGCCACTTGCCGAGGGTATCGCAGTCACGTTTATCGCGCCGCTGATCGTCATCGCGCTCAGCGCAGTTTTCCTTGGCGAAAGTGTCACGCGCGGACAATGGATCGCCACTGTTATTGGTCTTTTGGGGGCCATCGTCATCGTGCGACCGGGCGCGGGTTTGTTTCACCCGACGATTATCCTGGCCTTTTGCGCGGCGACGCTTTTTGCGACCCGTCAGGTGATTGGTCGCGTGTTGGCACGGCGGGACAATGCTGAAACCACGATGGCGTTCACGGCGCTGGTGGGGTTTTCAGCGCTGACAATTGCTCTGCCGTTCGTGTGGGAAACCCCATCTTCGCCAGCGGTCGCTGCGATCTATCTGGGCATGGCATTGTTTGCCGCTTTTGGAGAAATCTGCACGATCCGGGCGGTCGAAATGGCCAGTGCTGCCATCGTCGCGCCAATGCAATACACCACAATTCTTTGGGCGACGTTGTTTGGGTGGTTGATTTTCTCTCAACTTCCGGACGGCTGGACCTGGGTTGGCACCGCCATCATAGTCGCGTCCGGGATTTACATCATTCGGTCCGCCACCTCCGCCAAACCGTTGGCAAAAGTGAGCGCTGTCAGATGATTTTCCCGCGCGTCCTCTTAAGCCGCGTCGTCGGTGTCTTCCACCTCGGCCTGTTTGTGTTTTTGAATTCCGCGCCCCAATCACTCATCACATCCAGAACGGGTTGAAGCGATCGGCCGAATTCTGTCATCTCGTATTCGACGCGCGGGGGCACCTCGGCAAAAACCTTGCGCTTGATGACGCCGTCTGCCTCAAGCTCTCGCAGTTGCAGGGTAATCATGCGTTGCGTTGCGTTGGGCATGGCCCGGCAAAGCTCTCCAAACCGCTTCGGTTCAACCAGATTGCACAGGACGACCGGTTTCCACCGCCCGCCGATTACGCTCAGCGTTGCTTCGACGTTACAGCCGTTTTTCCAGTCATATTTGCGCGCCATCTGATCCTACCCCAAGCGGTCTGTCCAAAAGGGTGTGTAAGCACAAATTGCTCGGAAGAAAAATCATTACTTACAAAAAAGTGGGTACTTGCATTTAGCATTGTATTGGCTCACGAACATATCGATCACCAAAGCATCGCGGAGGAAACATGAAGGCTATTGGATATTCTGAGCAGGGTCCGGTGACGGTCGCTGGCTCTGCTGTTGAGTTTGAAACCAGCGACCCGCAACCGGGTCCGCGTGACCTTTTGGTTGAAGTCCGCGGCGTTTCGGTCAATCCCGTCGATTTCAAGGTGCGCGCCAACCGCCCGCCGCCAGAGGACGAACCCCGTATCTTGGGGTTTGATGCGGCCGGGGTTGTGCGCGAGGTTGGCAGCCAAGTGACCTCGTTCCAACCCGGTGACGAAGTGTTTTATGCTGGCGAATTCACCCGGCCCGGCAGCAACGCGCAGCTTCAGGCTGTTGATGAGCGCCTTGTCGGCAAACGGCCCAGTTCGATGAGTTTTGCCGAGACAGCAGGCCTGCCACTGACCTCGATCACCGCATGGGAAATGCTGTTTGACAGCTTTGGCATTCGCGAAGGCGAGGGGGCTGGAGAAGCTTTGCTGGTTATCGGTGGTGCAGGCGGCGTGGGCTCGATCATGATCCAGCTAGCCAAAAAGCTGACCGGTCTGACCGTCGTGGCCACCGCATCGCGGCCAGACACAATCGAGTGGGTCAAAAAAATGGGGGCCGACCACGTTGTCAACCACCGTAACCCGCTGAACGAGGAAATGGCGGCGCTTGGCATCGCGCCGAAATATGTCGCGGCGTTGACAGGGACCGAAGGCCATTGGGACGCGATCATTGAGATGATGAAACCCCGTGGTCATATTGGCATGATCGACGACCCGGCGGCCATCAACTGGCAGGCTTTGAAAATGAAAGCGCTCAGCTTCAGCTGGGAGTTTATGTTTGCCCGCTCGATGTTTCAGGCCGACGACATGGAGGCCCAAGCCAAATTGTTGAACCTGGTTTCTGAAATGGTGGAAGCCGGTGATTTGATCTCGACCGTGACCAAAAACATGGGCCCGATGACGGCGGATAGTCTGCGGGAAGCACTCAGTCATCAAAGTGGCGGTGCCGCCATCGGTAAGACAGTTCTGGAAGGCATCAGCTGATACCAAACGAACAATTGGGGCGCGGAGGACCGCGCCCCAATGCTTTTGATGAGGGTGGGGTGCCATGAACCGATTGGACGAAAAAGTCGCGCTGATCACAGGAGGTGCGGCAGGCCAAGGGGCAAAAGAAGCCGAGCTATTCGTCGCCGCCGGTGCCCGGGTCATCATCACCGACATAAACGCCGAACTGGGTCAGGAAACCGCAAAAACACTTGGCGCGGCGTGTGAGTTCATACAGCACGACGTTGCATCCGAAGCGGCCTGGGGCGACGTGCTGCAGAGTATTGAGAGCCGGTATGAAAGGCTCGATGTGCTCGTCAACAACGCAGGCATTTTCAGGGTTCTTTCGCTGGAAGAGACCTCGCTTGATGCATGGAACCAAACCGTTGCGATCAACCAGACCGGGGTTTTCCTCGGGATGCAGGCCGCCGCGCCCTTAATGCGCAAGAACAGGGCCGGTAGCATCATCAACATTTCTTCGGTTGCGGGACTTTGGGGGGCCAAGGCGCATGCCTATTGTGCCACCAAGTGGGCCGTGCGGGGGATGTCCAAGTCCGCAGCGAACGAACTTGGACCCTATGGTATCCGGGTGAATTCCGTGCATCCGGGGTTCATCGATACGCCCATGCTGACAGAGCATGGCGTTTCGCTGGATGATCTGGCGGCTCAAGTGCCGCTCGGGCGTCTGTCCAGCGTGGAAGAAGTCGCAAAACTTGTTTTGTTTTTGGCGTCGGACGACGCCAGCTATTGCTCTGGTCAAGAATTCACGGTCGACGGCGGTTTACGCGCTTAAAACTGCGCGTTCTTTTTTGAATGACCAAGTGCGCAAGGCCATTTGGCCCGGGTTTTGCAATCGGACGCTCGCTTTGTGGCTCTTTTAAACAGAGCCAGAGCAGTCAGGTACAGCTGCCTAGACAAAGGCCGCATCAAGCGCCTTTGTGTTCACGCCAAGCCCCGGTGCATCTGACAAAGTGACCACACCTTCGTTTAGCGGAAGGTCGAAAACGTCATCCCGAAAGGTGTTTTCGTTGGCATCGCATTCAAGCATGCCGGGGCCACCCGCCGCCGCCAAAAGATGTGCCGATGCTGCAAGGGCCACGCCACCGCCAAGCGAATGCGGGCAATAGCTGAGCCCAGCCGCCACAATGGCACGCGCCAAGGGCGTACATTCTGTAAACCCACCCCATTTGGCGATGTCCGGCTGAACCACGTCCAGCCATTTGCGTGCGGTTACCGCCGCGTATTCTTCCGCCGTCAGAAAGTTCTCACCGCCGGCAATTGGTATTCTGCTCAATTGCTTTAAAGCCACCCAATGTGCTTCGGCCTCGTCAACCGCCATTGGCTCTTCTATCCAGAGCGGCTTGAACGGTGCGATCCAAGCCACGGCATCATGCGCCTGTTTCACCGTCCACCCCTGATTGGCATCCACCAGAAAAGCCTCATCCGGTCCAATGCTCTCTGCAACAGCGCGGACGTTTTTGCGGTCGATGGCGTCCCCAAACCCGACTTTTATCTTGAATTTCCGGTGCCCGCGCTGGCGCGCTGCCGACACTGTGTCAAGGACCCGGTCCGGGTTGATCCCGCTGGCATAAGCGGGAACCGCGTTCCGGTTTGAACCCAGCAAGGCATAAAGCGGAAGGCCCGCGCGCTGGGCGACCATATCCCAAATTGCGATATCGATTCCTGCGATAATCTGAGCAATTGGCCCCGGTTCGCCGGTTTGCAGGCGCAGGATGTGGAGCATTTCGGTCATGGCCGCGAAACAGCTTTGCGGCGACGCAAATGCCCGGCCTGCGAGCCTTGGCGCGAGTTCGGTCTCTATAAGCTTATGGCGGTGGGAGGCACCACACACCGGAAAGTTGCACCAAACCTCGCCATAGCCCTGTACGCCATTGTCGTCGGTGGCGCGGACCACAAGCGTCGGGCGGTCCTGCATGATACCGAACGACGTACGGACAGGCGTTGATATCTTTGTCCGGACCAACGCGGCCTCAACCCTCGCCAGCCGGAAGGACATGTTGATTTTCGGTGCCTCCGCGGCCTTCAGTCCTCTGGCCTGATCAACCGCCATGGGCATCCTCCAGGATCATGTCACTGGCTTTCTCGCCGATCATGATGGCCCCGGCATTCGTATTGCCCGAAACAATTTCCGGCATGATCGAACAATCAGCGACCCGCAGCCGCCTGATGCCGTTAACGCGTAATCGGTGGTCTACCACGGCTGTTTTATCGGAGCCCATCTTGCAGGTGCCGGTCGGGTGGTAGACGGTTGTCGAGTTTTCCCTGATCCAGTCCAGAACCGCAGCATCATCTTCCATATTCAGCGCGGCTGGCGGGCGGAACTCTTCGCTGATCTCGGCTGATAGTGGGGCATGGCGGGCGATCCGCCGCGAAATCCGCACCCCTTCGATGGCCTTTTTCTGATCGCTCTGCGTCGCAAGGTAATTCGGCACGATATGGGGATGATCGAGCGCATTGGCGCTGCGCAATCTCACTTCGCCGGTGCTTTCCGGTCTCAAGACGCAAACCGTCGCCGTGAAGGCGGAAAACGGGTGCACACCCTCGGCGGGACTGTTGGCCGACCAGGGGTTGATATGGAATTGAATGTCAGGCCGATCAAGCGCTTCTGACGTCCTCAGAAAGCCATAGGCCATGCTTGCGCCCATGGTCATCGGTCCAGACCGTTTGAGCGCGTATTGCAAAGCCACCGTGGCTTGGCTGACCACGCCACGCACGGCGTCATTTACAGTCGGATTTTTGGTCTTGAATGCGGTGCGCGCCTGCAGGTGGTCTTGCAGATTTTTGCCGACCCCGGGCAGGTGGTGAACACTATCGAAGCCTCTGGCTTTCAACTCTGCGCCGTCGCCAATGCCCGACAGCATCAGCAGATGAGGAGACCCCACCGCGCCGCCAGATACGATCACCTCTCGTGCAGCTTTCAGCTCTCGTACGTCACCGCCCGGGAAAATCAGGCGCACGCCTTGCGCGGCACCTTCAGATATCAGGACCTTTGAAACATGTGCATTCGTAATGATGCGCAAGTTCTTTCGGGAACGGGCCGGGTTCAGGAAGCCAACGGCCGTGCTGGACCGGCGCCCGCGCCGCGTGGTGAGTTGAAAAAAGCCGACACCTTCTTGGCTCTTGCCATTGTAGTCGGGGTTTTCGGGATACCCCGCAGCCTTGGCCGCCGCGATCCAGGCGTCGCAGATTGGATGCTGAAAAACGGGATCGCTGACAGACAGTGGACCGCCCGTCCCGTGATAATCATCGGCCCCGCGTTCGTTGTCCTCTGATTTCTTGAAATAGGGCAGGACGTCATCCCACCCCCAGCCGATATTCCCCAGCTCTGCCCATCGATCATAATCCTGCTGTTGACCGCGCACATAGAGCAAGCCATTGAGAGCGGAACTTCCACCCAGAACCTTGCCACGTGGCCAAGGCACTTCTTGGCCCTTCAATTCGGGGCAGGGGTCGGTTTTATAGCACCAGTCATATGCTGGGTTCATCATCGTCTTGAAGTAACCGACCGGCACGTGGATCCACGGGTAAAGATCGCGCTTACCCGCCTCGATCAGGACGACCTTGTTGCGCGGATCTTCACTCAGACGGTTTGCCAGAACACAACCAGCCGATCCGGCGCCTACGATGATGTAATCTGCATCCATACCTTTTTTTTGGCCTTGTTCAGAGCTTCCAAAAGGCCCCGTGCCTCACAGAAGATTGCGGCAGGGGACAAGCGTGTCATTCTAAAGCGGTTTGAGGCCCAGCATCTCGCGCGCCTCGGCGGGCGTTGCCATCGTGCCGCCCAGCTTGTCGACAATATCAATGCTCTTTTCGACTAGCTGCGCATTGCTTTGGGCCAGTTCGCCCTTGGCGATGTATACGGTGTCTTCCATCCCGATGCGGACGTGGCCGCCCATCAGATAGGACAGTGCCAGCATGGGGAAGGCCATCCGGCCAATACCGAAGGCTGCCCAAACACACTCGTCTGGCAGTTGCGAAATTAGATAGGCAAGCGTTTGCGGGTTGGCCGCAGCGCCAAAATTGATCCCCATCACAAACTGAAACATCACCGGCGGTTTCAGTATACCGCGCTTGATGAAATCCTTGGCCATGTTGAGGTCACCGGAATCGAAGATTTCGATCTCGGGTTTGGTGCCTGCCTCATTTACAATCTCGGCCATGACCTCCAGCGTGGGAGGTGTATTGATCACCGTCCACGTTTTGTTGACCATCGTGTTAAAGTCCAGCGTGCAGATCTCTGGCTTCAGCTCTTTGACATGGGCGGCACGCAGGGCGGGGTGGGCCAGCGTTGTGCCGGGTCCTGCAACTTTTGGCTCGTCTTCGCTTGGCACAAATCGCTGCCCTTCGCCGGTGGTCAGATTGATAATGATGTCCGAGCCTGCGTCGCGGATCCGATCCACGACTTCGCGGTAAAGGTTTATGTCCATAGACCCCTTTGCCGTTTCAGGATCGCGCACGTGCATATGGGCAATCGCAGCGCCCGCTTTGCCTGCTTCGATCGCGGCATGTGCGATTTGCTCTGGCGTCACCGGCAGATTTTCGTTTTGCGAAGGCATGGTCCCGTTTCCGGTAACAGCGCATGTCAGAATGGTTTTCTTGTCCATCGGACGGTCCCTTTCAAAGTCGCCGGTTGGCTTTTTGCCTGTCCTCTGCCCATGACGGACACCACGATTTCTCAGAAGCCGAAGCTATGCCAGGGTCAATTCTTCCCTCAGAGAAATCAACTTCATCGCGTTAGGGGTCTAGAACTATGAACCTTTGTGGCATACAACTGGCGCATCAGCAAGTGGCAACATGTTTGAAAGCCGTGGTGCTTACGCGGTCCCTTTGATCGGACAGGTAATAGCCACCTGCGGCGCAGTCGAAACAAGGGAACGAGGCACGCACATGACAACGCAGGATTTAATTGGCCGGAAGGCGCTGGTCACCGGTGGCGCATCCGGTATTGGTCTGGCAACGGTGACCATGTTGGCGGAAAGAGGCGCGACGGTGGCCATCAATCATTTGGAAAATGACCGCGCAGGGGCCGAACAGGTTGAAAGGCTCACCGCAGCCGGATTTGACGTGATTTCTGCACCCGGCAATGTCGCTCAGCCAGGTACGGCTGAAACGATGGTCGAAACAGCAATCTCTGAGATGGGCGGGTTGGATTATCTGGTAAACAACGCTGGCATCTCTGGCACCAAAGACCCGATCCCGCCTTCTGATCTCGATGGGATCACTGAAGACCTGTGGCAAGCTCTGGTGACGACCAACCTCATCAGCGTCTTTCGCATATCAAAGGCTGCATCACCTTCGCTTAGGGCGTCAAATGGGGCGATCGTGAATACGGCGAGTACGTCAGGCGTCGGGCTGCAGGGCAGCAGCACGCCTTACGCAGCCACCAAGTCGGGCGTTGTCAGCGTCACCCGTTCACTGGCAAGGGGGCTTGCCCCCGACGTTCGGGTCAACGCCGTAGCGCCCGGGCAGGTCGCCACGCCTTGGACGGCCGATTGGCCCCAGGAACGAAAACAAGTCGCGCTTGATAAGTCGTTGATAAAGCGCCACGTTCAGCCCGAAGATGTCGCGGAACTCATTACTTTCTTACTCACCGGTGCTGCGATGATTACAGGGCAGACCATTGTCATTGATGGTGGCATGACGGTCTCCTGAAATCCGACCTGTGGATCTGAATGGCGAATTTGTCCCGACATTTGCGTCGAGATTCATCAAGCGAAGGGTTTGCAATTCTGGGGGCGCCTTACGCGGACTCAAACGGAGACCGGCGACTTGTGTTAAGCCGGCCGAGGCACAGCTACGGCGTTGCGGAAGATTGTTGTTGCGTTGGGGCGTACCAAGTTTGGATATGCACTAGGCGATGCTGTAAATGAACCGGGCGGGTTAGGGGGCATACGACAAAGCCCTTTTCATCCGCCCTGCAATCGCGATGCCCGATGTGCTCTGCCCGGACACCATGTGTCAATTACTGTAAGCGCCCGCGAGGCGGCTGATCTGATCCCGGCCCGGATCAGGCAACCATATCCTCTGCATAGTTGCGGGCCTTGGACATTTTGCCGATCCCCGGGTTGAAAGAGTTGGTCGGGTCACAGCGTTTGTAATGAGCGGCGAGATCGGGTTTGGCAGGGTAAAGATGCCCGACATTATGCTCCGCCGGGTATTCCGCGCCGCGCTGGTCGAGGATTTCCAGCATCTTGGCCTTGATGGCCTTTGCGTCCGCCCCTTTTTTGACGATGTAATCCTGGTGCATCACGTGACACATCAGGTGACCGTAAAAGACCTTTCCAACCAATTGATCGGTGATCTCTGGCGGCAGGGTTTCAAACCAGTCCCGGTCGTTTCGGCGCAGCGCGATGTCGAGGGCCAGAATGTCTTCGACGTCATCGGCATGCACATGCCCGTATCGTACCGCCGCACCAGCGGCCGCGAAACGGTGCAGCCCGGCCACTTTCGCCTCGCGAGGGGTGCAGACCTGACAGGCCGCATCGCGCCCCGCAAAGAACTCGGGCAGGAATGCTGCGGCCTCTTCGATACCGCCATCATGCATTTTCAGGATCAGGTGATGTTCATAGCGGTCCCGATAGTCGCGCAAAAACTGGGGCAAGTGCTCCGGCCAAAGGCGCGACACAAGTTGCATCAACTTGTCGGTAAAGCCGCGGGTGGCCGCAAACTTGTTCAGACGCGCATCTGCGGCCCCTTTGAGGGCAAAGAACATCGGCAGCCGATCACTGCCCGGCTTGTCGATCATCACCAGCGTGTCCTTGCCATAGGTCGCCGCGATGTCAAAGCATTCGCGATGCACATATTCGGCCGAGACGGGCAGGGTCTCAAACTCTGTCAGGATGTGGCGTCGCAGCTTGGTCAAATCGTCGGGATCGTTGGTGCCGATGTAAAAAACCTGTTCGCGGTCATAAGTGGGAAAGGTGTCGAGCCGGACGGCGAACACCATCAATTTGCCCGCGCATCCCGAAACCTCGTAAAGCAGCCGATCGTCATTGTTGTATCGGGATGCTGTTTCGGCCTCTACATCGCGCAGGATCGTAGTGTAATCGGTGTCCGACGCATTGCGCCCCTCTGGCGCTGGGCTGTTTTTGTCAAAATCCCCTTTGTCGAGGCGCGACAGGATCTCTTCCGGCGTTTCGCCCAGGTCAATGCCCAGGTGGTTGACCAGTTTGAGGTCTCCGTTTGCCGTGATCTGGGCAAACAAGGCCAGTTCGGTATAGCTTGGGCCACGCTCGCACAACGAACCCCCGGAATTATTGCAAACACCGCCGGTGATCGACGCCCCGATACCGGAAGATCCGATCACCGAATGCGGTGTCCGGCCCAGCGGGCGCAGCTGGCGTTCCAATTCGAACAGGGTGGATGCCGGAAAGCTGAGCACCTGTTTGCCATCTTGCAGCAGGTGCAGATCGTCCATGCGGCTGACATTGATCAAAATCACATCACGCTCATAGCCACCCTTGGGGGTCGATCCTTCGGTCAGGCCGGTGTTCGAGGCTTGGACAACCACGATCTTGTCTGCGGCATGACAGGCCTCAAGCACCCGCCATTGCTCGACAAGGCTGCCCGGGCGAACAACGCACAATGCCGCCCCTTCGCCAGAGCGAAAGCCGCGACGGAACCGTTCAGTGGCGCGGTGATCCGTCAGAACATGACGTTTGCCAACAATCGCGCGAAACCGGGTGATCAGGTCATCATTTGTCATTCTGCGGCCATCCTCATTTGGGGCATAGAGACTGTGTCGTCAAAACGCAGGTTTTCGCGGGTCAACTGGTCGATGCGGGTCACGCCCATTAGTTTCATGTCGCGTTCAATCTCTGCCCGCATCAAGCCTAGGGCACGTTCAACGCCCGGTTGGCCCGCAGCCGCCAGCGCATAAAGATATCCGCGTCCGATCCCAACTGCCTTGGCGCCCAGCGACAGCGCCTTGAGCACATGCGTTCCGCGTTGAATGCCGCTGTCCATCATCACGTCGATACGGTCGCCCACCGCGTCGACAATCTCGGCCAGTTGATCAAACGGCGTCCGCGACCCATCCAGTTGCCGGCCGCCATGATTGGACAGGACTATGCCGGTGCATCCGATCTCGACCGCGCGCTGGGCGTCTTCGACGGTCATGATGCCTTTGAGGCAAAACTGTCCGTCCCATTCGGCGACCATTGCGGCCACGTCATCCCAATTCATCGACGGATCGAGCATTTCGGTGAAATACCCCCCAATGGACGACGCGCCGCCCCCCATATCCACATGCGCATCCAGCTGTGGCAGGCGGAACCGCTCATGCGTGACATAGTTGAGGCCCCATGCCGGTTTGATTGCAAACTGGATCATGCCGCCCAAGGTCAGACGGAACGGGATGGAAAAGCCTGTGCGCAAGTCTCTTTCGCGATTGCCGCCGGTGATGCTGTCCACGGTCAGCATCATGACCTCGACACCCGCCGCCTTGGCGCGTTCCATCATGGCGCGGTTAAGGCCGCGATCCCGATGGAAATAGAACTGGTAGACCTGCGGAGTCTTGTGCTTTTCGCGCAGCTCTTCGATCGAAACCGTGCCAAGCGATGAAACGCCAAACATGGTGCCATAGCGTTCCGCCGCAGCGGCCACCGCCCGTTCGCCCCGGTGGTGAAACAACCGTTGCAATGCGGTTGGCGAGCAATAGACGGGCATGTCCAGTTTCTGGCCCATGACCGTGACCGACATGTCCACATCGCTGACCCCGGTCAGAACCGACGGCAACAGGGCGCAGCGGTCAAAGCTGCTGGTATTGGCGCGCAGCGTGGTTTCGTCGTCAGCCCCGCCATCGATATAGTTGAAGATCGGCCCGGGCAGTCGACACTTGGCGAGCGCCCGGAAATCCTGAAAGTTATGACAGTGTGTCAGACGCATCTCTGCCTCTCCTCAATACGCGACCGAGGGCAGCCAGGTGGCCAGGTGCGGCCAGGCAAAGACCATTGCCAGTCCCAAAAGCTGCAGCACGACAAAGGGGATAATGCCGCGGTAAATATCGCCCAGTTTGATGTCCGGCGGGCACACGCCTTTGAGATAAAAGAGCGCAAAGCCAATGGGCGGGGTGAGAAAGCTGGTCTGCAACGTGACGGCCACAAGGATGACAAACCAGATCAGCGCGGGTTCATCCACGACCCCGAACCCGGGGATATCGATGCCCAAGGAATTGATCACTGGGCGCATCAGCGGCAGTACGATCAGCGTGATCTCGATCCAGTCCAGAACGAAGCCCAGCAGGAAAACGAGGCCAAGGATAAAGAGCACCGTGCCGTTGGGGCCCAAACCGGTCGAGGCCACCATGCTTTCGATCAACTCATCACCGCCCAGTTCGCGCAGAACATAGGAAAAAACGGTCGCGCCAAGGAAGATCGCAAAGATATAGGCGGTGGTGTTAAAGGTCGACACGCACACGTTCCAAAGCTTTGTCAGGTTCAGCTTGCGGTATCCCAGCGCAAGGGCCGTGGCGCCCAATGCGCCGATGCCAGAGGCCTCTGTTGGCGTGGTGAGACCGGCAAAGATCGAACCCAGAACCGCAAGGATCAGCGCCAAGGTCGGCAGAACCGCAACGGCGACATCCTTGACCGCGGCCCAGTCTGGCGCGGTCGCGCCTTCTGGCACCGGTGCCGCGTCCCGTTTGATCAGGGCCAGCACGAAGATGTAGGTCAGATAAAGCGCTCCGATGATCACGCCGGGAAAGACCGCCGCCATAAAGAGGTCGCCAACCGACAAGGCCATTTGGTCGGCCATGATCACCAGCATGATGGATGGCGGGATCAGAATGCCCAACGTGCCGGAGGCGGACACAACACCTGCCGCCAATGTCGGCGAATACCGCTGCTGCATCATCGAAGGCAAGGACAGAACCCCCAACAGGACAACCGAGGCACCAATAATCCCGGTCGACGCGGCCAGAATGATCCCGATCAGGGTCACCGTGATGGCCAGCCCGCCGCGTACGGTGCCGAACAGACGTTGCATCGAGGTCATCAGGCGTTCCGCGACAGCGCTTTCATCCAGCATCAGCCCCATGAAAATGAACATCGGCAACGCCACCAGAACCGCGTTGGACATGGTCGCGTAAACCCGGTTCACCACGGCGCCCAATGTCAGGTAGTCAAGCCCGGTAAAGGTGCTTTCAAGACCCGTCCACAGCATCAGGTCGTTGTCAAAAAGATAGGCCAAGCCGCAATAAGAAACCCCAACGCCCGCCAATACCCAAGCGACCGGGAACCCGGTGAAAAGCAGCGAGATAAAGGTCAGGAACATCGCGATGACCAGTTTTTCCTCGGTGGTTTCCACAAGGAAGGTCAGCGCAACAGTAACGGCCGCGAAGATGCCAAGCATCAAAAGCACACGGCGCAGCTTCAACCCTTCGGCTTCTTCCGCCGGGGCGATCCACAATGCATGCAGATCATGGATCAACCGCGCAACCGCCGCCGCGGCCAAAAGCACGAAGCTGAGCGGGATCACCGCTTTGAACGCCCAGCGTGCAGGCAACCCGGTTGGGCTGTCGGAACGTTCGTTCACGCGGAAACTGTCATAGAAATAGTCATACCCCTGATCGATCATCAGATAAATGAAAGGGGTGAGCAGGGTGAGGATGCCCAGAACCTCGATCAAGCGCTGCGTGCGGCGCGACAGGTTCATGTGCAAAACATCGACACGCACATGGCTGTCGGTCACCAGCGCATAGGAAATCCCGATCATCGTGACCAGGCCGTAGAAATGCCACTGGATCTCATCCAGCTTCGGGTAATTCTGATTAAGCAGGTATCTCAAGGCAACTTGGCTAAAAATCGCGCCCATCAGCAGGACGTTGGCCCACATGACCACGTGGCCGATGGCCTTGACCCCTTTGTCCAGAGCAACGGCAATCGGTTGCTGGTCGGTTTCCGGGTGTTCGAGAATGTGCTCGTAGGTTTCAATCGGGTCGTTTTGCGAGATGTCGGTCGGCATGAGAGGTCTCCTCCGGGGCGCTTTGGCCCACAGCTCAGCCCGCGATATCGGGGCACGTTGGTGCGAAAATCAGGTTGGGTTTAAGACCGGGACGGAGGGAGGACCGCCCCGGTCCTGTGTCCGGCGCGCGGGGAGGGCGCGCGCCGGAAGGCCTTAGTTTTTCTTGACGCCGACGCTGACATATCCGCCAGTGCGTGGCAGGAAGGCGTTCGACTTCCAAACGTCATAGTCAGAGCGGAAATCGTTCATGTCGGTCAGAACCTTGGCAAAGAACTCATCCTTTGCGGCTTCTTCGGCGGCAACTTCACTCCACGTGGCGCGGAACACTTCCAGCATCTCCGGGGACCATTGCACCATGGTGACACCGTTGTTTTCCACGTTGTCGATCAGGGCTGCGGCCTGAATGGCTTCGCCTTCGGCAAAGCTGTCGGCCATGGATGCCTTGCAGGCGTTTGCGATGATCGCCTGATGCTGTTCCGAGGCGTCGTTCCAGACGTCCTTATTGATCAACAACTCAAAGACGGTCGCTTGCTGGTGCCAGCCGGGGAAGTAGTTGTATTTGACCAGCTTGTGGAACCCAAGACGGGCATCAATGGCGGGCATCGAAAACTCGGTGGCATCAATCGCGCCTTTTTCCAACGCCGGGAAAATCTCACCCCCTGGCAGCAGCGATGTGGCGACGCCCAGTTTCTGCATGACTTTGCCGCCAAGGCCAAAGAAGCGCATTTTCAGACCGTCCAGGTCTTCGACCCCGGCGATCTCTTTGGCGAACCAGCCAGATGTTTCCGGCGCGATGATCGCGCATGGGATGACTTTGACGTTGTATCCGGCCTGATCGTACATGTCCTGATAGAGGGTCAGCCCGTTGCCGTAATACATCCAAGCCATGTATTCGCCCGCCTCGGGACCAAACGGAACCGCGGAAAACAGCGGGGCCGCCGGGATCTTGCCTGCCCAGTAGCCAGCAGTTGTGTAGCCCGAATTGATCTTGCCCGACGAAACCGCGTCAAGGATTTCAAAGGGCGGCACCAATTTGCCCGGCTCATACACTTTCATCTTCAACGTACCACCGGACATCACGTTCACCTGTTCGGCAATGCGTGGGATCGGGGATCCCAGACCGGGCAGCGCGGTTGAGAACGCAATCGGTGTTTTCAGCAGCAGCTTGTCTTTGGCAACCGCAGGCGCGGCGATCAACGAAGCGGCCACGACGGCACTGGTCAAAAGGTTTTTCATGGGTGTCTCCTCCAAGACATTTCGGCCGGAATTGGCCATTGGTCTAATTAATTTACCTCTCTTGTAGAGGATAATTTTATTTACCAGTCAAGTTTTTTGATGGTGCCGAATTTGCGGGGATAAGCTTACCGGAAGCGCGGCGACTGGATTGAACGTACAACAAAAGAGGGCGTGGAGCTCTTTTTGGCTTTAAAAATCAAGCGTTCGTCGGAAGGCCAAGATGCTTGACCAAATCTCTTCAGAGGTTATATTTATTTACCAGAGGGGCGGGAGCGATCATGGACTCGAAAACGAATTCAGAGACGACGACAACGCTTTTTGAACCGATCGGACACGAATCGGTTGCAGATGCGGCGGTCGCACAGGTCGAAGATCTGATCGCCTCCGGCATCTTGCGTCAGGGGCGCAAACTGCCGTCCGAACGCGAGCTTGCCGATATGCTGGGCATTTCGCGTCCAAAGCTGCGCGAGGCGCTGCAGGTTCTGGAAACCCGGGGATTGGTGACCACAAAGCACGGCGAGGGGACATTTGTCTCCGCCTTGACCGGGCAGGCGATGCTGCCCGCCTTGCTGGCGCTTTATGGTCGTCACGAACCTGCGTTTTTCGACTATCTGGAATATCGCCGCGAACAGGAATGCTTTGCCGCGCGTTTGGCGGCCGAACGGGCGACCACGGCGGACAAGCAGCGGATCACCGAAATATTGGAAACGATGCAGGCGGCTTGGGCCGCGCGCGATGATGAGGCGGACCGACGCGCAGATCACGCTTTGCATTCGGCGATCGTGGACGCCAGCCAGAACGCGACGCTGATCCACATGATGGCATCGATCTATGAGCTGACAAAACAGGGTGTCTTTTATAACCGGGCATTCCTGAAATCCATCGACGGGTCCGGCAAGATGTTGTTGGAACAGCATGAGGCCTTGGGGCGCGCCGTCATTGACGGCGACCCCGCCGCTGCGGAAAAGGCGGCCGGGGACCACCTCGATTTTGTTGAACAGTCGTTTCGCATCGGGCTGGAACGGCAGCGGCGCGAACGGCTCGCCGAAAAGCGCCGCCTTTTGTCCGAGTGAACGCTTGGTGTGACGCGTCCGGCTCAGCGCGATAGCGTTCAGCCCAAAACGGTAATCTCGCTGACTTGAGACCCCAGGATTTGGCGGATTTCCTTGCCGAGTTCGCGAAACTCGCCATCCCGCGCGCTTGATCTGCGCCAAACCATGCCAATCGTCCGAGATGGTGGCGCGCCTCTGAAGGGCCGGGCGGCGACGAGGTTCTGATTGGCGACCTCAGATTCAACGTAGAGCGCGGGCAAAAGCGACAGACCCATGCCCATTGCCACCATCTGCCGCAAAGTATCCAGCGACGTGCCCGCAAAATCATTCGAAACCTTCGCGCCATATTGCTCGCAAATGCGTCCCACCTGTTCGTTCAGCCGGTGCCCTGCCTCAAGCGCCATTATGGTTTCGCCTTTCAGCATTTCGGCCCGGATTGTCGTTTCGTTTGCGAAAGGGTGATCGACAGGAACCACCACCGATAACGGTTCTCGGAACAAAGACTGTGTTTCGAATTCGGCTTCCTTGACCGGCAGCGGGAAGAACAAAAGATCCAGCGTCGCGTCGCGAAGCCCGGTCAGCAGATGCGCCGGCAGGCCTTCGCGTATGTAGAGTTTCAGTTGTGGGTGACTTTCGTGCAGGTCGGGTACGATCAAGGGCATCAAGTAGGATCCCAACGATTGCACCACGCCCACACGTATGGTGCTTGCCAATGTGCCACTTTGAAGCTGCGACAGCGTCCTTATTTCCTCGACCTCGTTGAGAGCCGCGCGCGCGTGACTGACAACCTGCTCTCCAAATTGCGTGAGGTGCACATGACTGCGGCCACGCTCAACAAGAACGGAATTTAGTTTTTCTTCCAGGTATTTAAGTTGAATACTTAAGGTGGGTTGCGTGACGTTGCACGCCTCGGCCGCGCGCCGGAAATGACCGGTATCTGCGATGGCGACCAGGTATCTGAGCTGTTGTAGCGTTGGCATGGCGCGGTTTTCCTTTGATTTATAAAATCTATCAAAACCCTCACATTTTTCAATTTGAACAATGACACCCGCGTTCTTTTCTTGTGTTGCGTAACGCGGAGGTGCGCTGTGCAGAGATTTAAAAACATTCTGGTGGTGATGAACCAAGACGGTTTGGCGGACGTGGTTTTGGCCCGCGCCCAGTGGCTCGCACAGACAAACGATGCCGTATTGACCCTGTTGACGGTGCAAGACCGACCATCCGTGGATATCGAATGGTTGGTGTCTGCGCTGCCGGGCGGAAACGCGAAGGAATTCGGCCATCAAGTGCAAGCGGCGCTGCAAGATGAAATGCGCGTCGTTGCCGACGATCTTGAGGCCAAAGGAGTGTCAGTCAACACTGCGATCACCACCGGGGTCAGCTTTGTCGAAACGATCCGACAGGTGATCGTCGGCAGACATGATCTGGTGATTAAGGGCGCCGAACAGTCATTTGACTGGCGCACATTCGGGGGGCGTGACTTGCATCTGCTGCGCAAATGTCCGTGCCCGGTCTGGATATTGAACAATGGTACCGAACCCCACGCGCGCCGCATCATGGCCGCCGTTGATCCGGATCCGGAAGACGACATTCGTGATGCTCTGAACCAGAAGGTGATGCAGTTGGCGACGTCTTTGGCGGTTCAGGACCACGCCAGATTGGATGTCCTGAACGCGTGGTACCTGTACGAAGAGCATTTGTTGCGTGGACGGCGCGGCATGACGTCTCCCGAAGAGGTCGATGCGCTGTTGGAAAAGACCCGCCACAAAAGCCGCTGGCGGCTGGATCAGCTGACGACCCCGTTTACGGCGGTGACGCCGGATATGGAGGTTATTCATATCAAAGGCTTACCGGACGAAGTCATTGTGAATCACGCCAGGGAACAGCGCATCGACACCTTGGTCATGGGCACCTTGGGTCGCGCCGGTTTACCGGGTATGTTCATCGGGAACACCGCCGAAACCGTTTTGAACCGCGTCGAATGTTCTGTGCTGGCCGTCAAGCCCGAGAATTTTGTCTCGCCGGTAAAGGTATAACGCATGGCTGAACCGCATGGTGCTACCGCCTCTGGGGCCGACAAAATTATTGGGCTCTTGCCCGTTGCGCTGTCTTTGGCGCTGTTTGCTTTTTTCGCGGCCCAAACCGGTCCCATTGCTGATGGGCAAGTCTTGCGGTTTGCGTGGGACTGGGTGCCGTCGCTGGGTATTTCCCTGTCCTTCTTGCTGGATGGTCTCAGCCTGACCTTTGCGCTTTTGATCACGGGGATCGGCGCGATGGTTTTTCTGTATTCCGGCACCTATTTGGCCGGACATCCGCAATTTCGGCGGTTTGTCCTGTTTTTGACCAGCTTCATGTTGGCCATGCTGGGGCTGGTTTTGGCCGATAACCTGATTGCCTTGTTTGTCTTTTGGGAACTGACGACGATCACATCTTATCTGTTGATCGGATTTGGCCATGCGACAGACAAAGGCAGACGATCCGCGTTGCAAGCGTTGTTTGTCACCGGGGCCGGCGCGTTGGCCTTGTTGGCGGGGTTCATTTTGCTGGGCGTGACCGCTGGCAGTTTCGAGCTTTCGGTGATCCTTGAAAAGGGCGATGCGCTGCGCGCCCATGCCTATTACCTGCCGATCCTGATCCTGATCCTTGCGGGCACCTTTACGAAATCAGCGCAGTTCCCGTTTCATTTCTGGTTGCCCAACGCCATGGCCGCCCCGACGCCGGTATCCGCTTTTTTGCACTCTGCAACGATGGTCAAAGCCGGCATCTACCTGATGGCACGTCTACATCCGGCGATGTCGGGCACTGATGTTTGGTTTTGGACACTGACCGTTGCGGGGGCCTTCACCGCGCTTTTCGCCAGTATTCTGGCACTGCGCCAAACCGATCTGAAACAAGCTCTGGCCTATACCACGCTCATGGCCTTGGGCACCTTGACGCTGTTTCTGGGCCAAAGCTCTGGCTATGCGATGACGGCGTTTGCAACGTTCCTGATCGTTCATTCCTTGTACAAGGCCGCGCTCTTTTTGGTGGTGGGCTGTATCGATCATGCGACCGGCACGCGCGAGGCAGATGTTTTGGCCGGCCTTGGGCGCATCATGCCGTTCACGGCGGTTGCGGCGGCATTGGCGGCCTTGTCGATGGCGGGCTTTCCCCCGTTTCTGGGCTTTATCGGCAAAGAGCTGAAATATGCGGGCATCCTTGCCATCGGGTCAGAGCCCTTTGTCTTTGCAATGGCACTGGTCCTGTCCAACGCCCTGATGTTCGCGGTGGCGGGCGTGGTGGCATTGCGCCCGTTTTGGAGCCGCCGCTCGGCGCCCTTGCCGCGTGATCCCAAAGAGGCCCCTTGGCAGATGCTGATGGGACCGGTCGTTTTGGCCGTTCTGGGGGCTTATTGGGGGATCAATCCCGATGCGCTGCAAAACATGCTGGTGACGCCAACGGTGGCATCGCTTTTGGGATCGACCGAGGACGCCAAAGAGCTAAAGCTCTGGGCTGGCGTCAATATGCCGTTGATCCTGTCCATCGTGACGGTCGCTTTGGGGATCGCCATTTACCTGGCCCATCGCGGTTTGCGGGCCCGACTGATCACCTTGTCCGATGCAGCGCCGCGCTTTGACACTGGCTGGGACCGGTTCCTGACGGGGCTCAAGGGATTTGCCGCCTGGCAAACGCGGATCATTCAGCAGGGTGTCCTGCGCGTTTACATCGCGGCGACCTTTGCGACCGTGTTTGTGGCCATCGCGGGCACGATGATCGCACGACAGGCCTGGCCGGGTCTGCCAAGTTTTGCGGACGTGACATGGCCGGTGGTCGCCATTTCGGTGCTTATCTGTGCCGGTGCGGTCATGGCTGCGCTGACCAGTTCGCGCATTGCGGCTATGGCAGCCTTGGGCGTCGTTGGCATTGGCGTGGCGTTGATCTTCATCGTTTTCAGCGCGCCGGATGTGGCCATCACCCAGCTTCTGGTCGAAACGCTGGTCGTCGTGCTGGTTGCGGTCGCGTTGCTGCGTTTGCCGACACTGGACAAGGAAGGGCGGGATGATCGTCCGCGCGATGCGGTTCTGGCCATTGGGTTGGGTATCGTTGTCACAGCGGTTCTGCTTGCCGTGCTGGAAACGCCGATTGACCTGCGCCTGACCGAGTATTTCGAGGTCACCAGCTGGCCCGAAGCCTTTGGCCGCAATATCGTCAACGTCATCCTTGTCGACTTCCGCGCGCTCGACACGTTTGGAGAGATCGCCGTGGTCGTGATTGCCGCACTCTCGGCATACGCGCTGCTGCGTACGACATCCTCGGAAAGGAAAGACCCGTGAATTCCATCATTCTAAGGGTCGGGACTCGCTATTTGGCAGGCATCTTGATCCTGTTCTCGATCTACATGCTGATCCGCGGCCATAACGAGCCGGGCGGCGGGTTTATTGGCGGGCTGATCGGGTCCACGGGCCTTGTCCTTTATGCCATTGCCTGCGGCACGCAAGAGGCGCGCGCGGCGCTGAAGCTCTTGCCGCAGAACATCGCGGTCGCCGGTTTGGGTATTGCCTTGCTGGCCGGGATCGCTGCTGCGCTCTTTGGGGATCCGCTGTTTACGGGTCAGTGGCTCTTCATCAATCCGACCGAGGACAGCAAGGGCCTGCCGCTTTCGACGGTTCTGGTCTTTGACATCGGCGTCTATCTCGTCGTGTTCGGATCGATCCTAAGCATTGTTTTCGCCATGGAAGAGGAAATCTGATGGAGGCGTTGCTGGCCATAACAATCGGTGTGCTCGTCGCAACGGCCGTGTACCTGATGCTGGCACGGAATGTGCTGCGGTTCATTTTTGGTCTGGTTCTGATTTCGAACGCAGCCAACCTGACGATCTTTGTCGCCGGGCGCGTGACGCCAGGGGCGCCGCCGTTGATCCCGGCTGGTACGGAAGCACCGGTCGGTGAGGTGGCCAATGCGCTGCCCCAGGCGCTGGTCCTGACGGCGATCGTGATCGGTTTTGGGCTGTTCGCCTTTGCGCTGGTCCTGATGTTCCGCGCCTATACCAGTCTGGGAACGCTTTATTCCGACGATATGCGCGTGGCCGAGAGCGGGGAGCAGGTCAAGCAATGAGCTGGTATCATGCAACCCCATTGGTGGTGCCATTCCTGACGGCAGTCATGGCGTTCTTGTTCCGCACGGGGCCCGCCGGACGCTGGTTCAGTGTCGCAGGGAACGCCGTGCTTTTGGTCGCGGCAGTCGCCCTGTTGATCCAAGTGTTAGACGCAGGCGTTGTTGCGGGCCAGATGGGCAGCTGGGCTGTGCCCTTTGGCATCACTTTGGTCGCGGATTACCTAAGCGCCGTCATGGTGGTGATCACAGCGACTACCGCTCTGGCTGTCTCGGTTTACGCGCTGGCCGATATCGATACGCGTAAAGAGCTGCTGGGATACCACGCGCTCTTTAACGTGCTGATCGGCGGGGTGACGGGTGCGTTTCTGACCGGGGACCTGTTTAACCTCTATGTCTGGTTCGAGGTCATGCTGATCTCGTCGTTCGGCCTGTTGGTGCTGGGCGGCAGCAAGGCGCAGGTCGATGGCGGGGTGCGGTATGTTACGCTGAACCTCATCTCGACGATCCTGTTCCTGTCCGGCATTGGCCTGCTGTATGGCATGACCGGCACGCTCAACATGGCGGATATCGCGCTGAGCCTGCCGAATGTCGAAAACCAAGGGCTCGTCACCGTCATTGCGATGATGTTCATGGTTGCCTTCGGGGTCAAAGCCGCGGTGTTCCCGCTCTTTTTCTGGCTCCCGGCGGCGTATCACACGCCCGCGTTTTCGGTGTCGGCCGTCTTTGCGGGCCTTTTGACCAAGGTGGGGGTCTATGCGTTGATCCGTATGTTCACTCTGGTCTTCAACGCTGATATTGGCTTTACGCATACCATCCTATTGTGGGTTGCCGCGCTGACCATGATCACCGGGGTTCTTGGGGCCGCGGCACAGAACGACATTCGGAAAATCCTGTCCTTCCACATCGTCAGCCAGATTGGTTACATGATCATGGGGCTGGCCCTGTTGACCCCTCTGGCCATGGTCGGCGCGGTCTTTTATCTGGTTCACCATATCATTGTAAAAGCGAACCTTTTCCTGATTGCCGGTGTTGTCGAACGGACGACGGGATCGACGAATCTGGCCCGGATTGGCGGGCTGTATAAATCGGCGCCGCTCTTGGCGGTGCTCTTTTTCATTCCGGCCTTTTCGCTGGCCGGGTTTCCGCCGCTGTCGGGGTTTTGGGCCAAATACGTGCTGGTTTCTGCCGCCTTGGAAGACACCGCATGGATCATTGCCGCCGTTGCCCTGTTGGTTGGTCTCTTGACGATCTTCTCAATGACCAAGATCTGGGCCGAAGCATTTTGGAAACCGCATCCCGAGGGCCGTGACCCAACGGTGCGCAGTCTGGCCCCCGGCACCGGGCGCGCTTTGCTTTGGCCGATCGCGGGCCTTGCGGGCCTGACGCTGGTGATCGGGTTCTTCCCGCAGCCTTTCGTCGCCTTTGCCGAAACGGCGGCCGCGCAGCTTTTGGACCCGACCGCTTATCTGTCGGCTGTGCTGGGGGACGCGTCATGAACACTTTTGTCGCCAATGTCTTTCTGGCCATTGTCTGGGCTTTGTTTTTCGGCGGGTTCACGTGGTTGACCGTACTGTCCGGGTTGGCGGTGGGGTACGGCATCCTGTGGCTGTTGCAGCCGCTGAAGGGGGCCTCGTCATCCTATTTCAAGCGTGTTTGGTATTGGGCCAAGTTGCTCGTGATGTTCCATTATGAGCTGTTGGTATCCAGTTTTCAGGTGATCTGGGACATTTTCACGCTGCAGCACCTGTCGAAGCCCGCGATCATAGACATGCCGCTCGACGTCAAAACCGATACCGGCATTTTGCTGGTGACGAACCTGATTTCCCTGACCCCCGGCACGCTCAGCATTGATGTCAGCGATGACCGTAAGACGCTGACGTTGCATGTTATGTTCGCGGACGATCCTGATGCGGTCTGTCGCCAATTGAAACAGGGGATGGAGCGTTGGGTGATCGACGCGCTGGAAGGAGAGGAAACATGACAGGACCTACCGTTGCATTGGTGATTTCGCTGGCGCTGGTTCTGGCAGGCGTCGGGCTCGCCTTCCTGCGCCTTTTGATCGGACCAACCGTGCCGGACCGAGTGGTTGCCTTGGACAAGATGACGGTTTCGATCGTGGCTTTTTGTGGCTTGGCCGCGGTCTGGTCCGAAGACGCGGCATTTTTGGACGTCGCGCTGGTTCTCGCACTTGTCGGATTTTTGGCCACCGTCGCCTTGGCCCGGTTCGCCGAAAGGGCCGTGATGCGGCGCGCGCAAGCAGAGGAGACCGAAGATGAGTGAGCTTTTGGCCTCAATCCTGATCCTTTTGGGCAGCGGCATGACCGCCGTAGCCGGCATTGGCATTCTGAGGCTGCCGGATGTGTTCACGCGTATGCATGCGGCGACCAAGGTGGGCACATTGGGGTCCGGGTTGATCCTTGCCGGCGCGGCTGTGCATTTTGGCGAGGCCGGTATCGTTCTGCGCTGTGTCCTGATCGTGTTTTTCCTGCTGCTAACGGCCCCGATTGGGGCGCACATGATCGGACGCGCAGCGTTGCGTCTGGGCATCCCGGTCTGGGGCGCGTCGGGCGAGGCCGACAAGACTTGACCGTTTGGCAGGGGATCAGTGCAGTCCCTTACGCGACGCCCGCATCTGAAATTATTTTGAAGCTTGATGCTTGACCGTCTCTGGCTCAGCAGATTACCTGCTCGAGATGGTTCTCAAAGACGCTGAGTCGGCGAGATGAAATGGGAACGTGGTGCGAGGCCGGTATCGGCAACAAATCCATGACTGCCCCCGCAACTGTAGGCGGCGAGCGACCCAAAAACACCACTGGACCACCTGATGCGGTGGTCTGGGAAGGTTTGGGAGAGCGACGACCCGCAAGTCAGGAGACCTGCCATCGCGATGTTAACTGACCCAGGCGGGGTGTCCTGGAGGGAGAAGCCAATGTTCGAAGCGATGATCGCGCCCGCACATAACCTGTCTGCCTTTTTGCCCTCGCAACAGCGGAGATGGCGATGCGACAAGGCATTTGTGACACATGTTTCTTCGGACAACCTGTTCACCTGACAAACGGGTCCGTTGACCTGCGCCAGTTTGTGATCCGCATCGCCGGAGGCGCATGATGGACACCGGCGAACACCCATTTGATCCTCAAGCGTCGCGCGCGTTTTGCCTGACGGGTATGAGCGTTCTTGCATTGATCACCGCCGCCGTTGGGATGTCGGGGCTGATCTGGCTGTTGATCTGGGCGGTTTTGTAATGGCGGCAGTCCTGCACATTCGAAACTTGGCCCTGGGGTTTCCCGGTCTGGACCTGTTTCGTGGCCTGTCTCTGGATGTGGACCAAGGGTCGGCGCTGGCTGTGCTGGGGGCCAATGGCACCGGTAAAAGCACGTTTGTCAAAACAGTGTTGGGCTTGATCCCGCCGCGGTCGGGGCGGATAGACTGGCCTGACGGACGGCCTAAGACCATTGGTTACCTCGCTCAGATGACCGAGTTTGACCGCCGGTTCCCAATCCGCGTGCGCGATCTGGCCGCGATGGGTGCGTGGCACGGGTTTGGCTGGCGCGGGCGGTTGAACGCGCAGAACCGCGACCGGGTTGATGCGGCACTGGATGCGGCGGGGGTCCTTGATAACGCGGATCAATCGCTGAACACCCTGTCAGGTGGTCAGCTTCAGCGCGCGTTGTTTGCGCGGGTCATCATGCAGGACGCGCCGTTGATCTTGTTGGACGAACCATTTTCGGCCGTGGATCAAAACACTGAGGCGCATCTGCTTTCGATGATCGAAGCTTGGCGGGCAGAAGGGCGCGCCATTGTGCTGGTGGTGCATGATCTGTCGTCGGTTCTGGATCATTGCACACATGCGTTGTTGATGGGCTCCGGTACGGCGACCCATGGAGCCGTGGAAACGGTTCTGACACCGGATCGGTTGGTGGCACAAAACTATCTTTCGCAAAGCCAGGCGGACTGGATGTTCCGCGGAGCGGGGGCAGCGCATGTTTGATCTGCTGACCGAGATGTGGAGCTTTGCGTTCATGCGGCGCGCCTTCGTCGCGACCACGGTGCTGTCTGCCTCTGTTGCGCCGGTTGGTGCCTTTTTGGTTTTGCGGCGTTTGTCGCTGGCAGGAGAGGCGATGGCACATGCCATCACACCCGGCGTCGTGATCGGCTTTGTGACGGCGGGCTTGTCGGTGGCGTCGCTGTTGATCGGTGGGCTGTTGGCCGGGATCGGGGTCGCTGTTCTGACCGCATTGCTGGCACGCAAAACGATCTTGCGCAGTGATGCGAGCCTTGCATCGCTCTATCTGATCGCACTGGCCTTGGGGATTTTCATCCTCTCTGCTGCCGGTTCTGCTGTTCCGCTTAAGAGCTTTTTGTTCGGATCGATCCTTGGGATTGACGACGGCTCTATGATCTTGATCGGTGCTGTGGCGACGATCACGCTGATATCCTTTGCGATCCTGTTGCGACCGCTGATCGTCAGCACTTGTGACCCGATCTTTTTCGAGGCGCAAACAAAGCGTCCATGGCTGATTGATCAAGCCTTTATGGTGTTACTGGTCCTTAATCTTCTGGCCACATTCAAGACCTTGGGCACGTTGATGGCCGTAGGGTTGATGATCCTTCCGGCCACCTCGGCGCGCTATTGGTCGAGCACGATCACCGGGCAACTGGGCCTTGGGTTTTTGTTTGCACTGGCGAGCTGCTGGACCGGTTTGACCTTGTCCTACCTGCTGCCGGAAACGCCGTCTGGCCCGGCCATTGTCCTGACAGCAGGCGGTTTTTTCGCAATCTCGGCCCTTTTGGGACCGCTTGGTTTTGGGGGGCGGCTGCGCAAACCGTCTCACCGAAAAACGTCAACACTTGCGCAAACATCGAAACAAGAGAGACCCCAATGATTTTTTCAAAACCGATCACAGCCGGATTTGCATCCGCTTTGCTTGCTGTGATGCCGCTTTCTTCCGCGGCTGAAGACCTCAACGTCGTCGCCAGTTTCTCCATTTTGGGCGACATGGTGGAACAGGTCGTGGGCGACCACGCGTCGGTGACCACCATTGTTGGCCCCGATGCGGACGCGCATGTGTATCAACCGTCGGTCGCCGATGCGACCGCTGTGGCGCAGGCCGATGTGATCTTTGTCAATGGATTAGGCTTTGAAACATGGTCGGATACGTTGATCGCGGAATCCGGTACTAACGGGACCGTCTATGTCGCAACCCAAGGTGTGACACCGGTTCTGGTCGATGGCGAAACCGATCCGCACGCGTGGAACGCGCTGACGAACGGTGTGATCTATGTGCAGAACATTACCGCTGCCATGTCTGAGGCGATGCCAGACCATGCAGATGACTTTGCCGCCAATGCCAAGAACTACATCGCCCAGCTTGAAGCGCTTGATGCGGAAACCAAAGCAGAGCTTGCCGCACTGCCTGCCGATCGCCGCGCCGTTGTGACCGCGCATGATGCCTTTGGGTATCTGGCGGATGCCTATGGTCTCACATTCCTTGCGCCGGTCGGGATCGATACCGAGGCCGAACCTTCCGCCCAAGAGCTTGCAACGCTGATCACGCAACTGCGCGAAGAAAAGGTTGCAGCACTTTTTGTTGAAAACATCACCAGCCCGGCGCTGGTTCAGCAAATCTCGGAAGAAACCGGGATCGAGATTGGTGGTCAGCTTTACTCGGACGCGTTGTCAGAGCGCGGCGGACCCGCGACCAGCTATCTGGCCATGTTCCAGCACAATCTGGGCACGCTGCTTGAGGCGCTGGGCCGCGCTGGCGAAAGCTGAGACCTGTTTGACTACGGGGCGCCGGAGAGACCGGCGTCCTACCTGGTTGGAGCCTGCCGAGGGAGGGCAGAATGCTTTTGGAACGCACCATCGCACAGCTTGATGTCGGGTTTGTCCCGCAAAAGCAGGCGGAAGAGATGGGTCATTTGGGGTACCTGCATTGGCTGGGTGCTTTGCGGGGCGACGCCAGTTACCCCAATGAGGCGATGCAGGCCTACGAGATGGCGCGCCCCTTTAGCAAGTCATCCCCGGCCATTGCTGTCTTTTGCCAGCTGTTGCGCGCTTCGGTCGAAAGGCCTTTGCACCCTTTGCAACTGCAACTGCAACTGCCCAAGCGGACAAGGCGGGGCGGGGCACGGGCGCGCCGGCACGCACCATAGGGCCCGCGACTTTGCCCTTATCCCGACGTGCCCGCGGGTTTGGGTTCGCTCATGACAACATCGGTCTGGGGAATGGCGTTTAGCGGCTGCATGGTCAGCGTCAGGCCAAAGAGCACCAGACCAATGACCAAAACACAGACCGAACCAGCGAGGCGGGCACCGGTTTCAAACCTTTCCAACCGCTCATTGGACTGTCCGACATTCTTTTCGACCCACCGGCGGCCCAACAAGGCAGTCACGCCTATCGCCGACATCGCAACCGCCATGCCAAGCGAAATGAAGGCCACCATCAGGATGGCCTCCCACACCAGATCGTTGGCCAGACCAAAGAGCATGACCAACAAGGCGCCCGTGCAGGGCACGACGCCGACCGAGGCCGCAATCCAGCCGCTTGTGCTGTCTTTTTCCGCCGCCGCGCAGGCCGCACAGGCGTGGTGATGATGGTGCCCTTGGTGGTGGTGATCATGGTTGTGATGGTGATGATGGTCGTGATCATGATGGCCATGCGCATGCGCCGCCTTGCGGCGGGCGAGCATGGGGGCCACTGCGTTCCAGACCATCACCGATCCAATGGCAATGATCAGGGCATAGCTGCCAAGTCGGATAATACGGTAGTCTGACGGGGCTGCACCGGTTGTTTGCCGTACGGCAAAGTCGAGCGCGAACACCAAGACAACCGCTGACAGAACATGGATGACCGCAATACGTACCCCCATGCTGATCCCGCGCATGAGGCTGCCACCGGTCCCAACGAAATAGGACACGACGACCGATTTCCCGTGGCCCGGACCCAAAGTGTGCAGCGCGCCATAGCCGAACGACAAAAGCAACGCCATCGCCATTGCGGCAAAGGACGTGCCGCTGGCCAATGAGGACATGCTGTTGATGAACAAGTTGTTGATCCAAATCTGAGCCCGTGCCAGCGCCGGTACGTTTGACGCGGACGCGGCGGTTATTGTGCCGGGTTTGCCGGAGACAACCGCGCCTTGCAGAGAATAAACTGCCGGAACCGCGCGACTGCCATCTACCAGAAACAAGGGATGATAGGCAGGTTCTTGTGTAAGAACGCCCTTGAAGCGCATTGGCTCGAACTGTTTGGTCACCCGCAACCCGTCCGGATAAGACACGTGTACAATCTGGTTCGGAGGTGGAGACGGCGTGTGAATGCATGCCCCGACCCAGGGCACGAGCAGGAATTCAACAACTCGGTTAAATTCGGAACTGAGCGGCAGAACGTAGCCGTCGATCAAGACCTCGCCATTCAATAGATCGCCGGCCACAGCGATTGAATTTAGACCCTCAACGTCAAATTCGACCGGTTCAATCGCGTCGTGGGAGATGCTTTTTTCGTCCAAGGTCGGACCAGATGGTTTTGTATCATCGGCGGTGTTCAGATCTGTCGCTGCAAGCATGTCCCAACTGGCCAGCCCGGGTGATGCTGCAACTTGTGCGTTCAACGTCGTCAGGCACACCAGCACGACCGACAAAAGGGCGATCCGAACCTGAGACGTTATTCTAAGTTGCATGCCAACGTTCCAATCGACGACAAATTCAAGACTCAAGATTTGAATATTGAGCTTTGGGTCAAGTTACGATTTGTAAGCAAAAGTGGAAACGTCAAATTTTTCTGGCGCGCTGATATTGGCGCATTTGCGTTGTGTCGAAAGGTATTTTTCGCCAAATCTGAGCAGATTGACCGATTGCTGCGGAGCTTTGTCATAGATGCACCCCACAACACCATCCTTTCAAATTGTGCCGTTCAAGTTGGAACATCTGGAACCCGCGTGCGGGCTGTCTGATACCGTTGGATGGCCTCACCGACGCAAAGATTGGATGATGATGTTTTCGCTGTCGTCCGGAGTTGTGGCTATAGTGGACGATCATGTTGTCGGCACCGGCTTTCGCACAGATTATGGATCAACGTTGGCAAATATAAGCATGATCATTGTCGCGGAAGATGCCCGTGGCAAAGGATTAGGCAAAAAGATCATGACCGAGCTTATGAACGGCGCGACATCAACTGCGCTTCGGCTGGTGTCTACGTCGTCCGGTAAACCGCTTTATGATCGACTTGGCTTTGTCGAAATTGGACTGATTCATCAGTTTCAAGGGGTGCCGGCCCACGTTTCGGGCGTTCACGGAGCTGTCGCGGCGCGGCCTGATGATCTTGATGACATTATTGCTTTTGACGGTGCCGCGATGGGTGGAAACAGAACGGCGTTAATTCGTTGGCTATGGAACAACGGGCGATTGGCCGTCGTCAGACAGGATGGTCGCGTGGTTGGGTTTGCCGGTTTGCGCAGCTTCGGGTCCGGAAGGGTGATTGGTCCTGTCATTTCAGAAGAGCCAATTATCGCGAAGGCATTGATTTCATACTTTGGACAAAACCTCGAAGGAACAGCCCTGCGTATCGATATCGCAGAGACCAGTGGCCTTGATGATTTTTTGTCCGGAATGGGCATGCAGCAGGTGGCAACGGCGCCGATCATGCAAATGGGTACGGCCCGAATGACTGGGCAAATACAGGCTTTGTGTAGCCAGGCCTTGGGTTGATAACGATCATGAGTGTTGGTGTGTTAATAATCTTAGCCCAGACGCAGACCGATGAAGCTAAACACTGAACTTGTCCCCGAGATGCGCGACGCCCGGACAGGCGGAACTTGCACAACCGCTGAAACTATTGGGTTTTCCGCCGTGTCATACGCATGAAAGCTCGAGAGATGTCTTCCAGATAAGGTCGGGTGTAGGGGAAATTTGCCGCATGATCGAAGTTGTGGCGCATTGCGGCATTGGCTTCGAACACAAGGCATGTTCCGTCCGGCATTTGACAAAAGTCGACACCAAAAAAATCGAGATCGAAGTCATCTCGTATCGCGTGCAGGGCTGCGAATGTTCTGTCGCCCAGATACGCTTTCGGATCGTTGAGGTATTCCCGTTCACGCTCTTGGGCGGCGGCGTGGTCGCTCATGACACGATAGCGATCCCCAGAATGGATTTGCCAATTGTCATTGACCAAATTCGCGACCGGAAAAAATGCCCCGTCGATGAAGAAAGCGCGCGTTTTGCGATAATACCCCTCTGCATCTCGGATATCGATGTACTCGATCACGTTTAATCGTGTGTCGGGCTGCATGTCTGCGCAATATGCCGCGGCTTCTTGTGCAGACTTAATCAATTGCATCGTAATCCCGGTCTGCGTCCCGGCACGACGGAGGATGAGCGGGTAGGGGATATCAAACGCTTCTATCAAAGCGACATCGTTTTCCGTATCGCCGCTTAGCGTCATTTCCTAGGTACGCGGCATCTTCAATCCATCAATTCCTGAGAGGCGGAACGCGTTTTCCCGCCGCTTGGTGCGCAAGACTTTATCGGGATGGTTCGGTACGGGCAGATCGGGAAATTTTTGGACAAAATCCGACATGGCATGCAGTTGCGGCGCGTTGAGATCGGCGCAGGCCACTGAATTGATGATCAAGCCAACCGGAGGCAGATCATCGACCATGGACAAGTTATCGCCGAAAGCGTTCAGGACCCAAAGATTGATCGTTTCTTTTGGTAAAAGATCGGACAAAGAAAAATGGCCGCTTTTGAGAGAGCGGGTCCATAAGTTCCTTCCAGACAAGCGGCGCATTGCATAGCGGCCGTTGTCAAAGCATCGAATGCGCAAGACATTCGGCAATCCCGGAACACGTTTTGGCGGTTCGGCAACTGGTTTGATCATCGCGGATGCCGCCAACATACGACGCGCGACCGCCGGTTCGCCGGCTTTGTGTAGCAAGGCGGCGAGTGTTCTGTAGCTGCGCGCGGTCAAACAGCTCACGTCGCGCGCGCGCTCCAAGACTTGTCTTGCCGCTGCGTGTTCGCCCATCCGAAACAGAACTTCGCCGATTTGCGAAAGACCACCCCAAGCCTGTGGCGCGTCCGACATAGCTCGGCGGATATGGCGATAGATTAGATCGCGCCGGGGCGTTTGCAACAACAGCTCTATCAGGTCCAAGCGCAACATCGGATCGCGCGGGTGCCGTCGCATGGCCTTGTAAACATCGTTTAGCTTTTGCCTGAGAACGGCGTTCTGCACGGCCACGGTAGGGCGCTTTGGCGTGACAGGCGTTAGCATAAAATCAGCCAAGGCAGCCACAGTGCATGCGCAGCCTGTACATCAGACGGTCACTTGAAGGTGCAAACCCGGACCGTCCATGCAAAACCCTTGCATTGTCCATGATGATGATTTCACCGGGCTCGGCTTGGAACTTATATGTGCCGCCTCCAGCAGCCAGAATTTGGTCCAACCGATCCAGAGCGCCGCGTGCGGTTTCGTCGAGCATCTCGCCACTGTCGACAGCGTTGTCTACCTGGTTGCGGTAATAGCGGATGTAAGGTGCCGATCTTTTGCCAAAAAGGATCGGAAGGTTGCCCTTTCCGAACGGGAATACGGATTGCGCCAGCTGCTCAAAGAGCGGCTCGTCCATTTCTTTGATGGCGTCCGCAACCGGTGTCATCAAGGAAAGACCACCATCGGCATCGGTTCGGACAAACTGGAACATTACCAGCCGATGCGGGACTTTCAGGTACGAACTGTCCGTGTGCATCGTAAGCGATTCATTGGTGCGACTATACGCCGTGGAATTTGCGCTGGCACCGACCTTTTCTGGGTCGATGCGCACCCGCGTGAAAGAGACTTTCAGAAGCCGCTCTTGGCTTAGGCCCGGCGGCGTCGGCGGCGTGATCGCGATGCTCCGGGCAATCGCAACCGAAAGGTCGCGACTCTCGGTCGGCTGCAGGCCCGTGACGCGCAAGAAATGAGGATATTGTCGAAGGCCCAAGATGATTTGACGACATATTTCAGTCAATTGCGCGCGGATATCCGTAGCGTTTCGCAGGGCCGTTTCGTCGATGTGAAGTGTTGGAGCGTTCATGCGGCCCTGTCATAGTTGTTCAAGCAAAAGCTTAGCGGGTCGCTCGAATAGCGCCAACACCAATCCGATGGATCAGGTTAGAACCGCAATTGTTTTGATGCTGGAAACAGTTGTGTTGCACGCGCGGAACTCGTCAGCTCTGAATTGCTGAGATATCGGCCGCTACACCTTTTGCGCGACCAATAAAAGGCTGGAATATCAATTTATTGCTACATTCGCTGTTGTGAATGTAGCGAGTTCCGTTTTTTGAGTCTGCCACACCAATCGCACGCGTAAGGGACTCTGCTGATGTCTTATCCCTTTGATTTTTCTAAGATTCGTTCTCAACGAGTGGGCGAAGCCTTGCCTCGATGGATGCGACGGAAACTGCGGCGACTCGCCCGGCGGCGTCAGTACACGCCCGAAAGTTCTGTCCGATTCGAGCCTCTTGAGCCGCGTGTTTTGCTGTCGGCGGGCGCAATAAACGTTGATTTGTCCGAAATCGATTCGTCCGCAGCAGAGCATAATGTGTTGATCCGTGCCGCTGATGAAACAGAAATCGTCAACAATGAAACTGTCACCGTTCAGCGAATTCAGGTACTAGATCAGACAGCCCGTGACGTGATGGAGACGGGGACCGTTGAACTCGACCATGGCTCGAAGAACATCCGGCTTCAAAACACCTACGACAATGCGGTTGCGATTGCTTATGTCGCCACTGAAAAAGGCGGGCAGCCTGTGAATGTGCGTATTCTAAACGTAGAGGGTGATAAGCTACGTCTACGTTTGCAAGAACCCAACTACCTTGATGGCGAGCACACAATCGAGACGGTAAATTATTTGGTCGTTGAGGCGGGAACCTGGGTTTTGTCAGATGGCACAGTTCTGGAAGCCGGAACGCTTGAAAGCAGCAAGCTGACTTCCAGAGGTTTTGAAAGCGTTGAATTCGACGCTGCTTTCGATACGGCGCCGGTTATTATCAGTCAGGTTCAAACTAGGAATGGCGGCGACTTTGTGACAACACGTCAAAAGGACGCAAACAGCTCGGGCTTCCAGCTTGCAATGCAAGAAGAAGAGCTTTTGAACAGCGGCAGACATGTAAAAGAAACACTGGGTTGGTTGGCGATAGAAGCCGGTGGAAGCACGAATGGCGACGTTCATTGGAGCGCGGGCCATGCAACTGGCGTGAACCAAAATGTAACCTCGGTCGAGTTGGGCATAGACATGGGCACGCCGGAGCACATCGTCGGTGGCGTATCTACTTATAATGGTCCTGACCCTGCGTGGGCTCGTGGCAAAGGGTCTTCGAATTCCGGATTTGATGCGTCTGTGGAAGAAGATCAAAGCCGCGATGATGAAGTTGCTCACGCCAGAGAAACCATCGATTATTTCGCGTTTGATACGGCTGGAACAATCTCGGCAGTTCCCTATTTCGAGAAGATCACATCGTTTGACATGCCAACCGGTGCGGTTTCTCTGAGTGCTGGCGACGGTGACGATACAATCGCTATCGATGTGGCCTCCTTTGGTGGACAGGCCATTCCCGAGATACGGATCGATGGCCGCGCTGGCGCGGACAAAATCCGTCTCGAGGGTGCAGGTAACACCGAGTGGAATGTTCTGTCCGATAACGCTGGTACAGCTTCGGGGTCTTTTGACCTGATCTTCACGGATGTCGAAACCTTGGAAGGGGCGACGGATAACGAAGATACGTTTGTCGTGCATGACCTGACCAAGATCGATGGCGGTGTCATAGGTGGAGACGGTGGGTTCGACAGCTTGGCCTTTGTCGGCACCGACGCGGCTTCGACAATTTCTGTTCCAATTGATGCAAATTCCGGATTGATCTTCAAAGACGGCTTTGACTACGTCTATTCCGGTCTGGAGCCGATCGACGTCGACGCGTCGGATGATTTTGAATTCCAGGGAAGATTGAACCAGGCGGACGATGTCCGCCTGTCCTTCGTTTCAGGGACAACGTTCAACATTCGGGAAATTGGCGACAACTTTGAAAATCAGAATTTCAATATTCTGGGGTCAACCAACTCTGTTTTCCTGAACTTTGGAGTTGAAGACACCGTTCGGCTGGTCGGCAATTTGGCACTTGGCGCGGTTGACCTGTTCGTTAAAGCTGGTCGTGTGATCGTCGAAGCAGGCGCCAATATTTCTGGTTCTGGTGATGTCACCCTGCTCGCGCATGATAACTATACCAATGCGATCAGCAACACGATTTTTGCCTATTGCGGCCGTCGGTATTTCCGAAACGCCGGATGCCTCGCTCGAAGTCTTGGGCGATATTGATACGACGGGCGATGTGCGCTTGATGGCGTCCGTCACAGGTGACATCGACGTCGATCTGGGCGGTGGTTTGCTCGCCGATACTCTTTTGCCCGATGGTGGCACGCTGGGAGGCTTTACGGGTATTTCCGTTGATGCGACCTCGTCGGTGACGATCGGATCAGACGCTGATATCTCTGCGGCCTCCCTTCTGGTCGAGGCGCTTTCGGATGTGCAGGTTGATGCCCAAATCGCCGAGGTTACAGGGCTACTTTACAACGACACGGATATCGACAACTCGACCACAGTGGATATCGCGCACGGTGCGACCATCGACATTGGTGCCGACGCCATTGTTGGGGAAAACGGCGAGAGCCTGATCGTACGCGCCGTCGATACTTCTGCGGTGAATTACACAATCGACAATGCGGTTGGCTTTGCGCTCGTCCCTGTGGCGCTCGACGCCATGCTCACGCTGGTAGAGCTGGACCGAGATACCGAAGTAGAACTTGGCGATGACAGCGAGACAACGCTCGACGCTGACTTTATCGACGCTGATGGCGATGTCGTGATTGCGGCGACCAATGCCGGTGGCATCGCAAATAAAATCCTGCCTGCGACATACGACACCAACCCGGATCCCGGACTGCGGCAAAAGAATATCGAACTGCTGGATGACGATACCGTTGTGTTGGCAGATGGTTGGACCAAGGGCGGTATCGCGCTGGGTGTCTATGAGTGGAAGGGCGGTGATAACACTGTCGTCGATCTTTATAATGAAGATTATTCTGACACCGGGCTTTGGACATATCTGGGCCAAAAGAGCGTGGTTGATTTCTTTGGAATCGCTTCCACAACCATGGACGACAACGCCACGGTTGATGTCGATTGGGTGGCGGTTTCTGGCGCGTCGGTTGCGGCGGATGCTTCGATCACAGCGGTGGGCGAAACAGTTGCCAAGCTCAGCTATGTGTCGATGACCGGCGGTGTGACAGCGTCAATTGACAACGCCACAATTGCGGCAGATGCGGGCGATGTTCGGGTCTCTGCAACAGACGCGACCACTTCGATCACCGAGGCACGTTCGCTGGCTGGCATGTGAATGACAAGCGCGTGGAACGGTTATGGCGACGAGAGGGGCTGAAAGTGCCAATGAAACAACCGAAGAAAGGGCGGCTTTGGCTGAATGATGGATCATGTGTCAGGCTTCGGCCAGAGCGCCGCGATCATGTCTGGTCTTACGACTTTGTCCACTGCCGCACCGACGATGGTAAAGCTTTCCGCACACTCAACATCATCGACGAGTACAGTCGGGAATGCTTGGCCATACGCGTGGATCGCAAGCTCAACTCAGGCAATGTGATCGATGTGCTGAGCGACCTGTTCATTCTGCGCGGCATCCCGTCGTTCATCCGTTCCGACAATGGCCCTGAGTTCGTTGCGCAAGCCGTGCAGGACTGGATCAAGGCTGTCGGCGCAAGGGCGGCTTACATCGAACCAGGCAGCCCTTGGGAGAATGGGTACTGCGAAAGCTTCAACGCCCGTTTCCGCGATGAGTTCTTGAACGGCGAAATCTTCTATAGCCTGCGCGAAGCACAAATCCTGATCGAACAATGGAGAAAGCACTACAACACGAAACGACCACACAGTGCATTGGGCTACCGCCCACCGGCTCCCGAAACCATCGTCCAGATGGACCAAAGGTCGATCATGCACTAACAATCAAATTGGACCACTCAGATGGGGCTGATCACGATGACGACCTGACATTCACCCCAGAAGCGAGTGTTCAAGCGGACTCGCTTTCGATCAGAACCGCCGGCGGCAACGATAGCCTTCTGGTTCAAGGAACTATCAACGTTACACTCGGCTCGATCATCAGTATGAGTAGCGGTGACGACACCGCCAAGTTTGATACCGGCAGCGCATTTACCACCGCCTATTTGTCTTTCTACAGTGGGGTAGGCGAAGACGAATTACTGATCGAAGGAGACGTGACTGCGACGGGCACGCCGCTTTTGCAGCCCAAATTGTCAGCTGGCGATGGCGGTACCCGGCCAGAGGATCTTAGCAACAAACAAAAACTGCGCTTTATGATGGGCGATGACAACGACACAGTCACGATCGTCCGAGATAGTGTTTTGACTGGCGCAGTGGAATTCTTTCTGGGTGCCGGCGATGACCGCATGCTGGTCGACACGCTTTCCAGCCAGGGTTTGACAGACTCGATTCTGATTGACGGTAAAGCGGGATCGGATGAAATCACCATCCAAACATCTGGGAGCCTTTCAGGCAGTGAAGCGCGCGATTACGTCATCAACGTTCTCGATAGCGGCGCGCCTCATAGTGGCGAGGATATTCTGACCATTGATGGCACGGCAGACGCAGATGTGTTCCTGTTGCGTCGCATGGCGTTCAATCCGCAATATGATCTGCCGAATGAACTGTATTCGACCGAACAAGGACCGGGGGCCGGTTTTGTTGCCCTGCGGCACTGCACCGAGGATGAAATCCGCGCCAATTCGGATCCTGATGCGACTGTCGAACGGATCAATTACGATCGGTCGATCAATGGCCGCCTGCAATTGAATACAAGAGCGGGCGCTGACGTGGTTGCCGTTGACGACAACGCCGCCATTACAACCATTGATGGCGGCGAAGGCGATGATACCTTCCAGATTGGCCAGCTTTACGGATCAGAGCGTGACTTTAACGCGGTTGCGGAGTTCGATGTCTTTGAAGATGCGACGGAGCTGACAACGCGCGGTTACCTGTCCCGTGGCGCATCGCTACCTATGCTAATTCAAGGTGATGTGGGTAACGACATCTTCACCGTTTATTCCAACAAGTCGCCGATCCGCCTGGAAGGTAATGATGGGGATGACGATTTCGTGGTGCGGGCATTTGCCCTGTCTGACGGCAACTCGATTGCTGAAGGCACCGAGGTTCTGGGCGGCGCGGGCGATGATGAGGTCCAGTACAACATCAACGCCCCTGTGAACATCGACGGCGGTGCGGGCTTTGACGAGATTATCGTGCTGGGCACCGAACTGGCCGACAGCTTTGTGATTACCGAAGATGGGGTCTTTGGTGCGGGACTGAATGTTCAAACGTCAGGTCGAGAAGAGTCGATTGAGATCGATGGCCTTGAGGGCGACGACACGTTCTACGTGCTGTCGACCCGCGCCGGTGTCGGCTATACGATCATTGGCGGCCTAGGCAATGACCTCTTCGAAATGACCGGAGATGTCGATGAAAATGGCGTTGTAAGCCGTGATTTGGAAGGTCAGTCCGCTGTGGTGTTGCACGGCATCGACATCACGGATGCAAATCGCGATACCCGCTTTGATACTTTGTTCGTACCGGGCGTTGATCTCAACGTTGCCAATGCAAACGAGGGCCAAGTTCGGATTGACACCGGAACGTCCGAAACGCTGGTTGTGAATGAAGCAACCGGAATTGTGGCAAGCTATGTTGTCAGCTTGGCAGGAACCGGACCTTTGTCCGCACCGGTCTTTGTCACCGTATCCGCGGCCCTGTCCTTGCTGCGTGAGCGTGAGGGCGAAGCTGACGCGTTCAACACCACACCGGGTGTCGAAGGCGCAAGCATTCAGGTCGCCGTGACTGATCCGGCCACCGATCCGAACGTTGAATGGGTGAACGCGACCACGCTGACTTTTGACACAGCCGGAGAAGCGGCGGGTCAAACCATTTGGGTGCGCGCCGAAGACGACCTGCGCTCTGAAGGGACGCGCGATGTATCGATCAGCCATTCGGTGATTTCGACCGACGCGACCTATGATCAGGCCGACGTCAAAGATGTTCTGGTGACTGTCTTTGACGACGAACGCCCGGATATCGTGATCGAAAATCCGAACCTGCTGGTTGTCGAAGGAAATACCATCACAGGCCAAACTGACAGTTATGAGGTTGGTTTGAGCACGGCACCGACGGAAACAACCATTGTTCAACTGGAGTTTGACGAAACACAACTTGAGGTGACCAGCGCAGACAGCCGTTTCAATGCGATAGATATGACGTTGACCTTTGCTGCAGGCGACGTTGGTCCGGTTCTCATGAACGTGGCCCCTGTCGACGACAGCATTGATGAAAGCCCTGTTGTAGAGGTCATCCAGCACGTCATCTTGACAGCTGGCGTTGATTTCCAGGATGCGGACCGGGTCGATGTCGATGTGACCGTCTATGACAATGAAGCACCGGGCGTTCTGGTTCAGGAAACGGACGGTGACACGGTTGTTGACGGCACAGATCCAAACGACACCGATACATATACGGTGCGGTTGACCTCTGCGGTTGAAGCCGGAAAAACCGTCACGATCAATGTAGGGCCGGATGGTCAGGTTCTCGCCGATGCCGGCGACGGCCAGGGATTTGTGGACGGCGAAGGTGTCGCAAAACTTGTCTTCGACGACACGAACTGGTGGATCCCTCAAACCGTCACGTTGAAAGCGAACCCGGCCTTTGTGGTTGATGAAGACGCCCAGCCGCGCAAAATCTTTGCGCCGCAACCGCATCTGGTAAATCGTCTGCGTGGCCCGATTGAAATCATTGGCGGCGAAACAGATGCAGATCGATCGTTGAAAGACGCGATCCTGTTGCCGGGTGAAACCGACAGCGATCTGTTTGACGTCGATATCAACTTTGACGAAACGACAGGTATCGATCGTCTTAACGTCTATAATGACGCCAGCAATTCGGACGAGACCGTCACGATTACCTCGACCAACGTCTTCTTTGAAGGCATGAACGAGGGGCTTGAATTCGAAGAATTGCAATCGGATGGCACAACGTCGACTGTGCGTTTCGACGCCGGTATCACCTATGGCGATATTGAAATCCTCGAGGTTCTGAACGGCCGCGGCAACGACGACATCACAATCGAAAGCACGTTGGTTCCGACGGTTGATTCCACGCATGGGGGCATCACGATCGTCCACGGTGGCGGCGGGTCGGACAACATCGTCATTACTGGCGGCGGCGGCAGCCAGTCTCCGTTGGTGGTCTTTGGCGACACGTCAGCTGATGGCGTGCGGTATTCGGCCAGCTCTGACGAACCAAACGGAAATGGTGTCGGGTTCGACAACCCGGCGGCAGATTTCATCGATGCGCGCCTGTCAACTGCCGGCGTGGTCATCGATGCTGGCTTTGGCGATGACGAGATCTGGGGCAGCCAAGGCAACGACCAGATCGCAGGCCGTGAAGGCAACGATCTGATCTATGCCGAAAACGGTGATGATCACGTATATGCGGATGGCGGGTTTGACATCGATCCGGGTGCCGCACTCGCAGAGGGCGTCGACCCGGAAACGGTTGCCTTTGCGGATGATACCCGTTTGCGGACGCTGACGGCAGTTGTCGGACGCGAAGCACGCGGAGAAGACACGGTCTTTGGCGGGCAAGGCAGTGACATCATCTTAGGTGATGACGGCGTTATAGAACTCTTGCCGGAGACGGTGCGCCTGATCAACCCAGAGCTTGTTCAACGCGTGTACACCGTGAACGAGACCGATGCCGGCGTTCGCACTTTTGCGACAACCACGGCCAGCGGTATTGGCGGTGTCGACCTAATCACCACCGGCGGTGGCGGTGACGTTGTCTTTGGCGGCGCGGCTGGCGACCTGATTGACGCCGGCGCGGGTGATTTTGATGACATCGTAATCGGTGACGAAGGCTTTGCCGACTTCACCGATGCGGGTGTCCTGATCGAGATCAAGAGCACGAATGAAGATGTCGGCGGTGTCGACAACATCTTTACCGGGGCTGGTCCGGACGTCGTGATTGGTGGTGCCTTTGGCGACAATATTGACGCGGGAACAGATGCCGGTGGCGACCTGTCGCGTGACTTTGTGATCGGTGACAGCGGTCAGATTCTGTTTACCGATGTCGGTGTGCTGACCTTCATGACCAGCACAGCGTCTGGTGTCGGCGGGCCGGACAACATAACCACCGGCGGTGCTGGCGATATCGTTATTGGCGGCGCGGATGGTGACTTCATCGATACTGGTGCCAACAATGATGGCGATCTGGTACTCGGCGACGAAGGCTTCGCGATCTTCACCGAAGAGGGCATCCTTGTCGAACTCGTCAGCCTGAACGAAGCTGTTGGCGGCGGAGACATCATTGTGACCGGCGAAGGGCCGGACATCGTGATCGGTGGTGCGGATGATGACTTCATCGACGCCGGTATCGGCGATGCAACCGACGTCGTCCTGGGCGACAGCGGACGCGTCACATTGAACGGAACCGCAACATTTGATGCGCCGTCTGCAGAGGACGTGACCGGTGAGGAATACACAATCCTCAGCTTCAACTTTGGCGCTGTAAACCATGATGCGACAGTTGAAGGTGTGGCCGGAACGTCCACATCAGCGTCGACAAACGGCTTACCGGCACCACGGGCGGACAACTGGATCAACCTGAAAGACAAATCCGGTGTTTATGGTGACAGTGGCCATGAACTGGTCACAGACGAAAACGGGGCCATCGTACCCGGTATCACGCTGGGCTGGCGCGTCAAAGACGATCATCTGCCGATTTATGACGACGATGATCGTGACGATGACTTTGGCTATGACGATGATGATTATGCGGGTCAGGGCGACGATTGGGATAGCGATGACTATCTGAGCGATGACCGGTACGACAAGAACCAGACCAAGTCGGACACGGATAGTCAGATCAGACCGTATGGCGATCAGGACAAAGCGCTTTTCGAAGGCTACCTATACGCCAATCGGTACGAGACAATCGAAATTGTTGTCGAAGGCCTGGACCAGCATTTCGAAGAATATGATGTCTATCTCTATCTGGATGCTGACAACAGCAAGACAGAGAGCAAAGGTGACAGCGTGCGCACCGTTCGCATCGGTGCGGATGGCGTCGCGTACCTGAATGATCCCAAGGACAACACGTTCGATGGACAGTATCAGCGTTCGACATCTTCTGACCCGCACAACCCGGAGCTTGGTAACTACGTTGCTGTCGGCGGGCTCGTGGATGGCCGTTTGGTGATCGAGATTGACGTGCCATACGGTGCAAACAAGAACGTGCCGGCTGTCTCGGGGCTTCAAATCGTGGGTCGGTCCTTGCCAATTGACCGGGTTGTCACAACCGCCATCGAGGTTGGCGGCAATGACTCTATCCTGACGGGTGGCGGTGATGATGTCGTCTTTGGCGGCACGGGCAATGACCTGATTAACGCCGGCGGCGACACGGATGTCGGCATTCGCGACAATAACGCGGTCGTTGGCGACAATGGTCGCGCGACGTTCAAGCTGACCACCCCGCGCGAAGATCTGCAAAGCGGTGAACTGGGCGAGCTGCGCGAGTTGGAAACATTCAACGCGCCGGAAGAGTTCACGTTCGATGACCTTATCTTGACCGGAAACGGCGAGGATATCGTGATCGGTGGGCAAGGCAGCGACAAGATCGACACCGGCAATCGCGGTCCACAAAACGCGGTGGATGATCAACTGTCTGGCAGCGAAGTCCGCACGGTCAGCATCAATTTTGCGAGCGGCGTAAGCGAAGGGTTTGTCGAAGGCGTTCTGGGATATGTTGCAGCCGACGATTGGAACAACTTTGACAATGATGGCGACGATGACGATCACGGTCGGGATGACGATGATGATCATGGGAATGATCCAGAAACGCTGATCACCCAAGAGCACGTCTATGTCACAGTGGGTCAAGATCTGGACGACTGGCGTAAAGCCCGTTCTGCCGTGGTCGACAATCATGCTCAAATCAACCCCGACACCCAGAATGGGCGGATGTACAATGGTTATGTTCGGACGAACGGGAAATCCGTGCTGGGTGTCGATGTCGGCAATGTCGAGCAGTCGATCGGTACGGGGCCATACGATGTCTATCTGTACATCGATGCAGAAGACAAAGACTCCGCGCGCTACGATTCCTATCGCCTGGTGACACTTGGTGGCGATGGACCTGCGGTCAACGATCCGCGTGGGTTCACATTTGAAGGTGAATTCATTCCGTATGATCCGGCTAACCCGGAACAACCAGGCAATGTTGTTGTCTTCAGGGATGTTGTCGGAGACTAGTTCTCGATCCGCATCGTCAGAGACCTTTCTGGCGATGATGACGATTGGGGGGATGACGACGATGATGCTGGCGGCGATTACAGCGGTCGTCCGTCCATCGCCGGCATGCAAATCGTGGGCGGCGAGAACAAGGACGACATCATCCCGCAGGGTGATTTTGACAGTGATCGGGTGTTGGGTGACCAGGGCGTGATCCGCGTCTTTGAGCGTCAAGCCTACGACATGGTTGCTGAACCTCGTGGTGTTCTGAATGCCGACGACATTATCAAGACCGGAGACGATGGTGACGTCATCATCGGTGGTGATGACGGTGACAAGATCATGGGCGAGGATGGCGACGACATCCAAACCGGTGATAATGCGCGGGCCATTTTGTTCGAGGGTGAAGTCATCGGCTTTGGCGACAAAGGCGACGACGATAAGCACCAAGGAGACGATGACGACGATCACGGCGATGACGATGCCGATCCTTACAACATCAAGGGTCTTCAGCTGATCGCACCAACGGTTGGCGGCGACGATATCCTTGAAGGTGGTCGCGGCGATGACTGGTCGTTCGGCGGCGTCGGCGACGACACTTATGTCTTCGCTGGCGAGCGGCTCGGCCATGATCGTGTTGTCGACGCGGGCGAAAACTATGGTGATGATGACGATTGGGGCGATGATGACGATGATTATCGCGGCGGTGCGCCATCGGCCTTTATCCGTGATACCGGCGATGCGCTTGATTACAGCGACTTTAACGGACCGATTGACGTTCAGCTTGGCAAATCCGGCAAGCAGACGGTCAACGGACACCACGTTAAAGGTGATCTGAACTCGGCTGTCACATTGTTCTATGTAAACGCCATCGAAGATGTGGCCGGGTCGATTTACAGCGACCGCATCGACGGTAACAGCCGCAACAACGCGATCCTTGGCAACGACGGTAATGACCACATTACCGGCCTGGGCGGCAGCGACTTCCTTGATGGTGGCGTGGGCCATGACACCGTCTTTGGCGATGGCGGCGACGACGATGACGACTATCGCGGGGATGACGACGATGATGCATCGTCCATCGGACAGAATGTCATCTTGGGCGGGCTTGGCGACGATCTTCTCTTCGGTGGCATCGGCAACGACCTTATCGACGGCGAAGAGGGGGACGACACCCTTTATGGCGACGTCGGTGACGACGATGACGATTACAAAGGTGATGATGACAACGATGATGCCTCTAACCTTGGACGGGATATTCTGTTTGGTGGTATTGGTCGCGACAAGCTAGTCGGTGGATTCGGATCAGATGTTCTGGTTGGCGGCCCTGATCAGCCCCACCTGAGTGGTCCAATTTGATTGTTAGTGCATGATCGACCTTTGGTCCATCTGGACGATGGTTTCGGGAGCCGGTGGGCGGTAGCCCAATGCACTGTGTGGTCGTTTCGTGTTGTAGTGCTTTCTCCATTGTTCGATCAGGATTTGGGCTTCACGCAGGCTGTAGAATGTTTCCCCGTTCAGGAACTCGTCGCGGAAACGGGCGTTGAAGCTTTCGCAGTACCCATTCTCCCAAGGGCTGCCTGGTTCGATGTAAGCCGTCTTCGCGCCGACAGCCTTGATCCAGTCCTGCACGGCTTGCGCAACGAACTCAGGGCCATTGTCGGAACGGATGAACGACGGGATGCCGCGCAGAATGAACAGGTCGCTCAGCACATCGATCACATTGCCTGAGTTGAGCTTGCGATCCACGCGTATGGCCAAGCATTCCCGACTGTACTCGTCGATGATGTTGAGTGTGCGGAAAGCTTTACCATCGTCGGTGCGGCAGTGGACAAAGTCGTAAGACCAGACATGATCGCGGCGCTCTGGCCGAAGCCTGACACATGATCCATCATTCAGCCAAAGCCGCCCTTTCTTCGGTTGTTTCATTGGCACTTTCAGCCCCTCTCGTCGCCATAACCGTTCCACGCGCTTGTCATTCACATGCCAGCCAGCGTCTCTCAGTAGTGCCGCGATCCTACGATAGCCGTAGCGGCCATACTGCCGGGTCAGTTCGATCATATCAGCCACTAAACGTTCTTCATCCGGGCGACCCGCAGGTACTTTGCGCTGTGTGGATCGATGTTGTCTTAGAACCCGGCATGCCCGACGCTCCGAGATGTTCAGCTCAGCACGAACGCGATCAATACAGGCACGACGACGAGCGGGGCTCAGAAGTTTCCCTTTGCCGCCTCCGCCAAGATCAGCTTGTCCAGCGTCAGATCAGAAACGGCTTTGCGCAATCGCTCGTTCTCTTTTTGCAGACGCTTCAGTTCCTTCAATTGATCCGTGCCCATTCCGCCGTATTTTTTCTTCCACCGGTAGTAGGTCTGTTCAGTCACACCGATCTGACGGATCGCATCCAGACGCGGCATCCCTTGCCCCGTCAGAACCTCAACCTGCCGTAACTTCGTGACAATCTCTTCTGGCTTTGGTCGCTTGTTGGCCATGTGTTTCCTCCGTTTCCTAAACATAGCGGAGGACCACTTCAGTGGGGGAAGACCAGTTTACTGGATCCCGGCGTATTGGTGCGCATTTGGAAACACGCCTGTGGAAGCGGTTCGTTGCGCCTGACGTTTTTATTCTGCCTGAAAATGCATCAAACTGTAGGCAATCACCTTGGATTGCGGTCATAGTCGGGTCATGGGGCGACGGTGTTATTGAGTCGCCATCTGAATGAAGGGAGGCCAATTTTCATGAGCCAGATTCGGGAACCAAGCTTTCGTGAAAGCGTTGATCTGATGTTTAACCGCGCAGTTGCCTTGATGGATATGCCGCCGGGGCTTGAGGCAAAGATCCGTGTTTGTAACGCGACTTACACGGTTCGGTTCGGCGTCCGTTTGCGCGGTGAGATCAAGACATTCGTCGGGTATCGCGCCGTTCATTCAGAACATATGGAGCCGGTCAAAGGCGGCATTCGCTATGCGCCAAACGTCCATCAGGATGAGGTCGAGGCGCTGGCGGCGCTGATGACTTATAAATGCGCCTTGGTAGAAACGCCTTTTGGCGGTTCCAAAGGTGGGCTGTGCATCGACCCTCGGGATTACGACGAATATGAGCTGGAACAGATCACGCGCCGTTTTGCCTATGAACTGGCGAAACGGGACCTGATCCATCCATCGCAAAACGTACCCGCCCCCGACATGGGTACGGGCGAACGGGAAATGGCGTGGATGGCCGACCAATACGCGCGGATGAACACCACTGATATCAACGCGCGCGCCTGTGTGACTGGCAAGCCGTTGAATGCCGGTGGTATCGCCGGCCGTGTCGAGGCAACCGGACGCGGCGTGCAATACGCGCTGCAAGAGTTTTTCCGTCACCCTGAAGACATGGCGGCGGCGGGGTTATCCGGGTCGCTGGAGGGAAAGCGTGTTGTTGTGCAGGGGCTTGGCAACGTCGGCTATCACGCCGCTAAGTTTCTGAGCGAAGAAGATGGCAGCATTATCACCGGCATTATCGAACGGGATGGTGCGCTGATCAGCGACACGGGCCTGAATGTCGAAGCGGTCCGGTCGTGGATCATGTCGCATCAAGGCGTCAAAGGCTATCCGGATGCAACCTATGTCGAAGACGGTGCATCGGTGCTGGAACAGGATTGCGACATTCTGATCCCCGCCGCGTTGGAGGGTGTGATCAACCTGACCAATGCAGCCCAAATCAAAGCGCCTTTGATCATCGAAGCCGCCAACGGGCCTGTGACTGCAGGCGCGGACGATGTGTTGCGTCAGAAGGGGACGGTGATCATCCCGGACATGTATGCCAACGCCGGGGGTGTCACCGTGTCCTATTTCGAGTGGGTCAAGAACCTTAGCCACATTCGCTTTGGTCGGATGCAGCGACGTCAGGAAGAGGCGCGGCATCAGTTGGTGATCAACGAACTGGAACGGCTCGATACCTATATGGGCGACGCATGGTCCATGTCGCCGGACTTCAAGGAAAAGTACCTGCGTGGTGCGGGCGAGTTGGAACTGGTCCGGTCGGGTTTGGACGATACGATGCGCATCGCCTACCAAGCGATGCGCGAAGTTTGGCATGGGCGCGATGACGTGACAGATCTGCGCACTGCCGCCTATTTGGTCTCGATCGAAAAAGTGGCGGCAAGCTATCGCGCCAAGGGATTGTAAACGCGAAAAAAATATTGACAGCCGGGCTGGAAACTGGCCCGGTGGTCCTACATATGCTGCAATGCAGACATAAGGGATGGACCGATGCGGACCATAAGCAAAAGCTGGAAGGCTGTCGCCGTGATCGTAGCGATCGCTCAGCCTGCTGCGGCGTTTGCTGAGGGCCATCAAAGAACCGGCTGGGGCACGCAGGTCGAGGGTTTGGCCGTTTTCCAGGGCGAAGCAGATCTGGACGATGGCGGGGATTTCACCGCCAATCGCGCATTTCTGCGCGGGTCGGCCTCATACGCTATGCCAAATGGTGGTTCGGCGGGGGTCTCTCTCAGTTATGGGACGCTGGACTATGATTTCAGCCTTGGCGTGAATGATCCATGGCAGAACATTCGCGACGTGCGGATCTCTGCACCCGTCCAAATCCCGGTGGGGTCTCGTGCGCGCGCGCTGATCGTTCCACAGTTGCGGTGGGATTATGAAAGCGACGCGGATGCCTCGGACGGCTACACCTATGGTGTGTTTGCCGGGATCAGTTGGCAGATCAATGACCGCTTGCGCATCGGGCCGGCCTTTGGCGCGTTCTCTCAACTGGATGATGACGGAACCGAGGTCTTTCCGGCCTTGTTGGTCGATTGGGAGTTTGCAGATCGCTGGCAATTGAGCACCGGCGGTGGATTGGGCGCGACGCAAGGGCCGGGCCTGACGCTGAGCTACGCCGCTACCGATGCGCTCAGCCTGTCCTTGTCCGCCCGGTCCGAAAGCATTCAATTCCGATTGGATGACGACGGTCTGGCGCCGGGCGGTGTCGGGTCGGATGAAAGCCTGCCGGTGGTCTTTTCGGTCGGGTATGAACCCAACCCAGGTGTTTCCATGTCCGCCTTTGTCGGCGCCGAGTTTGGCGGCGAGTTGACACTGGATGATGCCAACGGAAACGAGGTGAGCAGCCAGTCCTATGATACGGCCCCGATTGCTGGGGTCGCGGTAAGGCTGCGTTTCTGAGCATTTTCTGCGGCATTTGACCACGCGGTCGCCAGCGGACATGTTTTTGTCGAAAAGACGTCTGGAACTCTCCCCCGTTCTTGTTACGCATGACCGGATTGAAGAGCAACGGCATGGTGTCAAAGGAGAGGTCGATGCGGTTTTCCGGATTGCGCATCCTCAAGGAAGGTCTGACCGGCAATAAGGGGTGGACCCCCCATTGGCGCGACCCAGAGCCGAAATCCGAATATGACGTGATTATCATCGGTGGTGGCGGCCATGGGCTGAGCACCGCATATTACCTGGCCAAGGAGTACGGCATCACCAATGTGGCAGTGCTGGAAAAAGGCTATATCGGCGGGGGCAATGTCGGGCGGAACACGACGATTGTGCGGGCAAATTATGGGCTGCCGGGCAATTCAGAGTTTTATTCCCACTCGCTGAAGCTGTGGGAAGGGATGGAGCAGGATTTCAATTTCAACGCGATGCATTCGCAACGCGGGATCATCAACCTGTTTCATTCCGATGGTGCGCGCGATGCGGCGGCCCGCCGGGGCAACGCGATGGTCAATCAGGGCGATGACGCGATCCTTCTGGATCGTGAAGGTGTGCGCAAACACGCGCCCTATCTCGATTTCGACAATATCCGCTTTCCGGTCTATGGCGGTTTGTATCACCCGCGCGGTGGCACGGCGCGCCACGACGCGGTGGCCTGGGGCTATGCGCGCGGGGCGGATATGCGGGGCGTCGACATCATTCAGAATTGCGAGGTCACCGGGATAGACATCGACAACGGTGTGGTCCGGGGCGTGCAGACCTCGCGCGGGGCAATCAAGGCCAAGAAGGTCGGCATTGTGGTCGCCGGTCGGTCCGGACAGGTGGCCGCGATGGCGAGGATGAAGCTGCCCATTGAAAGCCATGTGCTGCAGGCTTTTGTGTCCGAAGGGTTGAAGCCCTGCATCGACACAGTGCTGACCTTTGGCATGGGCCATTTCTATATCAGCCAGTCGGACAAAGGCGGTCTCGTTTTTGGTGGGGACCTCGATTTCTATGCGTCATATGCCGCGCGGGGCAACCTGCCGGGGATGGAGCATGTGATGGAAGCGGCAATGACGCTGATGCCGATGATCGGTAAAGCCAAGCTGCTGCGGTCCTGGGGTGGGATCATGGATATGTCGCCCGATGGATCGCCGATTATCGACAAGACCCATATTGACGGTTTGTTCCTGAATTGCGGCTGGTGCTACGGCGGGTTCAAGGCCGTTCCGGGCTCGGGCAGTGTCTTTGCCCACCTCATGGCGACCGGGCGGTATCACGACGCGGCGACGCGTTTCCGACTGGATCGGTTCCTGACCGGGTACGGTTTGATGGACGAGGAGGGGACCGGTGCGCAGCATAACCTGCATTAGCGCGGCGGAGGTCGACGGCATGGGTATTTTTGACAAGAAAGAAGCAGGGGGCGGTCGATGAGGATCACCTGTCCGATATGCGGCGAGCGCGATATTCGAGAGTTCACCTATCAAGGTGATGCAGTCATGTTGAACCGCCCCGACCCGGATGCGGATGCGGCAGTTTGGGATGATTACCTGCATTTGCGGGACAACCCGGCTGGTGTCACGCGAGAGCTGTGGCATCACACGGCAGGGTGTGGCGCGTGGCTAGTGGTGACGCGCAATACGGTCACGCATGAGGTATTGGACGTACAGCTGGCAACGGAGATGCAGGATGCGGGTTGATGGCAAGGGTCTGATCGACCGTTCGCAGCCGGTCAGCTTTACCTTTGACGGGGTGCCGATCCGTGGGTTTGCGGGCGACACAGTGGCCTCGGCCCTGTTGGCCAATGATGTGCGGTTGGTGGCGCGGTCTTTCAAATATCACCGTCCCCGTGGGATTTTGACAGCCGGCGGTGAAGAGCCAAATGCGTTGGTCACTGTTGGCAAAGGCGGCGCGCAGGAACCCAATGTGCGCGCCACGATGCAGGAAATTCACGACGGGTTGCAGGTGCGCAGCCAGAACAACTGGCCGTCCTTGGGATGGGATGTGATGTCGGTGAATGATCTGGCATCACCGTTTCTGGGGGCTGGGTTTTATTACAAGACCTTCATGTGGCCCAAAGCGTTCTGGGAAGGCGTGTATGAGCCGATCATTCGCCGGGCAGCGGGGCTGGGCGCGCTGTCTGGGGAGCATAACCTCGACCGCTATGAAAGCGCATATGCGTTCTGTGATCTTCTGGTCATAGGTGCCGGGCCTGCCGGGCTTATGGCGGCGCTTGTGGCTGGGCGGGCCGGGGCGGATGTGATCCTGGCCGACGAAAGCGCGCAGATGGGCGGGCGCCTTTTGGCGGAGACCTATGACATCGATGGCGTTCCGGGGGCAGTTTGGGCCGCGGAGGTTCTGAGTGAGCTGACGGAGATGGACAATGTCCGGCTGATGACCCGGACAACGGTGACCGGTGCCTATGACGGCGGGACCTTTGGTGCGCTGGAGCGGGTGCGCCACCATGTTGACCGGCGGGCTGATCGCGCGCCCTTGGAAACCTTTTGGCGGATTGCGGCAAAACGCGCCGTGTTGGCGGCGGGCGCGATTGAGCGGCCTGTGGCGTTCAAGGACAATGACCGGCCCGGGATCATGACCGCGGGCGCCGTGCGCGCCTATTTGAATCGCTGGGGCGTTGTGCCGGGACGGGCGGTCACCGTGTTTGGCAATACTGATGATGCGCATCGCACAGCGCGCGATCTGTTGGCCGCGGGCGCGCATGTCGCCGGGGTCATCGACGCGCGACCTGACGCCCCGGACGCACCGGATTACCGCGTCTACAAAGGGTCGGTCGTGTCCGGCAGCCGCGGGCGCAAAGGGGTGGACAGCATCGCGATCCGCTCTGCTTCGGGCGAAGAAGAATGGTTACAGACCGATTGTTTGGCAATGTCGGGGGGCTGGAACCCCAGCGTGCATTTGACCTGCCATATGAACGGTCGCCCGGTCTGGCGCGACGACATCGCCAGCTTTGTCCCCGCGTCCGGCGCGGTGCCGGGGCTGACACCGGCGGGGGCTTGCAACGGCGTGTTTTCGACGGCGGCCTGCTTGCAGGAAGGTGTCGCCGCTGCCACAGCAGCACTGGCGGAGCTCGGCCTGAAAGCGCCGGAAGTCGAACTGCCAAAGGCAGAGGATGATCCTTATGTGATCGCTCCGGTCTGGGCGGTTCCTGGCAAGGGCCGCGCCTGGCTCGACTTCCAGAACGATGTGACGGTCAAGGACGTCAAACAGGCCGCGCAGGAAAACTATCGCTCTGTTGAGCATATGAAGCGCTACACGACCCAAGGGATGGCGACGGACCAAGGGAAAAATTCAAACGTGGCAGCCCTTGCCGTGCTGGCCGATGCCACCGGGCGTGGCATTCCCGAAACCGGGACAACAACGTTCCGGCCACCGTTTTCGCCGGTGTCCATTGCGGCGCTGGGTGCAGGCGCGCAAGGCAAGGGGTTTGCGCCAGAACGGTTTACAACGTCACACAAGGCTTCTGTGGCGCGCGGCGCGCCGATGATCGAGGCGGGGCTGTGGTATCGGCCAAGCTATTTCCCGCAGCCGGGGGAAACCACCTGGCGTGAAAGCTGTGACCGCGAAGTGGGCTATGTCCGCGAAACAGTTGGGGTTTGCGATGTGTCGACGCTGGGTAAGATCGACATTCAGGGGCCGGATGCGGCGGCGTTTCTGGATTTCGTTTATTCCAATATGTTCTCAACCCTGAAACCGGGGCGGGTCCGCTATGGCCTGATGCTGCGCGAAGATGGGCATGTTATGGATGACGGTACCACCGCACGGCTGAGTGATACGCATTTTGTGATGACGACGACCACAGCAGCGGCCGGCCAGGTGATGACCCATCTCGATTGGGTGCAACAGGCGTTGAAACCGGATCTGGATGTGTCGTTCATCTCGGTGACGGAACACTGGGCGCAGTTTGCGGTTGCCGGGCCAAAGTCGCGTGAACTGTTGAACGGGCTTTTGGATACGCCCATCGATAATGACAGCTTCCCATTCATGGGCTGTGGACCGGTGTCGGTCATGGGCGTGGCCGCGCGTTTGTTCCGCATTTCCTTCTCGGGCGAGCATGCCTATGAGGTCGCGGTGCCAAGCCGGTATGGGGACAGCCTGTTCCGAGAGTTGGTGTCGCGGGCCGAGGCGCTGGGCGGCGGACCCTACGGGATGGAAGCATTGAACGTGTTGCGGATTGAAAAAGGCTTCATCACCCATTCCGAAATCCACGGGCGGACAACGGCGTTTGACATCGGCATGGGCCGTATGGTGTCGGCCAAAAAAGACTGTGTCGGCAAAACGATGAGTGAGCGACCTGGCTTGAACGACCCTGACAGAGAGCAACTCGTCGGGCTGAGCCCTATTGGTGCGGTCAAACAGCTGACGGCTGGCGCGCATCTCTTTACCGGCGATGATGCACCAACGCGGGAAAACGATCAGGGCTATGTCACGTCGGTGGGGTATTCGCCCAGCCTTGGCCAGATGATCGGCTTGGGCTTTTTGCGCAACGGCGCCAGCCGGCGCGGTGAAACGGTGCGGATGGTGGATCATCTCAGGGGTGTCGAGACATTGTGTGTCGTGGAAAGCCCGGTCTTCTTTGACAAAGAGGGAGGGCGGGTCCGTGGCTGAACTGATCGCGAAAACCCCCTGTGATGGGCTGTTGCCCGTGACTGTTGGTGAGATGACCCTGACCGAAGAAGTGGTGGAGAGCATCTGGTCCATGGCCCCGTTCAAAGGTCAGAAATCAGCGTTGTCAGACGCGTTGAAAGCAGCGCATGGCATGGCCTTGCCGGCACCGAACCGCGCGACTGGCAAGGCAGGGTCACGGGCGGTGTGGTTTGGGCTGTCGCATGTCCTGTTGCTGGGGCCTGCGCCTGATGCATCATTGGCCAAACACGCCGCATTAACGGATCAGACCGATGCGTGGACCGTCGTGAGGCTGGAGGGGTCGGGCGCGGACGACGTGTTGGCACGCCTTGTGCCCGTCGATCTGCGGCGGGCGGTGTTCAAAAGGGGTCACACGGCGCGCAGCACTTTGATGCATATGTCGGCTTCGGTCACCCGGATCGGGGATCAAGCGGTGCAGATCATGGTGTTTCGGTCGATGGCGCAGACTTTGGTGCATGACTTGAAAACGGCGATGGAAGCTGTCGACGCGCGCGGGTAAGCTGCGGACGCTTTATGTGATTCCGGAGGTCCCGAAATGATCCGATACGCCTGTGCCTTTGCCCTTTGTCTGGCAACACCTGTGGTTGCTCAGGACAGCAAAGAGGTCAGTTGCCAATACCAAGCGGATATTGTGTCGGCGATCCAGCAGGCGCGCCTTGACAAGGTTAAGGAGCGCGACGTCCAGAAAACAATTCTGGCCAGCAATCCGGCATGGCCCGAAAACTACAGCGCTGCCATTCCGTTAATGACGCCATGGGTCTATGAGCAAAAGATGCGGACCGTCCGGAATGAGGATTTGTCGGCGGCATGGAACGAGCTGTGCCTGCAGCAGTAACTTTGTGAGCCTTCGGGCTCTGGACAGCGGGGGCGCTCGCCCCTCATAGTGGTTTCATGTCGCTGCCCCCTGGATTTTTGGACGAACTGCGCGCGCGGTCCAGCCTGTCACAGGTTGCGGGCCGCAAAGTCATGTGGGACATGCGCAAGTCGAACCAAGGCAAGGGCGACATGTGGGCCCCATGCCCGTTTCACCAGGAAAAGACGGCCAGCTTTCACGTCGATGATCGCAAAGGTTTCTACTACTGCTTTGGCTGCCACGCCAAAGGGGACGCAATCACCTTTGTCAAAGAGACAGAGAACGTCTCCTTCATGGAAGCCGTGGAAATCCTCGCCCGCGAAGCGGGGATGCCAATGCCCGCGCGCGACCCAAAGGCGCAACAAAAGGCGGATCGGCGCAGCCTTTTGGCTGATGTAATGGAGCAAGCGGTTCAGTATTTCCGGTTGCAGCTGAAAACCGGTGCCGGTGGACCCGCCCGCGCGTATTTGCAGGAAAAACGCGGTCTGTCGCCCGAGGCGCAAGAGCGTTGGGAAATCGGATTTGCCCCGGATGGCTGGCAGGGGCTTTGGGATCATTTGCAAGGCAAAGGGGTTGAGGCGCAGCTGATCCTTGATGCCGGATTGGCCAAGCCGTCGTCGAAAGGCGGCAAGCCATATGACACGTTCCGTAACCGGATCATGTTCCCCATTCGCGATGCGCGCGGGCGCGCGATTGCTTTTGGCGGGCGGGCGATGGACCCCAATGACAACGCCAAATACCTGAATTCGCCGGAAACACTGTTGTTCGACAAGGGCCGCAGCCTGTTCAACCAAGGGCCCGCCCGACAGGCGGCAGGCAAGGGGCAGCCCTTGATCGTGGCCGAAGGGTACATGGATGTCATCGCACTGGCTGAGGCCGGGTTTGAGGCAGCCGTTGCACCCTTGGGTACCGCGATCACAGAGCATCAGCTGCAGCTATTATGGCGGATCGCATCAGAGCCGATCATCGCCCTGGATGGTGACACCGCCGGTCTGCGTGCGGCGATGCGGACGATCGATCTTGCCTTGCCTCTGCTGGAGGCCGGCCAATCCTTGCGCTTTGCGATCATGCCCGATGGCAAGGACCCGGACGACCTGATCCGGGATAAGGGCGCGGGCGCGGTGCAGGCTGTGTTGGACGCCGCCATGCCGATGGTCCGCCTGCTGTGGCAGCGTGAAACAGATGGTAAGCCGTTTGACAGTCCTGAACGCAAAGCCGCCTTGGACAAGGCGCTGCGCGAAAAGCTGAAGCTGATCAAAGATCCGTCGATCCGGGCGCATTACGGGCAAGAGATCAAGGATCTGCGTTGGCAGCTCTTTCGCCCGCAAAAGCAGGGTAACCGACAAAGCTGGCAAGGCAAGAAACGCGTGGATGGCCCCGTATCAGGGACCAAGGCGAGCCTGTTGGCCATGGGCGACGATGCTGCGCAGGATCATTTGCGCGTGGCCATCATCCTGGCCAGCGTGATTTCGACGCCTGCCGTTCTGACCGAATTTGAAAGCGGTTTAGAAATGATGGACTGCGGTGACCCGGACTATGCGCGCATCCGCGATCTTGTTCTGCGGCATGGGCACAACAGCGATGTGGATTTACGGCAACAGATAGAGGCAGAGACTGGGCCTGCGGCCCTTGAAAAGCTCTTTGCCCTTCGCCATGTGACGGTGACCCCATGCGTGCGCGCCCCCGGCGATGTTGACATGGCCCGTATGACCGTGGCCGAAGAACTCGCAAAACTCAAAGCGCAAAAGGGGCTGAGTGCTGAGATAGATGATGCGGTCGAAGACCTGCAGGGCTTTGCGGACGAGTCGGTGACGTACCGGCTGGGACAAGCCGCGCAGGCGGTTGATCGTGCGGTGCGTAGTGAGACAAAAGACCGCGCCCATTACGACATCGGCGACAACGGAGCCCGCATCAATCGCAGTGAACGTGAAAAGCTTGACGAATTGCTCCAACGGATAGGGTTTGCCAAACCGCCACAGTAGCGCGATTTGGTGGGGTAATTCTAAAGAAATACAGGTACACGGTCTGGCCGAATCATTTGTTCGCGCTGATGATTCGTGAAATTCCGAATCGCCTGTAGCCAGTAGGAGACGTGGATGGCCGCCAAAGATACCGACGAGCGTAAACCTGACGACCAAGAACCTGAAATTTCGCTGGATATGAGCCAAGCCGCCGTCAAGAAGATGATCGGCGAAGCACGCGAAAAAGGGTACATCACATACGATCAGCTTAACCAGGTTCTGCCGCCGGATCAGGTCAGTTCGGAACAGATCGAAGACGTGATGTCTATGCTGAGCGAAATGGGCATCAACATCATCGAGGATGAAGAGGCCGAAGAGGAAGAGCAAAAAGGCTCGACCGAAGTCGTCACGACCTCTGACGCGCGCGAGGTCACGCTGGCCTCGGCGCAGACAGAAAAGCTGGACCGGACAGATGACCCGGTGCGCATGTACCTGCGCGAGATGGGGTCCGTCGAGCTTTTGAGCCGCGAAGGCGAGATCGCGATTGCCAAACGGATCGAAGCCGGTCGCAACACCATGATTGCCGGTCTCTGTGAAAGCCCGCTGACCTTCCAGGCGATTACAATCTGGCGCGACGAACTTCTGAGCGAAGACATTCTGCTGCGCGATGTGATCGACCTTGAGGCGACGTTTGGCAACCAGATGGGCGAAGACGGTGAGGTGAGCGAGCCGATTGTCGACACGTCCAATGTCGAGGCATCCAAGAAAACCGAAGAAAAAGGTCAAGAGCTGGACGCAGACGGAAACCCGATTGCGACGGACGACGACGACGATGACGATGATCAGGCCAACATGTCGCTGGCCGCGATGGAAGCAGCGCTGAAAGATCAGGTGCTCAACACTCTTGAACGCATCGCCGAGGATTATGCCGCGTTGTCCGACATGCAGGACAGCCGGATTTCGGCGACGCTGAACGAAGATGGCTCGTTCAGCGAAGCGGACGAAAAGCACTATCAAGAGCTGCGGGCCGAGATTGTTCTGCTGGTGAATGAACTGCACCTGCACAACAACCGGATCGAAGCGTTGATCGATCAGCTTTACGGGATCAATCGCCGGGTCATGTCGCTTGACAGCTCGATGGTCAAACTTGCCGATCAGGCGCGGATCAATCGCCGGGAATTCATCGAAGCCTATCGCGGGCGCGAGCTGGACCCGAACTGGCTGTCAGAGATGGCGGAAAAGCCCGGACGCGGCTGGCAGATGTTTATCGAACGCTCGACCACCAAGGTGGAAGAGCTGCGCGCGGACATGGCCCAGGTTGGTCAATATGTCGGTCTGGATATCCCGGAATTCCGCCGCATCGTGCAGCAGGTGCAGAAGGGTGAAAAAGAAGCCCGTCAGGCCAAGAAGGAAATGGTCGAAGCCAACCTGCGCCTCGTGATCTCGATTGCCAAGAAATACACCAACCGGGGTTTGCAATTCCTCGACCTGATTCAGGAAGGCAACATTGGCCTGATGAAAGCGGTCGATAAATTCGAATACCGTCGCGGGTACAAATTTTCGACCTACGCCACATGGTGGATCCGTCAGGCGATTACCCGGTCCATAGCGGATCAGGCTCGGACGATCCGTATTCCGGTGCACATGATCGAAACGATCAACAAGCTGGTCCGGACCGGTCGTCAGATGCTGCACGAGATCGGACGAGAGCCGACGCCGGAAGAGCTGGCCGAAAAGCTGCAAATGCCGCTGGGAAAAGTTCGCAAGGTGATGAAGATCGCCAAGGAACCGATTTCGCTGGAAACGCCGATTGGGGATGAAGAAGACAGCCAGCTTGGCGATTTCATCGAAGACAAGAACGCGGTCCTGCCTTTGGACTCGGCCATTCAGGAAAACCTGAAAGAGACCACAACGCGGGTTCTGGCCTCTCTGACACCGCGCGAAGAGCGTGTGTTGCGGATGCGGTTTGGCATCGGGATGAACACCGACCATACGCTCGAAGAAGTGGGTCAGCAGTTCTCTGTGACGCGCGAGCGTATCCGGCAGATCGAAGCCAAGGCGCTCCGGAAGCTGAAGCACCCCTCGCGGAGCCGGAAGCTGCGGAGTTTCTTGGATCAATAGCAGAGCGCGCGTTATCGATGACGTGGACAAGTCGGGCACTTAAACGGTCCGACTTGCAACGTTCGTTTGGCGCGTATTCTCTTCTGGCGGGCGAACATACGTCGTTAAGGAAGTCATCTTAACGGTTTCGGAGGTCGCGAGCAGATCACAGCTTTGACATGTTAGCCTGTATACATTACCGTATATCCCATGATCGAAACGAAAATCCGCAAAGTCGGCAATTCCGCCGTTATGACCCTAACCGCTGAGATGCTCGCGCTGCTTGACGCCAAACCGGGCGACAGCCTTTTTGTTGTGCGGGGCGATGACGGGGCGCTCAAAATTGTTGCCCATGATCCAGAGTTGCAGGCGGCTTTGGCGGCGGCCGAAGAGGTGATGGACGAGAACCGTGATCTTTTGCAGGCGCTCGCTTGAAATGGGTCTGGGTCCCGATCCAAGCATTGTACATCGTGCATGACCGTCAGATTGCGCGTCATGGCGGCGCGCCGGGGTTAAGAGACGCCGGATTGCTGGAAAACGCGTGTGCCCGGCCCTTGAATCTGGCGGCCTATAGAGACCCGGACGTGTTTGAACTTGCTGCGGCATATGCGTTTGGCATTGCCAAAGCGCACGCTTTCATTGACGGCAACAAGCGCACCGCCTTTGTCGCCTATGCAACGTTTTTGCGTCTGAATGGAAAATCGCTAAGGCCCCAGCCCGCTTTAGGTGTCCGCATGATGGAAGACCTCGCCGCGTCCAAAACGACAGAAGCAGATTTTGCCGAATGGTTGCGCAAAACATGCTGACGGTTCACGATGGTGTTGTGACGGACCGGGGGTCCAAATACGCGGTGTCCGGCGGTCCCGCGCAGTCGAAAGCGGATGCGCTGATGTTGGTCAAGACGCTCAAACGCAAAAAGCGATTTGCCAAGGCCACCCATAACAGTTGGGGCCTTTTGTTGCCCGACAATCCCATCAAGAACGACGATGGCGAAAGCGGAGCCGGGATGGTGATCCTTCGGATGCTGGAACGTGCAGAGCTTTAAGATCACGTCATCGTGGTCACGCGCTGGTATGGCGGCAAACACTCGGGTGGCGACCGGTTCCGACATGTGCAAACCTGCGTAGAGACCTATCTCGACAGGATGGAGAAGTGACATGTCCCTTTTCAAACGCCTCTTTGGTGGAGGCGATGGCGGCGCGCCCAAGGCCGAACCCGAACTCTACAAAGACTACCTGATTTTTGCCGAGCCGATCAGCGAAGGCGCAACGTATCGGATCGCGGCGCGGATCGAAAAAGAGGTTGGCGATACCCTGAAAACCTGTAGCATGATCCGTGCGGATACGTTCAACGATGAGGGCATGGCAGTAGAAGCGACGATCGCGAAGGCCAAGCAATTCATTGATCAGGTGGGCGACGGCATCTTTGAATAGCTGCGTCCGGCTCGGTTCGACGATGCCGGAATACGGCCAAAATTCCCCATAATGCTGATGTTCCGTTAACCGGCCCCTGTGGTAACCTGAGGTCGGACAGAAGAAAGGCGGCATCGCATGCGGATTGTTAAATGGATCCTGATCATTTTTGTGGCCATTGTCGCGGTTTTCGGTGCTGGCGCCTATCTGTTGCCGCGCGAAGCCACGGTTGAGCGGCATATCAATATCTCTGCGGCACCTGCCGACGTCTTTCCTTATGTGAACAGTCTGAAGGCAACGCAGGACTGGTCTCCTTGGTTGGAGCGCGATCCGGATGTCGTACTGACCTATTCCGGACCGGACAGCGGCGTTGGCGCACAAATGGCGTGGGTCTCGGATGAGCCCAATGTCGGTACCGGATCGCAAGAGATCACTGTCTCTGTCCAGGATCAGCGGGTTGAGTCCGCTTTGGATTTTGGCGAGATGGGCACGGCGACGGCATCGTTCCTGTTGGTCGGCGGCGGTACCTCTACCGAAGTGTTCTGCATCCTGCGCACCGATATGGGCAATTCGCCCATGGGCCGCTGGATGGGCGTCGCGATGGATTACATCGTCGGCCCTGACTATGAAACGGGACTGGCCAATCTCAAGGCGCTGGTCGAAGGCAACTGATCCTGGTTCCAAGGTATCGCGTCGTAAACTCGACGTGAGTTGCCCCTGATTTTCCACGGCTGGCGCGTTACCATCCGTACAAAATCGTGGAGGATTTTATGAAAAGACTGACTGGATGTACGGTGCTTGTCGCCGGGATTTTGGCGGCTTACCCCGCTTGGGCCGATTTTCGCGCGATCAATGGATTGCGGGTGTTTCAGATCAACGAAGAGGTGTTCGAGGTTGTCGATCGTGGCAGCTATACTTTTGAGTCGTTTTGGTGCTCTGCCGGGGATTACGCACAACGAAAACTGGGCCTGCCTTGGCAAACCGATCTGTATGTGTCGCGCGGTTTAGGGCCAAGCGAGGCCACCAACCGTCGCTCTGCGGTTCAGTTCTCGGCCAATCCGGAAGCCATCCAAGAAACAGATAGCAAAAACCGGTTCAGCATCATCGCCACCGGCAAAAGTCGCAGCGTGACGCAGGCCCGCGGTGACTGTGACGCGCTCGTCGTCATTCGCCCTTGAGGCGAAGTAACACAGCCGATTTCTAATAACATGGCATCGAATATTTCGTTCAATTCAAGTGCATTAGGGAGACCGAAAAAATGCGTACCAGATTTGCAGTGATGTTCGTTGCGGCCCTTGCCGCGAGCGTGAGTTCGGCTCAGGCTTTTCGGGCGGCTAACAGCTTGGAAGTAAACAAGGTCGATGCCAATGTCTTCGAAGTCGTCGGGCGACCTGGTGTCTTTAGCGAGGATTACTGGTGCGGGGCGGGTGATTATGCCCGCCGCGCTCTGGGCGTGCCTTGGAACACTGATATCTACATCGCCCGCGAGCTGGGCAAAAGTCAGACAACGGGCGGCCGGTCGGCCGTTCAGTTCACGCTTGACCCTGCGGCCGCTGGCGTAACGCCCTGGGAAGGCAATTGGGTGAACAATATCCTCACCTTGGGCTATTCCATGAGCACGACAGGTGCATTCGGGAAATGTGACGCGTTGCGTCGCGGCAGTTTCTTCTGATCGCAACCCATGGCTGTTACACAGTTTCTGATCCAGACCAGCGGGTCCGCTCTTTATGAATTTACGTCGGAGGTGCGGGCTTGGGTTTCGGATCAGGGCTGTGTCGAAGGTCTGTTGACGCTTTTCGTGCGCCACACATCCTGTTCCCTGCTGATACAGGAAAACGCCGATCCAGAGGTGCAAACAGATCTGAACGCTTATTTCTCGCGTCTGGTGCCGGCATCGACCGATCCCAGCATGTCCTATCTTCGGCACACGTATGAAGGGCCGGATGACATGCCGGCGCATATCAAGGCGGCGATGATGCCGGTCAGCTTGTCGATCCCGGTTGGCGACGGCGCGCTGGCCTTGGGCACGTGGCAAGGAATTTACCTTTTTGAGCATCGGACCGCCCCGCATCGGCGCAGCGTTGCGGCTCATTTGGCCTGAACCTCCGATCAAAAATCCGCAGATGTTTTACCGTCAAACGGGGTTTTGCAGGATGCGCGCATTGGCCTAAGCTCGACACATCGCAGCGGGAGGAGCGTGTCGTGATTGATAAGAAATATGTCACCGTCAACGGGCGCAAAATGGCTTATGTCGAGGCCGGGACGGGGCGGCCTATCGTGTTGTTGCACGGGAATCCAACCTCTTCCTATCTGTGGCGGGACGTAATCCCCGAACTGACAGGGCTGGGCCGTTGTATCGCGCCGGACCTGATCGGGATGGGGGACAGCGACAAGCTGCCGGATCCGGGGCCGGATACCTATACGTTCAAAACCCACAGCTCCTATTTGGATGGATTTCTGGCCGCCATGGGGCTGACGGAAAACGTCTTGCTTGTAATCCACGACTGGGGTTCGGCGTTAGGGTTTCATTGGGCCCATCGGCATCCTGATGCGGTGGCCGGGATTGCTTATATGGAAGGGATCGTCGCGCCTTATCCGTCTTGGGATGCGTTTTCCAAGGATGCGACGCCCATATTTCAGGCCTTCCGGTCGGATGCGGGTGAAGAAATGGTGCTGGACCGTAATATGTTCATTGAGCGTGTGCTGCGGCATTCCGCTTTCCGCGACTGGGACGAAGCGGAGCTGGACGAATATCGTCGCCCGTTTCCCAATCGCGAAGACCGTTGGCCGATGCTGACCTTTCCCCGTCAGATCCCTATCGAAGGACACCCGGCAGAGGTTGCAGATCTTGTCGCCGCTTATTCCAGTTGGATGGCCGAGACCCCGTTCCCGAAACTGTTCGTTAATGCGGAACCCGGGGCCATCACAGTTGGAGATGCGCGTGAGATCTGTCGGAAATGGCCCAACCAAACCGAAGTCACCGTGCGCGGGATCCATTTTATTCAAGAGGATTCCGGCCCTGAAATCGGTCAGGCTGTCGCGCAATGGATGGCCGCCAACGATCTATAAGCGACTATCGGCATCCTCAACCGGCCCTTTATCTTGCGGTTGCATAATCCCTCTACCCAAATGCTAGCGGTTATCCTATAGTTGTGGATAAGTGTGCCGAAGTGCGCACAACAAGAGGCAGAGAAGACGATAGAGGGGGACGGCCCATGCGCTGCCCGTTTTGCGGTAACATCGATACGCAAGTCAAAGATTCACGACCCGCAGAAGATCATGTCGCGATCCGGCGCAGGCGGTTTTGCCCGGCATGTGGTGGGCGTTTCACCACCTATGAACGCGTTCAACTGCGCGATCTCGTGGTCATCAAATCCAGTGGGAAACGCGAAGATTTCGACCGCGATAAGCTGGAACGGTCCATTCGGATTTCGATGCAAAAGCGCCCGATTGAACCCGAGCGCATCGATCAGATGATTTCCGGCATTGTCCGGCGGTTGGAAAGCATGGGTGAAACCGACATTCCGTCTAAGCAGATCGGTGAGATCGTGATGGAGGCTTTGGCCCGGATCGATACGGTCGCTTACGTGCGCTTTGCCAGTGTCTATAAGAATTTTCAGGCTGCCGACGATTTCGACAAGTTTGTCAGCGAATTGCGGCCCAATAGCGGCCCATCGTAAGAGTGAGCGACACAGACGCACGCTACATGGCTTTGGCCTTGTCTTTAGGGCGACGCGGGCAGGGGCGGTGCTGGCCCAACCCGGCCGTCGGCTGTGTCATTGTGAAAGATGGGCGCATAGTGGGGCGCGGCTGGACCCAACCCGGGGGACGACCGCATGCCGAGGTGGTCGCCCTGGCCCAAGCAGGCGAAGCGGCGCGTGAGGCTGCGGCCTATGTCACCTTGGAACCTTGTGCGCATCATGGCCAAACCCCGCCATGTGCCGAGGCTTTGGTGGCGGCTGGTATCTCGCGCGTGGTCGCCGCGATTGAAGACAGCGACCCCCGTGTTTCAGGGCAAGGCTTTGCTATTCTGCGGAACGCGGGCGTCACGGTTGAAACCGGCGTTCTGGCCCACGAGGCGGCGGAGGATCTTAAAGGGTTCTTTCTGAAGACAGAGGAAATCCGGCCTTTCGTGACCCTCAAACTGGCCAATTCCTTTGACGGGCGTATCGCGACAGCGACTGGGCAAAGCCAATGGATTACGGGGCCTCAAGCGCGTCGCCGCGTACATGCGATGCGCGCGCGGCATGACGCCGTCATGGTCGGCGGCGGTACCGCGCGGGCGGATGACCCGTCGCTGACGGTCCGCGATCTTGGCGTGTCGCATCAGCCGGTCAGGGTGGTCATTTCGCGCCGTGTTGATGTGCCGCTGATGAGCCAGCTGGCGCGCAGTGCCAAAGATATCCCGGTCTGGATTTGCCACGGCCACGACGCCGACAGTGAACGTTTGCGCGCGTGGGACGGATTGGGCGCAAAACTGCTCAGTTGTCGTGTCACCGGTGCACAGCTGGACCCCGAAGACATATTGACCCAACTGGCCGAACAAGGGCTGACACGCGTCTTTTGTGAAGGCGGCGGGGCTTTGGCCGCGTCATTGATGCTGGCTGATCTGGTGGACGAGCTGGTTGGCTTTACCGCCGGTCTGACCATCGGTGCCGAAGGGCTGCCATCGGTCGGGGCTTTGGGGCTGGATCGGTTGGACGAAGCGGTGCGGTTCGAACTGATCGGGACCGAGGCCATTGGCCCGGACGTGATGCATCGCTGGCGCCGCAAGCGGTAACCTTATCGCCAAAGATGCGCTTGACTGGCAAACACACCTTGCAGTTTTGACAACAGCCGATTGGCCAGCCCGGGATGTGGAATGTCGCCGCTGGACAAAAGCTCGACCGCGTACTCAACCGGGCAGGGGGCACCCGTTTTCGGATCGTGATAGCGGGGATAATCGATCAGCGCGGCATGGACCAATCCGGCAAGGCTGGGTCTTGCTGTGCGGCGCTCCGGCACTGGCCCCATATCAGTCGTCAGGCCCCATCCGGCGTAAAACGGCGCACCCAGTGTTGTGACGGAAACCCCACGCAACAGCGCCTCAAACCCCATCAAAGAGGTCATGGTCCAAAGCGCATCGACTTGCTGTAGCAGGGCCGCGGGATCGCTCTTTCGCGCAACGACATCAGTCAATTCAGTCAACGTGTCCTCTGGAATGTCACCGGGACGCAAACCGGCTTCGACATCGGGATGGGGCTTATAGATGAGGATAGCGTCGGGATGTGCCGTGCGCGCGGCGCGCAAGAGGTCCAGGTTGGTGCGAACCAGCCCCGCACCTGTCAGGATCGAGGCATCGTTTTCAACTTGTCCAGGAACAAGTATTTTGTGGCCATCCCCAAGTCTGGGAACCGCACCGCCAAGGTTGTACTTGCTGACACCCTTGGCGTTCAGCGCTTTGATCAATGCTTCGGCACGGCGCTGTTGATCGGGGCGTAACGTGGCGCGCCTTTCGATCAGTTTTTCCAAGGCGCTGGGGCCGCGCGGGTCATAGTAAATCCCGTCGGGGTCACAAACGAGCGAGAGTGGCGGCACCAGCTCTGCTCCCAGCCCACGAGAACGTAAAAACCCATCTTCAACCCGCACCGCGCCGTCATGATCCGGGCTGCGTGCCTTTCCGGCCCAGACCATGCGCGGGCGCTCTGTCGTGTCGACTTTTTCCAAATCGTCGGCAAAGACAACCTTCTTTTCCCGACCAAAAACTTTTTGCATCGGGCCCCGTTTCCAAAGTCGCATCTCACTGGCAACCCAACCCGCGCGATCCTGCCGCCATGCTGTGGCTTGAGCCTCCAGCAGGTTCAGGACGTCTTCTAATGCGCACAGCTGATCGCGGAACGGGTCGTACCAGCGCGGGTAAAGGATCATTGCCGCCGCAAAAAGCTGTGCGCGGGTCAGTTGTCTTTCGCGGCGGGGAACCGGCCTGTCATCATCTGTAAGACCCCAGCCGCTGTAAAACGGCTGGCCGAAGACGCGCGGCTTGTGACCGGCGAGGATCGCCTCGAACCCCATTTGAGACGACAGGGTGTGAACCCCGACCGCGCCGTCCAGCAATTTCCAAGGGCTGATCGGATTAGTGAACAGCGATATGCGATGATTGCAGTCATCGGGGCCGAAATAGCCGGGACGGTACCCCGCCGCCGTTTCCGGGTGGGTTTTGATGACAACCGGCGCGCCGGGATGCTCTTCTTGTGCAAAAACCAGCATTTCGCGAAACCGCGCCGCATTCCCTTCGCTGGCCGTGACAGAGGCATCCCCTTGGGTCTGATCGATCACCAGTACGTAACCGGGTGCGGGCGGTTCGATATCTGTGCGGGTTGCCGCGTATTTTGTCAGATGCGCTTCTTTGATCCGTTCGATTGCGTCGCGCGCGCGGTCCAGCAGGGCGGTGTCATCCAGTGGGTGCGTTGCCAGAAGCGTCTCAAGATCGCTCGGGGTCTGGGGATCAAAATGCACGCCCTTGCCATCGATCAGCAAACCAAGCGGCGGCTCACCATCCCGTCCAGGATGCAGAGAACGCAAAAACGCATCCTCGACCCTTGTGATGGGTGCATCATGGCGCGCGGCCATTGACAGGCCGCGATGGGATGTCGGGCTGGCGCCCCAGATGACAACGCCGTCACCGGATTTTGGCACGCCGACATGCAGGCTGTGACCAGAGAGTTGCAGAATGCGTCGAATACGTCGGTTCAGAAATCCGCCGTTATAGGCGAATAGCCGCCCGGGCGGCCCGGAGGCGCCCGGGGCGGTCATGGCTTACCCGCCTGTCAGCGTTGCGACGTTGGCCAGCGGTGTCAGTCCGCCGGTCAAGAGCGAGATCGTCTTAGTCCACTGGGCGTAAGGCGCCTCGGTGACATAAAGCGTGTCCTGATCACGGATCACGAAGTCACGCGCAAGGAAGAGACCATTCGGTTCGGTCAGGTTCAGAACATAAACCATCCGTTGGGCCCCCTGCAGGTCCGCGCGTCCCAGAACTTGGTTCGCGATTTCGGCCGGTTCATTGCGGAAAATGAAAACCCCGGTCGGATCGGCGGCTGTTGCCACAAGCCCGCCCACCTGCGCGATTGCTTCGAGCGCGGAAAGGTCCTGCGCCTCGAACGGTATGCGGTTTTGCTGGCTGGTCGCGCCAAGCGCCGTGAAAGAGCGGGTGTCGCCCTCGATCAAAATGCGGTCGCCCCCGCGCAGGGCGATGTCGAATTGCGGGTTTTCGTAGAGGTCCTGAAACCAGATCTTGCCTTGATGCGTGCCGCGCGTAATTGTGACCTGCGCGATTTCAGGCTCAATCGTCACACCGCCAGCATTTGCGATCATGGCCGACAGGGTGCGGGTCGGACGTTCGATCGGATAGACCCCTTGCCTCTCGATCTCACCCAGAAGGGTCACGGTAGAGCCGTTGCCCGCTTCACGCTGAACCTCGACTTGTGGGTCTGGTGTCTGTTCTTCGAGGCGGCTGGTGATGATCTGGCGCAGTTGTTCGGGCGTGTTGCCCGAAGCTTTCAAACGTCCTGCATAGGGGACAAAGATGAACCCGGCGCTATCGACCTGAATGCTATCTAAAGCGGCCGCATTGGCACCTTGACCGGACAGCAGCCCTTCTTCGACGTTTTCCCAAACGGTGAGAGATTGCGTGTCACCGGGACGGATCGTGTCGGACGTGAGCCTCGAGGCGTTCTGGAAGTCTTGGCTAAAGCCCAAAGCCGGAACCACCGCAGTGGCGCGGGTTACCCGGTCATTGACCGAAACGATAAACGCGTCGCCCTCTTTCTGAACGGAGCCGCGGAAAATCTGGGATTTGTTTGGGCCTACCTGTGGCAGGCCACACGATGATACAAGCACGGATAGTGCAAGCAAGGCAATGGGTGTTGCCCATTGGACATTACGGAGTTTCACTGCTCGGTCTCCTCGACCTGATTTTCTGCCTCAACTTTTTTGAGCAACCTATCGGAATCCGGCGGAAAAATCCAGAGTGTCGGTTGGGGCGCGTTAATTCACGACCCGTAACTGTTGCCTTGGTGCCGCTGTGCCCAAGCGAAAGGCATCATATGGATCGTCATCGGCTAGCATCATATCCACAACCTGACGCAGCAGCTGGCGGCGCGCCCGTGCCGAGTAAAACCCGCCCGGCAACTGACTGGTTTCCAGCAAATAGCGTCGAAAATCTTTATAAGCCCGCCGGTCCGGACGCGCAGGGGCGTCAAAAAAGGCGGAAAGCGCTTGCTCGGACACAAATTCTGGTTTGGCATAGACCGCACGCCCAAACACTTTGAGCGGAATACCACGCCAAAGAACTTGTTGGCCTGCTGTGGAATTGACCGTGACCGCGGTTCGGGCGTCATCCAGCAATTTCGCAAGTTTCCCGCCGCGGACGTGATGGATGCGGTTGCCCAGACCGTGTTTTTGCGCCAAGTACTTCAGCTCGCGCCGAATTGCGCTTCGACCGTCCTCCAACGGATGATCCTTAACCACCAAATGGTGATGTTGCGGCGCACCACGCGCAAATCCTTCGACCAATTCGGACAGAAAGTCCGTGATCTTGTTGAAAGGAGAATGACACTGAAAACTCGAGTCATGTTCCAATTGCAGCAGAGCGAGGTGGTATGGATAGCCGCTTGAGCGGATCCGCCACGTGGCAATCCGACGTTCTAGCCAATGATACGGCATCAAGAGCAGGCGTTGCAGATACAACCGGAATTCTTGTGCGACGGTAAGGTCACGATGCGGTTTAAAGTTCCGGTAGTGGCCGTTTCGGAACAAAACAAACCAATGGTAGAGCGCACCATAAAATACGTGCTGGCGCATGTCGCCCCAATGGGACGGGGGCAATGCCGCTTCCATATCCGATAACTCAAGCGCGGTTTGCATGTCCTGCACCGACATATCCATGAGGCGCGAGTTGCCATTGCTGCCATTGCGTTCATAGGTGACCCAAAACGGCCGCAGATAACCTTCTTGGAAGACGTGCACACCAAGCCCGCGGTCTTTGGCGACGGCAACAGCCTGAGCATGAATAGGGCGTGTATCGCCATAAAGAACAATGTCGGTTACGCCCTTGGCTTCGAGCAAGCTGGCCAAGGTCTCGGGCCAATCCTCAACCGTGCCGCGATAGGGGATGTAACTGGGCGGATCAAACCAGAATGCACGGTCCCCCGCGTTGAACCCAACCCGCCAGACACCACATCCGGCTGTTCTCAAAAGCCGCCCCAAACGGTGAAAGAACGGTCCGTGCGGTCCTTGTAGAAAAAGAAAAACCCGCTGCGGGTTCGGTTTAGGCGACATGACGGGCCCTTGTCTGTCGTAATAATCAAAGCAATGGTTACAGGGTCACTGAGGCGAAACTATGACCAAATCTGGGGGTTTAGACAAGCCATGGGTCTTGTCCCTTGAGGGCTACGCCGCTACGTTCCGGATGAGAGATTGGAAAGGGTTTGCAGATGTTCACCGGGATTATCACCGATATCGGCATTGTAGAAACGCTGGAACAGGCCGGGGACCTGCGGGCGCGGATCAAGACCGGGTACGATACAAACGGGATCGACATCGGTGCGTCGATTGCCAGTGACGGGGTCTGCTTGACGGTTATTGAACTGGGCGAGGATTGGTACGATGTGCAGATCAGCGCCGAGACCGTTTCAAAGACCAACGTGGGATCTTGGGAGCCGGGTGCGCGGGTGAACCTGGAACGTGCTTTGCGGGTCGGTGACGAGCTGGGCGGACATATCGTGTCCGGTCACGTCGATGGCGTGGCAGAGGTCATTTCGGTGACCGATGAAGGCGATAGCACACGGTTTGCCTTTCGCGCGCCGGAGGCGTTGGCCAAGTTCATTGCGCCGAAGGGTTCGGTTGCGCTGAATGGAACATCCTTGACGGTAAACAATGTGCAGGGTGCGGTATTTGGCGTCAACATCATACCGCATACCAAAGAGGTTACGACCTGGGGCGATACATCGGTCGGGGACCGGATCAACCTGGAGATCGACACGCTGGCCCGGTACGTTGCCCGTCTGGCCGAGGCCGGATAGGCGAAACGCAGGCCTTGCGGCCTGCGTGCCTGCGGCGCGGGTATTTTTGACAAGAAAGAAGCAGGACGTGTCAGGGCGTCTACGTGGCGTCCTTTTGACGGAGAGAGGCGTCCGTCTCTGGTCATCCCGGTTGGCATGGTCTATCTGGCGGGCAAACAGACTGTGAAAGATCGATCGATGAGTTTTGAAACCCCTGGCCCGGTTGAAAATGACTGGCGTGATCCGATTTCCTCGATCGAGGAAATCATCAATGATGCCCGCAACGGCAAGATGTTCATTCTGGTCGATCACGAGGATCGCGAAAATGAAGGGGACCTGGTGATCCCGGCGCAGATGGCGACACCGGATGCGATCAATTTCATGGCCACCCATGGGCGGGGGCTGATTTGTCTCAGCTTGCCGGGAGAGCGGATTGATGCGTTGGGTCTGCCATTGATGTCGACCTATAATTCGTCGCGTCATGAAACGGCGTTCACGATTTCTATCGAGGCGCGCGAAGGGGTCAGCACCGGGATTTCGGCGCATGATCGGGCGCATACGGTGGCGGTGGCCATTGATGCGGGTAAGACGGCGGCAGATATAGCAACACCCGGGCACGTGTTCCCTCTGCGGGCGCGCGAAGGCGGCGTTCTGGTGCGGGCCGGGCATACCGAAGCGGCGGTGGATGTCAGCCGTTTGGCCGGGTTGAACCCCTCGGGCGTCATTTGCGAGATCATGAACGAGGACGGGTCGATGGCCCGTTTGCCGGACCTGGTCAGTTTTGCCCAAAAGCACGGGCTGAAGATCGGGACGATCAGTGATCTGATCGCTTATCGGCGGCGGCATGACAACCTGGTCAAGGTAGACCGCGAAGAAACCATTCAGTCGGAATTTGGCGGCGAATGGAAGATGCGCGTCTATGAGGACGCGACCCAAGGTGCCGAACATATCGTCCTGATCAAAGGCGATATCGGCGGGGACGAACCGGTGCTGGTGCGGATGCATGGGCTGGACCCAATGCTGGACGTCATTGGCGTTGGACCCAAAGGGCGTGCCGGGGAATTTGGCGATGCGATGCGCGTCGTGGACGAGGCCGGTCGCGGTGTTGTGGTTCTGTTGCGAGATCTGCAGATGAAGCTGGTGGCGGACAGTGAAGTGTCACCACAGACCTTGCGCCAATATGGTTTGGGTGCGCAGATCTTGTCATCGCTCGGCCTGTCCAAACTGATCCTTCTGACCAATTCGCCAACGCCGAAGGTGGTGGGGCTGGATGCTTATGGGTTGGAAATCGTAGGTACGCAAAAGATATCGGAGCTGGGCTGATGGCCGGACATGAGACGCATTACCAACTGCCACGGTCCACGTTTGACGCGCCGGTCAAAATCCTGATCGTGGTGGCCCCCTATTACAAGGACATCGCGGACAACATGATTGCCGGGGCCAAGGCCGAGATTGAGGCTGCTGGCGGCAGCTGGGAAATTGCCGAAGTGCCGGGTGCGCTGGAAGTGCCAACGGCTGTTGGTATGGCGTCGCGCATGGGCGATTTTGATGGCTACGTGGCGCTGGGCTGTGTGATCCGGGGGGAAACCACGCATTACGATACGGTCTGCAACGACAGCAGCCGGGCGTTGCAGCTTTTGGGGTTGCAGGGGCTTTGCATTGGCAATGGCATCCTGACCGTAGAAAACCGTCCGCAAGCCGAGGTGCGCGCGGATCCGGCTGGCCAGAATAAGGGCGGCGGAGCGGCTGCCGCGGCCTTGCATCTGATCGCGCTGGCCCGTAAATGGGGCGCCCAATCCAAGGGCATTGGATTCAAACCCAATGCTGACAGCGCCGGATAAACCCCGATATGACCAAGCTCACGGCCCAGCAAAAACGCCAGATGAAATCGGCATCACGGCTTTATGCCGTGCAGGCGCTCTATCAGATGGAGCAATCCGGGCAGACCTCTGATCAAGTCATCCGCGAGTTTCTGGATCACCGGTTCGGAGCCGTCTATGAAGGTGAGGAAATGGCGGATGGCGACGTCGATCATTTCCGAGCCTTGGTCGAAGATGCGGTGAATTATCAGGCGCCTGTGGATCAGATGACCGACCGGGCCTTGGTCGCAAAGTGGCCGATCGCGCGGATCGATCCGACCTTGCGCGGTCTTTTCCGGGCGGCAGGGGCGGAACTGACGCAGCATGATACGCCGCCAAAGGTCGTCATTAACGAATTTGTCGATATTGCCCGGGCGTTTTTCCCCGAAGGTCGCGAACCTAAATTCGTCAACGCCGTGTTGGACCATATGGCACGTGAGGCCAAGCCCGAGGCATTTTGACCCGCGGTCTGTTTTTTCGGCAGTTCGCCGCCTACGTCAGCGGTATCGGGACGTTGTGTCGTTTTCCGGCTGGACGTTTGGAATAACGCGCGCCATCCTATTGGTCGTTATGGGAGACTGGGACATGCCGAAGCTGATCAAACTCTACATTCGCAATTGTGCCATTGGGTTCGGCCTGGCGGCGGTGTTTGTGGCGCTTTTGCTGACATTCAACGTCCAAAACCTCTGGTCGTTGATCTCGGGGTCTGACGTCGCAGTTTTGGCTGTGGTGCTGCTGTGGGTCATGAACGGCATTGTCTTTGCAGGCGTGCAGTTTGCCTGGGCTGTCATGTCGATGGCCGAAAAAGAGGATCGCGGACCGCGCGGTGGCACGCCGATGGCATATGATTTCAATGCCATTCCAGTGCGGGTTGATCAGGCCGATGATCCCCGGCGGCGGCACATGCCGCGACGCTGATCGCTTAAACAAATAAATGACGAAAGCCCCGGATGCCGGGGCTTTTTTGTTATCTTGCTGTCTGAAAATGCGGCGGGACCACCAAGCAACCGTGCGGTTCTGATTCCCGAGGACCTGTATATACAGGTGGGCGCCAGGTAAACGGGCCAGGACCCGAACAGAGCCAGCTCCCTCGGAATTGCTTAAGGCCACCGGAATGCTACCGGCACGAGAAGGGCAGAACCCGCCACGCGCCTACGTAAGGCGCAAGCGGGCTCAGGACAAGGGGTCACGCCTCAACTGGTTCATTCAAGGCGGTGCGCATTTTGCCCATATGTTCGTCCCACCCTTTGTCGAGGGCGAGCATCAGGCCAAACGCATCAACGCCTTGCGGCAATCCGCTGTGTTCCAGCGCAAGGCAGGTGCCGCCAGGAACCGGCGTCAACGTCCATTTCACGGTGCTGACGGCGTCTGCCATAGGTTTCACGGTAAAGGTGTATTCCAGATATTCGGGTTCACGCGCTGCGGTGACCTCTCCCCAGATCAATAGGTCGCCGCTGGTGGTTCCAAAGAGTTCCAGCCGGGCGCCTTCGGTCAGTTGCGCCTTGGGGGCGTGGAACCATTCGGCAAGGCGATCCGGTTGGGTCAGATAGTCCCAGACGGTGTTGGGTGTGGCGCGCAGGTAAATGGATTTCACCAATGTGGCTTCGGTCATTGTTCAGGTCCTTCAATAGCGGTTTTCAATTTGGACAGGCGGTCGTCCCAGAAGGCATCGAAATATGAGAACCAATCGAACACCGGGGCCAGACCCTGGGGGTTGAGCCGATTGATCCTTTCGCGACCGCGCGCCTCTACGGTGATCAGACCGCCGTCAGACAGCACGGTCAGGTGCTTTTTGACGGCGGCGCGGGTCATGTCGAAGTGATCCGCCACCTGCGCGATGGTCATGTCCTGATGCCGGAGCATCGTCAGGATATCGCGGCGGGTCGGATCGGCGAGAGCACGGAAAGCGGGTTGATGGGGGGTCATTGGCGACTCATGTGATACCTTTTGGTTTCATATATATGCAATACCATTTGGTATCATGTCAATGGGTTGATTTTTGTTCACGTATTGTTCACACTTTGCCTATGTTGGATTTGCAACCTGGACAACGCTTGGCCCGAGGAGTGGCCCGCCACCTGCACGCGCTGGGTTTTGTGTCTGTGGAAGAGTTTGTGCCCACGCGCGGGTTGCGCGTTGATGTGATCGGGCTTGGTCCGAAAGGCGAGATCTGGGTGATTGAGTGCAAATCAAGTCGGGTTGATTTTCAGTCGGACTCCAAATGGCACGGCTATCTGGAATGGTGCGATCGGTATTTCTGGGCCGTTGATCAGGATTTCCCGACCGAACTGTTACCGGCCGAAAGCGGGCTGATCATTGCCGATGCTTATGATGCCGAAGTGATCCGTATGGCGCCCGAGGATAAGTTGCCCGCAGCGCGTCGCAAGGTGATGATCCAGAAATTTGCCACCCATGCGGCACGTCGTTTACATGGGTTTCGCGACCCGGAGTTTGTTCTGGCTTAAGCCACGGCTGTCTGAAATGCGCGACGGACCAAATCCCGGAAAGCCCGGGTTTTGCGGCTGGCCCGGGCCGTAGGCGGGGCGAGGAACCAGATCGGCGCCTCGGGCGCGGCGAGCGTGCGGGGCATCACCTCGACCAGACGGCCATCGGCCAATTCCTGTGCCACAGCCAGGCGAGACTTTACGGCAAGGCCCAAGCCCTGAACCGCCGCATCTGTCAGCGTATCAGAGTTCGACACGCTGACATTGCGCGCAAACGCGATGCGGCGCGGGGTGCCGCGATCATCCTGGATGTCAACCTGCGTCTGCCATGGCAGGCTGACCCATTGCGCGGCGCGCAGGTCGTCCAATGTCTGTGGCGTCCCGTGGTGATCCAGATACGCGGGGGCAGCGCACAGCATGCGGTCATTATCACAAAGCTTGGTCGCGATCAGAGAAGAGTCGTTCAGCATCCCAACCCGGATCGCACAATCCTGCCCTTCGTCCACCAAGGGAACAAATCGGTCAACGGCCAGGAATTCAATGGTCAGGCCCGGATGCGCCCGGCGAAACGCGGCAAGTTGCGGCATCAGAAACCGCGATAGAATCCATGGCGACATGGTTACGCGCAGATGTCCCCTCAAATCGGCCTGTCGCCCGCCCACCTCGATCTCGGCCTCTTCCAATTCGGCAAGCAAGGGTTCGACACGATCCAGAAAAACGGTGCCTTCGTCGCTCAATACGCAAGTGCGGCTGTTGCGGTGAAAAAGCTTCACACCCAGCCGGTCTTCCAGCTTGGCAATGCGATGGCTGGTTGTGGCGGCAGAGATGCCGATCTGAGCGGCCCCTGCCGTAATGCCGCCATGGCGGGCGACGGCAACGAAGGCTTGGAGATCCGGGATGCTGTACATTTGAAAAATTCGAACGCTGCTTTTGTTTATGCGCAGTTTATACGAATTCATCGATCCGTAAATTGCCCGCGACACATCAAACTGGGAGGATCAGATGAAGTCTTTGTTACAGAGCGTGGCGCTGTCTTTGGTTTTGGCGGCTCCGTTGGCCGCCGCAGGGCCCGAGGTTTACCTTGAGTTTCCGAAAGACACGCCACCGGGCAATCTTGCGATTGGTCCGGATGGTCGGATGTTCATGTCGGTTCATGAATTCTATGGCCCCGAATTGCGGATTGTCGAAGTGATGCCGGACGGGACGACGAAACCATATCCGACCGAAGACTGGGCGCGCGCGCCATCCGAAGATGGCGACGGGCTGAACGGCGTTTTGGGGCTGCGCGCGGACCGGGAAGGCATCTTGTGGATGCTGGACGGGCAGGGCGAAAACCAAACCGGTCGCGTGGTCGGCTGGAACACACGCACCGAGGAATTGCATGCCATCTATTACATTGGCCAGCCGGTGGCGCGGCCTTTTTCATTTCTTAATGATCTGGCCGTCGATCGGGAACATGAGGCGATCTATATCTCGGACACGGCAAACCACACCGAGTCTGCGATCATCGTGATCGACCTTGAAACCGGGCGGGCGCGGCGCGTTCTGGAAGGGTCCGCGTTTACCAAGGCCGAAGACACGCCGATGATCATTGACGGCAAGGAAATCCTGCTGGGCGGAAACCCCGCCAAGATCGGCGTGAACCCGATCAGCATCGATCCCACCAACACTTGGGTCTATTTTGCGCCGATGACCGCCGCATCGATGTACCGCGTTCGCACCACGGATCTCTTGGACGAAAGTCTGAGCGATGCCGAACTGGCAGCCAAAGTGGAACGCTACGGCGACAAACCGATTTCTGACGGGTCGACCGTGGATGCGGCCGGCAACGTTTACATCACGGCGATGACCGACAACGCGATCGGTGTCACCAAACCCGATGGCAGTTACGAGGTCTTGTATCAATCAGATGCAGATCTGCCGTGGCCTGACGGCTTTGCGATGGGTGTGGATGGACATGTCTATGCGACGATTAATGAGCTGCATCGCTCACCGGTCTTAAACGGCGGCGAGGATGCTTCGCTTGGAACCTATCGCATCGTGCGCTTCCCGGCCTTGGGTACGGGCATCAGCGGGCGTTAAAACCACCGCCGGGCGATAATGAACCCGCGCTATTGGCCGTTTCGGCCAATAGCCCTTTGGCGCGTTACTTTCGCACGGAACGCGCCGCCTGCGCCGCGGCTTTGATTTCCTCGGCAATCTCTTCGGCTTCATCGGGGTCAAAATCCATTGGGATCTCAACACCGCTATTGGTTTCGATGAACAGGCGCACCATGCCTTTGTCGGTTGGTCCGATCTGAAGGTTCGCTTCGATATCGCGTTCTGTATTTATGCCCATGGTCGCCTCCGGGAATGAAGCCTTGCAGCTACGCCGTTGCGGGTTGAAAATCAAGCCGGGTTCGGGCCTGATTGCGGCATGACAGATATCGAGTTGAAACCCTTTTCGCCCGGTGATGTGGATTGGCTGGTCGAGTGTCATGGAACGCTTTACGCCCGTGCCGAAGGGTTCGATGACAGCTTTGGTGCCTTGGTGCACAGCATCCTGACCGACTTTCTGGCCGACAATGACCCGCGTTGCGAAAGGGGCTGGATTGCTTGGGACGGGTCGATGCGTTTGGGCAGTATTTTCTGCGTGCGCGCCGGTCCCAAGACTGCCAAATTGCGACTGTTCCTTTTGGTGCCAGAGGCGCGGGGCAAGGGCTTGGGCAAACGCCTGCTGACCACATGTATGGGGTTTGCTCGAGAGGCCGGATATGCCGAGATGGCGCTTTGGACCCATGAAAGCCACAAAGCCGCTTGCGCCCTTTATCAACAGTTCGGCTGGGAACTGATCGCGTCAAAGCCAGTGCATTCATTCGGCGTCGATCTGGTCGAACAAAGTTGGCGGATCGACCTTTAATCCCTTGCATTCGGCGGATCGGTTGGCTAAATCGCCCTCCACGCGTGCCGCCTTAGCTCAGTTGGTTAGAGCGCTGGATTGTGGATCCAGAGGTCCCCTGTTCAAGCCAGGGAGGCGGTACCACTTCTCCAAAAAGATGGTTTGGACTGGCTCAAAGGCCTCTGTGTAACCTTTGATTGCATTTAGGGGGCCGGCATAACCTGAAAGGTTGTGAGCGGCGCGCTGTCCCGTCCCATTTGGAGGCGCGTTAGCGATCGATTTAATTCAGAAACCCATTATTTTCCCTACATTTTGCGGAATCGATCCTCTGGACCAAAGTTTTAACTTGCAAGGATGCGACGGCGTGATCACCATGTTGCAATAATTTTAAGGACAGATTTGAACATGATATTTTCACGCATGTACCGCGTGAGATACGGGGTTATTCCACTTCTCGCGTTAGCACATTTTGCAGTTGGCTCGGACGAGGCCATGGCCAACGACACACAACAAGACCTATTCGACGCTCTATACACCGCGCCGGATGATCGGGATCTGATGTTGCAATATGCGCGGGCTTCGGATGAAGCGGGCGATTATGAGGCAGCGGTGGCAACTTTGGAACGTCTGCACGATCAGGAGCCGGACAACCAAGAGGCGCGTCTGGAACTGGCCAAGGGTTACTTTGCTTTAGGTCAGAATGACTTGGCCGCCTACCATCTGGACATCTACCTATCCCGTGGTGATCTAACCGCCGAGCAAACCGCGGCCGCCAGCGCACTCGCCGACGAAGCGGCACAGCGCAGCAGTGGTATCCGCTACGCCGGGTCGGTTGAGGCCGGATTGGTGCACTCGTCGGAAGTGGGCGAAACCGGCCTCTCATATCGCGGTGTGTTTGGCCTGAGTTTTGATTTGGGCGGCGCCACGCCGCACAGTTGGGACACGATCCTGCGCCTTGATGGACGCAGCTATAATGATGACAACGCGTCCGACAGCTATCGGTTTTTCCTACGCACCGGTCCGACCTTTTTGCTGAATGGCCAAGCCTTTGGGCCACGTATCCAGCCCTATGTCGAATTGGGCAGCGTGGATGACGAGGATGTGGTTGAAGATGGTGAACGGGCTTTGATCGGGGCGAACCTGACCGTTCCGATCGACGCGACATGGTCGGTCTTTGCCGATGTGGCCTATGGCATTGTAGATCGCGATGATACGGCGGGTGACGCCGACATGTTACGGGCTTCTGTTGGTGCGGATTTCTGGCCGACAGAGCAATTGCGCCTGCGGGTGCTCGTGTTGCATCAGGACGAAGACGCCGATGATGGCGGGATCGACCGCGACCGAAATACAGCACGGCTGGACACAACGTATTTCTTTTCTCCCTCGTTTAATCCTTCAGGACGTGATTGGGAGCTGAACGCCTTTATTCAGGGCGATAACGAGACCTCCACCGGCTCTGTCGAAGACGATTATCTGAGCTACGGCGCGTCGGTAAAATCCTATGTGCGCAATGATATCTTCCTGCGATTGTCGGCCCGCCAAATTGATCGGGACAGTTCAATCGCAAACCAATCGCGGGACGATACCGTGGTCAGTCTGACAGCCGGATGGGAGTTTTGATCATGCGTAGTTGGATGTTTTCGCTGGCTATCGTACTGGCCGTCTCGACACCGATCGGCGCGCAAGAGATCGGCAAAGTGGCCTCTATTTCTCCAAACCTGACCGGCACGCCGCCCGGCGGGGCCACTCGAACCTTAACACAGGGCCAATCGGTCAGTCAGAACGAGGTGGTTCAGGCCAGCCGTTCCGGCCGGGGACAGCTGTTGTTTCGAGACGAAACAACGCTGACCATCGCGCCAAACAGCCGAATTGTGCTAGACGAGTTTGTCTATATCCCCGGTGGTGGTGATGCGAGCTTTGCCATCACCTTGTCACGCGGGGCGCTGCGCATGATCGGCGGGCGTACAACGCAAGGGCGCGACGGTTTGATTGTGACCAACACGGCCACGGTCGGCATTCGTGGCTCGTCTGCGATTGTGTTTACGGATGGCGTCAGGACCACGGCTATTTTCCTTATGGCTCAACGGATGTGTATGGGGGATATCTGCACCTCTCGCCGTGGCGGCGTGATCACGTCCGATGGCGGTTATCAAGGCCGCATCAGCGCAGACGCCTTGGCGGAGATTTTACAACAGATTGATGGCACCCCGCCAAGCCGTTTGCGCCGAACCGATGGCAGTGGACAGGTTACCGGGCTGATCGGCCCATGGACCAACCCGCGGTCAACACGTGGTGCGCGCATTCCGCGCGGTGCACGGGGCCAGGTTGGCGGCACATGGGTGGATCAAAGCCCGCTGCGCGGGCGCGAATTGATGGAAAGTCCGATGGATCGAGAGCTGTCCGAGGATGAGTACTATGACTATTACTACAACGAGTAGCGGCACCAGACGATCTTATCGCTTGTCTGTCAGCACGTGACCACCGGGGCCTAAGACGGCCCCGGCTTTGGACAACTCTGCACTTCGGTCCCGGTAAAAACCGCAGAGTTCTGCTGTGTTGCAGGCCGGCATGACCAGATCCTTTAGCCGATCTGTTGCGGCCTTGGCCGCCTCCCAATCGCCAGCCTGCTGCGCGTTCAGGATGTCTTGGATATTGCGGTCAAACGTCTCGGCGGCGTCATTATCGGGCACGAGAATTGAGATAGGTTCTCCTTGGCTGCGGCCTTTGACAACGACGGTGTCGAGTGTGATCGCGCGCCATCCGGTCGGCACATGATCCAGTGTCGCAGAGCCGATCAGGTGGGTTGTTCCGTAAATCCGCGTGGCACCTTCAAGCCGGGCGGCCAGTGTCACGCTGTCACCCACGCAAGAATAGCTGAGCCGATCGGTTGAGCCCATGAGCCCGACAAATGCGCGTCCTGTATTGACGCCAATCCGGGCTTCGACCTTGGGCAGGCCCATGTCAGAAAGCTTGGCGTTCGCCTTGTCAACTGCGCGCGTCACGGCGTCGATGGCCATTAGACCGGAACGGATGTGATCTGGTTGCGCGATGGGCGCGTTCCAGAACGCCATGACCGCGTCCCCAATGTATTTGTCGATCGTCCCGCCCGAACCAGAGATGGCGCGCGAAATCGCCGTCAAAAAGGTATTGAGAAGATGAACGACCTCTTCCGGGCGCATCCGTTCGGTTGTGGTTGAGAAGCCTTTCATATCGACAAACATCACCGTCATTTCACGCTCTGATCCGTCAGGGGTCAGCGCGGTTTCCGGATCCGCCGTGATCTGATCCATCAGGGCGTCGGGAATGAAACTGGCAAATTGCTGACGGATACCGGCCCGGGCGCGTCGGTTGGACAACACATTGAATGTCGCGCCCGGCAAATAGCACAGCAAGCCGGTCAAAACTGCCATTGACGGATCGAACAATAGCCCGCGTTGGGCGAATGCAAACCAGCCCGTACCCCACATCGCCGCCGAAACAAGTACGAGGGTCAGCCCGGCCAACACGGTCCGCTCTCTGGCTGTGAGATATGTCAGCAGCACGCCAAAGATGGCGATCAGGGTCAATTCGAGCCCCGCCATCCAATCCGGTCGGGTCAGATAATGGCCTGTCAGGATTTGGTCCAGCATTTGGGCTTGGATCAGGACACCCGGAACTTGCGTGCCCAAGGGCGTTAGGCGGATGTCGAACAACGCTTGCGCAGATGAGCCGATTAAAACGATCTTGTTTGCGACCTCGTCGGCCAAAGCTTGCAGATCATTGTCCTGCAAAACATGTGCTGCGGGGGTGATCAGACTGGGGTCGGGTGGTGCAAAATGCAGGCGAAGGGCACCGTCCCCGTCCAAGGGGACAGTCACCCGTCCGATCCGCATCGCCGTTGCCTGCACCGTGCCGCCTGATATCTCGCCCGACGCCTCGGTGGTCCGCAGCACGAAAGACCCCGCACCTTGTGCCACGCGAAGGATTTCTGCCACGAAAGACGGGTACAGCTGGTCCCCGAGCCAAACCGCATCGGCACAGAGCGGGTGACGCCATCTGTGCTTTGGGCCAGCGATACAGATCCGATGCCCGTGGCGGCGTTTTGCAGGCCCGGCAAAGGCGACAAAGCGCCGGGAAACCGTGGTAACGCGGTATCTGGTACTTGGCCGGTGTAACTGATGCCGGCTAACGGCGGCGCCACCTGATCGCCATCGCTCCCGGCTATTGCCAAAATCGTGGGACCACTGGCGATTGCATCGGCAAAGATAACATCGTGGTCCGGCAGGTCGCGCAACGTATCTGGTAGGATGGCCGTTCCCTCAAACCGCTTCCAGCTTTCTTCGATGGCGCGGGGCGAGGTTCTGTCGGCCTCGCTGAGCAAGACGTCAAAGGCCACGACCAAAGCCCCGGCGCCATACAGGCGATTGGTCATTTCCGCCAAATAGGTTCGGGGCCAGGGCCATTGCCCCAACGCAGCAAGCGAGTTTTCGTCAATATCGATGACATGGACAATGGAATTGGGGGCTGCGGTTCTGGGAGAATCCCGCTGATAGGTATCAAAAACGGCGTTTTGGGCTTGCCGGACAGGCAAAGGCGCCAACGCGTAAATGAGGATCAGAGCGGCTGTTATGACACTGCCAATGACCAATACCCATCTGGACAGTTTTAACATAATTGAGTCCAAAATCTCTTATTCTGCACATACTTGCCCAAATAGTGCAGCACAGACAACGGTTTAAAAGGTGCAGCTTGCATGCTTGAGTCTTAGCTATTCCCGGCTCCATTGAATGGCAGCTTTCAACGTCACGACCAGGTTTTGTCCAAAAACGCGCGGATCAGCTTAACTGTTTGCACGGGCGCTTCCTCATGCGCCAGGTGGCCGAGCCGTTGCAGAGAAATCACTTCGGCATTCGTCATGCTTGCGGCCGCGTTTTGTGATGTTTTCGGCGGGACGGCTTTATCATTGTCCCCGGTGATGAACAGCACAGGTGCGGCGATCTCTGGCAATTGCGCGAGCAGTGGATCAATGTGCCATTGCGTCATCATTTGCAGCGTGGCCTGTGCGTGGGCGCGGTCGCTGATTAAGTCCGCATAACAATTGAGGCCGGTCGCATCCACCGTTGAACCCGTGCCAGCGATCAACCGTTCTGCACGCCGCATGGGATTGGGGCCCATGGTAAAGATTGTTGCCGTAAATGGGTTGAGCGACAAAAGCTTGGCCAGCATCGGAAAAAGCCAGCCTGCGATCCCTTCGAAATGTGCAAGCGCGGGGTTGATGCCGATGACCGGCGGGGGACCGGACAGCGTCTGTGACAATGCCAGAGCAATCGCTGCACCGGCAGAATGCCCGATCAGTGCGGCTGGTTCGAATGTTTCTTGGGCACACAAGGCGGCGATATCTTCGGTCATCGCCGATAGACCACAACGGGTCAGAGTCCCGGCACGGGTAAAGCCCTGACCGGGGAGATCGATCGCGACCACGCGATAATCGGTAGCCAAGAGTGGCAGGATATCGCGCCATGTGTGGGTTGAGCCGCCCGCGCCGTGCAAAAACAGCAAGAGCGGTCCTTTGCCCATATCGGTCACGTACCAGTCATGCGGCCGGCTGCGGACGTATCGGGAATGGTCTGCAAGCGGCCAGCCGGTTTTTAAACGCGCGCGATCCATCGGCTTACGTCCTGAGCGCGTCCGACAAGGCACTGGACAGCGTTTTGGCATCCGCGCGCGGCAGCGGCATGTGGCGCGCACCCAGCGCATTGGCCAACGTCTGTGTTGTCGGTCCCGGGCGCATGGCGGTGTCGATCACCGCGGCTGAAACTCCCAGCGCGCGCAAACCCAAAGCCAGCCGGGTTGCTTCGTCCTGCGCGGTTTGCCGTCCGCCGGTGCCCTCCAATGTGACATTGGCGCGTCCGTCGGTCATCAGGGCCAGAACCGGCGTCAAACCTTGGCCACGCGCCTGCATCACCAGATCGGTTGCCAGTTTCAAACCCGCAGCAAGCGGGGTGCCGCCGCCACCGGGAAGGCTCGAAAGCCGCCGCTTGGCCTGAACCAAAGACCGGGTGGGCGGCAAGAGCAGCTCCGCCGCTGTGCCCCGGAACGAAATCAGCGCAACGTGGTCCCGATGGGCATAAGCCTGACCCAGCAAAAGTTCGATGGCCCCCTTTGCCTCGGCCAACCGCGCAACGGCGGCTGATCCGGACGCATCGACGCAGAAGATGATCAACCGGTCGGAATGATCCTCGGTCCGGCGCAGATGGATGTCATCGGGACGGATCATCAGGCCGGTTTCAACACCCGCCGCGCGGCGCCGTATCGGTTGCCACGGGGCCGCGGCGCGCAGGGTAGCTAGAATGTCGATGCGCGATTGGCCATCGGGGCGACCCCGCCGGGGGGCCAGCGGGCGGCCCCGACGATTGCCCCGTCGTTTGGCCCCGGCACCTGTGCCACTGGAACCCCGCAGAGACGCGCCACCCTGTAAGCGCGCCAACAAATCGGCGGGCAGATGGGCCGCCACGGCTTCGATCATCATATCGTCCAAAGGATCGGAGCGCCCTTGATCCTGGGTTGGCGGCGGGGTGTCTTCGACCGGGTCGTCCTCGACCGGTGGTTCCGGTTGCACGGTTGCACGCGCGGCGTAAACCAGTTCGGCCGCCAATCGTAGATGATGTTCTTGCGGTGTCGTATCCGCATCCAGAGCGGCCAAGGCCCGCGCGGTCCGGGCCGCCAGCAGCGGTGCACGCAGGCTGTCGATGCCGAACCGCGCAGCAATCGCGGTCAGGGCGGCAATCTGACCGTTGTCGAGCGAGACCTTATGCATATGCTCTTGCGCGGTTTGAAGGGCGCGAGGATCAAGGCCACCTGTCGTGGCCTCCAGCCGTCCGATGTCTTCAAGGCTGATGTGAAAGGCAAGCCGGTCGGCCAGCGCCTCTGGCGCGGCTTCATCCGGATGTGCGCCTTCGTCAAACAGAATCAACGCATGACCTTGTCCCGCATCCAGCACTTGGCAAAGACGCGCCGCAAGGTGGGGCGATGTTCGCTCTGCCATGGGCAACAACAGGGTGCAGGGCGTGGCAACAAGGCCCGGGTCCTGCACAATGCGCCCAGTGGCCAAGGTGGCCGCGACGTCCGGCCCGCCAAAAAGCTGCGTGTCAGAAACATCCGTGTGAATGCGGCGAAACGCCAAAGGCAGAGTGTTAAGCTGGCTTTGAAACTGTCGCAGAACCGGACCGACCCGCGCGCGCAGTTTGATCCCGCCAAGACCGCCAGGATCAACGGCCAATGCGGACAGCGCCAGCATGGCCTGTGACCAGGTGTGGCCGGTCATCCCAAAACCTCCTCCACCGCGCGCAGAACACGAGCGGTCGATCCGGCCTCGTCCAGGGGATCACGGCGTAACCTATGGCTCAACGCCATCGGCGCGACGCTGCGCAGATGGTCCCGCGTAAGCGTCGCATCATCGCGGTAGGCGGCCAACGCGCGCCCGGCTTTGAGCAAGGTCAACTCACCGCGCAACCCATCGGACCCAAGCGCCACGCACAGCTGGGCGCAATCCCGCAGGATGTCGGTGTCCGCATCGACCGCACCGACCCGGTCGCGGGCCGCCAGAATGGCTTTGCGGATTTTAGTGTCTTGCGCCCGCCAACGTTTCATGAACGCCGCATGGTTGTTTTCATACGCATCGCGTCGCTGGATCACCTCAATCCGGTCTTCGATATCATCCGGTGTGCGCACCTCGACGCTGAGGCCAAACCGATCAAGCAATTGGGGGCGCAACTCGCCTTCTTCCGGGTTTCCCGATCCCACGAGGACAAACCGGGCGGGGTGGCGGATCGACAGGCCCTCACGTTCCACCACGTTCTCTCCGGTTTGCGCCACATCAAGCAACAGATCAACGATGTGATCTTCCAGAAGATTGACCTCATCAATGTACAGATAACCACGGTTGGCTTGGGCCAAGAGACCCGGCTGAAACGCCTTTTCGCCCTGTGTCAGCGCACGTTCAATATCCAGCGCACCTGTGACCCGATCCTCTGTGACACCAAGAGGCAAGTCGATCACAGGGGTCGGGCGGGTGACAATCTTGCCTTTGATCGGAGATGCCCAATCCGGCACATCTTCAACCCTGGCCGCATTGATCGGGCAGCCCTCGACCATCTTGATAGGGGTCAACAGCGCGGCGAGTGCGCGAACGGCTGTCGATTTGCCCGTGCCCCGGTCGCCAAAGGCCAGAACGCCGCCAAGACCCGGTTCGATCGCTGTCAGGATCATGGCCAGTTTCATCTGATCCTGACCGACAATCGCGGAAAACGGATAGGGCGCTTTGGTCATTGGGCAGTTCCGAGTTGCGGTAGCGGGGCGGCACCGTGCCAGGTGCCGCGTGCGTCCAGTACGTTGAACCGGGCGTACAGCTCTTCCCGGAACCAGTTTCCGTCCCGAACCGCCTGAATGGCACGGGCATGCGGACCGTCGGTGCGCGCGAAAGCGGCCATCGTCGTGGTGTCGGGCCAGATGGAAAACGTCACCTGGTGCATCAACGGCACCTCGCCGATGCCGATTTTGAAAAGCACGTTGGGGTCATCGCCGATCACATCCGAAATATCCGGCACCCTTTGCCAGAAGGGCAACAAGGCACGCGGGCGCAGGGTGGCGCGGGTCAAGGCGGCCAGCGGGCCCGGGGCAGGGGTCTTGTCTGCAACGAAGGGGGCACGCCCGGACCACTGGCCGCGGACAGAGGTGGGTTGCAGAAAGACGGTCCAGCTTTCGGTTGCGCGGCGCAGATACCGTTTATAAATCGCGGCGTCTGCGGTTTGCGCGCGCGCGGTATCAAGATCGCTCCACGTCGCTAAAATCGCGTAGACGGCGGTGTTGGGAACCGGCGTGAACCCTTCGCCCGTACCGGACCCACACAGCTTCCAAAAATCAATACCGGGTACGCGCGGCATGGACAGCCGCGCCGCGCCCATCATCGTAAAGGCCCAGATACGGTCCAGGTAACCTGAGAACCGAAAAAAGCTTATGGAAACCGGTTTGATGTGATCCTCCAACGGTTTGTCCATTAAGTGTGACACGGATTTTTCCTTGTGAAAAGCCATGTAAAGGCGAATTGTCAACTAAACTGGACATGTGTACAGTGTAGTTATGTTGACAATTTCGGATCCGCGCCGAATGACCGAAGCCGCATCTATGGGTGCGGCACATGCGGTTGTGATCGGGGCGGGCTTGGGCGGCTTGGCAGCAGCCATGCGTCTGGGCGCGCGCGGCTACCGTGTTACGGTGATCGACCGGCTGGATATGCCCGGGGGGCGCGCCTCGGCGATTTATCAGGACGGGCATCGGTTTGACCTTGGTCCAACGATTGTCACCGTACCCCATGTCTTGCGAGAGCTTTGGGCCGCTTGCGGTCGGGATTTTGACGCCGATGTCGATCTGCGCGCGCTGGACCCGTTTTATGAAATCCGCTGGCCTGATGGCAGCCGGTTTGCGGCGCGCCAGAATGCCGAAGATATGCGGGCCGAAGTGGCGCGCCTGTCCCCGGGTGATTTGGCCGGGTTCGACCGCTTCCTGATCGATAGTGAGCGGCGCTATCGCGTTGGGTTCGAAGATATGGGCCAACGTCCGATGCATTCCTTGTGGGAACTGATAAAGGTTTTGCCCACCTTCGCGATGCTGCGGGCGGATCGATCCATCGCGGCGCATGCGGCGCGGCGGGTCAAAGACCCGCGATTGCAGATGGCGCTCTCGTTTCATCCGCTGTTTATCGGCGGCGATCCGTTCAACGTGACCTCGATGTACGCCCTTGTCAGCCATTTGGAAAAAGCCTTTGGCGTGCATTATGCCGTGGGCGGTGTTGCCGCGATTGCAGAGGCGATGGCCAAGATCGTGCGTGATCAGAACGGCAAAATCCTGCAAGGCGCAGTGGTTGACGAAATCCTATTGAAGGCGGGACGCGCGCGGGGCGTGCGGCTGAGCAGTGGCGAGATCATTCCGGCGGATGTGGTCGTTTCCAACGCGGATGCGGGTCACACCTATGACCACCTTCTGCGCAATCACAAGGTGCGTCGCTGGACCGGGCCACGTTTGAAACGGACGAAATGGTCGATGGGTCTTTTCGTCTGGTATTTTGGCACACGCGGCACCCGCGGCATGTGGCCGGATGCAGGCCATCACACGATCCTGAATGGCCCAAGGTACAAAGGTTTGGTCCACGACATTTTCCGAAAAGGCCATCTGGCCGAGGATATGAGCCTTTACGTCCATCGCCCCTCTGTCACCGATCCCACGGTCGCACCGGATGGGGATGACGCGTTCTATGCGCTCAGCCCGGTGCCGCACCTTGGGCATGACAGCCCTGTGGATTGGGCCGAAATGTCTGACCGGTATCAGGAAAAGGTCCTGAACGTGCTGGAAGATCAGCTGTTGCCGGGGTTGCGGGGCCGGATTTCATCCTCGGTCGTCTTTACGCCGGACACGTTCAGAGATCGGTATCTCAGCCCGCATGGCGCAGGTTTTTCCATTGAACCGCGTATCCTGCAAAGCGCGTGGTTCCGTCCGCACAATGTCAGTGAAGAAGCAAAGGGGTTCTACCTTGTCGGGGCGGGTACGCATCCCGGTGCCGGGGTGCCCGGTGTTATTTGCAGCGCGGCCGTGCTCGATCAATTGGTACCTGACCCACAAATGGTGACCGCATGACCCTCGAAGATCGCGATATCGCCTATTGCGCGGAAACCATCCGCCATGGATCAAAGTCCTTCCATGCAGCATCACATCTTTTGCCCGCAAGCGTGCGCAACCCCGCTTTGGTGCTCTATGCGTTTTGCCGTCAAGCCGACGACGCGGTAGACCTGAACGCGGATAAATCCGATGCGGTTCATGTGCTGTGGGACCGGTTGAATGACATTTACCAAGGCCGCCCACGCAACGCGCCAGAAGATCGCGCCTTTGCCACCATTGTCGAAGAGTTTGACATGCCCCGTGCCTTGCCCGAGGCGTTGCTGGAAGGCTTCGCTTGGGACGCGCTGGAACGCCAATATCCCACGATTTCCGATCTGCGTGCCTATGCGGCACGTGTAGCTTCCGCAGTGGGCGCGATGATGTGTGTCCTGATGCGCGTGCGGGATCGAAACGCGCTGAGCCGTGCCTGTGATTTGGGGGTTGCGATGCAACTGACCAATATTGCCCGGGATGTCGGTGAAGACGCGCAAGAAGGGCGGCTCTATTTGCCGGTGACATGGCTGGAAGATGCGGGCGTCGATGCAGCGGAGCTGGTCCAGTCACCGCGCCCGTCGCCCGAACTGGGCCACGTGGTGCGCCGCCTGCTTGTCGAAGCGGATGGGCTTTATCGACGGTCCGAGGCGGGGATACCCGCGCTGCCCTTGAACTGTCGGATGGGGATATTCGCGGCCCGCCATATCTATGCCGGGATCGGTGGAGTTGTCCGACGCGCTGGCTATGACCCGATCAGTGATCGGGCCCGCACACGGGGCTGGCAAAAACTGGGATGGCTGTCGCTGTCGGCCATACAAGGCGTTGCAAGTGCCGGGTTGCCGACATCGCCGCTGCTTTTTGCACGGCCTTTGCCGGAAACCGCATTCCTAGTGGACGCTGCAGCCGATCCGATCCTGCGGCGGGATTGGAGCGATACGCTCTATGATACCTTGGCACAGGCCAAGGCCTATGACCTCAAACAGCGCAGCACCTTGATCCGGGACCGTGCCGGCGCAAATATGCGGGCATGATCTGGGCCTATTTTTGCATTTTTCTGGCGGCTTGCTTTGCGGCAGGGGCGACTGGCGCGATGTTCCCGCCGGGGGCATGGTATCGCGCGCTCAATAAACCCAGTTGGACACCACCAGACTGGTTGTTCCCGGTGGCTTGGACAACGCTCTATCTGTGTATGTCCTACGCGGGCGCGCGCGCCGCTATGTTGTCGGACAACGGTTTGGCCATGGCGCTTTGGTCTTTGCAGATCGCTTTGAACACGCTTTGGACGCCTGTCTTTTTCGGTTTGCGGCGCATCCGAGCGGGAATGGCCGTTTTGGTAGCGCTATGGATGGCGGTTGCGGCGTGCATGGTCGCCCTATGGGCTGTGGATTGGATCGCCTGTTTGCTGTTTGCGCCTTACCTTCTCTGGGTCACGGTGGCCGGGGCCTTGAACCTTGTGGTGTGGCGTTTGAACCCGGACGTGGCGCGCAGCGCGCCGGCGGTCGATTAATCGAACCGCCAGCCCGGTCGGCGTGGGACCCGGACAGCGAGCATCGGTTTTAACAACGGGCTGCGAAACCGGACCAAATCCAGCGCTTCGTGCACGCCGACGGTTTCTTGACCGTTGATGGAGGTGCGCACAGCCGAGCGCGTGTAAAAGGGCGCGTCCAGCATCGCTTTGACCTGTCTGGGTTTGTATCCCGGATCCGCCCGCGTTTCGCGCGCCACGGCCCAAAGGCTGCGCGCCAGCCGCGCTTTGGGCGGTGGGGTGCTGATCCGCGCAGACCCATCAGCCTCAAAGGTAATCGCGGTTTCCAGCGTTGACCCATCTAGCCGTGTTGCATCGTAAAAACAGGTCGCACCTTCGGCCGTGGGGAACCGGCCCCATGTCCAATAGGAAAAGTCTTCTTCCAAAGCGCGCGTGCCGAAATTGGCGTCAAAATAGCCGTGACCCTCCCATTGCCAACCCGACGCTTCCAGATCGACCTTGATCCGCGACGACGGGGCAAAGGGGCGCCAGATGTGAGCCCCATCAGGGGTCAGGGTCATTTCCACATCTGTGAGCGCTTGTGGCGTGACCGTGATTTGGCCGCGCACACGCCCAACGATGGGCGGCGCGGAAATTTCATTGATGTCGATCACCAGGTTTGCGCCGTCCCAATGCATTGACGATGGGCCGACTTCGAACTGGTCGGGCGATTGGCGCAAGGCGGAGGCACCCCGATCCGTCATGGTAAACCGCCCACCCGGGCCATAGGTGGCCACGTTGATGCAGACATGGTTTTCGGGCGATTTGCGGCCCGACCATCGGTACCACGGCGAAAAGACCGAGCCTATGAACCCGATGACACTGACCGCCTTGGTGCCGTCGTCGCTGATCCCGTCGACATACCACCAGGCGTAACCGTTTGGGGGGACGGCGAGGTGGAAGTTTGGTCCTGCATGATCGCCGCGACCGCGTGCCGGGCGGAGAGGGTTGCCATCGGAACACCCGCCCCCGGATGGGTGCCGCCGCCCGCCAGGTACAGACCGGGCACCACCGTGCGCGCCGTCGGGCGTTGAAAGGCTGCCATCATCCCATGCGGGCTCTGCCCGTAAAGGGAACCGTTCGATGACGGAAACAGGGCGTCGAACCCGGTGGGCGTTGTCAACGCTGTGGGTCCCGGTGTCGTGTTGAAGGTCAGGCCGAAACGGGCCAGAGTTTGGAAGGTGCGTGTCCGGCATTCGGCATACTCCTTGTCTTGATCAGTTGGGCCGATGCAGGGCGGTGCGTTCAGGATCAGTTCGAAACGCTCCTCTGCGGGCACCGGCGCGCCGGTGCCGCGGTCTTGGGCACAGAGATAAATGCTGGGTGAGCGGGGCAGTCGCCCAGCCGCGAGATCGTCAAATTCCGCCTTTGGATCGGCGTCAAAAAAGACGTTGTGATGGGCAAGCTTTGGACCCTCGGGACAGGCGGAGAATGCCCAGACCTGCGCGGAATGGCTGCGCTGGGATTTCAGGGTTTGCGTGGCGACATGCTCCACATCCGGGCCCATTTGCCCTGTGGCCAACGCCCTTGGGTCGCCGTTGAAGATGGCGCGCCGTGTGCGAATGCGCTCGCCCGAGCTGAGGCAAATGGCGCACAGCCCGTCTGCATCCGTTTCAATTCGGTCCACATGTGCGCCGTATTGGAACACAGCGCCACGGTCACAGGCCAAACGTTCGAGCGCGCGAGCCAATTGGTGCATTCCATCCTGCACAACCCAGACACCGGCGGCTTCGGCATCCCAGATCAGCGACAGCAGCGCCGGGGCCGCATAGGGCGAACCGCCAACATAGGTGGCGTAGCGCCCAAAAAGCTGGCGCAGACGTGTATCGTCAAAGCTGCGCGCCAGATGTTGTGCCATGGTTGACAGGGGGGCCATGGCGCGAAGCAAGGCCGGATCGGTTGCCACACGCAGCGTGACCTGCATCAGGTCAGGCTTGGCCGCGCGCATCACGGGATCGTTGAACGCATCAAACAGGCGACGGGTACGTCGTTGAAACCTGCGAAACTGATCTGCGGCGCGGGTGCCTGCAAAATGCTGGATCGCGTCGGCATTCCGCCCGTCATTGGAGTAGAGATCCAGCTGACTGCCATCCGGCCAGAAATGACGGGCCAGCACATCTTGGGGGATCAGGGTGACGTGGTCATCCAGATGCTCACCAAGGGCGGCAAAAAGATCGTCGAACACCGACCGCATCGTCAGAACCGTGGGGCCGGCGTCAACGGGACCCGCCGTTGACGGGACAGCGCGCATCTTTCCACCGGGCGCATCGTGACGTTCTAACACCAGAACCTCGTGCCCATGATGCGCCAAACGCGCGGCAGATGCCAATCCGGCGATCCCAGCGCCGATGACGACAACCCGGTCCTTGCCGGGCGCGATTGGATGAGCGTGCATCATATCGAATTGTTGACTCAACCCGACAAAGCGTCCAGTGTAATTTACACTCAACGTGTCTATCTTTGATGTCATTCATAGAGGAGAGCGCCCGCATGGCATTTAAAAACCGTATCAACAAGGCGGTGACAGATGCCGTTTCTATCGGGCGTGGGGATGCAGCCCCGGCGCAGCTATCAGAGGCGTTGAGCTATGCCACGACGCCGGGTGGCGCGCGCATCAGGCCGACGATCCTGTTGTCAGTGGCGGCGGCCTGTGGCGATGACAAACCCGCTGTGTCCGATGCAGCGGCTGCGGCATTGGAGCTGATCCATTGTGCATCATTGGTGCATGACGATCTGCCATGTTTTGATGACGCCGACCTGCGCCGCGGCAAGCCGTCTGTGCACAAAGCGTTTTCCGAGCCGTTGGCGGTTTTGACCGGGGACAGCCTGATTGTTCTGGCCTTTGAAGTTCTGGCCCGGGCGGGAGAGCACGCCGCCGCGCGTGCCATGCAACTTGTTCTGACACTGGCACAACGCACTGGCATGCCGGGCGGGATATGCGCGGGCCAAGGATGGGAAAGCGAAGCGGTCATCGACCTTGCGGCCTATCACAGTTCCAAAACCGGCGCGCTGTTCGAAGCGGCAACGCAAATGGGTGCCATTGCCGCCGGACACGACCCGGAACCCTGGGGCGAATTGGGCGCGCGCATCGGTGAAGCCTTTCAGGTTGCCGACGACCTCAGAGACGCGGTTTTGGATCAGGACAGCCTGGGCAAGCCGGTCGGTCAGGATGATTTGCACGGACGCCCCAATGCGGTCAGCGCCTATGGGGTTAAAGGTGCTTATGACAAGTTGAAGGATACGTTAGCCGGCGCGATCGCGTCTATTCCATCCTGTCCCGGAGAGGCGCAGTTGGCGCAGATGGTGCGCTATCAATCTGAAAAGATCATTCCGCCGATCCCGGCACATCTGCGGAACTGACCGGTGACGGACCACGTCTCTGACCCAGTGCCAAGCCGCGCGGGGCGGTCCCTTGGGGCGTGGGTCAACCGTTTGATATCTAACCCGGAAATTCAGGCCAAGTTCGCACATTTGCCCTTGTTTCGCGGGGCTGTGCGCCGGGATGGCGCCGAGATTTTTGATCTGGTTTCTGGCTTTGTCTATTCGCAGGCTCTCTTTGCGATTGTGGAATTGCGCCTGTTGCACCGGCTGATGGACGGTCCCAAAACGGCCGCTGATTTGGCGCCGCTTGTTGCGATGTCGTCAGACCGGCTGGATATCTTGCTGCGCGCGGGGGTGGCCCTTGGCCTGCTTAAACCCAAGCGCGGGCAGCGATTTGGATTATCTCGCAAGGGTGCTGCACTGGTTGGGGTGCCCGGGCTTGAGGCGATGATCCTGCACCACCGGGTTTTGTACAGGGACATGGCCGATCCGGTCGCGATGCTGCGCGGTGATGTCGAGACAGAGCTGGCCGGTTTCTGGCCCTATGTCTTTGGGGGCGATGCCCCGCCGGACGAGGCTGCAACCTATTCGGACCTGATGGCCCAGACGCAAGGGCTCGTCGCGCAGGACGTATTGCGCGCGACGGATTTGAAGGGTGTGACCACCCTTATGGACGTCGGTGGCGGGTCGGGCGCATTTGTGTTTGCGGTGGCGGCGGCCTATCCGGATATGGCGTTTCGCATCCTTGATTTGCCAGCCGTGGTGGCCACGGCGGAGCAGCGGATCGCACGCGCAGGGTTGTCGGGGCGCGTAACCACTGTGCCCGGATCCTTCCGGGATCAGCCTCTGCCCAAAGGCGCGGACGCGATTTCTTTGATCCGCGTGCTTTATGATCATGAGGATGCAACGATCGAGGCGCTTTTGGCCAAGGTGTTTGACGCCCTGCCACCCGGTGGGCGCCTCATCATTGCAGAGCCGATGTCAGGCGGCGACGCCCCGGATCGGGCAGGCGATGTCTATTTTGCCTTTTACACAATGGCCATGCGAACGGGGCGAACCCGGTCCGCAGATCGCATTGGTGAGCTTTGCAAAGCCGCTGGTTTTGCCAATATCGTGGCCCCGCGTCCGGCGCGGCCATTTGTCACGAGTGTACTGCATTGCGTAAAGCCGGATTGACATGAAATATGTAAACAAAGATTGACATGTGGCGGTGTAAGGATAAACTTGCAGCCAGCTAGAATATCCTGCGCCGAGTCTTTCAGACCGCCAGCGGGAAGAGCTGGGAGACGAAATTGCAAGCCACCGCGGTCATACTGAACGGTCCCAAAGATCTGCATCTTGATGCGCTTGATCTCAAAGATCCGGCCGATGACGAACTGGTGGTTGCTGTTCAGCATTCGGGTATTTCGACCGGCACCGAACGATTGTTCTGGTCCGGAAAAATGCCGCCATTCCCCGGTATGGGCTATCCCCTGGTCCCTGGATATGAGGCAGCTGGCGAAGTTGTTGAAGCAGCACCTGGCAGCGGTTTCAAGCTCGGCGATCATGTGTTTGTGCCCGGCGCGGACTGTTTTCAGGACGCCTTTGGTCTCTTCGGCGGTGCGGCCAGCACGTTGATCACCAAGGCCGATCGCGTCGTAAAGATCGACGCGGGTCTCGGTCCCGAAGGCGCATTGCTCGCATTAGCGGCGACCGCGCGACACGCCCTGGCGGGGCTTGAGAAAAAAGTGCCGGACCTGATCGTGGGGCATGGGGTTTTGGGCCGCCTTCTGGCGCGCTTGACCATTGCCGCCGGTGCACCTGCGCCAACCGTCTGGGAAAGCGACCCGGCCCGCCGTGATGGTGCGCAAGGTTATTCGGTCGTCGCACCGGAAGAGGATGCGCGCTGCGATTATGCATCGGTCTATGACGCATCCGGAAACGGGGCGATTCTCAATCAATTGGTGTCTCGGATCACCCATGGCGGCGAAATCGTGCTCGCCGGGTTTTACCCGGACGCGCTCAGCTTTGCGTTCCCGCCTGCCTTTATGAAAGAGGCCCGTTTCCGCGTAGCCGCCGAATGGACACCTGTTGACCTAAAAGCGGTGCGCGCTTTGGTGGAAACCGGGGCGCTCTCGCTCAACGGCCTGATCACGCATCGCGCCTCAGCTCGCAACGCTGTGGCTGCATATGAGATCGCCTTTGACGATCCCAATTGCCTGAAAATGGTGCTCGACTGGAAGGAAGCCGCATGAAGGACGAGGTCCCGAACCTTAAGGATTTTGATGATCGCTTGCGGCGCGAAGCGGCGGAAGATGCGGGGATGGATGTGCCCAGCGATCCGCCTTCTAAGAAAACACAGATCATCGCGATTTATGGCAAGGGCGGGATCGGTAAATCCTTCACGCTCGCCAATCTCAGCCACATGATGGCCGAGCAAGGCAAGCGCGTTCTGCTGATCGGCTGTGACCCGAAGTCCGACACCACCTCACTGCTCTTTGGGGGCAAGGCCTGTCCCACGATCATTGAAACCTCGACCGCCAAAAAGCTGGCGGGCGAAGAGGTCAAGATCGGCGATGTCTGTTTCAAGCGAAACGGCGTCTTCGCGATGGAACTGGGTGGCCCAGAGGTTGGACGCGGTTGCGGTGGTCGGGGGATCATCCACGGGTTCGAACTGTTGGAAAAGCTGGGGTTCCACGATTGGGACTTTGACTATGTTCTGCTGGATTTCCTGGGCGATGTGGTCTGCGGTGGTTTTGGTCTGCCGATTGCGCGGGACATGGCGCAGAAGGTTATCGTGGTTGGGTCCAACGACCTGCAAAGCCTTTACGTCGCAAACAACGTCTGTTCGGCGGTTCAGTATTTCCGCAAACTGGGCGGAAATGTTGGCGTCGCGGGTATGGTCATCAACAAGGATGACGGCACCGGTCAAGCGCAGGCTTTTGCAAAATCGGTCGACATTCCGGTGCTGGCGGCAATCCCGCAAGACGATGATTTACGCCGCAAATCAGCGTCTTATGAAATTGTCGGCACGGATGAGACCCAGTGGGGTCCGCTTTTTGCCGAACTGGCGCAGAACGTAGCGGACGCCCCGCCAACGCATCCAGAGCCTTTGACCCAGGACGGGCTGCTCGCCCTCTTTGACGGCAAGGACACCGGTGCCGATTTCGTGCTGGAACCGGCCACCGACGCGGACATGCGCGGGGCCAACGCCAAGCCAAAAGCATCGTTGGAGGTGATCTACGACGATGCCTGACCGCCAAGGATACGAAGTCGGATATGACGACGCGGGCAACATCCAGATTATCGAGGGTGAGGCCGCAATGTCCGATGCGTCCGTTCCGGTTTCGGACGGGCTTGGCTGCCATTCTGGGTCAGACATGAAAGCTGCGGCAGAGGCAGCGGGGCAAACCGAATTGCTCGACCGCTACGCGGCAGATTACCCGCAAGGTCCGCATGACAAACCGCAATCCATGTGTCCCGCCTTTGGCTCGCTGCGCGTCGGGCTGCGGATGTGTCGGGTGTCGACGGTTTTGTCTGGCTCGGCCTGTTGTGTCTATGGCCTGACCTTTGTGTCTCATTTCTACGGCGCGCGGCGCTCTGTGGGCTATGTGCCGTTCAATTCCGAAACGCTGGTGACCGGCAAGCTCTTTGAAGACATCCGCGATGCGGTGCACGAAATGGCCGACCCAGATCGCAACGATGCGATCGTTGTGACCAACTTGTGTGTCCCGACGGCGTCCGGCGTGCCATTGCGGCTGTTGCCGGATGAGATCAATGGCGTCCGGATCATCGGGATCGACGTGCCAGGCTTTGGCGTGCCGACCCACGCAGAAGCCAAAGACATTCTGGCGGGCGCGATGCTCAACTATGCCCGCGCCGAGGTTGAGGCCGGACCTGTTCCGGCCCCGGTCGACGGCAAATCGGACCGTCCCACGGTGACCTTGTTGGGGGAAATGTTCCCGGCTGATCCGATGATCATTGGTCAAATGCTTGCGCCGATGGGGTTGGCGGCGGGGCCGGTTGTGCCATGCCGCGAATGGCGCGAGCTCTACGCCGCACTGGATTGCGGCGCGGTGGCGGCAGTGCATCCGTTTTACACTGCCGCCATGCGAGAATTTGAGGCCGCAGGTCGGCCCATCGTTGGCTCTGCTCCGGTCGGTCACGACGGGACAGCGGCTTGGCTGGCCAATATAGGCGCCGCCTTAGAGGTTGACCCGGCACAGATCGCGGCCGCTCAGAACGCGTTTTTGCCTGCCATCAAAGGGGCTTTGGCGGCCAACCCGATCAAAGGCACCGTCACACTCAGCGGGTACGAGGGCAGCGAGTTGCTCGTCGCGCGCCTGTTGATCGAAAGCGGCGCAGAGGTGCCCTATGTCGGAACTGCCTGTGCCCGCACGGCGCAGTCTGATGCGGATCGTGAGTGGCTTGAGGCGCATGGGGCCAAGGTCACCTTCCGGGCGTCGTTAGAAGACGATTGCGCCGCGATGGAAGCGGTTCAACCCGACCTTGCCATCGGCACGACACCAGTTGTGCAAAAGGCTAAGGAACTTGGCATTCCCGGGCTGTATTTCACCAATTTGATCTCGGCGCGTCCGTTGATGGGACCGGCCGGGGCAGGCAGTCTTGCACAGGTGATCAACGCTGCGATTGGCAATAAGGATCGTATGGCCCATATGCGCGCGTTTTTCGAAGGCGTTGGCGGCGGCGATACGGCCGGTGTCTGGGAAGGTGACCCAAATTTGCGCCCCGACTTCCGGGCCGCGCATCAGAAAAAGCTCGACAAACTGGCGCGCGCCGCCAAAGCGGCGGAGATGATTTGATGCTGATCCAGGATCACGATAGGGCCGGAGGATACTGGGGCGCGGTTTATGCCTTTACCGCCGTCAAAGGCCTGCAGGTCGTGATCGACGGGCCTGTGGGTTGTGAAAACCTGCCGGTGACCTCGGTTCTGCACTACACCGACGCGCTGCCGCCGCATGAATTGCCCATCGTGACCACGGGTTTGGGCGAAGAAGAATTGGGTCGGGATGGGACAGAAGGCGCGATGAAGCGCGCCTGGGGCACTTTGGATCCGGCGTTGCCTGCCGTGGTCGTGACCGGGTCGATTGCCGAAATGATCGGCGGCGGTGTCACACCGCAAGGCACGAATATTCAACGCTTTTTGCCGCGCACGATTGATGAAGATCAGTGGGAAAGCGCCGACCGCGCGATGACGTGGATCTTTACCGAATTTGGTATGACCAAAGGCCGGATGCCCAAGGAGAAAAAGCGTGAAGACGGGGCCAAGCCCCGCGTCAATATCCTGGGGCCGATGTATGGCACCTTTAATATGCCGTCCGATCTGGCCGAAATCCGGCGTTTGGTCGAAGGGATCGGCGCCGAGATCAACATGGTGATGCCTTTGGGCGCGCATCTGGCCGAGATGCGGAACCTTGTAAATGCAGACGTCAATATCTGCATGTATCGCGAGTTCGGGCGTGGATTGTCAGAGGTTCTCGGCAAACCCTATCTTCAGGCTCCGATCGGGATCGACAGCACGACCAAGTTCCTGCGGACCTTGGGCGAGATGCTGGGCCTTGACCCCGAACCGTTCATCGAACGGGAAAAGCATTCCACGATCAAACCGGTCTGGGACCTCTGGCGTTCAGTCACACAGGATTTCTTTGCAACGGCCAGCTTTGGGATCGTGGCAAACGAAACTTATGCCCGTGGCATCCGGTTGTTCCTGGAACGCGATCTGGGCTTGCCTTGTAGTTTTGCCGTGGCGCGCAGTGCGGGCAAGAAGACCAACAATGAAGAGGTCCGCGCGATGATTGCGCGGGATCGTCCGCTGGTCGTCTTTGGATCGATCAACGAAAAGATGTACCTGGCCGAGGCCAAAGGCGGGCATGGGCCATCGCCGGCCTTTATTCCGGCCAGCTTCCCCGGTGCTGCGATCCGACGCGCCACGGGAACCCCCTTTATGGGCTACGCGGGGGCCACGTATCTGGTCCAAGAGGTCTGCAATGGGCTCTTTGACGCGTTGTTTCACATCCTTCCGTTGGGGAGCGAAATGGATGATGCGGCGGCAACGCCGACAACGCTGCGCCGCGATTTGCCCTGGGATGCGGATGCGCAAGCCGCGTTGGACCGCATTGTCGCGACGCATCCCGTTTTGACCCAGATTTCTGCTGCGAAATCCCTGCGCGATGCCGCTGAACGGGCCGTTTTGGCCCGAGGCGATGAACGCGTTGACCTGAACACAGTTACTGCCCTGGCCCCAGAGGCCGCGGCGCAGAGAGAGGAGGACTGATCCAATGTCCGACATGACCGCAAATTCGGCCCCGCGCACGGCGCGCAACAGTCGGCGGCGCAATGCAGAGTTCACCACGTATTTCGTGTTGGTGTTCATCGCGGCATTGCCGTTTGCCTTCTTTGCCTGGGGGCGACAGGTGATCCGTCAGCGCACGCTGAACCTGCGCGGACCGCTGGCCCTGGCCTGGGCCGAGGCGGACCGGATCACCCCATTGATTTTCTCGGCCGGTGCCTGATGCGCACCAGACCGGGATACCGGCTGACCGTCCAGAAGGGCGGGCAGATGCCAGAGGGGTCCCTGGACCCTGAAGCGCCCAGTCGCGGGGAACGCGACGTCAGCATAACGTTCCGGAGGAAAGTTCATGGCTGATAACACCGACCTGTCGTTCACAGGTCTTACAGACGAGCAGGCCCAGGAGCTGCATTCAGTCTATATGGGCGGCCTCTGGCTGTTCGTGATTGTTGCAGTGGTCGCACACTTCGCGACCTTCATCTGGTTCCCGTGGTTCTGAGGAGAGAGAGAAGATGACGGCTAAATTCTACAAAATCTGGCTTATCTTCGACCCTCGCCGCGTTTTCGTGGCGCAGGGCGTATTTCTCTTCCTGCTGGCAGCGATGATTCATCTCGTCCTGCTCAGCACGAACGGCTTCAACTGGTTTGAAGTCGCTTCAGCGAAATACGGCGAGTAAGTCTGCTTACCTACCAAACGTCGCGGGCGGGGTCTCTTCGCCCGCGACAACCAGACAAAACCAGACGGCCGGGGAAACCCCAGCCGCCGCCAAGGCGGAGATGAATAATGGCGTTGCTCAGTTTCGAAAAGAAATACCGCGTTCGAGGCGGCACACTGATTGGCGGTGAGCTCTTCGATTTTTGGATCGGGCCGTTTTACGTGGGCTTCTTTGGGGTCACGACGGTCTTTTTCGCATTGTTGGGAACTATCCTGATATTTTGGGGGGCTGCCCTGCAGGGCACGTTTAACCCTTGGTTGATCAATATTGCGCCACCGGACCTCAGTTATGGTCTGGGGCTTGCACCTTTGGCGGAAGGCGGCCTTTGGCAGATCATCACGATCTGTGCGACCGGTGCCTTTGTCTCATGGGCGCTGCGAGAGGTTGAGATTTGCCGCAAGCTGGGCATGGGCTATCACGTCCCGTTCGCCTTCAGTTTCGCAATCCTTGCCTATGTGACACTTGTAATCTTCCGCCCCTTGTTGATGGGCGCGTGGGGGCATGGATTTCCTTACGGGATCTTCAGCCATCTCGACTGGGTGTCGAACACCGGCTACGCCTATCTGCATTTCCACTATAACCCGGCCCATATGCTGGCGGTGACGTTGTTCTTTACCACCACTCTGGCGCTGGCGCTTCACGGCGCGCTGATCCTCAGCGCGGCGAACCCCGAAGAGGGTGAACTTATGAAAACGCCGGATCATGAAGACACGTTTTTCCGTGACTTCATCGGCTATTCCATCGGCACGCTGGGTATTCACCGGCTGGGCTTCCTGTTGGCGATCAACGCGGTGTTCTGGTCCGCGGTCTGCATCATCATCTCAGGGCCCGTCTGGACCAAAGGCTGGCCGGAATGGTGGAATTGGTGGCTTGAGCTGCCGATTTGGCCCTCGCAGGTGGGGATGTAATCATGCTGTCCGACTATCAAAACATATTCACGCAAGTGCAGGTCCAAGGCACCCCGGAATGGGGCATGGATGACAGCGGCGAGATGATGAAAGAGCGCGTCGGCGCGCCCTGGTATTCGACCTTGGTCGGCTGGGTCGGCAACGCTCAGCTGGGGCCGATATACCTTGGCTGGACCGGCGTGATCTCACTGGCCACGGGGCTTTTGTGGTTCAATATCGTGGGGCTCAACATGCTGGCGCAGGTCGGCTGGTCGATCCCAGAGTTCCTCAGACAGCTCTTTTGGTTGGCGCTGGAGCCGCCGAGCCCTGAATACGGGCTGAGCATGCCGCCGCTGAACGACGGCGGGTGGTACATCATCTCCAGCTTCTTCCTTTTGGTGAGTGTCTGTACCTGGTGGCTGCGGACCTATCTGCTGGCGCAAGAGCACAAGATGGGCAAGCACGTGGCCTGGGCCTTTGCCAGCGCGGTTTGGTTGTTCCTGGTTCTGGGTCTATTCCGTCCGCTGCTGATGGGCAGCTGGTCCGAGGCTGTGCCTTACGGCATCTTCCCGCATCTGGATTGGACGACTGCGTTCTCCATCCGCTACGGCAACCTCTACTACAACCCGTTCCACTGCCTCAGCATTGTGTTCCTTTATGGCTCTGTCCTGCTCTTTGCGATGCATGGCGCAACCATTCTGGCGGTCACCCGGTTTGGCGGTGATCGTGAGCTGGAACAGATCGTGGACCGCGGCACTGCCACGGAACGTGCGGCACTCTTCTGGCGCTGGACCATGGGGTTCAACGCCACCATGGAAGGCATCCACCGCTGGGCGTGGTGGTTTGCGGTGCTCACCCCGATCACGGGTGGTATCGGCATCCTTCTGACCGGAACGGTTGTCGATAACTGGTTCATCTGGGCGCAAGAGCACAATTTTGCACCGGCCTACGACGGGTCCTATGGCTATGACGCCTATGGCACCTACGAAGGCTTCATCGGGAAGGAGGACTGATATGCTTCCCAATTGGTTCAACGAATGGAACAAGGACAATCCAACGGACATCTACGGTCCTGCGATTGTCATGGGTGCAGCCGGTGGCGCGGTTCTGGTTGCGGCGGTTCTGGTGGCCTGGGGGCAACCCTTTGCCACGGACAGCCTGCAAACGGGGCCACGCGGGATCGGCATGTCAGTGCCCGAGTTCAAGTCGGAAGTGACCCAGCCCGATCCAACCATTGCCGGGTACGAAACATCCGCGCCGATCATTCCCCAAGGAGGGGAGCAGTTGGCGGGCGATGCGTATGAAAACGTGCCTGAGTCCCTGGCAGGCCTGACGGTCGACAACTATGACCGTTTGGTTGCAGCGATGAAGTCCTGGACCGGTATTCCGACACTGTTGGATGATCCGGAACACTACCAGAGCAAGGTCGCCTATCAGATGATCGAGATGACCCAGAACATCAATGAAAACTGGGACGGTCATGTGAACGCGAACGGTGAGGTTGGTGTAACGTGTTACACCTGTCACCGGGGCGAGGCGGTCCCGTCCGAGATCTGGTTCCGGATCACGCCTGTGAACGAGTCCGCCGAAGGCTGGGCTGCGGTTCAGAACCGGGCAACATCGCTTAGCCAGTCAACGAGCCTGCCATCTGACGCGTTGGAACAGTACATCCTGAACTACGAAGTGATTGGTGTGCATGATCTGGAAAGCCGTGTTGCGGGGTCTCCGGCGGGCGGCGAATTGCCGGCCATCCAACATGCCGAGCGGACCTATTCGTTCATGAACTACTTTGCCAATTCGCTGGGGGTGAACTGTGTCTTTTGCCACAACAGCCGCGCCTTCTACGACAGCGAACAGGTGACACCGCAATGGGGCACCGCATCGCTTGGCATCGCAATGACGCAAGAGATCAACGCGGATTACCTGCTGGAACTCGAGGGCGTTTACCCGCCTGAACGTTTGGGACCTGTGTTCGGCGATGTTCCAAAAGCGGCCTGCAAAACCTGTCACAAAGGGTATCAGCAGCCGATGCAGGGTCTGAATGTCATTGGCGACTGGCCAGAGCTGGCGACCACCGAAGGTACGCCGGTCTACGAATAGAGCCATGCCGACCTCGCGTCGGCATAGGTCAATCCAGGTTCGGACCGCCGGTTCCCTTGGTCCGAACGCCGGAAGCACATTCCGGTTCCCTTCCTGTTGGCTACAGGAAACTCGCGCCGCGTTCGGAACCACCGAGCGCGGCGCTTTTTAACACATTTGGGAGGCATTGTCATGACAGAGCCCAAAACACCCATCCTAGACCGCGTCGCAGGGCCATCCGATTTACGCAGTTTGACGGATCGAGAGCTGTCAAAACTGGCTGATGAAGTGCGCAACGAAGTGATCTCCGTTGTCTCAAAAACCGGCGGGCATTTAGGGTCATCGCTGGGCGTCGTAGAGCTGACGGTGGCCTTGCATGCGGTGTTTAACACACCGATGGACAAGCTGATTTGGGATGTCGGACACCAATGCTATCCCCACAAGATCCTGACCGGGCGGCGCGGGCGCATGCCCGGGTTACGGCAAAAAGATGGGCTGAGCGGGTTCACGAAACGCTCTGAATCCGAATTCGATCCCTTCGGCGCGGCGCATTCGTCGACCTCGATCAGTGCCGCATTGGGTTTCACCGTCGGGCGCGACATGGGGCAGCCCACGGGTGATGCAATCGCCGTGATCGGTGACGGATCAATCAGTGCCGGTATGGCATATGAAGCGCTCAATAACGCAGGCGCGCAGGGTCGGCGGATGTTCGTGATCCTGAATGACAATGAGATGTCCATTGCCCCGCCGGTCGGCGCGATGTCGACCTATTTGTCGGGCCTCTACGCCAATGAACCATTGGCCAAGATGAAAACCTTGGCCAATGGGTTCGAAGCCGCCTTACCCGAACCCATGCGGGTCGGAGCCAAACGCGCGCGCCAGTTGGTGACCGGTTTGTCTTCGAGCGGGACGCTTTTTGAAGAGCTGGGGTTCGACTATGTCGGGCCGATTGACGGTCACGATATGTCTCAGCTCTTGCCGGTTCTGCGGGCCGTGCGGGCGCGCACGACGGGGCCGGTTCTGATCCACTGTTGCACGGTCAAAGGCAAAGGCTATGCGCCGGCGGAAAACTCGGCGGATTGTTATCACGGTGTGTCGAAATTCGACGTGGAAACCGGGGCGCAATCAAAATCGAAACCCAATGCGCCCAGCTATACCTCCGTCTTTGGCAAAACCTTGACGGAACTGGCAGCGGCAGATCCCAAGGTGGTCGCCGTGACCGCGGCGATGCCGTCGGGCACCGGCGTCAACCTGATGGCGGACCGGTTCCCGGCCCGTGTTTTCGACGTGGGGATCGCCGAACAGCACGCGGTGACGTTTGCCGCAGGCATGGCGGCCAGTGGGCTGAAACCGTTTTGCGCGATTTATTCGACGTTTCTGCAACGGGGGTATGATCAGATCGTGCATGATGTGGCGTTGCAAGGCTTGCCAGTGCGCTTTGCACTGGACCGCGCCGGGTTGGTTGGCGCAGATGGCGCGACCCATGCCGGAGCCTTTGACATCGGCTATCTTGGGGCTTTGCCGGGCATGACGGTCATGGCGGCCGCAGATGAAGCAGAGCTAGTCCATATGGTCACAACGGCCGCGGCGCATGACGAGGGCCCGATTGCATTCCGCTTCCCGCGGGGAGCAGGTGTGGGCGTGGATATGCCCGAGGTCGGTCAAATCCTTGAGATTGGCAAAGGTCGAATTGTACGGGAGGGTGAAGGCGTGGCTATCCTGTCCTTTGGTGCTCATCTGGGCGAGGTGTTGACGGCCGTCGATGGCCTGAAAGAGGAAGGGATCACGCCAACCGTTGCCGATGCCCGCTTTGCCAAACCTCTGGACACGGACCTGATTGCGCAGTTGGTGCGGGATCACCGGGCCTTGATCACAATCGAGCAGGGCGCGAATGGTGGGTTCGGTGCGTTTGTTCTGAGCCATTTGGCCAATTCGGGTGCGTTGGACGGTGGTTTGGCCGTTCGGACCATGACCTTGCCGGATCGGTTCATCGACCAGGCGTCGCCGGAACAGATGTATCTGGACGCGGGTCTAGATGCTGCAAGCGTTGCCGAAGCGGTGCGCACCTTGACTGCAGGATTGCCGAAAGTTGTCCGGTTCAACGCGGTTTCTTAACGAAAAACGCGGCCCTATGGGCCGCGCTTGAACTTTTGAATTAAGCCCTGCTCAGCTTTCTGGCGCTGCCGAGACGGACGCCAGATACGCCCAGATATCTGCCGCATCTTCGGCTTTCTTCAGCTTGAATGCCATTTTGCCGCGCGCCTTGCTGTCATCCAGATAGGCACGCAGGTAAGGGGTGGGGTCAGCCACATATTCAATGAATTGCGCTTCGTCCCAGACCAGACCGGCTTCACCTGCTTCGACCATGGCGTCAGAATATTTGAAGTCTTCGGTGCCCGCTGTGCGACCGATTACATTCCACAGGTTCGGACCTGTACGACCACCTTTGACAAAGGTTTCCCCGTCCGGGTCGGCAACCATGTGGCAGGATTTACATTTGTTGAATTGCTTCAGGCCGGATTCCGGATCTCCGGATGCGTGGCCATCGGCTATGGCGTTTCCGGCAAAAGCCAGAACAGCGATCGTGCTGGCTGCGAGTAGAGTTTTCATGGCGCACCTCCGTGTTGCTTTGAAGCCAGATTTAGGTCGTGGACGCACAAGTCAAGGCCAGCTGACCGGGCCGTGATCAAGCGACCGCATGCGCGATCGCGCATTGTTTCCAAAGCACTGTCAGCGCTTCGACCAAGCGGTCGATTTCTGCCTCGCTGTGCAAGGGCGAGGGGGTGAACCGCAACCGCTCTGTTCCCTTGGGCACGGTCGGATAATTTATCGGCTGCACATAGATCCCGTAATCAGCCATCAGAATGTCCGATAACATGCGGCATTTCACCGGGTCCTTGATCATCACGGGGATGATATGGCTGGGGTTTTCAAGATGCGGAATACCGGCCTTGTTCAGCCCCTTGCGCAGCCGTTGGACATTGCGCCGCTGTTGCAGGCGTTCTGACTGGCTGGTTTTCAAATGGGCAATGCTCGCCTGCGCCGCGGCGGCAACAGCCGGTGGCAGGGCGGTCGTAAAAATGAACCCGCTGGAAAACGAGCGGATGAAGTCGCACAAAGCGGCAGAACCGGTGATATAACCACCCACAACACCATAGGCTTTGCCGAGCGTCCCCTCGATCAACGTGATCCGATCCGCCAGCCCTTCGCGTTCCGAAATCCCGCCGCCGCGCTGACCGTAAAGACCGACGGCATGCACCTCGTCGAGATAGGTCATGGCGCCGTGTTTTTCGGCGACCTCGACGATCTCTTTCATCGGGCAGATATCGCCGTCCATCGAATAGACACTTTCAAAGGCCACGATCTTGGCCGCGTTGGCGGGCAGGGCGGCCAGCTTGCGATCCAGATCTTCCGGATCGTTATGCTTCCAGATCACCTTTTTCGCCCGCGAATGGCGAATGCCTTCAATCATCGAGGCGTGGTTCAACTCATCGCTCAGGATCACCGCGTCCGGAATGCGTGAGCCCAATGTGGACAAGGTGGCCCAGTTCGAGACATAGCCGGACGTAAAAAGCAAAGCCGCCTCTTTACGGTGCAGATCGGCCAGTTCCCGTTCCAGCAGGATGTGATGGTGATTGGTGCCCGAGATATTGCGCGTCCCGCCCGCGCCACACCCGCACCCTTCGATCGCGGATTTCATCGCATCCATCACGACCGGGTTTTGACCCATGCCCAAATAGTCGTTGGAACACCATACGGTCACTTCGTCGGGCGCATTGTCGTCATGGCTTTTGGCGGCTGGAAACGCGCCACATCGGCGTTCCAGTTCGGCAAAAATGCGATAATTGCCCTCGTCTTTCAGTTGGGTCAGCTGGCTCTGGAAAATATGATCAAAGTCCACGGGCGTCCTCCGGTATTTTATGTGGTGTCATCGGGCGCGGTTCAGGCAGCATCCAACGCCAAAGCTTGGCATCGGGCAGCGGTAGAACCAGCAGCCAATGTTCGATCAACGCCAGCGCGGTCAGCGCGGCGAGCAGGGAAAAGCCGGTCACCGACGAAACGGTGTCGGCGGCCATCAACCGTTCGAGCCAGCAAAAGGTGGCCAGGCTCAGCAAGGTGATGGAAACCGGGAAAAGCCAATTCAACGCGGCGATCCGGAAATGTCCGGGCAAATGCGACAGCGCGCTGGGCAGGAATTCTGTGTTGATCTTTGGCACGCCTAAAAACAGGTTCAGCTTGGCAGACACGCGGGCAAAGAACAAAACCGTAAAGGTCCAAAGGCCAAAGGTGTTGGCAGCCTCCCAACCCACAAACCACATCGCGATCAGAGCGGCGACCAGCAGCATCTCATGATAGGCAATGGTGCCCCAGGCGCGAATGAAGCGCTCCCATTCGGGCGCATTGGCCGGACAGTCGTGGTGATTGGGGCCGGTTATGATGCCGGCCAAAAAGCTAAGCTCTATCCAGCCCCAGATCAGGATGGCGGCGATAAAGGCACCATAGGCCGCCCAGACCGTCTCAGACGCCAGCGTGACCCAGAACAACGCGGCCCCGCCGAAAAGCATTGGCAGCCCAAAGATCACCGACCGCAGCGACGCCGTAATGCCGCCACGATCCGCATGCCGTACGACGATCAGGATCGCCCCGGTGGAGAACCACCAAATAAAGAGCGCGGACAGCGCGGCGATCCAACCGGCAGAGATCAATAGACGGGCTCCAATCGTGTGACGGCAGGCACAGTGTGCGATTTCGACGGAATGGTCAGAAGCGACAGAAACGCGCTGGCCGACCGGATGCTGGCCCCTGCGCGGGACAATACCGCGCCGACGCCCGTACGTTCCCGCGCAGCGGCAAGGTCACGGTTGGCTTTCTCCAACCGCCGCAAACCTGTCATCCAGCGCGGGTGCTCGATGTCGAGCGTGATCGGGAAGATCTGTTTCGACAGCTCGGATGTCTTGGTGAACACCTCATGCGCGTACCAGTCCGGATCGACGCCCAATGCTTCGTGAAAAGCGGGCCGCTGATGGTCGCGCACGAACATCGTGGCGTAAACGGCGGTCAGGAAAAACTTGATCCAGTAGACATTGATCCCGCTGGTCAGCTTGGGATCGGTTTTCATCAAAAGGGCAAAAGCCTCGCCATGGCTGAACTCGTCATTGCACCACTCACGGAACCATTTGAAAATCGGGTGAAAGCGAAGCTCTGGATTGGCCTCTAGATGCCGGAAGATCGTGATGTAACGCGCATACCCGATCTTTTCGCTGAGATAGGTGGCGTAATAGATGAATTTAGGCCGGAAATAGGTGTATTTCTTCTTCTGCGTCAGAAAGCCCAAGTTCACCCGCAAACCGGCCTCGCGTAGGGCGTCATTGATAAAGCCGGCATGCCGTGCCTCGTCGCGCGCCATCAGTTGAAAGAGCTGTGTGATATCCTTGTTGGATCCACGGCGTTTCATCTCTTTGTACAGGACACATCCCGAAAATTCGGCGGTGCAAGAGGAGATCAGGAAGTCGATGAATTCCTTCTTTAACTTAGGCTCCATCCCGTCCCAGTCGACATGATCCCAGTCGTCGTTCTTTTTGAAATGTCCCTTGTTGGGGTCGGCCTGCATCTGCGCGATCAGGGCGTCCCATTCTTCACGGATGCCAGAGACGTCAACGGCGTCCAACTCATCAAAATCGGTGGTGTAAAACCGCGGGGTCAGCAGGGTGTTCTGCATCGCCGTTTCGGTCGCCATTTCATCATTGAACTGGGCATCCTGCGCTTCGGCGATGGCAAGCCCTTCTTCGACGGTGGTTGCGTCTGCGGTGTGTTTTCCGGCGTGCATATTCATAGCGTGACCTCCTCGGAAAACGAGAATTCACACAGCTCCATCACCTCAAAATCGCCTGTCAGGCGGGTGCAGAGGCGTTCGAGGGCAGAGGCGCGCACGATGACCGCTTCGCGATCCTCACGCACCACGGTGCCGAACGGGGCCATAATCTCTGGTCCCTTGACCAGCACCTCGTCCCCGGGGTGCACGACAGCACCGTTGTTAAACCGCACATGCGCATGCAGGCTTTCAAAGCAGTGGCTAACCTCCACCGTGCAGGGCGCGCGTTCTATTTCTTTGGTCAATAGTCCCATCGTCAGTTCCCTTTCATGGTTGATCCAAAAGCCTGGCGAAGGCTTTGGCGTTGTCTGTGCCGAACCCCATGAGGTCCGCACTCCAGCCGGTGCTGGGATCGGTAATGGAAAGCCGTCCATTGACGGCGCGGGCGATAATCACGGGGCCGTCCGGGGCGGCGCCGGTTTTGGCGCGTTCACGTTCTAAAACGCGCCAGACGCCCGAAACGAAACCACCCTCGGTTGGCGAGAGGTTGGCAATCTGCGTACCTGTCCCATCCAGTACGCGGGCGTTTCCTGCCATGTCCCCATCCAGAAACACGGTGCGCGACTGAGCGATCTCTGCGACAGGTGGTGTGGCTTCAAGCGGGCGATCGGTCAGCCGCGCCAGCGTCACCAGTCCCAGCACCACAATGACCAGGCCGAACATGGCGCGGACCATGAACCGTGGGATCATCTCGTCTTCGCGGGCTTTCATCGCTGGCGTGGTCATGGCGGGGTCCTATTCTGCGGCGACGGCCGAATTCGGTACGAGGGCAATGTTTGGAACGCTGACCCGCGCCTCGGCAGATTGCGCCAAAAGGGCTGCGATCCGGTCGGCTTCGGGGATGCACCGCAGGGCCGGTTCCGGGTTGCGCAAGCGCCAAGGCCGGACATGCGGCCAACAGGCGAGGTATGGAAAGCGCGTCTTGCCCATCAGTTCCAACGCGATGGTCCCGGTCCCGCCGCGCCGAACATCCAGCGATGCATTTGCCAGCTGTGTGTATGGAATGTTCAACGTCATGGTCAGCGCCGCACCGATGCGCATGGCAACACGGCGATTGGTGATCGTGTAGACCGTGGCGCGGGCCTGAACATAGGCGACCAGCGTCAGCAAGGCGCAGACGACCACGGCCAGGATCAGGAACGGCACGGACAGGGCCACGGCCTGACCCCATCCGACCTGATCCACAACCGATCCAAACCGCCAAACTGCCAGGACGACGAAATAGCCTGCAACCCAGTCAAGGCTCATGGACTCTCGGGCCAGCGCCCACCAATCAGGACGCCCCTGCCACAAGACAGTCTCGCCCTCCGGCGGCATCTCTGGCAGTCCGGGAACCGGTTCAATGGCAAAATCGTCATGTGACATGAACGTAGACCTTCCGTCGTTAGAGCTGCGGTTCCTGCCGCTTTTCGCTGGCATAGAGCAGACCGCCCGCGTAGTAGGCGCAGATCTTCTCTTCTTCGAGCAACGTGACCTGACGCGGCGACGCGTGCTGCGGCACCCCGGCAAAGTGCTTGCCAAAGATCGAGCCAATCAGGACGCGGTCGGATTTGATCCGGGCCATTGTCAGCGGAACAAGGCGCTTGCCGCCGCCGGCTTCGCCATCCAGATCGATTTCCAGGTATCGGACCAGTTGTTCCGGCTCATCGATCCACATATCGGCGATGGTACCGACCACGGCACCGTCTCCGGCCTGGACCGGCATACCGCGCGGGTCACGGCCTGCGGCCACAACAAAATGTTCGGTTCCGGCCATTGGCACGATCTTTGGATGTCCGTGACCGTCCAGCTCTGGCACATCGCGGCGCGGGGCCCATGAGGCGGGGCCAACACCGTCCGCCATCGGATCACCGGTGGGTTCCATCGGAAAACCACCCGCCTGGCTGGTCCGGGCCAAGGCGAGATCGGTGCGATCGCCGCGCTGGCCGCTTGGAACGGTCACTTCACCGCGCCCATGGGGCAGTTTGAACGTCTTGTCCTCGGGCACCGGGAAAGGACCCTGGTTGGCCGCCGGATTGCCGTCGTCATCCGTCAGGGGATACCCCTCACGCATGTTTTCGCGTTGTAGGTAGAACACCAGAAGGGCGAAAAAGCCCCAGAACAGCCAAATGGCCACGCTGGCGAGGTCTACACCTCCAAAAAATGGTTCCGTCATGTCGGTCTCCTTTCCGATGAACGGCGGATCATGTTGGGAATTCGGCCAGGCCGATACGGGCCGATCCTTTGGTTTTTTGCGATTGCCGTGCGGCCCGTACCAACGGGCCAAGGGCAATCAGGGTGATAAAGATGAGGCCAATTTCCGTATGATAAACAAAGGAATAGCCGGTGGATGCGCTGTTGAGCGCTTCGCCCAAAGCGCCGGATTGCGCTGCGGTTCCGATCCAGTCGCGCAAGCCGCCGCCCAACGCGATGGAAAGGCCTGCGGCCGTGGCCTGAGCGGCGCCCCACGCGCCAAGCGCGAGGCCGCGACCGGCGATGCCTTCAACAGGCATGGCCATCGCGGCCATCAGCGTTGCAACGGCAAAAAGGCCGCCGCCAAGCCCGATCAACACGGCCCCGGCGAAAAACAAGGCGGGCATGCCCATCGGTGCGGAAAAGATCACAAGGCTAAAGGCCAGGATTCCGATGATCAGGCCGCTTGCAGCAAGACGATAGGGGTTGGCATGGCGCGCGAGCGCCCGCGCGGCCCATCCAAAGCCGATCAACGCCCCTATGGCCCACAGTGCTGTCAAAAACGTCGTTGCGGAAACAGAGAGGCCAAGAATTTCGCCGCCATAAGGTTCCAGCAGCACGTCCTGCATGTTGAATGCCATTGTGCCAAGGAACACAACGACCAGCAGTCGCCCGGCCATCCCGCCGCGCGCATAATCGGACCAAGCATCCTTGAATTTCGGACGAGGTGCTGTGCGTTCTGCCGCCGGAACCGGACGAAGCTTTTCCTGACCCCACAGGGCGATCAGATTCAGCAGCAGCCCGAAGAGGGCCGCGCCTTGGACCACACGGATCAGGCGGAACGGTGAAAAGTCGCGCAAAAGCCAGCCGACAACGACCGCTGAAACCCCCATGCCGACAAGGAACATGACATAGAGCAGCGCAACAACGCGCGGCCGCGTCTCTTCATCCGCGCGGTCGCTGGCCAGCGCCAACCCGGCCGTTTGCGTCATATGGAGGCCCAAACCGGTCATCAGAAAGGCCAAAGCGGCCAGAAACTCGCCAGCCCAGGCGGGGCCGACCTGTTGCTGACCGGAGAGGACCAGCAAGGCAAAGGGCATAACCGACAGGCCACCCATCTGCCACAGAGAGCCGAACCACAGATAGGGTACCCGTTTCCAGCCCAAACTGCTGCGATGTGTATCTGACCGAAAGCCCAGCAAGGCCCGGAACGGGGCGATCAGGACGGGCAGTGCGATCATGCAGGCCACGACAAAGGCCGGGACCGACAGTTCCACGATCATCACCCGGTTCAACGTCCCAAGCAGCATGACGGTGGCCATGCCGACAGAGACCTGAAACAGCGACAGCCGCAGCAATTGGCCGAGTGGCAACCCCTCAGACGCCGCATCTGCGAACGGCAGGAACCGTGTCGTCAGAGGCATCAGGAAAGAGGTCGGCAATCGCTTCACGATGTAACCTCCATCGCTTGGCTGATGTAAAAACCGCTGCTGATCCGGTCGAGTGCTCGCAGTCTTACGTCACGGTTGGTCTCGGCCAGGGCCGCGGCGACACCCTCTGGCGAATGTGGGATCATCGTCGGGGACCGGTCAGAGCGCGGGAACGCCTTGCCCGCGTACCACATGGCCATCAACGTTGGCGTGCGCGGCGCGATGGTGAACAAGACCTGTCCTCGCGTACGGTTCGCCAGTTCGGCAAGCGCCCGTGCGATATCCGTGCGATCGTAATAGATCAGGCTGTCCATTGCGATGACGTGATCAAAGGTGCCCAAACCGGGTGTCAGCATATCGCCATCCAGAAAGCGCACCTTGTGCCGCATCCGGTCCGGCAGACGCGTCCGGGCAATTTCGATGAGGGCAGGAGAAATATCGATGGCCGTCACATCCGCCCCACGCATGGCCAGTTCGACCGTCATCTGGCCTGTGCCGCACCCGGCATCCAGAATACGCAGTCCCGTCAAGTCAGCGGGCAGTTGCCCGAGCAACTGCGCCCGCATTTGATCGCGACCGACACGCACCGTTTCACGGATCTTCGACACCGGGGCATCACTTGTCAGCCGCTCCCACGTACGGGTGGCGGTCTTGTCGAAATATGTTTCGACACGGGTCAGTGTGCGCTGGTAACTCATCAATCAAATCCCAGCAGTTCAAAGATTTCACGGTCCGGCAGGGGCGCCGGGGCCAGTGGTTCGGTTCCGTTCCACAACGTCTCGGCCAGCCGGATATATCCAGCGCGTACGGCGATGATGTCGTCTTCATCCGGCATTTCGAACAGCGTCTTTTTCTTCAGACGAGAGCGGCGGATGGCATCCAGATCCGGCATATGGGCGATCCGGTCAAAGCCGACCCTGCTGCAATACCGATCCACCTCATCCGTTTCGCGCGACCGGTTAGCGACGCAGCCTGCCAGCCGGACCTTGTAATTGTTGGACTTGGCCTGCACCGCGGCGATGATCCGGTTCATCGCATAGATGCTGTCGAAATCATTGGCCGTGACGATGACCGCCCGGTCCGCATGTTGCAGCGGGGCGGCAAAACCACCGCAGACGACATCGCCCAGAACGTCAAAGATCACCACATCGGTGTCGTCCAGCATATGGTGCTGTTTCAAAAGCTTAACGGTTTGACCCACCACGTAACCGCCACAGCCGGTGCCGGCGGGCGGGCCACCAGCCTCGACGCATTTCACGCCGCCATATCCCTCAAAGACAAAATCCTCGGGGCGCAGTTCTTCGGCATGGAAATCGACCTCTTTCAGGATGTCGATCACCGTGGGAACAAGGCTGCCCGTCAGGGTAAACGTACTGTCATGCTTGGGATCACAGCCGATTTGCAGGACCCTTTTGCCCAAGGTCGCAAAGGCCGCGGACAAGTTGGAACTGGTCGTTGATTTGCCAATGCCGCCTTTGCCATAAAGCGAAAAGACCTTCGCCCCTTCGATTTTCATCGAACTGTCCTGATGCACTTGGACGGAGCCTTCGCCGTCCTCGCCGCGCAAGTGTGGAATGTTGTCCTTGGGGCTCATGGTGTCCCTTTCTGATATGTCGTGACGCGGTTCATTCGGCGGCGACCCCTTCAAGCTGATCCTCAAGCGCTTCGGCGGCTTCTTGCAAAGCGGCCAGCGTTTCGGGGTCGGGATGCCAATAGGCGCGGTCGTGGGCTTCGAGCAGGCGGTTGGCCATGCGCGATGAAGCGGCGGGGTTCAGCTCTGCCAATCGCGCGCGCATGTCTGCATCGAGCACGAAGGTTTCGCTGGTGCGTTGATAGACCCAGGGTTCCACTTGGCCGGTTGTGGCCGACCAGCCCATGGTGTTGGTGATGTGGCTTTCGATCTGGCGGACGCCTTCGGCGCCGTGTTTCAGCAACGCTTCGTGGAATTTCGGGTTCAACGCGCGGGCGCGGGTTTCCTGTGACACCTGTTCGGCCAGCGTCCGCACCTTTCCTCGTCCCCGGGTCCAGTCGGAAATGTAAACTGCGGCTTCGGACCCACGCGCCCGTTTCACCGCGCGGCTGATCCCGCCCAGCGTGTCAAAGTAGTGATCAACCGTTGTGACACCCAACTCGACGGATTCGAGGTTTTGATAGGCAAGCTCCACCGTGGCCAACGCATCTTGTAAAAGGGCGGTGTTCTGTTGCGCCTTGCCATTTACGCCATAGGCAAAGCTCTTGCGGGTTTCATAGGCGTCGGCGAGTTCATCTTCCTCGCCAAAGGCCGAGCTTTCGACGAGCAGGTTGACGTTAGAGCCATAGGCGCCTTCGGCATTGGAAAAGACGCGCAAGGCGGCGGTTTCCAAGTCGCATCCCGTCCGGTCTGCGTGGGCGAGGGCATGGGCGCGGATAAAGTTCTGGTCCAGCGGTTCGTCCGCTTTGGCGGCGGCCAACGCGGCCTCGGCCAGCATTCGAGTCTGCAGGGGCAGAAGGTCGCGGAAGATGCCGGACAGGGTCATGATCACGTCAACGCGCGGACGGCCCAGTTCAGCCAGCGGGATCAAGTCGGCGCCAGACAAGCGGCCAAAGCTGTCGAAACGCGGTTTGGCCCCGATCAGGGCCAGCGCCTGTGCAATCGGTGTTCCGTCGGATTTGATATTGTCCGAGCCCCAAAGCACCAGCGCCACGCTGCGTGGCAGGGTTTTGTGCGTTTCTAGCAGAACCTGTGCCTGACGCGCGCCTTCACGACAGGCAAATTCGGTGGGCATGCGGAAGGGGTCAAAGGCATGTATGTTGCGCCCGGTGGGCAGGATGTCGGGCGAGCGGATCAGATCACCACCCGGTACCGGCGCGGTGAACCGTCCGTCGAGCGCGTTCAAAAGGGCGGGAATTTCAGTGTCTTGTGCCAAATGCGCCGCCGCCGTCGGGCGCGCTTCTTCATCTTCGATATGCGAAAGATACGTCTCTTGCACCTCGGCGCTCAGCGGTGCGCCGACCACATGTAAGCCTTCGGGGATCAACGCCTCTTCGGTATCGAGCAGTTTCAGCCACAAGGCGTCCGCAGGCGTGCCGCCCATATCCACTGCGTCCGCCTGTTCGGCGATCAGCGTTTCGAGTTCCTCCCGGTCGGGCGCATCCGGCGCCATTTCGCGCCAGCGGATCAGGCTTTCCTTCAGCTCCGCCAACCCTTTGTAAAGCCCAGCGGTCGACAGCGGTGGGGTCAGGTGGCTGATGGTCACCGCGCAGGCACGGCGTTTGGCCAGCGTGGCTTCGGATGGGTTATTTGCGGCATAGAGATAGATATTGGGCACGTCACCGATCAGCCGGTCGGGCCAATCTGCATCGCTGAGCCCCGATTGCTTGCCGGGCATAAACTCCAGCGCTCCGTGCATTCCGAAATGCAACAATGCATCCGCGCGGAAGGTGTTGCGCAGCCAGAGATAGAAGCTGGTAAAGGCATGGGTCGGCGCAAATCCACGTTCAAAGAGCAGGCGCATTGGGTCGCCTTCGTAGCCGAAGGCGGGTTGCAGGCCGACAAATACGTTGCCGAACTGCTGACCCAGGACAAAGACGCCAAGTCCATCCGATTGCGCACGACCGGGTGCTGGTCCCCATTGGGCCTCTGTTTCCTTCAGCCATGGGTTGGTGGCCACAAGCTCTTCCGCCGAAATATGGGCGGCGACATTGGCCTCTTGCCCATAGGTTTGCGCATTGCCGCCCAGAACGGCCTCTCGCAAATCTGCGACCGTGGCTGGGGGTGTCAGGGAATACCCAAGCTCGGCCATGGCGTGCAGGGTGTTCTGCAATGAGGTGAAGACATCCAGATAGGCCGCTGTTCCGGCTGCACCTGCGTTGGGGGGAAAGCCGAAGATGACGATGCCGACGCGGCGATTGGCGACCTCTGACCGCCGCAGTTCGGCAAGGTTCTTGACCCGGTCGGCAAGTGTGTCGACCCGTTCGGGGCAGGGGGCCATCGACCGGTCCGCGCCCGCCACGTCGCCACCGTGCCGCCCGGCAAAGACGGTTGGCACCGTTGCGCCATCAAGCTCTGGCAAGGCCACAAGCATGGTTGTTTCAATAGGCCCCAAGCCTTGGGCCGACGCCTGCCATTGTTCGATGGTCTGGAATTCAATCGGATGCGCCGCGACATAGGGCACGTCCAGCGCTTTGAGCACGTTTATAGCGGCTTCGTTGTCGTTATAGGCCGGGCCACCGACCAACGAGAACCCTGTCAGGGAGAGCAGAGCGTCGATGCGTGGCCCGCTATCGTCCTGAAAATACGTCTCAATCGCTGGCCTCCCGTCCAGCCCACCGGCAAAGGCAGGGACAACATCGACACCGCGCGTCTCCAGCGCACGAATGACAGCGTCGTAATGGGCCGTGTCGCCAGACAGGACATAGGACCGCATCATCAGAATACCGACCCGCGCCCCGCCGCTGCGTTGGGGCAAGGCGTTTACATCGGTGGTGATGCGATCCGGCAGATCGGGATGATAGAGGCCAGTATCGGGATACTCGATTGGGGCAGGCGCCGCGGCCCCGCGCCAAGTTTCGGTTCGGGCATAGCGCGACACAAGGAACCGCACCATCGCTTCGACATTGTCATCCGAACTGCCCAGCCAGTATTGCATGGTCATGAACCACGCGCGCAAATCCTGTGCCTTGCCCGGAATGAACTTTAGGATCTGCGGCAAACGGCGCAGCATCCGCATCTTTTTTTGACCGGACTCGACCGAAGGTTTCGACGACCCGCGCAGCCGTTTCAACAGCGCCATAGTCCCGCTTTCCGGAGCGGACATATTCAGCGTGCCCATGCGGGTCAGACGCACGATCTGGGCATCGGCGATCATTCCGACCATGGCGTCGCACTGATCGCGGCGCGCTTCCATCGCGGGCAGGATGGCGCGGATATGATCTTCTAGAAACAACAGGTTGGCGATCACGATGTCGCCGCGCCCCACCGCATCTCGCGCAGCATCCAATGCGGCGGGGTTTTCGCACCAATCTGCAGCAGCGTGCACTTCGACTGTCAGTCCCGGGAAATCCGCCGCCAGCCGATCGCCAACGCGCGCGCAAGGCCCTGCCGCATGTGCATCCAGCGTCAGGATCACGACGCGATAGGTCCCGTCGGACCCGATATGTCCGATCTCATCGCGCATAATGAGCCTTGGCTTCGTAAAGGGTGTCGAGGCTGATTTCCTGGAGCCCCCGTTCGACCGCATAGGTTTCGGTGTTGCGCCGTGCTTTGCCGCGAACAAAGAACGGCACCTTGCGCAGCTCTTTTTCCGCGGCCTCCAACCAGATGACATTGCTGTTGGCGCTGGGTTCCGGGGCCGCTTCGGGCACGTGACCGCCATGATGTGAAGGGCCGCGCGCGTCGTGGAATTCAAAGTCTTCGCGGAACATGGCCAAAAGATGCTCTTCCAGCCCCATGACCAGCGGATGCACCAAAGTGTCGAACAACACATTGGCCCCTTCGATCCCCATCACGGGCGAATAGCGGGCGGGGTAGTCTTGCACATGAACCGGCGCCGAAATAACGGCGCAGGGGATGCCCAGGCGCTTGCCGATGTGGCGTTCCATTTGGGTCCCAAGGATCATCTCGGGTTGAAGGGCCTCGATGGCCTGTTCTACATCCAGATAATCGTCCGTGATCAGCGCCTCGAGCCCCATGTCTCGGGCCAGCGCGCGGATCGGGCGGGCAAATTCGCGGTTGTAACAGCCAAGCCCGACAACCTCGAACCCCATTTCATCGCGAGCGACACGTGCCGCGGCCGCGGCATGCGTGCCGTCGCCAAAGACAAACACACGTTTGCCAGTCAGATAGGTGCTATCGACCGAGGCGCTGTACCATGGCAGGCGTAAGCGTTCTTCGTCCATCACAACAGGACGTTCCGACAAAATACTGACTTCGTTCAGAAAATCGCGTGTCGCGTCAACGCCGATCGGTACGGTTTTTGTGTATGCGAGGCCTAGTTCCCGTTCCATCCAGCGGCATGCACTTTCGCCACTTTCCGGGTACATCAACACGTTGAAATGCGCGGCCCCCAGCCGGCCGATATCCGATGGCGTTGCGGTCATCGGGGCCACAACGTTCACGTCGATGCCCATATCCTGCAACAACGCGGTTACCTCGGTGATGTCGTCGCGATGCCGAAAACCAAGGGCCGTTGGGCCGATCAGGTTGGCCGTTATGTGGGCGGTTTTTTCCATTGGCTTGGCCAAGGTCCGCACGATCTGAAAAAACGTCTCATCCGCGCCAAAATTCTCTTTGCGCTGATAGCTGGGCAGTTCCAGTGGGATCACTGGCACCGGCAGGTCCATCGCCTCGGCCAAACCGCCCGGATCGTCCTGGATCAGTTCGGCGGTGCAAGAGGCGCCGACGATGATCGCTTCGGGCTGGAACCGTTCATAGGCGTCCCGGCAGGCGGTCGTGAACAGGTTGGCGGTGTCCGATCCAAGGTCCCGGGCCTGAAACGTGGTATAGCTGACCGGCGGGCGGTGGTTGCGCCGCTCGATCATGGTGAAAAGCAGGTCGGCATAGGTATCGCCCTGGGGCGCGTGCAGGACGTAATGCAAGCCGCGCATCCCGGTTGCCACGCGCATCGCGCCGACATGGGGTGGCCCCTCATATGTCCAAACGCTCAACTTCATTCTGCGGCCACCTTGAGCAGGGACTTGCGCCGCAAGGGCCGTGAGAACAAACCGGCCAGATCGCCTGCCTGTTCATAGAAATGCACAGGGGTGAACACCAATTCGATGGCCCATTTCGTGCTGAGCCCTTCGGCCTCTAGCGGGTTGGCAAGACCGAGGCCGCAGACCGTCAAATCTGGACGTGCGGCGCGACAGCGGTCCAGTTGCAGGTCTACGTCCTGGCCTTCACTGATCGTCGGTCCACTGGGCAGGAGGTCGAGGTCCGGCCCGACGATCGATTTATGGATGTACGGCGCGCCAACTTCGACGGCTGTCATCCCACATTCCCGGGTCAAAAAGCGGGCCAGCGGTATTTCCAGCTGGCTGTCCGGGAAGAAAAAGACGCTCTTGCCGGTGAGTGTTTCGCTCGCCTGCGCAATCGCTTTGAGGGCGCGGGCACGTGGTGCGGCGGTGACGGTTTCAAACCGCTCTTCCGAGACGCCAAATTCTGACGCAATGGCCGTCAGCCATGCGGTAGTGCCTTCTTCGCCAAACGGAAAGGGTGCTGCCAAATGACGTGCGCCCCGGCGTTCCAACGCGCCAAGGGTTTCGCCAAGGAAAGGCTGGGTCAGGGCAACAACGGTGTTGGGACCAACCGCCAATGGTGCATCGACCCGGCTCGACGGGAGGACGGAAACCGGGCCGACGCCAAGCGCGGACAACAAGTCCAGCGCTTGTTGCTCCACAACGTCCGGCAAAGCGCCGACCAGCAACAGCTGCCGGGCATCGGTTTCGGGCAGGCCGGGAACCATCGAGGCCAGGCAGGCATCTTCGCCTTCGGTAAAGGTGGTTTCGATCCCGGAGCCAGAATAATTGAGTACGCGGACATGTGGACCGTGCTCGGCGCTGAGCCGTTCGGCCACGCGGGCCAGGTCCAGTTTGATCACCTCTGACGGGCAGCTTCCGACAAGGAAAAGCTGACGGATATCCGGGCGTCGAGACAGCAGGCGCGCCACCTCTCGATCCAGTTCGTCATGCATGTCAGCCATGCCGGCAAGATCGGTTTCTTCGAGAATCGCGGTGCCGAATCGGGGCTCGGCAAAGATCATCACACCAGCCGCGGATTGCAAAAGATGTGCGCATGTGCGCGAGCCGACGACCAAAAAGAAGGCGTCCTGCATTTTACGATGCAGCCAAATGATGCCGGTCAGACCGCAAAAAACCTCACGTTGACCGCGTTGTTTGAGGATCGGCTGATCGCCGCATCCAGAGGGGATATGGGGTGGCTGATGGGTCATGCCGCCTGTTCCGCATCCAGCCGCGCAAGGCGGAGCTTCCACAGGAACTGTCCAGCATTGATGACATATGTTCCGTATGCAGCGAGGGCGAGCATCATCTCGCCTGTGGGTGACATGCCGCCAGTCCAAAGCGCGATAAGGTACGCGGTATGCAGGGCAATCACCGCAAAGCTGAACACGTCTTCCCAGAAAAAGGCGGGGGCAAACAGGTACTGGCCAAAGACCACTTTTTCCCAAATCGCCCCTGTGATCATGATTAGGTACAAAACGAAGGTTTTGATCACGATTGAGATCGAAGCGGCAGCATAGCCTTCTCCTGTGGCCAGGAAGCGTAACACGAGGGCCAAAGAGATCAGGAAGACGACAAATTGCAGAGGCGCAAGAATGCCCTGAACCACCGTCCAAGCGGTGCCATCGCGCCTTGCGCGTTCGGCCGGCGTATACAGTGGACCAGCGTCTCTATTCTGCTTCGGGTTGCGCGCCATCTCCCCCTCGCATGTGCGTTCTTGCCCTGCAATGCTACGGCGTAGGGTTTCGAGGTGTCAATTTATATTTACACATTGAGTCGGTCGAGGTGTAAAAACAAATGTACGCATCTCCGAGATTCGCGTGATCCCTAGATTTTTAAATATTCAATGCGTGGTTTTGATGAGAAGGCCGCTGCGCAATTTGCGTTGCTTTCCATGCCAGTGGCCGACAATCCTGTGCTGGTGTGTCAACTGAGTTTGACAATTTGGCCCTCGAGGCGCACAATATAGGTACATCTGCGTGCGTGCGTTCCGACGGTGGGGCGTGCAATCAACGCAGGTCAGCTCAGGAGAGTACGGTGAGCCCTGTATCAGGCGGGTCACGCGCGCCGTTGGCGCAGCATCACCAGCCAGCGATCAGATACCTTGTTGAATCGGCCCTTCGCAAAGTGGTCGACGACAAAGCTGACGGCGCTCCAAAAGTTCGCGAAGACTGGATCAACACCCTGTGCGACGCGTTGGTGTCCACGTCCGAATCCAGCCATCATCAAGTGATCGCTTCGATGGTCGCCTCGGGCATGAGCATGGACGACATCTTTGACAACGTGTTGCCCGACGCGTCCCGGCAATTGGGAGAGCGCTGGGTCAATGACACTGCCAGCTTTGTTGAGGTGACCGTTGGGGCCTCTCGTATTCAAAAGCTGGTGCGGTCTCGTGGCGACATGCAATTCGCAGCGCGAGACCGGCTGATCCCGCTTGGCCAGTCAGTTTTGATGGTTATTCCGAAATTCGAGGATCATTCTATCGGGGCCTTTATTGCGGCCAACCAATTCCGCCGCCACGGCTTGTGGACGCACATGGCGATCGGGCTGGAACCGGACGAAATTTGTGCACAAATCAGTGCGCAGAAATTTGGAATGGTCGGCGTTACATTCGGAAGTGCAAAAACGGTTGAAAGTATAGAGGGATTGGTCGATTACCTGCGTTCAAACCTTAAATCACTGCCGCCCCTCGTTTTAGGTGGGCGCGGTGTGCAATTGGTAGAAAATGTTGAAGAGCGAACAGGCGCAGATCATGCCGTGGACACGGCAAGAGAAGCAATTGAGCGTTGTCAATTGGCGAGCTTGGCAAAGCCGCTTTTGACCGTGCGAGAGCCATAGTCGTGAATTGGGCGTCAAAGATGGGACGAAACAGTGACTAGGCAAGACAAACCCACTGGCAGACTGCGCGCTGGTGTGTTCACGATGCCAGGCGATTTTGATCGTCTTACCGAACAGGCAGCGGACATCGCCGTTATGGTTGATCTTGATGGCCGCGTGCACGGGATCTCCGTTAGCCCTGATGCTTCGTCAATCGGATGTCTGGATCACTGGGTGGAACGCGACTTCAGCGAATTTCTCAACGTCGAAAGCGCGCCCAAGTTCCAGTCCTGTTTGACGGCTCTGCGCAACGAAGACGCTTCCTATCCCCGTGGGCTTGAATTGAACCATATCGACAACGCGGCTTGGGAATTCCCGATCCGGTATGCGGTGACACCCGTTTTGGAGGCGGGACAGGTCTTGTTGCTGGGGCGTGATCTGCAACCTTTTGCAGAGTTACAGCAGCGCCTTGTGCGGGAACAGCAGGCCCATGAGCGGGATCAAGAGAGACTGCGCGGCGCTGAGACCCGTTTTCGCGTCGTGCTTGAGGCGTCGGATACACCCCTGGTCGTGGTCGATCCGAATTCAGGCCGGATCAACGACGTGAATGCCGTGGCCTCCATGATCCTCGGCAGCGAGCCGGGCGCCTTGGTCGGGACCGCATTTGCGCAAGCTTTTGGTGGCCGCAAACGGGCAGAGTTCTTTGACGCTCTACGCGCGGCGGCCAGTTCCGAAGGGTCCGACAGCATTCAAGCCCGGGTCCAAAGATCCGGTCGCGAGGTTCGGTTGACGCCAGAGTATTTCCGTGCGTCGGGCGAGGTTCTGTTGTTGTGCCGGATCGCATCGATCGAAGAAAGAGGCGGGGCCGGCACGGATTTGGCGCAAGGGCTCATTTCCCTGTTCGAAAGCTCAAGCGACGGCATTGTCATCGCGGATGGCAAGGGTGTCATTCAGGATGCCAACGAGGCGTTTCTGGCCTTGGTTGATGCAAGTCACACGCGGGACGTCATGTCTAAGTCATTGTCAGAGTTTCTGACCCGCGGCGGTGTGGACCTGAAATTGATCCTCGAAAACGCGGCAAGTCGGGGTCGGTTGCGAAATTACACTGCCCAAATTCAAAGTGTCGTTGGTACCCGCGCACCCGTCGAGATTTCCGTAGCGCGGATCAGCGCCGGCGCGTCAGAGACGAGTTTCGGGTTTATTTTTAGGGACACGAGTTATCGCGAACCGCTGGAGAGCCCGCATGCGGCAGGCGCGATCAGCGATGAGGCAGTGCGCAGCGTAATGGACCTTGTTGGAACGGCCTCGCTGAAAGACCTTGTTTCTGCGACTACCGATGTAATCGAAAAGATGTGCATCGAAACGGCTTTGCGGTTGACCGACAACAACCGTGTCGCGGCGGCAGAGATGTTGGGTGTGTCGCGGCAAAGCCTGTATGTAAAATTGAACAAATACGGGATGCAAGAGCGCGACCCGGACGCTTGACGCCCATCTAGAAATTCCTTCCCTTGTTGCGTGCTGTGCATTAGAGTTTACAGCATGAGTGTAATCTTGAAATTACATGATGCATCTGGCCTTCCAAAAGGGCGGGCCATGCTGACCCTGATCAAGCCCATTACGTGGTTCCCACCGGTTTGGGCCTATCTGTGTGGCGTGGTGTCGTCCGGGGTGGCGATATCTGGAAATCTTGGTCTTGTTTTACTGGGCATGTTTCTGGCCGGTCCGGTCGTCTGTGGTATGAGCCAAGCGGCCAATGATTGGTGCGATCGCCATGTGGATGCAATCAACGAACCGCACCGTCCGATCCCGTCGGGTCAGATCCCGGGGCGCTGGGGTCTTTGGATTGCCTTGATCATGTCCGGTCTGGGCTTGGCCATCGGCTGGTTCCTTGGACCATGGGGTTTCGTCGCGACGATCGTCGCCGTGGCTGCCGCCTGGGCCTACTCAGCCGAGCCTGTCAGGCTGAAACGCTCTGGCATCTGGGGACCGGGGCTTGTTGGTCTGTGCTACGAAGGGCTGCCGTGGTTCACCGGGGCAGCGGTGATGGCGGTCGGATTGCCCGATTGGCGGATCATCCTGATTGCCGCGCTGTATGCCGTTGGGGCGCATGGCATCATGACGCTCAATGACTTTAAGGCGCTCAAAGGCGATCGGGCACTGGGCGTTGCCTCTTTGCCCGTGACGCTTGGGCCGGCCAAAGCGGCACGCGTGGCGTGCTGGGTCATGATCATTCCACAGCTTTGCGTGATGGCCGCGTTGATTGCTTTTGGACTGGTCTGGCATGCGCTGGCCGTTGGCGGCCTGTTGCTGGCCCAGCTTTGGGCCATGCGGATTTTGCTGCGCGATCCGAAAGCGCGCGCGCCTTGGTACAATGGCACCGGGGTTCTGTTTTACGTCAGTGGCATGATGATCGCGGCCTTCGGCCTGCGGTTGTTGGGGGGCGGATGAATGCTGAGCTGGTTCATGATTTTCCGGTTGGGCCTTGTACAGGCCGCACTTGGTGCCGTTGTGGTTTTGACCACATCCACGTTGAACCGTGTGATGGTGGTCGAGCTGGCTTTGCCGGCGATCTTACCCGGTTTCCTGGTCGCCTTGCATTACGGCGTGCAGCTCAGCCGTCCCACTTGGGGCTTTCGATCTGACACCGGCGGAAACCGGACGCGTTGGATCATTGGCGGCATGGTGGCCCTTGCGCTCGGCGGGGTCGGCGCAGCGTTCGGGGTCAAGGTTCTGACCGCGAGTTTTCTACCGGGACTTTTGATCTCTGTTTTGGCCTATGCGTTGATCGGGTTGGGCGTCGGGGCTTCTGGCACATCGCTGTTGGCGCTTTTGGCGACGGCGACAGAACCGCGCCGCCGCGCTGCTGCTGCAACGGTCACGTGGCTGATGATGATTGCAGGTATCGCGATCACAGCCGGTGTCGCCGGTGCGTTTCTTGATCCCTACAGCCCGGAACGCCTGTTGCGCGTCGCATCCGTCGTTGCGGGCGGGGCGGTCATGCTGACAGCCCTGGCCGTCATCGGCATCGAGAGACACGCAACACAGGTAACGCCCCCCGAGCCCGGGGTTCGGTTCATCGAGGGGTTCCGTGAGATCTGGCACGAAGAGGCCGCGCGGCGTTTCACCGTGTTCGTGTTCCTGTCGATGACCGCCTATTTCATGCAAGAACTGATCCTTGAACCCTATGCGGGGTTGGTCTTTGGCTTTACGCCGGGCCAAACCACCAGCCTGAGCGGCGCACAAAACGGCGGCGTCTTTGTCGGGATGCTGTTGGTTGGTATCTGTGCGACGGGGCTGAAGCTTGGCAGTTTACGGGCTTGGGTCGTCGCCGGATGCATGGGATCGGCCGCCGCGTTGTCCATGCTCACCTTGCTGGGCGGTCTGAACGCGGTGCATCTGGTTGTACCGGTTGTCGTGACACTCGGCTTTTTCAACGGAATGTTCGCGGTTGCTGCGATTGGATCGATGATGGCTTTGGCCGGTCAGGGGCGCGCGGCACGGGAAGGCACGCGTATGGGCCTTTGGGGCGCGGCACAAGCTATGGCCGCCGGATTTGGTGGCCTGTTGGGCGCGGCAGCGGTGGATGTCATGCGCCGAGCTTTTGCCGCCGACGTGCCAGCCTTTGGCACCGTGTTTTTGTTTGAAGCCTCGCTTTTTGTCTTGGCCGCCGGCATGGCGACCAGGGTGATTGCGGATCGGCACTCTGGCGCGCCGTCAATGGTACTGGGAGAATGACCATGTTTGACGTTGTTGTTGTAGGAGGAGGCCCGTCGGGCGCAACGGCGGCCGAAGATCTGGCACGGTCCGGGCACGAGGTGGCGTTGCTGGATAGGGCCGGACGGATCAAGCCTTGTGGCGGGGCGATCCCGCCACGCCTAATTGCGGATTTCGACATTCCGGATGGCCAACTGGTGGCCAAGATCACAACAGCGCGGATGATTTCGCCAACCGGGCGCAAGGTGGATATTCCAATTGTAAACGGGTTCGTCGGTATGGTTGACCGCGAGCATTTTGACGAGTTCCTGCGCGCGCGCGCCGCGCAGGCCGGTGCGACGCGTTTGACGGGAACGTTCCTGAAACTGGACCGTGTCGACGGCCGGACCCATGTGCTTTACCGCGACAAGGCAAGCGGTGAGACGCGTTCTGCGGACTGCAAAATCGTCATCGGGGCAGATGGCGCGCGGTCACAAGTTGGGCGCGCCGAGGTGCCGGGGGGCGACAAAATTCCTTATGTCATCGCCTATCACGAGATCATTGAATCGCCGCCGAACACCGAAACTTATGATGCTGCACGGTGCGACGTGATCTACGACGGCGCCATTTCGCCCGATTTCTATGGCTGGGTCTTTCCACACGGTGCCTCGGCCAGCGTTGGCATGGGTACGGCGGCAGAGGCGGTTGACCTTAAGAAGGCCACTGCAGATTTGCGTGCAGCCTCGGGGTTGAGCGACTGCAAAACCATTCGTCGTGAGGGTGCACCAATCCCACTGCAGCCATTGGATCGGTGGGATAATGGGCGCGACGTGGTCTTGGCCGGGGATGCAGCGGGCGTTGTCGCCCCATCCTCTGGCGAAGGGATATATTACGCAATGGTTGGCGGCCGCGTGGCGGCGACCGCGGCGGCGGCAACACTGGCCTCTGGCCGCGTGCGGGACTTGCGGTTGGCACGCGCGCTCTTTATGCGCGAGCACAAGACGGTATTTCGTGTTTTGGCATCGATGCAAAACGCGTATTATCGCAGTGACGAACGGCGAGAGCGCTTTGTGTCGCTTTGCCACGACATCGATGTGCAGCGCCTGACATTTGAGGCCTATATGAACAAGAAACTGGTCCGTGCCCGCCCGATGGCGCATTTGAAGATCGGGTTGAAAAACCTGGCGCACCTGACCCGTTTGGTTCCGGCGGCACACGTATGAACGCAATGATCCCCTCGTGGGTCGATGGTAAATTGACCCCTGTCGAAAAGCTGGAAGTGCATGTGCGCGGCTTGCGGCACAAGGCCGTTTCGGTCTTCGTTGTGCGCGACGGCAAGATTCTTTTGCAGCAAAGGGCGCTGGGCAAGTATCACACGCCCGGGCTTTGGGCGAACACATGCTGCACGCATCCTCATTGGGACGAGGACCCGCTGACCTGTGCGCAACGGCGATTGGACGAAGAGTTGGGGATCACCGGTTTGACCCTCAGCCACCGCCAGTGTCTGGAATACCGCGCCGATGTGGGCGGCGGACTGATCGAACATGAGGTGGTCGATGTGTTTGTCGCGAATGGGCCCGAGCCGGTTGAGACGGACCTGAACCCGGATGAGGTGATGGACACCGTTTGGATCAGCTTTGAGGACCTGTGCGCCGATGTCGAGGCGCGGCCAGACCGCTATACACCTTGGTTGCGGATTTACATGACCGAGCATGCGCGAGCGATCTTTGGCGCGGTAGTGGACTGACGCGCGGCGGCTTACGGTTTCGATTATTCGACGTTGATCGTCTGGCGCAATGCGCCGCTTTCCCGATCAAAGATCAGGATCTCATCATCTGCCGTCACAACCGCATACCAATCGTCTGAAACGGTAAAGGCTGTGGCGCGCGTGCCGTCGGGCAGAGTGATGGCATCTGGCAAAGCCGGGGCAGGGCCATTGTAGCGGATGACAATCAGTGACGTGATCAGTACAAGCCCGCCAATCATCACGGCGGTCAGCACCGTCACCAGTCGCCGTAAAAAGCGCAGGTTTGCCGGTTCTTCCGGAAAGTCAGGAGTTTCCATGGCCCAGAGCCTTGTCACATTCGAGATCGCGGAAAACCCGCCGCCGCGCCTTGATAAGGCGCTTTCGCGCGATGTGCCAGAGGCCGCGGCGCTGTCGCGGACCCGCCTGGCGCGCTTGTTGGGCGCCGGGGCGGTTACGGTGGACGGCGCGGTGATCACCGATCCCAAAGCCAAGGTGGCAGAGGGTGCGCAGATCGTAATCACGGTTGAGGTGGCCGATGACAGCCATATCGCGGCCGAGGATATCCCGCTTGACGTCGTTTTTGAGGATGCCGACCTGATCGTCGTCAACAAACCGGCCGGGATGGTGGTGCACCCTGCGCCGGGCTCGCCATCGGGCACTTTGGTCAATGCCTTGTTGCACCATTGCGGGGCTGATCTGTCTGGCGTGGGCGGTGTGAAACGCCCCGGGATCGTGCATCGGATCGACAAGGAAACCAGCGGCCTTTTGGTCGTTGCCAAGTCTGACGCGGCCCATCACGGCTTGGCCGCCCAGTTTGAGGCGCATACAGCAGAGCGGTATTATCAGGCGCTGTGTTACGGCATGCCTGACGCTAATGACCCACGGCTGCGCGGTGTCAAAGGCGTCAGTTTCGAACCCGGCAATGTCATGTGCATCACCACCCATCTGGCGCGGCACAAAACGGACCGCCAAAAGCAAGCGGTCCTGTTTCAAGGTGGGCGGCATGCGGTGACCCGGGTTCGGATCGTGGAACGGTTTGGAATGCCATCCGTGCTGTCTTTGGTGGAATGCTGGCTTGAAACCGGCCGGACCCACCAGATCAGGGTTCATATGGCCCATGCCGGTCATGGTTTGATTGGTGATCCGATCTATGGCGGGCGGCGGAAATTGTCGTCAAAATCGCTGGGGCCTGCGCAAATAGACGCCGTTCAAGGCTTTGACCGGCAGGCGTTGCATGCCGCCGTTCTGGGCTTTGAGCACCCCATTACCGGCGCACACTTGCGGTTCGACGCTCCGTTACCTCCCGATTTTCAGGGATTATTAACCATTTTGAGCGCCGGAAAGTTCGATCACCTGCGTTGACATGAACAGCACATGCGCGTGAGCGCGCTGTTGCAAAGCTTACAGTGGTAGCGATTTGAGACAATATAACACCCACGCCCCTTGAAACGGGGCCATACCTGACCCATATCCTATGTTAAGCCCTTAAACATTGGGGGGGGGGGAGAAAGACAAAATGGCCAATTACGCAAACTTGCCAGCCCCGACACCAGAAGGTGGATTGAACCGCTATATGCAGGAAATCCGCAAATTCCCGCTGTTGGAGCCCGAAGAAGAATACATGCTGGCCAAGCGCTGGGTGGAAGAGCAGGATGCCGCGTCTGCGCACAAGCTCGTCACATCACACCTGCGCCTGGCGGCCAAGATCGCTATGGGATACCGGGGCTATGGACTGCCGCAGGCCGAGGTGATCTCGGAAGCCAACGTCGGCTTGATGCAAGCCGTGAAGCGGTTTGACCCCGAAAAAGGGTTCCGTCTGGCAACCTATGCCATGTGGTGGATCCGTGCCTCGATTCAGGAATATATCCTGCGGTCGTGGTCCTTGGTGAAAATGGGCACAACCAGCGCGCAGAAGAAGTTGTTTTTCAACCTGCGTAAGGCAAAAGCCAAACTGGGCGCTCTGGAAGAAGGCGACCTGCGGCCTGAAAACGTCAAACGGATCGCAACCGATCTGGGCGTGACCGAGGATGAAGTGATCAGCATGAACCGCCGCTTGTCCGGCGGGGATGCCTCGCTGAACGCAACCGTCGGCACCGAAGGCGACAGCGCCATGCAATGGCAGGACTGGCTGGAAGACGAAGATGCCGATCAGGCCGGTGACTACGAAGCCCGCGATGAGCTGGAAGCCCGTCGAGAGCTTTTGGCGCAGGCCTTGGACGTGCTGAATGATCGGGAAAAGGACATCCTGACCCAACGCCGTCTGGCCGAACAATCTGTGACGCTTGAAGAGTTGAGCGGACAGTATGACGTCAGCCGTGAACGTATCCGCCAGATCGAAGTGCGGGCGTTTGAAAAGCTGCAAAAACGGATGCGCGATCTGGCCCGTGAAAAGGGCATGCTCGCCACCGCGTAACGAGTGTTTATTGTGAACAAAAGGGGCAGCGCCGTGGCGTTGCCCTTTTCATTTTGACCTACGAAGCGGCCAAGGACCCACGGCCAAACAAGCGCAGCAGCTTCAATGCTTGGTGCGGTTTCATGTCAAGCCGCGTGACCCGCGCCAGATCGGCCATAACCACTGTCCCTGACCAAGCCGACGGTGAGCCGGGCAAAAACAGCGTTGCCTGTGTGTCGTTGCGTTCCACTTCAAAAGCAATCTGATCGTAATCGTCAAACTTGACCAGCACAGGGCGGATAACTTGTTCAAGGTCTGAAGCGCCCCTTGTTTGCCGGAGACCCAGAAGTAAGGATACTGGGTCATGGGAAAGACAAAGAACGGAACACGTTATCCAGAGGAATTGCGCGCACGAGCGGTGCGGATGGTCTTGGATCACGAGAGCGAATACACGAGCAGATCGGCAGCACTTTTGTCGATCTCTCAGAAGGTTGGGTGCAGCAGAGACAGCCTTCGTATCTGGGTCAAGCAACACGAGGCGGATACCGGCAAACGCGATGGCGTGACCTCTGCAGAGCGGGATCGCATCAAAGAACTTGAGCGCGAGAACCGGCAGTTGCGTCAGGCAAATGAGATCCTGAAGAAGGCATCTGCTTATTTTGCTCAGGCGGAGCTCGACCGCCCATTCCGCAAATGATTGCCTTCATCAAGGATCATCGTGGGGCGCATGGGGTCGAGCCGATCTGTAGAGTTCTCCAGATTGCCCCTTCGACGTTCTATAAACGCATTGCCATCGAGCGTGATCCCGACCGTGCCTCGGACCGGGCCAAGCGGGATGAGTTTCTGCGCAAAACGATGAAGGATGTTTGGGAGAAGAACCGTTCTGTCTATGGCGCACGCAAACTATGGCACGCGATGAATCGCGAGAAGATTGATATTGCTCGCTGCACTGTAGAACGGTTGATGCGCCAGCTTAGCATTCAAGGCGTCCGGCGCGGAAAGAAGGTCAAAACCACCTGTGGTCAACCTGCGGATCAATGCCCGCTGGACAAGGTCAATCGCCAGTTCAGGGCTTCAATGCCGAACGAACTGTGGGTGTCCGACTTTACGTTCGTCTCGACCTGGCGCGGGTTCGTCTATGTGGCGTTCGTCATTGATACCTTCGCGAACCGGATTGTGGGCTGGAAGGCATCAACAACGCAGGACACGCAGTTTGTCTTAGATGCGCTTGAACAGGCGATCCACGCACGCAGACCCGCTGAGAAACTGATCCATCATTCAGATCGCGGCAGCCAATACGTGTCGATCAAGTACACAGAACGGTTGGCCGATGCTGGGCTGGAGCCATCCGTCGGCAGCGTTGGTGACAGCTATGACAATGCACTGGCTGAGACGATCATCGGCCTCTTCAAAACCGAAGTCATCAATCAACTAGGTCCGTGGAAGTCCAAGGATCAGGTCGAATGGGAAACCCTGCTATGGGTGGACTGGTTCAACAAAGAGCGCCCGCTTGAACCACTCGGGTACATCACGCCAATCGAAGCCGAGGAGAGATACGAAGAAGCCTTGAAGTCAGACAAAATCGCAGCTTGAAATACGAACTCAATAGTCTCCGCCAAAACTGGGGCGGTTCAGTCAGCCAATGTCAGATTTGTTGGTTGAGCCCTTTCTCAGCTTCTTCGCCCGCGCAGGGCTGTTGTCAAAACATTCAAGGAACGCAAAAGGAAACTCAGCCGGGTCAAACGGCTGTTCGGCTAACTCGGTAATTGCTTGTTCGATCTCAACGGCGTTCATGGTTCCGATTCAACAGACGCTGTCGCCGAACCACAAGATCAAATCGCATATTTTGTTGCTTACCGGGCTAGCCAAACGACATGCAGGCGTCTCTGGTTGGCCCGCGCGCTGCTAATCGTCGATGTGCCAAAAAGGAATCGGGGGAATTTCAGTGTGCTACACGGAGGCGAATGCTGGGCCAATTTTGTGTGCCTCTTATGTGCCTCCACATGTGCTAAAAGGGCTAACCTCACGTGAACAGAGGGCGAACAAGGGGTTTGCCCAAAAATATTTGCACGCGCGCAACGCTATGCAAATTATTGATTCCACGGAAAAATATTGGCTCCGGCGGTAGGGATCGAACCTACGACCAATTGATTAACAGTCAACTGCTCTACCGCTGAGCTACGCCGGAACGGTTCGCGCCGTATAGCAATGCGCAAAACCCGCGACAAGAGGGTTGGTGCGCATTTCTGCAAATTTTTAGGTCGTTGCGGTTTTGCGTTGAAATTGTGCCTCTGCGGTGAGGTCTCCAATCGGTTCCACTTTGGATTTCTGATGTAAATCAACAAGATGAGCAAAGACGTTCCGGCTGGCCGCTGGCAGTAAGGCATCGGGCGTGTCGGTATAAATCTGCCGGGCAAGCTCGGTTGCGCTGGCCGGGTGGGACTGTAGCGCGTCCAGGATAGAGGTTTCTCGGCCCAACCGATGCGCAAGCAGCCATTCGGTGCGCGCGCGCGGGTCAGTGACCGGCGCGCCGTGGCCGGGATAGAAGATGCGCCAGTCTTCCTCGAGAAGCCGGTGACACGAGGTCATGAAATCCGTCAGGTCCCCGTCCGGAGGGGAAACCAGCGAACTGGCCCAGCCCATGACATGGTCTGCTGTAAAACAGGCGTCGCCCCATCCCAAGGCGATGTGATTGCCCAAATGCCCCGGTGTATGGATGACCCGCAGGTCCCAATCAGGGCCAGAGATGACATCGCCGTCCTGCAGGGTTTCGTCGGGTGCAAAGGCATGGTCAATGCCTTCCCCGCCACCCGTGAAGCCTTGTTCGGCCAGCCGGGCCATGATCTGGCTGCGCCCCGCTGTTGCGCCGCCATAGGCTAGAATAGGGGCTCCTGTGGCTTCGGATAGGGGTTTGGCCAGTGGGGAATGATCCAAATGGCTGTGCGTGACGAAGATGTGGGTCACGCGTTGTGTCGAGGTCAGCGCCTTTTGAATGGCGGCCAAATGGTCGGGATGATCAGGGCCGGGGTCAATCACCGCGATGTCCTGCGTCCCCAGAAGATAGGTGTTCGTGCCCAGATAAGTCATCGGAGACGGGTTTGGCGCCAACAACAACCGCAACCCGGGTTCCAGTGTCAGGGGTCTGGGCTTGAATTCACCGGCGTTTTGGCTCATTTCGCTTTTCCTCTGGCACGCTCAATGCTTAGGCTTACCCATGTCGTTCAAGTGGCTCAAACAATATATGCCCAAAGGGCTTTACGGTCGCGCCGCCCTGACATTGCTGTTTCCAATTGTCCTGTTGCAGGTTTTCGTCTCGGTTATCTTCATTCAGCGGCATTTCGAAGACGTCACCACACAAATGACAGCTGCTGTCATCCGAGAATTGCGGTTGGTACAATCCGATGCCGCGACACACGACACCGAAGCCGAAGCGCTGGAGGCGATGCGCAGTTATGCACCGGCGTTGAATATCAGCGTGGAATTTATCAAAGCCGATGACATTCCGGCTGATAACTCTCTGTTTTGGTACGACTTTTCAGGTCGTGTCATCATCGCGATCATGGAAGAGCAATTGCCCGGTTTCTATGTGGCGCGCATGGATGTTCCGCGCCGCGTTACGGTGTTTCTGGCGTCCGATCTGGGACCGATGAGTGTTGAATTCAGCCGCCGACGTGTGTCCGCCGCCGCACCGCATCAATTGCCTGTGGCGATGGTTTTCTTTGCCCTTGTCCTGACGGTGATTTCGTTCATCTATCTGCGCAATCAGCTGCGACCAATCACACGGTTGGCCGATGCTGCCACGGCTTTTGGCCGGGGGCAGCATACGCCGTATACGCCGTCAGGCGCTGTCGAGGTCAGGGCAGCAGGCGGAGCGTTTGTGGATATGCGTGCCCGGATCGAACGGCATATTGAGCAGCGCACATTGATGCTGTCGGGGGTCAGCCACGACATGCGCACGCCTTTGACGCGGCTCAAGCTGGGCTTGTCCATGATTGATGAGGAAGACGCGGAACCGCTTTTGCATGATGTGGATGAGTTGGAACGCCTGCTGGACGAGTTTCTGAACTTTGCCAAGGGGATGGCCGAGGGGGCCACAGAACCTGTTGATCCCGTTGCCCTTGTACGCAGCGTGGTCAGTGACGCAAAGCGCACCGGCAAAGACGTGTCGCTGCATGAGGCGGGGGATGGTCCGGACGCGATCGCATTGCGTCCGATTGCAATGCGACGCGCCTTGGAAAACCTGGTCGGCAATGCGGTCCAATATGGGGAGCGATGCGAATTGTCCGTTCTGTTCTCGGATAAGTCGGTGTGCTTCCGGGTCGAAGATGATGGGCCTGGCATTCCGCCCCAAGAACGAGAGCAGGCGCTTAAACCTTTCGCGCGTTTGGACCCGGCCCGAAATCAGAACAAGGGCGGCGGTGTTGGTCTGGGGCTGGCCATCACCGTCGACGTGGCGCGGGCGCATGGCGGCATGCTGCGATTGAGCCAAAGCGAACGGCTGGGCGGTTTGTGTGCCGATATTGTGTTGGCGCGGTAGGGGGCAATTCCACAGCGATGAAAGCGCCTGATTGGAGCAAAACGATCAAGTGGAAAGCTGGAGAGTGGTAGGCCCGGCAGGACTTGAACCCGCAACCAAAGCGTTATGAGCGCTCTGCTCTAACCAATTGAGCTACAGGCCCAGCACCTGCCTTCCGTATCATGATGAAGGGGCGCGTCAAGCCTAACCGTTGCATGCGCGGGCGCAATCGACTAACCCGCGCTCAAACATGTACGAGAGGATGGCTATGACTGCGGGCAAGAACGGGATCACCTACGCCGATGCCGGTGTTGATATCGATGCAGGCAACGCGCTGGTGGACCGCATTAAACCTGCGGCCAAGCAGACGACGCGCGCCGGGGTCATGGGCGGGCTAGGAGGCTTTGGGGCCCTGTTCGATCTCAAGGCTGCGGGGTTTGAGGACCCGATCCTGGTGGCGGCCACGGATGGGGTAGGCACCAAGCTACGCATTGCCATCGATACGGGCCATGTCGATCACGTTGGTGTCGATCTGGTGGCCATGTGCGTGAATGACCTGGTCTGCCAAGGCGCCGAGCCGCTGTTTTTCCTTGACTATTTCGCAACTGGAAAGCTCGACACGGACACGGCGGCCCGTGTGATCGAAGGGATCGCGCAAGGCTGTGAAACGGCGGGTTGTGCCCTCATCGGCGGCGAAACCGCCGAGATGCCGGGCATGTATCCGGCGGGTGATTTCGACCTTGCCGGGTTTTCCGTTGGCGCGATGGAGCGGGGCGCGGCCTTGCCCGCCGACGTGGCCGAGGGTGATGTCATCCTGGGACTGGCGAGCGATTGCGTTCATTCAAACGGGTTCTCTTTGGTCCGCAAACTTGTGGAAATGGCCGGTCTGGACTGGGCCTCTGCCTGTCCGTGGAACGCGGATGAAAGCGTTGGTCAGGCGCTGCTGACCCCGACCCGCGTTTACGTCCGCCCGGCGCTGAACGCGATTGCAACGGGGGGCGTGCATGGCTTGGCCCATATCACCGGGGGCGGGCTCACCGAGAATATTCCGCGTGTGCTGCCAGAGGGGCTGGGCGTGGAAATTGACCTTTCAAGCTGGGACCTTCCGCCAGTTTTCCAATGGATGGCACAAACCGGTGGCCTGTCAGAAAGCGAAATGCTGAAAACCTTCAACTGTGGTTTGGGCATGGTTCTTATGTGTCGTGCGGATGCCGTTGATCAGATTGAGGCTGCGCTGAAAGACAGTGGCGAAACCGTCTATCGTATCGGGCAGGTCACTACAGGCGCGGATGTTGCATACAGCGGAGCGCTTTTGTGAGCCCAAAACGCGTTGCGATTTTTATCTCCGGCGGCGGGTCGAACATGGTGTCGCTGGTCGATAGCATGAGCGACGATCACCCCGCGCGTCCGGCTTTGATCCTGTCGAACGACCCAAATGCAGGCGGCTTAGCCAAGGCGGCAGACCGCGGCATTCCAACCGCCGCTGTCGACCATCGGCCTTATGGCGACGATCGGCTCGCGTTTGAGGCCAAGCTGATGGAGGTTCTGGAAACGGTAGAACCAGACATCTTGTGTCTTGCGGGGTTTATGCGCGTTTTAACCGGCTCCTTTGTCAGCCAGTGGCAAGGTCGGATGCTGAACATTCACCCGTCGCTTTTGCCAAAATACAAGGGCCTTAACACTCATGCGCGGGCACTGGCAGCCGGGGACGCGGAACACGGTTGCACGGTGCATGAGGTGACGGCGGCCTTGGATGATGGCCCAATCCTGGGCCAAGCGCGGTTGCCGATACAGCCGGGCGAGACGGCAGAGGCCTTGGCCGCGCGGGTTTTGAAACTGGAACATCAGCTTTATCCGGCTGTGTTACGCCGTTTTGCCGAAGGCGATCGCACACCCGTTGCCATTTGAGCGCTTGGCGCAGGGTAAACCGTTTTGAAGTCGTTCAAGCGCTTTCCTTATATTCAAAATTATGGCTAAGTCGCTTCATGGTGGGCTGCCACAACGAAATCGCATAAGAAAAACAGCCAGACGATGAAGACATCATAATGAGAATTGTCACAACGACAGACGCCTTGGCCGCGTTTTGCGCCGAGGCGAAACAACACCCCTATGTGACGGTCGATACGGAGTTCCTCCGCGAGCGCACTTACTTTTCCAAGCTTTGCCTCGTGCAACTGGCTATGCCCGGTGACAGTAACGACAACGCGGTTTTGGTCGACCCGCTGGCGGAGGGAATATCGCTGGAACCACTGCATGACCTTTTTCGTACCGAAAGCGTTGTAAAAGTCTTTCATGCGGCGCGGCAGGACCTGGAAATTTTCTGGGTCGATGCAAAGGTGTTCCCAACCCCTCTGTTTGACACGCAAGTGGCGGCCATGGTGTGCGGGTTTGGCGAACAGGTCGGTTACGAAACGCTGGTCCGCAAAATTGTCAAACAATCGCTGGATAAAACGTCACGCTTTACCGATTGGTCACGCCGTCCGCTGAGCAAGGAACAGCAGACTTACGCGCTGGCTGACGTGACCCATTTGCGCAAGATTTACGAATTTTTGTCGGCCGAGTTGGAGCGGACCGGACGCGGGCATTGGGTGGAAGAAGAACTGCGCATCCTGACTGATCCAGCGACATATGATATCGCGCCGCGCGCGGCGTGGCGGCGGGTCAAAACGCGGACCAATTCGCCCAAGTTCCTGTCGGTCGTACGGGAACTGGCGGCGTTTCGCGAAACCTATGCCCAGGAAAACAACGTGCCGCGCAATCGCGTGTTCAAGGACGACGCCCTGATCGAATTGGCATCGACCAAACCAAAATCGGCGTCCGATCTTGGCCGGTCGCGCCTGTTGTTGAGAGAGGCGCGGAAAGGGGCCATCGCAGATGGCATTCTGGCCGCCGTTGCCGCCGGCGAAGCCTGTCCGCCGAAAGATCAGCCGCAGCCGGATCGGTCACGCGAAAAGCTGCAGGTAAACCCGGCTTTGGCCGATCTGCTGCGTGTCTTGCTGAAAGCCAAAACGGAAAGCGCAGGTGTCGCCGCAAAACTGATCGCGCCAAGCTCTGATCTGGATGCTATCGCCGCTGGTTTGCGGGATGTGCCAGCCCTGACCGGATGGCGGCGTGAGGTCTTCGGCGATGACGCGCTACGGCTTTGCAAAGGCGAGATTGCCTTGGCGGCCCAAGGGCAAACCGTGTCGATCGTCAAGCTTTAGCGCCGGCGGGTTTCCCGCGCATTCGTTGCGCCCACAACCCGGATCAGGCGGACCGCCTCCAAGGTTTGCAGCGACACGCTGCGGGCGACAGAAACGCGGCGGGTTTGCTCGGACCCTGCAGGAGAAGCGTCAGGCGGGTAGAGAACCTCAAACGTGTAGGTCAGAACGCCATTCTCGTCCGGCAGATCGTTTTCGATGACAGGGATCAGTCGCGCCTCATACGCGCCCTGACGCGTTGCGATGCCGGTGGCCAGAATGATTGCACCGGTCGGGTCCCGCTCAACACGCAGGTCAGATACGGTTTCGATCAATACGCCTTGATAAACCGATACCGGGCGCGCATTCGCACGGGCCGGGGGGATCAGCGGGTTCACATTTGCAGGGGTCGCCGAAACAGCAACCTCTTCGCTGCCGCCAAACCAGTTGGAAGGATTCACACTTGAATTGCGCCAACTGTTGCACGCGGTCAGGATCGTGGCTGTGAGAATGAAGCCCGAGATTACGGTTACACGCATATGAGATCCTGCCGGCTGCTTTTTGTCTGCAAACCCGGTTACCGTATCTGGCCAGACTTGAAAAGCGGCAAGCAGGCTGGACAGGCCGCGTGGCGGGGCATAGGTCATGCGCAAGACAGTGAGCAGGAGTTTTGGTGTGGCACAGGACGCATTTGAAGCGATCGTTGAGGATTTTGAATTCCTGGAGGACTGGGAAGACCGGTATCGCTATGTCATCGAGCAGGGCAAAGCGATGGATCCCCTTGAAGACGCATTGAAAGTGCCTGCGACAAAGGTCGATGGCTGCGCCAGCCAGGTGTGGCTGCATCCGCAAATCGAAGATGGCGTGTTTCGTTTTGATGGTGACAGCGACGCAATGATCGTGCGCGGTCTGATCGCGGTGCTGCGGGCATTGTATAACGGAACAGCCGTCGGTGACGTTCTGAATATTGATGCCACCGGTGAATTGGCGCGTCTTCAGTTGCAGGATCATTTGTCATCGCAACGGTCCAATGGGCTGCGGGCAATGATCGAGCGGGTGCGGCACGTGGCCAGTGAGGCGTCCTAGGGGGGCGCTGCCCCCGCCGCCCTGCGGGCGTCTCCCCCGGGGTATTGGGAACAAGAAAGAAGCTTAAGGTGTGTTTGACCAATCGCTCAGCGTGGTCGCGAGGTCGCCATAGCCGGTGAAGCGGCGTTCAAAGGTAAGCCCGAGTTTGTCCGCACAGGCCTGCGCCTTGGCGGTCAGCGCAGGATCGTCGGTCTGGGCTTGATAGACCAGCTTGGTGTAGTGGCCGAAATACATATCGCGCAGTTCAGGGTGGTGGTCGAGGCCGAGTGGCTTCCAGACGAACGCATCGAACTGACGGGCGAGGAAATCGGTGACATAAAAGGTCGTCAGATCATCGTCGCCTTTGGCGGCGAAGGCTTCGTTGCCTTCAAAAAAGCTGTAGCAATGTGGGCCGCTGACCATCTCCACGCCGAGCTGCGTGCAAGCCGTGGCAAGTTGGCCGCCGGTTCCGCAATCTGCGTAAACCACGAAAACCCGGTCATATTGATCGCGGTATTTTGTAACGGATGCCTCAACGGCGGCGGTGATCTGGTCGGGATGATTGTGCAGGATTGCAGGAAGACATGTCAGGTCGATATGTGACCAGCCATGGGTTTTCTTGAGGTCGAGGATTTCACGCGCCAGCGCACCGCAGGCAATCAACAAGAGCTTTTGCCCGGTGGTTTCGGGCAACAGGCCTGTTTCAGTGAGCGAGGTATCAGACGGGTTTTGCATCGGAGCCATCAAAAAAGCCCCGGAAGCGCGTGCGTATCCGGGGCCGTTCATTGGGTCTGTCGCCCGGATCAGGCGGTCATTTGGTTGTGTTTGCGGGCCACGAATTCTTTTGCCGTTTCGACCGCAACGGCGGCATCCCGGCAATAGGCGTCAGCGCCAATGGCCTTGCCGAATTCTTCGTTCAGCGGGGCGCCGCCCACCAGCACGATATAGTCGTCGCGCAGGCCTTGTTCGACCATCGTGTCGATCACAACTTTCATGTAGGGCATGGTCGTGGTCAGCAGGGCCGACATGCCCAGAATGTCAGGCTGTTCGGTTTCCAGCGCTTCGAGGTAGTTTTCGACCGGGTTGTTGATGCCAAGGTCCACAACTTCGAACCCGGCGCCTTCCATCATCATCGAGACAAGGTTTTTGCCGATGTCGTGGATGTCGCCTTTGACCGTGCCGATCACCATTTTGCCAACGCGCGGTGCGCCGGTTTCGGCCAGCAGCGGTTTGAGAATGGCCATGCCGCCCTTCATCGCGTTGGCGGCCAGCAAAACCTCGGGCACAAAAAGAATGCCATCGCGGAAATCTGCGCCAACGATCGTCATGCCGCCCACAAGCGCTTCTGTCAGAATGCGGTAAGGTGCCCAACCGCGTTCGAGCAGGATGTTTACGCCTTCTTCGATCTCTTCCTTCAGACCGTCATAAAGGTCGTCGAACATCTGTTGGACGAGTTCCTCGTCATCCAGTTCGGAGAGGATGATTTCTTCTTCATCGGACATGTGCGTTTCCTCGACTCGCTGGGGCATGCCCCTGTCTGCAATATCTTACCCTTTTGGCCGCTGAACGGCCTGCCGAGTGCATTAATTGCGACATCGGCAGAAGCGAGACCGACTATATTTGCCAAACCCCTGAAAGAAAAATGAGGAATTTGCAGGTTGGACTTGTGCCAAACCTCAAATGTTCTATTTTTGTTCCAATTTCAGAAAAAGGGGGACGGCGTGACAATTGCACCGGAACGGCGGCGCGGGCGCGGGGCGGTCAGTAATGCGTCGGGCCGGTATGATCTTGAGCGCGTGGAAGTGCCGGATGGATGGCAGACGGTGCCTCCGGACACGCGGTTTCCGACACAGGTATCGTTGGAACAGCCGCGCAGCATCATCTCCTATAACCGGTCGCCGGATCTGCCATTTGACCGATCGATCAACCCGTATCGAGGCTGCGAGCATGGCTGCATTTACTGTTTTGCCCGGCCGAGCCATGCGTGGCTGGGCATGTCGGCTGGGTTGGACTTTGAAACGAAACTGGTAGCACGTCCCTCGGCGCCCGAGGTGCTGCGGCGCGAATTGAGCGCTAAACGATACAAGGTCGCGAGTTTGGCCATTGGAACCAATACGGACCCGTATCAGCCGATTGAGCGAGAGCATAAAATCACACGGGCTTGTTTGAAGGTGTTGACCGAGTTTCGACACCCGGTGGGGATTGTGACCAAGGGCACGCTGATTGAACGGGATATCGACATTCTGGCGCCAATGGCGGCAGAAGGGTTGGTCCGGGTGGGGGTTTCAGTGACCACCTTGGACGCAGATCTGTCGCGTCGGTTAGAGCCGCGCGCGCCTGTTCCGGCGCGTCGTCTGGCGATGATCCGGGCGTTGACGCAGGCCGGAATACCGGTGCGGATCATGACCTCGCCCATCATTCCAGGTCTGACAGATCATGAATTGGAGGCCATGTTGACGGCCGGCAAAGACGCAGGGGCGGATCACGCCAGTTGGATCATGCTGCGGCTGCCACGCGAAGTGTCAGGTTTGTTTCAGGAATGGTTGGCGGAACATGTCCCGGATCGGGCGGCCAAGATCATGGCGCGATTGCGCGAAATGCATGGTGGCCGCGACTATGATCCGCGATGGGGGCACCGGATGCGCGGCGAAGGGATATATGCCGCGATGATCGCCAACCGGTTCAAGGCCGCCATACGGCGTTTGGGCCTGAATGAAACCGCGCCGGATTTGCGACGGGACCTTTTTGCCGTGCCGCCGCAGACCGGGGATCAGTTAAGCCTGTTTTAACTAGGTGTTCAGGCGCGGCGGCGACGTCGGCGCGCAGGGCGTTCGACCGCATCTTCACCGGTTCCATCCGACGCAGAGCTGAATGCGCCGAGTTTGGCAGCGATTTCTTCCAAGCTTGGGCGGTCGCCGCGCGGGCGGGTGTCGAGGGCTTCTCGCATCAGGCGTAGGTGTTCGGGCATGGTGCCGCAACATCCGCCAATGATCTTAGCGCCGCTGTCGCGTGCCATCGCGGCATAATCCGCCATCAGTTCCGGCGTACCGTCATAGTGGATATGGCCATCGACATATTTGGGGATGCCGGCGTTGCCCTTGGCGATGATCGGGCGTTCGCCGCCTCTGGCCGAAAAACCGAGCACGGTGCGCAACAGGTCCGAGCTGCCTGTGCCGCAGTTTGCGCCATAAGCCAGCGGTGGGTTGTCCAGATCTTCGACCATCTGGGCCATATCCTGTGACGTGACGCCCATCATTGTGCGGCCTGCGGTGTCAAAGCTCATCGTGCCGACCCATGGCATGTCTGCAAGCGCAAAGGCTTCGGCAGCGGCGCGATATTCTTCGGGTGCGGAAATGGTTTCCAGCCACAGCACATCAGCTCCACCTTCTTTCAGGGCGTCCGCCTGTTCATGGAACATTTCAACCGCGATCTCGTACGGCAAGCTGCCGACCGGTTCGAGGATTTCGCCGGTAGGGCCGACGCTGCCAGCCACGATCACGGTGCGGCCAGAGGTGTCGGCAACCTCGCGGCCCAGTTCTGCCGCCACGCGGTTCAGTTCTCCGACGCGTCGCTGTGCTTCGTGTAGTTTGAGCCGTGCGGCATTGCCGCCAAAGGAGTTGGTGAGAAAGAGGTCGCTCCCCGCGTCCACAGCACCGGAATAGAGTGCCTTGATTTTGGCGGGCTTATCCGTGTTCCACAGTTCAGGCGCATCCCCAGATTGAAGTCCCATGTTGAAAAGGTTGGTGCCGGTGGCACCATCTGCGAGCACGACGTCTTTTTCATTGAGCATGTGTGCGAAAGCTTGGGTCATGGGACACTCCGGGTCGCCACAAAAAGAGGCGGAACAAATGTTGTTCCGCCTCGCATGTCACGGCTTCTAACTGTTGGCAAATTCATAATCTGCAAGAAGATTATGAATTCAGTAGAAGCTTGAGCGTTACACTTCTTCCATGATCTGAGCTTTTGCTACGGGCAGAAGGTCCTGAAACTTGGCGCGGATCGCGTCGGGATCAGATTTATCGTCCAAGTCACCCGCAACTTTGCGAATGACATCGTCATGGCCGGCTTCTTCAAAGTCGGCAATCACAACGGATTTGGCATAAGCATCGGCTTCGTCGCCGGTCAGGCCCATCAAATCAGCAGCCCAAAGCCCCAAGAGCTTATTGGCACGTGCAGTGGCCTTGAACTGCATCTCTTCATCATGGGCAAATTTCGATTCAAACGCGTTTTCGCGATCTTCGAACGTCGACATCAGGTGGTTTCCTTTGATGAACGGTTGTCTCCAATTGATATGTTCATCCGCTATTGGCGATGCAAGGGTTGAACGGCGGCTTGCGGCACCCATGAGCTTGGTTTATGACGGCGCCATTGGCGGGGCCCCGCCATCCCGCTCGAAAGGTCGAATATGGCGCGTCGCAGGAAAATCTATGAAGGCAAGGCAAAGATCCTGTACGAAGGCCCGGAACCCGGCACCATCGTGCAATATTTCAAGGATGATGCGACGGCGTTTAATGCTGAGAAAAAGGACGTGATCGAAGGCAAGGGCGTGTTGAACAACCGCCTGAGCGAATTTTTCATGTCCGGACTGAACCAGATCGGCGTGCCGACGCATTTTCTGAAACGGTTGAACATGCGCGAACAACTGGTGCGCAGCTGTGAGATCATCCCCTTGGAGGTGATCGTACGCAACTATGCAGCCGGAACCATGTCCAAACGGCTGGGGATCGAGGAAGGCACGCAATTGCCGCGGCCCATCGTTGAGTATTGCTACAAGGACGATTCCCTCGGCGACCCGCTGGTCACAGAAGAGCATATCGCCGCCTTTGGTTGGGCCAGCCAGCAGGATATGGATGATATCCTCAGCCTTGCGCTGCGCGTCAATGATTTCATGAGCGGCATGATGATGGCGGTCGGCATTCGCCTGGTGGATTTCAAAATCGAAATCGGTCGGATCTATGAAGGAGATTTCCAGCGGCTGGTGGTCGCGGATGAGATCAGCCCGGACAGCTGTCGTTTGTGGGACATCGAAACCGGTCAGAAGCTGGACAAGGATGTGTTCCGGCGCGATCTGGGCAATCTGACGGATGCCTATTCGGAAGTGGCCCGTCGGTTGGGCGTGATGCCAAAAACAGCAACAACGGTGACCAAGCCGACGCTGATCAATTGACGTTGCACCGTTTTGCGGTGGTGCGATTGGGTATTTGGGACAAGAAAGAAGCCAGAAGGTTTCGACGCTAGACCGGGAGCGAAAGAGCAATGAAAGCACGTGTGCATGTGATGCTGAAGAACGGGGTGCTGGATCCGCAAGGTGAGGCGGTTCGGCACGCGCTTGGCGCGATAGGGTTTGACGGTGTCGAAGGCGTGCGCCAGGGCAAGGTCATCGAGTTGGAGTTGGCCGAAGGCACGCCAGAAGCATCGGTAACAGAGATGTGCGAAAAGCTTTTGGCCAACACGGTGATCGAGTCCTATCAGGTGGAGATCTTGTGATGAAAGCCGCCGTCATCGTGTTTCCCGGATCGAACTGTGACCGCGACATGGCGGTGGCGTTTGAGAATGCCGGGGCAGAGGTCAACATGGTTTGGCACAAGGACGATGCGCTGCCGGATGGCACGGATATCGTCGGCATTCCGGGCGGGTTTTCGTATGGTGATTACCTCAGATGCGGGGCGATTGCGGCGCAGTCGCCCATCTGTCGGTCCGTGGTCGCGCATGTCGAACGCGGTGGCTATGTGCTGGGTGTTTGCAACGGGTTTCAGGTCTTGACCGAGACCGGGTTGCTGCCGGGGGCATTGTTGCGCAATGCGGGGCTGAAATATATCTGCAAGACGGTGGATTTGAAGGTCGAAACCAGCGCATCCGTATTCACGGAAGGGTACAATGCCGGCGATGTCATCGGGGTGCCGATTGCCCATCATGACGGCAATTATTTTGCCGACGAGGCGACGTTGGATCGTTTGGCGGGCGAAGATCGTGTGGCCTTTACCTATTCGGAGAACCCCAACGGGGCGCAACGCGACATCGCGGGCATCCTGTCAGAAAACCGGCGGGTTTTGGGCATGATGCCGCATCCCGAACGGGCCGCGGATGACGGGCATGGCGGGACGGACGGAACGGCGCTCTTCCGCGCATTGGCAGGCGCGCTCACGTCAGCATGACTTGAGCCTTTGGGCCGGCCCGCGTAGCCTTTGGACATGAGCAAGGCGGTCGCAAAAACCACAAAACCAACCTGGCTGCGGGCCGGGCCGATCAGCTGGCGGGTGCGCGCGGCCTTGGTTGCGCTTCTGTTGGTGGCGTTTGGAACGGTTTGGGTCACCAATCGTTTACTGTCGGATCGGTTTACGGAAAGCACGCGGAACCGAGCCGAATTGCGGCTGGCGCTTTACAGTGGCAACTTGCTGAGCGAAGTCCGACGCAACGCGATCGTGCCGCAGTTGTTGGCGCGGGACCCGGCTTTGATCGGGGCCTTGAATTCCAAGGATTACAGCCAGTCAACGCAACGTTTGATATCCTTTGTTGAAGAAATTGGCGCCGCATCTTTGATGCTGCTCGATTCCGATGGCCGCACCGTGGCAGCAACAGACCGAAATCGGCTCGGGTCACAGCATCGCGGTGAACCCTATTTCGTCGACACGATGCGATCCAACACAACTGTATTTTCTTTGATAGAACGGGAAGCGGGCGGGTACCAATTTACCTATTCGCGGCGGCTTGAAAGCGGTGCGAAGGCCTTGGGCGTCATTGTTGTCGAAGTTGACCTTCAAAAATTCGAACGGTCATGGGCCGGGATCTCGGACGCGGTCGTGGTCACCGACAGCACCGGCACGATTATTCTGGCAACAGAACCCCGTTGGCGCGGTTTGAACGAAGATGAGGCATTGGCGTTACAAACACCGCAAAGCGCGATCTCGCGCGCCATCAAGGCAACCGCGGATTGGACTGCCTTGCCAGCGGATGCCTATATCCAAGGCGAGGCGGTGATGCGGTTGGAGTCGCGCATTCCGTTCCAGGGATGGCGGATGACGAGCTATACGACCTATGCCTCGATCCGGGAAAAAGTGAACGGTGTTTTGGCGTTGGAAATCATGGGCTTTGCGATTTTGCTGGCGCTGGCCTTTTATGCGTTGAGTCGCAAAACGGCTCTGCGCATGGCCTTGTTCCAACGCGAGTCGGCAGAGCTTCGCGCATTGAACGCGCGGTTGCAGCGGGAAATTGCCGAGCGGGAACGGGTGCAAGAGACGCTTGCAGTGACGGAACAAACCCTTGCGCAAAGCTCTAAGCTGGCGGCTTTGGGCGAGATGTCAGCCGCGGTCAGCCATGAGTTGAACCAGCCGCTGGCGGCCATGAAAACCTATCTGGCGGGGGCACGGTTGTTGCTGCGCCGAAATCGTCCAGAAGAGGCACTGTCGAGCTTTGGGCGGATCGATGACCTGATTGAACGGATGGGCGCCATTACCCGGCAATTGAAGTCTTATGCCAGAAAGGGTGGCGAGACGTTAACGGCTGTAAATATGGGGGATGCGTTGGCCTCCAGCCTGTCGATGATGGAACCGCAGCTGCGCCAGCGACATGTCCGGATCACCCAATACTTGCCCGGCGAACCGGTGCTGGTCACAGGGGACCGGATGCGGATTGAACAAGTGATGGTGAACCTGTTGCGCAATGCCATTGATGCCACCAAATCTGTTGCAGATCCGCAGGTTGAAGTCATCCTCGCCCAGGGCGAAACCGTGATGCTGAGCGTGCGGGATAATGGCACCGGGATCGAAGACCCCGACAGCCTGTTCGAGCCGTTTTACACGACCAAACAGCCCGGGGATGGCGTTGGCTTGGGGCTTGCCATCTCGTCCGGGATCGTGAACGACCTTGGGGGACGGTTAACGGCTCACAATGTGCAAAACGGCGGTGCGGTGTTCGAAATGCAACTGCCGAAACTGGAAAGCGGCGTTGAGGCTGCGGAGTAAGGAGCATGCGATGGCACAGGCCATGAAAATCGCAATTGTTGATGATGAACAGGACATGCGTCAGTCGATCAGCCAATGGTTGGCTTTGTCCGGGTATGACACAGAAACCTTTTCCAGTGCAGAAGACGCGCTGAAGGTTCTGGGCCCGGAATATCCCGGTATCGTCATTTCCGACATCAAGATGCCGGGCATGGATGGCATGCAGTTCCTCAAAAAACTCATGGGGTCTGACAGCTCTTTGCCGGTGATCATGATCACGGGGCACGGGGATGTGCCTATGGCGGTCGAGGCCATGCGCGTCGGCGCTTTTGACTTTCTCGAAAAACCCTTCAACCCGGACCGCATGTCGGACCTTGCTAAACGCGCGACAAATGCGCGACGGCTGATCCTCGACAATCGCGCGCTGCGTCGCGAATTGTCGGATGGCAGCCAGTTGATGCAGAAACTGATCGGGTCGAGCCCTGTGATGGACCGGCTCAAGGAAGACATTCTGGACCTTGGTCAAGCGGACGGTCACGTGTTGATCGACGGCGAAACCGGCACCGGAAAAACGCTTGTGGCGCATGCTTTGCATGCGGTTGGCAGTCGGGCTGGCAAGAAATTTGTCCTTCTGAGCTGTGCGGTCCTGGAGGAAGAGGCGCTGTCCAAACGGCTTTTCGGTCCGATGCTGCCTGAAGACACGCAGCTGCCCGCGATTGAAGAGGCGCGAGGTGGGACACTGGTTCTGGAAGATATCGATGCGTTGGCAGAACCGATGCAGGCCAAGCTGTTGAGTGTCATCAAGGAACAGGGGACGCCTGCCGAAACGCGGATCGTGGCAATCTCAAATCTTCAGGAAGCGGGCAAAACCTGTGAAGACGCGTTACGGCCGGACCTGTTTTACCGCATGGCGGCGCTGCGCATTACAGTGCCTCCTTTGCGGCAGCGGGGCGAAGACATCCTGACGCTGTTTTCGGCTTTGGGCGAACAGTTTGCTGATGAATACGGGTGTGACGCGCCGCAGGTGACCGCTCAGGAAGCCGCGCAATTGCTACAGGCCCCTTGGCCTGGCAACGTGCGCCAGTTGATCAATATCGCGGAACGCGCGGTGCTGCAATCGCGTCGGGGGTCTGGCACAATTGCCTCGTTGCTGATGTCGGATCATGAAGAAATGCAGCCGGTGATGACGACCGAGGGCAAACCGCTCAAGGAATATGTCGAAGTGTTTGAACGGATGCTGATCGACAACACGATGCGGCGTCACAAAGGGTCGATTTCCAGCGTTATGGAAGAATTGTGCCTGCCGCGGCGGACGCTGAACGAGAAGATGGCCAAATATGGCTTGCAGCGGTCAGACTATTTGTAAGCTCTGTGATTGGTTTTCGCTGTTCGCTCTGACGGCACCTTCTTGAATTTGTCGCAAACTTTGCCGGTCACCCATTGTCATTCCCCTAGGGTCCGGCCTATGTTGGTTGAACGATGTGTCGCGTTTTCGCGTCGACTGCATCGTTCAGAGTTTCGCTGGATCAGATGGGCGTACCCCGCAACGGGGAGCCGCTGAACAGAAAATACGGCCCCCGGACGGGGCCATGGCACACCTTGGCGCGTCGAGCGCAAGGAAATAATGGGCAGGGAACGGGACCGACCCGACCTGTCGGAGAAGAACCGCGATGACGCGCGCGCAGGCATTGACCATAGATCCGGGCGGCCGACTGGCCCGCCCCGGCGCGCCGTCCAGTATCGCCCAGGCAAGTCACAATGTTTTAAGCGGGGCCCCGCCAGGGCGCCGTTCAAGACGATTGTGCAACAAGGAAACATGGCAAAGAAAATGCTCATCGATGCCACCCACGCGGAAGAAACCCGCGTTGTGGTGGTCGACGGAAACAAGGTTGAGGAATTCGACTTTGAATCCGAAAACAAACGGCAGCTCGCCGGGAATATCTATCTCGCCAAGGTAACGCGCGTTGAACCGTCTTTGCAGGCGGCTTTTGTAGATTGCGGCGGTAACCGCCACGGGTTTCTCGCCTTTTCAGAGATTCACCCGGATTACTATCAGATCCCGGTCGCAGATCGCGAAGCTCTGATGGAAGAAGAGCGCGCCTATGCCGAGGCGATGCGCGCTCGGGATGAGGCAGAGCCAAAGCCGAAATCAAAGTCGCGCTCACGTTCCAAGTCCAAAGCGGCGCGGACAGAATCCGATGATGCGGTCGAGACCAAAGTGGTTGAAACCGAAATCAACGGTATGGAGACCATCGATCTCGACGTTGATGATACGGCAGAGATCGAAGCTGTCGCTGTTCCCGAGGACACTGGCGAGACTGTCACGGAAGCGGATCAGGCAGACGAAACTTCTGCTGCAGAAGCCGCGGCCGAAGCACCCGCAGACGACGTGTCTGACGAAGCCGAAGAAACGTCCGAGGACGAAGCTGTCGTGACAGAAAGCGATGGTTCAGAAGAGGCATCGGAAGACGCCACGACCGAGGCTGAGGGTGACGCGGACGCTGACCAAGCAGAGCCCGAAGTCGCGTCGGACGACGCCGAAGCAGATGCGGACGCCGATGATACATCCGAAGATCAATCAGACGAAGAAGAGGCGGAAACCGCTTCTGACGCGACCTCCAAGGATTCGACTATTGAATCCGTGGCTGATGAAGACGACAGCGAAGACATTCGCCCGCCGCGCAAACCGCGCCCGCGTCGCTACAAAATTCAGGAAGTGATCAAAGTCCGTCAGATCATGCTGGTGCAGGTCGTCAAGGAAGAGCGCGGCAATAAAGGTGCCGCGCTGACCACGTACCTGTCTCTGGCAGGCCGGTATTGCGTCTTGATGCCCAACACTTCACGTGGCGGCGGCATCAGCCGCAAGATCACCAATGCAGCCGACCGCAAAAAGCTCAAGGAAATCGCGACCGAAATGGACGTGCCTGAAGGTGCAGGTCTGATCGTGCGCACCGCTGGGGCCAAGCGGACCAAAACCGAGATCAAGCGCGACTATGAATACCTGCAACGCATGTGGGAGCAGATCCGCGAACTGACGCTTCAGTCCATCGCGCCCGCCAAGATTTACGAAGAAGGCGACCTGATCAAACGGTCGATCCGCGATCTTTATAATCGCGACATCGATGAGGTCTTTGTCGAAGGTGAGCGGGGCTACCGCATCGCCAAGGACTTCATGAAAATGATCATGCCGTCCCATTCCAAGAACGTGAAGAAATACGAGGACCCGCTGCCTCTCTTCGCGCGGTATCAGGTTGAAAGCTACCTGGGTGGAATGTTCAACCCGACGGTTCAGCTGAAATCGGGCGGCTATATCGTGATCGGTGTGACCGAAGCGTTGGTTGCAATCGACGTGAACTCTGGCCGGGCAACTAAAGAAGGGTCCATTGAAGAGACCGCTCTGAAAACCAACCTGGAGGCCGCCGAAGAGGTGGCGCGCCAGTTGCGCCTGCGGGACTTGGCCGGTTTGATCGTGATCGACTTTATCGACATGGACGAGCGTGAGAACAACTCGGCCGTCGAAAAACGTCTCAAGGATAAGCTGAAAACCGACCGTGCCCGCATTCAGGTCGGCCGGATCAGCGGTTTCGGCCTTCTGGAGATGAGCCGCCAGCGACTGCGTCCCGGTATGATCGAGGCGACGACGCAACCATGCCCGCATTGTCATGGAACAGGTTTGATCCGCTCAGACGACAACCTGGCCTTGTCCATCCTGCGCCAGATCGAGGAAGAAGGCGTTCGCCGTCGTTCTTGCGAAGTGCTGGTTAAATGCCCGGTCGGGATCGCAAATTTCCTGATGAACCAGAAACGCGAACACATCGCCCAGATCGAACAGCGCTATGGTCTGTCGGTCCGGATCGAGGCAGACACGCATCTGGTGAGCCCGGATTTCTCGATTGAGAAGTTCAAGACAGCCACACGGTTTGTCCCGGCGGCAACGGCCCCGGTTGTTTCGGTCGACAGCTCGATCATGGAAGAAGTGGATTCCGAAGAAGAAGCCGCTGAAACCCCGACCGAAGAAACGTCGGAAGAAACGCCCAAACCAAAACGCCGCCGTCGTCGGCGCAGCCGCAGCCGCAGCAAGCGCAGCTATGACAACGCGGAAAACAGCGATGCCGAAACGAGTGACGCGGTAGCGTCCGAAGATGCGGCAGCAGAGGGCGAAGCGTCGGCAGAACCGTCAAAGGATGACACTTCGCCAGAGGTCGTTGAGAGCATTGCTGACGTGCCAGTCGAAGGTGCCGTGGAAGAAGAACCGGTGACAACCGATGACGCCAACGAAGCGGAACCTGAGGCGACGGAAACCGTAGAAGCGGAAGTTTTGGAAGTGGTTGCGGAAGAGACCACCGAAGAAACACCAGACGAAGCGGTATCCGAACCGGATGAGCCTGCACCGGCAGAGCCGGAGCCGGAGCCTGTGGTCTCGGAACCTGTGCCAGAACCCGTTGTAGCGGAGCCAGAGCCTGAGCCTGTGGTGGCCGCCGCAGAACCGGAACCAGACCTGCCGCCCAAGCCAAAGCGGCGCGGCTGGTGGTCCAAAGGCTGAGGTTGAATTGCGCCTCAGCCCGCTTTGCGGATCAAGTAAATCTGATGGTCGGGCGCATCCTGTTGCCCGACCAATTCATGTCCGGCTTCCGTACAGAAATGCGGAACATCGACAATCGCGGCAGGATCATCGGCCAGAACCTTTAGAACTGCACCATCCGGCATGGATTTAAGCCGTTTGCGGGCCTTCAGAACGGGCAGGGGGCACAGCAAACCAATCGCGTCGAGCGTGTCATCTATTTGGGTCATAACCGGCACATAGGGGCGGAAAAAACGTCTGTCCACAATCTTGTGACCGGTCGCATGCGTGACCTTGCGGACGCATTGGCATAAGGCTGGTGCCATGTTCGGAATTGACATCATAGATGCCGCGTTGCTGCCGGCCATGCTGATCGCGCTTTTTGCGGGGGTCATGAGCTTTCTGTCGCCCTGTGTGCTGCCGATTGTTCCGCCTTACCTTGCTTATATGAGTGGGGTTTCGGTGTCGGACTTGGGGTCTGAGGACGCCGAGCGTCCCAAAGCTGTGTGGCCGGCGCTGTTCTTTGTCCTGGGCTTGTCGACCGTCTTCCTGTTTCTGGGGTTCACCGCATCGGCCATTGGATCGGTCTTTTTGACGTATCAAGGGTGGTTCAACACGCTGGCGGGCCTTTTGGTCATGATCTTTGGCGCGCATTTCGTCGGCGTTTACCGGATCGGTTTTCTGGACCGCGAGGCGCGGATCGATGTCGGCGATCAGGGCGGCAGCTCTTTTGGGGCCTATGTTCTTGGATTGGCTTTCGCGTTTGGCTGGACACCGTGCATCGGACCACAGCTGGGTGCAATCCTGTCTTTGGCGGCGTCAGAGGCGTCAATTGCCCGGGGCACGACCTTGTTGGCCGTTTATGCGGCGGGCGTTGGTATTCCGTTCCTGCTGGTCGCGGCCTATCTGCCGCGTCTGGGCGGGCTGATGGCGTGGATGAAACGGCATATGGAGCAGATTGAGCGGGTCATGGGCCTTCTGCTTTGGACCATAGGTCTCTTGATGCTGACCGGTGGCTTTTCGGCGTTCTCATACTGGCTTTTGAAAACCTTCCCGGCGCTCGCTCTCGTTGGCTAGTTCTGGCCTTACTCTTGCCCACAACCCGGAATAGGTGTGAAATGAGGCAAGAGGTGTCAAATGAGCAGCCCGCAGGACAATCAGGTGCGCAAGCGCCGGGTGTTTTACATCCCGGGCTATGATCCTATTCATCCACGCCGCTATCGCGAATTGTACCGCAAAGAGGGCGCCGAGCAGGCGAAGATTTCCGGATACTCCCTTGATCTAAAAGCAAAATTGGCGGGCGAACAGTTCGGCTGGACCGTCGACGGCAGCATTGAAGGCGCGTCCGTGCAGACAGAATTCGATGTTCTGGTCTGGTCGGATATCGTCAAAAACAGCATGTCGAGCGGGATTTTGGCAACGTACGGTCAAATGCTGCGTACGGCTTGGGTCTACATGTCCAGTGGCGCGCTCTGGCGATTGATGAAGTTGCGAAAGGGGCCTGTGATTGCGGCTTTATATCCGGTTGGCGCGTTGCTGGCGCTGGCTCTGTTGACCGTTTTGCTGACGTGGGTCGGGGCGAAGATCGGGGGTGCTGTTGGTTCCTATGCTGCAGGGGCCGGGGCGGCCGTGGGCGCAATGATTGGATTTGCGACCATCCGCTGGGTCAAGGCGCAGGATGGCCGGTTTTACATCTTTTACCTGATGCATGATTACAGCTATTCGGCCCGTTACAAGGGCGCCTGTCCGCCCGAGTTGGACCAACGCATTACTGATTTTGCCGAGCAGATTGGCGCGGCCTTATCCAGCGATGTGGATGAAGTTCTGGTTATAGGCCATTCATCTGGCGCGCATATTGCCGTTTCTGCGTTGACCCGGCTGATCCGATCGCAGACGTCCGAGGCGGACGCGACCCTCAGCTTTTTGTCGCTTGGTCAGGTCGTTCCAATGGTGTCCTTTCTGCCCGACGCGCAAGACCTGCGACGGGATCTGCAAACCTTGTCGGAAAGCTCGAATTTGACATGGGTTGATGTCACGGCCCCCGGTGACGGCTGTGCTTTTGCGCTGTGTGATCCGGTTGCCGTATCTGGTGTCGCCACCGCAGAGAAAAAATGGCCATTGGTCCTGTCTGCTGCCTTTACGCAGACCTTGTCGCCGGATCGGTGGGCTGAGCTGCGCTGGCGCTTTTTTCGACTGCATTTCCAGTATCTGTGCGCCTTCGATCGTCCGGGCAGCTATGACTATTTCCGCATAACGGCGAGGCCGATGACACTGGGCGCGAGATATAAAGGACGAAAACCGTCCAAATCACGCATCGATCATAGCGTGTCGAAATTCACCTCGGTTTTGGCGACATGACGCTTCCACCCAAACCCCAAGCGCGGCCCAACAAGGTTTCTCTGCGCCAATACGCGCGGCTTTTTCGTCAGGATATCCTGTCCGCGCAACCTGCGCGGCTCTATCGCGCTTGGATGGCAGAGTTTCGGACGCCGTTTTTTCGGTCCTATCTGCTGAACCAGCCCGATCTGGTGAACACTGTGTTGCGCGCGCGACCGGACGATTTTCCCAAATCCAGTCGGATCAGCGAGGGGTTGCGACCGCTATTGGGAGACAGCGTTTTCCTGACAAATGGCGAGACATGGAAACGGCAACGGCGCATCATTGATCCGGCGTTCGAAGGCGGGCGGCTGAAAGATACCTATCCGGCGATGTACGCCTCTGCCGAGGCCGCTGTGGATCGATTGGCCGCGCAGGACGGGCAGGTGACCGAGATCGAAGAGGTGACCAGTCACGCTGCGGCTGACGTGATCTTTCGCACCTTGTTTTCCATTCCAATCGAACACCGGCTTGCGTCCGAAGTGTTCCATCTGTTTCGGGAGTATCAGCGCAGCCAGCCCATTCTCAATCTGGCGGCTTTTGTGCCTCTTCCCCGCTGGTTCCCGCGCTTTTTCAGCCGGCAAACCCGCGATACCGTGGCCAAAATTCGACAGTTGATCACGCAGTTGACCGAAGAACGTATGGCCCAGATCCAAGCAGGCACCGCGCCGGATGATCTGGCGACCAAGATTATGACCACCGCCGATCCGGTCACCGGCGCGCGGTTTGATACCTCTGAAATGGTCGACCAAGTCGCCATCTTTTTCCTTGCGGGACATGAAACCAGCGCTTCAGCGTTGGCCTGGACGCTCTACCTGATGGCGCTTTACCCAGAATGGCAGGACAAGGTGGCGAAAGAAGCCGAAGCGCACCTTGGCGATCAGACGTTTTCCGGCGTTACCCGGTTGAAAATCAGCCGCGATGTTTTTCGTGAAGCCCTGCGGCTTTATCCGCCGGTGCCCATGATGGTCCGACAATCAACCTGCCCAGAGCAGTTTCGCGACCGCGATATTCCCAAGGGGTCGCAGATGGTGCTGAGCCCATGGCATCTGCATCGTCATGAACGGTTGTGGGACAACCCCGACGGGTTTGATCCGGATCGTTGGAAAACCGATAATGGCATTAAATGTCAAAGAGAGGCTTATATGCCGTTCTCTGCCGGTGCGCGGGTCTGCACAGGCGCAGGTTTTGCCATGGTCGAAGGGCCATTGCTTTTGTCGATGCTGCTGCGCTCTTACCGGTTTGAAAGGGTTGAGGGCCGTGATCCGGTCCCGGTAGCTCATCTGACCGTGCGGGCAAAAGATGGTATATGGCTGCGCGTTACGGCGCGCGAACGGCCCTAGCCGCGATCTGTCAGTTTTGCCTGAAGGCGTTTGAGCACGAACAACCGAATGGCCGAGGCAAGCCCCAGGTCCAACCCACGCGCCGCGTCTATTTCCGCGGCCAGCACGTTGAGCGGTTTGCCGTCCTCTTGCGCGAGGTTTTTGAAAGCGTCCCAAAACTCATCCTCCAAAGACACGCTTGTGCGGTGACCTTGCAATGAAAGGGAGTGTTTCTTGGGGCGCCGGTCGGCCATTGGGTCAGGCCGCCAGCAAATGCGCCTCGCGCACACTCAAGGACGGGTAACAGGATTTGCCATATTTTTCAGGGGCTTCGGCAAGCTCTGGGAACAAGGCCAACAATTCCTGACGTGCCTCTTCCACAAGGGTTTGCAAGGACCATGCGCCGGGATGGAAGCTTTCGGAATAGAGACCATCGGCTTTGATCAATTCGTGGTTTTCAAAGAGGATGTGGACGTATTCAACGTCCTCGCATTCAAAGTCTTGCCAGATCGAGTATCCGGTCACCAGCCCTTTGGCCGGGGCAAGTGTCAAAGGTTCCCCAAACAGCAATTCTGATCGGGATGTTTCGATTAAAATGCGATGCTGTGGAGAGACGCGTGACCGACGGGACGGCATGCCGCGACCGAGCGCGTCCGCCTCAAAAACCACTGGGCACAACGAGGGATGCGCCCGAAGTTCTTCTTTTGTCACCTTGCGCCTGAAAATCCAGCGGATCGGTTGCATGCCATTATCCCGCGTGGCGACGCGGTCCCCGATGACCAGATCGCCAATGCGGCACTCACCATTGTCTGTCATGACCAGGGCATCCGACGTGAAACAGATTGTCGCCCCGTCGATCGTTGAATCCCCGTTTTCATCGGTAAACGGCTGGGGCAGGTAAATGTCCGGCAGGGTGAAGGGAAATTCGTCCTGACTGACCACATTGAAGGTACTGAACGTATAGGTCACGTTGGGGTCGAGAGGGGACGTTGGCAGATATCCGACCAGCGTCCCATCAATCTCGAGCCGATACATTTCAAGGGAACTGCCGTCGCTGCCTGTCATCACAAGCTGGTTCTCGGCATAGATCGGCGCGCCCTGATCATTTGCCGGGATGACATTGCTGAGCGTTACGCCGTCGCTTTCGAAAACAACGCCGGTTTGGTTGGTATCAAACCCGTCTTCATTGTCGCTGTAATCGCCGTCCAGATTGTTATCATCGTCAGTGATTTCCACGACAAGGCGGTCGTCATCCGGGTCGAACGCGTTGGACAAAGTGACGGTACTGCCCGAAAAATTCAGGGCACTCGCCGTATAGACGAAATACGAAACGGTGGGCATGCCTGCTGCCTCGAAACCTACTGCTCAATAAACGGCCGCCGTTGACCGGCGTGCTCGTGGTTTCAAGGTGTCATAAAAACGGCTGAAAAGTCAAAAACTTAATCATTTGCGAAGGAATGCCCCGAAAGCTTGTGGCTTTCGGGGCATAACCGTTGGGTCTAGCTTTTGGGCCCGACCATCTGTTCGGGACGGACCACGCGGTCAAACGTTTCTTCGTCAACGAAGCCAAGCTTGATGGCTTCTTCTTTCAAAGTTGTGCCGTTCTTGTGCGCGGTTTTGGCGACCGTTGTTGCGTTGTCATAGCCAATCTCGGGTGCCAGGGCGGTGACCAGCATCAGGCTTTCGCGCATCAGTTTGTCAATGCGGGTCGCGTCTGCGCGCAGCCCGTCGACGAGGTTGTCAGTGAACGCAGAGGCCGCGTCGCCCAACAGCTGCATAGACTGCAGAACGTTGTAGGACATCATTGGTTTATAGACGTTCAGTTCAAAATGGCCTTGTGATCCTGCAAGGCCGACGGCGGCGTCATTACCCATGACATGCGCGCACACCTGCGTCAGCGCCTCGCACTGGGTCGGGTTTACTTTGCCGGGCATGATGGACGAACCGGGTTCATTTTCCGGCAGGATCAGTTCGCCAAGGCCACAACGCGGACCGGACCCGAGGAACCGGATGTCATTGGCGATTTTGAAAAGGCTGGCAGCGACAGTTTTCAAAGCGCCAGAGATTTCCACCATGGCGTCATGTGCAGCCAAGGCTTCGAATTTGTTGGGCGCGGTGACAAAGGGCAGGCCGGTGATATCCGCCATATTGCCGGCAACCATTTCGGCCCAGCCTTCTTTTGTGTTCAAACCGGTGCCAACCGCGGTACCGCCTTGCGCCAGTTCATAGATACGACCCAAAGCGTCTTTGACCCGCTGGATGCCCATTGCGACCTGATGCGAATAACCCGAAAACTCTTGGCTCAGCGTCAGCGGGGTTGCATCCTGTGTATGTGTCCGGCCGATTTTGATTATGCCTTCGAACTCGACGACTTTCGCCTCAAGCGCGGCATGCAGTTTTTCCAGCCCGGGCAACAGAACCGAATGGGCCGACATAGCAGCAGAAATGTGCATCGCGGTGGGGAACGTGTCGTTGGACGATTGTCCCATGTTGCAATGGTCGTTTGGGTGGACCGGCGTTTTGGACCCGATCTCGCCGCCCATGATCTCAATCGCGCGGTTGGCGATGACCTCATTGGCGTTCATGTTGGATTGCGTACCAGACCCGGTTTGCCAGACGACCAGTGGGAAGTTGTCGTCAAACTTGCCATCCACAACTTCGCCCGCGGCCTGAATGATCGCATCTGCCTTGTCCGCATCCAGCGATCCCAGCTCTTTGTTTGCCATGGCGCAGGCTTTCTTGATCACGCCCAGAGCGCGCACGATCGCCACCGGCTGTTTTTCCCAACCGATGGGGAAATTCATGATCGACCGTTGTGTCTGTGCACCCCAATACTTGTCGGAAGGCACTTCAAGCGGGCCAAAGCTGTCTGTTTCAGTGCGGGTTTCGGCCATCGGGCAACTCCATTGATTGACTTAGACAGCGGTTTAAAGCTGGGGACATATCAGTGCAATACAACATCGCGGCGTGATGCAACCAGAGCAGCCAACCTGCAAAGGCCTGTTCGTAAATGCACCAAATTGACCATGGGGCCTCGGACCACTATCTGTTAGGAACAATGGTGTTCCTATGGGCAGGCTTATGTTGACGCGATCTATCCGATTTACCCGGTTTATTCCCGGTTCCTTTGCCCTGCTTCTGGCCGGTGCGCTGTACGTGGCTTCTGTGTCTCCTGGGCTCGCGGCAGAGATTGAGCCCTTTCTCGGCAGCTATGCTGGAAGCGCCGAAGTGGATCGCGATGGAACGGCCGAAAAACGCGATCTGAGCGTGGATATCACCGAAACGCGGGACGGGTTTATCGTGGCTTGGGTGTCGACAACGTACCGCCCAGACGGACGGGTAAATGAATCTGCCTACGAGATTGGGTTTCAGCCGACGGACCGCGAAGGCATTTATTCAGCGGCACAAAAAAGGAATGTCTTTGGCCATAGCGTTCAGCTGGACCCGATGAAAGGCGAACCTTTTGTCTGGGGTCGTATCATGGACGACACTCTGACGGTGTTTTCTTTGTTCGTGAACACAGACGGCGGATACCAGATGCAGGAATATAACCGTACCTTGGCCGATGGCGGTTTGGACCTGAACTATAATAGCATCGCAAACGGCGGCGAGGTTGTGCGCGTTATCGACGCCTTCCTCGCGCGCGAATAGGTTATTTCCGGAAGCTGTCCAAAGATACAACGTCGGCGTCTGCGGTTGTCGGCGCGATGTCTTCTTTGAGCGCGGTCAAAACCGGGCGTTCATCCGTGTTTGTTTCGTCAGTTTCCGCATCGGTGTCTTCGTCGGCGTTTTCGAACCGAAGGCCGAATTCAACTGATGGATCAACAAAGGTCTTGATCGCATCATACGGGATATACAGCGGCTCTGGGCTGTCGCCAAAGTTCAAAGTAACCGCGAACCCCTCATCTCCGACATCCAGATTGTCGAACCAGTGCTGCATGACAACCGTCATCTCTTCGGGATAACGATCTGACAACCAATCCGCCAGATGCGCGTCCGGATGTGATGTGTCAAAGGTGATGAAAAAATGATGCAGGCCAAGCAAACCATTTTCTGCAACGTCTTGCAAAACGGTTTTGATCAATCCGCGCATAGCGGCGTGCATCAGGTTTCCGTAATCGATGTCGCGGGACATTTTGGTTCCTCGTCTTGGCACCTCCACAATAGGTGTTTTCGGTGGAAACAAAAGACCAATGGTTCAAATTCTGGTTTACACCGACGTGACCAAAACACCCGCAGCCGCCATAAGCGGCAAAACCGCGAATAGCCCCAGTTTGAAGCGCAATAAAAGCACCGCGGCCGTAATCGTCAGGACCAAGGCGCGCCAGTCAAAGCTGGCGATTTCGGGCCAAGGCATGCTGAACGGGCCAAGCTGATTTGTGGTGACATCTGCAAACAACACATGCAGGCCAAACCACACCGACAGGTTCAGGATGACGCCAACCACGGCGGCCGTGATCGCTTGCAACGCGGACGAAAGCCGTGGCTTGGACGACAGGTATGTCAGATACGGACCGGTCAAAAAAATCCATAAGAAGCACGGGACAAAAGTGGCCCACAGTGCAACGGCCCCGGCCGCAAATGGCAAAAGTGTCCCGCCTTGGTTTTGCGCTGATACCATCGCCACAAATTGCGTCACGAGGATCAAGGGACCCGGTGTGGTTTCGGCCAGACCCAGCGCATCGATCATCTGGTTCGTGGTCAGCCAGCCGTAATGCTCCACCGCTGTTTGGGTCATGTAGGCCAGAACGGCATAAGCCCCGCCAAAGGTGACGACGGCGAGTTTTGCAAAGAACCACCCCAGGTCGCTCAACAACTCTTGGCCGGTTAATGACAGGGCAACCAACGGCGCGAGCCACAAGCAAAGCCAGAAACAGACCATGGTCCACGGAAAGGCGGGAAGGGCGGATGAGGAGGTGACGTCTTCGACAACGGCGGTCGAGGTTGCATAGCCCCAAATGGCGGCAGCAATGATCAACGCCGGAAAGGGCAGGTTGAGAAAGAAGATCCCTACAAAGCTGAGAAAGGCGATAACCCACGCGTCCTTGCGCGTCAGCGCCTTGGTCGCCACCCCTTGCAAGGCTTTGATCACGATGACGATGACTGCGGCCTTAATGCCCAAGAAAGCCGACTGAACCCAAGGCAATTGACCGTAAATCACGTAAAGGCTCGCCAAAATCGCGATCACGATCGCACCGGGCAGAACAAAAAGCCCGCCCGCGATCAGCCCGCCAACCGTGCCCCGCAACCGCCATCCGGCATAGGTTGCCAGCTGCATCGCCTCGGGCCCCGGCAACAGCATGCAGAGCGATAGCGCCCTGAGATAAGTCTTTTCATCAATCCAATTGCGCGTCTCGACAAGCTCGCGATGCATCAAGGCAATTTGGGCGGCGGGACCACCAAAAGACAAAAGGCCGATGCGTCCGAAAACGATGCTCAACATGCGTAAGGATGGTGGGGGCATCGGACCGCTCTTGGATATGCGCGAAGGTTGGTTGGGACATAATCGAGTTGCCAGCGCCGGTAAAGAAAAGACGATGTCGATCCGGTTTTCTCGTTCGTTTGTGGAAAGTGCAGGCTTCTGTTGCCAGGTGCCTGCGAACCCCGCCTAACGCGGCTAGGCGCTAGGGCTTAAAGTCGGTTCGACTCGAACTGCTTACGCAGCCAGAGCAACCGGAGCACGATTGTCGTTTGCAATTGTACTGTTTTCGCCGGTAACGGTGGCAGACAGCCGAGACAAAGCTAACCCCTTTAGACGTTCGTCGATCCTATTTCGGCCCCATGATCCTCAAACGAAGGATGTTTGGTGGAGCCGCCGGGTACCGCCCCCGGGTCCGATCCGCTTATTACGAGCGCGTTTATGTCCATAGTTCCGAAGAACAGGGAAACATAAGCAGTCGAGCGACCAAGGAAAAGCCCAAAATCCAAAGATTGCGCCGCATGCATGCAGTCAGTAGCGTGAGGCGCAGCGTCAACGGAAAGGCCCCAGCATGCAGATCACCGCAAACCCGTATCGGGGCAGGGGCATTGACCCCACGGCGCTTCACAACACGCCGCTGCCATCCATTGATGTCAGTCAACCCGCCGCACTCATGCGCCCTTGGATGGACGATGGGCCAAGCCCCTTATGGCAAAGCGACGGATTGGCGCAAACCGCAGGCGTCGCCGAATTCTGGTTGAAGGATGAGCGCGCGCGCATGGGGCTTGGCAGTTTCAAGGCCCTTGGTGCCGGATACGCGATTGCGCGTCAGGCGGGCGCGGGTGCCGGACCGGACGCCTTGGTGGGACATACATTTGTCGCCGCTAGCGCAGGTAATCACGGAATATCTGTTGCAGCGGGCGCGGCGCGGTTCGGGGCGGATGCCATCATCTATCTCGCAGACACAGTGCCGGAAGACTTTGAACAGCGGCTGCAAGCCTTGGGGGCGAAAACCGTACGGGATGGGGCCACCTATGAAGACAGCATGCACGGCGCTGAACGGGCGTCGTCGGATGCCGGTTGGACGTTGCTGTCGGACAGCTCTTGGCCCGGTTACTTTGACATGCCGTCAGATGTGATGGCGGGCTATTTGATCATCGCGGATGAAACCGCGCAAATGATTGACCCGCCGACACATATTTTCTTACAGGCTGGCGTGGGCGGTATGGCCGGGGCCTTGGCCGCTTATTTCCGGCATGTCTGGGCGAATGGTCCGCAGATCATCGTCGTCGAACCCGAATATGCGCCTGCACTGCACGACAGTATTCTGGCAGGCCGATCTGTCGATACATCGGGTCCGGTGTCCGAGATGGGGCGGTTGGATTGCAAAACATCGTCCCTGATTGCGCTTGCTGGTCTCTCCCGCGACGCCGATCATTTTGCCTTGGTCAGTGAGGCTGAGGTTGCCGCTGCGATGCCTGTTCTGGCGGCGGCGGGCGCCGCAACGACCCCATCCGGCGGGGCCGGGGCCGCCGCAGCTATGATCGAAACGATGGGCCTATCGTCCGATGACCGGGTGCTGTGCTTTCTATCCGAAAGTGCCGCTGCATGAGCAGGTTGGGGGGGCTTCCAGTTAATGAATTCCGAGCACGCCTGGCGCGGGCACAAAATAAAATGGCTGCGATGAATCTAGACGCCCTGTTTCTGACGTCAGAGCCAGAGTTTCGGTATTTTTCAGGGTTTTTAACCCGATTTTGGGAGAGCCCGTCACGACCGTGGTTTTTGATTGTCCCCGTGGCGGGTGATCCCGTCGCGGTTATTCCGTCGATCGGTGAACCGCTGATGCAGCAGACCTGGGTGACTGACATCCGCACTTGGGTGTCGCCGGATCGGGATGATGAGGGCCTGTCGCTGTTGGCGGGCACGCTTGCCGAGATTGCACCAAACGGTGGTCGGATTGGGGTGCCGTCGGGGCCTGAGGCGGTTTTGCGCATGTCCCTCAACGACTATGCGCGGCTACAGGACAGGGCGGCCACGCTGTCTTTTGTGCATGATGGACGTTTGGTCGCCCAATTACGGTCCTTAAAGTCTGAGCATGAGATTGACCTCATCCGGTCCGCCTGTCGTGTGGCCGATCAAGCCTTTGCCAGTGTTCCGGATCTCGCGGAAATCGGTAAGCCACTGAGCCAAGTATTTCGCGAATTTCAGATGCTCTGCCTGTCAAACGGGGCCGATTGGGTGCCTTATCTGGCCGGTGGCGCGGGGCCAGACGGGTATCGGGACGTCATTTCTCCGGCCACGGAGACGGCGCTGGATGCGGGTGATGTTCTGATGTTAGACACGGGATTGATGCGCGATGGGTATTTTTGTGATTTCGACCGCAACTATGCCGTCGGCTTTGCAACGGACCTGAGCCGGTCTGCGCATGCGCGGTTGATCGATGCCACAAGTGCCGGATACGACGCCGCCAAGCCGGGTGCCACGGCGGCCGATGTTCATAAGGCGATGGTACAGGTTTTGGGGGATGATGCTGGCGCGGGTCGTTTGGGACATGGCTTGGGGATGCAACTGACCGAAGGTTTGTCTCTGATCCCGACCGATTACACCGTGTTGGAACCGGGGATGGTTTTGACCTTGGAGCCGGGCCTGACCACGCGCGACGGTCGGATCATGGTGCATGAGGAAAACGTGGTTCTTCGCGAAACCGGCGCAGAGGCTTTGTCATCCTTTGTCCCGCATGAGATTCCGGTGATAGCATGACACGCACCTATTCATACGATCTGGCCGATCCCATCGGACGGTCCGCGCGGCTGGGATTGATTGTGTTGCAGGCCGATGAAACGCTGGAACAGGATATGCGGCGCATCTTTCCGGACCAAGAGGTTGCGGTTTATGTCAGCCGCGTGCCCAGCGGGGCGGATGTCACGACCGAGACACTGTCCGAGATGGAAGGGCACCTGACCACGGCCGCGTCCCTTTTGCCCGGCGCAAACGGTTTTGATGCGGTGGGTTATGGCTGTACCTCTGGCACCTCGGTCATTGGGGCCGACGCCGTCGCACAGCAGATCCGGTCCGGTTGCACGACGCGCCACGTCACCAATCCGCTCACCGCTCTTGTGGCGGCGTGCCGGGCCTTGGGGGTAAGCCGGATTGCCTTTCTTTCCCCCTATATCGAAGAGGTGAGCAGCCATATGCGCCGCGCGCTCGCCGATGACGGGATCAATTGTACACCGTTTGGGAGCTTCAATGAGGCCAGTGAAGCCTCCGTTGCGCGGATTTCCGAAAGCAGCCTGATCTCTGCCGCTTTGGATTTGGGGGCCGACCCAAAGGCCGGGGCAGTCTTCTTGTCCTGTACGAATCTGCGCAGCTTGGACGTCATCGCCAACTTGGAAGATCGGTTGGACAAGCCGGTTTTGTCCTCCAATTCGGTCTTGGCCTGGCATCTGCAACAGCTGTCTGGCGCGCGCGCCCAACTGCCTGGGCGTCTTGGAGCGCTTTAAACGCGGGTCTCGTCAGGCATTTGCGAGGATCAACCAACCAGCCAAGATCAGTTCGATACCACCAAAAACCACGACTTTGACCGTTGGCGGGGCATCCAGGAAAAGCGAAACGCATCGACCCAGCGCAGCACCCGCATAGGCAACACCGAGCATGATGTAAGCCATCGGTTGATCGATAAAGATCACGGCAATTCCCGACACGACGAATAAGCCGCCAACGGATGCCCTGAGTTCGGAATACCCCATCGTGCTCTTGGTCGGGGCGAGGTCCAGTGCACGGGCGGTGTAGGCCGGTGCCAGAAACCCAAACGTACCAAAACAAATGGTCAAAAGCGCCGCTGCAAGGTTCAAGTAGTCGCTCATTTGATCCTTTCTGAGCTCAAGTGCTTGAAATAAATACATTCCATTTCAGGAATAATGCGTTATTATTCATCACACGCTCATGTAACGAAGTGCCCGTGTTTACGGTATTGGTTTCACAGCCGTTGACAGGGCCACGGTTTTTTGACCTGCTTTTATATAGGTAAAATACCTGTTTTGCAGGCCGTTGGAAAAGAAATTGTTCATAATCCGACAACAGTGCGAGACAGGCTCAAGATTGCATCCAGACCGGAAATTTGGTCGGAAAAAGTTGGAAAAGAATTAGGCAGCAAGGTGGGATGCTGCCGCGGAATGTAAAGAAGGGTGGATCGGAAAATGGTCGCTGTAGGCTCTAACACAGATGAAGTCACCAGTAGCCCGGTGACAATCAGTCCAGACTCAAACAACCCATTTGAGGTTGTTCAAACGTCGACTTTGGAAACCGTTGGAACGGACCCCGATGAAGGGGTAGCGCGCGACGGGTTCGAACTGTCGGTCGATCAAACTATCGCAGATCTACCAGAGTCCGTGAATATCGTGCTGGTCATTGACCAATCCGGGTCCACCTCAGGCAGTTCGGGAACAGATTTTAACGGCGACAACGTCGACGAAACGATTTTGCAGGCCGAACTCTTTGCGGCCAATGAGGTTTTTCAGGCCTACATTGACGCGGGCTATGATCCCAATGACGTCACCATTTCGGTTGTCACCTATGAAAGCACGGGTGACGAGCAGGTGCGCGGCAGCTTTACGCTGGATGAGCAGGATGACTTTATCGACGCGCTGGATACAATCAACACAGAGGGCTCCGGAGGGCAGACCAGCTTTGTTGGCGGGTTGAGCGCTGCCGAACAAGCCTTTGCCGATGTCGGGGCCAGCAATGACCCGACCGTGGACACGAATATCGTTCTTTTCTTGTCTGATGGTGTTCCTGTACCGGGCGGCCAAGACATTGCCGGGGCCGCCAGTAGCTTGGAAACGGCGTATAATCCGACGATCTTCGGTATCGGCCTGGGTCAGAACTCTGACGTGACACCCGGCGGAGGTCTGGACATCCTCGACAATTCGGACGTTGGACCGGTTCAGGTTCTGAGCGGAGAACAGCTTTTGAACGTAGTTGTTGCACCATTGGCCGATACGCAGTTCGAAGAATTCCAGGTGCTGGTTGAAGGCATCGATATGGACGGGAACGCTATTTCTGAAACGATCATCGTCAGCAGTACGGAAAACAGCCAGTTCTTCAATTCAACGCAATTGAACGTGCAAATTGACTGCCTGCCGATTGATCAGGATTTCATGGTTGGCAGCGAAGTAACCGTGACGGTCACCGGTTTTTGGGCCGAAGACCCGCCCGGGTCTGCCAACGGGTTGCAGCCTGTTGTGACAACACACACGCTGGATGTGTTGGTCTGCTTCACTTTGGGAACGCAGATTTTGACGCCGGCCGGGCCAGTCTCTATCGAAACGCTGGAAATCGGTGATCGCGTTGTGACCCGAGATCATGGCGTTCAGGAAATCCGCTGGATCGGGGCGACGATTTTGCCGTCGACTTATGCGGCGAACAATCCGCATCTTTTCCCGATCCTGATCAAAAAGGATGCTTTGGGTCCGAACACACCGGATGCGGATCTGCGTGTATCGCGTCAGCACCGGGTTTTGGTTCGTGATTGGCGCGCCGAAGTTATGTTTGGCGATCCGACCGGCGTTCTCGTCCCTGCACATTCGTTGTGCAACGACAGCACGATCCGGCCTGAGCGTCCGGATGGCACGGTGACCTACGTCCATATGGCGTTCGACAACCATGAAGTGGTCTATGCCAACGGGGTTGAAGCCGAAAGCTTCCATCCGGCGGAACGCACGGTGGCGGCACTGAACTCTGAACAGCGCGCCGAGCTGCTAGAGATCTTCCCGCATCTCGCGGAAAGCGATCTGTTCGCTTACGACTCTGCACGGCCCGAGCTGCGCGGCAAAGACGCCCGCGTCCTCGCTGTCGGCTAAGCCTTTTGCTGCCCGTCACCGGCACGATGTGCCTGACGGGCGGCAAACACACTATCCGCGAGCGATCGCGTTTCCTGTTCCAGCTTACTCAAACCTACAGTAGCCGCATCCGCGTCGCCTGCTTCTATGGCATCGGCGATTTCGCTATGTAAGGCGACAATCGCCTCTCTGGACCGGGCGGTGAAGGTGATCATGTTCATCAACGGCTGCATCGCTTCAACGGCACCCGCCAATTGATAGGACAAAACGGGGTTGTCCGCCGCGTCGACCAAAGCCCGATGAAACGCGACATCAGAGGCGCAAAAGGCTTCATCGGTCAGGCCCGGTTGGCCTTGGCGGAATGTTTCCGTGCGCATCGTCGCAAGGTGATCCGCACTGCGGCGTTGTGCGGCCATGGGCGCACAGGCCCGTTCCAGAGCATACCGCGCTTCGCAAGCCGTCTCGAAACTCACCGCATTCATCGACAGCAGCAGCGTCGATGTCGTGATCTGCTGGCTATAGGCATCTTCATAGCTGATCCGATTGACAAACGCGCCGCCACTTGCGCCGCGTTGCGTCCGGATCAAGGATTGCGCGGCCAGACGTTTCAGGGCTTCGCGGACTGTCGGGCGCGATACAGCAAATTGATCAGCCAATTCGGATTCGGACGGCAATCGCTCGTCCACGATCAGATCGCCGGACACAATTGCGTCCCGGATCGCTTTTGCAATCTGTGCAGAGAGATCAGTTGAGCTGTGTGGGTCGATTTTCATTTGTCTTACATTTAAATGTCTGACATTTATTACCGCGACTCAAGCGGCGAGGAAAGCCCCCGTATGCCACACCTGATCCGATCTGCACTTTGGCTCGGTTTCTTTGGCCTGATCCTTTGGGCCTGGTGGGTCATGTATTCCATGAGCATGGAGATGGATCTGGATCTGATCGGTCGTCCGGGACCCATGGGGCAGGCGATGGCGGCGATGGATCCGCGCATGGACATGTATATGCCCATGGCCGAATTCGGCCCGCTTTTTGGCATGTGGGCGGTAATGATGGCGGCAATGATGCTGCCGACCATGGTGCCAACGCTCAACAGTTACGAAGACTTGATCCAAAGCGCCGATGGCAACCGGGCGGGATGGGTTGGCGTACTCGTTGGCTACGCCATCGTCTGGGTCGCGTTTGCGGCCCTGATCGCCGGACTGCAACTGGCGCTGCTCTTTGGCGGTGTCGTCGACATGCTGGGTATTCCAAAACAGCTGTGGATTTCCGGGGCCTTGCTGATCGTTGTGGGGGCCTTTCAATTTACCCGGGCCAAAGAAATCTGCCATGGCGTTTGTCATTCCCCAATGGGGTATTTCCTTGGTCATTGGAAACCGGGATTTTCGGGTGGCTTGCGCATGGGGCTCGGGCTTGGCGCGTTCTGTGTTGGGTGCTGTTGGGGCTTTATGGTGCTGGGTTTTGTCGGCGGGGTGATGAGCCTTTTGTGGATGGGGCTTGCCACTTTGTTCATGGTACTCGAAAAACTTCCCCAAATCGGGCATATTGTGGTTAAACCTATGGGTGCACTTCTGATCCTGGGCGGGGTTGGTGTACTCATCTATCCAATTGTTATGGGAGGATAATATGGCTGTAAAAAAACGTGCTGATGCCGATCGGCTTCCAGTGAGCCAACGCATCGACAGCCGCATGGAAAACCCCAAGCGGCGGCAAATGTCCCCGACGGATTGGGCGATCAAGGGTGAGTTGTTCATGAACTGCTCTTGCACCGTGTTTTGCCCGTGCGTTGTCAGCCTTGGCAAACATCCCCCCACCGAAGGCGACTGTAAGGCGTGGATGGCGATTGCCATTGATGAAGGCCACTATGAGGGCGAAGACCTGAGCGGCCTGAACGTTGGCTTGATGGTCGAAATCCCCGGGCGCATGGCCGAGGGCGACTGGAAAGTGGCGGCTTATGTCGATGAACGCGCCAGCGGCAAAGCTTATAACGGTATCCTGCAAATCTTCAGCGGTCAGGCGGGCGGCACAACTGGCCTCTTCACCATGCTGGTGAGCGAGATCATTGGGGCCGAGCGCGAAAAGGTTGAGATTGTCAGCGAAGGCAAGAAACGCGGATTGTACATCGGCCGGAAAATCCAGGGTGAGATCGAAATGCTCGAAGGCTCGAGCCCGGATCATCCGGTCATGATGACCAATACGAAATACTGGATGGGCCCCGATATCATCGCGGCCCGCGGTCTGAAATCGCGCGTCCGGGATTTTGGCCGTATCTGGGATTTCGGTGGCAAGTCGGCAGAGATTTGCCCGATCGACTGGAAAGGCCCTAAGGCATGATCACGAGGGATTATTGCGTGACCATGTCACGCAATAATTCCTGGCAGAACAATCAGTTGGCGGCAGAGCTTAAAGCTCTGTCGAACGATGAACTGACCCGTGATCGCGGGGCCTTCTTTGGCTCTCTTCTCAGGACGGCCAGTCATTTGCTGTGGGGCGACCTGATGTGGTTGGCGCGGTTTGACGGGGGCGAAAGCCCGGGTGGCGGTTTTGATACGAGCGTGACTTTGGTCACCTCTTTGACCGACTGGGAAAGCGCGCGTCTGACAACCGATCATCGGATCGCCGAATGGGCCAATGCGCTGAAAGAGAATGCGCTTGCGGGCGATCTGAGTTGGTATTCCGGCGCGCTTGGCAAAGACGTGACCAAACCGCTCGCCTTTTGCGTGGCGCATATGTTTAACCATCAAACCCATCATCGCGGACAAATCCACGCGATGCTGACCAACGCCGGGGCGCCAGCACCGGTTTCTGACCTTTTTCTAATGCCTGAGGACGCATCAGCCTAAGCACTGGCGTTTGCAGGGGAACCGGTCCAATCAGGGCCATTTGAGATCGACCAACAGGGCAATGCGCCCAGGGGAAGTAAAGGATAAATCATGGCAATGATCTCGCCATCGCGACGCTTGCGCCGCACGCCATTTTCAGACGGTGTCGAAGCCTTTGAGGTAAAGGCATATACGGTGTACAACCACATGCTGTTGCCCTCTGTGTTCCGGTCGCCGGAAGAGGATTACCGGCACCTGAAAGAAAAGGTGCAGGTTTGGGACGTCTCTTGTGAACGGCAGGTCGAACTGCGCGGCCCTGATGCGGGCCGATTGATGCAGATGCTGACCCCTCGCGATCTGCGCGGCATGCTGCCGGGCCATTGTTATTATGTGCCCATCGTTGATGAAACGGGCGGCATGTTGAATGACCCTGTGGCGGTTAAACTGGCCGAGGATCGTTGGTGGATTTCGATTGCCGACAGTGACTTGCTCTACTGGGTCAAGGGCATCGCTTACGGCTATCGCCTGGATGTGCTGGTCGACGAACCAGACGTCTCACCGCTGGCTATCCAGGGGCCGATGGCGGATGATCTGGCTGCGGCGGTTTTCGGCGACAGCGTCCGCGATCTCCGTTTTTTCCGCTACAGCTGGTTTGAATTCCAGGGACAGTCCTTTGTTGTTGCGCGGTCCGGTTATTCCAAACAGGGCGGCTTCGAGGTTTATGTCGAAGGCAGCGAAAACGGCATGCCCCTGTGGAACGCGCTGATGGAAGCGGGCAAATCGATGGACGTCTATGCCGGGTGTCCGAACCTGATTGAGCGGATCGAGGGCGGTTTGCTGTCCTACGGCAACGACATGACCGACGACAACACCCCCCACGAATGCGGGTTGGGCAAGTTTTGCAACACCAGCACGGCTATCGGCTGTGTGGGCCGCGACGCCCTGTTGCGGGTGTCCAAAGAGGGGCCGATCCGCCAGATCCGCGCCGTCGGGATCGAAGGCGATCGCGTGCCGCCATGTGACCGTTTCTGGCGCGTTATGTCCGGTGATAAGGTTGTCGGACGTGTCAGCAGCGCGGCTTGGTCGCCCGATTTCAACACAAACGTAGCCGTCGGAATGATCCGGATGACGCATTGGGACGATGGCACCAAGGTTCAGGTCGAAACGCCGGATGGTCTGCGCGATGCGACCGTCTATGAGAAATTCTGGAATTGATAAGGGAGAGGACGATGTTCAACGCATTGGTTGTCGAAAAAGACGAAGAAAGCGGTAAGACGTCTGCCGGGGTACAGGATATTTCGGTCGATGATTTGCCGCAAGGCGACGTTCTGGTCGCGGTCGAATATTCGACCGTCAACTATAAGGACGGGTTGTGCATCGGACCGGGCGGTGGGCTGGTACGCAAGTATCCCCATGTTCCGGGGATCGATTTTGCCGGTACCGTCGAGGCATCGGATGATGACCGCTACAAACCCGGCGACAAGGTTGTCCTGACCGGATGGCGCGTCGGCGAGGCCCATTGGGGCGGTTACGGTCAAAAGGCACGGGTCAAAGCCGATTGGCTTGTGCCGCTGCCGTCAGGCGTTGATACACGTCAAGCGATGGCAGTCGGTACAGCCGGTTTCACAGCGATGCTGGCGGTGATGGCGCTGGAAGATCACGGGCTTGCACCGGGGCAAGGGCCGGTTTTGGTCACGGGTGCTGCCGGCGGTGTCGGGTCGGTTGCGACCGCCATTCTGGCCAATCTTGGCTACGAGGTGGCCGGTGTTACAGGTCGCCCTGAAACCGCGGATTATCTCAAAGAGCTTGGCGCGACACAGATTGTTGCACGCGAAGAGATCAATGAAACCACCAAACGTCCGCTGGAGTCCGAAAACTGGTCCGGCTGCGTGGACGCGGTTGGCGGTGCCATGTTGGCGCGTGTCTTGGGGCAGATGAAGTACGGTGCGTCTGTTGCGGCTGTTGGTCTTGCCGGCGGTGCAGCGCTGCCTGCAACAGTGATCCCGTTCCTGTTGCGGGGCGTGAACCTGTTGGGCATCGATTCCGTGATGCAGCCCTATGATAACCGCCTGCGGGCTTGGGAACGTGTGGCCAAGGACCTGCCGATGGATAAGCTCGAAGCGATGATCCAACCGGCGACCCTGTCTGATCTGCCCGGATTGGGCGCGGACATCCTGAAAGGTCAGGTCAAAGGCCGCGTGGTTGTAGACGTCAACGCCTAAGCCGTTTCATTTGCAAAGAAGCGCCCCGTCATGGCTTGCATGGCGGGGCGTTTTGCCGTCTTGTTGCGGCCAAAAGCAAGAAGGATCAAACCGGTGTCCCTCGATATAGCCTTTGTCAGATCTCAGTTTCCCGCGTTTTCCGAGCCGAGCCTTGATGGTCAGGCGTTTTTTGAAAACGCTGGCGGATCATATACCTGTCGTCCGGTCATTGATCGACTGACCCGGTTTTATACGCAACGCAAAGTGCAACCTTATGCGCCGTTCGAGGCAAGCCTGCTGGGCGGTGCCGAAATGGACGAGGCGCGCGCGCGCCTTTCGGCCATGATGGGCGTCACCAATGACGAGCTTTCGTTTGGTCCTTCGACAACGCAAAACACGTATGTTCTGGCACAGGCCTTTCGCCAATGGATGGAGCCGGGGCAAGCCATTGTCGTGACCAATCAGGATCATGAAGCAAACTCTGGCCCATGGCGTCGTCTGGCCGAAGATGGCATCGAAATCAGGGAATGGCGGGTTGATCCAGATACCGGTCATCTCGATCCGGCTGACCTTGATGACCTGTTGGACGACAACGTCCGGCTTGTTTGTTTCCCGCATTGTTCCAACGTTGTCGGAGAGATCAATCCGGTTGTCGAAATCACTGCGCGGGCGCATGCCGCCGGGGCCTTTGTCTGTGTCGATGGCGTTTCTTATGCGCCGCACGGCATTCCAAATGTCGGGCGGTTAGGGCCAGATATCTACCTGTTTTCCGCCTACAAAACCTATGGCCCGCATCAGGGGATCATGGTCATCCGTGACAGTCTTGGCCGCATGTTGCCGAACCAAGGGCATTATTTCAACGCCGATAGCCTTTATAAACGGTTCACGCCTGCGGGGCCGGATCATGCACAGACTTCGGCGAGTGCGGGGATGGCTGATTACGCTGACGCGCTTTATGCACACCATTTCGCGGATGAAAATGCGTCGGTCGCCACCAAATCCCAGGCTGTTCACGACCTGATGCGCAATCATGAGATTGAGCTTTTGCAACCGCTGCTCGACGCGGTTGCATCGCGCAATGCGGTGCGCTTGCTTGGCCCTTCGGATGCCGCGCTGCGGGCGCCGACGGTGGCCCTTGCCCTTAACAAAAACGCCGAAGCGGTCGCGGCAGAACTGGCTCAACGTGGCATTATGGCAGGCGGCGGGGATTTCTATGCGGTGCGCCCATTAACAGCGATGGGTGTTGATCCGGATCAAGGTGTCCTGCGGCTGAGCTTTGTGCATTACACGTCAAAGGAAGAAATCGACCATCTTTTGAACGCATTGGACGACATCCTTTGATCCAGTTCCAGGCTCGCCGCGTATCCCGTCATAAAGGTTATCGAGGCGGGCATGTCCGGACAAAACGCTCCAATTCTTCTCTGGTTTCGTCGTGACTTTCGCCTTCAGGACCATCCGGCCCTGACCGCGGCCTGTGCGGCCGGCGTTCCCGTCATTCCGGTGTTTATCTGCGACGAGCTTGTCGACGCCATGGGGGCTGCGCCCAAATGGCGGCTGTCTTTGGCAATCGAACAATTTGGCCAGCGTCTGGGTGACTTGTCATCCAAGCTGATCCTCAGGCGCGGCGATGCGCTGACGCAGTTGCAAGAACTGACCGCTGAGACCGGAGCCCGCGCGGTGTATTGGAGCCGCGCCTATGACCCGCAGAGCATTGCACGCGACACGGCTGTCAAAGCCGCTCTGAAACAGCAGGGGGTGGAGGCGCGCTCTTTTGCTGGTCACCTGATGTTTGAACCGTGGGGCGTTGAAACAAAGGCCGGTGGGTATTTCAAAGTCTATTCCCCGTTTTGGCGAGCGGTCGAACCCTTGTCCGTGGCAGAGCTGTTGCCGGCGCCAAGGACGATACCGGCACCAGCTCATTGGCCTGCATCAGATCATCTGGATGATTGGGGCTTGGGCGCCGAGATGAACCGCGGCGCAGACGTGATGCTGCCGCATCAACGCGTGGGCGAAGATGCCGCGCAAGCACGGCTGCACCAGTTCGCGGATCAACATCTGGATCGCTACAAGGATTTGCGCGACTTTCCGGCCTTGGACGCGACGTCCGGACTGTCCGAAAACCTCGCCTTGGGCGAGATTAGCCCGCACAGATGCTGGTGGATCGCGGAAAGCGCGGTTCAGGCCGGGTCTAAAGGGGCCGTGCATTTTCGCAAAGAGCTGGTGTGGCGCGAGTTTGCCTATCACCTGATGTATCACACGCCATGGATTGCGGAACGCAATTGGAAAGAGGGCTGGGACCAGTTCCCGTGGCAAACTGATCCTGATCATCCGCATGTCCGTGCCTGGAAACAGGGCAGGACAGGGATCGCCTTTGTCGATGCTGCAATGCGTGAAATGTATGTGACCGGGCATATGCACAACCGTGCGCGAATGATCGTGGCCAGCTATTTGACCAAGCATTTGATGACGCATTGGCAGATCGGTATGCAATGGTTCGAAGACTGCCTGACCGACTGGGATCCTGCCAGCAACGCGATGGGTTGGCAGTGGACCGCAGGGTCCGGGCCTGATGCAGCCCCGTATTTTCGCGTCTTCAACCCGGTCACTCAGTTGGACAAGTTTGACGCCGACCGCGCCTATCGCCTGAAATGGCTGGCCGAGATCACCTCAAACCCAAGCGAAACCGCGCTCAGCTACTTCGATGCCGTGCCGCGACATTGGGCTTTGACGCCCAGTGATCCTTACCCGGAACCAGTTGTCAGCGCGGAAGACGGGCGGAAATTAGCTTTGGTAGCCTATGAAAACCGGGTTTTCTAAAGAAACTCAATCAGATGACTTGTCGGAGCGGGACTGTAAGCCTAGCCTGACACTAAACCACGATGGGGAGTGTGGATGATCCTGACAACGACGGATGGGCAAAAAGATCTGCCCAGGTATTTTTCCAATGTGTTCGATATGGCCAAAGCTATGAATCATGGTCGGCTGGACATCGTTCTTCAGGATGGACGCGTCTTTCGGGCGGAAGCAGCTTTGCCGGGTCCCGTGGCCGAAGTGCATATCCACAACCCGGACATCTTTGCGCGCATCCTGCGCGAAGGGGATTTGGGGTTTTCTGACGCCTACCTCGACGAATGGTGGAGCACCCCGGACTTGCAGGCCTTCATGGATTTGATCCACCACGACAATGCAGCCATCTATGATGGGTTTCCCGGTGCGGCTTTGATCCGGGCCTATGAGCGTTTGCGCTTCTGGCTACAACGCAATCATAAGGCACAAGCGCGTAAGAACATTTCGCACCATTACGATCTGGGGAATGATTTCTATCGGCTTTGGCTCGATGACACGATGACCTATTCCAGTGCCATTTTTGAAACCGGTCAGGAAAGCACCGAGCGGGCGCAAACCAAGAAATACGCCAGCATGGTTGATCAAATGGGCGCAAAGCCGGGGGATCACATTCTTGAGATTGGCTGTGGTTGGGGCGGTTTTGCCGAATACGCCGCCAAGGAACGTGGGCTCAAGGTGACCGGGCTGACCATCAGCCAAGAGCAGTTTAACTTTGCTCAACAACGTATTGAAAAGGCAGGTTTGTCGGATCAGGTCGATTTCAAGCTTCAGGATTATAGAGATGAGCGTGGCGTCTATGACGGGATCGCCAGCATAGAGATGTTCGAAGCGGTTGGGGAACGCTATTGGCCGGTCTATTTCGAAACCGTGCGTGAACGGCTAAAGCCGGGGCGCAATGCGACCCTGCAGATCATCACTGTCGAAGACAAACGCTGGGAAGCCTATCGCAAGGGCGTCGATTTCATCCAGAAATACATCTTTCCCGGTGGTATGCTCCCCAGCCCCTTGGTCCTGCGCGAACAGGTTGAAAAAGCGGGGCTTGATTTCGTCCAATCCATCGAATTCGGCAAAAGCTATGACCTGACACTGCGCCGTTGGCACGAAACCTTCAATGAACGATGGGATCAGATTGCTGATATGGGCTTTGATGAAAGGTTCCGGCGGATGTGGAATTTTTATCTAACCTCTTGCGCGTCGGCCTTTGACAGTGCCACCTGTGATGTAACGCAAATTACGATCGCGAAACGCGCCTAAACGACTATGCCCACCGGATCCCGACTGCTCTGCGCCATTTGCCTTGTTGTGCTTGCCTTTGTTGTGACGGGTCAGGTTATGCCGCTTATGCCGGAATCCACGGATTTTTGGGTATTTCGTTTACGTCAATATGGGGATCGGCGCCCTGTGCGGCTGGATCGTAATGGGAAAACGGGTAGGACACGGGTTCAGTGCGGGTATCACCAATGGGATGACGGGCGTTGCGGCAATGGTATTCTGGGCCCTGTTTGTGCAGGGTACCTATGAAATGATCCGACTTGCGATGAACAACCGCTATGACGGTCCGTTTGAGGCGATTGTTGTTATCTTTGAAATCTCGATCGATTACGCGTTGATCGTGTTTACGCCGACGGTAATCGGAACGCTTTTGATCGGTGCCGTGTTGTCGGGCCTTGCAGGTGAATTCGCTTCCCGCAGGTGGCGCTAGACATTCGTATGGACCTGTTTTTCTACGGCACCTTGCCATACATCCCTTTGCTAGAGTGTGTCTTAGGGCGGTCCGCCGCACAAATCGATTTGGAACCGGCGGCATTGGACTATCATCGCGTCAGTTGGGCGGCAGGTCAGAGCTTTCCGATGATCCATGCTGAGGAGATGGCACAGGCCGACGGGTTGCTGGTGCGCGACCTGTCCGAAACGGATCTCAGCCGGCTGCGATTTTATGAAGGCGGGTTTGACTATGACGTCAAAGAATGTGCCGTCATGACCGCAACAGGAGACACATCTGTGGCCTGGGTGTTTTTCCCGACGCCGGGCGCTTGGGAGGCTGGCGAGGTCTGGTCGCTTGATAGATGGATCGATGATTGGGCAGATGTGTCGGTTCTGGCCGCAACAGAAGCGATGGCGCATTTCGGTCGGCGATCTGTCGAACAGATGCAGGTCAGCATGCCCGCCATTCGAATGCGGGCGGCGGCCAGCCTTGCGGCACGCAAACGATCTGCCGATCCCGCGCGGGACGTGGATGCCGATGTCGTCGTTCACCGCCATAAGCGGCCGTACATCAATTATTTCGGGTTTGATGAGGTCGACCTTCAATACCTGCAACATGATGGGTCTTTTAGTCCGATCATCAATCGAGGTGCTGTTCGAACGGGGCAGGCGGCGTGTGTCTTGCCCTATGACCCAAAGCTGGATGCGGTTTTGTTGATCGAGCAATTTCGCGCGCCGCCCTTTTTGCTGGGCGACCGCGCGCCATGGATCAAGGAAACCGTCGCCGGGATGATCGAGCCCGGAGAGACCGCCGAGGATGCCGCGCATCGAGAGACCATGGAAGAGGCGGGTTTGACCCTGTCGGCCCTTCTACCAGCCGGACAGGCCTATTCCAGCACCGGGGCGTCGACGGAGTACGTTCATCTCTTCGTTGGGCTGGCGGATTTGTCTGCGGTTCCCGACCATGGCGGTGTGGCCAGCGAAGGCGAAAACATCAAAAGCGATGTCATTGATTACCCAACTTTTTTTCACATGCTGGAGACAGATCAGTTTCGGGCGCTTCCGCTAGTCACGCTGGCAAACTGGTTGGCGCGACATCGCCAGCGTTTGCGCGCAGACAGTTGAGCGTCAACATCGGTGATCCGCTTGAGGTCCGATGGGTCCAACGATACATCTGTATCCAGAATGACCACATGAGGGCGACATGCATATTGCACAGGATCTGGCTCAGGCCGTTGGAAACACACCGCTGATCCGGCTGCGGCGGGTGAGTGAGGAAACCGGCTGCACCATCTTGGGAAAAGCGGAATTCCTGAACCCGGGCCAATCGGTCAAGGATCGCGCCGCCTTGTACATCATCAAGGACGCTATCGAGCGGGGCGACCTGCGCCCTGGTGGCACGATTGTAGAAGGGACCGCCGGGAACACCGGCATTGGTCTGGCACTCGTTGGGGCGTCCATGGGGTTCAAAACCGTCATCGTCATTCCGGAAACCCAGAGTGAAGAGAAAAAAGATATGTTGCGGCTTGCCGGGGCCGAGCTGGTTCAGGTGCCTGCCGCACCCTATCGGAACCCCAACAACTTTGTGCGCTATTCGGAGCGGCTGGCCGCGGAACTGAACAAAACCGAACCCAACGGCGCGATTTGGGCCAATCAATTCGATAACGTCGCCAATCGACGTGCCCATGTTGAAACAACAGGGCCCGAGATTTGGGAACAGACAGACGGCAAGGTTGACGCCTTTGTTGCGGCAGTAGGGTCGGGCGGAACTTTGGCCGGTGTTGCGACCGCGTTGCAGCCCAAGGGCGTAAAAATTGGTCTCGCCGATCCAATGGGTGCTGCACTTTATTCCTTTTACACCGAGGGCGAGCTTGCCTCCGAAGGTGGCAGCATCGCCGAAGGGATTGGCCAAGTTCGGATCACTAAGAACCTCGAAGGGTTCACGCCTGACCATGCCTATCAAATTCCGGATGCCGAGGCGTTGCCGATTGTCTTCGACCTGTTGCGAGAGGAAGGGCTGGTTCTGGGCGGATCTTCGGGCATCAACATCGCCGGGGCGGTTCGTATGGCCAAAGACCTTGGCCCGGGCCACACGATCGTGACGATCCTGTGCGACTATGGCACACGGTATCAATCCAAACTCTTCAACCCGGATTTCTTGCGGTCCAAGGACCTGCCGGTTCCCGATTGGATGACCCGCGCACCCGCCAGCATCCCCGGCGTCTTTGGCGCCAGCCCAGATCACGGATGAACAGCGCCAAAGCTATCAGGACTGGGTCAAGGCCGCAGAGCGCGCGGATGAAGCGATCGAAGCGGCGCGCGCGTCAAACGCCGCCTTCGAACAATTGCGCGCCGAGCTGGTCACCTATCGCCAACAGTTCCTCGAAGCGCAGGAAACCAATGCGGTTGGCATAAGGAACATTCAGTCTCAGCTGGATACGCTGGGGCCGGCCCCGGAAGAAGGCACAACCGAACCACAAGACATCGCCGACCTGCGCGCGCGTCTCGATACCCAGATGAAGACGTTGCAGGTGCCCGTCATCGTCGCGCAAGAAGCCTATACCCGCGCGAACGGTCAGATTGCTGAAATTGATCAGATTATCCGGGACCGCCAACGCCGACAGATGCTGCAACGCAACCCCGTACCGATAACCCCGGCCAGGTGGAGCGAAGCCGCCACTGATCTTTTTGAAGTTATGCGTGAGATCGGCAACGAGACGACAACCGGGCTCAAAAACGCGCTGGAAGTTCAATCGATCCGAAACCGGGCGCCGCTGACCGGGCTTTATATCCTGATCGGGCTGGTTCTGATCCTGCGCGGCAGCCGTTGGTCACATATGGCCGGTGATTACCTGCGCGGGCTTTCAGGGTTTGCTGGCAGCGGTGTGTGGGAGTTTCTGGTTTCGTTGGGGCGGATCATCCTGCCGATGGCCGGGATTTACTTCCTCGCACGCGCGGCAGACGAAACCGGTGTGCTGGGTCTGCGCGGGACGCTTTTGCTCGAACGGTTGCCATATTTTGCGGCTGGGTTGCTGGCGATGCATTGGCTGGTGGATCGCCTATATTCACGTCAGAATGACATCGCAATTCTCAAGATGTCCGCCTCTGACCGGGCTGCCGCGCGGACAGCGGGGATCGGGCTGACCTATGTACTGTTGTTCTACGGTCTGCTCCAATTCGTGTTGCAGGTTCACACGTTGTCGGACGCCAGCCGTGCGGTCTTTTCGCTTCCGCTCATCCTGATCGCGTCGGCATTGACCATGCAGCTGCGGCAACGTGGCCTCAACCAGATCGAAGCCGAAAACGACGAAGAGCAAACCCGCACCTTTAAACGGCTGCGACCCGTCTTTCGGACATTTGCACTGGTTGCCGCAGTGGTCTCGCCGCTTTTGGCCATAGCGGGCTTTACCAATCTTGCAGAAGCAATCGTTTTCCCAACCGTGTTGACGTTTGCCTTTTGTGGTCTGGTCATTGTTCTGCAGAACTTTTTCACACGGCTTTACGGGTTAATAACGGGCAAAGGCGAAGCCGCCAGAGAAAGCGTTACACCGGCGATCATAAGCCTGCTTTTGATTATTGGGTCATTGCCCTTCATTGCCTTGATCTGGGGTGTTCGGGTCGCCGATCTGAAAGAGCTTTGGCTGCGGTTTCTCAAAGGGTTCAATATTGGCGATACCGTCATATCGCCCACGGATTTCCTGACGTTCCTGGTGATCTTTGCGATCGGCTATGGTTTGACCCGTGGCCTGCAAGGTTCGCTCAAAAGCAGTCTTTTGCCCAAGACACGCATTGATCTTGGAGGTCAGAACGCAATTGTGTCCGGTGTGGGCTATGTCGGGATTTTCCTGTCGGGCCTCATTGCCATTACGACCGCGGGCATTGACCTTTCGTCGCTGGCTATCGTGGCCGGTGCGTTGTCCGTTGGGATTGGTTTTGGCCTGCAGAATATCGTCCAGAACTTTGTCAGCGGTATCATTCTTCTGATCGAACGGCCCATCTCAGAGGGTGATTGGATCGATGTGAACGGCCAAACCGGTTATGTGCGGGACATTTCGGTGCGCTCTACTCGGATCGAAACCTTTGACCGCACCGATGTGATCGTTCCCAACGGCGATTTGGTCAGTGGCGTTGTGACGAATTACACGCGTGGCAACACGGTGGGTCGGGTGATTGTGCCTGTGGGTGTCGCCTATGGCAGTGACCCGCGCAAGGTTGAGCGGATTCTGAGAGAGATTGGCGAAGCACACCCCATGGTTTTGGCGCAACCTGCGCCCGCCGTGATTTTCCAGGGGTTTGGCGCTGATTCCATGGATTTCGAAATCCGCGCCATTCTGCGGGATGTGAATTGGGTGCTCAGCGTCAAATCGGATATGAACTATGAGATCGCGCGCCGGTTTGCAGAAGAAGACATCGAAATACCCTTTGCCCAGCGTGATATCTGGATCAAAAACCCCGAAAGCCTGCAACCGGCGATACGCCCGGTCGATACGCGCAGCGACGACACCGATACGGAATAACTAGCCGTTTTTCGAACCTGCAATCTGGCGTCATTATCGTCTTGCAATGGTCATCCGCTTGAGGCATCTACTCGCGTTACGGAGAGGTGGCCGAGTGGTCGAAGGCGCACGCTTGGAAAGTGTGTAGGCGGGAAACCGTCTCCAGGGTTCGAATCCCTGTCTCTCCGCCACCGCACCCTATTAGCTGATTTAAACGATAAATAAAATGAGGCGTAGACCAAATAACATCCCATCTACGCCCCACCTTAAAAGCGCTGGTCGATGACTTTGCATAAGCTTTTGGCGTTAACCGCCAGTATCAGCGCTTCGATCATGGCACCCTCCACAGAACGACCTCGGACTCGTCCCGGCCAAACAGTGAAGCGCCCCTTGTTTGCCGGAGACCCAGAAGTAAGGATACTGGGTCATGGGTAAGACAAAGAACGGAACACGTTATCCAGAGGAATTGCGCGCACGAGCGGTGCGGATGGTCTTGGATCACGAGAGCGAATACACGAGCAGATCGGCAGCACTTTTGTCGATCTCTCAGAAGGTTGGGTGCAGCAGAGACAGCCTTCGTATCTGGGTCAAGCAACACGAGGCGGATACCGGCAAACGCGATGGCGTGACCTCTGCAGAGCGGGATCGCATCAAAGAACTTGAGCGCGAGAACCGGCAGTTGCGTCAGGCAAATGAGATCCTGAAGAAGGCATCTGCTTATTTTGCTCAGGCGGAGCTCGACCGCCCATTCCGCAAATGATTGCCTTCATCAAGGATCATCGTGGGGCGCATGGGGTCGAGCCGATCTGTAGAGTTCTCCAGATTGCCCCTTCGACGTTCTATAAACGCATTGCCATCGAGCGTGATCCCGACCGTGCCTCGGACCGGGCCAAGCGGGATGAGTTTCTGCGCAAAACGATGAAGGATGTTTGGGAGAAGAACCGTTCTGTCTATGGCGCACGCAAACTATGGCACGCGATGAATCGCGAGAAGATTGATATTGCTCGCTGCACTGTAGAACGGTTGATGCGCCAGCTTAGCATTCAAGGCGTCCGGCGCGGAAAGAAGGTCAAAACCACCTGTGGTCAACCTGCGGATCAATGCCCGCTGGACAAGGTCAATCGCCAGTTCAGGGCTTCAATGCCGAACGAACTGTGGGTGTCCGACTTTACGTTCGTCTCGACCTGGCGCGGGTTCGTCTATGTGGCGTTCGTCATTGATACCTTCGCGAACCGGATTGTGGGCTGGAAGGCATCAACAACGCAGGACACGCAGTTTGTCTTAGATGCGCTTGAACAGGCGATCCACGCACGCAGACCCGCTGAGAAACTGATCCATCATTCAGATCGCGGCAGCCAATACGTGTCGATCAAGTACACAGAACGGTTGGCCGATGCTGGGCTGGAGCCATCCGTCGGCAGCGTTGGTGACAGCTATGACAATGCACTGGCTGAGACGATCATCGGCCTCTTCAAAACCGAAGTCATCAATCAACTAGGTCCGTGGAAGTCCAAGGATCAGGTCGAATGGGAAACCCTGCTATGGGTGGACTGGTTCAACAAAGAGCGCCTGCTTGAACCACTCGGGTACATCACGCCAATCGAAGCCGAGGAGAGATACGAAGAAGCCTTGAAGTCAGACAAAATCGCAGCTTGAAATACGAACTCAATAGTCTCCGCCAAAACTGGGGCGGTTCAGATCGTTTTCCACCAAATAGCCTGCGCTTTCTTTCGTTGTGCGAAAGCGGATCACCAAAACCGGTAAATCATCGGTTGTGCCGTCATAGTTCAGGATGATGGCGGCGGTCGGCTCGGGGGGAAGGTACTCTTCACATTCAAAGAGGTTGGGCTTGGGATTCGAAAAGGTCTGTGCCGGGCCTTCGCAAGCGGCACGAAAGGCCGTGATCAGCGTTTCCGGATAGTCCGAGAATCGGGCATCGCCGGTCGCGGGCGCTACATCTTGTGTCGTGCACCCCACCAAGCATACCAGAAACAGTGCCCATGCCTTCCGCATTTTCCCTCCGGGTGTTCGATTTGCCACAACCTTTTGCACGCTGGATCACATCAAGGTTGGGCGAAAAACCATCCACAGTCACAGTGACCGCGACAGGTTGGAAACGCAATCAGTGATTGCAGCGTCGGCGTAATTGCCTTGCGTATAAGGGATTTGCGGCGTTTCGCGTTGCGGTCGCGCATTTCGCACAAATCGTCACGGCATTGTGGGTGAATCGGTTCCGGTTTTTGCGGATCATCCGTCAAGAAAAAAGAACGGGAATTTTCGTGAATTTTTCGTTGACGATGGGTGTCAGCTTGCGCCAATTTGTATGAGCTGATGACGAGGCCACTAAATATGGTGTTAGTCCATAGGGTCGCATCGGCAGTGGGACGGTAAAGAAACCAACCAAACGTTTCGGTCTGTGACCGGCTTCGACCTTTGATCTGGGTGTCAGAGGACGAGGAGGGCGTACCTGCGTCCCAAAGGGAATAATGCGCCACAATTTGTGGTGCGGGTCACCAAAGCGACCCGGAATATGGGCTGAAAGTCAGAGGCAGCGAAAATGAAAATCGAAAGAAAGTTCACGACCAGCGGTCAGGATGCATATGAGGAGCTGGACTTTGTGTCCGCCACATCCGAAATCCGCAACCCTGATGGGACGATTGTGTTCCGGCTCGAAGGTATCGAAGTGCCGAGCACGTGGAGTCAGGTGGCCAGTGACGTTATCGCGCAAAAGTACTTCCGCAAAGCCGGTGTGCCGGCAAAGCTGCGCAAAGTGCGCGAAAAGGATGTACCAGAATTCCTGTGGCGCTCCGTTCCGGATGGGGACGACGTAGAGATCGGCGGTGAAACCTCGTCAAAGCAGGTCTTTGATCGTTTGGCGGGCGCCTGGGCTTACTGGGGCTGGAAGGGCGGCTATTTCACGACAGAAGAAGACGCACGCGCGTATTTCGACGAGATGCGTTACATGCTCGCCACGCAGCGTGCCGCGCCGAACTCGCCTCAGTGGTTCAACACCGGCCTGCATTGGGCCTATGGCATCGATGGGCCGAGCCAGGGTCACCATTATGTGGACCATAAGACCGGCAAACTGACCAAGTCGAAATCGGCCTATGAGCATCCGCAGCCACATGCGTGCTTTATCCAATCGGTTTCAGACGATCTGGTGAACGAAGGCGGGATCATGGACCTTTGGGTTCGCGAAGCGCGTCTGTTTAAATACGGCTCGGGCACCGGCACAAACTTTTCGCACCTGCGGGGCGAGGGTGAGCCGCTGTCCGGCGGTGGTAAATCGTCGGGCCTGATGGGCTTTTTGAAAATTGGTGACCGTGCGGCGGGCGCGATCAAGTCGGGCGGGACGACGCGCCGGGCGGCAAAAATGGTGATCTGCGATGCTGACCACCCGGACATCGAACAGTTCATCGAATGGAAAGTGATTGAAGAGCAGAAGGTCGCATCGATCGTCGCCGGCTCAAAAATGCACGAAGCCAAGCTGAACGGGCTTTTCGAGGCGATCCGGTCCTGGGACGGCACGGCAGAGGATGCCTATGATCCGAAAACCAATGACGCGTTGAAAGCGGCGGTGCGTTACGCCAAAAAGGTCGCAATCCCCGAAACCTACATCAAACGCGTGCTCGACTATGCCAAGCAAGGCTATGACAGCATCGAGTTCCCAACTTACGACACGGATTGGGACAGCGAGGCGTATAGCTCTGTTTCTGGGCAGAATTCCAACAACTCGATCCGTGTAACCGACGCGTTCCTATACGCCGTCGAAAAGGACGCGGATTGGGAACTGAAAAACCGTGTCGATGGGTCGGTGGCCAAAACCATCAAGGCGCGCGACCTGTGGGAAAAAGTCGGCCACGCCGCATGGGCCTGTGCCGATCCGGGCATTCAGTACCACGACACGGTCAATGCATGGCACACATGCCCCGAAGACGGTGAAATCCGCGGTTCGAACCCGTGCTCGGAATACATGTTCCTGGACGACACCGCCTGTAACCTCGCATCGATGAACCTGCTGACCTTCCTCAAGGACGGTGAGTTCCAGGCAGAGGATTACATCCACGCCACGCGCTTGTGGACCGTCACACTGGAAATCTCTGTCACGATGGCGCAGTTCCCGTCGAAGGAGATCGCACAACTGAGCTGTGATTTCCGCACTCTGGGTCTTGGTTATGCCAATATCGGCGGCCTGCTGATGAACATGGGTTACAGCTATGACAGTGACGAGGGCCGCAGCCTGTGTGGCGCGCTGACCGCGATCATGACCGGTGTATCCTACGCGACCTCTGCCGAAATGGCGGGCGAGCTGGGCACTTTTGCCGGGTATAAGCGGAACGCACGGCATATGCTGCGTGTCATGCGGAACCACCGCACCGCGGCTTATGGTGCGACCGAAGGGTACGAAGAGCTGGCCGTCAAACCGGTCCCGCTGGATCATGCCAACTGCCCGGACAATAAACTGATCGGCCTGGCCATGTCGGCTTGGGACAACGCGCTCAAGCTGGGCGAACAGAATGGCTATCGCAACGCGCAAGCGACCGTGATCGCGCCGACCGGCACCATTGGTCTGGTCATGGATTGCGACACCACGGGGATTGAGCCAGACTTTGCGCTGGTGAAGTTCAAAAAGCTCGCCGGCGGCGGATACTTCAAGATCATCAACCGCTCGGTCCCGGCCGCGCTGGAAGGGTTGGGGTATTCTTCGTCCCAGATTGAAGAGATTGTGTCTTATGCGGTCGGTCACGGAACCATCGGCAACGCGCCGGGGATCAACCACACCTCATTGACCGGGCATGGGTTCGGCGCCAATGAGCTGGCCAAGGTGGATGCCGCGCTGGAAAGCGCCTTTGACATCCGGTTCGTGTTCAACCAGTGGACCCTGGGCGAAGAGTTCTGCACGCAAGTGCTGGGCATCCCATCGGCCAAGCTGAACGATCCGACCTTTGACCTGCTCCGTCACCTGGGCTTTGCCAAGGCGGATATCGAGGCGGCCAATGACCATGTCTGCGGGACGATGACGCTGGAAGGGGCACCGCACCTGAAAGAAGAGCATTACGCGATCTTCGACTGCGCCAACCCGTGCGGCAAGAAAGGCAAACGCTTTCTCAGCGTGAACAGCCACATCACTATGATGGCCGCTGCGCAGTCCTTCATCTCTGGCGCGATCTCGAAGACGATCAACATGCCAAATGATGCGACGATCGAAGATTGTCAGGCCGCGTATGAGTTGAGCCACAAGCTAGGCGTCAAGGCCAACGCGCTCTACCGCGATGGGTCGAAACTCAGCCAGCCTTTGGCCGCCGCCCTCGTCGAAGATGACGAAGAGGCACAAGAGGTTCTGGAAAGCGGGTCGAAGCAGGAAAAAGCCGCTGTGCTGGCCGAAAAGGTCATCGAGAAGGTCGTGGTCAAGGAATTGGTCCGCAGCCACCGGGAAAAGATGCCCGAGCGACGCAAGGGCTATACCCAAAAAGCCATCGTGGGTGGACACAAAGTGTATCTTCGGACCGGTGAATACGGCGACGGATCGCTGGGTGAGATCTTCATCGACATGCACAAGGAAGGGGCTGGCTTCCGCGCGATGATGAACAACTTTGCCATCGCGGTGTCCGTGGGCCTGCAATACGGTGTGCCGCTCGAAGAGTTCGTGGATGCCTTTACCTTCACCAAGTTCGAACCAGCGGGCATGGTGCAAGGCAACGACAGCATCAAGAACGCAACCTCGATCCTCGACTATATCTTCCGGGAACTGGCGGTGTCGTACCTCGACCGCACCGATCTGGCCCATGTGAAGCCAGAAGGGGCCACGTTCGACGATATCGGGCGCGGTGAAGAGGAAGGCGTGTCGAACATCAAAGAGATGAGCGAAACCGCCGCGACCAAGTCCTTGGAAGTGCTGAAACAAATCAGCTCCACCGGGTATCTGCGCAAGCGTCTGCCACAGGAATTGGTCGTGCTGAACGGTGGTGGTGCCGTGGACGCATCGGCGGCCCTGCAAACATTGGTTCCGGAAACGGCGCCGGTTGCCATGGACGAGGCGGCCAGTGCCCCGATTGCGGTTGCCACCAGCAGCCCGATCGACGCCCGGACCAAAGCCAAGATGCAAGGCTACGAAGGCGACCCTTGTGGCGAATGCGGAAACTATACGCTGGTGCGCAACGGCACCTGCATGAAATGCAACACCTGCGGCGCGACAAGCGGTTGTAGCTAAAGAATTGAGAGGTGGTGGGGAGCGGTGTTGAAGCACCACCCCCCAGCTCAGTCCTCCGCTTAAGTAGCGTGAGCGAAGGACAAAGCAGATGGCCAGGTTATGGCCGTAGGAAAGGAGAAAACACGGTCGGACGCTGTAATCAATAACGCGCTGCCTTATGCACAGAAGATACATGTTTCTGCACATGGCTCCTGTGGAAAAAAGGAGGGCCAAGACATGGCTCGACGCAAGAACTCGGAGGTTACCAGTGCCAGAGCTGCTTCAGCTGCAGCGAAAGTGCTAAGAAACCCGAAGTCGTCAAAAGCCGCCAAAACCGCAGCAGCGTCGGCGCTGACACAGCGTCCGAACCGAAAGAAATAAGTGCTGAGGCACTTACAAGACAGCGCCGGCTATGGCGCTCAGGGGTCCGCGGCTGCCAATTCAGGCGCGACCCCGACGACATAGGGTGGGGGCGGACTATTTGTCCTTGCCCATCCTGATCCGGGGCGGGTGCGCTCGCCCCAGACGACGCTCAGGCCGCAGGCAAAAAAACTTCGGGCGGTCAACGAGAATGAGCTTGAGTGGCGAGACTTAGACGGGGGCTTCGGCCCCCGATTTTTTTGGCTGGTCTTTGCTGAAAGCAGATCTTTGCACCGGAAGAATTTTGCCGAAATGCGTTGGCTTCATTTGGTTCGGCGCGGCCTTGCCAACGAGACGGGAAAAAATCAGCGTATTTCAGACGGTTTTCCCGTGTTTCCCGGGCGCATCGTGACAGCCAAGCCGGAACGCGGCTTACTCTGCTTGTCTTTCAAAAAGACACCACTCGCGGACCTTAATGGAGTAAAGAGTATGACGTTTTCCTTCCGTAGTTTTGTTGTCGTTATGGCGTTTTCCGCGCCAAGCCTCGCTTTGGCCGATGTTGGGCCATTGGACACCAACGCCGATGGCGTTCTGACCATTGATGAGGTGCAGGCTGTTTATCCGGATATTACGGTAGACAGCTTTTCGGCGATGGACGTGAATGCGGATGGCACATTGGACCTTGATGAGGTCGCCGCCGCGCAAGAAGCGGGCATGATGCCTCCGACACAGGGCTGATTGTCTCGCGCATCAGAGGCGCGTCGCGTGTGATACCCCCAATTTTCCATCAAGCGACCGCCCGATGCAAACGGCGGCCACTATGGCAGGTGGCCGCCGTCTTTTTTTTGCAGGTCTATCCGCGCAGTGGCGCTCTTATTCTGGCAAGTGAATATTGAACCGTGCCCGCAGTGCTGCATCCAGCTCCGGGTCGAACCGGTGTGGCGAGGGTGTCGCCAGAATTTCCTCTTTGCGCGCCGTCGCTTTTTTTAGCAGGTTCGGTTTGCCCAGCTCGGCCCATTCTTTGGGGGAAGAGCGTTCGCCATAGGTAGGATAGACATAGTCGACCTGCATCCGGCTGAGCGTTTGATCGGTGCCCAGGTAATGCCCGGTGCCGCTGAGGCAGACATCGGCAATCTGATCCAATGCCATGGTTTCGTCTGTCACCTCGATCCCGCGGACACAGCGCATCGCCTGTCCGATGATATCGTCGCCGAGGATCAGGCTTTCATGACAAAAGCCCAACAAGGAGGCGTGCATGCCTGCGGCTTCATAAACCATGTTCACACCGGACAGCCCGGCCATCACGTTGGAGCACATTTGTTCCCAACCGGCCTGCATGTCCGGCATTTTGGAATCAGAAGCGCCGGCGGCGGCTCCACCCGGCAGGTCGTAATAGCGGTGCATTTGACCGCAACCCGCGGTCAGCAGCGCCTGTTCGCCGGACCCGATCGACATGGCCCCGGTGCGCAGATCGAGGCCGAAGGGCCATGTGCCAAAAATAGCAGGATGGCCCGGCTTCACCGCGTTCACATAAACCAGACCGCCCAGACATTCGGCGGTTGCCTGCACAATCGCACCCGCGACGGTCGACGGCGCGGTCGCCCCGGCCATGCCCGCAGAGAGCAACAACACAGGCATACCGCCCTTGATGCAGGCTTCCATCACTTCGCAGCTTTCGGTTGCGAATTTCATCGGCGGCACGACGAAGCAATTGGAATTCGACATGAACGGGCGTTCGCGGAATTTATCCTCACCCCCGGCAATCATGTAGAGCATCTCAAGCACATGCGGGACGTGCGACGGTTCGGTGATCGACGTGCCGATGTGTTTCTTGGTCCCCGCCGTACAGGCATAAACCGTGTTGAGGTCCATTTCCAAATTGTCGGCGATGTCCCGCGCCACCATCGGGCGCTGCAGGAAATGGATGCTGTCCAATACATCGGTGATGCGGGCCGCATCATGCAGGTCCTGCACCGTGCTTTCGCGGTATTCATTCCCTTCGACATCGACCATGTGAACGGCAGCACCCGCCGTGCCATAATGGACATTGCCGCCCGCCAATTCGAGGTCATGTTGCCCGCTGCGGCTGTGCAGCGTGATAGACCGGTTGGCCTTGGCCAACGTGTCTTCGACCAATGCGCGGGGAAACCGAAGGCGCCCGTCATCGCCCAAGATACAGCCTGCTTGGGTGAGGTATTCGATCCCGCTGGGCGGCGCGTCGGCCAATCCGACCTGTTCCAGCGCATCCAGCGCGGTCTGGTGGATGCGGTCCATTTCCGCATCTGTCAGCGGGTTGTACCGTCCGCCGGCCATACCGGGGCGTACGGGTTTCAAATGGTCGGGCAGGGCGGCTGCCCGGGCGGCACGACGGGCGGCGCGGCCGCCACTACGGGATTTTGTCGGGGTTTGGTCGTTCATGGAAAAGCATCGTATGTTGGGAAACGGACAAGGGGGATGGCGGGTTTATCCGCGCAATGGCCGCCCGCGCGCCGCACGACCACGATCGGCGCCGATGGTCCGGCTGATCAGCCGAAGCTTGCTTCTTTCTCCCTGCATACGCAGACCCTTTTTTTTGTTAAAGCCCAATCTGCTCGGTCCGGTGTGCCAAATCTTGTCCAAAACCGACCTGTGCTTTGGATCAATCATACAAGATCAATTTCCGTTGAGTTACCGGGCCTTAGGCAGGTATTGGCCGATCCGAACCGCGGGTATGAGCCAGTCTTTGCGCGAAAAACTCGGGTGACTTGTGCATTAGCGACAGGGGCATAGATCGGCCAGTGTGCGCCAGGCCAGCAGGTCCGGTGCCGCCGCAAATCGCAAGGAGAATAAGAACGATGCGAGCATTCCTGATTGCAACAACCGCAACCTTGGGCCTGTCAACGCCCGTCCTGGCCGATGGTGACTGGACCTGCGGATATGCTGGTGGCCAGTTGGGCTATCTTGATATTGACGGGTCGGGCAGTGCCGATGGTGATGATGTATCCTATGGTCTGCATGCCGGTTACGACTATGACTTTGGCCAGTTCGTGGTCGGTGGTGAGATCGAATATGACTGGACCGACGTCGATCTCGGCGGGGCGGCCACGGCGGATTCGGTCGGTCGGCTGAAACTGAAAGCCGGGTACGATCTGGGCAATGTGTTGCCCTATATCGCGGTTGGCGTGGCCCAGGTGGACACGTCGCTGGGCGAAGAAACCGGCAATTTTTATGGGCTGGGCGTCGCCTATCAGGTCACGCCGGAATGGCAGGTCAGCGGTGAGGCGCTGTACCATGAATTCGACGACATCAACGGCACTGGCGTCGATGCTGACGCGACAAGCTTGAACCTCCGCGCGTCTTACCGGTTCTGACGCGCAGAGCAGAGTGTTCCCGGACGGTGCCGTTCAAGCCGCGTCAGGGAACCACATTATGCATCGGACAGGGCGCTGTCCGATGCAAGCTTGGCCGCTTGGACCTCGGCAAATCGGCACAGTCGCCGCAGGGCCGTTTCGAACGCGTCATCTGCGATCGTCATCGCCACCCGGATATGCCCGGCAGCGGCGTGACCAAAGCTTTCCCCCGGCATCACAGCGATATGTTCTTCGTCTAGTATGGCGTTGGCAAAGTCATCGCCGGTCATCCCAGTCGCACGAATGTCCAGCATCAGGTACATGGCTCCTTGCGCGGGGATCAGCCCGACGGTGTTTTGTCCGGCCAGCACGGTATGGGCAATCTCGCGGCGGCGGCGGAAGGGCGCGGCAATCTCTTCTTCCAACCCTGGCCCCTGATCGATGGCAAACACAGCGGCTTCCTGGATAAAGCCGGGCACGCCGTATGTCGTATGGGTTGCCAGTGTGATCAGATGGGCAATGGCCTCTTCCGGCCCGATGAGCCAACCACAACGCGATCCGGTCATGGCGTGGCTTTTGGACATGGACCCAACAACCAATGTGCGGTCTTTCATGGCGGACAGGGCGCGGGGCGAGATATGTTCGCCGTCCCAGACTTGGGTGTCATAGACCTCGTCCGAGATGAGCCAGAGGTCTTCGGCCTGACAGACCCTTGCGACCCCATCGAGCGTGGCGCGGTCGTAAACGACGCCGGTGGGGTTGTTGGGCGAGTTGATCAGAAGGGATTTTGCCCCGGGGGCCGCCGCGGCCAAATCCGTCTCGCGCGGGCGGAACGCGTCCTCGGGCCGGGTTTGAATGCGCTTGGGCACGGCGGCCACGCCGCGGATCGTGCCGGGATAGGTCGCATAGTAAGGATCGAGATAAAGCGCGGTATCGCCCGGATCACAGGCGGCTGAATGCGCGGCAAAAAGAGCCGCTTGGCCGCCCGGCGTGATCAGCACGTTGTCAACGGAAGTTGGCACACCGGTCCGCTCTTCAACCCGTCGTGCAACCGTTTCACGCAGATCCTGCGTGCCGGGCACCATGGCATAGCCCGTATGCCCGCCCACGGCCGAGGCATCCATCGCCGACAAGATTGTTGGATCGGTGCGCACGTCATGTTCGCCAATCGTCAGTTCAATAACATCCGTACCTGCCGCAATCATCTGACGCGCGCGAATGAACACATCCCACCCGTCGGACCCGCCGCCGGTCAATCCGGTGATACGATTGGAAAGCTGCATGAAGGCTCCTGTCTGCTGTTGCGGACCACCAGCCACAGGCCCTGCCATGTTGTCAAATCAGCATTCGTAAATTGTGAGATCACGTCGCGTTATGGACTGTGTGGGGCCTGCGTTGTGGACAGATCGGCATACCGACAACACTATGGATATCTGACATGTGAAGCCTGCAATTCTCAAGATCCCAGCTGCCTTGATTGGGGTCCGCTCGATCAGAAGCCTGTCATCTATGAAATTTGGCAAAAGAGGAATTTAACATGCGAACAGCGCTCACATTAATCCTTTTTGTCGCCGGATTGGCATCGCCACTGCATGCCCAGACATCTATTCCGGTGCAGTTTGAAAGCGGAGCGGACAGCGCAAAGCTGTCCGGCAGCATTATCGGAGATGAATATGTTGACTACGTCCTGGGTGCCAGTGCCGGTCAGATGATGAATGTCGGCTTGGCGGTTGAAGGAAGTAACGGAAGCGGCACGGTTTACTTTAATATCCTGCCGCCTGGTTCCGACGGCGTCGCAATCTACAATGGTTCGATCAACGGAAATGACGCCTTCGTTGAGTTGCCCGACAGTGGCGATTACCGAATTCGCGTCTATCACATGGGAAATGATCGCGACGCGGGCAAAACCAGCGGTTTTGTCATTGGTGTCGGGATCAAGTGATGCACTTTGATTTGGCGCACGCGCTCGTGTCCGCTGTCTTGGTTTTTGGGATTCTTCAGCTGGCTAAGCGCTTGGGTTGGGAAGGCTTTGACTGGCGGAGTTTTGGCCTGATCTTTGGTGCCGGTTGCCCCAGTCATGAAAAGAAAGGAGCGCGAAGTGTTTTCAAAAAAGGCCCGTTCAGATCAAGACAACACGGTTTTTCATGATGTGCTGAAGCGTTTTCTCGCGCTACTGGCAATCTCGCTCGGTCTTCTTTCCACGACCGCGAACGCCGAAGAAAGCCTGACGGTCTTCACCGCCCGACACATCGTAACGATGGACGCGACAAATCCCGAAGCGACGGCTGTTGCCGTGCGTGGTGATCGGGTCGTTGCCGTGGGGTCGATGGACGATCTGAAACCCTGGCTCGATGCTTATCCGCATGAAATTGATGACATGTTTGCCGACAAAGTTCTTCTGCCGGGTCTTATTGATCCGCATTTGCACCCCATGCTGGGCGCGATCCAACTGAGAACGCATTGGATCACGCCGGAACCTTGGGTTTTGCATGATGAATACGTCGCACCAGTCGTGTCGCAAAAGATGTTTTGGGATCGGCTGAACCAACTTCTCGCCGAAGACACCAATACTGACGACTTGTTCATCGCTTGGGGGTGGTCGGAACCGTATCACGGACCAATGACCCGCGCGATGCTGGACGACGTTGCGCCGGATAGACCCGTCTTTATCTGGCAACGGTCGGTCCATGAGGGCGTGTTCAACACCTTTGCCTTGGACGCGATTGGTTTGACCGAAGCGGATATCGAAGGTCACCCGCAATCGGATCAGGCGAATTGGGAGGACGGGCATTTCGTCGAAGGCGGCTTTTTCGATATCGTTGTGCCGCGCCTTGCCCCCATTCTATTCGCGCCGGAATTCATTGATCCGGGATACGACCGCAACAACGCGTATTTGTTGTCGCGCGGGGTCACGACCGTGGGCGATTTGGCAACAGGCGGTGTCAATTGGGATCTCGAAATTGCTGCGTTTCAACGCAATATTGTGGACAAAGACGTCCCCTTGCGCGTCATCCTCGTGCCCGATGCTTTTAAGGTTATCCCGCAGGCAGGGGGTTTTGATGAAAGCTTCGAATTCCTGAACGCACAGCTGCAATCGGGCGACCTGCCGCACCCAATCGTGGGTGGCAAGCGGATCAAACTATTTGCAGACGGGGCCATGTTCAGCCTTTTGATGGCGTTGAACCCGCCGGGCTATGTCGGCTTTGGACAGAATGAATGGATCACGCCGCAGGACGATTTCCGCGCCTTGGCGCGCAAGTATTGGGAAGAAGGATATCGGATTCACGTTCATACCAATGGTGACGCCGGGGTGGACTTTGTGCTCGACGTTTTTGAAGACCTGCAGTTTGAAATCCCGCGTGCCAAAAACAGCCTTGTGATTGAGCATTATGGATATGCCAATGAACGCCTGAACCGCCGGGTCGCTGAATTTGGCGCGGCGGTCAGCGCGAACCCCTATTACGTGACATTTCTGGGGGACACATACTCGGAAGTGGGGCTGGGGCCTGATCGTGCCCGCCGCATCACCCCGTTGCGCGGGCTGGCGGACCGAAATGTCCTTGTCGGGCTGCATTCCGACTTTGGCATGGCGCCTGCCGACCCCCTGTCGCTTGCATGGGCGTCGATTTCACGCGAGACCTTGACGGGCCGACAGATGACGCCACCCGGCGGATTGACCTTGGACGAGGCGATGCGCGCAATCACGATCGATGCCGCGCATATTCTGGGCCTTGAAAAAGACATTGGCACGATCGAGGCCGGAAAACTGGCGGATTTCACGGTTGTTGATCAAAACCCCTATGACGTGGGCGTCGACGGGTTACGCGACATTGATATCTGGGGTGTCGTTTTCGAAGGTCGTCCGGTGCAAGCACCGTCAAAGTGACATCAGACACCAGCTCACTTGACAGGTTGGCAATGCCATTTGGCATTCAATCGGATGATTTCTGCTGCTCTGGCGGCCAATCCGCCAGCGTTTTTTGCAGCTTTTTCGTCAGCCCGCCGCGCACGATGGAATAGGATGTTTCCAGCCGGTCGCGCAGTTCGTCCTCGGGCACGGTACCCCAAGGCAGATGCACCCAGGAGCGATGAAAATAGGGGGCTTTGACGGCACGGCCCATTTCGATCAACAGGCTGGCGGTTTCGATATCGGGCGTTTTGACGGAAACGCCAGTGTTCATCGTTCCGATCGTGGCAAACATCTTGTCACAAACCTTCCACGCATCATGTCCGCCGCCCCAAGGGTCCGACAGGGTCGCGCCGGGAAACGCGGCGCAAATCTTGTTCACAGTGTCCCGGTCCATCGCGGCCTCACAGATCGCTGGTGCTGTTGCCCATCAAATAGCGGGGGCCGGGGCCCTTAGCCTTGATGCGGTCCTTTGGATTATAGAGCGCGCAAGACTTCAGCGACAAGCAGCCACAGCCGATGCAGGCGTCAAGTTTATCCCGCAGGGCGTTCATCTGGGCGATCCGCGCATCCAGATCCGCCTTGAACCGGTCCGAGATTTTGGCCCAATCGGCTTTGGTTGGGGTGCGATGATCGGGCAGTTTCGACAAGGCCTCACGAATGTCGGCAATCGAAAAGCCCAGGGTTTGGGAAATCATCACAAAGGACAGCCGCCGGATATCGGACCGTTCATAGCGCCGTTGGCCGGTTTCGGTGCGAAAGGGATGCACCAATCCTTCTTCTTCGTAGAATCGGATCGCGGACGGGGCGAGGCCCGTGCGGGTGGCCACGTCCCCGATTGTCAGGCCGCGCGCCCGTAACTGTCTGGTTTGCATGGCAATTTAGACCTTGAGCTCAAGTATACTTGAGACAGTAACTTGTTTTCATAGCAATTTCAAACGCAAGAAGGAGCGAACCATGCATCTGGAACATGTGAATATTACCGTCCCCGACGCCAAACACAGCGCGGATATCCTGTGCGATCTTTTCGATTGGCATATCCGCTGGGAAGGGGCCGCGATGGATGACGGCTATACCGTGCATGTCGGGGATGAAACGGCTTACCTTGCGCTTTATGCCCCGGGTAAACCGCTGACAGACACGCCCAACACCTATTTTCAGCGCGCTGGTCTGAACCATGTGGGCGTGGTGGTCGCGGACATCGACGCGGTCGAAGCCAAGGTCAAGGCCGCAGGCTTTACCCCACGCAGCCATGCGGATTACGAGCCGGGCAAGCGGTTTTATTTCGATGGGCCCGACATGATCGAGTTCGAAGTGGTCAGTTATGCCTGACCTTGTTTTGCCAAAACCCGGCAAAGAAACGTTTTGTCACAAGGACCTTTACGTCTATCCTTGACCTAACGTGCCTCAACGGCACAACGGGGGATAGAATGTCGCGAAAAGGTCTTTTGGCCTTGAGCGTCGGCGCAGTCTGCTTGTTGCAGGGATGCGGCGACGCCTCTGGTTCAGACACGGCGGTGAATGAAAACGTCGTCACGGTGTCAAGGAATGCGACCACATCCGGCGGCGTCATCGATCCCAAGCTCTATGCGGGCCAGGTCCAGTTCAAAATTGAAGACGAGGTGGTTCTGCGAGAACAGAACGTTCCGTTTACCGTGTACGCCGGTCTGGAATAAGAAAGCACGAACCGTCTGAAACTGAATGCCTTTGCCGATTTGCGAAGTTTCCAGGAACGCGCGCCCGAAGTGGTCTCCGGTCCTTTGGTCGAAAACTGCAAGCAGACCATTGGCCTCGATCTCGATGACTTTTCTGCCGAAGACGAAAGCTTTCGATTTCGCGGTCGGGTGGATGCCGCATTCTCGTTCTGCCGCGGCAAGGGGACCGAAAACGAACGCCCCGGCGTGCATTATTTGTCCGTATCAGTCGAAGCAAATGCAAAAGGCGCGGTGAACGTGTCGGGCCAGTGTTTGCTCATGCAGGTGGAAGAACTGACGCTGAACCCATTGGGATTTGTCGGCAATGTTACCGACTTCTTGGGTCTGACTGACAACATCACGCGGCTGGTTCTGAAAGAGGCCACTGCGTTTTTTGAAGAAAATCCAATTTGCCCAAAACTGCCGCCTGAAATTGCGGTGCTGCAACCGAATTTGAACTCTGGCGGTGCGTTGGAGATCGGGGATGGCGGCTTGGGCGCGGCGGTGTCCGGTTCGGTGGATGTCAGCCCTGCGACCATGGTGACCCTGATTGCTCAGCTTAAGGCGGATGGCGTCTTTGAAAGTCTTGAACAATGAAGCGCAGTCCATTGTTTCCATTTGTTTTCCTCTTGGCGTCACCTGCCGTTGCGCAATCCGTTGACCTGCGGGTTGGCACAAGCCAAGAGATCAACAATGCAGAGGTCGCGTTCAATCTGGATGTGACGCTGACGGCGGTGGATGAAACCCGGTTGGAAGTCGACGCGCTGTTGGACCTGCAAGAGTTTCAAGAGAACCTGCGCGCCATGACGTCCGGTTTGTTCGTGTTGGACAATTGCGGCTTGCAGGTGGAACTTCAGGACCTTCAAGCGACCACACGGGGGTCCGACCTGACCGTGGACAGCGCAGCGATCATTCGAACGTTCAAATGTGAACGAACCGGGGATGCACAATTCACACGCGGCGAGGTGACAAGAGAGCTGCCGTCGACTTTGACATCCACCGTGGGCGTGTCGGTGCAGAACAACTGCGCGGCATTTGAATTGAGCAACTTGAGCCTGGAAACCGACGAGAATTTTGCCTCTCAATTCGCCAATGAGCAGACGCTGGAAGAAGTCAACGACCTTGTCGTGGGGGCCATTGACCTTGTTGTGCAGCAAAACCCGATTTGCCCAACGCTGCCCGAAGAGTTGAGCGCGCTGGCGCCGACATATGATGCCGGCGGCGTAACCGAGATTGGGGATGGCGGGGTGGGTGTTGCCCTTGAAGGAACAGTTGATGTCAGTGTTTCCAGCATTCTGGATTTGCTGAGCTACTTGCAAGCCCAGGACGTTTTGCCACCGCCGCCATGACAGGCAGGACACGTCGTGCCAAAAACGGCGCTTGGCGTGACGGCGCACAGCTGTTATGAGGCGCTATGACCGTACAAACCTGCATCACTATTTGCTGCATTACCTGCTGAACTCTACAGCGGGCGGTTTCTGACATTTTCAATTTGATCCAGAGTTGCTAAGCCCGCGGCGCGCCAGGCCAAGGACCCTTTGCGATGACTGAAATCAAGCTCACAAACAGCCGGACCAGACGGAAAGAGGTGTTTACACCAATCAATCCGCACCATGTGCGGATGTATGTCTGTGGCCCAACGGTCTATGACCGGGCGCATCTGGGCAATGCGCGGCCCGTCGTGGTGTTCGATCTGCTCTACCGCCTGTTCCGCGCCGTGTATGGCGCAAAGGCGGTGACCTATGTGCGGAATTTCACGGATGTGGATGACCGCATCAATGAGACCGCCCAGAAACGCAAAGCGGCTGGTGCTGCGGGCACGTTGGAGGCGCTGATCAAAGAGCGGTCGGATGAAACCATTGCCTGGTATCTCGACGACATGGCGGCCTTGGGGACGCTGATGCCAGACCATCTGCCTCGTGCCACGGGCTACATCGCGCAGATGATTGCCATGATCGAGGACCTGATCGTCAAGGGCCACGCCTATGCCGCCGAAGGGCATGCGTTGTTTTCGGTCGACAGCTATGCCGATTACGGGCGTCTGTCGGGGCGGTCGGTTGATGACATGATCGCCGGTGCCCGGGTTGAGGTCGCGCCCTACAAGCGTAACCCGATGGATTTTGTCCTGTGGAAACCGTCTACTGATGATTTGCCGGGATGGGACAGCCCGTGGGGCCGGGGGCGTCCGGGCTGGCATATTGAATGCTCGGCCATGGCGCATGAGCTTTTGGGAGACAGCTTTGACGTGCATGGGGGCGGCAACGACCTGATGTTCCCGCATCACGAGAACGAGATTGCGCAAAGCTGCTGTGCGCATCCTGACGGGCAGTTTGCCAATGTGTGGATGCACAATGAAATGCTGCAGGTGGAAGGCAAGAAAATGTCCAAATCCCTGGGCAATTTCTTTACTGTCCGCGATCTGCTGGATCAAGGCGTGCCGGGCGAAGTGATCCGGTTCGTGTTCCTGTCGACCCATTATCGCAAGCCCATGGATTGGACCGCCGAAAAGGCGCGCGAGGCGGAAGCCACGTTGCGCAAATGGCGGGCGATGACGGATGGGGTCGTGGCGGCGGAAGTCGTTCCGGCGCAAGTCCTTGCGTGCCTTGCGGATGATTTGAACACAGCCGGGGCGCTGGCCGAGCTGCACAAGCTGGCAGCGGGTGGCGATACAGCGGCCCTTTTGGCCGGCGCGCAGCTTTTTGGGCTTTTGACCGATGATCTGGCAGGCTGGGAAACGGCGGGCGAGGTCGATTTGGATGCGCTTGCCGACCGCTTGGCCGAATTGCGGGCTGTCGCGATGGAGAGCAAGGATTTTGCCGCTGTTGATGCGCTGAAAGCCTCCTGATTGCGGCGGGTGTCGAAGTGCGGATGAGCAAGGCGGGCGTCGAATTGCAACCCGGTCCGGGGTTTGATGCCGCCAAGCTGGAGGGCGTGTGATGGTGGTCAAAGGGTGTCTGGGGGGCGTTTGCCCCCCGTCGCGTGCCGCGACTCCCCCCAAGGGTATTTGGAACAAGAAAGAAGCAAGGGGGTGGGTATGACGGATCGGCTTTATCTGTACGACACCACCTTGCGCGACGGGCAGCAGACCCAAGGTGTGCAGTTTTCAGTGAGGGAAAAGCAGCAGATTGCTGCAGCACTGGATGGATTGGGTCTCGATTATATTGAAGGCGGCTGGCCGGGGGCCAATCCAACGGATTCGGCGTTTTTCGACGCGGTGACGCCCACGAAGGCGCGCATGACGGCCTTTGGCATGACGAAACGGTCCGGTCGGTCAGCTGAAAACGATGATGTTCTGGCGGCGGTGATGAATGCGGGCACCGGCGCGGTGTGTCTGGTGGGTAAATCGCATGATTTTCATGTGCATGAGGCGCTTGGGGTCTCGCTCGACGAAAACCGGGAGAATGTTGCGGCCTCGATGGCTCATATCGTGTCACAGGGGCGCGAGGCGCTTTATGATGCCGAGCATTTCTTTGACGGGTATAAGTCCAATCCGGACTATGCCTTGTCCGTATGCAAAGCCGCCTTGGATGCGGGCGCGCGCTGGATCGTGTTGTGCGACACCAATGGTGGCACCTTGCCAGATGAGATTGGGCGGATTGTCGGTGACGTTATCGCGGCGGGCATTCCCGGTGACCGTTTGGGCATTCACACGCATAATGATACGGAGACGGCCGTGGCCGGGTCGCTGGCCGCGGTGCTGGCAGGTGCGCGGCAAATTCAGGGGACGCTCAACGGGTTGGGGGAACGCTGTGGCAATGCCAATCTGACGGCTTTGATCCCGACCTTGCTGCTGAAAGAGCCTTATGCCAGCCAATTTGAGATCGGCGTTGATCATGCGGCGCTTGGCGATCTGACCCGTGTCAGCCGCATGCTGGATGATGTGTTGAACCGGGTGCCACAAAAGCAGTCAGCCTATGTCGGGGCCAGCGCCTTTGCCCATAAGGCAGGGCTGCATGCCAGCGCGATCCTGAAGAACCCGGCAACCTATGAACATGTGGACCCGGAAACGGTGGGCAACGCGCGGATCATTCCGATGTCCAACCAGGCAGGCCAATCGAACTTGCGCAAACGGCTGATGGATGCGGGGACGTCCGTGGAAAAGGGTGATCCGGCGTTGGCGCGGATTCTGGACCGGGTCAAGGCGCGCGAGGATGCCGGGTATTCCTATGACACGGCGCAGGCGAGCTTTGAGCTTTTGGCGCTGGATGAGTTGGGCGATCTGCCCGAGTTTTTCGAGGTCAAGCGCTATCGCGTGACCGTGGAGCGGCGCAAGAACAAGTACAACAAGATGATCTCGCTCTCTGAGGCGGTGGTTGTTGTGAAGGTCGACGGGGACAAGAAGCTGTCGGTGTCGGAATCGATGGACGAAAGCGGTGGCGACCGGGGCCCGGTCAACGCGCTGTGGAAAGCGCTGGTCAAGGATTTGGGCGGCTATTCGGCGCAGTTGGCGGACATGCATCTGGTGGATTTCAAGGTGCGCATCACCCAAGGCGGGACCGAGGCGGTGACCCGGGTCATCATCGACAGCGAGGATGGGGAAGGGCGGCGTTGGTCGACCGTTGGGGTTTCGGCGAATATCGTGGATGCCTCGTTCGAGGCCTTGCTTGACGCGATACGGTGGAAGCTGGCCCATGACCGCGCCACCCTTTGACGCCGATATCGCCGCGTGCGCCGGTTTGGTGCAGCGCGGCGATCCGCAAAGGTTTCGGGCGATCATGGCGGCGCCCGTTGCGGCCCGCGCGGTCCTGTTTCCCCTTTTTGCCTTCAACCTTGAGGTGGCGCGCGCCCCTTGGGTGACGCAGGAAAGCATGATTGCTGAGATGCGCCTGCAATGGTGGCGCGATGCGGTTGAGGAAATTGGCGGTGACGGTCCGGTTCGACGGCATGAGGTTGTTACACCGCTGTCGCGGGTTCTGGTGCCACAGAACATCCCGGACGTGGACGCATTGATCGCGATGCGCCGGTGGGACATCTATCGCGATCCCTTTGAAGACCAAGAGCATTTCGATCGCTATATCGCGGCGACATCTGGCGGGCTTTATGCGGCGGCGGCGCGGGCGCTTGGTGCTGGCACAGATACAGCCGCGCGCGATTTTGGCTGGGCAGCGGGTGTTGCGAATTGGTTCCTCGCGATCCCAGAGTTGGAGGCGCAAAAGCGTATTCCGCTGGTGGATGGCAGCTTGGATGGGGTTCAGGCCTTGGCCCGACGCGCGTTGGATCGGCTGTCTGCGGCGCGGTCCGGCAGGGGAACCGTGCCAGCGGCTGCGGTGTTGCCGGGGTGGTTGACCGGGCGTGTGTTGCAGCGCGCGGTTGATGATCCGCGACGGGTTGCCGACGGGGCGTTGTTGCCGTCACAACCGGTTCAAAGCCTTTCGCTTATTTGGCAGGCCAGTACCGGGCGCTGGTAAGCTCAGGCCGTCTGTGCCTTGGGGCGCAGCATCAACCAGATCAGCGCACCGCCTGCCAAAACAAGGAATGGGGCCATGGCCATGTTGACCGCGGTCCAGCCCTGAACCGGGTCACCGCCCGAACAGTTCATCAAACCGCCCGAGGCCAGCGACGCAACCGTCACGCCGCCAAAGACCAGAAGGTCGTTCAGACCCTGCATCCGGCCACGCTCATGCGGTTCGTGGGCCCCGGCCAGCATGGTCGTCGCGCCGATAAAGCCGAAATTCCAGCCGAGCCCCAAGAGGATCAAGGCGATAAAGAAGTTTTCCAGCTCAACGCCTTGCAAGGCGACGGCACCGGCACCTGCCAGAATGACAAGGCCCGCGGCCATGATCTTTTCCACGCCAAAACGCGCGATCAGGTGACCGGTGAAAAAGGACGGGGCAAACATGGCCAGAACGTGGGCCGAAACCACATCCGCCGCGTTGCCCTGATCATAACCACAGCCGACGACAGCCAGAGGGGTCGAGGTCATGACAAGGTTCATCAGCGCGTAAGACACCATGGCACAGATCACGGCCACGGCGATGCGCGGCGTGGTCAGCAATTGCCAACGGGTGCGGCCCTTGGGGCTGCCTTCGGCAACCGGTTCCGGTTTCGGGATATCCAGAAACAGGAACAATAGCGCGCCAACAAGGTTGAGAACGATGACGGCGACATAGGTGCCGAGGAAGGGAACGACAAAGGTCATGCTGGTCGCTTTGACCAGTTGCGGGCCGATGATGGCCGAAAGCAGGCCACCGGCCATGACATAGGAAATCGCTTTGGGGCGAAAGTCTTCGGACGCGGTGTCAACGGCGGCAAAGCGGTAAAAACCCTGCGCGCTCATATAGATGCCGGTCAGAAAGCTGCCGACGAGGAAAATCTCAAAGGACTGATGATAGAGCCCATAGGCCCCGATCACGCCGCCCAGACCGCCCCCCAAGGCGCCGACAAAGAACCCGGCGCGGCGACCGAAGCGCTGCATCAGCGCCGACAAGGGGGATGCTGCGCACATGGAGCCTAGGACGATCAGCGAAATCGGAAGGGTCGCAAGACAAATGTTTGACGCCAGCGACTGCCCCGCAAGTCCACCGATCGTAAAGATCATGGGCATCTGAGCACCGAGGATGGCTTGGGCGAGGATCAGAACGGTGACGTTCCGCTTGGCGCGGCGGTCATCCGTTTGGGCGGAAATGTCAGTCATGTGCGCACTCGTATCCCTGTCACCCGGCAGGCACAAGCGGTTGAATGCAGGTCCGATGTGCGTAAATTCGCAGTCATGACACATATAAAGGCCGAACAGCGGCGCCTCTTGTTACTCGCCGGGTCGGCCGAAGCCAGAGATTTGGCCAAACGGTTGAGCGAAGAGCCGACAATTGACCTCACCGTATCGATGGTCCGACCGGATCGCGCGATGGAAGACTGGCCTGCGGCCGTGCGTTGTGGCGGGTTCAATTCGTCAAAAGAGCTGTGCGGCTATCTGAAAGAAAATGATTTTGATGCGGTATTGGATGCCACGCATCCGTTTACACAACGGGTTGGCCAATGGGCGGTTGAAATTGCGCCATATGCGCGTGTGCGACGGCCAGCATGGAATATCGCCGCCCATCCGAACTGGACGGAAGTGCCCGATGTCGCGGCGGCAGCGGATCTTTTGGCTGGTGCGGAGCGGATATTCGTGACGATCGGGCGGGCGCTCTTGCCCGGACTGGGCGGCATTGATCCGGCGCGGCTATATGTGCGTCAGCTGCGCGATGGACCTTTGCCAGAGGCGTTTGAGGCGGCGACTCAATTGATTGAAAGCGGCCCGTTTTCAGTTGATTATGAGGTGAACCTCATGCGGAAATACAAGATCGACGCGTTGTTTTGTAAGAACAGTGGCGGTGTGGATAGCGCAACGAAACTGACAGCGGCAGAACAATTGGGCCTTCCCGTCATCCTGTTGCAGCGGCCCGAACCACCGGACGCACCGCTCTTTGAAACAGTGGATGCGGCAATGACATGGGTGCGCGGAATATGACCACAGGACGGATTATTCTCGGGGATGCTTGCGTGGCCGAAGGCGCGGCCTGGCTGGCAGAGCAAGACCCACGTATGGCGCAAGCCCTGAAAGAGACCGGGCCTTTACCGCTCCGCCTAAAGCCCGACGGGTTTGCGCAACTGCTGAGCGCGATCGTCAGCCAACAGGTCAGCACAGCCTCTGCCGCCGCCATTTGGGGCCGGATGCAGGAGGCCCGTCTGACAGGCCCGGGCAAGATAATGTGGGCGACCGATGACGATTTGCGCGCGGTGGGGTTGTCACGGCAGAAAATCCGCTATGCCCGGGCATTGGCCGAGGCGCGGATTGACTATGCCGCGTTGAGAGAGACCCCGACCGATGGGGTGATCCAGACCCTGACCGAAGTACCGGGCATCGGCATCTGGACGGCAGAGATTTACGCGATGTTTTCGCTGGGCCGGGCGGATGTCTTTGCGCCGGGCGATCTGGCATTGCAAGAATCGGCGCGTATTCTCTTTGACTTGCCCGAACGCCCGCGCGACAAGGCGTTGCGAGACATGGCCGAAGACTGGAGCCCGTGGCGGTCCGTCGCCGCACGGCTTTTATGGGCCTATTACCGGGTGGCCAAGAACAGGGAAGGGATTCGATGACCAGAGTTTTGACCGCAGGCCGCAAAGAGCCTTTGTCCGGCGATACCCGCTCGGCGGTGGTGTTCGTGCACGGCTATGGCGCAAACGGTGCGGACCTTTTGGGGCTGGCCGATCCGTTGGGCGAACATCTGCCCGATACGCTCTTTGTGGCCCCCGACGCGCCGGAAACCATTCCGGGCATGCCCAACGGGTTTCAATGGTTCCCGATCCCGTGGATCGATGGATCCAGCGAAGAAGAAGCGATGCGCGGCATGGACGCCGCCGTTGACGATTTCAACGCCTTTCTGGATGCGCTGATGGTCGACGAAGACCTGTTGCCGGAACAGGTTGTTTTGTTTGGCTTTTCCCAAGGGACTATGATGAGCCTGCATGTCGCCCCGCGCCGCGAAGACCCGGTTGCGGGTATCGTCGCGTTTTCGGGCCGATTGCTGCGGCCAGAAACGTTGGCTGATGAAGTGGTCAGCCGGATGCCGGTCCTGTTGGTACACGGGGATGCTGATGATGTCGTGCCGGCGCAATCGCTGCCAGCGGCGGCAGAAGCGCTGCAAGAGGCCGGGTTTCAGGATGTCTTTGAGCATATCATGAAGGGGACTGCCCACGGGATCGCACCCGATGGTTTGAGCGTCGCGTTGGCCTTCATGCGGGATAAGCTGAGCCTATGACCCTGTCCGTGCGGGCGATGACGGCGGATGACATTCCGGCGGCGGCGTCCATTTTGGCCGAAATCGTAGAGATCGGCGGGACTACGGCGATAGAGGACGCGCCGGACGATGGGACCTTTGCGCAATGGTATCAGGGCGACTATATGATCGCCTGTCACGTGGTTGTTGATGAAAACGGGCTGGTCTTGGGGTTTCAGTGGCTGGGTGTTCATCCAAAACTGCCCAAAACCTGTGCAGATATCGCGACCTTCGCGCGTCGGAACCCGTTGCGCCCCGGGGTTGGTCGTGCGCTCTTTGCCGCTACGCAACGCGCGGCAACAAAAGCCGGGTATACAGAGATCAACGCCACTATCCGTGCCGATAACGGGCCGGGGCTGGGGTATTATTCAAATATGAGCTTTCGGGATCATTCCACCCAGCACGGCGTGCCGCTGAAAGATGGAACACCGGTCGACCGGATCTCAAAACGCTTTCAATTGTCCGGGGGAGACAACCAATGATCATCGTCACAGGCATTATCGAACTGGCCGAGGCGGACGTCGAAGCGGCGAAGGCGGCAGTAACTGTGATGGTTGCCGAAACGCTGAAAGAAGCCGGATGCCATGTCTATGAGTTCAGCCAGATTGTCGGCTCTGGCACCAAGTTTCGCGTCTATGAAGAATGGGCCGATGCGGAAAGCCTTCAGGCGCATTTCGAAACAGAGCACATGGCGCAGTTTCGCCAGGCGTTGGCCAGTATCAACGTCACTTCGAGCGCGCTCGACCGGTTCGAGGCGGTGGGGCGGGAACCCCTGTAAGTTCCTTGTAGTCGCCGGGTTGCAGACGGCCGAGCGTCCAATCCCCGATCTGCGCGCGGATCAGGCGGAGCGTGGGATGTCCCACGGCCGTCGTCATGCGCCGCACCTGCCGATTGCGGCCCTCGGCAATGGTCAACTCGATCCAACTGTCCGGCACCGATTTTCGCACCCGGGTCGGTGGTGTCCGCGGCCAAAGGCCTGCGGGCTCTGAGATCAGCCGCGCTTTGGCCGTACGGGTTGGTCCGTCTTTCAGCGTAACACCGTCGCGCAGCGCGGTGATGGCGGCGGTGTCTGGAATGCCTTCAACCTGCACCCAATAGGTTTTGGGTTGTTTGAACTTTGGCGACGAGATGAAGGCCTGTAACGGCCCATTGTCCGTAAGCAACAGCAATCCCTCGCTATCCCGATCCAACCTGCCTGCGGGATAGACTTTGGGCAAATCAATAAAGTCCGACAGTGTTTGGCGCGGGCTGTCGCCGCTGCCTTTGTCTGTGAACTGCGACAACACATCATAGGGTTTATTGAACAAGATCAGCCGAGCCATGTCCTGCTGGTAGCGTTCACAATGGGACCTGCACAAGGGGGTGTGGACACAGGTGTGGATAACTGTCATCCGACTGTAACGGAATCGACTTATCCAACCTGCGACATATTGTGGAATATCCGGACTTGTCAGGGATCAACCACGATATATAGTCACTCATAAGCTGGGGCGGGGCTCCCGCCCTGGTGCTAGACAAAACGGGCAGACAGGGCGAGGACAGAGTCACACATGGATGGCGATTTCAGGACAGAATTTGTCAGGGAACCAGCGGCGCTGAAACAGCATCCCGCCTTGGTTTTGAACGCGGATTACAGGCCGCTTTCCTATTATCCCTTATCCCTTTGGCCTTGGCAGGATGCGATCAAGGCGGCTTGGCTGGATCGGGTGGATATTGTGGCCGAATATGACGAATATGTCCGCAGTCCCAGTACCGAGATCAGGATACCCAGTGTCGTCGTCCTGAAAGACTATGTAAAACCCAGAAAGCGCGTGGCCTTCACGCGCTTTAATTTATTTTTGCGGGACGAATTCCAATGTCAGTATTGCGGGGCCAAGGGCGAATTGACCTTTGACCATGTGGTGCCGCGCGCCAGCGGCGGGATCACCAGTTGGGAAAACGTTGTAGCCGCTTGCAGCCCTTGTAACCTGAAAAAGGGGTCCAAGTCGTTGCGTCGCGCGAACATGTCGCTGCGCAAGCCGCCGCGCCAACCTGCGGCAGAAGAGCTGCGCAACATGGGCCGGAAATTCCCGCCCAATCACCTGCATGAAAGCTGGATGGATTTTCTATATTGGGACGCAGAATTGGAGGCGTAAGGCACTACGCTTTGCGCATCGCTGCGGCGATCCAGATCAGCATCAGGCCCAAAGACAGAACTGCGTTCCAACCGGCCATGGAGATGTCAAGCATTGACCAGACGACATCGTCACAGCGCACCAGTGGCGCTGACATGATCTGTTCCATCAATTGTTCTGGCGTCAGTCCACCGACCGAACCAGATGTGCATGTCGACGGCCCTTCCCAATACCCCTTTTCCACACCGGCGTGAAAGATGCCAATGCCGGCAGTTACTGTCGCCGCCAATGCGCCAAGCAAGGGCAGGGCGCGCCCCGGGAGCGTCAGTGCAGCGATACCGATCACGACGGCGGCGATATGGGGATAGCGCTGCCAATAACACATGGCGCAGGGTGGTAACCCGCCAATGTATTGAAACGCCAATGCCCCAAGAAAGAGCGCAGCAGATCCCGCGGCGGCGATCGCGATTAAAACGGATCTTGTCATAACGCGCGTACCAACATGAAACCGCCCAATAACAGAACAACTCCGGCAGTAAAGACCAGCCCCAGACGTTTCTGAATGAACTCGCGAATGGGTTCGCCGAAGGCACGCAAAAGGCCAGCAACCACGAAGAACCGCAAGGCCCGGGCAAGGATCGATGTAGCGATAAACGTGCCAAGTGGCATGGCGGCCCAGCCCGACATGATCGTGATGACCTTATAGGGGAATGGTGTAACGCCCGCGCCCAGAACAGCCCAGAAGCCGAAATCATTGAACCGTTCGTTGAATTCGGCCATCCGATCGGCTTTACCCAATGACTCAAGGATGGGCTGGCCGATGGAGTCAAACGCCAGCGCACCGATGGCATAGCCCAAAAGACCACCAAGAACGGACGCGACCAGCGCAACCGTCGCGATCAACCATGCTTTGGACGGGCGCGCGATGATCATGGGAATCATCAGGACATCAGGTGGGATGGGAAAGACTGAGCTTTCAATGAAAGCGACGAAAGCCAACCACCAAAGGGCGTGCGGATGATCCGCCAGCTTAAGCGTCCAGTCATATACCCGTTTCAGCATCGCGCCTTCCTTTTTGAAGGGGGGAAGACCACGCCATTTGAACAACGTCAAGATGGTGTGCGTTTTGCCTCTGGACGTTGCCGGGACGGGAAGCTAAACCGACCGAACGTGGCCCAAGTGGCGGAATGGTAGACGCAGGGGATTCAAAATCCCCCGCCTTTGCGGGCGTGCCGGTTCGAGTCCGGCCTTGGGTACCACGTTTGATTGCGACGCCGATCCGAGACATCGCTGACACATTTCATTCAGTGCGAAGAAATCGATAGGCAAGATTACGCCTCATTTGCATTTACATCTGAGCCGAATCACGCCGAATCGGCACCATACGATTCCGAACTCGCGACAATTTCCGCCAAAACCTATGAATTGTCCGCGATTTGCCGACAGCGTCCGGCGGCAGTGCTTAACTAATTGTCAAAGAATGGCCACATTTTGCCCTAATTTTGCAACCGCTTGATTGTTGCGGTTTTGGCAATAATCAATAGGGCTCCGGTAGTGCAAACCGCCTAAAAACATAGTTCACGAGCAACCGGCTTCCAGATAAATTGTTCTAAACGGTCAACAATTTAATCGCTAAACATGAAGTGGTCGTTCGATATGCAATCTTAGTGCGAATTGCATTCGAATTTACCAATAATTTCCGTCTATTTTTGCCTTTCTGCGTACCACCGTCTTGAGTACCAAGTTGGTACGCATGCTGGGGGGCGTTGTTCGTAAATTGGGGGCTGCGTGTTGAACGTCGGGGGACGTTGATGCGTGTGCGTGTGTGTGTGTGGTCAACCCGGCAACACCTTTGCATAGCATGGATCTCTGTGCGCCTTTTTGGTGCGACGGGACCAGACAACGCCCCTTTCGTGCCGCGTAGCCTGCGTTTCGGGTGACGTCGTCGGCAGATGCCTGAACCGGTTTTCGGCCAGGACAATGTGGCACCGTGTGGAGTTAATATGTCTGCTGATTTCAGCGATAGTTATTCGGCAAATTTGATTGCCTTGTGGGATTTCTTGGATGGGTCCAAATCCAAGGATACTGGTCTCGATGACGGTATAGCTCAGAATGGCGTTTTCAAAGGTGATGCCAAAGCCACTGATGGCCGACTTGTTTTAGATGGGCACGGTGAATGGTTCGAAGTTGATGGCGACAATGGTAGCTTTGACCTCGACGCAGGCACAATCATTGTTCAGTTCACGCAAGATGCCCAGGTCGGCAGTTCTCCCGACACTTTGGTCAGTCGCGGAGAATACAAGGACCGCGACGACGAGGGTTTTCTGGACATTCGTGTCACGGATGATGGTGAAGTAGAGGTTTTCCATTCCACTGGGTCCACTAACGCTTCGTTGTCGACGGACAAACATGTCTTCAAACCGGGTGACGTTGTTGAGGTTTTTTACGGTTGGGATGCAACGCAGGGCGCGACCTTGCGGGTGGTCAACAAAACTCAGAACACCGAAGAGCTCGTTTCGAATGACACCACTGGGCTTACGCTCGACATCGGTGACCAGGATGACGAAGATCTTGTCATCGGTGCCCGTGAACAGAATGACGGTGGGCCGTTCGACCGGTTCTTTGACGGCAAAATCGACTATGTCGCAATTTATTATGCGGATGTGACATCACAGCCTGACGGTATCGTCGATGGCACTTCCGAAGACGACACAATCGATCTGGCGTATCTTGGCGACCCCGAAGGTGACAGGATCGACAACAATGACGCGATCCTTCCTGGAGAAGCACCGCAAGACGATATCGTCGACGCGGGCGCCGGCGACGACAAGATTAAGTCCGAACAAGGCAATGACGAGGTTTATGCTGGCAGCGGCGATGACACGGTCAAAGGTGGGATCGGCAACGACCTTATCTTTGGCGATGCCAATTATGACCCTGATGCCGCAACCATCACCCGCGAAAGCTTTGAGTGGGATCTTGCGCCCGATCCGGACAATGGCGGCCCGATCGATGATGGCGATGATCTGAGTGCCGGTTTCACGCAGAACACCGGATCGGTTGATGTCAACTTTTCGGTGCTGTCGGCCAGCAACGGTGTCGACAACGAATTTGCAGACAACAAGCAGTTTGTGGACGGGATCACCAGCGATGGTGCGCCAGTTGATAACAAAAGCTCTTTCGAATCCGTTCTGAACGGAAACAACAAAAGTGCTGACTATCAGTTTGCTTTTTCCCAAGACGTTCAGAACGTATCCTTCCGGATCAACGATCTGGATGGTGACGGTATTGTGCAGGTTCAGGCGTTCGACGCAGAGGGTGTTGCGGTTGAGGTCACACTGACCGCAGGTTCAGATGTAGACCTCAGCGACGAAGACACCGTTGCGGGCGATGAAACTGCGACGGCAACTGGCCCCTATCGAGATGACGATCACGCGCAGCATTCCGTGCTCGTCGAAATCGCCGGTCCACTATCCAAGATCACGATCGCCCATGAACAAGACGGGCATGACAACACGGGCATCAATTTCACAGATGTCTATTTTGACGTCGAAACACCGTTCGATAACGGCGCGCCCGGAAATGACTCGCTGCTCGGCCAAGAGGGCGTCGACACGCTCTTTGGCGAAGAAGGCCATGATTACATCGATGGTGGCATCGGCGATGACCAAGCCGATGGCGGCGATGGGGACGATACGGTCAAAGGCGGTGAGGGCGTCGACGCTCTGACCGGTGGTGACGGCGATGACACGGTGTCCGGCGGGGATCAGGATGACCTGGTGCTGGGCGGGATCGGCAATGACGACCTGAGCGGCGATGATGGCAACGATATCCTGGGTGGCGGCGACGGCGATGACACCGCAACCGGCGGCGCGGGCATTGACGTTGTTTTTGGTGGCGAAGGTGAAGACCGGCTGATCGGCGGGGCAGACAGCGACCTGTTGGCAGGTGGTGATGATAACGACAAGCTGTTTGGCGATGGCGTCGAAGGTGAAGGCAACCTGCCTGACGGTGGATTTGACGTTCTGCTCGGCGGCGACGGGGATGACACGCTGGTTGGTGGTACCGGCAACGATTTGCTGGTGGGTGGCGCAGGCGCGGATGAACAGTTCGGCGGCGCGGATGCGGATACGTTCCTGAACGTCACGATCGGCGACGTGATCGACGGCAATGAAACCGGTCAGGACAACGATACAATCATCGTCTCGGACCCGGCGGTCGTGACCTATGACCCCTCTGACCCCGAGGCGGGCACGATTGAATTCATTGATCCAGTCAGCGGCAATGTCATCGGAACCGCAAGCTTCGAAAACATAGAAAACGTCATTATTCAACCGTTTGCAGCGGCGGGCGGCATCGCTCCGGTTTCGGGTACTTCGACGAATGGTACAACTGGCGGCCAAACGCCCGTTCTCTCTCAGGCCGCACAAGCAGTATTGGGCGGCTCGGACGTGCCGCCGTATGCGGCTGGCGATGGGATCGTTGATGGCACCGACCTTGGCGATACAATCGATCTGGCGTACGTCGACGGCGACGGCGATCAGATCGACAACAACGATGCCATTTTGCCGGGCGAAGCGCCAAATGATGACATCGTTCTGGCCGGCGACGGCAATGACAGCGTGTCGTCCTTTGACGGGGATGACGAGGTTTACCTCGAAGATGGTGACGACACCGCCTTTGGCGGTATCGGCAACGATGAAATCCTTGGCGGTGACGGGGATGACGACATCTTTGGCGAGGCCGTTAATGATGTTTTGGCCGGCGGCGACGGCGCGGATGAAATCCGCGGTGGTGCCAATAACGGCCAGATTGGTGGCGGCGACGGCGATGATGAGCTGTTCGGTGACGACGGGGATGACATCCTCTTTGGCAACGCGGACAACGACATCATTGAAGGTGGCACCGGTGCTGACTTGCTGTCAGGTGGGACCGGGCAAGACCAGATTGATCTTGGATCTGACGACAATATCGACCTCGCATTTGGTGGCGATGATCAGGACACTTTCACAGGCATCGGCGCGAATGACCGCGTCGACGGGGGCGAGGGCGGCATCGATGAAGATACGCTCGACCTGACGGGCGCGGCCCAGACAGCGAATGCAGGTGGCTCGCTACAAGTCGAATATGATCCGAACAATTCCGAAAACGGTGTGGTTCGTTTCTTTGACGCCAATCGGGCCGAAACCGGCACGATGGAGTTCTTCAATATAGAGAACGTCGTGCCGTGCTTTACGCCGGGCACCTTGATTGCCACGCCATACGGTGAAAAACCCGTTGATGAACTGCAGGTCGGTGATCGGGTGATCACGCGGGACAACGGTATCCATGAAATCTGCTGGCTGGGCAAAAGCCGTTTGAACCGTGCCGACATGATGCGGGCCAAACATCTGGCCCCGATCGTTGTACGGGCCGGGGCGCTTGGCAATGGTCTGCCGGAACGCGATATGGTGCTCAGCCCGAACCACCGCTTGCTGGTCAGCAATGACAAAACCGCGCTCTATTTTGAAGAGCGTGAGGTGCTGGTTTCGGCCAAGCATCTGGTCGGTTTGGACGGGGTAGAGCCGATTTCCTTGCCCGAAGTGACCTATGTCCATTTCATGTTCGAGCAGCATGAGGTTGTTTTGTCAGACGGCACTTGGACCGAAAGCTTTCAGCCCGGGGACCAGTCTCTCGCCGGGATCGGAAACGCGCAAAGAACGGAAATCTTTGAACTTTTCCCGGAATTGCAGACGGCCGAGGGGTTGGCCAATTACCATTCGGCCCGCCGGTCTTTGAAAAAGCATGAAGCGAAGGTGTTGCTACACTAATCGCCTGTTCCGTCGGGATTGGCGGCACGCCATGCGGCCCAGGCTGCCGGCGTGTCAAGGTCTGTGCGAGCCGCTTGGCCAGTCAAACGCACCATTTGCACTTGGTCTTTGTGTGCGCGCACAACACTTTGCGCGCCTTCGTCGCCCGTCAACCGGATCAGCTCATCAAATAAGGCGTGTGAAAACACCACGGGATGCCCCGGTTTTCCGTCCTCGGTCGAGCCACGCCAAATGGTATTTTGCGATGGAATATCAACGGCGTTTGCGATGATATTCATGTCGTTTTCTGTTAGGCCTGGTAAGTCTGCAAGTAAGACCATTGCCGCCTCAGCCGACGCCGGCAGCGACCGGATTCCGGCTCGTAGACTAGCGTTCATGCCCTCATTGGCATCCGGGACCGAAACGTGACGCAGCTCTAACCCCGCCAACGCATCATAGCGCGGGTGCGGCGGTGGCGGCAGCGCGACTGTCACTGGTGCAACGACATAGGCGCGCCGGGCCGTCCGGCGCAGCAAAGGCTCTCCGTCGATCAACTCCATCAGTTTGTCGCGCCCTTGCATCCGGCTGGACTGACCCGCCGCCAAAAGGACGATGTGCAATTCGATCATGGTGTCAGAGTGACCTGTGCCGCGGCCCTTGTCACCCGCGCATCCGTGCGCCGTCCGCGTCAAAGAGCGGTTCAGACAGCAAAGTGGCCTTACGCATCTGGCCCAAGATTTCGATCTCGACCATCAGGCCATCCTTGATCTGATCACGGGGCAGGAACCCTTGGGCCACAGATATGTTTGCGTAATGGGAATAGCCGCCGGATGTGCAGAACCCGACCACGTCGCCATTCAGCCAAATGGGTTCATATCCATGGACATCCGCATCGTCGGCCTCGACAGCAAACGCGACCAATTGGCGGTCAGGGGGCGTTTCGCGTTCGGCCTCTGCCGCAGCGCGCCCGATGAAGTCTTTGTTCTTTTTGAAGCTGATAAAGCGGTCCAATCCAGTTTCGGCCGCTGTGTAGTCCGGTGAGAATTCGGCCATCCAGGAGCCAAAGAACTTATCGAGCCGCAGCGACATCATCGCCCGCATCCCAAAAGGGGTCATTCCATAGTCCTGACCAGCGTTCCAAAGCGTCCACCACAGCTGGCGCTGTGCCATCGGATCGCAATAGATCTCATACCCCAAATCTCCGGTATAGCTGACGCGCTGTACCAGACAGTCGGTCATGCCAACGGTCATCGGGCGCAGGTCCATGAACCGGATCGTGCTGACATCGTCGCGAGTGCAGGCGGCCAGAACCTTGGCGGCGTTGGGTCCGGCAATCTGAAACCCGTTGCGCCGGTCGCTGATGTTGTCCACGCGCACATCGTCTGATGCGTGTCGTTCAAACCAGCGCAAGTGATAGGCTTGGCTGCCATAAGACGCGGTCAGTTGAAAGGTTTCAGGGTCCAGACAGGACACCGTGAAATCGCCGATCAGCTTGCCGCGATGCGACAGCATCGGGGTCAGCGACAGCCGACGCGGGTTGGGCATGCGTCCGGCCATGATACGGTCTAGCCAATAACGAGCACCGGGCCCCGTGACCATGTATTTGCCGAAATTGTGGACCTCGTTGATGCCCACAGCCTCGCGCACTGCGCGCACCTCACGCCCCGTGGCCGCAAACGCATCAGAGCGCCGGAAAGAGGGTGTTTCATATCCCGGCTCATCGCCTTGTGCGAAGTAATTCGGCACCTCCAGCCCGTATTGCTGGCCCCATACAGCGCCCATATCGGAAAAAATATCGTACATGGGCGTGGTGCGATTTGGGCGCGCGGCGGGCAGTTCTTCGTTCGGATACGCCACCGAGAACCGCTTTTGATAGTTCTCGATCACCTTGGGCCGGGTATAGCCCGGGCTGATCCAGTCGCCAAAGCGGGCGACATCCATGGCCATCACGTCGCGTTCCGGCTCTCCTTCAATCATCCATTGCGCCAGCGTCAGGCCGACACCGCCGCCTTGGCTGAACCCGGCCATCACACCACAGGCCGACCAATAGTTGCGCATGCCGGGTACCGGACCGACCAACGGGTTGCCATCGGGGGCAAATGTGAACGGACCATGGATCACCGATTTGACGCCTGCCTCGGCCAGAACCGGGAAGCGTTTATAAGCAAATTCAATGCTGTCGGTGATCTTGTCATAATCATCGGCCAAAAGCTCATGCCCGAAATCCCAAGGTGTGCCATCCACCGCCCAGGGTTTGCAGGGTTGCTCATAAAACCCGATGCACAGCCCGCGTCCTTCCTGCCGCAAATAGCTTTCGCCGGCGGGATCCATCACATGCGGGTGCTCGCCGCCGGCATCAATGATCGCTTCGATCTGGGGGATGTTGTCGGTCACCAGATACTGGTGCTCCATCGGGTGGAGCGGGAAATAGATACCCGCCATTGCGCCAACCTCGCGCGCCCAAAGGCCCCCCGCATTGATAATGTGTTCAGCGTGAATGGTGCCCTTGTCGGTCACCACGTCCCAGCTGCCATCCGGGCGTTGGTTGGTTTCGCGCACCATGCAATGGGTTTCGATCGTGGCCCCGCCCATGCGCGCGGCCTTGGCATAGGCGTGGGTCGTGCCCGATGGGTCCAGATGTCCGTCGAGCGGGTCATAGAGCGCGCCGATAATGCCATCTGTGTTGGTGATCGGCGCGATGGTCTTGATGTCTTCGGGAGTGACGATTTCCGTCTCCAGCCCCATGAAGCGATGCTTGGCGCGTTCGGCCAGCAACATGTCAAACCGATCCTGATTATCGGCCAGAGTGATCCCGCCCACATGGTGCAGACCACAGGACATGCCGGTGATCTCTTCCAACTCTTTATACAGCCGGATCGTATATCCCTGCAGCGCGGCCATGTTGGTATCGCCGTTCAGCGTGTGAAACCCGCCCGCCGCGTGCCATGTCGAGCCGGATGTGAGTTCCGAGCGTTCGACCAACATCACGTCCGACCAGCCCAGTTTGGTCAGGTGATAAAGAACCGAACAGCCGACAACGCCGGCTCCGATGACCAAAGCCTGGGTCGTGGTTTTCATGACATGCCTTTCTTGGTGTTTGGCGCAGCGTGGCGGCGGTGCGGGCCAAGAGCAAGCAAAGAAACGACCCTAAATGTCGCGTCTGATCTGCGAACCTTATGCAAAGGGCGATTTGTGCGCCCGTGGTGCCAAAACGACGAAATATGTCGGTATGCGACGATCACCTCGCATGTGACAGGCGCAACCTGATCCCCGATCTTGACCCAATTGAGAAAGCACTTTCCATGCGTACCCATGCCCAGGCTGTTGTGATCGGCGGCGGCGTTATCGGCTGCTCTATTCTGTACCACCTGACCAAACTTGGCTGGAGCGACGTGGTCCTTTTGGAACGGGACGAGCTGACATCGGGGTCCACATGGCATGCGGCAGCCAATATTCACGGACTGCATGACAGCACCAATATCAGCCGAATTCAGCATTATACTATGAACCTTTATAAGGATCTGGAGGCGGAAACCGGGCAAAGCTGTGGGGTCTTTCAATCCGGGTCGCTCTACCTTGCCCAGACCGAAAACCGCGAGCATCAGCTGAAACTGCAAGCGGCCAAGGCCAAGCTTTACGGGATGAACTTCCACGAAATTGGCCGGGATGAGGCGGAACGCCTGCACCCGATGGTCAATTTCGATGGCATTTGCACCATCATGTTCGAACCCGATGGCGGCAATGTGGACCCGTCGGGGGTCACGAATGCCTATGCGGTGGGCGCGCGGCAGAATGGCGCGGAAATCCACCGTTTCACACCTGTAATCGGGACCGAACAGCAACCTGATGGTTCCTGGATTGTGCGGACACCGAACGGCGACATTCAAACACCTTGGGTGATCAATGCCGCCGGTCTTTGGGGGCGTGAGGTCGCCGCGCTGGCGGGTGTGGACCTGCCGCTGCAACCTACAGAGCACCAGTATTTCGTGACCGAAACCATCGCCGAGATTGCCGGCATGGACCGCCGGTTGCCATCCGTCGCGGACCGGGACGGCGAATACTACCTGCGTCAGGAAGGCAAGGGCCTGTTGATCGGGGCCTATGAGCGCGACATGCGCTTTTGGGCGGAAGAGGGCACGCCGCTGGATTTTGCGCATGATCTTTTCCCCGATGATCTGGAACGGATCGAAGAGAACATGATGCGCGCCATTGAACGCGTGCCCGCCGTGGGCGAGGCAGGGATCAAACGGGTGATCAATGGCCCCATGATCTGGTCGCCGGATTCCAACGTCGTTTTGGGCCCGGTGCCCGAAAAACGGGGCTATTTCGTTTGCGGCGGGATCATCCCCGGCTTTTCCCAATCGGGGGGCATGGGCTTGATGGTCGCGCAGTGGATCATCGAAGGCGAAATGCAATACGACATGTTCCCGTGGGATCTGGCGCGATTTGGGAACTGGGCGACCAAGGCCTTCACCAAGGAACGCGTGCGCGACCAATATGCACACCGTTTTTCCATTCATTTCCCCAATGAAGAACGCAGCGCAGGACGCCCCGTGCGCACGCGCCCCATCCATGACATGCAAAAAGAAATGGGCGCGGTTATGGGCCTGAACTATGGCTGGGAACACCCGCTTTGGTTTGCTGATGAACCGGGTGTCGTCGACACCAATGGGTTCACCCGCCAGAACTGGTGGGCGCCGGTCGGGGCGGAATGCAAGATGCTGCGCGATACTGCGGGCATCATCGACATTTCCAACTTTGCCAAATACAGGGTCAAGGGGGCAGGGGCCGAGGATTGGCTGAACGCGGTGTTCGCCAACCGGATGCCGAAATCTGTTGGGCGGTCTTGTTTGACTCCGCTGATCGGTGTGCGCGGTGGGATCGCGGGCGATGCCACTGTGACGCGCGTGGCCGAAGACGAGTTTTGGGTGATCAGCTCTGGCATGGCGGAACGTTACCACAAGCGGTTCTTTGATGCGGTGCCATTGCCCGACGGCACCACGTTTGAAAGCCTGACAGAGGCTGTTTGCGGCTTTAACGTTGCGGGGCCACGGTCCAGAGACCTGTTGCACCGGATGACCAACGTGTCACTGGCGACCGAAGATTTTCCGTTCATGCGGTCCCAGATGATCGAACTGGCGGGCGTTGAGGTTCTGGCGCTCCGCGTGTCCTTCACCGGCGATCTGGGCTGGGAAGTTCATTGCAGAACGGAAGATCAGGCGCAGCTTTACGCGGCCTTTTTGGACGCGGGCAAAGCGGTCGGCGCCGGCCCGGTGGGCAGCCGCGCCTTGATGTCCTTGCGGGTGGAAAAGGGCTATGGCTCGTGGAGCCGCGAATACAGCCCGGAATACTGGCCGCAAGAGGTCGGGTTCGACCGTTTGTGCAAAATGGACAAGGATTTCCTGAACAAAACTGCCGTTGCCGCGGTGATGGCGAATGCTGCGCGGGAACATTTGGTCTTGTTGGAACTCGATGCCGCCGAAACCGATGCGTCAAACGCGGATGCCACGGGCGGAGAGCCGATTTTTAAGGACGGTCAGGGGATCGGCCGGGTCACGTCCGGTGCCTATGGCTATACCGTGGGCATGTCGCTGGCGATGGGATACGTCAAAAACGCCAAGCCGGGCGATGCTGTTGAGGTGATGGTTCTGGGCAAGCCACACAAGGCCACGATCCTGCATGAGCCACCGTTTGATCCGAGCGGCGCGCGTTTGCGCGCGTAAACGGCATTCGCCGATTGTTCCAAAATGACGTAGCGCTCAGTTGAGTGTTTGTCAGGTCATTCAGCTTTACATATTCGAACTTTGGGGTACGTATTCGTCCGAAGTAAAACGGCCTATTGGAACAATCGGCACCTATGCGTCTCACGGAGCTGCAAAACATTCAACAATCGAGTCACGAGATGCGTTTAAAGCTCGTGACTGGCCGTGTTGTGCATTTCACGATGCGTGAATTGCATGGGATTTACCGTGAACCAAGCATCATGTTCATGGTTGCTGTTTCGGTCGTGTTGATCGCGCTGATGGATCCGGCTTTTTTCCCGGGTATGCCATCGCCCATTTCGCGTGCCATGCATTGGGGCGTGGCCGGGTTGCTTTACGTTGCGACAGCGCCCCGTTGGGTCGGTCTGTGTTATTGGGTCTGGCAATCGTTCAGTCAGCGTCCCATTCCACATGTCGTTTGCAACATAAGCGGAAATGCATTGTGCCATTTACTGGCTTCGATCCCAACTTTTGCCATCAACGGCTTTGTGCCTGAGCCCGCTACGGGTCTGACACTGTTGGGGTTTTTCAATATCTGCGTCATCGTCTGTACGATCGAGACGGCGGGGGCAATGTGGCTGCTGCCAATCTTTCAGTTCAAATACCAGATGCAAACTGAGCAAGCCAAATCCCGGACCGAGCCATCGACGGAAGATCGCGTTGTCACCTTGTGCGGTGAGGCCATACCGCTGATAACGCTGCAACGGGTTCGTTCAATGGAACACTACTTGGTTCTGACCCAAAGCGGGACAGAGCATCTTGTCCGCGCGCGCATGGTCGATTTCCTGGCGCAGTTGGACACGTCGGATGGCATTCAAACGCATCGGTCCCATTGGGTGTCCACCGCCGAAGCTTTGGCGATCAAGGGTGGTAACCTTGCGACCGTTTCGGGTGATGAAATCCCAATTGCGCGCGGTCGATTGAAAGCGGTTAAAGACTGGCTGAACGAAGGTCATCAAGCCAACTCAGGCAAAACCGACGCTGGCGAAGGGATGGCCGCTAAAGAGGCCTGATCTTCAACTCGGTGATCCGGTTTCCTTCACGCGCGCTAACTTCGAACCGAAAGCCGTGAAACGAAAACACCTGACCGGTTGTCGGGATCATTTGCGCTTCGTGGATCACAAGCCCGGCAATGGTGTTCGCCTCGTCATCGGGCAGGGACCAGTCATTGGCCCGGTTCAGGTCACGGATGGTCATGGCGCCTTCGACGACGAATTGGCCGTCTTCGGCCTGAATGACCGGATGGTCTTCATCGGCGTCGAATTCGTCCGTGATTTCGCCCACGATTTCTTCGAGGATGTCTTCCAGCGTGATCAACCCCTGCAGCGATCCGTACTCATCGACCACCAAGGCGAAATGCGCCCGCAGACGCAAAAACTCGCGCATCTGGTCGTTGAGCGTTGTTGTGTCGGGCACAAAGTAAGGCGGGTTGGCCACTTCTGTGATCTCGAAGTTCTTCAGCGCCTTTGCGTCCCCGTCCGGGCCGCCGATTTTCACATACATCGCCCGCAGAAGGTCTTTGGCATGTACCACGCCAATAATGTTCTCCTGTTCGTCCTTGAAGACGGGCAGGCGGGTGTGCTTGCTGTCCAGACATTGCTGCAGGATGTCTTCGGGCGGGCTTTCGACGTCGATCATTTCGATGCCGGACCGGTGCAGCATGATCTCGTCCACAAACCGTTCGCCCAGATCCAGCGCACCTAGAATGCGGTCGCGATCTTCTTTTTCAACCACGCCTTCGGAATGGCCCAGCTGAAGGGCGCCGGCAATCTCTTCGCGCACGGCCAGAATATGGCTGTCCGGATCGATCTGGACCCCGAAAATCCGCAACACGCCACGCACCAAAAGGCGCACGGCGCTGACCACCGGGGCAAAAAGAAACACAATCACCGAAATGGGGCGTGCCACGGCAGAGGCCGCTTTTTCCGAGTTGCTGATCGCATAGGTCTTTGGCAGCACCTCGGCAAAGATCAAAACCAGCAAGGTCATGACCAATGTCGCCAACGCCACGCCGCTTTCGCCAAAGGCGCGTGTGAAAAGCGCAGTGGTCAAAGACGTCGCCAGGATGTTCACAAGGTTGTTGCCCAACAGGACAGAGCCGATCAGCCGTTCACTGTCTTCGGTGATTTTCAAGGCCCTTTGGGCGCCCTTGGACCCTTTGTCGGCTTGGGCACGCAGCTTCCCTCGCGATGCGGCGGTCAGGGCCGTTTCAGACCCGGAGAAAAACGCAGAAAAAACAAGCAGGCACAAAACGGCCGCGGCAGAGAGCCAGAATGCACTATCAAGCGCAGAAGAAGCGGGTTCCATTGGACTTTCGGTCAGACGAAGTAATCATCACGGTTATGGGGGGCGGACGGTGCAGGATCAAGGTCAGCTGTCGTTTTGGCCGTCTTCTTTTGCCAAAGGGTGATGATTTAAAACCAGTTCTGACAGGCGCTCATGCAAAACATGGGTGTAAATCTCTGTGGTGCCGACATCCGCATGACCCAACAGGGTTTGAATGGATCGCAGGTCTGCACCATTGGCCAAGAGATGGGTGGCAAAGGCGTGGCGCATGGTGTGCGGGCTCACACTGTCGGGTGGAATGCCCGCGATCCCCGCCAGTTCCTTTATCAACAGATAAAACCGATGCCGGGTCAGATGGCCCAGTTTGCTGTTGGACGGGAACAGGAAGGGCGAGGCGGCTTTGCCTTCGGATACCGCCAGCTCTTCGGCTCGGTCGCGTATAGCCAACCAGTCGGTCAGGGCCATCCGCGCCGGTTCTGACAGGGGCACCATGCGTTCCTTGCCGCCTTTGCCCATGACAAGGATCATCCTTGGGTCACCACGGGCGGATGACACCGGCAGGCCCACCAACTCGCTGACCCGCATGCCGGTGGCGTAAAGCAGCTCAATCATACAGACGTTCCGGGATCGATCAGATGCGTTGCGCCCGGATCCTCGAGCGGCTGAAAGAAGTCCTTCAACCTGTTCAAAAGACAGCGTTTTTGGCAGCCGTTTGTTGCGCCCCGGCCCCTTGATCTGCAGCGCCGGATTATCGGCGCGCCAGCCTTCTTCGAAGGCAAAACGATAAAGCTGCTTGATCGCTGACAACCGCCGCGCCCGCGTGGATTTCGAAAGGCCCATTGTATCGCAATGGATCAGGTACCCTTCGATCGCGCCACGATCAGCATCGGCAAACCGCGACCCGTTGTCAGAGAACCATGTTCCAGCTTCATTCAAGTCGCGTTCATAGGCCAAAAGTGTGTTGGGCGCGGCCCCCAATTCAGCAGCCTTTGCGGCGAGAAAAACAGATATCCATCTGGAACTGTCGGGCGCACGGGTCATGCAGGCCGATCCAGCAAAAGCGTTTGCAGCGCCGCGCGGCGGGCAATGTCGTTCATCCCGACCGCCCGCAGGGTGCCAAGCGCCTCTGCGATATCCAACGCATTGCCCTGCAGGCCACGGTCAAACTGACGGATCGCCGACAACAGGGCTTCGCCGGTCTTGCCGTCATTCAGCAAGGCTTGGCGTCTTGCCGATAAGGTTGGAGTGGGGGCAAAGGCCATTGCAACCGCATGTTCTTGCGGTGACATGGCCAAGGCCGGATCAGGGTTTCCCTTGGTCAAACCCACCAAAAACCGCGAATGCTCTGATTGGTCCGGCATGTGATCTGCGGCGCTCTGGTATTCGGACGATAACAGCATGATGCGGAAAGCAAGGGCTTGGGCGGCAGGGTCTTGCAGGTCCAATGCTGACAAGGCCGGTGCAAAAAGTTCGGCAAAGGCAACCTCAAGCTGTGCATCCTGCATCGCGGCCCACGCCACTGGCAGGGTTTTTTCCACCGCGGCTACGTTTTGTGATGCCAATGCGGTGTCAAATCGTTGGACTGCACGGACGCGATCCCAAATCCCACCCGATGCGGCCGGCGAGCGCGCCGAATAAAGCCCCAGCAGGCTGTTTGAACTCAAAGCGCCGCTGCGAGATAACCGTTCAGCCGCCTCTAACTGCGCTTTCCAGCCGGCGATATCGCGTAAATCGGCAGACGCGAAGGCCCGCGGCAAGGACCGGGTTGGAATAGGCTCTCCAACCGCTTCGAACAGGCGAAATGTCAGCGGGGTAGGCGACCGGGGCAGGGCCGGCGGTACAAAATCCTCGTTTAACTCGGGATGCAGGAACACATCCAGCAACAAGGCCTGATCATCGCCCAATTCGCCAAGGATGGCTGCATTATCAAGAATGATCGTGGCCGCATCCCAGTCCCCCAACCGGGCAGCACAAAAAATGCGTGCGTCATAGGTATTTGCCAAACCGGGAAACTGTTCCAGCCTGCGGCAAGCGCGCATTTCGGTTCCGGTCAAAAGGCTGGCATCAAACCAGCGTTGGAAACGATCCTGGGAGGTGTCAGGATCTGCCAGTTCGATCAACGCTTGCGCCGGGTCCACGGCCCCCTGGTCAATCAACCGATCGACCCGCGCAAAGAGCAACTGTTCGGCGTCCTGCGCGGTCGAGAAATTTGCGGTTTCCGCCAAAAGAAGCGAGTACAACAGCGTTTGCATGGCTGGGCTGTTGTTCACCGGCACCTCGCGGATCAGGCGCGTGATGATGTCCGGGTCGCTGTTGGCAAAGACATCGATGGGCAGGCCGGTGACCGAATTGGGCACAAGGCCAACTGGCAAAATCTGTTGGTCGAGCGGGGTCACCGATATTTCGGGACCAAGCCCGGTGTCTGTCACTGGTGGTTCAAATATCCCGTAGGACGCAGACCCCGACGCTGACGGGCGCGCCGCCAGCCAGTCAATGGCCGACAAAGGTTGTTCCTGTCCCTGCACCAAAACTGGCAGGGATGTTGCGACCGCGATCACAAACGGAAAGACAGCGCTAATTTGCATCCAATATCACCGGCGTGTTGACTTCGGTTTCGGGCGCAGAGAAATCCGCGCCGAAAAACGGGCCAATATAGGCATACGCCACCAATGCAAAGAATCCCAACACGGCAAGGTAGATCAAAAACTTGATCAATCGTCCAATCATGGTGTGGCTGCCCTTTTCTTATGTTCGTTTTTTCCAACTTATACCTAGCCTTTTCGTCAAGATCACGTCATTCACATAACAATGAGTAAAATTGAGCAAACCATGGCCGATAAACGGGCGCTAACCCCTCCATTAAGGTTGAAAAAAACCGTTGTCATGGTCGGCATGATGGGCGCCGGAAAAACGGCCGTGGGGCGCGCATTGGCGGCACGATTGGGGGTGCCGTTTCTGGACAGTGACCAGGAAATCGTCGAAGCGGCAAACATGACGATTCCCGAGATTTTTGATCGTTTTGGCGAGGCTTTCTTTCGTGAAAAAGAAACTCAGGTCATTGGTCGATTGCTCGACGATTCCAGTGGCGTGCTCTCAACGGGCGGCGGGGCATTTTTAGCGGCGCATAACCAAGAGATGATCTCGGACAGAGGCGTTTCGGTGTGGTTGAAAGCCGATCTTGAGGTGTTATGGAACCGCGTTCGGCATAAGGATACGCGGCCATTACTGCGCACGGCTGATCCCAAGGCGACGCTGACCGAGCTCTATAACGCGCGCGTTCCGTTGTATGAACGCGCCGATCTGATGGCTCAGACGGACGCGCAGGCGTCCATCGAAGATATGGTGGATCGCGTGATCGCCGTGCTGCGCACGCGACCAGATGTTTTGGAAGAAAAAGAATGAACACAGTTGCCGTGAATTTGGGCGCGCGATCTTACAAGGTCGACATTGGGCCGGGTCTAATTGCCGAGGCCGGGACGCGCATCGCCCCGTTTCTGAAACGGCCGCGGGTCGCGGTGGTCACCGATGATCAGGTGGCGGACTTGCATCTGGCTGGCCTGCAGGACGGTCTTGCCGCGTCCGGGATTGAAACGGTCTGCCTGTCCTTGCCCGTGGGCGAAGGGACGAAATCCTGGCCTCATCTGTCACGAGCCGTCGAATGGCTGCTCGAACAGAAAATCGAACGGCAGGACGTCGTGATTGCCCTTGGGGGCGGCGTGATCGGCGATCTGGTGGGTTTTGCTTCGGCAATCCTGCGACGCGGCGTGCGGTTTGTGCAGATCCCAACATCCCTTTTGGCGCAGGTTGACAGCTCTGTGGGTGGCAAAACCGGCATCAACGCGCCTCAAGGCAAGAACCTGATCGGTGCTTTCCATCAACCGACCCATGTTTTGGCCGATACCGCTGTCTTGGGGACGCTGACGCGCCGGGATTTCCTTGCTGGTTATGGCGAGGTTGTCAAATACGGCCTACTGGGGGATGCCGCATTCTTTGCATGGCTGGAACAAAACGGCGTTGCCTTGGCCTCTGGCGACATAGCCGCCCGGGTCGAGGCGGTGACGCGATCAGTTCAAATGAAAGCCGATATCGTGGAACGCGATGAGACAGAACAGGGCGACCGCGCGTTGTTGAACCTCGGCCATACCTTCTGTCACGCGCTTGAGGCCGCGACCGGGTATTCCGACCGTCTGTTGCATGGAGAGGGCGTTGCCGTCGGTTGTGCGCTGGCCTTTGAATTGTCGTCGCGTTTGGGCTTGTGCTCTCAGGAAGACCCCAGCCGCGTCCGCGCGCATCTGCGCGCCCTTGGTATGAAAACCGACATGGCAGACATCCCCGGCGATCTGCCCGATGCCGAAACGTTGTTGGACCTGATGGGGCAGGACAAAAAGGTCATCGACGGAACGTTGCGATTCATTCTCGCGCGCGGGATCGGCGAGGCTTTTGTCACATCCGACGTGCCGCGTGATGTCGTATTAAAGGTTTTGCGGGACGGTTTGCGAAACCGGGCCTGATTTATGGCATCTATGATGCCTGAACAAAAAGACCCGGCGCATACAATCTGCCGGGTCCATTAAATCACCTAAACGCAGTTTAGAACGGGATCTCGTCGTCCATATCGCGCGAGGATGGCGCACTGCTGCCGCCGCCAAAGCGGTCGTCCTGCGGTCCGCTGTCGTAGCCACCACCATAGCCACCGCCGGATTGACCGCCGCCATAGCCGCCACCACCGCCGCCGCCATCGCTGCGACCGTCGAGCAACGTCAGCTCACCCCGGTAAGGGCGCAAAACAACCTCTGTCGAATAGCGGTCCTGACCCGATTGATCCTGCCATTTGCGGGTTTCCAATTGGCCTTCGATATACACCTTAGAGCCTTTGCGCAGGTATTGTTCTGCGATCCGCGCCAGCGGTTCGGAAAAGATCGCCACTGAATGCCATTCGGTCCGCTCGCGACGTTCGCCCGTGTTGCGGTCTTTCCAGTTTTCCGAGGTGGCGATGCGCAAATTGCAGACCTTGCCCCCGTTCTGAAATGTTCGAACCTCTGGATCACGTCCCAGATTGCCCACGATTATGACTTTGTTCACCGAGCCAGCCATGTGCGTTTGCCCCCTAATCTGTTCGCTTTTGTGCCGAATCTTTTTTCTGCATTGACCGACCCTAACCGTGTCAGCGCCGAGTTGAAACAAGGTTAACCGGGTCTCAACCAACGATATGGCCAATCGTCAAGAATTGTGTCATACCATCCCAAACGCAAAAGCAGGGGCAGGCGCGTCGCAGGATGAAAAAACTGATCGCAAGTGGTTTGGCTGCAGCGATGGTTCTGGTCCAACCTGCTGGGGCCGAGGACATCTTTTCCACCAAAAATCGAACGCAGCTCTTTAACTCGCAAACCCGGGTTCTGGATACGCGTGCAAAGACTCAATACGCCAATTCTGCGCGGCTTAAACCGCCCACTATTCATGTGCCGCTCGGCGAAGGTTCTGGCCTGAACTATACAGGTAAATACAAGGGCAAATACCTGAAAATGGCAAAACGCGCGGCGCGCAAACATGGCGTCCCGGAAGAGCTCTTTGCCCGTCTGATCCAACAGGAAAGCGGTTGGGACCCAAAGGCAAAGTCGCACAAAGGGGCCATGGGTCTGGCCCAGTTGATGCCAGCCACCGCACGCGGCTTGGGTGTCGACCCATGGGACCCGAAAGAAAACCTCGAAGGCGGTGCGCGCTATCTGGCACGGCAGTACGAGGAATTCGGGTCATGGCGCCTCGCCCTCGCGGCCTACAATGCGGGCCCTCAAGCGGTCAAAAAGCATGGCGGCGTGCCGCCTTATAAAGAAACCAAAAACTACGTCCGCGTGATCTGGGGAAGCTGACCAGCATTACGGCACCCGGAAACGAAAATAGCGGCCCAGACGGCCGCTATTTCTTTTTTGTGCGTGTTGCGCCTTTATTCGGCGGCGATCTTGATCACCGGCTCCATGTCATTCAACACTTCATCGCTGAGATGGCATTTGACCTGGTGACCATCCGCAAGATGGCGAACCGGCGGCACGTCTTTTTCACATAGCCCGCCCGGAACCTTGGACTTCCACCGGCACCGCGTCTGGAACGGGCACCCCGGAGGCGGGTTCATCGCCGACGGGATATCCCCTTCGAGCACGATATGCTGTTTTTCAATCGAGGTATCCGCAATCGGCACAGCCGACAGCAAGGCTTCGGTATAGGGGTGATAGGGTGGAGAGAAGACTTGTTCGGTCGAGCCCAATTCCACCACATGCCCCAGATACATCACCATCACACGGTCGCTCAGATAGCGCACGATCGACAAATCATGGCTGATGAAAAGCAGCGTGGTTTTCTCTTCCCGCTGGATTTCCATCAACAGGTCCGTCACCGCCGCCTGCACCGACACATCCAGTGCCGAAACGGGCTCATCCGCAACCACGATCCGGGCGCCACCGGCAAAGGCGCGGGCAATCCCGACCCGCTGTTTCTGTCCACCTGACAGCTGACGCGGCATCCGCTCGGCAAAGGCGCGGGGCAGTTTTACCAGATCCAACAGCTCCAGCATGCGTGCCTTACGGGCGGCTTCGCTGTCACCAATGCCAAAGATCTCCAACGCCCGCATGATCTGCCGTCCGACCGACATGGACGGGTTCAGCGTATCAAACGGGTTCTGGAACACCATCTGAACCTCGCCAACCGTTTTGGCGTCCCGGCTTTCAATCGGCATCGCTTCGATATTGCGGTTATCCAACAGGATCTGGCCGTCCGTGGCTGTTTCGAGCCCCATCAGAACCTTGGCAAAGGTCGACTTGCCGCAACCGGATTCGCCCACAATGGCCAGCGTCTCGGATTCGCGCGCCTCAAAGGACAGCGTTTCATTGGCCTTGACCACCTTCTTGGCGCCGCCCCCAAAGAGCGCGTTGGCCGCCACCTCATAGTATTTCTTGAGGTTGTCCATTTTCATGACGACATCGCCGACCTCGGCCTTTTCCTTCTGCTCGCCCAGGGTGATTGGCGCGTTCCAATCGATCTCCTTGAACTTCAGACAACGGCTCCAATGACGGTCATCGCCAGCGATCTCTTCCATCGGGATATCGCCAGCGTTACAGCGACCCTCTTCGAAATAATCGCAGCGCGGGCCAAAGTTGCAGCCCGGCGGGCGCTCATGCGGCAACGGGAAATTCCCGGGGATCGCGACCAGAGGGCGCGAGTTTTTGTCCGCGCCGGGCAGGGGGATCGACCGGAAAAGCGCCTGTGTATAGGGGTGCTGCATCTTGTCAAAGACGTCGCCGATGGATCCGGTTTCCACCGCCTCACCGGAATACATCACACAAAGACGGTCACCGGTTTCCAGAACAAGACCGAGGTTGTGCGAAATAAACAGCATCGAGGTGCCGTATTTCTTGCCCAAATCCTTGACCAGCTCGACAACGGCGGCCTCAACCGTCACGTCGAGGGCGGTTGTGGGCTCATCAAGGATGAGCAGGGATGGCTTCGACATCAACGCCATCGCAATCACGATCCGCTGCTGCTGCCCTCCTGACAGCTGGTGTGGAAAGCTGTCGAGCATCCGCTTGGGGTCCGGCAGTTTCACATCCGTGACCACCTCCAGCGCGCGTTTATACGCTTCATCCGCGCTGACCCTTTCATGGATCATCGGCACTTCCATCAACTGCTTGCCGATCTTCATCGCCGGGTTCAGCGAGGCCATCGGCTCTTGATAGATCATCGCAATCTCGGACCCGCGAATATCGCGCAGCTCTTCCTGGCTCATCGCGCCCAGATCACGGCCCTTGAACTTGATCGACCCGCCGACGATGCGGCCGTTCTTGCCAAGGTCCTGCATGACGCCCAGCGCCACGGTGGATTTTCCGCATCCGGATTCCCCCACCAGACCCACGGCCTCACCGGGTTGCACCACAACCGAGAAATCCATCACGGCGGGGATTTCGCGCAGCCGTGTGAAAAAGGAAATCGACAGCTGGTCAATTTCAAGGATTGGGCCGTCAAAGTCCCATTTCGACATAATATTCTCCCTGACCGTCGCTCGGCTCATCGGCCGGCTTCGTTTGGTGATGTCGGCATGGGCACCGGGATGCGCCCATGTCTTCTTCTCTTTGACAATACTCCGGGGGTCCGGGGGCTGGCCCCCGGTCCCGCAGGTGTCATCAGTCCTTCAGGCTCTCTTCGCGCAGACCATCGGCCAGCAGGTTCAAACCCAGAACCAGCGTCAGCAAGGCCAAGGCCGGGGGCAGGGCCGGGTGCAGGTAGATCGACAAGAGCTTGCGGCCCTCATTGATCGTGCTGCCCCAATCCGGGCTTTCCGGCGGCAGACCCAGGCCAAAGAAGCCCAAGGTGCCCAGAAGGATCGTGGTATAGCCAATCCGCAGACAGAAATCGACGATCAGCGGCCCCCGCGCATTGGGCAGGATTTCCCACAGCATGATGTACCAGGGCCCTTCGCCCCGCGTTTGTGCGGCGGCCACATAGTCCCGCGTTTTGATGTCCATGGCCAGGCCACGCACAATCCGGAACACGGTGGGCGAGTTCACAAAGACAACCGACACGAACACCACAAGGATGCCGCCCGGAATGTCAAAGAGGTCCAGAATGCCCGGCAGAACCGACACTTTTGATCCAACCTCGGAAATCAGCGACAGGTAGAGCCAGATCATCACCCCAAGCACCCCGATCAACAGGGGCGTGCGGAAATTCGGCTGCGTATAATAGCGCGAGTTCAGCAGGACCCCGACAAAGATGATCGGGAAGAGGAAGAGCACGGTTGCCATATAGTTTGGCACGCCCGTGGCCACGATCTCCGGTGTTACCAAGAGGTAGAACAGCAGGATGACCGGGAAGGCCAGGATCAGGTTGGCAAGGAACGACAACAGAACGTCCAGACGCCCACCATAATACCCGGCCGGCAAGCCCAGCGTGATGCCGACCATAAAGGCGAACATCGTGGCCAGCGGTGCAATTTGCACAACGACCCACGCGCCTTTGACCATGCGACTGAACACATCCCGTGCCAGGTTGTCGCCGCCCAGAAGGTAATAGGCATATTCGCCTTCTTCGGCGCCGCGCATCGGCGTGCCCGGGACTTTGTTTTTCATACCCGAGACCTGCGCCAGCGGGTCATGCGTGATGATCAGATCCAGCGCGCCAAATATGCCGGTAAAGACCCAGAACATCACAAGGCCAAAGCCGATCATGCCGATGGGGCTGTCAAAGAGTTTGCCATAAAGCCCAAGGCGGCGTTTGAACGCGATCGAGACCGCGAAGAGGATGATCAGCGCAATCCAGACGGACGTGAACTGATAGAAGATGCGGATGAGGATTTCACCCCAGCTTAACGGTTCCATATCAGTGGCTCCCTTACGAAATACGGATGCGTGGGTTGAGGTAGACATAGCCGATATCCGATATCAGCTGCGTCACCAGAACCACGACCACCGAGACCACGGACACGGCCAAGAGCAATTCGATGTCATTATTGCCGGCGGCCTGCACCAGCACCCATCCAAAGCCCTTGTAGTTAAACAGTGTTTCCACAATGACCACGCCGTTCAAAAGCCATGGGAATTGCAACATGATCACCGTGAACGGGGCGATCAGCGCATTCCGCAGCGCGTGTTTCATGACGATATTGGGGAACGACACACCTTTTAGCCGCGCCGTCCGAATATATTGCGCCGTCATCACCTCGGTCATTGAGGCGCGGGTCATACGGGCGATATAGCCCATGCCGTAAAGCGCAATGGTCAGAACGGGTAGGAAGAAGTTTTCAAACGTCGCGTTCTCCATCGCGCCGGTCGCCGTGCCTTTGAACCATTTGAGGCCCACGGCAGAAGAGGCAAAGACCGCGATAAAGATGACGCCTGATACGTATTCCGGGGTGGCCGTTGTAATGATCGAGAAGGTCGATAACGAGCGGTCCAGAACCGATCCCTCTCTCATCCCGGCCAGAACACCGACCAACAGCGCCATTGGCACCATCAACATCAGAACCCAGAACATAAGCTTACCGGTCAGGGACAGACGTGTTGCCACGATCCCGGCAACGTCATCCTTAAAGACCGTTGAATAGCCCCAATCGCCTTGCAGGATGCCACAGAACCGTGGGGTATCGGCGACTTCCTCGGCGGGCAAAGCACCCGCGAAACAGCGGCCGGTGAACCCTTCTTCGGTTTCATAGGTCCATCCGGGTACGACACCCAGCCATTGACCGTATTTCACGGCTGTTGGCTGCGTATAGCCCCGGCTTTCCAGCCAGCTGTAAACGGCCTCGTCCGACATGCGGAAGTTGCCTTGCGTTTTCGCGAGCTTCTCGAGGTTTGGAAACAGATTTGTCAGAAAGAACACGACGAATGTCAGGCAGAGCGCCGTCAACACCATCACGCCAAATCTGCGTAAGATAAACAGTCCCATAAGGTTCCCTATTGGTCTGGTTTTGCGACTGGCCCCTTGGCGGGGCACTTCTTTGGAGGATTGTCACAGAGTGACAAAACCCGGGCCCTTTCGGGCCCGGGTCGGTTTCTTTGTTAGGCTGCAAAGCCCCATTTATAGTGGTGATGTTCGAACGAGATATGCATATCCGTTCCCACCAGTCCTTCACGGAAATGGCGATAGACCGACCGCCAATATGGCTGGATCGTCACGCCTTCATCCTGAATGAGTTTTTCACCCCGTGCGACGACTTCGCGGCGTTTGTCCGCATCCGCGATGGACAGGGCTTCTTCAAGGATCGCATCGAATTCCGAATTGGCCCAGCCAAATTCGTTCCACGCTTCACCGGACCGATAGGCCAGTGCCCAGATCTGGACACCTAGGGGGCGGTGGTTCCAGTTGGTCGAGCTGAACGGGTATTTCGCCCAGTCGTTCCAGAAGGTGGACCCGGGCAGAACCGTCCGCTTCACCTTGAAGCCGGCATCGCGCAGCTGTGCGGCGACCGCGTCTGTCGTGTTTTTACGCCAGTCATCATCGATAGAGGTCAGCTCATGCTCGAAATCCATCATGCCCGCTTCTTCCATCAGCGCGGCTGCCGCCGCAGGATCCGCTTTTAGTGGTTCGAGTGGTGCGTATTCCGGGTGGCTTGGGCCCACATGGTGGTTTTCGGCTACGGTCCCGCTGCTGCCATATCCCAGTTCAAGGCAGACATTGTTGTCGACGGCCATTTGCAACGCTTTGCGGACCCTTGGGTCTGCGTAGGGTTGCGTGCCGTCAACCTCGGCCAGCTGGTTGGGACGAATGACGAGGGTGCCCATCCTGACCACTTCGGATTTGACGTATCCAAGCCCATCCAGCACGTCGATGAATTCGCCCACGGACTCGTGCAGCATGTCCACTTCGTCCGATTCCAGAGCGGCCAGCCAAGGCGATGGGTCGGTGCCAAAGTCGATACATTCGATCCGATCCAGATAGGGGCCGCCATAAACCTCTTCGCCCCACCACGTATGCTCGGTGTTGCGCACCAGCGTGCATTTCACACCGACGTCCAGCTCTTCGATGACATAAGGGCCGGTTCCGATGTTTTTGGTATAATCTTCTTCCTGGAAACTCGAATGCACGATCGCGGCCGGGTAATCCGCCATGCCGGGGATCAGCGAGATGTCAGGGGGCGGCAAGTTCAGTTTGACGGTGGTTGCGTCAACCACTTCAACCGCGCCTTCAATGGCCTTGTTGGTGTTCGGGTCGACCAAGGTGGCGAACCGCCCTGCCATAGAGTTGCCTTCGACGTCCTTGTCACACCAGCCGACGATATTGCGCGCAACGTCTTCGGCGGTCAGCGCGTCGCCATTGCTCCACGTCACGCCGGGGCGGATGTTGAGCGTGTATTCGGTCGCGTCGTCATTGATTTCCCAACTGTCGAGCAACATGCCGCGGAACGAGCCGTCCGAGTTGTATTCGACGAGGTATTCCAGGGTTCCGCGGGTTTCATTGCCCAACTCGGACCAGTCATAAACGCGTGGTTGCTTGAGGCCACGTACGCTGAGCTGAACGCGCAAAGTGCCGCCCGTTTGGGCGTGGCCCCCGGCCTCTGCCGGTGCAGACAGGCCAATCATTCCATATGCCGCCGCGGATGTAACACCAAGGCTGTTGCGCGGGCCAAAAACTCCCGGCGGCTCAATTTGCCCGATTTGTACTCTTCTGCGTGCATTTCGGCAGCCCAATGCACGACCTTACCGTTGATCGTGTCACATGTCATTCATTGTCTCTCCCTATACGACATATCGGGATCCAAAGCTCGCCCGGCAGGTGGTTTTATTGCTGCTCTGGGCATTGACCTCGTATGTCTTAACGCTATTGCGCCTCACTTTTCCCCAGCCGTCAACGGCCCGTTTCGACACTTCATGGTGTTTTTCCGACAAAATCATCGTTGAAAAACGACTTCGAGCGCGGTGTCGGGTCTGAGCGGGTACGTATTTTAAAGGCGTTTGCCACGTCTGAGGGCCGTAGGCACCGATCCCGTACGATGCTGAATAAACCGAGTGAAATATGCAGCGCTTCGAATGCCTAATTGCGCGGCGATATCTTTTTGTGACAGGTCAGTCTGACAGATCAGCGTTCTGGCCTCGTGCAAGATTCGCTCCGTCAACAAGGCCGCCGCGGTCCGGCCCTTTGCATCCCGGCAAACCCGCGACAGATGGGTGGGCGTCACGCCGAGCGCTTTTGCATAGTCCTGCATGGGCGCGCCAGACGCGTATCGGTTGGTGATGCGCTGACAATAGGCGCGGATCAAACCGCGCTTTGGTCCGGTGGCGATGCTGTCGGGTTCCGCCGACGCCATTTGCCTGCGCAGCCAGATCCCGATCAGCTCTGCATGTGCCTGCATCGCGGCATGCATAAACGGTCTTTGTGCGGCTTGCTCTTTGGTCATCGCCTCGAACAGGCCGGTCAGCTCACCTTGAGCGTTAACGTCCCGGGTGCGCACATGGACTGGCTGGCGGGGCAGGGACAGGCCAACTTGGCCGGGTATTTCCGAAACCTGTGCAAACCCTTGTCGGCCAATCTCTATGGAAAACAATGAACGGGCTGGAACAAAGATGGCGTTATGAACCCCAATGCCCCGCCGCACCCCGTCGAGCAGCGCCACGCCCTGTCCGCGTGTCACCCACACGATCAAGTGTTTGGACCGATCATGAGCAAGGCTCAATTGCCAGCTGCCATCTGGCATCATGCTGGCCAAAGTGGATTGACGGACGGCCGTCGTAGTATCGGGGCGCTCAAACATGTGTTCGATATATACAATATCGAATGCAGGTGGCGGCTTTTTCTTTTAAAACAGATTGAGTTTGTTCAATCACGCGCCAATCGGCGGGGTCACTTTGTTCCAGCTGTGCATTTTGGACCGAAACCAGGTGCGTTGCCGTTTGGCGAATTGCCGTGTGGCAATTGTCGCTTGGGCGCGCGCGGTATCGAGGTCAATGGATCCGTCGCAATAGCGCATCAATTCTGGCACGCCGATGGCTTTGAAGGCGGGTTTGGCCGCGTCATAGGCTGGGCGCATTGCGGCAACCTCATCCAACGCGCCCATTTCCAGCATCAGGTCAAACCGTCGGGTGATCCGGTCGAGCAACCAGTCTTTAGGCACATCAAAGACCAGCGGAATGGTCTCTTCGATCGCCAAAACCGGGGGAGGTGTGTCTGCATGCCAACCGGCCAGTGTCCGGCCGGTTGCTTTCTGCACCTCCCAAGCGCGTTGCACGCGCATCCGGTTGGATTGGTCCAAATTGCCCCGCGTGATGTCGTCTAGCTCGCCCAGCATCGCGTCAAGTGACATCGTTTCGGCAAACGCGCGGATCTGAGGCGGGGTCGGGGGAATATCGGCCATGCCGCGGATCAGAGATTGGAAATAGAGGCCTGTGCCCCCAACGATGATCGGCCGGTCCGACCCGTTTAACAGCGGCTCAACCTCGCGCACCCAATGTCCCGCGCTATAGTTTTGGTCCCAAGACACGTGACCATAAAGAAGGTGCGGCGCACGCGTTTCTTCTTCGACCGACGGGCGCGCAGTTACGATCCGCCAGCAATCAAACACCTGGCTGGCATCCGCATTAACGATGACGCCACCGTAATTCTCGGCGATATCCAGCGCCAAGGCCGATTTTCCAGATGCCGTTGGCCCGGCAATCAGGATCGGTGTGGTCTCGTCCAAAGGCGGTAAGCCGGTTATGTTGCTTAGAGCCATCGCAATTCTTGCATTTTTCCTCGCAATAGACGGTGGAGCCTGATTGAACCTGCCGCCGAATTGCTTCATTTTGCGCCAGACTACAATTTGGCCGCAGCGGAGCGCAACATGACCTCTTCCCTTCACACGTCCACTGCGGTTTCGCCCTCCAAGCCCAAAACAGAGCGAACTGATACGCCCGAGACAACCTATAAACGGGTGATGCTCAAGATTTCGGGCGAAGCGCTGATGGGCGATCAGGGTTTTGGTTTGCATCCACCGACCGTGGAACGCGTCGCTAAAGAAGTGCAAAGCGTGCACGACATGGGCGTCGAGATTTGCATGGTGATCGGTGGCGGCAATATTTTTCGCGGATTACAGGGCTCAGCGCAGGGCATGGAACGCGCCACGGCGGATTACATGGGAATGCTTGCGACGGTCATGAATGCCTTGGGCATGCAGTCGGCGCTGGAAGGGTTGGGGATCCACACGCGGGTGATCAGCGCGATCACCATGAACGAAGTGGCCGAACCCTATATCCGTCGCCGTGCCGTGCGTCACCTGGAAAAAGCCCGGGTCTGCATTTTTGCGGCTGGGACGGGGAACCCGTATTTCACCACGGATACTGCGGCGACCCTGCGCGCGAATGAAATGAACTGCGAAGCGATCTTTAAAGGCACAAAGGTCGATGGTGTTTACGACAAAGATCCCGCAAAACACAAAGATGCGGTGCGGTATGATGAGGTCAGCTATGATGACTGCCTTGCCAAGCGCTTGCGCGTGATGGATGCCAGCGCAATTGCGCTGGCGCGCGACAACAATCTGCCGATCATCGTGTTTTCGCTGGATGAGCCGGGCGGGTTCAAGGGCATTTTGGCGGGCAAGGGCACCTATACAAAGGTGACGGGTTGAGGCTATAGAGCCAAGCCAATAGGCCCAGAGGGAGTAGAGCAGCATGGCGGAAGAATTTGAACTGGATACCGATGATCTGGAACGCCGGATGGAAGGCGCGATGTCGGCGCTTCGAACCGAATTCGCATCACTGCGCACCGGACGGGCCAGTGCCTCGATGTTGGAACCTGTGACTGTTGAGGCATATGGTCAGCGGACGCCGATCAATCAGGTTGGCACCGTAAACGTCCCCGAACCGCGGATGGTGACAGTGAATGTCTGGGACAAATCGATGGTAGGTGCTGTCGAAAAAGCGATCCGGGAAAGCGGTCTGGGAATCAACCCGCAGCTGAATGGCACGATCATCATGTTGCCGATCCCCGAGCTTAACGAAGAACGTCGCCGCGAGCTGGGCAAGGTTGCGGGGCAATATGCTGAAAGCGCCCGCGTCTCTATTCGCAATGTTCGACGCGACGGGATGGACCAGATCAAGAAGGCCAAAGGCGACGGCCTGTCTGAAGATGATCAAAAAATCTGGGAATCTGAGGTGCAGGATCTGACCGACAAAATGATTGCAGCCGTGGATGCGGCGCTGGAAACCAAGCAAGCCGAAATTATGCAGGTTTAATCGGGCTGACGCGCCAATGGCCCACGCACCCGATATCGCTGTACCCGGATGTCCGACACATGTCGCAATAATTATGGACGGCAATGGCAGATGGGCCCAGGCCCGCGGGCGCCCGCGCTTGTTTGGACATCATGCGGGAGTGAAACGCGTACGCGAAGTGGTCCGTGCCTGTCCCGATCTTGGTATCAAATACCTGACGGTTTTTGCCTTTTCGACCGAGAACTGGAAGCGTACGCAGGTCGAGGTTGCTGGCCTGATGAGCCTGTTTCGGCATTACATCGCGAAAGAAACCCGAGCTTTGAACGCTGAAGGCGTTCGCGTTCGTTTCATTGGCGATCGGATCAAGCTGGATGCCAAGCTGATAAAGCTGATGGATGAACTTGAGGCGCTGACGGCACATAACACCCGGGTCAATCTGACCGTCGCCTTGAATTATGGTGGTCGGGATGAAGTGGCGCGGGCAACGCAAAGGCTCGCCGTGGATGTGGCCAACGGCGTTCTGAACCCGGCGGATGTCGATGAGGAAACACTGCCCGGGTATCTGGACACACACGTTCTGCCGGATCCTGATCTTGTAATACGAACCAGCGGCGAAGCACGGATTTCGAACTTTTTGCTGTGGCAGTCGGCCTATTCCGAATACGAATTCGTAGATACGCTGTGGCCTGATTTCACGGCAGAGGAACTGGCACGCCTGTGTCGCAATTTCGGCGCACGTGACCGGCGCTTTGGGGCTTTGTCGGGATGAGTACGCCCGCCCGTTGGGACGATCTTTGGGTCCGGGTTCTGTCCGGGGCGGTCTTGGCGGTCATTGGCCTGGGCGGTGTATGGATCGGCGGGTACACATTTATTTCCCTCGTTTCCATTATCGTGGGCCTGATTGTCTGGGAACTGGTCCGTATTCTTCAGCCCAATCCTAACTATGCGGCGGTATTTCTTGGTATTCTCTCGGCAGCGGCGTCATGGCTGGCGATTTATTTCCCGGCAGGGCTGGCTGTTCCGACCTTGCTGATTCCGACGATCATTGGCGCTTTTATGTTGCGCGAAGACCGCGAGATATTCGTGCCGTTTGTCATGTTCATTCTGGCCGCAGGGTTCGGCATGTCATCCGTGCGCAATGAGTTTGGCTTTATCTGGATGCTTTGGCTCGTTCTGCTTGTCGCGACCACGGATATTGCCGGCTATTTTGCCGGGAAAAGCATTGGCGGACCCAAATTCTGGCCCAGCATCAGCCCCAAGAAAACCTGGGCCGGTATCGTCGCAGGTTGGATCGCTGCCGGATTGCTGGGCTTGGTGTTCATGAGCCTGACCAACAGCGGATTGTGGTTATTGGTTCTCTCTATGGCCGCGTCTTTTGCCTCGCAGCTTGGCGATATTGCCGAAAGTGCCGTTAAACGCCGGTCGGGGGTCAAAGATTCCAGCAGCTTGATTCCCGGACATGGCGGTCTTTTTGACCGGTTTGATGGTATGCTGGGTGCGGCTGTGCTGGTTTTGACAGTGATGGAACTGACCGGGTACCCACCCGGTCCGGTGTGACGGGGCAGGGTATGCGGCGGATCAGTATCTTTGGTGCGACCGGCTCGATCGGGCAGAACACGATCGATCTGATCCGTCGTGCGCCCGAAGACTACGACGTTGTGGCCCTGACAGGGGGCCGAAATGTGCTGCGGCTGGCGCATGACGCAATGGCCCTGAATGCCGATATCGCGGTGACGGCATTTGATGACGAATTGCCAGCATTGCGCACCGCTTTACAGGGATCGACGGTCAAAGCTTCCTCCGGTCACAATGCCTTGATAGAGGCGGCGTCCCGCCCGGCGGATTGGGTCATGTCCGCAATCGTTGGCGCGGCGGGTCTGGCGCCCGGGCTGCGGGCTTTGGAACAGGGGGCGACGCTGGCCTTGGCCAACAAGGAATCCCTTGTTTGTGCCGGGGCGCTGATGTTGGAAACTGCGCGACAGCACAACGCCACGATCCTGCCTGTCGACAGCGAACATTCGGCCGTGTTTCAGGCTTTGGTCGGCGAAGACATGGATGCAGTAGAACGCATCGTGATCACGGCGAGCGGCGGGGCGTTCCGGGACTGGCCGTTGGAAAAGCTAAAGTCGGCGACGTTGGAACAAGCCTCTAGCCATCCCAACTGGGCCATGGGCCAACGCATCACGATCGACAGCGCATCTATGTTTAATAAAGCAATGGAGCTTATTGAAACCAAAGAGTTTTTCGGCGTCGATCCCGCAAAAATCGAAGCCATCATTCACCCGGAATCCTTGATCCACGCGATGGTCGGGTTCAACGACGGGGCGCTTATGGCCCATGTGGGGCCGCATGACATGCGCCATGCGATCGGCTATGCGCTGCACTGGCCGGAACGGCGGCACCTGCCGGTCGAACGGCTGGATCTCGCTAAAGTGGGACAATTGACGTTCCTTTCTCCCGATCTGGCGCGATACCCGGCTTTGCGCCTCGCGCGCAACGTAATGGAAGCAGGCGGATTAACCGGTGCGGTTTTCAATGCAGCAAAAGAACATGCTTTGGACGCATTTATTGCCGGCAGAATTGGGTTTTTGGACATGGCTGACATAGTTGACGCCGTTTTGCACCAATTTGCGGCGCAGACTGGTCTTATTGACGCCAAATTGACTATTGATAACGTCACTTCAATGGACCATCTGACACGGCAGTGGGCAGATGCTGTGATTAAAGACCGAATATAAGGTGAAAACGTGGATTTAGTTTCTTTGATCCCGCAGTTTGGCGGGCTGGTTTATATGATTGCCGCGTTTATTGTCGCGCTTTCGGTCATTGTCGCCGTGCATGAATACGGTCATTACATTGTCGGTCGCTGGTGCGGTATTCATGCCGAGGTATTCTCGCTTGGGTTCGGCCCAATCCTGTTCAGCCGCGAAGACCGCCGGGGCACGCGCTGGCAAATCGCGGCCTTGCCATTTGGCGGATACGTGAAATTTCTCGGCGATGCCAATGCGGCTTCTGGTAAGGATGCTGCCGCGATGGAAATGGCGGCTGATGATCCCAGATTGCTGCGCAAAACCATGCATGGGGCGCCCTTGTGGGCTCGGGCCGCAACGGTCGCCGCGGGTCCTGTGTTCAATTTCATCATGTCGATCCTCGTGTTTTCGGCCATTTTCATGTTCCGCGGCGAAGCAAGCGATCCTTTGACCGTTGGCGAACTGCGCCCGATGCCCAACGCGGCCTTTGAATTGCAAGAAGGTGACGAGATTGTTGGGATCGATGGCGTCCGATCGCCCGGTTTCAACGATGCGGCGGCATGGCAGGCTTTTACCAATCAGATCCAACCCGCCGAGGCGTTGCAATATACGGTCCTGCGCGACGGATCAGAAACGGTCGTGTCCGGGCCTTATCTGTTCCCGCCTGTGGTCAGTCAGGTTGCGCCGCGTAGTGCGGCAATGGACATAGCGTTGCGTCCGGATGATGTGATTGTATCCGTGGACGGTGCGCCGATCTTTGCCTTTGACCAACTGAAAACAGCGGTTGAAGGGTCTGATGGTAGTGTCCTGCAGTTGGAAGTTTGGCGCGGCGGTGAAATTCTTGATTTTGCCTTAGCCCCTAGACGCACGGACGAACCCCAAGCCGATGGTGGCTTTGTCACGCATTGGCGTATTGGGATCGTCGGTGGAATGGCCTTTGAACCAGCGACTGAGTCGGCGAGCCTTTTGTCATCGGCAAGCAGTGCCGTGCTGCAGACCTGGTCCATCATCAACGGATCGATTTCCGGCCTTTGGCACATGATCACCGGCGCGATCAGCACCTGCAACATGTCCGGACCAATTGGGATTGCCGAAACATCTGGCGCAATGGCCAGCCAAGGCGCGCAAAGCTTTGTATGGTTCATTGCGGTGCTGTCGACGGCGGTGGGGCTATTGAACCTCTTTCCCATCCCGGCACTGGATGGCGGACACTTGGTTTTCTATGCTTACGAAGCCGTTGCCGGCAAACCGCCAAGCGATACAGCGCTGCGCATTCTGATGGCTGTTGGGATTTCGATGATCCTGTGCCTGATGGTGTTTGCCTTGGGCAACGACATCTTCTGCCCATAAGGAGTAGGGGTCACTGGCTGGTTAGGGCAGCGAGCGTCTGCCCTAATGTCGCCATATTCGATTGATATCTGACTAGCCTAGAACAAAGGCTGGAATGCTATGCAGACCTTGCAACACACATATCGCGGTATTTCTCTGGTTATCGATCTGAACATTGATCGGATCATAAACCTTGTCGTGCTGGGTATCGCGCTGTTGACCGGCGCCTATGTCGGCAGCTTCTTTTGATTGTTCAGGGCGGGGCGTGACCCAAGTCTTGATCAGTTGAAATTTAGACCGTTTGCGGTTTTGACATCATCGGCCAATCCCGATAGTCACAGATCAGTTGTCTGCTAGAATTGGGATCGGCAAATGGGTCCAGGGAATATTGCACAGCGCGCCTGTGCTGTGTTGGGGCGGTTCTTTCACTCAGTGATGTGGTCGCAAAGTCGAATTGGGGCTTATGTTGCCGTTATTCTGTTGGCTTCGGTCTCTTGGGCCTACGCACAGGATTTCCGTTTCAACTCGATCCAAGTTGACGGAAACCAACGGATCGAAACCGCGACCATCGTTGCCTATACAGGGATCACACCTGGTCAAACTCTTTCAGCTGGGGAACTGAACGACGCATATCAACGCGTTGAAAACAGTGGTGTTTTTGAATCCGTAGAATTCGATCCGCGGGGAAGCACACTGGTGATCCGCGTTCAGGAATTCCCAACGATCAATAATATCAGCTTTGAAGGCAATCGCCGTATCCGAGACAATATCCTAGAAACGGTGATCGAGGCCGCGCCGCGCCGGGTCTATAACCCTACGATCGTGGAACAGGACGCCAACAACATTGCGACCGCCTATGCGCAGCAGGGTCGGATTGCATCGCGCGTCACTCCCCGGATCATCCGCCGCAGCGATAACCGCGTCGACCTGATCTACGAAATCTCCGAAGGGGATACGGTCGAAGTCGAGCGGATCAGTTTTGTCGGGAACCGCGTTTATTCTGATCGCCGTTTGCGCGGTGTGTTGGAAACGAAACAGGCGGGCATCCTACGGACGTTCATCGGCTCAGATACACTTGTCGAGGACCGTATCGAGTTCGACCGCCAGTTGCTGACAGATTTTTACCAATCTCGCGGATACGTCGATTTCCGTATTCTGTCGGTGAATGTGGAATTGACCCAGGAACGGGATGGATTCTTTGTCACGTTCAACGTGAACGAAGGCCAACAATTTGAATTCGGTGAGGTTTCTGTCCGCAGTGAGGTCGCCGAGGCGGATGCAGATGAATTCATGGATGCCCTGCGCGTGAAACCGGGCGATACCTACTCTCCGGTGATCATCGAGAACTCTATTGCACGGCAAGAACGTCTGGCCGTCCGTGAGGGTATCGATTTTCTGCGCGTCGAACCGCGCATCACCCGGAACGATCGGGACCTGCAACTGGATGTGGAATTCGTGCTGACCCGCGGCCCGCGTATTTTCGTCGAGCGGATTGATATCGAGGGCAACACCACAACGCTTGATCGCGTCATTCGGCAGCAGTTTCGTATCGTTGAAGGTGACCCGTTCAACCCACGGGAAATTCGGCAAAGCGCAGAACGGATTCGGGCGCTTGGGTATTTTGCCAATTCGGATGTTGAAGCGCGCGAAGGCTCTTCCCCGGATCAGGTCATCATTGACGTCGACGTGGAAGAACAACCCACAGGTTCGCTTAACATCGGCGGCTCATTTTCGACGTCTGACGGATTTGGCGTTGCGATTGGTCTGAGCGAGGACAACTTCCTGGGGCGGGGCCAAAACCTGTCGTTCAATATTTCGACGGCCGAGGAAAACCAGTCGACGACCTTGTCGTTCACCGAGCCTTTCCTGCTGGGACGTCGTTTGTCGTTCAACATTGGCTTGGGCTACGAAGAAACGGAATCCAGCTTTGCCGCCTATGACACGCAACAAGTGTTTTTACGCCCGTCTTTGACCTTCCCGGTCAGCGACAATGGGCAAATCACCCTGAACTATTCGTATGATGATACGGATATGGAAGCCCGCTCGGAAAGAGAGAACGGCGCGGTGATTGGCAATGAAACCGCCTTGGGCTCTCTGGTGACCAGCTCGATCGGGATCAGCTATAATTACAACAGTCGCCGGACGGGTCTGAACCCCAACGTCGGTTACCAGTTCTCGATCGGTGCCGATTATGCCGGGCTTGGCGGGGACAACGAGTTCATTCGCTCGTCCGTTCGCGCGCTGGCGCAGACGCGTGTGCTTGGCGAGGAAGTTGTGCTTCGGGCCAGCTTTGAAGGTGGCGCCATCGCTTGGGCGAACGGGTCCAACGGACGGGCTGTTGACCGGTTTATTCTGAACCCTCGCATTATGCGTGGATTTGAACCCGGCGGTATTGGTCCGCGCGACCAGTCGCTCCGCGAAGATGGCAGTGGTGCAGCCGCGGATGATGCTTTGGGTGGTAACATTTACGCGGTTGCCAAGTTCGAAGCTCAATTCCCCTTGGGTCTGCCGGAAGAGATCGGCATGCGCGGCGCGGCTTTCTATGACGTGGGTAACCTTTGGGATCTGAGCAACGCAAATCTGGCGGGTGGTGAGATTGTCGGCGAAGGCGGATCCCTGCGCCATGTCGTCGGCGTGTCGCTCTTGTGGGATACGGCGATTGGTCCGTTGCGCTTTAACTTCAGCCGCGCCCTGGTCAAAGAGGACTTCGACAAAGAACAAAGCTTTGATTTGACCCTCTCTGCACAGTTCTGATCTGCGGATGGGAGTGGGGCTGGTCTTTGTTTGGCGAGCGCGCCTTTGGTGCGCCGCCGTTGCGGCATTGGCCCTGTTCGGGCCGGTGCAGCTGCAGGCGCAATCCTCGCAAGTTCAAAGCCAAATACTGACCATCGAATCCGAGCGCCTGTTTGCCGGGTCGTTGTTTGGCAAAAGAACCGCGGAGGAGTTTGATCGGCAAAGCTCGGTTCTGGCGTCCGAAAACCGTGCGATCGAAGAAGCCTTAACCGCCGAAGAGCGCGAGCTGACAGAGCGGCGCGCGACCATGACGCCGGCTGAGTTCCGCACGTTGGCAGATGCCTTTGATGAAAAGGTCCAAGGCTTTCGTCGCGAACAGGACGCCAAGGTTCTGGAATTGTCACAGCGTCGGGATGCCCAGCGTGTTTTGTTTTCCCGCGCCGCGCGCCCGATTTTGGAGCGCTTGATGCTGGAAAGCGGGGCTGTGGTTCTTTTGGAACGCGAAAGCGTTTTGCTGAGTTCAAATGCCACCGATGTGACGGATACAGCCATCGGGCGGATCGATGCCGCCATTGGGGATGGGGCGGAATTAAGCGGTGCTGATGACTTGCCCTGACGGAACGCTGTTGCTAGCTACGCCACGACATAACGAAATTAGACAAAGGATGAGGCCATGAGCGAGGAGTTGAAGAGCGCTGATATTCAGTTGATCCAACGCATTCTGCCCCACCGTTACCCGTTCCTTCTTGTGGATAAGGTCGTGGATATCGATGGGTATTCGTCTGCCCGCGGGATCAAGAACGTCACCATGAACGAACCGCATTTTCAGGGGCATTTTCCGGGCACACCGATTATGCCCGGCGTCACCATCATCGAGGCCATGGCGCAAACCGCAGGTGCTATGCTGGGCGTTGGATTTGACGTGGTGGATACCGAATTGCTCATCTACTTCATGTCCATCGACAAATGCAAATTCCGCCGCAAGGTGATCCCGGGCGATGTCATGGAAATGCAGATTACGACATTGCGCGGAAAACCGAACGGCAAGATTTTTAAGTTTGACGGCAAAGCGGTTGTTGGCGATGAGGTAGCAGCAGAAGCAGAATTCTCTGCATTCGTCGATTGGACACCGGGGGCCTGATATGACCGAGATACATCCGAGTGCGATTTTAGAAGATGGTGCCAAGATCGGTGAGGGCTGTGTCATCGGCCCGTTTTCCATCGTTGGCGCGGATGTAATGCTTGGCGAGCGTGTCACGCTCAAAAGCCACGTGGTCGTGACCGGCGAAACGTCAATTGGCGACGATACGATTATCTTTCCGTTTTCCGTCATTGGCGAGATCCCGCAAGACCTGAAATTCGATGGCGAAAAGAGCCGGACAGAAATTGGCAAGCGCAACCGTATCCGCGAAAGCGTGACGGTGAACGCGGGCACCGATGGTGGCGGCGGGGTCACGCGGATCGGGGACGATTGTTTGTTGATGGCCAATGTGCATGTCGCCCATGACTGTCAGCTGGGCAACCGGGTCATCATGGTGAACAACGCCGGTGCGGCGGGGCATTGTATCGTCGAAGATGATGTAATTGTTGGCGGGCTGAGCGGTCTGCATCAATGGGTCCGGGTTGGTCGCGGTGCGATCATTGGCGCGCTGACCATGGTGCCCAAGGACGTGATTCCCTACGGCTTGGTTCAGGCATCGCGGGGCGAATTGGACGGTTTGAACCTTGTTGGTTTGAAACGGCGCGGCGTTGCGCGGTCCGACATTACCGCGTTGCGCGCCGCGTTTCAGATGCTGGCGCAAGGCGAAGGCACGTTTCAGGACCGCGCCGAACGTTTGGGTCAGGAAACCGACAGCGATTACGTCAAAGAGATTGTCGATTTCGTTCTGGCAAATTCGGATCGGCACATCCTGACACCGGGGAGCTGATCATGCTGGCGTTGATTGCCGGGCGCGGGGCGTTGCCAGAAGCTTTGGTCCAGCGCCTGCCGGATACGCCCTTGATTTGCGCCTTAATGGGCAATCACCCTGATACGCTGGACGTGGATAAAGAGTTTCGCGTCGAAAAGCTGGGCAGTTTCCTGCAAGAATTGAAGTCTAGGGGCGTTTCCGAGGTCTGTTTTGCGGGCGGCATTGACCGTCCTTCCGTGGACCCAACACAGATCGACGCGGCCACTTTTCCCTTGGTGCCCGTGTTTCAAAAAGCGCTGGCCAGCGGTGATGATGGTGCGTTGCGCGCGATGTTGACTGTCTTTGAAGACGCTGGGTTCCAGATGCGTGCCGCGCATGACCTCGCCCCCGATCTGTTGCCCGCGGTCGGATCACCGACCAAGGCTCAGCCAGACAGCGCCGCGCAAGCTGACGCGGATCGCGGGGCAGAGATTGTTGCGGCGATGTCTGCTGCGGATATCGGTCAAGCCTGTGTCGTGCACAAACGCCAGGCGCTTGTCGTCGAAGGCATGTTTGGCACGGATTGGATGTTGGCATCTCTGGCCGCGCGGCCCGATGGCACGACCGGAGGTGTTCTTTATAAAGCGCCCAAGCCCGGTCAAGACCGGCGCGCGGACCTGCCGGTTATCGGAACGGACACGGTCGCTGCCGCCGCCAAGGCAGGGTTGACGGGGATCGTCATCGCCGCCGGGGGCGTCATGGTTCTGGACCTTCAGGCGGTTGTGGCCGCCTGTGACGCGCGGGGTTTGTTCCTTTGGGTGCGGGAAGGCTAGGCCGTTGCGGGTGTTCCTTCTTGCTGGCGAGCCGTCTGGGGATCGCTTGGGTGGGGCCTTGATGGCCGGTTTAAAAACGCTTCGCCCGGATGTTGAATTTGCCGGGATCGGCGGCGAGACCATGCAGGCCCAAGGCCTGGTCAGCCAGTTTCCGATGGATGAGTTGAGTGTCATGGGCATTGCCGAGGTGTTGCCCAAGTATTTCGACCTCAAACGCCGATTGAACGAAACCATTGCGGCTGTTCTGACCTTCAAACCCGATGTTTTGATTACGATCGACAGCCCGGATTTCAGCCTGCGCGTGGCCCGCGGGGTGAAAGAGCAATCGGACATCCGCACGGTGCATTACGTTGCACCGACCGTTTGGGCATGGCGCCCGAAACGCGCGGCGAAAATGGCCAAGATGATCGACCATGTGCTGGCGCTCTTTCCGTTTGAGCCGCCATATATGGAAGCCGAAGGGATGGCATGTGACTTTGTCGGTCACCCTGTGGTCAACGAACCCGTGGCGTCAGAGGCAGAGATTGCAGCCTTCCGCGCGGAATTCGGGTTGGGGGACGTGTCGATATTGCTGGCTTTACCCGGGTCGCGAAAAGGAGAGGTAGGGCGGCTGGCCCCAACCTTTGGGGCGGCGCTGGGTCAGTTTTTAACGGGTCAGCCGAATATGCGTGTCGTGGTTCCTGCCGCCGCGCCGGTTGCAGACATGGTCCGGGATCAAATATCTTCTTGGCCCGGCACCCCTGTTCTGATCGATCCACGGGATTATGCGCCCGAAACGGCCGCCGCCCATAAGCGCGCGGCGTTTGGGACAGCAAAAATGGCCTTGGCGGCGTCGGGAACGGTGTCATTGGAACTGGCGGCGGCCAACACACCGATGGTGATCGGTTACAAGGTGCAGTGGCTGACATGGCAGCTTGTCAAAAACATGTTCCTGATAGAGACAGCGAACCTTGTAAATCTTGTTAGTGAAACCCGCGTTGTGCCTGAATGCCTGGCAGAGAATTGCACGCCAGACGCCTTGGCCGAGCAGTTAAGGGCGGTCCATGCGGCGCCAAACGCTCAATTGGATGCGATGGCGACAACGATGCACAGGTTGGGGCAGGGCGGCGAAGACCCGGGGTTGCGCGCAGCGCGTGCTGTGTTGGCGCGACTGCCTTAATAGCCGCGCCAGATCCAGCCGCCGCCAAAAATACGGCTGCCGCCAGTTTCATAGAACACGCAGGCCTGTCCCGGCGAAATGCCTTCTTCGGCGCTCAGCAATTCCACCTCTGTGCTGGTCTCTGTCAGAGGACGCAGGATCGCTTCGCGCGGCGGGCGTGTTGAGCGCACCTTGACGGATACGTGCCATTCTTTGCGCGACGTGAAGGGTTCGTCGCCCAGCCAGTTTATCTCGCGCACCGGAACGGTGCGGGTGGCCAACATCTCTTTGGGACCCACGATGACCTGTTTGGCATCCACATCCAGCTTCACCACATAAAGCGGTTCTGCCAGCCCGCCGATCCCCAGCCCGCGCCGTTGACCGATCGTGTAGTGAATCACCCCGTTATGAGTGCCAAGAACGCGGCCATCGGCATGCACGATCTCTCCGGGTTCCGCAGCCCCCGGCCGCAGCTTTTCGATCACTGCGGCATAGTCGCCATTGGGCACAAAGCAAATGTCCTGGCTATCGGGTTTGTCGGCAACGGACAGCCCATATTGCGCGGCCATGTCCCGGGTTGCGTCCTTGGACGGAAGATGGCCCAACGGAAAGCGCAGGAAATCCAGTTGTTCCGGCGTTGTCGAAAACAGGAAATAGGACTGATCCCGGTTGGCATCTTCGGCACAATGCAATTCAGGGCCATCTGCCCCCATTTTGCGCTGAATGTAGTGACCGGTTGCCATGCAATCGGCTTCGAGGTCTTTTGCCGTCTCAAGCAAATCCTTGAACTTCACCCGTTCATTGCAACGGATGCACGGCACTGGTGTAGCCCCGCCCAGATAGTTTTCGGCAAACTCGTCAATGACGGCGTCTTTGAAGATGTTTTCGTAATCCAGCACATAGTGCGGAAAGCCGCGTTCCTCAGCCACGCGGCGTGCGTCATGAATGTCGATCCCGGCGCAACACGCGCCTTTTTTGGCCAGCGCAGCACCATGATCATAAAGCTGCAGCGTGACGCCCACCACATCGTATCCCTGATCAGCCAGGTACGCGGCGACAACGGAACTGTCGACACCGCCTGACATTGCCACCACGACCCGTGTTTCGGACGGGGGTTTGGCAAAACCAAGCGAGTTAAGACCTGTAGGTGCATCCAGCGCCATTGCGGCGACTCCTGACTGTGACGGGAACCAGCGGAATATAGGAAAATCCTACACACTCTCAAGAGGGCGTTTCACCGGGCGTTAAGGCTGTTCCGAACATTTTGGGGTCATAGCGATGAGGACTGATCATGTATCTCAAGAAAATTGACGGACCCAGAGCCGTTACGCTGCCCGATGGAAGCGTTATGACCCGTGCGGATTTACCATCCAGTAAGACACGCCGCTGGGTTGCATCCCGCAAGGCGGCGGTGATCCGGGCCGTGCTTTATGGGCTGATCACACAGCGCCAGGCCATGGAGATGTATGACATAAGCGACGAAGAGTTCGACAGCTGGGTATCCGCCGTTGCCCTGCACGGTGAAGAAGCGTTGAAAGCCACAGCTTTGAAGCGATTTATACAACTTTAGATTGTTGTATTGTTTCCTGACGTACGGTAACCTGCAATTAATCTTTGTTCGTCAGGTTTAGCTTGTCGGGTGTATACTTATTGGAGATTGAAAGTATGCGTGTGCTACTCGTTGAAGACGATCCTACAACCTCAAAGAGTATTGAGTTGATGCTCTCTCATGCAAACCTGAACGTGTACTGCACGGATTTAGGGGAAGAGGGCATCGATCTTGCAAAGCTGTATGATTACGATTTGATCCTTTTGGACCTGAATTTACCAGACATGAACGGGCATGACGTGCTGCGCCAATTGCGCAATGCCCGGATCGAAACGCCTATCCTGATCTTGTCAGGCGTAAGCGCAACAGAAAGCAAAATCAAGGGTTTCGGCTTTGGCGCGGACGACTATATGACTAAGCCGTTCCATCGTGAAGAGTTGGTCGCGCGCATCCATGCGATCATCCGACGGTCCAAGGGGCATTCACGGTCAATCATTCATACCGGGCGCATTTCAGTAAATCTTGATGCAAAGACAGTCGAAACAAATGGCACACCCATTCATCTGACCGGTAAAGAGTATCAAATGCTCGAACTGCTCAGCCTGCGCAAAGGCACAACGCTGACAAAAGAGATGTTTTTGAACCATCTTTATGGCGGAATGGACGAACCGGAACTGAAAATCATCGACGTGTTCATCTGTAAGCTGCGCAAGAAGCTCAGCAAGGCGACCGATGGCGAAAACTATATCGAGACCGTTTGGGGACGTGGATATGTGTTGCGCGATCCTCAGGCGGATGCGGACACAGCGGCACGCTTGGCGGTGAACGCCTAGCGGTCCGTTTGCCCGGCTTTGCACACCCTGACGCCGTGATCTCTGGACCTGTCCCCGGCAGTTGCCTATTTCTTAGGGCAATGATGTTTGGGGGCAGGCCGTGCAGGATCAAATCGAAATTTCACAGCTGACAACGATGCAGGCAGCCGAAGAATTGGCGCGTCTGGCCCAGGTTCTTGATGCGGCCAATACTGCCTATCACCGCGAAGATGCCCCAACGATCAGCGATGCAGAATATGATCGGCTCAAACAACGTAACGCCGCGATAGAAGAGCGGTTTCCAGAGCTCAAACGCGCGGATAGCCCTTCAGATCAGGTCGGTGCCCGGCCGTCGGAGGGCTTTGCCAAGGTGACCCATGCGCGGCGGATGATGTCGCTTGGGAATGCCTTTGACGCGGACGATGTGCAGAGCTTTGAAACAGGCATCCGAAAATACCTCGGTCTGTCCGACAAGGATGACTTGCCGTTTACCGCTGAGCCAAAGATCGATGGTTTGTCCCTGTCACTGCGCTATGAAAACGGACATTTGGTTCAGGCTGCGACCCGGGGCGATGGTCAAACCGGCGAGAACGTGACAGCCAACGCGCGCACGATTGAGGACATTCCGCAAGAATTGACCGGTGCTCCAGCCATTTTGGAAGTCCGTGGTGAGGTCTACATGTCGCACCCGGACTTTGAGGCGCTGAATGAGCGGCAGGCCGAGCGAGGCGACAAGGCCTTTGCAAACCCGCGCAACGCAGCGGCAGGGTCCCTGCGGCAGCTGGATGCGGATATCAGCCGAGCGCGCCCATTGCGTTTTTTCGCGTACGCCTGGGGTCAACTCTCTGAACCCTTGGCAGAAACGCAGTTCGACGCCATTGCGCGCCTTCAAGCGCTTGGGTTTCAAACCAACCCGCTGACAACACGATGCACAACCGTGGCCGATATTCTGGCGCATTATCAAAGCATTGAACAGCAACGCAGCGCATTGGGATATGACATCGACGGGGTCGTCTACAAGGTGGATGACCTTGGCTATCAGGCGCGGCTGGGGTTTCGGTCGACAACGCCGCGATGGGCGATTGCCCATAAATTTCCGGCGGAACTGGCGTGGACCCGGCTGGACGGCATCGACATTCAGGTCGGGCGGACCGGCGCGCTCAGCCCCGTTGCACGGCTCAACCCCGTGACGGTTGGCGGCGTGGTGGTGTCCAATGCAACGCTCCACAACGAAGACTACATTGCGGGCTTGGACGCCAACGGCAACCCGATCCGCGATGGCAAGGATATCCGGGTGGGCGATTGGGTTCAGGTCTATCGCGCGGGCGATGTCATTCCCAAAATTGCCGATGTGGACTTGTCAAAGCGCCCCGATGACGCCGTGCCGTTTGTCTTCCCAACTGCTTGCCCCGAATGCAACAGTGCCGCCGTGCGCGAACCCGGCGATGCGGTCCGGCGCTGTACCGGCGGATTGATTTGTCCGGCCCAAGCGGTGGAAAAGCTCAAGCATTTCGTAAGCCGCGCCGCATTTGATATCGAAGGATTGGGGGCCAAGCAGGTCGAACAATTCTATGCGGATGGTTGGATCGCGGAACCGGCTGATATCTTCACGCTGGAAGATCGCTATGGCAGCGGTGTACAGCAGCTCAAGAACCGCGAAGGCTGGGGCGACAAATCCGCCACGAACCTCTTCCGCGCGATCGAAGATAAGCGCACGATCTCTTTGGCGCGTCTGCTTTTCGGCCTTGGCCTGCGCCATGTGGGCGAAGTGGCCGCCGCCACGCTGGCCCGGCACTTTGGAACATGGGCCGCCCTGACCGATGCCATCGACACCGCCGCCGCGGAACCTGCCTTTACCGCGCAGGGCAAAGAGCGCAAGGCGTCCCTGGCTGATAGTCTGGCTTGGGCCGACCTGACGGCGGTGGACGGGATCGGCGATGTTCTGGCCGAAGCGTTGATCACGTCGTTGACACAATCCGCCGAACGGGCGTCGATTGATCGGTTGGCCGAGATGCTGACCATCGAAGCGGCCGAGGCCCCGGAAACCTCTGACAGCCCGGTTGCGGGCAAAACCGTTGTTTTCACCGGGACGCTGGAAAAGATGACACGGGCCGAGACCAAGGCCCGCGCCGAAGCTTTGGGGGCCAAGGTTTCGGGGTCTGTGAGCGCGAAAACGGATTTGCTGGTGGCAGGATCGGGGGCCGGATCCAAGGCCAAGAAGGCGGCGGATCTGGGGGTTGAGACGTTTGACGAAGACGGGTGGCTGGCCCTGATCGGAGACGCATGAGCGGCCGTCCCGAAGCGCTCTTCCCTCTCTTTGCCGGGCTGGAAACGCTGGAACGGGTCGGGCCCAAAACGGCGCAGAACCTGCACCAATTGGGCATCACGGCCCCGCGCGATCTGCTTTTCGCGCTGCCTTATGCGTTGGTGGACCGTCGGCGTCGCACCACCATTAAGGGTGTTGATTTGCCCTCTGTCGTAACCGTCACCGTCCAGATCGGCGCGCATCAACCGCCGCGCAACAAGGGTGGCGCGTATCGGATTTTTGTCGAAGATGCCGAGACCGAGTTTCAGCTGGTGTATTTTCACGCGCGCGGCGATTACCTCAAACGGCTTTTGCCACAGGGCGAAACTCGTGTCGTGTCCGGCAAGCTGGAGCTGTTTGATGGTCTGGCCCAGATGGTCCACCCGGATCACGCGGTGGCAGAGGCAGATGCCAAGGATATCCCGGAAATTGAGCCGGTCTACCGGCTCACCGCGGGCGTGACCCAAAAGACCATGTACAAAGCGGCGCAATCGGCGTTGCTGCGCCTGCCGCATATGGCAGAATGGGTCGATGGCGCCCTGAAAGACCGCCATGGCTGGCCGGATACGGATGCGGCCATCGCGGCCGCGCATCAGCCGGCGGCGATGGATGACCTGGGTCCCCAGGCCCCCGCGCGCGAGCGTTTGGCCTATGATGAATTGCTGGCCCATCAACTGACGCTGGCCTTGGCCCGTGCGCAAGAGCGCAAAGCGCACGGGGTGCAAAGTGTTGGCTCTGGACAGCTGCAAAAACGGGTACTCGCGGCCTTGCCCTATCGTCCGACCAACGCGCAGGGCCGCGCGATGGAAGAGATTGCCGCCGATATGGCGGGGCCGGCGCGGATGAACCGGCTTTTGCAAGGCGATGTGGGGGCGGGTAAAACGCTGGTCGCGTTCATGAGCCTGCTCATCGCGGTAGAGGCCGGCGGGCAGGGCGTTTTGATGGCCCCGACCGAAATCCTGGCCCGTCAGCATCTGGAAGGATTGCAGCCTATGGCCGAAGAGGCGGGCGTGGTTCTGGAAATCCTCACGGGACGGGACAAGGGGGCGGAACGGCGGGCGAAGCTCGCGGCGCTTTTGCGCGGGGACATTCAGATCCTGGTGGGCACGCATGCGGTGTTTCAGGCGGATGTTGAATTTGCGGATCTGCGCCTCGCTGTTGTCGATGAACAGCATCGGTTTGGTGTGCGCCAACGTCTTGAACTGGCGGAAAAAGGCATGGCGGCGGACGTGCTTGTGATGACCGCAACGCCGATCCCTCGTTCCTTGGCACTGGCCCAATATGGGGACATGGATGTCTCTGTACTGAACGAAAAACCGCCCGGTCAAAAGCCGATCAAGACGGCTGTTGTCAGCACGGATCGCATGGATGAGGTCGTTTCACACCTGCGCCGGGCGATTGACGAAGGGCGACAATGCTACTGGGTCTGTCCTTTGGTCGAGGAAAGCGAGGTCATGGACCTGACCGCGGCGGAAGAGCGGTTCAAGCGGCTGCGCGCGGTTTTGGGCGACGATGTCGTTGGTCTTGTTCATGGGCAAATGCCACCGGCCCAAAAGGACGCGGCCATGGCGGATTTTGTTGCCGGGCGGACCCAGGTTCTGGTGGCGACAACCGTGATCGAAGTGGGCGTAAACGTGCCCAACGCGACCATCATGGTGATCGAACGCGCCGAAACCTTTGGTCTGGCGCAGCTGCATCAATTGCGTGGGCGCGTGGGAAGGGGAGAGGCGGCATCGACCTGTCTGCTGCTCTACCAAGCACCGCTGTCCGAAAACGGCCGGAAACGTCTGGAGGTTTTGCGTGAAACCGAGGACGGCTTCCGCATTTCCGAGACGGATTTGCAGATGCGTGGGGCGGGCGATCTGATCGGCACCGCTCAATCAGGACTGCCACGGTTTCAGGTTGCCGACCTTGAACGGCAGGCAAATTTGATGGCAATTGCGCAGAGTGATGCGCGCAAGCTTTTGCTCGAAGATCCGACGTTGCAAACCCCGCGCGGACAGGCGGCGCGGTTGCTTTTGTGGCTGATGCGCCAGGATGAGGCGATCCGTTTGATTTCAGTCGGTTAAGCGGTTTGTTCTAAAAAGTTCACAAATGTTCTTAAAAAGTTCTGGACTGAGCGGCGGGAATATGAGAACAAATAGCTAACAAAACGTTACGCCAGCTCGGAGGCTCCCATGTTGAAAGAGATCAAATCTGTGATGACACGCTCGCGCGATACGATTGCACAGGATGCTCTGGGGGCGGCGGCGTTGGCTGTCATGCTGGTGGTGGGTTTGCACCTGCCGATGCTGACCTGGCCATTTGGCCTTTAATGATTTCTGCCTGCGATCTCGTGCCGAAGGTTCCACATCCTGTCCCAATCTAGATGTTCAGAGATGTCACCTGACCGATATCTCTCAGGGCTTGCCTCATAGCCCATCTCGGAACTTTTTGGATCCCACTCGAGACCCGCATTACCTGCCGCCGCCATCCTCGCCCGGGATGTGCGGCGGTTTTTTCTTTAAAGCTGTCCGTTTTTGCTGATTTCCAGGACGGCCGACATAATGTTGTCGGCGGCCACAGAAGCGAGGATCATGCCCATGACCCGGCTGACGATTGCCGTGCCAGAGTGCCCGATGAGCCGTATAATCGGATCTGCGAGCCGCATCATCACATAGGCCGCGACAAGGACCAGCACCATGACCAGGGCGGTCACGCTTTGGTCTGCGATTGAAAACCGGTTGTTATCTGTCAGCAAAACAATGGCGAGCATGGCACCGGGCGAGGCGATAGAGGGCACCGCCAAAGGAAAGATTGCGGGGTTGGTGCCGTCAGACGCATCCGCGGCGCGGGTATCCGCCTCTGGCTTGGATTCGCCAAAGATCATTGTCAGCGCAAAAAGGAACAAGACAATGCCGCCGGCCACCTGAAAAGACAAAAGACCAATGCCAAGCGCATCGATGAGCAGCTGGCCGAACATCAGGAAAAACAAAAGGATGCCAAGGCTGACCAACGCGGCCTGAAACGCGGTTTTGCTGCGACCAGCGGCATCAAGACCGGCGGTGACGGCGATGAAAACCGGGACGGTTCCAATGGGATCAATGACGACCCAGAGCGTGACAAACTGTTCAATGATGCCTGTCACCATGGTGGTCTCTTTTCGATCAGGCGCAGTTCGCTTGTTCGGCCTGTTCCATTGCCTCGGCAGTTGCTTCGAGCGCCAGCATGATCGAGGCGTGGCGATTCTTGTAATCGCGGGCAGGGATCAACACCTCAAGCCCGTCAAAGGGGGCTGACGGAACCGGTCCGTCCTGTTTCAGCATCGCCTTGAATTCGTCCCGGGCCAGCTCCACCTGCGCTCGGCTGGCACCGATAATTGCCGACCCCACAACAGAGGCCGCGGCCTGACCCAGCGCGCAGGCTTTGACATCTTGGCCGAAGGCGGCGATTTTGCCATTCTCAACCGCGACATCAACGGTGATCGTCGACCCGCAGAGCGGCGAGCGTCGTTTCACGGACGCATCCGGAGCCTCCAACCGGTCCAGATGCGGGATATCGGCGGCGAGTTCGAGAATACGGGCCGAATAGAGTTTAATCAGGTCAGTCTCGCCGGACATGGCTTTCCCTTTTCAATCGTTCCCAATACATAAGCTGCGATACCGACGATGCAAAAGGTTTTCGCACATGACGTTCGACCCTGCGCGCCTGCGCTATAATTCCGACGGTCTGATCCCCGCGATTGCGCAGGAAGAGGGAACCGGCGAGGTGCTGATGATGGCCTGGATGAACAAAGAGGCCGTGGAACGCACGCTGGCCACCGGACGCGTGACCTATTGGTCGCGCTCGCGCCAGCAGTTCTGGATCAAGGGGGAAACATCGGGGCATATTCAGGAGCTGGTGGATTTTCGGTTTGATTGCGATCAGGATTGTATCCTTGTAGTGATCCGCCAGACCGGGGCGGCCTGTCACACCAACCGCAAAAGCTGTTTTTACACGGCGGTTCGGGACGGTGAAGAAGTGGAACTGATGGCGCCCATGGGCTGACCGGCCCTGCGGGGCGGGTATTTTTCACAAGAAAGAAGCCAAAGGGCTAGAGCCCGACCATGGCGCGAATGTCGTCTGGGGTCGCGCCTTCGGCGCGGTATTTTGCGATGGCGCGGGCGTCGTCGCGTTTGGCCAGTCGTTTGCCGGCGGCATCCCGGATCAGGCGGTGATGGTGATAGCGGGGCGTGGGCAGGTCAAAGAGCCGCTGTAGAACCACGTGGATTTGCGTGGCGTCCCGAAGATCGGCACCGCGCACCACATGCGTGACGCCTTGTTCGGCGTCATCGAGGACCACAGACAGGTGGTAAGAGCCCGGAAAATCGCGCCGTGAGAGGACGATGTCGCCGACGTGACGGATCAGGTCCTTGTGGGTCAACGGCACGATCTTTTCATGCGCGGGTAGGTGGAAGTCGACAAAGCTGAGCGGTTTATCTTGAAGCACCTCAAGGGCGCGGGCCATGTTCAATCGCAGCGCTTCGTCGGGCAGGGGGCCGGTGTTCTTGACCTCTGATCGACAGGTGCCGGGATAGATGGGGCCGTCCGGACCCATGTCGACGGTCACGCCTTCCTGCGGGGCGCCGAGCGCTTCGAGGATATCCTTGCGACGACAGGTGCAGGGATAGATCAGATCGCGGTTCCAGAGCTCCTCCAGCGCGGACTTGTAGATGTGCAGCCGGTCTGATTGCCGTTGAACCGGGCCGTCCCAGGTGATGCCGAGCCAGGTCAAATCGTCAATGATCTGTGCTTGCCATTGGGGGCGGGCGCGGGTTTGATCAATGTCTTCGATCCGAAGAAGAAACCGGCCGCCATTGGCGCGTACCAGATCATAGGCGAGCAACGCGGAATAGGCGTGACCCAAATGCAAAGGGCCCGTGGGAGAGGGCGCAAACCGGGTGATCACGTCAGGATTTTTCGACGACGTAGACGTTGGATTTCAGTCCAATGCCCGGTAGATGATCACCGTAACTTTTGTGCTGTAACTTGGCCTGACCGGCATTGAGATACTGGGTCAGTTTGCCCTCGTTTTCCGGATCATCCAGCGCATGATCATTGAAGGAAAAGACAAACAGACCGCCCGGCGCAAGGCCCGTCATCAATGTGTCAAAAACCGAAATGGGCGCAGCACCTGCGCCGATCACGCCAATTGCGGTGATGGCGGCATAGTCGCCCGGCGTGTGTGACAGGTTTGCGCCTGCTTCGATGACGTTCAATTCGCGGTAAAGCTCTTTGCCGCGCGCTTGTTTCAACATGTCTTCGGAGAGGTCGAGCCCGTCGATGCAGTCAAACCCCGCGATCCGCAAAGCCAAGCCGGAGAGACCGGTGCCACAACCAAAATCGAGCACGGGCGCGGTCAAATCCTGGCTGAGTTCTGCCAGCGCAGTGGCGCAACGCCCCGGTGTGGCATAGCCGTTTTCGGCGACCTCTGCTTCGTAGGAACTGGCCCATTCATCATAAAGCTTGCGCGTGCTGTGTGCATCATGCGCGCGATAGGCTTTATCCAGGAATCCATCCGACATGGGCCACAGCCTAGGGTGTCAGCCGGGCTTTCGTCCAGCCTGTTTGGCGCGCGATCACGCAGTTGCGACCGCGACCTGCGACGTGTTGAGCCAGCGGGTCCAGTCTGATTTGGCCCGATCCGTATAGGCTTTGTAGCGGTCTTTGCGCCCTCGGCGACCGCCTTTGAGGCCCTCAACCGGTGGGAAGAGACCAAAATTGACGTTCATTGGTTGAAAGGTTTTGGCCTCGGCGTCATCGGTAATATGCGTGATCAACGCACCCATCGCTGTCGTGTTGGGCGGCGGCGGGAGCGTTTGACCGTTGATTTCGGAACTGGCCATTCGTCCGGCCAAGAGACCAATGGCAGCACTTTCCACATACCCCTCGACACCGGTGATCTGACCGGCAAAGCGGATGTTTGGGCGGGACTTGAGCCGCATCTGGGCATCCAGCAAGGTGGGTGCGTTTAAAAACGTGTTGCGGTGAATGCCGCCAAGTCGCGCAAAGCTGGCGTTTTCCAACCCGGGGATCATTTTGAAAACAGCGGTTTGCGCGCCGTACTTCATCTTTGTCTGAAAGCCGACAATGTTGTAAAGCGTGCCCAGCTTGTTGTCGCGGCGCAACTGAACCACCGCCCAGGGTTTATCGTCGGGCGCATGCGGATTGGTCAGCCCGACGGGCTTCATCGGCCCATGGCGTAGCGTTTCGCGCCCCCGTTCGGCCATCACTTCAATCGGCAGGCAGCCGTCGAAATACCCCGCGGTTTCGCCGTCCCGGAACTCGGTCTTGTCCGCTGCGAGCAAGGCATCGATGAACGCCTCATACTGCGCTTTGGTCATTGGACAGTTCAGATAGGCGGTCCGTTCTTCTTCGGTTTCGCCCTTGTCATAACGCGACTGCATCCATGCGCGCGACATGTCGATGCTGTCGAAATAGACAATCGGCGCAATGGCATCAAAAAACGCCAACGCGCTGGACCCGGTTTCCCGCGCGATGGCCTCGCTCAGCTTGGCGGATGTCAGGGGCCCAGTGGCAAAGATCCACTGTCCTTGATCGGGCAGTTCGGACACTTCTTCATAGGACACGCTGATATTGGGGTGGGCCGTCAACCGCTCGGTCACGGTCTCGGCAAACGGGTCCCGGTCCACGGCCAAGGCGCCGCCAGCTGGCAGGCGATGCTGATCCGCTGTGGCCATGATCAGGCCATGCGCGGCGCGCATTTCCCAATGCAGCAGGCCGACCGCGTTCTGTTCATCATCGTCTGATCGAAACGAGTTGGAACAGACCATCTCACCCAAATGGCCCGTTCGATGGGCAAAGGTTTCGACGGTCGGGCGCATTTCATGGATCACAACGCGCACGCCGGATTGCGCCGCTTGCCACGCGGCCTCTGATCCGGCCATGCCGCCGCCAACTATATGAAGAGTGTCTGTCATGCCGCGCATGTAAAGCATGGTGCGGTGTGGTTCAATGATGTGTCATCGGAAAACCGGGGCCGCCGCATCGTCGGTGTCGCACCGGTGAGAGCCCGGCTGGAGGGACATTGCGAACACGGCGGCCCGTATTCCTTGGGTCGAACGGTAGGTGCAAAAAATGACCAACCTCTTAACCATGTCCAGAATATGTCACAAAGCCGCCGTGATTTAAATTCCGCAAATGGAAATTGATCGGGGCTCAACCGGAAACAATACGTCTATTGCACCCACTCGGGATCGCGCTTTTCGATAAACGCCTGAATGCCTTCTTCCGTATCCCGATCCAGCATGTTTTCGACCATGACAGAGCCGGTATAGGCATAGGCTTCGGCCAACGGCATTTGCAGCTGCGCATAAAACGCCTGTTTTCCGATTTTCACAGCGGAGCTCAGCTTGTCTGAGATCGTTTGCGCCAAAGCAAGTGTTTCCTGTTCCAGCTGATCTGCTGGCACGACCCGGTTCACCAATCCCAACTCTTCAGCCTGCGCGGCCTCCACGAACCGGCCCGTGGTCAACAGCTCAAAGGTTTTCTTGCGCGATATGTTGCGGGACAAGGCCACCATCGGGGTCGAACAGAAAAGCCCGATATTGACCCCGTTCACGCCAAACCTGGTGCCTTCCGCCGCGACGGCCAGATCACAAGAGGCCACCAATTGGCACCCTGCGGCTGTGGCGATCCCATGGACCTGCGCGATGACCGGTTGGGGTAATTCCGGCAAGGTCATCATCATTTTGGCGCAGCGGTCGAACAGATCCTTGAAATAGGCCTTGCCGCCATCCTCCGCCGCCCGGCCTGCCGTCATCTGCTTCAGATCGTGGCCGGCGCAAAACGCCTTACCCGCCCCCGACAGGATCACAACCCGCACTGACCGATCATTGCGCAAAGCGTCAAACTCGGCCTGTAACGCGGCCAGCATCTCGTCTGAAAGGGCATTCAACCGGTCCGGACTGTTCAAGGTGATATGGGCAATCGCGCCCGCGTCATTACGTTCCAGAATTGCCATCTTGCTCTCCCCTGCGCTCCGCATTACTGTAGGCGCAAGTCCAAGGGAGGAAAAGCATGGAGTTGGCGCTGACACAGACAGAATTGTCGGATTACCTGGCCCAGGTTTTTCCAGAGGCTGGGACCAGTTTGCGGTTGAAGCGCTCAGCGAAGAAACGGTTACGCTGCGGCTGAAAGTGGATGCGCGTCATCTGCGTCCCGGCGGAACCGTGTCCGGACCCTCGATGTTTGCGCTGGCCGATTTGTCTGTCTATGCCATCGTGCTGGCCCGGGTCGGGCGTAAGGCGCTGGCAGTCACAACCATCTGCTCCATCGATTTCATGCGCAAACCGGCCGCCCAACAGGACCTCATCGCAGAATGTCGCCTGCTCAAACTTGGGCGGGTTCTGGCCGTGGGGGATGTGCTGATCTACTCCGAAGGCGTCGACAAACCCGTCGCGCGCGCGCCCATGACCTATTCGATCCCGCCCAAGGGCTGATTTTGCTTCTTTCTTGTGAAAAATACCCGCGGGGGTGAATTGGCCCTCAAGGCCAAGAGGGGGCGGCAGCCCCCAAAACAAGACTTCCAACAAAAAAGCCGGACCCGAAGGCCCGGCAGGAAGAGGTCCATAAATGGACGAGGAAGGGGTCAGGGTTGCCAGAACTGCTTGGTCACTTCGCGCCGGGCCTGATACCGGGTCAAGCCCACATCTTTTAACAGCGCGTCATCCAGATGATTGAGATCGATCCGGGTGCGGCGGCGCTTTTCCCACTGCGTGACGACATAGGCAAAACGTACCGCCAGGCCGGCCAAAACCGGCAATCGCGGAGCCGTGGACAGGGACAAAAGGTAAGTGTGCGTCAGTGGGTGTGTCATGACAGTCATCCTCTATTGTATCGACACAATTTGTAAGTCTTAGCAAAAGTGTGACACATTCTGTACAGATTCTGGTCCATGAAAGGATTGTAATGAGTACAATATCGGCGGATGGCCTGCAAAAGGCGAAAGGACCCAAGTACAAACGCGTCTCTGATACAATCCGGGGAGCGATCAATAATGGCAGTTTGAAAACTGGTACAAAGCTGCCGCCGGTGCGGGAACTGGCCTATCAACTGGGGATTACCCCGGGCACCGTGGCGCGGGCCTATTCCATTTTGACCACCGAAGGCGTGCTTGTGGCCGAGGTCGGGCGCGGTACGTTTGTGGCCACCCCAAATGACCTGCCACTGGGTGGCGCGGATTTGTCGATTGAAATTGACGTGGTGCCTCACAACGCACCACCGCCGGCCAATGGCGAGATCAGCCTCTATTCGCCGCATCTGCCCAATGTCGGCCAGTCCGCTCTGCTACGGCAGCTTTTGGCGCAGATTTCGCAAAATCCACCCTCTGGCCTCATGCACTACCCCAGCCAGGCCTCGGGTCTGCCGGCCCGCAAGGCCGTGATCGAATGGCTGCGCGGCCTGCCGCTGGGCTCTATCTCGGAACATCAGGTGGTGCTGACCAACGGGGGGCAAAATGCCGTCTCCCTGCTGTTTCAAACCCTTTTGCGAGGCCAGCGCCCAGCTGTTCTGGTCGAAGAGCTGTCTTATCCCGGCTTTCGGCGCGCGGCCCATCTGCTGCGCGCCGACGTGATCCCGGTGGCGATGGACGAACACGGGGTGATCCCCGAAGCTCTGGAAGCTGCGGCGCGCAGTCATGATGCGCAGATTTTTTGTACAACACCGGACGTCCATAATCCCACCGGGATCAGCACACCGGAATACCGCCGCGAGGCGTTGGCCACCGTTGCTCGCCGCCATGATCTGCAGATTGTCGAGGATGCCTGTTATATGATCCGCGGCAATCGGGCCCGATCCTACCGTATGATTTGTCCGGAACGCGCGTGGTACATCACGTCGCTGTCCAAATCGATCACACCAGCTTTGCGGTTCGGGTTCGTGATCGGGCCGGATGATCGGGCGATTCAGTTGCGGCGCAGCGCGGAATATGGGTTTTTCGGGGTTTCAACGATCATCCTTGATCTTGTCACAGCGCTTTTGACCCATCCGAAACTGCCGGCGATGGAAAAGGAATTGGCTCGGACGAACAACCAATATCTGCAGGCCGCGGTGAATGTTCTGGGCGGCTATCCTATCGGGTGGCATCCCGAGGCACCGTATCTTTGGCTGCATCTTCCCGATGGCTGGCGCGCTGGGGCGTTTTGCCTGGCGGCTGAGGCCAATGGCGTGCGTATCCGCCCGTCCGAAGACTATGCCGCGCGCAACGGGATCAGCCCGCATGCCGTGCGCATGGCGGTGAATGCCGCGGTGCCGATTGCGCAGTTCGAAGAGGCGATGATGCGGCTGCGTCAGCTTTTGGACAATCCCACGGCCGACATCGCGGTGTAGGGGTCAGGGCAACCCGCCTGCGCCCCATCCGATGCCAAATGCCAGTGCGATCAGTGTCAAAACGGCGGATAACAGGACCAGTTTGCCCTTGGAATAGGGGCGTTCGCCAAAGGCGCGTCTGTCCATGCCCGAGGCCACGATCTTATAGGCCGTGTCGCGATAGGTGTAGTGCAGGATCCACACCGGCAACAGCAACCGCCGATAGTGGATCCCGCTGGTATCCGTTCGATAGCCGATATTGGTGATGCCCTGACGATTGATATGCTGCCGGATGCGGTTGCGGATCAGGACGTCCTTGTCCGCAGCGTTCGCATTCAGCCCGTCGGTGACCGTTTGATGATGCAGCTCGGCGGCAAATCCGGACAAATAACCGGCATTGAAGTGGCGCAGGCGCTCTGGCTGGAAATGGTGCAGGATCCCGTCGCGGATCAGGGGCGTGACATGGGGCGAGGCCGGAACCAGCATGTCATCAAAGAAAATCCGCATCCGTCCACGGATTTGACGATAGGTCCAGCGCTTGCCCCTTCGTTTCACCTGTTGGGCCCAGTATTCAATCGCCTCGCGGGAATCGAAGGTCCAGAACGGGGCATAAAGTCCCGCGACGCGTCCTTGGCTGACATGCGCCATCAAATCGTTTGGTGCGGCCGTCCGGGACGCGGCCCAGCGCAGGACGGCGTTTTGGGCCGTTTCCTCATCGATTACAAAAGGGATCAGGGCCATAGCGTCATATCCAATGTCGGCCTCGCGCAACACCACCGGGCCGTCGCAGTAAGGACAGCTTTCCGACAGCGACGGTCCGACAAACACAACTTCGCCCCCACAGGTTTGACAGGAATGAACCCGCACAGACTGTTCCGACGGCTGTTCGGACGCCGGGGCATCCGGGTCATAGGGAAATTCCCGCTCTGCCTTTGCGTCCCATGGGCCGCCCAGCTTTTCGGTTCGTCCACAGCTTTGGCATCGCAAAGCTTCCTTGGTGGGGTCGAACACCCTCTGGCCCGCGCAACTGGGGCACAACAATTCGGTTTGTGTTCCGCTGAGGTCCGTCATCTTCAATCAGTCCGACAGGGACGCCGCTACTTCAAGCAACAGCCGCAAGCGGAACGCGGCCCGCGCCATGGCCCCTTGCAGATCATCGCTGGTCCACCAGTCGCCGATAACGGTGCCGCAGAACCAGACCGACATCAGCCAGAACGCGATGACCGACCACCCGGCCAGGCTGGGCAGGTATCCGGCGGACCCGATCCGCAATTCATGGCGCGCTTCGCGGGCCATGATGATCTTGCGCGCGGGCCATATCCCGATCATCGTGCCAAGCGTCAGGACCGCCAAAGCTGCGGTGAGCGGGCCGATGGGAAATGACTGCAAGATATCCATGCATGTTAGCTGCGGTGCTGGCGGTCCGAAATCAAGCTTTAAGTGTATGTTTGAATGAGGTATTATAACACCCAAATAGTAAGTATATATTTTTAAACATTTAAAAACGTCAAGATGGCATTGACGATGCAAGGGCTTGGGCGTAAACCCCGTCCATCGAATTCATGGCGGGCGCCGATGCGTCCGCTTTTCACGTCAAACGGGATCAACACCGATGAAAACCTATTCTGCAACACCTGCAGACATCGACAAGAAATGGATCCTGATCGACGCCGAGGGTGTCGTTCTGGGTCGTCTTGCATCGATCGTCGCCATGCGCCTGCGTGGCAAGCACAAAGCGTCGTTCACACCGCATATGGATATGGGCGATAATGTCATCATCATCAACGCTGAAAAGGTCCAGATGACCGGCAAGAAGCGGGATGAGCATTTTTACTGGCACACAGGCCACCCGGGCGGGATCAAATCGCGGACCAAGCAACAGATCCTGGAAGGCTCGCATCCTAAGCGTGTTGTGTTCCAAGCGGTCAAGCGCATGCTGCCAGGCAATCGCCTGAGCCGCCAGCAAATGACCAACCTGCGCGTTTATGCCGGTACCGAGCACCCGCATGAAGCACAGAGCCCCGAAGTTCTGGATGTGAAATCCAAGAACAAGAAAAACACGCGGAGCTGAGACAGATGGCTGATCAGATCAACACTCTTGAAGACCTGAACGCCGTCGCTGGCGTTGAAACTGTAATCGAAGACCTGACACCGCGCGAACCTGTGCGGGACGAATTTGGTCGGTCCTATGCCACCGGCAAACGGAAAGACGCCGTTGCCCGTGTCTGGATCAAACCGGGTTCCGGTAAAGTCACCGTCAACGGCAAGGAGATGGATCATTACTTTGCCCGTCCGGTGCTGCAGCTGATCCTGCGCCAGCCGTTCCAGGTGGCCGGTGTCGAAGGCGAATTCGACGTCACCGCAACCGTCAAAGGCGGTGGCCTGACCGGTCAGGCCGGTGCGGTGAAGCACGGCATTTCGAAAGCCCTGCAGCTGTACGTTCCGTCGCTGCGCGGCGCCCTGAAAGCCGCGGGCTTCCTGACGCGCGACAGCCGGGTTGTGGAACGGAAGAAATACGGTAAGCGCAAAGCGCGTCGTTCCTTCCAGTTCTCGAAGCGTTAATTCGCCAAGACAGAAATATTCAAAGGCCGCGCCGGGTGCGCGGCCTTTTTTTGTGCAGGACCCTCGCATCACGAGGGACCATGTCCAAATAAATTGATATAAATGCAGCCCTGTCGTAGGGTCAGCCCATTATTTCAGGGCTTCAGGGCATGTCCGACAGTTTATTCAATAAATATGGCGGGTTCAAAACCGTCAGCCGGATCGTAATGACCTTTTACGAAATGGCGCTCGACTCTGACGAGGTCGGCGAGTTTTTCGAGGATATCGATATGGCTCGACTGATTGACCATCAGACCAAGTTCATCGCCAGCCTGCTCGGCGGACCGGCGTCCTTTAGTGACGAGCGGCTCCATGCGGTGCATCGGCATCTCAACATCGGCCATCACGATTTTGACGAGATCGCCAAGCTGTTGGCAGAAGCGCTGGAAGAACATGGAATGCACCCTGAAGACATCCGTGCAACCGTGGCGGCGGTCGAGGCCAAGCGGTCTGTTATCGTGGCATCGCAAGCGGCATGAGTATTTCGGCCATCAATGAGCATCTGTTGCGCGCCATTGGGGTCGGCGTGGCCATTGTCCGATCCTCGGACCTGAAATTTGTCTTTCATAATCAGGCCTTTGTCGAATGGTTCGGCGAAGTGTCCGGCAATCGGTCACTGCTTGATGTGATCGAAGGCCTGACACTGGATGACATTGCAAAGGTTACCCATGGCGGCAAACGGTTTACCGTAGAGGTGCAAATCAAACCGCGCAGGCAGACGTTGGTGATCGCGATTTCCCTGACCTTCGCGCGGGCAGGCGACGAACATATCATCGTTGTCGAGTGTCAGAACATCACGCGCATGCGCGAGCTGGAGAACATGATTGACAGCTATTCGACCATGGTTGAACGCAATACGCGCGAGCTGGAGCGCGAAAAAGAGAGGGTGGAGCGCCTGCTGCTCAACCTGATGCCGCGATCGGTTTATGAAGAATTCAAAACCTTCGGCGTTGTGACCCCGCAGCTTTACAGCGATGTGTCGGTGGTCATGCTGGATTTCGTCGATTTCACCGATTTCGCATCGCGCACCGATCCGACCATCACCTTGGGAGAGCTGAACGACATCTTCACGGCCTTTGACCGGATCGTTGAACAATACGGCTGTGAGCGGATCAAAACGATTGGAGATGCCTATCTGGCGGTGTCCGGGATGCCCGAACAAACGCCGGATCACGCCACCGCTGTGGCGCATTGCGCGGTCCGGTTCCTGCGCTATCTCGAACGGCGCAACGAAAGCCATCCGCATAAATGGCGGGCACGCATCGGGCTGGGATCAGGGGCCGCCGTCGGATCGGTCGTCGGCATTCAGAAATACGTCTATGACGTGTTTGGCCCCGCGGTGAACATGGCTGCACGGTTGCAGGTCTTTGCCAACCCGATGAAGATCGTGGCGCCTGAAGAGATGAAATTCGCGCTGATTGATGAGTTCCAGATCACCGATGTCGGACCGACAGATATCAAAGGGATCGGCGAGATGAACTTGATCAACGTCTCTCAATCCGTGCAAAGCGCCCGCATGATGCCCCGGTTCTGACCGGTTATTCGTCCGGGTCGATTAAGCCCAGACCGCGTAGGTAAATCCCGATGCCGGTTTCCAAGAGATCCTCGGGCGGAAAGGGGGCCACCGCACCCGTGTTGCGAGCAAACAGTTCTACCACGCCATGGCTCATCGCCCAGATATGGGCACTGAACATTGATGCAGGCGGGCGTTTTTCAGCAGGGATATGTTCTGACAAATCCGTCGCCGCGCGTTCCAGAATAGACTTTGCCCGCGCCGAAGCGACGGCCAGTTCCGGCGTGCGATTGACAGAAATCCCGCTTTCAAACATCGCGATGTAATGCCCTGGGTTCTTGCGGGCAAAGGCAAGGTAAGCGCGGCCCGTCGCCTCAAAGGCTGCCAGGGCGGAAGGTTGACCGCTTTGATAGGCGTAATCCATCAGGTCAGCGAAAATCTCATAGCCTTGGCGCGCCGCTTCGGCGATCAAGTCTTCGCGCCCTTCGAAATGCCGATACACAGCCGCTGGCGTCACGCCGGCCTGTTTGGCCGCTTCTGACAAGGTAAAGCCACCCGGACCCTTTTGGGTGATCAGCTCGAGCGCGGCGTCGATCAAAGCCTGACGCAGATTGCCATGATGATAGCCGCGTTTAGGCATCCCAGATGTCTGGCCCCCCGCAGATCGTCGGGTCGGCATGACCCAGAGCCTTGGTGTCCTTGCGCGCGTAATCGACCGACATCAAAACATGCCGTATCGCGGCCAATCGCGCCCGGCGTTTGTCGTCGGATCGGACAACGGTCCATGGTGTTATGTCGCTGTGACTTCGTGTCAGCGTCTCGCCAATGGCTTGGGTATATTCATCCCAGCGTTTGAGACCTTCAACATCGATGCTGCTGAGTTTCCACTGCTTGAGCGGGTCATTTTCACGTTCCAGAAAGCGGCGCAGTTGTTCCGCCCGCCCCACGTTCAGCCAGAATTTGAAGAGGATCACACCGTCATCCACCAACGCGCGTTCAAAGGGCAGAACCTGACGGAAAAACCGTTCTCGCTGTTCATCCTCACAAAAGCCAAAGACCTTTTCGACAACGCCCCGATTGTACCAGCTGCGGTCAAAGAACACGATCTCGCCGCTTGCGGGCAAATGCGAAATGTAGCGTTGGAAATACCACTGGGACTGTTCGGCTTCGGTTGGTTTTGACAGGGCAACGACCCTTGCGCCGCGCGGGTTCAGGTATTCGCGAAACCGTTTGATGGTGCCGCCTTTTCCGGCCGCGTCCCGACCTTCAAAGATCATGGCGATCCGGGCACCACTGTCCTTGGCCCAGGCCTGTAATTTGACTAGCTCGATCTGCAGCGCCTCAAGCTCTTTTTCATAGCCTTTGCGCCCCATTCGTTCGGAATGCGGATAGCTGTGGCTCAGGATGTCATCCTTGTCGCCACGTTTGATCGCATTGCGCACCTCTTTGGGCGCATCGTTTTCGTAATAGGCGCTGATCGCGTCGTCGAAGGGAAGCTCCATTGCCTCTATCCCTTTGATTGCCTTTGTCTTGTAATATGGAATGTGAATCCGATTAACGCAAACCTGCGCGTGCCACAGCGCGGTCGATTGCGTCAACAACTGTGGCCGTGGCGACCTGATGCGGCATGTGTCCCATGCCCGGCAAAGAGGTCAAAACGGCTCCGTCGATTTGAGTCACAAGCTTGTCGGAATGGATCGACTGACCGACGATGGTATCGACATCACCGTGCAGGATTTCCGTGGGAACCGAGATTTGCCCATATTGCGGCTGCAAGGTTTTGATCACTGCCAACAGGTTGGCCCGTTGCATCGCGGTCGCCCGCAAGGCTCCGCGCCGCAGGCTGAGCGGGATGGCCATATAGTCGGTATAGCCTTCTGGCACCGCTTGCGGCGCAAACACCGCGTCCAAGGTGCTGTCGACACGCTCTTGCGTCACGGTCGCCGCCAGCAAGGGGACCGTCAGAACCTGACCCAGCACGCTGGAATTCATCCGGTACAGCGGGTCAAGCGGCGTGTCCCACGGGTTGGAGGGGGAAGACACCAAAACCAGCCCCGAAAGGGAGGTCGGGTGATGGACACCCCACGCCAGGGCAACCGCGCCGCCATAGCTTTGGCCCATGACTATGGGGGCATCCGCGCCCAATTGCTGCGCCGCCTTGGCCAAAAGCGTTGCCTGTTCGACAATCGATGCGCCACCCGGATGGATCGGATCGGTGTACCCCAGGCCCGGGGCGGTCAAAGACAATGACCCGATAGCGATCCGACAGCGCCGGGGCGAGGGCATATGTCATGTCGCGGGTATTGCCGCTGGACCCGTGGATCAACACGACATCCGGCCCTTCGCCCATGACCACCGCATGCACCTGGACGCCGTCGACCGTCAAAAGCTGTCCATCCGGCGGAAAGCGTGCCTCTGCCGCGACTGCCCGCTGATGTGCACGCCAAAACATTCCGGCATAAGCGACCAGAGCAAGCAACAGGGCAGCCAACAGGATTTTACTGACCAATTTTGGACATCTCGAACGGGGTGGACTGGTAAATCTCGTTTATCCAGTTGCCATATAGAAGATGTGCATGGCTTCTCCACCGGTTTTGCGGTGGCTGGCTGGGGTCATCATCCGGGTAATAGTTCATGGGCACATTGATCGGCGTGCCGTTCGCAACATCCCGGTCGTATTCCTGTTTCAGCGTGTCACTGTCGTATTCGAAATGGTTGAAGATATAGAGCGCCCGATGCTTTGAATCCTGCACCAGGCAGGGGCCAACATCGGCACTGCCAAGCAGGGGGACCAGACCGTCATGTTCGGCGATCTCATCTGCTTTCATCTCTGTCCAGCGGCTGACCGGGATCACGCAATCATCTGAAAAACCACGCAAATAGGGGGATGCGGGTGACAGGTTCTGATGGCGGAAACAGCCAAAAGCCTTGGCGTCCAGCATATGCTTTTTGACACCATGGAAATGATTAATCATCGCCATCCCGCCCCAGCAGACGCCAAAGGTCGAATGCACGTTTGTCTGCGTCCATTCAAAAACGTCGGACAGCTCGTCCCAATAGGTCACATCCGAAAACTCCAGATGCTCAATCGGCGCCCCGGTAATGATCAGACCGTCAAATTTCTCGTCTTTGACATCCTGAAACGGGCGGTAAAAGCTTTCCATATGCTCGGCCGCCGTGTTCTTGGTCTGATGTTCGGACATGCGGATCAGGCTCAGCTCAATCTGCAGCGGCGTGGCCCCGATCAGGCGGGCAAACTGGTTTTCCGTCTGAATCTTTTTGGGCATCAGGTTCAGCAACCCGATGCGCAGTGGCCGAATATCCTGCCGCGCCGCCTGATCATCCGACATCACCATGACGCCTTCCTGGGTCAGGACGTCATAGGCGGGCAGGTTGGATGGGATCTTGATCGGCATGGTAGGTGTTCACAGATTGCTTAACGGAGGGCTGAGATACGGGTTTTACCCGCGCTTCTCAAGGGCCCGCGCAATCAGGTCGGTAAACCCTTCGGCATCTTTGACCTGCAAAACGTCATCTGCGGTCACCGTCGCGCCCCAATCGGCCATCTTTTCGTAAAGCGGCTGGCGATGCGCCAAAGCCCGCGCATAGGTCCAGCGGATGAACTGATCTGGATCAACTTCAGCTTCTTTCATGCTGTTTTCATTCAGATATTCAGTCCAGCAGGTCGCAAGGAATTCGGGCTGATAGGACATGGGTTTTGGCGCCTCATCAAAGCGCCGTATCAGTTCGGCGGTGTGCGCGTCGTCGCCTTTGAGCCAAACCATCAAGGTGCGTTCTGACAATTCCGTCAGTAGCGGATCAGCCGGATCGCTTGGGTCCACCCATTCACAGATCGATCCGCCGGTGTCACAAATGAAATGCGGATAGCCATAGAGGTTTTCTGCCCGCCGGATGAAGTGATCTGTGTCTAAAAGCGCATCAATTTCGGCACGTCGAAACTGTTCCTGACGGCGTTTGTATTCGTCCATTGGCAAACCGCCTTTGGACGGGTCCCCGGGTTTGCCCAGATAGGTTGAAACCGGCGTCAGGTTGTCAAAGGTGAGGTTAGAGCCGATATAGATCGAATTCGACATCAACAGGTCGCGCAGAAACGGCACCTGCATCGCCTGCGCCTTGGCATTGTCGACGATGTATTCGCCCATATACCGGGTGCCGATGCGGTAATCGATGCTGTAATGGTACCAATCCCCGGTGGCGCGCAGCAGCTGGCTGAGATGTGTTTTGCCAAGCCCGGACATGCCAAAGAACAGCACGCGCTTGTGCTGTGCTGCGCGCCATGCCTCTGCCGAAGAATAGAGCATTGATCCGAACTCCCTTTTTGGCCTTGCTACGCCGCTGGTGGGCTTGGGTCAATCGCGTGGCGGAAAGAGAGTTCCATTGAGGATCAAGAGCCCCAGTCCCAAAAGAACGAAGCCAACAAGGGCCGAAAGTTGCAGCGTTTCCCCCAGCACAATGGCCCCCAGAACGATGGCCACAGGGGGGATCAGCAGAGTGACCAGCATCAGGTTCCCGCTGCCCGCCATGGACAGCACCCGATAATAGAGGAGATAGGCCCCGGCGGTCGCGATGATCGCGTAATAGGCGATGGCCAGCCATGTCTGGGGTTGCAGGTCGAGCGTAATCGGGCCGTCAATCAGGATCGCCAACGGTACCATCACCACGGTCGACCCGGTCAGCATACCCGCCGCCGCGATTTGGGGCGGCAAACCAGACAGGGTTTTGCGGGCCCACGCCCCGGCGAAGGCGTAAGAGATCGTGCCGCCCAGAACAGCAAGTTGCGCCGCTGATCGCAAATCAAAGCTGAGGAAATTTTTCAGGCCAATCGCCGTGGCCACGCCCAGAAATCCCAAGGCAACCCCAATGCCCTTGCGCAGGGTCAAACGTTCATCGGCAAAGAACAAGGCTGCGACCAACACGCCGAAAATGGCGGTGGCGGCATTCAGGATAGAGGTCAGCCCGGTTTCGATATGCAACTGACCCCAGGCCATCAAGCCAAACGGGATCACGTTGTTGAGCAATCCCATCACCAAAAACGCGCCCCAGACGCGCGGATCGCGTGGGATGGGCAGGCGCAGCATCACCACCACGGCCCAAAGGACCAACATGGCCCAGCCCGTTCGATGCAAAACCGATGTGACCACCGGGATTTCATCCAGCGCGATGCGGATCGACAAAAACGACCCGCCCCAGATGACACCCAACAGCATCAACTCGACCCAAGCCCTTGGAGATATTGATTTTTGATTAGTCATGAAGGCGGGATAGCAGGATCAAACATCCCCTGCGATCCGTTTCCTGTGCATTGAACCATAATGATGATCCGCCGTGCGCCGAGCCAATGAGCGCTTTGCGGACGTTATGAACCCGTGCTGCAGCTGATCAGATGTCGGTTTTACTTGATGCAACAAAATTTTCGCTCAGTTGAGGCGGGTCGAGATTTGTTTGTTTTGATACGTTTACGCTGTGACGTTATTTTTGACTTCGGCATTTTACCCTTTTGACTAGACTGATGGACAAATCCAAGGGGGTGCCTGCATGCCGACAACAAAACCCAATGTCGTTTTGATTTTAACCGATGATCTTGGCTTTGCGGATTTAGGTGTCACCGGTTCGGAAATACGGACCCCGAATATTGATGCTCTCGCGCGTGACGGTGTGATGCTGTCAGCGATGTATAATTGTGCGCGATGTTGCCCCACACGCGCATCTCTTCTGACGGGGCTTTATCCGCATAACGCTGGTGTTGGCCACATGGGCGCGCACCTTGGAACACCCGCTTATCAGGGCTTTTTGCGCAACGACGGTGCCACAATCGCAGAGCATTTGAGGGCAAACGGGTATCGGACCCTCATGTCGGGAAAATGGCATGTCGCAGGGGACTTTATGGCCCGCGAAGTGGACAGTTGGCGGGTTGGCAATGTCGACCACCCGACACCGAGACAGCGCGGTTTTGATCGCTTTTATGGGATCGTGGACGGGGTGACACACTTCTTTTCGCCCCACTACATGCTGGAAGATGACAGTCGGGTTGAGACCTTTCCAGATGACTTTTATTTCACGGACGCGATCACCGACAAAGCCATTGAGATGATCGAAGAAACGCCCGAGGATCAGCCGTTCTTTTTGTACCTCGCGCATACTGCACCACATTGGCCGCTGCATGCTCATCCAGAGGATATTGCGCGTTATGATGGGGTTTATTCCAAAGGCTGGGATGCCACCCGCACCGCGCGCCACGAAACAATGAACGAGATGAACCTGTTTCAGAAAAACTGGGATATTTCGCCGCGTGACGGCGATGTTCACCCATGGGAGTCTGAAAAGAATACCGATTGGGAGGCCCGCAAGATGGCCACCTATGCCGCGATGGTGGACCGAATGGATCAATCCATCGGACGGCTGATCGCCGGGTTGAAACGCATGGGGCAGTTCGAAAATACGCTCATCATGTTCTTGTCAGATAACGGCGGTTGCGCTGAATTCATGGCCGAAGACGGCTGGGCGAAGTTCTTTCCAGATACCACGCACGATGGTCGGCATATTCAGATGGGCAACCGGCCGGACGTGATGCCGGGCGATGCGCAGACTTATCAAAGCTATGATAAACCTTGGGCCAATGTTTCGAATGCACCATTTCGGCTGTTCAAACACTATGTCCATGAAGGTGGAATATCGACGCCCCTCGTCGCCCATTGGCCAAAAGGGTTCCCACCCGCAGCGAACGCCCATGCCGCTTGCCACGTCGTCGATATTCTGCCGACTATTTTGGAAGCCACAGGGTGTCAGTACCAAACAGAGGTGGGTGGCCACGAAATACAGCCGCCGCAGGGGCAATCCCTGCTGGATCTGTTTCGCGGCAAGGATTGGACGCGTGAAGAGCCAATTTTCTTCGAACACGAGGGCAATTCAGCCATTCGCCTCGGCCAGTTCAAACTTGTGCGACAGCACGGACAAGATTGGGAGTTGTATGATGTGGAGGCAGACCGCACAGAGTTGGTCAACCTGAGAGGTCGTCATGCTGATTTTGAAAAGGAATTGATCGCCCAATATCAAAACTGGGCAAGCAAAACCGGCGTTATGGATTGGGATATAGCCCTTCCAAGGCTGCTCAAAGCTTGGGGCATCAACTCTGCCGAAGGCTGATGTTTCCGACAACCGCTAAAGAACGGCCGCTGTTTGTACGACGTGCACAGGTGATCAAAAGGGGCGTCAGCCCTGTCTGCAATAGCTGGTTCCACAATCGCGGCCTCGCCCGCCTTCCGGCACAGTGACCCTCACAAAAAAAATACCCCGCCAAAGCGGGGTATTTTAAGTGACCTGTCAGCCCGTGTTAGTCCAGGCGGTAGGTAATTTGCAAACCAACGCTCCACGCGCTGTTGTCTTCGAAGACGCCGCCGTTGTCCGTGACAGCATCGCCAAGTCCCGAGTAGCGCACGCCGCCTGAAATCTGTGCTTTGTCCAAGGTGTACGTGCCACCCAGACCAATGCTCCAGAACCCATCGGTTGGTCCAAGGTCCGATACCGTGCCGCTGCCTTGGTCTTCAAAGCCAACGGTCAGAGCGCCCGAAAACGCATCCGTAAAACGACGACCGACGCCGAGGCTATAGGTCCAGGCATCGTCAGAATAGGACACCAGCGTCCCGGTTGCTGTTGGGTAGTTGCCGGGTGTCAGTTCCGTTGCGGACCAACCGGCCCGACGGATCGTGCCGAACAACAGGGTGTCGGCCGCAATACCTGTTTGGAAATCCAGGTTGACCGATTCCGGTGTTGTCACGGTGCTGTTGGTGAACAGCGGACCAACGACGCCAATCGGCGTGATGTTGATTGTTTCGGTCTGGTCCAACTCATGGTCGATGGACGAGCTATAAACCAGCGAAACGCGGGCCGCGATTTCTGGCTTTTCCCACGCCACACCAATCAAATAGCCAACATCCGTGCCAGACTCACCCGAGAATGAGTAATCACCCGCTGCTGGCACAGTAACAGTCGATTCTGCGCGTTGTGCCCGAAGACCGCCCATCACGCTGAAGCCACCTTCCAGTTTGTAGCGCAGAATGGCCGACAGGCTGTCTGTCTCGGCTTTGGCGGTCAGAACAGACGTTGTCGGGACCACGCCGGTCCCCGCGCTGAAGAAGTTCGACAAAAAGTAAGTGTTGTCATACTCAACATCAGCACCAAACGGCTGGTCATAGATCAGTGCCAGATCCAGACGATCCGTCAGGGCGTGTTTATACGCAAAGTGTGGAAGAAAAACATCGTTGGCCACGTTGCCCGATGCTGTGTCCAGCAAGGTGCCTTCGACGGTCGGCATTGTGTAGCTGAACCGTGCCTGAACGACATTGCCTTCTTCAAAGATTACGTTGACGCCTTGGCCCGAACGATCCAATCCGCCGGCGGATACCAATCCGCTTGTCATCATTAACGCGGCAACGCCGCCTGCTATGACGCGCATAGCTGTACCTCCCAATTCCAAATCCATTGTTCTTGCTGTGATCCCATTGCAAGCCCCGCTTGTTCATAGCTTCTAGAGGGGCCTATCGGTCAATCGCTGACGACACGTAAAGAAGTGGCCATTTGGGCAATGTATCAGGTTTGTGACGTAACGTTCTGACGTGAGAGGTTCAGATAGTTGCCCGAAAAGATCAGTAGGGCACCCATTATGACCCAAATATCAATGGGTTCGGAATAAACGATCAAACCCACCACCGCGATAGCGGGCAGGCGTACAAAATCAAGAGGGGCGACGATTGTCGCGGGAACCAGGGACAGGGCCTTGGTCAAACAGAAATGCGCGAACAGGCCCGCGCAGCCGATCAACAAAAGCCAAGGCGCGGTCGTTGGGTCCGGTAAAGCAATGTCTCCGTCATAGCCCGCGCAGACGATGCCAAACACGGCTTGCATCACGGTGAGATAAAACAGGATGCATCCGATATCCTGATTTCGGGTCAGTTTCTTGGTGAACATGACATTCAACGCAAAGAAGATGGCTGATGCCGCAGCGGTGATAATGCCGATATTGATCGCGGATGGGGCAGGGCGTGCCACGATCAATATCCCGATAAATCCCAGGGCCGCTGCGATTGACTTTGTTCTTGTCAGGCGTTCGCCCAGAATGAGCGGCGACAGCACCATCACCCACAGAGGCGAAGTGAACTCGAGTGCAAAGACCTGCGCCAAGGGGATGACGGTAATGGCATAGAACCAAAGGTTTTGCCCGGTGAAATGCGCGAGGTTACGCACGCCATGCAGCCCGAGCGATCGCGTGTTCACCTGACCCCAGTTCCGCGTCAGCGTCAGTAGGAACACCACGATGATCACGCCGACAAAGCTGCGGTACATCATGATTTCAAAGGTATCGAGCGCAAAGCTGACTTCTCGTCCCGCAACCGCCATTGAGCAGAACGACAGGATCGTACCGCTCATCCAGAATGTGGCGCGCAGCGTGGGATGCTGGATTGAGGACATCGGGGTTACCAGCTCATGCTAAGGTTGGCGTATTGATCAGGTCTTATCCTGCGCCGCAAACAAATAGTCGTGCTGGCTGAGCTTTGCTTCCAAAGCATATCCGTGTCCGGCCAAATAGTTTGCAAGCCGGTCATAGTCCCGACACTCGATCAACATGTATCTGAAGCGAAACTGCTGATGGTCAATGCCCTGCAGCACCGACATTTCAGCGCCTTCGACGTCTAGTGACAGAAAGTCTATTTCGGTTGGCGCGTTGGCTTCGATCAACAGGTCATTTGAAGCGCCCCTTGTTTGCCGGAGACCCAGAAGTAAGGATACTGGGACATGGGAAAGACAAAGAACGGAACATGTTATCCAGAGGAATTGCGCGCATGAGCGGTGCGGATGGTCTTGGATCACGAGAGCGAATACACGAGCAGATCGGCAGCACTTTTGTCGATCTCTCAGAAGGTTGGGTGCAGCAGAGACAGCCTTCGTATCTGGGTCAAGCAACACGAGGCGGATACCGGCAAACGCGATGGCGTGACCTCTGCAGAGCGGGATCGCATCAAAGAACTTGAGCGCGAGAACCGGCAGTTGCGTCAGGCAAATGAGATCCTGAAGAAGGCATCTGCTTATTTTGCTCAGGCGGAGCTCGACCGCCCATTCCGCAAATGATTGCCTTCATCAAGGATCATCGTGGGGCGCATGGGGTCGAGCCGATCTGAAGAGTTCTCCAGATTGCCCCTTCGACGTTCTATAAACGCATTGCCATCGAGCGTGATCCCGACCGTGCCTCGGACCGGGCCAAGCGGGATGAGTTTCTGCGCAAAACGATGAAGGATGTTTGGGAGAAGAACCGTTCTGTCTATGGCGCACGCAAACTATGGCACGCGATGAATCGCGAGAAGATTGATATTGCTCGCTGCACTGTAGAACGGTTGATGCGCCAGCTTAGCATTCAAGGCGTCCGGCGCGGAAAGAAGGTCAAAACCACCTGTGGTCAACCTGCGGATCAATGCCCGCTGGACAAGGTCAATCGCCAGTTCAGGGCTTCAATGCCGAACGAACTGTGGGTGTCCGACTTTACGTTCGTCTCGACCTGGCGCGGGTTCGTCTATGTGGCGTTCGTCATTGATACCTTCGCGAACCGGATTGTGGGCTGGAAGGCATCAACAACGCAGGACACGCAGTTTGTCTTAGATGCGCTTGAACAGGCGATCCACGCACGCAGACCCGCTGAGAAACTGATCCATCATTCAGATCGCGGCAGCCAATACGTGTCGATCAAGTACACAGAACGGTTGGCCGATGCTGGGCTGGAGCCATCCGTCGGCAGCGTTGGTGACAGCTATGACAATGCACTGGCTGAGACGATCATCGGCCTCTTCAAAACCGAAGTCATCAATCAACTAGGTCCGTGGAAGTCCAAGGATCAGGTCGAATGGGAAACCCTGCTATGGGTGGACTGGTTCAACAAAGAGCGCCTGCTTGAACCACTCGGGTACATCACGCCAATCGAAGCCGAGGAGAGATACGAAGAAGCCTTGAAGTCAGACAAAATCGCAGCTTGAAATACGAACTCAATAGTCTCCGCCAAAACTGGGGCGGTTCATCCCGTCATTCGCGCCAAGTTCGACAAAAAAACCGTTGTCCTTGTCGAGTGATCAGCCCCACCTGAGTGGTCCAATTTGATTGTTAGTGCATGATCGACCTTTGGTCCATCTGGACGACGGTTTCGGGAGCCGGTGGGCGGTAGCCTAGAGCACTGTGTGGTCGTTTCGTGTTGTAGTGCTTTCTCCATTGTTCGATCAGGATTTGTGCTTCGCGCAGGCTATAGAAGATTTCGCCGTTCAAGAACTCATCGCGGAAACGGGCGTTGAAGCTTTCGCAGTACCCATTCTCCCAAGGGCTGCCTGGTTCGATGTAAGCCGCCCTTGCGCCGACAGCCTTGATCCAGTCCTGCACGGTTTGCGCAACGAACTCAGGGCCATTGTCGGAACGGATGAACGACGGGATGCCGCGCAGAATGAACAGGTCGCTCAGCACATCGATCACATTGCCTGAGTTGAGCTTGCGATCCACGCGTATGGCCAAGCATTCCCGACTGTACTCGTCGATGATGTTGAGTGTGCGGAAAGCTTTACCATCGTCGGTGCGGCAGTGGACAAAGTCGTAAGACCAGACATGATCGCGGCGCTCTGGCCGAAGCCTGACACATGATCCATCATTCAGCCAAAGCCGCCCTTTCTTCGGTTGTTTCATTGGCACTTTCAGCCCCTCTCGTCGCCAAAGTCTTTCGACACGCTTGTCATTCACATGCCAGCCAGCGTCTCTCAGTAGTGCCGCGATCCTACGATAGCCGTAGCGGCCATACTGCCGGGTCAGTTCGATCATATCAGCCACTAAACGTTCTTCATCCGGGCGACCCGCAGGTACTTTGCGCTGTGTGGATCGATGTTGTCTTAGAACCCGGCATGCCCGACGCTCCGAGATGTTCAGCTCAGCACGAACGCGATCAATACAGGCACGACGACGAGCGGGGCTCAGAAGTTTCCCTTTGCCGCCTCCGCCAAGATCAGCTTGTCCAGCGTCAGATCAGAAACGGCTTTGCGCAATCGCTCGTTCTCTTTTTGCAGACGCTTCAGTTCCTTCAATTGATCCGTGCCCATTCCGCCGTATTTTTTCTTCCACCGGTAGTAGGTCTGTTCAGTCACACCGATCTGACGGATCGCATCCAGACGCGGCATCCCTTGCCCCGTCAGAACCTCAACCTGCCGTAACTTCGTGACAATCTCTTCTGGCTTTGGTCGCTTGTTGGCCATGTGTTTCCTCCGTTTTCCTAAACATAGCGGAGGACCACTTCAGTGGGGGAAGACCAGTCGGCGTCACCCAAGGCCGCAATTTGATAATCCGAGGTCTTGTTCACGTCGACAGCATGATCTTTGCCAAGACCGAATTGGTTTAAAAGCCAACTTAACATGACGGACGAACGGTCACTCCCACTCAATCGTGCCCGGAGGTTTGGACGTTATATCATAGGACACGCGGTTGATGCCTTTGACCTCATTGATGATCCGCGTCGCCGTCTCACCCAGAAACGCATGGCTGAACGGGTAATAATCGGCGGTCATCCCATCTACGGATGTCACAGCGCGCAGGGCGCAAGCATAGTCATAGGTACGCCCGTCACCCATCACACCGACGGTTCGCACCGGCAGGATGGCGACAAAGGCTTGCCAAATGTCATCATAGAGCCCGTGTTTGCGGATCTGGTCGATGTAAACCGCATCCGCCTCGCGCAGGATATCCAGCTTTTCGCGGGTGATTTCTCCGGGGCAACGAATTGCCAAACCGGGTCCGGGGAAAGGGTGGCGGCCAATGAAGCTGTCCGGCAGGCCCAACTCGCGGCCCAGCGCGCGGACCTCGTCCTTGAAAAGCTCGCGCAGCGGTTCGACCAGTTTCAGGCCCATCTTTTCTGGTAAGCCGCCGACATTGTGGTGGGATTTGATTGTCACCGAAGGCCCACCAGAAAACGATACGGATTCGATCACATCCGGGTACAGCGTGCCCTGGGCCAGAAACTCTGCCCCGTCGATCGTATCGGCGTGTTTCTGGAACACGTCGATGAACAGCTTACCAATGGTTTTACGCTTGGTTTCGGGATCGGACTGACCGTCCAGCTCGCCCAAAAACAGCTCGCTTTCATCCGCGTGGATCAGCTGGATGTTGTAATTGTCCCGGAACATCGAGACGACCTCATCCGCTTCGTTCTTGCGCAATAGACCGTGGTCAACAAAGACGCAGGTTAGCTGATCACCGATCGCCTCATGGATCAGGATGGCCGTGACCGAGCTGTCGACGCCTCCCGAAAGGCCGCAAATCACCTTTTTGTCGCCAACCTGCTCACGGATCTGGCGGATTGCGTCTTCGCGATAGGCGCCCATGGTCCAGTCCCCGCTGAACCCGGCGATGCGGACAAAGTTCTCGTAAAGCTTTGCGCCCTTGGGTGTATGGTGCACCTCGGGATGGAATTGGACCGCATAAAGATGCCGGTCCCGGTCCGCGGTAATGGCAAAGGGGGCATTGGGCGAGGTCCCAAAGACCTCAAAGCCCGGCGCAATTTCCGACACGTGATCGCCATGGCTCATCCAGACCTGTTCGTCGCCGGTTTCGAACCAACCATCCAACAAGTCCAGCTTTGCACCCGGTGTCACATAGGCCCGCCCAAATTCGGCGGTGCCATGGCCACTTTCCACCTTACCGCCCAGCTGATGCATCATGACCTGCTGGCCATAACAGATGCCGAGGATGGGCAGACCCATGTCAAAAATGCCCTGCGGGGCGCGCGGGCTGCCCTCACGCGTGACAGAGTCCGGGCCACCTGAAAAGATGATCGCGCGCGGCGCCATCTGCTCTACAAACTCGGTGGTCACATTCTGATAAGGATGGATTTCGCAGTAGACGTTCAGTTCACGCAATCTGCGGGCAATCAACTGGGTGACTTGGCTACCGAAATCGATGATGAGAAGGCGGTCATGGGTCGATGTGCTCATAGCCCGCTCCTATGTTGCGTCCGGGACGAGTGCAAGACATTTTGAGTTACACGGTCCAATCTAGGCTTAAGGTGCTCGACATGGTGGATATACAACCGGCAGATCAACACGATGTGCCCGCCATTCGTGACCTGATTGCGTTGGCCTATGCCGCAGATCGCGCGGCGTTTCCGGATATTCCGGATGTGACGGCCGGGATTGCCGAAGATATCGCGGAAAACCAAGTGCTGGTGATCGACGCGGAGGGTCGCTTGCACGCGGTGTTGATCGTGGCGGTTCACGATACAGTGATGATCAAAAACATCGCCGTGGCGGAAGAGGCACGAGGAAGGGGCCTTGCCGCCATTTTGATGCAGCGCGCAGAAGAGATGGCCAGAACCGCCGGACTGGACCGATTGACGTTGCGCACGCATGCCGGGCTGGAACGGACGCGCGCCATCTATCGGCACTTGGGATGGGTCGAAACAGGTGTTTCCGGCGCTGTGGTCTCGATGGAAAAGACGCTCTGAGCGACCAGCCCGGCACCGCCAATGTCGTTTTTGCCTCTGACGCGCCGCTATTCTTTGGCGGTTGGGGCGGGTGTTCGGGTATCACCTGCGACACCAATCACCTTCAGGTTCTCGGGGAAAAATCATGGCAGAAGCGACAGCACGACGCAGAATACGTGGCGGTGGCGGCGCGGCCCGACGGGCAGAGCGAACCGCAGTTCATATTGAAACGGCCAAGTATATCGAGCGGAATATCCCCAATTTCGAGATCCTGACCGCCGAGGCGTTGGAGATCATCGAAGAGAACGCAGAGAAGGTTCTGGAAGAGATCGGCGTTAATTTCGTGAACAACCCCGGCGCGCTGGATCGCTGGCGCGACGCGGGTGCGGATATTGATGGCGAGCGGGTGAGAATCCCCCGTGGTCTGGCCCGCAAGCTGTGCGCAACGGCGCCTTCGTCCTATACCCAGCACGCCCGCAACCCGGAAAAGTCGGTGGTCATCGGTGGCAACACGTTGGTCTGCGCCCCGGTTTATGGCCCGCCCTTTGTCCGCGACGCGGAGGGCGGTCGGCGCTATGCCACGATGGATGATTTCCGGAAATTCGTGAAGTTGGGGTACATGTCCAAATGGCTGCACCACTCGGGCGGCACTGTGTGTGAGCCAACGGATGTGCCCGTGAACAAGCGGCATCTGGACATGCTGATGGCGCATATGACGCTGTCGGACAAACCGTTCATGGGCTCTGTGACCGAACCGGTTCGCGCGCAAGACAGCGTCGAAATGTGCGAGATTCTGTTCGGCAAAGAGTTCGTGCGGGACAACACAGTCATGACGTCGCTGATCAACATTAACTCGCCCATGACATTTGACGATGTGATGATGGGCGCGCTTGAAGTCTATGCGCAGCACAACCAGGCTTGCATCGTGTCGCCCTTCATTGTGGGCGGGGCCATGGCGCCGGTATCCGTGGCGGGCACATTGACGCAGGTTCTGGCCGAAGTGCTGGCAGGCATTGCCTACAGCCAACTGGTGAAACCGGGTGCGCCGGTCATTTTCGGTGCCTTCGTGACATCCATCGACATGAACTCTGGCGCGCCGACATTCGGTACGCCCGAAGCCTCACAGATCCTTTACGGTGCCGGACAACTGGCGCGACGGCTAGGGTTGCCGTTCCGGTCCGGTGGCGGGCTGTGTGCCTCTAAACTCCCGGATGCGCAGGCGGCCTATGAAACGGCGCATACGCATAATGCAGCCCTGTTGGGCGGCGTGAACTTCATGCTGCACGCCTGCGGATGGCTGGAAGGCGGGCTGGTGTCTTCATTTGAGAAGTTCGTGATGGATGCCGATCAGTTGGGCGTCCTTCACAAACTGGCTGAAGGGGTTGCCGTGGATACCAACGCGCAGGCGCTTGATGCCATTGCCGAGGTGGGGCCGGGAGGCCACTATCTGGGCTGTGCCCATACCCAAGCCAATTTCAAATCCGCCTTCTGGCGGTCGGGTGTGTTTGACTACAAACCCTTTGAAACATGGGAAGAAGAAGGCGCGCGCGACACCCAGGCGCTGGCCGCGGCCAAGGTGGAACACATGCTGGCGACCTATCAACAGCCGGCCCTTGATCCGGCCATTGCAGGTGCTTTGACTGAATATGTCGAGGCCAAGAAAGCGTCGATGCCCGACGCTTTCATGTAAGGTCAGAAGTCTTTGGCGGACAGGATCGCGCGTTTGCCCCTATGGGGTGTGCGCGGTCCTCAACAGCCGGAATTCGCCCACCATCGCAATCAAAACATCCAAGTGTTTGGTGAGGCTATAGCTGGCGTCATCTGATTCCCGCTTTTCGTTGATGGCATGTTCCATCTCCATCAGGCGCATCAAGGCGGGTGCGCTGCGCGGCAGCTGGCCATAGCCCAAAACCCTGTTCAAATGCGCCGTGCGCCGATACTCATCAGCCCCCAGATGCGCGGCGCGAATGAGCAGGCGCGGGCGTCGCAGCCGTTGCATCATGGTTACCAAATCTTGCATGTCCGTCTCCCTTGGCTTTCTCGGTTTGGTCCCGAGTGGAGACAAGATGACACAACCTGAACGGGTGTTGCGTTGAACGGTGAAGTTCCGTTCGGAACATTTAAGACTGTTTATAACTTAGAAAAAATCATCTACGGCGTGCCTCATCGTTAACCGCAAAGTAATGGTCTCAACTTTAAGCTGTGGTTAACCAATGGGACATCTTGAGTATAACCGGGTCAGGATCATTGCCGTATGGTCAAAGACAATGCGACATATCACAGGACGGAACAGCTGCCAGCATGGGTTCCGATCGCGGCGCGACGGTATTTGGCGCATACCACAGCAGGGCAGAGTATTCGCGACCTTGCGCGGGGCGCAGATTGCCATGCGTCCACCGTTTTGCGCCAAATACGGCGGGTGGAAGCAAAGCGTGATGATCCTTTGGTCGACAAAGCACTCGAAGCTTTGGCCCTGATCCATCCTTCCGCTCGGGCGCTGTGGTCGGGCGACAATCAACACGGGATGCCAACCGGAAGGGAGTTTGCCTTGTCGGTAGCTAAAATTAACGCAAAATCTTCACCACCTGATGCCCAGACGCTGGCGCGCGAAGCGACGCGCGTGTTGCGGCGCATGTGTGAAACGGGGGCGGTTCTGGCCGTTGCCACCGAAATGGAAAAAGCGGTCGTGGTGCGCGACGCGGCCAATGGTCTTAGCACACGTACAGCCGTTGTGGATCGCGAGATTGCCGAGGCAATGGCGCTGAAGGAGTGGATCCATTGTGATGCGCCTGGGCGGATCAGCCGGTATCGCATCACCTCTGGGGGGCGGTCAGCCTTGAATGCGCTCTTGGCCGATGCCGAAAACAAACGGCGCAGCACGCGGGACAACGGATTTGAGGAAAGCCAGACCGCGTTTGATCACGAAGCAGGGGCGGAGCGTCGCGGATCCTCAACCCGGTTTGCCATCGCGGACAGCCCTTTGGCGGCGCTGGCCCGACGCCGGGACAAGGATGGCCAGCCGTTTTTAGCGGATGATCTTGTACGGGCAGGCGAACGATTGCGCGAGGATTTTGAGCTGTCGCAATTGGATGGTCACGCCAAACAGAACTGGGACGGGTTCCTGACCGCCGGCATATCGAAAAGCGTCGGTCCAACAGGTCCGTCAAATTCGGCCGATGCGGCGCGGGCCCGGGTAGAGGCGGCGCTGACCGATCTGGGCCCCGGCCTGTCGGATGTTGCGTTGCGCTGCTGTTGTCATTTGCAGGGGTTGGAAACGGCGGAAAAGAAACTCGGCTGGTCGGCGCGATCCGGCAAGATTGTCCTGCGGATCGCATTGCAACGGTTGAAACGCCATTACGCCTCTTTGTCCGATGCGGCCAATATGATCGGCTAGCGATCGGTTTTTACTCATACTCCGCTGTCGCGGTTCGGGTTGCTAAACCCAGACCCTTTGTGCGGCGCGCATGACGGGCTTGCCCGGATGGGTCTTTCATTGTGCCCGTGTTCTGCGGTATCAACGGCCAAAGCCATTGTTCTTGAAGGACACCCAGACCTTGCGTGATCTCAAAATCCCAGAACAGCGCCATCCTGAAAAGGCCCGCAGACCGGACAACCCACAGCCCAAGAAACCCAGTTGGATCCGGGTGAAGGCACCGGGCGGCAAAGGCTTTGCCGAAACACATAAAATCATGCGTGAAAACCGGTTGGTGACGGTCTGTGAAGAGGCCGGATGCCCCAATGTAGGCGAATGCTGGAGCCAGGGCCACGCTACCATGATGATCATGGGCGAGGTTTGTACCCGCGCCTGTACTTTCTGCAACATCGCGACGGGCAAACCGCCCGAGGCGTTGGATGCCTTTGAACCGGGCCGGGTGGCGCATGCGGTCGAAAAGCTGGGGTTGAACCACGTTGTCATCACCTCTGTGGACCGGGACGACATCGAAGATGGCGGGGCCGAACATTTTGCCCAGACCATCCGCGCGGTTCGCCATCGGTCGCCCCAAACCACAATCGAAATCCTCACACCGGATTTCATCAAATGCGACCCATCCGTTCTGGAATTGGTGGTCGAGGCGCGCCCCGACGTCTTCAACCACAATCTGGAAACCGTTCCAGGCCTCTATCCAGAGGTGCGTCTGGGTGCCCGCTATTTCCATTCCCTGCGCTTGTTACAGCGGGTCAAAGAGCTGGACCCGTCAATGTTCACCAAATCCGGCATCATGGTCGGTTTGGGTGAAGACCGTCAGGCGGTTTTGCAGGTGATGGATGACATGCGCGCCGCAGACATCGATTTCCTGACCATTGGCCAATACCTGCAGCCGACGCCGAAACACCACGCCGTCGACCGGTTTGTTCACCCGGACGAATTCGCAGCCTATGAAAAGGCGGCGTTTGGCAAGGGGTTCCTGATGGTGTCTGCAACCCCGCTGACCCGTTCGTCCTATCACGCCGGCGACGATTTCGCCCGGTTGAGAGAGGCACGGCTGAAAAAGCTGGGCTCCGCGTAAGCGTCGGCGCTGTTTCGCGGATCAGTCTTCGAACCGGACCTTGCCAATAAAGGGCAGGTTGCGGTTGCGTTGCGCAAAATCGATCCCGTACCCCACGACAAATTCATCGGGGATTTCAAACCCGGTCCAGTCCGCCTTGAAATCCACCTCTCGGCGGCTGGGTTTGTCCAGAAGCGCGATGGATTTCAGCCGCGCGGGCTGACGGCTGAGCAGCAGGTTGGTGACGTGGTTCAACGTGTGGCCAGTGTCCACGATATCTTCGACCACCAAAACATCGCGTGCTTCAATTGCGCCGCGTAAGTCTTTGAGAATGCGCACTTCGCGACTGCTTTCCATCGCGTCCCCGTAAGAGGATGCTTCCAGAAAATCAACCTCGATCGGTAGGTCCAATTCGCGGACCAAATCGGCGATGAACACGAATGAGCCGCGCAAAAGGCCGACAACCACCAGCTTGTCGGTATCCCCGAATTCCCCGGTGATATCGCGGCACAACTCTTCGATCCGTGCAGCGATGGCCTTGGCCGAGATCATCTCATCAATGACATATGGACGCGACATGACCCCATCCTCTTGATATTTCGCGCCAACAATACGAAATCCCCCTGCATTGTCACGAAGAACTGCCACACACCGCCTATGCCGACGCACTCTGAAACCCGCACGCTGCCTTATACGGCTGAACAGATGTATAATTTGGTCGCGGATGTCGCGAATTATCCCAAATTTCTGCCATGGTGTGCCGCCGCGCGGATCCGGTCAAATACAGCCATGGGCGATGCAGAGGTGATGGAAGCGGATTTGGTGATCAGTTTCAAAGTGTTCCGCGAACGTTTTGGCAGCCGGGTGACGCTGTTTCCCAAAGAGATGAAGATCGATACGGAATACCTGGACGGTCCGTTCCGGTATATGAAATCCAACTGGGCCTTTGAGAATACCGAAGGCGGATGCAACGTCTCATTCTTCGTGGATTTCGAGTTCAAGAACGCGGTTTTGCAGGGGATTATCGGCGTGGTTTTCAACGAGGCTATGCAACGGATCGTGCGGGCCTTTGAACGGCGCGCAGCAGAGCTTTACGGATAGGTTTCGCGCGGTACACTGCGGTTCATGAGCGATCAGATCACCCAAGCCCTGTCCGACTTTGCAGCAGAAAACCCTGCAATCCCCAGAGACACACAAATTGTTGCCGCCTTATCCGCGCTGGACTGGATGGCCGTTGGTATCGCAGGGGCACAAGAGACCGTGGCACAGATCACGCGGGACATGGTGCTGGTCGAAGAGGGCGCAGGGCGGGCGCATCTTTTTGGGTCACCGGTCAAGGTGCCAGTGCGCGCCGCTGCCTTGTCCAATGGGGCAACAAGCCATGCGCTTGACTACGATGACACGCACTTTGCCCATATCGGGCATCCTTCGGTGGCGGTTTTTCCCGCCGCGCTTGCCATAGCCGAGCGGCAGGGGCTTTCGGTGGTTGAGACGTTGGAAGCGGCGCTGATCGGAATGGAAGTGTCCATTCGTTTGGGTCTGTGGCTGGGGCGCGGGCATTACCAGGCCGGATTTCATATGACTGCAACGGCCGGTGCTTTTGGCGCAGCCGTTGCGGCCGGAAAATTGTTGGGGTTCGATCCCTCACAGATGGCGCAGGTGATTGGCCTTACCGCCACCCGCGCCTCGGGGCTGAAGGCGCAGTTTGGCACGATGGGCAAGCCTTATAACGCTGGTTTGGCCGCCGCCAACGGGGTGGAAACAGCGTTGTTGGTCAATGCGGGCTTTGACGCCAATCCATCGGCGTTGCAAGGCACGCACGGGTTTGCCGCCCTGTATGCGGCCGAAGGGAACACCGAAGACGCGTTAGGTGGGCTGGGTCACAGCTGGCTCTTTGAGGATGTCAGTCACAAGTACCATGCTTGTTGTCACGGCCTGCACGCGGCCCTTGAAGCGGCGCGAGATCTTGATCTGGCGGCGCGGGAGATTGCGCAGCTCGAGGTTCAGACACATTCGCGCTGGATGACCGTGTGCAATCATCCGTCTCCGTCAACAGGGCTGGGTGCGAAATTCAGCTATCGCACCGTGATGGCGATGCATGCCCTTGGCTTTGATACGGGTCGCCTGGACAGCTTTACGGACAAAATCGCGCAAGATCCGCGGGTTGTGCGGCTGCGCGATCAGGTCGTGGTGGCGGAAAACGCTGACCTTTCTGAAACAGAAGCCGTGGTCAAACTCTTGCGCCGCGACGGGCAGCGGTTTGAGCGGAGCCATGACCTGATCACACCAACCAGCCTTGCTGCGCGGCAGGACCGGGTGCAACGCAAGGCCGAGGCGTTGATTGGTCCGGCGCGCGTGGCGGCGATCCAGACCTTGTTGAAAGAGGGCGGCGGTGCGGCCGATCTGGGCGCGCTGATGGTTGATCCTGTGTGATCAGGCCAGGGCGGCCCGCAACAGAAACAGCGCATGATCCCGCGCGGCGATGCGCACGGCATCCCGACCGCGCGCACCAAATTCCACGGTTTCGGTTTTGGTTGCGGCACCGATTTGGGCAAGGCCGAAACACACGCGCCCTTCCGGTTTGAACTCTGACCCGCCGGGACCTGCGATACCAGTAATGGACACGGCCAACTGGGCCTTGGAATGTGCCAAAGCCCCGGCGGCCATTTCGGCTGCGACCTCTTCAGACACCGCGCCATGCGCCTCTAACGTTGCGGTGCGCACGCCCAGCATTTCGGATTTGGCGGCGTTGGTGTAGGTCACAAACCCGCGTTCCACCACGGCTGACGAGCCCGGGATGTCGGTGAGCGCCGCGCTGACCATGCCGCCTGTGCAGCTTTCGGCGGTGCTGATCATGACACCTGCGGATTTGGCGGCCTCTAAAAGCTCTGCAACATCGATCATTGCATCAGAACCCCACGCCACAGCCCGGCGAGGGCGATCACACCAAGCGCCGCCAGAACGCCCGCGACCACGTCATCCAGCATGACCCCCCACGCGTCATCGCGGCGGTCGGCCCAACCAACCGGCCCCGGCTTCCAGATGTCAAACAGACGAAACAGCACAAAGGCCGCAATCCAGCCGGGCCACATCACCAAGATGTCCAGTGACATGGACCAAGCGGCATAGGACAGGGGGAGCAAGGCAATCCACTGACCTATGACCTCGTCCACGACGATTTCCGATGGGTCGTGATTGTCGGACCCGCTGGTCATTTCTTTGATCGCCCACCAGCCTTTTACAAAGCCGGCAATCACGGCAATCAGAACCAGTGGGAACCCCCCAAAAACGTGGAAGACCCAGAAATAAGGAAGAGCCGCCAGCGATCCCCATGTACCGGGTGCGGGGCGCAGGTATCCGACGCCCCCAACGGTCGCAATCAGTTGGGCAAGTCGTTTCATGCAGGCACCAAAGTTGCGCTGGCTTGGGCCGCAATGCCTTCGCCACGCCCGGTGAAACCAAGCCGTTCGGACGTTGTTGCCTTGACCGACACGCGATCCTCATCCAGCCCCATGATTTCTGCCATCGCGCTGCGCATAGCAGCGGCATGCGGACGGATCTTGGGCATTTCGCAGATCAGCGTGCAATCGACATGGTTCACGCGAAAGCCCATTTCAGCGGCCAGCGCAACGGCGTGGCGCAGGAAAATATGGCTTTCGGCGCCTTTCCATTGCATGTCACTGGGCGGAAAATGCTGACCGATATCGCCACGGGCCAGCGCGCCATAGATGGCGTCGGTAACCGCGTGCATGCCGACATCCGCGTCTGAATGGCCTTGCAAACCGCGGTCGAACGGGACAGCGACCCCGCACAGCGTCACGTGATCGCCCGGTCCAAACCGGTGAACGTCGTATCCATTCCCAACGCGTATATCCATGTGCTTTTGTTCCAATATGCGGGCGGCGCGGTCAAAGTCCTCGGGCCGTGTCACTTTCAGGTTGTCGGGATGCCCCGCGATGATGGTCACGGGAATGTCGGCGGCGCGGGCCACTTCCACGTCATCGGCGGCGCCGCCCGGATGGGCGGCATGGGCGGCCACGATGGCGTCATAGCGAAAGGCCTGTGGCGTTTGGGCGGCAAAGAGACCGGTGCGGTCTTGTGTCCCGGTCACGGTGTCCTCTGCGCCAATCCAAAGCGCGTCGGATACGGGCAGGGCCGGGGCCACGGCAGGCACTGTGTCGAGCTTGGCGACCAGTTCGGAAATAAGGTCCGCGGACAGGCACGGGCGCGCCACATCATGGATCAAGACCTTGTCGACGCCAGCCCCGTTAAGTGCGGCGAGGCCAGAAGCCACAGATCCGGCGCGATCATCGCCACCCGGTGCTGTAACGATGCCGTCCATCGCGTTGTATTCGCGCCATTTTTCGGCATCGGACGGATCGAGAACCAGAACGATCAGGTCAATTTCAGGTGCCTTGAGAAACCGGTCGATGGTCCACTCTGCCAAGGGGCGACCGGCCACGGGGCGCCATTGTTTCGGCACCGCGCCGCCGGCTCGCGTGCCCCGTCCTGCCGCCACAATCAGCGCGGCTGTTTTCATCTTGCTCTCTCCAACCAGTCTTCCGCGCCCTTTGTGTAGGGCGAGACCATGTGTGACGCAATCAATCCACTTTGATTGCCTATTTTTTAATCACATGCCTGTTTGCTGGCCCAAAAGCGCTGGTGGTGAATTGTTCACGCGCGCGAAGTTGGATAGCACGGACTTAATTGCACAAGGTTTGATCAATTGATCATCTCACTCGCAGACAAAAGACTGTCACCACCTGTTTGCCTCGCGCCGATGGCCGGGATCACGGATCGCCCGTTTCGCGATCTGGTCCAGCGTTTTGGCGTGGGTTTGGTCGTGAGCGAAATGGTCGCAAGCCAGGAAATGGTGCAATCGAAACCCGGGGTCAGAGAGCGTGCGGAGTTGAGCGCAGATGTCGAAAACACCGCCGTTCAGCTGGCTGGGCGCGATACCTATTGGATTGCCGAAGCGGCGCGTCAGGTCGCGGATTTCGGGGCGAAGATCATTGATATCAATATGGGATGCCCGGCCAAGAAGGTGACAAACGGCCTGTCGGGATCGGCGCTTCTGAAAACGCCGGACCATGCGCTGAAATTGATCGAAGCAGTTGTGGAGGCGGTCTCGGTCCCTGTCACGCTAAAAACGCGCTTGGGATGGGACGACAGCCTTTTGAATGCGCCGGATGTGGCTGCGAGGGCAGAAAACGCAGGCGTGCAGATGATCACGATCCATGGGCGGACCCGGTGTCAGTTTTACAAGGGTCACGCAGATTGGGCCGCCATCCGGCGGGTCAAGGAAGCGGTCACCGTTCCGGTCATCGCCAATGGCGATATCGTGGACAGCACGACCGCCGCTGAGGCGTTGAACCTGTCTGGTGCGGATGGCGTCATGATCGGTCGCGGCGCGCAAGGGCAGCCATGGGTTCTGGCGCAGGTTGCGCATGATCTTTTTGGTGCGGACGCGCCGGACATTCCCGACTGCGCCGATCTGGTCGACCTCGTGACCGCCCATTACGAGGCGATGATCGCATTCTATGGGGCCGAATTGGGAACGCGCGTCGCCCGCAAACATCTGGGTTGGTATATGGATCAGGTCGGGACCGGTCCGTCATTGCGTAAGGCGGTTCTGACCGCGAAAGACCACAAGATGGTCCTGCAACTGTTGCCAACGGCGCTGACACAGACATCCGAGGTGGCGGCATGACGACAAACGACGCCATTTGGGCCTCTTTGCCCGTGCCTGCCTTCTTGATTGATCCGGGCGACAATATTTCCGACGCCAATTCCGCTGCTGAAGGGTTCCTGAACGCGTCTGCCCGATCCTTGAAGGGCACGCCGGTCTGGGATCAGATCGCCGTGGATGCGCCGATAGAAGAAGCGTTTGAGCGTGCGCGGCACAATGGCACGCCGCTGTTCGTTAATGATGTGGATGTCGGCACCGGCAGCCGTGCGCCGCTGCAATGTGCGCTGCAGATTGCGCCGCTGCAGGGACAACCGGGCACGATGATCCTGATGATTTCGCCCCGCGAATTGGCGGGCCGCATGACGCAAAGCCATTCGGTCAAATCCGCGGTACAATCGGCGATAGGCATGGCCGAAATGCTGGCACACGAGATCAAGAACCCGTTGGCCGGGATCACTGGCGCGGCACAGCTGTTGAGTATGAACCTCAACCCGGATGACCTGGAATTGACGGATCTGATCGTGGCCGAAAGCCGCCGGATCGTGAAACTGTTGGAACAGGTTGAACAGTTCGGTAACCTGAGCGCGCCACAGCAAAAGCCGGTCAATATCCATGACGTTCTGGACCGGGCGCGGCGATCCGCATTGCTGGGCTTTGGCGCGCATATGAACATCATCGAAGATTATGACCCCTCGCTGCCCATGGCCTATGGCGATCCGGATCAATTGCTTCAAGTTGTTCTAAATCTTATCAAAAACGCCTCTGAAGCGGCGGACGCCAAGGGCGGCACCATTCGGTTGCACAGTTATTTTGAACATTCCTTCCGCTTGCGACGCAGCGATGGCTCTGGCCAGTCGCTGCCGTTGCAGATCGAAATTATTGACGATGGTCCGGGCCTGCCCGAAGACATCAAGGCGGATGTTTTTGATCCGTTCGTGTCCGGACGTGAAAATGGAACCGGTCTTGGCCTCGCATTGGTGAGCAAGATCATATCCGACCATGACGGTTGGATCTCTGTCACATCGGTGCCTGGCCGCACCGTTTTCCGATTGTCCCTTCCGCGCGCGCCGCGCGACGGATCCACCCCCTCGAAGGAGACCCCCTGATGGACGGTACAGTACTCGTCGCAGACGACGACCGCACGATCCGCACTGTTCTGACCCAAGCCTTGACGCGCGCAGGATGTAAGGTGCACGCGACCAGCTCTTTGACGACGCTGATGCGCTGGGTTGGCGAGGGCAAAGGCGATGTTGTCATCTCGGACGTGGTCATGCCCGATGGCAATGGGCTCGAAATGCTGCCGAAGATCAGTCAGGACCGGCCCGGTCTGCCCGTGATCGTCATTTCGGCGCAAAACACGATCATGACGGCGATCCAGGCGGCAGAGGCCGAGGCCTATGATTATCTGCCAAAGCCGTTTGATCTGCCCGATCTGATGAAACGCACTGCACGGGCGCTGGAACAGAAACGCCGGGTTGGTGGAGAAAGCCCGGTTGAAGATGACAGCCGGCCGGATGAATTGCCTTTGGTTGGTCGGACGCAGGTCATGCAATCGCTGTACCGTTTGGTGGCGAAGGTCATGAACACCGATCTGCCGGTTCTGATTTCCGGTGAAAGCGGGACGGGCAAAAGCCTGATCGCGAAGGCGATCCATGATTTTTCTGACCGGCGTAACATGCCCTTTGTCACGGTAACGGCGGCCGACCTGCAAGAGTTGGAAGGGCCCGTGCGCGTCTTGGCCCGCGTCAAAGGCGGAACGTTGTTGATCGATGAAATTGGGGACATCGATGACGAATTGCAGGCGCGCATCGTGCGCATGATGGACGCACCGGGTGACCACGCGCCCCGGTTCATGGCCACGACGCAAACCGACTTATCCGCAGCCATGGAGGCGGGCAGGGTGCGCCAGGACCTGTATTACCGGTTGAGCGGGGCCACGATCCACGTGCCGGCGTTGCGCGAACGGGTCGATGATATCCCATTGCTGGGAGAGCATTTCCTGAACCGCGCAGAACGGGATGGCGCGCCAAAACGTTGGCTGAGCGCGGATGCCGCCGAGATGTTCCGCGCCTATAGCTGGCTGGGCAATGTGCGTCAGTTGGAAAACGCGGTGCGCCGCTTGGTCCTGACCAGCCGCGCCGAAGAGATCACGCGGCCTGAGGTCGAAGTGGTTTTGGGCAGCCAGCCGGAAATGGAGCCTGTGCTGAACGGGGGCGAATCGGAAAAGTTGTCGGCCTCTGTCGCGCGCCATCTGCGCCGATATTTTGATTTGCACGGAAATATGATGCCGCCGCCGGGCCTCTATTCCCGTATTTTGCGTGAGGTTGAAATGCCGCTGATCGAGATTGCGTTGGACGCAACCGGCGGAAATCAGTCGAAATGTGCAGATTTGCTTGGCATCAACCGCAATACTTTGCGCAAGAAAATCACGGATATGGATATTCAGGTGACACGCCGCCGCAAGTTGATGTAAAATAGCCACATAACCGTGGCGCGGTGACCTCAGTGTCCCAAATGACCACGAGATATGGCGGTTGGCCGCGCAAGCGGCACATCAAGATGAGGTTGACGGGTGGCAAGCCGGTCACAGAAGAATATTGTGGTGACGCTTAGTCGCCTGTGGCGTCGGCGGCGTGTGCAAAATGCTGCCACGTTGGGGCTGGTCGCGCTGGCGCCTGTTCTGGTCCTGTCGACGTTTTTGATCCTTGGCCCGCTGGATCAGGGATCGGCCACGCCCGCGCTGCGCGCAATCCTTTTGGCGGACCTCGTTTATGTCCTTGTCGTGGCAACGCTCGTGCTTGCCCAGATGGCGCGCCTTTTTGCGGCGCGGCGGGCGCAATCGGCGGGGTCGCGTCTGCACCTGCGCCTGATCGGTGTGTTCGCGCTTTTGGCGCTGATCCCAACGGTTACCGTTGCCATTTTTGCAGGGCTGACCGTGAATATCGGGCTCGAAGGCTGGTTTTCGGACCGCGTTCGACAAGTGGTTGGCAGCTCTTTGGCCGCAGCTGAGGCCTATGAACAAGAACAGCGGCGCGATCTTCAGGAAGACGCCATGGCCTTGTCCCGGTATCTGAATCAGGCGCGGAATGTCAGTTTCTTTATGAATGACGCGGAACTGCGTGTTGTATTGACCCAAGGCCAAGGCCAAATTCAGCGCGGATTGCGTGAGGCCTATGTGCTCGACGGTACTGGCGATATCCGTGCACGAGGTGAACGGTCGTATCTTTTTGATTTTGAACAACCCAGCGCAACAGAATTCATCCAGGCCAATCAGGATGGCGTCCTGATCATTCAGGATTGGGACAATAACGAGTTTCGCGCGCTGGTGCCCCTGGAAAACTACGTCGACCGGTTTCTTTATGTCAGCCGCGATGTGGACGGCGAAATCCTCAGCCTGCTGGATGAGACACAGGAAACCATTCGGCTGTATCAGCAATTGGAAAGCGAACGGGGGCGGGTTCTCTTTGAATTTGGCCTTCTATACCTCGCTTTTGCGGTCATTCTGGTTCTGGCAGCCATATGGCTGGGACTATGGTTTGCGGAACGATTGTCCCGGCCTGTGGGTCGCCTGACAGGCGCGGCACAACGGGTCGGAACCGGCGATCTTGACGTACAGGTGATTGAGGACGATGGCGATGATGAGATCGCCATGTTGGGGCGGTACTTTAACCAGATGACCCGGCAATTGAAGGGTCAACGCGAAAAGCTGCTCGAAAACACGCATCAGATTGAACGGCGTCGACGCCTATTTGATTCCGTTCTGTCGTCGGTCACGTCGGGCGTTGTCGGGTTGGGGGCGGATGGTAAGATCACCTTCGTCAACCGATCTGCCGAAGACCTGTTGGGCTGGTCGGGCGAGGATCATCCGGTGGATTTAGTCGTGGCTGTGCCGGAATTCGGACCGCTGTTGGACACTTTGACCGGTGAGCGGCGCGAAGTTGTGCAGGGCGAGGTCAAGGTGATGCGGCAGGGGCGTATGGAAAACCTGCTGGTCCGGATGGCAACGCGGCGTGGCGATGACAACCGGCTGGAAGGCTATGTTGTTGCCTTTGACGATGTAACCGATCTGGTGTCCGCGCAACGCATGGCAGCATGGGGAGATGTGGCCCGTCGCATCGCGCATGAGATCAAGAACCCGCTGACGCCCATTCAGCTAAGCGCCGAACGGATCAAACGGAAATTTGCGCCGGTTGTTGGTGAGGACAGTGACCGACTGGAATCTATGACCGAAGTGATCGTGCGGCAAACCAACGATCTGCGCCGCATCGTGGATGAGTTTTCCAAATTTGCACGGATGCCGGAACCGGATCGCAAGACCGAAAACCTGACCCAGATTTTGCGGGATGCGGTTCTGTTGCAGGAAAACGGTCAACCCAATGTCCGATTTGCGCTCGAAATGCCGGATGACACGATCTTCAGCAGCGTGGATTCCACGATGATCGGTCAGGCGGTCACCAATCTTTTGAAGAACGCAGGCGAGGCGATCGAAACCCGGCAGTCAAAAGGCGTTTCCGAAGATTTCCAGCCCGAGGTGCGGGTGACCGTTACCAATTATGGGCACGAAGCCGAAATCCGCATCGCTGATAATGGCATCGGCTTTCCGGTGGATCGGTCGCGGCTCTTTGAGCCTTATGTGACGACCCGCGAGGCAGGGACGGGGTTAGGTCTGCCCATCGTCAAAAAGATCATCGAAGAACATGGTGGGCGACTGACGCTGGAAGACGCACCCGCCTTTGACACCAGCGGTCACGTCGGCGCGATGACGGTGATCATTCTTCCCATTACGGGCGAGCAGGGCGACCTGGCGCCGCCAAAAACCAAAAAAACAGAAAAGCAGGACTGACATGAGCGATATTTTGATTGTTGATGACGAACGTGACATCCGCGAACTGGTCGGAGATATTCTGGAAGACGAAGGGTTTTCCACGCGCCTTGCCGGTAATTCCGATGCCTGCATGACGGCGATCCAAGACGAACAACCCGCGCTGCTGATCCTCGATATCTGGCTTAAAGACAGCAACATGGACGGGATCGATATTCTGAAGATCGTCAAACGCGATTATCCGGATGTGCCGGTGGTCATCATATCCGGGCATGGGAACATCGAGATCGCCGTCGCCGCCATCAAGCAAGGCGCTTATGACTTCATTGAAAAGCCTTTCAACATCGATCAGTTGATGGTTGTCATCCGCCGCGCCATGGAAACATCGCGCCTGCGTCGGGAAAACAGCACCCTGCGTCAGAGAGAAAGCGGCATGACCGAAATGGTTGGGGCCAGCCACGCCTATCGCACCTTGCAACAACAGCTTGACAAGGTCACCAAATCCAACGGGCGCGTCATGCTCAAAGGCCCGGCTGGCAGCGGCAAGGAGGTTGCGGCGCGCTATATCCACGCAAATTCCAACCGTTCCAGCGCGCCTTTCGTGACGGTCAACTGCGCAGGCGTCGAACCGGACCGGGTCGAAGAGGTTCTCTTTGGCCGTGAGACGGCTGAAAGAGGGGTCGAGCAGGGGCTGTTGGAACAGGCCAATGGCGGTATCGTTTATTTCGACGAAGTGGCCGATATGCCGATTGGCACACAGTCCAAGATTTTGCGGGTTCTGGTCGACCAGCAATTCCAACGCGTGGGCGGTGCGGATCGCATTCGCGTTGATCTGCGGGTGATTTCCAGCACGAACCGGAACCTTGAAGAAGAGATCGCCAATGGCACGTTCCGCGAGGAACTGTTCCACCGCCTGAACGTGGTCCCGATCGATGTGCCCTCACTGGAAGATCGACGTGAGGATATCCCGGTTCTGGCCGAATACTTCATCACGCATTTCAACGATGCCCAAGGCTTGCCGCTGCGCGCGTTGACCGATGAGGCGATTGCGTTGCTGCAAACCATGGTCTGGCCGGGCAATGTGCGTCAGCTCAAGAACCTGATCGAACGGGTGCTGATTCTCGGCGATGGCAGCGGCGGGATCGAAGCCAACGAATTGCCTTCCGATCAGGGGTCCGAACCGGATGAGGGCCGCGTTGTGCTGTCCGGTGCCTTGGCCGCCTTGTCCTTGCGTGAGGCCCGCGAGGCGTTTGAACGGGAATACCTGTTGACCCAGATCAACCGGTTTGGCGGCAATATCAGCCGGACGGCCTCCTTTGTCGGAATGGAACGCAGCGCGCTGCACCGCAAACTGAAATCCCTGGGCGTGGTCACATCCTCCAAATCCGGCGCCCGCGTGGCGCATCTGGATGAGCCGGTCGAGGCGGTTGATTAGGGCGATATCGGGTTGGTTGTCACAATCTGTGTGCGTTAATGCTCTTAACTAAGGGAATTCAGGCAGGATTGGCTGGTTCCGCTTGGGGTTCGTGTGCCGGGAAGCGTGAAATCCGACACCCATGAATTTGGCGCATCTGCTTCGCTTGGACGCGCAGGAGATCCCCCACTGCGTGCTTGCCTGCAAGCGCAATTGGTACAGGCGAAAAGGGGGCGCTCAATTGGAGCTTCGAATGTCTGCTTTGCGGAAGAAGCCGTCGTTTAAACCAATTGATCCAATGTCCGCTTCAACGCCCGCAGGTATGCCAAGAGACCGCTGGCACGAAATCAGTTTGATCGGGAACGTCGGATTCCAATCATTGAGACCTGAGCACCGTTTGTTCCGAGGGACGCTTTTTTATTTTGGACACTGAACTCAGCCCCAACCAATTGGCAACATCCCGAGCAAACCGTGGCGGACCGTCAACAAAAAATCGACCTTCGTCTTGTGCCTGAAGGATGGGAAGCCAGCCCATCCAGACGCGCGTGAAATCCTTGACCCCAGTTTCTATGGTAACATCGACTTCGTGGCCGGGATCGATGTAGCAGACATCAATCTCTCCGTTTTCGACCACAAGCCAGTGATCCGTCTTACCTTCGGGGCCGTCAGGGAAGTGAAAATGGAGTACAAATGGGTTCACCAGATCGAGAGGCAACTGTAAATTCCTGCGCACATCCCACATCAGAAAGTCCGTATCTACATCTTCTAGCGAGGGTTCGGTGTCGATCCATTCCTGGCCCCATTCTGCAACGCTGCGCACGATCGGACCCAGCGACTTCCCAGCCTCGGTCAGGCGGTAATGCGTGGGCCTTCCGCGTCCTTCTGCATGTCGCGTCACCAAGCCCGCGGCGTCAAGGTCTTTCAGACGTTGAGACAGCATACTGCGCGACATCAGCGGCACACCACGCGCGATATCGTTGAACTGTGTTGAGCCTTCTAGCAATTCACGCAGCAGCAACAGTGTCCAGCGGGTGCCGACGATCTCCGCCGCGATCGACAGCGGACAATATTGTCCGTAGTGCGGTCGTTTCTGCATGACTTTCACTCTATTGTCGATGTTTCTACCATAACTTCAGCAGTTCTGAGGGCTAGTTCGAAAACCGGACTGGACGAAATATGACTTGGGCCCGCACTTTCGCACGGACCCGCCGATAATCGGGGGCCATGCAGGAGGATGACATGAAGAAGTACGTAATCGAAAGAGATAATCCCGAGGCTGGGAAGATGAGCGACGCGGATGCCGTGGCGGCCGCTCAGAACTCAAACGCTGCGTTGGCCCAGCTCGCCCCGACAGTCCAATGGCAGCACAGCCATGTGGCGGGTGATAAGATTTTCTGTATCTACCTCGCCGACAATGAGGCCGCGATCCGCAAACACTCAGAAATTAGCGGCATTCCGATCACAGCGATCTACCCTGTGGACCGCGTGATGGATCCTTCTTCTGCACTGGCGTGAGGTTTGACATGGCTGATGTGTTTGGCATTTCCGTTGAGGAAGAAATCACCACACAGGAGGGCCTGCGGACCCACCGTAACCCGCCGTCGCGCTTCGTAGCCAATAAGGTCATTGGGCATGTTGATGACCTGGCACGCCGCTTCATTGCGGCTTCAACCATGGTGGTGCTGGCAACCCGGCGGCAGGACGGTGGCGTCGATATGACACCGCGAGGCGACCCGTCAGGTTTCGTGCAGATTCTGAACGATCGGGTCATCGCCTTGCCTGACCGGCTTGGCAACAATCGAGCCGATGCGTTCGAGAATATCCTGCGCGATCCTGGTGTCGGTCTTTACTTCATCATCCCGGGTCACAGGGACAGTCTGCGGATTTCGGGGCAGGCAAGAATTGTACGCGACACAAAATTGATGCGCCAAATGGAAGCACGAGGGCACGTCCCCGATCTTGCGATCTTGGTTCAGGTCGATGCGTTGCTCAGCCACTGTCCTAAGGCTTTCGTTCGCGCCGGAATGTGGGAGCAAGATGCCTGGCCCGATCTGAGCGACGTGCCGTCCGCCGGAGAGTTTCTCAAGGTTCATGGTAGCTTGCCTGATCCATTGGCAGATGTTGACGGCATCGTAGAAAAAGACGGCCAGACCCGGCTTTATTGAAACGAGACCAATAAGTCGCAATTCGTGTGAAGTGCAGCATTTGGAACTTTGGGCTCATTCCTTCCATTTGCCGCGCTGCGGAGATCGTGTTACAGACTGAGCGTCGGGTTGGGTTCCATGACTAATTCTGCTCCGACAGACCTGCTCAGCCGGCGTTCAGGATCTGGTAACTGCCGTCGTCGTTCCTAATGAAACAGCTTGAGGGGCCGAGTGTTGGCAGGACGGTTGTGCGTGCGGCGGTGACGCGGGATTTCACGTCTGGCGAGCAGGAGGCGATTTCGACGCGGCCATAGCCCAGATCGGCCATGCATTGGTCGGTCACCCGCTGGCGCAGGCCTTTGTTGACGTCGACGGAATAGACCCCGCCATCTGCCCAATAACCGCTAGTACGATAACACCTGCCATCGCTGCGACACCGGTTATAGCCCGGGTAATACACCGGTGCCCTTTGCCGGATTTCCGTTGCAACGGGTGCGTCTTTCAGCGCTTTGACCTCGCAACTGGTGGTGTCCCGGTTCAGGCGCGATACGGTCTCACCGGGTTTGTAGTAGGTGGTCAGGGGGCTGCAGCCGGCACAGATCAGGCCCGCCAGACAGCTCATACGCAGGAGTTTTTGCCACATAATCCGCCTCCAAACCCGCAAGAAGACAATTGATTTGACCCCCTCTCAGGGTTCTGCCATTCAAAAGCCTTGTCAAGGCGTCCCAGGAAGCGCGTATGAAAGTGATCATTTGTGGGGCTGGTCAGGTGGGGTGGCAAATCGCCCGCCATTTGTCTGGCGAATTGAACGACGTCACGGTCGTTGACAATAACCCTGATCTTGTACGGCGGGCGACAGATACGCTCGATGTCCAGGGGATAGCGGGCTTTGCCAGCTATCCGGATGTTCTGGACCGGGCCGGGGCGCGGGATGCGGATATGATCATTGCCGCAACCCATTCGGACGAGGTGAACATGGTCACCTGTCAGGTGGCGCATTCGGTTTTTGCCATTAACCGGAAAATTGCGCGGTTGCGGGCCCAGTCCTATCTGACAGCGATTTATTCGGATCTCTACCGTCGCGATCATCTGCCGATCGATGTGGTGATCAGCCCGGAACGTGAGGTTGCCGAAGCGGCGATGCAGCGGCTGTCGGCCCCCGCCGCCTTTGACACGGAAACTTTCATGGATGGCAAGGCGCAACTGTTGGGCATTGTGCTGGACGAGGATTGTCCGGTGGTGAACACACCGCTGCGCCAGTTGACGGACCTTTTTTCCACCTTGCGCACCATTGTGGTGGGCATCCGCCGCGAAGGCACTTTGTTTGCGCCCGAAGCGGATGACCAGTTGTTTGTCGGTGACGAATGTTACGTCTTTATACACCGCGACGACGTGCCCCGCACCTTGGAAGTTTTTGGCAAGAAAGAAGCCAAACAGGACCGGATGGTCATCGTCGGTGGCGGCAATGTGGGTCTGGCGGTCGCGCGCGCGCTGGAAGGCAGCACATCCCGCATTCGCGCCAAGATCATTGAAAAGTCGATGGATTGCGCCGAACGCGCTGCGGCGGCGTTGGAACGGACCATCGTTTTACATGGCGACGGATTGGACGGCGCGTTGCTGCAAGAGGCCGGCATTGGCCGCGCCGATGCGATGCTGGCGGTAACGGATGACGACAAAACCAACATGTTGTCCGCAGTTCGGGCCAAAGCGGCGGGTTGCCCGATGGCCATTGCACTGATCAACGATCCGACCTTGGTGCCGATGATGGGGCCCTTGGGGATTGATGCCTATATCAACCCGCGTGCCACCACGGTGAGTTCCATCCTGCTGCACATCCGGCATGGACGGGTGCGGGCCGTTTATTCAATCGGCGATGCCGAGGCCGAGATTATCGAAGCTGAAGTTCTGTCGACATCGCCCATGGCCGGCCAGCTGATCCGGGATATCGACTTTCCCGAAGGTGCCCTGGTTGGTGGCGTGATGAAAAACGGCGAGGTTGTGCGGGCCGTGGGCAAGCTGCGCATCGATGCCGGTGACATCGTGTCGATTTTTGCCATGGCCGACGATGTAAAAGAGGTCGAGCGGCTGTTGCAGGTCTCGATCGACTATTTCTAAATGGCGCGCGCGGTCCGCAACACCAGTCTGATTGCCAAGCTGCCCTTGTTTCAGCTGATCGTCGGTCTTGCGGCCCTGTCGATGTTTGTTCCTGCGGGCCATGCGATGGTTCTGGGCGACGAAGGCATTGCCCGCGCGTTTTTCTATTCTGGTGTTGTGGGCCTTTTCGTGGTCACGCTGATCGCTTTTGCGGATAACACCAATGAAAAGCCGCACCGGGCGCTAGGCCAGCTGTTGTCGCTTTTGGCGACTTTTGTGTTGTTGCCGTTCTTTCTGGCGTTGCCGGTTTATGACGCGTTGCGGAATACATCCTATTTCAACGCCTATTTCGAGATGGTCAGCGCGCTGACGACTACTGGATTTGAAACCTTCAACCCGGGCCGGTTGACCCCAACGCTGCATCTGTGGCGGGCGCAGGTCGGATGGATGGGCGGTTTGCTGATGTGGATTGCCGCCTCGGCCGTTCTGGCACCGCTGAGCCTTGGTGGGTTCGAGGTGACGGCGCGTGGAGAGCCGGGCAGAGGCGATGCGGGCCCGGGACTGAGACTGCGTGTCGACCCACGCCAAAGGCTTATCCGAATTACCCGGACGCTGGTTCCGGTCTATGTCGGTCTGACCGGGGCGCTTTGGATTTTGTTATTATTGGCGGGCGAGCCGCCGTTGACGGCGATCACCCATGCGATGTCGGTGATGTCCACCTCTGGGATTTCGCCGATCGGAGGAACCGAAAACGCGGCATCCGGATGGGCGGGCGAAGCCGTTATCTTCCTGTTTATGTTCTTTGCTCTGTCGAGGCTGACGTTTTCAGCAGACACGGTAACCAAAGGGTACGCCCGTCTCGACAAAGACCCGGAGTTTCGCAACGGCCTGATGTTGGTGATCGTGGTGCCGTTGATCCTGTTTCTTCGGCATTTTCTGGGCGCATACGAGTTCACGGCGCAAGGCGACATCATTGCCGGGTTAAATGCCCTTTGGGGCAGCATGTTCACGGTTCTGTCGTTCCTCAGCACCACAGGGTTTGTCAGCGATAGCTGGCAAGATGCGCAGGCTTGGTCCGGGCTGGAAAGCTCAGGGTTGATCTTGATGGGGCTCGCCCTGATGGGGGGCGGCGTGGCCACGACCGCCGGTGGTGTTAAGTTGTTGCGGGTTTTTGCGCTTTACTTGAATGGCTTGCGCGAAATGGAAAAGCTGGTCCATCCGTCTTCTGTCAGCCGCGCGCGGCCGGCAAGCCGGCGCATTCAGGCCAACGGAGCCTTTATCGCTTGGGTCATTTTCATGCTGTTTGCATTGTCCTTGGCGGTGGTGTCCATCTTGTTGGCAGCCCAGGGGTTGTCCTTTGAACAAGCCATCCTTTTGAGCGTTTCCAGTCTGTCGACTACGGGTCCGCTTGTGGAAGTGGCAGGCGATGAAACCTTGCGCCTTTCGGAACTGGATGTTGCGGCAAAGCTCGTTCTGGTGGTTGCGATGGTTTTGGGACGGCTTGAAACGCTGGCAATTATTGCTTTGTTGACACCAAACCTGTGGCGTAGCTGACACGACCGCTTGACACATCACTGAAACGACTGATTTTTGTGGGTGGTAACTCTGACCGCGCCGCTCCATAGTGGCGGCGGAGGGACGCGTTGGTCCGCAATGCGTAACAAGAACAAAGGCGAGATAAAAAGAATTATGGCTTCGGACAGACAAAATCTTCAGGACGCATTCCTGAACCATGTGCGAAAAACGAAGGTCCCCGTCACAATATTTCTGATCAACGGGGTAAAATTGCAGGGTGTGATCACCTCGTTTGACAATTTTTGCGTGTTGCTGCGTCGCGATGGTCAGTCACAGCTTGTGTACAAGCATGCGATCTCGACGATCATGCCAGCCCAGCCGATCAGCCTGTATGAGGGCGAAGTCGCCTCTTGATGGAACATGAACGGAGCCGCACCCGCGCTTGGGTGCTGCATCTTGATATCAAATCTGATGCAGAGCGCCGAATCGCAGAGCCGGCGCTGGAAGAGGCTGTGGCACTTGCCGCAGCCTTGCCTGATTTGGACGTTGTTGGATCAGAAGTTGTCCGCCTGCCCAAGGCGCAGGCGGGTTTGCTGTTTGGCTCGGGCAAAATTGATGAGCTGAAGCAACGGTTTAAGCAAAACGAGGTCGAGCTGGTCCTGATCGACGGCCCGGTGACCCCGGTTCAGCAGCGCAATCTGGAGCGGGAGTGGAAGGTAAAGATCCTTGATCGAACCGGCCTGATCCTTGAGATTTTCAGCGATCGCGCACGCACCCGAGAAGGTGTGCTGCAGGTTGAGATGGCCGCGCTAAGCTATCAACGCACACGTCTGGTTCGGGCCTGGACCCACCTTGAACGTCAAAGAGGGGGCTTAGGCTTTGTGGGCGGTCCGGGTGAGACCCAGATCGAGGCCGACCGCCGAGCTATCGATGAACAATTGGTGCGCCTGCGTCGCCAACTGGCCAAGGTGGTCAAAACGCGGACGTTGCACCGGGCATCGCGCGCCAAGGTTCCCTATCCGATTGTCGCATTGGTGGGATACACCAATGCCGGAAAATCCACGCTCTTCAACCGGTTGACCGGGGCAAAGGTGATGGCCAAGGACATGCTCTTTGCCACATTGGACCCCACGATGCGGCGGGTGGATCTGCCGGACGGGCCGGAAATTATTCTGTCGGACACCGTGGGTTTCATTTCCGATCTACCGACAGAACTGGTCGCGGCTTTTCGCGCGACTTTGGAAGAGGTTCTGGGTGCCGATCTGATCCTGCATGTGCGTGACATTGCGCATGACGAAACCGAAGAGCAGGCCGCAGACGTCGAGGCGATCATGACGTCGCTGGGTGTCGATGAAAACCGCGCGCAGTTTGAGGTTTGGAACAAGATCGATCTGGTCGACGCAGACGCGCGCGAGGCGCTTTTGGCGCGGGCAGATCGCCAGGACAACGTGTTTGACATCTCGGCTTTGACAGGCGAAGGCCAGGACGATCTTTTGGCCGCAATCGCCGTCGCGCTGCAAGGGGTTCGCACAGAGGAATTGCTGCGCTTGAGCTTTGCGGATGGCAAAAAACGCGCGTGGCTCTTTGCGCTGGATGTCGTGTCAGCCGAAACGCAAACAGAAACGGGCTTTGAGCTCACCGTTTCATGGACGGATAAGCAAAAAGCCCAGTTTCACGCGCTCTAGTTTCGCGGAACCAGTTGTGTGATCCCGACCGAAGCTGCGGCGGCAAGTTCCTCATCCAGAGACATCGGGATGTATTCGCCGCGGCGCCAAAGCTGTGCCAGATCATCATAGTGTCGTGACAGGAAATGCCCCGATTGGCCCGTTGAATTGATGAAAACAGAGCTATCGGGGTCTGCAAAATCGTAAACTCCGCGATAGCCTGCGCCGTGCACGTTCAGGAAAGGGTTGTCGCCCGTGCCGGAGGTTCGACCGCGCAACAGCGTGTTGTCGCCGCCGCTGGTCGATTGGCGAATGTTCACGAAATACCGCAGCACCGGCACCTTGCCCAGGATCTGGTGGTCATGGGTTGCTTGGTGCGCGTCGCCCCAGCGCAAGGATTCCAGCGCTGTGCCATAGGTTTCGGTGATCCAGATCAGGGCATCGTCCAGCGCCAGACGGGCCATGTCGGAACAGGTTTCGGTCGGCGCGCTTTGCCGGACGTCGCACCAGATCGCGGCACCGTCGATGTCACGGTACACTCGTTCGATAAACAAGGGTTCGACATGCACAAATTCATCTGCCAGCGGTCCCAGTTCGTCGCGGATCAGGCGATCTTGCAAGGCGCGCACCCAAGCGGCGTAGATCAGGGGTTCCGGCAGATGTTCGTTCATTTCGCCGTTCCAGTTGGCCAACAGCGCCAAGGCTTCCTGCCTTTGCCGTTCCGGGGTGCCTTCGGGTGCGGATTCGCCGGTGAACCAAAGCTCTGCACCGATCAGGGGCAGAAGCGCGCGCGCGGTAAAGCTGACCGTGTCCAGCTGTGCCTCGATAAAGCTGTCGCGAGTATGCACCTCACGTGATTGCATCAACCGTTCCCACCGGTGCACCCGCTGCGTGTCACCCCATTCAAATGACACGTGATCGGGGAAGGGGCGATCGATGATCTTGTTGTTGGTATTGCCCAGAATGCCGCCTTTGGGGCTAATGAATTCCGGGTTGGTGGCATAAGGCATCCGTCCGTCCCACCGGTTTACACGCCGCCAGCCCTGACTGGGCATACGGCCCTGGCTGAAATGGCGGATGTCCCGCTTGGGCACTGCGCCGATCAGTTTCATGGCAATGGTGTCTTCGTCGATCAAGGACAGGTTCAATGCAGGCGACAGGAACCCTTCTGAGGTGGCGATCGCCTCTTCGACACTGTTGGCATACATCAGTTTGAACGCAGCCGTCATCGACGTGTCGCGCGGGCTTAGCAAGGTCCAGCTGAGTGCGGCGACATGGCCCGGAGGCGTGACCGTGTTCAGGTTGTAGTGGCTGCCCGGCAGGACAGGTCCGTTTTCTGTCCAGCGCAAGGTCAGGGTGACCGGGGCCTCGTCCTTGATCTCGACAATCGATGGCCGGGTTTCAAACGGTTTGTACCCCGCAGGTGTGCGGTATTCTTCGGGGTTGTCCGGGTTCAGCATCTCGATGAAAACGTCCTGGTCATCGACATAAGCTGATGTAACGCCCCATCCGACACGGTTGCTGCGCCCCGACAGGATCACCGGAATGCCCGGAATGGTTCCCCCTATGGCGCCACCAACCCCCAATTCTAGCCGCGCAAGATACCAGAGCGCCGGGGCGGAAAACCCTAGATGGGGATCATTGGCCAGCAATGTGCCGCCGGTCGCGGATCGCCCGGGGGCCGCAGACCAAGCATTGGACGCACCGGACAGACCGCGTGCGGGAAACGGAGACAGCGGATCGCGTGGGGCGTGCGCGGTTTGGGTAAATTGCGGTACGGTATCGAACAAGGCAGCGTATTCAGGGAGGGCAGCCAGCCCTTCACCCGGAACATCCGGCATGACATCCAACAGCCGGGCCAGGTCCTCTAGCATCAGCGAGGTGCGCGCGCGCAGCACTTCGTTATCCATATGCCCCGTCAGTTGCAGACCCATCAGCTTGATAATGGCAACAGAGTCCGCTGGCCGCCACGGTGCGATGGGCGCGTTGAACAGGAACATCTCGGGCGCGCCGCGTCCAAGGGCCCGATCATTGATTTCGGCCAGCCGCGCATTGACGCCCGCGGCATACGCTTCGAGTGCTGCAAGGGTTTGGTCGTCTTGGGCGGACATTGACTGAACCGCGAGACGGTGAATGTCCAAACGGCGCAAAAGGCTGTCAATTTCAACGGTGCGCGCGCCAAAGACTTCGGAAAGACGCCCTTGCGAGGTGCGCCGCATCACGGTCATTTGCCACAAACGGTCCTGTGCATGGGCATAGCCGAGCCCAAAAAAAACGTCGTTGTCATTTTCGCCAAAAATATGTGGGACATTGGCATTGTCACGCACGATGCGCACCTCGGCATCAATGCCGTCAACGGCCAGCGTATTATCATAGTCTGGCAGAGACTGAGACGCCAGAAAATAAACCGCGCCCACCGCAATAAGAACGAGGAAGATCAACCCTGCCGCAATACGCAACAAAATCCGAAAGACTACGGCCATTTATCCCTCCCAGCGGCGCGGGCGTTGACGTTGATGCCCGGCCTGTTAGCTATGTCCGCAGGTTAATGCACGCAACATCGAGGGAAAGCCAATGGCTAACGTAGCGTTTCTGGGGTTAGGAGTTATGGGCTATCCCATGGCAGGACATTTGGCCAAGGCCGGACATACGGGGACCGTCTACAACAGAACCGCTGCAAAAGCCGAAGCCTGGGTTGCCGAACATGGCGGCAGCGCGGCCGCCACCCCGCGCGCGGCGGCGGAAGGCGCAGATTTTGTCATGTCCTGTGTGGGAAATGACGACGATCTCCGTTCTGTTTGTCTCGGCGATGATGGCGCTTTTGCCGGAATGGCGGCGGGCACAGTTTTTGTCGATCACACAACAGTTTCGGCTGCGGTGACAACCGAGCTTTATGCCGCGGCAGCGGAGAGCCAGATCAGCTTTGTTGATGCGCCGATTTCCGGCGGGCAGGCGGGCGCGGAAAACGGTGTGCTCAGCGTGATGTGTGGCGGCGATCAGGCGGCCTATGATCGGGCGGAACCCATCATGGATGCCTATTCTCGCATCTGCCGTCGCATCGGCGATAGTGGGGCGGGGCAAATGACCAAGATGTGCAACCAGATCGCCATCGCGGGGCTGGTTCAGGGGCTGAGCGAAGCACTGCACTTCGCGGAAAAGGCCGGGCTGGATGGCCGCGACGTGGTTGAGGTGATCAGCCAGGGCGCTGCAGGCAGCTGGCAGATGTCAAACCGGTATGAAACCATGCTGGACGATCACTTTGAGCATGGCTTTGCGGTCGACTGGATGCGCAAGGATCTGGGGATTTGCCTGTCAACTGGGGATCAGATTGGTGCGAGCCTGCCCGTTACAGCGCTTGTCGATCAATTCTACAAAGACGTCCAGAAGATGGGAGGTGGCCGTTGGGACACCTCCAGCCTGTTCAAACGGTTGCGCGCCGCCGGTTAATTCTGGCTAGGTCACCGTGAACTGTCCCATCATGCCACAATCCTCGTGTTCGAGGATGTGGCAGTGGTACATATATGGGGCATCTTCGGTCGCGTCATAGTCGAATTTGACCAGCATCTCGGACCAGCCGTTTTCCACGTGCACCATGTCTTTCCACCCTTGCGCATAGGCGGGCGGCGTCCCGCCGTTTTGCGTCAGGATGCGGAAAGAACACCCATGGATGTGGAACGGGTGCAGCATATCGTCGACCGAAATACGCCAGATTTCCGTATCGCCTTTGCGGACCTCTTCATCGATCCGGTCCATTTTCATCGGCTGGCCATTGATCGCCATAACCCCGCCACCACAAACATTGCCCCAAGCGGCGGCAAGTGCGGCAAGCTCGTCGTCGCCACCCATATTGAGCTCAAACGACCGGGTGTTTTTGGCCGGTGACGGATCGGCAGGGGTCAGGATTGCAAGAGTTTCAGGCAATGCCGCGTCAAATCCCTGTTCTGCCGTTTGCGTCAATGTCAATGCGGTCCAAGTCTTTCCGATGCCCAGCAACCCGCCAAGGAAGCCCATGATTGTTTCGTCCGGGTCAACCTCGACCTGAAGGCTGTTGGTTTCAATGGTACGCATATCGACAAGGATTTCGTACCGTTCGCCCGGTGACATGAGAATGGTTTCTGTTTCCACGAGGGACGGCAGGAACCCTCCTTCGGACGCAATCACGCGCAGCGGGCCGGTTTCCATCGACAGCGTCATGAAACGTGCGTTCGAGGCGTTGAGAATGCGCAGCCGGACCAAGCCGCGCGGCACCGTCTGTCCGACGGGGGCAATTGCGCCGTTGACGACCAGCGTGTCGCCGGTAAAGCCGTCTTCGAAAACCGTGGCGCTGACGCCGTATGTGAGGCTGCCAGAGCTTTCAAAGTGTTTGTCCTGCAAGACTAGCGTGAAATCATCGACGCCATAGGTTTTGGGCAAGTCAGCGGCAAGGCTGGCGTCATCTTCGACCAACATGATCCCGGCCAGCCCTCTGTAGGTCTGTTCGGCCGTTTTGCCGTGCATGTGAGAATGAAACCAGTTCATCGATGCTTGCTGAACAATCGGAACATCCGGTGACCACGTGCCGCCGTCTGCTATTTCCTGATGCGGTCCGCCGTCGACATCACCGGGAATATGGAGCCCATGCCAATGCAGCGTGGTCACGTCGCCAATCCCGTTCTGGACATCAAAGGGCAGTGTTTGACCCTGTTTCACACGCAGGACCGGCCCGAGATAGGAATTGTTGATGCCAAAGGTCGCGCTCGCAGCGCTATTGCCGAAATCATGCGTCCCTGGTGTAAGGTTCAACGCGATACGCCCGTCGATCCCATCAATCAGATCCGTCATTGGAATAAGCGGCAGCGGCGGCAAAGCTGACTGCGCCAGTGCCATGCCAGAGCCCGCCATAAGTGTCCCAGCGGCAGAAGTCTTCAGAAAAGCGCGGCGGTTCATTGAAGGCCTCATCCTTTTGTCACTATGCTTGTTAGATGATCACAGGCCTGCAGTTTGTCAACCATGATTGATAAAAAAGACGATCGCTTCCTTTCGACCAATCTGAAGGGAATGATGATGACCCTGTTGGCCCAATGGAACCAACAGATGGATGACGGTCGTCAAGCCACTGAATTTGCGGCCATTCGGGAGTCCGATATGCGTGTCTTCGGACAGTTGCGCGGGCGCACCGTCAAACTTTCGCAGGTCCACAGAGAGCTGGGGTTTTCGCGTCAGGCGGCACAACAAGCGGTGGATCGGTTGGTGGCCCACGGTGTTTTGCAGGTGTCCTACGCCGAGAACAGCAAGCGCGATAAGGTCGTCTCAATTACAGACAAAGGGCAGAAGCTGCGTACGTTGGCGGCTGAACAGATCCGAGATATTGAGCAAAGCTGTGCCGAGATCATCGGTGAAGATGATCGAGAAACACTTCGCAAGTTGTTGATAACGCTGGTAAACGGAGCGAAGGCCGGGTGATACCCCGGCCTTGTTTCTTTGCTATCAGGGAATGATACGCGTATATTTGCTGCCTTCCAGTGACGCCCCAATCCGTAAACCTGCTTGGGCAAAGATGGCGGCCAGAACCGGGGAGAGCAGCGTGTTGCTGTCAGCAGCAATAGAATCCCCCTGGTCACTGATCACGTATTCAACATCTGCGCCGAGCGTCCAACCCGGAGAACGTCGGAACCCGGACAGTGCATCATCGGTCATGAAGAACAGCACATGTGCATATTGCTGTGCGCCAATTTGCAAACCTGCGCTGGCCTTGGTGTTCGAGTAATAGTCAACGGTGGTTCCATTGATCCGCAGAGCGCCGCGGCCATGGCCGCCGCCAAAGCCAAATCCGGCTTCTGTCTGCAACGGCATGACCAACATGCCAGTCGACTTTTCGGCCAGGTCGATTGTGTTTGGATATTCCGCGTACATCAGGTTCAGCGTTGCGTTGACGCGACTGTCGATATTGGCGGCGCCATTGCTGCCGACCCCATTGCCGCATGCGGCTGTGACTGTCAGACCCGCAAGCCCCGCAGCGAACCCGCGCCGGGACCATCTTTGAGATGAGAAATTGGACATGATACTGCCTGTGTGATTTGCCTGTAGGTGCCGGTTTGCCCGACTTAATGCTGTGTATAAGCGGTTCTTCGCCGCGTGTCACGTATCAAGGCTTAGCGATGCGCAGGAAGCCGCCCACTAAATGAAGTGGGCTTCAATCTCTTTGTGTTACCCATTTAGAATGCGGGCAACGGCGGGTGCAAAATACGTCAGCACGCCATCGCATCCGGCGCGGCGAAAGGCCATCAGGCTTTCCAGCATGACTTTTTCGCCATCAATCCACCCGTTCTGCGCCGCGGCCTGAACCATCGCGTATTCGCCGGACACCTGATAGGCATAGGTGGGCGCGCCAAAGGTGTCTTTGACCCGTCTGCAAATGTCCAGATAGGGCATTCCAGGTTTTACCATGACCATATCCGCGCCCTCGGTGAGATCACGTTCGATCATGCGAAGAGCTTCGTCAGAATTGGCCGGATCCATCTGATATGTCTTTTTGTCCCCGGTCAAAGCGCCCGATGCCCCGACCGCATCCCGAAACGGGCCATAAAAGGCGCTGGCATATTTGGCTGCATAGCTCAGGATCATTACGTTTTGGTGCCCTTCGGATTCCAGCGCATTGCGCATCGCTCCGATGCGGCCGTCCATCATGTCCGATGGCCCGATGATATCGGCACCAGCCTCTGCCTGCGCCACGGTCATTTTGACCAACGCTTCAATCGTCCGGTCATTCACGATTTCGCCGTTTTCGACATATCCGTCATGGCCATTGATGTTGTAGGGGTCCAAGGCGACATCGGTCATGACGGCGATGTCGGGTGCTGCATTTTTGATCTCTCGGATGGCGCGGTTGCACAGGTTGTCGGGGTTCCATGCCTCGGCACAATCTTCTGTTTTTAGAGCAGGGTCTGTGTACGGAAAGAGGCAGATCGCCGGGATCCCGAGATCCTGTGCCATGCGTGCGGCAGAGGCGATGTGATCAATGCCGCGCCGCACGACACCTGGCATGGACGGCACAGAGTCTTCACGATCTGTGCCATCCTGAACGAAGACCGGCCAGATCAGGTCACCAACGCTAAGCGTATGTTCCGCCACAAGGGCCCGGATCGCCGCTGACTGACGCGCGCGGCGGGGACGGGCAAGCGGAAACGGTGCGATTGTCGGTTTCATGGCTCTGGCTCCTTGCACAATTCTGTATTGGGTGGCATGGAAAGGCCTTGCTCACAAGAGCATGATTGAGAGGTCCGGTTATTCCACAGCTGATCAGACCGGAAAAAGAAGGCACGGGGCGACGGTATTGGATTGGTACAGGTCAATTATCGAACTGATTGATCTCAGGTCGTTTTCCAACTTGTGGTATTGGATTGCTTTGGCGGTGCTTTGGTCATCAGCAAGTCATTGGGTGTTGGGCATTCCTTATGACATGGTGTTGCGCGCGCGGCGTGCAGGAGGACAAGCACAGACCGATCTGGAAGAGATTGCCCGTATCAATATCGCCCGTCTCATGTATATCAGCCGTGTCTCAGGCATGCTGGTCATCGGGTTTGCGTTTTTCGTTTTGACCACGCTTGTCCTGCTTGGCTTCATTTACCGCATCGAGTTTGCCCAAGCGGTGTTTTTGTTGCTCTTTCCGATGAGCCTGTTGGGATTGATGAGTCTACGGCAGGCCCATTTGATCCACGACAACGGTTTGTCGGGCGATGATTTGGTGTCGCGGCTGGGACGCCACAGGATGCAAACGCAGTTTCTGGGCACCATATCCATTTTCTGCACAGCCTTGTGGGGCATGTATCAAAATCTGACCATCGGGGCGTTGGGAAACTGACGCCTCACTGATGTAAGGTCTCGAACAGATGAACACTCCTGCGCATATCGTGGTCGGCGGCGCGCCCGAAGGCTTTGACGCCCAGTTGGTTCTGGACGAACTGATCAAGGCGGATGGCCCTGTTGTGCATATAGCACGGGATGACAAACGGCTTGCCGCGATGCAGGCTGCGTTGACGTTTTTGCGCCCGGACGTCCCGGTTCTCAGCTTTCCGGGTTGGGACTGTTTGCCGTTTGACCGGGTGTCACCCAATCCGGATATCTCTGCCACGCGGATGGCAACGTTGGCCGCATTGTTGCATGGGATGCCCACGCAGTTTGTTCTGCTCACGACATTGAACGCGGCAACCCAGCGGGTGCCGGCCCGCGAGGTGTTGAAAGAGGCCGCCTTTACCGCGCGGGTCGGCGGGCGCATCGATGAAAAGGCGTTGCGGGCGTTTTTGGTCCGTATGGGTTTTGTCCAAAGCTCGACAGCGATGGAACCCGGCGATTATGCAGTGCGCGGCGGGATCATCGATATCTTTCCGCCGGGCGAGGGCGGTCCGGTCCGGCTGGACCTTTTCGGCGATGTTCTGGACGGCGCCCGTCGGTTCGACCCGGTCACGCAGCGCACAACCGAAAAGCTGGAGGTGGTCGAGCTGGCGCCGGTGTCAGAGATTATTCTGGATGACGCGGCCATTACGCGGTTCCGACAGAATTACCGCCTCGAATTTGGGGCGGCAGGCACGGATGATCCGCTGTACGAAGCCGTCAGCGCGGGGCGCAAACATCAGGGCATGGAACACTGGTTGCCGTTTTTCCATGATCGGATGGAAACGCTGTTTGACTACCTGCCCGGTGCGACCATCACCGTTGATGATCAAACAACGCCCGCGCGCGTGGCGCGGTGGGACAGTATCTCGGATCAATATGAAACGCGTGTTCTGGCCATGCAGGCCAAGTCGCGCATGGATACGGTCTATAAACCCACGCCGCCGGGGCTTTTGTATCTCGACGATGCCGCATGGACCGACGCGGTTGCGGGACATCGGGTTTTGCAGTTTCATCCGTTGGCACAGGCGACGGGCCCCGGCGTGATCGATGCCGGCGGACGGATTGGGCGCAACTTCTCACCTGAACGCCAACAGGAAAGCATCAGTCTTTTTGGGGCATTGGCGGATCACGTTAAGGCAAAACTGCAAACGGGGCCGGTGATTATTGCCAGTTATTCCGAAGGCGCGCGGGAACGATTGGCCGGGCTGATCGAGGATGAAGGTCTGGCCGAAACCATTGCGATCCCCAATGCCGGCCGGATCGGCAAAAGCGGGCTTTACCTGGCGGTTTGGTCGTTGGAGCATGGGTTTGAAACCCCTCGGATGACGGTGATTTCGGAACAGGACGTTCTGGGCGACAGGTTGATCCGCGCCCCGAAAAAACGCCGCAAGGCTGAAAACTTTCTGACGGAAACACAGTCGCTGACCCCCGGCGATCTGGTGGTGCATGTGGATCACGGCATCGGTCGCTACAAAGGGTTAGAGGTGATCACCGCCGCCGGGGCCGCCCATGAATGCATCAGCCTAGAATATGCCGAACAGGCTAAGCTGTTCCTGCCGGTCGAAAACATCGAGCTTTTACCGAAATACGGCCAAGAAGAAGGGCTGTTGGATCGGCTGGGCGGCGGCGCATGGCAGGCCAAGAAAGCCAAGCTGAAAGAACGCATTCGCGAGATGGCGGATCGTCTGATCCGCATTGCCGCGGAACGCGCGCTGCGCAATGCCCCGATCCTGGAACCGCCCCCGCATGCCTGGGAAGAGTTCAGCGCCCGGTTCCCATATCAGGAAACCGATGACCAATTGCGGGCGATCGGCGATGTTCTGGACGATATGACCAGCGGCCAGCCGATGGATCGTCTGATCTGCGGCGATGTCGGCTTTGGCAAAACCGAGGTTGCGATGCGCGCGGCCTTTGTCGCGGCCATGTCCGGGGTTCAGGTCGCTGTCATTGCGCCAACGACCCTTCTGGCGCGTCAACACGCGGCGAGCTTTGCCGAACGGTTCCGGGGTTTTCCGATGGAGGTACGTCAACTGTCGCGCTTTGTCTCTGCCGGAGAGGCGCAAAAGACCCGGGATGGCATTGCGCGGGGCACTGTCGACATCGTTGTGGGCACGCATGCGCTTTTGGCTAAGGGCATTCGGTTTCATAACCTTGGCCTGTTAGTCATTGATGAGGAACAACACTTCGGTGTCGGGCACAAGGAGCGGCTGAAACAATTGCGTTCAGACATCCATGTGCTGACGCTGACGGCCACGCCCATCCCCCGCACCTTGCAACTGTCGCTGTCCGGGGTCCGCGACCTGTCCATCATCGGGACGCCACCCATCGACCGTCTGGCCATCCGCACCTATGTCAGCGAATTTGACGCGGTGACGATCCGCGAAGCGTTGCTGCGCGAACACTATCGTGGGGGGCAAAGTTTCTATGTTGTTCCTCGGATCAGTGACCTGCCAGAGATCGAAGAGTTCCTGAAAGAACAGCTGCCAGAGCTGACCTATGTGGTGGCACATGGGCAGATGGCCGCAGGAGAGCTCGATGATCGCATGAATGCGTTTTACGACGGCAAATACGATGTGTTGCTGGCCACGACGATTGTGGAAAGCGGATTGGATATCCCATCGGCCAACACGATGGTGGTGCACCGGGCCGATATGTTCGGGTTGGCGCAGCTTTATCAGATACGGGGCCGTGTGGGGCGGTCCAAGACACGGGCCTATGCCTATCTGACCACAAAGCCGCGCGCGCGGTTGACCGCGACGGCCGAGAAGCGCTTGCGCGTTCTGGGATCGCTGGACACGTTGGGGGCCGGATTTACGCTGGCCAGCCAGGACCTGGATATCCGGGGGGCGGGCAATCTGCTGGGCGAAGAGCAGTCCGGGCAAATGCGCGATGTCGGCTATGAGCTTTATCAATCCATGCTGGAAGAGGCGATCGCCAAAATCCGGTCGGGCGAGATGGAAGGGCTGTCAGAGGCCGACGATCAATGGGCCCCGCAGATCAATCTTGGTGTTCCTGTTCTGATCCCCGAGGATTATGTCCCGGATTTGGACGTGCGTTTGGGTCTCTACCGCCGCCTGTCGTCGCTGACGACCAAGGTTGAACTGGAGGGGTTCGCGGCCGAATTGATTGACCGGTTCGGGAAATTACCCAGAGAGGTCAATACGTTGCTGCTCGTTGTTCGGATCAAAGCGATGTGCAAACGGGCCGGTATCGCAAAGCTGGATGGTGGCCCCAAAGGCGCAACCATTCAGTTTCATAATGACAAGTTTGCCTCGCCCCAAGGCTTGGTCGAGTTCATTCAGGCGCAAAAGGGATTGGCCAAGGTCAAAGACAACAAGATCGTGGTACGCCGCGATTGGAAGGCCGATGCCGACAAGATCAAAGGTGCCTTTGCCATTGCACGCGATCTGGCCGAAAAAGTCATCGCTGAAAAGAAAAAGCGCAAGCAGGCAAGCTGAGCCGGTTTTTGGCGCCAGATACTGGCAAAGCGAATTGTGAAACTACCTATTGATGATCGTTATGTTATAACATAGCTAGATGCTCATCCTTCAGCTACGGAGCCTTCTATGAAAGACGCACCCCACAGCGACAACCGACTGCCTGTTACCGTTCTCTCCGGGTTTCTCGGGGCCGGCAAAACGACCCTTTTGAACCGTGTCTTGAACAACCGCGATGGGCGGCGCGTTGCTGTCATCGTCAACGACATGTCCGAAGTGAACATCGATGCCGATTTGGTCCGCGAAGGAACAGAGTTGTCGCGCTCGGAAGAGACGCTGGTGGAAATGTCCAACGGTTGTATCTGCTGCACGCTGCGCGATGACCTGCTGAAAGAGGTGCGCAACCTGTCCGAAGAGGGCCGTTTTGACTATTTGCTGATTGAATCGACCGGGATTTCAGAACCTTTGCCGGTCGCGGCCACCTTTGATTTCCGCGATGAAGAAGGGCAAAGCCTGTCGGATGTGGCACGGCTCGACACGATGGTGACAGTGGTTGACGCGGTTAACCTGCTGAAAGACTTCTCCAGCCATGACTTTTTGACGGACCGAGGGGAATCGCTGGGAGAAGAAGATGATCGAAGCCTTGTCAGCCTTTTGACAGAGCAGATCGAATTTGCCGATGTCGTCATCCTCAACAAGGTCACCGATGCGGGCCCACAACGGGCCGATAGCGCGCGCAAGATTATCCGGGCGCTGAACGCGGATGCCAAGATCATCGAGACCGATCATTCGGATGTACCGGCCAGCACAATTCTGGACACCGGTCTGTTTGACTTCGACACGGCGCATGAGCACCCGATGTGGGCCAAAGAGCTTTATGGCTTTGCCAACCACACGCCCGAAGACGAAGAATACGGGATCACCTCTTTTGCCTATCATGCGCGTGCGCCGTTTCATCCACAGCGCCTGCATGCAGCGCTGAACGGGGATTTGCCGGGTGTCATTCGGGCCAAAGGACACTTCTGGCTCGCCAACCGTCCGCAGTGGGCGGCAGAGCTCAGTCTGGCAGGGGCGTTATCCTCTGTCACGCCGCTCGGTCTGTGGTGGGCCGCAGTGCCCGAAGACCGTTTGCCGACACATCCCCAAGCGCAGCAAGAGATTGCCAAGAACTGGGTCGACCCATGGGGCGACCGGCGGCAAGAGATTGTGTTCATTGGGGTCGGTATGGACCGTGAAGCCATCTGTGCGCGGCTGAACGCGGCGTTGCTGGACGTCGATGATTTCCGTCCCGACGAATGGACCGATTTGCCCGATCCGTTCCCACGCTGGGGCCGTCAGGTATGAACATCGTCACAGGCTTGCCGGTTTCTACCGATCAGGGCGGCGTCGTGATCGATGACGACATTTCCGGTTTCGCGTCGATCCGGCGCGCGGACTGCCCGGCGGTTTTGTGGCAAAGGTCGATTGATCCAGGGTTTACCACCTGGATCAACGGGCTGCCGGTGGACAGTCTGCCGCGCATTCGAACGGTCTTGCGACCGGGCGATGTCACTGCACGGTTGATTTCCTTGTGTGAGACGATCGGTCTGCGGGCCAGTGAAGAACGGTTTTGGTTGATCAATGACGTCGCGCAAATTGCTGAAAAATTTGCAAAAACAATGGAAGCTGAATTCATCCGACTGCGGATGGATGTTGTCGACACCAACGCCTGTCGCAAGTTTCACATCGATTACCTGACTGCACGACTGGTTTGTACCTATCGGGGGACAGGCACGCAATTTGGCGTTTCGGAAACGGGTGACGATCCAACTGTCATTTCCACAGTTGCGACCGGAGTGCCGATTGTCATGCGTGGGAAGAAATGGCCGGTTGAGCCCGACCGCCATTTTGTACATCGTTCTCCTCCGATCGAAGGCACCGGGGAAACGCGGTTGGTTGTCGTGCTCGACCCGGCAGATCGCGGGGAATATGAGGCGCAGGACCCCTAAACCGGGTTACTCCGCCGCTTTCATAGCTGCTTGGGCGCAGAAACAGGATGCGGCGACCGCGCGATCTGCACGGGCCAGCGCCAGATCCATGCGCTGTTTAATCTGAACGATTTCAATAGTTTCCCCGCGCGCCTTCAGGCAGTCATACAGTCCGCGCAGCGACCAGACGTTGTCGGGATGCACCGTTGCACGACTGAGCTGGCCACCAAGCCCAAGGTCTTCGCGATAGGTTGCCTCGGCCTCTTCGACATGACCCTGTTCAAAGAGCAACGCCCCCAGCGCGTGACGGCTGGGCTGCATCCAGCCCCACGGTTCGTCATAAGGCAGTGTGTCTTCTAGCCGAATGGCTTCGCGCAGGTGATCATAGGCCGCGTCATAATTGGCTTTGCGGTATTCGATTTCCCCGCGCACCATCTCTGTGGCCACCGCCAACAAATCAACGACGCGGTTGTTGTGCAAACGGCGGGTGTCCGGCACCCGGGCTTTGGCGTCCAGAAACGCTTGTTCTGCAGCCTCCGCCTCGGCGATCTGCCCGGTGGCGGCATAAGCCACGGCGCGGGCGTAAAGCGTGTTGGCGGTCAAGGTGCAAAAGAGATCCTGATCTTCTGGCAGGGCCATATCGATACATTCTTGCCAGCGGCCGAACCGTACAAGGATATGTGGCTCCATGCCCATGAACGCCTCGAAAAAATCGGCCATCGGGGGCGAGGGGACGCGCAGCATCGCCTCTGGCGTTGTGGCGGCCAGCCCGCGTACGGCCTCTAGCGCGGGTTCAATCTGACCCAGAAACAGCGCGCCGTAGATGACGAAATGATAATTGTGCTGGCGATACCCGGTGTAGATATTGAACGCGCCTTCACGGTCAAAGTACTTCAAGTCCGCCTCAATGGCTTTCTGGTTCCAGTGGACAACGTTTTGATAATGCCCGCACAGGACATCGATATGGGTCGGCATGTGGATCAGGTGCCCAGCATCCGGCATCAACGTGCGCAGAACATCCGCCGCGCGCAGCGCCTTTTCCGGGGTCGGCGACATTTCCATGAGGTGAACGTAAAGATGCAGCAGGCCGGGATGGGACATCGCGCGATCTGTGGTTTGGAATGCAGCCTCTAGCGTGGTCTGGGCTTCGACAGTCAAGGCGCCGTCGGCGGGTTGACCGGTTGGCAAGTCCCACATTTTCCAAGGCGTCAGGTTCATGAGGGCTTCGACAAATACACTGCGCACATCGTTTTGGTCGGGATGGTTGGCGTGCACCGACCGCATTGCGTTGGCAAAGGCGTGATCCCAGTCGGACATGTTATCGGCGGTGTCCCGTTGCGGATAACGCGCATCAAGCGCTGCGATCAGGGCCTGTTCCAGCGGGGTGCAATGGTCCTGGTTCTTTTGAGCGGCCCGCTTGGCGTCAAAGGCCTGCGCCAACGCTTTGGCCCGTCCGCGATCGTCATACAGTTCCCAAGGCATGTTGTAATTGGGACCGGCGGCATAGGCGATCCCCCAATGGGCCATCGCGCAGGTCGGGTCATATTCCGCGGCGCGTTGAAAGCAGGCAATCGCCTCGCCATGGTTAAAGGCATAGGTCCAATTCAGACCACGGTCGAACCAGATCTGCGCTTCGGCAGAGGATGTCGTGACAGGCCAGCTGTGGTGACCAAGATCATAGTAAGTCATGCGTCCCCCGGTATTCACAGTAAAAGACCGTATCAGCAATTACGCGCTAGGTCGCTCAATTTGTTGCCAATTGGCGGTTTTCAATACGGGTCATCAGCAGCATCACCAAAGCCGCTGTGCCACACATGAGCGTTGCGGCCAACGCCAAGGGCACAAGCGTCCCGTTGAAAGACAAACCGACAATCGAAGCCAGGATAGCACCGGCCACCGTTGACAGACCGCCCGTGATAGAGGCGGCCATGCCTGCGATATGTCCCATCGGTTCCATCGCCATGGCATTAAGATTGCCCATGGTCATGCCGGCCATAAAGAACAGTGTGAACTGCCAAAAAACGAACATCGGGAAAAAGACGGTGTCCACCGGGGGCATCCATCCCACCACCAGCATGACAAGTGAAATCACCGTTTGGATGGTCATTGTCCACGCCACGATGCGACGCATGCCCAGAGAGACCACAAGTTTGGCATTCAGCACACCAGAGCCACCAGCCGCCAATGCGATTGCACCAAACCAGAACGGAAAACTGTCTGCCTTGTCAAAAATGATGTCAAAGATCGGCTGAACTAGGGTGAGTAGGGCAAACAGGGCCCCAAGGCACAGCGACTGCACCAACGTTGTCAGACGCACAATCGGATGGCGCATCATCTCCAACATGGCGGCCCAGAGAAGCGGTAATTTGAACGGACGCCGATTTTCGACGGCCAGCGTTTCAGGCAGGCGCAGGCTGGTCCAGGCCGCCACAATCAGGGCAAACACAACAAAGGCAAGAAACACGCCACGCCATCCGGCAAAAGCAATGATCCCGGCGCCCAGCAACGGGGCGAAGGCCGGGAAAATGGTGAAAATGACCATGGCGATGGACATGATCCGCGCCATTTCACGACCGGCATAAAGATCCCGCACAACTGCGATGCCCACAATCCGTGGCGCGGCGGCCCCAAGGCCCTGTAATGCGCGCCCCAAAAGCAGCATTTCAATGCTCTGAGCCGCCCACGCAGCCGCGGCTCCAACGATATACAGCATGGCGCCCCACAGAATGACGGGCTTGCGGCCAAATGCGTCTGACAAAGGTCCGGTCACAAAGGTCCCAAGCCCAAGCCCAAACACAAAGGATGTCAGCACCAACCCAGCCCGGTTTGTGTCATCGGGGCTGAGCTCAAGGCCGATTTGGGGCAAAGCGGGCAACATCGCATCCGTCGAAAACGCAATGGTTGCGAACATCATTGCGATCAAGGCAACGAATTCGCCGCGCGACATCTTTTGCGGCATGGGTCTTCCTCAAGATAAGCTGTTGTCAGCCCTACAGTGTCCGACGTTAAACTGTAAAGTGTAGTTCGGCGCGCATCGCGCGGTCGCTCAGACCATTTCGGAATCGAGCGACTGTTGAATTTCGGAAATGACCTGAACCCAAAGATCCGGCGGCTGCGCGCCCGGAACGGCGTGCTTGCCAGCCACAATAAATGTTGGAACAGAATTCACGCCCATCTGACGACTATGCTGATCGCGTTGACGAATATCATCCCGGTCGGCGTCCGATTGCAGAAGTTTCAGAACGACAGAAGCATCCATCCCGATGGCATCCGCGATGTCTGCCAAAACCTCGTGATCGCCAATATCGCGGGTCTGAACGAAATAGGCGTCAAACAGCGCTGTAACCGCATCCGTTTGCTTGTGCTCGATACCCGCCCAATGGATCAAGCGATGGGCATCGAACGTATTTGGCGTGCGCTTCATCCCTTCGAAATTGATATTGAGCCCGGCTTTCTCGGCATGTTCAACCACGGGCGCATAGGCGCGAATGGCGGCCTCTTTACCGCCGAACTTTCCCTCGAGATAGGCACGGCGATCCATGCCTTCGGCAGGCATGTCAGGGTTCAGTTGGAACGGGTGCCATTCGATGACAAACGGGTTGCGATCCAAGCTTTGGAGAGCCGTTTCAAGATGGGTCTTGCCGATGAAACACCACGGGCAGATTGGGTCGGACAGGATGTCCAGTTTTACAGTCGCTTCGGTCATATCTTTAGGTCGAGAAATACTGTCTAAGGTCCCGCCGAACCAGTTTTCCGTTCGCGCCAGCGGGGAGTTCATCCATATGGATATAGGCGCGTGGTTGTTTGTATCGGGCGAGCCGTTCGGCGGCGTAATAGGTCAGCTCGGCTTCATTGATGCGTTCTGGTCCGGTGTAGAATGCTGCGATGACGCTGGCGCCCTGTTTGACTTCAACATCGACAACGCCGATCTGGTCGATGCCCGGGTGTTGCGCCATGGCCATCTCAACTTCAAGCGGGGAGACACGATAGCCACCGGCGTTCATCATGTCATCATCACGACTGAACCGCCCCAGTTTTGGCGGAGACTATTGAGTTCGTATTTCAAGCTGCGATTTTGTCTGACTTCAAGGCTTCTTCGTATCTCTCCTCGGCTTCGATTGGCGTGATGTACCCGAGTGGTTCAAGCAGGCGCTCTTTGTTGAACCAGTCCACCCATAGCAGGGTTTCCCATTCGACCTGATCCTTGGACTTCCACGGACCTAGTTGATTGATGACTTCGGTTTTGAAGAGGCCGATGATCGTCTCAGCCAGTGCATTGTCATAGCTGTCACCAACGCTGCCGACGGATGGCTCCAGCCCAGCATCGGCCAACCGTTCTGTGTACTTGATCGACACGTATTGGCTGCCGCGATCTGAATGATGGATCAGTTTCTCAGCGGGTCTGCGTGCGTGGATCGCCTGTTCAAGCGCATCTAAGACAAACTGCGTGTCCTGCGTTGTTGATGCCTTCCAGCCCACAATCCGGTTCGCGAAGGTATCAATGACGAACGCCACATAGACGAACCCGCGCCAGGTCGAGACGAACGTAAAGTCGGACACCCACAGTTCGTTCGGCATTGAAGCCCTGAACTGGCGATTGACCTTGTCCAGCGGGCATTGATCCGCAGGTTGACCACAGGTGGTTTTGACCTTCTTTCCGCGCCGGACGCCTTGAATGCTAAGCTGGCGCATCAACCGTTCTACAGTGCAGCGAGCAATATCAATCTTCTCGCGATTCATCGCGTGCCATAGTTTGCGTGCGCCATAGACAGAACGGTTCTTCTCCCAAACATCCTTCATCGTTTTGCGCAGAAACTCATCCCGCTTGGCCCGGTCCGAGGCACGGTCGGGATCACGCTCGATGGCAATGCGTTTATAGAACGTCGAAGGGGCAATCTGGAGAACTCTACAGATCGGCTCGACCCCATGCGCCCCACGATGATCCTTGATGAAGGCAATCATTTGCGGAATGGGCGGTCGAGCTCCGCCTGAGCAAAATAAGCAGATGCCTTCTTCAGGATCTCATTTGCCTGACGCAACTGCCGGTTCTCGCGCTCAAGTTCTTTGATGCGATCCCGCTCTGCAGAGGTCACGCCATCGCGTTTGCCGGTATCCGCCTCGTGTTGCTTGACCCAGATACGAAGGCTGTCTCTGCTGCACCCAACCTTCTGAGAGATCGACAAAAGTGCTGCCGATCTGCTCGTGTATTCGCTCTCGTGATCCAAGACCATCCGCACCGCTCGTGCGCGCAATTCCTCTGGATAACGTGTTCCGTTCTTTGTCTTTCCCATGACCCAGTATCCTTACTTCTGGGTCTCCGCCAAACAAGGGGCGCTTCAACCATCTGTCCCGGTTTCAGTCCGTAATTCAAAAGCCCTGTGCCCGTGCCTTGAACGGCCTGTTCAAGGTCCGCGTAGGTCATAGACTGATCCGCCGTGTCTGACAGAACCGTCAACGCGGTTTTGTCGGGCACTTCCCGCGCATGGCGCAGCACATAGGCGGCCAGATTGAACGGCGCGGGGCAGGGCGGCCAAGGTCCTTTGTCAAAAACAGACTGCATACCAATCGCTACCGCGGCTCTGGGGGCGTTGCAAGCGTCACAACTGCGGCTTATTAGGTCTGGAATGACACAAAAAGATCCAAAACAACTGATCCGTATTGCGCGCGCATCTGGCCTGGACGAAGCCGCAGAGCCTTTGGACCTTGGCGCGCGGGTGCGTGAGCTGCGTAAAGCCCGTGACTGGACGTTGGAACAAGCCGCTAATCAGGCCGGTTTGGCACGCTCCACACTCAGCAAAATTGAGAACGGTCAAATGTCGCCAACTTACGAGGCGCTTAAAAAACTGGCAGTTGGACTGGAAATTTCGATCCCTCAACTTTTTACGCCTCTGCAAAAAGAACAGGTGAATGGCCGAATGGTTGTCACCAAGTCCGGTGAAGGCGTGGCGACTGCAACGGCGACCTATGAACATGAGTTGCTGGCAGACACCCTGACCAAGAAGCACATGTTGCCATACCGGGCGCGGGTTCGTGCCCGGTCTATGGATGAGTTTGATGGCTGGGTACGCCATGATGGCGAAGAGTTTCTTTACGTCCTGACCGGCGTCATACGGCTTTACACTGAGTTCTACGAACCAATGGAAATGCGGCGCGGAGACAGCGCGTATTATGACGCGGCCATGGGCCATAACGTGGTGTCTGTGAGCGCGGAAGATGCAAATATTCTCTGGGTTACGTCCCTGAGTTAATTACATCTTTGCCGCAGCCGTCGTTTCCCGCGCCAGTGACTCGGCATACAGGAAATCTTCAAATTCCTGCTTGGCTTCTTCAATGGTCAATTGGTGTGTCTCGGCGACGTAAGCTTCGAACCGGCCGCGATCCAGTTTGAGGAACGGCATTGATCCGTCATCGAGATTGGGGAAACGCGTCTTAAGGCGTTGGAATGAAGCGCCCCAGTCAGCAGTAAGTTCAGTCCATGTCATGGCGACCTCTTTTGCGGTCAAAAGTTCCCTCGCGTTAAATTATAGGCAAAATGACGCGCGCGGCTTTTGTGACGTAACGTCACATGTCGCAATTTCGATGGGTATTCACGGTTTGATAACCTTTGTCCGGGTCGCGCCCGAAGACCATTTTCCCGAAGCTTAGGTCATTCGTACCACCAAACATCTGGCATGAAGCCAATGGTATCGCCGTAAATCGGCAGAGTGTCGGGAAAGTGCATTTCCTTGATATGGGCCAGTCGACCGACATCAAATTGCCAGATGGGGATCACGTAGCGCCCGGACATCAAAACGCGGTCCAACGCGCGTGTGGCAGCGATAAAGTCATCCTGAGACGTCGCCGTGAGCATAGCATTGATCAAACCGTCAATCGCCGGGGAATTTGCGCCCATCAGATTGCGTGACCCGGGGCTGTCGACACCGGCGCTGCCCCAATAGAGGTACTGCTCGTTGCCCGGTGACAGGGATAAGGACCGGCGAAACGTTGTCATGTCAAAGTCGTAGGCGGCCTTGCGTTCCTCGAACTGGGCATTGTCGACAACATCGATCTGCATCGTGATGCCCAGACGTTCCAATGCCTGCGCATAGATATCGATGATCTTGCCTGCATTGCCTTGCATGAAGGCGTCGGTCTGCGGCAACAGCACCGTGAAGGAAAAAGGTTCGCCGCTGGCATCTGTGAGCTTGCCGTCTTGAACCGTCCAGCCGGCCTCTTCGAGCAGAGACAAAGCCGTTCGGATATTGCCACGGTTTCGGGCCGACCCATCGCTAACCGGCAGCGCATAACCTTCCAGCGCGCCCGGAAGCAGATCATCAGAATAGCGATCGAGAAAGTCGGCGACGCCGTCTCTTGCGGGACCAGCATTCATGCCCAATTGCGAGTTCGAGAAATAGGAAGGGATGCGGGGCTGAACCCCGCCGTTGATCGCCTCATCAATGTATTCGAAATTGAATGCGGTGATCAAAGCCTCGCGGACGCGCCAATCGGCAAAAATGGGACGCCGGGTGTTCATGACGAAACCGGTCATGCCCGTGGGTTTTTGATGCGGTATTTCGGATTTGACGATGTCGCCGCGTTGAACTGCCGGAAAATCATAGTCGCGGGACCATGTTTCCGCGTTAAATTCGCGGACCAGCGAGAGGGCGCCGCCTTTGAACGCCTCAAAGAGCACGGTCTGATCGCCATAAAACTCGATCTTGATCTCATCGAAATTGTGGACCCCGCGACGTAGCGGCAAGTCCTTGCCCCAGTAATCCGGGCTGCGGGTCAGCGTGACAAAACGCCCTCCTTCAAAATCCGAGATGACATAGGGGCTGGACCCGATGGGCGGGTTTGTAAGACCTGAGGCCGTGAAATCGACCGCATCCCATTGTGCCTTTTTCAGAATAGGTCGCAGCCCGGCGATCAGCGCCAGCTCACGGTTGTCGGTGTTGAAGGTCAGCCGCACAGACCGAGGGCCGGTCGCCTCGATGCTTTCAATCTGTTGATAAAAACCCAGATAGCGTGGGTGACCTTGGGTGCCTAAGGTTGTGTAGGACCAGATCACATCTTCTACCGTGACCGGGCTGCCATCGGAAAAAGCAGCCTCTTCGCGCAGCGTGAATTCGACCCAGGACCGGTCGTCCGGCGTTTCGACCGATTCGGCCAACAAGCCGTAAAGTGTGAAAGGTTCGTCCCGAGAGCGGCCCATCAGCGACTCATATCCAATAAATCTCAACTGCCAGGGGACATTGCCTTTGCGAATAAATGGATTGAGGCTGTCAAATGCGCCGATATTTCCAAAGACGACACGCCCGCCTTTTGGCGCATCCGGGTTCGCATAGGGGAGAGACACAAAATCCGGTGGAAGGTCGGGCTCTCCATACATAGCTATGCCATGTTGCGATTCTGCGGAGAGCGGCGAGGCCGCAAAAACTCCTCCGAATCCGGCCATCTGCATGGTTAAAAAGAAGAAAAAAACTGCACGCATTTTGGCAACAATCCCTGTATGGCCTTATTTTCTTGAGCCTGAAGCTATCGATGGATTCACATTTTTTCAAACTTTTAGCTTGGATGACGGCGGGTAATTGCTTATAATGATCTTACTGCTCGATAGGTTTCTTGCCTGTATGAAACCTGCCTCAATAACTTAACGCCGGCTTCGTGCCGGCGTTTTTTTTGTTTTGGCACTGTGGCATGGTGCCGCCAATTGACGTCATTTCGATTGCGCGTTTCGCGCGGTTAGACCCCGCGGGTGACCGCTGCGCACTGACTGAGGAGGCGGACCTGTGCGACCCGTTTGGCAGCGTGATCCGCGCAACCTGCACGCATGACGCGAACGGTATGGGTCTAAACAGCGCGTGTCCGCATCACGGCCCGGTGTTTTCCATTTATTTTGCAGTCGCAGCATGGCAAGTTTCCGATGTATTATCTGAAAGGGAGCTGCGGCGATGTCGTTGTCAGGAAAAACCGCCATTGTGACCGGATCAAATTCCGGTATCGGGTTGGGCGTTGCCCGCGAATTGGCAAAAGCAGGCGCGAATGTCGTGTTAAACTCATTCACGGATCGCGATGAAGATCACGCGCTGGCGGCGGAGATATCGGAAGCAACAGGAACCACGGCGCGGTATATCAAGGCAGATATGTCCAAGGGCGACGAATGTCGTGCCCTCATCGAAAGTGCCGGGGCTTGCGATATCCTGGTGAACAATGCCGGCATCCAGCACGTGGCCCCGATCGATCAATTCCCGATGGACAAATGGGATGCAATTATAGCGATCAATCTGAATTCGGCCTTTCACACAACGGCCGCGGCATTGCCAATGATGCGCTCTGCGGGCTGGGGGCGGGTGATCAACATCGCCTCGGCGCATGGTTTGACGGCGAGCCCTTACAAGGCGGCGTATGTATCGGCGAAACATGGGGTGGTCGGCATGACCAAAACCGTGGCCTTGGAGACCGCGCAAGAGCCGATCACGGCCAATGCGATTTGTCCGGGCTATGTGCTGACCCCGCTGGTCGAAGCGCAGATCCCGGATACGATGAAAGAATATAACATGAGCCGCGAAGACGTGATCAAGAACGTGATGTTGGAACGGCAACCTTCCAAGGAATTTGCGACAACCAAGCAATTGGGCGGCACCTGTGTCTTCCTGTGTTCCGATGCGGCCGCGCAGATTACCGGCACGACGTTGAGCGTCGATGGAGGTTGGACCGCTTTGTAAGTCTCTTTTGGGGGCGCTGCCCCCGCCGCCTGGAGGCGGCTCCCCCGGGGTATTTCAGACAAGAAAGAAGCAAGATGGCAGATGTGAAACGGATCAATCTGGCCCTGCAGGGCGGCGGGGCACATGGCGCGTTTACATGGGGCGTCCTGGATCGTTTGCTGGAAGACCCGGAGATCGAGATTGCGGCTATGTCGGGAACCTCTGCGGGGGCTTTGAACGGCGCGGCCGTGAAGGCGGGGTTGACCTGTGACCGGGATGCAGCGCGCGAGAACCTGACCTGGCTTTGGGAACAGATAGGGGCGTCTGATGCGGGCGGGTTGACCGGCTGGATGCAAGGGGTTGCGCCGGGCACAGTGGCCACCGCGCTGGAATATTCGCCGCTCTATGCCGTCGGTGAGAGCCTGTCGCGGATGATTTCGCCTTATAGCTGGGGGCCACTTTACCGGCATCCGTTGCGCCCGATTGTGGATGCGTTTGATTTTTCGAAGGTGTGTGCGGGCGACGGACCGGCGCTTTTCATCTGTGCCACGCGGGTTCGGAACGGGAAGATCAAAGTTTTTGAGGGCAAAGAGATCACAACGGATGCGATCCTGGCCTCGGCCTGTTTGCCGACGCTGTTTCAGGCGGTTGAAATCCATGACGAGGAAACCGGGCGGGATGAGGCGTTTTGGGATGAAGGGTACACTGGCAATCCGGCCTTGTTCCCGATGTTCCGTGAAGGTTTGCCGCATGACGTGGTTATCATCAACATTAACCCGTTGGAGCGGGATGCGGTGCCGGTGACGCCGCAACAGATCCAGAACCGGATCAACGAGATCAGCTTTAACTCATCGCTGTTGCGCGAGCTGCGGGCGATCAATTTCGTGCAACGCCTGCTCGACGAGGGCAAATTGAAACCGGGCGAAATGAACCATGTGCTGGTTCATATGATTGCTGACGACGACTTTATGAACGATTTGTCTGTGGCGACAAAAACGGTGCCTTTGCCGTTTATTCTCAATGCGTTGAAAGAGGCCGGTCAGGCTGCGGCGCATCGGTTTCTGGCAGAGCACAAATCGGATCTTGGGCAGAACAGCACCGTTGATCTTAAGGCGATGTTCAGCTGACCGGTTTGCTTGGATCTTTGGAATTTGGGTAAACGAGGCCCGCAGAAATCACCAGCTTGGCGGCGTCCTCGACGGACATATCGAGTTCGATCACGTCTTCTTCGGGAAAGAAGAGCAGAAACCCCGAGGTCGGGTTTGGTGTTGTCGGGACAAACACGCTCATCAACCTGCCGCCGGTTTCGGCGCGGTCCGACACCTCTCCTCTGGCGACGGTCGAGATAAAGCCGATGGCCCAGATACCCTTGCGCGGGTACTGGATCAGACAGGCTTTTTCGAAGGATCGGTCGGCCTGGGCAAAGACCGTTTCCGAGATTTGCTTGATCCCGGAATAGATCGAGCGCACCACCGGCATCCGGTCGACAAGCCCTTCGGCAGTGCGAATGAGAGAGCGGCCGATCAGACCCTTGGCGACCCAGCCGACGAATACGGTAAAGACGAGGAAAAAGATCAGCCCAACGCCACGCAGGTTGATCCCGATATATTGCTCGGGGCGCAGATTGTGAGGGACCAGCGGCAGGACAAAGCCATCGATCCAGCCAATAACCGTCCAGATCAACCAGATGGTCAGGCCAACGGGGGCGATCACCACGATCCCGGTCAGGAACGAGGCGCGCAGACCTGACAGCAGTCCGGGTCTTCTGTTCTTTTTGTCTTCGTCAAACGGCGTTGTCATATTCGTCTCGGTCAGGGGCCGTGTGGAACTTAGGGGCTGTGCAAGGCGCTCACAATGGTTTGCGGTCTTGCGGGTGATGAAATGCTCAGCTTTTGCTCAGTTCTCGCGCAATTTCTGCGGCCAGCCGGGCATTGTTTCGGACAAGGGCGATATTCGCTGTCAGCGAACGGCCTTTGGTCTCTTCGAAAATGCGTTGCAAAAGAAAGGGCGTGACGGCTTTGCCCGTAATCCGGTGCCGATCCGCATCTTTTTGTGCGGCGGCAATGATCGGGCGCAAGTCATCGGACGGGATTTCGTCAGAGGCTGGGATCGGGTTGGCGATCAGCTGACCACCGGGCAGGTTCAAGGCGCGGCGCATTCGGTGAGATTTGGCGATGTCAGCGGCGGTATCGAGCCGTAGGGGCGCGGTCATATGGCTTTGCCGGGACCAAAATGCAGGGAACGCGTCTTGGCCATAGGCGATGACCGGAACGCCAAGCGTTTCAAGGACTTCCAGCGTTTTGTCAATGTCGAGGATTGCCTTTGCCCCTGCTGCAACAACCGTCACTGGCGTATGGCCCAGTTCTTGCAGATCGGCGGAGATATCAAAGCTTTTCTCGGCCCCGCGATGCACACCGCCGATGCCGCCGGTGGCAAAGACCTCGATCCCCGCGTAATGGGCGGCGATCATCGTGGCGGCCACGGTCGTGGCCCCTGTGCCGCCGCGCGCTATGCAGACGGCCAAATCCGCGCGAGACAGTTTTGCAACGCCTTTGGCCTGGGCCAGTGTTTCCAGCTGAGCATCGTCCAAACCGATATGCAGCTGGCCGTTCAGCACTGCGATTGTGGCAGGCACCGCGCCGGTTGCCCGGATATCGGCCTCAACCTGTTTGGCGACCTCAACATTTTGCGGATGTGGCATTCCGTGGGTGATGATCGTGCTTTCCAAAGCGACGATCGGTGTGCCATTTGCACGGGCCGAGGCCACCTCTGCCGAAAAAACCAAATCGATCATACCGGGTTCCCCCCTGAGACATAAGATGCCGCGGCGTGCAGCGCGCGAGACAAGGCCGTTTGGCGGTCTGCGCCATCCGCCTCTGCCGCGATATGGGCGGCCATGAAGGTGTCACCGGCGCCCGTGACGCGGGTCACAAGCACCTCTGGCGGTGTAGCAGAGACGAGCCCCGCAGCAGAGCCATCGGTGGTTTCATTGCCGCCATCGGTGACCAGCACCCGCAGGGCGCCGCGATCCAGCAGACCTTGCGCGGCTACCCGCGAGCCGTCGAACTGGGTCTGACACAGCAGGCTAGCTTCTTCGAGGTTCACATAGAGCGTCGCACGTGCGTTGTGCAGAAACGGTAAAAGCCGTTCCGCTTTGCCCGGAGAGGCAGGGGCCACGCGCAGATCGGCCTGGGCAAAAGCATCGCTGCGCGCGATCTTTTCCAGCAGGGACAACGTCAAATTCCCGTCCAATGCGACATAGCCCTCATAGGGCGCATTCGCACTGCCAAGAGTGCCGTTATCCAGAGGTCGCAAGATCTTTTCCCCGGCGGCTTCAAGCGAATGCGCGTCCGCGATGGCCGCGATCAATCCATTGGCGCCTTCGACGGCCATGTATCGGTCTGTCGGCAAATCCTCGGACCGGTACAGATGGGATGTCACCATGCCCATCTGGGCGCAGGCGTTGACCAGTTCGTCGCCTTCAGGGTCGCGCCCAACGGCGGACAACAGGGTGGGTTTCAGGCCAAACTTGGCCAAGGTCATCGCGATGTTCAGCGCCACGCCACCGGGAAGTCGTGTGATCCGGCCCGGAACGTCGGACCCTTGGCGCATATGGGTAGAGGACCGCCCGATCACGTCCCACAAGACGCTGCCGATGCAAAGAATGTCAGTTTGGGCCAGTGTTTTCATGCGGCCTTCATGGCGGCAAAATGGTCCGTATTCAAGGGCTTGATCATTCCAGGATCTGAAAAGTCAGAGCGGCCCAAAGCGTATCCCACACAGGACGAATATCATCGGGGGCAGGGCGCAGGATGACGGCGTCTAAAAGGTAGGTGTGGCCCGGTTTTACGGGTAGGTTTGCGGCCCCTTGAGCGTCCGTTTTGTGTAGGCTGACTGTCACGGTGCCGTCGGGCGCTTGTTCGAACATTTCGATCTGGGCGTCGGGGCGCGGCGTATCGGCGTCGTAAAGAACGACCGGGAAGAACCCGTATAGATCGTCGGTATAAGGGTTGGCCGCTGCCACAAACTCAGTCGCGAGGCCAAAACGCTTATCTGATCCGGCACCGTCACCGATTGCGACCAGTGACTTGGCGTGGCGGGTATAGCGTTCCAGAAAATCCTGCGACGGCAAGCCGCGCGCGTCGTGTCGGGCACGGATATCCGCGAACGCTTTGTGATCGGCGAATTTCTGAAACTCCTCCCACGTGGCGTAATTCAGCGTGCTGGGCGTGGTTTCATGCGAAATGATCAAAAGCCCGTCTGTCAGCCCATCGACATCAAAGGCCGGGCTGTCTCCGATGCGAGGGCTCAGGTTGGTTGTCGTGCCGTTCAAACGATACGCAAATCGATCCGAACGTCGGTCAAAAAAGGGCAGGTCGATGCCCTTAAACTCTTCACCATTGCGAAAACGGGCTTGCACCTTTTGGCCGGTATCGACTTGATACTGCAAAGGTTCGATCCAGAATTCATGCGCGGACGCGGTTTGCGATGAGAGCAGCGTTCCAACCGCCAGAACGCAATGAAATATAAGAAGAAACATGATCAAGACCTGCCAATTTATCGTTAAGCTGACACTGCTTCGGGTTCTGTCAAGCCTACTGGCTTTGACCTGTGCGGTACAGCTGTCCGCGCATGAAGTGACACCAACCATCGCAGATGTGACCGTTACCGATGGCGAGATGGCCGTGGTTCTGCAATTGAATGTCGAAGCCTTCATCGCCGGGATCGATCTGGACGGGTTAGAGGATACGGATGCCTCAGAACAGTCGGATACCTATGACGCGTTGCGTGCCTTGGAAGAGGCGGCCTTGGCGGCTGATATTGAGCGATTTGCACAGAGCCGGTTGCCACGCTTGGCCTTAAGTGTCGATGGCGCAGCCGTGCCCTTATCCCTTGATGCATTCACCGTTCCACCCGTTGGTAACCCTGACTTGCCCCGCAGAACAGAGCTTCTTTTGTTGGCGGCGGTTGGAGAGGATGCACGTTCCTTTACACTCTCATGGCCGCGCGGCTCTGGCGATTTGGTGTTGCGTCAACAAGGGGTGCCAGAGCCTTTCACAGGCTATGTGGCCGCCGGGCAAACGTCGCCATCGATCTCGATCCAAGGCGGTACGGAACAATCGGGTTGGAGCGTTTTTGCGGAATACATCCCGGTCGGCTTCGACCACATACTGCCGAAAGGTTTGGATCATATCCTGTTTGTCCTGGGCCTTTTCTTTCTCAGCACAAAACTGCGCCCGCTGATCTGGCAGGTTAGCGCCTTTACACTGGCACATACCGTCACCTTGGCGTTGGGGGCTTTGGGATTGGTGTCGATCCCGGGATCAATTGTAGAGCCATTGATCGCCGCCTCGATTGTCTTTGTCGCGGTCGAGAACCTCTTTACGGATGGGCTTAACCGATGGCGCCCCTTGGTCATCTTTGGCTTTGGCCTATTGCACGGGTTAGGGTTCGCGTCGGTTCTGGAAGAATTCGGACTTCCATCCGGTCAGTTCATTCCCGCCTTGATCGGGTTCAACGTTGGTGTCGAGTTGGGGCAATTGACGGTCATAGCACTGGCATTTTTTGCGGTAGGCTACTGGTTCGGGCAAAAGCCTTGGTACCGTCAGGCCATCGCAATTCCGGCCTCCTGCGCCATTGCGGCCATCGGGGCCTATTGGTTTGTCGAGCGCGTGTTCCTTTAACCCATGGCCCGCAGAAGCGCGGCAAGGGTTGCGGCGGGATCTTCGGTGGACCAGATCTCGTCCCCGATCCCAAAGAAGTCTGTGATCGGTGCAAGTTGGGACAGGCTGTCTGTTGTCAGCCCGCCTTCGGCGACCACGGGCAGTTCGATCATTTGCGACCACCAGTCAAACAACTCTGCCTCGGCCACGGATCCATCCCCCAGCGCACCACCGCCCACGGGGCCAAAGCTGATGTAATCGGCGCCGGCCTCACCGGCGTTCATCCCATCGTGACGGGAGGTGCCACAAAAGCTTCCGATGATGGCCTCCTGACCCAGATCCTGGCGAGCTGTACGAACCGAACGCCCTGCATCCGAGAAGTGAACACCGTCCAGTCCAAGCCGTTGAGCGAGAACCAGGTGGTCAGAGATGACAACGGCAATATCGCGCGCATGTGCGGTTTCACGCACTGCATCTGCGGCGCGCGACAGGGTATCTTCGTCCCGCGCGGCCAAAGCCAGACGCAGGCAGGCCACCGGCGTTTGATCCAGAACGCGTGCCAACAGGTCCGGATAGGTGTCCAGATCGATGGTTGCGGGTGTGATCAGATAAATCTGCGGCTGCTCGGTCATTGTTTGTGTTCCGTGAATTTGAAACTGTTTTGCCCGTTTAGCGCATGGTACGAAAGGGGGAAACGGTTTTACCGCGCCCGGTCAAAGATTTCCGCGCGGGCGGGTTGCCCCGGTATCGGCATGCGATTAGAGCAAGACGGATTTTACCGGAGACCCGAATGCCCACCGACCGCCCCCAACCTCTTTTTGTGCTCGTCCGCCCGCAGATGGGTGAAAACATCGGGGGTGCGGCCCGGGCGATGTGGAATTTCGGGCTGGACCGGATGCGCATCGTGGCGCCCCGCGATGGATGGCCGAACCAAAAGGCCGTCGCAATGGCCAGCGGTGCCGGACGGCTTTTGGATGAGGCCGGTCTTTGCGCCGATACGGCAGAGGCGTTGGACGACTGTTCCTATGTCTTTGCCACAACGGCCCGGTCGCGCGGCCTGACCAAACCCGTCGTCAGCCCGGAACGCGCCATGGCCATGGCATCTGAAAAGATCGCGGCAGGCGAAAAGGTTGCTGTGCTCTTTGGACCGGAACGGGCCGGACTGGAGAACGATGATACTGCCCGCGCAAATGCCATCATTTCGGTGCCGGTCAATCCGGAATTTGCCTCGCTTAACCTTGCCAAATGCGTGCTGCTGACCGCCTATGAGTGGCGTCGGCAGACAGAGGATGTCACCCACGAAACAGTTGAAATGGGCAAATCGGACTGGGCCACGGGGATCGAGATCGAAAAGCTGGCCGCGCATTACGAAGATCGGTTGGAACAGGCCGGCTTCTTTTTCCCACCGGAAAAGGCGGAGGGGATGAAGATCAACCTGCGCAATTTGTGGAGCCGGATGCGCATGACGCGCGCCGACGTTCAGATGTTGCATGGGGTGATGCGGCAGATGGTCCGCTGGAAAGAACGCGACGACTGACCGGTCTGGACGCGCCGCCATGGCGCGCCTAGGTTCACCAGCGATGCGACAAGAGGTTGGTATGAGCAGCAAACGCAGCATTTTTGAAGAAGTGACGGATGACAGCGCGGCCCAACCCGCCGCACAGCCGGGTATGATCGATCGCGGACGCAAGGGCGCGCGGCGCGGCATCCGCGTCTGGCTTATGGGGCTTTTCGCGCTGGTTGTCGTCATGATCGTGGTGGGCGGTCTGACCCGATTGACCGACAGCGGCCTGTCGATCACCGAATGGCGTCCGATCACCGGGGCCTTGCCACCGATGAACGCCGCAGAATGGGAATCCGAATTCGCCAAATACAAGGAAATTGACGAGTTCCAGATCCAGAACCAATGGATGGACCTCGCCGACTTCAAGGTCATTTATTGGTGGGAATGGGGGCATCGTCAGCTGGGCCGCGTTATCGGTCTGGTCTGGGCCATTGGCTTTGTCGGCTTCCTGGTGACCCGGAATATTCCGACCGGCTGGACCGGGCGGCTGTTGTTGCTGGGCGTTTTGGGCGGTTTGCAGGGGGCCGTTGGCTGGTGGATGGTCGCCTCTGGCGTCACGCAGGGCGAGGGGATGACCGATGTCGCCTCTTACAGGTTGGCCACGCATCTTGGGCTAGCCTTTATCATCCTTGGGTTCATCGCGTGGTACGCCATGCTGTTAAACCGCGAAGAACGCGACCTAATGCAGGCGCGCCGGGCCAAGGAAGCCAAGCAATTTGGCCTTGCCACCGGCTGGCTACATTTCACATTTTTGCAGATCCTGTTGGGCGCGCTGGTGGCGGGCATTGATGCCGGGCGATCCTATACCGATTGGCCGTTGATGGGCGGGCAGGTCATTCCGCCCGATGCGATGCTGTTGGAGCCGGCCTGGCGGAATTTCTTTGAAAGCCCGGGACTGGTGCAGTTCATTCACCGGGTATCCGGCTACTTGCTATTGGCTTTCTCGGTTGTGGTCTGGTTGCGCGGCCGCAAAAGCGCGCATCCCATGACCCAGTTTGCCTTCAACGCCGCGTTTGCAGCGATGTGCCTTCAGATCGTGCTGGGTATCGTCACGGTGCTGTATGCCGCGCCTTGGTATATCGCGATCGTGCATCAGTTGCTGGCGGTTGTTGTTTTCGTTCTGATCCTTCGCGCGCGGTTCCTCAGTGGCTATCCACGCGTCCAATCCATCAAAGGAGCCTGACCCATGTCCGCATTTGACAAATTGATGGCCTTTGCGCGCGATACCAGTGCGCTTGGCTCTATTGCAGGGCGGCTGGATTGGGATCGCGAGACGATGATGCCCAAGGCGGCGCGCGTCCAGCGCAGGCTGGAATGTGCCGCGATTGAGGGGGTTTTGCATGCGCGCAAGTCTGATCCTCGTGTCGGCGATTGGCTGGCCAAGGCCGAAGCGCCGGATGAGGCGGGTGCTGCGCAGATACGAGAAATTCAGCGCGCCTTTGATCGGGCCAACAAAGTGCCCAGCGATCTGGCACGAACCATTGCGCGCGTGACGTCTGAGGCGCAGGGCATCTGGGCGCAGGCGCGTGCGGATGAAGACGTATCAGCGTTCCTGCCGGTGTTGAAAGAGATCATCAATTTGCGCCAACAGGAAGGTGCCGCATTGGCCGAAGGTGGCGATGTCTATGACGCGCTGATCGAGTATTATGAACCGGCCACAACGCAGGCGGAGATCGCGGAAATCTTTGATGCCATGCGCCCCGGCCTGGTTGAACTGCGGTCTGGCATCCTGGACAAACCAATGCCCGCAGGCGTCAGCGGCACCTTTGACGAAGCGCTGCAGATGGCGCTGTCAGAGAAAATGGCGCTGGCATTCGGATATGACATGTCAAAGGGCCGCGTGGACAAGGCGGTTCATCCGTTTTGCAGCGGCGGCGGGTCAGATGTGCGTGTGACCACGCGCACCAGCGCCACGGACCCTTTCAATTGCATCTATTCCACCATCCACGAGGTTGGTCATGCCGCCTATGAACAGAATGTGGATGACGCCTTTCTTCTGACGCCCATTGGCCGTGGGGTGTCCATGGGCGTGCATGAAAGCCAAAGCCGAATTTACGAAAACCAGCTGGGTCGCAGCCGGGCCTTCACCGGCTATCTTTATGGTCAGATGCGTGACATGTTCGGCGATTTCGGAATCGCGGATGAAGAGGCATTTTATGCAGCCGTGAACCGGGTCCAAAATGGCTATATCCGGACCGAGGCGGATGAGGTGCAGTATAATCTACACATCATGATGCGATTTGATCTGGAACGGTCGCTGGTTTCCGGCGATCTGCAGGCCGACGATCTGGAAGCGGCGTGGAATGACCGGTTCTTGGCGGATTTCGGTTATGGCGTCGACACACCGTCAAACGGTGTTCTGCAGGATGTGCATTGGTCCGTCGGGCTTTTCGGGTATTTCCCGACATATTCCTTGGGCAATGTCTATGCCGGGTGTCTTTACGAGGCGTTGCGTGATGCAGTGCCCGCGCTGGATGATGAGCTGGCACAAGGGAATACGGCCAATGCAACGGCTTGGCTGGGTCAGAAACTGCAACGGTTCGGCGGGCTTTATGCGCCACGTGACGTCGTTGCTCGGGCCAGCGGACAAAGCCCAAGCCATGCGCCTTTGATGGCCTATTTGAAGGCCAAGTTTGAGGATCTTTACGGTCTGTAACGTCTCACGCTGTAGCGCGTCGATGGGACAGATACACCGCGCCGCTCAGTAAGATCGCAGAGGCAGAGACCAGCGCCATGAGCGTTCCCGGTATCAGGTTCACGTAGCCGGGCAGGTCCACGAAAAAGAAATAGCCCAGATCGGCCATGCCGCCGATCAGGGCTGTCACCCCAATGGCGGTCATGTTTCCGCGCAGGATGAAGACCGCACCGATGACCGTCGCCGCACCAAACCATGCGAGGTTCCAGCCATGCTGGTTCAAAATCCCGCCTAAAGCGGCCGGATAATCGCCGACGATACTGGCCGGATCGACCGCATCGGCAATGGCCTGAATACCTCCGGTTGCATCACTGCTCAGCACAATAACACCCGCAAGGATGTGGACTAATCCCCAAATGATCCAGAGGATCGACGCAACTCGCAGCATGTTTTTCTGTGTCGAGGTCATCATACTTGTCCGTTTCTGGTTTGCGCCGTACCAAAGAAAAGGTCCGGTCGCTTCGTGTGGATCGGCATTGACCGCACGGTAAGGAATAATGGTTGATAAAGTCAACTTAATTGACTGCGAGCATCCAAATGTGCTGGAGCTTGTAAAACTGGTGGATCGCTTCACGCGGACCCTGCACGCTGGTACACACCAAAAGGCGCAGGCCGTTGACGTGGCAAAAATCGGCCCGATGGGCGGTATGATCCTGATGGCCATTGCAGAACTTCAACCGGTGGCGGCGCATGATCTGACTGCTCATGTCTCGCGTGACAAATCGCAAATGACCCGATTGATCGGCGTGTTGGACCAGAATGGGTTCATATCACGGTCGCGAAGCGCGTCAGATGGGCGCGTTACCGTTTTGGCCCTGACCAAAGAAGGACAGCAACAGGTGGCTGCGTTTCAGGATGTGCTCGGGTCAGTACTGTCAGACATGCTGACGCCGTTGAACAAACAAGAGCAGGGCGAATTGCTGCGCCTGCTCCTCAAAATTGTGGGCTGACCCTAGGCTTCGCTTTCGTCTTCGTCGCCCTGATCTGCAATCCATGCGACGCTGACGACTTGTTCCGCAGCACCGGTGTTGAACACCTTTACGCCACCGGCTGAACGGGAACGGAACGAAATACCGTCAACAGGAACGCGGATCGATTGGCCCTTGGATGTGGCCAGCATGATCTGATCGTCCATATCCACCGGGAACGACGCCACAACCGGCCCACCACGCATGCCCTTATCCATCGCAGTGACACCCATTCCGCCGCGTCCGCGCACCGGATAGTCATGCGAAGAGCTGAGCTTACCAGCCCCACCTTTGGTGATCGTCAGGATCAGGTTTTCCGCCGCCGACATTTCGGCATAACGTTCTTGGGTGATCGCACTGTCGGCATTGCCGCCGTCTTCATCGCTCGTTTCCGCATCATCCGTCAGACCGGCCATGGCGCGGCGCATTTTGAGGTACGAGGCGCGTTCATCCGGGGTGGCCTCAAAGTGGCGGATGACGGACATTGAAACCACTTCATCCCCATTGTTCAGCTTGATCCCCCGCACACCAGTGGAATTGCGAGAGTTGAAGACCCGCAGATCCGGAACCGGGAAGCGAATGGCACGACCGGCATCCGTGACCAGCATCACATCATCCTCTTCCGAACAGATCCGCGCGTTGATCAGGCGCATATCCTCTTCGTCGAACTTCATCGCGATCTTGCCGTTGCGCATCACGTTGGTGAAATCCGACAGGCGGTTTCGGCGCACCGTGCCCTTGTTGGTGGCAAAGACGATCTGCAGCTCTGCCCATTCCTTTTCATCCCGGTCGACCGGCATGATGGCGGCGATGGAGACACCTTGCGGGATGGGCCGGATATTGACGATCGCCTTGCCCTTAGCGGTCCGACCGCCTTGGGGCAGGCGCCATGTCTTCAGCTTATAGACCATCCCATCCGTGGTGAAGAGCAGAAGCTGTGTATGCGTGTTGGCGACGAAAAGCGTGGTTACCACATCTTCGTCCTTGGTTTGCATTCCGGCCAGGCCTTTGCCGCCGCGCTTTTGTGCCCGGAATTCGGCCAGTGGGGTGCGTTTGATGTATCCGCCCGAGGTGACCGTCACGACCATGTCTTCGCGTTCGATCAGGTCCTCGTCTTCCAAGTCGCCGGACCATTCGACGATTTCGGTCCGACGGGGCACGGCAAACTGGTCGCGGACTTCGCGCAGCTCGTCACCGATGATCGCCATAATACGGTCGCGGCTACCGAGAATTTCGAGGTATTCCTTGATCTTACCTGCCAATTCTTCAAGTTCGTCGGTGACTTCCTTGACGCCCAGTTGGGTCAGACGTTGCAGCCGCAATTCCAGAATGGCGCGGGCCTGTGTTTCGGACAGGTTATAGGTGCCATCCTCGTTCATCTTATGGGTCGGATCATCGATCAGCTGGATATAGCCGGCGATGTCGGCGGCGGGCCAGCGACGGGTCATCAGCTTGGACCGGGCCTCTGCCGCGTCCGCCGAGGACCGAATGGTGGCAACGACCTCATCGACATTAGACACCGCAACAGCCAAACCGCACAGAATGTGGCTGCGCTCACGCGCTTTGCGCAGGTCAAACGCGGTGCGGCGTGCAACCACGTCTTCGCGGAAGTCGATAAAGCTGGTCAGGAACCGGCGCAGCGTCAGCTGTTCGGGGCGCCCACCGTTCAGCGCCAGCATGTTGCAGCCGAAAGAGGTCTGCATGGGCGAGAACCGGTAGAGCTGGTTCAGCACAACCTCTGCCGTGGCATCCCGTTTCAGTTCGACAACCACGCGCACGCCGTTACGGTCGCTTTCATCCTGAACATGCGATACGCCCTCGATCCGCTTTTCGCGCACCGCTTCGGCGATTTTTTCAATCATCGCCGCTTTGTTCACCTGATAGGGGATCTCGTCCACGATGATGGCATAGCGATCCTTGCGCAGCTCTTCGACCCGCGTTTTGGCGCGGATAATGACGCTGCCACGTCCTTCGAGATAGGCTTTTCGCGCGCCAGAGCGGCCGAGCATGACACCGCCGGTCGGAAAATCAGGGCCCGGCACGTACTCAATCAACTGTTCGCTGGTCAAGTCCGGATCGTCGATCAAGGCCAGCGTGGCATCAACGACTTCGCCAAGGTTATGGGGCGGGATGTTGGTGGCCATACCAACCGCAATACCACCCGCGCCGTTGACCAACATATTCGGGAAACGGGCCGGCAGAACGGTGGGCTCTTGGTCTTTGCCGTCGTAATTGTCCTGAAAATCGACCGTGTCTTTTTCGATATCGGCCAGGATCGAGGCGGCGGGCTTGTCCATCCGCACTTCGGTATAGCGCATCGCGGCCGGGTTATCGCCGTCCATAGAGCCAAAGTTGCCCTGGCCATCCAGCAGCGGCAGTGACATTGAAAAGTCCTGCGCCATGCGGACCAGGGCATCATAAATCGCGCTGTCGCCGTGCGGGTGATATTTACCCATGACATCGCCGACAGGACGGGCCGATTTGCGATAGGATTTGTCGTGGGTGTTCCCGCTTTCATGCATGGCATAGAGAATGCGGCGATGCACCGGCTTCAATCCATCGCGCAGGTCCGGGATTGCGCGGGACACGATGACCGACATCGCATAGTCGAGATAGGCGCTGCGCATCTCGGCTTCGATGGCAACGGTGGGGCCGTCATAAACGGGCCGTTCCGGCAATTGATCTTCGTTTTCAGGGGTTTCCGGCGTATCGCTCACGTGCTCTGCCCATCTTTTGTGCGCTTGCTATATGTTGTTGTTACACTCTATCAGACTGCGCATATAAGGTGCAATGCCTCGCATCGCCCTGCATTGGCAGCCACGGGCTTCGCTGGCTAACACGCTGTTTTCTTTGCAAATTAATCTTTGTCAGTCAAAACTGGTCCCATAACAACAAAATCAGGAGCAGATATGGCGCAAAGTGAGACCTAATTGATGTTGAAAGGCTATTGCCTGACGACGGCGGAATTCTTTTATCACATGCCGGATTACACGCATGTTCTGAACACCTTTGTCTGGCAGGACTATGATCTGGCCCCGGACCATCCAAGGTTGTTCGAATTCATCGATTTCTGGCAGCGTGAAATTGACGGCCCCCTGCATTCCGTTCGGTTTACCCATCGCAAAATGGTGTCCGCCGGTGAATGGCGCAATGTCACCGGCGAGTTTCATTTGCACTAGGCGTTAAGCCGAACAGCTGGCCCCGCCGAGCACGCAGAACTTGGCACAATGCGGGTGATTGAGCGACACGTCGCGCTCTGCCTCTTGCAGCGTTGCGCCCATCTCGAATTCAGGAGAGTAGGGCAGCAGGGTGCAGGCCAGAACCGATGGCGATTGAGCGCCTTTGCGTTTCACAACCATGCGCGACGACGAACACATGATTGCCTCAGGCGATTTTCCCAAGATACCCCAACAAGCGGTTGTGATTTCCGGCACTTCGATCCGGGCGTCCATTTCGGGGAACAGGACCGTTTCACCGGGGTATTGCGCGTCAATGTCAAAACCATGTTCCGCAAAGAACGCGGCATAGCCGGCACGACTTTCCGTTTCGGTGTCCCCCCACAAGGATCGACCCGCTATCGCCATGTTGAACCCATGATCGCGCAGCCATTTCATGCCGGTTAACGTTTTGTCGAAACTACCAAAACCCCGTTCCTCGTCATGAAGCGCGGGACGGAAATGATCCACGGAAATGCGCAGTGTCAGCTTGTCACCATAGGTTTCCTGTAACTCCAGCAACCCGGCCTGCATCGACTTGCGCATCATTGGGCGCATCGCGTTGGTGAGGATCAAAACCTCGTACCCCCGGGCCAGAGACGCCCGCGCCATATCGATCATCTCTGGATTCATGAAGGGCTCACCACCGGTGAACCCAATTTCCCGTACGCCCCAATTCCGCTCTTCCAATTGGTCCAGATAGGTTTCGACCTCTGCGGCTGTGATATAGACCAGCGCATCATTGGTCGGGCTGCTTTCGATATAGCAATTGACGCATTCGATATTGCACAATGTACCGGTATTGAACCAAAGCGTTTGCGGATTGGACAATGCCACCGTTGCACGTGTTTCGCCTTTGGCGGTCACAAAAGGGTCGTCAAACTTGCCAATGTTGGCGTTATTGGGGCCAAGGTCTTTCATCGTTACGTCCGGTATGTTGCAGTGCACTGTATGTTGACGGACGCAGGCGGAAATAATAAGTCAGGTCATGCATACTGACACAGTTGTGATAGTCGCGCGTTCCGTTATTATGTTAGCGCATACAGGAGCTGATTTTCCATGGTATCGCGCGTAATTCCTGTCGAGACATTCGACCTCGTTATCTTTGGCGGCACAGGCGATCTGGCACGCCGCAAAATTCTGCCGGGCCTGTTCCGGCGGTATTGCGCAGGGCAAATGCCCAAAGATGCGCGGATCATTGGCGTCGCCCGGTCGGAATACGACAAGGACGCCTATGCGGCCTTTGTTGCAGAGGCCATTCGCGAGTTCGCCGGCGGCAAACCTTGTGATGACGGGACACTGGACGGGTTTTTGACCTGTTTGGATTACGTTCAAATTAACGCGAAAGGCACCGAGGGCTGGCAGGAAATGGCCGCGATGATGCGCGACGGCGTGGTGCGCGCGTTCTATTTTTCGGTGGCACCCAGTCTTTTTGGCGCTCTGGCGGAACGGATCGAATCAAATGGCATGCGCACCGATGCAACGCGCATTGTTGTCGAAAAACCCTTTGGCCATGATCTGGCCACGGCCAAAGCACTGAACGCGTCCCTGGCGGCCTATTTCGACGAGAGTCAGATTTACCGGATTGATCATTATTTGGGCAAAGAAACGGTTCAGAATCTGATGGCGGTCCGGTTCAGCAATGTCCTTTTTGAGCCGCTTTGGAACAGCCAATATGTCGATCATATCCAGATTACGGTGGCCGAAACTGTCGGTGTTGGCGGCCGAGGCGAATATTACGACCGTGCCGGGGCCATGCGGGATATGGTGCAAAACCACCTGATGCAGCTTTTGTGCCTCATCGCGATGGAGCCGCCGTCGAAATTTGATCCCGACGCGGTGCGTGACGAAAAACTGAAGGTCATTCGCGCACTTGATCCGGTCGAACCCTATCACATCGTCAGGGGCCAATATTCCGAAAGCGCCGATGACCCCAGTTACCGGGAAGCCGCTGGTGACGCCAGGTCGCGCACCGAAAGTTACATCGCGCTGAAAACCCAGATCAGCAATGGGCGATGGGCCGGGACGCCGTTCTATTTGCGCACCGGCAAAAAGCTTGTGGCGCGGTCATCGGTGATCAACGTGATGTACAAGCCGACGCGACACTCGATTTTCGGATCAGAGGCCGGGCAACATTCGAATGTTTTGTCGATCCGGCTGCAGCCGAATGAAGGCATTACGCTGCGGGTGACGATCAAGGAACCCGGACCCGGCGGGATGCGTTTGGTCGACGTACCGCTCGATATGACCTTTGCCGATGCGCTGGATGAGGATGGCGGCGAGCAGGTCGAAGCCTATGAACGCCTGATCATGGATGTCATTCGCGGCAATCAGACGCTCTTTATGCGCGGGGATGAGGTTGAGGCCGCGTGGGCCTGGACCGATCCGATTATCAAAGGGTGGGAGGCGCGCAATGACGTTCCCAAACCTTATGATGCAGGCAGCACGGGACCCGGTGATGCGGATTTCCTTTTGCACCGAGAAGGTCGAAAATGGCAGAGGATCAACCCATGAATCTTGTGGAATACGCAGACCGCGACATGCTGGCAATTGATGTGGCCAGCAGCCTGGCCGGGGCCTTGGAAAACGCGCTGTTCAACCATGATTACGCGTCGCTGGCCGTGCCGGGGGGAACCACGCCGGGCCCGGTGTTCGACGCGCTTTGTGCTGCGGACATTGATTGGTCCCGCGTGCACGTGATGCCCACCGATGAACGCTGGGTGCCGCATGACCACGACCGGTCAAACGCGCGCCTGATAAAAGAGCGGCTGCTGACATCTCGGGCGGCGGCGGCGCAATATGTCTCGTTTTACAAAGACGGCGCTGACCCGCACGCCGCCTTGCCGGATCTGGAAACGCAACTGGAAGCAGAGATGCCCATATCGGTTCTTCTACTGGGTATGGGTGGGGACATGCATTGTGCATCGCTTTTTCCCGGCGCGCCGGAACTGGGGCCAGCCTTGGCCCAGGATGCACCGATCCTGTCGGTTCAGAATCCGCCAACGCAGGATGAAACCCGCATATCGTTGAACGCGCCCTTCTTGAATGGTGCGATGAGCAAGCATCTGTTGATCACCGGGGATGACAAGCGGATTGCCCTGGAACGCGCAATGACGCTTCCGCCGGAAGAGGCGCCGATCAATGCGGTGTTGACCGACATGACTGTCCATTGGGCTGCTTAAGGCAATTAATATGTTTGAGACTTTAAAGACACTCCGGGCCGCGCAAGGGGACCGACACTTATTGGATTTGTTTGCGGCAGATCCTGATCGCGCATCGCAGTTTTCTGCGTTGACACAGGACATGCGGTTTGATTACTCCAAAACCCAGATTGATGCAGAGGTGAAAGCCGCTTTGATCGCGCTGTGCGATGCCGTGGGTTTGGCTGAACGGCGCGATGCGATGTTTTCGGGGGCCACCATCAACGAAACCGAAGGGCGTGCTGTGTTGCACACGGCGCTGCGCAACTTGGACGGTGGTCCGGTCTATGTCGACGGCAACGATGTCATGCCCGATGTCCTTTTCACGTTGGACAAGATGAGCGCCTTTGCCGAAGCCATCCGTTCTGGTGCCGTACAAGGTGCAGGCGGGCCGATTACGGATATCGTGAATATCGGCATTGGCGGTTCTGATCTGGGGCCGGCCATGGCGGTTCTGGCCTTGGCGCCGTACCATGACGGACCGAAATGCCATTTTGTGTCCAATGTCGACGGTGCCCATGTGTCCGACACGTTGCGCGGGCTTGATCCCAAAACGACGCTGGTCATTGTCGCGTCCAAAACCTTCACGACCATCGAAACTATGACCAATGCGCGCACTGCAAAAGCCTGGATGACAGAGGGCGGCGGCGACCCGTCGCACCAATTTGCGGCCTTGTCGACGGCGGCAGACAAGACAGCCGCCTTTGGCATTCCGGACGAACAGGTTTTCGGTTTTGAGGATTGGGTCGGTGGACGCTATTCGATGTGGGGGCCTATTGGTCTTAGCATCATGCTGGCTGTCGGACCGGAGGCGTTCAAGGCGTTCCTGCGCGGTGGGCAGGCGATGGATACGCATTTCAAATCTGCCGATTGGGCAGAAAACCTGCCGGTTATGCTGGCCCTTGTCGGCATTTGGCACCATCAGGTTTGTGGTTACGGCACCCGTGCTGTTTTACCTTATGATCAGCGTCTCTTGCGACTGGCCGCATATTTCCAACAGCTGGAAATGGAATCCAACGGCAAACGCGTTGCAATGGACGGAAGCGATCTGAGCTATCCTTCTGGCCCTGTGGTTTGGGGAGAGCCAGGTACAAATGGCCAACACGCCTTTTACCAGTTGATCCACCAAGGCACCGCCTTGGTGCCGTGTGAGTTCATGGTCGCCGCAACGGGGCACGAAACCGACCTTGCGCACCATCACCGTCTGTTGGTCGCCAATTGTCTGGCCCAAAGCGAAGCTTTGCTGCGCGGTCGCAGCCTTGAGGCGGCCACGGCTTTGATGGCGGCGAAAGGGCTGACAGGGGACGAGCTGGACCGGCAGGCGCGGCACCGCGTGTTTCCCGGCAACCGACCATCAACCACATTGACCTATCCGCAACTGACGCCCTTCGTATTGGGCCAGATCATTGCGCTCTATGAGCACCGGGTGTTCGTCGAAGGCGTCATTCTTGGCATCAATTCGTTTGACCAATGGGGCGTGGAACTGGGCAAGGAATTGGCAACAGCACTGGGCCCGGTGATGGATGGCGACGCCGAAATTGGCGACCGGGACGGGTCGACGGTTGCGCTAATCGACTTCATCAAACGCCATGGCGGTTAAAGGCTTTATTGCAAAGCCTCAATTTCATTGGCACTTTGGTTGTCAGGGAGGAGACGTTGCGCGTCAAACATCTGGTGTCGACCGGGTGTTGGCGTGGACTATCTCTTTTCATCTAATGAAATTCGGCGCACAGCCGGAACGAACCAAAGGGGGTTTGCCATGCTCGGCCAAATGATGAACCAACCACTGCTGATCTCATCGTTGATCGATCATGCCGCGCAATATCATGGTGCGACCGAAATCCATTCGGTAAAAACCTCTGGCGGGATCGAGACGGCGACCTGGGCAACGGTTGGTGCGAACGCAAAACGGCTGGGCAGTGCACTGGGAAAACTTGGGCTTGAGCCGCAGGCGCGCTGCGCGACGATTGCATGGAACAACAGACGCCATTTGGAAATTTATTTTGGTGTCTCGGGGGCAGGGTTCGTGTGCCACACCATCAACCCGCGCCTTTTCCCCGAACAGCTGATCTACATCATCAATCACGCCGAAGATAAGGTTCTCTTTGTCGACAAAACCTTTCTGCCGGCGGCGGCGAAACTGAAAGAGCATCTGCCACAGCTCGAACATATCGTTTTGATGAGCGAGCGGGATGAAGAGGCGACAGGCATCCTGCCGGAAGTCATGTTTTACGATGAGTTGCTGGAAACGGCAGATGACGATTTCAGCTGGCCCATGCTCGACGAAAACACGGCGTCCAGCCTGTGTTACACGTCGGGGACAACCGGAAATCCCAAGGGTGTGCTGTATTCCCATCGGTCGACCCTGTTGCATACCTTTTCGGCAAACCTGTCGGATACGTTGGGCCTGACTGCAGCGGATGTGGTTATGCCGGTGGTGCCGATGTTCCACGTCAACGCGTGGGGCGTGCCTTATTGTGCGGCGATGGTTGGGTCACGGTTGGTCATGCCGGGTCCGGACCTGAGCGGCGGTGCCTTGGCCAAACTGATCGATGATTACGAGGTCACGCTTGCCTTGGGTGTGCCGACCATCTGGCTAGGTCTGTTGGGAACGGCAAAGCAGATGGGCAGCAAGCTCGGCACTCTGAAACGCACGGTGGTTGGCGGGTCCGCTTGTCCACCTTCCATGATCACGGAGTTCCGGGAAGATTATGGTGTGGACACCATCCACGCCTGGGGCATGTCAGAGATGAGCCCGCTGGGGTCGGTGAATATCCCCTTGGCCAAGCACGCCGCCTTGCCGATCGAAGACCAGCATAAACTGCGCGAAAACCAAGGACGTCCGCCATTTGGCGTCGAATTGAAAATCATCGATGATGACGGCAATGCATTGCCGCATGACGGCGAAACACAGGGTGATCTGCTGGTCCGCGGTCACTGGGTCTTGGACAGCTATTTCCGGATGGAAGATGCCCAAACACTGCAGGATGGCTGGTTTGCCACCGGAGATGTCTCAACCATCGATCCCGATGGCTATATGACGATCCGGGACCGGTCCAAGGATATCATCAAGTCGGGTGGCGAATGGATCAGCTCTGTTGAATTGGAAAACATCGCCATCGGGCATCCCAAACTGGCCAATGCGGCGGTCATCGGCGTCAAACATGCAAAATGGGACGAACGCCCGATCCTGATTGCGGTAAAGGCCGAAGGCGCCGAGCCGAGCGAAGAGGAACTTTTGGCCTATTACGGTGACAAGATCGCCAGCTGGCAAGTGCCAGACAAGGTCGTCTTTGTCGAAACGCTGCCTCTTGGTGCAACCGGAAAGGTGCTCAAGCGCGAATTGCGACAGCAGTTCGACAGCCTTTTGGTCGACTGACGGATGTCCATTGGTCCCGCCACCGGGTTTACAACGCGCCCCGACATTCGGGGGACGTTCGGCGCAGTCACATCCACGCACTGGATCGCCAGCACGGTCGGTTTCAGCATCTTGGAACGCGGCGGCAACGCCTTTGACGCGGCCGTCGCTGCCGGGTTCGTGTTGCAGGTTGTTGAACCGCATCTGAACGGGCCGGCGGGCGAATTTCCAGCGATCCTGCATTTCGGCGACAGCGGGGACACCACGGTTCTGTGTGCTCAGGGCGTGGCCCCTGCAGGCGCGACCATTGACCACTACCGCGCCCAAGGTTTGTCATATGTTCCGGGTACAGGCCTTTTGGCGACGGTTGTGCCGGGGGCATTTGACGGCTGGATGCTGATGCTGCGCGACCATGGAACGATGACATTGCGTGATGTGTTGGAACCAGCAATCCACTACGCCCGCCACGGTCATCCGGTTTTGGCGCGGGTCAGCCACACGATTTGGTCTTCCCCCACTGAAGTGGTCCTCCGCTATGTTTAGGAAACGGAGGAAACACATGGCCAACAAGCGACCAAAGCCAGAAGAGATTGTCACGAAGTTACGGCAGGTTGAGGTTCTGACGGGGCAAGGGATGCCGCGTCTGGATGCGATCCGTCAGATCGGTGTGACTGAACAGACCTACTACCGGTGGAAGAAAAAATACGGCGGAATGGGCACGGATCAATTGAAGGAACTGAAGCGTCTGCAAAAAGAGAACGAGCGATTGCGCAAAGCCGTTTCTGATCTGACGCTGGACAAGCTGATCTTGGCGGAGGCGGCAAAGGGAAACTTCTGAGCCCCGCTCGTCGTCGTGCCTGTATTGATCGCGTTCGTGCTGAGCTGAACATCTCGGAGCGTCGGGCATGCCGGGTTCTAAGACAACATCGATCCACACAGCGCAAAGTACCTGCGGGTCGCCCGGATGAAGAACGTTTAGTGGCTGATATGATCGAACTGACCCGGCAGTATGGCCGCTACGGCTATCGTAGGATCGCGGCACTACTGAGAGACGCTGGCTGGCATGTGAATGACAAGCGCGTGGAACGGTTATGGCGACGAGAGGGGCTGAAAGTGCCAATGAAACAACCGAAGAAAGGGCGGCTTTGGCTGAATGATGGATCATGTGTCAGGCTTCGGCCAGAGCGCCGCGATCATGTCTGGTCTTACGACTTTGTCCACTGCCGCACCGACGATGGTAAAGCTTTCCGCACACTCAACATCATCGACGAGTACAGTCGGGAATGCTTGGCCATACGCGTGGATCGCAAGCTCAACTCAGGCAATGTGATCGATGTGCTGAGCGACCTGTTCATTCTGCGCGGCATCCCATCGTTCATTCGCTCCGACAACGGCCCGGAGTTCGTTGCCCAAGCTGTCCAGGACTGGATCAAGGCTGTCGGCGCGAAGACGGCTTACATCGAACCTGGGTCACCTTGGGAGAACGGATACTGCGAAAGCTTCAACGCAAGGTTCCGCGACGAGTTCCTGAACGGGGAAACATTCTACAGCCTGCGTGAAGCCCAAATCCTGATCGAACAATGGAGGAAACACTACAACACGAAACGACCACACAGTGCTCTAGGCTACCGCCCACCGGCTCCCGAAACCTGGTCTTCCCCCACTGAAGTGGTCCTCCGCTATGTTTAGGAAACGGAGGAAACACATGGCCAACAAGCGACCAAAGCCAGAAGAGATTGTCACGAAGTTACGGCAGGTTGAGGTTCTGACGGGGCAAGGGATGCCGCGTCTGGATGCGATCCGTCAGATCGGTGTGACTGAACAGACCTACTACCGGTGGAAGAAAAAATACGGCGGAATGGGCACGGATCAATTGAAGGAACTGAAGCGTCTGCAAAAAGAGAACGAGCGATTGCGCAAAGCCGTTTCTGATCTGACGCTGGACAAGCTGATCTTGGCGGAGGCGGCAAAGGGAAACTTCTGAGTCCCGCTCGTCGTCGTGCCTGTATTGATCGCGTTCGTGCTGAGCTGAACATCTCGGAGCGTCGGGCATGCCGGGTTCTAAGACAACATCGATCCACACAGCGCAAAGTACCTGCGGGTCGCCCGGATGAAGAACGTTTAGTGGCTGATATGATCGAACTGACCCGGCAGTATGGCCGCTACGGCTATCGTAGGATCGCGGCACTACTGAGAGACGCTGGCTGGCATGTGAATGACAAGCGCGTGGAACGGTTATGGCGACGAGAGGGGCTGAAAGTGCCAATGAAACAACCGAAGAAAGGGCGGCTTTGGCTGAATGATGGATCATGTGTCAGGCTTCGGCCAGAGCGCCGCGATCATGTCTGGTCTTACGACTTTGTCCACTGCCGCACCGACGATGGTAAAGCTTTCCGCACACTCAACATCATCGACGAGTACAGTCGGGAATGCTTGGCCATACGCGTGGATCGCAAGCTCAACTCAGGCAATGTGATCGATGTGCTGAGCGACCTGTTCATCCTGCGCGGCATCCCATCGTTCATTCGCTCCGACAACGGCCCGGAGTTCGTTGCCCAAGCTGTCCAGGACTGGATCAAGGCTGTCGGCGCGAAGACGGCTTACATCGAACCTGGGTCACCTTGGGAGAACGGATACTGCGAAAGCTTCAACGCAAGGTTCCGCGACGAGTTCCTGAACGGGGAAACATTCTACAGCCTGCGTGAAGCCCAAATCCTGATCGAACAATGGAGAAAGCACTACAACACGAAACGACCACACAGTGCTCTAGGCTACCGCCCACCGGCTCCCGAAACCGTCGTCAAGATGGACCAAAGGTCGATCATGCACTAACAATCAAATTGGACCACTCAGGTGGGGCTGATCACGATCTTGTCGGCAGTAACCGCCACGACTGTCTCCAGGCCTTGCTGCTTTTCCAGCAAACGGTCCAGCTTTTGGGATAGAATTGCGAAGTTTGCGTTGATTTCTTCTCGGCTCGCTAGGACTGCGTCGTGGTTTCTACCAATGTTGTTGTCCAACGTATCCATTCGACCGTTTATCGTCGAAACGTTGGCTTTTGCTACATAGTCAGAAACGCCAAACGATACGGCCAAAGCCGTACCTGCCATCGCCGCAACACTAATCGCTAGACGAACGGTAAATACACCCCAAGAAACGCTTCCAAAGTTTATCTCCATGAACGCCTCCTTTGCTTTGAACATGCTAACACATAGATTTCCATAAGGTTAGCTCAACGCGCGCGGTATTGATCGATTTTGATCAACTGGCTCCCTATGGCCAGTCTTCTAAGCGTGGCAACAGACGAGTCCGCCTGTTATGTGGGCTAAGCACATTTTTTCATGGAGCGGGTAACGGGAATCGAACCCGTAACTTAAGCTTGGGAAGCTCGCGTGATACCTTTTCACCATACCCGCAACGCCGTCGGGTGGTAGCGGCTCTGATCCAGAGTTGCAACCCGTTTGGTTTCGGTGAAGGTCATGCAAAGGATGCAAGTGATGGATGTTTGGAATGCCACTGACCCCGGACAATAAGACTGCCTTGATCGAAGCCATACGCGCGGCGGCGCGGGAAGAGATTATGCCCCGGTTTCGCAATCTCGACCCCAGCATGATTTCGGCCAAATCGGGTCCACTCGATCTGGTGACCGTCGCGGATCAAGAGGCAGAAAAGCACATCGCGCGTGCCGTGGCCCGGATTTTACCCGAAGCGTTGTTTATTGGCGAAGAAGCGGTGGCCGAAGATCCCGCTCTGTTGGACCGGCTCAAGGATGCCGATCTTGCCGTCATCATTGATCCAGTCGACGGCACGGCAAACTATGCCGCGGATTTGGCAGTGTTCGGCACAATTTTGGCCGTTGTGCATCAGGGAAAGACGATTTTTGGCGTTTTGTATGATCCCGTTCTGGATGACTGGATTTGGGCAGAGGCGGGTCAGGGCGCTTGGTTATCGCGCCCTGGGGCGGAGGATCGACGCTTGTCGGGTCCCACAGCCAAGCCAAAAGGCGATGCGATGGGCTATGTCCCGCTGAACCTCTTCGATGCGGGACAACAACAGGGCTTGGTCAAACGGTACAGCCAATTGGGCCGCATGTTTAACCTGCGCTGTTCTTGCCACGAATACCGCATGGTGGCGCTCGGTCATGCGGATTACCTCGTCAGCCCATCAGGTAAGCCATGGGATCACGCGGCGGGCTGTCTTGTGGTTGAGGAATGCGGCGGCCACGTGTCCGCAGACGGCACTGCGGGATATGTGCCGGGTGAGGGGGCGTGTCATATCGCCGTTCTCGGCCATGAGGATGGCGCGCTTACACTGGAAGACGTGCAGCTATATCAGTGATCAGCCGGGCACACGCGCCTGAAACAGGTTGATCAGCGCCGGAATGACCATTTTATCAGCCCTTTCATAGGCTTGAAATTCCGCGCGGACCGCGTCCCGGATCGTCGCGGCATCCTCTGCTGTCCCGTTGTGGTGGGTCAGCGCACGCACGGCTGACCCAACCTGCATGACCAGATCTGCCGCTCCATCAAGTCCGCCCATCGGGGTTAGGTCCACATCAACCGCGTCCACCGTCACGTCCACCAAACCGGAGTCTTGCAACAGGCGGATGACCCGATCTGCATCGTGAAAAGCCAATGGGCCGGGCGCGTTGCGGTCGGTTTTGGGGACCGGCCCCAGATGCGCAACGGCTTTCAGATGTGGTACCCAAAACCAGGGATTGCCGCCCAACGGCCCCCATGCGGCGAATGTCATCTGTCCGCCGGGCCGCAGGCCCTTGGCCATGTTGTGAAACGCCGCGACCGGATCGGCAAAAAACATCACGCCAAACCGGCTGATCAACGCATCGCGCGCCTTCGGTTCGAACGCAAAGTCCTGCGCGTCGGCCAACACGGTTTTGATGTTGCCAGCGCCGGACGCGGTAATCCGGTCTTCTGCTCGGGCCAAAAGCTGTTCTGCAATATCCGCACCCAGAACGGAACCGCTTGCGCCAACCATGGCAGAGGCCGCAATCAGACTGGCCCCCGTGCCACAGCCGATGTCCAGAACATGCTCACCGTCCTGCAGAGCGGCTCGATCCAGAACCAAATCCAGAACTGGCGCCAATGCGGCGTCCAGCCGGTCCTCAAACGTCAGCCATTTGGCACCTGACGGGGAACTGCCCCAATATTCGGCCTGATCTTGGTTGGATTGGTCCATAACATGCGCTCCAGGTTACCCCATCACTATGGGGTACCCGTCAAACGTTGGCCAGTGCCTCAGGCGCGGCGGCGCTTGCGCCGTCCACCTCGGACTTCTGCATCGCCGCCTGTGTTAAAGCTGACCTGTGGCAGCGACAGGATCTTGCCCAGTTCCGGGAAGGGATCGGTTTTGTGCGGGATCGCATTGGCCGCCACGAAATGATCCTGAAACTTGGGCTCAATCGCGGTTTCAACCTTGGTGATCTGGCGGACCACTTTTTCAATGTCGGCGCGGGCGTTTACATTGCACAGGGCGATCCGCGCGCCGGTCCCGGCGGCGTTGCCCGCGCTGGTGACCTTGTCCAGCGGCGCATCCGGAATCATGCCCAGGACCATGGCGTGTTTGGTCGAGATATGCGCGCCAAAGGCCCCGGCCAGAACAACACGATCCACGGTGTCGACGCCCATTTCGTCCATCAACAGACGTGCCCCGGCATAAAGCGCAGATTTGGCCAGTTGGATGGCGCGGATATCGCCTTGGGTCACGGTGATCCGAGGGCCGCCATCGGCTGTTGCGTCATGGATCAGATAGGCATGTGTGCGTCCTTCGGGGATCGAGCGGGTCGTGCCGGTCTGTTCAGCCGATCCGATCAAGCCGCTTTCGTCGAGCAATCCGGCAATGCGCATTTCGGCGACCGCCTCGATGATCCCGGACCCGCAGATGCCCGTGATACCGGTCGCGGCGACATCCACGTCAAAACCGTCCTCGTCTGACCATTTGTCCACGCCGATCACGCGAAAGCGCGGTTCCTTGGTCACCGGGTCAATCTCAATCCGTTCAATCGCACCGGGGGCGGCCCGTTGACCCGAACTGATCTGCGCGCCTTCAAAGGCCGGACCAGTGGGGGAGGAACAGGCCAGTACACGCGTTGTATTGCCAAGCAGGATTTCCGCATTCGTGCCGACATCGACGACCAAAACAAGGTCTTCGGATTTTCCGGGCTCTTCAGAGAGGGCCACCGCCGCCGCATCCGCGCCCACATGCCCCGCGATACATGGCAAGACATAGACCCGCGCGCGCGGGTTCATGTTGGTCAGGTCCATGTCACGCGCATTGAGTTCCAGCGCCTCGGACGTGGCAAGTGCAAAAGGCGCCTGGCCCAGCTCAACAGGGTCGATGCCCAGCAGCAGGTGATGCATGACCGGGTTGCAGACAAAAACCGTTTCAACGATCAGCGACGGATCACTTTCGCCATCTTCTGCAATCGACAGGGTCAGATCATTGATCGCCTCGCGCACCGCCTTTGTCATTTCGACATCGCCGCCGGGGTTCATCATGGCATAGGACACCCGGCTCATCAGATCTTCACCAAAGCGGATCTGCGGGTTCATCAGACCAGAAGAGGCCACAACGCGCCCATCCGAAAGGTCGGTCAAATGCGCGGCAATGGTGGTCGAGCCGAGGTCGATCGCCAAACCGTAAAGTCCGGCTTCATGCAGGCCCGGGAACACGTCCGTGACCCGCGCCACATCATCACTATGGCCCTTGTAGACGGCAACGGTGACCTGCCACTTGCCCTTGCGCAGAACGGGCTGCAGCTTGGTCAAAAGCGACGGGTCACAAGTGACGGGGCCAACATCCCATTGCGATTTCAAAGCCGTTGCAATCCGTTCAAAATCGCCGGTCGGCTCATGCATGTCCGGCTCGACAACGTCGATTAAATAGAGACGCGTCGCCGGGGCCATTTCGATCACGCGGGCGGATGCCGCTTTGCGCACGACCTGACGATGGACCTGGCTTTCGGGCGGCACATCAATCACGATGTCGCCTTGCACAGTGGCCTGACAGCCCAACCGACGCCCCGGTTTCAGGCCTCGCTTGTCGTCATATCTCTGCTCAACCTTGTTCCATTTAGACAGCGCATCCTTGGCGACAGTGACCCCATGCTTGGGGAACTCGCCATAAGACGGCGTGATCTGGCATTTCGAACAAATCCCGCGACCGCCGCAAACGCTGTCCAGATCAACGCCCAACTGACGCGCAGCGGTCAGAACCGGGGTTCCCACCGGAAAATGGCCGCGTTTTCCGGAAGGTGTGAAGACGACAAGGGGGTCTGTAGACATGGGCAATGGCTTTCACAGCGGTGTTTGGCGGACAATAGGCATTCCGTGTTCGGTGAAAAGGCAGAGAACGTCAGATTTTGGCCGGGACCCGTCAATTTCCGACATTTGTGTGCCGATCAAAAACTGATGCCCAGCCCCGCCGTGAAACCATTCACCGTGTCGCTGCCATAATAGCGCAGCATGAACCGGGCTGCGGTCACCCAAGGGATGTTGGTTTCTGAAATATCGAGTTCAAAACCGCCGCCGACCTTGGCCAGCCAATCTGTGCCCAGAACGTCGCTTTGATCGCCTAGCAAGTACGAATACGAAAAATCCACGACCCCTCTGATGGGGCGGGAAAAGGCCATCAATTGGGTGGGGAAGCGATATCTGGACCATAAGACCGCGTTTGCTGCGGTCGCCGAGGCCAGTATGTCCTGATCTTCATCATCAAAGGCGTGATATTCGATGTATGTGGATCGCAAACGCGCTTCGAGTTGGTGATCGTTCCGAAAGGTGCGGTCAAAGCCAAATGTGACAGAGGCCCCGTATCCACCTGCCCACAAACCACCACTGCGCAAGTAATCGACATTCAATCCCAGCTTGTTGGCAACGGCCTGCGTTCCGACCGACGCATCTGATTGCGTGCGCCCAATCGAAAGATGCGCCAAAGGACGGATGTAGAAATCATGGCCCAGATCAAACTGCCAGCCGATGCCCCCTGTTGCCGCGACGCTGGTCCATTTCAATGGAAGCGAGGCAGTGTCCGTTCCGTCCTCCAGCAATAGATTCGGATCGTAGCGGGCGTAGCCAATATATCCCTCAAGATAGAGCGGCAGATCCGCGCTGAGGCGAAAACCACCGCCGATCTGAGCGGATTTATAGTCAAAATCCCGGTTGGATTTATTGGATTCCAGAAAGATGACGCTCGCCGCATCATCCGGTATCCCGGCCAGACCCAGAATGGCCAGTGATCCTTGCGCGTTTTCTTCCTGAGCCAATTGAAACGCTTGATTGAGCCCTTGGGACGCGGCGGTATGTGCCCAAAGCAAAAGCGATGTCATGAAAACCAGACGCAACACGCGCATTCAAATTATCCAGGCTGTGGCAATCTCTTTGACCGCAACGAAGCATTGCTAGACGACTGGGTCAACGCTTTGTCCTTGTGCCTCTTTTCACCCGGGCCAAACCATGCCATAGGGTCACCGCCAAACGCAGGTTGCATAGAGGTTCGACATGCAGATTCGTGAGGCTCTCACATTCGACGATGTTTTATTGGTCCCGGCGGCGTCTTCGGTGCTGCCAGCAACCGCGGATACAGCGACCCGCGTGACCCGCGATATCACGATGAACATCCCGCTTTTGTCGAGCGCGATGGACACCGTCACCGAAGGGCGGATGGCCATTACAATGGCACAAGCGGGCGGTATGGGCGTGATCCACAAAAACCTGTCCGTGGATGAACAGGCCCGCGAGGTTCGGCGCGTCAAACGGTTTGAGTCCGGGATTGTTTACAACCCGGTCACTTTGCATGCCGATCAAACGCTGGCCGATGCCAAGGCATTGGTGCAACGCTATAACTTTACTGGGTTTCCCGTCGTTGATGGCGACGGGCGCATCGTGGGCATCGTCACAAACCGCGACATGCGCTTTGCGAGCGATGACAAGACGCCGGTCAATGTCATGATGACCTCGAACGACCTGGCCATCCTGCAAGAGCCCGCCGACCGGGAAGAGGCCATCAACCTGATGAAAGCGCGGCGCATTGAAAAGCTGTTGGTGGTTGACGCCCAAGACAAGCTGACCGGTCTTTTGACGCTGAAAGATACCGAACAATCCGTGCTGAACCCGACAGCTTGTAAAGACAGCCTTGGCCGCTTGCGAGTGGCGGCCGCGTCTTCTGTTGGCGACGCCGGATTTGAACGCTCTGGCGCGCTTGTCGATGCAGGTGTGGATATCATCGTGATCGACACGGCACACGGGCATTCCGAAGGCGTTATCGATGCCGTCAAACGGGCCAAGGCCCTGTCGAACGAAGTGCAGATCATCGCGGGCAACGTGGCAACCGCGGATGCAACCAAAGCTTTGTTTGATGCAGGTGCGGACGCGGTGAAAGTCGGGATTGGTCCGGGTTCCATTTGCACAACACGAATGGTCGCCGGGGTTGGCGTGCCGCAGCTGACAGCCATCATGGAATGTGCCAGCGCCGCATCAGATACGCCCGTGATTGCCGATGGCGGCATCAAATTCTCAGGCGATTTTGCCAAGGCCATCGCGGCGGGTGCGTCCTGTGCCATGGTGGGCAGCATGATCGCCGGTACGGATGAGTCCCCCGGAGAAGTCATTTTGTATCAAGGTCGTAGCTTCAAGAGCTATCGTGGTATGGGGTCGCTCGGCGCGATGGCGCGCGGGTCCGCAGATCGCTATTTTCAAAAGGACGCGGCGAATGACAAATTGGTGCCAGAAGGCATCGAAGGTCAGGTGCCTTACAAAGGCAGTGCGTCGATCGTCATCCACCAACTGGTGGGCGGTTTGCGGGCGGCCATGGGATACACCGGAAACGCAACGGTTGATGAGATGCGACGCAACTGTGAGTTCGTCAAAATCACGGGGGCCGGTCTGAAAGAAAGCCATGTGCATGACGTCCAGATCACGCGGGAAAGTCCGAACTACCGGATCATGTGATCTGGCGGAGTTGGGTTTGGCATGACACCTGCTGCGCGCATCGCTGCGGCGGCTGAGGTCTTGGATGACATTCTAAGCGGGAAAACCGCGGAACAGTCCCTGTCATCTTGGTCCCGACGCAGTCGTTTTGCCGGGTCCAAGGATCGGGCCGCTTTGCGCGATCTGGTCTTTGATGCCCTGCGCTGTCGCCGATCCTTTGCCGCTTTAGGCGGGGCGGAAACCGGGCGCGGGTTGATGATTGGCGCGCTTCGGGCCAAGGGACACGACCCCGCAGATATCTTCACCGGCGACCGGTTTGCCCCTGGACAGTTGTCCAAGGAAGAAGCAAATGCAGGTCACCCGCCAACCTTAGGCGCCGAGGGAGCGGATATACCCGATTGGCTTTGGCCCGTCTGGCAGGCTTCGCTGGGTGAGCGGGCAGGGAACGTCGCAGAGAAAATGAAAGCGCGCGCACCCGTTCATCTGCGCGTGAACGTGTCCAAGATATCGCGGGCGGAGGCACGGGAACTGCTCATCCAAGAGGATATTCAGACCGAACCACATTCTGCTGCGAAAACCGCTTTGGAAGTTGTGTCGGGTGCGCGCAAAATTCGAAACAGCCGCGCCTATTTGGAAGGGTTCGTTGAACTTCAGGACGCGGCAAGCCAAGCGATTGCAGAGATCATTGGATTGACCGATGGCATGCGGGTTCTGGATTATTGTGCGGGGGGCGGGGGCAAGTCGCTGGCCATGGCCGAACAAGCCAAGATAGAGGTTTGTGCGCATGACAAATTCCCGCGGCGCATGTCCGATCTGCCCAATCGCGCCAAAAGAGCCGGGACAGATGTGACCCTTGTTACCACAAACGATCTGCCATCGCTTGGCAGCTTTGATCTTGTGCTATGCGATGCCCCTTGTTCCGGCAGCGGGTCGTGGCGACGTGACCCGGAGGGCAAGTGGAACCTGACCGAGGACGGGTTAACGGAACTGACGCAAATACAGGCCGAAATTCTATCTCAGGCGCAGTCGAATGTAGCCCAAACCGGAATACTGGTTTACGCGACCTGTTCTGTTTTGAACGTGGAAAATCAATCACAGGTGGAACGGTTTATCCGTAAGAATACTGAGTGGTCGATTGTCTCGGATCACCAATGGACACCATTGGATAACACAGATGGTTTTTACTGTGCGCGAATCAATCGCGCTCAGGTTGCATAATACGATTTGTAAAGTTAGGCTCTTTTTCACAGTCGATTAACCCTTTTTGGCACAGACTGCGCGGGACAACGGTGTCCGGAGGCTACGAAGTGAAAACTGCCAATATGATTGCGGTCGCGCCTGGCCAATCAGCGCCAGTGTGGTTGCGGGCCCTAGCGGTTGTTGTGGTTGGTGCAAGTTTTATCAGTTTTGGCATGCTGTCAGACCGCCCAGATGCAGTTCCACAAGCCGCATTCGCCGTGGGTCTGACACTGGTTGCGGTTTCGGCGGTCTTTCTGATCGGGGAATACGTGCGGCATCGCGCACGCATCATTTCAAATGAGCATTTTGAAGCTTTCATCGAAAACGATGCTGCCCCCAGCTTTGTTTCAGATGGCGATGGCGTCATTTCTTCCCGCAATGCGGCGGCGTATCAGCGGTTTGAACCGACGGCTTCGGAAACGGTCGCCGGCACGCTTCGCTCGGTGTTCGCAAATCCATCGGCGGTGCTCTATCGGCTCCAAAGAAAGGCAGAGCGGGAAGGCGCCGCGCGCGAGGATATCGTGACACGTTCTGGCCATGTGCGCATTGCCGTGCATCGTATGAAAGAAAACGGTTTCCTGTGGCGGCTGGAAGATATGCCGCCACGCACGTACACAATCGGCGGGGATAATCTGCCGCTGCCGATGATCACCGTCGGGCGGCAGGGCGCCGTGTTGTTCATGAACGCTGCCGCGCGTGCAATTTGTGGCCAACGGATGCGGACCCTCGACCAGATATTCAGTGTTCTGCCGATCCGGACTGGTCAGATTAATTTCATCAAGAATGATAAGGAACCGATCAGCGTTGTTGTCATGGAGCGTACAACAACCGGCGGGCGCCACGAGATATTTCTGATGCCCTGCGACGAAACCCCGGGCCTCAGCGAACATAAGGTTTTTGAAACGCTTCCTGTTCCGCTTATCCGCCTGGCGGAGGACGGGGAAATCCTGCAAGCCAATGCACTTGCGATTTTGATGCTGGGTCAATCAGACTCAATTGGCAAAAACCTAAGCGATACGATGCAGGGTCTTGGGCGGCCGATCAAACACTGGCTCGAAGATGCGCTGAACAATCAGTCTGGCTCGCAAGCCGAGGTTTTACAGCTGTCTCAACGCGACAGTGATGCCTTTGTCCAAGTGAACCTGCGCAAATGCATTGAAGACGGCGAAACGTCACTGGTCGGGGTGCTCAATGACGCGACAGAGCTGAAAACACTTGAGGCACAATTTGTCCAAAGCCAGAAAATGCAGGCGATTGGACAACTTGCAGGCGGTATTGCGCATGATTTCAACAATCTGTTGACAGCGATATCGGGTCATTGTGATTTGCTGTTGCTCAGACATGACCAAGGGGATCCGGATTTCGGGGACCTGATTCAAATCAATCAAAACGCCAACCGTGCCGCGGCTTTGGTCAATCAGTTGCTGGCCTTTTCGCGCAAACAGAACCTGCAGCCGGAAACCTTGGATCTGCGGGATACCCTGGCAGACTTGACCTATCTGCTGAACAGGCTGGTCGGTGAAAAGGTCGTGCTGACCTTGTCACATGATCCGGTGCTTAAAGCCGTGCGGGCCGACAAGCGGCAATTGGAACAGGTCTTTATGAACCTTGTTGTGAATGCCCGAGATGCGATGCCGGATGGAGGGGAAATCCGGATCGAGACCGAAAGTGTTCATTTGAAAGAGACACTCAGCCGTGATCGCGCAACAATCGATCCGGGCGAATATGTGACGGTCAAAGTCAGGGACCAGGGCGGCGGTATTCCGCAAGACAAGCTGCAAAAGGTGTTTGAGCCGTTTTACACAACAAAAAGAACGGGCGAGGGGACCGGACTAGGACTGTCCACCGCCTATGGCATCATTAAACAATCTGACGGGTATATTTTTGTCGACAGTACCGTCGGGTCCGGCACCGAGTTTATTCTGTATTTCCCGGCGGTCGAAAATGTTGAACCAGCCGCGCCGAAACCCAAACCCGCACAGCATATCCTGCGCGCCAAAACGGACGATGCAGTGGTTTTGCTGGTGGAAGACGAAGAGCCGGTACGCGCCTTTGCGTCCCGCGCACTTCGGCTCAGCGGCTACACCGTGATCGAAGCAGCATCCGCCGAGGACGCGCTTGATGCCCTGACCGACAAATCGCTGTCAGTCGACATCTTTGTCACGGATGTGGTGATGCCGGGTCTTGATGGGCCAACCTGGGTGCGCAAAGCGCTCAAAGATCGACCACAGGCCAGAGTGGTTTTTGTTTCGGGCTATGCCGAAGGGGCCTTTGGGGAAACCGACACGAAAATACCGAATTCGGTCTTCCTGCCAAAACCCTTCTCTCTCAAACAGTTGACACAAACTTTTCAAGAGCAGCTGCACTAATCGGCGTCCTCGTGTAAGGAAAAGTCCAGTGCGTATTTCTGACGCAAACGAGCTTCGACGCCGGGTGGCAAACTGATATCGCCCGGCGGCGACGCGTTTTCCCACTGAAGCTCTAGTTTTACAGATAGGCGCTCTTCCAAAAACCTGTTCAGGACCTCGGGCGTTTCATATTTGAACAAGCGATTGACGCGGGTGCCGTTCGGTCGTGGTTCGAGGAACTTTGACTGGCACCCCACATTTGCAAAAGACGGCTGATCGCCCTGCAGATATGCGCGCACGAAATCAGCAAAATCAATGTCATGTGTCGAGTTAGGCTTACCCTTCATAAAGGGGCGCTGGCGGTACCGATACCAACTGCCCAGCCAACTGACTGGCTCGCGGATCACGGCGATTGTCTCCATCTCGGCGTTGCAAACCTTTTCAAACATGGGCCGGAAGAACCTGTTATACCGGTAAACCGGCGCATGTTTCAGCTCTGGCGGATTGGACACAACGATATCTGCCTGCGCCGACAACGCCGACTGATAGGCCGTGCTACCGGTCTTGGGGACCGCCAGAAAAACCAGACGTTCGTTGTAAAAAACAAGCATATCAGGGGCTTCCATCGTTTCAGATACAATTTGGTGCCGTAAACCTCTCTTTAACGCAATTCCTGAAAACTGTGGATGTAGAAATTTTTAATTGAAATGTTCTTGCTTTGATCTCATAAGGAACAAGAAGTGAACAAAGCAGCGATTGCCGCGTACTTGCGGTTGTGACACAAACGAAAGCGAACAGGAAAATGGCAGATCTTTTGACGATGAGCAGCAAGAATTCAAAAGACAAACAAAAGGCATTGGACAGCGCGCTGGCACAGATCGAGCGCCAGTTCGGCAAGGGTTCGATCATGAAGCTCGGCGATGAAAACGCCGTGCAGGAAATCGAAGCGAGTTCCACTGGTTCGCTGGGGTTGGATATCGCTTTGGGCATTGGCGGATTGCCGATGGGACGGATTGTTGAAATCTACGGTCCGGAAAGCTCTGGTAAGACAACGCTGACCTTGCACTGCGTGGCCGAACAGCAAAAACGCGGTGGTGTTTGCGCTTTTGTCGACGCAGAACATGCCCTTGACCCGCAATATGCGCGCAAGCTTGGGGTCGATCTGGATGAATTGTTGATCAGCCAGCCAGACACCGGCGAACAGGCTTTGGAAATCACCGATACCTTGGTTCGGTCCGGGGCCGTAAACATGGTGATCGTCGATTCTGTTGCCGCCCTGACACCAAAGTCAGAGCTGGAAGGCGACATGGGTGACAGCAGCGTGGGCGGACAAGCCCGGTTGATGAGCCAAGCGATGCGCAAGCTGACCGGATCAATCAGCCGGTCCAACTGCATGGTGATCTTCATCAACCAGATCCGGATGAAAATCGGCGTCATGTTTGGCTCGCCCGAAACGACGACGGGTGGCAACGCGCTCAAATTCTATAGCTCTGTCCGGCTGGATATCCGGCGCATTGGTGCGATTAAGGATCGTGACGAAGTGACCGGAAACCAGACCCGCGTCAAAGTTGTGAAGAACAAGGTTGCACCGCCGTTCAAGCAGGTCGAATTTGACATCATGTATGGCGAAGGCATCAGCAAGACAGGCGAGTTGCTTGATCTTGGGGTGAAGGCCGGCGTGGTCGAAAAATCCGGCTCATGGTTCAGCTATGGCGACGAACGCATTGGACAGGGCCGCGAGAATGCCAAGACCTTCTTGCGAGAGAACACGTCAATCGCGTTTGAGATCGAGGACAAAATCCGCGCCGCGCACGGGTTGGATTTTGACATGCCGCAAGGCGCCGAAGACGACGATATTCTCGAAGCCTGACGTCAGTAAAATTTCTCTTGGACCGGGGCCTGTGCGTTGCATCGGGCCCCGGTTTCGTTTTGCCTCTGTTCCAAGGTGGACACTCTGCGGTGCGGCGGTTATTTGACGTGGGACGAAACATGAACCCCCGGACCTTTGGACGCCATGCCCACGCTGAACGACATTCGATCCACATTTCTGAATTATTTCGCCAAAAATGGGCATGAGGTTGTCGACAGCTCGCCACTGGTCCCGCGCAATGATCCGACCCTGATGTTCGTAAACTCGGGCATGGTCCAGTTCAAAAACCTGTTCACCGGGGTCGAGACCGAGGACTACGTGCGCGCAACGACCGCTCAGAAATGTGTGCGTGCCGGCGGTAAACATAACGACCTCGACAACGTGGGATACACCGCGCGCCACCACACATTTTTTGAAATGCTCGGCAATTTCAGCTTTGGCGATTATTTCAAATCTGAAGCGATCCCCTTTGCGTGGGAGCTGATCACCAAGGATTTCGAAATTCCCAAGGATCGGCTTTATACCACCGTGTACCATACGGATGATGAAGCCTTTGATATCTGGAAGAAGGTTGGCGTTCCCGAAGATCGCATTATCCGGATCGCGACCCATGACAATTTCTGGCAAATGGGCCCCACGGGACCTTGCGGCCCTTGTACTGAAATCTTCTACGATCACGGAGATCACATTTGGGGTGGCCCTCCGGGCAGCCCGGAAGAAGACGGCGATCGGTTCATCGAGATATGGAACATCGTTTTCATGCAGAACGAGCAGTTCGAAGACGGTTCAATGCGCGCGTTGGACATGCAGTCGATCGATACCGGCATGGGGCTCGAACGGATTGGTGCCTTACTGCAAGGCAGCCATGACAACTATGACACCGACCTCTTCAAGTCGCTGATCGAGGCCAGCGCAGATGCGACAGGGGTTGACCCTTATGGCGCGCAAAACGTGCATCACCGCGTCATCGCAGATCACTTGCGCTCGACGTCCTTTTTGATGGCCGATGGCGTGATGCCGTCAAACGACGGCCGTGGCTATGTGCTGCGCCGCATCATGCGCCGCGCGATGCGGCATGCGCATCTGCTGGGGGCCAAGGACCCGGTGATGCACCGATTGGTGCCCGCGCTGGTGCAACAAATGGGAGCTGCCTATCCCGAGTTGGGCCGGGCGCAAGCCCTGATCGAAGAAACGCTCAAACTGGAAGAAACCCGGTTCAAAGCCACGTTGGACCGAGGGTTGAAACTCTTGGATGATGAGCTTGGCGCATTGCCGGAAGGCGCATCCTTGCCGGGTCAAGCGGCGTTCAAACTGTATGACACCTACGGTTTCCCGCTCGACCTGACACAGGACGCGCTGCGCGAAAAGGGGCGTGACGTGGATGTCCCGGGCTTTGATGCAGCCATGGCCGAACAAAAAGCCAAAGCGCGCGCCGCCTGGTCCGGTTCAGGGGGTGCGGCGGATGCAACCGTTTGGTTTGATATTGCCGACGCACACGGCACAACGGATTTTCTGGGCTACGACACGGAAAAAGCCGAAGGTCAGATCGTCGCCATGGTTCAGGATGGTGCGACGGTGACCGAGGCAGAGCAGGGGGCAAAGGTCCAGATTGCTCTGAACCAAACGCCGTTTTATGCCGAGTCCGGCGGTCAAGTTGGAGACACCGGCACGATCCGCACAGAGCAAGGCATCGCCACCGTAACCGACACCAAGAAAACGGCCGGTGTGTATATCCATATCGCCGAGGTGACCGAAGGCACGCTGACCAGTGGCGAACCTGCCGTGCTAGAGGTGTCGCACGATCGCCGAAGCGCGATCCGGGCGAACCATTCGGCCACGCACCTTCTGCATGAGGCATTGCGCGAGGCGTTGGGCGATCATGTGGCTCAGCGGGGATCGCTGAATGCCGAGGATCGCCTGCGGTTCGATTTCAGCCATACAAAGGCGCTGACGCTCGAAGAGCTGAAGCAAGTCGAAAGGGATGTGAACCGGTTCATCCGGCGGAATTCCAAGGTGGAAACCCGCATCATGACGCCCGATGATGCGCGGGACATCGGCGCTCAGGCACTCTTTGGCGAGAAATACGGTGACGAGGTGCGCGTTGTTTCCATGGGACAGGCCGCGACTGGCAAGGGAACCGACGGCCAGACCTATTCGATAGAGCTTTGCGGCGGCACCCATGTGACGCGCACCGGGGATATCGGCGTGTTTGTTGCCTTGGGTGACAGCGCCAGCAGTGCGGGCGTCCGCCGGATCGAAGCGTTGACCGGAGCAGAGGCCTTTGCCTATCTCAGCGCTCAGGATCACGCGTTGGCTGCTACGGCGCTGGAACTCAAAGCGACGGCGCAGGATGTTCCGGCACGGGTTAAATCACTGTTGGAAGAACGCAAGGCCCTGCAAAACGAAGTGGCGCAACTGCGCCGTGATTTGGCGATGTCAGGCGGCGGTCAGACGGCGCCGGCAGCCAAAGAGATCAACGGGGTGTCTTTCACCGCACAGGTGCTTTCGGGCGTCACGGGGAAAGACTTGCCCGCCTTGATTGACGAACACAAATCCCGCATCGAAAGCGGCGCGGTGCTTCTGATCGCAGATGCGGGCGGGAAGGCGGCGGTGGCTGCCGGGGTCACGGCCGATATGACCGGACAGGTTTCCGCGGTCGATCTGGTGAAAGCGGCGGTGGCTGAACTTGGGGGCAAAGGCGGCGGTGGGCGTCCGGACATGGCGCAAGGCGGCGGCAAGGATATTGCAAACGCCGAGGCCGCCATCAAAGCGGCCGAAGCCGTGTTGGAGGGATAAAATGGGTGCACTCTGGATTGCGCATGTCACGGTAACGGACGATGTCGCTTATGGAAAATACGCCGCCTTGGCGACCGAGGCGATTGCGGCCCATGGCGGCACCTTCATCGCCCGCGGTGGCCGGTTTGTACAGCTCGAAGGCCGGGAAAGACCGCGCAACGTCGTCGCGCGCTTCCCCTCCGTTGAGGCTGCAGAAGAGTGTTACCACTCCGATCTTTATCAGAAAGCACTCGATCACGCACGAGGCGCATCCGAGCGCGAGTTGATGATCGTCGAAACCACAGAGTAGCTTCTTCTCTTTCAAAATACTCCGGGGTCTGGGGCAGAGCCCCAGTCCTTCCGTTCCGCTTTACGAGGCTTTGGCCATCCGCTTGCGTTCATGCGGATCCAGATACCGCTTGCGCAGACGGATCGCGTTGGGCGTGACTTCCACCAACTCGTCGTCGTCGATATAGGCAATCGCCTCTTCCAAGGACAGCGTAACCGGCGTGGTCAACCGCACCGCATCATCCGACCCGGATGCGCGCACGTTGGTCAGCTTTTTGCCTTTAAGTGGGTTCACTTCCAGATCATTGTCACGGCTGTGCTCGCCGATGATCATGCCTTGATACACCTCGGCCTGCGCGCCGATAAACATCTTGCCACGCTCTTCGAGGTTCCAAAGCGCATAGGCAACCGACTGACCTTTTTCCATAGAGATCAGAACACCTGCGCGACGTCCCGGGATCGCGCCCTTGTGCGGGGCCCATGCATGAAACACCCGGTTCAACACGCCGGTGCCACGTGTATCTGTCAGAAACTCGCCGTGATACCCAATCAGACCGCGCGACGGGACATGGGCAATGATCCGGGTCTTGCCTGCGCCCGCCGGTTTCATTTCGACCAGCTCACCCTTACGTGCGCCTGTGATCTTTTCGATGACGGAACCCGAATACTCGTCATCAACGTCAATCGTGACCTCTTCAATCTGTTCCATCCGCTGACCGTCTTCTTCACGAAACAGAACCTGCGGGCGCGAGATGGACAATTCAAACCCTTCGCGGCGCATGTTTTCGATGAGGACACCCATCTGCAACTCACCGCGTCCGGCCACCTCAAAGGCTTCACCGCCCGGCGTGTCCGTGATGCGAATGGCGACGTTGGATTCCGCCTCTTTCATCAAACGATCCCGGATGACACGCGACTGCACCTTTTTGCCGTCGCGCCCGGCCAGGGGGGAATCGTTGATGCCAAAGGTGACCGTGATTGTCGGCGGGTCGATTGGTTGGGCGGGCAGGGCTTCGGTCACCTGGGGTGCAACGATGCTGTCAGCAACGGTTGCCTTGGCCATACCGGCCAACGATACGATATCGCCCGGTTCGGCACGCTCGATCGGCTGCTGGCTCAACCCGCGAAACGCAAGGATCTTGGTGGCCCGAAAACTTTCGATCTGGGTGCCATCACGGCTCAGCGCCTTGACGGTTTCGCCGGTCTTCAATGTTCCGCTTTCAACCCGACCGGTCAGGATGCGGCCGATGAATGGGTCGCTGCCCAACGTGGTGGCCAGCATCCGGAACGGCTCATGCCGGCGCGCGACCTGGGCAGGGCCAGGTAAATGTTCCACGATCAGGTCAAACAGGGCCGATAAGTCCTGCCGCGGTCCGTCCAGCTCCATATCGGCCCAGCCGTTGCGGCCCGACGCATACATGGCCGGAAAATCCAACTGATCATCATCCGCGCCCAAATTTGCAAAAAGGTCAAAGCAGTCATCCAGAGCACGGTCGGGCTCTGCATCTGGCTTGTCCACCTTGTTCAGGACCACGATGGGGCGCAGGCCAAGCGCCAGCGCCTTGGAAGTGACGAACTTGGTTTGCGGCATTGGCCCTTCTGCGGCGTCGACCAGCAAGACAACACCGTCCACCATGCTGAGGATGCGTTCCACTTCACCGCCGAAATCCGCGTGGCCCGGGGTATCCACGATATTGATCCGGGTGTCTTTCCATTCCACGCTTGTGGCCTTGGCGAGAATGGTGATGCCCCGTTCCCGTTCCAGGTCATTGCTGTCCATGGCCCGTTCGGCCACGGCCTGATTTTCGCGGAATGCGCCCGACTGTTTCAAAAGCTCATCCACCAGCGTGGTTTTGCCGTGGTCGACATGGGCGATAATAGCGATATTGCGCAGATCCATAAGAGGGCCTTCCTAGCAAGTGTTGCGGGGCGCATAGCCTGCGCAGCCCGGCAACACCAGCGGGAATTGTCAGATTGAACGCGGCGTTTTGGTCGCGCCCGGCTTTACGGCAGAAAATAACCGGTTTTGCGCCTTAGTCGGGCCCATTTCGGCGGGCATGTGGAGGCCGATCATCAAGACCGGAGACTGTATCATGCGGCGTTTTGCGATTTTGGCCCTGTTTGGATTGGCAGCGTGCGGTGGCCCGCAAACGGGCACTGGGTTCAAATCTTATGACACGGGCAGCTCGACCGCACGAGTTTCGACCTCGTCCACCATTCCAACCTATGCCGTGAAGTCAGGGATCGGGGGGAACAGCAAGACAACCTCGGCCATCATGTCGGCCGGTTTGGATCGGAAATCCGGTGCGGCCTTTGATGCGGCCGATATCAGCGGGTCGCTGAAACTCGTCAAAACCAAGGGCAATACTTACGGTCTGGTCGATCAGATCCGGCCATACGGCGGCGCGACACGGTTTTCCGACCTTGAGCTTGCAAATGCGATGACATCCGAAATCTCGCGTCGGACGGGGTGCTCTCTGCAAGGCAGTCCGCTGGTGTCCCGGGACCGGGCCGCGATCTCGCAACTGGCGGTGCGCCTGTCGTGTTAGGGTCTGTGGACAATCACCAGCACGCCCCAGCGCGAGATCCATTTTGCCGCCCACGCGCGGATTTGAGGCCTGCGATCTGGTTGATCGGAGCGGAGAATACGCAAAGTCGGAGGCAAAATGGGCCGCGCCGCGGAGCGGTTTCGCCAAAATTGCCCATTTCGGCGTCATTTGCGCTTGAAAGAGATCACTCTTACTGCGCGCAAATTCCTAGAACTGAGCAATTTTGGACGGAAACTGGGGTGTACTGGTGATTGTCCACAGACCCTAATGGGTCAATGCCTTTGAAAAGAGGTTGATCACCAGGATACCGGAAATGATCAGCGCCAATCCTGCGACAGCGGGCCAGTCGAGCTTTTGCCCAAAGATCACAAAGCCAATACCGGCAATCAAAACGATCCCAAGCCCGGACCAAATGGCATAAACGATGCCCACTGGCATGAATTTCAACGTCAACGCCATGAAGTAGAACGCCGCACCATAGGCCAGCACCACGATGACCGAGGGGCCGAGTTTGGTAAATTGCTGGCTGGCCTGTAACGCGGTCGTTCCGATCGTTTCGGCCAGAACGGCGATGAACAGATAGACGTAATGCATAAGAAGCCTCCGGCACGCTGCTGGCCGACTAGACCTCAGCGCGGGCGCTGAGGCAATCGGCAAAATTCATGCTTGCCGGGAAAACGTCTTGCAGATCAGCCTGCAAGTGCCTTGTTCAGGTTCTCATCAATCTTTTCCAGAAAGCCCATTGTCGTCAGCCAGCCTTGGTCCGGTCCGACCAGAAGGGCCAGATCCTTGGTCATGCTGCCGCTTTCCACGGTTTGAACGATGACCTTTTCAAGCGTATTGGCGAAATTGGCCAAAGCCGCGTTGTCATCCAGTTTCGCGCGATGCTTCAGGCCGCCGGTCCACGCATAGATCGACGCGATAGAGTTGGTTGACGTGGACTCGCCCTTTTGGTGCTGGCGATAATGCCGTGTGACCGTACCGTGCGCGGCTTCTGCCTCGACAATCTTGCCATCAGGGGTCATCAACTGTGACGTCATCAGGCCCAGCGATCCGAACCCTTGTGCCACGGTGTCAGATTGGACATCGCCGTCATAGTTTTTGCACGCCCAAACAAAGCCACCCGACCACTTCATCGCAGAGGCGACCATGTCGTCGATCAGGCGGTGTTCGTACCAGATTTTCTTGGCTTCGAATTTCTCTTTGAACTCTGCCTCAAAAACCTCGGCAAAAATCTCAAGAAACCGTCCATCATACTGTTTCAAAATTGTATTCTTGGTGGATAGGTAACACGGCCACCCAAGGTTGAGGGCATAGTTGAACGACGCGCGCGCAAAATCATAGATCGAGGCGTCGATGTTATACATGCCCATGTAAACGCCCGAAGAGGGCGCCTTGAACACTTTGCGTTCATCAACTGTGCCGTCTTCGCCGACGAATTTCATGGTCAGCGTGCCGGGCCCCGGAAATTTCATATCCGTTGCGCGGTATTGGTCCCCAAAGGCATGTCGCCCGATCACAATCGGCTGCGTCCAGCCCGGGACAAGGCGTGGCACGTTTTTACAAATGATCGGCGCACGGAAAACGACGCCGCCAAGGATGTTGCGGATCGTCCCGTTGGGGGACCGCCACATCTTTTTGAGTCCAAACTCTTCCACCCGGGCCTCGTCCGGGGTGATCGTTGCACATTTGACGCCGACACCGACCTCTTTGATCTTTTCGGCGGCGTCGATGGTGATCTGATCTTCGGTGCGATCGCGTTCCTCGATACCCAGATCGTAATAGAGCAGGTCGATATCCAGATAAGGCTCGATCAGCTTTTTCTTGATGAAATCCCACATGATGCGGGTCATCTCATCCCCATCGAGTTCGACAACGGGGTTTTCTACCTTGATCTTGGTCATCCGAGGCTCCTACGGCACAGATCGTTGGCCCGGGCCGGGATGGCCCGAGCGAGAATGTCAAAGACTTAGCCGATGATCGCGTTCAAAGTCGCACTGGGCCGCATGACGTCTGCCAGTTTAGCCGGATCCGCCTTGTAATAGCCGCCAATATCAACAGGTTTGCCGCGCACAGCCGCAAGTTCGCCCACAATTTTGGCTTCATTTTCGGCCAATGCGCTTGCGATTGGGGCAAAGGCCGCGGCCATGCCGGCGTCTTCGGTTTGCGCGGCCAAGGCTTCGGCCCAGTAGCGCGCGAACCAATAGTGGCTGTCGCGGTTGTCAGGCTGACCCACCTTGCGGCCCGGGCTGCGGTTGAAATCGAGGATACCTTGGGTGGCGGCCTCGACCGCCGTGCCCAGCACGGCCGCTTGTGGGTTGCCCTTGGCATTGGCAAGGAAAGTAAAGCTTTCCCCCAGCGCGCAGAACTCGCCCAGGCTGTCCCAGCGCAGGTGGTTCTCTTCGATCAGCTGTTGCACGTGTTTGGGCGCAGAGCCGCCCGCGCCGGTTTCAAAAAGACCGCCGCCCTGCATCAGTTTCACAATCGACAGCATCTTGGCTGATGTGGCCAGTTCAAGGATCGGGAAAAGGTCGGTCAGATAGTCGCGCAGCACGTTACCGGTGATGGCAATCGAGTTCTTGCCCGCCGTGATGGTTTCCAAAGAAGCGCGGGTGGCTTCGCGCGGTGCCATGATCAGGAACGTGTTGCTGACGCCTTTGGCCTCCAGAATGGGCCGGACATATTTCAGCAACTCGGCATCATGGGCGCGGGTTTCGTCCAGCCAAAAGATTGCATGACATCCTTCGGCGGCCTGACGGTCGATGGCCAGGTTGACCCAATCTTCAATCGGCGCTTTGCGGGTCGAGGACGACCGCCAGATGTCACCGGCTTCGACCGAATGCTGGTGCAGCACTGTGCCATCGGCCAGAACCATTTTCACAACACCGTCTTCCGGAATTTCGAATGTGGTTGGATGAGAGCCGTATTCTTCGGCCTTTTGCGCCATCAGACCGATATTCTGAACCGTACCGGCTGTGGCAGGGTTCAGTTTGCCGTTCTCTTTGAAGAACGCGATCGTTTCGTCATAAACAGGCGCATAGGAATTGTCGGGGATGACACAGACCGCATCGGCCTCTTTGCCATCGGGTCCCCAGCCTTTGCCACCCGCGCGGATCAATGCGGGCATCGACGCGTCAATGATCACGTCAGATGGCACATGCAGGTTGGTGATCCCGCGGTCGCTGTCGACCATGTACATCGGCGGCTGTGCCGCCATGGTCGCCTCAATATCGGCCATGATCTCTGCACTGTCGGCCACGCGCGCCAGCAGGTCACCCATGCCAGAGTTCGGGTTGACGCCAAGCGCATCCATCGCCGCGCCGTGCTTTTCAAAGACCGGTTTTAGAAAGGCTTTGACAGCGTGGCCAAAGATGATGGGGTCCGACACCTTCATCATCGTTGCCTTCATGTGGAGCGAAAACAGGATGCCTTCGTCCTTGGTTTTTGCAATTTCGTCTTCCAGAAATGCGCCCAAAGCCTGGGCCGACATGAAAGACGCATCCACAACCGTTCCAGCAGGGAAGGCGATACCCTCTTTCAATACGGTTTCGCCATTGGCCGTTTCCAACACGATTTTGGCCGTGGTCTCTGCCGTCAATGTGGCCGACACCTCGTTGGAACGGAAATCGTTGCCGGACATTGAGGCAACGCGCGTCTTGCTGTCGGCAACCCAGTCGCCCATCCGGTGCGGGTTATCCTGTGCGAACTTCTTGACCGCTTTGGCCGCGCGGCGGTCCGAGTTGCCTTCGCGCAAAACAGGGTTCACGGCCGATCCTTTGATCGCATCATACCGTGCCCGCGCTTCGTGTTCCGCGTCGGTTGCCGGATCGGCGGGATAATCGGGCAGATCATAGCCCTTGTCCTGCAGTTCTTTGATCGCGGCGGTCAACTGTGGGACCGAAGCCGAGATGTTGGGCAGCTTCACAACATTTGCTTCGGCGGTTTTTACCCAAAGGCCGAGTTCTGCCAGGTGGTCATCCTGATGTCGCGCTGCGGTCAACCGTTCGGGGAAGGCCGCCAGGATACGACCCGCGAGCGAAATATCCCGCGTCCCGACGCTGACCCCTGCTTTTTCGGCAAATGCCCGGATGATCGGCAGCAACGATGCGCTGGCCAGTTCTGGTGCCTCGTCTACGGTGGTATAAACAATGTCGGAATCTGTGGGATGTGCCATGAATGTGCCCTTCTTCGGCTCGCAACTGTCTTTCACAGCCGCTTAGCGGATTCTGAACCGGAATTGAAGTATGTATGCCGTTGTATACTAAAATATCGCAGGCAAAAAATCACAGTCTGGGCAAAAGCCACGTTCAACTGGCGATTTGTTAGCGGAGAAAGGCTAGCTTTGCTTTTGCGCTGCGGCCTGTGCCCGCGCGGTCGAAATTTTCTGATTGAGGAATTTGCGCGCCTGCTGCTCGGACAAACGCACGCGCATCTCTGTCAGAAACGCATCTTCCAAGGATTGAGAAGACGAGCCCAGAACGTTACCAACCTCGATATACAAACGTTCATTGCCGGTTTCGATCATCGCGGCCATTGTGTCATCCGCGAGCTTTGACGCCAGCCTTTCCAGGGTTCCCGTCATTAGCGTGTGTTCTCGGTCAAACGACGTTTGACATAACCGGTCACACTGTCAATCAGCGTGTCCATATGCGGTTCTTTAAAGAAGTGATCGGCACCCTGAACCTCTTCATGGGTGATGGTGATCCCCTTTTGCTCGTGCAGTTTGTTCACAAGCGAGGTCGTATCCGCAGGCGGCGCGACCCGGTCGGCGCTGCCGTTGATGATCAGGCCCGAAGACGGGCAGGGCGCCAAGAACGAAAAGTCGTACATGTTAGCCGGGGGCGAGACGCTGATAAATCCTGTGATTTCGGGGCGACGCATCAAAAGCTGCATGCCGATCCATGCGCCAAAGGAAAAGCCCGCAACCCAGCAATGCTTGGAATTGTTGTTCATCGATTGCAGGTAATCGAGTGCGGATGCTGCATCGCTTAGCTCGCCAATGCCCTGGTCGTATTCACCCTGGCTGCGCCCCACGCCGCGAAAGTTGAACCGCAGCACGGTAAAACCCATGTTATAAAAGGCATAGTGCAGATTATAGACGACCTTGTTGTTCATCGTTCCGCCGAATTGCGGATGCGGATGCAGCACGATGGCGATCGGCGCGTCTTTTTCTTTTTGCGGGTGATAGCGGCCTTCCAGGCGGCCTTCGGGTCCAGGGAAAATGACCTCGGGCATGATAGTGGGCGGGTCCTGTCTGTTTCTGCGCGCGGTGCGGCGGAAATTCTTGACGAAACCCTGCGGACACCTTAGGATTATTCTAAACTAGGCCGAGCGTGACCCAGTACCGTCAGAGGCAAATACGCACTGATGCAAGCAAGGTCAATGATTTCGCGCGTTCGTCTTTCTTTATTGCGGGGGCTTGCCTTGAAACTCTCAACCAGAGGCCGTTACGCTATGGTTGCGCTTGCAGACATTGCGCTTCAGTCAGACGATAATCTGGTGCCGCTGGGTGATATTTCCGCGCGACAGAACATCTCGTTGGCCTATCTGGAACAACTGTTTGTAAAACTGCGCCGCGCCAACCTTGTAGACTCTGTGCGTGGTCCGGGCGGTGGATATCGATTGGCGCGTCCCGCTACGGAAATTCGGATTGTGGAAGTGCTGAGCGCGGTCGATGAAACCGTCGATGCGATGCATACGGGCGCCGGAGCGTCGGGCGGACTGTCAGGCAGCCGGGCCCAATCGTTGACCAATCGGTTGTGGGAAGGGTTGAGCGCCCATGTGTATGTGTATCTGCACCAGACCCGTCTGTCAGACATCATTCAAAACGATCTGGCCCCATGCCCGGCTGTTCCGGGTCTCTTTGCCGTGGTGGATGAGACGTGAACCGCGTTTACCTCGATCATAACGCAACCGCGCCCCTCCGGCCCGAAGCACGCGCGGCAATGATTGTTGCGATGGATGTCGCGGGCAATCCATCGTCGGTCCACGGTGAAGGACGTCAGGCTAAAGCCCTGATCGAAAGGGCGCGCGCGCAGGTCGCCGCAGCCTTTGGCGCTGATGGGGCAGACGTTGTCTTTACCTCTGGATCGACGGAAGGGGCATCGCTCGCCTGTGCGGGACGTGGATTGCATGGTGCGGCAATTGAACATGACGCCATACGGGCTTGGATTACTGAGGATTTTTCGGTTGGTCCGGACGGTGCGGCCAAAATCGCTGATCCGGAAAAATCGGTCCTTCAGTCGGCCAATTCCGAGACCGGCATCATCCAGTCGTTGCCTCAGGGCTTGGCCGTGACGGACGCAACGCAGGCCTTTGGCAAGCTTCCCTTTGCTTTCAACTGGTCAGGGGCGACCATGGCCCTGATATCGGCGCACAAACTTGGCGGACCGAAGGGGGTCGGGGCTGTAGTTCTGAAGCGTGGCACCGATCTTGCGGCCCAAATCAAGGGCGGCGGGCAGGAAATGGGCCGACGCTCTGGTACGGAAAATGTGATTGGAATCGCAGGCTTCGGGGCTGCAACTGAAGCGGCCGCGCGAGACTTGGCCAACGGTGTTTGGGCGCAGGTCGAAGAATTTAGAAATATTCTAGAAACTGCTATTGCGGCGGGCGCGAACAAGACTATTTTTGTCGGGAAAGACGCAAAACGTCTACCGAACACCTCTTGTTTCGCGACCCCGGGATGGAAAGGCGAAACGCAAGTGATGCAGATGGACCTCTCCGGTTTCGCAATAAGCGCGGGCTCTGCATGTTCCAGCGGCAAGGTGCGCGCCAGTGCGGTGTTGACCGCGATGGGGTTTGACGACGAAACGGCCAGTTCGGCCATCCGGGTCTCTTTGGGGCCCGAAACGACAAAAGAAGATTTGCTGCGCTTTTCCGAAGCGTGGCTGAGCAAAGAAAAGAAACGACGAACGCGGGTGGCGTGAGTCTAGAAAGGGTTGATATGGCCGCTTTGGACCAGGTTGAGGTAAAAGAAGGCGTTGTTCAGGAAACCGTTGATGCGGTGCGCGAGGTCGGCGGTACGTATAAATATGGTTGGGAGACCGATATCGAGATGGAATATGCCCCCAAAGGGCTGACCCCGGATATCGTGCGCCTGATCAGCGAAAAAAACGACGAACCCGAATGGATGACCGAATGGCGGCTGGAGGCTTATCAACGCTGGCTGACCAAGGAAGAGCCAAACTGGGCCATGGTCGATTACCCTGAGATCGATTTCCAGGATCAGTATTACTACGCCCGGCCCAAATCGATGGAAGTGAAGCCAAAGTCACTCGATGAGGTCGACCCAAAACTCCTGGCCACATACGAAAAGCTTGGCATCCCTTTGAAAGAACAGATGATTCTGGCTGGCGTTGAAGGCGCAGAAAACGCACCGGCGGAAGGGCGCAAAGTGGCCGTGGACGCGGTGTTTGACTCTGTGTCGGTCGGGACAACTTTTCAGGAAGAGCTGAAAAAAGCCGGCGTGATTTTCTGCTCAATCTCCGAGGCTATTCGCGAGCATCCGGAACTGGTCAAGAAGTACCTCGGCTCTGTGGTGCCCGTGTCTGACAATTTCTACGCCACGCTGAACTCTGCGGTGTTCTCGGATGGCTCGTTTGTCTACGTGCCGCCAAACACGCGCTGCCCGATGGAGCTGTCGACCTATTTCCGGATCAATGCGGAAAACACCGGCCAGTTCGAACGCACGCTGATCATCGCGGACAAGGGCTCTTACGTGTCTTACCTTGAAGGCTGCACCGCGCCGCAACGGGATACGTCCCAGCTGCACGCGGCTGTTGTCGAGATCATCATCGAGGAAGATGCTGAGGTGAAATATTCCACGGTTCAGAACTGGTACCCGGGCGATGAGAATGGCAAGGGCGGCATTTATAACTTCGTGACCAAACGCGCCGATTGTCGAGGTGACCAGGCCAAGGTGATGTGGACCCAAGTGGAAACCGGATCTGCCGTGACCTGGAAGTACCCGTCGTGCATTTTGCGGGGTGATGATGCGCAGGGCGAGTTTTATTCGATCGCCATCGCCAACAACTATCAACAGGCCGATACCGGCACAAAAATGGTGCATCTGGGCAAAAACACCAAGTCACGCATCGTGTCCAAAGGGATCAGCGCGGGGCGGGCTCAGAACACCTATCGCGGTCTGGTGTCGATGCACCCCAAGGCCAAGAATTCGCGTAACTACACGCAGTGTGACAGCCTGTTGATCGGTGACAAATGCGGTGCACATACGGTTCCGTATATCGAGGTCAAGAACAATTCGTCGCGCGTGGAACACGAAGCCACCACATCCAAGGTGGATGACGAACAAATGTTCTACTGCCGCCAACGGGGCATGGACGAAGAAGAGGCCGTGGCGTTGATCGTGAACGGCTTTGCCAAGGAAGTGCTGCAAGCGCTGCCAATGGAGTTCGCCATGGAAGCGCAACAGCTGGTCGCGATTTCGTTGGAAGGATCGGTGGGGTAACCACCTGTCGAAAGATTGGTACGAGGGTCGCTATGATTGTCACCACCACACCATCCGTCGAAGGCTATCAGATCGCCGAATACAAGGGCATCGTCGTCGGCGAGGCGATCTTGGGTGCGAACGTTTTTCGTGATGTCTTCGCGGGGATTACCGACATCATCGGTGGCCGCTCTGGCGCCTATGAACAAGAACTGGGCCGCGCGCGTGAGATCGCCCTGGCCGAGTTGGAAGAGCGGGCGGCCGAACGTGGTGCCACGGCCGTTGTGGGTGTCGATCTGGATTATGAAGTGGTCAACAGCATTCTGATGGTCAGCGCGTCCGGCACAGCGGTGGTGCTTGGTTAAATGGATCTCGCGATGAACCAGAACACCCAGCCGCTCAAGCTGAATTGGTGGCGGGGCAAGCCAAATTTCGGTGATGCGCTTTCGCAGCTGGTGGTCGCGCATGTGTCGGGTCGACCGGTGGAACATGCAAAACCATGGGAGTGTGACCTGTTCGGGATCGGGTCACTCCTGCATGTCGTGCGTAAGCAATATCTAGAGCCGACGGCTCATGCGCCTTGGCTTTGGGGAACAGGCGCATTGCGGGTGATTAAGCCTGACTTTTTGTCCAATGTTCAGATTGCCATCCTGCGCGGCCCGATCACCGCCGCCTTGCTGGATGTCAAGACGGCAGTTTTTGGCGATCCGGGCTTGCTGAGCGCCGAGGTTTTGGGGCCGGTCGACCGTCAGGACGACAAAATCGCATTGGTGCCGCATCATACCCAGATGGACGATCCCCGGTTCGCGGCTATGGCCGCGATGGAACCAGCGCTGAAGCTCATTGATGTGGCCGGTCCGCCGGAAACCGTCTGTCGAGAGATCGCACGTTGCAAACATGTCATCTCTGCCAGTTTGCATGGCCTGATCGTGGCGGATTCTTACAGCATCCAAATACTTGGATGGACCCGGAAAGTCAGGGGCGGCTAAAGTACCACGATTACGCTGCGTCGGTGGGCCGAAAAATGACGGCGCCGATCTCGGTCAACGATGTTGCCACTTATGCAAGGCACACCAAGGATGCGCATTTGCCCTATATGGACGCAGTCGAAGAGGCCTGTGAGGCCCTCAAAACTCATTTTCCGGCGCCTTTGCGCGCCGACTACGCAGAAAACTGGTCCGAATTCGGGCTGTGAAGAAAGATACACGAGGACGAAACATGCTGAATATCAACAACCTGCACGTCAAACTTGAGGATGAAGACAAGCAAATCCTGAAAGGCGTCAACCTGTCCGTCGAAGCGGGTAAAGTCCACGCGATCATGGGTCCGAATGGATCAGGCAAGTCGACACTGTCATACGTGTTGTCGGGCCGCGATGGGTACGAAGTGACCGACGGCGGTGCGGTGTTGGAAGGCGAAGACCTGTTGGATATGGAGCCCGAAGAGCGTGCTGCAGCCGGTCTATTTCTGGCGTTCCAATACCCTGTGGAAATCCCCGGGGTGGGCAACATGACCTTCTTGCGCACTGCGGTCAATGCACAGCGCAAGGCGCGCGGTGAAGAAGAGATGTCAGCCACCGATTTCCTGAAGATGGTGCGCGCCAAGGCAAAGGACCTCAAGATTGATGCCGATATGCTGAAACGTCCGGTCAACGTTGGCTTTTCGGGTGGCGAAAAGAAACGCAACGAAATCCTGCAAATGGCTGTTCTGGAACCGAAAATGTGCATTCTGGACGAGACGGATTCCGGTCTGGATGTCGACGCGATGAAGCTGGTTTCTGAAGGTGTGAACGCCTTGCGCAGCGACGGGCGCGGGTTCTTGGTCATCACGCATTACCAGCGTCTTTTGGACCACATCAAACCCGATGTCGTACACATCATGGCCGATGGGCGCATCGTGAAAACCGGCGGCCCGGAACTGGCGCTGGAAGTGGAAAACAACGGTTATGCCGATATTCTGGCGGAGGTGGCTTAATGGCCTTGCCGAAAGCTCAAGAAACAGCGACCGAAGCGCGCCTTGCAACGCTGTCGTTTGATGGCACCGGATGGATGGCACCTGCACGCAACGATGCCCTCGCGCGGCTGCGCTCCATGGGTCTGCCAGAACGCGGCGATGAGTATTGGAAGTTCACGCGCCCCGATACCTTGAACGCTGTGGAGGCGCCCACTGCTGCGGTGTTTGAAACAGGGGAGACGCCGGTATTTGGGGACAAGGATCGGCTCAAAATTGTCTTTGTCGATGGTGTGTTTGACGCCGACGCCTCGGATGATCTGACGTTGGAAGGCGTGCGGATTGATCGTCTGGCGGATGTCGCAAGTGCGGACATTCATTGGGCCAAGGATCTTTACGGCGTGCTTGAGGCGCGTGGTCAGGATCCGGTTGCCCGGCCTTTTGCCGCCATGAACACGGCCTTTGCGACCGATGGCATTGCCATTCACGTGACGGGCAAGCCAAGTAAACCGATTTCCCTGATTTATGGCCATAAATCAGAGCGTTCCGATGCGATCCTGCATCATGTTGTGCGCGTCCAAAGCGGGGCAGAGGCAACCATTCTGGAAACCGGACCTGCCGCGGCACGGTTCAACAAATGCATGGAGATCGATATCGCGGATGGTGGGGCATTGCACCATGTCCGTGCGCAAGGCCGCGATCACGAGCGCCGGGCTGTTACCCATATGTTCACGCGTTTGGGGCAAGAGTCGGTCTATAAATCGTTCACTTTGACCGTGAACGGTGTGCTGACGCGCAACGAACAAATCGTTGAACTGACCGGAGACGACGCCATCGCACATGTTGCGGGTGCTTGTGTTGGCGATGGTGATTTTCATCACGATGATACGGTGTTTATCACGCATGACGCGGTGAATTGCGAAAGCCGGCAGGTGTTCAAAAAGGTGCTGCGCAACGGGGCCACGGGCGTTTTTCAGGGCAAAATCCTGGTGAAACCGGGCGCGCAAAAAACCGACGGGTACCAAATCAGTCAGTCGCTCTTGCTGGATGACGACAGCCAATTCCTGGCCAAACCGGAATTGGAGATTTATGCGGACGATGTCGCGTGCTCGCATGGGTCGACCAGCGGTGCGATCGATGAAGAAGCCCTGTTTTACCTTCAGTCGCGCGGTGTTCCGGCGCCGATTGCCACCGATTTGTTGACGCTCGCGTTTCTTGCGGAAGCGGTTGAGGAAATCGAGGATGAGGATCTGGCGTCCGATATCGTGAACCGTCTGGAAGGTTGGCTGTCCCGCCGTCGCTGATGCCTGTCACCAATGATATAACGGCAACCTATCGCGGACCGGGAAAGGTCATGCGAAAACTCCTGTCCATGGGGCAGCGCGAAGATCGCGCGCTGGCCTTTTTGATGGCCGGGTGCCTGATCGTGTTTGTCGCGCAATTACCTCGGCTTGCGCGCGAGGCGCATATCACCGGCCAAGAACTGAACATGTTGATGGGCGGGGCCTTGCTCGGCTGGATCATCATCGCGCCATTGTTCTTTTACCTGATTGCCGCGCTGTCGCATTTGTTTGCCAAAACCGTCGGCGGCAAGGGCAGCTGGTTCGGCGCACGGCTGGCGCTCTTTTGGGCGTTGTTGGCGTCTTCGCCGCTTTTGCTGTTGCACGGGCTGGTCGCCGGTTTCATTGGGGAAGGGCCCGCATTGCAAATCGTTGGCGCGATCTGGATCGCGATCTTTTTGTGGTTTTGGGTCATGGGGCTCAGGCAAGCCGAAAGGGCGGCGGAATGAATTTTGCCGCATTCAGAGAATTGACGATTGCCTCGGTGACCCAGCCCGCGAACGCGGCGCGGTTTCTGTTGGCCCAGTCATTGCCGCAAAACGTGTTGTGGGTCGCCTTGGTGCTGGTCGCTGTTTTGAATGCGATTGTGTTCACGGTGTCGCAATTGTTGGTGCAAGCACCTGACTCGGCCTTGCCGGGCCTTTTTGCCTCTCCAATCGTCTATCTGGGCTTCGTCTTTGGCGCTTTGGTCATCATGATTTATGCCATCTTCTGGACGGGCCGGGGCTTGGGCGGGCAGGCGGCGTTAGAAGACGTCATGGTCGTCATGATCTGGTTGCAGGTGCTGCGCGTGATCGTCCAGCTGGCCGCCTTGGTTTTGGTCCTGACCGTTCCGGTTTTGTCGGCGCTTTTGGTCTTTGCCGCGGCAGTCATTGGCACTTACATTCTGCTGCATTTCGTGAATGAGGCGCATCGCCTAGGCTCTTTATGGCGGGCCGCAGGTGTCCTTATAGCGTCCGTGGTCGCTATGACCTTGGGCTTATCCCTTCTTTTGTCCCTGACCGGGGCCCCACTGATCGGAGTGTGACGATCATGTATGATGTAAACGCGATCCGGGCCGAATTTCCGATATTGTCCCGTGAAGTGAACGGTAAGCCTCTGGTCTACCTCGATAACGGCGCATCCGCGCAAAAGCCTCAGGTGGTCATCGATGCCATCGCAACGGCCTATTCGCAGGAATACGCCAACGTGCATCGCGGTCTGCATTTCCTGTCCAATCTGGCGACAGAGAAATATGAGGGCGTCCGCGACACGATTGCGCGGTTCCTGAACGCCAAGAGCCCGGATGAGATCGTCATGAACTCTGGCACAACCGAGGGGATCAACCTTGTCGCCTATGGGTGGGCCATGCCACGGCTAGAGGCCGGGGATGAGATTATTCTGAGCGTGATGGAGCATCACGCCAACATCGTGCCATGGCATTTCTTGCGGGAACGGCAAGGCGTGGTGTTGAAATGGGTCGATGTCGACAGCACCGGCGCTTTGGACCCCCAGGCCGTGATTGACGCGATTGGGCCCAAGACCAAGCTGATCGCAATCACTCATCTGTCCAACGTTTTGGGCACAAAGGTTGACGTCAAAACCATCACCAAAGCGGCGCATGAAAAGGGTGTACCGGTTCTGGTGGATGGCAGCCAATCGGCGGTTCACATGCCCGTCGATGTTCAGGACCTCTGCTGCGATTTCTTCGCCATCACGGGGCACAAGCTTTATGGTCCATCCGGTTCCGGCGCTATTTACATCAAATCGGACCGGATGAAAGAAATGCACCCCTTCATCGGCGGCGGGGACATGATCAAGGAAGTGTCCAAATCCGAAGTGATTTACAACGACCCACCGATGAAGTTTGAGGCCGGAACACCCGGCATCGTACAAATGATCGGTTTAGGCGCGGCGCTCGATTACCTTATGGCCTTGGGGATGGACAACGTCGCAGCGCATGAAGACGCGTTGCGCGACTATACCCGTGATAAACTGAATGGGCTCAACTGGCTGCAGGTTCAGGGTCAAACCGCGGATAAGGCGGCCATCTTTAGCTTTACGCTGGATGGGGCGGCTCATGCGCATGATATTTCCACCATTCTGGACAAAAAGGGCGTCGCGGTGCGCGCCGGTCACCACTGTGCGGGCCCGTTGATGGATCACTTGGGTGTTGCGGCAACCTGCCGGGCGTCCTTTGGTCTTTATAATACAACGGAAGAGGTGGATGTGCTCGTGGACGCGCTGAACCTCGCCCACGAGCTGTTTGCCTGACGATTACCCGTTTTTCAGTTGATCGGCATGGGCGACATCGCCGCGATGCTGTTCAACAAACTTCAGGATGCCGGCCATAACACCGCCAGCATTGTCGAACTTGTGCCATGGGCGGAACCCATGCGCATGCCAATAGGTCGTTGGGTCCAGACGCAAGAGGCGGGCAAAGACAGACGACACAATTGATCCGCCGACACCGGCGAGCTTGTCGTGACCAAACTCTTTACCTTCCTGCAGACAATAGAACCACAGCGGCGTTTTCTGGATGCCGTGATGTGCCAGCACATCCGGAACATCGAGGATCGGGATATCCGCTCCCAGACGATGGTTCAGGTCATGCGCGATCTTTTGACCATGCATCAGCTGATAGGTGTAGCGGTCCCGCAGGATGTTCCGCAAAGGCAGGTTCTGCGTTTGGCTTAGTGGCAGCGTGACACCCACATCGTGCAGCTCCATCTCATCATGGATGAAGGGCAGGCTGAGCAACGGCGCCCCAATGGACGTCCCAACCGGACGTGCTTTGGGGGCGCCAACGCCGTCGATATCGAAGAATTGGGCAAATTCGATATTGCTTGCGGTATCCCGGCGACCAAAGCCCAACAGCGTGGTCATCGAGGTTGGATCTGCTCCAGCGTGCAAGCGATAGCCCGGCTGGGTCGTCGCATGGCCAAACCGATAGGCCGCACCGGTAAACTCTACCGGCATCACGGCTGCATCATGCCCAAAGAGGTCGTTGATCCGCGCCTCATCCAGACAGGACTGATCCACAAAGGCGGGCAGGAACTCGTTCCAGACAACCCATTGGTAATGCATCCGAACGAACCTGCGGACTTCTTCAAAGCTCAGCTGGGTCGGGTGCACGTGCTGCGCCCAATCATCATGGGCGGTGCCCATCCGCGCGCAATCATGGATGTCGCTCTGCGCATCAGATTCATTGGCAAACATCGTCATCAGGATGTTGTGCAACGCGATAAACGCACCCTGGATTTGGCTGACCAGAAGGTTTTCATCATTCCGGGGATCACCGATCAAGGCAGTACCGTTTGACGTCCTTGCCAGATCAAACGCGTTTTCAGCAGTCCCAAAGACCAACATACCTTCCGCATCGCCGCTTCCATAAAGAAACGGCGTCGCCTCAGGCCCCGCGCCATAGACACAGTCAAGATCCAGCGTTGGTGTCCGCACGTTCGGGATCGTCGAGGGGACAATTCGCGTCCCAAGTGCGCTTGTAGCGTCCAGCGTGATATCGTGGTCGATGAACTGTCCCAAAAACGTCATACCCGCCGACGCTGGACCGTTTTCTTCTGTGTCAGAGCCCATTTCCTGGGTCAAATCCTCGTAAAACCCGATCAGTTTTTCATGCGTCAGGTTTTTGATGAAAACCGGATTTGCGGGGTAAAGTCGCCCAAGTGTCCGGGGCAACGGCGGGGCGCGTTCCGCTTCGGGTGCAAGGATTGCCTTGAGCAATTGATCATAGCGGCTAAGGCCGTGTGGTAGACGCGGCATGGCATTCTCCAAAAATTAAATTCGAAACAAAATGATTTGCGGCCGTAAAATTGACCTAAGGGAAGCTTAGCACACTTGATGCGACAGATCGGGTCAGGAATTCCTTACGCTGCGGATATCCGCCGAAGAAAGCTGTTGCGCGCCGGGGCGAAGACAGTTACCCAACGCCTCACGCACCTGTAGCTCAGCTGGATAGAGCGCTGCCCTCCGAAGCAGGATGTCAAGCGTGAGTTTGGATGATCGAAATTGATAAAAAGGAGTTCAGTTTCAAAGATTTACTGAAAGTCGAATTTTCGGAAATGACTTGCGGTAAATCGTTAGGTAACACATAGGTATCACCAAATCTCTTTGGTCCCGTAGCTCAGCTGGATAGAGTATTCGCCTCCGAAGCGAAAGGTCGCGCGTTCGAATCGCGCCGGGACCGCCATTTTCCGATACTGTACTTGGCTTTGTATCAGAGCTTAGCAAGCCGAATTATAAGATTCTCACACGCCAGAATCTCTAGCATGTAAAATCAATATTCAGATCGAAAATCTCCGCAATGGTAGATCAAACTCGCAATGAAATTTCCGAGTTGAAGAAGTAAGTTTATTCTTGCTTTGCTTCCATTTGAAATTCATCCAAGCACGGACAAATAAGTAATCCGAAGTATTGCTTGCGTTCATGTTTACGCTTGTCAGCTTCCTCAAATTTCCCTAACTTTCTCAAAAGGACAGATTTGGGGACAGATTTCAGACATGGCAGATGACATCATGACCATTGATGAAGTTGCCGAGTATCTGCGCATCAACAAGAAAACCGCCTATCGCCTTGCCGGCGAAGACAAGTTGCCGGGTTTCAAGGTTGGTGGTGCGTGGCGTTTTCGGCGAACGGAAATCGAATCTTGGATCGACGAAGAGGCGCGCGCCTCAAAAAAGAAAAAGGGGGCATGATGGCCGCTGGTAGAAGGAAAAGCGACCAGAAGCGCTGTGCCGGAATACCGGTGATAGACCTGTTTGCGGGCCCTGGAGGGTTGGGAGAAGGTTTTGCCGCGCTGAAAAACTCTAAAGGCAAAACCGTTTTTTCCAATGCTTTATCAATTGAAAACAATGAGTTTGCTCATCAGACCTTGCTGTTGAGGCATTTCATTCGCTCATTCGAAGATGACGAAATACCTGAAGAATACTTCAAATACTTAAAAAAAGAAATTCAGTTGGATGAACTGATTGCCAAGCATAAAAAAAAGTTCTCACAGGCAGCAAAAGGCGCGCTAAAACTTACATTATGCGAAGGGAACCATGATCTCATTAAGAGAAAAATTAGTTCGAAATTAAAAGGTCAAGAATCTTGGGTCTTGGTGGGCGGCCCACCGTGCCAAGCGTATTCACTGGTGGGGCGCTCCCGTATGATGGGTAACCCAGATTTTGAAAAAGACGTAAGGCATTTCCTTTATAAAGAATACCTCAAAATTATAAGCGATCACTGGCCGCCAGTCTTTGTAATGGAGAATGTCAAAGGCCTCCTATCCGCAACGGTTAAAGGGGAGTCTGTTGTTGGCAGGATAGTTTCTGACCTCTCTGATCCACTTAAAGCAATTACCGGCAGAAGTAATGGCTACAACTATAAACTGTTTTCTTTGACGGAGCCGGATCAGGCGCTAGGCGATATTGATCCGAGGCAATTTGTGGTTAGAGCGGAAGAGTACGGCGTTCCACAAGCAAGACATCGTATGTTTTTCGTCGGCGTGCGTGACGATATTGAGGTTACACCTAGGCAGCTAGATAAACATGCCGGTCCAACAGTAAAGCAGACGATAGGCAACCTGCCATCCATAAGAAGCGGACTTTCTCGCAACAAAGATACTGCAAAAAACTGGAGGCAAGCGCTATGTGATGTAGACATAGAAAAATTCAGAAAACAGCTAAATGGCGCAGAATATACGGGAAAACTTATTAAGGAGATAAAGGCAGCGGTTGAGAAGAAAACGAAGTATCCCGAATCTCGAAGTTCCAAAAAATACCCGAAAAAATTCCGCTCGAACCATGCCGCATTGAATTTTCTTTATGATGCAGAACTTCCAGTTCTAACCAGCCATGAATCTCGTGGTCACATGGCTTCTGATCTGCACCGGTATCTATTCTGTTCCGCATTCGCCAAAGTGAGCGGAACAAGTCCGAAGCTGGGGGATTTTCCCGAAAGTCTGCTTCCAGCACATAAAAATGTGGAGCTTGGAAGAGCGGGCAAAATGTTCTGCGACAGATTCCGGGTCCAGATTCCGGGGTCTTATTCAACTACGATCACATCCCACATTTCGAAGGATGGGCATTATTTTATTCACTATGACCCGCTCCAATGCCGCAGTCTGACAGTTCGCGAAGCCGCGAGGTTGCAGACATTTCCCGATAACTATCATTTTGAAGGGCCGCGAACTTCTCAATATCATCAAGTCGGCAATGCCGTCCCACCCTATCTCGCAAGACAGATAGCGGAAATTGTCTCTGAACTCATTTTGTCAGGGAGAAAGAAAAATGCCTGACACGATTTCCGCCGAAAAGCGAAGCTGGAATATGTCACGTATCCGGGGAAAAGATACGAAGGCGGAATTAAAGTTTCGCTCTCTTCTGCACAGAGCCGGATACCGCTTCAGACTTCATTGCAAAGACCTTCCACGCAAACCGGACATTGTTCTTCCCAAACACAGATCAGTTGCTTTTGTGCATGGCTGTTATTGGCATAGGCATGAAGGATGCTCTCTGGCGACAACGCCAAAGACGCGCCAAGATTTCTGGCAGAAAAAATTCAACGACAATGTTGCCAGAGACAAGCGGGTTCGGGCTCAGCTTGAGCAGCAAGGTTGGCGTGTATTTGTTGCGTGGGAATGCGAACTCAAAAAAAACCCACCAGCTCTTTTGAACTGTTTTGAAAATTTCATTAAGGCAGGTGATGATGGCCCGTGAATATCATCTGCCACCTAGTGCAGCCAGTTTAAGTGAGTCGCTTAGAGACCTTGGTTATTCTCTCGAAACAGCAATCGCTGATCTTATTGATAACAGTATATCAGCCAATGCAACTGCGATCAGAATTTTCTGTGATCTCACTGCGGAGGAACCTCTGTTAGCAATCATTGATGATGGCGATGGGATGTCATCAGAAGAACTCATTCAGGCGATGCGACATGGGTCATCTCATTCCAGAACTGAGAGAATGCCAACCGACTTAGGGCGATTCGGGCTTGGCCTCAAAACAGCTTCGTTTTCGCAATGCCGCCGCCTAACTGTTGTAAGCGTTCAGAATAACGTTACGTCCGCTGCGGAATGGGATCTTAAATCGGTAAGCGAACACGATGACTGGATAATCAGCATTCTTGATCAGAGTGAAATAGAGGCTCTGCCCTTCACACAAGAAATTGAACATCAAGGCACGCTCGTTCTATGGCGCGACCTCGACAGACTCACGGAAGAGCAGAGTGGAAAACGGCGTTCTGAAGTCGTCAATGAAAAGCTTGATACAGTCGAACGACATCTATCACTTGTTTTTCATCGTTTTCTGTCCGGTGAAATCAGAGGTAGGAAGAAACTTGCGATCACGCTGAATGGGCACTCCATTCAGGCTTTTGACCCATTCTGCCGCAAAAATGCGGCCACGCAGGTCATGCCAGAAGAAATCGTCCGGCTTGATGACTATGTGATCAGAATGCAGCCGTTTATTCTGCCCCATCATAGCAAGCTGACTGCATCTGAGTATGATTTCTATCAGGATCGTAGCGATTTCATTTCCAACCAGGGTGCTTATATATACCGAAATGGTAGGTTGATGGCGTGGGGTGACTGGTTCCGCCTTATTCCAAAGGGCGAGTCTACAAAACTTGCCCGTGTTCAGATCGACTTTCCCAATGCGCTTGATGAAACCTGGACCATCGACATAAAAAAATCTCGCGCTCGTCCTCCGTATCAGGTTCGGGAAAGGCTGCGTCAGATTCTCGCCAGAATCTCAGAGCGAAGCACCGTTGTGCATAGGGGAAGAGGTAAGAAACTCTATGATGAAGTTTCCGCTCCGGTTTGGGATCGTTTCGCGAAAAAAGGTTCTATTCACTATGAGATCAATTCGGATCATCCCCTCATAAAATCTATTCTTCAGACACTGAATGAAGATCAGGGAAAGCAGTTCAGCACAGTACTCCAGCTCATTTCAGCATCTCTGCCTGTAGAGATGATCTATTCGGATTACTCGACTCATCCGGCAGATATGACTCAGTTGAATTTCGAGGAAAGCGAATTGAAGGACAAACTCGAAATGCTGAAGCGTATTCTTTTCGATGATAATTCGTTTGATGCGGATGCGTTCGAAGAAGTGGCGCGCTCTACAAGAATCTTTGAAAATCATAATGACATCATTCAGGAATTTATCAGGAAGGCAGTCTGATGGCTCACAATCAACTTGAAGCCGAAAAAAACTTCACGAGCTCACTGATAAGTGCGTTATCGACGCTGGAGGAAACGCCTACCCCCGAAGTCATAAAGACCAAAGCACAGCAACTCGCTGAAATGTTGAATTACACCGGTGATCTGGAAGGCATCATTGGTGAGGCAATGATCGCTGTGGACAGCCGCATGGGTCGGGGAATTTCGCTTATAGATACCGAAGCAGAGCATGATGAAGAATGGGTTTTCAAGCGTGATGACATCCAGTGGACTTATTCAGAGGCATATGAAGCATATTTGAAACAACAGGGATTTCATCCGAACATTGTACGGTCACTTGGTGACGTTTCCGGTAAAATTCTTGGACATCTGCAAGATCCATCGAGCGAAGGCACGCGCTGGGATCGTCGTGGGCTCGTTATTGGTCACGTTCAATCAGGCAAGACAGCCAATTATTTGGGACTTATCGCACGAGCAGCCGATGCCGGATACAAGTTCATCGTTGTGATTGCGGGCATTCATAATAATCTTAGAACTCAGACCCAGGAGCGTGTTGATGAAGGTTTTGTGGGGCGCTCAAGCAATCCAGAGGACCGGCAGACTGTTGGAGTAGGTTTGACTGCCGCTAACTACCCTCATCCGGCAACCCTCACGAACGTCCACAATGATTTCAACAAAAAAACGGCTGACCAGAGTGGCTGGGAACTCAACGATTTCAGCAAACCGATAATTCTTGTCATTAAGAAGAATGTACGCACTCTTGAATCTCTCTTCAATTGGCTGAAAGAAATGAATGCAAAGGGAGGAGATCGCATATCCGATGTACCTATGCTTCTCATCGACGATGAAGCGGACAATGCGTCAATAAATACAAATAAGGAAGACCTTGATCCTACACGTACTAATACAATGATCAGAAAGATTCTCGGTCTTTTTGATAAATCCTGTTATGTTGGATATACAGCAACTCCGTTCGCCAATATTTTCATTAACCCGGAATCCTACGATGATGTGGCGCACGAGGAGCTGTTTCCAAGAGATTTCATTTACTGCCTTGATGCGCCCAATACTTATTTTGGCCCAGCCAGGGTTTTTGAAGAGGAGAATTTTAATCCGGACCCTGTTATCCCTGTCGAGGATGCTGAGGAATACCTACCCTTTTCGCACAAAAAAGACGACGATATAAAAGACCTTCCGCCATCATTATACAGAGCAATCGATCAATTTATTGTCGCAAGGGCAATACGAAATCTGCGCAAGCAAAAGAACAAACATGCTTCAATGATGATCAATGCGTCTCGCTTTGTATCTGTGCAAAATAGGATACGTGATTTTGTAAGTATCTATGAAAAGTCACTACGTCAGGCGGTTAAAGCAAACTATGCAATGCCGGAAAATATAGCCTCTCAAGACCCGTATATGGCAAACCTGCGGTCCGCTTATGATGAGCAGTATTCTGGTAGTGGACATAAGTGGGAAGAAATTAAGACGGAGTTGAACGGAGTATTTGAAACTCTCCGAATTTTTGTTGTGAACAGCAAATCCGATGAAAAACTTGATTTCAAAAAGTACGAAAAAGACGGTATTGGCCTTACGGCTATTGCGATAGGCGGCCTTAGTCTTTCACGTGGTCTGACAATCGAAGGTTTGTCTGTCAGCTATATGTATCGCAATACCCGCATGTACGACACTCTAATGCAGATGGGTCGGTGGTTTGGATACCGCCCCGGCTATGATGACGTATGCCGAATACACCTTTCTCCCGATTCTATTGATTGGTACGGGCATATATCGGATGCCTCCGAAGAGTTGCGGCAGCAGATAAAACGAATGAGACGTGATGGTCTCAGTCCACGACAATTCGGACTTTACGTCAAAGCACATCCGGATCGTTTGCTGATCACATCCGTGAACAAGATGCGCGCCGGAGAAAAGTTTACGGTTAGAACAAACCTCAGCGGAAGGATCGTAGAAAGCTATGTTCTGCCTGAGGAGGATGAAATCAATCAAAAGAATGAAGAATTGATTTCTGAATACTGGCGAACCGGGTTTGGTGCTGGCTCGGAAAAAATATTTCCTGCCACACCCGGACCAAAGGGTTGGTTTATTGCCGACGCCGCAACTGATGAACTCGGGGAGTTTCTTAGTCGGTTTCAGGTCCATCCTTCTTTTGCAAATACGAAAGCTGCTGCTTTGGAATATCTTCGTGCAATCTCTGAAGACCATTCCAATTCCGATGTCCTCCTTATATCCATTTCTGATCGGGATGAGGATATGAGCAGTTATCGCCTTGGGACTCAGGATAGAAGAAGCGCCACGATACCTGATGGTGCTTGGCGTACCATCAAAAACCGTGTTGCCAGCAGAGGCGATGAAAAGCTCGGGCTTTCGCCTGTTCAACTGGAAAGAGCGGAATCGCTTGCCGATGATGGCAAGAAACCATCAGACACTCACTATCGGGAAGTGAGGAATAAACCATTGCTCATGCTCCATTCTCTCAATCTCGGAAAGGGGGACTCAATTCAGGAACGGGTTCCTGCATTCGGCATCAGTTATCCCCCGGGAGACTACACCACTGAAGTTGAAGTTGTGGCAAACAAGGTATGGGTTGAAAAAATGCACGGTCCATCAGTGGATGCGCCGGAAGATGACGAGGATTATGGTGACTGAGAGCATAACTCCATGGACTGAGATCAAGACACCGGACCAGGACTATAACGTCCGGAAGGTAGGCCATGAGTCCTGCATGGAAATGTTCTGGGGCAAAGACTCAAACAACTGCTGCCTTTTTCTGATCGGCCTTCAGGGTGACCTTGCTGATCAGTTCCAGAATGAGAAGGTCACTATACATGGGGTGAGCACAGACCTCCGGCTTCTAGAATCAATCGGCGCTCAATTCTTTGTTCTACGTCTGGAACGCAAAATCGACCTCGATCTCTTCTACGCTTTGTGTAACACCATTATTGAAGCTGTCGCTTCTATTGAAGATTCTTCCATCCTTTTGAATGTGATTTTCAAGCACCTGAAACGCTGGAAAGCATTTCTTGCAGGACGGTCACTCCGCATTTTATCCGTTGAAGAACAGCGCGGTCTGTTCTGTGAGGTCAAATTTCTGCAAGAACTCATCAGGCTTTTCAATAACGAAATGGCAGCCCTTGAAGCTTGGCATGGTCCGGATCGTCAACAGCAGGATTTCCTATATTTTGATCGTGCCGTTGAAATTAAGTCACTTTATGGCAATACGCGCAATGCGGTTCATATCTCTTCAGAAGATCAGCTTGAAACCGTTTGTCCGAAATTATTTCTCTGCGTTTACAGACTTGCTGAACGATCACCATCGGATCATTCCATTTCTCTAAATGACCTTATAAGAAATGTATATTCGTCACTCACCGATGACAACGCGATTGAATTATTTTCCGATAAACTTGCAGCAGTCGGATATGCTGAGATCAGAGAATACGATAACCCTGCGCTGACTTTAACGGGAATCAAAGTGTTCTTGGTAGGAGATGAGTTCCCACGGCTAGTACGCTCCGATCTGCCGGGAGCTATCCTGAAGGTATCATATGACCTTCAGCTTCAGGAAATTGCAGTTCATGAGTGTTTGGCGGAAGAACTGTGGAGACCGCCCGATGAGTGAGACTGTCTCCGAGTTTTTCCATGATTTTCGACAGGAGATGCTGGCGGCGGCTGAGGCTCGAAGCGATTTTCAGTTAGCCGAGTTCATGAATGCACTGGCGGATGAACTTGTCGATACAGGATTTGTAGAAGGTTTTGAGTTTTGTCACTATCGGGCACCGCGAGGAATGCGAGTTGATGGATACTGGTTTAACGATGACGGTGTTCTCGATCTGTTTATTGCGGACTTTGATTGCCGTGAAAAACTCAACTCGCTTACAAGAACAGATGTGGATGCAACCTTCCGGCGGTTGTCAAATTTTTTCGAAGCAAGTCTTGTAAAGAATCTTCACCGCGAATTGGAGGAAACCTCGCCGGAGTATGGTCTCGCAAGGGAAATCGCTGATCGTGGAAAAACAATCGTCAGGCTGAATTGTATTCTATTCTCAGAGCGGGCTCTGAGTGAAAGGTTACAACAAGTAGAAGATGCAGAAGTTTGCAATGTGCCATGTTCATTCCACATTTGGGATATTACACGGTTGCAAAGACAACGAGCGGCACGCGGCCACAAGGAGCCATTGGATATAAATTTTGATGAACGCTTCGGATACGGTATTCCGTGCCTTCCGGCACATCTCGGCTCACACGCCTATCAATCATATCTTATCGTAATGCCTGCAACTGTTCTGGCGGAATTATACGGAAGATACGGAGCAAGGCTTCTGGAACAAAACGTCAGATGCTTTCTCCAGGCACGAGGAAAAGTAAATAAGGGTATCCGGTCCACAATAATTACCGAGCCGGAAATGTTCTTCGCCTACAACAACGGTATCACCGCTACCGCTCAAAGCGTCGAGACTCGTTCTACGCCCCAGGGATTGGAGCTCGTTTCGATAACAGATCTTCAAATCGTGAATGGCGGACAAACGACAGCTTCACTCTTCCATACTGCAAGAAAGGATAAGGCTTCGCTTGAGGGAATTTTTGTTCAACTCAAACTTTCTGTAATTGATAGCGAAGAAAGCGAGACCGTCGTTCCCCGGATTTCAGAATATGCGAATACACAAAATCGCGTAAATGCAGCTGATTTCTTTTCAAACCATCCATTCCATATTCGAATGGAGGACTTTTCCCGTCGGCTCTGGGCTCCTGCGGTTAGAGGTGCACAACGTGAAACGAAGTGGTTTTATGAACGAGCGCGCGGTCAGTATGCTGATGCTCAATCCAAACTCACGCCAGGCGAGAAGAAAAAATTCAAGGCTGAAAACCCAAAACCACAGATGTTCAGCAAAACTGACCTAGCCAAGTTTGAGAATGTCTGGGATGAGCATCCAAAGTGGGTGAATCTGGGTGCCCAAAAGAACTTTGCCCAATACGCTAAACGAATTGGAAAGGAGTGGGCAAAGTCGTCTGAATCTTTCAATGAACACTACTTCAAGCGCGCTATTGCACGGGGCATTGTTTTCAGAGCAACTGAACGCATGGTTTCCGCACAGGAATGGTACAATGGAGGGTATCGCGCAAATATCGTTGCATACACTATCGCGGCTATTGCAGAGAGCTGTAGAAGAAAAGAGTCAAATATCGATTTTATGAAAATCTGGAACACGCAGACGCTTTCAACGGAATTTATATCCGTTCTGGAAACGGCTGCGAAGTTTGTAAATGATCATATCACTGAGCCTCCTTCCGGATTTTCGAACGTCACCGAGTGGTGTAAGAAGGATGCTTGCTGGACGAATATCATGTCTGATCTGGATGAATTTCTTGCAGGTATTTCGGATGGTTTTTGGAGCGACTCGATCACCGAGGAAGAAACCAAGGCAAGGCAGCGGCAGGCCAAGAATGTTCAGAAAATTGATGATGGGATTGATGCTCAGAAGAAAGTATTTGAAATCACTTCGGCTGAGTGGAATTACATACTCGATGAAGGCTCCAAAAGAAGAATTTTCACCCCAAAAGAAGTTGGTGTCCTCAATATTGCCAAGAACATACCACAGAAAGTTCCCTCAGAAAAACAATGCACTGTTCTGCTGATAGCTTTGGAAAAAGCTAGACTGGAAGGGATTTCTTACACCAAATTAGCTTAGCTGCGCTTTTTGGAAACCTAGCGCATCGCGGCAGGCCGCGACCGGGCTCTACTCGGCGTGCTTTACACGCCTCCCCAAGCCCCGATGAATCGGGTCTTGGCCATCCGGTAATGATCCTTCCCTCGACTGCGCCTCGGCTTGCGCCGTCTTTACCGTATTGAAACAGCAGACGCGCTGACGCGCGGCTTTTTTGAGGTTTCCCCAGGCGCTCGGGTGTGGGCGTCAGCCACGCTGGCGCGGGGCGGCCCATGCGCAAGCCTCTTGGGTATTCATCCGTATAGGTCGTCAAAGGTCTCCTACCAAGAAACTTGCCCACCGGCAGCAAGCTGCCTTGGCCCTGATGCCCCACGCCTGCGCGGGGTTCCTGCCGCCCACCCCCTCCCGCCGGGGGGAAACTGGTGACGGGGGCAGAACAGGAGACGAGACATGGCCACCAAGAACCGCGACCAAAGCGCAAGAGGCAAGCGCAGCAGCGCACCGCGCCGCGACCTTTATCAAGACGTGACAGACAAGATTATTGCGCAGCTTGAGGCTGGCGCAGTGCCTTGGGTTCAGCCTTGGGGACGCGACCACATCAAGACCCCGATGGGACTTCCGAAAAACGCGGCAACCGGCAATACCTATTCCGGCATCAACATCTTGTTGCTGTGGGGAGCGGCTATCGAAACCGCGAGAACCACCCAACACTGGCTAACCTTCAAACAAGCCTTGTCGCTAGGCGGATGCGTCAGAAAAGGCGAACGCGGCACTGCAATTTGTTACGCCGATACCTTCATACCCAAAGCCGAGGCAGAAAAAGCGCAGCAAACAGGAGACGACCCGTAGCGCGTCGGCTTTTTGAAACGCTACACAGTGTTTAACGCCGACCAGTGTGAAGGCTTGCCCGATGAATTTTTAGCCAATGTGCAGCCCTTGCCGGAGCGCGAAATCATCCCCCGCGCCGAACAGCTTATTGAAGCCACCGGCGCCGATTTTCGTATCGGCGGCGACAGGGCTTTTTTCGTGCCGAGCGAAGACTTTATTCAGGCGCCGCCGCAACCCGCATTCCGTGACCAGATAAATTATTACAGCACCTGTTTTCACGAATTAGGACATAATGCCGATATCCGGATTATGCCGAGCTAGCCTCTGAGAGTACGGCTAGCCCGACTAGGTCACTTCAAAATGTCGGCATAATCAGAGGGCTTCCAGGAATTCCAACAAGCTGTCGTCCGCAATGTATCGACCCTTGGGCGTCTTGCGATTCATCCTCTTCGTCTTGGCCATCGCCTTTTCTTTAAGCTCGATATCGGCGTGGACGTATATTTGCGTTGTTTCCACCGACTCGTGACCCAGCCACAAAGCGATTACCGTTCGATCGACCCCATTCTGTAATAGGTGCATCGCTGCAGTGTGACGGAGCACATGCGGTGAGACCCGCTTCTTAGATAGTGTCGAGCACGTTTCTGATGCGATCAAAACGTGTTTCCGGACAATGCGTTCTAAAGCATCTCGACTTAGTGGACCTCCACGGATGCTGACAAATAGCGGCTCTGATGGTCTACTACTACGCTCCTTCAGCCATGACTTAAGAGCCGTGACTGTGTCTCCACGAAGCGGTGTCGCACGTTCTTTTCGCCCCTTTCCGAGACATCGCACGACAGCACCGTGTCCAAGTTCCACGTCATTGATTTTGAGCGCCAACACTTCCGAGACCCTCAAACCCGTCTGGACCATCATCTGCAACAGAGTACGATCGCGGCGGCCGAACCAGGTCGACAGATCAGGCGCGTCGATCAGCGCTTCGGCCTCATCATAAGTCAGAAAGTCGATTGCTCTTTTCACATACCGTTTCTGGGGCATCGATAAGATACGCTGGCAGTGATGAAGCAGTTGTGGTTCTTTGTCCGCGACATATTTGAAGAACGACCTGATGGCTGCGAGGCGCGTGTTTCAAGTTCTCGCGCTGCTACCCCTCGTGTCTTCGAGATGGATTAAAAACCGCCCGACCAGATCGGCGTCAATATGGTCTAAATGCAGCTTTGTTGGCGCTCTTCCGGTATCACTCGTCGCAAAGCGCAGGAGCATCCGGAAGGTGTCGCGATATCCAGCAATTGTGTTCGGACTGGCATTCAGCTGACCAACGAGCCGCTCTGTAAAAAAGCGCTGTAAGTAGGGCGGAAGTGGATGCTGCTTGATCATCGCTGCCTCCGCTTCTTGAGCAGTGCCTCAGAACGCTTCGCCGCCAACTGCATCAGTTCGGGGACAGCTTCGATGTACCAGTATGTGTGCACCGGTTTTTTGTGGCCCAGAAAGGCACTTAGCTTGTACATTTCCTGATCGACATCGACGCCTGCCTTGTACCAACTGATGATCGTGTGCACGGCGAACGTATGTCGAAGATCATGGATACGAGGTCCAACACCATGCCTTTTGTAGCCCGCAGGATTGCGATGTCCGAGTCGGCGTCCGACTTGGGCAAATGTGTACCGCGCCCCACAGTCGCCTAGCGGCGCACCGGTGTGACGCACAAAGATCGGACCACTATTGAGGCCGGTGATATGCCGTCTTAACTCCAGATACTGCCCCAGACGATCAACTGTGGATGGTGAGAGCGGCAAGCATCTCTCACTCCCCGACTTGGACTTCAGGATTTCCAAGGTGCCCGCGGATAAATCGATATGATCTTTTTGAAGGCCGAGCGCTTCATTTATCCTCAAGCCGGTGACGGCGATCAGTCCAAAGAGCGTTGACGCCGTCAGGCCACGGAAGCCGTACTCAGAAGGCAAACGAGCCGCTTCTGCGACGATGTCTCGGATCTGTTGCTCGCTATAAATGTAGGGTTTGAAGCGTTTAGGTTTTCCGATTGCAATATCGCGAGGCGGGATCTCCGACTTGCCGTCTATTCCACGCAACCATGTCGCAAACTTCCTGACCATGGATACGCGGGCGGACCAGGCGTTGGTGTCCGCAGCGCCATAGTCTCGCTTCCAATCTTTGAAGAGCGCGCTCGTTATATGCTCTGCATTTCGTTCATCTGCATATGCAGTGAACTTCTTCATGACGCGCTCGGTAAAACTAAGATCGTACCCGAGGGCACGACGTATCTCGAGATACTCGTATAGTCGTTCAGTGAGTGTTTTCATCGCGCATCCTCCTGATCTGGCCAGGAAGGTGCGAGCGCTCGTAGCGCGTCGACATCGTATTTAGCATAGATCGAAGTCGTCGACGGGGAACGATGTCTGAGGACATCGCTGATCTCCTCCAGAGAGGCGCCGTTCCGAAGCAGATCGGTCGCCAGACTGTGCCTTAAAATATGAGCGCCGACATAAGACTGCGGCGGGGAGATGCCTGTCGCATTATAGGTTTTGCTCAAGATCCAGTTTACGATCTGGGAGTCGGCAAAGTTCTTGAACGGCGCTCTCGTCGAGACGAAGAGATATCGAGAGGATCCACGTCGTTCATTCTTGATATAGTCGACGATCGCTGTGAAGCGCCCCTTGTTTGCCGGAGACCCAGAAGTAAGGATACTGGGTCATGGGAAAGACAAAGAACGGAACACGTTATCCAGAGGAATTGCGCGCACGAGCGGTGCGGATGGTCTTGGATCACGAGAGCGAATACACGAGCAGATCGGCAGCACTTTTGTCGATCTCTCAGAAGGTTGGGTGCAGCAGAGACAGCCTTCGTATCTGGGTCAAGCAACACGAGGCGGATACCGGCAAACGCGATGGCGTGACCTCTGCAGAGCGGGATCGCATCAAAGAACTTGAGCGCGAGAACCGGCAGTTGCGTCAGGCAAATGAGATCCTGAAGAAGGCATCTGCTTATTTTGCTCAGGCGGAGCTCGACCGCCCATTCCGCAAATGATTGCCTTCATCAAGGATCATCGTGGGGCGCATGGGGTCGAGCCGATCTGTAGAGTTCTCCAGATTGCCCCTTCGACGTTCTATAAACGCATTGCCATCGAGCGTGATCCCGACCGTGCCTCGGACCGGGCCAAGCGGGATGAGTTTCTGCGCAAAACGATGAAGGATGTTTGGGAGAAGAACCGTTCTGTCTATGGCGCACGCAAACTATGGCACGCGATGAATCGCGAGAAGATTGATATTGCTCGCTGCACTGTAGAACGGTTGATGCGCCAGCTTAGCATTCAAGGCGTCCGGCGCGGAAAGAAGGTCAAAACCACCTGTGGTCAACCTGCGGATCAATGCCCGCTGGACAAGGTCAATCGCCAGTTCAGGGCTTCAATGCCGAACGAACTGTGGGTGTCCGACTTTACGTTCGTCTCGACCTGGCGCGGGTTCGTCTATGTGGCGTTCGTCATTGATACCTTCGCGAACCGGATTGTGGGCTGGAAGGCATCAACAACGCAGGACACGCAGTTTGTCTTAGATGCGCTTGAACAGGCGATCCACGCACGCAGACTCGCTGAGAAACTGATCCATCATTCAGATCGCGGCAGCCAATACGTGTCGATCAAGTACACAGAACGGTTGGCCGATGCTGGGCTGGAGCCATCCGTCGGCAGCGTTGGTGACAGCTATGACAATGCACTGGCTGAGACGATCATCGGCCTCTTCAAAACCGAAGTCATCAATCAACTAGGTCCGTGGAAGTCCAAGGATCAGGTCGAATGGGAAACCCTGCTATGGGTGGACTGGTTCAACAAAGAGCGCCTGCTTGAACCACTCGGGTACATCACGCCAATCGAAGCCGAGGAGAGATACGAAGAAGCCTTGAAGTCAGACAAAATCGCAGCTTGAAATACGAACTCAATAGTCTCCGCCAAAACTGGGGCGGTTCAACTGTACCTAACGGACACTTTAGGAATAACCCAACGAAAGAGTGTCACTTTCTCTATGCTATTCCTGCAACTTGATTGGAGCAGGCACAGTGAGCCGACTAGAAGCACAAAACCAACAATAGAGGCCCAACGGGTTCACCCTGTGTGAGTTTCACAAACAATCAAATGACGACAAAAACCTGACCGAAGCCAACCCATAACCTCAAACTACTTCGGCAGTAAGTCAGTGCGTGGTCTCGTATGTACAAATCCAAACAAACAAAGGCGCTCAGTTTTGCACAATTCAATTGAACTCTACGCGCCCCAGGTTCTGACCGGACCGCAATCCATATGGACGAAGTTCGAACGGGAGTAGCGCCCCACGCCACCCGCTTTGCATTTGGCAGCTGCTCGGGCCATTTGACCAACGCTGCGCGACGACAGTCTCAGGTCGGCGGCTTGGCCTTTCATGTGCAAAGAGTTTTTGGCCACGTTGCGGGATTTTGAGCGCAGTTTGGCGTTTGTTTGCGGGCTGCGGTACCCGGACAAGAGCATAAAGGGCTCTGACGCGTCCATCATGTTATGCGCAGCGGCCATAATGTCGATCGCGCGAAGGTCCATCCCCTTCACCTGATCGGTCCGCCAATCCCGCATGAAATAGTTCAATTCCTTGACGGCATCTTTCAGATAGTCACCGTCGATCCAGTAGATCATGTCGATCCGTTCGCCCGTACGACCGGAGTACATTTTGATCCGCCGGATGTCGCCGGACCCGCGCAGGAACCCTGCGGCTTTTGTATACGTTGGTGCTGCTACGATTGCCGTTGCGGCGAATGCACCAAGAAGCGCGCGCCGCGATAGCCCGTCCATTTTTATTTGACTCATGTGACTCGTTCTTGCACCGTATTACTACCCTTGCGCGATGTTCCGCGCGATCCCGATCCCCCGATTGGCCGAAGTTATGGCACAACTTGATTCGTCATCCAAGGTAAGTTTGGCATAAACATCTGAATCAAGGGTTTTTCGGCAGAATATCGCGCAAAAACGGATTCCCGATGATGAATGTGATTTTTGCGTCTCGCAGATGCTATGGTGCATCAATCGGGCGATTTCCAAGAAAATGATCCAAATGTGAATGGACAAACGTCATGGCGTCTCGGAACGTGAAGCCATCGGATGGATTGGATACGTTTTGGCATATTTTACCTCAGTTTTAACGAAAACGGCCGCTGCACTGATTGCTGCGGCCAGTTTCAGCTTCGCCGCGTCCGCGGTATCGGCGGATTTTTCGGTTTTTAAACAACGCTTGGCCGAAGCAGTTTCGACGGATGCGGACATCGCAGAGTTTTACCGGGTTCAGAATTTTCAGCCAATCTGGACCGGGAATGATCCGGCCCATTTGGAACGCCGGACCAGCTTGATCGAAGCCTTGAAATTGGCGGAACACCATGGCTTGCCGGGGGCGCGATACGATTGGCGTGGCCTGATGGCCATGATGCGGCGCGCCCAAACAACCAGCGACCTGGCAACGATCGAATTTGAACTGTCCGAGGTGTTTCTGCGCTACGCACGTGATGTCCAAACCGGGATTTTGGTGCCTTCGCGAATTGATGCTGATATTGTCCGGCAGGTGCCCTATCGGGACCGGACGTCGCTGTTAATCAATTTCGTGAAACAAGATCCAGCCGCATTCTTGAGCACTTTGCCACCAGATTCTGCCGAATATCTTCGGTTGATGAAGCATAAACTGCGGTTGGAAGCCAAACTCAACTCAAGCGGTTGGGGGCCCGAGGTTCGCGCCAAATCCGTTAAGCCCGGCCAGTCAGGTCCGAATGTAATTGATTTGCGTAACCGGCTGATTGCAATGGGATACATGCCACGTACGACGAGCGCAAATTATGGTTCGGACCTTGAAGCGGCCGTTCAGAAATTCCAAGAAGCGCATGGCTTAGAGGTCGACGGTGTTGCGGGTGCCGGCACGTTGGACGAGATAAATGTATCCTTGGCCGAAAGACTTCAGTCGGTCATCGTCGCCATGGAGCGCAAACGCTGGTTCAACCGGGACCGCGGCACACGGCATGTTCTGGTTAATTTGGCCGATTTCCATGCGAAGATCATGGATAACGACCGTGTCACGTTCCAAACACGTTCTGTCATCGGCAAAAATGTTTCGGATCAACGCAGTCCGGGATTTTCGGATGTAATGGAACACATGATCATCAATCCAAGCTGGTATGTGCCGCGCTCTATCATCACAAAGGAATATCTGCCCAAACTGCAACGAAACCCCAACGCCGTCAGTTATCTGGAAATCACCGACCGGCGCGGACGGGTGGTGAACCGGGGTTCGGTAAATTTCAGTCAGTTTTCAGCACGGACCTTTCATTACGCGATGCGGCAACCGCCCGGGGCCAAGAATGCGCTTGGTCTTGTGAAGTTCATGTTCCCGAACAAATACAACATTTACCTGCACGATACGCCTCAAAAAGCCCTGTTTGATCGCGAAAGCCGCGCCTATTCGCATGGCTGTATCCGGCTCGCCGACCCGTTTGACTTTGCCTATGCGCTGCTTGCAGTGCAAAGCTCTGACCCCGAAGGCGAGTTTCAGTCGATCCTGAAATCAAAACGCGAAACCAAAGTTGACCTCGTCAATCCGGTGCCGGTGCATCTGATTTATCGGACGGCTTATACGACCGACAAAGGGGCCCTGGAATTCCGGCGCGATGTCTATGGTCGGGACGCTAAGATTTGGGATGCTCTACGTGCGGCAGGGGTGGCGATGGGGTCCGTTCAGGGATAAGGGTTACGGCGCATATGTAGCGTTGGAACCCTAAAATGTCCCATTCCTTACAATCTATTGCTGACGCAATCTCCGCCGAGGCAGTTGGCGACGTGTCGTTTGAGATCAATGGCCTCGCCGAACCGCAAACGGCCGGACCGGGAGATTTGGCCATAGCCATGTCCCCGAAATACGCAGAAGGATTGGCTAACGGTTCTGCACGTGCGGCTATAATGTGGGCCGGTGCGGATTGGCAAAGCTATGGTTTGGCATGCGCCATCTTGGTAACGAGGGCGCGCTACGCCATGTCCGGTTTGACCCGCATAATGGATCCGGGCCAGCATTTCGGAACCGGCATTCATCCGACGGCCGTGATTGATGAGACCGCAACCATCGGCGAAAACGCGTCGATTGGCGCTTTGTCAGTGATCGGGCCAAATGCCCGGATCGGTGCAAACGCAGTGATCGGGCCCCATGTGACGATTGGTGCGGATGTGGCGATTGGCGATAATGCGATGATCCGGGAACAGGTATCCGTTGGGGCGCGGGTAGAGATTGGCGACAACTTTTGGTCCCAACCGGGCGCACGGATTGGATCAGACGGATTTTCCTATGTAACGCCTGAACTGTCGAGCGCTGAATCGGCGCGAATGACGCTGGGCGATCAGGGCGATGCCAAGTCACAGGCCTATGCGCGCATACACTCTTTGGGATCGGTCAAGATCGGTGACGATGTCGAGATTGGCGCCAATGCGACCATCGACAACGGCACGATCCGTGACACGGTAATCGGGGACGGTTGCAAACTGGATAACCAGGTCCATGTTGGTCACAACTGCCGTATTGGAAAACACTGTTTGTTGTGTGGCCAAAGCGGGTTATCGGGATCTGTTGATGTCGGAGACTATGTCGTGCTGGGCGGGCAAACTGGTGTCGCGGACAACACCTTTGTCGGGGATCGTGCGATCCTTAGCGGGGCGACCAAGGCGGTTTCCAACGTGCCGGCGGGACGCGTGATGATGGGGTATCCGGCTGTGAAAATGGACCTGCATACAGAGATCTACAAAGCACAACGGCGGTTACCGCGGCTGTTACGTGATGTTGCAGAGCTGAAGAAGGCGGTTTTCAAATCCGGTTCAAGCGACTAAATCATCCGACAAGAAAAGATCGAATGAGGACCGGACCATGAGTGTTCAGGAGCGGGTTATCGCCATCATTGCCGAACAGGCTGTTCTGGAGCCGTCGGATGTGACCCTGCAAAGCACTCTGGAAGACTTGGGCATTGATAGTCTGGGTCTGGTTGAAAGCATCTTCGCCATCGAAGAGGAATTCGACATTTCGGTGCCGTTCAACGCCAATGAACCTTCGGGAAGTGATTTTGATATCTCGACCGTTGCGTCCATCGTCGCTGGCGTTGAACAACTGATTGCCGAGCAAAAGTGAAAGTCGCGATCTGATGAAGCGTGTCGTGATCACAGGCGCCGGGACAATCAACGCGCTCGGCCATAATGTGCCGGACACATTGGAAAGCATGCGAGAAGGCCGGTGCGGGATCGGACCGCTGGACTTTCGCGATGTTGACCGGCTGGCCATTCGCATCGGTGGGCAGGTGCGCGGTTTTGAAGCCGAAGGTCGGTTCAACCGCCAGCAAATCTCTCTTTATGATCGCTTTACCCAATTCACGTTGACGGCGGCAAAAGAGGCGATTTCGCAGTCAGGCATCGAGTTTAGCGGAGAGACAGCCGCGAAATCCGGCGTCGTGCTGGGCACGGCAGGTGGCGGTGTCAGCACATGGGATGACAATTACCGGTCCGTCTATGAAGACGGGAAAAACCGTGTGCACCCGTTCGTCGTTCCCAAATTGATGAACAATGCGGCCGCCAGCCACGTTTCAATGGACTTCAACCTCAAGGGCCCTTCTTTTACCGTTTCAACCGCCTGTGCGTCGTCTAACCACGCCATGGCGCAGGCCTTTCAAATGGTCCGGTCTGGCATGGCACCTGCGATGATCACGGGCGGGTCGGAAAGCATGCTGTGCTTTGGAGGGGTCAAAGCGTGGGAAGGACTGCGCGTGATGTCCAAGGATGCCTGCCGCCCATTCAGCGCGAACCGCAACGGCATGGTTCAGGGCGAAGGCGCAGGCGTTTTTGTGTTCGAAGAATACGAACACGCCAAACGTCGTGGCGCAGAGATCATGTGTGAAGTCATCGGTTTCGCGATGTCTTCTGACGCCTCTGACATCGTGATGCCCAGCAAACAAGGCGCCGCGCGCGCCATGGCCGGGGCCTTGGCCGATGCCGGGATTTCCCGTGATGCCATAGGGTATATCAATGCCCATGGAACAGGCACCGCGGCAAACGACAAGACGGAATGCGCCGCTGTGGCGGATGTATTCGGCCCGCATGCGGACAACCTGATGATCAGCTCAACAAAATCGATGCATGGCCATTTGATCGGCGGGACAGGGGCCGTTGAACTGTTGGCCTGTATCATGGCTGTGCGCGACGGGGTGATCGCCCCAACCATCGGGTATGAAGAGCCTGACCCGGAATGTGCGCTCGACGTTGTTCCAAATGACGCGCGCGAGGCCGCCGTCGATGTCGCTATGTCAAATGCCTTTGCCTTTGGCGGTTTGAACGCGGTCTTGGCCCTGAAAAAAGTGTAGTGTCGACATCGCCGGCATTTGGCAGGCGATGTCAAAACATGTTGGATCAGTTCGCGACGACATCGACCGCGTCAAACGCCGCGGTAAATCCGCTCAGCGACATCGGCAGCGAAATGATCTGATCCGGCGCGGGGGCAGGGCGCAAAGAAACCACTGCTTCGTTGCCCCGTTTAAACGCATCCACATCCGCTTGGGTCAAACCGATCTGTGCAACACAGCCAATCTGATTACAGAAGGAATAGCTGTATCTCTTGGCCGTTCCGCCATCGACAGAAATCGTCAATTGCGCGGTCAACAGGGTTTCCAATGGCACCACGACAGTTGCGCCCGCCACAGCCTGACCACCATTTTCAAGCCGGAACAGCGAAACTTCGGCAACCGGGTTATTCGTGTTATCCGTCAAGATCTGCAACATCGAACAAGGATCGGTATCGGTTTCGGACTTGATGCACACCAAATCCCAATCGGAAAAGTTCTCTTTCAGATACCGCTCTCCAATCCGCGGGCCTTGTTCAACCGGTTCCCCCAGATCGAGCTGGGCCGGGGTTTCGCCGGCACCGTCCGTTTGTGTCGCTTCCGCAGGATCGGTCGCTTGGTCGGTTGTTTGCGCCCATGCAGGAGACATCAACGCGGTTGCAGTCATCAGCCAACAGGTCGTCACTTTGCGCAGCATTCTTTTCTCTCGATTCGATGTTTTCTGGGCAGCCGAGTATCACGGGCCACCGTCAGTGTCAGTCGCAAATCGCATAGATAATGGGCCTGTGAACCAGCCCGATCACCGCGATGTCACTCCAAAAATTAAGGGAGCCCGCAAGGCTCCCTTAAAACAGTTCTCCCCGTCGGACCGGCCGACGTAGTATTATGTGGCAGACGTTACGAAAGCCGATCCGTCGGGTCAACAACAAAACGACAAAAATGCATGCAAAGCATGGATTTATCAGGCCAGTCGTTCACGGAAAAAAAGCCGTGCCACTATGGCACGGCCAGTCTGACAGGGAGGATTTTGTCCGCACCAGACTTATTGTGCGAACAGTTGTGACTATTGCAGGCAAAGGTTAACTTTGTGTGGCGGCGATGTGCCGGTGATAAAAAGGGACCAATGGCGTGGAAGATCATATTTTTGTGGGCGGCGGAGGTCCAAATTACGGCGAAAAACAAGGGCTCTCGCTGAAATACGCCAATCGCCACGGATTGATCGCCGGCGCCACAGGGACCGGCAAAACAGTCACCTTGCAAATTCTGGCCGAAGGGTTTGCAGCCGAAGGCGTGCCCGTCTTCCTGTCTGACGTCAAAGGCGATCTCTCTGGTTTGGCGGTTGCGGGGTCCGAAGCAGGTAAGGCGCATCAGGCTTTCTTGGAACGCAATGCCACGATCGGGTTCGACGATTTTCAATATCAGGCCTTTCCGGTCACCTTCTGGGATCTATTCGGGGATCAGGGCCATCCCGTACGCACCACCTTGGCCGAGATGGGGCCGCTGCTTTTGGCCAGACTGCTCGAACTGACCGAGGCACAGGAAGGCATTTTGAACATCGCCTTCCGCCTCTCTGACGAACAAGGTCTGCCCTTGCTGGATCTCAAGGACCTGCAATCTCTGCTGGTCTGGGTCGGGGAAAACCGCGCTGACCTGGGCCTGCGTTATGGCAATATCTCTCCGGCCTCCATCGGGGCCATTCAGCGTCGCTTGCTGGTGCTGGAAAATCAAGGCGGCACAAAGCTCTTTGGCGAACCTGCACTGGATCTTGCGGACATGATGCGCACCGGTTCTGACGGGCGCGGTCAGATCAACATTCTGGCCGCGGATAAGTTGATGGCAGCGCCCGGGCTCTACGCCACATTCCTTCTGTGGCTGCTCAGCGAGCTTTTCGAGGAATTGCCCGAAGTTGGCGACCCGGAAAAACCCAAACTCGTCTTTTTCTTCGATGAGGCGCATCTTTTGTTCGAGGACGCGCCCAAAGCCCTCGTGGACAAGGTCGAACAGGTCGCGCGTCTCATTCGGTCCAAAGGGGTGGGCATTTACTTCGTGTCCCAGAATCCCGCAGACATCCCCGAAGATATCCTTGGCCAACTGGGCAACCGGGTTCAGCACGCCTTGCGCGCTTTTACCGCCAAGGACAAAAAGAACCTCAAACTTGCGGCCGAAACCTACCGGGAAAACCCGAGGTTTTCGACCGAAGACGCCATTCGAGAGGTGGGCGTGGGTGAGGCGGTGACCTCCATGCTGATGAAAAAAGGCATCCCCGGGATCGTTGAGCGCACGCTCATCCGCCCGCCAGCCTCGCAAATGGGTCCGATTTCGACCGCTGAACGCGCGGCGATCCTGCAAGGCTCCGATCTGGCAGGGAAATATGACGAAACCATCGACCGCGTGTCTGCCTATGAAAAACTGAGCGAACGGGCCGAAAAAGCCGCAACAGAGGCGGAAATCGCCGAAACCGAGGCCGAAGCAGAGGACACCTCACCCATGGTGCGCGAATTCAACGCGGGTCGCCGCTATTCCGGGGCCCGTGTCGGCCGGTCCACGTCGCGCCGCATGAATGCGGCCGAAGAGATCGGATCGGCCATGACCAAGATGGTGATCAAGGAATTAAAGGGGACCACGGGTCGACGGATCGTTCGCGGTGTGCTCGGCGGTCTCTTCAAAGGCCGGTAATCAAAAAAACGGGGGCCAATCCCATTGGAACCCCCCGTTCTTCTTCTCTTCTCAAATACTCACATTCCGACGACGGCCAAAGGTTGCCCGGTCATTTTTCCGGGATCAACCCGCGCGGCGAGAACCGCAACACCAACAACAAAATGACCCCCATGGTCAAAAGCCGCATATGCGCTGCACTGTCTAACAAGTGTTCTTTGAGGGCGCTGCCTTCGGCCATCCCGGCGGTCACAACCTGCATCACAAAAAGCCCAATCGGCTCCACCTGAACCCAAAGAAACCAGATCAGCATACCGCCCAACACGGCGCCAAAATTATTCCCCGATCCACCGACAATCACCATCACCCAGACAAGAAATGTAAACCGCAACGGTTGATATGTTCCCGGCGTCAATTGCCCGTCCAGCGTCGTGATCATCGCACCCGCCACGCCGCACACAGCCGAGCCCAGCACAAAGATCTGCAAATGCTTACGCGTCACATCTTTGCCCATCGCCTCTGCGGCCACTTCATTGTCCCGTATCGCGCGCATCATCCTTCCCCATGGGCTCTTCAACGCCAATTGGGCCAAAACCAGCAAAACAATCAAAACAACCGCAAACAGAACGGAATACCCGAGCTTCACATAGAGGGTCGACGCCGTGACCGGATCCACGCCCAGCCCCGTTGCCCGCTCGACAAAACCAGGATCGTTTTGCAAATCAATCTCATAAGGTACCGGGCGGGGCAGGCCGATCACGTTCTTCACCCCACGGGCCAACCAGTCTTCGTTCTTCAGAACGGCGATGATGATCTCAGCAATCCCAAGCGTCGCAATGGCCAGGTAATCAGACCGCAAGCCAAGCGCCGTTTTCCCGATCAGCCAAGCCGCGCCTGCCGCCAACAGCCCGCCAACAGGCCACGCAATCAGGATCGGCGCATTTAATCCGCCAAGATAGCCGGTGCTGGCCGGGTTGACGGCCTCTACGGCCCCAGCAGAGGGATCAAGCACCGCGCGATAGACAAAAAAGCCAATTACGAGGATCGCAACGATAGCAATGCTGCGCATCCGCCCCGGCGCCAGCCGCGTATATGCCAGCACCGCTGCAACGACGGTTGCAGCTCCCAAGACCAAGGCCAACAAAATGCCCACACCGCCCGCAGTCCAGGCTTCGGTTGTCGGAGGCATGGACACCAAGACGGCGGCCAGCCCGCCCAAGGCCACAAACCCCATGACACCGACATTAAAGAGCCCCGCGAACCCCCATTGCAGGTTCACGCCAATCGCCATGATTGCTGAAATCAGCCCCATGTTCAGTATGAGCAGGGCAGAGTTCCAGCTTTGCATGAACCCCGTGATGATGATCAGGACAGCCACAAGAGCAAAGAGCCCGGCTACTTTGACAGTTTCACTCATACCGATTTCCCCTGAAACAGGCCCGTGGGGCGGAAAAGAAGCACAATCAACAAGATCACGAAGCTGACCGCGAATTTGTAATCCGTGCTCAGCAACTGCACCAAACCGCTGGGTGCCAAGGCGTCCGGCAACACGTAACCGGCCACCTTCTTCCACGCATAGGTGATCGTCACTTCGGAAAAGGCAATGATGAACCCGCCCGCGATTGCCCCTAGCGGATTGCCCAGCCCGCCCACGATAGCAGAGGCAAAGATCGGCAAAAGCAGTTGGAAATAGACAAAAGGTTTGAACGATTTGTCCAACCCATAAAGCGTTCCGGCCACTGTCGCCAACGCCGCCACGATCAACCACGTATACATCACCACCCGTTCCGGATTGATCCCGGACAACAGCGCCAAATCCTCGTTATCGGAATAGGCCCGCATCGATTTGCCCGTCCGCGTCCGGTTCAAAAACCAAAAGAGCAACACCACAGCGATAATGGCGACAACAACCGTGATGCCTTGGGTGGTCTTGATGGCCAGCCCCTCGCGCAGACCAGTCATTTCCTTAAAATTCCGCGCCGAGATGATGAACCGTTCACCATCCGAAAACCGCTGATCGTTTGGCCCGATGATAAAGCGCACCAACCCGTTCATGATAAACATGACGCCCATCGACACGATCACCAGGATCACCGGCTTGGCTTTTTGTTCCCGATAAAACTGGTACACGGCCCGGTCCGTCAGCAAAAGCAACGCCATACACCCAAGAATGCCAAAGGGCAGCGCCAGCAGGGCGGTGGGCAAAGGCCCGAAACTGATCCCCCAGCTTTGAAACAGCCAGGTGAACAGGATTGTCACCATGGTTCCAAAGGCCATCGTGTCGCCATGGGCAAAGTTGGAAAACCGCAGAATCCCGTAGATCAGCGTGACCCCCAACGCCCCCAACGCCAATTGGCTGCCATAGGCAATCGCAGGCACAATTACAAAATTCGACAGCGCCACCAGCGCGTTTAACATGTCCATATCAGTCTTCGTTCCCCGTCGTGTGGCATGTTCCACGCAAAAATTGTCCGGACCCCGGATTGGCCCAATACTGCATCGAATAAATTGCGCCGCCGCCGTCAAAAATCGTCAGATGGCTGGCCACGGCCTCTTCCATAGGCATCACGATCTGTCGCGCGTCCGAACGGTCTTCCCACCGCCGGTCCTGCGTCAACAAACCCCGGCGCAAACGTCCGTTTTCAAACTCCCGGTATACCGTGCCGGTCTCATCATTGAGGTGCCAGCGACTTTGCCGCCAAGCCCGTTCGCAAGGCGCTCCGATCAGGCAGCGTTCGGTGAAAAGACATTCCACCAAACGATAGCCTTGATGTTTGAGATCCGGCGCGCTCAGCGCGGATGCTGCCCCGGACCAGATCAACCATATGACCACCGCTAAGCGCATTACCCCCCAAAAAGCTCTTGCGCACTTCGGGATCGGCCAACAGCTCCTTGCCGGTGCCGGTATAAGCATTGCGCCCTTGAACGAGGACATAACCTTTATCTGCAATCTCAAGCGCTTGCCGGGCGTTCTGTTCCACCATCAGGATTGGAATGCCGGTGCGCGACACCTCGATAATCCGATCAAAAAGTTCATCCATTACGATGGGCGATACACCCGCCGTGGGTTCATCCAGCATCAAAACCTTCGGCTGGGTCATCAAGGCCCGTCCCACGGCGACCTGCTGACGCTGACCACCCGACAGCTCGCCAGCGGCTTGGTTGCGCTTTTCCTTCAGGATCGGGAACAGGTCATACACCTGCGCCATCGTATCGGAAAAATCGTCCTGGCGAATAAACGCCCCCATTTCCAGGTTTTCTTCCACGGTCATGGAGGTGAAGATATTCTGCGTCTGGGGCACAAACCCCATACCTTGCACAACCCGCGCCTGTGGCGTCAGACCTGTAATGTCCTGCCCGTCCAGCCGCACCGATCCTTCGCGCACGTTCAACATGCCGAAAACCGCCTTCATCGCGGTCGATTTCCCGGCCCCGTTAGGCCCCACGATCACCGCGATCTCGCCGGGGTTCACCGCAATTGTACAGGCATGCAGGATATCAGGTCCGTTGCCATACCCACCGGTCATCGTATCGCCGATCAAAAACGGCTCAGCCATGCTGCGCCCCTGCTTCTTTCTTGTCGAAAATACCCCCGCCGGAGGCGTCCCAGCCTGCCATCATGCGCCGACCTTGTCCTTGTTTTTCAAACCCGTCCCCAAATAGGCCTCGATCACCTGTTCATTGGCCTTGATCTCATCTAGCGTGCCTTCGGCCAGAACCTTGCCTTCGGCCATACAGATCACCGGATTGCACAGTCGCCCGATGAAATCCATGTCATGTTCAATCACCACGAACGTGTATCCGCGTTCGTTGTTCAGCCGTAAAATGGCATCGCCGATCGTGTTCAACAGCGTTCGGTTTACGCCCGCGCCAACCTCGTCCAGAAAGACGATCTTGGCGTCAACCATCATGGTCCGACCCAGCTCCAACAGCTTTTTCTGACCGCCGGACACTTGGCCCGCCTTGTGATCGGCAAGGTGTGAAATGGTCAGAAATTCCAGAACTTCATCCGCCTTGGCCCGCAAAGCGCGTTCTTCATCCGCGATGCGTCGGCGACCGAACCACGTGTTCCACAACACCTCTCCGGACTGGCCGCCCGGAACCATCATCAGGTTTTCACGACAGCTCATCGAACTGAATTCATGGGCAATCTGAAACGTGCGCAACAGGCCTTTGTGGAATAGCTCATGTGGCGGCAGGCCCGTGATATCTTCGCCCGCCATGGTGACGCGCCCGGATGTGGGCGGCAGAACACCGGCGATTACGTTAAAAAGGGTCGTCTTGCCCGCACCGTTGGGGCCGATCAACCCGGTGATGGACCCTTCGGCAATTTCCAATGTGGCACCGTCCACCGCGTGAAACCCGCCAAAGTGCTTATGCACGTCCTCAACGACGATCATGAAACCCCGGATACCCCCATTTGACCCGCATTTGGCGCGGTGTCTTTTCATTGAAACAGCCCGAGCGCAAGGCCCGGGCTGTTTGGGATGTTAAAGAAGATCGCGGATCAACGGTACTTTGCCGTCGTGATCTTGCCACCATCGACAACGATTTGACGATAGTTGCCTGCGCTTTCACCGGGTCCGATCAGTTCGACGGCTGTTGCACCGACGTAATCGACATCACCGCCATCCTTCAGGATCTCCAGCGCCTTGGCCAGCTGACCGGTGAAGATTTGCTCGCCCGGTGCGTTGGCCACATCCATGACTTTTTCTTTGTAGGCTGCGGGATCAGAGGATCCTGCCGCTTGCATGGCCAGCATGATCAAGGCCGCCGCATCGTAGCTTTCCGGCGTAAAGGGCGATGTGGCGTCAAATGCACCGCCGACCATCTCGGCAAACATCGCGGCTCCTTCGCTGTCTGTACCCGGATGCTGACCGGTCGAGCCGTCAATCTCGTCACCAAAGTTCTCTTCGAGTTTGGCACCGATCATCCCGTCCGGGAAATGGAAGATGTCAAACGCACCGGAATCCAGCGCGGCGCGCACTATGCCCGAACCGCCTTGGTCGACATAGCCGGCAACCACCAGACGCTCACCACCGGCCGCGGCCAGTGCACCGACTTCTGCCGAGTAATCGGCCTTGCCGTCTTCGTGTGCGGTGTTGATGGTCACGGTGCCGCCCGCCGCTTCAAACGCGGCTTGGAAGCTGTCTGCCAGACCCTTGCCGTAGTCGTTGTTGGTATAGGTGACTGCGACCTCTTTGATGCCTTCTTCCATCAGCACCTCGGTCATGACGACACCCTGACGGGCATCCGACGGCGCTGTGCGGAAGAAGAGACCATTGTCTTCTGCGGTCGACAGACCCGGCGATGTGGCCGATGGCGAAATCATCACGACACCGTTTGGAACGGCAACGTTCGACAGGATGGCACCGGTCACACCAGAACAGTCGGCACCTATGATGCCTTTGACACCGTCCGAGGTGATCAGACGTTCAGCAGCAGCCGTGGCCGCCGCCGCATCGATACAGGTTGAGTCCGCGCGACCGCCGAGACAGTCGATCCGTCCAGCAGCATGCCGCTGTCTGTGACTTCCTTCATGGCCAATTCGGCCCCGTCGCCCATCGAGGGCGTCAGCGATTAAATCGGGCCGGTAAAGCCCAGGATGACGCCAAGCTTTATGTCTTCGGCTTGTGCCGCACCGGCCAAAAGGGCCAGGGCCGCTGTCGCGGTAATCAGTTTTTTCATTATACAATCCATGTTGGAACTTTTTGTCTTGGGCGAAAACCTAGCACAGTCCGCAGAAAAGAAAAATGAAATTGCACGGCGATGTGAGGTGTATGTCTTTGGGACGCGCTCTATGTCTGGGTGAGAGGCAATGAGGTTAGATATGCGCATTTCACTCATTCTTGCGGGTTTCCTGCTGGCGACAAACGGCGCTGCGGCCCAATCAATTTCCACGTCTACCGGTTCTGTTGCCGTCACCCCAATGGTGTCCGGTCTCGATACGCCGTGGGCCATTGGCGTCTTGCCCGATGGTGGCTTTCTGGTCACCGAACGGGATGGGGACCTGTTGTTTGTGAATGACGGCAGAGCGTCCAAAGTGTCCGGCGTGCCGCGGGTGCGGGCGCAAGGGCAGGGCGGGCTTTTGGATGTGACCGTTGCGCGGGACTTTGCCCGCAGTCGCGAAATTTTTCTGACCTACTCCAAACCGCAATCAGGCGGCGGGGCGGGCACAGCACTGGCCGCTGCCGAGCTGAGCGGGGATGGACGGCGGCTTAGAAATGTTCGCACCGTTTTTGAATCTGCCGTGGGCGGGCAGGGTGGTCGCCATTTTGGCAGCCGCGTGGTCGAAGCGTCCGATGGCACCTTGTTCGTGACCATTGGCGATCGTGGGGATCGCCCATCGGCACAGGACCGCAGCCTGCACAACGGCTCTGTCGTTCGCATCAATCGGGATGGCAGCGTGCCCGCCAGCAATCCCTTTCTTGACCAACCAGATGTGCAGCCGGAAATCTGGTCCTATGGCCACCGTAACCCTCAAGGGGCGGATTTGGATGCCGAAGGGCGGCTGTGGACCGCTGAACATGGGGCAAAAGGCGGCGATGAGGTCAATCTGGTCCGCAAAGGTGCCAACTATGGCTGGCCGGTGATTTCCTATGGCGTGCATTATTCTGGCCAGAAAATCGGCGAGGGTACGGTGAAAGACGGCATGCAACAGCCTGAATTCTATTGGGATCCATCCATCGCGCCATCAGGGCTGATGATATATTCTGGCGCGCTGTGGCCCGCGTGGAAGAGCGACTTGTTCGTTGGATCGCTTAAGTTCGACTATATCTCACGCTTGGATGGAAACTCCGTACGCGAAGTGGAACAGATCAAATCGGCCCAGACAGAACGGGTCAGAGACATCGTGGAGGCGCCCGATGGCGCGATCTGGTTCATCTCTGTCGGAGAGGGCACCGTTTACCGTATGACGCCGGACTAAGCTTGAGTCAGATCGACAGGCGCGCGGCATGCGCGCCGCGTTCGCGGTAGGGTGTCGTGTTGTAATGTGACCGATAGCATTTGGAAAAATGCGATGGGCTGGCAAAGCCGCAGGCCAAGGCCACGTTGATCACGCTCATATCCGTCTGCATCAACAGGTTCCGCGCCTTTTGCAGGCGCAATTCCATATAATATCGCTTTGGCGACCGGTTCAGGTACCGCCGGAACAAGCGTTCCAATTGACGGGTCGACATACCCACGTCCTTTGCAAGGATCGATGGGCTGATCGGCTCTTCGATATTGCTTTCCATCATCTGGATGACCTGGCTCAGCTTGGGATGCCGGACCCCGATCCGGGTCGGCACGCTGAGGCGTTGGGTGTCCTGATCGGTGCGAATCGACGAATAGATCAATTGATCGGCCACCGAATTGGCCATGTCCTCGCCATGGTCACTCGCTACCAGTTTGAGCATCAGATCGATCGACGACGTCCCGCCCGCCGTGGTGATCCGGTTGCCATCGATGACAAAGACAGATTTGGTCAATTCGACCTCATCGAATTCCTCTTGGAAGCTGTCCTGGTTTTCCCAGTGGATGGTCGCCTTTTTGCCGTCCAACAACCCCGCGCGCGCCAAGGTATAAGCCGCTGTGCAAAGCCCGCCGACAACCAGCCCTTTGCGCGCTTCGCGCCGCAACCAACCCAGTAATTTCTTGGTGGATGCGGCATGAATATCGATGCCGCCGCAAATGATGATCGTGTCATCACGTTGCAGGTCATCCAGATCGCCATCCAGTTTGAAGGTCGATCCGGCCGAACAGGTCACCAGATCACCGCCTTCGCCAATGATGCGCCATTCATACACATCAACGCCGGCCATGCGGTTGGCAATGCGCAAGCTTTCCACGGCCGACGCGAAACTCAGCATTGTGAAATTTTCAAGCAAAACAAAGACAAACCGGCGGGGTTTTGTCGAGTCTGACAGAGACTCTGTGGCCTGGCGATCCGAACGCATGGCTGCTGTTCCCTTGTTTATTCGGACTGGCTGAGCCGCCAATCCGTGCAGCGTTGACAAGCACCATGCTCAGACTGTGAAAGCCGCGTCAAGACAATGAAATTCACATATGGCCAGAACCACAAGGCTTTTGTATAAGCAGCGTCCGAACAGCCTTTAGCGGAGTAAAAGCAATGAGTGAGTGGCAAAAATCGGACTGGCGCGCAAAGCCGCGGGTTCAGATGCCCGTCTATACGGACCAAGCGGCGTTGAACGCTGTAGAAGGTCAGCTTTCAAACTATCCGCCTTTGGTCTTTGCAGGCGAGGCGCGCCGTTTGAAAAAGCAACTGGGCGCGGCATCGCGGGGCGAGACCTTTATGTTGCAGGGCGGCGATTGCGCAGAAGCGTTTGATCAGTTCAGCGCGGATAGCATCCGGGATACATTCAAGGTCATGCTGCAAATGGCCATGGTCCTGACCTATGGGGCCAAGGTTCCGGTGATCAAGGTTGGCCGTATGGCCGGTCAGTTCGCCAAGCCGCGCAGCGCGCCGACCGAAACGGTCAATGGTGTGGAACTGCCAAGCTATCGCGGTGACATCATCAACGAGCTGGATTTCACTCCGGAAGCCCGCATTCCCGATCCGCGCAAGATGTTGCAGGCCTATACTCAAGCGGCTGCGACACTGAACCTGATCCGCGCGTTTTCGTCGGGCGGTTATGCGGATGTGAACCAGGTGCATCGTTGGACGCTCGGGTTTACCGAAAGCGAAAAGGCAGAAGCCTATCGCGCAATGGCAAATCGCATCACCGATACGCTGGACTTTATGAAAGCGGCGGGCGTGAACCAGGACACGGCGCATAGTTTGCAAACCGTGGATTTCTACACCAGCCACGAAGGTTTGCTGTTGGAATATGAAGAGGCGTTGACGCGTCTAGATTCGACCTCTGGCAATTGGCTGGCAGGATCGGGCCACATGATCTGGATCGGCGACCGTACGCGTCAGCCGGACGGCGCGCATGTCGAATTCTGCCGAGGTGTTCTGAACCCAATCGGTCTGAAATGCGGTCCAACGACCACAGCAGAAGACCTCAAGGTTCTGATGTCCAAGCTGAACCCGGAAAACGAAGAGGGGCGTTTGACGCTGATCGCCCGGTTTGGGGCGAACAAAGCCTCTGATCACCTACCGCAGCTGATCAAAGCTGTGAAGGAAGAAGGCGCAAATGTTGTCTGGGTCTGTGACCCGATGCATGGCAACACGGTCAAGACAAACTCTGGCTACAAGACGCGGTTCTTCAACTCGATCCTACAAGAGGTCCGTGACTTCTTTGGCATTCATGCCGCGGAAGGCACCATTCCGGGCGGCGTGCATTTCGAGATGACCGGTCAGGAGGTGACGGAATGCACCGGCGGTTTGCGGGATGTCACCGAAGAGAACCTGAGCGATCGGTATCACACCGCCTGCGACCCACGCCTGAATGCCAGCCAATCGCTGGAATTGGCGTTCCTTGTGGGCGAGGATCTGACACGGTTCCGCGAAGCGCAACCCGCGCGCGGAGCGGTTTGACACGAAAAGGGCGCCACTTCAGGCGCCCTTTTTCATTGGCCTATTTCACCAGACGAAGATAGGGAACCGCCGTTTCAAATGCGGTTTGTTCCTCTGCAAATCCGGTCATTTCTTCGGTCACGGGTTCGACCGCGGGTGTCTGCACCGTATTCGACGAAATCACCAACCTGCGCGGTGTGTCGCCAATTGCACCGTCCATCACGATGCCCCCCAACGCGCGGTTGATGTTGCCAAAGTCATCGCGCAACGGGAATAAGGCGATTTTCAAATCCAGCCTGGGTTGTCCAGCTTGCGCGCCCCCCGACAGCACAAGTTGAACCGCTGCACCATTTGAAAACATATGCTCCAATGTCTGCGCAAAGGCGTCTCCAGACGTATCTTCGATCACCGCGTTCAGTGTCATGCCCCGTACTTCCATCCCCATCATGTCGCACAGGATCCCGCCAGCAATCCGCACACGCGCCACGCCCGGCGCAATCCGTTCCAGAATAAACGCGTGGTCCAAAACGTTTTCCAACGCCCGGGGATCGACATCAGACCTTTTTGGGACTGAGCCGCCGCGGCACAGGTCGCTCCAATACGCTTCAATCTGCGCAATTGGGGCATAGCTGAACTTTGGGCGGAACCGGTCCAAATGTATCACCTTGTTGGTGTCGGAAAGACAATTTGCAGTGCTCATATCATGCGTCCCAAACCTGACCCTTTGTTTCGGCACAAATTTCGCATGATATTCCGAAAAATCAGAGAATTTCCTTAAGCGTTGGTTAATGATCATTGCGATTTGTTGAATCGCACCGCACGAGGCCTTGCCCCGCCTTGGCGAATTCGATTACGTGCCACCGCACGTGGGACCATCCAAAAAGGACGCGGCATGATCAATTCGATGACGGGTTTTGCGTCTGGGACAGGCTCTTACAAAGATATCAGCTGGGCGTGGGAACTGCGTAGCGTAAACGGCAAAGGTCTGGATTTGCGTGTGCGTGCGCCTGACTGGATCAGCGGGCTTGAAGCAGCGCTAAAGTCCAACTTGTCAAAAGCCATGGCCCGCGGGAACGTCACGCTGTCGCTTCGGATCAGCCGGGAAGAACAAGAAGCGTCGATCCGGATCAACAAGCCTGCCTTGATCCGCGCATTGGAGCTTTTGGAAGAAACTGAAGCAGAAGCGATGGCGCGAGGTATCAGCCTTGCGCCTTCGCGCGCCAGCGACGTTTTAGCCGTACGCGGTGTGTTGGAAAGCGGAACGGAGGATGCAGATGTCGCGCCCTTGGCAGAGGCCATTAAAGCCGACCTGCCACAACTGCTCGCCTCTTTTACTGACATGCGCGCCCAAGAAGGCGCGGCATTGCATGCTATTCTTACCGATCAGTTGGCACAGGTGGAAACGCTGGTTGAACAAGCCGCTGTCAGCGCCGAAGCCCGTCGACCCAAGATGGTTGAAACCTTGCAAGCGAACTTGGCAAGGGTTCTTGAAACCGCCGATCAGATGGACCCCAACCGCATCGCTCAAGAACTGGCGCTGTTGGCCGTAAAATCGGATGTCACCGAAGAATTGGACCGGCTGAAGGCCCATGTCGCTTCTGCCACGGCATTGTTGGCGCAGGGCGGCCCGGTTGGGCGAAAGCTCGACTTTCTGATGCAGGAATTCAATCGCGAGGCCAACACGCTTTGCTCCAAAGCGCAAGCCGCCGACCTGACCGCCATTGGTCTGGACCTCAAGGCAGTCATTGACCAGATGCGCGAACAGGTTCAGAACATCGAGTAATCCAAGGAAAGGAACCCCGATGACAGATCGGCGCGGCCTGTTGATCATTCTGTCCTCACCTTCGGGTGCAGGCAAATCCACCTTGGCGCGCCGCTTGCGGGCTTGGGACCCTTCCATCCGCTTTTCCGTTTCCGCCACAACACGGTCTCCCAGAGAAGGCGAAGTCGACGGCGAGGATTACTATTTCCTGACCGAAGAGGCGTTTAAACGCCAAGTGGCAGATGGCGAGATGCTGGAACATGCTTATGTGTTTGGCAATTACTATGGATCGCCGAAAGGGCCGGTTCAAAAGGCCATCGATGCCGGGCAGGACGTAATGTTTGACGTGGATTGGCAGGGGGAACTGCAAATCCGCAATTCGGATCTCGCCCCTCATGCCTTGTCGATTTTCCTGTTGCCGCCATCCATTGCCGAACTGCGCAACCGTTTGATTTCGCGCGGCAAAGACAGTAGCGAAACCATTTCTGGCCGAATGGAGAAAAGCTGGACCGAAATCAGCCACTGGGGCTACTACGATTTTGTCTTGATCAACGATGATCTCGACGAAACCGAAGCCCAGCTGCGCAGCATCATCACGGCCACGCGCCTGCGCCGCACGCAGCAACCCGTTCTGATGCGGCATGTGCGCAGCCTGCAATCCGAATTTGAGGATCAATCATGACACTTTATGCTTTGGACGGGGACCGCCCTGCACTGGACGATGATTGCTGGGTCGCGCCAGACGCAAACTTGATTGGAAAGGTAACCCTTCTGGCCGGCGCGTCTGTCTGGTTTTCCAGCACGCTGCGCGGCGACAATGAAATGATCACGGTGGGCGTCGGATCGAACGTTCAGGAAAACTGTGTGTTTCATACGGATATGGGGTTTCCCCTGACCATTGGCACAAATTGCACGATTGGGCATAAAGTCATGCTGCATGGCTGCAAAATCGGAAACAACTCTTTGATCGGCATGGGTGCAATTGTGCTGAACGGGGCCGAAATCGGTGACAATTGCCTGATCGGGGCAGGGGCCCTGATCACCGAAGGCAAAAAGATACCGGATGGCAGCCTCGTCATGGGCTCGCCCGGTAAAATCGTACGCGAGTTGAACCAAACCGCTTTTGCCGGATTGACGGCCAGCGCCGTCCATTACCAGGAACGGATGCGCCGCTTCAAAGCGGGTTTGAAGGTCATCGAAGAATGAAAAACGAAAAAAGATCGGTCATGCGCCCGTTTCCGATCGAGGAGGGCGCGTCATACTCGGTGGCCACACCTTTGATGCCCTCGGTTGTCTACGCCAGTGAGTCACCAGACACGCTCGACGCGCAGTATGAGGGTGGTTTGCACGGCTACACCTATTCCCGCGAGGGCCATGGCAACGCTGATGTCGTGGCCGCGCGCATGGACGCGTTGGAAGGGGCCAGCGGGGGTGTCGTGACGGGTTCCGGCATGGGCGCGGTCACATGTTGCCTGATGGGGCTCTTGTCCAACGGTGATCACGTGATCGGCGGCAATCAGCTTTACGGTCGGTCCCTGTGCATGATGGCAGAAGACCTGCCGCGCATGGGGATCGAAACCACCCTTATCGACCCGGGCGATTTGAACAGCCCGCGCGCGGCGATCCGTCCCAATACAAAAATGGTGCTGGTCGAAGTTGTGTCGAACCCCACCTTGCGCCTTGCCGATATTGCCGGGATTGCGCAGGTCTGTCGGGAACACGGTGTGCTGCTGGCCGTTGATAATACATTCACGACACCACGGGGTTTTCAGCCTTTCGAACATGGTGCGGATATCGTCATTCAGTCCCTGACCAAGCTGTTGGCGGGTCATTCGGATGCCTTGCTGGGCTATGTTGTGGCAAAAGACCCTGAACTGAATACGCGCATGAGGACTTTTGCCGTCACGCTTGGCCTGTCGCCCAGCCCGTTTGACTGCTGGTTGGCCGAACGCGGCATGATGACGTTTGATCTGCGCTTTGACCGGGCTCAGGCCACGGCCCGGGTCCTGGCCGATCATCTTGCCGGGCTGCCGGGGGTGAAACGTGTGATTTACCCGACGCGCCCTGACCATCCGGATGCAAAGCTCGCGGCTCAGCTGTTAAAGGGCGTGGGATGTAACATGGTCAGCTTCGAAATGGACGGCGGGCGCAAAGAGGCAAACATCTTTGCCAAGGCCGCCGCAGGGATCAGCTTTGCCCCGACGCTTGGCGATGTCGGCACAACGCTGTCCCATCCGGCGTCCTCTTCTCATCGCGCATTGACGTCCGAGGCGCGCGCAGCCATCGGCATCACTGAGGGGTTCTTTCGCGTGTCTGTCGGTCTGGAAGAGGCCGATCAGTTGCGCGATATCTTTACGGTCGCTATTGCAGAGGCCACCAATACCGATTGATCCGGGTCCATTGGCCCCGGTTCCGCATTTGATTGAGCCGCCCGATGAATGACGAACTCTTTTCAGAGTTTTTGGAAGCCACGCCTGTTCCTGCGTTGTTGGTTGACCAGTCAGAGCGTATCGTCAGCGCCAATACAGATGCCAAATCGTTGCTGGGCGAACAAATTATCGGACGGCACTACGCCACGATCTTACGCCAACCCGGCGTGCTGAACGCGGTTGAAGCCTGCCTTAAATTCAAAGCATCTCGTCACACGCGGATGATTTCCAATGATGGGGTTCAGGACACGCTCTATGACGTGACCTGCCGCTATATCAACGGGATTGGTGTGGTATCTGCAGGGGCCGCCTGCATTTCGTTTCAGGATATTACCCATTTGGAACAAGCGGGTAAGATGCGCCGCGACTTTGTCGCCAATGTCAGCCACGAGCTGCGCACACCTTTGACGGCCTTGATGGGGTTTATTGAAACGCTGCGGGGCCCGGCGCGCGAAGATGCAGCGGCGCGGGATCGGTTCCTGACCATCATGGACAATGAGGCGGGGCGTATGAACCGCTTGGTTGGCGACTTGCTATCGCTCAGCCGGGTGGAAAGCGAAGAGCGGGTGCGCCCACAGAATAAGGTTAACATTACCGAGCAGATCCAAAGCACCGTCAAATCGCTGACCCCATTGAGCACCGAAGCGGGCGTCGAAATCCAGATCGATGCACCGCCAGACCCTGTGGTCGTCCCCGGCGACGAGGACCAGTTGCGCCAAGTTTTTACAAACCTGATCGAAAACGCCATCAAGTATGGAGGGACAGGCGGTTCCGTACGCATCAACGTCGAAGTTTTGGACCGAGACCCGACAGTGCGGGGACCAGCCGTGCGCATTGAGGTGATCGACAATGGCCCGGGCATTGATGGGATTCACCTGCCACGTTTGACCGAGCGATTCTATCGTGCGGACAGCCATCGCAGCCGGGAGTTGGGCGGAACGGGGCTGGGACTGGCGATTGTGAAGCATATCATCAATAGGCACCGGGGCCGGCTGCGCATCGCCAGCGAACTTGGCCAAGGTTCTGTTTTCACCGTTGTTTTACCTCAATAGAAGATCATCCGGGCGCGGAACACTTCTATTGGTTGTCTTAAGTTGACCTTAAGGAATTTGTCTATTTTTTTAGGTAACGTGTCTAGTGTCACGCAGATGTTACAATCGCGTCACAAAAGGCACACGCGCCGAAAATACGACAGGCGCCAAGATCATCATGGGGGTGATCAAAATGTTTACCTATCAGGAGACTCACATGTCCTTTGTGAAACTGTCTGCATCGGCGCTGGCAATCGCTGCTGTTTCGGCAACAGCCGCCGCTGCGCGCGACCAAGTGCAGATTGCTGGTTCTTCAACCGTGCTGCCATATGCATCGATCGTTGCTGAAGCGTTCGGCGACAACACCGACTTCCCAACACCTGTTGTTGAATCCGGTGGTTCGTCGGCTGGTCTGAAACGCTTCTGCGAAGGCGTTGGCGAAAACACCATCGACGTTGCAAACGCATCGCGCGCGATCCGCGAAAAAGAAATCAAAGCTTGCGCCGAAGCGGGTGTCACCGACATCATCGAAGTTCGCATCGGTTATGACGGCATCGTTTTCGCATCGCAGCTGAACGGCCCGGCGTACACCGCGTTCACTCAGTCTGATATCTTCAACGCGTTGGCGCCGAAAGTCATGGTTGACGGTGCACTGGTCGACAACCCGCACACCAAATGGTCGGACTTCAACGCTGACCTGCCGGCAGAAGAAATCCTGGCGTTCATCCCGGGCACCAAGCACGGCACACGCGAAGTTTTCGAAGAAAAAGTTGTTGCAGCGGGCTGTGAAGCTACAGGCGCATTCGAAGCAATGATGGCCGCCGGCATGAGCGAAGATGACGCTGAAGACGCATGTCTGGCGGTTCGCACCGACGGTCGTTCGGTCGACATTGACGGTGACTACACCGAAACTCTGGCCCGCATCGACGCCAACGCAAACGGCATCGGCGTGTTCGGTCTGGCGTTCTATGAGAACAACACCGACAAGCTGAAAGTTGCGACCATGGCCGGTGTTACACCGTCCACCGAAACGATCTCGACCGGTGAATACCCTGTGTCGCGTCCGCTGTTCTTCTACATCAAGAAAGCACATATCGGCGTGATCCCAGGCCTGAAAGAATACGCTTCGTTCTTTGTTTCGAACGAAATCGCTGGTCCTTCGGGCCCGCTGGCGCAGTACGGCCTGGTTTCGGACCCAGAGCTGTCGGCGACCCAGTCGGCAATTGCTGACGAGCAAACAATGGGTTCCGGTTCTTAATTTGAACTGACCTTTGACCGAGGCGGTTTCGCCTCGGTCCCTCTTATTTTGGTCTTCTCCGACCCTTAGGAGCTATCATGTCCGTCTTTTGGCTTGTTTTCACGCTGCTCGCTCTGGCTGTGGTTGGGTTTTTTGCAGGGCGTGCCCGCGCCCTCCAATCGGCAGGGAGCGATCTGCGCAAGTTGCACTCACTTCCCGTCTATTATGGCACAAACGTCGCCCTAACAGCCTTCGTTCCAGCCTTGCTGCTGATCATCGTGTGGCTGTTGGCGCAACCGATTTTCGTCAATTCGACCGTTTCGGACATGCTGCCCGAAGAAGCGATCCCCGAAGGATCGTCGCGCAGCCTGATGATGAGCGAAGTGCGCCGCGTGTCCGAAGGCCTGTCAAATGCCGTCGCCGCCGGGCTGATGGACAACGAATTTGCCCAAAACGCGCGCGCTGACTTTTCGGACATGACCCAACGGCTCAAAGACGCTGGGCAAATCGTGACACAAAACGTCACCGCCCCTGTTTTGCTTGCCGCACAACAACACCGATCAATGGTTGGTACGGGTCAGGTATTGATGACCATTGCTGCCCTTGCCGTCGGCCTTGCCGGTTTGGCCTTCTCCTATACCCGGACGAATGTTGATTTCCGCGCGCGCAATTACGTTGAAAACCTGATCCTGACGTTGCTGATCATGGCGGCCTCTATTGCGATCTTGACCACCGTCGGCATTGTTCTTTCGTTGATCTTCAACACAATCAACTTCTTCAACCTATACCCAGCCGCCGATTTCTTTTTCGGCCTCAACTGGTCGCCCAGCTTTTCGGGGCGGGGCGGCTCATCAGAGCTGGGTGTTCTGCCACTGCTTTGGGGGACACTCTTTATCTCACTGGTGGCATTGTTGGTCGCGGTTCCGATTGGCCTTTTTTCAGCGATTTACCTCTCTGAATACGCGCCGGCCTATGTGCGGTCGGTTGCCAAACCGCTCTTGGAAATCCTCGCCGGTATCCCGACGATTGTTTACGGTCTTTTCGCCTTGCTGACCGTGGGACCGTTCCTTGTTGGCATCTTCGGCCAGGGTGGCGCGCTTGGCGTGACCTGGATGGGCGGTGGTACCGCTGTGATGACCGCTGGCCTCGTTATGGGCATCATGTTGATCCCCTTTGTCAGCTCTTTGTCCGATGACATTATCAACGCGGTGCCTCAGGCGATGCGCGACGGGTCTTTGGGGTTGGGCGCGACGCATTCCGAAACAATCATACAAGTGGTTCTGCCTGCCGCCTTGCCGGGGATCGTGGGTGCGGTCCTGTTGGCAGCATCGCGCGCCATTGGTGAAACAATGATCGTTGTGATGGGGGCAGGGGCCGCCGCACGACTGAGCCTGAACCCCTTTGAAGCTATGACCACCGTGACCGCAAAGATCGTGTCGCAGCTGACAGGCGACAGTGATTTTGCCAGCCCTGAGGCGTTGGTCGCCTTTGCTTTGGGCATGTCCCTTTTCATTATCACGCTCGGCTTGAATGTCTTCGCACTCTACATTGTGCGTAAATACCGGGAGCAGTACGAATGACCGACGCAACCGTTCCAAACACAACCCCGCACAAAACGTCGCTTTTGGCGGAGGACGCCCGCACCAAAAGCCGCAACGCCGCAGAAACCCGTTTCAAGGCTTTGGGCTTGGGTGCCGTCATCATCGGCCTGATGTTCCTTGTCATTTTGATCACTGCGATCATTCGCAACGGCACACCGGCGTTCACCCGCACGGTTGTGGATGTCGAGTTTGTTCTGACGCAAGAGCAGTTCGACGAAGCAGAAAGCGCGGTTCTGAAAACCGCCGCTTACGCGCGCCTTTTCTCCGAATTTGTCGCAGAAAAGGTCTCAGAAGGCAGCGGCGACGCGGCATCTTCTGTTGTGATCGCACCCGAAAGCCTGGATCGGATCACCGGCAAAATCGGCAGCGACATCCGTTCGTATTACCGCGCCAACCCCGGCGATGTCGGGCAACCGGTGCGGTTCGAACTTGCGGCGGCCTCTCGGGTTGATGCCTATTTGAACGGCGATATCACGCGCGAGAACTTTGTCAGCAGCCGCTTCCTTGAAACCGAAGACCTTGATGTGATCGACGGCTTGGTAGTAGCCGGGCTGATCAAAGGCGGATGGGATACCACGTTCCTTTTCGGTGCGGATGCGGGCGTGGACAATCCGGGCGGTGCAGGCATTGGCGCATCCGTGATTGGCTCACTCTTCATGATGATGGTGGTGTTGTTCCTGTCCTTGCCCATTTCGGTCGCCGCATCGATCTATCTTGAAGAGTTTGCCCCAAAGAACCGGTTTACGGACCTTATCGAGGTCAACATTTCGAACCTTGCCGCGGTTCCGTCGATTGTGTTCGGTATTTTGGGTCTGGCCGTTTTCATTCAGTTCATGCACCTGCCGCAATCAGCCCCGCTGGTTGGTGGCCTTGTGCTGACTTTGATGACCCTTCCGACCATCATCATCGCGACGCGTGCCTCGCTGGAGGCGGTCCCGCCGTCGATCCGCGACGCGGCACTGGGTGTTGGCGCCTCCAAGATGCAAACGGTGTTTCACCACGTGTTGCCGCTGGCCGCGCCCGGTATTCTCACCGGTACGATCATCGGCCTTGCACAAGCCCTGGGCGAAACAGCACCTTTGTTGCTGATCGGGATGGTCGGCTTTGTGGCACGGGGCTACCCTGACAGCTTCCTCGGCGGCTTTACCGAAGCCAACTCGGCCATGCCGGCACAAATCTACACCTGGGCGTCGCGCGCGGATCCGGGTTTCTACGAAAAGGCATGGGGCGGCATTATTATCCTGCTGATCTTTTTGCTCACCATGAATATCATCGCCGTTATCCTCCGTCGTCGCATTGAGCGCCGGTGGTAAGCCAGAGGTTACCTCTATGTACGATACGCCAACATCTCAGGACATCTCCGTGGAAGCTAAAGAATTGAAGTTCAAATGCCGTGGTGCTCAAGTTTACTATGGCGATACGCACGCAATCAAAGATGTCGATTGCGATATCGAGGACAAAACCGTGACCGCCTTTATCGGTCCGTCGGGATGCGGTAAGTCGACGTTCCTGCGGTGTCTGAACCGGATGAACGATACGATTGATGTGGCCCGGGTCGAGGGGGATTTCCTGCTCGACGGCGAGAACATCTATGACAAGTCGGTCGACCCGGTCCAATTGCGTGCCAAGGTGGGCATGGTGTTCCAAAAGCCGAACCCTTTCCCAAAGTCGATCTATGACAATGTCGCCTATGGTCCCCGTATCCACGGTCTGGCCAAATCCAAGACAGAGCTTGACGAGATTGTCGAAAAGGCGCTGCGTCGGGGTGCGATCTGGGAAGAGGTCAAGGATCGTCTGGATGCGCCTGGTACGGGCCTGTCGGGTGGTCAGCAACAGCGTTTGTGCATCGCGCGGGCCGTCGCCACAGAACCCGAAGTTCTTTTGATGGACGAACCGTGTTCGGCGCTTGACCCGATTGCGACTAGCCAGGTCGAAGAATTGATCGACGAACTACGGACAAACTACTCGGTCGTCATCGTGACACACTCGATGCAACAGGCGGCCCGGATCAGCCAGAAAACCGCGTTCTTCCATCTGGGCAACCTGGTTGAGTTTGGTGAAACCGGACAGATTTTCACCAACCCGGAAGACCCACGCACCGAAAGCTATATCACCGGCCGGATCGGCTAAGGGACAGGACAAGACGCCATGTCGGACCAACAACATATCGTATCGTCGTTTGACCGCGACCTCGAAGCGGTTCAGGCCCAGATCATGAAAATGGGTGGGCTTGTCGAAGCGGCCATCATGAAATCCGCACGCGCGCTGGAAACGCGCGACGAGGAATTGGCGGAACAGGTGCGGGAAGAGGACCGGGCCATCGATGACCTGGAAGACCTGGTCAACTCGGAATGCATCCGTTTGTTGGCCCTGCGAGCGCCAACAGCAATTGACCTGCGGGTTGTTCTGTCGGTGATGAAGATCAGCGCCAATCTGGAACGCATCGGCGATTATTCCAAGAACCTGGCCAAACGGACCGGCGTTTTGGTACAGATGGCACCGGTCAATGACAGCGCGGGATCGTTGCGCCGGATGGCGCGTGAGGTTGAGCTGATGCTCAAAGATGCTTTGGATGCCTATGTACAACGCGATGTAGAACTGGCGGCGGACATCATCGAACGCGACCGCGACGTGGACCAGATGTACAATGCGCTTTTCCGCGAATTCCTCACCTTCATGATGGAAGACCCGCGCAACATTACGCCCTGCATGCATTTGCATTTCATTGCCAAGAATACGGAACGAATGGGTGATCATGTCACCTCGATCGCCGAACAGGTGATCTATTTGGTGACGGGTGAAAAGCCGGAAGAGGCGCGCCCCAAAGTCGATTACACGTCTGAGACAATTTAGGAGACGGAAACATGTCTGCCGACCAGCCTACCGTACTTGTGGTCGAAGATGAGTTAGCCCAACGCGAAGTCCTTTCGTACAATCTGGAAGCAGAGGGGTTCCGTGTTTTCAAAGCCGAAAACGGGGACGAGGCGCTTTTGGTTGTCGATGAGGCTATGCCAGACATCATCGTGCTGGATTGGATGATGCCCAATCTCAGCGGGATCGAAGTTTGCCGCAGGCTCAAAACCCGGCCCGAAACCCGTTCGATCCCGATTATCATGCTGTCCGCGCGGTCCGAAGAGGTGGACAAGGTGCGTGGGTTGGAAACCGGGGCTGACGACTATGTCGTGAAACCCTATTCCGTGATCGAATTGATGGCGCGCGTGCGCTTACAGCTGCGCCGGGTGCGCCCGTCAACCGTCGGTTTGCGCCTGGAATTTGATGACATCATTCTGGACGCCGAAACCCATCGGGTCAGCCGGTCGAACAAACCATTGAAACTGGGCCCGACAGAGTTTCGTCTGCTTAGCACCTTCATGGAAAAACCAGGGCGCGTGTGGAGCAGAGAGCAATTGCTGGACCGCGTTTGGGGGCGAGACATTTACGTCGACACACGGACCGTGGATGTCCATATCGGTCGGTTGCGCAAAGCGCTCACGCTGCATGGTGGCGAGGATCCGGTGCGCACGGTTCGCGGCGCGGGCTACGCATTGGGCTAATCTTCCAAAGCGACAGATCACAACTGGCCTTCGCGCACGCGTGGGAAGGCCAAACTGTCTGCGACACTGTAATCTTGTAGTTCGGCGCCACGTTGCCTGTTCTCTGCCGAGAATTCCGTGTAGCGTTCGGTCCAACGATTGTCGGAGGAGGGTCCCATGAACATCGCATCACAGCCTTCACCTGCGCTGCGCGCAAAAGATGCCCCGGATTTGGGCGCGTTTAACTGGGAAGACCCGTTTCGTCTTGCGGATCAGCTGACGGATGATGAGCGTATGATCGCCGCCAGCGCCCGGGCATATGCGGAAGAGAAGCTGCAACCACGTGTGACAGAGGCCTATGCGACCGAACGTGTTGAGCCCGAGATCTTCCGCGAAATGGGCGAAATGGGCCTGTTGGGAACAACTCTGCCCGAGGCTTACGGTGGTCTGGGTGCGGGATACGTGGCCTATGGGCTTGTCGCGCGTGAGGTCGAACGCGTCGACAGCGGCTATCGGTCGATGATGTCGGTGCAATCGAGCTTGGTGATGTACCCGATCTATGCCTATGGCAGCGAAGAACAGCGTCAGAAATACCTGCCGAAACTCGCATCAGGTGAGGCGATTGGCTGTTTCGGCCTGACCGAACCCGACGCGGGCAGCGACCCGGCGGGCATGAAAACCCGGGCCGAAAAGACGCCAACGGGTTACAAGTTGACCGGCAGTAAGATGTGGATTTCAAACGCGCCCATCGCGGATGTTTTTGTTGTCTGGGCCAAGTCAGACGCGCATCAGGGTAAGATCCGTGGTTTCATCCTAGAAAAAGGTATGGCCGGCCTTTCGGCGCCGAAAATCGGGAACAAGATGAGCTTGCGCGCCTCTGTGACCGGTGAAATTGTCATGGATGGTGTCGAAGTTGGCGAAGATGCGTTGTTGCCGAATGTGCAGGGCTTAAAAGGGCCGTTCGGATGTTTGAACCGCGCCCGCTATGGCATCAGCTGGGGCACAATGGGCGCTGCTGAATTCTGCTGGCACGCGGCGCGGCAATACGGGCTGGATCGCAAGCAGTTTGACAAGCCCTTGGCTCAGACCCAGCTGTTCCAACGCAAACTGGCCGACATGCAGACCGAAATCGCCCTGGGCCTGCAGGCCAGCTTGCGCGTCGGACGCTTGATGGATGAGGCAAATGCGGCCCCTGAAATGATCAGCATCGTCAAACGCAACAATTGCGGCAAGGCGCTGGACATTGCGCGAATGTCCCGGGACATGCATGGCGGGAACGGTATTTCTCTGGACTTCCAAGTGATCCGACACCTGATGAATTTGGAAACCGTAAACACCTATGAAGGCACGCATGATCTGCATGCTCTGATCCTGGGACGGGCGCAAACAGGTTTGCAGGCGTTCTTTTAATCGATCTGACGGACCATGGATCGCGCCGAAATTGTACACGAGGCTTTTGCCCGGCGGGTGGCGTCGGGTGACCTGCCGGTGCCAAACCGTCCAAGCGCTGATTTGGGGGTCAGTCCCGATCTGTTGATCTCGCTTTTCAAAGCGCAGGTTATGTCACGACAGCTTGACCGGATGTCTCGCAAACTGCAGGCGCGCGGGCAGGGGTTTTACACCATTGGGTCGTCTGGTCACGAAGGCAGCGCGGCCATCGCCTACGCCTTGCGCCCGACCGACCCTGCATTTTTGCATTACCGCGACGCCGCCTTTCAAATTGCCCGGGCCGATCAGGCTGGTCATCAAACCGTCCTGATGGATATGCTGTTGAGCTTTACCGCCTCTTCCGAGGATCCGATCAGTGGCGGGCGGCACAAGGTGCTGGGGTCCAAACAGCTCAATATTCCGCCGCAGACATCCACTATTGCCAGCCATCTGCCCAAGGCACTTGGGGCCGCTTACGGGATCGCCTTGGGGCGGCGTGATGCAAAAATTGATCAGGTCTATCCCAGCGACGCCATCGTGCTTTGCAGTTTTGGGGATGCCTCTTTAAACCACTCGACGGCGCAAGGGGCGCTGAATGCCGCCGGCTGGACGCATCGTCAGGGCGCCGAATTGCCGCTGCTTTTTCTCTGTGAAGACAATGGCATCGGCATTTCCACAAAATCACCGGCCGGATGGGTGCAAGATGTTTTGCAGTCCCGACCGGATATCCGGTGTTTTGCTTGCGACGGGCTGGACATCGCTGACAGCTTTGCCACGGCACAAGTTGCCGCTGACTATGTGCGCAAGAAACGCAAACCCGCTGTTTTACATATACGCTGTGTGCGCCTGTTTGGTCATGCCGGACCGGATGTCGAAGCCGCTTACCTGCCGAATACCGACATAGCCGCGGCAGAGCGGGACGATCCCCTGGCGCACACGGCAGGGCGACTGATCCATGAAACGACTCAGTCTCCCGCCGATGTCATCGCGCTCTACAACACAATCGGCGACGCCGTGGAAACGCAGGCTGAAAAGGCGGTCACACGCCCAAAACTGCAAAACGCCACTGAGGTTATGGCGTCTCTCATCCCGCCCATTCGCAACGCCGGGGAGCCTGCAAAACTCAGTGTTGCCGCGCGGGCACAGGTGTTCGGATCTTCCGATATGCGCGCGTTGTCTACGCCGCAACCTTTGAACAAATCGATCAATCTGGCACTGACAGACCTGATGATGGAACGCCCGGATATCGTCATGGTCGGGGAAGATATCGGCAAGAAAGGCGGCGTTTACGGCGTCACAAAAAGCTTGCAGTCACGGTTTGGCGCGGGCCGTGTCACCGACAGCCTGCTCGACGAACAAAGCATTCTCGGTCTTAGCATCGGTTTGGCGCAAACCGGGTTTCTGCCAATCCCTGAAATCCAGTTTCTTGCATATCTGCATAACACCGAGGATCAGCTGCGCGGTGAAGCGGCGACGCTGTCGTTCTTTTTAAACGGTCAATTCACCAATCCCATGATCGTCCGGATCGCCGGGCTTGGCTATCAAAAGGGGTTCGGTGGGCATTTCCACAACGACAATTCATTGGCCGTGTTGCGCGACATTCCCGGTCTGATCATCGGCTGTCCGAGTTCCGGACCAGATGCGGTGCGCATGTATCGTGAGGCCGTGCGTTTGGCCAAAACCGAACAACGTGTCGTCGTCATGATCGAACCCATCGCGCTCTACGCCACGCGCGATTTGCTAAACGACGGCGACGGCGCATGGTGCGGGCGGTATCCCGCAGCCGATGAAAGCGCTGCATTGGGGCAGGTGGGCGTTACAGGGCAGGGGACGGACCTGGCCATCGTGACCTATGGGAATGGCGCGTATCTCAGCCGGCAGGCGCAATCGGATCTGGCAGACAAAGGCATCGATGCGCGGGTCATTGATCTGCGCTGGCTTGCCCCCTTGGATTACACTGCGATCTTTGAGGCGGTCGGCGCATCAAAGCATGTGATGATCGTCGACGAATGCCGCAAAACCGGCGCGCAGGCGTGGGAAATCTGTTCGATGTTTTTCAAAGAAGGCTGGCGCTCGGTCGAGGTCATTACAGCCAAGGACAGTTTTATCGCGACCGGGCCTGCGTATGGCGCCACATTGCCATCGCGGGATGAAATCGTGGACACAGCCTTGCGACAGGTCAAAGCAGCGAACGCTTAGTGATCGTAGGTTCCACATATGACGGAAGAGGAACGACCAAATGAACATCACCAAACTGTCTGACGAGATCTCTGTCACCGGTTAGATTGAAGCCCGCGATTTACCACAGATCCACGCCTTGGGCTTTCGAACTGTGATCTGCAACCGTCCGGACGGAGAGGCCCAGCATCAGCCTTTGTTCGCTGAACTGGAACGTGTGGCGTCCGCTGCGGGCCTTCAGATGCATTACGTGCCGGTGGCACTTACCGGTGCCGGACCAGAAGAGGTCTCGGCAGCTCAGGACATTCTGTCGACATGCCCCAAACCAGTCTTGGCGTTCTGTGGATCAGGCAAGCGCAGCGCCGGTTTGATGTCACAAGCGACGTGAGGGGAAAGCGTCATAAGGCATATCGTAACTCGTATAATCAGTACTATTAAAAACGCAAATCCCTGCAAAATCAGGGCCCTCACAAGAAAGGCAGGGGAGAAGGAAAGCGCCCTACCCAGTGCAATTGCAGTCAACGGTAGCTAAACCCGTTCGTTCTTGCAGGGGTAGGGCTTAGTCCTTGGACACGAGGTATCATTAGCCTTTTGGTCGCTCATCGTCAAGGAGCGATTCCAATGGCAAGACCAAAAGGTCAACCCGTCATTCCCCTCACCAGTTTCGAGTGCGATTATATCCGATATGGCAAGCTGAAGGGCTGGTCGGATGCAAAGATTGCGCAAGATCTTGGCCGATCCAAACAGGGCATCAACACCGCGCGCAAGCGCATGGAGCGCGCCGGCACGATCGGCCAGTTGTGTCTACCGGGGCTAGAACCAGCCCAGATGGAGGCAACCGATGGGAAATGAGTACAGGCCGCGCCAGTATCTCAACCGGGTACTGGCGGCGTCATCGAGCACACACAGCGCCCGCAGCGTACTGATTGTCATGTGCTGGCAAGCCGAGTTTGACCGCCCGGAAGTGACCATCACCAAGCCGCAGATCGCGGAAATGACGGGACTGACCACGCAAACGGTGAGGGTGTCATTGCGACTTCTCTGCAATACTGGATCAATCGAAGTGCTAACCAATCATTTAGGTGGTCGCGGCAAGGCACCAACCTACCGATTAATCGCGCCTAAAGGGGCAGATTATTTTGCTAAAGGGGCAGATTATCTTCCTAAAGGGGCAGATTATTTGCCCCCCTCCATAGACTCCATAGATTCCACCGGGGACGCGCCTGTCGGCACGTCTGAACGGCCCGCCGCTGGTCGCGGCGGAAGCGGGATAAAGCGCGAGGCCTCAGACCGAGCGCGGACATGGCGACGGCAGCAGGCTGAGAAGAGAGAGAAGGCGGAAAATCCAGCGCCCTCGCTCACACCGGAGGAGAAAGCCGGGATCGAGGCTTACACGAGGGCAGAAATAGAATCCGTTTGCGAAGCGCTTTGGGAGAATGGCGAAAAGACCAAAGCGGAACGGTATTTTTCAATTTGGAGAAAGGTCAATGACGGACTTCCTTGAACGTCCACAGACTTCCGGTTTCTGGGCGGAGCGGGTGCGGCGTCAGATCGGTGCGCGTCGGCCTCAGGATGTTAGGTACACCCAGATCGAAAAGGTCGAGGGCCACGGCTGGCTTTTATGGGCAAAGGTCGAAGGGCTGCCATACGCTCACAGAATCGGACGCTTCGGCACGCACTCATCCGCGATAGATGCAGCTGACGCGCTCATGGATGCTGGCGAGATCGAGGAAGGTCAGGTATGAAGAGGTTGCAACGAAAGGGAATCGCATGGCCGAGAACGTAAGCGCAGATCTGGTGCTGGAACATCTCAAGGTGATTCAAAACCGCCTTAACACGCTGGAAAGCGGACAGGTGGAAATCAAGACCACGCTCATCGGCATTCAGCAGCACATGACAGGCTTCATGACCAATGTGACTGCGCATGAAGGTGCCATTGCGTCCATTCAGGCCCGCCTTGAGCGCATCGAGCGCCGCCTTGAGTTGCGCGGTGACGCCTAGGGCGCTGGTGCCTCCCTGTCCCCGATGACGAGATCAGGGCCGCCATCGTCCCGGATGATGAGACCATCGAGAATGAAGGTCGTGAGGCGGATCGCCTCGTCCGGGCTGTAGTCGCGCTTGAGAAACCCGGACACCATTTCGGTCCGGACCAGAATCCTGTCTTGCGAGGGCGTCACGGCCATTGTCTCCATTCTCCTGTTGCAAGTCTCGGCAGCGCGGCGGCCAGGTCGCGGCTTGCGGCGGCGGCGATGTTGAGATCGGCGCGATCGGTGAGGCGCATGAAGAGCGTGGTGGTGACCTGTGAGCGCACAGCGGGGGCCACGGCGGAGGGCCGTTGCCCGGCCATCATGAGGCCAAAGCCGCGGTGACGGCCCTGATAGACGGCCTTGAGAATCGCATCGGAAGGCCGGGCGAGATAGTGCGGGGCCTCATCGGCAATCACGGTGACGGGCATGGTGCGGGTTGAAAGCAGATAGGCTTGCAGAAGCGCAAGGGTGCAATGCTCGGGCGTGGCCGGGCTGAGGGCGACAAGGCCGGGGCAGGGATCCCAGTTGCGGGGCAGGGCCGGGGCATCGGGGCCGGTGGGGTCTATGAGGACCACGGCCCGGCTTGCGGCCCAGCTGGTCGCAAGGGCGCGGGCCAGGGTGGACTTACCGGAGCCGGAAACGCCCCAGATGGCGGAGCGGGCACCGGGATCAAGCTGGGGCAGGGGGGTCATGCGGCCATGGCCTCATCTTCGGGGCCGCCCATGTCCGGGTCCATGTCCGGGTCAGGGCCATTCCCCGCCGCGCGGATCGCCATGAGCATCGCCCAGGCATAAAAGCCCAGCGTGGCGAGATCTGCGGTCCAGTGGCCGTTGGCAAGGATGTTGGTCAAGCCCAGCCGGTCGGCGCTGCGATGGGCGGCCTCGCAGGCGGCCTTGCCCTGATCAGACCGGGCCATCTGCGTGATGACCGGCCCGGCGGGTGGGCCTTTGATCATGGCGATGAAATCATGGCCGGGCAACCAGACCTGGTCGCGGAAACTGCCGGGATCGAGCTTCGGGGCAGGGGCACCGTCTTCAGGCCAGTTCTGGGGCCAGTCTTCGGGCCAGTCTTCATCGTCATGGCCGGCACCGGGAAACGTATAGATCGTTGCAGGCCGGGACTTGATCACTTCCTGTTCCAGGGCGTCAAGGCCGCGGGGCAGAGGTTGGGGTGCCTCCGGGCCGTTTGGGCCGTCAGCGGGCCGCTCAGGGCCGTTTGGGCCGTTTGGATGGTGTAATTCGGGGATCAGGCCCATGATCGGCTTCACAAAGCGGGCCGGAACGGGCCGTTTGCCCAGCCGCCACTTGCTCACGTGGCTGGCATCGGCCCCGAGATCAACGGCCACGGAAAAGACACCGCCATGACCACGGGTCTCAATGACTCTGTCGAGATGCGCAAGAATCTCTGTCTGAGTGTCTCTATGGGCCGCCATGCGGCCTGTATGGCCGTTTTGGCCGTCCATGATCAAATCCAAAACACGGCCAAACACGGCCAAACGCGACCTGGCCCGCCCCTGTTGTGGCCGCGTTTGGCCGCGCAGGGGACGTTGCGGCATGGGCGGTTTTGCGCCTCACTGGGTCATCTTTTCGAAAACCGCGAATGTGAGGACCGGACATGATCTTCAACAAAACCACGGGCCGCTATGTGGCCGGCACGATGATCGGCATCTTTTTTTATGAGGTGCTGGATGCGACGGGCCTTGTCGACAAGGCGGTGCAGACCGTCACCCGCACACTGAACCTGCGCTGAATCTGCGCTGAGTGAGAACAGTAGCTGAGAGAGGCAAGACGATGCTGAACCGCAGGAAAAAGCAGAACCGGGCCAACCAGCGCCCCAATGTGGCCAATGAGAACGACACGTTCCGGGCCACGCCACCGGGGGGTGAGTTTGCGCGGCGCTTTGATCGCAAACTGCCCGATTACGTCAATGTCAGCGATGATCTGCTGAGCATTGGCAGTCGCCTTTCGGGCGGTGTGATCGAGGTGGATTTCCCCACTGGTGATTTTGTCTATCGCGGGCTGGCGATCATGATTGAAGGCAAAGCCACAAGCGCTATCACCGGGGTCACTGCCCCCAATCTGATGGCGCAGGGCGAGGACGGCCGGCACTATGTGAAGTCGGGCCAGTTCGGCAAGCTGATCAGCCGGGTGCGGCTGGAGGCGGACGGAATCGAGATTTTCGATTTTGAGAGCTGGCAGCGTTTTGTGGAGTTTCTGCGCATGTTCGGCTGGGACGGGCGCAACGATGATCTGCATGATTTTCTGGGCTTCGGCTGGCCCAATGTGTTTCGCGACGGCTCGCCGGTTGAGGCGCTTTATGCGCTTGGCACGAACAACATCCGGGATCTGCGCCTGAAAATCTACACGTCCAACCTTTGGAAGTCGGAGATGCAGCTGCGCATTCCGGTCTGGTATGCGCCGGTGCGCCAGAACGCGGCACAGGTGATCTCGCGCCAGACCTGGTCGCGCACGCTGGCGACGGCGGGCAAACATGTGATCGACGATATTCGCATCGACAAGCGCATCTGGCGCATTGTGGTGACCACCAACCAGGCCAAGAAGATCACCGACTACCGGGTCGAGGTGGGCGATATCGAATGGCAGGCGGGCCGGGCGGTGGTCAACCAGATCGAGGCGCTGAAGCTCTCCCCACCCTGGGGCACACAAACCCATGTCGGCCCCTATCGCAACTATACAGGCGCCCTCACCGGTGTCGGGGCCTGTCTGGACCTGCGGGTGGATATGGAGCGCGAGGGGCTGGCGATTGCGCCCTTGACCTCCGAGGCGCAACGCCGCCGCGATGACCGGTTGAAGATCGAGCTGGAGACCGCAAGCGCGGGCACCGAGGTGATGATCGAGGTGTATTTCGCGGACCGGATCTGACGGGCCGCAGGAGAGGGCAGGGACGATGCTGACATCCTCACCCCGCCCCCGCGCCCGTCCAAACGGACGCAGCGCGGGCGGCGGGCTTGACTTCGATCGCTGGATCGCGCGTGGCTGGGATACGCTGGATGATATTCTTGAACGGCGGGGCGAGCGCCGCCTGGCCGAAATCAACGATCGCGACAGCCGGCGCACCCGCGCCAATGAGCGCGACCGGGATCGCCGCCTGGATGCCCGCGAACGGCTGAAGGACCGCCGCCAGGACGCGCGCAGGCGCGAGGAGCTGGCCGATGCCCGCACGGCAGAGAACAACCGCAGCAAAGAGACGCTCACCGGGCTGAAGCTGGAAGACGGGCGGGCGCGCTACGGGCTGCAAAGTCGCCGCCAGGACGCGCAGCGCGATGACGCCCGCGCCCTCATCGAAACCCGCGCCGATGTGTATCGCGCGGCCTTTGAGTCGCGCCGGGGCGATACGCTGATCTCGCGGCTGATGTGGCCGGCCGCGCTGGCGGTGGCGGTGGGCGGCGGGATTTACCTGATCGGAACATGGAGCAAGCGATGAGCCTGGGCGCACGGGACACACACCGGATCAAACGCGAGGCGCGGCGGCTGGCGGCGCTTGCGCAGGCGCGGGTACAGCGGCTCCGGGCCGCGCTGGCGCGGGCCACCTTGCGCGGCCATGAGCTGCAGGCGCGGCGGCTGGCGGAAGAACTGGAACTGGCGGAGCTTGGCCTGGTGGAAAGCGAAGCCCGGCATATGGCGCTGCTGGCGCGGCTGGAGAGAGATTCATGAGCGGCACCCCTATCCCCATCCCGGACCTGAGCCTGCCGAGCAGTGCGATGAGTGACGCTTACGCGGGCGCGGGTGAGGTGCTGACCGAGACGCTGGCGGAGATCGACACGGACGCAAGCTCGGGCGCGGTGTCAAATATCGGCGGGCCGGTGGTGCTGGGCCTTGGCGGCGATGACGACTGGATGCGCGACGCGCTGGAATTTGTCAGCCAGGCACCGGCGGCGGTGCCGCTGATCGGGCGCGCCACGCCTCTGAGCGGGCGCACATCAGGCCGCGCAGGCTCCGGCAACTGGCTCATCACGGGCCTGCTGATCGGCGGGGTTGCCCTGGGCGGCTGGTGGCTCTGGACAAGACTCGGGAAAGGAAAACGCTGATGCTGGACGGAAGCTACACCCCCTCGCAAGAGCCTGTGACGCTCACGCGCGGGCTTCGGCTGGTTAAGCGCGAGATCGCGGACGGGATCGAGATCTGGGCGGCGGGGCTGACGGAAGAGAATTGCTTTGTGGCAAGCTGCGGCAGGACCGTCCTGGTGATCGCGCCGGAGCGCGGGGCGGCACCGGGGCACTGGCAGGTGGTCTGGGACTACGTGGAGACCTGGGGGGAGGCGCTGGCGATCTGGGCCAGGCTGCGGGACATGCCGGGGCTGACGCGCATCCGCGCCCTGCCCTCGGACAAGCTGACGGGCCTCAAGGCCCCCGTTGTGCTGGCCGCAAGGACGGCGATGGCGCGGCAGGGCTGGGCACTTGAGACCGGGACCGCTGACTGGATCATCACACGCCAGGAGACAGGACCAGACACGGGGCCAGACACGGGGCCAGACACGGGGGGAGACGGATAGTGGGTAGTCGCTCCAAATCCCGCGCGTCCAACCGCACGTCCAGTCGCACCACGCACCGGACCAGCACCTCGACGCGCAATTATGACAACCGGGACTTTTCCGACCGGCGCAATATCAGGGTGGATGACCGCGACGTGGACAAGCGGGCGGTGCTGAAGGACGCCACCCAGATCATGGATTCGATCTACGTGAACGTGGACCCGTCCGACCAGGCGCTCAAATCCGTGGTTCTGGCCTGGCAGCGCAGCACCCATGCGCTGCTTGAGGCCCGGAGATTCGACGTGGGCGCGGCCACTGCGCTCTTGGGCGAGGTGATCCGGGCGGCGGAAAACGGCATGATCGCGGTGACGGCGGCACATATGGCGCAGATGCGCAGCTGGCAGGACCAGCTGAACCAGCAGCTTGATTTTGCCGCCGCCTCGCTGGCCACCGGCGAACGGCTGATCGAAAGCGCAGGCCACCGGCAGGCGAGCATCTCCGAGCGCATTCTTGATCTGGCCGCCGGCGCGGTGGGCCAGACCTCTGACGGGCAGATCAGGCTGCTGGCCTGGACGCTTTTTGGCGTGGCCGGCGTGGTTTGGGCCGCGCGATACGGAAAAACGGGGTGAAAGGGGGCGTGATGGACGCGTATCCGCTGACGCAATTTGCCTTTTACGAGATCCCGGCCGGGGGCAGCCGCGTGGACATCGGCACCCATGCGCAGGTGCGCTATCTCTGGGGGTCCGAAGACACGATTACGCTGCACCATGACGGGCGGGCTTACACGCTCACACGCGGCGCGTGGATTCGCGGCTCTTACGCCGGGGCGGCCATCGAGGTCACAAGCGAAAACGAAGCGCAGGTCGCGCTGGAACTGGGCCTGCGGCAGGTCGATGCGATCCCGCTGGCCCCGCCCAAACCGGCCGTGGAAGCAAAGACACAAGAAAAAAAGGGCACATGATGCGCGGGGTTCTGGGCACAGTCACGGTTCTGGGGCTGGGCTGGATTGCCTGGCGGGCGCTGCATGCGCACGGGCTTGTCGCTCTCGCGGCACCCTCGCTGGGACCACTGGGCGGCATGGTGGATGATGTGGCGGACCGCATCACGGGCCGGATCGGCGAGATCCTCAACGGGGCACCGCGCGCAAGCGGCGATGTGGACCGGATCAGCAACACAACCGACCGCGCCATTGCCTATGCGCGCCAGGGCGGGGTGCCGGCGCGGGATGTGCCGCTTTTTGCCGCCATCATCGTGGTGGAAAGCGCGGTCAATCCGCTGGCGCATAACACCCAGGGCGAGGACAGCCGCGGGCTGATGCAGATCCAGCTCTACGTGGCCCAGAGCTTAAGCGCTCAGGGTCGTTTACCCGGACTTCCACGCGCTGATCTCGGCAAGATCCTCTTTGATCCGGTTTCCAATATCCGCATCGGCCAGGCGCTGATGCGGGCCAATCGCCAGGTGATGCCCGTGGAATGGCAGACATCGCAGGCCCGCGAGACCGAATGGCTGGCCCGCGCCTGGAATGGCGGCGCGGACTGGCACCAGGATGGCACCGGAGTGCGCGGCGCAACCTATGCCTATTGGCAGAAGGTCAGCGCGGCGCTGGAGCGGGTGGCTGAGCGCATGAGCAGGCCAGTGAACGGGGAGGGCGCGTAATGGCGGCACCGATACTCTGGGGCCTCGGCATTGCGGCGGGCGCGGTGATTGGCTGGACCGGGTTCAAGGCCGGATCGGCGATTGCCGAGGATGTGGACACGCTGGGCGATGTGGCCGTCGCAGGCGCGGCGGGCTGGATTGCCGGGCAGGTGACAAAAAACAGCCTCATTGGACTGGGCACCGCCGCGGCGACCTGGTGGGCCTTGCAGCAACAGGAGGACACGGGGTGAAGCAAAAAGGATTCAAACGCCGCGATGATGTAAGCCGCGCCTGGGGCGGGGCCAATGCAGGGCTTGGCATTACGGGCGGCAATGGGCTGGTGCTGGCGGTGCTGCTGGGCCTCACGATCTGGAGGGTGATGACATGATCAACATGTGGATCGACACGACATCAAAACTGCTGGCGCTCAAAAATCTCGACAAACTGCCCCGCTGGGTGGTTGTGGGGGGCGTGGTGTTTTCCGCTGCCTGGCTGATCGCGCAGGCGCGGCGGGATCAACTCGCAGATCAGGCCCTTGAGGCGCAGAACGGGGAGGCCTGGAATGACTGGCAGTGATTTTGAAAAATTTGCCGAATTTGGCCTGGCCGGGCTGGTGATCGCGGCGCTGCTTCTGATGCTCTGGCACCAGAACCGGCAGCACCGCGAGGATCAGCGCGAATGGCGCAGGCTGATCGAGGCGTTCGGCGAAAAGATCGACCGCTTGACGGACGCAATCCGGGGCGTGATCCGATGATCTGGGCGGCGATCAGCGCGGCGCTGGGGCTGGGCAAAGAGGCCGTGCAAGCGCGCGGGCGACTGAAGATCGCGGAGATCGAAGCCAAGGCCCGCATCGCGGAGGCCCGTGCCACCGCCGCGCAGAAGGCGGCTGATCACGATGCGGCCTGGGAAAAGCTGGCATTGAGTGACGCGGCGACCAGCTGGAAGGATGAATGGTGGACCATCCTGCTGGCGATCCCGCTGGTGCTGGCCTTCATTCCCGGCATGCCGCCCTACATCGAGGCGGGCTTTGCCGCCCTCGATGAGACACCCGAATGGTATCGCTGGGGGCTGCTGGCCGCGATCAGCTTTGCTTTTGGGCGCCGGGTGATGCCGCAGATCGGACGGCCCGGAAAAAAGCCAGACGGAGGATAGACCATGGCACGCAAGAAGAGATTCAAAAAATCAGTGGCACGGGCCGAGATGAAAAAGGCATGGGCCGCAAAGAAGGGCAAGCGGCCCAGCAAGGCGGCGCTGTCGAAAGCGATGAAGAAAGCATGGAAATGAACGGGAAAGTGAGGGCTGAAATGAGCAAGATCGAGACCCTGCACAAGGGGAATTTCCGCTTCGGGCGGCGGTCAAAACGCTGCCTTGTCGGTGTGCATCCCGATCTGGTGCGTGTCGCGAACCGCGCCATCGAGATCTCGCCGGAAGACTTTGGCATTCATTGCGGGCTGCGCACGATTCAAGAGCAGGAAATGCTCGTAAAGCTCGGCAAATCCCGCACCATGGACAGCCGCCATCTGACGGGCCATGCCATTGATGTGCACCCGTGGATCGGCGGCACCATCCCCTGGGATGACTGGCCCGCCTGGACGCGCCTTGCGGGTGTGATCAAACAGGCCGCAGAGATCGAAGGTGTGCCCGTTGAGTGGGGCGGGGACTGGGCGCGGTTCATCGACGGGCCGCATTTCCAGTTGCCATATCGGCCCTATCTTTCATGAGGCCCTGACATCATGACCGAACTGCAACCGGTGGACCCGGCCGAGCCGCTCGCGCCGTGGTTCGGTGGCAAGAAGTATCTGGCCAAGGAGATCGCGGCGCGGATCGAAGCGATCCCGCATCGCTGCTATGGCGAGCCGTTCGCGGGCATGGGCGGCGTGTTTCTGCGCCGCGCCCATCGCCCCACATCCGAGATCCTCAACGACCTCAATGGCGAGATCGTCAATCTCTACCGGGTGGTGCGCGAACATCCCGATGCGCTGGCGGCCAGTTTTGATCTGCTGCTGGCCTCCCGCGCGGAGTTTGCCCGGCTGATTGCAACCCCGCCCGAGACACTCACCGACATCCAGAGGGCGGCGCGATGGGCGTATCTGCAGCGGCTGTCATTCGGCGGCAAGCCCGCGCATCTGGCCACGCGCGGGCAGATGGCGCCTTCGGTGCATCATCCCGCCCAGCTGACGGCGCGGCGCATGGAGCAACTGATCCAAGCGGCACATCGCCGCCTTCAGGGGGTGCATATCGAGCAGCTGGACTGGGCCGCGTTCATCCCGCGCTATGACCGGGACTTCACGCTCTTCTATCTCGACCCGCCCTACCAGGGCCATGAACGCGATTATGTGCGCGACATCTTCACCCGCGACGACTTTGCCCGGCTGGCGGTGATGCTGCGCCACATCAAGGTTCGGTTTATTCTCTCCATCAATGACACCGGCGAAATCCGCGACCTCTTCCATTGGGCCGCCATCGAGGAGATCGAGACGCGCTATTCGGCGAATGCGAAGGCCAACAAGCGGGTGCGCGAGTTGCTGATCTCGGGGTGAGCTTTGGGGGCGGGGGCTGAAACAGCATTGACCCGCGCAACAGAACACAAACCCCCGGCTCATGAGGCCGGGGGTTTTGCTTTGAGGGCAGGGGACTGATAAAAGCGAAACGACCCGGAACATGCGGTTCCGAGTCGTTTACAGAAAACCCCAAACCATCACGAAAGGGGGTGATCACACGTGCGAGACGTATTTACCAGCATTGCCCTGGGCCTTGCAATAGCGGCAAGCCGGAAGCTGAGCATCGAGAGGCGCAAACTCCGTATGTTCGAACACGAGCCAGGACCATACCCGGATCGACACCAGACAGGTAAAAAGGATCCTTCCTAGTATATCATCTAAACATAAAGACCCCCGGTTCGGATGGCCGGGGGTTTTGCTTTGAGGGAAGGTGACTGACAAAAGAGAAACGACCCGGAACATGGGGTTCCGGGTCGTTGAGAAACAAAGGAGGCTCCCTTTGTGCATCGCGCTTTGCAGCACCTGTTTACGGGTCGGCTGGCGGCAGTTCAAGTGATACATGAAGATCGGGGTGTAAGTGCGATGCTGACAGGATGCGGGCGCGTCCAATAGAAAGACCTTACATTAGACCAATTGGCAAAAGGAAACTTATCGTTCGGGCCGTAAGCTTCTGAACTTCCTGCATTGGCGTTTCACGCATAATCAGTATTATGGTAATTTGTGAATTACCCAGATTTGTGAAACAGCGTTCCGATATGCGGTATTGGCATGGGCGCATTTCCAATCTACCTTGAGCCAGACCATACGCCGTCCCTTACGACACGAAAGAACATCTATGTCTCATACGTCAACACCGTTTGAAATGAACAACCTCGAAATGTCAGAGCGCGCTAAACCACTTTTGGCGCAAGTTATCCGACACATAGCGGACAATGTTGACCCGATTACCGAAGAATTCTTTCGCCTTGGTGAAGGTCGTGCTGATCGGTGGTCATACGCGCCCGGACAACTGGAACTGTTGGAAACGGCAAAACAAAAAGCGCGTGAGAATGGGTTGTGGAATTTCTTTCTTCCCAATGCGGAAACGGGCGAAGGTCTGTCGAACCTTGACTACGCATATATAGCAGCGGAACTGGGCAAAAACCCGTTGGCGTCCGAGACATTGAACTGCTCTGCCCCGGATACCGGGAATATGGAGGTTCTGGAACGCGTTGGAACGCAGGAGCAGAAAGACACGTGGCTAAAGCCGTTGCTGGCCGGTGAAATTCGGTCCGCATTTGCGATGACCGAGCCGGATGTGGCGTCTTCAGATGCCAAGAACATTTCGACGCGCGCCGTGCTGGATGGTGATGATTGGGTCATCAACGGCGAAAAATACTATATCTCCGGCGCTGGAGATCCACGCTGTAAGATCATGATTGTTATGGTGAAAACCTCGCCAGGGGCGGAAACCTTTAAACAGCAATCGCAGATCTTGGTGCCAATTGATACTCCGGGCGTCGATATTCTGGGGCCCATGCACGTCTTCGGGCATGATGACGCGCCACATGGGCATATGCACATTCGTTTCACGAATGTCCGTGTCCCCAAAGAGAACATTTTGTTGGGTGAAGGCCGCGGCTTTGAAATCTCGCAACTGCGTTTGGGACCTGGTCGTATTCACCATTGCATGCGGTCCATCGGAGCCGGCGAAAATGCGTTGGATTTGCTGATTGACCGTGGCTTGGATCGTCAGGCGTTTGGAAAGCGCATCATCGATCTTGGGAAGAACATGGAAACCATCAGCCGGGCGCGGATCGAGATTGAAGCCATGCGCCTGATGGTGCTGAAAGCGGCCAAGGCGATGGATGTGCTGGGCAACAAGGAGGCCCGGATCTGGGTCAGCATGATCAAAGCGATGGTTCCGGAAAAAGTGTGTGAAATCATCGATCAAGCCATGCAAGTTCATGGCGCTACCGGCATTTCGCAATGGTCGCCTTTGTCCGCGATGTATACCGGTCAGCGGACGCTGCGCTTTGCTGATGGACCGGATGAGGTGCACCATGCGGTTGTCGCACGGGCCGAGGTGAAGGCCTATCAATCCTTCAATGCGAGACAATCCGTTGTTGCCCATAATCAACCGCGTCCAAAGGTGTTTGACGGGCCCTGATCGATGTTTGATCTGACCGGCAAGACGGCCCTATTGACCGGCGCGTCCAAGGGCGTGGGATTGGCCATGGCGACCGCCCTCGCCCAGCATGGCGCGACGGTTGTGATATCGGCACGCAAGCAGGATGCGCTCGACGCCGCAGTTGATGAGATCAACGGGTTTGTCGGTGCTACGCGCGCCCATGCTGTTGCGGCGAATGTCGGCTATAAAGAGCAGCTTGAGGCACTGGTGGCCAAAACGCGCGACGTATCGGACCGTATCGATATCTTCGTCGGAAATGCCGGGGTGAACCCTTATTACGGCGCAACGTCTGAAATACCGGACGCGGCTTATGAAAAAACGATGCAATCCAATGTGCAATCGAACCTGTGGCTCGCGTAGTTGGTGCGCCCCGCCATGGAGGCGCATGGCGGATCGATGATGTTCACCTCATCCATCGGCGCGTTCAAGCCGTCCGAAAAGCTGGGCACCTATGGTATGTCGAAACTCGCCCTGATCGGGTTGGTGCGCAATCTGGCCATTGAATTTGGGCCCAGCGGCATTCGTGTGAACGCGATATGTCCGGGCCTGGTCAAAACCGATTTCGCAAGAGAGCTTTGGGACAATCCAGAGGTTGAGACCCGCATCCGCAATGAAATTCCGTTGAGACGTCTCGGTGAACCAGATGATTTCAAAGGGATTTGTGTCTTTCTGGCCTCGGACGCCAGCCAATATATGACCGGCCAGGCATTAACTGTCTGCGGCGGTTCCAACATGTGGGCCTGAACATCATGGAACTCAAAAACAAGATTGTTGTCGTGACCGGGGCTGCCAGCGGAATTGGACGCGCCATGGCCATTCTGTTTGCCCAAGAAGGTGCTAAATCCGTCATTTGTTCTGACGTCAATCAAGATGGCGCAGCCGCTACGGCAGCGGACTGCGGCGGCGTTGCAATTGCGGCGGATGTGTCAAAAGAAAATGATATCAAGGCGTTGATCGATAAAGTTGAATCCGATATCGGCCCAATTGACCTCTTTTGTTCCAATGCTGGCATCTCTCTCGCCGGTGGGGTCGAAGTGCCCGATGAACAATGGCAAAGGATCTGGGAGATCAACGTGATGTCCCATGTCTGGGCCGCGCGCCATTTAGTGCCTTTGATGTCGGCACGCGGTGGGGGGTACCTTTTGAACACCTCCTCGGCGGCGGGATTGCTTAACCAGATCGGCTCTGCACCCTATGGGGTCACGAAACACGCGGCGGTTGGTCTGGCCGAATGGCTGTCGCTGACCTATGGCGATCAGGGGATCAAGGTCTCGGTTCTGTGCCCACAGGCCGTGCGCACCGAAATGACGCGGGGCATGGAAAACCATGTGGCGGCCATTGATGGGATGCTGGAACCGGAAGACGCCGCAGAGGCGTGCGTCGAAACCATTCGGAACGAAACGTTCCTGGTTCTGCCCCATAAAAACGTGCTGGATTACATCCGTTTGAAGACCGAAAACTATGACCGGTGGCTCGGTGGCATGCGCAAGCTCAACCGGATTTACAAAGACATGCCGATGGAGTGATCATCGCGGGTTGTAGGGCCGCATCAGCCCTTCTTGCGCGACACTTGCCACCAATGTGCCGTCAGAGGCATAGATCGCCCCGCGATTGAACCCCCTCGCCCCGCCTGTAAATGGCGCATCCATGGCGCAAAGATGCCAGTCTTCGAAATGTATGGGCCTGTGAAACCACATCGCATGATCCAGACTGGCCGACATCACCTTGCCCTGAAACCAAGTCAGCCCATGCGGCCGCAGGCCAGAGGCTAGCAGGTTCATGTCCGACGCATAGGCCAACAGGCAATGCTGCATATGCGGAGCCGCTCCCGCAGCCCCTGCCATTCGGAACCACATCTGATTGACGTCAGAAGCGGCCTCTGGCGTGAAAAAGTCGCGCGGCGCTACCTCGCGCACCTCGATCGGGCGTGGTCGCAGGAAATCCGCCTTGTGTCGCTCTGGAATTTTGTCCGCATGCTGTTCGCGCAGCTCGCGACGTTCCTTCAACCCCTCGGGCCCAGCCACTTTGGGCATTTCATGTTGGTATTCCCAGCCGACTTCTTCGATGTGGAAAGACGCAGACATGTTAAAAATCTGTTTGCCGTGCTGGATCGCGACAACCCTGCGGGTGGTAAAGCTGCCGCCGTCCCGGGCATGATCGACGCTGTAAATAACCGGAATAGACGGATCGCCCGGTCGAATGAAATAGGCGTGCAGCGAATGACACAGCCGGTCCGGCACCGTGCGATAGGTCGCCATCAATGCCTGTGCAATAACGTGACCGCCAAAGATGCGCGTGCTGGTTTCCCCACCTGTCCCCTGCCCCCGAAACAGATCCACCTCAAGGCGTTCAATGTCCAAAAGATCGAGCAGTTCGGACGCGATTGCATCATCGGTCATGATGGCATTCCTTTGGTCACTGGCCTTTGTTTATTTGGGATCTTCGATCAACGCGCCATGCACAAGTGCTTTGAGCTGGGCGCGTGATGGGTAAGAGCTGGACGGCGATAATTGGGTGAAAAAGACCACCGACATGTCCTGAGCCGGATCACCCCAGAAGAAGGTGGATGCCATACCACCCCAGCTAAAATCTCCGACACTGCCCGGGGTCCGGGCGCGACCCGGATCCAGCACAACGGCCCCGCCAATGCCAAACCCCATGCCGTCCATCGGCTGTTCGGCAAAGCTCGACGGGCCCATCGATGCGATGTCACCCGGCAAATGGTTGCGCATCATGAAGGACAAGGTTTTGGGGCTCAGCAAACGCGCGCCGCCCAAACTCCCACCACGGCGCAGCATTTCGGCGAAGTTCATAAAGTCATCAATGGTTCCAACCAGCCCGCCGCCGCCGGAAAACATCGAAGCGTTCAGAAATGGCGAATTTTCGTGATCATCATAAAGCCGGAGCGTGTCGCCCCCCGCCGCACTGTCATTCAACGCCATCGCGTCGCCTTCGAGCGGGGTGTAAAGCGAAGCAAACCGGTCACCGGTTCCCGGGCGCACTGAAAAACCGGTTTCGGTCATGCCGAGCGGATCAAAGATGTTCTCTTTCAAAAACACGTCCAAAGGTTGCCCCGAGACCACCTCGATCACGCGGCCGATGACATCTATGCCAACCGAATACTCCCATTTTGCGCCTGGTTCGAACGCCAAAGGAACGCCGGCAAGGGTATCGACCATTTCGGCCAAGGGGCCATCGCCGGGCTCAAAATCAAGTGCCTGATCCGCATAAGCTTTGCCGATAAGACCGGGATTAAAGGAATAGCTCAACCCACTGGTGTGCAATAATAAATGGTGAAGTGTTGGTGCCGCGCAGGGCGTTGTTTGATCAAGGCGCTCTGCGCCCGGGATCAACGCTTGCGCGTCCGAGAAGGCCGGAATGAAATCCGATACCGGAGCTTCCAGATGAAACAACCCGCGCTCGGCCAACATCATAAGAGCCACGGATGTCACCGGTTTTGTCATCGAGTAAATCCGGACGACCGTATCCCGCGTGAAGTCGAGGTTTTCTTCGACATTCCGCGCGCCAGTTGCGTGGAAATACGCTTCTTCGCCCCCGCGCCGGATCAGAACACTGGACCCGGGATAAAGGCGCCGGTCCACGTAATCCTGCATCCAGTCCGCGATCCGGTTTAGCCGTGTCGTATCAAATCCCAGATGCATCGCCGCCCTCGTCCGATTGTTGTGATGCGTCGATCTTGCACTTTTTGGGGGACAAGGCGACGGCTTGGTTCTCGGGTTTCAGTCTGCACAACGAAACGCCAGCCTGCAACGACGATGCGGCACAATTGACAGCGCAGGTTTGAGATCGATAGCGTTTCTGTTGAGGCAGAGGGCTTTCGGGGAGGAAAGATGAAACTCTATTTTGCGCCCAACAGTCGGGCGGTTCGCGTTGCGTGGCTTTTGGAAGAGTTGGGACTCAAATACGAACTCGAACGCTTTGAACTAGGTGCGCGCGAGATGCGCAGCGATGCCTATCGCAAAATGCATCCAATGGGACGGATTCCGGTGTTGATTGATGGCGATGTGACCCTCTTTGAATCCGGTGCGATCATTCAATATGTCTTGGCGCGTCATGGGGAAGGTCGGTTGCAACCCGACGCGCAAGACCCTGATTTCCCGACCTATTTGCAGTGGTTTCATTACTGCGAGGGCATGGTCATGCCGCCGATGAACGCGATTGTGGTGGAAACCATTTTGCTGCCTCCGGATCGCCGCAGCGATGTACACGCCAAACGCGCGACCAAGCTGTTGGGTCAGATGTTGACGGCCGTGAATGACCATTTGGCCGATCGCGACTATTTGGCCGGTTCATTCAGCGCCGCAGACATCATGACCGGTCACGCGGCACTCATGTCTAAAAGGTTGGGCGCTGACATGGACGACAAACCCAACGTGCGCGCCTATATTGACCGGCTCAAAGCGCGCCCTGCATTGGAAAAGGCTCTCAGCCTTTAGACCTCTAACCATTCCTTGCGCACGTCTTCGCGGGCACGCAACTCTTCAGGCGTGCCTTCAAACACGACCTGACCATGGCCCATCACATAGACGCGGTGGGCAATATCCATGGCGATGGCCAGTTTTTGTTCGACCAACAGCGTCGCAATCCCCCGCTTGGCAATCTCTTGCAACAGCTCGGCGACGCGTTGAACCATCTGCGGCGACAAGCCTTCGGTGGGTTCGTCGATCATGATAAGGTCCGGATCGCCCATCAGCGTTCGACACATGGTGAGCATCTGTTGTTCGCCGCCAGACAGAACCGATGCCTCAACATCGGCGCGGTTGCGCAGGTTGTCGAACATGTTGAACATGTCCTCCATAGACCAACGCCCCTGCCCGTCTTTCTGTCCGGGTTTCAGGCCAAGCGTCAGGTTCTGGCGGGTGGTCAAGCCCGGAAAGATGTCCCGGTTTTCAGGAACATACCCAATCCCCAAATTGGCAATTTCATAAGCTTTCTTGCCCGCGATTTCAGTTCCCCGAAACTGGACCGACCCGTGCGGGGCCACTTCGCCCATGACAGCCTTGCACGTGGTTGAACGCCCAACGCCGTTCCGGCCCAAAAGCGCGACAATCTCGCCTTCGCGGATGTTGAGCGTAACGCCCTGCAAAATATGCGATTTGCCGTAATAGGCGTGAAGATCCGTGACATCCAACATCAGTGTTCCGCCTCCAGTGCCGCGCCAAGATACGCCTCTTGAACCTTTGGGTTTCCGCGCACGTCTTCGGGTGCCCCGGTCGCGATAATCTCACCATAGACGAGGACCGAAATCCGGTCCGCGAGACCAAAGACAACGCCCATGTCGTGTTCAACCATGATCAACGTCTTGTCCTCGGTCACTTTGCGGATCAGGTCGACGATGTAATCGGTTTCCGAATGGCTCATCCCCGCCGTGGGTTCGTCCAACATGATGACATTCGCCCCACCCGCGATGGTGATCCCGATTTCTAACGCGCGTTGTTCTGCGTAGGACAGCACACCGGCGGGCAACTCACGTCGTTCGCTGAGGTTGATCTGGTCGAGGATTTCATCTGCCGCTTCGGTCAAGGCGCGCGACCGGCTGACAAGGTTCCAAAAGGAATACCGATACCCCATGGACCACAGCAGCGAACAGCGGACGTTTTCAAAAACGCTCATCCGGGGAAAGATATTTGTGATCTGAAAAGACCGGCTCAACCCCATGCGGTTGATTTCATAAGGTGCCAGACCGGCCAGATCGTGGCCGTGCAGTTTGACGCTGCCTTCTGACGCCGGAAACCGGGCTGTAATCAGGTTAAAGAGTGTGGATTTACCCGCCCCGTTTGGACCGATTATGGCGTGGCGTTCGCCCGCCCGGATATCAAGATCGATCCCTCGGATAATCTCGGTCTTGCCAAAGCTCTTGCGCAGCCCGTCAATCTGCAATGCTGCCGCCATACTCACAACCGGCCCCCTTCCAGAGAATTTGCATCATGAAACGCTGCGGCCATCTCTACCGCAGACCGTTTGGCCAACCAGATCCCGCCAACAGCCAGGCCCAGGAAAATGGCGGACGGCAGGATGCTGTGACTGTCAAAGCTCGTCCAGAAGAGGGTCATTTCATGATCCCCCAACGCAGCATGGCGCAGATGGAACACAATCTCCATCAAGCCACAGAGGCCCAACGCCCCGATTGTGCCGGGGATCAGGACCTTGAGATACGGCATAAACAGCCTGCTCAATCGTCCCATGCGCGCCGCGGGGTAATGCATCATGATCAACCCAGCGAGCCCGCCGGGAAAGAACATGACCGTGGCTACAAAAAGCGCGCCGACATAAAGCGCCCAAAGCTCTGTTTCGAGGCTGAGCACCGTCTGCAGCAACGTGAACAAGATCGCGCCCAAGATCGGACCAAAGAAGAACCCAACACCACCAAGAAAAGTGATCAGCAAGATGACACCCGATTGCGTGGCGTTCAGGTTTTCTTCGGTCAGGATCTCATAGTTGATGGCAAACAAACCGCCCGCGATCCCGCAAAAGAATCCGGAGGCGATAAAGGAATAAAACCGCACCCAACGGGCGGAATACCCAAGGAATTCAGCGCGTTCGGGGTTGTCGCGTACCGCGTTTGCCATCCGTCCAATCGGCGTGCGCGAAAAGAGGTACATCAGGAACGCGGACAAAAGCAGCCAGAAGCAGATCAGATAGTAGACCTCAATCTGCTGCAGGAACTCAACGCCAAAGAACGGCAGACCATAAGTACGGTCCCCGCTGATCCCCTCTTCCCCGCCAAAGAATGCAACGATGATGACCGAACAAGCCGCGATCAGCTCGCCCACACCGAGCGAGATCATGGCAAACACTGTTCCGGCTTTGCGCGTGGAAAAGCTGCCAACAATCGTGGCCAGCCCCAGGCCAAAGAGCCCGCCAAACAACGGCAACACCGGCAAAGGCAACGGTAGCGCGTATTCCTCGACATAGTTCATAACATGAACGCAAAGAAACCCGCCCACGCCCATGTAGACCGCGTGGCCAAATGACAGCATCCCGCCCTGCCCCAGCAACATGTTATAGGCCAGCGCAAAGATGATCGTGATGGCCATCTGGTTCATGATGGTGATGGCGCTATTCGAGGTGAAGAGCTGCGGCATGACCAGCAGGAAAACAGTCGCGATGATCCAAGGCATCGCGCTGCTCATCGTCACGCCAGAGCCTGCGACGCGGTCCGGTTTTTGCGTTGTATCGGTCATGCGTCACGCTTTCCAAAAAGGCCATGCGGGCGGAAGACAAGGATCACAACCATCAAGAGATACGGCAGGATCGGCCCAATTTGCGGCAAGGTCAGTGTCCAAAGATCGCGCCAAGCGCTTTCCGACAGATCAACTGGCTGTTCAAAGCCCATGGCGATCAGAACATCCGCTGCTCCGACATTGTATGAGGCGGCAAAGGTCGTGATCCAGCCAATCAACAGTGACGCGGCCAAGGCGCCCCAAAGCGATCCCAGTCCACCGATTACGATGGTCACGAAAACGATCGAGCCCAGAACAACGGCCATGCCGGGAAAGGTGCCCAGCACCGGGCCTGCGATCACGCCCGCAACACCGGCCAGCGCCGTACCCACGCCAAAGACACCCATGAATACTAGGGGTACATTGTGACCCAAAGCCTCGACCGTGCGCGGATAGCTGAGCGCCGCTTGAATGATCATCCCGATCCGCGTGCGCGTCAGAACATAAAGCAGGCCAAGGAAGATCATCATCGACACGATGATCATGAATATCTTGTAGGCCGGAATGGCATTGCCCGAGATCGAGAACAGGGTGAATTGCAATATTTCGGGCGGATCATAGGGCAACTGGTTCTTACCCCAGATGAACTGCACGAGTTCTTCGATCAACAAAGCCAGCCCGAAGGTGAAAATGAGTTCAGGCACATGCCCGTATTGGTGCACGCGCCTGAGACCATACCGTTCGACCAGCGCGCCCATCACACCAACGATCAAGGGTGCAATCAGCAAGCCAGTCCAAAATCCGAAATAGGTGCTGATCTGATATGCGAAATAGGCCCCCAGCATGTAAAAGCTGGCATGGGCAAAATTCAAAACACCCATCATCGAAAAGATCAGTGTCAGCCCGGCGGACAACATGAACAGGAGCAACCCGGTCACCAGCCCGTCGATCAGATTGACGAGTACGAGGTCCATGCCTCTCTCCCTTGCTCGGTCAAACGGTTTTGAACCATCGGCCGCCCCGAAGGACGGCCGACAATTGGACGCCTCTTAGGGGCGCTTCATCTTGCAGGTGCTTTCGCTGTCCATCGCGGCCATCTCAATGGTGCTTTCAACCACGACACCGAAACCGGAATTGTCATAGTCGATCTCAACGCCTTCGTCGGTATGCGCCATGATATGGACGTTCTGGATCAGTTGATGGTCATTCGGCCGCATAAAGAGCTTACCGCCCCACAGGCTATCATGTTCCATCCCTTCCAGCGCATTCGCAACAGCGATGACGTCGGTTGCGGAACCCGCTTCATTGATGGCCTTAGCCAGCATTTCCAGCGTGTTGGTAATGCGCACCTGGCTTAGATTGCCATCCGGATATTTCGCTTTGAACGCTTCGGCAAAGGCCAGTGCACGATCATTTGGCGGCGGGTTCAACTGACCTTCCGAAACCAGACGGAGCGAGCCTTTGCCGGCCTCACCAAAGGCCGCCGTGATCCCGTCAGCCGCAGCGTAGTAGGTGTAAAGCGGACCGGTGTAACCGTTTTCCAGCACCGATTTACCCAAGCCCACCATGTCAGAGCCCCAGTTGCCGGTGATCATGGCATCCGCGCCGGACGAGACGATCTTGCGCGCGTAAGGTGTGAAATCTTTGACCTTGCCAATCGGATGTAGCTCATTGCCGACAATCTCGATATCGGGGCGTTTTTCGCCAAGGAACTTCACCGCAGCAGCCGCAACCGCCTTACCAAAGCTATAGTCCTGACCGATGATATAGACCTTTTCGATGCTGTCATCGGCCGCGATGACATCTGTCAAAGCGTCCATTTTGATGTCGGCGTTGGCATCAAAACGGAAGTGCCAAAAGTTGCATTTGTCATTGGTCAGCGCAGGATCAACCGCAGAATAATTCAGAAACAGAACCCGGTCATCCGGGTTGCGGCGGTTGTGCTTGTCAATCGCCTCGGTCAGCGCGTTCGCAACGCCAGAGCTGTTGCCTTGGGCGATGTAGCGGATCCCGTTATCAATCGCGACCTGCAGCTGAATAAGTGACTCTTTGGGGCTGATCTTATTATCGAACCCGACGATCTCGAACATCTGACCGTCAAGGACACCGCCCTCTTTGTTCACCAGCTCGTCAGCCGCAAATTCAAACATGTGCAGGCCATTGGTGCCCGTTCCTGCAAAGGGACCCGACAAAGGATCGATGAAGGCGATTTTGACGTTTTCGGCAAATACGGCTGCAGCCGACATGGCCAATGCAAGCGCCGTAGTGACGCCCAAACGTGTAGTTTTGCGCATGAAAGTTCCTCCCTATGGCAAGCGCGGCGCTCTCACAAAGACGCGAATGTGCCGCTGCTTGCCCGAAAGCCTTACACAACCGCAAGCAAAGTCAAGCGCACCCACACGCAGGAAAACCGGCTTGCAAACGTATCGGCCGGTCATCGGATTTTCTGCATGACAGCATCAAAAAGCCCAACATCCGGGATCACGTTGACAGAACCACAAAGACGGCGGCAAAACCCGTGAGAACACGGCAAAATCCCGATGTTGTGGATCGACCACACCATGCTGCACGTGCACAAATCTATGTTCGCATACGCAGCAAACTCCTCCTCCCATTCACAGGGTGACGTCACGGATCGCTCTGACATTTTTTGCTGAAAAAGACGGTTTTAATGCATAATCAGGTCAGACAAATGCCCGCACCACTTCCGCCAAGCAAAATTTGGTTCCGCAAAAGCAAAATCAATTCGTAAAGAGAATCAGACGCGTAGCCCGAGGCTCTTACTCGCTGCGATCAAACGCGGGGCATAAACGCTTTCCAATTGCTTGGGCTTCACGTGAAAGGACGGTCCGCCGACATTCATGCCGTAAATCCGCGAACCGTTTAAAGAAAAGACCGGCACAGCGATCCCGTTCACATCCGGGCGCCACTGCCCGAACCCGGTGCAATACCCCTTGGCCTGATACTCGGTCAGCGCGTTGTCTATATTGCTGCGCCAAGTGCTTTCTTCATCTGGCTTCAAGGCCGACAGGCGCTGGATTGTGTCCTCTCGTTCTGCTTCGTCCAGGGCGACCAGAACAGCTTTGCCCATCGCCGAATAAAACAGGGGCAAGCGCATCCCGACATGCGCCGAAAGCGATACATCTTGAACCGACCGTTCCACGGCGAGGTAAACGATGTCTGTGCGGTGCTGTTCGCCCAAGGCCACCGTAATGTAATCGTTTGGACCCTTGCAAAGATCAGCCATGGCAACCCGCGCCCGATCTCCGATATCCATGCCGCCCAAAACACCAAATCCCAGCCGCATAACACCGGCACCCAGCCGGTACGTTCCCGTCTTGGTATTTGCGACAAGGTAATCCAGTTTGACCAGCGTATAGGCCAGCCGCGAAATGGTCGCCTTTGGCAGTTTGGTGCGTTCGGACAGATCGGTGTTTGTCAGTTCCGTCTCGCCGGGTCGGAACGCCCGCAGGACGTCCAAACCACGCGCGAGAGACGTGACAAAGTTGCGGTCTTTGTCTTCATCCAGCTCTGAACTGTGATCCATGTCGTCCAAACCCGCGCTCCTTATGACTTCAGCACCGCCAACCCCCGGTCTGCAAAGACAGGGACGTATTGCCCGATCTTTTTCGCGCGTTCCGGGTTCGATGCATTTCCATCCAGCGCGCGTTTCAGGACACCCTGAATGATGGCGGCCATCCGGAAAAAGCAAAAACTCAGATAATAGCCAAAATGCTCAATCTCTGGCAGGCCGCGGCGCGCGCAATAAGCAGCAACAAACTCTGCGTCGCTTGGCACACCCAAAGACGCGCGATCCAGCCCGGCTAACCCGCGGCCTTCGTGCCCCGGAGGCATTTGCCATTGCATGATGACCGAAGCCAGATCCGCATAAGGGTGGCCGGTCGTCGAAAGCTCCCAATCCAGAACGGCAAGGCATTGAGGACCGTCGGGCGCAAAGATCATGTTGTCGATACGGTAATCCCCATGAACCAAGGTGCGCTGACCGTCGTCGTCTGGCCGTTCCGCGACCAACGCATCCATAAGCTTGTCCATGGCCGGGATTTTTTCGGTTTCGGACGCCTTATACTGTTTGGACCAACGCCCGACCTGACGCTCGAAATAGTTTCCTTCGGGCCCATAGTCCGACAACCCAACCGCGTCGATGTCCACCATGTGCAATTCTGCCAGAACGCGGTTCATTTCATCGATGATCGCCCCGCGTTCTTGTGGGGATGAACCGGCGGCTGTTGGGTCCGTAAAGTTGCGGCCATCCATATGTTCCATGATGTAAAAGGCTGATCCCAGCACATCGTCATCTTCGCAAAGCGCAAAGACCTGCGCGACCGGCACCTTGGAGCCGGCGAGCGCCTTTTGAACACGAAACTCACGATCGACGGCATGCGCGGATTTCAACAACACACCGGGCGGTTTGCGGCGCAAAACCAGTTTGCGCGAAGGCGTGTCCAACAAAAAGGTCGGGTTGGACTGGCCAGTCTGGAACTTCGTGGCCGTAACGGGGCCCTTATGATCGGGCAAAACATCCGTCAGGTACCGATCAACGGCTTCCAGATCCAGGGTTTGGGACGCATCGCTCATAAATCTTCCTTAGCTATACGTTAGCATTTTCGCCCGCGTGCTGTCACTTAAGTGCGGTACGGCATTGAATTCATGCAAAAAGAACGCGCGCGGCGTAAAGATGAACCGGGTGATCGATGTGTTTTTGACTTGCAAGTTCAAGGCCATCATCTGGGCTGGCGGGGCCTGAACGGCGCTGGCCACCAATTGGCCAATCACGCCGCCGGAACTGATGACCAACACACGCTCGGCACCGGGTTCGGTTGCAAATGCCTGTGCAGCAGCAACGCGCGATGTGAAGTCACCCCAGGTTTCCTTGACACCTTTCAGGCGATCATTCTGCCAATCCAAAACGGTTTCCCGCAACGTGCGGAAATGCGTCTTGCGATCTTTTCGGACAGGTTCGGGCAGTGGCCCGCCAAACTTTGCCTCAAGAAGGTCAAAGAAGTCATATTCATTGAAACCGGCATGCTCTTGCGGGGCATCCGAAAACCCCATGGCGGACAGCGTTTCTTTCTGCCGTGTCAAAGTACCCGTAACCAGACGATCCGGAATCCATCCCGCTGTACGCAGCGCCTCGCCCGCCCATTCTGACTGCTGCACGCCAAGATCGGACAGCTTGTCATAATTGTCCGCCCCGAAAGAGGCTTGACCATGCCGTATGACGATCAGCTCTGCCATGGATCAGGTTGTGAACTGCGCCGCCAGTTTCTGGCCCGCCGCAATATATTCCCGTTCGACACGATCGACGATATCCGCCGCTCCGGTAATCTCGGTAATGGCGCCGATCCCCTGTCCCGATCCCCAAATCTCTTTCCAGGCTTTTGGTTTGGACGAACCTTCGCTGAAATTCATCGATGTTGCATCGGCCGAAGGCAGGTTGTTCGGATCCATCCCGGCATTGGTGACAGAGTGTTTCAGGTAATTCCCGGAAACGCCTGTGAAAAGAGACGACAAAACAATGTCTTCTGCGCCGCTTTCAACGATCATCTGTTTATACGCTTGCTGCGCATTGGCTTCATGCGTCGCGATGAAAGGAGAGCCCATATAACCCAGATCGGCCCCCATGGCCTGCGCCGCCAACAGGGATTCCCCAGTGGCAATTGCCCCGGACAAAAGCAGTGGGCCCGCGAACCACTCTCGGATTTCGCGGATCAGTGCAAAGGGCGATTGCGGGCCGGCATGCCCCCCCGCCCCTGCGGCCACAGCAATCAAGCCATCGGCCCCTTTTTGGATCGCCTTTTTGGCAAAGGTGTTGTTGATGATGTCATGCAGCACGATCCCGTTGCAGGAATGTGCGGCCTCGTTCACCTCTTCACGCGCGCCAAGCGACGTGATCCAGATGGGAACCTCATGCTTGACGCATATTTCCAGATCGCGCTCAAGGCGTCCATTGGACCGATGCACGATCTGATTGACCGCATAAGGGGCCGCCGGATTGTCCGGGTTTGCCTGGTTATGCCGGTCCAACTCTTCCTTAATCTGGGTCAGCCATGCGTCCAACAAGGGTGGCTCACCGTCCGCTTCACGGGCGTTGAGCGCAGGGAAAGACCCCACAATACCCGCTTTGCATTGGGCGATGACCAGTTCCGGACAGGAAATGATGAACAAGGGGGACCCGATCAAAGGAATGCGCAAACCCTGCAGGGCTTCGGGCAGATGAGCGTCATTTCGCGTCATATCAACGTCTCTTTACAGAACTTCAAATAGACCAGCGGCACCCATGCCGCCGCCGACACACATGGTGCAGACCACATATTTTGCGCCACGCCGTTTTCCTTCCAGCAGCGCATGACCGACCATGCGCGCGCCGGACATGCCATAGGGATGCCCGATGGAAATTGCGCCGCCACTGACATTCAGTTTCTCGTTCGGGATACCCAGCTTATCGCGGCAATACAGGACCTGCACGGCGAAGGCTTCGTTCAGTTCCCAAAGGTCAATGTCGTCCATTGTCAGACCATGCGCTGCCAAAAGCTTGGGAACAGCAAAGACAGGTCCAATGCCCATTTCGTCCGGTTCGCACCCTGCCGCTGTCACGCCAACGTAGCGGCCCAAGGGTTCCAGCCCTTTTTGCGCGGCGACCGAGGCTTCCATCACGACCGACGCAGATGCACCATCCGACAGTTGAGAGGCATTGCCAGCGGTGATGAAACCGCCCTCTTTGATATATAAACCGTCCTTGAAGACGGGTTTGAGACCAGCCAACGTATCGGCCGTTGTCCCGGGCCGGTTGCCTTCATCCTTGTCCAACGTCACTTCATGATCTGAAATTTCGCCAGTTTCGCGGTTCTGGAACTTCATAACCGTTGCCATCGGGACAATTTCATCCGCGAAAACGTCCGCCTGTTGCGCGGCGGCGGTGCGGGCCTGCGATTGTGCGGCATATTCATCCTGCACCTCGCGGCTGACCCCATAGCGCGCGGCGACAGTTTCTGCTGTTTCCAGCATGGTCATGTAGATTTCCGGCTTATGCTCTTTCAGCCAAGGGTCGCGATTGACCCGCATCTCCGGTGTCTGAACGGTCGAAATGCTCTCGACACCACCGGCGACCACGATGTCCATGCCATCATGCACCACCTGTTTGGCCGCCGTGGCAATGGCCATCATGCCAGACGCACATTGCCGGTCCAGCGACATGCCGGCGACCGTCACCGGCAGCCCTGCGCGAATGGCGGCCTGACGTCCGATATTGCCGCCCTGATACCCTTGTTGCAGGGCCGCGCCCAGAATGCTGTCCTCAACCTCGGCACCCTCGATCCCGGCGCGGCTCACCGCGTTTTGGATCGCATGCGCCGCCAAAGCCTGGGGCGAGGTTGCGTTGAAAGCGCCGCGATAGGCTTTGCCAATCGGGGTGCGCGCGGTGGATACGATGACGGCGTCACGCATGACGTTAATCCTTCCTCTCTAATCGCCCCAAGACAGGGCAACACCGGTGGCCCGGGCTGCGTTCTGGGCGTATTTGCGGGTTTGTGAAAATGCATCGGTCAGCTCTTGCTGACCGTCGGCGTCTGAGATGTCTTGCAAAGCGGCGGCCACCGCTTCGGGCGTGTTTGCGTCACCTGTCAGTGTGATACCCGCGGTTTCATAGACCCGCGTTTGTGCAAAGCTGCCCCCGCCCGCGCCAAGGATCATCCGCGATGGAGCATCCTCGCTCACAAGGTACAACAGCCCCGGTGTGATCGTTTCAGGCGCCAACAGCTCCAACGCTGCCTCGGGCAACAACGCTTCGGTCATCCGCGTCGCGGCGGTTGGGGCGAGCGTGTTCACGCGAATATTGTCCCGCGCACCCTCCAGATGAAGCACATTCATCAAGCCCATCATGGCCGCTTTGGCAGCGCCATAGTTGGATTGACCAAAGTTTCCGTAGAGCCCGGAGGCCGAAGAGGTCAGCGCGATCCGTCCGTATTGCTGAGCCCGCATAATCGGCCACACCGCATGACACACCGTGGCAGTGCCCATCAGGTGAACCTGAACCACTTTGCGAAAATCATCCAAAGTCATTTTGCCAAAGGTCTTGTCGCGCAAAATCCCGGCGTTGTTGACGGCAATATCGATCCGACCCCATTGCGCCATGATTTGGGCAACCATATCGGCGACCTGATCGGGATCAGAGACATCCGCACCATGGGCAAAAGCGGTGCCGCCCATGGCCTCAATCTCGGCTACAACAGATTGCGCGGCGGACGCGCTTTGTCCGCTGCCATCGGTCCCGGCACCCAGATCGTTGACCACAACCTTTGCCCCGCGTTGCGCCAAGCCCAAGGCATGGCACCGGCCCAGTCCCGTTCCCGCCCCGGTGACAATGGCCACGCGGTCATCAAAGCGAATACCGGTCATCCCGTGATCGCCTTTTCAAAGATGTTGGGTCCGGTCATGACATTGATCCCGCCGGATACGGGGATCACACCGCCCGTGACATAGGACCCGCCCTGCCCGCACAGGAACAACACACAACCTGCAATATCTTCCGGTTGACCCACACGGCCCAGCGGTACGTCTCCCCCCACCTTTTCGCGCATGCCTTCATCAGCCGTCGCAAAGGCGGTCATCCGCGAAACAAACGGTCCCGGGGCCAAGGCGTTGACAGTGATGTTGTGCCCCGCCAGTTCCTTGGCCAGAAACTTGGTCAGGTGGATCACGGCAGCTTTGGACGCGGCATAGCTGTAAGCGCCGTCTGCCATCGGCTGTTCGCCCATAACGGACCCAACGTTTACCACGCGGGCCGGATCACCCGGTTGTGCCGACTTCAACAACAGCGGCAACAGTTTCTGCGTTAAGTGAAAGACACCCGCAACGTTTACGGACATTACCTTTTGCCAGGCGTCAAAGGGAAACGCCCCCAACGGCGCGCCCCATGTGGCACCAGAATTATTCATCAAGATATCAAGGGACTGTGTGCGCTCTTTAATCTCACTGACCAAAGCATCGATCCCGTCCTCTGACCCGACATCACCGCCGAACCCTTCGGCAGAACCGGGCGCATCCAACGCGTTCAATTCTGCCGCCACAGCCTCGCATGCATCCGCTTTGCGGCTCGCGATCATGACGCGCGCGCCGGCCCGAACCATTGCCTCGGCGGACATGCGTCCGATGCCCGTGGCGCCGCCGGTAATCAGAGCGGTCTTGTTTTTGAGTAAAAACAATATCTCAGGGGTCATATTTCATCCTAAAATCCGCGCAGACGCGCAATTTGACCTGCATGATAGCTGTAGTCACCCAGCCATTCCGCCGACACACGGGCGCGCTTCATAAAGAACCCCATGTCATAGGCATCCGTCATACCGATGCCGCCATGCATTTGAACGCCTTCCTGCACTGCCAGTTGCGCGGTTTCCGTGGCGCGGGCCTTGGCCAATGACACGGCCAGCGTGGCCTCTTGGGGCGTTTCATCCAGAACCCGGCCCGCGTTCAGAATGGCCGATAGCGTCACTTCGGTTTCACACCACAAATGGGCCGCGCGATGTTGCAACGCCTGAAACGCGCCGATGGGCACGCCAAATTGCTTGCGTTCTTTCAGATAGTTGACGGTCATTGCGAAGGCACCTGCCGCCAAGCCTGTGGTTTCTGCGGCCAAAGCGGCTTGACCGGCCTCAAATGCCGGTCGCAAAACATCCATCGCATGGTCCACCTGACCAAGAACGTCATCGCCTGTCGCGGCCACGGCGTCAAACCGGATATGCGCCACGTCCCGGGTGTCGATCGCCGCAGTCGCCTCACGCGTAATCCCGTCACTGTCTGCTGCGATGTCAAAGGCGGTCAGCCCGTCTTCGGTGCGCGCCAGAACGATCAGACGTCCCGCATGAGCCCCATCAACGACAAAGGTTTTTTCACCGGTCAGCTCAAACCCGTTTCCGACACGTTTTGCCTCCATTTCAATGGCTTGCGGGTTGAACTTACGCGTCTCATCCACGGCCAAGGCATATATCACTTCACCTGACGCAATGGATTGCAAGGCTTGTTCAGCCCGGGCACCCGACACCTGACGCAAAGCCGTCGCCGCCATCACCGCCGTACTGATGAATGGCGTTGTGGCCAGTGTTTTGCCCATTTCGGTCGCCAGAACACCTGCCGCGGCATGGCCCATGTCAGAGCCGCCTTGCCCCTCGGGCACAAGGATGCCGGTCCAGCCAAGCGCGGCCATATCTTTCCACAGCTTTGCGTCAATGCTCTCGCCCGCATCGCGCATGGCCCGCAAGTGGCTTACCGGGGCCGCTTCATCCAGAAAACCGCGCGCCGCATCGGCCAGCATTGTCTCTTCTTCGGTTGGAAGTAGATTGCCCATCGTCTACCCCGGAAGTCCTAGTACACGCCGGGACAGAATGCTCAGCATCACCTCGGATGTGCCGCCTTCGATGGAATTTGCCTTGGTGCGCAACCAGTCAGCCGGGCGCGATCCTGTTGGGCCGTCCCACGCCAAAGCATCGCTGCCACCGGCGGACATCATCAATTCGTGCCGCTGTTTGTTCAGTTCGGTCCCCATGTATTTCAGCATGGCCGATGCGTCCCCAACGGTGCCGTTTTCGCCGATATCCTTGTAGCGTTCCAAGGTCAGTCCGATGGCCAGCGCATTTACCTCGGCCCGCATCGCGTCGGCCCGCAAAATCGGGTCATCCAAGCCGCCTTCTTCTGCCAGAACGGCCCCGATGCTTCGCCCACCGCCAAGACCGCCAAAGCCACCGGAAATCATTTCCCGCTCATGCGTCAAAAGATATTTGGCGACGTCCCAGCCGCGATTTTCGGTCCCGACGATCTGATCTTTGGGCACGCGGACATCATCGAAAAAGGTTTCACAGAACGGCGAACTGCCAGAAATCAACTGAATTGGTTTGGTGCTAACGCCGGGACTGTGCATGTCAAAAAGGATAAAGGATATGCCCTTATGCTTGGGCGCAGCGCGGTCGGTGCGGACAAGACAAAAGATCCAGTCGGCCTTGTCGGCATAGGACGTCCAAACCTTTTGGCCATTGACGACCCAATGATCCCCATCATCATCGGCGCGCGTTTGCAGTCCGGCCAAATCCGAACCGGCACCGGGTTCTGAATACCCCTGGCACCACCGGATTTCCCCGCGCGCAATCGGAGGCAGCAAAGACAGCTTTTGCGCCTCTGTCCCAAAGTGCAGCAAGGCCGGGCCCAGCATCCAGATGCCAAAGCTTTCCAAGGGCGAGCGCGCGTTGGCCCGCGCCATTTCTTCGCGGAATATCTTTTCCTCAGCCCGGTTAAGGCCCGCGCCACCATAGGCCGTTGGCCAGGTCGGCACCGTGTACCCTTTGGCGGCACAGCGTTCGAGCCAGAGTTTTTGACCGGGTGACGTAAAGTTCCAGTTCTTACCACCCCAACAGATGCTACTCTCATCGCGCGCACCATCGCGCATGTCCTCGGGGCAGTTCTCATTGATCCACGCGCGTAAATTTAGGCGGAACGCCTCTTGTTCAGATACGTCTTGCACGTTGCCTCCCCCGCTTCGACGATCATAGTTGTTCCGCTATGCAGAATTGCATTTCGATATTTGATTGACAACCCGATTTCGCGACAGGACATATGAGAGATCGGCGGCGAAAGATAAGGTGACCCATGAAAGCGATGCTCAGCAATGAACCGGGCGGCCCGGAAACCCTGCAACTGACAGAATTGCCCGTGCCGGAGCCGAAAAAAGGCCATGTCGTGGTCCAAATCAGGGCTGCAGGGGTAATTTTCCAGACACGCTGATGATCCGCGACCTTTATTAAATGCGTCCGCCGCGTCCCTTTGCACCCGGCGGCGAAATTGCAGGGGATGTCGTCGCCATTGGCGAAGGCGTCAAAGACGTTGCCGTGGGCGACCGTGTGCTTGCGCTGAGCGGATTTGGCGGGTTTGCAACGCATATCGCGATTGAAGCTTGGCGCATCGTCAAAATTCCCGACAACATGCCGTACGAGGATGCCGCCTGTTTCATTTTCACCTACGGCACATCGCACCATGCCCTGAAAGATCGCGCGAACATTCAAGCCGGCGAATCCTTGTTCATTCTTGGGGCCGCAGGCGGTGTGGGGGCCGCGGCCATTGAGCTGGGGAAGGCCGCCGGTGCCAAAGTGATTGCTGGCGTCTCGTCCGAAGAAAAAGCGGCTTTTTGTAAGGAATTGGGGGCGGATGAAACCATCGTCTACCCGCGTGCACTGGAAGATCGGGACGCGCAAAAGGCCCTGTCGACGGAAATAAAGAAACATGCGGGCCGCGACGGTGTCGATGTTGTCTATGACGCTGTGGGTGGTAACTATGCCGAACCCTCTATCCGGGCCTTGGCATGGACGGGCCGTTTCCTTTTGGTCGGGTTTCCAGCCGGCATTCCCAAAATCCCTCTGAACCTGACATTGCTCAAAGGCAGTCAGATCGTCGGTGTGTTCTGGGGGGCGCATGTGATGCGAGAACCCGCCAAACACGCCGCAAACATGGCTGAATTGTTTGCGATGTATGCCGAAGGTAAAATCAAACCCCGCATATCGGCACGTTTCCCGTTGAAAGACACTGCTCAGGCCTTGGAAATGATGCAGGACCGCAAGGTGATGGGCAAAGTCGTGATTACGATGGAGTGATCATTCCAGATGCGCGCAATCGTTAAAGCCCATGACCTTTTGGTAATCCGGTCCAAGAACAACTCGGCTGATCGATCCATTTGCGGCCCCGTTAAACGCGAATGGCGGCGCGCCAGATATGATCGACAGCGCGGCACCCACAACGCCACCATGGACAAAGACCGCCACTTTTTGCCCGGCATGGGCCGCCGCAATGCGGTCCAGCCCACGTTTGACACGTGCATGCAGCTGCGCCGTCGTCTCGGCACCCGGGATTTCGCCCCATTCCTGATTTTGGCGGGCGCGGGCAAAGGCAGGATGCCCTTCTGCGGCCTTGATCCGGTACATGCCCCCGTCCCAGTCGCCCAAAAACACTTCGTGCAGGTCGGGGTCCAGAAGAGGGATCAGCCCGCTGTGCATGGCCAAGGGTTCGGCGGTTTGCTGCGTGCGCCGCAATTTGGTGACATAGATCGCGTCAATCGCCGCAGACGCCAATCGCGCGCCCACCGCCGCCGCCTGTGCAATGCCATCGGGGTGCAGTGCGGGGTCGCCATGCCCATCGACCAAAGGAAAGCTTTCGCCGGGCCGGGCGGGTTCGGATTCCCCATGGCGCACCAACAGAATATCGGCCGCCCCATTCGGGGGCGTATAGCGGCTTTGACGGTATTCCTGACGCATCGAAAAGACCCCTTGTTTCGGTGCCGTCCACCCTACCCCTCTGATTATGCCTGGCAATGCCAAGTTGCCCCAGAACATGGAGAATTTCATGACCACCAACCGTGTTATCAAACTGGCTGAAACCCCCAAAGCGGCCCTGACGCCTGATCATTTCACGCTCGAAGACAGCGCAATGCCCGCGCCCGGCGAAGGTGAGGTCCTGTTGAAAACGCTGCTGATGTCGATTGATGCGGCCAACCGATCGTGGTTGCAGGGCGCAACCTATCGTGAGGCGGTCCGTCCGGGCGATCCAATGGCGACCTATTCCGTGTGCCAAGTGATCGACAGCAACAGCCCCCGGATGGCTGTCGGAGATATCGTTGCGACAGAGGCCGTTTGGGCCGACTATGTGGTGCGACCAGCACATAAGATCATGAAGATGCCGCAGGTTCCAACGCTGTCTCATCTTTTGTCCGTCTTCGGCATCGCCGGGAAAACCGCCTATCATGGTCTGATCAGTGTTGGACGGCCCGTGGCAGGCGAAACCATTGTCGTCTCAGCCGCCGCAGGCTCTGTTGGCGGTTATGTCGGACAAATTGGCAAAGCTTTGGGCTGTCGCGTGGTTGGCATTGCTGGGGGACCGGATAAATGCGCGTGGGTCACGGATGAGCTTGGGTTCGACGCCTGCATCGATTACCGCGACCCGGGTTATGTGAAAGCTTTGCGCGCGGCCTGTCCGGACGGCATCGACGTCTATTTCGACAATGTGGGCGGAGACATTCTGGAAAGCACCTTGTTTTTCATGAACGAACGCGGGCGCGTCGTTTGTTGTGGGGCAATCAGTCAGTATGACACTGCCGCCCCCACAGGCCCCCGTAACTTGCCGGGTCTTGTCGTGGTCAAACGCCTACGGATGGAAGGGTTCATCGTGATGGATTTCTCGCGCGACGATGCAAAAGCCGTGCGAGCATTACAGACATGGGTCCAACGTGGACAGATCAAAGTGTTCGAAGACATCGTTGAGGGTTTGGAAAACGCGCCGCACGCGCTGATCGGCCTTCTGGCTGGTGACAACAAGGGCAAGCGCATGGTCCGCGTGGCGGGCCCGGAATGAGCGCCCTGTCGGACATCGACGCCGCCTATCAACGGGCCCAATCGCAGGTTGGTCAGGAAATCGGCGTTTCGAACTGGATCAAGGTCGATCAGCCCATGATCGATCGGTTCGCCCAGGTGACCCATGACGAACAATGGATACATGTTGACCCCGCGCGCGCGGCAGCCGAAACACCCTTTGGCACCACGATTGCGCATGGGTTCTTGACCCTGTCACTGGCCAGCCGGTTCATTTACGACGTGATCGATATGGCGCCCGGCCAAACGATGGGCATCAATTATGGCTTTGACCGGCTGCGGTTCCTGTCCCCTGTTCGCTGCGGATCGCGTTTGCGTGGACGGTTCGTGATGGTCAACGCTCGCAAACGGTCAGGGACAGAGCTTTTACGAACGCTGGAACTGACCATTGAAATCGAACATACCGACACACCCGCACTAGTTGCGGAATGGCTTGGTTTGGCCGTCTTCTCGGCAACGGATTAGAGTAGTTTTGATGATGCGCATTGTTGCATATCTGTGACGCTACACCGACATTGACAAAATTTTGCGGCACTTATCATTGGAAATCAAAGCGACCTGTCCGACATGACAGGCAATAGATGGGGCGACGACGATTGGGACGAATACGATGCAACGGATCTTGATCCTGAATGGCCCTAACCTGAACCTGCTCGGAACCCGGCAGCCTGAAATATATGGGACCACAACACTGGCCGATATCGAGGCCGCGACACGCGCGCATGCAGCCACCCTGTCTCAGACCGTCACGTTTTTTCAGTCTAACCACGAAGGTGCGATGATCGACGTGATCCACGACGCGCGAAACCGGCATGATGGCATCATCACCAATGCGGGCGGATGGACCCATACATCCATCGCCCTTATGGACGCGCTCGGTTCCGTTGATCTGCCGGTGGTGGAGGTGCATCTCAGCAATATTCATGCGCGAGAGACGTATCGGCATTTTTCATACATCGCCCAAGTTGCCATTGGCCAGATTTGCGGATTTGGCGGACAGGGCTATATTATGGCGCTCGACGCTCTCAGCACACATGCCCAAAAGGAAAAGCGCGAATGAATTTGAGGGAATACCTGCTTTTTCTGTCCAACGCCAAAAGCCTTGAAGAGCTTTGGTCGGCACATACCAGCCGGATGGAAGAATATGGGTTCGACCGGCTGTTGTACGGGTTTACCCGGTACAAGACCGAAACCTCGTTGGGTGACCCCGAAGACTTCATTATCCTGACAAATCATGATCCGGAATATGTCGACGGTTTCATGACGGAAGGACGGTATTTCCATTCACCGATGTTACATTGGGCCTTGGAACACGAAGGGGCGGGCAGCTGGCGTTTGATCCATCAGATGCATGAAAGCAAAACGCTCAGCAAAGACGAAGAACGCGTGCTGGAATTCAACCAGCGCATGGGCGTCACCGCTGGATATACGATCAGCTTTAAAGCTGTCTCGGCTCGATTTAAAGGAGCCATCGCGCTTTGCGCAAAACGGCATATGTCACAAGATGAAGTTGACGCTGTTTGGCAGGAACACGGTCGTGAGATCCACTTGATGAATAATATCGCCCACCTGAAAATCCTGACGCTGCCCTATAGTGCGCCAAACCGCGCGTTGACGAAACGCCAACGCGAAGCGCTTGAATGGGTGGGTGACGGAAAGACGACCCAAGATATCGCGATGCTAATGGGCCTGACGTCGGCGACCGTGGAAAAACACCTGCGTCTCGCACGAGAGGTTTTGTCTGTGGAAACAACTGCTCAGGCGGTTCTCAAAGCGGCTCTGCACAATCAGATGTTCGTCCTTGAGGTCTGAAAAACTCATTTTTGGGACCTCACCTTACCTGTGTAAGGAATACATTACTTTCTTTACCTTAGGTAAAAATGCACACTCAAGTTGTTCCGTGAGTGGTGGCTTTAGCCAAGGAACACCGGGAAAGATCCTTGATATTACAAGGCTCTCTGACCCGACCGGTTCTTACCGGAGCCGGTCTGGGCGTGTATTGGTCCGCGTCCAGGCCGGGCTTTGACCGGCCCTGCCCATCCCCATTGCTAATGGGTCGGTGAAGCAATTTGAGCCGCATCCTCAGGGGTGCGGCTCTTCTCTTTTTCAGGTTTGTTTTGCCCTTTCACGAATCCTTGTTAAGCTCGGGCAAAGGCATCGTCCTCTTGCAGTTTCTCGGTTGTTTGTTTGTGTTCGCAGAGTTCGGGTCTTTGCACACACACCAGGGAAAGGCCAAAAAAATGCCAAAACGATTCTTTCCAAAACTTTTGTTATCCACGGCACTGAGTATTGTCGGGTTTGCACAGATTGCAGATGCGGATGGGGTGCCAAGTGAAGAAACTGCGGAAGGAACCTTTGCCGCCGCTCCGTTTTCTCCATATGCCAACAGGTCGTTTCCTGAACGACCCCTTTGAGGCGATACGCATTTGCATACCGGCCTGTCACTCGACGCTGGGGCGTTCGGTAATACTTTGTTGCCCGATGACGCGTGGCGCTTTGCCAAGGGTGAACAGGTTATTTCATCGACTGTCAACCGGTGCGTCTTGCACGACCGCTTGATTGGATGGTGTTGACAGACCACACAGATTTGATGGGGTTTGCGCCTGATCTTCAAGCGGGCAAGCCCGGTGTACTGGCCGAACCTAAAGGGCTCGAGTGGTATGAAGGGTACACCGCCGGTGGCGAAGCCGCGGGCAAAGCCGCATTTGATATCATCGCGAATTTCTCGCAGATGACCTTGCCAGAGCTGCTTTTGAACTCTTACAGCCCCGGCGCTGATCCCTTTGCGTTTACTTGGGAGCACATCGTAAACGCGGCCGAACGCCACAACGATCCGGGAGAGTTCACCGCTTTCATAGGATTTGAATGGACGTCAGTGCCCAAGGGTTTCAACCTGCATCGCAACGTGATGTTGCGGGATGGCCCGACGCGCGCCTTACAGGTTGTGCCGCCTGTCACACAGCCCCCCTTTGGCGACACAGATCCCAAAGCTCTCTATGAATGGCTTGAGAATTACCAAGAAAAAACAGGGGGTCGTGCAGTCGCTTTTGCGCATAACGGCAACCTGTCGAACGGGTGGATGTTTCCAACCGAAGACACCTATCACGGGGGCAAGGTTGACGAGGCATATGTAAACGAACGCGCCAAATGGGAACCGCATTACGAGGTCACCCAGATCAAAGGCGACGGCGAGGCGCATCCGTTTCTCAGCCCGGATGACGAGTTTTCCAACTATGAAAACTGGGATGTCGGCAACCTTGATATTTCTGAGCTGAAAACCGACGACATGCTGGCGGGTGAATATGCGCGTGAGGCGCTGAAACGCGGCCTTGCGCTAGAAGAAAAGTTGGGCGTGAACCCGTATAAGTTTGGCATGGGTGGAGCTACAGACGGCCACACATACCTCGCCACGGCGGAAGAAGACAACTATTTCGGCAAATCCGTCAGTGCCGAGCCGTCCCCTACCCGGGTGCAGCATCCCTTTGTGGCAAGCGATCTGGGTGCCTTTGAGGGGCATACTCTGGTGGCGTCGGGATACACCGTCGTCTGGGCCGCGGAAAATACGCGATCGGCCATTTTCGATGCGTTCAAGCGGCGCGAAACCTACGCCACAACCGGTCCCCGCATTGGTTTGCGGTTCTTTGGCGGTTGGGGATTTGAAGACGCGGATACGCTGACCCGGTCGCCTGCAAATGTCGGCTATACCAAGGGTGTTCCCATGGGCAGTGATCTGCGCCCCAGAGAGGGTGATGGCGCGCCAAACTTCCTGATTGCAGCGCTGCGCGACCCGATTGGCGCGAACCTTGATCGTATCCAGGTCGTCAAAGGCTGGCTGGATGCAGAAGGAAAGCTGCACGAGAAGGTCTATGATGTCGCATGGTCAGATGACCGCGAGCCGGATGCCAATGGCAAAATACCGGCGGTCGGCAACACGGTTGATCTGCAAACCGCCAGTTGGGCCAACACGATCGGAACGTCCGAGATGATCACGGTTTGGACAGACCCCGATTTCGATGCCGCAGAACGCGCGTTTTACTATGTTCGGGTTCTCGAAATCCCAACGCCGCGCTGGGTTGTCTATGACAAGGTGAGGTACGGCATTGAACTGCCTGAAGACGCAGTACTTATTGCTCAAGAGCGCGCGTATTCATCCCCGATCTGGTACACGCCGGAAGGCTGATGCAAACAAAAAAAAAGGCCGCTCAATGAGCGGCCTTTTTCAAAGGGTAAAGTCGACTTAGCCTTGGGCAGCTTTTGCAACTTCTGCTGCAAAGTCTTCTTCTTTTTTCTCGATGCCTTCGCCAACTTCGAGGCGTACAAAACCGGTGATTTCGGCACCCGCTTCTTTGGCTGCGGCTTCGACCGTCAGGTCCGGGTTCACAACGAATTGCTGGTTCAGCAGTGTTGATTCCGCGACGAATTTCTTCATACGGCCGATGATCATCTTTTCGATAACCTGCTCAGGCTTACCGCTCTCACGGGCGATATCCATCTGAACCTGCTTTTCTTTTTCAACAACCGCCGGATCCATATCAGCTTCGCTCAGCGCAGCCGGGTTCACAGCCGCGATGTGCATCGCAACCTGCTTACCAAACGCCTCGTCGCCGCCGTTCATGGCAACCAGAACACCGATCTTGCCCATGCCGCCGGTCACTGCGTTGTGGACATAAGTCACAACACTGTCGCCAGAGATTTTGGCCATCCGGCGCAGCGTCATGTTCTCACCAATGGTGGCGATCTTGTCGGTCACCAGGTCTTTGACAGCTTTACCGCCTGCATCCGCGTCTGCCAGTGCTTCGACACTATCGACACCGGTTGCCACAACGGCAATCTTGCCAACCATTTCCTGGAACTCTTCGTTTTTCGCAACAAAGTCGGTTTCCGAGTTCACTTCGACCGCAACGCCCGTGCTGCCGTCAACGTGTACGGCGACCAAGCCTTCTGCCGCGGTGCGACCGGACTTTTTGGCGGCTTTCGCCAGACCCTTGGTACGCAGCCAGTCGACGGCCTCGTCCATGTTGCCGCCGGTTTCTGTCAGCGCTTTTTTCGCGTCCATCATGCCTGCGCCGGTTGCTTCGCGCAGTTCTTTGACCATTGCCGCTGTGATTGCCATGTCTTGGCTCCTCAAAATCAGTCTTGATTTTAGGCAGGTCTACCCTGCCTCACATGTCAAATCTGTGACAAACAGATTACACTTCTGCCGGGGCTTCTGTGGTGCCCTCAGCTTCGGCAACCGCTTCTTCAACCGGTGCTTCTTCGAACGCACCGATATCAACGCCTGCATCGCCCAGCTGTGCGGTCATGCCGTCCAGAGCTGCACGGGCCGCCAGATCGCAGTAGAGCGAAATTGCGCGTGCCGCGTCGTCGTTGCCCGGAATGATGTAGTCCACACCATCAGGCGAGCAGTTGGTGTCGACAACAGCCACAACCGGGATACCCAGCTTGTTGGCTTCGGCGATTGCCAATGCTTCTTTTTTGACGTCGATGACGAACAACAGGTCAGGTGTGCCGCCCATTTCACGGATACCACCCAAAGACGCTTGCAGCTTCTCCTGGTCACGCTCCATGCCCAGACGCTCTTTCTTGGTCAGGCCTTCGGCACCGCCTTCCATGGTTTCATCGATCTGACGCAGACGCTGGATCGACTGGGAAACGGTTTTCCAGTTGGTCAGCGTGCCACCCAGCCAACGGTGGTTCATGAAATACTGTGCCGATTTCTCAGCCGCTTCCGCGATCGGGCCTTGCGCCTGACGCTTGGTGCCAACGAACAGAACCCGGCCGCCTTTGGCAACGGTGTCGCGCACAGCCATCAATGCCTGGTCCAGCATTGGAACTGTTTGGGTCAGGTCGAGAATGTGAATGCCGTTGCGCTGACCATAGATGAACGGACCCATGCGTGGGTTCCAGCGTTGCGTCTGGTGGCCAAAGTGAACGCCAGCTTCCAACAGCTGACGCATTGTGAACTCAGGAAGAGCCATCTTTACGTTTCCTTTCCGGTTTACGCCTCGGCGGGGGTGTGAGAGCGGATGCTCCAACCGGGGGACTGTTGGGGATGTCTCCCCCAAACAACCCAAACCCCGCCTGCGGTTTGAATGGCGCGCGTATATGACAAGCGGCATTGGTCCGCAAGCCCTATTTAGCCTAAGTGATTTTGGCGTTACTCAAGGAAAAAACAGCCGTTCATAGCCCTGCGGCGTATGAACAATCACTCCTTTTTTCTGTGCGAGTTTAACAATTATATCGATGGCTGTCTTGGGCCTGTCCAAGAAGGGCGGCGCATATCCCAAGTTCTCGGTCAATTCGCTGGTTGGATCATCCCAATGCACTAGATGCACGCGGTGCGCCCCTATGGTCTGGACAGTGTTGCGCCATAGCTTTTCGACTGCTGCTTGAACATCGTCCTGACGGGAAAGCAAGCCCACTGACAAGATCAAGGTTTCTGCACGGACACCCGAAAAAACCCCGTCATCCGCCCGACCACTTGGAACCAGCAAAACACGCGTTCCTTTGTGTTCAACCAGAAACGAAAACGCAGTTCCCGTGGGATACAACAGAGGATGTTTGGGCGGTTGCCAACCGTCTTCACGGGTGCTTCGGAAATCAAAGGCCGGAAGTGGTGTTTTGATATGACCGGTATCAAATGCGGTCACGCGGAACGGTCTGATTTCTATCGGCACTTTATGGCGCAGTTGTTTTGTCTGCGACGCTGGCACACCTTTGCTTTGTGCGATCGTTACTGACTGCTTTGATCCATAGAACAGGGAAGAGGCTTTCCGCGCAATGTAAGGAGCATCCATAATGTGATCAAAATGGGAATGGGCCACAAACACCGCCTGAACATTTTCGGATTTCGCTTTGGACAGACAGGTATCAACCCGTTCAGTATCGGTTCCCGATCTGTTTAGGATCAAGTCCGGAATAGTTGGCCGAGAACATAACCCGTCAAACACAAGATCCGTTTGACCATCCGAGAATACAAAAGACGAAACGCCCAGAAAAACGGCCTCGAGCGCTTCTGCTTTTGCAGATTGCGCAGGTTTTATTCCGGCGAAAATCAAGATGATGAGATATTTCGCCAAGATTGAGCCAGATGCTCTACGCACCCCAAACGGCAAGAAACCGACCGACTTACTCACCCTCATCCATCTTGGACGCGTTCAGCTGCTGATATGGCACATCGCCGATGCGGTTATAGAGGTCCAGCTGGGTTTCCAGAAAGTCGACGTGGCCTTCTTCGTCAGACAACAGCTCTTCAAAAAGCGCCATGGACACATAATCGCCCGCCTCGCGACAGACATCCCGCGCCTCTCGGTAAAGCGCGCCGGCTTCCAGCTCTGCCGCCAAATCCGCTTCAAGCGTTTCTTTTGCGTTCTGCCCAATGCGCAACGGGTCCAGTTTCTGTAGATTTGGGTGGCCTTCCAGAAAGATAATCCGTTGGATCAACTTATCCGCGTGATGCATCTCTTCGATGCTTTCTTCGCGGCTCTTTTTGGCCATATGGCCAAGGCCCCAGTCTTCTTGCAGGCGATAGTGCAACCAGTACTGGCTGACAGCGGTCAGTTCGCTCCTAAGAGCCCGATTCAAATACTCAATTACCTTCGGATCGCCTTGCATGCTGGAACTCCTTAACTTCGAAATCTGGCCTTAAACTAGGAATAGCATCGTCTGGTCGCTTGGCAAATGCCGCGGGCACTTTCAAATTCTCATTTTTCCGCATTTCAGACAGGAACAGCGGCAGACAGGCGCCACAATCCGCGGCTTTGCCCAAGGCGCGATAAATCTTGCCAGGCGTGATAAGGGTATGTGGGTCAGACGCCCGCATCCAATCGATGGCTACATCGATGTCTGCGTCCGAAATTCCCTGGCAATGGCAGATGATCATCACACCCTCAGCGGTTACAGTCCAGAATCGACTGACTGTTTTTGTCAGTTATATTATCTGACTGATTCACTAAGAAAGTGCAACCCGAGTATTTCACTCGACTACTTTACGTTAGCCTGACCGGTCCAAACCTGCCCTGACTGTTTTTTCCAGTTCGGCAGCAAGCGCCTTGCGGCTGTCAAAGGCGGATACGCGCACATGCGGATGGTAGGTGACGCGCACCCGTCCTTGTGGCCAAGCCCCAAGGGTTTTGAGCAAATGCTCTCCAAACCCCATATCGCCCCACCATCCGTAAAACCGGGGATCTGCAGACTTTGGCGCGAAATACGTCACGGTGACGGGCTGCAGCCACAGGGTGTCTTTGAGATCCGCGCTAAAAAACGCCTCGAACAAGGTCGGTTTGAACGGCAAAACCCGCATGCCATCCGTTGAGGTGCCTTCGGGAAAAAACAAAATCTTGTGCCCTGCCAACAGCCTTTGGCGAAACAGCGCGTTGTGTTCTTTGGCCTGACGCCTGTCACGTTCAATGAACACCGTACCCGTGCCCCGCGCCAGCCAGCCGATCCCTGGCCAGCGCGCCACTTCGGCCTTTGATACAAAGTAAATCGGCGCGGCGGCGTTTAAGACAAATATGTCCAGCCAAGACGCATGGTTCGCGGCCATCGCACCGGGATGCTCCATCGGCGTTCCCTGCGTTTCATACCGAATGCCCATCAGTCGCAGCGCGTTGCGACAGGCAAAGACCGTGATGTGCGGCGTTATGGGGCGATGCAGGCCGAACAGAGGATTTTCGATCAATCGGATGATCAGCAAAAGAGCAAACAATCCAAAGACCAAAATCGCCGTTGGGACACCACGCAACAGGATCAACACCCAACTGGTCAGGCCAAGACGCATCGGCTCTGGCGCGTCATCGCTCTGCCAAGTTGTGGTCATCCGGCGTGTGATCCCGCGTAGATGCGTTTTTGACGCGCATTCATTCGGTTCGTGTCCATAACCAGACAAACGTCCGTCGTATTAAAGCTGTGATCGACAAAGGCGCCATCACCGACAAATCCGCCAAGCCGCAGATACGCTTTGATCAAGGCCGGAGTTTCAACCATGGCGCGGCGCCGGTCGATTTGGTCCGCTGGCAACAGGTTCATATCCTGATAGTGCGCCTCAACCGTCCGAACGCGCAGTTCGGGCGGCGCCAAGTGGTTGTGATGCAGCATGCTCAGCGGTTGCGCCAACGCGGCGACATCTGTGCCGTGAAAACTGGCCACACCAAAGAGGATCTCCACTTGATGTTGGTCGACATAAGCCGACAGACCGGTCCACAGATGAAACATGGCCGTTCCACCGCGATAGTCGGGGTGCACGCATGAACGGCCCAGTTCCAGCACGCGGCGGCCCGTGCGCAGCAACGGGGACAAGTCATATTCATCATCCGAATAAAACTGCCCTGCCCGCGCGGCCTGATCATCCCCAAGAAGACGGTAAACACCAACCACCTTATCCGCGGTCACATCGCGACAGATCAGGTGATCAAAAAACGGGTCGAACCGGTCCATTTCAAGACCCGCGTCATGATCCACCATGGATCCGCCGCCACCCAGCTCTTTTACGAACACATCATAACGCAGCGCCTGAGCGGCGCGCAGGTCTGCCTCTGTTTCGGCAAGTTTTACGTCGAATACCGGTCCAGTATCAGGCATTCGAAACCGGCTTTGTTTGCGCCTGTGTCATGGCGCGCTCTTACCTCAGTCGCCGCTGGAAACGCAACCTAAAGCCTTTTGATGACGCCGAAACCGTCCCAAAATTAACCATTCGTAAACCAGTTTCAGGTATCAAAAACCGGCATAAGCGCGATACGTGCACTGTCGAGCACGACCTTACCTTCTTCGCGGAAGTTTACAGTTATTTTGCCGCCCACATTGGACTGGACCTGTCCAATTCCCCAGTCGGGATAATCTGGGTGGCGGACAAACATGCCAGGTGCCAAAATGGCGTTAAGGTCGGTCATTTAGGTTTCCGATGTCTGGGACGGATGATGAAACATACGCGCGACAATAAGCTTGCAAGTTTGGTGGGATCAAGGATTTGCCATGATCTGATCAGTCCGGTGGGCGCCATCAACAATGGCTTGGAATTGCTGACGCTGACCGACGCGCCACAAGGGGAAGAACTGGCCCTAGTCACGGCCAGCGCCATGCATGCAGAGGCGCGCACGCGCTTTATGCGTATCGCATACGGAAATGTATCAGATCACGATTTGCCAGCCTCAGAGGTTCGATCAATCCTGGACGGCGTTGCCGCCAGCATGCCGCGGTTTGACCTGCATTGGACGATCGAGGGCCCGACCCCGCGTTGGGCGGTCCGACTTGCTTTTTTGGCGCTCCAATGTGTTGAAAGCGCAATGCCTTTGGGAGGCGCCATCTCGGTGGCCCGAGACAATGAGACATGGGTCGTGACCGGCATCGCAAGCCGAACCGAAATCGATCCCGATCTTTGGAACCGCCTCATTGCGGAATGCGCAGACACAGATGTCGCGGCGGCCCATGTTGAATTTGTTTTGCTGCCCATCGCAGCACGCGACTATGACAGGACCCTCAACACGACACTGGACGCAGGCAAGGCAACCATCCGGTTTTAGCCGCGAACGGTGCCGTCGCCGCGTACCAGATATTTGAAGCTGGTCAATTGCGCAGCACCGACTGGTCCGCGTGCATGCATTTTACCGGTGGCAATGCCAATCTCCGCGCCCATGCCAAATTCACCGCCATCCGCAAACTGCGTTGAGGCATTGTGCATCAGAATGGCGCTATCCAAGCGTTCAAAGAAGCGGGCAACAGCGGTTTCGTCTTCAGCCAGAATACAGTCGGTGTGATCAGAGCCGAACTGCCGGATATGCGCGATGGCTTCGTCAACATCCCCAACGGTTTTGGCTGCAATGATCATGTCCAGAAACTCATGCCCCCAATCGTCGGCCGTTGCAGGGGTGGTGCCGGGTATATCGGCCAAGGCGCCATCGGCATGAACATCAACACCTGCATCAATCAACGCTCGGATCACGCCCTGCCCCAGGCTTTGCGCGACATCCTCATGGATAAGCAGACATTCCGCCGCGCCACAAATCCCTGTTCGGCGGGTTTTGGCATTCAGAACCACTTTCAGAACCTTTTTAGGATCAGCCGATTTGTCGATATAGATGTGCACGATGCCTTCGAGATGCGCAAAGACCGGCACGCGGGCTTCGCGCTGGACCAATCCAACCAACCCTTTGCCACCGCGGGGCACAATGACGTCGACATAATCGGTCATCGACAACAGCTCTGACACCGCCGCCCGATCCCGCGTGGGGACCAGTTGAATCGCATCCTCGGGCAGGTTTGCGCTGCGCAACCCGTCCACAAGGCAGGCATGGATCGCCATAGACGAATGCAGGCTTTCCGACCCGCCCCGCAGGATAACTGCGTTGCCGGATTTCAGGCACAACGCACCGGCATCCGCCGTCACGTTGGGACGGCTTTCATAGATCACGCCGACAACGCCCAAAGGCGTCCGGACGCGCTGAATGTCCAAACCGTTGGGCATTTGCCATTGGTCCAAAACCTCGCCCACAGGATCCGTTTGTTCCGCAACATTGCGCAGCCCGTCAACGATCCCGCGAATGCGGTCTTCGTTCAGCATCAGGCGATCCATCATGGCGGGGCTCAACCCCTTTTCCTCGCCAAAGACCAGGTCCTTGGCGTTTGCTTCGATAATCTCGGCCCGGTTGCGCCAGACGGCTTCGGCGGCACCGATCAAGGCGGCATGTTTGCGTTCCGCCGTCGCAAAGGCCAGCTGCGCGCTCGCCGCTTTGGCCCGCGCCCCAATATCGGCCATCAAAGCGGCGATGTTTTCGAGGTCTTTCATGTCGGTGTCCCTTTGAAATCTTGTGCGCTGTGCGTCTGCGGTTCGGTGAAGATAAGGCTTTTGCGGCTTGGAATGAAGTCTGGATGTATACGCTAGAGCGCCATGTCATCCCGATGGATCAAGGCCGCGCGGCCCGGATAGCCCAAAATTCCTTCGATTTCCGCCGAATGACTGCCCTTGATCTTGAGCGCTTCAGTTGAAGTATAGCGGCTAAGCCCCTGTCCAAGCTTTCGATTGTCCGATCCAACGATCCGAACCGGATCGCCGCGACCAAACTCGCCCTCGACATCAGATATCCCGGCAGGCAACAGGCTTTTGCCGCTGGCCAAAGCCTTGGCAGCGCCCGCATCGACAATGATCTGACCTTTGGGTTTCATCGCCGCAATCCAGCGTTTGCGCGCGGCTTGCGGATCTAACTGAGCGCTGAACCACGTCGCCGGCGCGCCATTTTCCAATTGTGAGAGGGGGTTAAGCGCCGATCCTTCGGTGATTGCCATGGCACACCCGGCGGCTGTTGCCATCTGCGCGGCCATAACCTTTGTCTTCATCCCACCTTTGGACAGGCCCGATCCGGCATCCCCGGCCATGGCTTCGATCTCTGGCGTGATATCATCGATGACGTCGAACCGGCGTGCATCGGGGTCTTGTGCCGGGTTCGCGGAATAGAACCCGTCCACATCCGACAACAGAACCAGACAATCGGCCCCAATGGTCACCGCGACCTGTGCGGCCAACCGGTCATTGTCCCCGTACCGGATTTCATCCGTCGCAATCGTATCGTTTTCATTCACGATCGGCACAACGCCCAACCCCAACAGGGTTTCCAGCGTCGCCCGCGAATTGAGATAGCGGCGACGATCTGTGCTGTCTTCCAAGGTCACAAGGACCTGCGCGGTGGTGATGGAATGCGGTGCCAAGGCCTCCTCATACGCTCGGGCCAACCGGATTTGCCCAACGGCTGCAGAAGCCTGTGATTGTTCCAGCGGCAAGTCATGGGATGTCAGCCCCAGAACGCCCCGCCCTAATGCAATCGACCCCGAAGACACCAGCACGACATCCTGACCGCGCGACTTCAGCCGTTTCACGTCCGCTGCAAGGGATAACAACCAATCCTGTCGCAAATGCCCGGTTGTGCGATCCACCAGCAAGGCGGATCCAATTTTGACCACAACCCGCTTTGCCTGTGCTAGGGACGCCACTCTGTTTCCTCTTCAACAGATTTCTGGCGCAACCGGTCCGCATCAATCTGCGACCGCAAAGCGCGCAGAACATCCGTCACGCCGGCGCCGGACACTGCAGACATCAACATCACATCGCCGCCACAAGCCTCTGCCAGCATGGATTGGGCCAAGGCGCGGTCTTCTTCATTCATCGCATCCGTTTTGTTCAACACGGTCACGCGCGGTTTCTGGGCTAGGCCCCCGCCATAAGCCTCCAGCTCTTCAACAATCGTATGATAGTTTTCGATGAAGTCATGCGCGCTGCCATCGACGATATGCAGCAACACCGCGCAGCGTTCGACGTGTCCGAGAAACAGATCCCCCAGACCACGGCCTTCGGACGCGCCTTCGATCAAACCCGGAATATCGGCGATAACAAATTCGACATTGTCGACCCCGACAACACCCAGGTTCGGGTGCAGGGTGGTGAACGGGTAATCCGCAATCTTCGGACGTGCATTCGAGGTTGCGGCCAAAAAGGTCGACTTGCCGGCATTCGGCATGCCCAAAAGACCCACATCGGCAATCAGCTTCAACCGAAGCCACAATGTGCGCTCGACCCCCTCTTGCCCCGGATTAGCGCGGCGCGGCGCCTGGTTGGTTGCCGATTTGAAATGCAGGTTGCCAAATCCGCCATTGCCGCCGCGCGCCAGCTGTACACGCTGGCCCACTTCGGTCAGATCGGCGATCAGCGTTTCCTGATCCTCGTCCAAAATCTCTGTTCCGACAGGGACGCGCAGGATGATGTCATCCCCATCCTTGCCGGTGCGCTGTTGCACCCTGCCCGGCTGTCCGTTCTTGGCAAAGAAATGCTGCTGATACCGGAAATCGATCAGCGTGTTGAGGCCATCAACCGCCTCGGCCCAGACCGAACCGCCTTTGCCCCCGTCGCCGCCATCCGGCCCGCCATATTCGATATACTTTTCGCGCCGGAAGCTGACGCAGCCACCGCCACCGGGTCCGGACCGGATATAGACCTTTGCGAGATCAAGAAATTTCATATCGTCCCTCTATCGCAAAGGCCAAGCCCGCGACAATCACAGTTTTCGGCTATAGGTCCAGGTGGGCACGGTTGCATCACGCGCCACGGAAAAGCTTTCGGCATCACCCAGGTATTCGAACCCGCAATGGGTCAAGACACGTGCCGAGGCCGGGTTGTCCTGAAACACCGATGCAAACATCACTTGGTTGTCCAGCGGGTTGGTTTCGACCAACACGGCCAGCGCGTCAGAGGCTAATCCGGTATTCCAGAAAATCGGGGCCACCCAATAGCCGACCTCAGATTGTTCGCGGTCCAGCTTTTTGAGCGAGATCAGCCCCATCAACTCTGGTCCATCGGCTTTGCTGCCATCCATGGCCCACACGTCCTCTTCGCGGGTCTCAGCGGTGGCGCGCCCGACAAAAGCCTCTGTCGCGCCGGGCGGCAACGGATGTGGAATAGACGTGGTCATACGGGCCACACGCTCATCCGCGCCCCAATGTGAAATCATCCCCACATCCGAGCGCCGCAAGGGACGCAGATCAAAGCGATCATGTTCGATGACCGGCTGGTTGATGATATAGTCTAGTTTCATTGACCTGTTCCTCCTCTGAACAGAACAAACAGCACCGACAGGACCGTCAGTCCGGCCAGCACCCACATCAGATATTTTTCCGCAGGCCGTCCTGCAACCGTTGCGGCGATCCGATCACCGACAAAGGCCCAGATTGGATGCAGGATCAGTTGGCAGCCGAGCAATATCGCGGCAATGGTTGCCGTCGCCTGAAGGCTGGGCGTGCCTGCCGCCACAAAACTGGTGAACCCGGCCACAATCATCGCCCACGCTTTGGGGTTGAGCGGATGTACGATCAGCCCAGCCAAGAAACCCGGCGTTTTTCCCGTTGCACCGGTGGACAGGCGCAGGTTTGCCACCTTCCACGCCAACCAGATGATGTAAGCCGCCGAAATCCATTTCAGGGCGGCGAACAGCACAGGCACTTGGTCCGCCAGTTCCATCAATCCGAAACCGACGGGCCAGATGACCAGTTGTTTGCCAAAAGCGACGCCCAGAACGAAAGGCAACGCCGCCCGAAACCCGTACCGCGCGCCGGTGGCCATCAAAGCCATGTTGGCGGGCCCCGGCGTGCCGACCTGGCTGGCAGCGAAGACAGCGAAAGAGGCGACGGCTACGCTCATCCTCGGGCCCTCCAGCTTTCGGCGGTCAGGACCATCTTGTGCAAGGTGACGACCGTGCCCAGCGACACAGGCGTCGCCTGCTCTTTTCCTGCAGGGACAAATCCAAGCTTGGTCAGGACGTTCCGAGAACCGGCGCTGCCATCCAGATACCCGGATGTCAGATCCTCATCCGTCGACGCGAAATAGTCCGCCACAACGGCGCGCGCGCTTTCGGTGGCATAGCCTTGCCCCCAATACGGCTGGCCAAACCAATAGCCCAACTGTCCAACAATGCTCATACAGCCGATCAGGTCTTCATCACGGGTCACGGCAAAGCACCTGTCGGCGGTCAAGGCGTGGCGGGCGATGAATTGTTCTGCATCCGTTCGGGAATAGGGATGGGGGACCTTGGTCAGCCAGCGCGCCACATCGAGATCATTGATCAATGTGACAACGGCATCCGCATCCGCTGGCTGAAACCGGCGAAGTACAAGTCTTTCTGTCACAATGAGGTCTGTCATCAGACCATCCCTTCAAAATAAAAAAAGGACCGGCGGTTTCGCCGATCCCCTTAATGTCATTGCCTTTTGAGGTTCGGCTTACTCTGCGGCCTCCGCCACTGGCAGGACCGAAATAAAGGTGCGGCCTTTGAGGCCTTTGTGGAACTTCACGGCGCCTTCTGCAGTCGCAAAAATGGTGTGGTCTTTGCCCATACCAACGCCTGCGCCCGGCCAGAACTTGGTGCCGCGCTGACGCACGATGATGTTGCCCGGGTTGACCGCTTGGCCGCCATAGAGCTTCACGCCAAGACGACGACCAGCAGAGTCGCGACCGTTACGGGAGGAACCGCCAGCTTTTTTATGTGCCATTCTCTCTCTCCTTAGCCTTTGATCAGTTCTTGAGCCTGCGCGACCCAGCCTTCACGCTCGATCCGGCCTTTGAACGACAGTTTCTCGTCGAATGCCGCGATGTCCTCTTCGGTCCATGCAGCGATTTGGGCAAAGCTGGTCACGCCACCGGCGAGCAGCTTTTCAGCCAGTTTCGGACCAACGACTGACAATTTGGTCAGGTCATCACTGGATGCGGCGGCGGGCGCTTCGGCTGCGGCAGGTGCCGCGGCTGGGGCGGAAGCCGGTGCAGCAACAGAGCCTGCGCCGATGGCTGCTTTGACGCCAGATGCGTCTGCGCCGGTGGACAGGATGTCAGTCACGCGAACCAGTGTCAGTTGCTGACGGTGGCCTTTGGTGCGTTTGCTCGAATGCTTACGACGGCGTTTCACAAAGTTGATGACCTTCTCACCTTTGATCTGGTCAATCACCTCGGCCTGAACGGCCGCGCCATCAACGAACGGTGCACCAACGACAGGCGCATCACCGCCCAGCATCAGAATATCGTTGAATTGTACTTTTTCGCCAGCGTCAGCAGCAATCTTTTCAACGCGGAGCGTGTCGCCCGATTGAACCTTGTACTGTTTGCCGCCGGTCTTCAGAACCGCGAACATTTCGTCTTTCCTTTTTTCATCCGCGCCCTGCGGCCCCGTTTCAGGTGTTGTGACCGATTTCGGTTCGGTCGCCTCGGACTGCGCACCCCACTCAGAGGTGTTCATTAGCAAAACAGAAACCGCCCCGTCGAAGGGCGGCTGCTGGAGGCCCTGCTATGTCGGATCGTGCTTTCGCTGTCAAGCGCAAAAGCATGCGCAGGCCGCCTGCATGACGACGTCCGATCATTGCCGCCCCAACGACCCCTGACGCGCCGTGCCTGCGCTACAAATCAGACCCTTGCATAGCTTCGGCAATGGCAAGTCCCAGCGCGAATGAGATTGAACGATACATCGCATCGAACCCATCAAACAACGCCGCATTCAACGCCTGCCCGTCTTCGGTCTTTGAATATTCTGTATAGGTTTCGATTTCCGCGATCGAAAGCGGCTGATACGCCATCAACAGATACCCAAAAAGCCACGCCTCAGTGTCATTTCGCAGTTCTTTTTCTTGCGCCCATATATCGGACAGCATGGCCTGCTCATCCATATCCAAAGCCCCGCCTTGTGACATGCCCGCGTAGAATTGATAGGTCGCGCTCATGGCGCCGGCGACATTCCGTTCCAACAGATCATTGGCTTGGACAAAATCGGTCACAGCGTCAAGCTTTGGATCGCCTTGATCCAGCTTCTCGATATAGGCATCCCGGGCAAAATCCTCGACCGATTGATCGATCATCGCCGCGCGCGCACTGTTTTCCAGAGACAGAATACGGCGACCCAACTCACCGTCAAAGAACGCAACCGCGGCATCTATTTCGGCGGTCGTCATGCTTTGTTCCAAGCCCTGGACCAACATTTCCGTCATTTTCGGGGCCGCATAGATGGTATCAACCTGTTCCAACCAATAGGTCGATACGCCGCCGGGTATCAGTTCTTCTGCCAAATCTGCCGCGTCTGCGCGTCCCTCTGTCCGCATGATGTCGATCATGTCAGCAACATCGAGGACCTTTGCCAAATCCCGTGCCGTTGCGGACCAGCCAGGATTCACGGCCAGAACAGCAAACCCTGCCGCAAAAAGGATCGCGCGCAACATGATCAGATATCCTGAGCCGGGGTCAATTGTGCCATGCGTGTGGCCAGCTCTTCGAACCGATTGGCCATGATTTCGTACTGCACGGCGTTTAACAGTTCATAGACCTGCTGCATCTTCGGATGTTCGAGCGCTTCGACATATTGGACCAATTCCTCATCCGAAAAGGAATGATAGGTTTGCGCCGCACCCGCCAAAGCGTTTTGCTTGATCCGACGGATCAACTCCCCTTCCTGTTGTTTCAGCAGCGCGCGCAATTCATCGGCATCAACGTTCAGCTCCAGAATGCCCGCGGCGCTGGCGGCGAGCAGGAACCGGTACTGGATTTCTTGCAAGGCACGCGCGCTCGTCCCAGAGGCATCAATCGCGCCATTCATGCGTTTCAGAACTTCCAGCCGCGCAGACCCATCGGCGACCATTTCAGCCACGCGCTCTTTGCCTGAAGCAATGCGCGCGTCATCATCGGGGTCTTTGTGCGACGCGTTTTCGATCTCGACCAAACGCTGGCCCAAATCGCTGGCATAAAAAGCGGCTGCGTGGTCCAGCAAGTCATCGTTCAGCGTGGGTTCGAGTAACTGGATGCCAAATTCCAGCATCAGATCAGGGTCAAAAACCTCTTCGCTCATCAATGTCCACTGCGCCCCGAAATCGCCCGGGTCCACGCCCAGCATTTGCGGGGCTGACCCGGCAGAGTTTTGGATGCTTTCCAAGGCGACATCGAACCCCGTCACCTTCAAAAACGCCTCTATCCGATCCCGATCCGCGGCAAGGGCCGTCTTGGGCAGGAACACGATGGCTGCCGACAGGACAAATGCGGCAAATGATACGAACGAAAACCTGAGATATGTCATGCAACAAAGCCTAGTGTTTTTGGACCCGTGCACAACGTCTATTCGCGCAGATGTGTAAACAGCACAAAAAGCATCTTGTCACTTCGGATCAACACAAGTAAACGACGCCTTCAGACCCCCGCGGAGAGGTGCCGGAGTGGTCGAACGGGGCGGTCTCGAAAACCGTTGTGGGTGCAAGCCCATCCAGGGTTCGAATCCCTGTCTCTCCGCCATTCATCCGGCTTTGGTTCCCTTGTCGATTGCCCCACCGTGGGCAAGATCGCTGTGCTTGAGCCGCGTAAGCGATCACGCTATCCACTGGGCAGCAACCCATTTGGGTTCACATCGGGTGACATTCGCCTGAGCCTTGGAAAAGATATGATAAACGCCGACGTGACCCCTCCAAAGACCCAAAGCAAGACCAAAAAACGCATCTTGGAAACTGCGATCAGCGCGTTCAATCAAGACAGCTTTGGCACCGTGACCGTCGCAACCTTGGCCAAGTCATTGGATATGTCCGAAGGCAACCTTTGGTATCACTACAAAACAAAGGCTGATCTGTTGGCGGCGATCCAAAATGTCATGATCCTCGATTGGACCGAGACGTTTTCCAGCTTGCACCCTACCGACGACGTGATCGCCGATTACGTCACCTTTTTCACGACATGGACCTGCTTTATCGAAAGATACCTGTTCATGTTCCGCGACCGGGCGGAATATGGCGCCCATAGTCCGGAATTGGCCAATATCCTGCCCATGATGTACGACCATGTCGCCAGTGACATCAAAGGTCATTATGTTGCGATAACATCGAAAAATGGATTTGAGATTGCGGCCGACGACCTCGAAGACCTGGCTTGGAACATCATTATCGTCACGCGGTTTTACCTCGAGTTCGAGAGCGAGGCAAAGAAATCGGTCGAAAGCTCACCATTGGCGATGACGATGCATCATATGACCTTGGTCAAACCGCTGATGCACCCGGACCTTTTTGCTCGATTGCACGCGGCCTTGTTGGAAAAGGTCCAGCCGTCCCAGTGATCGAATCTGTCAGGTCGTTGGATTATTGGTTCAGCGCAGACCAGATTTTGTTTTCAAAGAAGCTGGCAAATTTTGCCACGCGTGGCGGCAGGGTTTCGTATGGCGGATAGAGCAAAGACAGCCACAATTCCTGAACGCGCCAATCTGGGAACAGACGAACAAGATCGCCGCGGGCCAGAGCGTCGTTCACAATAAAGGCGGGCAACAAGGCGACGCCGTTGCCTTCGGTGATCAACGAAACCAGCAAATCGCCATTGTTGGACGACACTGCGGTTCCAGCGGCGATCTGATGCCGTTCCCCTGCGCGCGATACCTCCCAAATCTCTTGTCCGCCATCCGCATCAAAGCCAAAACAGTCGCGCCCATTCAATTGCGTGGGTGACGTGGCATCCGCATAAACGCCGCGGGCTGACGTCACAAAATACCGGTCGACTGCACAAATCTTGCGCCAAATCGTCGATTTGTCGGTCGGTGGTTCAGATATCCGTATGGCGATGTCGAAATCTCCGGACACCATATCGACAAGTCGGTCCTGCAATGTGACCGCAAGATCGACCTTCGGCGCCTCTTTCTGAAATTCTTGCAACAGCTTAGGCAGCACCTTTAAACCAAATGACATCGGCGCGTTCAGCTTCAACCGACCAGAACAGTCCGCGCTTTGGGCTTTCATGTCATCAGCCGCAGCATCAAACTCGTCCAACAAAGGCAAAACGCGCGCGGCATAGGCCGCACCGTCATTGGACAAGGATACGCGACGCGTGGTGCGCACCAAAAGCTGCGTGTTCAGACGCTTTTCCAAATCCGCCACCGCCCGCGTCACGGTCGCAGGGGTGGTGTCCAACCTTCGGGCCGCTTCGGAAAAGCTGCCTTCACGGACAACGGCCAGAAAAGTACGGATAGATCTCAGCTCGTCCATGCATCCATAATTACAGAACGCGCAATGATCTTGGCAAGAAATGAGCGATGAACTGTTATGACATCGTGGAGATTACCACCGATATGACTTGAGATTTGAAACCCAAAACGTTGCTTTTAAATGCATTTTTGGATGCCCCAAGTACGAAACATGTCGGCGCTTACTCGCCACCCAGAGCAAATCAGTTCTGTGTTCAAATCAGCAGATTGTTACCCAATATGTTAAAATGGGGTCATTTGATCCGGCACATTGGGTGTTTTGGGGCGCGCGCCGGCAAGGCGCGCGCCAAACTGGTCAGGCGCGACGACGGCGCCCGCCTGCGCGGCCACGGCGACCGCCCTCTTCCGCACCCGGCGCGGCGGGCGGCTTGTTGAACCGGATCCAATCGCCGCCATGCGGGTCATTGTCTGTCAGGAAGTTGGCGGCGCGGATGGCTTCCATCTCTTTTCCTGGGCGCGGCATGGTGGACCCAAGTCCAAACAGCTGGCAGAAGGTTTCGTCATCCATGCCTTCGGGCAGGATGACACCAGCTGCCGCAGCAGCAGCGCGCTTGGCCTCCATATCAGCTTTTTTCACAGGCAACGCGACCGGGTTCATGATGGCAGAGGTCATGCCAGCACCCATGGCCATGGGCAAAAACGCGTTGTTGATCCCGTGGCGATTGGGCAAACCGAAAGAAATGTTCGAAGCCCCACAGGTCGTGTTAACCCCCAGCTCTTCGCGCAAACGCCGCACCAGAGTGAACACCTGCACACCGGCGGTGGCCATAGCCCCCACCGGCATGACAAGCGGGTCCACCACGATATCATGCGCGGGAATGCCAAAATCGGCTGCACGCTCGACTATTTTCTTGGCAACAGCGAACCGGACATCCGGGTCCTCGGAAATGCCGGTGTCGTCGTTCGAGATGGCAACGACCGGTACGTTGTATTTCTTCACCAAGGGCAGAATTTCTTCCAAACGTTCTTCTTCGCCGGTGACCGAGTTCAGCAAAGGGCGCCCTTCGCAAACCGCAAGACCCGCCTCCAAAGCGCCGGGCACAGAGCTGTCGATGCAGAGCGGCACGTCGACCAACGCTTGCACCAGCTCGACGATCTTGGTCATCAAGGGTGGTTCAGTCTCGTTCGGGTTAGGATTAGAGTTGTAAACGACGCCCGCATTGATATCGAGAACCGTGGCCCCGGCCGCCACCTGTGCCAACGCATCCTTTTCAACGGTGGAAAAGTCGCCTGCTTCCAGTTCTGCCGCCAGCTTTTTGCGCCCTGTCGGGTTGATCCGTTCGCCGATTACGCAAAAGGGTTCGTCAAACCCGATCACAGCAGTTTTTGTCTTCGACTCTACGATTGTGCGCGTCATTCACGCCTCCTGTCCTGCGATCCGTTCTGTTACGTCGACGAACCGCTATGTGTTTTTATTGAGTGTCGGTGTGCAGGTGTTAGCTGCCAACCGGCACCGTGGACGCGCCACCATTTTCGATGGCCCAGTTTGCGTTTGTCTTGATCCCACCCAACGGGAAGAAGTGGACATTGGTGATGTTGAAATCCGGGTTCGCCGCTTTGTGCGCGGCCAAAGCCGTCACAACATCGGTTGGTTCGTAAGGCAGCAGCAGCTTGGTGACATCCATCGCCCGCTTTTGCAGTACCTTGAGCGATGGCCCAACGCCACAAGCAATCGCAAATTTGATCAGCGTCTGAAGCTTCGCAGGGCCCGCAATCCCGATATGAACCGGAATGTCGATGCCCGCTTCTTTCAGGTTGTCGGCCCATTCGATGATGGGCTTGGCGTCAAAACAGAACTGCGTTGCCAACGCAATCTCTGCCGCTGTGCGCTCTTTGAATTTCTGTTTCCATTGAAGCGCTTCGTCGACGTTTTTCATGCTTCCGTCTGGATCAATGTCCTTGTTCCCTTCAGGGTGACCGGCAACGTGCAGACGCTTGAACCCGGCCTTGTCGAACAGACCGCTTTCCATCAATTGCATAGAGCTTTCAAAGTCGCCATGCGGCTTGGCCACGCCACCCGCCAACAACAACGCCTGATCGACACCTGCCTCGCCCTGATACATCGAAATCCAGTTTTCCAGCGTCGCCGCATCCTTGATGATGCGCGCCGGGAAATGGGGCATCACGGGGAACCCTTCATTGGCGATCCGTTTTGCGGTGCGCACCATGTCTTCGATCGGGGTGCCTTCGATATGAGCGATGTAGACCCGCGTGCCCGCCGGCAAAAGGTCGCGAAAGTTGTCAACCTTCTCAGCCGTTCTTGGCATGACCTCAATCGAATAGCTTTTCAGGAAAGCCTCGACATTCGGATCAATCTCTTTGTTCGAGCCGGCGTCACGTTTCTTGAAGTTCAACAGAGCCATGTCGGCCTCCTATCATCGTTACAGGCGTTACGCCCAACCGTCATTCGCGATCAGCGCCTTGATCCGCTCTTGATCGTATTCCGTTTCCAACCGCTGCGCTTCGGCTTCGGCCACTTCGGCGGGGTCGCCGTCACATGTGTAGGGTGCCGCTTTGCGCCATTCGGCCAGATAGGCATCGGTGTCCTTGGCATTGACCTTCATCGCGGCCCGGTCGATCGCCTGTTCGAACCGTTCTTCCAATTGCCGTTTGGCGCCACGACGGCCTTTGCCGACAATGACCTGTGCCGGGATATCTCTCCAGTAAACAATGGTGACGTCAGGCATAATTGATTCCTTGCTGGCCGTTTGCCCTATCTATGGCAGTGCTTTGCCCACGCCACGCCGTTTTTCGACGAAACTGGGGCCAACTGCGACGAAAATGCTTCCTATTCAAGCAGCGCAAAGGGCCCGACAACATGTTTTCATTCCCGCTGACCTCTGGCCCTAGTGGAAAAAATTTCGGATAGTTGGAAAAAAGGTATCGGGCACACTGTTATGTCGAATATGAGCGCGCAAACCAAACCCATCTTGCCGGCCGACCCAGATGCGTATCGCAACCGCGTTATTTCTGTCGGAGGCGATGTAAAAGTTGCTTATGCGGCCGTTCCCAAAGCAGCTTGCACCACTGTGAAGCATCTGTTGTTGCAAATGGACGACGATTTGTTGGCAGAGGTCGATCATTCTAACCCTGCGTTCAATATTCATCACATCTATCAAACACGCCGCTTTCGACCGCGCATGTGGCTGGATTACAAAGATTATTTCACGCTCACGGTTCTGCGCGATCCCTTGGCGCGTTTGTTGTCGGTGTACACCAACAGAGTGGTATCTCTCAAAGACCTTGAAAGCGCTTGGAAGCTTCGGCGGCAAAGGCCCGATTTGCCGACTATGCCCGATCCTGATTTCTTTTTTCAGAACCTGGATACCTATGTTGAGGTTGCATCCAGCATCAAACATCACGCGTTGCCGTGCCGCCTTTTCACCGGCCCCAATCTGTCCTTTTACTCTAAAGTGTACCGTGTCGAAGATGTAAACCAATTGACCCTCGATCTAGAGACACAAACCGGTCGCAGACTTGACCGCGAAAAACGCAATTCGAGCCAGCAAAAACTGATATTGGACGACCTGCAACCACAGACAGTGTCGAAAATAGGTGCACGATTGCAGAGCCAATATGAAGATGTCGCAGGATACTACGAGAACCCGTTCTAGCGATCGGGTTTTGAGCGCTTGCGCCTTGGCAAAATTGCTCCTAGTTTGGGGATAACTTAGCATATGAAGGGCGTGACACATGGCGCCCAAGCGTCCAAAGGGTGCGGGCGCGTTCCCGAAACCGGTTGAAAGCCCTGTACCTAAACCGCCCGATTCATCCGAGCTTTATGCCGCGTTGGATCTGGGCACACACAGTTGTCGCATGCTCATTGCCCAACCCAAGGGCAGTGGGTTCCATGTTGTTGACAGCTTCTCTAAATCCGTTCAGCTGGGTTCTGGTCTGGAACGAACCGGTCGGCTGTCGCGGTCGTCGATGCAACGGACCATTCAGGCCCTGCGTATCTGTCAGCAGAAACTCCGCCGTAACAAAGTGAACCGGATGCGCCTTGTCGCAACCGAAGCCTGCCGGCGCGCCAAGAACGCCAAGGATTTCATCCATCAGGTGCGTCGTGAAACAGGTTTGAACCTTGAGATTATCCAGCCCGAGGAAGAAGCCCGGCTGGCCGTCGTATCCTGCGCCCCCTTGGTAAGCACCAAAACCGAACAGCTTTTGGTCGTTGATATTGGTGGCGGCTCCACGGAATTGGTCTGGATCGATATCAGCTCGGTCCCACACCGAGACCGGCCGAAGGCCATCATGCGTCTGCACGCGGGATTCCACCCGCCGGAAAGCCCCTTTCCCGCCGCAAAGGTGGTGGACTGGATCAGCGTGCCCTTGGGCGTGGCAACCCTGCGCGACCAGTTCAATGATGTTGAAGACGACTCCGCGCGCTTTGCTTTGATGAGTTGGTTTTTCGAGGAAAACCTGGCCGAATTTGCCCCCTATAAGGACATCCAGAAACGCGAGGGATTTCAGATCGTTGGCACCTCCGGCACCGTAACGACGGTCGCGGCAAGCCATCTGGGGTTGAAACGCTACGACCGCACCAAGGTTGATGGACTGCGCATGACGTCGGACCAGATCGACAAGGTGATCAATTCCTATCTTCAATTGGGGCCAACCGGTCGCCGCCGCGATCCACGCATCGGTGAGGATCGGCAAGCTCTGATCATGTCCGGAAGCGCAATTCTGCAAGCTTTGCTTCGGTCCTGGCCTACGGATCGGCTGTCGGTTGCGGATCGCGGCCTACGCGAAGGTCTGTTATACGCTCAGATGAGCGCGCATGGCGTTCTGGAGGATGGTCCGTTTTAAGGGCGCCTCTTGCGCTCTGGAATTGGGGTCTATAGGCACCGGCATTCTGGTTTACGGGGATCGTACAGATGACAAAACCGACGTCAGGACGCGGACAGCGGGATCTCAAAGTCAAGGTCAAGACGGCCCGCGGGCGCAAGCTGAGCTCGACGCGTTGGCTGCAACGACAGCTCAACGATCCTTACGTCAAACGCGCCCAAACCGAAGGCTATCGCGGACGTGCCGCGTTCAAAATCCTTGAATTGGATGACAAGTTCCGCTTCCTCGTGCCCGGTGCGCGGGTTGTGGACCTTGGTTGCGCGCCCGGTGGGTGGTTGCAGGTGGCGGTCAAGCGCGTGAATGCGCTTAACGAAAAGTCAGGTAAGGCGGTTGGCACCGTTCTGGGCGTTGACCTGCAAGAAGTCGAACCAGTGGCTGGTGCCGAGATTTACCAGTTGGACTTCATGGAAGATGACGCCGATATTAAAGTCAAAGAGTGGCTGAACGGGCGCGCGGATGTCGTGATGTCAGATATGGCAGCCGCCTCGTCCGGACACAAACAGACCGATCATTTACGGATCATCTCGCTGTGTGAAGCGGCAGCATATTTCGCGTTCGACGTATTGGAAGACGGCGGCACCTTTGTTGCCAAGGTTCTGGCCGGCGGTGCCGAGGGTGATCTGCAGAAACTCTTGAAGCAAAAGTTTCAAAAGGTCGCCAATGTGAAACCGCCGTCATCGCGCGCGGACAGCTCCGAGAAATTTGTCGTAGCGACTGGGTTTCGCGGTTAATCAAAGCTTTTTTGTTTTGAACCGGCAGAAAACGATTTCGCAGCTACCGATTTCAAAACAGTAATATCATCTGTTTCAACACGCAGCTCTGGGTGCGTCTTTGCGCGGGCCAGCGCGATATCGGTCATATTCTGTTGTCGCAACAGCTCAAACAGCTGCGCGCGACGATCAATTTTGTCACTTTTCTTCATATCCGAACCTAAAATTCTATTATTTTTTTTGTTCCGGACAGACGCCTTAATCAAGTATTACAAAACGCCCCCCGGCGCCTTAAGGCTAAACCGGTCGGGAGATTACAGGCCAGACTAAAAATCTCATTTAGAACGGGCACGGTAATTCTGCGGCTAAATCATTGGAACTGTGCTGCAATAGCGTTCAAAGAAGGGTCATCTGGCAAAACATCCAATGCTTCTTCCAACACCAAACGCGCCGAATCATTGCCGTCAATCGCTGCGGCAAGTCGGATAAGCATATCCCACGCTTCGACGCGTTGAGGGTCCATGGACACTACTTGTCGAAACGCGTCCCGCGCGGCACCAAAATTCCGTAGCGTCAACGCCGTACCACCCAAAACCAGATGTGTTTCGGGAAAGTCCAAGCGATTGGTGATCGTCGTGCGCCACTCAGTCATGGCACGCGCCAATATGGCCGCACTGCTGGCCCCCAACGATTGCGGCGATATGTCGAGCATTTGCTTGGCCGCTTCAACCCGCACATTTCGCATCGGATCGGTCAAAAGCGGGCGCATGGCCCGCATACGTTGTTCAGGTGCCAATGGCCGGAGCAATGGCGCCAGATTGGCCCGGACCAGCGGGTCAGGATCGCGCCGCAAATCAACCAACTGTTCAATAGCATCGACAGTCACAGCGGGTCGCAATAGGTACAATGCCGTGGCGCGCACAATGCCAGGGTTTTCGGCGTTCAGGGCCAAATCGATCAGGCTGCCCGCGGCGGCAATCGGTTCGATTTGTGCGGCATGTAAGACCTGACCAAAGTGCGCCCCCCTGTTCGGGGAGTTCGGAAACCATTCAACAACCTGATCAGCAGCCCAGTCTGGGCTTCGATCGGTGTGGCAATCGGAACAGGCGTTGGGTGTCCCTAATTCAACGGAAAGATCCGGGCGCGGTATCCGGAAACTGTGATCCCGACGGCCATCGATGCCCATGTAATTCCGTTCGATCATGTGACAGCTTTTGCACTGTGCTCCTTCAGACCCCTCTGGATGATGGGTGTGCGAAACATCGTCATAGACGGTAAGGCGCAGTGACGGAAAACGCGCGTTCCCGGCCGGGGAATGGCATTGGGTGCAAAGGCTGTTGTCGCCGGCGATCACCTGTGCAGCGTGGGGTTCATGACAATCCCCGCATGTGACGCCTTTGCTGTACATCTTGGACTGCAAGAATGAGCCATAGACATACACCTCGTCCAAAATCTGCCCATCAGCGTGGTAAAGCCCCGGTCGCAGCACAGCGAGATTATAGACGTCGTGATACGGGGTGCCCGGCAACGGATTGCCATCGCCCAAAACGTCACGCCGTGAATGACACCCGGCGCACTGGGCGGCGTCCTGATCCGGCATATTCAACCGATCCGTAAAGCCGTATGGCGTCAGGCCCGCAGCCAGCTGCGGTGACTTACCACTCACCAGTTCGAGGTGGAGAGACCCCGGTCCGTGACAGGCTTCGTAACCGACGCCCTTTTCGGTCATCTCGGGCGCATGTGTTTGCGTTTGTACGTCATAGTTCCTGGAATAATCCGTAGCGTGGCACTCGGCACAGCGTGCGTTCCAGTTTTTATAGGGACCGGACCAATGCAACCCGTCATCTGGCGGCAAATTCTGATCGGGGTAAAGATGATACCACTCTTCCTCTTGCCGGTCCCAAACAACGTCAAAGCTTTGCAGACCGCCCTCTTCTGTCTCTAACAGATATTGCTGCAACGGTTCGATGCCGACGACTGAATGAATGCCATAGTCGCGCACTGCCCCATCAGCTTCGGTAATCCGCACCGATGCATCACCGTTTGACGTCGAAAAAGCATAGGCCACACCGTCATGCTCAAACATGCGGTCTGAGAAATCCGCCTTGATGTTGTCAGGTGTTGCTTCGGTCCAGGCCAGCGCGTGATGAGAGTTCTGCCACAGAGCGTATTCTTCTTCATGGCAATCCGCACAGGTGCTGGACCCAACGAACTCTGCATCGCCCGATTGCGCGTATGCGGCCTGCGCAAACACCCAAAGCCCGAGACAAAACAGTCCAAATATGCGCGTCAACCGCAGTCTCCGTGTTGGGCCGTCCCATGGGCAGGCTGGCTTTGAATGCTACCTGCGACTGAAACACACCGTTGCCGTCGTAGACAAGCCATAACAGCTTGGTCAATGTGACACGGCACAGAGGGGATGAGCCTATAGGCCTGCGTCGAAAGCAACCCGAAGAAACGTGATAACATTTTGAAAAGGTTAGAACCGGATTTGTTGCCCAAACCACTTTTCATCGGGTCCGAGATATACCGGGGGTCCACATATGGGCGCGTCCACCCACTGGCCATTCCGCGTGTGCCAACAGTCATTGATCTTGGCCGTGCGCTGGGCTGGTTGCCACAAGATCAGTATCGCAACAGTCCGGTGGCCAAGCCCAAAGCGTTGACGCAATTTCACACCCAACGCTATGTCGCGGCTTTGCAAGAGGCAGAACAAACCCAGTTCGTCGACGCGGACATCCGGACGCGGAATGGGTTGGGTACGCTGTCGAACCCGGTCTTTTCGGAAATGTATAAACGGCCCGCAACGGCGGCTGGCGGGTCGATGTTGGGTGCTGAATTTATTGCGCAAGGCGGCTACGTTTATAATCCCGGGGGTGGCACCCATCACGGGCTGCCGGACCGGGCATCGGGTTTCTGTTATCTCAACGATCCGGTCATCGCGATCCTGACATTGAAGCGGCTTGGACTTGATCGGATCGTTTATGTCGATATCGACGCGCATCATTGTGACGGGGTCGAGGCCGCTTTTCCCGGGGCCGATTGGGTTCGGCTGATATCTGTCCACGAACAAAACCGCTGGCCGTTCACCGGTGCCGTTGGGGATGACGCACAAGGCACGGCCTGGAACATCCCGGTGCCGAAGGGCTTCAATGATACCGAGTATGACTACATCCTAAACGAGATCATTTTGCCCGCTGTATCCTCCTTTCGCCCCGATGCGATCGTCTTGCAATGCGGGGCGGATGCGGTCACCGAAGATCCCTTGTCGCGCTTGACCCTTTCAAACACCTGTCATTGGTACACGGTTACCGCGCTCAAAAGCATGACCGACCGTCTTCTTGTTCTGGGTGGTGGTGGGTACAACCCTTGGTCGGTTGCGCGATTGTGGACGGGTGTGTGGGCGACATTGAATGGCCACGACATTCCGGACCGTCTGCCGCCGGCGGCAGAGGCTGTTCTTCGACAACTGACATGGAACCGCAGCGCCGGGAAAAACCCGCCTGATCATTGGTTTACCACGCTGTCGGACGCGCCGCGCCATGGGCAACTCAGACCAGACATCAAAGACGTGGTCGCCGTCTTGCGCGCGCGACTGAACGCCTCCCTGTAATACGTTTTTGCCGAAGTTTTAATTGAACGGAACCCGTTTAAAGTGACAGTGTGGGCCCACCCATAATTGATTTTTGGAACGTTATGACTGCTCGAGACGCCATCAATGACCTTCGCGAACGCATGTCCAAATCGATCATTGGACAAACTGCTGTTATTGAGCGGCTCGTGATCGGGTTGCTCGCCAATGGTAACCTTTTGATCGAAGGTCTGCCGGGCTTGGCCAAGACACGCGCGGTCAAGGCGATGGCCAAAAACCTTGAGGCCAAGTTCAGCCGGATACAGTTCACACCAGACTTGCTCCCGTCTGACGTGACCGGCACGGATGTTTACGTTCAGACCGAAACGGGCGGCATCTTTCGCTTCGAACCCGGTCCCATCTTTGCCAACATCGTTTTGGCCGATGAGATCAACCGGGCCCCGGCCAAGGTGCAATCCGCCTTGCTGGAAGCGATGGAAGAGCGTCAGGTGACGGTTGGTGGTAAGACCCATGCGGATGGAGCCGTTGTTTATCGTTCTGGCCACGCAGAACCCCGTGGAACAAGAAGGCACCTATCCCCTGCCCGAGGCACAGATGGACCGGTTCCTGATGCATGTGAACATCACCTACCCGCCCATCGAAGATGAGGTGAAGGTGATCCAATTGGTCCGCGGTGAAGAGATCGCCGCGCAGTCAGCAGCGCAAGAGGATAAACCAGCCAAAGAGGTCGCGGCCCCTATCCCGCAATCTGCCGTGTTTGAAGCACGGGCGGAGGTGTCGGGCATTCACGTCTCGGACGCGATGGAACGGTACATGGCGGATATCGTTTATGCGACACGAACACCGGACCGGCTGAGCGATGATCTCGCCCGGTGGATCGATGTCGGCGTCAGCCCCTGTGCCTCTTTGGCGCTGGACAAATGCGGGCGTTCCAATGCCTGGCTGGAAGGTCGGGATTATGTGGACCCTCTGGACGTTCGCGCGATCGCGGCGGATGTTTTACGCCATCGCATGACCCTCAGCTACGAAGCGCAGGCCGACGGCAAGACGGCAGATGATATAACCGATCTGATCCTGTCGCTTGTGGCACTGCCGTGAGGCAATCATGGACGCGCCCCGCCCTTTGCCATCCGATGACCCCAGAATTTACGTTTCCACGCGGCAGCTGAACGGCTTGGCCACGCTGGCCCGCAAGCTGACCTTGCTACCACGGTTCAATCCGAATTCTGCGCTCAATGGTCGGCATGCGTCGCGGTTGCGCGGATGCGGGCTGAATTTCGAAGAGCTGCGGAATTACTTGCCCGGCGACGATATTCGCGCTTTGGACTGGAAGGTGACGGCGCGCACGGGCACCCCTTATGTCCGTGTCTATTCCGAAGAGCGAGAGCGACCTGTCTGGATCATCGTGGACCAGCGCATCGCGATGTTCTTTGGCACCATGGAATACATGAAATCGGTTGTCGCGGCAGAAGCCGCTGCCATTCTGGCGCATTGCGTCATTCAACAAGGTGACCGCCCCGGCGGGCTGGTTTTCAATGACCAGAACCTGTCAGAGCATCGCCCGCTCCGCCGGCAAAAGGCTCTGTTTCAGTTCCTGTCAGCCATCAGTGCCGCCAATGGTCGGTTGTCCGCCAATATGCCGGATGATTCGCCGGACATGCTGAACGCGGTTCTGAAATCCGTTCAACGCATGGCGCAAAGCGGGGGAACAGTGATCATCCTTTCGGATTTCGATGGGCTGGATACTGCATCCGAGCACATCCTTGGTCAGTTGGTGCGCAAAAACGATCTGATCCTGTGCAATGTGTCAGACCCTGCTGCCAAAGAAATTCCTGCCGGTGCTGCGATCGCGGTATCCGATGGGCGACTGCAAGCAGAGTTGGATTTTCGGTCAGCCGCCATTCGCCGCAAAGTGCAAAATGCTACCGAAAACCGACAGAGCAAGTTGCAATCATGGTGCGACCGGCACGGAACGTCCCTTTTGCAACTCAACACAAAACAACCCGCGGCCGATCAGTTACTGGCGGCCTTTGGCCAGACCATGAGGGTGGTATGAACAGCGACTTTGCCGGAAAATCGCTCGTTGATCTGCTCAACATGCTGGAGCCGGTGCCGGAACCAGAGGCAATCTCGATGTTTCCGGCCACGGTCGGCTGGGTCTATCTGGGCCTTGCTCTTTTGGTGCTATTGGCGGCACTGGTCCGGGCAATGCTCAAACGCTATGCGGCATCCGCCTATCGCCGCGCGGCACTGAAAGAGCTGAACACAATCGACAAGGCTGACGTCCAAGCCTTGGCCGCACTTTTACGACGGACGGCGTTGGCGGCCTATCCCAGATCGGAGGTAGCAGCTCTCACCGGACCCGATTGGATCGCCTTTCTGAATAAAACCGGCGCAGGCGCGCGGATCGATGGCGCGGATGCGCAAGCATTGGCGCGGGCCGCATATCAAAAGACGCCCGTCAGCACGCCAGGCCTTGAACCGTTTGTCCGCAAGTGGATCGCGGGACATACAGTAGCGGGCGTGAGAACATGACGCTGAGCCTTGGCTTTCCATGGGCGCTCTTGCTCTTGCCCCTGCCCTTTTTGGTCTGGCGCTTTGCGCCGCCTTACCGGGAAAAAACGTCCGCGATGCGCATCCCGTTTTTCCGCGCGATGACCCAAGCGGCGGGTGTTGAGCCGCAGCAAGGCGCGCTTGTTCTACAACGCTCTGTCCTGCAAATGGCGGTTGCGGCTCTGGTCTGGGTCTTGATCGTCTTGGCTCTGGCACGTCCCGAACGGCTGGGCGACCCGATCACCATTGAAACATCCGCGCGCGATATTGTTTTGGCATTGGACATTTCGGGATCTATGGACGATCGCGACTTCGTTGGACCGGACGGCCAGCCTCAACAAAGGCTGGCTGCTGTCACCAACGTGCTCAAAACGTTTATTTCCGAGCGGGAAAGCGACCGCATGGCGTTGATCGTGTTCGGCACGCGCGCCTTTGTTCAGGCCACGTTTACCGAAGATCTCGACAGCCTTTCAGGCTTTCTCGACCAGACCGCAGTGGGCATGGCGGGCCCCAACACCGCCATTGGCGATGCCATCGGTCTGGGCATCCGCGCGTTTGAGGCGAGCGAAGTAGAAGAGCGCTTGATGATCCTGTTGTCGGATGGGGCCGATACTTCCAGCCGGGTGAGCCCCGTCAACGCAGCTGAATTTGCCGCGGACAAGGGTGTTGTGATCCATACGATTGGGGTTGGGGACCCCAAAGGGTCTGGAGAGGACCGCGTCGATCTGGACAGTCTTCAGGACATCGCCGACCGGACCGGTGGACAGTTTTTCTTTGCTCAGGATGAAGATGCGCTAACAGCTATCTATCAAGAGATTGACGCGCTGACACCGCGCGCGGTGGATACGGTCAGTTACCGGCCCAAGATATCGCTCGTCTATCTGCCCTTGTCTGCGGCCCTCATTGTGCTTTTGACCTTTACGGCGACCATGCGGTTGGCCTCGCTTCGGCTGAGGGCTGCGCAATGATGGACGCATTGGCCTCTTTCCACTTCTTGCGACCGTTGTGGTTGCTGGCAGCCCTGCCCATCCTTGGGCTCTGGTGGGTTTCGCGCCCGAAAAAAACGCACCGCCCGTTTGAAACCTTGGGCGTTGCACCGCACTTGGCGCGCGCATTGAATGTCAGCCAGACTCAATCGGCCCGTATTTTGCCAATCGATGCGCTTATGGTGGCGGCTTTGGCGCTTTCTATCGGTGTCGCGGGTCCAACGTGGAGCCGTGCGCCCAATCCGCTTGTTGCGGACACCGCGCCATTGGTGATCGCTCTAAAGGTGACGCCGTCCATGGAAGAAAGTGATATTGCGCCCAGCCGGTTGGACCGGGCCAAATTCAAAGCGCTGGATTTGATCGAGCGGCGCGCCGGGGCCCGAAACGCCCTGATCGCCTATGCCGGAACCGCGCATCGCGCCGCACCACTGACCGAAGACCCCAACATCCTGCGACCGCTTTTGGAAGGCTTGTCTCCTGCCGTGATGCCAACGGATGGAGATGCGGCAAGTGACGCGTTGGCGTTGGCCGCCGAGATTTTGGAGACGGCAGAAACCGCCGGTGCCGTGCTGTTCATCCTTGATGATCTGGCCCCGCAAAACGTTGCGGCCTTCACCTCGAACGCGACAATTCCGGTGCATGTTCTGATCGCAGCACCATCAACGGTATCCGTTGCCCAATTGGACCAGATCCAAACCGCCAGCCTGGAATACCTCACGGCAGATGATCGCGACATTGACCGGATCGAGCGTCGGGTTCGGTCCGATTACGCGGCGGCCTTGCGTGGGGATGACCGGCTGGATTGGGAGGATCGCGCCTGGTGGCTGGCCTAGCCCGCCGCGTTTCTGGTTCTGCTGTGGTTCAGACGCGGTTGGGGCGTGCGCTGGGCTTGGATCGTCCTGATCGTCGGTTTAGTGCCTGCCGACCCCGCCCGCGCGGATGGGTGGCGAGACTGGTTTTTAACCTCGGATCAACAAGGGTTCCTGAAATACCGCAACAAGGAATTCAGCGAAGCGGGAATGTTGTTCGAAGATCCGTTTTGGCGCGGGTATGCCAAGTATCGCGCGGGTGAATATGAAGACGCCGCAGAGATTTTCGCGGGGCTTACCACGGCAGAAGCTGCCTTTGCCGAAGGAATGGCCGAGATACGCAATAGAGGCTATCGACCTGCAATCGCAGCTTTTGAAAAGGCATTGGACCGCCAACCCGACTTTCCCGAAGCAGAGCAAAATCTGGAGGTCGCCAAAGCCATCCTCGATTTCGTGGAAACCACCCGAGAGCAATCTGACACGGGTGAAGAGGCCGGGATTGGTGCAGATGAAACCGTTTACGACAACGAGGCGCAGCGCGGCGCGCAGACAGAGGTTGCCCCCGAAGATGCAGGCCCGTCCGCATTGACGGCAGATCAATGGATGACCAGCATCGATATCAATATGCAGGATTTTCTGCGCAGCCGCTTCCTCTTGGAGAATGCGCAATGAAACCGGGACGCCTCTTTGCCCTTACCCTTTGGTTCTTGATTGCGCAGGTGTCGGCGGTGTTCGGACAACAAACCGTCGCCCAATTGACAGTTGAACCGATGGAGGCCGAGGCCGTTGTCGGCCAGCCCATCGTGCTGCGCCTCACCCTTTTGGTCCCCACATTCATGCCGGACCCGCCCACCTTTCCGACATTTGACATGCCGGGACTGGTCGTGCGCATTCCTGAACGGGCCAGCACGCCAACCAGTAAAACAGTCAATGGAGAAACCTGGGCGGGCATGATCAGCCCCACCTGAGTGGTCCAATTTGATTGTTAGTGCATGATCGACCTTTGGTCCATCTTGACGACGGTTTCGGGAGCCGGTGGGCGGTAGCCTAGAGCACTGTGTGGTCGTTTCGTGTTGTAGTGCTTTCTCCATTGTTCGATCAGGATTTGGGCTTCACGCAGGCTGTAGAATGTTTCCCCGTTCAAGAACTCATCGCGGAAACGGGCGTTGAAGCTTTCGCAGTACCCATTCTCCCAAGGGCTGCCTGGTTCGATGTAAGCCGCCCTTGCGCCGACAGCCTTGATCCAGTCCTGCACGGTTTGCGCAACGAACTCAGGGCCATTGTCGGAACGGATGAACGACGGGATGCCGCGCAGAATGAACAGGTCGCTCAGCACATCGATCACATTGCCTGAGTTGAGCTTGCGATCCACGCGTATGGCCAAGCATTCCCGACTGTACTCGTCGATGATGTTGAGTGTGCGGAAAGCTTTACCATCGTCGGTGCGGCAGTGGACAAAGTCGTAAGACCAGACATGATCGCGGCGCTCTGGCCGAAGCCTGACACATGATCCATCATTCAGCCAAAGCCGCCCTTTCTTCGGTTGTTTCATTGGCACTTTCAGCCCCTCTCGTCGCCATAACCGTTCCACGCGCTTGTCATTCACATGCCAGCCAGCGTCTCTCAGTAGTGCCGCGATCCTACGATAGCCGTAGCGGCCATACTGCCGGGTCCGTTCGATCATATCAGCCACCAAACGTTCTTCATCCGGGCGACCCGCAGGTACTTTGCGCTGTGTGGATCGATGTTGTCTTAGAACCCGGCATGCCCGACGCTCCGAGATGTTCAGCTCAGCACGAACGCGATCAATACAGGCACGACGACGAGCGGGACTCAGAAGTTTCCCTTTGCCGCCTCCGCCAAGATCAGCTTGTCCAGCGTCAGATCAGAAACGGCTTTGCGCAATCGCTCGTTCTCTTTTTGCAGACGCTTCAGTTCCTTCAATTGATCCGTGCCCATTCCGCCGTATTTTTTCTTCCACCGGTAGTAGGTCTGTTCAGTCACACCGATCTGACGGATCGCATCCAGACGCGGCATCCCTTGCCCCGTCAGAACCTCAACCTGCCGTAACTTCGTGACAATCTCTTCTGGCTTTGGTCGCTTGTTGGCCATGTGTTTCCTCCGTTTCCTAAACATAGCGGAGGACCACTTCAGTGGGGGAAGACCAGTTCAACTTGATCCCCTCCCTGAATGTCGATCAGAACCTCCGCTTTCATTGTCGTCTTGCGAACCGGGTAGACGAGGACTGGTTAGAGCATGTGGGATCCGTGCTGGGCCTCAACGATTTGCTCAAAAGGTTTCCCGAACAGCTTTCCGGCGGTCAGCAACAGCGCGTCGCCATCGGGCGTGCTTTGGCCATGCGGCCAGAGCTGTTGTTGGCCGATGAACCGACCGGCAATCTTGATGAAGCCAATAGTGATGTGGTGATGGACCTGATGTTGTCCTTGTCGGTGGAAACAGGGTGCGGGCTTTTGATGGTCACTCACTCAGACCGGCTGGCAGATCGCTTGAACCGAAAACTGGTTTTGCGGCGCGGTCACATCTCATGACCAACATGGCGCTGCAGGCCTTGATGTCGCATTGGTGGCGCAAGCCCGGTCAACTGGTCACGCTCTGTCTTGGGCTGGCGCTTGCAACTGCGTTGTGGTCCGCCGTTCAGGCGATAAATTCCGAAGCCCGAAACAGCTATGCGGAAGCCGAAACCGTCCTGACCCCGGACACGTTTGATCTCTTGAAATCCCGTGACGGTGAGAGCATCCCGCTGGAAACCTTTCAGTCCCTTAGAAAATCCGGTTGGTCGGTCACCCCGGTGATCGAACAGAGAACCCGGATCGGAAACGGGTTTGTCACGCTCTTTGGGATCATTTTTTCGGCTACCCGCTGGTTCCAGAAGATATCGACTTGGGGGCCGAAGATGCGCCAGACCCTCTGAACCTTATTGCGGCACCCGGTATCGTCTTTGCCAATGCCGCAACCATAGAACGGATCGGTTCGGCGGAACCTGAACTGACCCTGCAAGAATTGCCAAGCTTGCCAGATGGCATCGTCCTCATGGATATCTCTATTGCCGAAAAAATCCTGCGGCGGCCCATTCAATTCTCTCGCCTGTTGGTCCTGAACGATCAACCGCTTCGCCAACAAGACCTGGCAACGGTCGCGCCCGACCTGTTCTGCGAGGCCCCGGCGCAGACCATTGACGCGTCTCGCTTGACGGACAGTTTTCACCTGAACCTCACCGCCTTTGGCGCGCTGTCTTTCGCGGTGGGCCTTTTCATCGTCTATGGCACCATCGGACTGGCCTTTGAACAAAGGCGTCCGGTTATCAGAACCCTGCGGGCGTTGGGTGTGCCGCGGTTGCATCTGGCCTATGCCATGAGTGTCGAATTGATCACTTTTGCCATCCTTGCGGGCCTCATGGGCCTGATCATTGGATATTTCACGGCCGCGGCCCTTTTGCCCGGTGTGTCCGCCACCCTGCGTGGGCTTTATGGTGCCGAGGTTTCCAACACGCTTATCATGCGCCCCATTTGGGTGGCCACCGGATTGGCCATGGCGTTGGGCGGAACTCTGTTGGCAGGATCGCGTGCCATCTGGCTTTTGTTCCGTGTGCCTGTGCTGGGCACATCCCACATTGATGGCTGGGCTGCGCGGACCGAACGATCCGCGGTCTGGCTTGCTCTGTCCGGTTTGCTGATGCTCGTATTGGGCACCGCGATCCTGTTGCTGTTTGACGGGCTGGCCGCCGGGTTTGCGTTCCTTGGGGCGCTTTTGGTTGGCACGGCTCTGCTGCTGCCTTGGGTTCTGACCCGGGTTTTGGCCTTGGGCGCCAAACTCGCCAAGGGCCCGATCAGCCAATGGGTTTGGGCGGATATGCGGGCGCAGTCTTCGGGATTGTCGCTGGCGTTAATGGCGCTTTTGCTGGCGGTCGCAACCAATATTGGTGTCGGGACGATGGTGTCGAGCTTTCGTTTAACCTTCACTGGTTGGCTAGACCAACGGCTGGCCGCTGAGATTTACGTGACAACCGAAAGCGATGCACAAGGTGCAGCCTTGACTAAATGGCTCGCACCGCGCAGCGACGCAGTTCTTCCCATACGCTTTGTCGAGCGTACGCAGAATGGGCGGCCCCTACGCCTCTACGGTGTTGCAGACCACGCGACCTACCGCGAGAATTGGCCGTTGCTGGCACAGACCCCTGACACTTGGGATCAGGTCGCCAGCGGCGCAGGGATCGTCATCAATGAACAATTGTCGCGCAGAGAAAACCTGACACTGGGGGACAGCATAACGCTCTTTGCCGATATATCCCTGCCGGTCGTCGGCATTTATTCTGATTATGGCAACCCCAATGGACAGGCCCTGATCGGCCTTAAGGACTTTGAAAAACGGTTTCCAGAAGCGCCCAATCGCCAGTTTGGCGTGCGCCTGCCGCGTCAGGATGTGCCCGCGTTGCTTGCCGACCTGCGGGACGAATTTGAGCTGTCCACCGACAGCCTCATCGACCAGGCCGCGCTGAAAGCCCTGTCTTTGCAGGTTTTTGAACGCACGTTTCTGATCACTGGTGCGCTGAACATCCTGACCTTGCTTGTTGCCGGCTTTGCGATCTTTACGGCACTTCTGACACTTTGGACGATGCGCCTGCCTTTTGTCGCGCCTGTCTGGGTTCTGGGGCTGCAACGACGACAGCTTGCCCGGCTTGAGATTTTGCGCAGCCTGATTTTGGCCGCGCTCACCTGTCTTGTGGCGTTACCTTTGGGTTTGGTTTTGGCTTGGGCTTTGCTGTCGGTGATCAATACCGAGGCGTTTGGCTGGAAACTGCCCATGTATGTCTTTCCGGTTGAATGGGTCCTGCCCGTTCTGTTTGCGTTGCTGTCGGCCGCGCTGGCGGCCGCTTGGCCGGGATATCAGCTGCTGCGGATCGCGCCGTCCGAATTGCTCAAGGTGTTTACCAATGAAAAGTAAGGTGGTGACGATCCTTTTTGCGATGATACTGCAAGCCTCGGCGGTCTTGGCACAGGGTTTTGCCGGTCTGGGAACAGACGCGGAAGGGTTTGATATTCCCCAACGCGGCACCCCTCTGATCTTTCCGCAAGATCATCAAGCCCACCCAAGTTATCGCATCGAATGGTGGTATCTGACCGCGAATTTGAAAGATGAGACCGGAACAGCCTTTGGCATTCAATGGACCCTCTTTCGCTCTGCCCTTGCGCCGGAAACCGGCCAAGGTTGGAACACGCCGCAAGTCTGGCTGGGACACGCGGCGGTTACGACGCCGCAAGACCACTATTACGCAGAACGGCTGGCGCGGGGTGGGATCGGCATTGCAGGCGTCGCTGACGCGCCGTTCTCCGCCTTTATTGACGACTGGGCGATGACCAGCGTTATTGCGGAAGGTGATCCGCTGGACGATATTCGCCTGACGGCCAATGGCGCGAATTTCGCCTATGACGTTCGTCTACGCGCTCAAGGCCCCCTTGTTCTGCATGGGGACCGCGGGTTTTCGGTCAAATCGGCGGCAGGCCAAGCCAGCTATTATTACTCGCAACCGCATTACGAGGTTTCCGGACAGCTTGATCTCGGGGACCGAATGATCAACGTCACCGGTACTGGCTGGCTCGACCGAGAATGGTCCAGTCAACCGTTGGCCAGCGATCAATCCGGCTGGGACTGGTTTTCGTTGAATTTTGACAGCGGCGAAAAACTCATGGCCTTTCGGCTGCGGGACGATGCGAGCGGCTTTCGCTCTGGCTCATGGATTGACCGAGATGGCGTTCCCACCCCGTTGGGCGACGGTGATATCACGGTATCCCCGATTGGTGTTACAGAGGTCCAAAACAGGCCGGTGCCGACCGAATGGCAGCTTCAGGTGCCAGATTACGACGTCGACCTCACCATCACTGCGCTTAACGCGCAAAGCTGGATGGGGACGTCCGTGCCTTATTGGGAAGGTCCGGTGGTGCTGAACGGCACGCACGGTGGGTCTGGATATCTGGAAATGACGGGATATGAATGACCTCAACACGTTTCTCAATCTGGCGTGGTCGACCATGACCCAAGGCATCGCATCAGGTCAGTTGGCGGGTCGGCTGATGGGGTTGTCATCGCTCGGCCTCGATGGCCCGCCGCAGTCGCGCAACGTTGTGCTCCGCTCTGCGTCCCAAACTGAGGGCGAGATCGCGTTCTACACGGATGCCGGTTCACAAAAGGTCAAGGAATTGCAGCAGAACCGGCATGTTGCCGGGCTTTTATGGTATCCGCAAAACGCCCTTCAAATCCGGGCAAATGGCGTCGCGCATTTGGCCGTGGGAGAAGCCGTCAAAGAACTATGGGACGCGCTGCCCGATCACGCGCGGACGTCTTACGGCAACCTACCCTTTCCCGGCGCGGATTTGGGTCGCGCAGAGGCCCTGGAAAACCAGCCAGACATCAGCCGGTTTGCAGTTGTGACCATCGCGCTGCAACATCTGGATATCGTCGATTTGGACCCGAAGCTGCACCGCCGCGCGGCTTACAGCGTTTCAGATAGCTGGAAAGGCCGCTGGCTTACCCCTTGATCCATCAGCCAATATCGTCAAACCGGCACATCGTTCTGGTCCCGTTCGGAGGGGTCAGCAAAGACTCGTCTCCTTTGGTAAAGAACTCATAGGTGCCTTCGAACGTTTCGACTTCGTATCTTGCGCCCGATGCCGATGGAATACTGGGCAATACCACCGTGCCGTTTTGATCTGTGATCGACACCCAACCGGTTGCCGGACCGTTGACAAAGGAAACTGAAAAGACACCGTCAATGCCTTCGCAAATCAGCGGGAATGGACCTTTTGAGGCACCGTTGTCATCATCAGACCGGGCATCGGCAAACTCGGTCCTGATCTCTCCAATCCGCATGACGTAATTGGCCGAAACGCACGCGAAGAGATCGGACGATTTCCAGCAATCGTTGCGGCCCTTCACCATCCTCTTTGATAGGCGGTCAGGTCGGATTTGCGATCGGCAGAGATATTGGGACCATTGCGTGCCAGCGCGTAAATGCGGCTGAGTTCCAGATCCAGCGCGGCCAGTTCCGGGGACACGCATATTGCCGGTTCCACATCGCTTTCAGCCTTTTTGCAGTCAAACGACGGCTGCAACGGTGCGGTGCCTTCGGCCAGAATTGTCATCGGCGTCCATCCGGATACGCCCATGAATTCTGTTTTACACCAAGCGTTTGCGCTCGCTTCTTCACGATCTTGATCTGTCGCGACGCTCCATTCCGCGTAGGACAATTGCCCGACACATCCAAGACTTGGCAATCCACCTGCAAAAGGCGGGACAGAGACCAAAACCTCTGACGCAGCATCCGCTTCGGCGTAAAGCGACACAGGCCCTGATCCAGGTTCACCGGTGATCCGGTAAAAATCCGGTCCGTCGACTTCGGCCCAAGCCACAGCCGGGCAAAAAACCAGTGCAATCAAACCTGCGTATTTCATGTTCCGCCTCCGCACATGTTTAGCGGAAGCTTAGCGCAAATCGCGCCAGCGATCACCCCGGCTTGGTCAGCGCAAACGCTGTTCCGACTGGGCGTCGAAATACATCGCGTTTTCGGCGTCGAACGTGATCGAGACTTTTGTGCCCTCGGGGATTTCCTCATCCCCGCGCGTTTCCGCGATCAAACGTTCGCCGGTGGGCGTGACAAGATAGTCATAAGCGACCCCGCCCAGCCGTTCCCGCAAATCCAGCGTCACGGGTCCATCTTCGGCAACGTGCAGATGTTGTGGACGGACCCCAACGATCACCTCAGTTCCCGCTGCTGGCAAAGCGACGCTGGTGGGCATTTCGACATCGCCAAAGGCTGGAATGCGAACCGCACCGTTGCCTGCGACCCCTTTCACGAAATTCATGCTGGGCGACCCGATAAAGCCTGAGACAAACTTGTTGTCGGGGTCTTTATACAGGTCCATCGGCGCGCCGACCTGTTCGATATAGCCTGCACGAAGGACAACAATCTTGTCGGCCAGCGTCATCGCCTCAACCTGATCGTGGGTCACATAGATCATCGTTGCGCCGATTTCTTTGTGCAGCCGTGCAATTTCGACCCGCATATCAACGCGCAACTCGGCGTCGAGGTTCGACAAGGGCTCGTCAAACAAAAAAACCTCGGGCCCGCGTACAATGGCGCGGCCAATGGCGACCCGTTGACGCTGACCACCCGAAAGCGCCTTGGGTTTGCGCGAAAGATAGTCGTCCAGCTTCAGGATTTTGCTGGCCTCAGAAACCTTCCGATCGATCTCTTCCTTGGGGTGGCCGTTCATTTTCAGACCGAACCCCATGTTCTCTTTAACCGTCATGTGCGGGTAAAGCGCGTAGGTCTGGAACACCATCGCCACACCGCGGTCGGCCGGGTCAACGTGGGTAACCTCTCGTGGTCCAATTTCAACCACGCCATCACTGGTTTCCTCCAAGCCTGCGATCATCCGCAACAAGGTGGATTTCCCGCAGCCCGACGGACCCACGAAGACACAGAACTCGCCTTCGTTGATCTGCAGGTCTACGCCGTGGATCACTTGGACATCGCCGTATTTTTTGACCAATTTGGTAAGCGTCACGCCAGACATATTCGGGGTCTCCGTTTCGAATTAACTTGGGAATTGCCAGGTTTCCGCGGCTTCAGCGATGTCGCGCGCGGTCTGGATCAAATCTGGTTTCAGGGTTTTCAGTTTCGGGATATCGGCACAGGTGCCCGACATGGTGAGTGATACCGCACCCAGCACACGTTTCCGGGAATTCAAGATCGGGGCGGCAATGCAGATGATGCCGGGTTCATGTTCTTCGCGGTCGAAAGCGATGCCTTCTTCGCGGATCTGATCCAGTTCAGACAACAATTCGACCGCATTGGTCAGCGTATTTTGTGTATGCGCAAAATAAGCCTGCCGCTGTACGGCGCGGGCCTGTGCCTCTGGTTCGAGGTAGGCCATCATTGCCTTGCCTACACCGGTACAATACCCCGGCCCCACCTTGCCGGCTTGGCTGAACATCTCGACGGGCTGTGCCGCATTGCGCTTGTCGACATACAGGACCTGACCATTGTCGATCTGCGCCAAATGGACGGTTTGTCCTAACTTGTCAGCCAACGCATCCACGTGCGGGCGCGCAATTGGGGCCAGCGAACTTTGCCGCCAAGCCGCATGTGCAAGCCGAACCAGACGCAATCCCGGCGCATAAGTCTGCCGGTCTTCGTCATATGTCAGCATGCCCTGATTCGTGAGCGTTTGAACAAGCCGGTACAGCGTCGCCTTGGGATGCGCACTGTTCGTCAGCAACTCGGAAAACCGAACCGGTCGCCCAAGCTCGGCGATAAGTTCCAGTATTTCCAATGCCTTGCCGACGGTACCGTCGCCAGTGGCCTGCTTATTCATTTCTCCTCCCATCCCGGTTCCGCCCCGGGCGTCGTCGATCAACTTACGACAACGAAACTGTTGACTCTCCTAGCAAGAGATTGTCATAGTTCCAATAGTTGAAATGCAGTTTCATTATTTGGAACAACAAGTCAACGGGAACCAATTGGGAGGACAACATGCGTTCCATTCTTAAGGCGTCGGCGCTTGCGCTGACCACAACGGCTCTTGTCAGCGGCTCTGCCTTTGCCGACGGTCTGACGGGCGACCTCAAGATTTTCCTCGATACGTCGAACCCGGCGCCTCGTGCCACTATGGAAGCGATGATTGCGCGTTTCCAAGAGAAAAACCCGGACCTGGCGATCGAAACCACCGTGATCGATCGGGAAGCTTACAAGACACAGATCCGTAACTTTCTGACAGCCAACGCGCCGGACGTGGCCACATGGTACGCGGCAAACCGCATGCGTCCGTATGTCGAGGCGGGCCTGTTCGAGGACGTATCCGATCTGTGGCAAGAGCCAGAGATCGCGGAAAACCTGGCATCGACCAAAGGCGCGATGACCATCGATGGGAAGCAATGGGGTGTACCCTACACTTACTATCAGTGGGGCGTTTATTACCGCAAAGACATCTTCGAAGAACTGGGTCTGACCGACCCGACCACCTGGGACGAAGAAATCGCTAACTGCGAGAAGATCGTTGCATCGGGCCGCGCCTGCTACACCATCGGGACCAAGTTTTTGTGGACAGCGGGCGGTTGGTTTGACTACCTCAACATGCGGACCAACGGTTTTGATTTCCATAACCAGCTCGCCAATGGCGAAGTCAGCTGGGAATCGGATGAGGTCAAAGCGACCTTTGCCAACTGGAAACAGCTGATCGACATGGGTGGTTTCATCGACAACCACCAGACATACAGCTGGCAAGAAGCTCTGCCGTTCATGGTCAACGGCGAAGCCGCCGCGTACCTGATGGGCAACTTTGCTGTGTCGCCCCTGCGCGAAGCAGGTTTGAGCGATGACCAACTGGATTTCTACCAGTTTGTGTCGATCAACCCGGATGTTGAATTGGCAGAAGACGCGCCAACCGACACATTCCACATCCCGTCCAACGCTGCGAACAAAGAAGCTGCACGTGAATTCCTGCGCTTCGTGGTATCGGCGGATGAGCAGACCGAAATCAACAATGGCGCCAACCTGGGCCAGTTGCCGGTGAACGCTCAATCCAATGTCGACAACGACAAGTTCCTGCAGCAAGGCTTTGCGATGCTGTCCTCGAATTCGCCGGGTGGTGTTGCCCAGTTCTGGGACCGCGACGCACCTGCTGAAATGGCCAAAGCGTCCATGGAAGGCTTCCAGGAATTCATGGTCAAGCCGGACGACGTGGACCGCATTCTGGCCAAGCTGGAACGCGCACGCGGCCGCATTTACAAATAAGACTTTGGCGGGGCGCAAAACGCGCCCCGCCACCTTCCCCGATCGCAAACCTGTTGCGACGGTTTATTGACACCTCAAATATCTGGAACTGACGCGCATGACCGATGCCATTGCCGCCGACAGCTTCACCGATACAGGCAGCTGGCTGGACCGTAACCGCCAGATCGTTACCCCATTGCTGTTCTTGCTGCCGGGTGTGCTGTTTTTCGCCGTTTACGTCATTTACCCTGTTTTCCAGTCCTTCAATGTGTCCCTTTATGAATGGGATGGTTTGGGGACGCCGGAATATATCGGCCTTCGAAATTACGAAGACCTGTATTGGGAATTCATGGATCGGGACGCGTTCTACGTTTCGTTGAAAAACAACGTTTTATGGCTCTTTCTTTATCTTCTGGCGATCCCGGCCGGTTTGGGCATTGCGCTCTTTTTGAACCAGACCGTCGCGGGTATTCGCATCTATAAGTCATTGTTCTTCTTCCCTTTTGTGATCAGCCAAGTGGTTGTCGGCCTCGTTTTCACGTGGTTCTACGATCCGACATTTGGCCTTCTGAACGCGATCATCGGCGTTGTGGGCTTGGGTCCGATCAACGTTCTGGGCAATGAAAACCTGGTCACCTATGGCATCATCGCGGCTGGCCTCTGGCCGCAAACCGCCTATTGCATGATCCTATATCTCACCGGCCTGAACGCCGTGGACCCAGAACAGATCGAGGCAGGTCGTCTCGACGGGGCCAAAGGTTGGCGTATGCTGTGGCACGTGGTGATCCCGCAATTGCGCCCGGCCACCTTCATCGCCTTTGTGGTGACAATCATCGGCGCCTTGCGGTCCTTTGACCTGATTTCGATCATGACCCAGGGTGGTCCGTTCGGCTCGTCCCGCGTGCTCGCTTATTACATGTTCGAGGTCGCGCTCAGCGAATACGGCTTCCGCATGGGATATGGCGCGGCGATTGCCGTGGTCCTGTTCCTGATCATGCTCTGCTTCATCGCGTACTTCCTCTATTCGATGTACCGCGACGAGAAAGGACGCTGATATGTTTCCTGCACCGATCGAAAAACAATCCCGCGCGGCCCAGATCAGCTATCAGGCCAGCCTGCCAATTGTTCTCTTTTTCTGGCTGGCGCCCTTGATCGCTGTGGCCGTCTTCTCGGTCAAACCCGCTGCGGATTTCACCCAAGCCAATTATTGGGGTCTGCCGTCGTCGTTCGAAGGCTGGACCAACTATGGCCAGGTGTTTTTCAACAGCGACATGCCGCGATATTTGCTGAATTCCGTCCTGATCACGGTGCCTACCGTGATCGGCGCGGTGGCGCTGAGCTGCATGACCGGCTTTGCGCTCGGCGTTTATAAATTCAAGGCGAACCTGTGGATCTTCTTCATGTTCATCGCCGGGAATTTTGCGCCCTTCCAGATCCTGATGGTTCCGGTCCGCGACCTGACCGTCGACATGGGGCTCTATAACACGAAAATGGGTCTGGTCCTGTTCCACGTGGCCTTTCAGACCGGGTTCTGCACCCTGTTTATGCGAAACTTCATCCGTGCCCTGCCGTTCGAGCTTATCGAAGCGGCGCGCGTCGAAGGCATCGCGGAATGGCGTATTTTCTGGTTCGTGGTTCTGCCGCTGATGAAACCGGCCATTGCCGCACTCAGCGTGCTGATTTTCACCTTCATCTGGAACGACTATTTCTGGGCCGTGGTTCTGACCCAAGGCGCGGAGAGCCAACCTGTTACCGCCGGTATTACGAGCTTTAACGCCCAATACCGCGCCGCGTATCACTTGATGAGCGCAGGCAGCATTGTCGCGGCCCTGCCGCCCGTGCTGATGTTCTTCCTGATGCAACGACACTTTATCGCTGGTCTCACGCTTGGAGCCGTCAAATGACCAAAATCGCCTTTATCGGTGCCGGTTCGACAATCTTCATGAAGAACATTGTCGGCGACGCGTTGTTGACCCCGGCCTTGGCCGACAGTCACTTTGCCCTGATGGATATCGACCAGACGCGTCTGGCGGAATCCGAACAGGTCGCCCGTGGCATGGTGGCCTCTGTGGGCACGGGGGCAACCGTGACAACCCATACCGATCGGCGGTCGGCCTTGGAGGGCGCTGATTTTGTGGTCACCGCCTTTCAAATTGGCGGCTATAAACCCTGCACGGTGACGGATTTCGATATCCCCAAGCAATACGGGCTGCGTCAGACCATCGCGGATACACTGGGCGTTGGGGGCATTATGCGCGGTTTGCGCACGGTGCCTGTTCTGTGGGACATCGCGCGTGAGATGAGCCAGCTGTGCCCGGATGCGACACTGCTGCAATATGTCAACCCGATGGCGATCAACACCTGGGCCCTGGCCGAGGCGTTTCCGAACCTCAAACATGTCGGCCTCTGCCATTCGGTTCAAAACACAGTCGAAGAACTGGCGCATGATCTGGACCTGCCCAAAGAGACGCTGCGCTACAAAGTGGCGGGCATCAACCACGTGGCCTTCTTCCTGAAACTCGAACAGGACGGTCGCGATCTTTATCCGGCTTTGCGCGCGGGCTATGCCAGTGGCGCGTTCCCCAAGGCCCCGATTTATCACCGGCGCTGCCCAAACAAGGTGCGGTATGAGGTGATGGATCACCTGGGTTTTTTCTGCACGGAAAGCTCTGAGCATTTCGCCGAATATGTGCCGTGGTTCATCAAGGACGGCCGCGCAGACCTGATCGAGCAATTCGGCATTCCGCTCGACGAATATCCAACACGTTGCGAAGAACAGATCGCCGATTGGAAGGCCCAGGCCGCCCAATTGAAAACGGCAGAGCGGATCGATGTCACGCGCAGTCACGAATTTGCCGCCGACCTGATGAACGCGGTTGTGACCAACACACCCTATACCGCCTATGGCAACCTGCCCAACCGGGGCCAGATCCCGCAACTGCCCCTAGGGGCTGCGGTCGAAACCCCCTGCCTTGTAGACGCCAACGGCGTGCAACCTTCTGTCGTGACCGATATCCCGCCTCAGCTGATCGCGTTGATGCGCAGCCAGATCAACGTGCAGGAACTGACCGTCAAGGCTCTGATGGATCAAAACGTCGATCACATCTATCACGCCGCAATGATGGACCCGCACACCGCCGCCGAGCTGGACCTGCGCCAAATCCGCAATCTGGTGACCGATTTGCTGACGGCTCATGGCGACTGGCTGCCTGACTGGTGTCAGCCGTCCAAAGCGGCCTGATCTTCTTCTCTTTTCAAATACTCAATCGCAGCCTCGCCAAGCAAAAGACAGTCCAACATGACAAAGCGCCGCTCGCAACACTGGTACGGAAAGCTCGACAAGGACGGTTTCATCCATCGGTCGTGGATGAAAAATCAGGGTTTTCCCGATCATGCCTTTGACGGGCGTCCGGTCATCGGCATATGCAACACGTGGTCCGAACTGACCCCGTGCAATTCCGGCCTGCGCGATCTGGCCGAAGGCGTCAAACGCGGCGTCTGGGAAGCCGGGGGATTTCCGGTCGAATTCCCAGTCATGTCGCTGGGCGAAACCCAGATGAAACCAACCGCGATGCTCTTTCGCAACCTTCTGGCGATGGATGTTGAAGAGAGCATTCGGGCCTACGGGATGGACGGCGTGGTGTTGTTGGGGGGCTGTGATAAAACAACACCGGGTCAGCTGATGGGCGCGGCCTCGGTTGATCTACCCTCTATCGTGGTCAGCTCTGGCCCCATGCTCAACGGCAAATGGCAAGGCAAAGATATCGGGTCGGGCACCGATGTGTGGAAGTTCTCGGAAGCCGTGCGCGCGGGCGAGATGACCTTGCAGGATTTCATGGCCGCGGAATCCGGTATGAGCCGATCCAAAGGGGTTTGCATGACTATGGGCACCGCCAGCACCATGGCCAGCCTAGTTGAGGCGATGGGCATGTCCTTGCCCACTAATGCCACCCTGCCCGCTGTTGATGCGCGCCGGATGGCGCTCGCGCACCTGACCGGCCGCCGCATCGTCGAAATGGTTGATGAAGATCTCAAACCCTCCGAAATTCTGACCAAAGCTGCGTTCGAAAACGCCATTCAGGCCAATGCTGCCGTGGGCGGCTCGACCAATGCGGTCGTGCACCTTCTGGCGCTTGCGGGCCGGGTTGGCGTCGACCTCACGCTGGCGGATTTCGAACTGGGTGGCGACATTCCCCTGTTGGTGAATTGCATGCCCTCCGGAACCTATTTGATGGAAGATTTCTGTTACGCAGGCGGCATGCCTGTTGTGCTCAAAGAGCTTGGCGACCGGCTGCGCCAATCGAAGACCGTACTGGGCGGCAATATCTTGGCCTATGCCGATGGCGCGGAATGCTTCAACCGGGATGTTATCCGGCCCTTTGACGACCCGGTCAAACCGGCCGCAGGTCTACGGGTGTTGCGTGGCAACCTTGCCCCGAACGGGGCCATCGTCAAACCATCCGCTGCAACCGATGCGCTTTTGGAACATGAAGGCCCGGCATATGTCTTTGAAAATATCGAGGACCTGAAGGCCAATATCGACCGCGAAGATCTGCCGGTCACCGCTGACACGGTTCTGGTGCTCAAGGGCTGTGGCCCCAAAGGGTATCCCGGCATGCCAGAGGTCGGGAACATGCCGATCCCGGGTAAGCTGGTGACCCAGGGTGTGCGCGACATGGTGCGGGTATCGGACGCGCGCATGTCCGGCACTGCCTTTGGCACGGTGATCCTGCATGTCAGCCCAGAGGCACAGGCAGGCGGTCCGCTGTCGCTGGTCAAAACCGGGGATCGCATTCGGATCAGCGCATCCAAGGGCGAGCTTGAACTGTTGATCGATGCCGCTGAGTTGGACGCGCGCCGCGCTGAATGGGAACCGGATGCGCCGCATTACACGCGTGGTTATGCCAAGCTTTATGTCGACCACGTCTTGCAGGCCGATCAGGGCGCGGATCTGGATTTCCTGGTGGGCAAAGACACCCGCCTTGTGACGCGAGAAAGCCACTGATGGACACAATTGCTCAATTTCCCGACCTCAAAGGGGCCTCCGTTTTTGTCACCGGCGGCGGCTCCGGGATCGGCGCGGCATTGACGGATGGCTTGATGGCCCAAGGCGCCAAAGTCGCCTTTTGCCAGCGCAGCGAAGCCACCGATTTCATTGCCGAGATGGAGGCAAAGCACGGCACCAAACCGCTGTTTCTGCCCTGTGACATCACCGATATCGACCGGTTGAAAACCGTTCTGACAGACGCGGCAGAGGCACATGGCCCAATCACCGTGCTGGTCAACAACGCCGCCAACGACGCGCGCCACGAAACGCTCGACGTCACTGAGGACTTCTGGGACTGTTTGCAGGCCATCAACCTGAAAGCCTATTTTTTTGCCGCTCAGGCCGTGATCCCGGGCATGCAGGCCGCCGGCGGTGGATCTATCATCAACTTTACGTCGATCAGCTATATGATGGGCAATGCCGGATATCCGGCATACACCACGGCAAATTCGGGCATCAACGGCATGACGCGATCCTTGGCACGGGAATTTGGACCGGACAAAATCCGGGTAAATGCCTTGGCCCCGGGGTGGGTTCTGACTCAGAAACAGCTGGACAAATGGGTGACCGAAGACGGGCTGGCCGCACATCTTGAACGCCAATGCCTGAAAGAGACGCTGGCCCCCGAAGACATCGTTGGGGGCGTATTGTACCTTGCGTCGTCGATATCCAAGATGATGACCGGTCAATCACTGGTTATTGATGGCGGTGTGGTGGTGTCGGGATGAGCCAACCGGACTGTATCGCAGCAGATTGGGGCACATCGCATTTGCGCGTCTGGTTGATGCGCAATGATGGCAGCGTGCTGCATCGGCTGCACAGTGACAAAGGCATGGGCGGGCTTTCGCAAAATGCGTTTGAACCTGCGCTGCTTGATCTCATCGGCGGCCATATCGGCCCGCAAGCGGTGCCTGTCGTCATCTGTGGCATGGCCGGATCGCGGCAAGGCTGGGCCGAGGCACCCTATGCTACCGCCCCCTGCGCCCCGCCAAACCTGTCGCACGCCACGCGTGTCGCGACGCGGGACAACCGGCTGCATGTCTTCATCCTGCCCGGCGTCAAGCAAACCAAACCCGCCGATGTAATGCGCGGCGAAGAGACCCAACTGGCGGGTTTTCAGGCGCTCAATCCGCAATTTGACGGCGTTGTGTGCCTGCCCGGCACCCATTGCAAATGGGTCCGGATGAGCGCGGGCGAGATTGTCGGCTTTCAGACATTCATGACGGGTGAGCTGTTTTCGCTGATCAGTCAGCGGTCGGTTCTGCAGCATTCCATTGCCGAGAATGGTTGGGATGAGACCGCCTTTGGAGAGGCTCTCGATGACGCCATGGCACGGCCATCTGCTTTGGCGTCGAAACTGTTTTCTTTGCGCGCCGAGGGGTTGTTGAACGACCTGTCGCCCGTTGCGGCACGCGCCCGGCTGTCGGGCCTTTTGATCGGCGTCGAAATGGCTGCGGCGAAACCCTATTGGCTGGGCCAGCAGATTGCGATCGTCGGTGCGCATGCGCTGGCATCCGCCTATGAAACCGCTTTGACCGCGCAAGGCGCGCCGGTGATCCGCACGGATGCAGAACGGATGACGCTTGAAGGACTGAAAGCCGCCTATACCGCGTTAAAGGAAACCCAGACATGACACGCCCCCTGATCGCGATCCTGCGTGGTATCACGCCGGATGAAGCTGTGCCTGCGCTTGAAGCGTTAATCGCATCGGGTATCACCCAGATAGAAGTGCCATTGAATTCCCCTGAACCAATGACCAGCATCGCGCGCATGGTTGAGGCCGCGGGCACGCGTGCAACTGTTGGCGCAGGCACGGTTCTGACCACCAAGGCCGTTGCGGAACTGTCCGGTATCGGCGCTCGAATGGTGGTGTCACCCGATTGCAATCCGGATGTCATTGCCGCGACCAAAGCCAAAGGCATGCTGTCCTACCCGGGCGTTTTCAGCCCCACGGAATGCTTTGCGGGGCTGCGTTCCGGCGCGGATGGATTAAAGATCTTTCCGGCGTTCCTCATGGGGCCAAAGGGGTTTTCCGCTGTGAAGGCTGTGCTGCCAGCGGACTGTCAGGTCTTCGCAGTGGGCGGTGTCGGTCCAGACAATTTCAAGGACTGGCTGGACGCCGGTATCAGTGGCTTTGGCATTGGCACCGCGCTTTACAAGTCGGGCTTTTCCACGGACGAGATCGCAAAACGCGCGGCGGATATTGTCGCATCTTACGACGCGGCTGTGGCATGACTGAGGTTCTGGACGACACTCGGTGTCAGCTGGGCGAAGGTCCGCTTTGGCACCCAACGCGGCAACAGCTTTTCTGGTTCGATATTCTGGGCAAAGAACTGCGCACAACCGTGGATGGTGCGGCTCAGGTCTGGTCGTTTGACGAACATGTGTCCGCAGCGGGCTGGCTGAACGACGACCAGTTGTTGATCGCCAGCGAAAGCGGGCTGCATCAATTCGACATCGGTACCGGCAAGCGCGACCTCGTTGCGGCGATGGAAGCAGACAATCCGATCACACGCTCAAACGACGGGCGTGCTGATCCCTATGGTGGGTTCTGGATCGGGACGATGGGCAAATCGGCGGAAAAGAAGGCCGGCGCGATTTGTCGGTATTATCGGGGTGAGTTGCGGCAACTTTTTGACGGGATTACCATCAGCAACGCCATCTGTTTTTCACCCGACGGGTTGACCGCCTATTCAACCGACACGATGACCGGCCGGGTCCTGCATCATCGGCTGGATGAGGCCACAGGATGGCCCGCTGGCGATCCGGAGGTTTTTCTGGACCTGCGCGAAGCGCCCGGTGCCCCGGATGGGGCCGTTGTTGATGCCGAGGGCAATTTCTGGAACGCCCAATGGGGCGGATCGCGTGTGGCCTGTTACGATCCCGAGGGTGTTTTCCTGCATGCGGTAGATGTCCCTGCCCTGCAAGTGACATGCCCCGCTTTCGGCGGACCGGAATTGACGACGCTGTACGTCACATCTGCGGCGGACGGATTGGACGATCCAGATGCCGGCAAAACCTTTTTCACTGAAACCAGCGTGCGCGGTCAGGCCGAGCACCGTGTGATCCTGTAGGACATCCATGAAACGTACACTTGGCACGTGTTATTACCCGGAACACTGGGACGAAAGCCTGTGGGCCGAGGACGCCCGCCGTATGGCAGAGGCGGGTTTGACATGGGTTCGGATCGGCGAATTCAGCTGGTCCGTGATTGAGCCCACCCCGGGCGATCTGCGCTGGGATTGGCTCGACCGGGCAATCGAAACGTTGGGAGCAGCCGGGTTGCGCGTGGTCTTGGGGACGCCGACCGCGACACCGCCCCGTTGGATGGTGACGCGGCACCCTGACATGCTGGCGGTTGATGTCGACGGGCGACCGCGAAAATTCGGGTCCCGACGCCATTACTGTTTCAGCCACCAAGGCTATCTGGACGAATGCCGCCGGATCGTCCGCCTGATGGCCGAACGCTATGGCCGCAACCCGCATGTCGCGGCCTGGCAAACCGATAATGAATACAGTTGCCACGACACGGTCCTGTCTTATTCGGATGCCGCACGCCATGGCTTTCGCGATTGGCTGGCGCAGAAATACCAATCGCCGGACGCCTTGAACCGCGCTTGGGGCAATGTGTTCTGGTCGATGGAATATGCCAGCTTTGACGAGATTGATCTGCCGAACCTGACCGTTACGGAACCCAACCCGGCACACAGTCTCGATTTCCGTCGCTATGCCTCGGATCAGGTTGTGCTGTTCAACCGGGCGCAGACGGACATCATTCGCGCCCATTCGGAGGCGCCGATTGCCCATAACTATATGGGCCAAGTTACGGATTTCGACCATTTCAAGGTGGGCGATGATCTGGAGATTGCCAGTTGGGACAGCTATCCGCTTGGGTTTTTGGAAGACCGCGTTGCGACATCCGAAGACAATAAACGTCACTATGCCCGCCAAGGCGATCCCGACTTTCAGGCGTTTCACCACGACCTTTACCGGTCTGTGGGCAAAGGCCGTTGGTGGGTCATGGAACAACAATCCGGCCCGGTGAACTGGGCCCCTTACAACCCCGCACCGCTTCCCGGCATGGTCCGACTTTGGACATGGGAGGCGTTTGCCCATGGTGCCGAGGCAGTGTGCTATTTCCGCTGGCGCCAAGCGCCTTTTGCACAAGAGCAAATGCACGCGGGCCTTTTGCGCCCAGACAGCGTTGACGCCCCTGCCATTCACGAAGCGCGCCAGGTTTTTGCCGAGATGGCAGAGGCACCAGACGTCTCTGTGCCCCAAGCGCCGGTCGGTTTGATCTTTGACTATGACGCGGATTTTGCGTGGACGGTTCTGCCGCACGGTGACGGTCTCAGCTATTTCGGGCTGGTCTTTGACACCTATCGGGCACTGCGGCGCTGTGGCTTGTCGGTGGACATCCTGCGGTCTGACACGCGGGGTTTTGCAGGCTACAAGGCGGTATTTGCGTCGGGCATGATGCATATGCCCGATGACTTGAAAGACGCCTTACGCCAAAGCGATGCTCTGGCGGTGCTTGGCCCGCGCAGCGCGGCTCGGGACGCTCAGATAACCATTCCGACACCGCTACCGCCGTCCCTGCCCGGTCTCGATGTGACGGTGTCACGGGTGGAAAGCCTGCGCCCGGATACACCCATGCCTCTGTCCGAAAACGGCGCCGTGACGGGCTATCGTGAAGAGCTTGATGGAACGGCCACACCGATCATGACGCTGCAATCGGGTGAACCGCTCGCCATGCGCGATAACGGCATGATTTACGTCGGCGGATGGCTGGACGCAGAGGGCATGGATCGTCTTGTTGAAATCGTGTGTGCGCGCGCAGGACTACCATTTGCAGCTTTGCCAGCGGGTCTGCGGTGTCGCGACACGGAAACCGAACGTTTCTGGTTTAACTACAACCCCTATGAGGTTGAAACAGAACACGGAACCGTTCCAGCCGCCGGCGTTTTAAGGCGGCTTTTGTAGGTTTTAGCGATCCGCGTAAATCTCGCGGACGCTCCATTCCACAGCATCCCGCATCGCGTCGCCAAGCGCCTCATCAAACGCCGTGACGATATCAAGCGCCTTTTCGGACGCGGATGGCACGCGTTCTTCGAATGAGCGCGAGGCAATGATCTGATCCAGATCTGCATCGACGATTTTGATGTTCAGCCGCACGATGACTTCAAGATATTCCGTGCCTGCCGCGTCCTCTTTGGCAAATGCTTGAAATTCGCGCAGTTCCGGGACCAGAGCATATTCTGCCCGAAGCCCAACGGCGGATCGGCCAACAGACTCCACCTTGCCGCTGTTTTCATAGCTTTCGATCAGCAAGGCCTGAACAATCAACGGGGCCCGGTCTACCCAGCGCGCGCGCGGCAGATATTGCACCTGAAGCGGGTTGGGTTGCACCGCGATCCGATCCGTATCGACCGCCGCCGTGGCCGTCGGTTCCTCGATAACCAGCTGAGATTTGATACGCGGCAGGTTGGTGGAAAACGTGCTCTTTGGCGTTAAGGCATAAAGATCGGTTGGCGTGGCCGCAGAATTCAGTGTGGCAAAGCTTGCACAACCTGCAATCGACGTTATCGCCAGAACCGCGCAGGCGAGAGAAAAGAAACGGTTCATCGACGATACTCCGAACTATTGGTTCCAAGAAGAAAGCGTGCCGGATCTCTTTCAAGCCGGTCGACGAACCGTTCAAGATTGACAACGAGGCGACGCGCTTCTTCGGTAAATCGGTTGAACTGGGGCAAGCCGAACCTCAGGAATTCATCCACTTGCCGCTGATTATCTGCAACCACAGAGTCGATGGTTCCCAGAAGGTTAGAGGCGGATTGTGACGCACTCAAAATCTCAGCGGAAATCGTGTCGACCTCGGTGCTGACGTTTTCAACTGTTGCCGTAAACGCTGATACGGCACCGCGAATATCGGACACCATGACATCTATGTCCTCGTTCAGGATGCGATTGACCGTGCCAAATGCGCTTTCAGCGCTGGCCAGCGTGCCCTCGGCATCGTCCATCACATTTGTGATGGAATTCAATGTTGTGTTGGCCGTGGCAAAGGTCGCAGTTGCTGCCACTAAGGCGGCGCTGCCATCGCGGGTCAGGATGTCGAGGTTATCCGTGATCCGCGTCACGTCGTTGCCGACACTGTCCACAACACGGTTTGCTGTTTGCGCGGCGGTCCGAACGTCAGACATCAGACCCGGCAGGCTTTGTTGAACAACCTCGTTGATAGTCTTGATCGCAGCACTTGCATCTGCGGTTGCCGCGTTGACATTCGCCACCATCGCAGCGCCATCGCCGGTTACCAGATCGTCAAAGCTTTGCGCGGCGTCTTCGACATAGACCATGGCCTCGTCGGCAGTTTGCAAGGTTTTGTCGAGGTTTTCCAAAGTCGTCTTGGCTTCTTGCAGACGTGCGGTGGCCTCAACCATCAACGTCCCTGCCGAAGCCGACAGCGACTGCGCCTCTGTGTTGATCGTCGCCAAAGTGGTTTCGGCTTGTGAAATCAGTGCGGGAACGGTCGTTTCCGCCATCACCCGCGCGGCGCTCAGCGTTTGGGTCGCTTCGGTCGCAAGGGGGCGACCCTGTTCATCAATAAACGATCTCGCAGAGTCAGAGGTCGCGCGGACCGACGCCATCAACTTGGTCGCTTCCACCGTCGCTTCTTCGAAATCCGCAATTGCTCTTTCCGTTTGTTGCGCCCGTTCCAGAACCGCCTGTCCGACTTCGGTGTATTTCGACATCAAGGCTGTGGCGTCGCCACCCAACGACGTAATCTGTGTTTCCAGCGCCTCTGCGGTGGTTTGCAGCTCTGCCAAGAGCTGCGGTATCTGCACTTGCGCCAGATTTTGTGCGGCTTGCAGCGTGGCCAATGTGGTCGGTTCTAACGCGGTGACGATGCTATCCACGGATGCCGCCGCCGCCGTGCCCTGCTGAACAAAAGCGGTCAGGTCGTCTTGCATTAAGGTATTGGCCGTATCGAATGCCGTTTCTGCCGACCGCATCGTGTCGATGGCTGTGTTGACTGCCACATCAGCCCCTTGAAGCGATGTGTTTGCCGTATCCAGCGTTCGGGTCGCACTGTTGAGCGTTTGTTCAGCCACATCCGAAAGACTGTCTAACCGATTGGTAAATCCGGCAACTTCGCGTGCCGCTGTACCAAGATCACCGGACAATCCTTCAAAATCGCTGAGCACTTGATCCAACCGGCCCGAAGCAGACGACAGGTTGGACAGAACCGTCCCGACGGCGTCGCGGTTCTGTTCATTCACAACCGACCGGATTTCTTCGAGCAATCCGATGGCTTCTTCCAGCAGTTGCGGCGCGCCTTGGAAAATGCTCTCAAGGGCGCTTCTTTTGCTTGTGATGACGGCCCCCTCTGGCAGCGTATCGGCCGCTGTCGTGCCACCGGACAAAGCAACCGTGCTGACCCCTGTGATGCCCGACGACTGCAACGTAGCCACGGTATCGGTCTTCACAGGCGTATCCGATTGAACCTCTAACTGAACCCGTACTTTCGACGGATCGTCGCTGTCCAAATTCAAGTCGGAAACCTGTCCGACCGGCAGGCCGTTATAGCGGACGCTGGATGACACGCTCAGACCAGAGACATCATCAAACAGCACGTCGTAATAGGCATATTGGCGATCCACATCGACCTTTGCCAGCCACAGCACCAACGCAAGACCCGCGACGATCCCAACAAGGGTAAAGACACCGATCAGAACATAATTGGCACGGGTTTCCATAACGTCCTCTTTTGCCTAGGTCTGAGCGGCACGCGCGCGCGGCCCGGTGAAATAATCTTGTACCCAAGGGTGGTCGACCTTCGTCATATCTTCGATTGGTCCGGTTACCAAGACGCGCTTTTCCGCGAGAACCGCAATCCGGTCACAGATGGCGTATAAACTGTCCAAGTCATGGGTGACCATAAAGACGGTGAGGCCCAGTGCATTTTGCAACTCCTTGATCAGATCGTCATAGGCCGCGGCCCCAATCGGGTCGAGCCCCGCCGTGGGTTCATCAAGAAACACAATGGCAGGATCCAGCGACAGCACCCGCGCCAACGCGGCCCGTTTTTTCATGCCGCCGGACAATTCTGATGGAAACTTTCCACAAGCCAATGCGGGCAAGCCCACCAAGCTGATTTTCAACTCGCCAACGGCTTTCATCCATGCGTCGCTCATTTTGAGGTGTTCACGCATCGGTGCCATGACGTTTTGCAGTACGGTTAGCGACGAAAAGAGCGCACCATCCTGGAACGCCACGCCCCAACGTCTTTCGACCCGGCGCCGCTCCTCTTCGCTGCCGTTCAGGACATCCACACCCAGCACGCTGATTGATCCGCGTGCGGGGCGGTTCAGCCCGACAATCGTGCGCAGCAAAACCGATTTGCCCGTGCCCGATCCGCCCACAACGCCCAACACCTCTCCGCGATAAACATCCAGATCGAGACCGTCATGTACAACTTGTGTCCCGAACTGGTTCACCAAGCCGCGCACCTGAATGATCGCATCTCGCTCCCCGGCCTGTGCCGTGTCACTGCTCTGTGTGTCAGTCAAAGTCAAACGCCCAGCTCCGAAAAGAAGATGGAAAACAACGCATCGATTGCAATGACAAGAAAAATGGACTGAACCACCGAAGCTGTTGTGCGTTGCCCAACACTGGCCGCTGAGCCGCCGACAAGCATGGCCTGTCGGCAGGCAACAACCGATATGACGACGGCAAAGAACGGTGCCTTGATCAAACCAACCAACAAGTTCCAGACATCGGTATTGTCCTGAAGCCGGGTCAGGAACAAATTGGGGCTGACGCCCAGTTCGATCCAACTCATCAACATACCACCAAAGAGACCGGCAAAATTCGCGATGAGGCCAAGGATCGGCAGCATGATCAACAGAGCCAAAAGCCGGGGCAGGACAAGAACCTCAATCGGGTCGAGCCCAAGCGTCTGCATCGCGTCGATCTCTTCTTGCACCTTCATCGACCCAATCGCAGCGGTAAAGGCCGATCCTGATCGGCCCGCCACGATGATGGCAGTCAACATGATGCCCAATTCGCGCAAAACCGAAATCGAGATCAACTCGACGACATACACCTCTGCCCCGAATTGCTGTAACTGGGCCGCCCCCTGAAAGGCGAGCACGACGCCAATCAAAAATCCCATGAGGGCAACAACAGGTACGGCGTTAAGCCCGGCCTCTTCCATCTGGCTGACCAACGAGGCCCACCTGATCCGGCGAGGCTGTAGAATGCTGCGCCCCAATCGATGCAGAACCAGACCAAAGAACCCACAAAAAGCGGCGATGCCCTTACCGGCATCAACGACGGTTTCACCGATGTTTGAAAACCACGCGCTGACACCGTGGTCCGGTTCGGCCTGTACCTCTTCAGGGAAGAGGTTTTCTGACACTGTTTGCAACAAGGCGGCGTAATGCGTGGCGGCCCCCGTGATCTCAACCTCTGTCTGGCCGTGTTGCAGGCGGTTTTGAAGATCAATGATGGCCCATGCGCCACCTGTGTCCAAAGCTGTCAGCCCAGACATATCCAGTTCTACCGCCGCGTCTTTGACCGCGACACTCGACATGACTTTTTCAACAGAACCCAGGTTTTCAGTGACGAACGCCCCGCCCAAACGCAGAACAGGACGGCCGGCGGCATCGTCGAGTTTCAACGTTGGCATGTCCATTCCGCGTCGTTCCAAATTGATCCGCTGGGCTCAGCCGTCACTTCACCCAAGAAAGACGCGTAATTCAAGCGATTAGAAACGGTTGCCCCTGCAACACGACAGATTGGCCGGATATTGCCCGATCTGGGTGTGGGTTTTGGCCTAGCCTGTATAGGTCCAACGGTATTTGGGCGGGGTCGGTCCCTTGTTGCGGCCACCTTGTTGGGATTGCTCCCATGCATGGGCCAGGATGCCAACGGATCGCGACAGGCAAAACAGTCCGCGCGCCAAGGGCGGGGCAAAGCCAAGTTCCGCATAAATGACGCCGGTCGCACCGTCGATATTCATTGGAATGGGTCGTGATTTACGCTCGGCCAGCTCCGCCTCGATGCGCCGGGCAACGTCCATGAATTGGCCGGAACATGCCCCGGCATCGACCGCTTCTTGGACAAGCGCCATCAACCGGGGTGCACGTGGGTCGGTCGGCGTATGAAACCGGTGGCCAAACCCCGGGATGATCTTTCCGTGCTCCGCGATCCAATCGTCCAAGGCGGCATCGATGTTGCGGGGATCCGCGTTTACGTGATGGAAAAGCAGCACCGCCTGTTCGCCCGCGCCCCCGTGCACATCGCCCAACATGTTCACCGCGCTCGCCATGGCGTTGTTCAACGAAAGACCACAGGTCACCGCCATCCGCGCCGTTGCAATCGACGGGGCCTGCGGGCCGTGATCAACCGCTGACACGAGTGCCGCTTCAAACAGACGGGCCTGTTCCGGCGTCGGTCGGTCCCCACGAACCATCAGCCAGATCATCTCCGGAAAACTGACATGGCCAATCAGGTCTTGAATAGGCGCACCGCGAAGGTGGATGCGCCCGGGTTCCATGTCGATGATTTCGGTCGACCACCAATCGCTGACATCGCTCATATCACGCCTTGCTCTTTCAGAATGTCTATGTCCTCGGCGCTAAAGCCCAATTGCGCCCAAATCTCTGAATTATGCGCGCCCAAGGTCGGCGGCGGCGAATGCGGGGCCGGTCGGACACCGTCAATGACGGTCGGACTGCCCGCCAATTGCAGCGTTTCGTCCGCCATCTGAACATCACCGATCAACCCACGCCCCGTGATCTGCGGATCGCCCAACACCTCTGGCACGCCCAAAACCGGCCCTGTCGGGACACTGAGATCATTGAGTTCCTTGACCCAGTCCGCCGAGGGTTTTGTGATCAGAACTTGCTCTAACGCGTGGCGCAGTTTGTAGCGGTTGCGCTTTCGGTCCTCTCGCGTCGCGTAATCGGGATGCTCCAAAAGGTCCGAACGACCCAAATGAGCGGCCAATGCCTGCCATTGTTCGTCCCGATTGGCGGCGATGTTTATGGGGAAATCAGCCGTGGCAAAGGTGCCGGACGGGGCCGAGGTCGTGTTCTCATTTCCATTGGCCGCCGGCACGACACCGCCGATCAGGTAGTTGGACACCACCCATCCCATGGTGGAAATGACCGCTTCGGTCATCGAAACATCCAGATATGCGCCGCGCGGCTTGGCATTCAGCGCCGCACAGATCGACATCGCCGCGGTCATGCCGCCGATCGTGTCAGCCAGCGGATACCCCACCCGGTAAGGTGCCGTTTCCGGCCCGCCTGTGATCGACATCACACCACTGATGCCCTGCACAATCTGGTCATAAGCCGGGTCGCCGCGCCTTGGGCCGGTTTGGCCAAACCCGCTGATCGCGCAGTAGATCAGATTGGGGTTTTCGGCTTTCAGCGTCTCATAGCCCAATCCCAAGCGGTCCATCACACCGGGGCGAAAGTTTTCAACCAAAACGTCCGCGCTATGGACCATTTGTTTGAGCAAGTCCTTGCCCCGGTCCTGTTTCATATCCAGTGTTACGGACTTTTTTCCGGCATTCTGGGCGAGAAAGCTGATGCCCATCCCGGCCTTGTTCCGGCTGGGATCCGCGCCGAGGACCCGGGCCAGATCCCCTGCCCCGGGTCGCTCAACCTTGATAACCTCGGCCCCCATCATCGCCAGTTGGTAGCAGCAATAGGGTCCGGCCAGAACGTTGGTCAGGTCCAGAACCCGTATGCCACCCAGCGCATCAATCGCCATCAGAGACGCCGGCCGCCCGAGCCCGCGCGCGGCGGGCGCGATAGCTGGGCACGATCACCAGCAAAACGGCGATCACCAGCAGGCCCAGCGTCATCGGACGATCAAAGACAAAGCCGATCCCGTCATAAAGCTGCATCGAGCGAGCGAAATTGTCTTCCAACATCCCGCCCAGAATGAACCCGATCAACAGCGGTGCCAGCGGATAGTCCGCAAATCGCAGCACGGTTGCGCAAATCCCCATACCAACTAGGATCAACAGCTCGGTCGCGTTGTTCTGGCCGATATAGCTGCCCATCAACGTGAAAAAGAGGATGAACGGGATCAGATAGTTCCGCGGGATGGCGAGCACTTTGGCGATGTAAGGGATCAATGGCAGGTTCAGAACCAAAAGCACAAGGTTGCCGATATACATCGAGATGATCACCGCCCAGAAAATCTGGGGGTTGACGATCATCAGGCGTGGACCGGGTGTCACGTTGAGTGCGATCAGGGCGCCCAAAAGGATTGCCGTGGTCCCCGATCCCGGAATGCCCAAGGTCAGCAAAGGTACAAAAGACCCCGTGCAGGCCGCGTTGTTGGCGCTTTCCGGGGCGGCAAGCCCTTTGATCGAGCCTTCGCCAAATTCGGCCTGTTCTTCCTTGCTGGCGATGTTGCGTTCCACAGCATAGCCCAGGAAAGAGGCGATGGTTGCCCCTGCCCCCGGCAAAACACCGATGAAAAAGCCCTGGATCGACTGCCGTCCGATCACGGGTGCAATCTTGCGGCCTTCTTCCCGCGAAATGCGCAGATTATCGATCTTGCCGCCTTCGCCGCCCTGAACAGAACGCGCCGGGTTCAGGACGAGGAAAATCGCCTCGGGCAGCGCAAACATCGCCATGGCCAGCGTAATAAAGCTGAACCCGGACTGGAGGTCCATCAGCCCCATGGTAAAGCGCGGCATGTTGAACAGTGCCCCTTCCCCAACGGTCGCCATGATCAACCCCAGCAAGGTCATCAGGATCGCCTTGGCCACATTGCCGGTGCCCGCAAAGGCGGCAATGGCGGATAATCCGACAACCATCAGAGCGAAATATTCCGCCGAATGGAAGAGCAATGCCACTGTGGACAGCGCAGGTGCAAAGACCATCAGCAAGACGGCCCCAATGGTGCCTCCGCCAAAGGATGCAATGGCGGCGATGGTCAACGCTTTGCCCGCTTGCCCCTTTCGGGCCATGGGATAGCCGTCAAAACTGGTCGCCACCGTACCGGCAACACCGGGCGCGTTCAGCAAAATGGATGAGGTCGAGCCCCCAAAGATCGCGCCATAATACACCCCGGCCAACAGGATAAGCGCGGCGGACGGATCACCGATGGTGATGGCTACCGGGATCATGATGGCGATGATGGACATCGGGCCCAGACCCGGCAGCATGCCAATAAATGTCCCGATCAGACAGCCCGCGACCACCATCAACAGGTTTTGGACGGAAAACGCGGCGCCGAGGCCGATTAACAAACCTTCTAACATAGCGCTCCCTCACCCCATGAAGAACGGCCAGGGCCGCAAGAAGATGCCAAGGACCTCGTCGACCAGATACCAGACCACAAAGCTGGCGATGGCCGCGACGGGCAACAAAACGTGAAACTTGCGTTCGCCCAAGGTGAAGGCACCGCAGGTCAGAAACGCGAAGGTCGCAAAGAGAAACCCACCCGGACGCAACATCAGGGCATAGGCGACCATCAATCCCAGAAGGATCAGCGCCTGCCCCAGGTTGTAGTCCGTTAGCCTGCGGTAATCGATGTCCGGCTTTTTATCGCTGGTCTCGGATTTCTCCAGACCCAACAAGATGATTAGGGATGTCAACGCAGCCATCACCGACAGAATTTTCGGAAAACTGCTTGGCCAAATCGGATTGCGCTGCATGAACGGTGGCAGCAACTGATCCATCGTAAAGAACGCCGCATATCCATATGCCAACGCTGCGCACAAGATGACGAACGCGATCCAGCGATCGAGTGCCATGTGCTCCCCTCCCCTTGTATTTGAAATGACCGGCCTCGATCGAGGCCGGTCTGTGAGTGGTGGCTGGTTTTAGAGGAAGCCCAGCTTCTTCATCAGATCGCCGATGACCTGTTCCTGACCTTCCAGGAAGCTGCGGAAATCGTCGCCGGAGTTATGGATGTTCACCCAACCGTTGCGCGCGCGCACGGCTTCCCATTCTGGTGTGTCGTACATCTGGGTGATGGCATCCTGGTACATCGCCAGCTTGTCTGCCGGCAAACCGGGTGCCGCAAAGAAGCCGCGCCAGTTCACAAAGGTCGTATCGATCCCTTGCTCTTTCATGGTCGGTGCATCCGCGAACGCGTCAACGCGTTCGTCTGCGGTCACGCCAATGATCTTGACCTCGCCCGCTTCGGCCAGGGCAACTGCTTCGGAAAAGCCGGTCGACAGTGCCTTGATCTCACCAGAGAGCAATGCCGCCATCGCCTTACCACCCGCATCATACGGAATGTACTTTACACCCAAGGCGTCTTTGCCCGCAGCTTCCATCACCATGGCCGCAACAAGGTGGTCCATGCCGCCCGGAACCGAACCGCCGCCGATGGCTGTGCTTGACGCATCGGCATCATAGGCCGCCAACAGGTCCGCCATCGAGTTGATCGGGCTGTCTTTGCCCACCACCAAGGCGGCATAGTCGCCGATGGTGCCGGAGACCAATGTCAGATCCCGGAAGTTGTGCGGGAACACACCGGTCAGCGACCGGATGACAATCGGTGTCGAGTTCACCATCAAGGTACCGTGCTGGCTGTCAGCATTTTCGATCAGATACCCGATCGCTTTACCGCCGCCGCCACCGGACATGTTTTCATAGGATGCATTGCCGACCAGCCCTGCGCCAGTCAGGGCCTCGCCTGTGCCGCGTGCGGTGCCGTCCCAGCCGCCACCTGCGCCGCCAGGGATCAGGAAGTGGATGCTGTCAACAACCGGTTCAGCCGCGACCGGACCAGCAAGTGAAAAAGCCGCAGCAGCGGCGATCAGGGCGCGACGGCCCAGTGTGAATGTCATGTCAGTTCCTCCCGTTTGACATTCGCGACAGTTGTCGCTCATGTCGGAACAGGCTGGCGTGGAAAGCTGACACAAAGCTGACACGCCGATAAGGAAATGAACCGGTGCAATGCGCTTTTTGCTGATCGAGGACAATGCGCGACTGGCAGATGCCGTGGTCGACAGGTTGAGCCTGGATGGTCATGTGGTGGACCACGCCGGGGATTTGGAAACCGCTTGGGATTTCACAGCAACCACGCGTTACGATTTGATTTTGCTGGATATTATGTTACCGGACGGCGACGGTCGAACCTTTCTGTCGCGCCACAGGGACAGCCAGCAAAGCACCCCGGTCATTGTGCTGACCGCCCGATCCGAAGTGTCCGACCGTGTCAGTATGCTGGACCTTGGCGCGGATGATTTCATGGTCAAGCCCATCGACTTTTCCGAGCTTGAAGCCCGGTGTCGCGCGGTCTTGAGGCGTGGCAATGGGACCGCGCAAAACCTGACGACCTTGGGTGACATCCGGTTCGATTCGCTTTCCGGCACTTTGAAAAGCACGCAAGGCGACGTGCAACTGCGCGCCAGAGAGCTGCGGTTGTTCGAGGTTTTTGCCAATGCGCCCGGTCAGATATTTTCGAAATCCGCCCTCGTAGACCGGCTTTTTTCCTACGAAGAAGACGTGTCCGAAAATGCGATTGAAGTGTATGTCGGGCGTCTGCGTCGCCATCTGGAAGGATCAGACACGCGGATCACCACCGTGCGGGGGCTGGGCTACAAACTGGACGTCACATGAGCGTTCCGTTTACCCAAGGGTCGATCCGGCGGCGGTTACTGTTGTCGCTTTTGGCGGGGGCCGCGGTACTGGCCATTGGCGTCTATCTTGTGATGCAATCGGTTGCCCGGCAGGTCGCACAGGAAAGCCAGGACAACGTTCTGACCGCTTCGGCTTTGTCTATTTTGGATAGCGCCAGATCGTCGGGCGGCCTGATCAATGTCGATCTGCCCTATTCCGCCTTGTCCATGTTGGACAGTGTGTCGGAAGAGCGGGTGTTTTACGCCATTCATCTTGGACGAGAGTTTCTGAGCGGATACGCCGACCTGCCCCGCGCGGACGGTGCGACCGTCGGCAACCCGGCCTTTCGATCTGAGGATTTTCTGGGCGAAGAAGTCCGTATTGCCTCGGTGGCCCGTCCGGTTTCGATGGATGAGGGTCAACAGACCTTGCATGTCTCGGTTGCGCAAACGCTGTCAGGACAAAAGTCGACCGTCGCGCGGTTTTCGCAGACGTCTCTTGCGATTGGTGCTGCGTTCTTCCTGTCGACAGTTGTTTTGGCCTTGATCGTCGCGCGCAGCACAACCCGACCATTGCACCGGCTGACGGAATCCGTCTCTCGGCGTGGACCCAAAGATCTGAGCGCGGTCGCCGCCCCGGTTCCGTCAGAAATGACGCCGCTTGTTGCGTCGTTGAACACGTTGATGGCGCGGCTGGAAACGTCCCTGTCCAAATCCGAAGACTTCATTGCCGAAGCAGCACATCGGCTGCGGACGCCTTTGGCCATCGTGCGGACCAAGGCCGAAGTCATGTTGCGTCGGTCAGATGATGTGCAGACCCGACATGCGTTGCACGAATTGATCCATGCGGTGGATGAAAGCTCTCGAACGGCCGGGCAACTGTTGGACCATGCGATGGTGGCTTTTCGGCTGGACCAGTTGGCGAATGAGGAAGTGGACCTTGGCCAACTGGCCCATGATACGGTCGAACGATTGCGCCCCATCTCTGACATCAAGGATGTGGAACTTCTCTTGTCGTCAAACCCGGGCATGATCATTCCCGGGGATCGCATCCTGTTGCAAAACGCGCTGCATAACCTTCTGGATAACGCGATCAAGTACTGCCCGCCTGGTTCGAAGGTCACCGTCAACGTAATCGACGACGGCGCGGGCTATAAGCTGGACGTTTGCGACAACGGCGCCGGTTTTCCAGCAAAAGAGATTGCCGATTTGGCCTCACGTTTTTCGCGCGGCACCAATGCCGCAGGTGTTGTTGGGTCCGGTTTGGGGCTCACCATTGTCAAAGACGTTGTCGAAGCCCATGGCGGTTCTGTCGATTTCACAAATGCACTGGGAGGTGGCGCATGCGTCAGCTGTTACTTTTCGCAGTCCTAGTTTTGGGTCCCGGCGTCGCTGCAGCCTTTGAGATCGAGGAACGCGCACGCTTTGGGCCGAGCGATGCACAACAAGAGCTGCGGATCATTTCCACGGCGGACATCGCGTATTTCGAGACCGAAATCACGCCCTTTCTGACGCAGAACCCGGATGTGGCGATCGAATACATCGTGGCCAGTTCCACCGACTTGATGCAGGCCCTGAATGACGACCAACAATCCTTTGACCTCGCCATTTCCAGCGCAATGGACTTGCAGACGAAACTGGCTAATGACGGCAAGGCACGAACCTATAGCTCGCCAGTGACAGCTGGTTTGCCCGAATGGGCCGCTTGGAACGATATGCTCTTTGCCTTCACGCAAGAACCCGCGGCCATCGTGGTGTCGCGAGCGGCTTTTGTCGACATGGATATCCCGGAAACGCGGCAGGACCTGATCAGCCTTCTGCGTCAACATCCCGAGCTTTTTGAGGGGCGGGTCGGGACGTATGATGTGCGCCGTTCCGGGCTTGGCTATCTTTTTGCAACCCAAGACACCCGCGCCTCTGAAACCTATTGGCGACTGACCGAAGTCATGGGGAGCTTAAACGCCCGGCTGTATTGTTGTTCATCCGACATGATTGATGCGGTCCGGTCCGGCGATTTGGCCATCGCGTATAACGTATTGGGCAGCTATGCACTGAACCGCACAGATGCGACGGACATCGCCGTCGTGCTGCCAGCCGATTTCACCACCGTGATGATGCGCACCGCATTGATCCCGCAAACTGCGGCAAACCCGGACATGGCAGGCACATTTATCGATTACCTTCTTCAACGGGCCCACGGGCAAGACACCGGCAGCACCCTGCGTTCGGGGATCGAACCATCGCTGGCCGAACCCATTCTGAACCGCATACGTATCGGGCCCGGTCTTTTAGTCTATCTTGATCAACTCAAACGCCGGGCGTTTTTGGCAGAATGGCAAAGCGCAATTCTGCAAAACTGAAGCAGGGCGCGCACGCACCGCATCCTTTTTTTCTGCATTCAGCTTCCGCTCATGCCCTCTTTTTTGGCGGCATAACCCGGATATCCAAACAACCGCCAACACCCCCCCTGTTACAAAACGTTCACAAATTAGGCGCTTCGCACAAAAAATACGCGCCGCCGCCAGTCATGACCGTTTGATGGATCACCAAACCAGAGTCTTCTAGGCAAACTGAAGCGCCCCTTGTTTGCCGGAGACCCAGAAGTAAGGATACTGGGACATGGGAAAGACAAAGAACGGAACACGTTATCCAGAGGAATTGCGCGCACGAGCGGTGCGGATGGTCTTGGATCACGAGAGCGAATACACGAGCAGATCGGCAGCACTTTTGTCGATCTCTCAGAAGGTTGGGTGCAGCAGAGACAGCCTTCGTATCTGGGTCAAGCAACACGAGGCGGATACCGGCAAACGCGATGGCGTGACCTCTGCAGAGCGGGATCGCATCAAAGAACTTGAGCGCGAGAACCGGCAGTTGCGTCAGGCAAATGAGATCCTGAAGAAGGCATCTGCTTATTTTGCTCAGGCGGAGCTCGACCGCCCATTCCGCAAATGATTGCCTTCATCAAGGATCATCGTGGGGCGCATGGGGTCGAGCCGATCTGTAGAGTTCTCCAGATTGCCCCTTCGACGTTCTATAAACGCATTGCCATCGAGCGTGATCCCGACCGTGCCTCGGACCGGGCCAAGCGGGATGAGTTTCTGCGCAAAACGATGAAGGATGTTTGGGAGAAGAACCGTTCTGTCTATGGCGCACGCAAACTATGGCACGCGATGAATCGCGAGAAGATTGATATTGCTCGCTGCACTGTAGAACGGTTGATGCGCCAGCTTAGCATTCAAGGCGTCCGGCGCGGAAAGAAGGTCAAAACCACCTGTGGTCAACCTGCGGATCAATGCCCGCTGGACAAGGTCAATCGCCAGTTCAGGGCTTCAATGCCGAACGAACTGTGGGTGTCCGACTTTACGTTCGTCTCGACCTGGCGCGGGTTCGTCTATGTGGCGTTCGTCATTGATACCTTCGCGAACCGGATTGTGGGCTGGAAGGCATCAACAACGCAGGACACGCAGTTTGTCTTAGATGCGCTTGAACAGGCGATCCACGCACGCAGACCCGCTGAGAAACTGATCCATCATTCAGATCGCGGCAGCCAATACGTGTTGATCAAGTACACAGAACGGTTGGCCGATGCTGGGCTGGAGCCATCCGTCGGCAGCGTTGGTGACAGCTATGACAATGCACTGGCTGAGACGATCATCGGCCTCTTCAAAACCGAAGTCATCAATCAACTAGGTCCGTGGAAGTCCAAGGATCAGGTCGAATGGGAAACCCTGCTATGGGTGGACTGGTTCAACAAAGAGCGCCTGCTTGAACCACTCGGGTACATCACGCCAATCGAAGCCGAGGAGAGATACGAAGAAGCCTTGAAGTCAGACAAAATCGCAGCTTGAAATACGAACTCAATAGTCTCCGCCAAAACTGGGGCGGTTCACCGTGACCGACGCCGCCCGTGCCGCGCTAACCGACATTGAACAACGCGTTGGCGTCAACCAGTTCTTCGATCTGTCACTCGACGCGCTGTCGTTGGCCTCAATTTATTTTCTGGCGGCCATCGGTTTGGCCATCACCTTTGGTGTGATGGGTGTCATCAACATGGCGCATGGCGAGTTCATTATGATGGGCGCTTACACCGGCTACGTCGTGCAACAGTTCGTACCCGATTACACCGTCTCGATTATCATCGCCCTGCCCTTTGCTTTTGCCGTCACCTTTGGCGCGGGCGTTGCGATGGAGCGTTTGGTCATTCGCTGGCTCTATCACCGGCCATTGGAAACCTTGTTGGCCACCTTCGGGATATCCATCGCCTTGCAACAACTGGCCAAGAACATCTTTGGCACCCAGGCGCGGCCATTGACCTCACCGGCTTGGCTGGACGGAGCGTGGATCATCAATGATGTTGTGTCCATCAGCTATATCCGGATCGCTATTTTTGTTCTGGCGCTGATGTTTCTGGCGCTGATCCTCTTCGTTCTGAACCGCACCCGCCTTGGGCTTGAGGTCCGCGCAGTGACTCAAAACCCCGGCATGGCCGCATCGATGGGCATCAACCCGGATCGGATCAATATGCTGACATTTGGTCTTGGCTCTGGCATCGCCGGTATCGCGGGCGTGGCCATCGGGCTTTATGCCAAGGTGACCTCCGAAATGGGGGCCGATTATATCGTGCAGAGCTTTATGACGGTCGTTGTCGGCGGCATCGGCAATGTCTGGGGCACGCTGGTCGGGGCCTCTTTGATCGGGTTCCTGCAAAAAGGGATCGAATGGTTCAACCCGTCTAACACACTGGCGGCGCAAACCTACATGATCCTTTTCATCATTCTGTTCATTCAGTTCCGGCCAAAGGGCATCATCGCCCTCAAAGGCCGGGCGGCAGCGGATTAAGGAGGCGACATGCAACGCAGTTTCATCGCCCAAAACTCGTCGGTCCTGTGGTTTCTTCTGGCGCTGGCGCTGTTCACGCTGGGCGTGACGGTCATGTCTGAGGCAACCGGGTTCGCGCTGATCTCAACCAGCTTTGTCAAAACGCTGGGCAAGACGCTGTGCCTTTGCCTGATCGCGGTGGCGATGGACGTTGTCTGGGGTTATTGCGGGATCCTGTCGCTGGGGCATTTCGCGTTCTTTGGTCTGGGCGGGTACGCCATTGGCATGTGGTTGATGTACGCGCGCACCGAGGTGATCGTGCTGGAAAGCCTCGCCAACCAGGCGATCCCCCCAACACCGCAAGAAGTGTCCGATGCCATCGGCAACCAAATATTCGGCGTTGTGGGCAGTTCGGAATTCCCCCTGATCTAGGCCTTTGCCGACAGTCTTTTCCTGCAATTGCTGATGGTCGTGCTTGTGCCCGGCGTTTTGGCACTGGTGTTTGGCTGGTTGGCCTTCCGGTCGCGTGTCACAGGCGTTTACCTGTCCATTCTGACACAGGCGATGACCTTGGCCTTGTCTCTTTACCTGTTCCAAAACGACAGCGGCCTGCGTGGCAATAACGGTTTGTCCGGGCTGCAGAACATCCCCGGATTTGAAACGACGTCCCAAGACGTCATCTCGATTGTCTTCTTCTGGGTCTCTGCCTTGGCGTTGGGCCTCGGCTATGTGTTCTTTGCCTGGATCGTTTCGGGCAAGATGGGCAGTGTGATCAAGGGGATCCGAGACAATGAAGCCCGGGTCAGGTTCCTGGGATATCATGTTGAAAGCTATAAGCTTTTCGTTTTTACAATCACGGCTGTGATCGCCGCGATTGCCAGGGCGCTTTACTATCCGCAGGCGGGCATCATCAACCCCGGGGAAATCGCGCCCATCGCGTCGATCTATCTGGCCGTCTGGGTCGCCATCGGCGGGCGTGGGCGGCTTTACGGCGCAGTGATCGGTGCGGCGTTTGTTTCGCTGTTGTCCAGCTGGTTCACAGGTGGCGGTGCACCCAACATCAACTTGGGCTTTTACACCATCCAATGGACGGATTGGTGGCTGGTTCTCTTGGGTCTTTCCTTTGTCGCCGTCACGCTTTTCTTTCCAAAGGGTATCGGCGGGGTCTTTGATTACTTGGTGAGGAAACCGGAATGAACACGCTGCTCGAAGTTTCCGGCGTCTCCGTCACCTTTGACGGGTTCCGTGCCATCAACAACCTGTCCATCCAATTTGCCGAACCTGAACTGCGCGCGATTATCGGTCCGAACGGTGCCGGCAAGACCACCTTTATGGATATTGTTACTGGAAAGACCAAACCGGATGAAGGACGCGTGATCTGGGGAGATCGCAGCGTATCACTGCTGGGGCTGTCAGAAAGCCAGATTGCCATGGAAGGCATCGGGCGCAAGTTTCAAAAAACGACCGTGTTTGAAGCGCAAACCGTGCGTCAGAACCTCGCCATGGCGCTCAAGAACCCGCGCGGGCCGTTCCAAGTCCTCTTTCACAAGAAGACCCGATCAAACGCCGACCGGATCGAAGAGGTCGCAGAGCAGATTGGGCTGACTGACAGCCTGACCCGCGTTGCGGGAGAGTTGAGCCATGGGCAAAAGCAGTGGTTGGAAATCGGCATGTTGCTGGCGCAGGAGCCACGCCTGTTGCTGGTCGATGAACCCGCCGCAGGCATGACGGTGGAAGAACGCGAAAAGACCACCGATATACTCAAAGAGGCAGCCAAGACGCGGGCCGTTGTTGTGGTGGAACACTACATGGAATTTGTGCGGCGTCTGAATTGCAAAGTCACGGTACTGCATGAAGGCTCTGTTCTTGCTGAGGGCAGCCTTGATCATGTGACCTCGAACCAAAAGGTCATCGACGTTTATCTGGGGCGCGATCATGCTTGAAGTGCACGACATTGACCTGCGCTATGGCCAAAGCCAGATCCTTTATGAGATTTCGCTGAACGCCGATATCGGGGCCGTCACGGCCGTGATGGGCAACAACGGCGTTGGAAAAACCAGCCTGCTAAAAGCGATTGCGGGGCGGCATCCGGCGTCCTCGGGCGAAATCAAGGTAGGTGGCGCCCCGGTCGCGCTCAGCAGTGCCTTTGTCGCTGCGCGGTCCGGCATCGCCTATGTTCCGCAAGGGCGCGAGATTTTCCCGATGCTCAGCGTGCGCGAAAATATGGAAACCGCTTTTGCGTGTCTGCCGAAATCAGAACATGTGATCCCCGATTTCATTTTCGACCTCTTCCCGGTTCTGCGCGATATGCGCAACCGTCGGGGCGGCGATCTGTCGGGTGGGCAACAGCAACAGCTCGCCATCGCACGGGCCCTGATCACGCAACCCAAGGTGTTGCTGCTGGACGAACCGACCGAAGGCATTCAGCCCAACATTATCCAACAGATCGGGGCCGCCATCCGCCAGCTGCGCGAGCAAGGGCAGATGGCGATTGTGCTGGTCGAACAGAACGCCGATTTTGCCTATCGGACCGCGGACCGCTTTGTCATCATGGACAGGGGCCGCGTGATCCGGCAGGCAGACAAACAGGATTACTCGCTCGACGCGTTGCTGCAAGATCTGTCGCTCTGACCGCCTTGTGCGGTCAGAACTCCAAGGACACCCATGCCGTGTTGCGCGCCGAGGATTTAACACAGGCCGCCACAAACTCCACGCCGCGCAGCCCGTCCTGAACGGTTGGGAACAGAACCCCGTCCGGCGCACCGTTTCCGTCCCGCGCGGCCAGAATTGCGTCTGCTGCCTCGCTGTAGATGTTTGCAAAGCCTTCCAGGTATCCTTCAGGGTGCCCCGGTGGAACACGGCTCATACGTGCGGCGGCCTCCCCCGCCCCGGACCCGTTCCGCGTGATCAAGCGTTTGGGTTCGCCGAACGGTGTGTGCCACAGATAGTTCGGATCTTCCTGTGCCCACTCCAAGCCGCCCTTGTCGCCATATACCCGCAGTTTCAGGGCGTTTTCGTTGCCCGGTGCAACTTGGCTTGACCAAAGCATGCCCCGCGCACCGCCTTCAAAGCGCAGCAACACATGCGCGTTGTCATCCACCTGACGGCCAGGGACAAAGGCCTGGATATCGGCGGCAAGGCTTTCCGCGCGCAGGCCGGTGACAAAGCAGGCAAGGTTATAGGCGTGTGTGCCGATATCGCCCGTGGACCCACCGGCACCCGACCGTGCCGGGTCCGTCCGCCATTCGGCTTGTTTGAAATCCTGATGCACGGTCAGCCAGTCTTGCGGGTATTCGACCTGCACAACCCGGATTTCACCGATGTCGCCGTTGGCCACCATCTCACGCGCCTGCCGGATCATGGGATAGCCCGTGTAGTTGTGCGTCAGGATGAACAAGGCATCGGACTCTTCGGCGGTTTTCACCAGCTTCTTGGCGTCCTGCATGGTCGATGTCAGCGGCTTATCGCAGATAACGTGAATACCGCGTTTCAGGAATTCGCGCGCCGCCAGATAGTGCATATGGTTCGGGGTCACGATGCTGACCGCTTCGATCCCGTCTTTGCGACGGGCTTCGCGGGCAGCCATTTGTTTGAAATCATCATAGACCCGAGGCAAACCCAGTGCTGCGCCAGAGGCTTGGGATTTTTCCGGTGTCGAAGATAGCGCACCCGCGATCAGTTCGAATTTGTCGTCGATACGCGCCGCGATACGGTGGACACCGCCGATAAAGGCGTCATTTCCACCACCTACCATACCAAGGCGAATGCGGCGGCCCAGGTTTTCGTTGCGTCCCGTCACCATCAGCCGATCCCCAGCATTTTGCGATTGCCTGCGTCATCCGTACCGCCGTCGGCGAAATCGTCAAACGCCTTTTCGGTCACGCGAATGATGTGATCGGACACAAACTGTGCCCCTTCGCGCGCGCCATCTTCCGGGTGTTTCAGGCAGCATTCCCATTCCACGACGGCCCAGCCGTCAAAATCGTTGGCCGCCATCTTGGAAAAGATCGCGCCAAAATCGACCTGCCCGTCGCCAAGGCTGCGGAACCGTCCTGCGCGGTCGACCCAAGGCTGGTACCCCGAATAGACGCCCTGTTTGCCGGTCGGATTGAACTCGGCATCTTTGACATGAAACATCTTGATCCGGTCTTTGTAGATGTCGATGTGATCGAGATAGTCGAGGCATTGCAGCACGAAATGCGACGGGTCATAGAGCATGTTGCAACGTGGGTGATTGTCGACACGTTCTAGGAACATCTCAAACGTCACTCCGTCATGCAGGTCTTCGCCCGGATGGATCTCGTAACAGATGTTCACGTCATTTGCGTCCGCATGGTCGAGGATCGGACGCCACCGTGCGGCCAGTTCGTCAAATGCGGTTTCGATTAACCCGGCGGGTCGTTGCGGCCATGGATAAACATAGGGCCACGCTAAAGCGCCAGAAAAGGAAACGTGGTCCTTGATGCCCATATTGGCAGAGGCAGAAATGGCTTTCATGACCTGATCAACCGCCCATTCCTGCCGTGCCTTTGGATTACCTTGCACAGCTTCGGCGGCAAAACCATCAAATGCCGTATCATACGCGGGATGCACGGCGACCAGCTGACCTTGCAGGTGCGTGGACAGCTCTGTAACCTCGATCCCGTTTTCGGCGGCTTGCCCTTTGAAGGTGTCGCAATAATCCTTGCTGACGGCCGCTGTATCCAGATCGAACAAACGGTCGTCCCAGCTGGGCACTTGAACACCCTTGTACCCGCATTCAGCAGACCATTTCGTGATCGCGTCCCAGGAATTGAACGGGGCATCATCCCCTGCAAATTGCGCAAGAAAAAGCGCGGGTCCCTTAATCGTCTTCACTGGTTGCCCTCCCTGGCAGTGATCGTGGTCTGCGGAACGTTTTCCTTCAGATAGATATCGATCCGAATGCGTTCCTGCGTGTCGTCAAATGGCATCTGGTCGGCGGTCGCTTTTAAGAGACGCACGACTGAGCGGACCAGATGCCCTGTATCCTGCGAGATGATCGCATCAATTGCACCATTTTCCAGTGCCAACCGCGACGCCGGGGTCAGTTCATGCGCGATCACGGTCAGGTCCTTTTGCCGCCCGGTTGCTTCCAGAAAGCTAACAAGACCCGGATTGCCAGCAGCAGATGAATAGATGCCACAAATGTCGGGATGTGCGGCAAAGACACCGGGCAAAAGCGATTGGATCAGCTCAGGATCATCCCGACCTTCGATAGAGGCGACAACATCAAGCGATGGGTACTCTGATGCAATGACGTCATCAAACCCGCTGCGGCGTTCAAGGTGATCCCGGGCCAACCGGGATCCCGTTATGACGAGGATTTTGCCCGCCTTGCGCACGAAACGGCCCATCAACTGGGCCGCTGTGCGTCCTGCGGCGACGTTGTTGATCCCGACAAAATGGTCGCGCTGAGAACTTGGAAGGTCCGACACCAGCGCCACGATCGGAATGCCGCGATCTTTCACGCGTTTGACCGCATCGCGCACACCCGGTGTTTCCGGCCCAAAGACGGCAACACCGTCGACGGCGGATGGCTCCAACCCGTCCAAGACATCCACCAAAGCGCGGGGGTCAAATGGCGGGACCTTGCGCTGTGCAAGGCTGGTGCGTTGATGTTTCAATTTGGCGCCCTGCAGATCGATGTGATGCTGCAAGGCCAGAACAAACTCGTTTTCGGTGTCGGGCAGTATGAACAGCAGTTTATAGGTGCGACGCCGCGCAAGATTGGCCGCCGCCGCGTCCCGGATGTACCCAAGGTCCGCGATGGCCTTGTTCACTTTCTCGACCGTGACAGACCGTACCCCGGGTCGCGCATTCAAAACGCGATCCACAGTGGCAAGCGAGACGCCTGCGACCCGAGCGATATCGTTAATCGTCGGATTTTGAACGGTTTTTACGTCACTGTCGTTCAATCACTCACCCCTTGGACACCCGTGCCAAGCCTTCAAACACCCGCGCAATAGCCTCGGCACCGGGATCGTTGTGCCCTTTGAGGTTTTCGGAGGGCACATAAGCGGCGCGTCCGGCCTTGGCCTGATGGATATCAGCGGTGGCATTCGCACCCTGCCGCGCCGCCGCAGCCGCCGCATCAAGCCCATCCGACAGAGCGTCCAGTGCCGGTGAAAGCGCGTCGATCATCGTCCGGTCCCCAACTTTTGCCCCGCCAACTTCACTGACGCGTGTCATACCTTCCGCCAAGGCGGTTGGCAAAGGGGCCCCGCTGGCAAATGCGTCCCCGGCCGCATTGAAGAAAATCGCCATGATCACGCCCGACGAACCACCCATGGTTTGGCTGATCTCATTGCCAAGCGCCGGGAACAGCTGGGTGTGATCCGCCAAGGGCATCCGGTCCAGACTGTCCTTTAAAGCGCGCGCGGCTGTGGCCAGCGTGCTGCCGGTGTCGCCATCACCGGACTTTGCATCAAGCGCGTTGAGGTCTGCCTCTGCTGACACGAGAAGATCCGCGATTTCTGCAATGATTTTCCGGGTCGCCGGATGCTCTGACGGGATCGGCTGGATGGGTTTCAAGCCGTCCGGCAGCGTCTGCAAGGCAGGCGCGGACATGACGTTTGTACCGGGCCACGCCGCCATCGGAACATCGGCCTGTAGAGCTGCCAATTCGGCGTCCGATACCGGCAGCAGCGAGACAGAGAAGCCGTGCATATCCAAGGACGTCATCAAAAGCGCTGGACCGATCACATCGCTGGCTACGCCTGACTTGGCCAGGCTGTTGGCAAGGATCGACATTTCCAGCGGCGTGGTGCTGCCAAGGTTATTGAGCAACGCCACACAGCGCCCATCCCCCACCTTGTCTTTCAGTTTAGAAAGAACAAGATCCATCGCACCTTCGGCATCCACGAACCCGACCTGTTCAACACCCGGTTCCCCATGAATGCCCAGCCCAAGTTCGGCTTTGCCTTCGGGAATACGCTCTTCCTTGGGCGATCCGGGCACCTGGCAGGTGTCAAGGCTTGTCCCGATGGACACAACGTTTTCAATCACTTCGCGCGCCGCGGCCGTGACCTCTTCGAGGCTGGCACCGTTTTCTGCCAGATCACCGGCGATCTTATGCACGAACAACGTTCCGGCGACGCCGCGCGGCTGTGGCAGGTCGGGCAAGGCGATATCGTCGTCGACCACGACCATTTCCACCTTGCGGCCCAAGGCCCGCGCCCGTTCTGCCGCCAAGCCGAAATTCAACCGATCCCCGGTATAGTTCTTCACAATCAACAAACAGCCCGGTTCCCCGGTCACGGCCAGTATACCGGCCAAGACCGCATCGACGGAAGGCGAGGCAAAAACCTCACCACATACGGCAGCCGTCAACATGCCCGGCCCGACAAACCCGGCATGCGACGGTTCGTGCCCGGACCCGCCGCCGGATATCAACGCCACCTTGTCACGTGCCCAATCGGTCCGGGTCACAACCTTGATATGCGGATACCCATCCAATCGTGACAGCTTGCCCCCGGAACAGGCCAGCAAGCCATCAATCGCCTCGGCGACAAGATTGGACTTTTGGTTGATGAACTGAGCCATGGTCGTGACCTTTCTCAAGTGATGCGCGCGCCGCCGGCGTCAAAGAACAGCGGGTTTGCAGCAGATATTTGAATGGTGTCGCCCGTCGCGACGGGCTGTTGCGGGTTCGCTAGGGTGATCACGTCGTGATCCGCCACTTTGAGGTGCAGCCGCGTGTGATCGCCCAGATCTTCAACACGGGTAATCTGTGCATCGCGGCCTGATCCTGTGACGATGTTTTCCGGGCGCAGTCCCGTTTGTGACGCCCCTGACGGTGCCGCCTCACCCAACAGACCCGTTGGCAACAGGTTGATCCTTGGCAAGCCAAGCCGGGCGGCGACATAGGTGGAACAGGGGTTCTCATAAATCTCACACGGCGTGCCGAATTGCACCAGCTTTCCTTCGTCCAGAACGCCGATATGGGTCGACATGGTCATGGCTTCGATCTGATCGTGGGTAACATACAGGAACGTTGCTTTGAGCTCGGCATGGATGCGTTTCAATTCAACCCGCAGATCGGCCCGCAACTTGGCATCGAGTGAGCTGAGCGGTTCATCCATCAGATAGATCGCCGGACGCCGGACCAACGCGCGCCCAATGGAAACCCGTTGCATTTCGCCGCCCGACAGCTCTGTCGCGCGATTGTCCAGCTTGTGATCGATGTGCAGAACGCGGGCTACATCCTGTACCTTTTGCGTGATCTCAGGCTCTGGCGTCTTCAGGACCGGCGAGCGCAATGGGAACGCAAGGTTATCGCGGACCGAAAGATGCGGATAAAGCGAGTATTGCTGGAACACCATTGCCGCGTCGCGTTGTGCGGGCGTTTCATTGTTCACGATCCGACCACCGATTTCGATCTCGCCCGTAACGCATTTTTCCAGCCCCGCGATCAGCCGAAGCGTGGTGGTTTTGCCCGCACCCGTCGGGCCCAGCAGAACCACGAAAGAGCCATCTTCAATCACCAGGTCCATACCGTCGATAGCGACGGTCTGACCAAAAGACTTGGACACGTTTTTCAGTCGGACCTCAGCCATGCGCCAACACCCCCTAGTTCAAATCCGACAGCAAGGCGCGGCCTGAATTGCGGTCAAACAAGGTGACCGTTGCATTGTTAAAACTCAGCCCAACGGTCTCCCCAACCTTGGCAGGTTGTTCGGACCCGATGCGCGCCTTCAGCTCTCCGTTTGGGGTGGCCAGCGTCACGATCTGGGTCGTGCCCAGGTATTCAGTTGCCAGAACCTCGGCGCGATAGGCGCTGTCATCGGTGAAGAGCACGTTTTCGGGACGAATGCCAAAGACCAGATCGCCCTCTGCCCCCGTTCGCAGCGTTGGTACGGCAATCGATTGACCGTCGAGCGATACCGCCGATGTGCCCTGCCCCAATTTCCCTTTGAAATCCAGAAAGTTCATCGACGGCGATCCGATGAAATCGGCCACAAACATGGTTGCCGGCTTGTCATAGATTTCCTGTGGCGTGCCGAACTGTTCGACCACGGCATTGTTCATGACCACGATCTTGTCGCCCATTTGCATGGCTTCCAGCTGATCATGGGTGACATAAACAGTGGTTGCGCCCATCCGGTCATGCAGCGCGCGCAGCTCTTCGGCCATATGCTCGCGAAACTCGGCGTCAAGCGCGCCCAACGGTTCATCCATCATAAACGCCTTGGGCTCGCGCACAATTGCGCGGCCCAAGGCTACACGCTGGCGGTCTCCCCCAGACAGACCGCCAACAGGTTTCTTCAAAATGTCCCGGATCCTCAGAATGCCCGCGACCTCATCCACTTTGGCGCGCACCTGCGCGCGCGGCATGCCTTGCGACTTCAGCGGATAGGCCAGGTTGTTATAGACGTTCATATGCGGGTAAAGCGCGAACATCTGGAATACAAAGGCGATGTCGCGTTCGGACGGAGGCCTTTGGCTAATCTCTTCGCCATCCAGCAGGATCTCTCCACTGGTGGGCAGTTCCAGCCCCGCAATCATACGCAACGTGGTTGTTTTCCCGCAGCCCGAGGGGCCAAGGAGCATAAAGAATTCGCCGTCCTCGATGGTAAAGGAGCTTTCCTGTACCGCGACGAAATCGCCGAACTCTTTTCTCACACTGTTAATAACGATCTCTGCCATGGTTATTCCGGAAAATGGCTGACAACGATGAACATCACAGTGCCAACAAGGGTTGTTATGAACGAATAGGTGAAGGCCCACATCACGAGCGGCTGCATCAACATGACCACGCCAATCGCAATGATAATCGTGGCCAGCATTTCCCACGGCCCGCGGCGAAAGCGGAGCAATCCCCGAAAGAAACTGGTCATTTGCGTACAGCTCCGAATGTGATGCCGCGGAGCAGATGCTTGCGCAGCAGGATGGTGAAGATCATGACCGGCACCAGGAAGATGGTCGCGCCAGCTGCAACCGCGGGCCAGTCAAGCCCACCGATGCCGATGATGGTCGGAATAAAGGGCGGCGCAGTCTGCGCAGTTGCAGAGGTCAAGAGCACCGCGAAGGCATATTCATTCCATGCAAAGATCAGACAGAAGATGGCTGTTGACGCGATCCCGGTTGCAGCCTGTGGCAGGACAACTTTGTAAAAGGCCTGAAAGCGGGTGTAGCCGTCGATCAGCGCCGCTTCTTCGTATTCACGCGGGATTTCGTCGATGAACCCTTTCAAGAGCCAAACTGCCAGCGAGATATTCACCGCCGTGTAAAGCAGGATCATGCCCAGATGCGTATCGCTCAACCCAAGATTCCGATACATCAGGAAGATCGGGATCGCGACCGCGATGGGCGGCATCATTCGGGTTGAGAGGATGAAAAACAGAAGGTCATCGGCCAACGGTATCTTGAACCGACTGAAGGCATAGGCCGCCAATGTCCCCAGAAAGATGGACAAGAAGGTCGAGCCAAAGCCGATTATGATCGAGTTCAGGAAACGCTCCCCAAATTTCGACGGCCCGACGATGACCATATCATACTGGCGCACAATCTCATCCGCCCAGTTCTGCGGGGGGTTTGCGGCCAGATACTCTTCGGTCTGACGGGTCCGGGTCGTAAAGAGGTTCACATACCCTTCCAGCGTGGGCTCAAACACCACTTTGGGCGGATAGCTGATCGCGTCGGCGGGGCTTTTGAACCCTGTCATCAGGATCCAGACCAACGGGATCATGGTCATCAGGGCATAAAGGATGACTAGAACCCCAGCGATCCATTTGGAGCGTTCAGACGGGGCGTTGATGGAATGCGCGCTCATCTCTCTTTTACCTTGTTAAGGGCTTTGACGTAGATCGACGCCAAACCAAACACCGTGACGAAAAGGATGATCGCGTAGGCCGAAGCATAGCCGGTGCGCCACTTTTCAAACGCTTCTCTTTTTAGATTGATCGAGGTCAGCTCAGTGGTGGACCCCGGACCACCGCCGGTCAGCTGCACAACGAGATCGAACATCTTGAAGTTCTCGATGCCTCGGAACAGCACGGCCAACATGAGGAATGGCAACACCATCGGGATCGTGATCGTAAAGAACTGTCGCAGTTTCGAAGCCCGGTCCACCTCTGCCGCTTCATAAATGTAATCCGGGATGGACCGTAGGCCCGCCAGACAGATCAGCATGACGAAAGGCGTCCACATCCACGTGTCCACGATGACGATTGACCAGGGCGCCAGGTTCACCTGCCCCAGCATCTCGAAACTCGATGGTTCGCGTCCCGTGAAAAACGAGATGATGTAGTTAAAGAGCCCGATCTGCGGCTGATAAAGGAACTTCCAAAAGTTACCCACCACCGCAGGTGACAGCATCATGGGCAACACGATCACCGTCGTCCAAAAGTTGGAGCCTTTGAAGTTGCGGTGGATCAACCATGCAAGGGCAAACCCGATCAGAACCTGCAAGACGATCGTCCAGAACAGGAAATGCGCCGTGGCCTGCATGTTCAGCCAGATATCGCTATCGGTCAGGATGCGCTCGTAATTCCGGAGCCCAATGAATTCCGGCTCTCGGTTGATGCGATTGGCTTTGTAGTTGGTAAAGCTCAGCTGGATCGTCCAGATCAGCGGAAAGATGTTGATCGCCAACAGCAGGAAAATGGTTGGCCCGACAAACAGCCAGGCAATCGCGCGGTCAGATAAACCTCTGACCTTGCGGGCCATTCCGGCCGGTGTTGCGCGCGCGGCGCGATCTATTGGGGTGTCAGCCATTTGGCGCATCTCTCCTGTGGCTGGGCGAGAAGAACTCGCCCAGCTCAAGGTTTAATTGAAAAACGGGAAAACCCGTCGGTTCGGATTTACAGTTTGCCTTCGTCTTCGAAGACTTCGGTCCAATCCTCGATCAGTTTATCCAGCGCTTCTTGGGCTGTTCCCTGATCGGCCACGACATAGTCATGGATCCGCTTTTGCATGGCCAACAGCAGCTCGGCATAGGCCGGCTCCTGCCAAAAGTCCTGAACACCGTCCATCGCGGTCAGGAAGTCACCGGCGAAGGGCTGGCTGTCCGGGAAGCCCGGGTCATTCAGCACCGAGTTATGGGCCGAGTACCCGCCAAGCTCCCACCACTTGGCCTGAACATCCGGATTGGAGAACCACTTGATGTACTCAAGTGCCGCATCCTGTTTGTCGGAATAGGCCACAACCGAAATACCCTGACCACCCAATGTCGAACCGGCTTGGTTCTGTGGTGGGTTCACGAAGAAGTCGATCTTGTCGCCGCCCGTATTCGGATCTGCATAAAGACCCGGGAAGAACGCAAACCAGTTCATCGCCATCGAGACCTGACCGGATTTGAAGGCGTCGAGGCTCTCACCCATGTAAGAGTTGGTGTAGCCCGGAGGCGTCGCCGTTTTGTAGAACTCTTTGTAGAATTCCAGCGCCTCGACCGCTTCGGCCGAGTTCACGGCCCCTTCCATGTCATAGGATCCGGGGGTGTTTTCATATTTGAAACCCCAAGGATACAACGCCGAGGTCACACCCATCGTGATCCCTTCGGACCCACGCTCGGTGAAAATGGCAGCGCCGTACACGGTTTGACCGTCGATCTCGCGCTCTTGGAAGAATTGCGCGGTTTCGAGCAGCTCTTTTTGCGTGGTTGGTTCGGCCAGATCACGTCCGGTCGCTTCTTTGAATGCCGCTTTGATATCGTCACGCTCGAACCAGTCCTTGCGATAGAACCAGCCGTTGGCATCCCCCATCGCCGGCAGCGCGTAGTAGTTCGGCGTGCCTTTTGGCCATGTCGAATAGGCGTAAACCGTCGCAGGTGCGAAGTCTTCCATCGAAATGCCTTCGGCATCGAAGAAATCGTTCAGTTTCACGTAGTGGCCGTTTTCTGCGCCGCCGCCGATCCACTGGCTGTCGCCGATCAGAAGGTCGCAGAGTTTACCGCCCGAGTTCAGTTCGTTCAGCATGCGGTCAGCAAAGTTGGGCCACGGCACGAACTCAAAATTCATCGAGTGCCCCGATTGCGCTTCAAATTCCTTGGACAGTTCAACCAGTGCGTTGGCCGGGTCCCAAGCAGCCCAGCACAGTGTCAAATCCTCGGCAGCCGCTGCACTTGGCAAGCTGACAGATGTCAAAAGCGCAGCGGTCAACGCTGCGGGTGCAGTATATTTCATGAATTCCTCCCAGAATGAGCCGAGTTATGGAATCGGCTGTAGGTCAACGCTATTTGAGGTGCGCACCTCAAGTCAACGCATTTCTGAGGTGCGCACCTCATTTAGTGCTGCGACTTTGAAACCAACGTTTATTGCTCAGACTGGGAAAATCGATTTTTTGATTTTGTTTGCCCATATATCGTGAAAGCCTATATTGTGGCCCTAAGGGAAAAGGTCCGGCAAAAGGTCCGCACAAGGCACGAAATAAGGTGTCGCTGCGATATGACAGGTTGGGCAATCAGTTTTGGAACCGGGGGTCGGCCATGAATATCGCCACGTCGACAGTTGGCACATTAGAAGGCTCAGCAACTCAAAGGGCGTATGACGCGCTGCGAAAAATGATCGTCACGGGTCAACTGAAACCGGGCGAAAAGCTGAAGATCGATAGCTTGCGCCAACGGCTTGATACCGGTGCCTCCCCTATCCGCGAGGCTTTGAGTCTGCTGACATCGGACAATCTTGTGGAACGGATCGACCAGCGTGGCTTTCGCACCGCAGAGGTCAGCGCCCAGAACTTTCAGGAAATCCTGAGCCTGCGCTGCACGCTCGAAGACCTCGCCCTGCGGCAGAGCGTCGCCAATGCCACGGTCAAATGGGAAGAAGATGTCGTGCTGGCGCATCACCGGATGCAACGCGCAAAGTCCAGCGCGCCCAATACGTTCGAAGCCTTGCACAAAGAATTTCACATGGCGCTTTTGGCGAATGCGCAGGCGCCCATTCTGCAGAAATTCTGCTCGCAGCTCTACGATCTCAACATCCGCTACCGGTACCTTGCCGGCAACACGCTGAGCTATCGCAAACGCGACGTGATAGACGAGCATACGGGGATTTTGGATGCCGCGATTGCGCGGGACGCTGATACCGCAAGCACCCGTTTGTTAAGCCATTACCGGCTGACCGGTGAGTTTCTGTCGGACCTGCTGGAGACAGGAACCGTCGGGTGACGGTTGCCGTCACGCATCGGCAACCAAAATCAGGTCGAAATCGACTTTCAGCCAAGGCCCATCGACTTTGCCCGACAGGTCGTAAGCCTCTGACGGAAAGGTTCCAGCCGGCTGTTCTTCATAGGTCATGATCAGGTCCGAACGAACGCCAAACACCGCGTCTTCATCAAGATATGGGTCACCATCCGCGAAAATCTCACTGACCAGCGTGCGGTAGCCCTTTGCCTTGGCAATGAAATGCAGGTGCGACGGACGCCAAGCATGCCGCCCCGACGTCCGCAGGATGTCGCCAACCGGCCCGTCTGTTGGAACCTCGTAACTGACCGGTTTGACGGTGGTGAACCCATACCGGCCCTCACTATTGGTGTACTGGATGCCATGGAAGGAATAGGTGTCCTGCTCTTCATCCTGGCTGGAATACAGCCCGTTTGGCGCGGTTTGCCAAATGTCGAGTTCAACGCCTTCGATGGGATTGCCGGACGCGTCCCGGACAACGCCGGTACACAGCAACACATCACCGGGATAGTGGCGTTTCATGTCAAAGCCGAACGGGATGGTCGGTGAGCCGGTGATGTGGAAAGGCCCAAGCACGGACGACGATGTCCCACCCGGCACGGTGTTGATCATATCCACCAGCGATGACAGGCCCATTACATCTGACAACAGAACAAATTCATGCCGCTCTTTAGTTGTGAATTCGGTCATGCGCTCAAAGAAATCGATGGCCGTGTTCCATTCGGCATGGGTCAGATCGACATCCTTGGCAAACGCATGAAGATGCTTGGCAAGGCTGGTCATAACCTCTTTGAACCGCGGGTCGGCATCGGGGCTGAAATAGCTTTCGTAAACCTCGGTCAGGTTGTCTTTGGTCACGTTCCGCATGGGCGTTCTCCTAGTTCAAAATGGCGATGCTGAGCGCTGGGAACCGGATCAGAAGGATCAGCACAAGCAGCATAACAAAGGCAAAGGGCAACGCACCAAGGAACACATCTTTCAGCTTAATGCGATCATCGTCGAGCGTTGCTTTGATGACAAAACAGCTGAGCCCCAGCGGCGGCGTCAAAAGGCCGATCTCAGCCGCGACGACGGCCACGATGCCAAACCACACAAGACTGAGCCCCATGCTGTCGATCAGCGGCAAAAACAGTGGCACCACGATCAGAATGATCGATGCCGTATCCAAGATTGTACCAAGAAACAGCATCAGCACCACCAAGATGAACATCACCCAGAAAAAGCTGAAATCATTCGCCGCTAGGATGGTTTGCAGCTCGTTGGGCAGGCCCGCCAACCCCAACATGCGCGCATACATAGAGGCCGCCGTGATCAGGAACAGAATGGCCGCCGTGATGTGACCGGTTTCCAAGACGGTTTCCCAGAAGCTGCGCAGGTTGATACGTCCTCTGGCCGCGGCAATGATGATGCCCAACAATGATCCAGCGGCGCCTGCTTCGACCGGGGTTGTCCAGCCGGTATAGATGCCGCCCAGAACCACAACGATCAGCAGGATGATCGGGACCGTCTTTGTCAGGATTTCGCCCCACCCCATCAAGGCGCTGTCTTCGATCTTTTCGCCCCCGACGAACCCTGGGGTGAACCGCCCCATGAAGGCAATCGCACCGACATAGGCAACGGCAAGCAACAGGCCCGGCACAATGCCCGCCAAGAACATCTCGCCCACCGATTGCTCGGCGACGAAGGAATAGATGATCAACATCGCCGAAGGCGGGATGATCATGCCCAAAACCGAGCTGCCGGCAACGACACCAACCGCAAACCGCGGATTGTATTTGTGCCGCAACATCTCTGGCACCGACATTGTTGAAAAGACCGAGGCCGAGGCGATGGACGAGCCTGTCACGGCGGCAAAGACCGCATTCGCCCCCACGGTCGCCATGCCGATGCCACCCGTCACTCTACGGCAGCCTTGGTTCATGACCGAATAGATATCGGCACCCAACCCCGCCTTTGAGACGATCAAGCCCATGAAAGTGAAGAGTGGGATGGTGGCAAAGGTGTATTCCATCGCGCTGTCGCCAATGGCGATTTTCAAAAGCGCAAAGGAAAGTTCCATACTGTCGCGCATGATCCAGATGGCCACAAAGCTGACCAGCCCCAGCGCAATGGGGATATAGACGCCCAGATAGATCAGCACGATGATCGCGACGATCGAAAAGAGCCCAATTTCTACGGGTGTCATGAACCGCTTTCCTGATGCGGGGCGTCATCCCCCGACTGGGTAAAGATGTGCAGCGCGAAATGGACCGTGCAAAGACATGCGCTGAGGAAAATCACCAGTTTCACCGGCCACCATGGGGCTGTGAAAACACCGGGTACGCCAAAGAAATCCTTGCTTTCCCACATCTCGACAAACTCTGGCCAGATCGCGATGGCGACAAGGACCATGAAGATGCCGCTGGCCAGATCGATCATCCGGCTCATGGCGCTGCCAATCGCCGGACGTTTCCGACGCATCAGGCCAAGAAAGCCATCGGACCGGGTCAGACGACCGACGCGGACCACATCCGGCAATTGCAGAAACACGATAAGCACCAAGGAAAACTGAACAACTTCGACCGCACCAAGAAACGGCTTGTTAAAGACGCCCCGTGCCACGATGTCGTAATTCACCACCGCGATCAGCGCGATGACGACGAAGGTGCCAGCGGCATTCGCCGCTATGGCGATGCCGCTGGCAAGCTTTGTGAGTGGATTGGTCACGAACGTGTCCTTGGCTTAGTTGGTCGCCACGTCCGCCGACCAGTCGCGGACCGGCTCGAACCCGGCGGCTTCCAGCTTACCCATGTATGCGTTCAGCATTTCGGTGCCCGGCTGTCCTGCATCATCAAGGTTCTTGGCCCATTCAGCGGCAATGTTAGGCATCGCTGCGGCCCATGCCTGACGCTCTGCCGGATTCATCTCGACAATGGTGCCACCCGACGCGACATAGGCATCGCGGCTTTCTTGGGCGCGGTCCATTGCGATCCCTGCAACGTGATCACGATAGGCCACCGCAACTTCTTGCAGCACACCTTTCACCTCATCCGGCAACTTGTCCCAGTATTTCTTGTTCACGGTGATGGTTTTGGAATTCACCGCCCCAAGATCGGCCCGCAACATGTAAGGTGCCACCTCGGCAATCTTGAAGGTCTTTGCCGCTTCTGGCCACAGCATGGCATGATCGACGAGACCCGTTTGAACCATGTTGTAGAAATCAGTCAGGCCACCGCGCACACCGGCCGCGCCATCAATGCCTTCCAGATACCGCAGGTTCATCCCTGCCCCAGCCACTTTGGACCCTTCCAGATCTGACAAGGAATTCACCGGGTTCCGGGAAAACACCTGATAGGTGTCCAGAACAACACCCGTTGCCAGATAAACTTGGTTTTGCTTTTCAAACTCCGCCTGCATGGTCGGGTATTCTTTGGCAATCTCGTCAACCGCCATTGCCACCGCGCGGCTGTCGGCGGCGACAAACGGCGTTACCGCAGACAATGCCTGACTTGGCAGTTTGGAGTTGTGAAAGATCGTGGTGACAATGCCTATGTCGCCGAGCCCCAGCTTGACGCCCTCAAGCACCCCTTTGGGTTTGACGATGGTCCCGCCATAGCTTTCCTGCCAGTCCATCTTGTAATTGCCGGTTTCGGCAAGGCGCTTGTCCACTTCCGGAATGAAGAAGTTGGTGAATTCCTTCACCCACAGCGCGCGCGCGGGATAGCCGTCAATCACGACCGCCTTGATTGTCTCTGTCGCGAAACCCGGGGCCGATGTCATCAGCGCGGCAACCGCGCCAAGGGTCATCCGTCTTGTCCAGTTATGCATTGTCCTCTCCCTTTTGATTGAATGAGCTACTCAGGCCTTGCGCCAGTGCACCTCAAGTCTTGTCCCAGCCGCCTCGAACAGCTTGGCAATTGCGCAGTACTTGGCCGTCTCCTCTCCGACCAATGTCAGCTCCTCCTCAGAAGCTGGCCCACTGCAATTCACGGTCAGCGTGATTTCCGGGAAGTGAATGTCGATCTCCTCTTCCATCAGCACGCCACGGCGATCAAATTTACAATCCGCGTCTATGGTCACATCCCCCAGCTCAATACCGAGGCGATGCGCGTTCTTGTGCCCGATCACGTTGGTGCATCCGATCAATGCGGCCAACGCCGTTTCGGTCGGGGTAATCCCTTCATTCGTGCCACCACGTTCCAACGGCTCATCAATCACCGTGGTTAAATCCCGCACGGGGATTTCCGTTCTGGCATGGCTGGTTGCCGTCGCTGTGGTGCGATAGGTCACAACGGTTTTCATCTTGATCGCCATGATCAGATCACCTCGCACACATCATCAAAGGCGAACCGGGGCAGTTTTTGAAACAACGCGGTTTCGTCGGCATAGCCCAGATTGCACAGGAAATTGGATTTCCAGCCATTTTCTGAAAAGAACTCTTCATCGACGATAGCGTTGGAAAAGCCCGACATGGCGCCAACGTCCAAGCCCATCGCCCGGGCAGCAATCATGAAATAGGCCCCTTGCAGGGTCGAGTTGCGATAGGCGGTATCGTAGGCATAGTCCTCGTTGCCGGCAAAGAGCGGCTTGCGGTCTTCATGCGGAAAGAGGAAATCCAGCCGCTGCCAGTACAGAGGGTCCCAAGCGATGATGGCCGTGACAGGTGCGGCGCGCATCTTTTCAACATTCTTGGGCTTGAGTGATTTGGCCAGCCTGTCCTTGGACGCCTCTGTTTTGACAAACACAAAACGCGCCGGACAGGTGTTCATGCTGGTCGGCCCATGGATCGTAATCTCATAAAGCGTGTGCAACATCTCCTCACTGACGGGTTTATCGGTCCACGCGTAATGTGAGCGCGCATCGCGTAGGATCAGGTCGATGGAATCGTCGTCCAGTTGCGGTTTACGCAACCGCAAGGCCCGCACCGCGTCCTGCGCAGCTAGGCGCAGATCCGTCGAAGTGTCTGCCCCGTCCGCCATTATTCGGCCGCCGTCTTATCAGCCATGGCAGCCTCGTCGATGATCGGGCTAGAGCAGATCCCGATGCCTTCGATTTCGATATCCACGGTTTCACCGGGCTTCAGCCACCGCGGATGCGGCTTCTTGGCGTGCCCGACGCCGGGCGGTGTGCCAAGAGCGATATGATCGCCCGGGTACAACGTTGTGTATTCCGAGATGATGGAAATGGATTTGGCCACGCCCCAGATCATGTTCGCCGTGTTGGAGGATTGCAGGATTTCTGTGCCCACACGGCTTTCGATTTTCAAACCGCTCGCCCCTTCGGGCAGCTCATCAGGCGTCACCACATACGGTCCAACAGCACCGGTATCGTCAAAATTCTTGCCCGGCGTCCACTGATGGGTCTTGCGCTGATAATCACGGACCGATCCGTCATTAAACACCGTATAGCCAAACACATGGTTCAGCGCGTCCGCTTCGGAAATATGCCGCCCACCTTGCCCGATGATCAGCAACAGCTCTGCCTCATAGTCCAGCTTTTCCGAGCAGGTGGGGCGCACCATCGGTGCGCCGGCAGCCATCAGGGAATTATGCCCCCGCATGAACAAGGCCGGGTAATCCGGGATGTCATACCCGCCTTCCTTGATATGCTCGACATAGTTCAGACCCAGGCAGATGAATTTGCCCGGCTGCGCAATCGGCAGCGCAGGTGTGATATCTGCCAGAGACAACGTGGGCCCGGTTGCGGAGCTTGCCCGCTCCACCAATTCCGGCGTTGCGGCAAGCGCAGACAAATCGGATCCAACCTCTGGCAATACTGCGGTGAGATTGGTTGCCTCGTCGCCCCGCACGGCAAAAACGCTCTGAACACCCTCGACGGTACCAACGAGAAAACGCATCTGAATCTCCATATTGATCGACTCAGTTTTTGACGATAAAAAAACACCAAGTCAAATAAAATCGATATTTCTGAAATGGGATCGGAGACCAAACATGCCAGCCTGGGAAGACTACAAAGCAGAAGCCAAATCTCGTGGGGCCTTGGCGCATGAGCTGTTCATGGCATTGTCAACTCCGACCGAAGGCCTTGATGCTGTGAAAGAAAATCTGCCGGATCACCTGGCCTATATTGGCAGCCTTGAAAGCAATGGCAGCCTGTTCATGGCCGGACCCGTTTCCGACGAAACCGGAGAGGAAATGGACGGCACCGGCATGTTGATCTTGCGGGCCAGCTCGTTCGAAGAGGCGCATGCGCTGGTCGCGGGGGACCCGATGCACAAAAGCGGGGCGCGCAGTTTTGTTTTGCGGCGCTGGCTGATCAACGAAGGTTCGCTGTCTTTGTCTGTCGGGCTTTCAACACGTTCGGTCAGCCTACCGTAACCGTAAAGGAGCCGCTGATGGCCGATCGCAGTTTTCTGGGGGACATGTTGACCACGCTGTTTGAACGGCGTCGGTTGGCCGCATCCACCAACGACGCGCGTTCCATAGAGGAAATGTGCGCATCGCTGCTGGACGCGACAGGCGAAGTGTCGGGGATTACACTCGCCCAGAATATCCTTGATCGCTATGCGAGGTTTTCTGACGACGAAAAGATGGCGTTTTTCCGATTTCTGAACACCGGGTTGGAAATCGACACCGCGGCTTTGGAAAAAGCGATTGGGGCCTACAATGCGTCGCAGGACTTTGAGGACTATGAACAGATCAGCGCCGCCGCAGAACCGCAACGACAAGAGCTGTTGCGCCGTCTGAACCAGCCACCTGGGGCAACTCAGGCTCTGGTCCACATGCGGACTGATCTCTTGCGCGCTGTGAGACAAGACCCCGAGCTGCGTCGCACAGATCTGGATTTTCAGCATTTGCTGCGCAGTTGGTTTAACCGGGGGTTCCTTGTCTTGCGCCAGATCAGCTGGGAAACGCCGGCCAGCATCCTGGAAAAGATCGTCGAATACGAGGCCGTGCATGCCATTCAGGACTGGGATGACTTGCGGCGGCGGCTCTATCCGCAAGACCGCCGCTGTTTCGCGTTTTTCCATCCAAGCATGCCGGACGAACCCCTGATTTTTGTCGAAATGGCCTTGACCCAAAGCGTGCCGTCGTCGATCCAGACCGTACTGGCGGACAAACGCGAGCAACGCAGCGCGCAGGATACCAAGGTTGCCGTCTTCTATTCCATCTCGAACTGTCAGGCAGGTCTGAAAGGCATTTCATTTGGCAACCTTTTGATCAAACAAGTCGTGTCGGAATTGCAGCAAGCCTTGCCGAACCTCGATACATTCGTGACGCTCTCGCCGATCCCTAAGCTTCGCAACTGGTTGGAGCAGACACCTGACCAGCCGTTTGCAGCGGCGGTGCTCGACGGGGCCGCCACGCCCGATGAGGTGCAAACCACAGCTGCAGAGTATTTGCTGAATGCAAAGCGCGCGGATGGTTCACCTTACGACCCTGTCGCCCGATTCCACCTTGGCAACGGCGCGCAGGTTTACGCGGTTCACGGGGCAGAGGATGTTTCGGAAAATGGCGTAAAACAATCCGCTGGCGCGATGGTCAATTATGAGTATGACCTGAACCTAATCGAACAAAACCACGAGCGGTTCGTGCAAGAGGGCGAGGTTTGTCAAAGCCCCGGCTTTCGCCATACGCCTCCCTCGGCCCCAAAGAAACGAAGGACACAGGCCTGATGCGCAATCACCTTTACGACCACCTTTTTGCTCCTCATGCCGACAATTCGTCCGTCTTTCTGAAACAGGATGGGGCAGACCCGATCTCCTATGCGGGATTTGTCCAGCGCGTCGCGCAGATGGCGCATGCCCTGGTCAAGGCCGGTCTGGAACCGGGCGACCGCATGGTGGTTCAGGCCCACAAAAGCGTCGAGATGGTCATGCTCTATGCCGCGACCATTCAGGCCGGTGGCGTGTTCCTACCGCTGAATACCGCCTACAAAAAGGATGAGGTCGCGTATTTTGTGGGCGATGCCAAGCCACGGCTTCTGGTCTGCGATGGCGGTGCCTTTGACGCGCTCAGCGATCTGGCGCCTGCCGGCGAAACCACCGTTCTGACGTTGAACGCAGATGGCACTGGCAGCTTGACCGCCGGGCTTGACGAGCGGCCGGTGCATTTTGACACCGTACCGCGCGCGCCATACGATCTGGCCGCCTTGCTTTACACGTCTGGCACCACGGGTCGCTCCAAGGGTGCGATGCTGAGCCATGAAAACCTTTTGTCGAACACGGTGGCGTTGATCGACCTGTGGCGCATCACCAAAGCGGATACGTTGATCCATGCCTTACCGATCTTTCACACCCATGGGTTATTCGTGGCGCTGAATACATCCCTGTTGGCCGGGGCCTGTGTCCATTTCATGCCCAGTTTCAGTGTAGATGCCATTCTGGATGCATTGCCGGGATCGACCATGTTGATGGGGGTTCCAACCTTTTACACCCGCCTTCTGGCTGATCCCCGGCTGACGCCGGACCAAACGGCCAATATGCGCCTTTTCATTTCTGGCAGCGCGCCTTTGCTGGCGGAAACTCATGTCGCGTTCACGGAACGTACGGGTCATCGCATCTTGGAACGGTACGGCATGACCGAAACCAACATGAATACATCGAACCCCTATGACGGCGATCGCCGGGCTGGCACCGTGGGACACCCCCTGCCTGGGGTTGAGGTCATTTTGACCAACCCGGAAACAGGCGCAGCCTTGCCCGCTGGCGAGGTTGGCATGATCGAGGTACGTGGGCCAAACGTGTTTCAGGGATACTGGCAGATGCCCGACAAAACCGCGGCAGAGTTGCGCCAGAACGGGTTCTTTATCACTGGTGATCTGGGGCAGATCAGTGAGGATGGCTATTTGTCCATCGTGGGCCGCGCCAAGGACCTGATCATCACTGGCGGCTACAACGTGTACCCCAAAGAGATCGAAGACGTGCTCAACGACATCGAGGGTGTTGTGGAGTCGGCAGTGTACGGCGTGCCCGACGCAGATTTCGGCGAGGCGATTATCGCTGCCTTGGTGATGGACGATACAGGATCTTCAACCACCGACGAAATCGCAGCGGTGGTCAGCGACAAGCTGGCCCGTTTCAAGCATCCCCGCCAGTACAAGGTGATGGAGGCCCTGCCCCGCAACACAATGGGAAAGGTGCAAAAGAACGTCCTACGGGACACCCATTCCGCCTAACAGCAATACCCCGAGCGCGTCTGCCTAATCTGACGCGCGCGCCTTGGTCGGTGCCATACCCTCCATCCGCGATGCAAACAGCAGCACCGCAGCAGCGATCGCGGCGCCCAGATAGATGTATGCCGGATCTGAGAGCACCAATACGGCCAAAGCCAACCGGCCTGCGATTTGCCTGAAAGGCAGTTTCCAACGGTCGTATCCGGCCAGCGCGCTGGCAGTGAGATAAAGCGCCAGCACAAGCCGTAAAAGGATCAGCGCGAGGCTGCCCCAGTGAATGGTGCCGTCATAGCCCGGCAAATACGTGATCTCGCCCCCCAGGCCCGAGGCCGGGTCAATCACCGCATCGTCGATCAACAGGATTTCAGGATAGAGCGCAAAAATGAAGGGGATCACAAACATCACGATCCCGGACCGGACGGCTGAAAAACCGGTCGCCATCGGTTCGGCCTTTGTGATCGTCGAGGCCGCAAAAGCGGCCAGCGCAACGGGCGGCGTGATGGCGCTGGCCACAGCAAAGTAGAAGATGAACATGTGCGCTGTGAACGTGGCAATGCCCAAACCGGCCAAAACCGGTCCCATCAACAGCGCAACGTTCACATAGGCCGGAACCGCGGGCATCCCCATGCCTAACAGGATCGCAATCAGCATGGTGACAAAGAGCGCCATTAACTGAAATGCAATCGATCCGCCCGCACCAAGGTTCAAGGACTGCAACCAACCGAGCACGTCGAGCGATATGAAGGTCGGCAAGCCGGTGAATTGCAGGCAGAAGTCGATGACGGAAACCGCCAGGAACATCAGGTAGAGCGTGGAAATCAGGATGCCCGCATCCGACAGCGCATCCAGCACCTTGCGCGGTTGTGCGCGCACATTGGGATCGACGAACAGCAGAACAATCAGCAACATGACCGCCCACCATCCCGCGCTGCCGGCGTCACCCACGGAATTGCGAACCAGATGCTGAAACCACGACAGGCTTTCCACCGTACACCCGGTTTCCGAAAAAACCCGCTCTGCCCCGAACAGCCCGCCCAAAAGGCCGCAACCGACGCCTTCCTTGGTGGTCAACAGCAGAACAAGGATCAACAGGATCGGACCAAAAATCATCACCAAGTTCAGGATATCCTGACGGTCCAGAACCATGTCGTCCGTCATCTCTCCAATCGCTTGGATGTTCTGTTTGCGGGCCTGAAACACCACGGACAGAAACAAGCAAAAGAAATAGGCCGCCGCCGGAATGATCGCGGCGATGATCACCTGGCTGTACGGTACAGTGGTCAGGGCCGCGAGGACAAACGCCGCGACGCCCATTACAGGCGGCATGATCGACCCACCGGACGATGCAGCAGCTTCAACACCACCGGCGAACACCTTGGAAAAGCCGCGTTTTAGCATCATCGGGATAGTCAGAACGCCCGTTGACAGAACGTTGACGATTGGCCCGCCCGATACAGTGCCAAACATGGCCGACGACACGATGGCCGCATGCGCCGGGCCACCGCGCAAGTGACGGGTCCAGCGAAAGGCCAGCTTGATCAGGGATTGCCCGCCTGCCGAGACACCAAAAAAGGCTGCCCAACACCAGATACGGAAAGATGGTGTTCAACATGATGTCCATGAACCTGCCCAACAAACCGGACGCGTTATTGACCAAAATGTCGTGCACCTTGGGACGGCCATCAGACAACAGGCGCGGCTCACCCGCCAATTTGGTCATCAGGTATTTGTTGATGTCATCGGGACCATGGACATACCAAACCAGCACGGTCGCAATCGTATAAAGCGCCACAGCCATGGCGACGAGGACCAAGGGTAGACCCCATACCTTTATGTTGTAGGACAGAAAAACCAGAACCGCCGCCCCGACGATCAAGACCAAAAAACCGCCCGTGGTGTTCACGCATTGCGGATCTTCCACAGATGTCGGCTCTGGCAGACCATAAAGCTGGGCAATTTCGATTTCCTTGGCCAAAGCCTCGGCGATCAATGCCTGTCGTTCACCCGTGATCTGGTCGATCAGGCAGATAGACTCAATTTCGACGACATAGGTCAGTGAAATACCCAAAGCCATGGTGACCAAAGCTATGTCGAGGCAGAGCCCCAGAATGCGTTTCCCGGACGAGCGCCCGCGCCACGACCGCCAGATCGAATGTCGCAGCGCAACGCAGATCATCATGGCCGCAAAAGCGATCGGATAGAACCATTCGGTGGGGTATTTTCGGATCGTGAACCAATCCCAGCCGGTCAAGGTTCGCAACGATTGATCGAGCCCCGGAACACCCGGCAAGGCGTTGAGCAGCCCTACGATCACGATCATCAATGCAAGCACATAGAGCAGGCTGCCCGCGAACCCATTGGGCCGCGCTGGATCCGCGTTTTCTGTCGACATATTAAGTCCTCGATCCGTAAACGACCGCCGCGGCGCATGTCCGCGACGGTCTAATCGGTCTGGTTACGGCTTGGCGCAATCCGGAATGGTATAGCCGGCCTCTTCCCAGGCCGCGACTGCGCCCGGGTGGTACTTGATCGGCATCGGACCACAAAGCGATGTCAGCTTGGGATCGGTTTCACCGAGGTAGACGTTGTTCATGAACGGCGTCTTTTTCTTGTAAAGCTCGATGTTCTTGAGAAACGCCGCCGTCAGCGCCTTGGCGGTGTCAAAATCAAGATCCGCCCGCACAATGTCACCGCCGACCTCGCCCACGGCGCGGAAAACATCATCCGCAGAGACAACTGACACCCCTTCGCCGAACATGCCGTCCGTGATGGGCATCTGCACAGCCACCGAACCCGGCGCGCCCATGTATTTCTGGGCGGCTTCGCCTTCGAAGACGTCTTTGGGCATCGACCAGACAGTCATCGCACCTGCAGCGGCCGCTTGCGACACGCGCGCATCGGGAAAGTTCAACGGGATGATTGTTGCGTCCGCTGATCCATCTGTGATGGTTTTGACCGCTTGGCCCCAGTTGACCTGCAGCCCCGTGTATCCGTCACCTTCATCTAGTCCGCTGGCCAATTTGATCGTGGCCCGGGCCCGGTTCAACGCAGCCCCACGCGGCGGGCCATTGAAAATGGTTTTGCCCGCAATATCGCTCCACCCATCAAAATCGGCGCTGTCATAAGCAAAAATGCCAAACGCCGCGAAACGATAGGTGTAGAGAACTGCAATGTTTTCCACCAGTTCCGCGCCCTGTTCACCCACCTTGGCATAGGGACCCGCCCCGCGCGACAAGAGGAACGGCAAGATAAAAGGGGCCGCCGCGATATCGATTTTGCCTTCGGCCACGTTTTGCACCGCATTGGTCAGCGTTTGTCCGGTTGTGACCTGAATGTTGGCAACACCTTCGGACGCGGCCACCTCTGCCAGCGTCAGGATCGTGGTACCCGGCGCGCCGGTCGGTGCCGAGGTTTCAGCCGAAAGGTTGGCTTGGGCATGCGCAGAAACAGCAATGCTGCTTGCGACAAGGGCCCCTGTAATAAGGCTCAGTCTGGACATAATCTCTCTCCCTTAGTGTCCTCGCATTTTTCGGCGTCACCACTCTCCTATGATGATCCCGTGCTCTCCCTCTGTTGCGCGCGTTTCCAGCACACCTGCGTCGGTCAGTGTGACGCGGTTCTTGCGCGATATCAGCCGATCAAATAGTCGATCCTGCATGTCCCGTCGGACGCTTTCGTGCGCCTCGCTGCGGCCCAAATCATGAAATTCGTCCGGATCTTCCTGCAAATCAAAGAGTTGCGGCGCAAAGCCCTTGAAAACGATATATTTCCAACGATCCGTCCGGATCATGTAACCGCGGGCGTCGCTGGGGGCGACGTCAAGCGTCTCGCGTGCGGCATAGAAACCGTAATCGATTTCCGAAAACACCGCGTCACGCCAATCATCCACCGTTTCCCCCCGGATCAGCGGCAGGATTGAGCAACCCTCAATGCGATGCGGCGCGGGCGGCGCGCCGGTCGCTTCCATAAAGGTTGGCACCATGTCGATGGCCTCGACAAACGCGTCATTGGCCGTGCCCCGCGTGGCATCCGCTACGGGCCGGGGGTCGTACACGATCAGCGGCACGCGGACCGAGCATTCATGGAAAAGCTCTTTTTCCCCCAACCAGTGATCGCCAAGGTAATCCCCGTGATCCGAGGTCATGACAATCATCGTGTCCTTGTCACGCCCGGTTTCTTCCAGCCAATCAAAAAGCCGCCCCAGATGGTCATCGATCTGTTTGATGAGGCCCATATAGGCGGACATGACGGTTTCCCGGACCGCTTGAGTGGAAAAGGTCTGACCGACCTTGTGGTCGGTGAAGGCTTCATAGACCGGGTTAGGGTCTTGCCGCTCAACTTCGCTGCGATGGATCGGCAGGAACGTTTCTGGCCCGTACATGTCGTGATACGGGGCCGGCGCCATGTAGGGCCAATGGGGCTTGATGTATGACAGATGACACAGCCACGGCGTGTCGCCGCATTCATCAATGAATTCTTTGGCGCGCATCGTCATATAGGCGGTTTCGGAATGCTCTTCGGCGACACGCGCCGGCAAATTCGAATGACGCAAGCTCCAGCCAGACAGCACCTCTCCGTCCGCCCCTTCGGCGGAATTGGCCCAATCATGCCAAGGGTTGTCGCCGTCATACCCATGGCTGCGTAGCCAATCATTGTACTTCAACTTGCCACCCGTTGCCCGCATCCGCCCATCGGGATGCAGACCGTCATCGCGCTCATAGGGATCAAAGCCCGGCTGCGCGATCTGCGCACCGATATCCGTATCGGTCGCAACACCCATTCGGGCCATGGCCTCGCCATCGGCCCGCATGTGGGTTTTGCCGACAACGGCGGTGCGCACACCAATGGGGCGCAGGTAATCGCCCAGAGTCATTTCGCCAATGGGAAGCGGCACGCCGTTCCATGTCGACCCATGACTGAACACGGTCCGCCCGGTATAGCTGGAGGCCCGCGATGGCCCGCAAACCGGCGACTGAACATAGGCCCGATCAAACCGGACGCCTTTTTCCGCCAGACGATCAATATTCGGGGTATGCAGATGCGGATGCCCGTAACAGCTCAGGTGATCCCACCGCAGCTGATCGGCCATAATATAAAGGACATTCTTGATCTTACTCATAAGCTTTTCTTGTGTATGAGATCACCGGAACGAGATCGAAATACGTTCGTTTCTCCTCGGCAATCGCAGCTGTATCCTCCAAGTTCTTGACATAAGTCTACGTCGCCAATCATAACAATCAAATACCTTCTGCGAAGACTAATATGCGATTTTGATATGCAGCTAGACCCACACCATTTAGAGCAACTTTCAGTCATTCTGGAGGAAGGCACGCTGCAACGTGCGGCGGATACGCTGGGCACATCACAGCCCGCGCTCAGCCGCATGTTGCGGGCCATCGAGGCCCGCATCGGTGCGGCTCTGTTTGAGCGCAGCACGCGGCCGTTGACGCCGACTGAGCTGGGCTTGGAACTGGCGCAGCAGGGCCGAACGATCCGCACCGCACGGCTGCGCGCGGCAGAACTCGTAGAGTTGAGCGCACGGGGTGTGGCCGGTATTCTGAAAGTCGGAGCGCCACCTTTCATGTGCCGCAATCTGATGTCGGAAGCGATCGCCAGTTTTTTGGCATCGCGACCGAAAGTTCGGATCAACCTGATCCCGGATTACCGGGACGGGCTGTTGGAACGGCTGGACCGAAACCAGATAGATATCCTTATCGGACCTTCGAGATTTGCCGCCTACAGCGAGGCGGAACTGGACTTCGACCAGATGCATTTTGATGCGATGGTCATTGTGGGAAGGGACAACAACCCTCTGATGTCGTTACACAACCCGACACCGTCAGATTTCGAAGATCAGACTTGGGTCGGTCTGCCTGATCGCAGCATGCTGCGTCAGGACATGGAAGAAGCGCTCAATCTGTTGCGCATAAAAAGGCATCGGATCGGGCTGCAAAGCGACTCTCCTGATGCGGTTTTGCAGGTTTTGCGCGAAACGGACTTTCTCACGATGTTGCCGCGATACGCCGTGCGTGGCGATGGCGGAGACGGCCTTGCAGTCGCGCCGCTTGAACTGCCCAACCGCCAACACGACATCTCAGCCATCACGCTCACAGGACGCCCTGTCAGCAAGCTGACCTCGGATTTTCGTGACCATCTCAAAGCGCAATTTGCGCTTCTTGCCGACGTTGGTCAGGGCATGACATGATGTTGATTGGCTCAAAAGACTAGAACGCCACGCGATCGCCGCCCTTCAGATCCAGAATTTCCCGCGCTTCGTCCGGCGTTGCAACGTCACAGCCAAGGTCTTCGACAATGCGCCGGATCTTGGCCACCTGCTGTGCGTTGCTTTCCGCGAGTTTACCGCGTGAAATGAACAAGCTGTCTTCCAGCCCGACGCGCAAATTGCCACCCATCCGGCTGGCCGTGGTGGCCAGCGCCATTTGCGCGCCCCCTGCCCCCAAAACGGACCAGCGGTAATCATCGCCGAACAGCCTGTCAGCGGTGCGTTTCATAAAGATCAGGTTATCAACTTCGGGGCCGATACCGCCAAGAATGCCAAAGATGAACTGAATGAAAATCGGGGCCTTGAATAGGCCAATATCCATACAGAATTTCAGGTTATAGAGATGCCCGACATCATAGCATTCATGCTCAAACTTGATGTCATGGGGCGCGAGGGTTTCGGCCGCTTCCCGAATGTCGCGAAAAGTGTTGCGAAAGATGTTCTGATCGGAATTCGCGACATAGTCCTTTTCACAATCGAACTTCCAGTCTTCATCCGCATAGCGCCCCGCCAGTGGATGGAAGGAAAAGTTCATGGATCCCATGTTCATCGAACACATTTCCGGGCTGAACGTCTTGGCTGGCGTGATACGATCCTGAATGGACAGCGTAAGTGACCCGCCTGTCGACAGGTTCACCACCGCATCGGTTGCCTGTTTGATCCGGGGCAGAAACGGCGCAAAGTCGTTGGGGTCTACTGATGGCGCACCGGTTTCGGGATTGCGGGCATGAAGGTGCAGTATGGACGCGCCCGCCTCAGCCGCGGCGACAGCTTGCGATGCGATGTCGTCATAGGTGTATGGCAACGCATCTGACATGGTCGGCGTGTGGATTGCCCCGGTCACAGCGCAAGTAATGATGGTCTTTTGACGAGCCATGATCAGGTTCCTTTGTCTGATTTGGGGGGCACCACCCGGTACCCGAGGGGAAAGAGTTGCAGGTCAAACCGGTCCCGGATCAGGCCCCAGACGCCCTTGGGTGCTTTCAGCATGACAACGATCGCAACAACACCAAGGACGATCAGGTACACCGTGCCCAAATCCGCCAGCGTTTCGCGCAGGGCAAAGAATATCAGCGTCCCGATAATTGGCCCTTCCAGCGTGCCGATCCCGCCGATGACCACGATGAAGATGACGAATGCGGTCCAGTCGTTCACTGAAAACGCCGCATCCGGCGAAATGCGCAGTTTTTGCAGGAAAATCAGCGCCCCAATCATCGCAGTGAAGGCAGAGGTTACCACGTAAACCGTGAACTTCGCTCGCCAGATATCGATGCCCAGACTGCTGGCTGCTGTTTCGTTGTCCCGAATGGCCGTCAGCGCCAAGCCCTTGCGCGACCGCAAAAACAGGTAGACCGCGGTCACAACCAAAACCGCTGCCCCCAAGGCCAGCCAGTAGCTCAGCGCCTCGCGCATGGCACGCTTGTCAGCGAGCGATTTCACGATGGCCACGGGCAAGGAAGAGCCGGAGCCACCGCCAAGCGCCGAAACCTGTGCAAAGCCAAGCCGGAACACCTCTGCGATCACCCATGTTCCGATGGCAAAGTAAGCGCCTCGCAGCCGAAAGATCAGAACAGCCACCGGAACAGAGACCAACGCGCCCAGAACACCCGCGGCCGCCACGGCGGCCAAGGGATGCAAACCGGCGAACATGGTCAGCGCAAAAAGCATGTATCCGCCGAACCCGACAAACGCCTGCTGGCCAACAGACACCAAACCCGCATAGCCCGCCATCATGTTCCACAAAGAGGCCAATGCGAGGTACAAAAACAGCTCTCCCATCAGCCGCATATCCGCCCGCCCCGCCCACCAGGGCGCTGCCACCAGCGCGACCAGAACGACCACCGTCAGAACCGCGGCAACTTGCGCCGCACGCGAAGAACGCGAGATTGAATAGGTCTCGATACTCATGAATCTATCCTTGGAAACAGGCCATTGGGACGAATGGCAAGGATCACCAGAAAGGCCAGATGCCCTGCCAAAAGCTGCCAACCGGGGTCAATCTTGGCCCCAATGGTCTGCGCCACCCCAAGAATAATACCGCCGACCAACGTGCCCCAGAGATTGCCCAACCCGCCGATAATCACGGCCTCAAACCCGAATATCAGCCGTCCGCCGCCGATTGAGGGATCAAAGCTGGTTCGAATACCCAACAGAATACCCGCGATAGCCGTCACGCCGAGCGCAAGAGCCATGGCGAGCCCAAACACATGGCGTTTGTTCAAACCCATGAGTTGGGCAATATCCTGATTGTCCGACACCGCACGAAAGGCCCGGCCCACGCCGGTTTGATAAAACGTCCATTGCAGCCCCCAGATAACGCCGATCGCAATCATAAAGGTGAGCACCGGCAACACACCCAGAGTGAGTCCACCCACAGCGAAACTGGCCGTTTCCAAGGCACCGGCATCCATTTTCTGAGGATCAGCCGTGTAGACTTCTAAAAGGCCGTTTTGCAGGATCACGCTCAGCCCAAATGTCACCAAAAGCGGCGGCAAGAGATCGTCGCCGAGGGTTTGGTTTAGCAACCCACGCTGCAAGGCATACCCGATCAAGCCCATGGCGGGCACCAAAACGGCCAAGGCTAACATCGGGTGCAGACCCGTTGCCGTGGTCACCGTCAGACCCAGATAAGCCGCCAGAATGATCAGATCGCCATGGGCAATATTGACCAACCGCATGACACCAAAGATCAGCGACAACCCGGCCGCAAAGAGCGCATAGAGCCCGCCCAGCAAAGTGCCCTGCACGATTGCATTCACCCAGTCCATCTCATTCAATCCCGAAATAAGCGCGCGAAATGTCTTCGCGCGACACAGTGTCGGACGCCCCTTCCAGCGAGACGCGCCCTTCCTGAAGGCAATAGACCCGGCTGGACACCGACAACGCTTTGCTGATGTCCTGCTCTACGATCACGGCGCTCATCCCGGTTCCGATAATCCCCGGCAGCGCTTCGTAAATGTCCTTGATGATAATCGGGGCCAGACCAAGACTGATTTCGTCAAACAGGATCAAATCCGGGTTCGACATCAGCGCCCGACCAATGGCCACCATCTGTTGCTGCCCACCGGACAAAGAGGTCGGCTTTTGATCCTGACGCTCTTCCAGAATGGGAAACAAGGCATAAACGGCTTCGAGCGTCCACGGACCACTCCTCCCGACTTGCCCCCCAAGGATAAGGTTTTCTTTGACCGACAGCGACGGAAACAACTGTCGTCCTTCAGGCACCATCGCCAGACCTTGTGCCGCCACCTAGTCGGCCCGTAAGGCACTGATATCTTGACCGTTATAAAGGACCTGACCTGGACCGTTTTTCATCAATCCGGTGATCGACCGCATCAACGTGGTTTTGCCCGCACCATTGGCGCCGATAATCGCCAGCACTTCGCCCGGATCGACCGTGATATCAACGCCGTAGAGCGCCTGAAAGTCGCCGTAAAAGGCATCAAGCTTGTTTAAGGAAAGAATCGCGTCAGGCATCGACTTCGATCCCGAGATAGATCTCTTTGACCTCGGCGCTGTCCATGATCAGATCAGGCGCACCTTCAGCGATCTTTCGGCCAAAATCGATGACGATCAGGCGATCCACGACGGCCAAAAGCGCGTGCACCACATGTTCGATCCAGATGATGGTCACGCCAGATGCGTGGATATCTTGAATTGTCTGTACCAGCGACCGGCATTCCGCCTCGGTCAAACCACCGGCAATTTCATCCAACAGCAACAACTTTGGCTGCGCGCACAATGCGCGCGTCAATTCGAGCCGCTTGCGATCAAGAAGTGTAAGATTGCCGGCCAAAACGTTGGCCTTACTCAATAATTCGGTCTTTTCAAGAACGTCGAGACAAGCTTTTTCCGCCGCACGGCCAGACAACGCTGCGGCTTGGGTAGCCGCCACCATCGCGTTTTCAAATACGGTCATTCCGACAAAGGGTTGCGGTACCTGAAACGACCGCGCGATGCCCGCGTGACTGCGCCGCGCAGCGCTCCACCCCGTTACGGTTTGCCCGTCAAAGATGACCTCTCCGGTATTCGGAAACATGGTGCCCGTGATCAGGTTAAACATCGATGTCTTGCCCGCACCGTTGGGACCAATCACCCCCAACGCATCGCCGGGGTTAACAGCATAAGACATGTCATCCGCGACCTTGACGGCCCCGAAGGCTTTTTTCAGCCCTTTGAGTTCGAGAATGGGGGTCATTTTTGCCTCAAAAATGGAGTGTGGCGCCGGAGAACCGGCGCCTGCTCTGCTTAGCCCAAGAGCTTAAGATCAGCTGTTTTAGGGATATTTGGCGCCGCTGAGTTCGCAACAACTTGCAGCTCGAAACCGGCATCCGATTTCTGCCATTGACCCGCCACCAGCGGTGTTTTGGTCACGTTGTTGATCGGCCCGTTTGACCAATTCACATTGCCGACAATCGTGTCGAGATTGGTGGCCGGGATCGCGGCGGTGATCGCTTCGGGGTCTTCCAGATCTTCGGCCCGTTTCACGACATCAGCCACAACTTCGAACAACGCATGCTTAAAACCGATGGGCTGTGTCCAGGGACGTCCGGTTGAAGCTGTATATCCTTCCGCCAAATCGCGTGCTGATGCCCCGGTCAAAGATGATGAGAACGGATGATTTGGCGACCACCAAACCTCTGACGACAACCCGTCACCCCGATCCCCCAGCGATGCGATCACCGACGGGAAGAGCAGCGCCTTACCAATCGTGACGATCTTGGGCGCAAACCCCTGCTGCGCCGATTGCGCCCAGAAGGTCGCAAAATCAGGCGGGATCATATTGCCGGTGACAATCTCGACCACCGCATCCTTAAAGGCCGCGATATAGTTGGAAAAGTCATCCGACAGCGGCTGATATCGACCCGGGTCAGACAGGCTGTAACCCGCGCCAGACAGTGGCGTTGGGAAGCCCAGTTCCGGATGGCCCCACGCGTTCCCGTCCGCATCGTTCGGGAAAAGACCGCCAACAGATTTTGCGACGCCGGATTGCCCCCACATATCCAAAAACGCGCCGATGACATCTTCAAGGCCCCAGAAGAAGTGATAGGTGCTGGCAAACCCTTCGCCCGGCACGCCATTTCGACCAAAGAAATAGGGCTGCCACGGGCAATCAGTGGTGATACACGGCACTTCGTTCACTTCGGCCTGATCCGCCACCGGGTTCACGGTATCGGGTGTCGAGGCGGCAACGATGATATCCACCTCGTCCCCAAGGATCAGATCCGCGGCCACTTCGGCGGCGCGGTTAGGGTTCGACTGACTGTCTTTGGAAATTACTTCGATATTCCATGTCTTGCCGTTGTTTTCGACACCTGCGGCGAAAAGCTCTTGAATTGCGCTGAGTATATATTCATCGGCTTCGGCAAATCCAGCCAACGGCCCGGTGCGCGGGCTGACATGACCAACGCGCAGCGTCGGGTTGGCGGCATAGGCGCGCGTCGCCTTCAACAGCGCTGGCGCGGCGATAGCGGCGCTTGCAGTTCTGAGAAACGCGCGACGTGTGGGTGCCTTGAGATTTCGTTTCATGTGGTCCTCCCTGATGCGCTGGCCTCCCCGCCAGCGGTGTTATGGTTGTCACAAAATGGTTTCGAGCTTGCGCAGGTGATCGGCGACGCGGGCGCGTACCGCGTTGGCGGTCTCGTCGGTCCAGTGCCGGAACCCTTGGCCCGATTTCATGCCCAACTGACCGTCCTCAACCAACGTCTGCAGATACGGTAACGGCCCCTGACGGGCGTCGAGCGCGTGCAATACGTTGTCATGGATATCCAAGGTCAGATCGGTGCCAACCAGGTCTGCGTTTTCCAACGGCCCAAGCACTGCCAGACGCCGACCGAAACTGGATTTCACAACCGTATCAACGGCTTCAGCGTCGCAAATACCGTTCTCGACCAAACTGACGGCCTCACGCCAAAGCGCATGTTGCAGTCGATTGCCGATAAAACCCGGCACATCCTTTTCGACCATTACCGGCGTTTTTCCAGCCATTTGCAATAGCGTGAACATGGTGTCTGCCACGATCTGATCCGTATCGGCCGTCTTGATCACTTCGACCAAGGGGATCATGTGCGGCGGGTTCCACCAATGGGTCCCTACTGCGCGGGTTTTGTCCACGAGGCCCGACATGATTTCGGTGATCGGCATGACCGAAGTGTTGGATGCGAGGATGCATTCTGCGGGGGCGTGTGCCTCGATCGTGGCAAAGATGGACTGTTTCAGCGCCATCTTTTCAGGTGCGGCTTCGAACACCGCGTTTGCCGAGGAAACCGCCTCTTCTATCGCTTCGGACACGGTTACCCGTTCGAGCGCGTCTGCGGTGGTTTGCGCATCCTCGCCCATCGTGGCCATGCTGGCCTCTATCCGCGATTTGACACTCTGGCGCGCGTCCTCCACCGGATCCGTTATGATCACGGAATGGCCAGCCTTGGCCATGGTCAAAGCAATCCCATACCCCATAAGGCCAGCCCCGATCACGGCAATGTTCTGAAGGTGATCTGACATCGCTACCTTGCCGTGTATCCGCCATCGGCATAAAGGATGTGGCCGGTGTAGAAATCTGATGCTTTGGAGGCGAGGAACAGGAGTGGCCCTGCAAGATCTTCCGGTTCACCCAAACGGCCCTTGGGCACGCGGGTGAGAAACCCGTTGCGCACAGCCGTCGCCTCTTCAGTGTCCTCAAACATCCATGCGGTCAGCGGCGAACGGAACACTGTGGGCGCAATCGCGTTGACCGTAATGCCCGTTGGCCCCAATTCGCAGCCCAGGGCCTTGGTGATCCCATCAACCGCAGCCTTTGAGGCGCAATAGGCGGTGTATCCCGCCGGGTGGCCCAAAAGCCCACGCGCCGACGACATCAAAACGATCTTTCCGCCCTCGCCTTGTGCCTTCATCTGAACGGTGGCCGCGCGGGCCATCATCCAGCTTTGCGTGACGTTGGCATCCATCACCGCATCAAAGGTCGAAGGCGGCATGTCATCGATCTTGGCAACCTTGTTCATGCCCGATGCCACCACAAGGATATCGATGCGCCCAAAAGTGGCGACCGTTTCCGCCACCAAGGCGGCACAGGCGTCTTCACTGTCCGGGCGGGCGATGATCTGATGCGTCTCACCACTGCAAGCCGCTGCGGTTTCGGCCATCGCTTGGGCATTGCCGGCGGCCAGCACGACCTTACACCCTGCACCCGACAGACATTGTGCGGCTACTGCCCCAAAAGCCCCGGATGCGCCAGTGATCAGGGCCACCTTGCCGGACACATCAAAAACGGAAAGAGGATTGTCCAAAGACATACGCGTCACTCCGGTCTTTTGCCGCCGGGATACGGGATCACGACCAGCATTTTGCAAATGTGATTGGAACGGTTTTCGATCTTGCGGATCTCGTCCGGCACGATCGTGCAACTGTCCATCGGCCCGAGAACAGTATCAGTGCCATCGACGGTGATGGTCATTTCACCCTCGATCACGACATAAACCTTCTCGAAAGGTGTGCTGTCAGGTCCGGCGCCGCCACCGGGCAGAAATTGCGAGAAACCAATCCATTGGTTTTCCGGCCCGCCGTCTTCGAACCCCTGCAGGCGCAGACCGGTGACACCCCAATGGTTGGGCGCGTCATAGGGTTCCGCATCCGCAAACCGTTTGACCAACATCAGAACGCCTCGCCGGCTTCGATGCGATAGTTCTGGCCCTTGTCGATCATCGCGACCAGCCGGATGATACAGCCGTCACCGCGATCCCAGTTCCAGGGGAAAAAGGCGAAGGTACAGCGTTTGCCGGTCACAGCGTCCAAATCGCCGCCAACATTTTCGATCCCAAGGATACCCTTGGAAAACAGCATGTTATGTACCGGCTCCCATTCCGGGAAGTCGACCTCCCAGGGTGTGCCTCCGGACCATTCAAGGTATTCTTTTTCAAGGTGCGGCAGGATTGGACCGTTGCGCTGTGGACCAATTGCGGTGGCCAGTGGATGGTCATTGGCCTGGGTGTCGTGTCCAACAACCTTGACGCCCTTTTCAATCATCCATTCCGCCGCGGATGGTACCAAACCCGGGCAATAGGCAAAGTAATCGCCGTCTTCGTATTGCTTATGCCAGCCGGTATTGATGATCAGAACATCCCCCTTGCGGATGGCATGGCCACAGGCCTTTTCCAGGTCATCGCCGGTGATCTGTTCCCATTTCTTTTTGGGGACGCTGACGACCAAACCGGTGCCAAAGAAATGCGGCAACGGCACTTCATCGATGAACGGCGTACCTTGCACCACATGCGCCGGCGCATCGATATGCGTCGTGACATGCATCGTGGTCGTGATTGTTTGCGACAGCACGCCGGACTTGGCCATGTAATGCTTGCGGTCAATCTGAACGTCTTTGAAATACGGCCAGTTTGGGCACTGAAACCCGTATCGATGGCTGAGGTTGTAGAATTCCAACCCCATGTCGTTATCGGTGTTTCCCTGAAACTCAATGCCACGAATTTCAACCATCAGACACATCTCCTTCGTTCGCCGAAAGCGGCGTTATGCGACACAAAACTGTTGGGTGGCTCCTCCCACCTGTCCTGCATGATGATGCATTCGCACCACATAACGGTCAACTAATTTCTCACAATGCGGTTGACATGTACTGCATTGCGGTACACTTCTAAAAGAAGGTCATGTCGTGATCTCACTTTCAACCTGCAAGGCGACCATACATAAATGCCTGATAAAGAAGATAAAACAGATAAGAACGGAATTCAGGTGATCGCACGCGCCGCCGCAATCCTGCGCGTGTTGCGAGAATCACAAACCGGGATGAGCCTTGGGATGATCGCCAAGCAAGCCGGGCTGCCTCGCTCTACGGTACAGAGAATCACCAGCGCCCTCGCTGACGAACGGTTCGTCATCACGGACGCAAAAGGAGGCGGATTGCGCGTCGGTCCAGAACTCAGCACGTTTGCCGGCGCACATCATTACAACATCGTTGAACACTGCAGATTGCTTTTGACAGAGCTGACGCAAAAAACAGGCGAAACCACCGATCTGGCCGTGATGCGGGGCATTGGCATGGTCTTTCTCGACCAAGTTGCGGGCACGCATCGGCTGACCACCATCTCTCGTGTCGGTGAAGTCTTTCCATTGACGACCACCGCCAATGGCAAGGCCTGTCTCGCCGCCCTGCCCGAGGATGAAGCATTGGAACTGGCCCGCAACGAATGGAAGCGCAATGGTCTATCGGCCGATGAGCACGCTTTTCTGGATGAAATGGAGATCGTCCGACAAAGCGGACTTGCCTATGACCTCGACGGTCATTCCCAAGGCGTTTCCGCGGTCGGTTTTGCCTTTCACGATTGGAACGGGGTGTTACACGCGATATCGGTGCCGGTTCCGTCCTCGCGGTTTGGCACGGAACGCAACGTGATCGAAGACGCCCTGCGATCAACCGCCAAAAACTTGATAAGCACTTTCGACTAGGGCCCACTCACCTGAAAATCGCAGCGGGTACGTCTTGGAAAAAACGCGCGGGTAGCACTAGGCACCCGCGCGTTATCAAAAAACCATCAGCTTAAATCAGCCCTTGGTCCAGTAAACAGCGACGCCAAAGGCAACCGCGGCAGCCAGCACCAACAAGGCCTCGGCCGCATGGGCATGGGCGGTGCCGTCCACATGGGCAAAGGCAGGCGCCGCGGTGAGGATGGCCAATCCCGCTGCAATTGTGCGTGTCATGTATCGATCTCCTGTTTGCGTTGATACAAAAAGTCCCGAATGTCCAAGACGGATTTTTCATCCATCGAGACATAAATCAGTGACATATTGGTCCGTTCCTGAACCATTTGGCCCGGAAACGGCATATAGCTTAGCTCGCGAGAGCCAAAGGATGGTGAGGCGGTACCGACCTGCCAGTCCGTTTTGAGCTCTACATCGATTAGTTTGAGCGCCTTGGCGCCATCCTTTGACGCCCTTTCAAACGGCACACCCGCCAGCTTCAAATAGCTTGTCTTATCAGCCGCTTGCAGAAACCCGTCGATGAATTGAGTTGCCAAGACCTGCAGGTCGGCGGCTTCATCCTCGTGATGCATATGGCTGTGCAAATGATCCCCATGGGCATGGTTGTGGCCATGTCCGTGGGGATGGTGATGGGCATGATCGTGCGGATGATCATGTGCCATTGGACCACCTCCGCCCTTGGAATTCGCCATGCGGGATCGATACCGGCTTATCGATCATCGACTTATGCGCGCCCAGTTTGCCGCTGGACACCAAGGCGCCCAGAACGTCCACAATCACACGCGTGCCCATCAAAGCGGTAATGTCCGAGGTGTCATACGGCGGTGAAACCTCGACCAGTTCCATGCCACAGATCCCTTCGGCCGCGATGCCAGAGGCCAGCGCCAGCGCTTCGCGCGGCAAGAAACCACCGGGCTCGGGCCAGCCTGTACCAGGCACAAATCCGCAATCGATCGAGTCGATGTCAAAGGACATATAGACCATGTCGACACCGTCCCAGGCCATTTCCAGCGCCATCTCGATGGTCTTGTCGACGCCCATCCTTTCCATGTCGCCCATGGTGATGATGTTGGTTTCCCGCTCACGCGCGACCTTGACCGCCTCGCGTGGGACCTGCCATCCGCCAATGCCGATCTGCACGAGGTTCTTGGCAGGTACATTCGGCAGGTTTGTCGAATGGAACCAAGGCGTTGTATGCATGCGTTCATCCAAATCCTTTTCCTGGATGTCCGCGTGGCGGTCAAAATGAACAATCCCGATCTTTTTCGACGTGCATTCCGCGATGCCCCGAACGCAAGGGAAACCGATGGAATGGTCGCCCCCAATCATGATCGGTAAAGAACCCGAGCTGAACACATGGCTGACCGCCCGGCTGATCTGATCAAAGCTCTTTTCGATATTGGCGGGGATAGTGAACACGTCGCCCGCGTCGCACAGCGTCATTTGCTCGCGAAGATCGACCCCAATTTCGTAGTTATGGGCGTATAAAGGGCGGAAATCTTTCTGACACCTTGGGGGCCAAAGCGAGTTCCCGGGCGATATGTGGTCCCACCGTCGAATGGAATTCCAAGCACCGTTGCATCATAATCTGCGACCTCCAGAACGTCTTCGGCATAAGGGGCTTTGAGAAAGGTATTGATCCCGGCGAAATGCGGCAATTCCCCGCGCGCAAAGGTCGGGATGGATTTGTCTTCGATGCTATCGGCCCCCGTCAGGCCCATGCGGAGTGCCCAGCGGCGCTCTTCGTCCCAGCGACCTTCGGGGATGTCGGCCTCTTTTTGCATCGCCTTCCAACCTGCCAGTTTGGTCAGGTCCGGGTGGTGTTGGCGTTTGTCGCGCCGATCAAGGTCTGCACTCAGATCGGCCGGATGGTGCGAGCGCGATCGTCTTGGATCTGAAAACACGTGTTTGTCTCCCAAATCTTGTCCCGCGGGATGCGGGGTCCTCCGAGCTTTGGTGAACACCACATGCGGAGCCCGGGGGCGCATGTGGCGGTTGACTTAAACCGGTGCCAAACCGGGATACCGATCCAAGATGTCTTGAAACGGCATACCTTCGTTACGGGCATCAAAATCATAGGTGATGGTGGCCCCGAACAGTCCCGGGTCGGTCGGGTCCCAGCGCGGTTTGTCAAACACCAGAACGCGATCCCCCAGCTTGAATCCCTCTTGCAGATCATGGGTCACCATGAAGACGGTCATGTTGGTATCGTCCCGCAATTCCATCAGAAAATCGTGCATTTGCAGACGTGTACCGGGATCAAGTGCGCCAAAGGGTTCGTCCAGCAACAGGATACGCGGCTTGGCCGTCATCGCTTGCCCAATGGCCAACCGTTGCTGCATCCCACCCGACAGGGCCGCCGGGTATTGATCGGCCACATGGTTCAGCCCAATGCGTTCTAACATGGCATCGGCGCGGTCCTGCGCCTCTTTGCGCGCACTGCCCGACAACCGTCCGATTGGCGTGGCAAAGCTTTCCCCCGCAATCAGGTTTTCGCGAACGGTCAGGTGCGGAAAGACCGAGTATTTCTGAAACACCACGCCGCGTTCGCGATTGGGCTCCACCGCTGTCGGGCCGCCGTCGATGCTGATCTCACCCTTATAAGGGCGCTCTTCCGCCAAAAACATCCGCAGGAAGGTGGATTTGCCGCAGCCGGATGCGCCGACGATGGAAATGAACTCTCCCTCATCCACCTCGACATTGACCCGTTCGAGGATCGACCGATCGCCGTATCGCTGCCAGACATTTCGGACACTGACAAAGCTCATAGCCCCGCCTCCAACCAAGGGAAGGCACGTCGCGACAGGGTTTTCAGCAGCCAGTCGATGACAAAGGCCAGAAGGGTGATCCAAATAACATAGGTCAATATGACATCCATCGCGAGGTAGCGGCGGACAAGGAAGATGCGATAGCCCAGCCCGACATTCGACGCGACCGCCTCTGCCGCGATCAGAAAGAGCCACGCGGACCCCAGAGACAGGCGAACATTTGCAATAAGACGCGGCAAAACCTGTGGCAGGGCCACGCGACATGCGATCACAAAGGTGGACGCGCCCAAGGTCTGCGCTTTGACGATCTGTTCCTTCGGGATTTCCAGGACCCGCTGCGCCAGGTCGCGGGTCATAAACGGCGCAATGCCGATCACGATCAACACGACCTTCGAAACTTCCCCCAATCCAAAAACGATGAGCAGGATGGGCAACAACGCCAAAGGCGGCACCATCGACAGGACCGCAATAAAGCTGGAAAAGAGAGACCGGGCATAAGGCAGCAAACCGATCAGCAGGCCCAGCGTCAGGGACAGGAAGGCCGAAATGGCGACGCCCCCCAACAACCGGGCGAGACTGGTATAGGTGTCCTTCCAAAGAAGGATTTCCTTGGACCGGCGATCCGGTTCAGTAAACAACCGTTCTGCCGTGGACAGGATCGTGGACGGGGCCGGCAACAGTTTGTCCTGCGGATTGGCCTCTAACCGGATATCCGACCCAATCGCGTAAGCCGCAAACAGTAAGATAAACGGCAGCGCCCCCAGGATGAACGCGCCCGGACGCCCCGGAATATGGTTGATCAGTCGCATGGCCATGATGTCCCCGGCGGTCTGAATCGGGGCGGTACAGTATCGCCCGCCCCGATCAATGATCAGAGCGCGCCGTCAGCGGCCATCTGCATATAGGTGGTGTCAAAGCGGAACTTGACGTTGGCCTCATCCCCCGTGACCGACCCGTCCGGGTACTCAATACCGACGAAGTCCGGGCTTGGCGCGCCTTCGCCAAGGATGCCCTTGTCAAAGAGGAACTCCGCAACGCTGGTCATAGTTGCGGGCAATGCGTCAGAGCTGGCCTGCGCCACGGCATCCGCCGGGGTATAGAACATTTCTGTTGCAGCGAGCTGTGCCTTGTAACCTGCCAGATCCGTACCCGACGCCTCTGCCATGGCGGTCAACGCGGCTTCGTCTCCTGCTGCCATCAGGCCCATCACCTCATACCAAGCTCCGGCAACAACCTTGCCAAAGTCTGGGTTGGCTTCCAGCGTTTCGGTGTTGACCACCATCAGGTCAAGAATTTCACCCGGGATCATGGAGCTGTCGAATAGGTTCACCGCATCTGGGTTTGAGCCAAGGATTTCAGACACCAATGGGTTCTAGGTCACCACCGCCTCGACATCCGCCGTGGCAAAGGCCGCGATGATGTCGGCATCCGACGTATTGATGACAGATGCAAGATCCGCTTCTTCCAGGCCTACGGTATCGAGGCCCCGCGCCAGAAGGTAATGCGACACCGACAGCTCCACGAGGTTGACCGGCTTGCCCTTCAGATCCTCAAGGCTGCCAGCGCCTTTCATGATCACCGCGTCGTTCCCGTTGGAATAATCGCCAATGATCAGGGCTGTTGTGTCAACGCCGCCACCCGACGGGATCGACAATGTGTCCATGTTCGTGGCCGACACCCCATCAAACGCGCCCGCCGTATATTGGTTGATCGATTCCACATAGTCGTTGAATTGAACGATCTCGACATCGATGCCGTATTTGTCGGCCCATTTGTCCATGATGCCGCTATCTTCGAGATAGCCCCACGGCATCCAGCCGACATAGATGGACCAGGCCAGTTTGAATTCAGTTTTTTTCTGCGCTGCGATTGGTGCGGCGGCCGCTGTCAAAAGGCCCACGGAAAGGGCGGTCGCGGACATCAGTTTTGTCATTGTCATGTCATTCCCCGTTGTCACGTCCCGCCGAAGTCACGTTTGGTTTTCGGCCCGCTGGCGGAACAATGAGATCAGGCGCGGACAAAACCAGCGCAGTAACCTCCCGGGATTTTGGCCCGCCGTGTGCCTTGCCGGATTTTGCCGACGAGGTGACGCTTCTCGGACCTGACCTGCCTTGGTGACGACAGCGGAACCCTAAGCGTCCTGCACGGATATCTGAGCGTAAGAGGGATTTTTCGCTCAAGAGAGCGGCCAAGATTAAGCGCGCTTGGCGCGAAATTGATATAAAATGCAGCGGTTTTTGTGGTTTTTGCCCGTTATTCGAGCGGCAAGCCGCGCGTTTTCCAATCCAGCGCCAACCCGGTCATCCCGCAACAGCGGTTTCAGCCGGCATAACGACATAAACGGGCGGCCCCGACGGATGCCTCTGACTGTGCAGGCACCTGTGGGATCACGCCCAAGGCGCGGGCCCGGATCTTGGTCCATGTGGCGTTGGCACCACCACCACCGGCGGTGAATATGTGGTTGGGAAAGGCCGCGCCGCGCGCCTGCATCTCTTGATAACAGCACGCCTCGATCCGAGCGATGCTTTCCAGAATGCCCTGCAAGAAGAGCACATCGCTCTTTGGCCGTGGCGTCAGACGCGGGGCAAGGTTGGGATCATTGATCGGAAAACGCTCCCCACGTTCCAGCAAAGGATAGTAATCGAGTTGGGTTGGCGTATCCGGGTCCATGTCCATACTCAAAGCAGCCAACTGACCATCATCGAACAGGGACCGCAAAACGGCCCCGCCGGTGTTCGACGCGCCGCCAACCAGCCAAAAGTCACCCAGCCTGTGGGCATAAAGACCAATGTCGGGGTCATCGATGCGTGTTTGGGTCAAAAGCTTGATGGCCAGCGTTGATCCCAATGATGTCACAGCCGATCCATCCTCTAACGGGGACGCCGCCAGGAACGCGGCGATGCTGTCTGTCGTTCCGGCATGGATCACTGTATCCTTGGACAGGTCCAATTCAGCGGCGATTGCCGGATCGATCTGCCCGACAGGCGCTCCCGGCGCATGAACCTGTGGTAAAAGCGATGGGTCAATGGCCTGATCAATCCAGTCGGGCCATTTGGCAGCCCCCGGATCAAACCCGGTTTTCAAAGCGTTGTTATAGTCGGAATGCCCGCCGACCCCCATCAGCCTGGCCGCAATGAAATCCGCCTGATGCAAAAGATGGGTCGCAGGACGTTCGGACAGAACGGTCAACCGCATAGCGCGGGCCAGCGCGGAATTGGACCCGCGCGTGATGTGCGGCCGGTCCAGGCATTGCTCAATACGCCCAGCTTCCGCATCAAATCCCTTGGAATTGTACATCAAGGCTGGGCCAACAGGTGCAAGCGCTGCGTCGGTCAGAACCATGGAACCTGACGTGCCATCCACCGCAATCGCGCCGATCTCACGCGCGCTGCGTCCCTTATCTTTCAATTCGACAGCCTGGGCGCGCGCACAGTTGCAAACCGCCTGCCACCACAGGGAGGCGTCAATCGCGTCTGCCGGTTGCGCGATATGGTCCGCCCGGGCCATCGACACAACGCTGTCGCCTTCCAGCACCGCGGTGCGAACGCCTGACGTGCCGATATCGATCCCGAGTGTCAGCATTGCTGTTGTTCGGCCAACGCCTGACGGTATTTCTCGGCATCCCAATTCAACAATTCGGCCTCTGCCGCCTCTCCGATGGGATCTGTCGACCAATCCGATGGCAAACGGGACAGGATGTCGGATAAACACCGCAACATGGCCCGCTGGGCCCCGGTGGCCGATTGCCGAACCCAAATCCCCTGCCCCTTATGAAACAGCACCGGCGGCGCGTTCGGCCCGTCGCTTTCTGGCAGTGCATGGCCCAGAAACACGACGTGGTCCGGGTAATAGCTGCCTTTCAAAACCACGTCTGATGTCGCGGCATCTAATGCCATCCAGCTTTCTTCGGCGACCACAAAACCATCGGGCGGCGCGGCTTCGACGCTTTGGCACGTCACGCGGCTGATCGGCAAAGCCAATCGTCTTTCGACCTCTGTGATCAGCGCGTCCGTTTCCTGAACCGTCGCTCCACAGCAGATCAACCCGTGATTTTGCAGAATGATAACCTGCGTCTCCGGCTGGACCCGCGCCAGAATTTCCGAGGTCAGAGGCAGACCCGGCTTGGCATAAGGAACCGTGACGTAAGGCAGGTCTTTGAGTTTGTCGCCCAAGACGCGCAAACCTTCAGGGCCGATCGCATGGGTCAGTGTCGCCACTGAATGGGTGTGGCAGACGACCGGCCAATCCAAAGCCGCATGAAACGTGGTTTCAATGGACGGTCGCAACCCGTGAGATGTGTCCAAGACCGTGGCCTTGCAACTGCCATCGCCGGATCGGCCAAAAGCTTCGGCAAGGGCCGCGTCGCGATCAACGGCAACGAATATATCCGTTGTGACGGCGTCGGCCAATTCCGTGCCGGACGCCTTGATCCACATCACGCCATCTTGTTTGATGGATGTGTTGCCGCCCGGCCCCTGTACCTGCAACGGATCTTGGCCCAAACGGGCCGACAGCGCGCGGAATTCTGACGTCAAAATCTCTGCATAAGTCATTGTAAATTAGACATCCTATATGTGGGCGCGGGACTGTTTTTGTCCTGCATCAGCTTGGCCAGAACCGCAGCCGGATCGCCCAGCTCAAATTCGGCTTGGTACAGTCCGCCTTGGATCAAAAGACTGTCCCACCCCGCGCGCGCGGTACCTGCAATATCATGTTCAAGGCTATCACCAACCATCAGCAAGCGGGAACTGCCCAAGCGGCGCGACAGCGCCAAAAAGACAGGCTCATGCGGCTTGCCATAGAACCGGACACGGCCACCTTGATCTTGATAATCAAAGGCCAACGTGCCGGGGGACGTGACCAATCCATGCGCGCGCGGACTGCTGCGATCCGGATTTGTGCAGAACACTTGCAACCCTGCCGCCAATGCGGTTGCCAAATGCGCTTGATATGTCTCCAACTCTGACCCGTCCGGCAATCCCATCAACAAGATGGCCTCGGCCGATCCGAGCTCTGTTGTCAGTTCGATATCCAGACCCTCCGCCCAATCACGCGCATCGCCCGCGGCACGCTCAATCGGCCAAAAGAGCCGTTCGGAGACAAGACCAGACTGAATGTCTTGCCATAACGCCTCCCCGCTGGTCAGCACGCATTCAAATTGCGACGCGGCAAACCCCATGTCGGCGATACGGACCAGATTGGGCGCGGCTCGTTTGCCCGAATTGGACAACACCGCCAGACGGTGGCCTGCGGCGGCAAGTCGTTCAAGACAGGATACCGCGTTTGGATAAGGCGCCGTGCCATCATGCAGAACGCCCCACTGATCAAAAACGATTGCCTCGTATCCCGAGGCAATCTCTTCCAGACGATCAATCGCGCGGGTCATCGGCCTAGTATTCGGCCATATCCTTTGGATCGGTCAGACCGTCCAGATAGGCTTCTACCTCGTCTGCTTTCATGGCCGGCGCGGCCTTGTCCGCCATGCCGTTTGGCATATCGCCAAAGTAGAACTGAAAACCCGGGATCGTTTGGCGTCGATTGCGCAGCGGCATGCCCTCGTAAGGGTAAACATCCGACCGCGCATTCGCCGCCTCATCATGGCATGGCAGCACGTAATCGGCGCGTTTGTCGATCTCTTCGACCGATTTCCAACCCTCGTAGGAATTGACGAACCGCGCAGGCACCCAATGGCGCCACTTTTCAGACGGGTTCGGTTCCAGGTTCCGTTCCACGAAAATCGCGTCGCCCGCGATCACGATATCCCCGGCACTGGTCGCCACGGTCACGGCCATATGGCCAACAGAATGACCGGGCGTGTGGAACATGGTGATGCCCGGCAACACCTCGCACTCGTCCTCTACCGCTTCGAACACACAGCCCGCATAGGCAGGTTCGATATCCAGAATGCCGCATTCATAAGTGCGGTAGTACAGCGGCAACGGGTTATAAGCCATTTCGATCTCGGCCTTGGGCGCGATGTAACGTGCGTTCTTGAACTTTTTCATGTTCTGCACGTGGTCCCAGTGCAGATGCGTGAAAACGATGGCGTCAATTTCGTCCGGATGCACACCCAGCTTTTGCTCAAGATGGTCATGCACTTCCAGACAGCCGCGTTTGTCACATTTGTGGTGGTACTTGGTGGCCCGGTCTTCGTCGGGCAAACCGGTATCGATCAGGATCTTGTGCGTGCCAGTGTCAACGTAGTGGCAATATACCGGGTTCCAGTACTTTTTGCCCGCAGGCCCCGTCCAAAAGATGTAGGTCCCCAAATCAGCTTCGAGCCAGCCGGTATTGATTGGATAGATTTTGGTCTCTGCGACGCCCATGACGTGTTCTCCCAACGGCGAGTCAGTTTTGCATACAAAAAGCGCAATTTGCACGCCATGACAAGGGGCACGTTTGAATTCTGTGTTTAATTTGCCTTCAGAGTTTGCAAAAAACTGGCTGTCATATGCGTGCGCATACCGTTTGAAGCGATTGCCGAATCTTCGCTGAAAATATTGTCGAGCAGCTCTTGGTGACTGCGCGCCGAATCTCGCAAATCTTCCTTCGTGGCGAATTTCTTGGCGCGAAACGGGCCGGTACGGCGGCGAAATTCCGAGGCTATTTCTGCGAGATACGGGTTGCCCGTGGCTTTGTAGATCGCCATATGCAGCGCCTCATTGACGCGCAGATATGCCTTGCGATCTCCAGCCTCTGCGGCAGCTACACATTCGGCTTGCGCGGCTTCGATTTCCGTTCGGGACAACAGTGTCAGCCTTTGTGAAGCCACACGTGCGCAAGCGGCTTCTATCTCATGCATCGCTTCGAAAATCTGGCCCAGCTCTTCTCTATTGTACTCCGCGACGAATACACCCCGACGGGCACCCTGAACCAGAATGCCCTGCGCAGTCAGTCGGCCCAATGCCTCGCGCACCGGCGTACGGGACGCATCGAAACGCGCCGCCAAACCAGCCTCATCCAGTCTGACGCCCGGCTCCAACTCTCCGGCTGAAATCTCTTCAAGCAGGGCCATTTCTATACGTCGCGTGGCAGAAATCTTCGCACATTCCATCATCACATTCCTTCGCTGCGTACCTGTCGTGATACCATGTCACAGGCTTGAAGGCAATTTTTGTATGTTTACTTTTCATTTTGTATGCAAAATACTGCCTCAGAACGTTGGGAGAGGATTCGATGCCGCAAATACGCCTCGAACAGATGGTCAAACGCTATGGCGCAGTTGAGGTTTTGCATGGCATCGACCTCAATATGGCCGACAATGAATTCACTGTCCTTGTCGGACCGTCTGGCTGTGGGAAGTCTACAACCCTGCGCATGATCGCGGGATTAGAGGATGTGTCAGAGGGCGAGATTTTCATCGGGGATCGCCCGGTCAGCCATCTGGAACCCAAGGATCGCGACCTTGCGATGGTGTTTCAGGACTATGCGCTCTACCCGCATATGAACGTTGCGCAAAACATCTCGTTCGCCTTGCGTCTGCAAAAGCGACCAAAGTCCGAGATCGACAGCAAAGTCCGCGAGGTCGCCGGCATGGTCGGCCTGACAGATTTTCTGGATCGCAAACCGGGGGCCCTGTCCGGTGGACAAAGGCAACGCGTCGCCATGGCACGCGCCCTCGCCAAAGACTCCGGTATTTTCCTCTTTGATGAGCCGCTGTCGAACCTCGACGCCAAACTGCGCGGCCAGATGCGTGCGGAACTCGCCTTGATGAGTCAGCGCGTCGAAAAGAACATGATCTATGTCACCCACGACCAGATCGAGGCAATGACCTTGGCCGACCGCATCGTGGTGATGCATGGCGGCTATATTCAGCAACAGGGCACGCCCGAAGAGTTGTTCAAACGCCCGGTCAACAAGTTTGTCGCGGGTTTTCTGGGCATGCCGCCGATGAATTTCCTGAACGGCGTGATCGAGGAAAAGGGCGATGGTGTCTTCGTCTCTGGGGACGGCTTTTCGCTGCGCTTGAGCGACGAAAAGTCGGTGCAGGCACGGCTGCATGCCAATCGTCAGGTGATCCTCGGCATCCGCCCATCTGACCTGACCTACACGCAAAATGCGCCCTCTGACCGGGCGCTGACGCTGCACGTGATGGTGTCAGAATATATCGGCGCGCAATCGGTTTTGATGTGCACCTGCGGGGACCAGAAGGTCACCGTCGAAATGAACTCGGAAACGCCGATGGCGCTTGGCGAGACACTGCAATTTGAGGTGAACGCCGCGCGTATTCACCTGTTTGACCACCGGAGCGAAGAGGCACTCTGACTTGATAAAATCCATGGGAGGACGCAATAATGCTTAAACATCTCAGCTCGGCCGCATTGGCCACGGCGCTTATGGCCAGTACGGCCTTAGCGAACCCATATGAGGAATACGAAGGCACCACGCTGATCGTAAACTTCCCGGCGCACCCGCATTACGATGCGGTGATGCAAATCCTGCCGGAGTTCACGAAACAAACCGGCATCGAGGTCGAAGTGGACCAATTGCCGTATCTCAAGATGCGCGAACGGCAGACGCTGGAATTGGCGCAGGACGAAGGCGAATATGACCTGATCGCCTACGTTGTCTTTTCCAAGGCCGATTACGTCTATGCCGACCAGTTGGAAAACCTCGCCAAGTATTTCATGAACCCACGTCTGTCAGATCCGAATTACGACTCGGACGATCTGATCGACGGCTATACTTACAACATTGGTTTTGCTGGCGGGAACAAAGGGTATCTTGAAGGCAAAACAGGGTCGCTCTTTGGTATTCCTTATGGGTCGGAAACCTCGATCCTCGGCTATCGTAAAGACATCTTTGAAAAGCACGGTCTGGAAGTTCCGGAAACCTATGACGAGATGCTTGAGATTGCGTGTAAAATTCCAGAACTGGAACCGGGCATGGGCGGCTTGTCGAGCCGGGCTGCGTCGGGCCACCACGCCTCGCACGCGTTCCTGTTGCATCTGGCCCCGTTGGGCGGTCGCGTGTTTGACGACCAGTGGAACCCGATTGTGAACAATGCCGAAGGCGTTCAAGCGGCAGAAGCCCTGAAAACCATCGTCGACTGCGGCCCGGAAGGCGCCACAAACTTTGGCTTTGGCGAAGCGTTGGGCGCGTTCCTGAACGGCGACACCGCGATGTTCCTTGATACAACCGTTGTTGCGGGTCAGATCGACAATCCGGACAAATCGCAGGTTGTCGGCAAAGTTGGTTGGGCCATGCACCCGATGGGTGTGCGCCGTGGCAGCCAGACCGGTGGATTTGGCATCGGGATCCCGGCAAATGCCGAGAACAAAGAAGCTGCATTCCTGCTGATGCAATGGCTGACGTCGAAAGAAGGTGACAAGCTGGTGGCATTGGCCGGAGGCAACCCATCGCGGTTCTCGACACACGAAGACGCCGATGTGAACGCCAAGTTCCCGCATATGGCCACGTTTGGTGAAGCGTTGCAGCATGCTGACCCTGACTGGCGTCCGATCATCCCTGTCTGGGGCAAGATCAATGCCGATCTGGGCACCACCCTGTCCAAGGTTCTGACCGAAGACCTCGACATTCAGGAAGCTCTGGATGGTGTGGCTGAACGGACCAAGGCCGTCATGGAAGAAGCCGGTTACTACACCTGGCAGTAACGATCCAAGGCGGGGGCGTTTGTCCCCCGCCACAATGCCCCGCGCCGCCACTTAAGGTTCGCTCATCATGTTTACGTCCCGCGTTAACCGGCTCTCTCCTTACATGTTCATGGCCCCGGCCGTGCTGATCATGGCCATCGCGCTGATCTATCCGCTGGGTTACATGATCTGGGGATCGCTTCGCGCCTGGGACCCCAGCCAGACCATCGGCGAAGCCGAGTTTGTCGGGCTGAAGAATTACATCACGCTGTGGAATGATCCGAACTTTCACGAAAGCCTGTGGGTCACGTTGCGTTTCGCGTTCTTTGTGGTGACGTTTGAAATGCTGATCGGGGTCGGCCTTGCCCTGCTCCTTGACCGAAACATCCGTGGCATGTCGATTTTACGCACGATGTTCATCTTGCCGATGATGATTGCGCCGGTCGTGGTCGGCCTGATGTGGCGCTACATGTACCACCCGACTGTTGGCACCTTTAACAGAACACTGGAGGCACTTGGCCTGCCAGACATTGACTGGCTGGGCAGCCATGCCCTGACCAGCGTGATCATTGCCGACATCTGGCAATGGACCCCGTTCATTTTCATCCTGTCGCTGGCGGCGTTACAGTCCTTGCCGCGGTCCGCGCTTGAAGCTGCCAAGATCGATGGCGCAACCGGCTGGCAACAGATCATCCACATCAAGTTGCCGCTGATGATGCCCGTTCTGATCGTGACCGCCCTGTTGCGCCTGATCGATGCCTTCAAAGTGCTTGAGGTGATCCTTGTCCTGACCGAAGGCGGACCGGGCCTGTCGACCGAAATCCTGGCACTGCGCATTTCCAGAACTGCAACCGAGTTTCGCGAACTGGGCGTCGCCGCCGCGATGTCAAATTACCTTCTTATTCTACTGATGCTGCTCACGATCAGCATGTTCGCATTCAACCGCTGGCAAGAGGCCCGCGCGGCCCGTATCCGCATGGCCGCCGAGGAGGACAGCTGATGGATCAGTCCTACGAAAAACAAAACCCGGCCTTTTACGCGGTCATTGGACTATTGGTCTTTATGTCGGTGGGTCCGGTTGTGTTGATGTTCGTGAATTCGTTCAAACTGGATGTCGATATCATATCGGGTACATCGGGGCTGTTGTTCCTGCCCACGATCCAGAACTATGAAACCGCGCTCTGCGATGTGTTGTGGTACGAGCCTGAACACTTGGATGTCTGCCAACTGAAGTTCGTCGGCGCCTTTATCAACTCACTGATCATCGCGCTTGTGGCCACGATGCTGACGCTGGTGATTGGGTCAATGGCGGCTTATGCGCTGGTTCGGTTCCGGTTTATGGGTCGCGACACAGTATCGGCCACGACACTGATGGTCCGCATGGTCCCGCCTGCGGTGCTGCTGGTGCCGGTCTTCAGGTTGTGGAACAACGAATTCTGCCTTGACCGCGACGGTCTGATCGGTGGCGCGATCCGAGAAGCATTTGGCGGGCGCGGCGATGTCTGTCTGGCGGGCACGCATTCGGGGATCATCCTCATCTATGTCGCGATGAACCTGCCCTTCGTCATCTGGATCTTGCAAAGCTTTATCGTGCAAGTTCCGCGTTCCTTGGAAGAAGCCGCGCGCGTTGATGGCGCAGGCCCGTTTCAGGTGTTTTTAAAGGTGGTTCTGCCCTTGATCAAACCGGGTCTGGCGGCGGCGGCAATCTTCACGTTCCGGATTGCGTGGAACGAGTATCTGCTCGCCTCAGCCCTGTCGGACCGCAACACGAAAACCGTGCCGATCCTGATCGTGAACAACATGAGCGAATTTAACGTGGAATGGGGGGTCATCATGGCCACCGGTATGCTTTTGGCCATTCCGCCGATTATCTTTACACTCTTTGCGTCAAGGCAAATCATTACCGGCATGACAGCCGGAGCTGTGAAAGGATAACGCATGAGGCGCGCTCGCGTCCTGGTCATGGCGACCCTGACCACGAAGACCGAAGAAACCGATTACGTGGTCCACAGCCTTGCGGCGCATGGCGTGGATGCAGAGGTCATCGATCTGTCGCTCATAACCGGGCAAACCCGGCTGAGTGCCGCGGACAAGGTGAATGCAATCGGCGACACGATCGATCGGGCCATCGACAGCGTTTCGCAGGCTTTGGATGACGGTGTGAATGCCGTTCTGGGTCTGGGCGGTGGCACGGGCGGCGAAATTGCGCTGCGGGTCATGCGGGCCCTGCCCATCACCTTTCCAAAGGTTCTGGTGACAACGTTGCCGTTTGATCCGCGTGGCGCGATTGCGGACGCTTCAATCGTTTTGGTGCCCACGCTGGCCGACCTCGCCGGCCTCAACGCAACGTTGCGCGAAATTCTGGAAAACGCGGCGGCGATGACCGCCGGGCTTTGTGCAACGCGGCGCAAGGCCCGCTCTTGCGTGCTGAGCCCGTCCATTGGCATCACCTCTTTAGGGGCAACCGAAGGCGCGATTGCCCCTTTAGTGGCCTCGCTGCGTGATGACGGTGAAGAATGCACCGTGTTCCATGCCAACGGCTATGGCGGCGCGGCTTTTCAACGCTTTGCCGAGCGTGGCGCCTTTCACACCATTATCGACCTGACCCCACATGAATTGACCCGCATCCACATTGCGGGCGCCCATGTGCGGATGCCCAACCGCTTTTCCGCTGCCGGCGATCGGCCTCGCGTTGTCCTGCCCGGCGCACTGAATTTTATCGGCCTTGGCGAAAAATCGATGCTGCCAGACCATTATCTGGACCGTCCGCATTACGCCCATTCCGGGTTCTTCACGCATGTGAAATTACTGCCTGCCGAAATGGTCAAGGTCGCAGATCAGCTGGTCAAAAGTCTGAACGCCCTTACAGGGCCAGTGGCGCTGATCGTCCCGATGGGCGGGTTTTCCAACCAGGATCGCCCCGGCGGCGCCATTGAAGACCCCGCTTTGCGGCAGGTCTTTCTTGACCGGGTGCGCGCAGGCCTGAACGGCGATGTTCCCGTGCTGGTGACAGATGACCATATCGCGTCGCCCAATGTCACCGACCTAATCCTGTCTACCCGCAACACGTTGATGTCAAAAGAGAAAGCCACCGCCGATGTCTGAAATCGATGAAAAGAAGGATGCCTTGATTGCGACGGCCAAACGGTGTTTTGACCTGCGGCTACAGACCAACGCGGGCGGAAACCTGTCTGTGCGGCTGGACAGCCGGGACGCGATTATCATCAAGCCCTCTGGTGTCGGGTTCAACGAATGCACCCGCGATAACCTGCAGATCGTCGATCTGGACGGCACGATAGAGCCATCGCCGCACAAGCCCTCGAAGGACCTGGATTTTCACCTCGATCTCTACCGGATACGCGAGGACATACGCGCGGTTGTCCATTGCCACAGCCCTTGGGCCACGGGATATGCCAGCGCCGGTTTGGAAATCCCCTGTTTGACGGTTCAAACCATTGAAAAGATTGGACGCATGCCGTTGATCCCGCTGTCGCCCGCAGGTGGCCCACAGACCGACGCCGAAATCAGCCCGGTGTTCCAAGACCCCAAGATCGTGGCCGCCGTTTTGGCCAATCATGGGACGATCGGCATTGGCGCGACACTGATGAAAGCGCAATACCTCGCCGAGATCATCGAAGAAACGGCGCATATCGCCTTTGTGCGCGACACGTTGATGGCCGCACATGGCAAGACAGCCGCCGATCTGCCGCAATATGGCACCGCGTCAGACGCCAAGGCCGCATCCCTAGTACAGTCACACGCCTGACCCGCAGACCAACATCGCGCGCTTTATCAACGGGTTAAACCCGTTTGCTACAGATTGATCAGTTTTGCAGTCTGTGGTGAAAAAGCCTGTGTCCGGCCCGGTCCAATCCCGCTTTCGCCTTGCAAAGACCGGCGAAGGGCGCAACTGAATATTGTCAGGCGCCACGAAACGGAGAAATGCGATGTCGATCACTGCGAGCATCAGCCATGTTACGCATTACAAGTATGATCGCCTCGTGACCTTGGGGCCGCAGGTGATCCGCCTGCGCCCTGCCCCGCATTCACGCACCCGCGTGATTTCGCACAGCTTGCGCGTCACGCCGGACAACCACTTTGTGAACCATCAGCAAGACCCATATGGCAACTGGCTGGCGCGGTTTGTGTTCCCCGAACCCGTGCGCGAGTTCAAGATAGAGGTCGATCTGGTCGCGGACATGTCCGTTTATAACCCGTTCGATTTTTTCGTCGAAGACAGCGCGACTGAATACCCTTTTGCCTATGACCCGGACATCTCGCCGGATCTGAGTATTTACATGACGCCGGAACCGGTCAGCCCGCTATTAGAGCGTTTTTTGGCCTCTGTGTCGCGGGATGAGACCCCGATCATCGACTTCCTTGTTGGACTGAACAGCCGTTTGTCCAATGAAATCAGCTATGAAATCCGGATGGAGCCGGGCGTTCAAACGCCGGACACCACGCTTGAACGGGCCGCCGGTTCTTGCCGGGACAGCAGCTGGTTGCTGGTGCAGCTTTTGCGCAACCTTGGCCTCGCCGCCCGGTTCGTTTCGGGGTATCTGATCCAGCTCAAACCGGATCTGAAGGCGCTTGATGGGCCGCAAGGCACAGATGTGGATTTCACTGACCTGCATGCCTGGGTCGAGGTGTATTTGCCCGGCGCGGGTTGGGTTGGGTTGGACCCAACGTCGGGCCTTTTGGCGGGTGAGAGCCATATTCCGCTGGCCGCCACGCCGCATTACCGGCACGCAGCCCCCATCGCCGGTTTGGCCAGCGCCGCCGAGGTGGATTTTGCCTTTGATATGCAGGTGCGCCGAACGGCCGAACACCCGCGCATCACTAAACCCTTCTCGGAAACGGCTTGGGACGATCTGAACCAACTTGGCCAGCAGGTCGATGAGCGGTTGCAGGCGGCTGACGTCAGGCTGACCATGGGGGGCGAGCCGACATTCGTGTCCATCGACGATTTTGAAGGGGCAGAATGGAATTCCGAGGCGGTTGGTCCGACAAAACGCAAACTGGCCGATAAGCTGATGCGGCGCTTACAGGCGTCCTTTTCAACCGGCGGGCTGCTGCATTACGGTCAGGGCAAATGGTATCCCGGTGAAACCCTGCCCCGTTGGACCTTTTCTCTTTACTGGCGCAAAGATGGTGAGCCGATCTGGCGCAACCCGGATTTGCTGGCACGTGAAGATGTTTCAGACAACGTAGGCCCCGCAGAGGCAGAGGCCCTTTTGCAGGCGGTCGCTCGCAATCTGGCGGTGCCGACCGCGAATGTGATGCCCGCCTTTGAAGACCCGGGCGAGTGGATTTTGAAAGAGGGCAACCTGCCCGAAAACGTCACGCCCGAAAATTCGAAACTGAAAGACCCCGAAGAGCGTGCACGCATTGCGCGGGTCTTTGAACGCGGCCTCACCACGCCAGCGGGTTACGTTCTGCCGGTGCAACGCTGGCAATCGCGCGCGTCCAGCCAATGGATGTCCGAGGTATGGAAATTGCGGCGCGGGAAGATCTTTCTCGTTGCCGGAGACAGCCCTGTTGGCTACCGGCTACCGCTTGGAACACTGCCCTATATCGCGCCCAGTGCGATGCCATTTGTCTTTCCCCAAGATCCCACCGAAGACCGCGCGCCTTTGCCCAAGGCCGAAACATTTGCGCCGCGCCGCGGACCGGGCCCCGAACAGGGTGTTGCATTCCGCACAGGCGCGCCCGCGGGTCAGTACCGGGTTGAACAGACGCTTGCCGAAGAGCTAGACGGCCCGGTGCGCACGGCGATGTCGGTTGAGCCGCGCGATGGCCGGCTTTGCGTTTTCTTTCCACCAGTCAGTACCTTAGAGGATTATCTTGAACTTGTTTCTGCGGTTGAGGCGGCAGCGGCAGAGATCGGTCAGAAGGTCCTAATCGAAGGCTATCCGCCGCCCAGCGATCCGCGCGTGAACGTCATGCGCATCGCACCCGATCCGGGCGTGATCGAGGTAAACATTCACCCGTCTGCGACATGGGCAGAGTGCGTTGCGATCACCAACACGGTTTACGAAGAGGCGCGTCAAAGCCGCCTGGGGACCGATAAATTCATGCTGGACGGTCGGCACACCGGCACGGGCGGCGGCAACCACGTTGTTGTTGGCGGTGCCACCACCGCCGACAGCCCGTTCCTGCGCCGTCCCGATCTGCTCAAAAGTCTGATCCTGTTCTGGCAACGGCATCCCAGCCTGTCTTACCTCTTTTCCGGTACGTTTGTCGGCCCGACCTCTCAGGCCCCTCGGATCGATGAAGGACGTCAGGACGGGCTATATGAGTTGGAGATCGCGCTCGACCAGATCTGGCCCCCCGGTGAAGGACAAACGCCGCCGCCTTGGCTGACCGACCGCCTGCTGCGCAATGCGCTGATCGATGTCACGGGCAACACGCACCGGACTGAGATCTGTATTGATAAGCTTTTCTCACCAGATGGCCCCACGGGTCGGCTGGGTCTGGTCGAGTTCCGCGGCTTTGAAATGCCGCCCAACGCCCGGATGAGCCTTGCGCAGCAATTGCTGATCCGCGCGATCATCCTCCGCTGTTGGGAGGCGCCAATTTCAGGCAGTCTTACGCGTTGGGGCACAATACTGCATGACCGGTTCATGATGCCAGCTTTCCTTTGGGAAGACTTTCTGGACGTGATCGAGGACCTCGCCGGGCATGACCTGAAGCTGGATCCAGATTGGTTCAAAGCGCAGACAGAGTTCCGGTTCCCGTTTTGTGGTGAAGTCACCTATGAAGGCGCCACGTTGGAGTTGCGCCAAGCGTTGGAACCTTGGCATGTGATGGGTGAAACCGGCACAATTGGCGGCACGGTTCGATACACGGACAGCTCAACCGAACGGCTGCAAGTGAAACTCAGCAGCGCGACACCTGATCGCTACGTCGTCACCGCCAACCGGCGCGCCGTTCCTTTAACACCGACCAAGACAACGGGTGAAACCGTTGGGGCGGTCCGGTTCAAAGCATGGAAACCGCCGATGTCATTGCATCCCGTTTTGGACGTGGATGCCCCGCTGACCTTTGACGTGTACGATACGTGGACCGGGCGGTCTCTGGGCGGCTGTCGCTATCACGTGGCGCATCCGGGCGGACGGAATTTCGACACCTTCCCCGTGAATGGAAACGAGGCCGAGGCGCGGCGGCTCAGCCGGTTTGAAGCCATGGGGCATACCGGCGGCAGTTTCGCCCCTGCCCCGGAACGCCCGCATCCTGAATTCCCGATGACCCTTGACCTGCGCCGCCGACCTGGGCTGTGATCGCGCAGAATGGACACCAAAACCCTAGAACCCTCTACTTTGGAGGCGCTGCGATCGGCCTATTCCACGGAAGTTTCGCGCAACGCGGCCCATAGTGATGAAATGCTGGCCGCGGACGGCAGCATTCGGCCTGTCTGGGCCAAGTTTGCCGGACATCTGGCCAACCTGACGCCCGATCAGCTGACTGCCCGCTTTGCACACGGGGACCAATATCTGCGCGATGCAGGCGTGCTCTACCGTCAATATGACGAAACCCTATCGAGCGAACGGGAATGGCCGCTCAGCCATATTCCGGTACTGCTTGATGAAAGCGAATGGGAAAGCATCTCTGCCGGGCTGATCGAACGGGCCGAACTGCTGGAATATGTCCTGCAGGACTTTTATGGGTCCAATGAGCTGGTGAGCACAGGCCAGTTGCCCGGCACCTTGCTAGGCCAGAACCCCGCATGGCACCGCCCAATGGTCGGCGGCATGCCAACGCATACCCCCTTGCTCAACTCGTTATCGTTCGAAATCGGGCGCGGCCCGGACGGTCGATGGTGGGTGATCAGCGATCTGATAGAGGCCCCGTCGACCACAGGCTTTGCCATTGAAAACCGGCTGGCGACCTCGCGCGTCTTTCCCAATTTCTTTCAACAGGCCAACGTACACCGGCTTGCCGGTTTCTTTCAGGCATTCCAGGACCGGCTTTTCGCGTTGCGCGGCTCCGGGACGGGTGAAATTGCCCTGCTGACGCCGGGACCTCTTAATCAGGATTACGCCGAACATGCGTATCTGGCCCGCTATCTGGGCCTGCTTCTGGTCGAAGGCGACGACCTGATCGTGCGTGACGGCCAAGTGATGGTCAGAACCGTGGCCGGTGCCAAACCTGTCCGTCTGATTTGGAGCCGTTTGCCAAGTGCGATGCTTGATCCGCTGGAGCTAAAACCGGACTCAATGCTGGGCACGCCGGGGCTGGTGCAGGCGGTGCGCGATGGTGCCGTCGGCATGGTCAACATGCTGGGCGCCGGGGTTCTGGAAACCCGTGCCTTGATGGCCTTTTTGCCCAAGATTGCGCGTCAGCGTTTTGGCCGCGGTCTGAGCATGCCAAACATTGCAACATGGTGGTGTGGGCAGGATGCACAGCGTGACCATGTTTTGGCCCATGCGCAAACCATGACCGTGGGCCCGGCCTTTTCGACACGCCCTCTTATGGCAGATCCAACCACCATCACTTTGGGGGATGTGGACAGCAAAACGCTCGGCAAGGTCACGCAACGCTTGCGCGGTGCAGGTCACACATTGGTTGGGCAAGAGGCCGTGACCCTGTCGACGACACCCGTTTTTGAAAACGGCACGTTTGTCCCGCGCCCCATGAGTATCCGGATTTCCCTGGGCCGCACCAACGAAGGTTGGTCTGTGATGCCCGGCGGCTATGCCCGGATCAGCGGGGCATCGGATGCCAAGGCCCTGTCCATGCAGCAAGGCGGCAAAGTTGCGGATGTCTGGATTGCCAGTACTGGACCGGTCAAAACACCCTCGTTGCTGTCCGAGGTGGCCAAGGCACGGGTCGCAACGCAACCCATTTTGCCCAGCCGCGCGGCGGATAACCTTTTTTGGCTAGGCCGATATGTCGAACGCTCGGAACAGAATATGCGCATTTTCCGCGCCTATTTTGCCCGCAAAACCGACGGCGTGACTCAAGAGGATGAGATGCACAGTTTCATCCGAGCGCGCCTGCTGCAGGACGTCGAAGCGGATGTGAACGAGATTGCGAAACGCTTTTCCACGCCGCTGGCCCTTGGCCTCCAAGCGGCGTCCCGGATCAGTGACAGGTTTTCACCCGACGGGATGATGGCCTTGCGCAGCCTCGTCAAAAATTCTCAAGAGCTTGCTGCGCGCTCGGTTCCCCCCGACGACATCCCATCGGAAGTGAGCCAGTTGCTCCGGCTCATCACCGGGTTTGCTGGGCTGGTTCATGAAAACATGTACCATCACGATGGCTGGCGGTTCCCGAGTTTGGGCGTCTCTCTGGAACGGGCGGCCAATATGTCAGAGCTTTTGTCGGTCTGTCTTGCCCCGGATGCGCCATCGGGTGCACTCGACTTCGCCCTCGAAGTTGGCGACAGCGCCGTGTCGCACCGCGCCAGATACCTGCTTTGGCTGCACCCAACCTCCATTTCGGATCTGTTGGGGCTCGACCCGGACAATCCAAGATCGATCCGGTACCACATCTCGCGCGCCAAAGATCACATCGCGCATCTACCGCAGCAGGGCACGGGCCATTCTCTGGGGGATGCAGCCCGGCGGGTTCTGCTGGTCGAAACACAGTTGCGCACCACCGCCGCGTCCGATGTCACACCCGAATTCCTGTCGTCTTTACAAGAAGATATCTGGCACATCTCAGACGCGCTGACCGCGTCTCACTTGGTTTAGGCTATGCAGTACCAAGTCCGCCTGACGATCCAACATCAATACGATCAACCCGCCGCGCATGGCCGTCAGTTGATCCGAGTGCTGCCGAAATCCATTCCCGGGCGTCAGCTGCTTATGGGGCATCAGCTGACCGTTACACCGCGCCCACACCGCCAGATGGAACGCGTCGACTTTTTCGGCAACGCGGTTCTGACTAGCACCTTGGCGGAGCCGCATTCGACACTGGACATTGCGCTGGATTGCCAGGTTGCGATGACGCCGCCTTTGCCGCCCAGTGATTTGTCGCCGCCGATTGCGGCTTTGCGGGCTGACTGGCAAAAGGAACGCGGCCTTGGGGCCCTTTCGCCCCTTCATTTTCTGGGGCCAACAGAACGTTTGAAGCCCGATGCGGATATTGCCGCCTTTGCGGCGGATGCGGTTTCGCCGACTGCGACGACCACGGAAAACGTCATTCGGTTTGGCGAGGCGCTTTATGACGCGATGACCTTTGACAATGCGGCCACGACGGTCGACACCGACGCGTCAGAGGCGTTTCGCATGCGTCGCGGCGTCTGTCAGGATTTCGCGCATATCATGATCCTCGGGCTGCAATCCCTGGGCATTCCTGCCGGATATGTCAGTGGGTATTTGCGCACGCTGCCGCCCGAAGGCGGCGAAAAGCTGGAAGGCGTGGATGCCATGCATGCGTGGGTCAAAGCTTGGTGCGGGGTGGCGCAGGGCTGGGTCGAATATGACCCAACCAACAAGACTCTCATCGGCACCGACCATATCGTTGTGGGCTATGGGCGTGAATATAATGATGTGTCGCCGGTGCGCGGTCGGTTGCGGTCCTCTGGTGGGCAGCGCAGTTCACAGGCGGTCGACGTTGCCATCATTGATGGCGTTGTCCCGAGTTGACTATTCTGCCCGCACGCGAACGCTCTGTTCGATCAGCGTGAGCGGACCATAGGACGTTAGAAACGCAACATCTGCCGCATCGCGCCCCACGCCGATCCGGACAAGGTCGCCCGGGTGTGTCATCCCGGTGGGATCGATAAGGTGCCATGCGCCGTCCAACCAAACATCGACCACTGCGTGAAAATCGGCCGGACGCACATCTGCGCCATAGACACTGACAAACCGGGCCGGCACGCCTGCGGCGCGTAGTAAAGTGATCAACACATGCGCAAAGTCTCGGCACACCCCGGCCAGCGCATAAAAACTGTCGGTGGCTGTGGTGCCCAAAAAGCTGGCCCAAGGGTCGTACCGCATGTTAGAGTGCACCCAATGCGCCATCTCGGCGACCGTGGCCCCTGACATACGCGTCCCGAACTGCCCGGCAACAAGTTCGTCAAACTGTTCACTGTGGCAAAACCGCGAAGGCATCAGATACGGCACAACCTCTGCCGGTAATGCCTGAAAGGCGCTCACGGGCAAGGCCTCTATAGGTGTCACCGCCCGGTGAAGCGTGAAGACAGCGCTGTACTGACAATGGAACGTATCCTGCGCGCGCAGCCACCGGCGCGTTCCCACACCGTCTTGGCCCGCCACCGGATGCGACGGTTGTTCGATCGCAATGCTGCTCGTCTCGCAGGTTTGATCGGCGTCTGATGCGGCCTCAATATGCAACAAGAGGTCCGTTTCGGCCCCCATCGCATACCGCAAATCAACATCAATATTCAGTCGCAAGACAGCCTCGGCGCAGGTTTAATTGGATGGGTTTTGGCCCTTGGGGCCATCCCGTGCGCCTATCGAATGGGGCTGCAATAAACCACCCGTCTTCTGCGGCCATGTCCATTTGTCGCAAGACCGCTTCTTTATAACTATGCGCCAGAGAGTTCGGTGTCCCGGACAAAAGACGTCGTCGCGCGTTCAACCAATTCAGCCGACAGCAACGTAGATGAAACGGGCGCAGTTGGGTTGGCCAACCGCCCCAACAGTTTTTGCGCCAAAAGCTTGCCCATCTCATAGGGGCTGACCGCCATCGTCGTCAGTGGTGGTGTGGCAACGGATGCATCCTGAATATCGTCGAACCCCACCACAGAAACCTCGCGACCCGGCATCTGGCCAATCCGCCGCAAGGCATGACAGGCACCCAAGGCGACCACGTCGCCGTTGCACACAATCCCAGTGATCTCTGGATGCGCTTTGCGCAGGGCAAGCATCGCGTTCATACCCGAAACCTTGTCATCCGGGGCATTCCAGACGAGCGGCGCGCACAACCCGCGTTCTGCCAAAACCTGTTCATACCCTTTGATCCGTTCCCGCCGTACTTCGGTTTCGGCCTCACCGCCAAAGAACGCGATATTTCGGTGCCCAAGCTCTGCCAAGTGCATCGCAGCCTGATAGGTGGCATCCCGGTCGTGAATGCCGACATGATCAAATTTGTCTTCGGCCAAAGACCGCAAGAACGTAACGGTGGGGATTGCGTGGGTCGAAACAAGATCGATGGTTTCGTCCGGCGTGTCCTGCGCGGGCACCCACAGCAAACCGCCGCGCGACGACCGGATGAATGCCTCGATATTGCGTCGTTGTCGCTCAGGCTCATCCTGAGAATCCAGGACAGAGACAAGATAGCCCTGCGTTTCCAAAAGATCGCTGACGCCAGAGATCACCTCGGCGTTAAATGGGTTGGCGATGCGGTGGATGATCATCCCGATCTCACGCTTTTCGCCCGACCGCATCGACGCGGCGCGCCCGTCGGGCACGTAATGCAGCCGTTCTGCAGCCGCCAAAACCTTGCGCCGGGTCTTGTCAGATATCCGACCGGTGCCACGCATCACCTGACTGACGGTCGCAACAGAGACCCCGGCCTCATTGGCCACGGTTTCAAGTTTGGGTTTTTGCTTCATCGCATTATGCCTCTGCACGCAGATAAAACGTTAAACCAAATTCGGTCAAGTTTGGCGCGCAGATACATAACATAAACGCAAATAGGTCTATTTTTATGACCTTTTTGCCATCACAAATTGTCGTTGACTCGTGATACAACGTTATACCAATATTAATCCATCGATGGCGATTCACCGGCCTAGCCAGCTGGGGCGCGCTCGCGTCCGGCCGACGTGATTGGTGCAACCACGATCAATTGGGAGGAATTCATGAACTTGAAACGCAATCTTGCAGGCGCAATTTCCAGCGTCGCACTACTTGTCGGAGCAGGCGCTGCCGCTGCTGACGTTCTGTTCTGGTCGACACAAGCCAAACCCGTGGAAGAAGCGCAAGCCATGCGCGAGCAGGTTTTGGCCGGTGCTGGCGACGTTGATTACCAGCCGAACGATGGTGGCCCATGGCTGACCCGTTTGAACGCCGAATTGCAGGCCGGATCCGGTTCGATCGGTGTTCTTGGCGCGCTGCATGGTGATTTTTCAGCGATGTCGTCGGATGACCTCGTTGATTTGGATGGCGTTGGCGCTTCGGCGTCGGACACGTTCAACAATCTCGCCAAACTGGGCACAGACAGCATGCAGTACATCCCTTGGATGCAGGCAAGCTATATCATGGCCGCCAATAAAGAAGCGCTGCCATACCTGCCGGAAGGTGCCGATATTGACGCGCTGACCTATGACGAACTGATCGCGTGGGCCGGCAACATCATGGAAGCAACGGGTGAGGCCAAGTTTGGTTTCCCGGCGGGTCCAAAAGGGCTGAAGCATCGCTTCTTCCAGGGTTATCTCTATCCTTCCTACACCAACGGCGTGGTGCGGACCTTTGCCTCTGACGAGGCGGTGACAGCGTGGGAAAAAATGCGCGAGCTTTGGGCCGTGACCAACCCGGCTTCGACCAACTTCTCGTTCCTACAGGAACAGCTGTTGAACGGCGATGCATGGATTGCGTTTGACCACACGTCCCGTCTGGCCGCGGCGTTTAACGAGCGTCCAGATGACTTTGTGGCCTTCCCTGCCCCCGCGGGTCCGACCGGTCGTGGCTTTATGCCAGTGATCGCCGGTGTCGCCATCCCCCGCACCGCGCCCGATATGGATGCCGCCAAGGCGGTTGTGGCACATATGCTGAAGCCGGAAACCCAGATCGCCACGCTGCGCGCCACCAACTTCTTCCCCGTGGTTGACGTAGAGCTGCCCGACGATCTGCCGCCAGCGGTTCAGGCTGCAGGTGGCGCCGTGTCGAAAATGGCCGGCTCGGCAGACGCGAACCCGGGTCTTCTGCCTGCGGGTTTGGGTGCCAAAGGTGGCGAGTTCAGCCAGCTTTACACCGAAACCTTCGAACGCATCGTTCTGGCAAATCAGGACATCCGTCGGGTTCTGGACGATCACAAGGTTCGACTGCAGGCCATCATGGATGAAACCGGTGCACCTTGCTGGGCACCGGACGCGGCTTCGGACGGTCCCTGCCCGGTCGAATAACTCCCAAGGCGCAGATTTTGCGCCGCGTCCGGGCTGTCACGGCCCGGACACTCTGAAAACTCAACCATACAAGCAGATTGTACTTGGCGGAGGGTTCTTATGAGCCAGCGAATTCTACCTTATGTCCTGATTTTACCGGTGACATTGTTCCTGTGCCTGTTTTTCCTGTACCCGTTCATTCTGGTGGCACAACAGGCATTCCAAGTGGGCGGCACATGGTCCATGGCAAACTTCAGCCAGGTCACCAGCCATTGGAAATTTCCCATTTCCCTGAAAAACACCCTATTGCTGGCGGCCGCAGTGGTTCCGGTCCAAGTGGTTCTGGCGCTTTTGATGGCCACGATGGTCAACAAGATGAAGCGCGGCCGGGACCTGGTGCTGTATGTCTGGACGATCCCTTTGGGGATTTCGGACCTTGCGGCGGGCATCATCTGGCTGGCCATCTTTGAACAATCCGGGTTCCTCAACTCGATGATGAACGGGCTCGGCATCATTGACCGCCCTGCCAATCTTCTGAGTTATCAAAACCCCGGCATCGTCTTTCTGGCCATCGCCCTTGCGGAAATCTGGCGCGCGACGGCGATCATGCTGGTGATCCTAGTTGCGGGTATCGGCCTGATCCCCAAGGAATACTACGAAGCCGCAGAGGTCTTTGGTGCCTCGCCTTGGAAACGGTTCTGGCGGATCACCTTGCCGTTGCTGCGTCCTTCCTTGTCAACGGCCCTGATCCTGCGGGTCATCCTCGCCTTCGAGGTTTTCGCGGTGGTGCAAGCCTTGGGCGGCACGCTGTTCCCGGTCCTGATGGGCGAAACCTATAACTATCAGTTTGAGCTTCTGAATGGCGGCGCGGCAGCAGCGATTGCCCTTGTAATCCTCGCCATCTCAATCGCCTTCACCCTGATCATCCTGCGCGTCCTGCGCGTCCCGAAAGGAGCAACGATATGAGCTCTGTCGCAACCGATGTGGCCCCTGCGGACACACGCAAGGCCGGACACTATGTCTACGCCGCTGCCGTGGTCCTGCTCTGTGCCTGGGTTTTGGTGCCGCTTTACTTCCTGCTGATCAACACGCTCAGCTCTCCAGAAGCGGTCAACTCGTTCCCAAAGTCGTTCATCCCGGAATTTGACCTTGGCAGCCTGACCTTCTTTGCCGGTTTTGCCGGCATGCTGACGGCGCTGAAAAACTCCATACTTGTCGCGGGCCTGACGATGGTGATGTCGATCGCCATCGGGGCGCCTGCGGGCTATGCCCTGTCGCGGTTTGATTTTCGGGGCAAAGAGCTGTTCAGGCTGTTGATCCTGCTCACACGCGCGTTTCCGCTGCCGCTTTTGGCCTTGCCCTTGGCGGTGATGTTCATCCGAACAGGGATCGACGACACGGTGTTTGGACTGGCACTTGTCCACACAACGCTCGCCATTCCTTTTGCGGTACTGATCACCTTCTCGCTCTTTTCGGGCATCCCGATTGAACTGGAAGAGGCCGCATGGACCTTGGGCTGTAACCGTCTGACCGCGTTCAACAAAGTGGTCCTACCACTGATCTTGCCCGGCATCACGGCTTCGGCCATTTTTGCCTTCGTCATCTCGTGGAACGAGGTCTTCGCGGCCGCCGTTCTGACCATCGAAAACCGGACGCTGACCGCGTTCCTTCTGCAAAACCTCGACACATCGCCCCTGCACCTAAAATTCGCGGGCGGGTTCATCCTCGTCGTGCCTGCGCTGATCTTCATCTTCGCTGTGCGCAAATACCTCTTTGCAATGTGGGGCATCGCCAACCGTTGAGGCGGTGGCTGCTGAAAGGATCTAAGATATGGCTGAGATTCAAATCAAAAACGTCGCCAAGCGCTTTGGAGAATATCAGGCGCTGCATGACATCAACCTGACCATCGCGGACCAGGAGTTCATGGTTCTTTTGGGCGCGTCCGGCTGCGGTAAATCCACCTTGCTGCGCATTATCTGTGGCTTGGAAACCGCGACCGAGGGCGAGATCTGGATCGGAGGGCGCCGGGTCGATCACCTCGCGCCAAAAGATCGCGGCATCGCGATGGTGTTTCAGAACTATGCAGTGTTCCCGCATCTTACCGTGTTTGAAAACATCGGCTTTGGCCTTCGCATGCAGAAGTTGCCCAATGACGAGGTGAAACGCCGGGTCGAACGGACAGCTGAGTTGATGCACATCGAGCAGTTGCTTGCCCGGTATTCCGGCGAATTGTCCGGTGGTCAAAGACAGCGGGTGGCCGTCGCGCGGGCGCTGGCCATGGAACCGGACGTGATCTTGATGGACGAACCCCTGTCCAACCTCGACGCGCTGCTGCGCCTGGAAATGCGGGCCGAGTTGAAAGGCGTTCTGGCCGAAAGCAACACCACCGCGATCTATGTGACCCATGATCAGGTCGAAGCGATGAGCCTTGCAGACCGGATCTCGGTCATGCACCAAGGCCGCATTGTTCAGGCCGCCACACCGGTTGAGGTCTATCGCAACCCGGCGGAACGGTTTGTCGCCGGGTTCATCGGAAACCCACCGATGAACTTCTTGCCTGCCGCGAACACAGGCGGCGGCACATGGGAGGTGGCCGGTCAGTCCTATAACGGACCTGCCGGCAATGCACCGATCGAGTTTGCGATCCGTCCCGAGGACATCGCACCGTCCGACAGCGGTTTGCCCGCCAAGGTTCGGCTGGTTGAACCACTGGGGGCGCATTTGCTGGTCACATGCGACGTCAACGGCACCATGTTCCGCGCCATTCTCGAAAGCGATATGGAGCTTAAGGTCGGCGACATGCTGAACCTTGCACCGCAACCGGATCGCATCCGCTGGTTTGACACGCAAACTCAATTGGCCGTCGCATAACGCATCGGAGACCTGCCATGACCGCCCCTCTTTTTGATCAGGCCGTTGAAATTCTGGAACGGAACGACCTCGGGACCTATACGGTCCCGAGCCACGGGCTCTATCCGTTTCAATGGAACTGGGACAGCGTGTTGTCAGCCTTGGGGCAATTTTACATCGATGAATCAAGGGCGTGGACAGAGATCGAAACCCTGTTTGATCATCAGTGGGAAGACGGGATGGTGCCCCACATTATCTTTCACAAGGAAGATGAGGGGTATTTCCCCGGTCCGAATGTGTGGTGCACAAATCGGGATGTCGCCACATCCGGCATCACCCAACCGCCGGTAGCGGGCTTTGCGCTGCGCCGGCTTTACGAGCGGGCGCAGGACAAAGAGATGGCAAAACGCCGGGTTCTGGCCCTGCTGCCAAAAATTGCGGCTTGGCACAGCTGGTTTTATGCCAACCGCGATCCCGACGGCACCGGATTGGTTGCGATCATCCATCCGTGGGAATCCGGGCGCGATAATTCCATCGATTGGGATGACGCCTTTTCTCGCGTGCCAACCGAAGGTGTGGGCGATTTCACGCGTCGTGACACGATGCACGCGAAACCCGAGCACCGGCCGACGCATGAACAATACCTGCGCTATATCTGGCTGGTACAGCATTTCCGCAGCCTGAACTGGGATAACAGCAAACTGCATGATGCTTCGCCATTCAGGGTTGTTGATCCCGGGTTCAACGCCATTTTGCTGCGCTCTTGTGCCGATCTGGCTGATCTGGCCGAAGCCCTGGGCGACACCACACTGGCCGCGGAACAGCGTGATCTCGCGGCCAAGGGTTTGGCCGCAATTGAAAGTTTGTGGAGCGACGAGCATCAGCAATACCTGTGCTATGATCGGGCCATCGGCGAACTGATCGACAGCCCCTCTATTGGCGGTCTATTGCCCGTCTTTGCCCGCATCGATCCCCATCGGGTCGACGCCATTGCCGCCCGCATTGCTGATCTTGGCAAACGGACAAAATACCTCATCCCCAGTCACGATCCGGACGCTCAAGGGTATGACGGTGCACGCTATTGGCGCGGACCGTCATGGTTGATCGTCAACTACATGATTTCAGATGGTTTGCTGCGGGACAGGCACGACGACATTGCGCAACGCATCGTCGATGACAGTATGGTTCTGATCCATATCGGTGGGTTCTCGGAATACTTTGATCCTATGACCGGCGATCCCTGTGGGGGTCCCCACTTTACCTGGACAGCCGCGATGGTTATCGAGTTCTTGAACCTGACCGGAGAGATGGCTTGAAACGTTCCCGCATCAACGAGATCATGGCAAATGCAGATGACATGATCCGCAGCCATGGCTTTACCCTGCCCCCTTTTGCCTATTGGACGCCCGAAGAGTTTGCCAAAAACAAGGACGTCGCCAAGCATCTGATAGATGCCCGGTGCGGGTGGGACATAACCGACTACGGCGCTGGTGATTTTGACCAAATGGGTCTGTTCCTTTTCACGCTGCGCAATGGCCGTCTGAGCGACCTGCAGCGGGGCGGTGGAATGTGCTACGCCGAAAAGCTGTTAATCTCGCGTCAGGATCAGCTGTCGCCGATGCACACGCATGTGATCAAAGCCGAAGATATTATCAATCGCGGCGGCGCGACCATGGTGATCGAGCTTTACGGCTCGGATGACGACGGGAACTTTGCCGAAGATGTCGGCGGTCACGTCTGGTGTGACGGCATTTATCGGGAATTTGCACCGGGCGAAAAGCTGTCCTTCGCGCCAGGCGAAAGCGTGACCCTCCAACCCGGCGACTGGCACGCGTTTTGGGGCGACGGCGGCGATGTATTGATCGGCGAAGTGTCCACCGTCAACGATGACGAGACGGACAATATCTTCCGCGAGCCCATCGGTCGTTTTTCACAGATTGATGAGGATGAGGCACCAACGCATCTGCTGGTCAGCGACTACGCCATGCATCTTTGATCGAGGGCCGGTACGGCGAATGTAAAATTCGTAGTGGCGTCTTTTCCTCGCGCAAGAAGATATCCACTATTGGCTTAAGTACGGTGTTTGTTGCCTGCAATTGCCCGCGTATTTCGTATGAGATGCGGTAAAACTTGCAACAGCCTCTCGCCTAAATTTCTCGGCCATCTTGTTGGCGGTCGTGCCATCAACCTAAGGCAGATCACAGACTTGGCCCATTATTAGACAATGGCTTCAACGGTGTCGCGCTGAAGCCATTGCATTCTTGTACTAAGCCAACAAATCGAAGGATTGGTCTGTGCCAGCGATCTGTAGATTTATGGAAGTCAGTGCCTCGCCGTCCACCAAGGCGAACACAATTTCGTTTGTGGGCAAATATGTAATGTAAGCCTCTTGAATGTTGGCGTCTCCAGCATCCTGTGTGTGGTTGATGTTGATGTGGAAATCAGATTCTGACGCGTTTTGCCCAAAGACCATGATCAGCCCCACCTGATGATCAGCCCCACCTGAGTGGTCCAATTTGATTGTTAGTGCATGATCGACCTTTGGTCCATCTGGACGACGGTTTCGGGAGCCGGTGGGCGGTAGCCTAGAGCACTGTGTGGTCGTTTCGTGTTGTAGTGCTTTCTCCATTGTTCGATCAGGATTTGTGCTTCGCGCAGGCTATAGAAGATTTCGCCGTTCAAGAACTCATCGCGGAAACGGGCGTTGAAGCTTTCGCAGTATCCGTTCTCCCAAGGTGACCCAGGTTCGATGTAAGCCGCCCTTGCGCCGACAGCCTTGATCCAGTCCTGCACGGCTTGCGCAACGAACTCCGGGCCGTTGTCGGAGCGAATGAACGATGGGATGCCGCGCAGGATGAACAGGTCGCTCAGCACATCGATCACATTGCCTGAGTTGAGCTTGCGATCCACGCGTATGGCCAAGCATTCCCGACTGTACTCGTCGATGATGTTAAGTGTGCGGAAAGCTTTACCATCGTCGGTGCGGCAGTGGACAAAGTCGTAAGACCAGACATGATCGCGGCGCTCTGGCCGAAGCCTGACACATGATCCATCATTCAGCCAAAGCCGCCCTTTCTTCGGTTGTTTCATTGGCACTTTCAGCCCCTCTCGTCGCCATAACCGTTCCACGCGCTTGTCATTCACATGCCAGCCAGCGTCTCTCAGTAGTGCCGCGATCCTACGATAGCCGTAGCGGCCATACTGCCGGGTCCGTTCGATCATATCAGCCACTAAACGTTCTTCATCCGGGCGACCCGCAGGTACTTTGCGCTGTGTGGATCGATGTTGTCTTAGAACCCGGCATGCCCGACGCTCCGAGATGTTCAGCTCAGCACGAACGCGATCAATACAGGCACGACGACGAGCGGGGCTCAGAAGTTTCCCTTTGCCGCCTCCGCCAAGATCAGCTTGTCCAGCGTCAGATCAGAAACGGCTTTGCGCAATCGCTCGTTCTCTTTTTGCAGACGCTTCAGTTCCTTCAATTGATCCGTGCCCATTCCGCCGTATTTTTTCTTCCACCGGTAGTAGGTCTGTTCAGTCACACCGATCTGACGGATCGCATCCAGACGCGGCATCCCTTGCCCCGTCAGAACCTCAACCTGCCGTAACTTCGTGACAATCTCTTCTGGCTTTGGTCGCTTGTTGGCCATGTGTTTCCTCCGTTTCCTAAACATAGCGGAGGACCACTTCAGTGGGGGAAGACCAGATCCCGTAAATGGGTGGCGGCAAGGCTTGGCCTATCCCTAGACGCATACTTCCGGCGGCGCAAACAGCTGGAAAAGGAAGGGTTTCCCAAACCGGATCCCATTCTCAAACATTATATCAAGGCGGATGTCGACGCCTGGATAAGAGGCCGCCGGCAGTTGACAGGAGCCGGATCATGGGATCCGACAGGTTCAGAGGGGGGCGCAAACCTTGAAGGGCTCTGAACCAGCGCTTTGGGATGAAAGCGATCCAGACCATGCGCCTTGCCTCGCTCATGCGAAGGGATATCCATATTGGCGCCCCACGCCTTTTCACGTCGAGCGTGTTTATCCAAAAGATACCGTGCCATTACCCGGCAAAAAAGGCGAAAACCTGCACCGCGTCAGAGCGAAGGAATGCCGACGCCTCACACGTCAAATGGTTCTGTCCTTTGAAGTCCCTGACGGCGCGGAACCGGGCACGTGGGATTGGGTCATTCAGAGTTGGAAGATCGATCCCTATAGCCGATACAACGGCGTAAAGAAAAACACACAAGAGGGGTACGACGAAACGCTGAAAAAGATCAGCAACACGATCGGACACCTCAAGATTGCAGCGCTGAATTATGCCTTGCTCGGTGAGATCCGAACCACGCTTGATCAGAAAGGCCGCGCCGCATCCAGCCAACGCAAGATATTCAGTATGATGTCTACACTGGCCCACTACGCTGTTGGGCCCTTGCGGCAACAAACGGCAAGAGACGTCATTCAGGATCTGAGCCAGATCGTTATCCGATCCGATGCCAAATGGCAGAAAGCACCAGACAGGGAATTTGTCAGAGCCGTCATTGATGAGGCGGATGCCAGAGGGTTGTTTGCCTTTGCAACCGGGATCCTTTTCCAGTGGACCTATATGCTGCGCTCTGTGGATGTCCGCGGTCAGTGGATGACGGCCAGCCAATCGGAAGGCGGGGTGTATCGCAACGGCAAGCGCTGGGAAGACGGTTTGACATGGGACATGTTTGACGAAGATCTGACGGCTTTCAGCAAGGTCATTTCCAAAACGCGCCGCAGCCTGGCTGCAAGCATGGACTTCGAGCTCACACCAGAACTGCGCGGTCGCCTCATGCTGTTGCGGAACGCCAAGGGCGGTGTTGGCCCCGTCATCATATCCGAGCGGTACAATGAGCCCTACACGCGCTACAGCTGGTCTCAGGCGTTCAGGCGGATCCGGGATGACTTAGGGCTGCCCAATGATGTCTGGATGATGGATACGCGCGCTGGTGCAATCACAGACGCTAAGGCCGTGGTCAGTGACGCCTTTGCCATCCGGGACGCGGCACAGCACATGCACGTTGACACCACGGATGGACATGCACGTGCGAGATCTGAGAACATCAACAAGGTTGTAAAGTTGAGGGCCAAGAAATGACCGATACCGTCGCAAAAAATCTTGAGTGGCTATCACGCCATCCGATGCTGTCGGACCAAACCTTTGAGGCGTCCGCGTTTGGGATCAAAGTGTTTTACCAAGTTTCGGGATTTCCGGGCAACTGGACCCTGAAATCTCCTGGCGCCGATAGATACGTGGATACGCCCGGATATGAGACGCAAATTGACGCTAAGAATGCCGCTCAAGTTGACTATGAGCGTCGCGTCCGCGCAGCACTTCTGTAAAGGGCCGGATCAAATGAACCAACCAGAACCAAGCGTCATACGCGGCGATGAATTAAAAAGGGGGCGAGTGATGACCCAAACAGTTTATGTCGTGAACAAAGCGAGATTTAAATTGCAACCATTATTGCAACTCGCCTTTATATTGCAACTCGCCCAAATCGCTAAGTATTTGAAACTATTTATTAAAGGTGGTCGGGGCGGCAGGATTCGAACCTACGACCCCCTGTACCCAAAACAGGTGCGCTACCAGACTGCGCCACGCCCCGGACCGTGCGCCTCTCTACAGAACTGTTTCTGATTTGAAAAGCCCTAACAGGGCCAAATCGCCGGACCACCGGAAAAAATCGAATGACGCAGCTGAGAACCAAGCGTCATGCCATAGCGTTCCGCCAATCCGCCGTTAATCTCTAACACCGCATAAACGTTCCGCCCCCCGAAAATAGAGGTCAAATCGCCCGGAATGGCGTTGGAATGGATATGCGTCACAACGCCCGTTTGATCGATGAACAGCATGTCCAGCGGGATCAGCGTGTTTTTCATCCAAAAGCTGGCGGGTTGCGGACGTTCATAAACAAACAACATGCCAGCGCTGCACGGCAACGACTCGCGGGACATCAATCCGCGAGAGCGTTCTTCGGGATCATCGGCAATTTCGACGTTGAATCGCGCCTGCCCCCAATCGCCACGGATAGAAACCGCATCGATCTGGCAGTCTGCCCATGCCGCCTGCGCGAAAACGGCACAGACGAACACAGAGAGCACAGTGTTAATCAGAGGCTTCATCAGTCAGGGCGGCGTCCCACCCAAGCACCTCAGCGGCAAGCTGACCGCGTTTACCTTCCACAACCCGGATCGCCAATGCTTCGCCCGGCTGCAAATCCGACAGGCCCGACCCGCGCAGGACTTCGATGTGCAGAAAGATATCTTCCGATTGGCCAAACACATTGGCAAACCCAAAGCCTTTTGTCTTATCGAACCACTTGACCCGCGCCGGTTGCAACGGATGTGTCGCAAGCTCTGCATCGCTCTGGGCCATTTCTAGATCGGACAAGACCGTTGTTTCGTCTCGTTCGGGCGGAGCGATCGACACCACCTCTATCGCTTGAATGCCGCGCTCTGTTCGATGCGTGACGACTGTCACTTTCGACCCGTCCGCCACCGAGCTTTGACCGAAATTCCGCAGCACATTCACGTGCAAAAGGATATCCCGGCCTCCCTCGTCTGCCACGATGAAACCGAACCCCTTAACAGGGTCGAACCATTTCACATGGCCCGTCACTTGTTGTGATCAGCCCCACCTGAGTGGTCCAATTTGATTGTTAGTGCATGATCGACCTTTGGTCCATCTGGACGATGGTTTCGGGAGCCGGTGGGCGGTAGCCTAGAGCACTGTGTGGTCGTTTCGTGTTGTAGTGTTTCCTCCATTGTTCGATCAGGATTTGGGCTTCACGCAGGCTGTAGAATGTTTCCCCGTTCAGGAACTCGTCGCGGAACCTTGCGTTGAAGCTTTCGCAGTATCCGTTCTCCCAAGGTGACCCAGGTTCGATGTAAGCCGTCTTCGCGCCGACAGCCTTGATCCAGTCCTGGACAGCTTGGGCAACGAACTCCGGGCCGTTGTCGGAGCGAATGAACGATGGGATGCCGCGCAGGATGAACAGGTCGCTCAGCACATCGATCACATTGCCTGAGTTGAGCTTGCGATCCACGCGTATGGCCAAGCATTCCCGACTGTACTCGTCGATGATGTTGAGTGTGCGGAAAGCTTTACCATCGTCGGTGCGGCAGTGGACAAAGTCGTAAGACCAGACATGATCGCGGCGCTCTGGCCGAAGCCTGACACATGATCCATCATTCAGCCAAAGCCGCCCTTTCTTCGGTTGTTTCATTGGCACTTTCAGCCCCTCTCGTCGCCATAACCGTTCCACGCGCTTGTCATTCACATGCCAGCCAGCGTCTCTCAGTAGTGCCGCGATCCTACGATAGCCGTAGCGGCCATACTGCCGGGTCAGTTCGATCATATCAGCCACTAAACGTTCTTCATCCGGGCGACCCGCAGGTACTTTGCGCTGTGTGGATCGATGTTGTCTTAGAACCCGGCATGCCCGACGCTCCGAGATGTTCAGCTCAGCACGAACGCGATCAATACAGGCACGACGACGAGCGGGGCTCAGAAGTTTCCCTTTGCCGCCTCCGCCAAGATCAGCTTGTCCAGCGTCAGATCAGAAACGGCTTTGCGCAATCGCTCGTTCTCTTTTTGCAGACGCTTCAGTTCCTTCAATTGATCCGTGCCCATTCCGCCGTATTTTTTCTTCCACCGGTAGTAGGTCTGTTCAGTCACACCGATCTGACGGATCGCATCCAGACGCGGCATCCCTTGCCCCGTCAGAACCTCAACCTGCCGTAACTTCGTGACAATCTCTTCTGGCTTTGGTCGCTTGTTGGCCATGTGTTTCCTCCGTTTCCTAAACATAGCGGAGGACCACTCAGGTGGGGGAAGACCAGTTGCATTGCCCCTAAATCGTCAGCCAATTAGGTAAACTCGCGATGCTGGCATCAGTGTTTTCATATGTAATTCTTGATCTCTTTTGAGCAAAGGTTGCAAGTTAAAAAAGGCAAAATTAAAGCGCTCACTCCGCATAAGCGATCCGGTTCTTCATGGATTCAAACGTTGCACGACCCATTCCGCATCGACGGTATCACGGCGCCATTGAAAACGGTCGTGCAACCGAAATGCGCCGTCTGCCCAGAACTCGATCTCAACCGGGTCAATGCGAAATCCGCCCCAGTGCGGTGGTCTTTGGGGCGCAGTTCCTTGCCGTGCGGTGACCTTGGCGACCTCTGCCACAAGAGCCGCCCGGCTTTGCAAAGGCCGCGATTGCTGCGAGGCCCAGGCGCCGAGGCGGCTTTGCAACGCCCGTGACGCGTAATACGCATCGGCCCGCGCGCCGTCGTCTTTCACAACCTGACCGCGAACCCGAACCTGGCGACGCAGGGATTTCCAGTGCAGCACAAACGCGGCGCGCCCCGCCTGTTCAATCTCTTGTCCCTTCGCACTTTCATAATTGGTGTAAAACACAAAGCCGTCTGCGGCGATTTCCTTCAGCAGGACCATACGCACATTGGGCAGCCCATCCGCATCAACCGTGGAAAGCGCCATCGCATTGGGATCATTTATCTCTGCCGCTTCGGCCTCGGTCAGCCAACGCTGTGCGATTTCAATGGGATCGTCGCCGGCAAATATCCCTGTTCGGTCCGTCATAGAGGCCTCCTTGTTCCACGGATATCTATCAGCCGATAGCCCAAGGTCCAGCCCCTCATACTTGAAGCAGATGTGGCAATCGCCTAAAGGTCAGCGCAAAGACCACATAATTTCGGAGTATGACCGGATGTCGAACCAGTTGATGGCAGGCAAGCGTGGCCTCATCATGGGCCTTGCAAATGACAGATCAATTGCCTGGGGCATAGCAAAGGCCTGTGCCGATGCCGGGGCGGAACTGGCGTTCTCCTTTCAAGGCGACGCGTTGAAAAAGCGCGTTGTGCCGTTGGCTGCACAGTTGGGCAGCGACATTGTGCTGCCCTGCGATGTTGCAGACGAGGCGTCGATCGATGCGTTGTTTACGTCTCTGAAAGAAACGTGGGACAACCTTGATTTTGTCGTTCATGCCATTGGTTTTTCAGATAAAAACGAATTGCGCGGGCGTTACGTCGATACCTCGCGGGCCAATTTTACGATGAGCATGGACATTTCGGTCTATTCGTTCACGGCCGTGATGCAACGCGCGGAAAAAATGATGTCCGAAGGCGGCAGCGCGGTGACCTTGACCTATTACGGCGCCGAACGTGTCATGCCGCATTATAATGTCATGGGAGTTGCCAAGGCCGCGCTGGAGGCATCCGTGCGCTATCTGGCCGAGGATCTGGGCAAGGATGGCATCCGCGTCAACGCGATCAGCGCGGGACCGATCAAAACACTGGCCGCCAGCGGTATTGGCGATTTCCGCTACATAATGAAGTGGAACGAACACAACTCACCCCTGCGGCGCAATGTAAGCATCGATGATGTTGGCGGATCCGCTTTGTATCTTTTGTCGGATCTTGGATCCGGCGTGACTGGTGAAACCCTGCACGTGGATGCCGGGTATCATGTTGTCGGCATGAAGGCGGTTGACGCCCCGGATATTTCGAAAGGCTAAAGCGTATGACCGATCGTCTGCCCCATGAAAAAGGGTTCCATGTCAGCTGGGACCAAATGCACCGCGATAGCCGCGCTTTGGCGTGGCGGCTGGATGGCAAGGGACCGGATAACGGTGCCTGGCGTGCGGTTGTTGCGATCACGCGGGGCGGCATGGCCCCCGCCATGATCGTCGCGCGCGAGCTTGATATCCGCACGGTCGATACGATCAGCGTTAAATCCTATCATTCCGGCGGCGGCAAAGCGGATCAACGGCGCGAGGCGCAGGTTCTGAAGTCACCAGATGCCGACATGATGGGTGACGGCACGGGCATCCTGATCGTCGATGACCTGGTCGACAGTGGCAAAACACTGGAATTGGTGCGTGACCTCTATCCAAAGGCCCATTTCGCGACCGTTTATGCCAAACCACAGGGCGAACCGCAGGTGGATGATTTCATCACCGGGGTGAGCCAGGACACGTGGATCTTTTTCCCGTGGGATATGGCGCTGCAATATGTGCAACCCTATCGCGGCAAAGACTGATGTCGGGTCGGTTGATGGGCCCGCGATTTGAGTATTTGGAAAGAGAAGAAGCCAGGGTCTTGCACCTGACAGGAGGACTGTTGTGCCTTTGACGCGCACTGCGCAAACCTTCGCCCCGCCCGTTATGGAAGCGCGCCGTTGGATTGACGGCGTGACGTTCGCGGCAGATCGCCCTTTGATCAATGTGAGCCAGGCCGCGCCTGTTGATCCACCGCCGCGCGGGCTGCGCGAAGCGATGGCGGCGACAGCACTGAATGAGGACGCCGCGCATTTGTATGGTCCGGTTCTGGGCGATCCGGAGTTGCGTGCAGAAGTGGCGCGGCAATGGTCGCTGTCTTACGGCGGTGCGGTTGCCCCCGATCAGGTTGCGATCACATCGGGCTGCAATCAGGCTTTTGCCGCAGCATTGCATGCGCTGACCGGCGAAGGGGATGAGGTCATTCTGCCAACCCCTTGGTATTTCAACCATAAAATGTGGCTGGATATGACCGGTGTGCGGTCTGTGCCTTTGCCGTCGGGGACCGATTTGCTGCCCGATCCCGAAGAGGCCGCGGCGTTGATCACGGATCGGACACGGGCGATTGTTCTGGTCACGCCGAACAACCCCGGTGGCGTCGAGTATCCCGCCGACCTGATTGCCGCGTTTTATGCGCTGGCGCAGCAGCGCGGCATCAAGCTGATCGTCGATGAAACTTATCGCGATTTTCACAGTCAGCCGGGCGCGCCACATGGGCTGTTTGGCGATCCGGATTGGGATCAGACGCTGATCCAGCTGTATTCTTTTTCCAAAGCCTATCGGTTGACCGGCCATCGCGTTGGTGCCGTGGTGACCCACCCGGCCCTTTTGGCCGAGATTGAGAAGTTTCTGGACACGGTGGCCATTTGCCCGGGGCAAATTGGTCAGCGGGCCGCACTGTGGGGGATGCAGAACCTGGGCCAGTGGCTGGCGGGTGAGCGGGATGAAATCCTCGACCGGCGCGCGGCCATGGAAGAAGGCTTTGCCAGCTTGCAAACCCATGGCTGGGAGCTTTTGGGCGTTGGCGCTTATTTCGCCTATGCCCGGCATCCTTTTGACCTGCCATCAGCTGAATTGGCGCCCGCACTCGTGCACAAGGCAGGGGTTCTGTTGCTGCCCGGTTCCATGTTCCGCGAGGCCGGAAACCCCGCCGGCGATCAGGAAGTGCGCATTGCCTTTGCCAATATTGATCGCGCGGGTGTCGGCCAATTGATCAACCGGTTGTCAAAGGTCACCTTCTGACCTTGCCCCCCTGTGAGACAGGGATTATGCACGACCAAACCGATCAGACGATCACAAAGACCAATTCGCGGGAGGCCTCATGTCCGACAGCAAAACCGGCATGTCGAAAATCTTTGTCTGGATCCTGTTGGCCCTGCTTTTCGTGGGTCTTGCAGGCTTTGGCGCAACCAACCTGAGCGGGACGTTGCGCACAATCGGAAGCGCCGGGGATCAGCCGATCAGCGTGAATGACTATGTACGCGAATTGCAGAACGAGATGCGGGCGATCGAGGCCCAGACGCGCGAACCGATGTCGATTGAACAGGCCCGCCAGCTGGGTCTGGATCAACGGGCCTTGTCACGGCTGGTGACGCTGGCCTCTCTGAACCATGAGACCGCTGAGATGGGTTTGTCGATCGGGGATGAAAACCTGCAGCAGGAGATTCTGCGCATCGGAGCGTTCCAGGGGATCAACGGCGAATTTGATCGCGAGTCGTATCGCTTTGCCCTGCAGCAATCGGGGTTGAGCGAAGCGGAGTTCGAAGAGAACCTGCGATCTGAAAGCGCGCGCACCCTCGTGCAAGGGGCCGTGATCGCGGGTGTCCGGATGCCGGATCAGATGACCGAAAGGCTGACCGATTTCATCCTGGCAAGGCGCAGTTTTACCTGGGCAACGCTGACCGCGGACACGCTGGACAACCCCGTGCCGGCACCGACAGACAGCTATCTGCAGGGCTATTACGACGAAAACAGCGCGCTGTTCACTTTGCCCGAGACCAAGAGCATCACCTATGTTCTGCTGTCGCCGGACATGATCATCGACAGTGTCGAGGTGGATGAGGACGCGTTGCGCGCGCTTTATGACGACCGCCAGTCGGAATATGTGCAGCCGGAACGCCGTCTTGTTGAACGTCTGGTTTTTTCCGATGAAGAAGCTGCCAGCTCTGCGTTGGCGCAGCTGGAGGTCGGTGGATCCAACTTTGACCTTCTGGTCGAGGATCGTGGATTGGCCTTGGCGGATGTCGATCTGGGGGACGTGAGCGAGGCCGAATTGGGCGAGGCTGGCGCGGCTGTGTTTGCGGCCGAGATCAACGACGTCGTGGGGCTCTTGCCCAGCGATCTTGGGCCGGCGCTGTACCGGATCAACGGCGTTTTGGCGGCGCGCGAAACCAGCTTTGAAGACGCCCGCGCCGAGTTGCGCAATGAACTGGCCGCAGACCGGGCACGTCGCGTTTTGGAAACGCAGTCACAGGATATCGATGATCTGTTGGCGGGCGGGGCGACCTTGGAAGAGGTTGCCGCCGAAACCGATATGGAACTGGGCAGCATCGGCTGGTCCGTTGAAAGCTTTGAAGGCATTGCCGCCTATTCCGCATTCCGCGATTCCGCCGCACAGGTCACGCTGAATGACTTTGCCGAGGTTGATTTCCTTGAGGATGGCAGCATCTTTGCGCTGGAATTGCGGGATGTCCTGCCACCGCGCCCGGAACCGTTTGAAGACGCACGTCCGCGGGTCACCGAGCTTTATATGGAAGAAGCTACAGAGGCCGCGTTAGAGGCGGAAGCGGCACAGATCGTGACAGATCTGGCTGTGAATGGCGATTTTGTTGTGGCCGGTTTGACGCCCCAGGTGGAAACAGGTTTGACGCGTACCGCTTTCATTGAAGGCACACCGCCGAACTTCATGACCGAAGTGTTTGCCATGTCGCCCGGCGATGTCAGCGTTCTGCCAGCGGGCGGGCGCGTGATCGTCGTGCAGTTGGATGAGGTTTTGCCGCCTGAAGACACCGCAGAAAACGCACGTTTGCGAGAGGCTTTTGCAAATGAGTTGAGCCAGTCACTGGCCAACGAAATCTTCGAGATTTTTGCCACGGATGCCCAGTTGCGGGCGCGTCCGCAGATTGACCAGCGTGCGGTCGATGCGGTCATGACCAGTTTTCAATAAGGATTGGCCATGGCGCTGACACCGGAATTCGACGCGTTCGAAGCGGCTTATACCGCGGGGCAAAACCAGATCGTCTATGCGCGTCTTGCTGCGGATCTCGACACGCCTGTGTCGCTGATGCTGAAGCTGACAGGCGCGCAAAAGGACGCCTTCATGCTGGAATCCGTGACCGGCGGTGAGGTGCGCGGGCGGTATTCGATCATCGGGATGAAACCCGACCTGATCTGGCGGTGCCACGGCACCGGGTCAGAGATCAACCGGTCGGCCCGGTTTGATCCGGATGCCTTTGCGTCGTTGGACGGCGACCCGATGGATCGTTTGCGGGATTTGATCGCGGAAAGCCGGATCGCCCTGCCCGATGACCTGCCTCAGGCCGCAGCTGGGCTCTTTGGGTATCTGGGCTATGACATGGTGCGCCTTGTCGAACACCTGCCAAACATCAACCCGGACCCGATCAATGTACCCGATGCAATCATGTTGCGGCCGTCGGTTGTTGCGGTTCTTGATGGCGTGAAAGGCGAAGTGACTGTTGTCTCTCCTGCCTGGGTCAAGGAAGGTCAAAGCGCACGCGCGGCATATGCCCAAGCCGCCGAGCGGGTGATGGACGCGGTGCGCGATCTGGAACGCGCGCTGCCATCGGAAAGCCGGGATTTGGGGGACGCACAGGATGTGGCGCCGCCCGTGTCCAATTTTACCCATGACGGCTATAAGGCGGCGGTTGAGAAGGCCAAGGAATATATCCGCGCGGGTGATATCTTTCAGGTGGTTCCGGCACAGCGCTGGACACAGGATTTCCCCCTGCCCCCTTTCACACTTTACCGGTCCTTGCGGCGCACCAACCCGTCGCCCTTCATGTTCTATTTCAACCATGGGGACTTTCAGGTCATTGGGGCCAGCCCGGAAATCCTCGTCCGCGTCTTCGGGAACGAGGTCACGATCCGCCCAATTGCCGGAACACGCCCACGCGGGGCGACGCCAGAGGAAGACAAGGCCAACGAGCTTGACCTGTTGGCGGACAAGAAAGAGCTGGCAGAGCATCTGATGCTGCTGGATCTGGGGCGCAACGATACCGGGCGCGTGGCCAAGATCGGCACAGTGCGCCCCACCGAAGAGTTCATCATCGAGCGATACAGCCACGTGATGCATATCGTGTCCAATGTTGTGGGTGAGCTGGAGGACGGCAAGGACGCGCTGGACGCATTCTTTGCCGGAATGCCGGCAGGGACCGTTTCGGGCGCACCCAAAGTGCGCGCGATGGAAATCATCGACGAGCTGGAGCCCGAAAAGCGCGGTGTCTACGGTGGCGGTGTTGGTTATTTCAGCGCCGGCGGCGACATGGATATGTGCATCGCCCTGCGCACGGCCTTGGTAAAGGACCAAAAGCTTTACATTCAAGCCGGCGGCGGTGTGGTCTATGACAGCGACCCGGAAGCGGAATATCAGGAAACCGTCCATAAATCGAACGCCATCCGGCGCGCAGCAGCAGACGCCGCAAGATTCACCACATCTGGGAACTGAACCGCTTTTGACAGGCGATGTTCAAAAAACAGAACATGTCTTCTTGACGACGTAATGTTATAACATTACCGGATTGATTAGGGCTCATGCCCTGGTGTGTGTTGACAGCCGGTGTTCCGCTTTGCGGTCAGCGGCTGTCATTTTTTTAACCGGTTGAAAGTCCAGTCATTCCACCGGCGCATCACGCAAGATCGCAGAAAGTGGTGCCGGGGCGATACGATTGACCCGATCCTGCAGCCCCCAGACCAAAAGCGCGCTGATCGTGTCGGGTTGCAAACGCCCCATCATGATAACCGCCCCTTCCTGTCCGGCCCGGAACGCTGCTTGATCCAGGAATCGACGCATCACGCGCGGGTCTTGGCCTGCCCCATCAAAGTCACGAAACACCACGGCAGAGGGCACGCCCTCGCGCGCGGCAAGTTTTTGTACTGTGTTGAAACCTGCATCCTGCGTGACAAATCCCCGGCCATTGTCTTTGACGATCGCCGTGACCTGATCTGATAAAGCGCGATTGCCTTGCACACCTGATCCCACACCCTCAACAATAGCCACCGTTTCGGGAACCAAAGCGAACATACGATCCAATGCGACCTCGGCATCCTGTGCGGTCGCAGCAGAGGGAAGGTCCACCAAAATGGCCACTTCGAACCCCGACGCACGATGCGCCGCCATTTTGTCCGCTGCAGCCGGGTCAGACGGATCGACCGCGATGGTCAATGGATATGGGAACTCGGACAACGCCTCGGCCCCCAAAGACCCTTCTGCATCGATCAGAACAATCGACATCAACGGCTTTGCATCCGGGTTGTCAAAGGGCTCGGCATACGCCTCGATCGGCGGAATGGCGGGGGCTGCTGTTACGGCGACCGTGTTGCTGTTCGACCGTTCGGTCAGCGGGATCACGCGGGTCCCGATGGTCGGCCGCAATTCGGTGTCCTCATCGGTGATCGCGGGCAATGCGGCAGAGCCCGCGGGCGGTGTTGGAACCGGTTCTGCGATATCGGGCTGGCGTGGGGCATCGCCGGGCGTCGTGGTTTGTGGTGGCGCATCCGGAGACGATCCAATGGATGGCGTCGCTGGGTCCGGGTTGGTGACACCGGTTTGCGGCAAAGCGGCAATCTGAGTTTCTGGCGTTGGAGCCGTTTGGGTCGAGGCGTCGGGAACCGCGCCCGCACCGCTTGGGGCCTCTGGCGTGCTGGCATCACCCGACGCGTCAATATCCGCATCGGTCGCCACATCGATCTCCGGGGCGCTTTCAACCTCTGGCGCGTCAAAGGCGCCGGCCACTTCTGGCACGCTTGGGGCCGCAGGCTGGGCCGGTTCCGTGGAAATGGACAACTCCAGCTCTTCTTCGGGCGCGACCGGGGCCGCGCTATTTGCGCTGGCCGGGGCCTGATCGCTCTGACCTTCAACAGCGGCTGGCGCAGCGGGGCTTTGTGGTTTTGCCAAGGCATCCGTCGCCCCGCCCACTTCGGGAAGGGCTCCCGGCTGTGTGTCGGCATCCGCCAAAGAACTCAGATCATCGGCGCCAGTGTTTGCATCCGGCGGGGTTGGTGCCCGTTCGACCAGATCCGCGTCTCGCCCGTCTGCATCAAGGTCCGAAACCGCTGCTGGAGCGGAAGGCGTCTGTGTCCCGGGCGCGTTCGACACCGCTTCAGGTGGGACGGGCAACGGCACCAGAAGCGACATTACTGTAACAGCCCCGACGCCCAATGCGGCGCTGCTGATCAATCCTGACAAAAATCCACGTGCCACTGCGTTTGCCCCTTTTAATCTGTCATGCCCGCCCGCGATGGGACCCCGGTTTTGTCACATTGCCTGTCCGGGTTCGGGTTCCAGAGTGTTGCGCCCCCTTGACGCGTCCCTGCAACCCTGAACATGTATGCCCACAACCTTATACCGCGACCGAGGCCCCCGCCTCTACCCCTTTCAAACGGTTCCGCCCATGCTGCTGCTGATCGACAACTATGACAGTTTTACCTACAACCTCGTCCACTACCTTGGAGAGCTTGGCGCCGATGTGGTTGTGCGCCGCAATGACGCGCTGAACGTCCAAGAAGCCATGGGTACGAACCCGGCAGGCATATTGCTCAGCCCTGGGCCCTGCGACCCGGACCGCGCGGGCATTTGTCTTGCGCTCACCGAAGCAGCGGCAGAAACCGGCACCCCCTTGATGGGCGTGTGCCTTGGTCATCAGACGATTGGACAGGTTTTTGGCGGTCAGGTCGTGCGCTGTCACGAAATTGTCCATGGGAAGATGGGCATCATGCATCACAAGGCAAAGGGCCTTTTTGCCGGGCTGCCCACACCGTTCGAAGCAACCCGTTATCATTCGCTGGTGGTGGATCGTGATACCCTGCCCGACAGCCTGGAGATTGCGGCAGAGCTGGAAGACGGCACCATCATGGGGCTGCAGCACAAAGAGCTGCCGATCCACGGGGTTCAATTCCACCCTGAATCTATCGCCTCGGAACATGGTCACGCGCTGCTCCAGAACTTTTTGAACGACATGAAGGTGCCCGAATGAGTGACGCGCTCAAACCCTTGATCGGTGCGGCGGCGGACCGCGCGTTAAGCCGGGAAGAGGCGGAAACCGCCTTTGGCATTCTCTTTGACGGCGAAGCCACGCCCAGCCAGATCGGCGGGCTGTTGATGGCCCTGCGCACCCGGGGTGAAACGGTCGGCGAATATGCCGCTGCCGCCGCCGTCATGCGCGCCAAATGCAACGCGGTTGCCGCGCCAGAGGGCGCTATGGATATTGTCGGCACCGGTGGTGACGGCAAGGGCACGCTCAACATCTCGACCGCGACCGCCTTTGTGGTCGCGGGTGCGGGTGTCACCGTGGCCAAGCACGGCAACCGCAACCTGAGTTCTAAATCCGGTGCCGCCGACGCGCTGACCCAGATGGGCATCAATGTGATGGTTGGCCCTGCGGTTGTGGAACGGTCGCTGAAAGAAGCCGGCATCGGGTTCATGATGGCCCCCATGCACCACCCGGCCATCGCCCATGTGATGCCGACCCGGGCAGAACTGGGGACGCGGACAATTTTCAACATTCTGGGCCCGCTCACAAACCCGGCGGGCGTCAAACGTCAACTGACGGGCGCCTTTTCCCGCGACTTGATCCGGCCCATGGCCGAAACCTTGGGACAGTTGGGCTCTGACAAAGCGTGGTTGGTGCATGGCAGCGACGGCACCGATGAATTGGCCATCAGCGGCGTCAGCTGGGTCGCTGCGCTGAACGAAGATGGCAGCATTGTGGATATGGAACTTAACCCCGAAGAGGCCGGCCTGCCCGTGCATCCGTTTGAGGATATCCTGGGCGATGCCCCCGAAGACAACGCCGCCGCCTTCCGCGCCCTGTTGGAGGGCGCGCCATCCGCCTATCGCGATGCGGTTTTGTTGAACTCTGCTGCGGCCCTGGTCGTGGCCGGCGTTGCGCCGTCATTGACCGAAGGCGCAGACATGGCCCGGCAAAGCATCGACAGCGGCGCTGCAAAAGGAAAAATTGCCGCCGTGGCGCGGATCACGCAGGAGCAAGCATGACTGCGACCATTCTCGAAAAAATCAAAGCCTATAAACTCGAAGAGGTTGCCGCAGCCAAAACGGCCAAACCGTTGGACGCGTTGGAAGCCGAAGCCTCTGCCGCCGACCCTGTGCGCCCCTTTGCGGACGCTTTGAAAAAGGCATCAACAGGTGGCTATGGCTTGATTGCAGAGATCAAGAAAGCCAGCCCGTCCAAAGGGTTAATTCGCCCCGACTTTGATCCGCCCGCCTTGGCACAGGCCTATGAAGAAGGCGGCGCCACCTGTTTGTCGGTTTTGACCGACACCCCCAGCTTTCAAGGCGCGCCAGAGTTTCTGCGGGCGGCGCGGGCGGCGGGTACCCTGCCCGTTTTGCGCAAGGACTTTCTCTATGACACGTATCAGGTGACCGAGGCCCGCGCTTGGGGCGCGGACTGCATCCTGATCATCATGGCCAGCGTGTCCGACACCCAAGCTGCTGAGCTGGAAAATGCGGCATTGGCGTTAGGCATGGATGCCCTGATCGAGGTGCATAACCGGGAAGAACTGAACCGGACCCATGCGCTGAAAAGCCCTCTGATCGGGATTAACAACCGCGATCTCAACACGTTTGAAACCACGTTGGATACCACCCGGTCGCTGGCCAAATGGGTGCCTGCGGACAAAATGGTCATTTCGGAAAGCGGCCTTTTCACACCCGAAGACCTCGCCGATATCGCGCGATACGGCGCACGCACCTTCCTGATTGGCGAAAGCCTGATGCGGCAGGACGATGTGGCCGCCGCAACGCGCAGCCTGCTGGCCAATCCGTTGCGTCCGGGGGCCATGTAATGGCTCTGACGCATTTCGATGCCAAGGGCGATGCCCATATGGTCGATGTTTCCGATAAGGCGGTGACCGATCGCGTCGCCGTAGCAGAAGGTTACATTAAGATAGCCCCGGAAACCGTTGAAATCATTTCCGAAGGCCGCGCCAAGAAAGGCGATGTTCTGGGCGTTGCACGGCTGGCCGGGATCATGGGGGCCAAGAAAACACCGGACTTGATCCCCCTGTGCCACCCCTTGCCGGTGACAAAGGTCGCTGTTGAACTGACCATCGATCCCGACCTCCCCGGCATCCGTGTCGAGGCGACCGTCAAAACCACCGGGCAGACCGGCGTGGAAATGGAGGCGCTGACCGCCGTCAGTACGGCCGCCCTGACCGTCTATGACATGTGCAAGGCGGCCGACAAATCGATGGAAATCGGCGGGATCCGCGTATTGCTGAAAGATGGTGGAAAATCAGGACGGTACGAGGCGACATGATTTCCGTTGAAGACGCCCGCGCGCATCTCTTCGCGCTGGTTTCCAAGTTGCCTGTTGAAACCGTCCCCCTGATCGAAGCCGCCGGTCGCGTGTTGGCCACAGATGTCACCGCCAGACGGGATCAACCGCCTTTTGCCGCCTCCTCTATGGACGGTTATGCGCTCAAATCAGTTGAAGCCGAACAGCACGCCCAGTTTCAAGTCATTGGAGAGGCCGCCGCGGGACATCGCTTTGACGCGCGGGTCGGCGCCGGACAAGCGGTGCGCATTTTCACCGGCGCACCGATGCCGGAGGGTACGGATTTTGTTGTTATTCAAGAGGATGTACACCGCAGCGGTGCTTTGATCACCATCACGGACGCGCCCGGGACCAAATCAAATGTGCGCCCGGCTGGTGGCGATTTCAAAACCGGCGCGCGTATCTCTGCCCCGCGCCTGTTGCGCCCGCGTGATATCGCCTTGCTTGCATCGATGAATATTGATCAGGTGCCTGTCACGCGCCGCCCGGTTGTCGCGCTGATTTCCACCGGGGACGAATTGGTCATGCCCGGCGACACCCCGGGGCCGGACCAGATCATCGCCTCGAACACCTTTGGTCTGAAGGCGATGATCGAAGAGATGGGATGTACCGCGCGCCTGATGCCGATTGCGCGGGACACCGAGGCGTCGCTGCGCACCGCCTTTGAACTGGCCGCGGGTGCGGATCTGATCGTGACCGTGGGTGGTGCATCTGTCGGTGATCATGACCTTGTCGCCCCGGTTGCCGAACAATTGGGAATGGACCGGTCTTTTTACAAAATCCGGATGCGTCCTGGCAAACCCTTGATGGCCGGACGTCTTGGGGCCGCCGCAATGGTCGGCCTGCCCGGCAATCCGGTCTCGGCCATGGTCTGCGGACAGATTTTCCTCAAACCCATGCTGCGCCTCATGTTGGGCCAGCCCGATCCGGTCCCGTCCGCTCTGACCGCGCCACTGGCGCATGACATCGGCGAAAACGGCCCGCGAGAGCATTACATGCGTGCCCAACTGATTGAGGGCCGTTTACAGGTCGCCGACAATCAGGACAGCTCTTTGCTGACCATCCTTGCAGACGCCAATGTGCTGATGGTCCGACAGCCGCATGACCCCGCGCGGCACGCGGGTAACAGCATGGCATACCTGCCGCTTTGACCTGTCTCCTGACAAGAGTTGACACAAAACGGGAACATGTATAGAACAAAACCGAACATTCATAATACAGGTTTTGGACATGCTGACCAAGAAGCAGTTGGATTTGTTGGATTTTATCCATAAGCGTCTGCAACGCGACGGTGTACCGCCCAGTTTTGATGAAATGAAAGATGCGCTCGACCTGCGGTCGAAATCGGGCATCCACCGGTTAATCACGGCTTTGGAAGAACGAGGGTTCATTCGCCGGTTGGCCCATCGCGCAAGGGCAATCGAAATTGTCAAATTGCCGGAAAGCCTTGGTGGCTCTGATACTGGCGGCTTTACCCCGCGCGTGATCGAGGGCGATCGTCCGGAAGCGACGGTGCCCGCCAATACGCAACCGGTTGTGATCGACGCCATGGAACTGCCCGTCATGGGCCGCATCGCCGCGGGTGTCCCGATTGCAGCGATCAGCGAGGTATCCCACCATGTCGCGGTGCCGGGGCAGATGCTGTCCGACGCGGGAGAGCATTACGCCTTGGAAATCAAGGGCGACTCGATGATCGAGGCCGGGATCAATGACGGTGACGTGGTCATCATCCGCGAAACCAGCGCGGCAGATGACGGTGACATCGTTGTGGCGCTGGTCGAGGATCAGGAAGCGACACTGAAAAAGTTCTATCGCAAGGGCAATTCCATCGCACTTGCACCGGCGAATGCGGCCTATGAAACCCGCGTATTGCCAGAGGATATGGTCAAGGTGCAGGGCCGCCTTGTCGGCTTGATCCGGACTTACTGATCCGGTGACCACAGACGGTCCCCGGATCTGTCACGCGCTGTGACAGGTCCGGATTGCGTCAGCGCGACGCTGCCCATGCGTCGGAGTTCAGCAGGTCCATAGACCTGACATGGCCCGCTGGGTTCATGGGCCACAGCCGCAATGACAATCTGTTCCTTCATGCAGGTTGTGAATGCTTTTGCCCCTGTTTTTCCGGTGACATGGACCAGCTCAAACGAGCCATAACGCCACCTTTGAACCGGCTCATCAGAGCCCCAACGGTCTGCCGCAACCGGTTGATCCGCGCGATCCCCATCGTTTTCCAACCAGACACCCGCGATAAATCCGGACCCGCGCGACCGGCTCAGCGCACGGCCCTCATCGGTCATCACGCCCACCAGTTTTCCCGTATCCGCGATCAGGACATCCGGCCGTTCTGACTGCACCCACAGCCAGACCCCCGCCAAAATCGGCAAAACGCCCGCCAACCGCGCCCGTCCTTGCCACAGCATGACCCACAATGCCCCCAAACATATCAATGGTAGAACCATTGGATCGGGCGATGGCACAGGTCGCACCGACGCAGACCAGCCCGCGACCGTTTCTGCCACCGCCAAGATCCAACGCAGGCCCAGCCCCATCACCCACAGCGCCACCGCGTCCAGCCCGATGGGCGCAAGACACATGGCAATCACGGCTGCCGGGATCACAAGAATACCCATCAAGGGCACGGACAAGAGGTTTGCGATCAGCCCGAACTGTGCAATTTGATTGAAATGCGCCGCCGCCACTGGCGCTGTGGCCGCCCCCGCAACCGCCGAAGACATCAAGACCCCCAATCCCGGGCGCATCCACGCCGGTGCCACCGGGACAGCGTCGTCGCGCAACGCGTTGAACACGGCAACGAGGGCCGTGGTTGCGGCAAAGGACATCTGGAACCCCGGGCTCAACAACGCTTCTGGGCGCAGGATCAGAACGATCATGGCGGCCATTGCCACGGCTCGCACGCTGAGCGCGCGGCGATCGGTCAGTACGGCACACAAAGCAACAGTGACCATGATAAAGGCGCGTTCGGTTGCGACGTTGCCACCCGACAGGGCCAAATACACAGCCGCAATTGCCATCGCCCCCAATGCGGCCAGCTTCTTGACCGGGCGGCGCAGAGCAAATGCGGGAAAGAGCGACAAAGCGATGCGCAGGGCGGCAAAGACAAACCCCGCCAAAAGCCCCATATGCAGCCCGGATATGGCCAGAAGATGTGCCAGATTGCTGTCCCGCAGATCCTGCAACGCGCTCTGGCTGACACCGCTGCGATCCCCGGTCGTCACCGCAGCCGCAAACCCGCCGACATCCCCGGGCAAAACGGTTTGAACATAAGAAGATACCCCCATCCGCAGCGCAAAGATCCAAGCCCGAAGGCTGTCCGGCTTGGGCGGCGCCACGATCAGAACCGGCACACGGGTATAGCCCACAGCCCCCAATTGCTGAAACCAGGCATGCCGCCGGAAATCAAATCCGCCCGGTTCGGCGGGTCCTTGCGGCGGTGACAGATAGGCCGTGGTCATCACCCAGGCCCCCGGTCGGGGATCAAAATCCACCGCATCGCCATGCAGCGAGACGCGGACTTTGGCCGGCGCGCGCGCATCCGACAAGCGCACCTGATCCAAGGTCAGCCGCACCGCGTCAGAGGCCGACCGATCAATCGCAACGACCCGCCCTTCGACCGGGCCATAGTACCGCCAGTCCAGAACAGGAGCCCCAACCATATGCGCCCGTGCCCCGGCGATACAGAAGCCCGCCGCCGCCAAGGCCATTCCACAGGCCAGTGGCGTCCATGCCGTTGGCCGCCAAAGCGCCAGTAAAAACCCCATGGCTGAACATGCGGCCAAGACCGCAAAGGTCCAAAACACCGGTTCAAATTGCAACGAAAAATACGCGCCGATCCCGCAGCCAAAGCAGACTGGCGCCCAAGGAAACAGATGCCCCCGCTGGACCAGCAACGCATATTCGAAACGCTCCAGAATGCCCATGCTTGCCCCTTGGCCCTGCCGCCGCTAGACAGGCCGAAATCTTATGTTCTGCACGGTTACCAAAAGGTAAAAATCCCCCATGTCGCATCCGGTGGTCACCCGCTTTGCCCCCTCTCCCACAGGTTTTCTGCATATCGGCGGCGCGCGCACGGCGCTCTTTAACTGGCTCTATGCCCGCGGTCGCGGCGGCAAATTCCTGTTGCGGATCGAAGACACCGACCGGGCCCGGTCCACGCCCGAAGCCACAGCCGCCATTCTCGAAGGGATGGCATGGCTGGACCTCGACCACGACGGCGATGTGATTAGCCAGTTTGCCGGCGCCGACCGACATGCAGAGGTGGCGCAGGAACTCCTCGCCAATGGCAAGGCGTATAAATGCTTTGCCACGCAAGATGAGATCACCGCGTTTCGCGAAGCTGCGCGTGCCGAAGGGCACAGCACCCTGTTTCGCAGCCCGTGGCGCGATGCCGATCCCGCCACGCATCCCGACGCGCCTTTTTTGATCCGCATCAAGGCCCCGCAGGACGGCGCAACCGTGATCCGGGACGAGGTCCAGGGTGACGTCACCATCCGCAATGACCAGCTGGACGATATGGTCCTGCTGCGCAGCGACGGTACCCCGGTCTACATGCTGGCCGTGGTGGTGGATGACCATGATATGGGCGTGACACATGTGATCCGGGGGGACGACCACCTCAACAATGCTGCCCGTCAGATGATGATCTATGACGCCATGGGGTGGGATGTGCCTGTCTGGGCGCATATTCCACTGATCCACGGACCGGACGGCAAAAAACTGTCAAAGCGCCACGGCGCATTGGGGGCGCAAGAGTACCAGGTCATGGGCTATCCCGCTGCTGGCATGCGCAACTATCTGGCGCGTTTGGGATGGAGCCATGGCGATGACGAATTCTTTACGGATGCCCAAGCGCTGGAATGGTTTGATCTGAACGGCATTGGCAAAAGCCCTGCGCGGTTCGATACCAAGAAACTGGAGAATCTGTGCGGTCAGCATATTGCCATCAGCGAAGACGCTGCATTGCGGCAGGAAATCGAAGCATTTTTAGCGGCTGCAGCACAGCCAGCGTTGACCGACGCACAGTCAATCGGTTTTGAACGGGCCATGTATTGCCTGAAAGATCGCGCAAAGACTTTCCCGGAACTTATTGAAAAGGGTCATTTTATCCTGACAGAGCGTCCAATTCTACCAGATCAGAAAGCGGCGAAAGCGCTGGATTCTGTATCCCGTGATATACTGAAAGATTTGACGCCGCAGTTGCAAAATGTTAGCTGGGACCGTGACGCACTTGAAGGGGTGTTGAATGCGTTTGCCGAAGCCAACGGGACCAAATTTGGCAAACTGGCCGCGCCGTTGCGGGCCGCCTTGGCAGGTCGCACAGTAACGCCTTCGGTGTTTGACATGATGATGGTGCTTGGACAGGACGAAACCCTGGCCCGCCTGTCAGAGGCCGCAGAGGCCGACCCGGATACCGATCAGGTTTCATAAACGGGTCAATCACGAATGATATGCCGGGCCGTGGCGCTGACGCGCCATGGCCAATCCGCCCGCGCACAAGCCGTGGCGTGAAACGACAAGAAAGGGATGGACATGACCGACACACCAAAAACAGCCACGCTAAGCCTTGATGGCGAAAGCTATGAACTGCCGGTTTATTCGCCCACAGCCGGGCCGGATGTCGTCGACATCCGCAAGCTTTACGCCCAAGCCAAAGTGTTCACATACGATCCCGGCTTTACATCGACCGCCAGCTGCGACAGCACCATCACCTTCATCGACGGTGGCAAGGGTGAATTGCTGCACCGGGGCTATCCGATTGACCAACTGGCGGGGAAATCCCACTATCTCGAAGTGTGCTATTTGCTGCTTTACGGTGAACTGCCAACCGCGGCACAGCTGGAAGAATTCGAAGACACGATCACCCGCCACACCATGCTGCATGAGCAAATGGTGAACTTTTTCCGCGGCTTCCGCCGCGATGCGCACCCGATGGCCATCATGGTGGGTGTGGTCGGCGCAATGTCCGCCTTCTATCATGACTCGACCGATATCGCCGACCCGCGCCAGCGCGAGATTGCGTCACATCGTTTGATCGCGAAGATGCCGACGATTGCCGCATGGGCCTATAAATACTCGATCGGTCAACCGTTCGTCTATCCGCGCAACGATCTGGATTACGCGTCGAACTTCTTGCGCATGTGTTTCAGCGTGCCCGCCGAAGATTACGAAGTGAACCCGATCCTCAGCCGCGCGATGGACCGTATCTTTACGCTCCATGCGGATCACGAACAGAACGCCTCGACCTCGACCGTGCGTCTGGCATCGTCGTCTGGTGCGAACCCGTTTGCCTGCATCGCTGCCGGGATCGCCTGTCTGTGGGGCCCGGCCCATGGTGGCGCCAACCAGGCCTGTCTGGAGATGCTGCAAGAGATCGGAACGCCGGATCGAATTCCGGAATTCATTGCCCGCGCCAAAGACAAAAACGACCCATTCCGCCTGATGGGCTTTGGCCACCGCGTTTACAATAACTTTGACCCGCGCGCCAAAGTGATGAAGCAATCCGCGGATGAGGTGCTTGACCTGTTGGGTGTTGAAAACAACCCAACCCTGCAAGTGGCCAAGGAATTGGAAGCCGCGGCACTGGCAGATCCCTACTTTGCGGACAAAAAGCTGTTCCCGAATGTCGACTTCTATTCCGGCATCATTCTTGAAGCGATGGGTTTCCCGACCTCGATGTTCACGCCTATCTTCGCGCTCAGCCGGACGGTTGGTTGGGTCAGCCAATGGAAAGAAATGATCGGCGATCCGCAGAACAAGATCGGTCGTCCCCGTCAGCTCTATCTTGGCGAAACGATGCGCGACTACGTGGATATCGAAAACCGCTAAACAAAAGTTAAAAAGACGAAAAAACCCGCAGTTCTCTGTGGGTTTTTTTGTGGCTATAAGCCACCCTGTGCTCAAGTTTCAGATTTTATCGTTTCGGTCTGAGCACCAATTTCCGCATGCGGACGCGACTATCCTTCCGCCCGGGACAGTGACCCAAAGCTCTTTGCAAATGTGTTGAATTTGTGGAGATATTTGGGCACGCATTTATTAACTATTTGGAAAGATTTACAATGGCACTCACTCTTGCACTTTTGCTTGGCACAGCTGGCTTGTTGGTCTGGGCTTTTGATGATGACGACGATGACAACGAATCGAGCTCGGAAACAGAAGTCGAGAACGAAGTTCTGCGCGGCGACGAAGGCGACAACCTCTTAGAGGGGTCCGATAACGTTAATACCATCTATGGCGAAGGTGGTGACGATATCATGCCGGGTGCCGGTGAAAACGACCGCATTTTTGGTAGCGATGGTGAGGACATTGGTCTTGGTGGTGACGGCGACGATCTTGTGCGCGGTGGCGCCGACGACGATACGTTGATCGGCGGCGGTGGCAGTGACGACCTGAAAGGCGACACTGGCGACGACGTGATCATCGCGGCAGAGCTGGTCAACGAAGAAGCACTCGAGGCCTTCCTGACAGGTGAAGACACCGACGTAGAAGAAGACGATGTGCTCGACTTCTCTGCCGAACAGGACGCCGCGCCGGACACGGTCAACGGCGGGTTTGGCTATGACCTGCTGCTTTTGGGCGCCGAAGATGAAGCCATGGGCGGCGGCGGCGACGATACATTCGAGCTGGGCAGCTGGATTGAACCGGGCAAGCCAGCGACGATCACGGATTATGACGGCGACGAGGACGAAATCCTCTACTATTTGGAGGGCGATGCCGAACCGGAAATCAGCGTTGTTTCAGAAGATGATGGAACAGCGACTGTTTTGGCGGACGGGCAACCGTTTCTGATCGTTCCAAACGCTGGGGACAGTTTTGAAGCATCTTCGATCACCTTAGTCGAACTTGCTACCGACGATGAAGAAGATGATGACAGCGGCTCATCAACGGGCAACGTCGTTACGCGGGATGATGATGACAGTTCGTTGTTGGTCGGAAGCGACGAAGACGACAGCATCTTTGGCAATGGCGGGAACGACACAATACTCGGTGCTGCAGGTGATGACCGCCTGTTTGGAGCGGATGACTCGGACTATGGCCTTGGTGGCGAAGGTGATGACCTGGTCAGAGGCGGCGCAGATGACGATACACTGATCGGTGGCACGGGTAGCGACGACTTGCGCGGGGATGGCGGTGATGACGTGTTGGTGTCTGCTGAAGTCGTTGATGAACAGGCCGTACAGTCGATACTAACGGGTGAAGACACCGTCACGCCGATCGCATCGACCACCGATTTCGACGCCGAAGTGAACCCTGCAGACGACGAGGTTGATGGCGGTGGCGGCGATGATCTGTTGATCATGGGCGCTGGTGACTCCGGAAGCGGCGGCGGTGGAGAAGATGCTTTCCAACTTGGGAGCTGGATAGACCCAGGTAACCCTGCAACCATATCTGACTTTGACGCAAGTGAAGACCAGATCGTCTACAGCTTCGAAGGCGATGCCGCTCCAACAATCACGGTCTCAACCGACGAAGATGGAACCGCGACCGTATCCGCCAACGGAGAGCCATTCCTTGTCGTCCCGAATGCAGGCGAAAACTTTGGCGCCAGTTCGATCACACTAGCCTCATTGGGCAACTAGTATTCAGGATTACCAGTATGTTCCGTTTTGATTTTTCGCCACTGACACAGTTGATCCGACGCCCGGGTACGGAAAAAGTTCTAGCGGAAGAGAACGAAATTGATCCCTTTGAGCGGTTGCTAGAAGACGGCGCGGTTCTGGTGCCTGTGATCGACGGGTTTGACAAGTTTCAGGACGCAATCGTGTGCGTTTATCAAAAGGGAACGCGCGCGCCAAAACTGGACCTGACGCCAAATCAGGACGGTACGCGTACCTTGTCAGCCGATGATGCGCCCGTGGCGTTGGTGGCCAGCGCAGACATTCGTTTGTCGGATATTCGGCTATACGAGGCGCGCGATCTGCACGATGCGCGCCGCTTTGATCGCTTAGCCGGACGCTTTGGCCCGTTGAAGTTCGGTTTTACCGGCCCTCAAACGTCGCAGGCCGTTTCTGCATAAACGCGGTCACTCCTTCCAGGAAATCGCGGCTGCGTCCCAGCTCACCTTGCAGGCGTGCCTCGGTTTCCAGCTGATCATCTACTGATCTGTCCCAGCTGCCGCGGATGGCTTCTTTGACCGCGGCATATGCTTTGGTTGGCCCCTGGGCCAGATGGCTGGCGCGGGCATTCCAATGATCGGCAAACCCTTCATCGGCCACCGCTTCCCAGATCATGCCCCATTCGTCCGCCTGACGGGCGGTGATCTTGTCTGCAAAAAGGGCCGCACCCATGGCCTTCGCCCCGCCCATATTGCGCGGCATGGCATAGGTCCCGCCTGCATCCGGCAAAAGACCGATCCGCGTGAAGGCCTGCAGGAAATAGGCGCTTTCCGCTGCAATCACCACGTCACACGCCAGCGCAAGGTTCGCCCCTGCCCCCGCAGCCGGTCCATTGACCGCCGCAATGGTTGGTACGGAGCAGTTGAAAATCTCGCGCAGCATCGGTTCGTATTCGTCGCGCAGCGTGCGTTCCAGATCGATCGCGCTGCCCGCGCGGTCACCAAGGTCCTGACCGGTGCAAAATGCTTTGCCCGCCCCGGTCAGCACGATCACCCGCGCCTCGGTTGCGAGGGTTTTGAACGCATGAGGAATTTCCGCCCGCATTTGCGTGGTCAGCGCATTCATCTTGTCAGGGCGGTTCATGGTGATGACGCCAACGCCATCGGTCACGGCCGTGGTAATCGTTTCATATTGCATCCGAACCTCCTGACTGAACCTGTCGCTGCACCCTAACGGTTGCCTCTCAATAGACCAGTGGAACCGCGCGTCAATCCTTGAGAATTTCGTTCAGACGGCTTTGTTCTTCAGACGTCAGTGCGGCCTCTGCCTCGTTCGTGGCGGTCTGACGCCGCCGGACAAACCCAAAACCAACAGCCCCGGCCAAAACGAACATCGCAGGTCCCGCCGCCCATAACAGCCAGTTCGATCCGGTAAAGGTCGGCTGCAGCAAAACGTATTCACCATAGCGGTCCACGACGAAATCGATCACCTCGGTATCTGTGTCCCCGGCCACCAGTCGTTCCCGCACAAGGATGCGCAGATCGCGGGCCAGTTCGGCATTGCTTTCGTCGATGCTCTCATTCCGGCAGACGAGACAGCGCAACCCTTTGCTCAGCTCCCGCGCCCGCTCTTCCAAGGCCGGATCTTCCAGAATTTCATCCGGCTGAACCGCAAAAACCGGAGTTGCAAGCAGCATCAAAAGCAAGAGCAGCCGTTTCATTCTGCAGGCACCCCTTGTGGCACCCGACGCGCCCCGGCCGCAACGCGGAACCGGCGGTCGCTCAGACTAAGGAAACCGCCGATGGCCATCAGGATGCAACCCGCCCACATCCAGTTGGCCAGTGGCTTGATATAGGTCCGAACGGTCCAGCCACCATTGGTCTGCTGATCCCCTATCACCACGTAAACATCCCGCAAGAACCGGTAATCAATGCCCGCCTCGGTCGTTGGCATTTGCGCCACCGGATAGAACCGCTTTTCCGGGCGCAGCTGTGCCAGTTCGCGGCCATCCCGGCTGAGGGTCAGAAAGCCCATCGTGGTTTGGTAATTCGGCCCTGTCTGATCCTCCACCGCGTCCAGCGACAGGGTAAAGGCCCCGATCTCAAACCGCTCACCAATCTGCACCACGCGAATATCTTCGGTTTTCCACGCGATCAGCCCCGCAACGGCAAGGAACGTGACCCCCATGCCCGCATGCGCCACTGTCTTTCCCCAATCCGCGCGCGGCAGGCGGAACAACCGGCGCCAGCCGCTGTTGCCCGTCCGCGACCAAAGGTCGACCAAGGCGCCAAACACGATCCACGACCCCATAAAGACACCAAGCGGACCCAGCGCACTGCGCCCGGTCTGCATTGCCCAGACCAAGGCGGTCAACGCTAGTGTCAAGGCCAAGGCGGGCAGCAAGGGTTTGATCGCCCGCGACAGCGAACCGCGTTTCCACGGCAGTATCGCACCGATGGGCAGGATCGCCCCGAGGACGATCATGAACGGCGTGAATGCCATGTCAAAAAACGGCGGCCCAACGCTGAGCTTACGGTCAAAGAACATCTCGGCCACGACGGGCCACAACGTGCCGACAAACACCACGAAACAGCTGACGGCCAAAAGAACATTGTTGGCCACCAGCGCGCTTTCCCGGCTGACCACGCCAAAAATTCCCTTGGCCTCCATCGCCTGCGCGCGCGCCGCAAAGAGCGTCAGCGCGCCCCCGGTGAACACCACCATGATCATCAGAAGGAACACGCCCCGTTCGGGATCGTTGGCAAAAGCATGCACCGATGTCAGCAAGCCAGAGCGAACAATAAACGTCCCGATCAGCGAAAAGCCGAACGCAAGGATCGCCAGAAGGATAGTCCAGCTTTTCAACGCTTCGCGCTTTTCCACGACAATCGCGGAATGCAACAGGGCCGCCGCAATCAGCCACGGCATGAAGGACGCGTTTTCCACCGGGTCCCAGAACCAAAACCCGCCCCAGCCCAGTTCGTAATAGGCCCACCAGGACCCCAACGCGATGCCGATGGTCAGAAAAATCCACGCCGCCAGCGTCCAGGGCCGCACCCATCGGCCCCAGGCCGCATCCACCCGGCCTTCGATCAGGGCCGCGACCGCAAAGCTGAACGCCATGCTCAGGCCCACATATCCAAGATACAGGAACGGCGGATGGAAGGCCAAACCGGGATCCTGCAACAGCGGGTTCAAATCCTGCCCATCAAAAGGCGGCACGGCCAGACGCAAAAACGGGTTGGACGTAAAGAGGATAAACGCAAAAAAGGCCACACCAATGGCCGCCTGAACCGCCAGAACGCGGGCGCGCAGTGTCGGTGGCAGGTTGCTGCCCCGCCAGGCCACCATTGCCCCAAAAAGCGCCACAATCAGCACCCATAACAGCATGGAGCCCTCGTGATTGCCCCATGTTCCGCTGATCTTGTAGATCATCGGTTTCGCCGAGTGGCTATTCAACACCACCAGCCGCAGCGAAAAATCCGAGGTGATAAAGGCCCACATCAGCGCGCCAAAGGCAAAGCCGGTGAGCAGAAACTGCGCGGTTGCGGCGGGTTCGGCCACGGCCATCCACCCGTCCCAGCGTTTTTGCGCGCCGATCAGCGGCACAATCATCTGTACGATGGCCACCATGAAGGCAAGGATAAGCGCGAAATGTCCAAGTTCTGTGATCATGAAGGGCAGTATAGTGCGCCCTGCCCGACACCGCCAATCGAATTGCCGTGTAGAGCCCGCTCAGGTTGTCGCAGGGCCGCGCAGCTGACGCCACAGATCCAGCGCCGGATTGCCCGATGGCGTGACCGCTGCCAGCGACAGGGCCGCATCACCCTTGGTATCCGCAGCCCCCGGGCTGTCCGACCGCAGCGCGCGCAAGGCGGTGATGTTTTCCACCACCTGCGGAACCCGCCCCATGGTCCCGGCGATCTCACACTGAAATTGCTGGGCTTTCACCTGATGCCGCGCGCCAAAGTAAAAAGATACGATCACCCCCAACAGCCACCACAGCGGCTCTGGCACCAGTGATACGCCCTGCATCCGCTCCGCAAACCAGATCGGGTCCACCATCGCCGCCACAAAAAGGCCCAGCGTGCCCAAAGCCAAAGCCGGGCGCGGCAACCGGTTCAGCCCGTCCATGAAACGATCAAATCCGCTGCGCGTCTCGCCCGCGAACTCGGTGCCAAACTGCGCCATCGCCTGTTCCTGGAGACCGGCCGCGCGCACCGCACCCTGCTCTGCATTTTCGCGAAACACTTCCGCCGTGTCGCGGATCAAGGACCCGCCAAAGATCATCGATGCCAAATCCCGGACTATCCCCATGACGAGACCCTTTCTGCAAATTGCTGATCGCTCAGATGAAACTTGGGCGAGATGAATTCTTCGGCCCGCTTGATCCAACCGCCTTTGCCACCGGCACGGCTGCGCGCATATTTCCGGCTCGCCGGACGGCGATCCCCGATCCGGAAATAGTAATTCCGTCGCGCCACCCCATAAGCATCGGCCAGAACCTCAGGCCCGGTTGCCGCGGCCTGCTCTGTCGCGGCGATGGTCTGCGGACCAATCGCGCCATCCACAGACACGTCAAACCCCATTTCGCGCAGCAAACGTTGCAGGATTTTCACCGCATTGCCGCCTGCATTCACATACATGTCGAATACGCTGGCCTGCAAAACCCGTGGCAACCCGGCGATCCGAGGCCGCTCGAAATAGTGTCGGATGAAAATATCCACCGCCTGTTCCCGGCGCAACGCGCGCACATCGGCCACGGTCACATCCCCATCGCCGGTCAGATCCAGACCCAGACGCCGCATGGTGTGAATGGTCACACCAAATTTCGTCGCCCCGCCCGGATCGTCAGGATCGTTCACATAGCCGCCTTCGCGACCCACAATGTCTTCGGCGATCTGCCGCACCGTCTGCATGATCTGGCCTCCGCTTTTGGGTGCGGACACCATCGAACAAACTGGTTAACGCCCGCCGATCCGGGCGCACGGTGCTGCTTCTTTCTTGTCAAAAATACCCACCCGCCGCAGGCGGCGCCGGGCACCGGCGCACTAGGGTCTGTGGACAATCACCAGCACGCCCCAGTTTCCGTCCAAAATTGCTCAGTTCCAGGAATTTGCGCGCAGTAAGAGTGATCTCTTTCAAGCGCAAATGACGCAGAAATGGGCAATTTTGGCGAAACCGCTCCGCGGCGCGGCCCATTTTGCCTCCGACTTTGCGTATTCTCGGCTCCGATAAATCAGATCGCAGGCCTCAAATCCGCGCGTGGGCGGCAAAATGGATCTCGCGCTGGGGCGTGCTGGTGATTGTCCACAGACCCTAGCTGTCTTCGCCTTTGTAAACGCCTTGTTCTTTCAGCGCATCGACCAGCTCTGCCGGCATGTAGGTTTCGTCATGTTTGGCAAGGATTTCATCAGCTTCAAAGACACCGTTCACGTAGCGCCCTGTGCCAACCATCCCTTCGTTCTCGGCAAAAAGATCGGGCAAAACGCCGGTGAAGGACACCGGCACCACCGCGCCGCCATCGGTCACCGAAAACGTGACCGCCGTGCCTTCGCCCCGCACGATGCTGCCTTCTTCGACGAGCCCGCCCAACCGGAACACCTTATTGGGTTCCGGCGGTTCCGCCATCAATTGGCTGGGCGAGCGGAAAAAGTTGATGCCATCGCGCATCGCATAGCCGATCAAAGCTGTCGACACGGCCAAGGCGACGAACGTCACCAGGACAATCTGGATACGGCGCTGTTTTTTCAGGCTTTTCATCAGGCCCTCGGGCTATGGAAAGATCGGTGCCGCCATCAAGCCGGCAGTCTCGTCATAACCTAACATCAAGTTGGCGTTCTGCAACGCCTGCCCACTGCTGCCTTTTGTCAGGTTATCAAGCGCGGCAATCACAATCGCGCGACCCGCGATCCGATCCCGCGTCACCCCGATATGACAGAAGTTCGAGGCGCGCACGTGATGTGTGCTGGGTGTTTCACCAAATGGCAGAACAGAAATGAACGGTTCCGCGTCATAAGCGGCTTGCAGCGTCTGATGGATCTCATCCGCATCGCCCTTCACATATGTTGTGGCCAGGATACCCCGGTTGGCGGGGATCAGATGCGGTGTGAACTGAATCTCCACCGGACGGCCCGCGAGCGCGGAGAACTCCTGATCAAACTCGCCCAGATGCCGGTGCGTGCCGCCCACGGCATAGCCGTGAAAGCCCTCGCTCAACTCTGCATGCAGCAGGTTTTCTTTCAGGCTGCGCCCCGCACCCGATACGCCGCATTTGAGGTCCAGAATGATCTCATCGAGATCAATGACACCGGCAGAAATCAGCGGCCGCAACACATATTGCCCCGTTGCCGCGTTGCACCCCGTTCCCGCCACAAAATGCGCGGCGCGAATGTCTTCCCGGTAAAACTCTGTCAGGCCATATACCGCGTCCTGCTGCCGTTCGACGGCCGCATGCGGGTTGCCATACCATTTTTCGTAAGCTGCCGGGTCCCGCAGCCGGAAATCCGCACTCAGATCGATGATTTTGAGCCTTTTCGGCAGGTTACGGATCACTTCCTGGCTCGTTTTATGCGGCAAAGCGCAGAACACGATGTCCACGTCTCCAAAATCGATCTCGTCAATCTTGCAGAGCGTGGGCAGTGTCATGTGGCGCAGATGCGGAAAGACAGCGGCCATTTCCAGCCCGGCTTTGCGTTCGGCAGACAGGGCCGTGATGGTCAGGCCGGGATGCTGCGCGATCAGCCGGATCAGTTCGGCGCCGGTATAGCCGGACGCGCCAAGGATTGCAGTTTTATGGGTCATGTTGGACCTCTTTATCTCATCGTATCAGGGGGTCGAGGTGAAAACCTCAGATCATTCAAGCGGCGGTAAAGGCGATTTCTCGTCGCAAAAACTGTGTCGCGCGATCGCTGACTTTGCGCGGATCGCCGGTGGTCAGATATCCGGCTGTACCGCCACCAACCATGTCCGGGCGGCGTTCCAGATAATCGGCCAAAGACTCTGCGACCAAAGCACCTTGGCTGAAGACTTTGACATCCTCGCCCAAGGCGGCCTGAAATTGCGTTTCCATAAGCGGGTAATGGGTACAGCCCAAAATCGCAGCTTGCGGGTCGGGCATTTTGCGCATCAGGGCGTCCACATGGCTGCGCACCAGCGCTTCGGCCAGGATCATGTCGCCATCTTCAATCGCGTCCACGACACCGCCACAGGCCTGCGCCTCGACATCGACACCGATGGCGCGAAACGCCAGCTCGCGCTGAAACGCGCGGCTCGACACAGTCGCAGGCGTCGCAAACAGCGCCACATGCTTGACGTCCACCTCGCGCGGGGGAGAGTTGTCGCCCCAGTTCCGCTCTGTCAGGGCTTCGATCAGCGGGACAAAGACGCCCAGTACCCGTTTGCCTTCGGGCACACCGGCCTCTTGCATCCGGCGCAGCGCCGCGGCACTCGCCGTGTTACAGGCCAGGATCACAAGGTTCACACCCCGATCCCACAAGGCATGCACGGCCCGTTGGGTCAGCCCGTAAATATCCTCGGCATCCCGCACGCCGTAAGGCGCGTGGGCACTGTCCGCGTAATAGAGAAACTCTACATCCGGCAGCCGCTTTTGTGCGGCGTCCAGCACGGTTAACCCGCCGAGACCGGAATCAAAAATACCTACAGCCATGAGAGCCCTTTCAGGCGCGATGTCTTTCTTCGAATTCAAACCCGTAGTCGAGCGACTTTAACGGTGTTGGGGACAGCTCATAGGTGGCTTTTCGGAGATAGTCCATCATGGCGCGCGAGTCCTTGGCCAAAGGATCGAGAACATCCCGACCAATCGGGTCACCAATGACAACGCGCACAGGCGTATCGACACGCTTTTTGAACTCACGGATCAAAAGACCCATGCGCAGCGTGTAATGCAGGTGGCTGGCGATGTGGAAAAGACGCGTGGTGTGCCCGTCGAAAAAGACCGGAACAACAGTCGCGTTGGACTTGCCCACCATCCGGGCCGTGAACCCGCGCCAACCGGGGTCCATGGGATGGGAAAACGGTTTGGCCGCCGTGCTGACCGTGCCGCCCGGGAAAATCCCGATGGCACCGCCTTCGGACAGGTAATTCAGCGCCCGTTTCCGCGTGTCCAGGTTCAGCTTCACTGCCTCTTTCGTCTCATCAAACGAGATGGGCAGAATGATCCGGTTCAATTCTTCGGCCTTGCGGAACACCCGGTGCGCCAGAATGCGGAAATCACCCCGCACCTCGGACAGGATATGCCCCATCATCAAGCCATCGAGGATGCCATATGGATGGTTTGCAATCAGGATCAAGGGGCCGTCTTTTGGCACGTTGTCCATCGACCCGCGGACAACGTCCAGCGTCAGACCATAGCGTTCCACCATGACCGCCCAGAAATCACGACCTGCGGCGACTTCACGCTCATAGCCATCAGCGCGCTTGATCAATCGCAGCCTGCCTGTCGTGTTTTCCATCAAACGGATCATCGCCCGGCCGCTCTTGGTTTCGGCGGAATGGGCATAAGATATGTCGCGGGCGACTTGACGACGGCACGGCATAAAAAACTCCGAGCTTGCTAGCCGTTTAAATAGGGCGCTTTGGCAATTTTGCCTAGTCCTTATGAGCGAACTGTCTCCGAATTAATCTGCCGCCTGCTGCAGAGAGGCGCCGTTGCCTTTCAACGCAGCCAACAATTCCTCTCGTCTTTTCGCGGCCTTAGCTTCGTTTTGCATTTTCACCGGCCCAAAGCCCCGGATTTGCAGCGGAAGTTCCGCTAGGGCAATCACAATCTCTTTTGTGTCCGGTGTCAGCTGTTCAAGCGCGTGCGCCATGTCCTTTTCGTATTGCTTGATCAGGGCCCGCTCCATACGCCGTTCATCGGTATATCCAAAGACATCCAGCGGCGTGCCGCGCATCCATTTCATCGCACGCAGCATCTTCAAAGGCGTGATCATCCACTCTCCGAATTCTCGCTTTTTGGGGCGACCATCGGGGCCTTTGCCCCCAAGGATCGGCGGCGCAAGGTGGAAGGTCATTTTCAGATCACCGTCAAATTCGCCTTCCGCTTTGTCCCGGCTGCTGAGCAAAAGACGGGCCACCTCGTACTCGTCCTTATACGCCAACAGCTTGTGATAGCCTTTTGCCACCGCCTCTTTCACAGAGCCGTCAGAAATGCCGTCCAGCATTTTTTGGTACCGCTTGGCCAGCCGGCCACCCTGGTAATCACGCAGATGCGCGACCCGGAAGGCGATCTTTTCTTCCAGCGACTTGGGCAACTCAATGACCTTGGGCTTCAAAACAGCCGCTGCATCCTCGGGGTAAAGAACCGCCCACCTTCCAATCTCGAAGGCGCGCAGGTTGCGCTGTACAGCCGCGCCGTTCAACTCGATGGCTTGCGTCAGCGCATCATGGCTCAGCGGGATCAAACCACGCTGCCACGCCGCGCCAAAAATCATCATGTTGGAAAAAATGCTGTCACCCAAGGTGGCTTTTGCAAGGCCAGAGGCGTCAAACAAAGCCAATTGATCCCGTAACCGCGTCTCAAGCGCTAGGGTCAACCGATCGCTTGGCAGCGCAAACTCGGTGTTTCGTGTGAAATCGCCGGTGATGATCTCATGGCTGTTGATCACGGCCCCGGTCCGTCCCGTGCGCGTCAAACCAATGGTCTTGGCCCCAGCAGACACCACCAGATCGCCACCAATCAGCGCATCACATTCGCCGGTCGCGACGCGAATTGCGCTGATGTCTTCGGGCTTTTCGGCCAACCGGCAATGGATGTGCACCGCGCCGCCCTTTTGCGCCAGCCCGGCCATTTCCATCATGCCGGCGCCTTTGCCATCAATTTGCGCCGCCTGCGCCAACACTGCGCCAATCGTCACGACACCTGTGCCACCAACACCGGTGATCACCACGTTATGGGTGCCGTGAATAGTTGGCAGTTCCGGCTGCGGTAGATCAGGCAAGGTCAGCTCTGTTGTCGCCTCTTTGCGCGGTGTCGCGCCTTCCAACGTCACGAAAGAAGGGCAAAAGCCTTTGACACAGGAAAAATCCTTGTTGCACGAGGATTGATCAATCGCCCGTTTGCGCCCCAGCTCGGTTTCCTTAGGCACGATCGAGACACAGTTCGACTGAACCCCGCAATCGCCACAGCCTTCGCAGATATCTGTGTTGATAAAGACCCGTTTATCCGGATCCGGGAAATTGCCCCGCTTGCGACGACGCCGTTTTTCCGCAGCACAGGTTTGCACGTAAATGATGGCCGAGACACCTTCATGCTGGGTAAAGGCCTGTTGAACGGTCATCAGGTCCGCGCGCTCGTGGGTTTCGATGCCGGAGGGAAACTTGGCCAGATCCACATCCTCTTTCTGGTCGTAAACCACAGCAATGTTCTGAACGCCCATGGCCTTGATCTCAGCCGCGATGCGATATGGGCTCAGATCGCCTTCATTGGTTTGACCGCCCGTCATGGCCACGGCGTCGTTGAACAGGATCTTGTAGGTGATGTTCGTGCCCGCCGACAGCGCAGCACGGATCGCCTGTACGCCAGAATGGTTATAGGTTCCGTCGCCTAAGTTCTGGAAAACATGATCAGTTTTCGAAAACGGCGCTTCGCCGATCCAGTTTGCGCCCTCACCACCCATATGGGTATAGCCCAGCGTCGAACGATCCATCCATTGAGCCATGTAATGGCACCCGATTCCGGCATAGGCGCGGCTGCCATCGGGGACTTTGGTCGAGCTGTTATGCGGACATCCTGAACAGAAATACGGCGTGCGGGTTGCAATTTCCTCGGCGTTGTCGTTGCGGCGCGCTTCGTCCAGCGCTTGCATCCCCGCGCGGATGCCGTCGGTGTCGCGCCCCTCTTCCACAAATATCCCGCCCAGCTTTGTGGCGATGTGGATCGGGTCCAAGGCCCCGCGGGTGGGGAACAATTCTTCGCGGTGCAAACCGCCTGCCCCGCCTTTGTACCAGCCATAGACGCGACGCCCGCGCCGGTCGTCGAAAATTGCCTCTTTGATCTGCACCTCGATCAGTTTGCGCTTTTCCTCGACCACAACGATCAGGTCCAAACCTTCGGCCCATTCGTGGAAACTGGTCATGTCCAGCGGGAAGGTTTGACCGATTTTGTAGGTGGTAATCCCCAAACGCTCGGCTTCGTTTTCGTCGATATTAAGCAGCGCCAGCGCGTGGGTCAGGTCAAGCCAGTTCTTGCCAGCCGCCACCAGACCGATCTTGGCACCCGGTTTTCCCCAAACACGGTTGTCCATGCGGTTGGCGCGGGAAAACGCCTCGGCTGCGAACCGTTTATGATCGATGACCCGCGCCTCTTGGGCGTGCGGCGTGTCCACCAGACGGATGTTCAAACCGCCTTCGGGCATTTCAAAGTCCGGCACGACCAGCTTCATCCGGTGCGGATCGCCATTGACGACTGATGTCGCCTCGACCGTGTCTTTCATGGTTTTAAGGCCCGTCCAAAGCCCGCAAAAGCGGCTGAGCGCAAAGCCGTAAATCCCGTAATCAAGGATTTCCTGAACACCTGCCGGGCTGACGATCGGCATATAGGCGTCCATCAGTGCCCATTCGGATTGGTGCAGAACGGTAGAGCTTTCGCCGGTGTGGTCGTCCCCCATGGCCATGACCACGCCACCCAACGCGCTGGTGCCCGCCATATTGGCATGGCGCACGGCGTCGCCGGATCTGTCGACGCCTGGTCCCTTGCCATACCAAAGGCCAAAAACGCCGTCGTATTTGCCTTCACCCCGTAACTGAGCCTGCTGAGAGCCCCAAAGGGCTGTTGCCGCCAGATCTTCGTTCAGACCCGCCTGAAACACGACGTCATGGGCCGCCAAATGTTTCGCAGCTCGTGTCATTTGCATGTCAACAGCGCCGAGCGGTGATCCACGATAACCGGTCACCAATCCTGCCGTATTGTGACCTTGGGCTTGATCCCGCACCTTTTGCATCAGCATCAAACGCACCAAAGCCTGGGTGCCGTTCAACAAAACCGGAGATTTTTCCAGGTCAAAGCGGTCGTTCAGGGAAATCTTCTGCTGGCTCATCGCTATGCCTCCCAACACGTCGACTTGAATAAGCAATATACCAAAATATTAGGTCGCAATTGCTGACCTGCCTAGCTTTTTTTTCCTGTTTTGAAATATCGACCCTGTTAAGAGAAGGAATGGCCGACCCGTTCCAAAATTGGCCGTTGATAGTATATGAAAGTTTCAAGATGGACTGGGACAAACTTAGAATATTTCATGCGGTCGCGGATGCGGGCAGCCTGACGCATGCGGGCGACAAGCTGAATTTGTCTCAATCCGCCGTGAGCCGACAAATTCGCGCGCTCGAAGAAAGCCTGAACGCGACCTTGTTCCATCGCCATGCGCGGGGCCTGATTCTGACCGAACAAGGAGAGCTCTTGTTCGACGCGACCAAATCGATGTCAAAACGCCTCGACGCGGCCGCGGCACGGATTCGTGACAGCGAAGAAGAAGTGTTCGGAGAGCTGCGTGTCACCACCACCTTTGGGTTTGGCACCCTCTGGCTGGCCCCGCGCCTGCCGAAACTCTATGAACAATATCCCGACCTGAAAATCGACCTGATGTTGGAAGAACGCGTTCTGGACCTGCCCATGCGCGAAGCCGATGTGGCGATCCGGATGAAAGAACCCAGCCAGGCCGACCTGATCCGCAAGCGCCTGATGAGCGTTCAGATGCGCCTGTTTGCATCCCGCAGCTATCTGGACCGCGAAGGCACGCCCGTTGGGATCGAAGATATCTCGCACCACCGGCTGATCTGCCAAAGCCCGGCTTCGGCGCAACTCGGGGCGGGCGCGATCCTTGTGCAAACCTTGATGACGCATAACCCAAGGTCGCTTTTGACCGTCAACAACTACTTTGGCGTTCTGCAAAGCGTCGGCCACGATTTGGGCATTGGCGTATTGCCTGACTATGTCACCGAGGATTTTCCAGACCTCGTGCGCGTCATGCCGGAAATCGAGTCGTCCGAAGTCCCCGTCTTTTTGGCCTATCCAGAAGAATTGCGGCATTCCAAACGCATTTCAGCCTTCCGCGACTTCGTTCAAGACGAGATCATTTTACATCGCAAACAGTTGAGACAGTTGGGAAAACTGTAAGGCATGCAAAAACTGCATAACAGGAATGCTGCAACTGCAGCACGTTCCAGCTTGATTGAACACAAAGTGACGCCTAAATGATCAATCGAAGCCGATGCAGCTTAACAGCGCATCAACTTCATACCTCCCTGTTGGACTTCAGCCGAACTTAGCGCTCGGCCTTTTTTTTGGGCCGGTGCCCTGAACACGTTGCATGCGCCACACAAAGCGAAAAAAACTCGAGACATTGCCGGGCACACAAAAACAATCGGGCAAGAAGTGCTCGCATCACAAGTGTCGTGAGGTAAGGTGCACCCGGGTGTTTCACGTCAACGGGTCCAAAGATGCTAAGAATCCTATTTGTTTTTCTAATGTGTATCGGGATGGTCGCAACCTCCCCTGCATTCGCTCAGGTACCCGGAGTGCCATCCACCGGTGGCACAACCGAAGCGGCCACGGAACCCGCGCTGCCCGAAACGCTGACACCAGAAGCCATGAATGAAGCGGTGGCGCGCATGTCGGATGACGAAGCCCGCGCTCTGTTGCTGGAAACGCTCAACACTGTCGCTGAAACGCAGTCTGGCGCCGACCAAACACCCCAGTCGATCGTCGACAGAGCGACCGTTCTTTGGCATGCCTTCACCGGCCCGATCGTTACAGCCGTCAAAGCCTTGCCGATCCTTGTCACCCGCCAGTTTGAGGCCTTTGGCACGTTTGGAGATAAATACGGTGGTCTGGGTGGCGTCCTTGCGGCTTTGGGTTTGATCGGCTTGGCCATCGGGGCCGCTTTTGCGATTGAATTTGCGGTCACGAATGTCTTGCGCCGCTGGCAAGGCGAAGAGCTGTCGGGCGATCAAGCGACATTGGCAAGTTCGCTCAAATTCCTGTTCCGACGGTTCATGCGCGAGATCTTTGGCCTGGTGATTTTCTTTATCGCCCTGCGTGTGGTCGGACGGGCCATTCTGGGTCCGGAAGAGATTGCTTTTGCGGCGCCCATGGTGACCTACTTGATCTGGTTCCCGCGGGTGGCCGCGGCGGTGGCTCGGTTCATTCTGGCGCCGCAAAAATCGGATCTGAGACTGGTCAACGTGGACGACCGGTGGGCCAAATACCTGCACCGCAATATCTCTGGTCTGGTGTTACTGGGTGGTTTCACCCTGTTCATCATCGACTTTAACGCCCAAAACGGGGTGCCGGTTGGCGAAACGCGGCTCGGCTTTTGGCTGGACGGTTTTGTCTATATTTACATCGCGGTCATGGCTTGGACGGCTCGCGAAGTGTTGTCCGACATGATGCGCGGAACCGATCCAGACCGCACCGCCTATGATGAAAAGACCGCACAGCTGTACCCCTATTTTGCGATTGCCGTGGCGGCGGGCATGTGGGTCATCGTAACCACCCTTGTCGACTTGGGCAGGTTTGGTCCCATTCTGGCTGGCGCGCATTACATCACGATGTTCTGGCTGCTGATGGCCCCGGCGCTCGACACGTTGATCCGGGGGTTGGTCCGCTATCTTGTGCCGCCGATGATGGGCGACGGCAAGGTCGCTGAAAAAGCATATTTCGCGACCAAGCGAAGCTACATCCGCATCGGGCGGGTTCTGATGATCGGCCTTGTCGTCATGATCATTGCAGACCAATGGGGCATCGATCTGGCGTATCTGGCAACGGACGCCGCCGGATTTGCCGACAACCTCATCGGCTTCATGATGACCTTGGTCTTTGGCTATATCGTGTTTGAGGTTGTGTCGCTGTGGATCAACCGCCGTCTGGCGCGCGAATACACAGCACAAGAAGAAACAGCCGATCAGGTCGAAGGCGAAGGTGGTGGCAGCGGAGGATCGCGTCTGGCCACGGTGTTGCCGTTGGTCCGGATCACCGCGCAAAGCGCGATTGCCGTCATCTTTGTGCTGCTTGCACTTGGATCTCTCGGGGTCGACATCACGCCGCTTCTGGCTGGTGCCGGTATCCTGGGTCTGGCCATCGGTTTTGGTGCTCAGAAACTGGTCGCCGATATCGTGTCCGGGATTTTCTTCTTGATCGATGACGCCTTCCGCGTTGGCGAATACGTCGAGATTGGCACAACGCGCGGTGCGGTCGAAAAGATTTCCTTCCGCTCCATGCAACTGCGCCACCATCGCGGTGCGGTCCACACGATCCCGTATGGTGAGGTGCCGCAGCTGACCAACTACAGCCGTGACTGGGTCATTATGAAGCTGAAATCCACTGTCCCGTTCGACACTGATCCCAACAAGGTCAAGAAGATCTTCAAAAAGATTGGTGCCGAAATGCGCGAGGACGAGCTTTTCAAGAATGACTTCATCGAACCGTTCAAATCCCAAGGGGTGTTTGAATTTGATGACGTCGGCATTGTGATGCGCGGCAAATTCATGGCGCGCCCGGGTACGCAGTTCACCATCAGCAAAGAGATCTACAACCGGATCAAACGCGAATTCGACGCGGCCGGGATCGACTTTGCCCGCCGTGAGGTGCGCGTGGCTATTCCGGGCATGGATGACATGGAAGACATGTCCGGAGCGGAAAAACAGGCCTTGGGCGCTGCGGCATCTGCCGCCGTGCAACAACAGATCGATGAAGGCAAAGTCACACCCTGATACTGCTCTCGTCCCAGCGCCCGCAAGTTTGGTCTTGCGGGCGCTGTTTTTCTTGTGCTGCGCCGTTCTCCCCTCCTCTGGCGCGTTGTCGGACAGTCTGGTGGATGGCGGGGTTGATACGTTCGATCCCATTGAAACAAACGATTTTGGCTTGCGCGCCGGCTCTTTTGTCGTGGCACCGATCCCGTTTCAAAACCCGACAATCGGTACGGGATTGGCACTGGGTGCGGGGTATCTTTTTCAAAACGACGCCTCTGCGGGCACGTCCCTGATTGGTCTGGGTGTTGCGGGGTCGGACAACGGAACGCGGGTCTATGGTTTGCTGGCCAACATCAACACGGCTGAGAACCGTTGGCGGATCAAATCATTCTTTGGCCGGGCAGATGTGAACTATGACTTGTTTGTTGGCCCCGTGTCCGTCCCCCTAAATCAGGAAGGCATAGTGGCCCGGTCCAGCTTGTCTTATGGCCTCACCCCGCAATTGGCCGCTGGGGCATAGTTTCGGTATCTGGAAACCACGGTTCGTGGCAGCTTTCTGCCCGGCGGCATCCTGCCCGATCTTGACCTTGCCATTGCCAGTGCCGGGGTCCTGCTCGAATGGGACACGCGCGACAGCGATGTCTATCCCACGTCTGGTCACAGTCTGGAATTCAATGCACTTTATAACGAAGTTGTAGAAGGCCGGGCACGATCCTATTCCAAGACCTTCGGCACTTTTGACAGCTTGTTCGAAATTGGTGCGAACGGCGTATTCGCCACCCGGTTTGCCGCATGTCATGCCGGCGAAGAGGCGCCGTTTTACGACAGTTGTTCTTTGGGCGGCACCGACGGGTTTCGCGGATATTCCAGCACCCGCTTTCTGGACAAAGCGTTGGCATCCGCCCAAGCCGAGTATCGTCACCAACTGGGCAAACGGTTGGGCTTCAGCGTCTTTGCAGGCAGCGGTGCCGTTGGGCCCAGCCTTAACGATTTGGGCAGTTGGCGGAACGCGGGCGGCATCGGCGTGCGCTACCGGATTTCACAGAAATTCCCGCTGGATTTTTCGGTCGACAGTTCGATCAACGATGAGGACGAAAAGCTTCTCTATATATATGTCGGACAAAGCTTTTAGCTTTGCCCTTTTCCCTGCCCCGCCCTTGGCCTAAAAGCAGCGAAATATCGGGACATTTGGGGACGGGAATTGATGCAGGAACCAGCGATCACGCCAGAGCTGATTGAAAGCCACGGGCTTAAGCCGGACGAATATGACCGCATCCTCGAAATCATCGGGCGTGAGCCGACCTTTACAGAGCTCGGCATTTTCTCGGCCATGTGGAACGAGCACTGCTCTTACAAATCGTCCAAGAAATGGCTGCGCACCCTGCCCACCGAAGGCCCCCAAGTGATCTGTGGCCCCGGCGAAAACGCGGGCGTCGTTGATATCGGCGATGGTCAGGCCGTGGTGTTCAAGATGGAAAGCCACAACCACCCCTCTTACATCGAGCCCTATCAAGGCGCTGCGACCGGTGTGGGCGGCATTCTGCGCGACGTCTTTACCATGGGCGCGCGGCCCATTGCGGCCATGAACGCGCTCAGCTTTGGGGAGCCCGATCATCCCAAAACACGGCAATTGGTCAACGGTGTGGTCGAAGGCATCGGCGGTTATGGCAACTGCTTTGGCGTGCCCACGGTTGGCGGCGAGGTGCGGTTCCACGCCGCCTATAACGGCAACTGCCTAGTGAACGCCTTTGCCGCCGGTTTGGCGGATGCGGACAAGATCTTTTACTCGGCCGCCAGTGGTGTTGGGATGCCGGTCGTTTATCTTGGCGCGAAAACCGGCCGCGATGGCGTCGGTGGAGCAACGATGGCCAGCGCCGAATTTGATGACACGATCGAGGAAAAACGCCCCACCGTTCAGGTCGGCGACCCCGTTACCGAAAAACGGTTGATGGAGGCGACGCTGGAGCTGATGCAGACCGGTGCGGTGATCTCTATTCAGGACATGGGCGCGGCTGGCCTGACCTGTTCGGCGGTCGAAATGGGTGACAAGGGCGGTCTGGGTGTCAAGCTGGAGCTATCCCAGGTGCCCCAGCGCGAAGACAACATGACCGCCTACGAGATGATGCTGAGCGAAAGCCAGGAACGGATGCTGATGGTGCTGCGCCCGGAAAAAGAGGCCGAAGCACGCGCGGTGTTCGAAAAGTGGGATCTGGATTTCGCCATCGTGGGCGAAACCATCGCCGAGGACCGGTTCCTGATCCTGCACAATGGCGAGGTCAAGGCCGATTTGCCACTGGCCACCCTGTCGGGCAGCGCCCCGGAATATGACCGCCCGTGGGAACCCACGCCAGAAGCAGAGCCAATGGCGGATGTGCCAGAGATTGACCCGATTGACGGGCTCAAGGCCTTGTTGAGCAGCCCGAACTATGGCGCCAAGAACTGGGTCTTTGAACAATACGACACCACCGTGATGGCCGACACCGCACGACGGCCTGGTCTGGGGGCCGGGATCGTACGCGTACACGGCACCGACAAGGCAATGGCTTTCACGTCTGACGTCACACCGCGCTATGTCCGCGCCAACCCAGTCGAAGGCGGCAAACAGGCCGTGGCCGAAGCCTATCGCAACCTGACGGCCGTGGGTGCAACACCGTTGGCCACTACTGACAACATGAACTTTGGCAATCCCGAAAAGCCTCAGATCATGGGCCAGTTCGTCGGTGCGATCCAAGGCATCGGGGCCGCGTGCGAAGCGCTGGATATGCCGATCGTGTCTGGCAACGTCTCGCTTTACAACGAAACCGACGGTGCCGCGATCCTGCCGACACCGACCATCGGGGCCGTGGGCCTGCTCAAAAGCCAGGACGACATGATACAGCATGAAATCCGCGACGGCCACCAACTGCTTTTGATCGGTGAAACGACCGGGCACTTGGGCCAATCCGCTCTTCTGTCCGAGGTGTTCAACCGCGAAGACGGCGACGCCCCGGCGGTTGATCTGGACGCCGAAAAGCGCAATGGCGACTTCATCCGCGAAAATGCGGAATGGATCAAAGGCTGCACCGACCTTGCCGATGGCGGGCTGGCCTTGGCCGCATTTGAGCTGGCAGAGCAAGCCGATGTGGGCCTGCAGCTGGATGTTGCGGACACCGCAACGCTCTTTGGCGAAGATCAGGCGCGGTATCTGGTGGCCTGCAACTTTGACACGGCGGAATACCTGATGGCCCAGGCCGCGCGCGCAGGCGTTGCGATTGCCTTTGTCGGTCGCTTTACCGGTGATGCGCTCAAAATCGGCACCAGCGAGGCAAGTCTGAGCGAATTGCGCGACATCTATCGCAGCAGCTTTGCCGCAGCGGTTGCCTGACTTGCACCGGGGCCAGAGCCGCCCTAAGTTTTGATCAAGAGCACAACAACCCAAGAGCCCAACCATGCCCATGCACGCCCAAGAGATCGAAGACCTGTTGCGGGAAAGCTTTCCGAACGCCGATATTCAGGTCGCTGGCAGCGATGGCGTGCATATGTCCGCCATGATCGTTGATGAGAGCTTTCGCGGCAAAAACCGGGTTCAGCAGCAACGCGCGGTCTATGCTGCGCTCAAGGGCAAAATGGACGGCCCGGCGGGCGAATTGCACGCGCTGGCCCTGACCACACGGGCGCCAGAGTGAGCTGGATTTCCAACCTGTTGACCGAAGGCTGGCCCATGCTGGTCGCCATGGCGATGGTCTTCATCCTGACATTCGGGGCCTTGCGCCCCTATTTGAAAAAAGATCGCGCGCGGCGCGAGCGAATGGAGCAAAGCAATGACTGATACCAACACCCGCATCGACGAGACGGTCAAAGATAACGACGTCGTGTTGTTCATGAAAGGCACCAAAGAGATGCCGCAATGTGGCTTTTCCAGCCGTGTGGCAGGCGTGCTGAACTACATGGGCGTTGATTATGCCGACGTAAACGTTCTGGCCGATGACGACATCCGTCAGGGGATCAAGGATTACTCTGACTGGCCGACCATTCCTCAGCTTTACGTAAAGGGCGAATTCGTCGGCGGATGCGATATCATCACCGAGATGACCCTGTCGGGTGAGCTGGACACGCTTTTTGATGAAAACGCGGTGGGCTATGACAAAGACGCCGCCGACAAAATCCGCGAAGCCAACGCGTAAGTCGGTTTAAAGGTTTGAAAAGCCCCGCAGCGCGCGGGGCTTTTTTGTTGGCGTTTATTCAAAAAGCCCTGCACCATGACCTCTAAAATATCGGTGAATGGACGTGCCAATCTGATCGGCGCGCTCTGGATGATTGCCGCGATGGCGGCATTTGCGGTTGAGGACGCGTTTATCAAAGCGTCTGCGCAATTGGTCCCTGTGGGGCAGGTTCTGATCCTTTTCGGGCTGGGCGGGGCGATTGTCTTTGCCATAGTCGCCCGGCTTCGCAACGAACCGCTGTTTGTGACAGAGGTCCTCTCGCCACCGATGCTGTGGCGCGTGATTTTTGAGATCACCGGGCGGCTGTTTTACGTGCTGGCAATCGCCTTAATCCCCCTGTCGACGGCGACCGTCATCTTACAAGCGACCCCTTTGGTTGTTGTGGCTGGTGCGGCTCTGGTTCTTGGGGCACGGGTGGGCTGGCGCCGATGGCTGGCCATTGGCATCGGGTTGCTGGGCGTCTTGTTGATCGTTCAGCCGGGTGCGGATGGTTTGTCGGCCCTAACCTTGCTGGCCGTTGTCGGAATGCTGGGGTTTGCGGGCCACGATCTGACCAGCCGCATGGCCCCGGCCACGATCAGCACGACGTTGCTGGGGGTTTACGGGTTTTTTTTCGGTGACCATCTCGGGCGTCCTTTATGCGCTTTGGCAAGGATCGGCATTCGTGATGCCCGACAGCGCAGCGGCCTTGCTGCTCGGGGGCGCCATTATATCAGGCGTTTTGGCCTATGCCGGGTTGATGAAAGCCATGCGCACCGGGGCTGTATCAGCCGTTACACCGTTTCGCTACACGCGGCTGCTCTTTGGCATTGGGCTGGGCGTGTTGTTCTTTGGCGAGAGCTTGAGTTTCAACATGTTGCTCGGGTCCGGTTTGATCGTCTTGTCCGGCCTCTTCATCCTCTGGCGGCAGCGCGACGCCCAAGCCTGACGGTTGCCGGCTCTGGATTTGAGGGGGATTAGACCAGCAACCTTGCCAGCCTACCACAAACCTGGATCGTTTAACGCGGGCACGCAGTGAGAGGGACCCGGAAACGGGTCTGTCTTCGCAACTTGCAACGGCTGACCAAGCCATCCGTGGGGAAAGCTCAAAGGCAGCGGTGGCGGTGCAAAATCCATGCCGATGGGACGATAACCCACCTTGCTGTAAAACGCAGGATCTCCATAGGTCAGCGCGTAATCAACACCAGCGGCCCGCAATTGATCCAACCCGTGCCGGATCAACCCTTGGCCGACACCTTGCCCTTGCCGGTCGGGCGCGGTGGCGACCGGTGACAGGATAAACGCGGATCGCGGGTCCGTTCCAAACCACATTCGGGAAAAACAAATGACGCCAATGGGCGCATCCGCATCCCAGTGCGAATAAACAAACAGGTCTTCGGCCTGAGTTGTGGTCAGCAGAGCCTCGACAAAGCTGCGGATCACGCGCCCTTCGGCCTCTCCTTCCGAGGCGGCAAAACTACTTTCAAAAAGCGCGGCCAGTTCGGCCTCAATCCCGTCACTGCCAGAGCGGATCACGACGCACCTCTGCACTCAAGCGTTTGTGCGCTCCTCGACATCAGCGGCCAATGCTTCGGCCCGCGCGGCCAGCTCTGCCAACGCGTCGGTCACGCTGCTGGGGACAACCGGCACCTCTACACGCTCAGGCTCCGGCGACGGCGCGCCTTTCAAAGCTTCAAGCTCTTCGGCTTGCGCGCTCAGTGCCGCCTCAAGCTCTTTGATCCGGTCCTCGGTCGCGGCCGTTTTGTCAGCCAGCATCAATCCGGCCATCAACAGCATCCGCGCTTCGGGCAGACGCCCGATCTGGTCTGACAGGACTTGCGCCTCGTCATCCAGCATTTGCGCCGCTGACTGCAAAAAGCTCTCTTCGCCTTCCTGACAGGCGACATCGAAAGAGCGATTGCCAATTTTGATCGTGACTTCTGGCATCAGACACCCTCCTCGTTTTCGGCATCGGGGACATCTTTGAGATGCGTTGCCGCCACCGCCAGCAACGGTTCCAGCTTACCCAGAATGGCCCCCGCTTCGGCGGCATCGGCCCCGCGTGCGGCACGCAGGCTTTCCAGCTCGGCCAACATTGCCTTGTTGATCAAATGCGGCTCTCCAACGCCTTCGGCATTGGCGTCCCGCAGCGCTGCATTGGCATCGCGCAGCTTGTCATTGGCCACCCGCAGCTTTTGCAATTCCTGATCCAATGCGGCCAATGCCTCGGCCTGTTTGCCAACTTCGGACCGCAGCAATTCCAGCTCTGCGTCCTTGGCGGGATCCTGTGTCGCTTCGGCGGTGACGGTTGCCAGTTCTTCCGCATGCTTGGCCTTTAGCGCGCGAATACGCTCTTCCAATTGGGCATTTGCAAGTTTTTCTTCATCCAGCGCTGCCACCAATTCCGGATCGGGTTCGGACGGTTCAGCAGGTTCCGGCTCTCGGGTCGCAAGGACCTCGACCCCAGCGCTGATCTTGTCGATGGCCGCGGCAATGCGGTCCTGCAATTCCTCAATCTGGCTCATGCGTCTTGCCTTCCTTGCGCGGTTTCCGCGTTTTATCTGCCTTTGACACGAATCGAGATGCCTGTGTTCGCGGCACTTCCCAAAAGACTGCTCGAATTATGCGTCCTTTGCAAACAACGCCTTGCACATCGATCTTGACGTCGACGGGACCAAGACGGTAATGTTAGCGCCAACATTCATTGCAACATAGACACCAAAATACGCAGCTTCCCGGCTTGATCTTTGGGCCTCGATTGATATGGAACCTGCGACTTGGTATTTTAAAGGACAACACCGCCGTGGATCTTTCTGCCCTGCGCACCGCCAATCCGGATCACTGGATGAAGGCCGCCGCCATTCGAACACTTGCACTGGACGCTGTTGCGGCCGCGAATTCCGGTCACACCGGCATGCCGATCGGCATGGCCGATGTCGCGACCGTTCTGTTCGAAAAGCACCTGAAATTCGATGCAGCAGAACCAAACTGGCCGGACCGTGACAGGTTCATCCTGTCGGCGGGCCACGGATCTATGTTGCTTTATGCCCTGCTCTATCTGACGGGCAATCCGGATATCACGCTGGCAGAGGTCAAGAACTTCCGTCAGCTGGGCGCAAAGACCGCCGGTCACCCGGAAAACTTCCTTGCATCCGGGATCGAGACCACCACCGGCCCGCTGGGTCAGGGGATCGCCAATTCCGTGGGCTTTGCCATGGCCGAAGAAGCGCAGCGCGCGCGGTTCGGCAAAAAGGCGGTGGATCACTACACGTATGTCATTGCAGGTGACGGCTGCCTGATGGAGGGCGTCAGCCAAGAGGCGATTGCCTTGGCCGGTCGGCAGCAGTTGAGCAAGCTGATCGTTTTTTGGGACGACAACAACATCACCATCGATGGCACCGTCGATATCGCGGACCGCACCAACCAGGTGCAACGTTTCAAGGCCTCGGGCTGGCATGTCCAGGAAATCGACGGCCATGACCCGGCGGCAATTGATGCGGCGATCACCACTGCCAAGAGCAGTGGCAAGCCATCGATGATCGCGTGCAAGGCGCATATCGCCCTAGGCCACGCGGCACAGGATACGTCCAAAGGCCACGGCGCGCTGACCGACGCACAGCAATTGCTGGACGCAAAGGCCGCCTATGGCTGGGACCACGGCCCGTTCGAAATCCCCGCCGACATCAAGGCGCAGTGGGAAGAGATTGGCCGTCGTGGCGCCGCCGCGCGCACGGAATGGACCGCGCGCATGGCCGAGCTCAGCGAAAAACGCCGGGGCGAGTTTGAACGCGCCTATGCCGGCGATGCGCCAAAGCGCCTGACATCGGTAATCCGTGCGTTGAAAAAGCAGATTTCGGAAGAGCAACCAAAGGTTGCGACGCGCAAAAGCTCTGAAATGGTGCTGGATGTGGTCAACCCGGTTCTGCCCGAAACCATAGGTGGTTCGGCGGACCTGACAGGATCCAACAACACGAAATCGGTCGATATGGGCGTCTTTACCCCAGAAGATCGCAAAGGGCGTTACGTCCATTACGGCATCCGTGAACACGGTATGGCGTCGGCCATGAACGGCATGGCGCTGCACGGCGGCATCCGGCCTTATGGCGGGACGTTCATGTGTTTCACCGATTACGCCCGCCCGGCCATGCGACTGGCCGCGCTGATGAAAGTGCCGACCGTTTTTGTCATGACGCATGACTCCATCGGTCTGGGTGAAGATGGACCAACGCACCAGCCGGTTGAACATCTGGCGATCAGCCGGTCGACACCGAACACCTATGTCTTCCGTCCAGCAGATACTGTGGAAACCGCGGAAAGCTGGGAGATTGCACTGACAGCCAAGGACACGCCATCGGTTCTGTCGCTGACCCGTCAGGGCCTGCCAACCGTCCGGACGGAACACAAGATGCGCAACCTGACGGAACAAGGGGCCTATGTTCTGGCAGATGCCGAAGGCAAACGTCAGGCGATCCTGATCGCAACCGGTTCTGAGGTCGCAATTGCACTGGCCGCCCGTGAAGCATTGCAGGCAGAAGGCATCGGCACCCGCGTCGTATCCATGCCCTGCATGGAGCTTTTCGCCGCTCAGGACGAAAGCTATCGCCGCAAGGTCCTGCCAGCAGGTCCGGTGCGTGTCGGGATCGAAGCCGGCGTGCGCCAGGGCTGGGACCAGTGGCTGTTGGGCGAGCGTGGCCGCGAAGCCAAGGCCGGCTTTATCGGCATGAACAGCTTTGGCGCCTCTGCCCCGGCAGATGAGCTTTACGCGCATTTCGGCATCACACCCGAAGCGACCGTCGCAAAGGTCAAAGAGCTTTTGGGCTAATCAATCGGTTCGGCGCGCGATCCGCTCGCGCGCCGAATATCATTCGGATTTGGAGCCGCTCAGAGCACCCCAAATCGGCGCAATCACCTTGGTCACAATCGGGATCAAAGCAAACCCGATGGCCAGGCCAAGCACACCATCCATCGCAGCGGTTGCAAACCACTCCATAAACCCTTGCAAAGCGTCCGGCATCGCGTGCGCGACGGCAACGGCGATGTTGTGAATGGTGTCATAGATCCCTTTGACACCCATCTCTTTGAGCCCGTGCACAATGATCGACCCGCCAACCCACAGCATCGCGCCTGTGCCGATGATGGTCAGCCAGCGCATGAAGGTCGGCATACCTTTGACCAAACCGCGCCCAAGGCCCCGTGTGACACCCAGTTTGCCTTCCCGTGCCAGGAACAGCCCGACATCGTCCATTTTGACGATCAAAGCCACCGCCCCGTAAACCGCCACCGTGATGCCAATGCCTACAAGTGCAAGCGTCAACGCCTCTGTGACGATATTGCTGTCAGGAATCGCGGCAAGCGCGATGGTCATAATCTCTGCGGACAGGATGAAATCCGTTTTGATGGCCCCTTTGGCGCGCTCTTCTTCCAGATGAGCGGGATCGCCCGTTGTTTTGGTCTTGTGGTCCGTATGGCTATGAGCAGGCCACAGAACATGCGCAATCTTTTCGCCCCCTTCGAAACAGAGGTAACCGCCCCCCAGCATCAGCAAAGGCGGGATCATCCAGGGCGCAAAAGTGGATAACAGCAACCCGATGGGCAACAGGAACAGCAACTTGTTCTTGAACGATCCCTTAGCGATGCGCCAGATGATCGGCAATTCGCGGCTGGCATCGAACCCGTGCAGGTATTTTGGTGTAACCGCCGCATCATCGATCACCGCACCGGCCGCTTTGGACCCCGCCTTGACCGCCTGCGCCGCGATATCATCCAGCGATGCGGCCGCAACTTTTGCAATCGCAGCAACATCATCCAACAAAGCCAGCAGACCGCTCATATTCCCTGCCCTCTTTCATATGCTTATATGCCTATACCTCAGCTTAGCGAATTTCTTGAACAGTCGTTAGCGCAATCGGAGCAAGTTTGCGCTAACACATTCTAAAATAAACAGTTTTTCCCTTTTGAAACGGGTCATCGCCGTCTATACGGCACGGGAAAGCTGCACAGAGTCGAAACGGTTGGAGCAAGGTTATGACCATTAATGTCGGTATCAATGGATTTGGACGGATCGGGCGCTGCACCCTCGCACATATCGCATCCAGCGGACGCAACGACATCCGCGTGGTCAAGGCCAACGCAACCGGCCCGCTCGAAACCGCCGCGCATTTGATGCGCTATGACAGTATCCATGGCCGCTATCCCGGCGAGATTAAGGTTGTTGATGGCAAGCTCGACCTCGGCCAAGAGCCGATTGAGATGTTCTCGACCTATGATCCGCAGGATCTGGATTGGTCCGGCTGCGACGTCGTTCTGGAATGCACCGGCAAGTTCAATGACGGCAACAAGGCCGCTGTTCATATGGAACGCGGTGCCAGCTCTGTCCTCATCTCTGCACCGACGAAAAACGTGCAGAAAACCGTTGTTTTCGGCGTGAATGACGAAAGCCTCGTCAAGGGCGACACGATGGTGTCCAACGGATCATGCACCACAAACTGCCTCGCTCCGCTGGCAAAAGTGCTGGATGAAGCCTTTGGCATCGAACATGGCATCATGACGACTGTGCATTCCTATACCGGTGACCAATCCACCGTCGACCGCCGCCACAGCGATCTGTATCGCGCACGCGCTGCGGCGATGGCGATGATCCCGACCAGCACGGGCGCCGCCAAGGCGCTGGGTGAGGTTCTGCCGAACCTCAAAGGCAAGCTTGACGGGTCGGCAATTCGCGTGCCGACACCAAACGTTTCAGCCGTTGACCTAACCTTCCGCGCGGGGCGCGACGTGACCGCCGAAGAGGTGAACGAAGCCGTACGCGCCGCCGCAGCTGGCCCGATGGGCAAGGTTTTGGCCTATGACCCCGAACAAAAGGTGTCGATTGACTTCAATCACACCGAAGAAAGCTCAATCTTCGCGCCTGACCAAACGCGGGTTGTTGATGACCGTATGGTGCGGGTTTTGGCCTGGTACGACAACGAATGGGGCTTTTCTGCGCGGATGGCCGACGTCGCCGTGACCATGGGCGCTCTTAACCGGTAATTCCTGTTTTGCTTGAGATTTCGCTTTGCCTCGGCCATAGCTGAGCCAGAGCGAAACTTGAGAACAAAAGCAGGCATGTCCAATACCCTTGCCTTTATTCTGGCGGTGATGGTCCTCTCCGCGATCGGGGCGGATTACGTGTTGTTCGACGGCGAATACACGCTCTACATGCTGCGCAAAATCGATGAGTTTATCGAATGGATCGCCTTCTGGCGCTAGTCTTTAGCGCCCCAAGCGCTGCATCAGGGCTTCGTTCACCGCAGGCGTTACGAATTTACTGACATCCCCACCCAGCCGGGCAATCTCTTTGACCAGTTTGCTGGCTATGGCCTGATGCCGGGCTTCGGCCATCAAGAAAACCGTCTCGATACTGTCATCCAAGGCCCGATTCATCCCGACCATCTGGAATTCGTATTCAAAGTCCGCCACCGCGCGCAGGCCCCGCACGATGATACTGGCCCCAACATCGCGGGCACAATCGATCAACAGGTTTTCAAAGGGATGCGGGACGATTTCGGTACCTGTCTGCTGGGACAGCTCGGCGCATTCGGCCTTAATCATCTCAACCCGCTCTTCCAGCGAAAACAGGGGCCCCTTGTCCCGGTTTATCGCCACCCCGATCACGAGGCGGTCAACCAATGCCGAAGCGCGCCGGATAATGTCCATATGACCCACTGTAATCGGGTCAAAAGTTCCAGGGTACAGGCCGATACGCATCGGTACTCCTCCGGCAGCAGTATACGATCGCACGCAGACATGAATGCGGTCGATTTGGCAAGGGGGCTAGTGCCCCATGATCATGCCTTGCAGAGCATCTTTTTCCATTGCGAGCTCAGAGAGTTGCGCCTTAACCACATCCCCAAGGGTGATCAGGCCGACCATCTTGCCATCCTCGACCACCGGCATGTGCCGGAACCGGCCATCGGTCATCTTTTGCAAAACGTCCGACACGTCCATTTCGCTGGTGCAGGTGACCAGTTCGCGCGTCATATACGTGCTCACCGGTTTATCCAGACAGGCTGCACGATCTCGGGACAATTCGCGCACGATGTCGCGTTCCGACAATATGCCCGCGGCCGTTTCTCCATCATCACAGATAACAACCGTCCCGATGCGTTTTTCAGCGAGGATCTTGGCCGCGTCTGCGACCGTTGCGTCCGACGTCACAGTGAAAACAGACTGCGCCGCTTTCGACCTGAGGATCTGATGAACAAGCATTTCAGCACCTCGTAACAGTGTTGCGTGTAGACAAGCTTTGCCGCAATGATCCGTTACGTCAAGTCGCGGATTCCAAACGGGCAATCGCGTCGCGGATACCGGTCTGCAGCAAATCCGCAATTCGGTTCAACCGTTCGCTGCGTTTATCGCCCTGATGACGCACCATGTAAAAGCTGCGGGTCAGACAAATGTCGTCGGGCAGCACTTTTTGCAGTCGCGTATGCGACGGCAGCGCAAATTCATGCGCGATGCACAAACCCATACCGCTTGCCGCGAACCGTAATTGCACCGGAACAGAGTTGGAGGCGAGCTGAACCCGGCGCAAACCGATATCGGCCAAGTAATCCAGTTCTGCATCATAAATCATGTCCGGGATGTACCCGATGATCCGGTGGCCGTACAGATCCTCGATCGACCCAATGGCGGGGGCGGTTTTCAAGTATCGGCGCGCGCCCACCAGAAACAGCCGGTAATCGGTAATCTTTTGAACTAAAAGCTGGCCGGTCGTCGGCGGGCTGACCGTAATTGCAAGGTCCGCTTCACGGTGGCTGAGGTTCACGACCCGCGGCAGCGACACGATCTGAATGTCCAGATCCGGGTTTTCTGCGGCAATCGCCGCGCAGACGCCGGGCAGCACATAGTTTGCACAGCCATCCGGCGCACCGATCCGAATTTGCCCTGTCAGTTTATCGCTGCTGCCAACAACCGCCTCAACACCAAGGCGCATGGCCTCTTCTGCATGTTCGCTATGGCTGAGCAGTCGTTCCCCAGCCGAGGTTAACGCGTATCCTTGCGGGGATTTGATGAAGAGCGGCGCCTCTAAATCCGCCTCGAGCCGCGCGATCCGCCGCCCCACGGTGGCCGGGTCAAGTTTCAGTTTCCGACCCGCCCCCGACAGGCTTTGTTCTCTGGCAACGGCCAGAAAAATCCTCAGATCATCCCACTGTGGTTCCATGCTCTGCTCTCTTCCCCTTTGCGATCTTGCAAGGTGTTTTTGAAATCTTGCCCCTGTTCACGGGAAAATTGCAAGCCTATCATGCGCACAACTGATTTTCGGAGGAGCGTGAAAATGCAGGAACTGACCCATTACATGGACGGGGCACATGTTGCCGGAACGTCTGGTCGCTTTGCGGATGTGTACAACCCCGCCACTGGCGAGGTGCAGGCCAAGGTACCGCTTGCCAGCACCGACGAGGTAGCCAAAGCTGTCGAGATTGCCGCTGCTGCACAGATCGGTTGGGGCGCGGTCAACCCGCAGCGCCGCGCGCGGGTACTGATGAAATTCGTGGACCTTTTGAACCGCGATATGGACAAGCTCGCCGAGGCGTTGAGCCGCGAGCACGGCAAGACCTTTCCTGACGCCAAAGGCGATATCCAGCGTGGTCTGGAGGTCTGTGAATACTGCATTGGCGCGCCGCAAATGCTCAAAGGCGAATACACCGACAGCGCAGGGCCCGGCATCGACATGTACTCCATGCGTCAGCCCTTGGGCGTGACCGCCGGTATCACCCCGTTCAACTTTCCCGCGATGATCCCGATGTGGATGTTTGCCCCGGCCATTGCCTGCGGCAACGCGTTTATCCTCAAGCCTTCCGAACGGGACCCGTCCGTGCCCCTGATGCTGGCCGAACTGATGGAAGAAGCCGGTCTGCCCAAAGGCGTGTTGCAGGTCGTGAACGGCGACAAAGAGGCGGTTGACGCCCTGCTCTATCACCCGGTTGTGCAATCCATCGGCTTTGTCGGATCGACACCGATTGCCGAATACATCTATGGCACCGGCTGTGCCCAAGGCAAACGGGTTCAGTGTTTCGGCGGTGCCAAGAACCACATGATCGTCATGCCGGATGCGGACATGGATCAGGCCGCCGATGCGCTGGTCGGTGCGGGTTATGGCGCAGCAGGCGAACGCTGTATGGCGATCTCGGTCGCTGTGCCGGTGGGCGACGAAACAGCGGATCGGTTGATCGAAAAGCTGGTACCGCGCATCGAAAAGCTAAAGGTTGGCCCCTACACTGCGGGCGACGATGTCGACTATGGCCCGGTTGTCACCGGGGCCGCCAAGGACAAGATCCTTGGGCTGGTCCAGTCGGGCGTCGATCAGGGGGCAGAACTGGTGGTCGATGGGCGCGACTTCTCGCTGCAAGGCTACGAAGACGGCTTCTTTGTTGGCGCGCATCTCTTTGACCGCGTGACACCGGACATGGACATCTACAAACAGGAAATCTTTGGCCCGGTTCTGTCGACCGTCCGCGCAGGCAGCTATGAAGAAGCGCTGGGTCTGGCGATGGACCACGAATACGGCAACGGCACCGCGATCTTCACCCGCGATGGCGACACCGCGCGCGACTTTGCCAATCGGATCAATATCGGCATGGTCGGCATCAACGTGCCCATCCCTGTGCCTTTGGCCTATCACACCTTTGGCGGGTGGAAGAAATCCGTCTTTGGCGACCTGAACCAGCACGGACCTGACGCGTTCAAATTCTATACGCGCACCAAAACCGTTACCTCGCGCTGGCCCAGCGGCATCAAGGAAGGCGGCGAGTTCAACTTCAAGCCAATGGAATGATTCCGATCAAAACCTGTTTTTTGGAAAAGGCGCCGCATGGCGCCTTTTTAGTTTGCCGAGGGTCGAAACCCAAAAAATGCGGCGTGTCCGGACACGATTTTTGGCGTTTCGGGACGCGTCGGCCCCTATTCTATGGTGCCAATCGCCCTCACCCTCCTGACTGCAACCGCCAATTCTGTTAGGGTTCTTCCCATGTCAAAGAAATCCGAAAGCATCGAAATCCGCGTCAGCCACGAGGTGAAAAGCCAGTTGGCTAATTTGTGCCGCACCCGCGGTTTGACAATGAGCGAAGTTGTTCGCCAAGGGATCGACCATGAGCTGGCGGGGCAAAACCCCTTCACAGTATCAGGAGATACCTTTATGCGTTTTCCATCCTTTGCCTCGATCATGCGCCCGGTTTTGGTCGCACTTCCAGTCTTACTGCTAACCCTCCTCTATTGGAGCAGCACACAAACGCCGGTTACTGCCTCGCCCCAGATCCGTGTGTATTTCAGCGCGCTGGATTACGACGGCGATGGCATGATCACACAGCCCGAATATGCGCGGTTCCTGATCGAAGAAGACGATTTCGAAGCCTCCGAAACCTGCGGCTCGGACAGCGCCGTTGAGGAACCTTGCACTGCCCAGGACGCTGCCCGCGAAACGCTAGACCGCGTTGACAGCGATGCAAGCGGCACCGTTGGATACGAAGAGTTTGAGGCCTTCATCCTTTTGGAACGTGCGCATCACTTCATCGAACTTGACCGCAATGAAAACGGGTTTGTCACTGCCGAGGAGTTTTTTGCCACAGAACTGCAATGGGCATTGGACGAGGACCCCGAGCCGCTGACCGCCGCGTGCCGTGCTGTGTTGGAGGCTGAAAAGGTGGAAGGCGTCACGGCTACCTGCGTTGATCCGCAAGAGGCGCGCATGGTGTTGGCAGAGTTTGACGCCAACCGCGATGACCGCATCACATTGCGAGAATTCCTCGAACACTGATCGACGTACCGTCAGACCGTGCCCATACATGTCAAAAATGTCGACAACGCGTCGTGTTTTGAATATTTGAAGGCACGGTCTTGTGACCAACCCTTCGATCTGACTTAGAAAATGCCTGTTACCTTTAGAATTTTCGCCGAGCGCGGCTTGGTATACGTGAAATACACCGGGGTTGCGACTGTCCCGGAAACCACAGCCGTTTTTAATGAATACGCGAAGCATCCTGACTGCGCACCGGGCCAAAAAACAGCTTGTAGACATGTCTGGTCTGACCGGCGTCGACACGGATTTCACCGAGCTTATGAAGTTGCAGGCTCGCAAAGCAGATGTGTTTGCGGCAGGCGCTGTTCAAACCTTAATCGTTTACTATGCGCCCAATGACGTCGGCATGGGGATTGCCCGACTGATCGAACGATCCTGGCAGGATATCGATGCCGTGGTGCCGATTATTCAGAACAACGAAGCGGATGCGTTGGAACTGTTGGGTCAACCGGAACGCAGCATGCGCGAGTTGATGCAAAAGGTGTCCTGATCCGAACCGGGGTCCAAATTGGGCAAGCCTTTGCCGAAATCAGAACTAACAAATGCGTGACAGCCCCATTTTACGAGCAATCGGGATTGCTGGCTTCCCCGCCGATCCTGTAGAAACAGGATAAACGTATATGAGGTACACTATGTCTGGACCCAAAATTTCGCGCCGCAGCGCCGTACTGGGTGTTGCCGCAAGCATCGCAACCCCAACCGTTTTGCGCGCGCAAGACACCCAAGATGCCTTCCCAGAGGATGAGGCCCCCATCGAAGACACATATGGGGTGCGCCGCAACGCGTCGGCCTTTCTGGCACAACGCTGGGAAGACCATTTTGATACGCTGGGTACAGGCGCAATTCTGTGTGACGTAACCAGCCGTGCCGTTCATTACTGGGGGCCGGATGGGTTCACCTATCGGCTGTACCCATCTTCGGTGCCAAAGTCAGAGGAACTGACCCGGCGCGGCTATACAGAGGTCGTGCGCAAAAAGGTTGGTCCAACATGGACGCCAACCGCAAATATGCGCGAACGGGACCCGACCCTGCCCGCCTTCATGGATGCCGGCCCCGGCAACCCGCTGGGCACACATGCAATGTACCTGACTTGGCCAGCTTACCTGATCCACGGCACCCACGACACGCGCAAGATCGGTCGTCTTAGCTCTTCGGGATGTATCGGGCTGTACAACCAGCACATTTCCGAGCTTTTCGAGATGACGGCAATTGGAACGCAAGTTCGCGTTCTCTGAACCGCCAAACAGCTGATAATGAACGGGCGGCCATTTCGGCCGCCCGATTTGTTTTGCAGCATTGCAAAACCGATTTGCTCTGCGACCGCTTTGCCTGTTTGCGAAACGCCTGTATCGTGCAATAATTAAACATACGTTCAATTCACGCCGCCGGGGGAGGAGCAGCATGGATTTCGCACTGACCGAAGAACAGACCGCCATTTTCGACATGGCCCATGGGTTCGGACAAGAGCATATCGCGCCATTTGCCCAAGCTTGGGAAAAGGACGGAACCATTCCCAAAGAGCTTTGGCCAGAGATCGCCGCCTTGGGCTTTGGTGGGCTTTATGTCGGCGAGGACAGTGGCGGCTCTGGCCTGTCCCGGCTGGATGCAACGCTGGTCTTCGAAGCGCTCAGCATGGCCTGCCCCTCTGTCGCGGCGTTTTTGTCGATCCACAACATGTGCGCCAAGATGATCGACAGCTTTGCCAGTGAAGATCTGAAATCCCGCGTCATGCCGGATGTTCTGACGATGAACACGGTGCTCAGCTACTGCCTGACAGAACCCGGGTCCGGCTCTGACGCCGCCGCGCTCAAAACCCGGGCCGAACGGACCAACGACGGTTATCTCGTCACCGGGACCAAGGCGTTCATTTCGGGCGGCGGGTATTCGGACGCCTATGTCTGCATGGTGCGCACCGGCGAAGACGGACCCAAAGGGGTTTCCACGCTTTATGTCGAGGATGGTTCAGACGGGCTCAGCTTTGGCGGTCTGGAAGACAAAATGGGCTGGCGCAGCCAACCCACGGCACAGGTTCAGTTCGATGACTGCAAGGTGCCTGCCGGTAACCTGATCGGCGAAGAAGGTCACGGCTTCAAATATGCGATGATGGGGCTGGACGGCGGTCGCCTCAACATCGCGGCCTGTTCTTTGGGCGCGGCACAGACAGCTTTGACACAGACCTTGGCCTATATGGGAGAGCGCAAGGCCTTTGGACAAAGCATTGATCAGTTCCAAGGTTTGCAGTTTCGCCTTGCCGATATGGAAATCGAATTGCAAGCCGCGCGCACCTTCCTGCGCCAAGCGGCGTGGAAGCTGGATACCGGCGCGCCAGACGCCACCAAGTTCTGCGCCATGGCCAAGAAATTCGTGACCGAAACCGGGTCCAAGGTTGTCGACCAATGCCTGCAATTGCATGGTGGCTATGGGTATCTGGCCGATTACGGGATCGAAAAACTGGTCCGTGACCTGCGGGTGCACCAGATCCTAGAAGGTACGAATGAAATCATGCGCCTGATCGTGGCCCGGCAGATGCTCGCAGCGCGCTAAGGAAGACCCATGACTGACATCGATATCCGCATCACCGGCAAGGCCGGTCGCATCACGCTGCAGCGGCCAGAGGCCCTGAACGCGATGACCTATGACATGTGTCTGGCCATCGATGCCGCCCTGCGCGCCTGGCAAAATGATCCGGCGGTGCAGCTGGTGATCTTGGATGCCGAAGGCGACAAAGCCTTTTGCGCTGGCGGCGACATTGCAGAGCTGTATGACACCGGCGCCAAGGGCGATTTTGCCTATGGGCAGACATTCTGGGCCAAGGAATACCGCCTGAACGCGCTTATCTTTGAGTACCCAAAACCGGTTGTCAGCTTCCTGCAAGGGTTCACCATGGGCGGCGGTGTTGGCATCGGGTGCCATGGGTCGCATCGGATCGTGTGCGAAACCAGCCAGATCGCCATGCCGGAATGTGGCATCGGGCTGGTGCCCGATGTGGGCGGCACCTTGATGCTGGCCCTCGCACCCGGACGGTTGGGAGAATACCTTGGAACAACTGGTGCGCGCATGGGGTCGGCCGATGCCATTTTCTCTGGCTTTGCAGATTGTTACGTTCCGCGTGACGCGTGGCCCGCGCTGATTTCGGCATTGGAAACAGATGCAGATTTGACCGCGATCGACGCGGTTACGGGCACGCCGCCAGACGGCGTTTTCGAGGCGCTGCTTTCTGACATTGACCGTCATTTTGGCGGTGAAACGCTGGATGACATTCACACAACGCTCAACGCTGACAACAGCGAATTTGCGGCCAAGGCGCTCAAAGCGCTTGGTCGGTCGGCGCCGCTCTCTGCCGCCTGCACCGTCGAAATGATCCACCGCCTACGCGGTCCCAGCCTGAACATTCGCAAGGCGTTGAAGCTGGAGTATCGCTTTACCTATCGCGCGATGGAGCACGGCGATTTTCTGGAAGGCATCCGCGCCCAGATCATTGACAAGGACCGCAATCCGGCTTGGCAATATGCGGACACAAATGTGCCGCCCGCCGCAATCAGCAAAATGCTGATGCCCTTGGGCGCGCATCGTCTGACGTTTGAGGAGGCGGAGACAATGAAAATCGGATTTATCGGCTTGGGCAATATGGGTGCGCCCATGGCCGCCAACCTGGTCAAAGCGGGCTATGCGGTGCACGGGTTTGACACCGCGGACGTATCCGTCGACGGCGTCAGCATGGTCGCAACGGCTGAAGAGGCCGCAAAAGATGCCGATCTGGTCATCACCATGCTGCCCAATGGCGATATCCTGCGGCGCGTCGCGGATCAGATCATTCCGCAGATGGCGCAAGGATCGGTTCTGATTGACTGTTCCACCGTCGATGTCGACAGCGCCCGTGCGGTATCGGACCAAGCGGCCACGGCTGGCGTCCTGTCTGTCGACGCACCTGTGTCCGGTGGCATCGGCGGTGCGGCGGCTGGCACGCTGACCTTTATGGCGGGTGGGTCCGATGACGCCTTTGCCAAGGCAAAACCGCTTTTTGACGTGATGGGTCAAAAGGCGGTGCATTGCGGTCCGTCCGGCAACGGTCAGGCGGCAAAGATCTGCAACAACATGATCCTTGGCGTCACTATGATCGCCACGTGCGAGGCATTTGCCCTGGCCGACAAGCTGGGGCTGGATCGTCAAAAGATGTTTGATGTGGTCAGCACCTCGTCCGGGTATAGCTGGACCATGAATGCCTACTGCCCCGCCCCCGGCGTCGGACCAACCTCTCCGGCGGATAACGGGTATCTTCCCGGCTTTGCCGCAGAACTGATGCTGAAGGACCTGCGCCTCAGCCAGCAAGCCGCTGAAAGCGCGGATGCCGACACGCCCATGGGCGCTTTGGCAAAAGCGCTTTATGCTCAGTTTGTCGAGGATGAAGATGGGCTTGGGCGTGATTTTTCTGCGATGCTGCCCCGGTTCGAAAAACTTTCACGCAAATAAGGCAGCACAACCAGAGATAGCAGCCCCGCCTCCAATGCGCGCAAAACACTGTTTTGGCTACAGGAATCCCTGTCTGCTGAGTTGCATTTTAGCCAACCGCCTTATTGATGCCACATTTCGGGCACATTGATGCCAGCGAGTGGTAAACGGCCCAAAAAACAAAAACAGGGCTGTGTTCGAGTAGGCAGGTACGGACGTGGCAATTGCAGAAGAGTTGCCGATCGACAGCGGTGCGACCGCTGCCGAGATGGCAGAAGCGATATTTGGCGACGGGGTGACCGTCACCGATGCAACATATTTTGGCGATAACCGATCATCGGGGACATATGATGACGTTGATGGCGTGTCCGAAGGCGTTCTGCCTGCGGACACGGGCGTTATCCTCTCAACCGGTTTTGTGTCGAACTTTACCCGCGGTAACGGGTCGACCAACACTAACAACTCGGGCTCGACCTCTGGCAATACAACCGGCCAAAACAACAATGCCCTCTTCAACAGCATCGCCGGCACAAGCACCTTTGACGCCAGCTATCTAGAGATTGATTTCACGTCGACAGGTGACACGATCACGCTCGATTTCGTCATCGCGTCAGAGGAATATCCCGAATGGATCAACTCGCAATATAACGACGTCATCGGCGTCTGGGTGAACGGCGTTCAGGCCAACGTGACGATTGGAAATGGCACCGCATCAATCGGGAACATCAACGGCTCTGACACTGCCAACCTCTACATTGATAACACGCAAGATCAGTTCAACACACAGATGGACGGCTTTACCGTCACGCTGTCTTTTACCGCTCCGGTCAGTACAACGAGCACCAACACGTTGATTATTGGTGTCGCGGATGTCTCTGACAGCTCTTATGACACCACTCTGCTCATCGCTGGAGACAGTGTGCAATCGACGATCATTGCCGCCGATGACGAGGTTTCGATTGGACTGAACGGGACCAAAACCGTCAATGTTCTGGGCAATGATACTGGCACTGGCACGTTATCGGTGACCCATATCAACGGCGTTGCCGTGGATGCGACGGACAGCAACAACAATTCGGTCACGTTGACCACCGGCCAGACGGTAGTTCTGAACCTGGATGGCATCTTTACGATCACAGGCGACGGTGACACCGAAACGGTCTATTTCAACTATACTTTGGAGGACGGCACCGGGAACACGGATGACGGGTTGGTTGAGATTAACCAATTGCCCTGCTTCGTTATGGGAATGCTGATCGATACGCCAGATGGTCCAAAACCCATTGAAAGGCTTCGCGCCGGCGACTTGGTATACACCCGCGACAATGGCCTGCAACCGATCCGTTGGATCGGCGGCTCTCCCATCGTGGCGCAGGGGTCGCATGCCCCGATCCGCATCCGAAAGGGACGGCTTCAATCAACCCGCGACCTATGGGTGTCGCAACAGCATCGCATCCTGTTCGAAGGGCGGACAGCCGAATTGCTCTTTGGAGAGCCCCAAGTCTTGGTCCGGGCCAAGGATCTGGTCGATGACGGGGCCATCCGCATCGTGGAAGGCCCCAAACTGGTCACCTATTTCCATATGCTGTTTGACGAACATCAGGTCGTGCGCGCCCATGGCGTCTGGAGCGAAAGTTATCAGCCGGGCCCGATGACCATGTCCGAACTTCACGGCGACTTGCAGGACGAGATTTTGTCGCTGTTTCCTCAACTCTGCCGAACCACATGGACCGGATATGGTCCCGCGGCGCGCCTGTCTTTGCGCAGTTTTAAAGGACAGGTCTTGGCAAACGCTGCTTAAATCGCCAGCGATTTCAGGAACATGGCGGTTGTGTCATCTGCCGGATACATCAGCTCTAACCGCAGTTCCGACAGCGCGATATCCTCGGTCGTTCCAAACTGGGATAGGGTGGTCAAAAATCGCAACTCGATTTCGCCCAACCGGTAAATGGCGGGGACAAAGGGCGGCAATTGGTCAACCGCCGCAGCCTCTGGCAGGTCGCGGACCAATCGATCCGCGCTGTGCAACAGGCGGGCATCTCCGCCCAAATGGGCGCTTTCGGTGCGCAACCGACCGGCGGTAAGATGCAGAACCAGGGGCAAGTTCACAATCGCGGCCCGCAACCCGTCGTTTTCGGCAAGGGCCGCGACCACATCATCGCCCACGCCCAGCCCCACCATCCCAAAGATGCGGGCCGCAGCCGGGTTCAGGTCCAGAATTTGCCAATACTTGTCGATGACAAAAGCCGGATACGGGTCGTGCCGTTCCAAAGTCCACGCAATGGCCGCGCGGACCGGCGCCATGTCCGCATCACTCAGGTCTCGGGCGGCATAGGCCGGCGCAAGCCCGGCCGCGGTCAGCATCGTGTTTCGCGCCACGCGTGGCACCTCTAACTGGTCGCACAGGCGCAGGATCATGCCCCGGCTGGGACGCGCGCGCCCGGTTTCCAAAAAGGATATGTGCCGGGCTGAAACATTCGCGGACAGACCCAAATCCAACTGGCTCATCCGCCGCAAGACGCGCCATTCCTTCAAAGCCGCGCCAAATTCCGTGGCCATTCCCTGCCCTCCGTTCCTGTTGCGACGATCTCACGCCGAATTTGCGCGCGCGCACTTACCTGCAAGGTAATTGTTTCGCGTCACACCCCGCGCCAAATCTTCCGTCATTCAGAATTGGCGAGGAGTTTACAATGACAGTTCTTGGGATCATCGCGTTGTTGAGCGTTGCGGCAACGCTGCTTTATGCATTGGCGGCTATCAACCGGTCCGCACCGCCACCGCAGCTTTGGATGCTACCGGCAGCTGTCTGCTTGGTCTTTTCCATATGGACCGCAGCAGCGATTTGGACAGAGGGTTTGTTTGGCTTTTGGGCCAATCATGTTCAGAACCTTTGGGGTATCCAAGTGTGGGTCGACCTGTTGATTGCCATCGCCATTGGGTGGAGCTTTCTGGCGCCGCGGGCCCGCGAGGTCGGCATGCGTCCCATGCCTTGGCTCGCTTTGACCGCCTGTTCGGGCTGTATCGGCCTGACCGCGATGGCGGCGCGGTACCTGTATCTGCGCCAAGCGCAAACGGCGGATCAAATGGCCGTCGCATGATGTTTGGGCGGCCTTGGCCGCCCCGTCATTCCGCCGCGACGCGTTTGGGGTCGACCATGGGCTTCAAATAGCGTCCGGTATGGCTGCGCTCGACCTCGACCACCTCTTCGGGCGTGCCAACGGCGACGACTTCGCCACCGCCATCGCCGCCTTCGGGGCCGATGTCGATGATATGATCAGCCGTTTTGACCACGTCGAGATTGTGTTCGATCACCACAACCGTGTTGCCCTGATCGACCAACTCGTGCAGCACCTCAAGCAGCTTGCGAACATCCTCGAAATGCAGCCCCGTCGTGGGTTCGTCGAGGATATAGAGCGTCCGGCCGGTAGACCGTTTTGACAGCTCTTTTGACAGCTTCACCCGCTGCGCCTCGCCCCCGGACAGTGTCGTCGCCTGTTGGCCGACCTTGATATATCCCAGACCAACTCGCATCAGCGCGTCCATCTTTTCCCGGATTGACGGCACCGCCTTGAAAAACTCTTGCGCGTCTTCCACGGTCATATCAAGAACGTCGGCTATGCTCTTGCCTTTGAACTGAATTTCCAAAGTCTCGCGGTTGTAGCGCTTGCCTTTGCAGGTCTCGCATTCGACATAAACATCCGGCAAAAAATGCATCTCGATCTTGATGACACCATCGCCCTGGCAGGCCTCGCACCGGCCCCCTTTGACGTTGAAACTGAACCGTCCGGGTTTGTACCCCCGCGCCTTGGATTCCGGCAGACCGGCAAACCAATCTCGGATCGGTGTAAAGGCTCCGGTATAGGTCGCCGGGTTTGACCGTGGCGTCCGCCCGATTGGGCGCTGGTCGATATCAATGACCTTATCAAGATGTTCCAGCCCTTTGATCGTCTCACAAGGCGCCGGCGTCTGCCGCGCCCCGTTGAGCCGCATAGAGGCCGTTTTGAACAGCGTTTCAATCGTCAGCGTCGACTTGCCGCCGCCCGACACCCCGGTCACGCAAACGAACTTGCCCAACGGGAAATCAGCCGTCACAGTCTTCAGATTGTTGCCGGTCGCTTTGACCACCGTCAGCTTTTTCTTGCTGCCCTTGCGCCGCTCGGTCGGCACCGGAATTTCCCGTGCGCCGGACAGGTATTGCCCGGTGACCGAATTCGCGTCTGCCGCAATCTCTGCCGGCACCCCATGACTGACAACCTGCCCGCCATGCACGCCCGCGCCGGGGCCAATATCGAACACGTAATCCGCCTCGCGGATCGCCTCTTCGTCATGTTCAACAACGATGACCGTGTTGCCTTGATCGCGCAGGTTTTTCAGGGTCAGCAGCAAGCGGTCATTGTCCCGCTGGTGCAGGCCAATGGACGGCTCATCCAGCACGTAAAGCACCCCTGTGAGACCTGATCCAATCTGGCTGGCCAGACGAATACGCTGGCTTTCACCGCCCGAAAGGGTCCCGGCATTCCGGCTGAGCGTCAGGTATTCCAGACCCACATTGTTCAGGAACCCCAATCGTTCGCGGATTTCCTTCAGGATCGCGCGGGCAATCTCATTCTTTTGCGCCGTCAGATGCTCTGGGGCCGCCTCGACCCATTCCAAAGCCTGACGGATCGACATCTCAACCACTTGCCCGACATGCAGACCCGCGATTTTGACCGCCAATGCCTCGGGACGTAGGCGATACCCGCCACATGCCCCACAGGACCGGTTGTTTTGATACCGTTCAAACTCTTCGCGGATCCAGTTGCTGTCTGTCTCGCGATAGCGCCGTTCCATGTTGGGAATGACACCCTCAAAGGTTCGGGTCACCTGATAGACCCGCCCGCCTTCATCATAGCGGAACGGAATTTCGTCCTCACCCGAGCCATAGAGGAAAACCTGCTGCACGAATTTGGGCAGGTCTTTCCATTTCGCGTTCTTGTCGAACTCGTAATGCTTGGCGATCGCCTCAATCGTCTGCAGGAAATACGGGCTTTTCCCTTTGCGCCATGGTGCCAGTGCGCCATCGCTGATCTTCAGCGTCTGATCGGGCACCACCAGCCGCTCGTCAAAGAAAAGCTCGACCCCCAGCCCGTCACAGGCCGGACAAGCGCCGGTGGGCGCGTTGAACGAAAACAGGCGCGGTTCAATCTCGGGAATGGTGAAGCCACTGACTGGGCATGCAAAATTCTCACTAAAGGTGATCCGTTCCGGGTCCCCTTCGCTGGGCGCCGTTTCCAGAATCGCGATACCGTCAGCCAGATCCAGCGCGGTGCGCAAACTGTCCGCCAGCCGCGTTTCCATGCCGTCGCGCACAACGATCCGGTCCACGACCACATCAATGTCATGACGGAATTTCTTGTCCAGCGTTGGCGGCTCGTCCAGCTCATAGAACTGACCATCCACCTTGACCCGCTGGAACCCCTGCTTGCGCAGCTCGAGGAACTCTTTGCGATATTCACCTTTGCGGTCGCGCACGATGGGCGCCAGAAGATAGGCGCGCGTGCCCTCTTCCATCGCCATGATCCGGTCGACCATGTCCTGAACCTGTTGCGCTTCAATCGGCAGACCGGTCGCCGGACTGTACGGCGTGCCTGCCCGGGCAAAGAGCAAACGCAGGTAATCGTAAATCTCTGTCACGGTCCCGACGGTTGATCGCGGGTTCTTGGATGTCGTCTTTTGCTCAATCGAAATGGCCGGGGACAGACCGCTGATATGATCCACATCTGGCTTTTCCATCATGTCGAGGAACTGGCGCGCATAGGCGCTCAGGCTTTCGACATAACGCCGCTGCCCTTCGCCATAAATCGTGTCAAAGGCCAGCGATGATTTACCCGATCCCGACAAGCCGGTGATCACCACCAGCTGATCGCGCGGAATGTCGACATCAATGCCTTTTAGGTTATGCTCGCGCGCCCCGCGCACCTCGATCTGTTTTAGGTCAGCCATGGAACCCCCATTAACGGGTTAGACATAAGTCTGCGCGCGCGAGTCGCCAACAAAAAAATGAGAACGTTACAGGAACATCACGTTTGTGCGCGCCGCGCCGCCAACAGGACGTGCACCACAAACCCGGCCATGAAGACCAGCATCATGGTCAACGCCAGCCCCGTGTACCCGGCGATGGACAAAACGGCGACCATGATCGGGGTCCCGATTGTGTTGCCCGTATTGCCTGCCTGCGCCATGGCCCCGTTGGATTTCGCGCGATCCTCTGCCGTTTGGTTCAACTGTGGCACCGCCGCGAAACTCGCCCCCTGCACCAGCCCCATGAACCCGGCCATGACGATGCAGGCCACCGGATCGTCCGGGTCCAGCCACAGCCAGATCATCGACGCCGCGCACCCGACAAAGCCAATCTCAATCACCCGGACCGCGCTGGTTTTGGACAACAGCCAGACCCCCAGTGTCAAAGAGGACAGGATGCTGGCCAGCGGCATCGCCCCCATCACCAAGGCCCGCACATTGGCGTCGATATAGGGCGGCAAAACCGTCAGAACCGAAACAAAGCAGGTCGTGTAAAACAGCCACCCTGCCGCCGGCGCGCTGAGGGATGGCGACCGGTAAATCGACCAATGCAAGGCCGGCAGGCCCTGCAATGACGGGAACGGCACCCGCTCTGGCACCGGCACGTCGCGCAAGGCGACCTGCAACCCGATGGCCAGTCCCGCCATGATCACCGCATGCGCCGCAAAGAGCGCCAAAACCCCATACGCCTCGACAAACGGCCGCCCGATCCACGCCAAAAGCGCAAAGGCCACGCCAAAAAAGGTCCCCCACAAGGTCAGTGTCGCACCGCGATGCCGCTCGGAACTGATCTGGGCAATCAACGTTGGTGCCGCAACGACCAGCCCCAGATGCGACAACCCCTCCACCATCCGCGAGGCCAGAAACCAGCCATAGGGCAAATGCAACGCCTGAACCGCCGACATCGCGGCCCCTACCCACAAGGCCATCACCAGCGTCCGCCGAAAGCCAAAAGAGGCCACCGCAGAGCCCGCAACCACTCCCAACAAAATGCCCAGGAAGCCCACAAGCGACACGGTAAACCCAATCCCTGCACCCGCCTCCGGGTAAAGCTCTGCCATGCGGTCAAAAACCACACTGATTTTGCCATATTGCGCCGCGGCGCCCAAACCGGCCGCCCAAATGGCCAGGATCAGACCCCACCGGGTCTCGTCAGGTTGTGTCATGTCAGGTTTTCCGTGCAAGCGCCCAGGCACAGATTGGCATGTCCGAGTCATTCTCTAACGGGTCTTTATCCGGATCATAGACCGGTGGCCAGTCCGCTTCGAGGTTCCGCGCCGCCGCGTTCCGATTGCCCCATTGCTCGGCCACGATCGCATCCTCCTCAAACCCGGCCTCGATCAACAGGTTCTTCAACCCCCGCGCCGACCAGCGCGAGTTGTCCATGGGGGCTGCGTGAAACGGAATGAAAAACGGCACCGCGACCCAGAAATACCCGCCCTTGGGCAGCATCTTGCGCACGTTCTTGGTCGCGGCATAAGGCCGGTCCAGATGCTCCCACACCTGGTTGGCGAGGATCAGATCAAACTTCAACGGTTTGCCCGCCTCATCCAAATACGGTCCGGCGCAGATATCAAACTTGGGATACAAATACTGCGTGTAAGACGCAAAGGTGAACATACGCCCCCACTTGCCTGAAATCTCGGCAACTTTCAGATGTTCCGCCCCCAACGATTTGATCATCTGGCGGCTCGATTTCTGCATTATGACGCGGTTCAGACTGACCATGCACACCTCCCACCCCATCCAACATGAAAGGGCGCCCGAGGTCGAGCGCCCTTGTCTTCTTCTCTTTCAAAATACTCTCGCCGAAGGCGATCCGACGCCTGTCAGAAATGGATCGCCCGACCATAAGCGTCGAGCACACTTTCATGCATCATCTCGCTCAGCGTGGGATGCGGGAAGACGGTGTGCATCAGGTCTTCTTCCGTGGTCTCCAACTGGCGACCGACGACATAGCCCTGGATCAATTCGGTGACTTCGGCACCCACCATATGCGCGCCCAGCAATTCGCCCGTCTTGGCGTCGAATACGGTTTTGATCATGCCTTCCGGCTCACCCAGCGCAATGGCCTTGCCGTTGCCGATAAAGGGGAAGCGACCCACTTTGACGTCAAAGCCCAGCTCCTTTGCCTTGGCTTCGGTATAGCCGACGCTGGCCACTTGGGGATGGCAATACGTGCATCCGGCAATGCTCTCGGGTTTGACCGGATGCGGATGACCGCCAGCAATCATTTCGGCGACCATAACGCCTTCGTGGCTTGCCTTATGCGCCAGCCACGGTGCCCCGGCGATATCGCCAATGGCCCAAACACCGTCAACGCCGGTCCGGCAATAGGCATCTGTGACCACATGGGTCCGATCAACCGTCACGCCCAACGCTTCGAGACCCAGCCCCTCGACATTGCCGACGATGCCCACGGCGGAAATCACCGTGTCAAACTCGTGCTTTTCCACCTTGCCGCCGGTCTCGATATGCGCGGTGACCTTGCCCTTGGCGCTGTCGAGCTGTTTGACCATGGTTTTTTCCATGATCTTCATGCCCTGTTTGACAAAGGACTTCTTGGCGAAGGCGCTGATCTCGGCATCTTCGACCGGCAGAACCCGATCCATCACCTCGACCACGGTCGTATCCGTTCCCAACGTATTGTAAAAGCTTGCAAATTCGATGCCAATCGCGCCTGACCCGATCACCAGAAGCTTTTTGGGCATCCGGGGCGGCACCAGCGCGTGCTTATAGGTCCAGACCAAATCACCATCCGCCTCAAGGCCTGGCAGTTCGCGGGCGCGCGCGCCTGTGGCAAGGATGATGTCTTTGGCGGCCAGTTCTTCGGTCCCTTTGTCGGTCTTGACGCTCACCTTGCCCTTGGCGGTGACCGTCGCCTCGCCCATGATCGCGGTGACCTTGTTCTTTTTCAAAAGATGCGTGACACCAGAGCTAAGCTGTTTAGCAACGCCGCGGCTGCGTTTGACAACCGCGTCCAGATCATAGCCGACACCATCCGCCTTCAGACCAAAATCCTTGGCCCGCTCCATCAGGTGGAACACCTCTGAAGACCGCAGCATCGCCTTTGTCGGGATGCAGCCCCAGTTCAGGCAGATGCCCCCCATATGCTCGCGTTCCACGATGGCCGTGTTCAGCCCCAATTGCGCGGCACGGATGGCGGCAACATAGCCACCGGGGCCCGCGCCAATAACGATCAGATCAAAGGATTTAGCAGCCATGTCTTCCCCTCGGCGCAGGCGGTTCAAAAATATAGTTTAGCCTTAAACTATTTTTTGAACGGCTTCAATCCGGCCCGATTGCGACATTTCGGACCCTGCGTCACTTTGGTAACGCGCTCACAGATTCGGCGCAAACAAAAGGGCCCTGAACCATGTTCAGAGCCCTGAATTTGCTGTCTCTTGGTGGGATCAGGCCGAAACCGCCTCCAGCTCGCGGACGCCGCCGCCATAGCCACCATTGCTGACATATTCCGCTTCCGATCCGCTCGACCGGCGCGACAGGGCTTCGTTCCGTGTCGGGAATCGGCCAAACTTGCGGATCACTTCGCGATGGGCCCGCGCATGCAACATGTTCTTGTCACCGGTTTCCGGCATCCGTTCACAAAAGAGCCGCACACAGCGATCCTGATCGGTCAGGTTTTCCGAATGCATCAATGGCATGCAAAAGAAGTGGCGAGCCGGCTCGTCGATCTTAAGGTCCCAACCTTTGCGTATCGCACCTTTGGCCGCGGCCCGTGCCGCAGTGTCTGAGACAAACGCCTTGGCTGTACCGCGAAACATGTTTCGGGAAAACTGATCCATCAAGATGATGTAGGCCAGTGTTCCGCTGGGATAGGTCAGCCAGAGCGAGAACGCGCCTTCCTGTGCCCTGTTCCACGTCTCTTCGAACTTGTCGCGAATGTCTTGGTCCAGCGCGTCGCCGCCTTTGTACCAGCCTTCTGCACCGACCTCGTCCAACCAGTAGCTCAGTATATCTTCCGGCCCAATCATCGGGGTCACTCCGTTACCTGCCGCCCAGCGTGTGTTTCCAGTTTTACATAGCATTTACACATTCGTTACAGTAACAATTTGCTACAGATGCGACAGCACTGCGAGGATTATGAGGCAGCGTCACTGTCTTGTTCCTCCAAATCCGTCTCAATGGCGTATTCTTGCGCAAATTCCACGGCAACGGCGGTACCGGTGGCCAGGATCGGTGCCATGACACCTGTGTCCTCGACCGGAATGGTGGCCCGCTGAGTCGTGCGGTATGCGCCGTAGAGGACCAGAACAATCAGCAACACAGCCACGAACAGGAAGAAGCCCGGTGGTCCAAAGATGTCGTCGCTCATCAGCCAACCGGTGATCAGCGACCCTGCAATCGCCCCCAGACCGTTGATAAACACCAGGCCGCCAGAGGCCGCCGCCATGTCATCGTGATCGAGGTAGTCGTTGGAATGCGCGATCAGCAAAGAATAGAGCGGGTTCGACATACCCCCGATCAGAAAAGCCGCGCCAAGCAGTAGGTAATAATTGCCACCCAGCAACATACCAATCACCGCGCCAACGGCCCCGATGGCCGACACAATGATGATCAAAAGCCGGCGATCCATACGGTCCGAAATCCAGCCCAACGGGTACTGGAGCACCAAGGCTCCGATGTAGAACGTGGCAACAAAGGTGGAGATTTGGGCCAACCCCAACCCGGCGCGCGAGGCATAGACCGAGCTCATGCCGAACATGCTGGCAAAGACGCCCCCCAACAGGAACATGCCGACACAGCCCAAGGGCGTGATCCGAAAGAGCTCTTTGAGGCTCATGGGATGTGTGGTGTCAAAGGCAGGTGTGGGGCTGATCGACAATAGGATCGGCGCAAACGAGATTGAGATCAGGACCGAGGCGATCACAAACTGTTCGTATCCCGACGGGTCCCCAACCAAAAGAAGGGCCTGAGATGAAACGATCCCGACCATCATCATGATCATGTAAGCCGACAACGCCTTGCCCCGGTTTTCGTTGTCTGCCGCATTGTTCAACCAGCTTTCCGCCGTCACATACACGCCCGAAAAGCAAAAGCCGATGATCACCCGCCCGATGAACCACGGGATTGGATCAGCAAATGCAGGGTAAAGGATCATGACAGCCGAGATGAAAGAGGCCAGCGCGGCAAAGACGCGAACATGCCCGACCCGCCGGATCAGTTCCGGCGTCAGACGGGAGCCCCCCAGAAAGCCGATGAAATACGCCGACATGACGAACGACATCTCAAGAGTGGTGAACCCTTCAATCTCGCCCCGAACCCCCAGCAAGGTGCCCTGCAATCCATTGCCAACCATCAGCAACATCATGCCCAGCAAAAGCGCCCAAGCGTTAGAGATGACCTGACCCATCGCTACGATCCTTCTGTCCAAGCGACGCAAATTCGTCTTGTAATCTGCATGACTGAGTCTTTGCCTTGCGTAAAGCTGATCTGCGACTTTGTGCGCGTCGCGAACAACACTTCGCCGCTTACGGGATCAAAAGTGAGGAATCACCGTAAGAAAAGAAACGGTATTTCTCTGCAATTGCATGGGCATAGACGGATTTGATGCGATCATGTCCGATCAGGGCGGATACCAGCATCATCAAGGTCGATTTGGGCAGGTGAAAGTTTGTCATCAGCGCATCGGTCACGTGAAAGGTGAAACCGGGATAGATGAAGATATCCGTTTCGCCTTCCCAAGGGGCGATCTTGCCACCGCGCGCCGCACTTTCAATCAAACGCAATGCGGTGGTGCCCACCGGGACCACCCGTCCGCCTGCCGCTTTTGTCGCGGCAATCTCTGCGGCCGCCTCAGGGCTGACATGCCCCCATTCCGCGTGCATTTTGTGCGTCGTTACATCGTCGACCTTCACCGGCAGAAACGTACCCGCCCCGACATGCAGGGTGACATAGCTGATCTGCACGCCCTTGGCCTGTATCTGCGCCAGCAACGCGTCGTCAAAATGCAGAGACGCTGTCGGCGCTGCGACCGCGCCGGAATGTTTGGCAAAAACGGTCTGATAGTCTTCCTTGTCCTGTTCATCCGCTGCTCGCAGCCGCGCGATGTAAGGGGGAAGCGGCATCGCGCCCGCCTCGGTCAAGGCCGCGTCAAAATCGTCGCCCGTCAGGTTGAAGCGCAAAAACCCCTGTCCGTCCTGCGCCCCGGTCAGTTCGGCCGACAGGACTGCGGAAAACCGGATCACTTCTCCGACCCGCACTTTTTTGAGCGGCTTCAGCAAGACAGACCAAGAGCCATCCGACTGCGGGTCCAACAGGGTGACTTCGATCTTGGCGCGGGTCGTCCCCTCGGCGCCGATGCGTTGGCGTTCGCCGGTCAAACGGGCCGGAATGACTTTGGTGTTGTTCAGAACCAACCGATCGCCCGCGCGAAGCCAGTTCGGCAAATCCGACACCCGCTGATCAGAGATCCGACTGCCCTCTGAAAACAGCAAGCGCGCGGATGTACGCGGTTTGGCGGGCCGCGTTGCAATCAGCCCTTCGGGCAGGTGGAAATCAAAATCGTCAAGCTTCATGGGCGCGCCATACCGTGCAACGCCCCGTTTGAAAAGCCGGTTTACCGCTCTTCGCGTACAGGATTTTGGTAACCGGTGTCATCGGGTTCGGAAGGATCTTCGGGTGGTGCGGTCGCCCGGAAAATGCCCCGCAAGAACCCCGGGGCAAGTGCCGAGAGCGGATTGACCGTCACATTCGGCTTCGACGCCGGTCCGACAAGGTTATAGTTGAACCCGATCAACCCCTCGCCCCGCCGCGAGACGACCTGTCCAATGCCGTTGAGGAAATAGGCCGGGGAAATCACGCCCTGCATATTCATGAATTTACGCGCAACATCATAGCGCCCATCCATCGACAAGCCGATTGAGGGGCCAACGGCGCTGCCTTCGAACAGGGTCAGTTGATCCGGGTCGAGCCGAAACCGTGCATCGACACGGCTGAATTGAATGCCCTGCCCTGACATTTCGTCCAACAACCCCACGATGCTGACGGCATTCAACAGCGCGGCCATCGCGGGCGCATCGTGGATGCTGGTGTTTTCGACCGTGAGTGTGCCGTCATAGCTGCCCTCATCCTCGACCGGGCGCAGGATCAGTTGGAACGTCCCGCCACGCGCCTGTGTCAGCAAGCCACCCGACTTCAGAACCCCGCCCGCGTCATTGGACGTGATCCGGAACGCCAGTCGTCCGTTTTCGGGCACCAGATCCCCGTTCACCTTTGTCCGTCCGTTCAAACGACCCTGAAACGGGCCGCTCAGACCGCCGGCAGGATCGAACTGGCCGACAAAATCGGTCAGCGCCCATGTCTCTGTGATTTGAAGCTGATCCAGCACCACATCCAGCCGCTCGGGCGCGTCGCCACCATTGGCTGAGGTGCCGAATTGGGCGTTCTGTAAATCCAGCGACCCGGACCGGATACGGATATTCGGCGACACACCCTTCCCGCGCCCCACGAGGTCGACCTGCGCGTTCAGCCAATTGCCGACACGAACACTGTTAAACCGGGCCAGTTCCAGACCACCCGTTGCTGACACATCCAAACGGCCCTCGACCGAAAGCCCCGCGCCCGACAGGTTGAGTGCATCGACGCCCGGATCTGGCCCCAATTGCGCCGACACGGACAAGTTGCCTGAATTGGACGCAGTTTTTTGCCAGCCCAGTTCCGGGATTTGAAGGCTAAGCCCAACCAGATCACTGTTCAGTGTCAGTCGTGGCGGGGCGCCTTTGCCCAAGGCCACTTCAAAGGTGCCAGAGCCAGCCCCGCTCAGCATACCGTCTGGCAGCCCGATCTCGAAGGCCTCAACCGTTTCGGGACCCAGCGCAATGGTGCCTGACACCGTGCTGGACCCATCCGCGCCCGGCCCGATCTTCTGTGCCCATGCCACCTCGGCGGGTACACCGCTGATCGCGCCCTGACCGCTCAACGCCACTTGTGCGCTTGACGCGGTCAGGCTTAGCTCTTTGGCCACAACGGTATGACCCGGTACCAAAAAGTCCGAAGATACATCCCTCAGCGTCCCGTCGACGTGAAAATCGATCTCTTCAAACTGCACACGCTCTGCCAGTGGCAAGGCGATGGTTCCGATGGCGACGGCCTGCCCTTCGGCAACGCTCACCGGAAAGGTAACATCGCGCAGGATGCGCAGCGGGGGTTCATCCAATAAGGACAAGACCGCCGTCACATTGCCGGACGCACGCGCCCGCACGACGCCCGGCGCGCGTTTCTTGATGCCGACATCCGGGATGATAAAGGACGTACCCGAAACATCGACCGCCCCGCCGGCGGGCGCCATTATCTGCCCTTTGGTGGTGGTGACAACAAACCGGCCGTCCACGAGGTTAAACATGCCTTCCGTATCCGAAATCGGGGGCATCGTTTTGAGAAACCGGATGCTGCTGCCTTCAAAATCCGTGTTCAAATAGACAACGGGCTTGGCCCCCGGTTCGGACCGGACGGCGAATTGTCCATTCCGGATCTGGCCGCCTGTCAGGTTTTCCGAAACCCATTTTCGGGGCTTTGGGGACACCTTTTGCGGCCAAAGCTGCATCAATGCCTCGGGCGTGATTGCATCCAGCGATCCGTCTAAGTCCAGATGCCAACCGCCCGTAGCGGCGGTCAAACGGGATTTTAGCAGGATGTTGGTGTCGGCATGTTCGACATACATTTCCCCCAGATCGAGCTGGAAGGGATCCAGTTTCAGCCGAAAATCCGCCTGCGCCCCAACAAGTGTCAGGGGTTCGGCATAGGTATTCGCCGGATTGGTAACAAGTTCGGAAACCGTAATCTGCGACACCAGCTCTTGCAGTGTGCCGCTGGACAGCCCGACCAGTTGTGCCGAACCGCTGGCTCGCCCGGTCAGCCAATCGGACTCTACGGACAATTCGTCAAATCGGATGGTTTCCGTCACCGGATCAAATTCGAAATAGCTGCGTGCGCCTTGGAACGGGATGGGTCGCACCGCCTCGGTCGGTTGCAACGCACCGGCCCCGATATGCAGGCTGGCATTCAGCACGCCCAATGAGCCATCATCGCCAAGCGTACCGCGCATCGACCCCGAAATTGGCGCCCTCAGCGGCGTCAACCACGCCAGGGCTTGGGCTTGGCTTGCGATGTCCTGAGCTGGTACATCGGTGATGGAAACGCCGAAACTGGCCTGTGGCCCGTCAATCGCGCCTTCGTAGTTCAACTCCACCGTCGACACATCCGCGCCGCCCGCCAACACGGCCAGGTTCGCCGTCAGGCGCAATGTGTCGTCGAGCCGCGATAGCTTGGCATAGCTCCCGTCGGCCAGCCAGGCGCGCCCCGATTGCGCATCCTCGTAGCGGACAGTCATGCCAGAAAGTTCAACTTCGGTCAGCGCCGACAAAAGCGGGCTGTCGGTTTCGGCCTCGACCGTGTCCAACAGGTCCAACAGGCCTTCTGCCTCGCGCACCGGCGCTTCGGGATCGGCCAATACGACGCTGACTTGTCCCTGTTCAGCGCGCTGAATGGTTGCAAACCCACCGCTGAGCCCGATGGTTTTGGGCCGGACCTGCCCTTGCAACAGCGGCCGCATGGCAAGGCTCGCCGTCGCCACTTGCAGCTGAACGACACGGGCACCGGACGGATCAAACAGGGTCAAATCCAACAGCCGCGCACGCGGGCGCCAGCCTTCGTTGATCACCATCTGGATGTCGCCAAATTCAATGTCGAACCCGTTCAAGGACGATTCAAGCCAGGTTTCGACCCGGTCCAGCACCCAATCGGGGGCGCGGACGGTTTGACCGACAATCGTCAACACCAGCACCACCGCGGCCACGGCGACAACCGTCACCACCCCGCCCGTCCAGGCGCAGGCGCGCAGCCAAACCGGCCAGCGCCGCCGGGTGACGGTCGTATCTGGGGCGTCCGCGCCGGGTATGTTGGATGACGGCGTCATCTTATCCGTTTGCTTACCTTTATTGTTGCCTGCCGCGGCCTAATATGAAATTCACTTTTTCCCGCAGACCTGAGAGGCCCTATGCTCGACGTATCTGATACCGCACCGCAATTCACGCTGCCCCGAGACGGGGGCACGGACGTATCCTTGTCCGATTTGCGCGGCGGCGCTGTTGTTTTGTTCTTCTATCCCCGTGACGATACCTCTGGGTGCACCAAGGAATCCATCGGATTTTCGGAAAGTCTTGCCGATTTTGAAGCCGCTGGCGCGAAAGTGTTCGGCATTTCCAAGGACAGTGTCGCGAGCCATGAAAAATTTGTCGCCAAGCGCGAGCTGACCGTGCCGCTGTTGTCCGACGAAAACGGCACCACCTGCGAAGACTATGGTGTTTGGAAAGAAAAGAGCATGTACGGCAAAAAGTTCATGGGCATCGAACGGTCCACCTTTTTGATCAACGCCGATGGCGAGATTGCCCAGGTGTGGCGCAAGGTCAAAGTGCCGGGCCATGTCGATGCAGTGCTGGAGGCTGTGAAAGCTCTGTGATCCAGTCACTGGCAGAACGCGCGGTCGAGGTGCTGACCACGGCGGACGGGCGGGCAAAGACCGCCCTGTCCCGCCGCCATGCCGCTGAATGGGTCGCGTCCCGAAATGGCGACGGACCAGAGATCCCGGTGGGGCGTGCGGAACCGCCCCTGCGCCCGTCGCGCCCTGCGGAACCTGAGTTGCTGCATCCAAGGGATGTACCCAAGCGCAAACCCGGCAGCCCACAAGGCCGCATCGCGCTGCTGCATGCGGTGGCCCATATCGAACTGAATGCGGTGGACCTCCATTGGGATATCATCGCCCGCTTTGCCCACGTTCCGATGCCCATGGGGTTTTATGACGACTGGGTCAAAGCCGCCGACGAAGAATCCAAGCATTTCAATCTGATGTGCGACTGTCTTGAAGCGCAAGACAGTCATTACGGCGCATTACCGGCCGATGCGGGCATGTGGCGCGCAGCCGAAGACACGGTCGATGATTTCATGGGCCGTCTGGCGGTGGTGCCAATGGTTCTGGAAGCACGCGGTCTGGACGTGACGCCGGGCATGATCCAGATATTTCAAAAAGCCAAATTGACGGATGCCGTTGCGGCGCTTGAAACCATATACGCCGAAGAAGTCAGCCATGTCGCCTATGGCTCCAAGTGGTTTCACTTCCTCTGTGGCCGCGAAAACCTTGATCCGAAAGACGTCTTTCATGCGCTGGTCAAACGGTATTTCAAAGGTGCCCTGAAACCGCCCTTTAACGAGGAAAAACGCGCCGAAGCGGGTCTGCCGCCCGACTTCTACTGGCCATTGGTCGAAAATTGATCAGTTCCGCCGACGACCAACCCTTTGGAATCGGCGGAAATTTGCCAATAATCCACAATTCAACGGGCTGACGCCGCGAAATTGGACAGAAACCTTGCCCAAATCCCGGCCATTGGGTACTGCTGCGCAAAAAGCTGGCGCGAATTGGGGTGAGCGTTGGCCAACAAGGATGAAAGCAAGGGTGGGGCAAATGCGTAGTCGTCTGGCAATCAAGACACATGCGATCATGGAACATATGTTTCCTGAACGGCGCGTGTTTTTGAAATCCGACACTGACACCCGCTTTATCCGGCTGAAACCTCATATGCAGCTTCTGACCTTTGCGGGCGGCGGACTGGTTGTTGGTTGGGCCATTGTGGCCACCGCGATCCTGTTGATGGACAGCATCGGGTCCGGCAACTTCCGCGCACAAGCCGAACGGGACCAGATGACCTATCAGGCCCGGCTAGAGGCGCTTTCGGATGAACGGGATGCCCGTGCCGCCGAAGCTTTGGCCGCACAACAACGGTTTAATGCAGCACTAGAACAGATTTCGGTGATGCAATCGGACCTGCTGGCATCTGAAACGCGCCGGCGCGAATTGGAAACCGGGCTGGACGTTGTGCAGCAAAAACTGCGCACCGCGATGATCGAACGCGAAGAGGCACGCTCTGCGCTTGCCGCGCTCCAAAGCCAGACGACGCAAGACGGCGCGCAGCTTGCCAGCGCCGGATCCCGCGCGCCGGTTGATTTCATGTCGACCGCGCTGGCCGACGCTGCTGAGGAACGCGACCAGATCCTGGCCGATGCCGAAGAGGCGCTGACCCGGGCGGATGAGCTGGAGCTTGAAATCCGCCTCATGCGCGACCAGAACGATCAAATTTTCAGACAATTGGAAGATGCGATGGCCATCTCGGTTGAGCCGCTGGACAAAATGTTCCGCAGCGCCGGGATGCCGACGGATCGGATCATCGAAGAGGTCCGGCGCGGGTATAACGGTCAGGGTGGTCCGTTGACCCCTTTGTCCTTTTCGACCAGCGGCGCGCCCCCCTCGCCCGATGAAATCCGCGCCAATAAGCTGTTGCAACAGATGGATACGCTGAACCTTTATCGGATCGCTGCGGAAAAGGCGCCATTCGCGATGCCGGTGAAATCGGCATTCCGGTTCACCAGCGGCTACGGCTATCGCCGCGATCCCAAAACCGGCGGGCGGCGGATGCACAATGGCACCGATTTTGCCGCCGCGCATGGCACCGATATCTTTGCGACTGCTGACGGCGTCGTCACATTCGCGGGATGGCAGTCAGGTTTCGGCAAATTGGTGAAAATTCAGCATGCGTTCGGGATCGAAACCCTGTATGCCCACAACACGCGCATTCGCGTGCGCAAGGGTCAAAGAGTCTCGCGTGGGGATCATATAGCTGATATGGGTAGTACTGGACGATCGACCGGCACCCACCTGCACTATGAGGTCCGCGTGAACGGTGTACCCAGAAACCCCATGACCTACATCAAGGCTGCGAACAATGTTTTCTAAGAGCAAAATCAACGAGCCCGGCGCAAAGGGCACTGAGGCGACACCGGCAACCGCGTCGAGCCCGACCCCTGCGGCACCCGCGCCAAGCGATTTCAAACCGACCACGCCAAAGCCAAAGCCAGCGGCATCTTTGCTGTCGGCAGACCTGCACGTCACCGGCAATATGAAGACAACCGGCGATATTCAGGTTGAAGGCACTGTCGAAGGTGACATCCGTGCACACCTGCTGACCATCGGCGAAAGTGCTACGATCAAGGGCGAAGTCGTCGCCGATGACGTGGTGATCAACGGCCGCATCGTGGGCCGGGTCCGCGGTTTGAAGGTGCGTCTGACCTCAACGGCCCGTGTCGAAGGCGACATCATTCACAAGACCATCGCGATCGAAAGCGGCGCGCATTTTGAAGGATCGGTGCAACGCCAAGACGATCCTTTGAACCCGGGCAAACCAGCCGCGCGTCCTGCGGCCAATCCTGCGGCGGCACCGGCCAAATCCGAAGGCTGATCCGACCTGATACTGTATGGAAAGGCGCGTCGGGCCATGCCGGACGCGCTTTTTTCATGGGCGGTTACTGCGCCAGCATCCATGTGCCATCGGGCCAGAACGCATGGAAGGCAAAGGCAAACATGACGTCGTGCGGGACATCCCGCCCCTGCCCGTCCCGCACGCGAATGGTGCCAACATCGCGGCCTTCGCTGATACGGCTGGTATCGAGGGCTGATGCCTGGCCGGCGGTCCAGCTGATCTTTACTCCGGCCTCTTCAACAGCCCCCTCTGCGGCAAGCCGCGTCATGGGCCAGGCGCGGTCACCGACACGGATCACCCGGACCAAGGGTGGAATGCCGTGCGGCGGGTTTTCTCCGTTGTACAGGAATGGCCGGGCCGCGCTGTCATACTGGCGATAAGGGTTGCGCCCGTAATCCCGCGTGTATCCGCGCGGTTGGTTCATCACCAACCCATCCGGGTTGCGCGCCTTGAACTCGGCCCAGCTTTCCATCCAACTGGGCAAGGCTGTCAGTTCTGTGCCCGTCAGCGCGCCGACAATGGCCTGCCCGACCGCTTGCTGCCACCAGCTTTGGGTTTCGCGATCATACATGATCATGTCTGAATGGCGCAGCTTGCCCGACACCCCAAAGCTGAGCACCTGATCCCCGACACGGCGGTCAAAGCTGAGCCCGGAATTACATAATGGGCAGAAGGTGACCGCAACCGGCACATCGGCCACGCGGTCATTCACGATCTCATGCCACATCAGGTAGCGGATCGGATAGGCCCGCGGTTTGGCCGCACCCAGTTCCAACGTGATAACCGGCTCGCGATCCTGCAACCGGGTCTCACTCGACACGTTGCGAAAGCTGGGATCGTCGATAGCGGGGATGCCGTCCTTGGGCGGTCCGCCGGACAGAATATCGCCCCAGTTGTCCACACTGGTCTGCTCAAAATCCGTGTCCGGCCATTCGTTGCGCCAGAATTCAGGGTTCGCGGACGCGGCAACGCCCCAGCCCATAATGCAGATCGTCGATATCAAAGCTCGGAAAAACATGCGCCACCCCCGGGATCGAGAGTGGCGCGAAGGACTTTGTCTGCATAGCCCGGCGCACGCAGATGTGAGCGCCGGTGCGCGACGGTCACTCGACGACCGTCACCTTTTTCATGACATCCGGGGCCCCAACAACCGACCCGTTGGGTCCGGTGCCCAGCTTGATCTTGTCGACCACATCCATGCCCTCGGTCACACGACCGATGACCGTGTACTGACCGTTCAGGAAATGACCCGCATCGAACATGATAAAGAACTGGCTGTTGGCGCTGTCCGGATTTTGCGACCGGGCCATACCCACAACGCCGCGATCAAACGGCTCTGCTGAGAACTCTGCCTTCAGGTCGAGCATGGCCGATCCACCGCGCCCGGCAAGGCGCATGTCACCACCCAGTTTGCCAAACTCGACATCACCGGTCTGCGCCATGAAGCCATCAATCACCCGGTGAAAAACAACCCCGTCATACGCGCCCTCGGCCGCCAGGGCCGCGATCCGCTCGGCATGACCCGGTGCGACATCTTCCAAGAGATCGATGGTGATGACGCCATTGGCCTCACCTTCCACCTCGATCTGGATACCGGTGGCGAGCGCAGGGCTGGCCAGTAGGGACAAAAGAACCGCCAGCTTACGCATCAGCAGCCACCTTGACACTGATCATGCGATCCGGTTCCGCGGGTGGTTCGCCCCGCACGATGGCATCGACATGTTCCATGCCTTCGATGACGCGACCATAAACGGTGTATTGACCGTTCAGGAAATGGTTGTCCTTGAAGTTGATGAAGAACTGCGAATTCGCGCTGTTGGGGTTGGCAGACCGTGCCGCCCCCAGTGTTCCGCGATCATGCTGCAGTTTGGAAAACTCGGCCGGCAGATCCGGATGCTCTGACCCACCGGTGCCGGCCATGCGGATGTTGAACCCTTCTTCCATATTGCCGTTCTTGACGTCACCGGTTTGCGCCATGAACCCGTCGATCACGCGGTGAAAGCAAACATTGTCATAGGCACCCGACCGCGCGAGCTCTTTCATCCGCTCAGAATGTTTGGGGGCAACGTCCGGCAACAATTCGATCGTCACGGTGCCGCCTTTCAGCTCCATCAGGATCGTGTTTTCGGGGTCTTTGATCTCGGCCATCTGGCTCTCCTGTCACTTGTTTGACCGGGAACCTATGCTGCCGACCCCGGATTGCCAAGTGACGCATTGACGGATGCATGATTTCTGCGCCAAGGATCGCGCGAGCATTTGACATACGGAGGCCGTGATGGGCTGGAATTCGCTTGATGACATGGATTTGAACGGCAAACGGGTTTTGACCCGCGTGGACCTCAACGTCCCGGTGGAAAACGGCACAGTCACCGATGACACCCGCATCCAACGCGTTGTTCCCACCATTCAAGACATTCTGGCCAAAGGCGGCACCCCGGTTTTACTGGCGCATTTCGGACGTCCCAAGGGCCAGGTTGTCCCGGACATGTCACTGCAACCGCTGGTCGCCAATCTTGAAGCTGCTTTTGGCGCGAACGTGATCTTTGTTGCCGACTGTCGCGGCCCCGCAGCCGCAGCGGGGATCGCCGCGGCGCAACCGGGTGATGTGGTTTTGTTAGAAAACACGCGCTTTCACGCCGGCGAAGAAAAGAACGACCCAGAGCTTGCGGATGAGATGGCCGCCTTGGGCGACATCTATTGCAACGACGCCTTTTCGGCCGCGCACCGGGCCCATGCCTCGACCGAAGGGCTGGCCAAGCGCCTGCCCAACTGTGCCGGACGTCTGATGCAGGCAGAACTGAGCGCCCTGGAAGCCGCCCTTGGCGCGCCTGAACGCCCGGTGATCGCAGTTGTCGGCGGGGCCAAAGTGTCCACCAAGCTCGATCTTTTGGGCAACCTTGTCGAAAAGGTGGATCACCTCGTCATCGGCGGTGGCATGGCCAACACGTTTCTGGCCGCGAAGGGCATCGATGTCGGCAAATCCTTGTGCGAACACGATATGGCCGGCACAGCGCGGGTGATCATGACCAAGGCAGACGCGGCCGGTTGTGAGATCATCCTGCCCAGCGACGTCGTCGTTGCGCGCGAGTTCAAAGCGGGGGCAGACAACCAAACCGTCGCCGCAGACGCCTGCCCGGCGGATGCCATGATCCTGGATGCAGGCCCGGACACGGTGGCCGCGATATCCGCCGCGATGGCCGGTGCCAAAACGCTGATCTGGAACGGGCCTTTGGGGGCTTTTGAAATCGTGCCCTTCGACGCCGCTACAAATGCTGCCGCCAAAGAGGCGGCCACCCTGACGCGGGCCGGATCGCTCATCACCGTGGCCGGTGGCGGCGACACGGTTGCTGCGCTCAACCAAGCCGGTGCCGCGCCTGATTTCACCTATATCTCGACCGCCGGTGGCGCGTTTCTGGAATGGATGGAAGGCAAGGAACTGCCGGGTGTTGCGGCCCTGATGTAACGCCCGCAGCGGTCAATGCAGGCTCAGCAGCACCTCGATATCGCGTGCACTGAGCCGGGCCATCAATTTGCGTTCGTCTGCATTCAGCGTTTTGCCCTCTGACACCTCTTTGTGGATCAGACGGGCGACCGCGCTGGTGGGTTGATAATAAAGCTCTGGGTGGACGCCATTGAGATGCTCGACCATACGGCGCAGCAGCACCTTCTGACGTTCGGCGTCGGTTTCCGATTTCTTATCATGCAGCATGGGGCTTATCCTCGGCGTTGGGCTACAGCTAGGGCACGCCGCCTCAAGTCAACCGGCGCACGGGTTCGCCATGGCGTCGCCCGCCTAGACGTTCTCGGTCCAACAAGGCCATAATCGTCCTATGATCAGCCGTCTTGTCTCGCTCTTTCAAAAACCACCGGACACCGCCGTTGCGGCACCGCATATCGCGCCCTTTGCCGAAACCGCGCATCACCTGAATGCCGACCCCTATCTTATGATCGCGGACACAGACTTGCGGTTGATCTCTGTCTTTGACGATCTGCGCTATGACCACGCTGATCTGGATATGCTGTCCGCCCCGATGCGCCGCCGCGCCTTGTCCAAACTCGAACCGACGGGGTTTGCGCAAATATCCGGCACCGTTATCGAAAACGCCGCTGAAGACATCCGCATCCATATGCCCAAATTCCGCGCCTTGGGGGCGTCCCCTTTTGATGCGTTGCGCGACACATAGATGCGGCCGCAGGACTTTGCCCTGCTGACCCCGACACAAACCGCCGCGCATATCATCTCATCCCACCCCCTGGAAAAAGCGGTCGAGCGGATCAAGGCCCTCATTCAAAAGCACCCGATCAATATCCTGCGGCTGAGCGATTACCTCGAACACTCGGCGCGCCACAAAGCGTTCGAGAGCGCCTTTGGTCATTTAAAATACGTCCAGCGCGAAGCGATCAACAAAGAACCCCTGAAAACCCGTCGCGCCTTGCGGTGATGTTTCGACGCTGTCCCTTGCCGGGGTTGGGCGTGGCCGCCAGCGCCGATCGCCCAAGCCCTATACTTCAAAACAAAGAGCTAACCCTCGTTAGCGCCAACAAAATTGCAAGACGATGCCGGGTCCCATAGAAGCGACATCAGAAGGACATCACCCTTTGAACGTGAAATTTGAAAAGGCGGATTTTGACCATGTCGAACCAAGCGCAAGCAGAGAAAATGCAATCCGGGCCGGGCTTTATTGCCGCGCTGGACCAAAGCGGCGGTTCCACCCCCAAGGCGTTGCGGCTCTACGGTGTTGAAGAAGACGCCTATGGCTCAGAGGCCGAAATGTTCGACAAGATCCACGAGATGCGCAGCCGTATCGCCAAGGCGCCCGGCTTTACCGGCGACCGTGTGATTGGCGCGATCCTGTTTGAAAAGACCATGGACCGCGACATCGACGGAAAATCCTCTGCCGCCTATTTGTGGGAAGAGCGCGGCGTGGTTCCGTTTCTGAAAGTCGACAAGGGTCTGATGGATGCCGAAAATGGCGTGAAACTGATGAAACCGATGGGCGATCTCGACGCGTTGCTGGAACGCGCCGTTGCCAAGGGCATTTTTGGCACCAAGATGCGCTCTGTCATCGACGCGGCCAATGCCGAAGGCATCGCGGCCAACGTCGCTCAGCAATTCGAGATCGGCAAACAAATCCTTGGCCACGGTCTGATCCCGATCCTGGAACCCGAGGTCACGATCAGCATTTCAGACAAGGCCGAAGCCGAAGCAATCCTGCTGGACGAGATTTCAAAACAGCTCGACGCGCTGCCGGATGAACAAACGATCATGCTGAAACTCACCCTACCTGAGGCAGCCAATCACTACAAACCGCTGATCGATCATCCACAGGTGATGCGGGTTGTCGCCCTGTCCGGTGGGTACAGCCGCGAAGAGGCCAATGCGCGTTTGTCCCAGAACACAGGGATGATTGCCAGCTTCAGCCGCGCCCTGACTGAGGGCTTGTCAGCCCAGCAAAGCGACGAGGCGTTCAACACCGCGATCGATGCCACGATCCAAAGCATCTATGACGCGTCCGTGGCGGGATAACCGACCCAAGCGAAGAAATAGACCAAGGCCACGGTTCACAAATGACCCGTGGCCTTTTTCGGTCGTGCCGCCCTTTTTGAGGTCGTCCCAACAAATACAAAAAATTATGTGTTTTCTCTAAACCAAGGGATTCACAGAAGGAATCACCTGTGGCATAGTGCCGGGAACGCTTGATCAACAAGCGACAGAAAAAGGCAGTGAGCAGTGACCCGGGCAAACCGTCCCAGTGTAGGCACGTTGATGTATTTTGCAGGCGCATTCGCGCTCAGCATCTATTTCACATTTGCAGCCGTGCAAGGTGACTATGGGCTCTTTCGGCGGGTCGAAATATCGGCCGAAGCTCAACAGCTTCAAGTGGACCTCGAAACCTTGGAACAAGAGGTCGCCGAAATGGAAAACCTGACCCGTCGTTTGTCCGATGATTACCTTGATCTTGACCTTCTGGACGAACAAGCCCGCACGGTTCTGGGTCTGATCCGTTCAGACGAAATCGTCATTCGATAATAAAATCAATAATTTACAGAAATGCATAACGGCCATGTGCCGTTGCGTCATATTATCACTCGCCAGCCGCGTCCGAATCCGTTATGAGATAGTTTAATGCTAAACTATTTCTTTCGGAGGGGGAGTTCGCGCCAATGGCAACCCGCAAATCCACGAAGAAGCCAAACGTTTCAGCCGAAGAACTGACGCAGTATTACCGCGACATGTTGCTGATCCGACGCTTCGAAGAAAAAGCCGGTCAACTCTATGGTATGGGCCTGATCGGTGGCTTCTGTCACCTTTACATCGGACAAGAGGCGGTTGTTGTCGGCCTCGAAGCTGCGGCAGGCGAAGGTGACAAACGCATCACCTCGTACCGCGATCACGGCCATATGCTGGCCTGCGGCATGGACCCCAACGGTGTGATGGCCGAGCTGACGGGTCGCGAAGGCGGCTATTCCAAGGGCAAAGGCGGATCCATGCACATGTTCTCGAAAGAGAAGCATTTCTATGGTGGCCACGGCATCGTTGCCGCGCAGGTCCCGCTGGGCGCGGGTCTCGCCTTTTCCGACATGTATAAAGGCAATGACCGCGTCACCTTTACCTATTTCGGGGACGGCGCTGCAAACCAGGGTCAGGTCTATGAATCCTACAACATGGCAGAGCTTTGGATGCTGCCAGTGATCTTTGTCATCGAAAACAACCAATATGCCATGGGCACCTCGGTGGCCCGGTCCACCAAATCCCCGTCGCTTTGGGAACGCGGTGCCGCCTATGGCATCCCCGGTGAGATGGTCGATGGCATGGATGTTCTGGCCGTCAAAGAAGCCGGCGAAAAGGCGGTGGCGCACTGCCGGGCAGGCAAAGGTCCCTACATCCTAGAGGTCAAAACCTATCGCTATCGCGGCCACTCTATGTCGGACCCGGCCAAGTACCGCACCCGCGAAGAAGTGCAGAAGATGCGCGAAGAGCGCGATCCGATCGAAGCGGTACGCAGCCTTTTGCTGACCGGCAAGCACGCCACCGAAGAGGATCTCAAAGCGATCGACAAAGAGATCAAGGAAATCGTCAACGCCTCGGCTGATTTTGCCAAGGAAAGTCCGGAACCGGCGCTCGAAGAGCTCTGGACCGATATCTACGCCTAAGGAGCGCGAAGACATGGCAACCGAAATTCTTATGCCCGCCCTGTCGCCGACCATGGAGGAAGGCACGCTGGCCAAATGGCTGGTCAAAGAGGGCGACATCGTTTCCTCTGGCGATATCATGGCCGAGATCGAAACCGACAAAGCGACAATGGAATTCGAAGCCGTCGATGAAGGCATCGTCGGCAAGATCCTGATCGCGGAAGGCACCGAAGGGGTAAAGGTGAACACCCCCATCGCGGTACTGGTCGAAGAAGGGGAAAGCGTGGATGCCGTCCCCGCAGCCGCCCCAGCCGCCGAAGCTGCCCCCGCGCCGGCAGCTGCACCGTCACCGGCAACAGCCGCTCCGGTCGCACCACAGGTCGACCTGACACCGGACTGGCCCGAAGGCACCGCAATGAAGACCCAGACGGTCCGCGAAGCCCTGCGCGACGCGATGGCCGAAGAGATGCGCAGCGACGACAGCGTCTATCTGATGGGCGAAGAGGTTGCCGAGTATCAGGGGGCTTATAAAGTCTCCCAAGGGTTGCTGGATGAATTCGGGTCCAAGCGCGTCATCGACACGCCGATCACCGAACACGGCTTTGCCGGGATCGCGGTTGGCGCGGCCTTTGGCGGGCTGCGTCCGATTGTGGAATTCATGACCTTCAACTTCGCCATGCAGGCGATTGACCAGATCATCAACTCGGCCGCCAAGACGCTCTATATGTCCGGCGGCCAGATGGGCGCGCCCATGGTGTTCCGCGGGCCAAACGGTGCCGCGGCGCGCGTCGCCGCCCAACACAGCCAGGATTACGCCGCTTGGTACATGCAAATCCCCGGCCTGAAGGTGGCGATGCCCTATTCGGCCTCTGACGCCAAGGGTCTGCTCAAATCCGCCATTCGTGACCCGAACCCGGTCATCTTCCTGGAAAACGAAATCCTCTATGGTCGCACCTTTGATGTGCCGGACATGGATGATTTCACCGTGCCCTTTGGCAAGGCCCGGATCTGGCGTGAAGGCACGGATGTGACCATCGTCAGCTTCGGCATCGGCATGCAATACGCCCTCGAAGCCGCCGACAAACTGGCAGAGGACGGGATCAGCGCCGAGTTTATCGACCTGCGCACGCTGCGCCCGATGGACCTGCCAACCGTGATCAACTCGGTGATGAAAACCAACCGCCTCGTCACGGTGGAAGAAGGCTGGCCGCAAGGCTCTGTCGGCTCCTACATCGCGTCCGAGGTGATGCAACAGGCGTTCGACTATCTCGATGCGCCGGTCATCACCTGCACGGGCAAGGATGTTCCGATGCCCTATGCCGCGAACCTCGAAAAACTGGCGCTGGTCACCACCGATGAGGTGATCGCGGCGGTGAAACAAGTGACCTACTGGTAAGGAGACGGACCCATGGCAACCGAAATCCTGATGCCCGCCCTGTCCCCGACCATGGAGGAAGGCACATTGGCCAAATGGCTGGTCAAGGAGGGCGACACCGTGTCCTCCGGCGACCTGCTGGCCGAGATTGAAACCGACAAAGCCACGATGGAATTCGAAGCCGTCGATGAAGGCATCGTTGGCAAGATCCTCGTGGCCGAAGGCAGCGAAGGCGTCAAAGTGAACACGCCCATCGCCGTGCTGATTGAAGAAGGCGAAAGCGCCGATGATATCGCAGCACCCGCCGCCGCACCGGAAGCTGCCCCAGCGGCTGACGCGGCCAAGGAGGCGGCCCCCGCAGGGGGCTCCGACGCGGTCGCCCCCCCTGCTCCGGCAGCGCCGGCAACGGCCGACGGCACGCGTATCTTCGCCTCACCTCTGGCCCGGCGCATTGCCGCGCAAAAAGGTCTGGACCTTGCCCAGATCACCGGCTCCGGTCCCCATGGCCGGATCGTCAAAGCGGATGTCGAAGGCGCGACCGCCACGGCGCCTGCGCCAGCCGCCGGTCCATCGACCGACATGGTCCTCAAAATGTACGAGGGCCGCGAATTCGAAGGGGTCAAGCTCGATGGGATGCGCAAAACCATTGCGGGCCGCCTGACCGAAGCGAAACAGACGATCCCGCATTTCTACCTGCGCCGGGATATCAAGCTCGATGCTTTGTTGAAATTCCGCAGCCAGCTGAACAAACAGCTCGAAGGGCGCGGCGTGAAACTGTCGGTCAACGACTTCATCATCAAGTCCTGCGCCCTGGCGCTGCAAGCGGTTCCTGATTGTAACGCGGTCTGGGCCGGTGACCGGGTGCTGAAGCTGAAACCGTCTGACGTTGCGGTGGCCGTCGCCATCGAGGGTGGGCTCTTTACCCCTGTTCTGAAAGACGCAGACCTGAAATCGCTGTCAGCGCTTTCGGCAGAGATGAAAGACCTCGCCACCCGCGCCCGCGACCGCAAACTGGCCCCGCATGAATATCAGGGCGGCAGCTTTGCGATCTCGAACCTCGGCATGTTCGGCATCGACAATTTCGATGCGGTTATCAACCCGCCCCATGGCGGTATCCTGGCCGTGGGATCGGGTGTCAAAAAGCCGGTTGTTGGAGAGGATGGCGAACTGACCGTGGCCACCGTGATGTCGGTGACCATGTCGGTGGATCACCGCGTAATCGACGGCGCGCTGGGGGCACAGTTCCTGCAAGCCATCGTCGAAAACCTCGAAAACCCGATGGTGATGCTGGCCTAAGCCAACAACTCCCAATCAAAAAGGCGCGGCCCCTTCTAGGGGGCCGCTTGTGCTGTCGATTTTGGATCGACACCGTTCCACCCCAGTCTAGGTGGGTATTTGAGACGTTCGCAACGGCAGGATCGTTAGCGGACAAAAATGAATTTGCCAGGTAACAAACCGCCACATACGCCAGTGGTAAAACGTATGAGGTTTAACAGCCTGATCAAAAAGTTAGAGAGCTCAGAAAGCCTCGCTACAGCAGGGAGCCAATACAGGATAGAATAGACGAAATCCCGGCGAAAACGAAGACAACTTTATGTGGCTAGCCAAGGATGGTTTTGCGTGACTAGAAACCCTGATAAACAACTCGAAAGCTCTTCTGTCTTGCTCAATTGATAGTACTGGTGCGATATTGCGAAAGTCCAACCAGGAGCCAAACCTAATGCTGACCAAGTATTTCTGTATTCTTTTTCTGCCGACAATGCTAATTGGATTTCCGAAGGAAACACACGCGGAAGCCTCACTTGTTGGGTTGTGGGGTTTTGGTAGCTGCGATGATCATGAGGACATTGAGTTTGATCAGCCCCATCTGAGTGGTCCAATTTGATTGTTAGTGCATGATCGACCTTTGGTCCATCTTGACGACGGTTTCGGGAGCCGGTGGGCGGTAGCCTAGAGCACTGTGTGGTCGTTTCGTGTTGTAGTGCTTTCTCCATTGTTCGATCAGGATTTGTGCTTCGCGCAGGCTATAGAAGATTTCGCCGTTCAAGAACTCATCGCGGAAACGGGCGTTGAAGCTTTCGCAGTACCCATTCTCCCAAGGGCTGCCTGGTTCGATGTAAGCCGCCCTTGCGCCGACAGCCTTGATCCAGTCCTGCACGGCTTGCGCAACGAACTCAGGGCCATTGTCGGAACGGATGAACGACGGGATGCCGCGCAGAATGAACAGGTCGCTCAGCACATCGATCACATTGCCTGAGTTGAGCTTGCGATCCACGCGTATGGCCAAGCATTCCCGACTGTACTCGTCGATGATGTTGAGTGTGCGGAAAGCTTTACCATCGTCGGTGCGGCAGTGGACAAAGTCGTAAGACCAGACATGATCGCGGCGCTCTGGCCGAAGCCTGACACATGATCCATCATTCAGCCAAAGCCGCCCTTTCTTCGGTTGTTTCATTGGCACTTTCAGCCCCTCTCGTCGCCATAACCGTTCCACGCGCTTGTCATTCACATGCCAGCCAGCGTCTCTCAGTAGTGCCGCGATCCTACGATAGCCGTAGCGGCCATACTGCCGGGTCAGTTCGATCATATCAGCCACTAAACGTTCTTCATCCGGGCGACCCGCAGGTACTTTGCGCTGTGTGGATCGATGTTGTCTTAGAACCCGGCATGCCCGACGCTCCGAGATGTTCAGCTCAGCACGAACGCGATCAATACAGGCACGACGACGAGCGGGGCTCAGAAGTTTCCCTTTGCCGCCTCCGCCAAGATCAGCTTGTCCAGCGTCAGATCAGAAACGGCTTTGCGCAATCGCTCGTTCTCTTTTTGCAGACGCTTCAGTTCCTTCAATTGATCCGTGCCCATTCCGCCGTATTTTTTCTTCCACCGGTAGTAGGTCTGTTCAGTCACACCGATCTGACGGATCGCATCCAGACGCGGCATCCCTTGCCCCGTCAGAACCTCAACCTGCCGTAACTTCGTGACAATCTCTTCTGGCTTTGGTCGCTTGTTGGCCATGTGTTTCCTCCGTTTTCCTAAACATAGCGGAGGACCACGTCAGTGGGGGAGGATCACACAGAACGGTTGGCCGATGCTGGGCTGGAGCCATCCGTCGGCAGCGTTGGTGACAGCTATGACAATGCACTGGCTGAGACGATCATCGGCCTCTTCAAAACCGAAGTCATCAATCAACTAGGTCCGTGGAAGTCCAAGGATCAGGTCGAATGGGAAACCCTGCTATGGGTGGACTGGTTCAACAAAGAGCGCCTGCTTGAACCACTCGGGTACATCACGCCAATCGAAGCCGAGGAGAGATACGAAGAAGCCTTGAAGTCAGACAAAATCGCAGCTTGAAATACGAACTCAATAGTCTCCGGCAAACAAGGGGCGGTTCACGGCAGCCACATCAGCGGCTCTTGCACCAATCGCTTCTGCAGCACTTCTGCATTCCTTTGATTATGATAATTCCGGTGAATTAAGCTTCGATGAGTTGCTTGGCGAACGACTGCCAACGGCTTTTCTTGCGGCTGACCATGAGGGATTTCGGTTATTCGACTGGATCGGCGCGATCTCCCTAGGCGCACACGCTGCAGCAGGGGCTGGTGCAGCATTGTTGCCTTGAGTTAAACAGAAAACAGCGGATTTCTTTCGCCCCAGCCAACTGACTATTCTGTGTCTTCGGTACTATTAGAAATCCGATGAAACACTCAGCTTCCCACCTATTCCTGTAACTTTGTTAGAGAAACCTCTAATCAGTGGCCTAGGCACAAGCGGCTAGCCCCCCGCCCTTATCGACGTTTTCTGTTTCCAAACAAACACCGCCAAAAACTCTGGCGCATTCGGCTGGCTTTGCTAGGCTGACACCACTCAACCTTCGGTGGATTGGTGGACGTCGTGGAATCGCTCGACCCGCAAGGCGAAATACTCAACCTGCTCTTTGAGTTGCACAAGTTTCATCTCGAAACCGTGCGCGATCTGACAGAGCAGCGCATTCAGGGGATGACCGCCTATGTGGTCGGCATTGCTGTGCTGACCGCCTTTTACATCAATCGACCCGTCGAAGAGCATCACAGCCATACCGCCTATCGCGGGCTGGTGGTGACGGCGACGGTTTTGATGGTCGTGTTTCACACCCATTGGTGGTTCTACATCTACGAAAACATCAGTTGGGCCGACGATTACTTTAACGAGATGGAACAACAGCTGATCGAAACAGAGGCCGGCACCACGGCGGGGGCGCACCCGCAGCGTCCGTTCAAACCGGAGACCGGTCCGGGCGCTGCACCTTGTGCCAACCCGTCCGAAGTTGAACCCTGTTGGCGCGCGCAAAACGACGCTGAAATCGCGGCCGTCTGGTGTCATCAGCCGGTCGCGACGCCCCGCGCGGAATGGTCGGCCTGTCGCGACAGGATTTCGACGCTCAATATCATCTTTGCCAGCCGTCAACTGAATGTCTGGACCGTCTGTATTCTGGTCTTTGGGGCGCTGGCCTTATGGTACTCTCGCACGCGCCAACGACCCCATTTGGCACCGAAAAGCTAGGCAAGACCGGAACGCGGCTTTGGCTTAGGGCTTTACGCCAAACATCTGATTCATGAGAACAGAGGGCTGATCGCACCCGGCCTCGCCCACGATCTTGGCCGGGATCCCGGCGACCGTTTTGCAGGGCGGCACCTCTTGCAAAACCACGGAGCCTGCGGCGATGCGGCTGCAATGGCCGACCTTGATATTGCCCAGAACCTTGGCGCCCGCGCCGATCAGAACACCGTCGCCAATCTTGGGGTGCCGGTCTTCCTCTTCCTTGCCGGTGCCACCCAAGGTGACCGAGTGCAGCATCGAGACGTTGTCGCCGACCACCGCCGTTTCGCCGATCACGATGGAATGGGCGTGGTCGATCATCAACCCTTTGCCGATCTTGGCGGCCGGGTGAATGTCGATGCCGAAAATCTCGGAAATCCGCATTTGAAAGAAATAGGCCAGATCCCGTTTGCCCTGGGTCCACAGCCAATGCGCCACGCGGTAGCATTGCGTCGCCTGATAGCCTTTGAAATAGAGGATCGGCTGCAACAGCCGGTGGCAGGCCGGATCGCGCTCATAGATCGCGACAAGGTCGGCGCGCGCCGCGTCGACCAGTTCGGGCGCGGTTTCATAGGCTTCGTCTGCAATCTCGCGCAGGATCACCATCGACATTTCGTTCGAGGCAAGTTTGGCCGCTATCCGGTAACTCAGAGCTTTGTCGATGGATTTATGGTGCAGGATACACGCATGGACCAACCCGCCGATCAGGGGTTCGTCACCCACTGCATCCACCGCTTCTTCGGTGATCCGGTCCCAAACAGGGTCCAGCGTCGTCAAGTTTGTCTGCATCTCAGCCATAGCAAAGCATCCTTTCCTGAGCTTAGGATACCCGTGTAAGGCCAAAAATACCAAACGCAAACCTGTGATAGCATCCATGACCGATTTGAATGACAGCGACGCAGAGAGGTTTCGGGCGCTGATCCAGGACCGTTTGACGGCGATTGCCGAAGAAAACAATTTGGGGAAAACGGCTCAGGCGACCGTGACGCTGGACCAGCAATCGGTGGGGCGGCTCAGCCGTATGGATGCCCTGCAATCACAGGCCATGGCCAAGGCCCAGCAACAGCGCCGTGATGTTGAAACCCAACAGTTGAATGCGGCCCTCGTCCGGTTGGACGAGGGCGAATTCGGCTTTTGCGAAGAGTGTGGAGAAGAGATTGGGCGCGAAAGGTTGCAATTGAACCCGGCTTTGCGCCTGTGCATCAGCTGCGCGCGCGGCTAATTTTCCGGTCGATCAGCATGGTCAGAACCGTGCGCCAACACGCGCAGTACTCGGCATCGTCAAAGCGGGGTTCCGGGGCGAGCAGCCGGCGGCGCGCCGAGGCCATCAAAGACCCGTTGCCCCAGCGGCGATGCGCCTGCCCGGTGCGCAGTCGAAAGATATCGGCCAGATCCGCCTCGCGCATCATGCGGTGACAAAGCCAAACCCGCCGCGCCGCCGGTACGCGTAACAAGGCGCGCGGCCGCACTGACATCTCCATGCAGAACCGGGCGCATCAGAGGCCCGCAGGCAGGTTTACGGATGCGTCCGGCCCTGCCCCGAAACGGGCGGATATCTGGGCGATGTCGATCCTGTGCTCGGAAGTTGCCCCGTCCGCAGCCATGGCCGCCGCCGTATAGGTCCAGGTCGGGGTCGACGTCGTGGTTTCGCGCATGATGCTCGTCCCATCCATAACGCGGACGCGGTAGAGCTCACTTTCCTCGCCCAGCGGCACCTCGGGCAAGTCCCAACTGTCGCCATCAATCCGCGTCCGCCGTATCCAGGACACTGAGACATCCCCACCAGACAAATGCGCACGCAGATGCACGGGCGCATAGGGCCGCAACCCATTGCCGTCAAAGGCTTCGACCCGCTCGACATACGACGCATCATCGAACGACCGGACAGCCGGGCCGATCCGGTAGTAGCGCGCCATGCGCAGCTGGGCGCTGGATAGCTCGGTCTGCTCTGGCACGCCGTTCAGCAGGACAAACCAGCTGCCTGTGGGCCATGCGTCGGGCATCAGCGCGTCGCTGCCCAATTGACCCCGCAATCGACCGGTCAGCCAATAGGAATCATCGCCAATCAATTCGGCCTTTTCGAACTGGAAAAGCTCCCAATTGCCGCTGGACCCATCCCCGATGGCGGCCAGGTTGGCACCGTTCAAAATGGCTTCGGGCGATTTGCTGTCCAAGGTTCCGCTCAGCAACCGGACCTGCAAAGCCGGTCCGCGATCCCAAACTCCGGTCTGCGCGGCGGTCATGACGGTTTCGGTCACACCAATGGTCGCGCGCCCGCTGAAGGTTTTTTCCAACGCGAACCCGCTGTCGCTGGCAGAGCTGTAAAGCGCGACGGTCCCCGGCCACGGCGTGCCGGTCAGCGCCAGATGCGGCGCATGTGGCACCTCGTCCCCGGTCATTAGCGGCAGATCAAGGAACAAGGGTTCAACTGGAACCGGGGCCACGAACCCGCTGGCCGGTGGCAGCACATCCTCCAGATCGGCAGGCTGATAAATCGACGGTTCAATCCGCGTGGCCTCGACCACTTGCAGATCCGTCAGTTCGACCTGGTCGATCCGGAAGAGAGCACTGCCATCGCCCTGTTCGTTGGGCATGCGGACCGTATCGCCTGCACCCAGCGCAAGCTGTGACAATGGCAATGCAAACCGTGCCGTATCGCGCGAAACACGCGATTCCGCTAACCAGCGTTCCACGACCAGCCGTCCTTCGCTGCGCGTCAGGGCGATCGGAATTTCGTTCGGCGACACCGCATGGGTTGCTTCATCCGCTTGCACGGCTTCTTCGGCAATAACCGCATGATCCCCATCTGCTTCGACGAAGCGTAACCGGACGCGACCGGCCAATTCCGCTTCGCTGGCGCGGGTCCGCTCGACACGCATGTCGAGCTCGTCACTTTCTGCCAGCAAATCGAGGTCGAGCGTCGTCAGCGTTGCCTGATCTCGCGAGATGAACCGGACAACGCCATCCCGTTCCACCGCGTCAAACCCAAAGCGCAGCATCAAGGGCTGCAAAGCGCTGCGCGCGTCCGAGACATCATCCACCGTGTAGCCGCGCACAAAGCCGTGCAGCGCACTGACATCGAAATCCTGCAACCCGGCCCGACGACACAGCTCTGCCACGACAGAAGCCAAGGGTCGTCCTGCGGCCCGTCCGCTGATCCAATGGCCGCGCAGATAGTTTTCGCCGTCCCCCCATAGATCGAGATTGTTAGGAAAGGCCGGAAACGGGCGCGTGTCATAGGCCCAGATATAGATCCGCGCGGGATCGATCATCGGGCCGCCATAAAGCTCTGACACCGGGTTCTGGTCCGGATCGCGCCAATAGCCAATCACTGTCTCGATATGCTTACGCTGGATCAGGTCGTCCCGCGCACCCATGAAAAAATATGGCAGGCGGGATTCCGAAGATTTCGGATCCAGAAACGTGTTCGGCTGGTTCGTGCCTGTATCGACGGCAGCACAGCCAAGCTCAGTAAACCAGAACGGTTTTGATTGCGGCTCCCACGCTGTTGGCTCTGCCGCGCGAACGCCGTCTATGCGATCATAATGCGCATTCTGCCACCAATTACGCAGGTCTTTGTACCGCCAGATCCAAGGCTCGTTATATGCCTCATCCGTGATCGGGGTTCTGATTTGCGCATCACGCGCTTGATCCGAATGATAGAACCAGTCATACCCTTCGCCCCCTTCCACGTTGGAGGACAGGTAATCGGCATCGTAAATGCCGGGCCAGCTTGCATCCGCATGGCCATCCCCATCCCGCCAGTCAGAGAGCGGCATGTAATTGTCGATGCCGATGAAATCGATATCATCCGAGGCCCATAGAGCGTCCAGGTGGAAATAACGGCTGTTTTCGCCCGTCGGTTGGTAGCCAAAATATTCCGACCAATCCGTCGCATAGCTGATCTTGGTATCCGGGCCCAAAATGGCCCGGACATCGGTCGCCAACTGCCGAAACGACTCAACAGCGGCAAAGCGGTCATTGGCGCCGCGGATCTGGGTCAGGCTGCGCATTTCGGACCCGATGCAAAACGCCTCGACCCCGCCCGCAGCAGCACAGAGCGCTGCATAATGCAGGATGAACCGGCGGAAAGACCAGCCGTCCGACCCGGAATAGGTGACCCCATTGCTGTTGATGGCAAAGTCCGAGACCTGAGCCGTCCCGAAAAACGCCGCCACTTCATCATCAGCTGTGGCGGTTCGATCCGGTGTGCCATCCTGTCCCGGGGCAACAGACACCGTGATCCGACCGCGCCATGGCAGGACCGGTTGTGTATCTGCACCGGTCCAGGGATCGGTCAGGGTGTTGCCCTCAGTCTGATCCATCAGGATAAAGGGATAGAACATCACCCCCTGCCCTTGCTCGGTCAGGTGGCGGATCGCCTGAAGGACCGCCGCATCCGTTGGTGTGCCGCCATAGATCGGCCGGTCATCCGCATCGCGCGCAATCTCTTCGGCGGCCGCACGGCTTAGGCCAGACACATTCCAAGGCATGCCGCTGCCTTCCTGCGCGCGGCGTTCGACCTTGGGCTTCACCTCGCACATCCCGCAGCGCAGATCATTGCCAAACCACGACACCACCAGCGATGTCGCCTGACAGCGCGGCAGCTCGGTCTGCAGCGCGGCCACGGATGTTTCCAGATCCGTCAAACCCGACGCCGCGCTCAGGTTGGCGGGCGTTTTCTGCCCCTGTCCCGAACTGTTATAGACTGGCTTGGTGGCCAGCGCGTATTCGCCCGTGCCCGGGATCAGGGCCACCGCCTGCACCAGCTCGGTCAGGTCTTCCGCCTGGTCCGCGGCACCCTCTTGCACCCCGCGCACAATCTCAAAGGAAAACTGTGGGACCCGGTTGCCATAAGGCTCCAGATCGAGGTTTTCCAAAACCACGTAAGCCGTTCCGCGATAGGCCGGAACAGCGTCTGCGCCTTCGATCGCTTCTATGACCGGGTCGGGCATTTGGTCCGCGTCGCCCTTGTAGACGCTCAGGTTCAACTCACTCAAAGCGATTTCTTCACCATCGGCCCAGATGCGCGTCACGCCGCCGATCTCCCCCTCGCACAGCGCAATCGCCAGCGAGACGATGTAGCTGTATTCAACCGTCGTCACCTTGTTGGACGGCGCGCCTTTGCCGCCGCCACTGCTGGTGGTCTTTTGCGTGATCTCGGTGAAATCCGACGCCAAGATGACCTGCCCGCCAACGCGCATGCGCCCATAGATCTGGGCGATTGCGGCGCCGTCGGCGGTGTCTGTCAGCCGAAACCGGTCCACTTTACCTGTTTCGACGGGGTCCGATCCATTGCCCAGCAGGCGCTGGTCGATGACGCGCCCCACAACGCCCCCGATGGCGCGCGCCACAACGGCCGTTGACAGGCCCGCGACCGTGCCACCGATTGAGCCTCCGATTGCGGCGCCTGCCGCGGACAAGATGATTGTTGCCATGGGGTCCCCCGAACCTTACGGAAATTGAAAACGGGCCACGATGCGTTGTGACCAAGGACCGCTCAGAGGGCTTTCAACAACGCCGTGACCGGAATAGGCATGAATGAAACGCGGCTTGGCGCCGGTCTGGGACAGGATGCCTAAGTGCTTTGCAACAGACCTGCGGCGCATTCGAAAGAGGATGACATCACCCAGCTGATAGGGCTGGTTTGCCGGAACCTCATCCAGATGCCGGCGCGCCGCCCGCCACAGCCGTTCTTCACCTTGCGGTTCGGACCAGTCCCACGAATAGGCCGGTGGCCGTTCCGGTTCCTTTCCCAAAGTTTCGCGCCAGATGCCCCGAATGAGACCCAAACAATCCGCGCCCGCGCCCTTGCAGGACGCTTGGTGCCGATATGGCGTGCCGATCCATTCGCGGGCCACGGCAACAAGTCTTTCCCGATCCGTCATCACCGCAGGCTCCCGCCCGTGTTGGCATTGCCAGATTTGGGATAAGCCATGACCCAATCGTCACTTGGGATGTCCGGGAAGCCTTGGAAATTCAGCAAGTTATCGAATTTGAAACGACAGGTGCGCATCCGCTTGTCGCACCCGGCGATCAGTTTCACGAGATCCCCTTCTCGGACAGTCGCCCGGATCGGGGCCCACAGATCGATCTCGCGCACGCCGCTCACGAATTGATCCCGTTTGATGGCTTGCCACAACCCTTCTGCCTCGCCAGACAGAACCACCAGCTTGCCACGCGCAAACCAACCGGCTTCGAAGTCGGGCAAATCCGCCCAGAGAAACGCGCGGTCCTCGGTCACGCTTTCAACGGGCAGCTCGGCAAAATAGCCGGGCTGGTCGGTGTCAAACTGACAGCTTTGATCGCCCAAAACCGCCGTGCAGGGTTTTTGATAGACGCGTCCCAAAGGCCTGTTCAGCGCCTCGGTCAGTCCCCGCAATTCGGCCTGAAAAGCCCCGTCGCCGCGCCGCAACTCTCCAATGGTGCCGCGAAACTGCAAACAGCGCATAGACACATCCGCCCAATTGACCAGCCAGGCCTGAACATCCGCTCCATCAAAACGCCCTGCTTCGATATCCGCTTCGGTCACCGACAGATCGCTCAGCGCGCCCATCGCCTCGGTATTGTCAACCGATAACCCGGAGTTCTGAGAGACCGCCAGCGCGGTCATGCCGGTGTCGGCTTTGAACTCGAACCCGTCAAAGGACAAGGTTCGGTCGTGATCGGTAAAACCAAAACGCGCCCCATCGGCACGTGTGATCGCCCAACACCGGCAGAGCGTCGTCAAACCGGTTTCGATATGGGCCTGAAAAGCGGGATCAAGTGGCATCAGACACGCACCTCGACCACGGGGACATTCGGGGCATCGCCGGCCTGAAAGCTGGCAACGCTGGTCTGAATGCGATCCGTGTCAAACCGCACCGGAACATCGAACTCGAAACCGGCGGTTACGGGCTGAGTTTCCCCCGGTGGTTCTGCAAAGCTCACGGTGCCCTGCGTTGGGTCTACGGTGTATTCCACCGCCTCGCGCAGCTCGTCATCTGACACGCCAACCCGCACCGTTCCCGCCACCGGTTTTGCAATGGGCCGTGCATAGGAAAACGCGCCCGACCGGTAGGTTTTGAAAAGCTGAAAGACCGTGGTTTCTCCATCCCCAAATCCGATCACCTGATCGTCATAGGCCACATCCCGGCTGGACCCGGTCGATTTGAAATCAGACCAGTCCTTCCAGCGAAACCCGTACATTTGCCCCTGACGCGCCTCAAAGAACGCGATCAGTGTTTCGATATCGTCCAAGGACCGCATGCCCAGCCCCGCATCATAGCGCCGCCGTGAATGCGCCCATGGGGTGTTGCGTTCCTCAAACCCGTTGGCAAGCGTCACCACATCCGTGCGCCGTTCTGGTCCGCCGACAGAGCCAAAACTCAGATTTGCCGGAAACCTGACCTCATGAAAATTCATGCTCTCTCCCCCTGTTTACCGATTGCGATTGCCACGGGTCAGCGCGCGGCTTAGCTGGGCCGCGATTTGTCCCTGGCTGCGTTGAAAGCTCTGGGCGTCGGGCGTGCTTATGTTCATCACGACGCTGGTGCCTTGCCCGCCCCCTGCGGACCGGACACCCAACCGGCCATCTGCTCCTCGGGCCAAGGGCATGATTGCCTCGGGCCCTGCCTCGCCCATCAACCCTGTGCCGCCGCGCATCGGGAACTGCACCGGCCCGGACACGATGCCGCCATTGGCGAATGGCATGACCCGCCCTTGGGAAAAGGCAGCCCCATCTGCGAAAGGCAAAAGCCCTGAAACCAGGTTGCCGATGCCATCCGTGATGACCCCGCTAAAATGATTGGTGACCGGTTTGATGGCTGCCGAATAGGCTGTGTTGGCCAGAGACTCGGCGACGGTTTCCAGCGCGTCAGACAGGCTCGCCCCATCAAAAATCACGTTGTCAAACGCCCGCCTCAGGCCCTTTGACAGGCCGCGTTCCAGCGTTTCCGCGTCTTTGCCGGTCGCGGCAAATGCATCGCGGATGCGCCGCAGTTCGCTGTCAAACCCGGCTGCCATGGTCGCCGCGGCGCCCAGGCTGTCACTCAGCGCTTCGCCTTGTTCGTCCAGGGCTTCGATTGCTTCGCGGTCCGTCATCGCCTGTTTCCTTTTCGTCGTCTGGATACAGCGCCAAAAGCGCATCCAGCCCTTTGCGTGAAAGCGGGCCGTTCTCCGCCCCGCCATGCCCCAGCATCATGCGCAATTCGGCAGGGGTCAGCGCCCAGAACTCCGCCGGTTTCAGCCGAAGCCCCACCAGACCGGCCCGCAACAGGGCCGGCCAATCAAACCCGCTCATGGGCTGCCGGGCACCATAAAGGCGCGCGCCAGCAATTCTGCCGCTGCACGGGCCGCAGCGATGGGACCACCGGCAATATCTGCAGCCAGCAGTTTTGCTTCAGAGACATCGGCGCCTCCGCCTCGCAATCCGGCACAGATCAACGCCAGCACATCGCGCGTCGAAAACTCTGACTTTTCGAACCTCTGGACCAATTCGATCAAAGACCCGCTTTCCAAGTGCTCTTCCAGCTCGGCCAGCGCGCCAAGCGTCAGCTTCAGCACATGCCGCTGCCCGTCGATCACCAGCTCGACCTCGCCTGCCCAAGGGTTCGCCATGATCAGATCGCCGTGAATGTCAGCGCACCCGCACTGGCCAGCGACATCTCATAGGTCGCCTCGCCGTTGTGGTTGCCCGCATATTCGATGGACGTCACCTGAAACGCCCCTTCGACAATGCCAAAATCTGGAATGATCACCTGGCATTCCGGCGTCAGCCCGTCGAAAAAGACCTGGCGTGCCCGTTCGTCGGTATCGTCATCCTTGAACACACCCGAGCCGGAAATGGATGCCGATTTGACCCCCGCCCCTGACAAAAGCTCTCGCCAGCCGCCCTGGCTTTCAAGGCTGGTGACATCTACGCTTTCCGCGTTGAAACTGATCCGCGTGGCGCGCAGCCCCGCAATGGTTTCGAACTGACCACCACCGGTCATGTCCATTTTGACCAACAGGTCCTTGCCGTTCTGGGCCCCCATGATCTTGCTCCTAACTCGATTGATTAAAGGTCTTCGACCCGCGCGCGAAAGCGCAGATCAATTTGCCTGATGCGACCCGCCTTGCCAGCGCGCCGGGCCGTCGCCCTGTCGAACCACATTCCGACCAGCCGCCCCCGGCTGAGCACGAATTCCGCAGTTTCCAGCGCGTCGCTGATCGCGGCTGCCGCCATTTTGGCCCGATGAAATCCGGCCGTACTTGAGACGACAGAAACCACGAACCGGTGATCGGCGCCTAACCCGGTCTTTTCCGATGCATTGCGCACATCTTCCGGGCCAAGGCTGACATAGAGCCCGGGCACCTCACCGGGGGGCACGGTGTCATAGATCGCATGGCCCACCAGATCGACCGTCTCGGGGTCTTCGATAAGGGTTTGATACACCGCTTCTTGCAAAGCAGCCGCCATCGCATAGCTCATGCCGCAGTCTCCTCGTCAGCAAAGCAGATCAGGTACTGACCGCGCGCATCACGCTCTGCCACCGCCTGGATCAAAAAGAGCCGGTCGCCATCACGGAACCGTTGTTCCGGCTTAGGGCGCGCGAGCGATCCAACCGGAGCGGCCCGCACCACGATGCGATAGGACATGCTGGAAAGCGGCACACCGCCTTCTGCCCGTTCCCGCCCGGTGCGGGCGCTGACATCTGCCCAAAGGGTGCCGAGCACAGACCAGACCTCAGAATACCCGCCCGAGCCATCGGCCACGTTTGAAGGAGCTTCCAGCACCAGACGACGGTTGAGATGCGGCGTCTTCATGCGCGGAACCCCGTGCGGATCGGGCGATATCGTTGCAACAAGCTGGTGACACCAAAGGGCATGCACCCGTCCGCCAAGGTCGTATCGTTCCGGTATTCGTAATAATGCGCGGCCAGCATCAAGACCGCCTGCGCCAGATCGGCCGGCAATCCGCCCCAATCGGCCGACATGCCAGCGTCAAACCGGATGCGCACAGACCCATCCTGCGACACGTTTGGCAAAGCGCCGTTCAGCGGGCGCAGCTTTGGCCGCTGACTGTCTTGTTCAACACGATAGGCCTCACGGTCGACAATCGTTTCGACGCCAGCGCGATCCACCAGAACCACATCCTGCACCGAAGCCACCGGCGCGACCGGGAACACCTGCCCCGCCGGGTCTCGCCACTGGTTCAGCACCAGCTGGAACGCCCGAACGATCAACACCTTGCCTGTGCGCGCCTCGACCGCCGCAAACGCCGCCCGCAGAAAGCTTTCGAGCACCTCGTCCTGAACACTGTCTTCGCCAAACCCCGTGCCGAGACGCAGATGAGCCTTGAACGGATCAATCGGCAGCGCGGCCTGCGGTACAGTGGCTAGTTCAGTCAAAATCATCTTAATTCTCCGCGCTGTGCATCCCCTCCGAGCCAGCTAATCGCGGCCCAGATGCGGACGCGCGCCGGTTCACGTTGCTCGGACGGAGGGGAGCAGCTAGACAACATGAGCCTGGTTAGAGACGCGCGCCCGCACGGGGCCGACACTCCGGCCCCGCCATTCGCGCACGCCCGGTTAGGCGGTTGCGAATTTCAGCAATTTGATCGCCGCAAAGTCAGAGACATCGCCGCCCACACGCTTGGTGGCATAGAACAGGACATGCGGCTTGGCGCTGAACGGGTCACGCAGAATGCGCAGGTCCGGACGTTCGGCGATGGTGTACCCTGCCGCGAAATCGCCAAAGGCAATCGCATAGGCATCGGTCGCCACATCGGGCATATCCTCTGCAATCAGAACTGGGTAACCCATCAAGCGCGCCGGTTCGCCAGCCGCCAGACCATCCGACCACAAGAAGCGACCGTCATTGTCTTTCAGCTTGCGAATGATCCCGGCGGTTTTCGAGTTCATCACGAACGAACCGTTGGCGCGGTATTGCGCACCCAGCGCATAGACCAGATCCACAATGGCATCCGCCGACCCGATGGCGCCATCCGCGCCCGTGGCGACATAGCCCAGGTTGTTCCAGCTCCACGCGTCATTGGACACGGTGGGATGGGTCAGGATACCGGTTGGTTTGTCGACCCCGTCCCCGTTGATGAAGGCGTCCGCCTCGGCACGGGCAAACTTGTCGGCGATCCGCGATGCCAACCAGCCTTCGATGTCAAAGGCGCTGTCATCCAACAGACGCTGAGACGCCTTCGGCAAGGCGCTCAGCTCGTGCAGAGCGATGGTGATCCGGTCAATCTGCGGCGTGTCCGTTTCGGCAACCGACCCGGTTTCCGACGCCCAGCCTGCACCGACATCCGTGTGGTCGATCAAAACGTCATACGACGTTGCCTCGACATTGACGACAGACGCCACCGCGCGAATAGACGCGGTCGACTGCAGCACGGATTGCACAGCGTCCGATGTTTGGGGATCGACAAGGTAACCGCCATCGCTGTTCACGGCCGATGACAGGGATTTACCTTCAAGATCCAGTCCGCGCAGAGCATCATCATCGCCCGAACGGACATAGGCGCCAAAGGCCATTTTATGGGGCGCATCCGCATCCGCGGCCCCGGCAAGATGCGGGCGTGCCGCGATTTGAGATTTACGATCCAGCATGGTCAGTCGCTCTTCCGTTTGTTGCAGTTTGGTTTGAATTTCGGCCTGAAAGCCTCTGAATTCATTGACGAAGCCGGTCACTGCCTGCTTCACCTCTTCGGCCGGGGTATCGACGCCGCCGGCCCGAGTCTTGGTCTCGGTTGTGTTCATAACTCTGTCCTTCCGAACGCGGGTGAATACGGCGCGTTACCGGCGCGCCAGATCGTGCCGGGCGTCGTTCAAGACCTCGGCAATCGATTTCCATGTGGGATCAGTGGGTCGCTCGACGGCAGGTTCCGCCTTGGCCGCGACGCGCGCCTCTTGCAGCATCGGAAACGTCACAAGGGACACTTCCCACAGCTCAAGCTCTGTCAAAAGCCGACGGCCCTTGGCGTCCGCCTCTGCCCGTTTGGTCCGATAACCGATCGAAAGACCGTTAATCGCACCGGCCATGACCAATGCCGCAGCTTCGCGCCCGGCTTGCGTGGCATCCAGCAGCCGTCCTTTGACAAAAAGGCCCCGGTCGTCTTCACGCACCTCGTCCCAGACACCAATCGGTTGGGACGGGTCATGCTGCCACAGCATTTTGACCTTTCGCCCCGCCGCCGTCAGCCGTTTTAGCGACTGCGCATAAGCACCCCGCTGAACGACATCTCCGCCCTGATCCATCGCCCCAAACAAGCTGGCATATCCCTCGATACCAGCGTCGGCATCGACGCTCAGCCCTTGGCCAAATGTCGCGAATTTTGTCTCGAGCCCGGACAGGTATCGCATGGCCACTCCTTCTTTTTCGACTGCAACATCACGGCCCAACCTTAAGAAAAGATTGAAAAACCTGTGCAAGAATGACCGCGGCTACGCCATAGACGGTCAGCCACAACCGTCGTTCCAAACGCTCCATCAACTGCTCGATACGGTCCAACCTCTGGGACAGCATCTCGTGGTGAAGCTGGTTGACCTTTTCGTGGGCCTTCAACCGAACGCCCGGCGCACATTCAAAAGGTTCAAACGCAAACCGATCCTCAGCCATCGGCATCCGCCTCGGCCATGGGCGGCAATCCCAGCATCTGGCGCTTTTCGGCGGTGCTGAGGAAATCCGCGTTGGCCACGCGCGCCCATTGTGCATCGCGTTCCTGGGCCAAGGCCGGCACCTGATCGAGATCAGGTTTCAACATCAGCCGTTCGCCTGAAAACTGCGACAGCCAACTGGCCAACGCCGCGGACACCCGCGTCGCCAATAGCAAGACCGTCAGACGATAAAAGGCACGATTGGCTTCCTGGTAGTTGTTGTAAGTTGTGTCGCCGATCAGCCCCAACAGCATTGGCGGGACGCCAAAGGCCAAGGCAATCTCGCGTGCAGCCGCTTCCTTGGTCTTGTGAAACTCCATATCGGACGGCGAAAACCCCATCGGCTTCCAATCCAGCCCGCATTCCAAAAGCATGGGCCGACCCGCATTGCGCGCGCCCTGATGATAGGTTTCCATTTCGGACGACAGACGCTGGAACTGCTCTTCGGGCATGGTTCCCTGACCTTCGGCCCCGCGATAAACCAACGCCCCAGATGGGCGCGCGGCATTGTCGAGCAATGCTTTGGACCACCGCGACGCGCTATTATGGACATCCAAAGCCTGGGCCGCAGCCTGCAATGCCGACAGTCCGTAATGGTCGTCCTGCGGATGAAGGGACTTGATGTGGCAGATCGGTGAAACCGACGCTGTGGCATCAAACCGGTGCTTGCGCCCTGCGACCGCGTATTCAAAGGCCACGGGCCAGCCATCTGCCCCCGGCACAACCGACATCCGATCCGAGCGCAACACATGCAGCTCAAATGGCAGCGCATAACTGCCGGATACCGCCTCGACATAAGCGTTGCCCGACAACAGAAGTTGCCCATAAAGCGCTTCCAACAACTCTGCACGGCCTTGGCTTGAGTTTGGGGACGCGATCAGGTTCAGGATCGGGTGGGTGTCGAACCGCACCGCCTCATCCTGCAAAACCAGTGGCAAGGCAGCAGCGGCTTCGGCAATCAGCTTGACCACCCGAAAACCAACCGGGTTGCGGGCAAAGCCGGATTTGACAAGCGATGCCGTATCCCGCGGGCTCCATGCCACTCGACCAGCGTTGTGAAACGCAAACACAGGACCAGCCGCGCTGGCTTTTTGCTCGGGAACCGTCTCAGCCGCGGTGCGCCGCCAGAAATCCAATCCCATATTGCCCGTCTCCTCAAATCCTTGATCGCGCCAGTGGGGTGCAATCACGTGTCGAAAGAGGTTTTACGGATCAAAAGTTGAAATCTGGCTGGACCGCCGCGCGCCGTGGTTAGCGAAAGGTAAACGTCACAATGACCGGACGCGGGGCGCGCGCCATTTGGCGGCCGGAGCGATCATCAGCTCACGCAAGGCCCAAACCAAGGCATCAAGCCTGTCCGGCGATCCCTGCCCTTCGTACCCCTGCGCTGTCATCTGCACCAGCTGATCCTCCAGCGCGCCCAATTCGCAGGCATGAAACACCCGCCCCTGTTCATAAAGCGCCGCAACCGGCTCTGCCCGCGCGGCTTTGCCCTTGGCCGCGTGCACCGCTTTGAACGGGACCAGCGGGTCGACCTGTCGGACAACTTCTTCGACCAATTGCCCGCCTTGGTTCACCTCGGCCACTAAGCGGTCCGCGCCGTATTGCTCCATCGCGCGAATGGCTGCCTTGGACCATGTCAAAGGCCCCGCACCCTGCACGGTGCAATCGGCAAGAACATAAGCCCGCCAATCTTGTGGCGGTCCTTGCGTCGTGGCCCCAACGACAAGAATGCCGCATTCATCGGATCGCGCCCCGGACGTTACCGAGGGATCAACAGCGACCACAATACGATCCAAATCCGGAACTTGGGTCGCCTGCGCAGCTTCCAGCATCTCCGTCCGCCACAGCGCGCCCTCCACATCGCACAGCAACACACCATCCAGCTCTTGCCGCGCCAACCGCTGCCCGGCATAGCGGGCGCGCACTTCGGCCAAGAACCCGGCGGCCAGTTTGGCGGCATTTGCTTCTGTTGGCGCATGGGTCGTAACGGTGGACGGGCTGTCCAACAACCGCTTGAGCGCGTCCACGTTGCGTGGGGTTGTTGTTACGCAAACCCGCGGGTCCTCTCCCAACCGCAAAGCGAACTGCAACATGTCCCATGTCTCGGTCGCCTTTTTCCATTTGGCCAGTTCATCGACCCAAGCGCCGTCAAATTGTGGGCCGCGCAAGGCTTCGGGATCATGCGCTGAAAACGCCTGGGCCGTGGCCCCGTTTGCCCAGATCAGCTTGCGTTCGCTTGCTTTCCAAACAGGCCTTCGGTCCGGAGGCGAACAGGCCATAATCCCGCTGTCGCCAAAAATCATGACATCTCGCACCTGATCATAGGTTTCGCCAACCAGCGCAAACCGTCGGCTATGTCCCTGCGCGCCGGGCAAGGCACCTTCGACTTGCGCCCGCACCCATTCGGCACCCGCGCGGGTTTTTCCCGCACCGCGCCCGCCCATGATCACCCAAGCCCGCCAATCTCCATCTGGCGGCAATTGATGCGGCATGGCCCAGAACTCGAATAAAAAAGGGAGGGCCCAAAGCCCCCCCTCGCCAAGATCATCCAGAAACGCGTCTTGCACCTCGACAGGTTCGGAGGCGAGCCAGGCGGCACCCGATCTCAAATCGAGCCTTGTCAGTGTCGATACAGGATCGTCCACCAACGGTGCCGGGTTGTCTGTTATATTGTTCGACAAGATGTGCCTCCACTTTCTGGCAGGTTCGGATCAGTCCCTCGACCGATGCCACCTCTTTGGTGGCTTGTTTGATGTCTGTATCCTCCCCGGCTTGGACCTGTGTTCTCAGGTCTTCGATCTCTGCCCGCAATTTGCGGATCGAGTCGTGGATGGAACGCAGCAGTTCTGCGGTCTCCGCGACCCTTTGCTCCGGGGTAATCAAACTCATTTTTGTGTTAGACCTCATGCGTAAGTTGGCTCCGCACGAGAGAAACAAAAAACGGCCGCCGGGTTTACCCCGGGGCCGTTGCCCACTTCTTCTAGCTTAGAAAAGCCCTACATCAGACCGCGCGCAAAGTCAAGGTCAAAGCTGAGCGTCCGATTGATTAAGTCTTTGTTAATATTGCGCTTTCAGGCCATCAACCGCCGCCGCGCTTTAGTTATTGGCCCGCTCGGCTTCGATCTGACGCCAGCGGGCGACGTTCTGGTTATGCTCTTGCAACGTCTCTGCAAACGCGTGTCCGCCCGTTCCGTCAGCAACGAAGAACACATAGTCCGTCTGATCCGGGTTCACCGCCGCCTCCAGGCTCGCAAGGCCGGGATTGGCAATTGGCGTCGGCGGCAGTCCAAGGATGACATAGGTGTTGTAAGGCGTTGCGCGCCGCAACTCGCTTTGGCGTATACCGCGCCCCAGAACGCCTTTCCCCTCGGTGATGCCATAGATCACCGTCGGGTCTGTCTGCAGGCGCATGCCCCGGTTCAACCGGTTTACAAAGACGCTGGCAACCTGCCCCCGCTCCTCGGCGACACCGGTTTCCTTTTCAATGATCGACGCAAGGATCACCATCTCTTCAGGTCCGGCCAGCGGCAGCCCGTTTTCGCGGTTTGCCCAGACATCAGCAATCCGCAGCGATTGTGAGGTTTGCATCAACGCTAACAGGGCCGTCCGGTCGTCGCCAAGTTCAACCTCATAGCTGTCGGGGGCCAAAGAACCCTCGGCCGGAACATCTGCCACCGCGCCATCGAGAATATCCATTGCCTTCAGGCTTTCGACAACTTGCCAGCTCGTGACCCCCTCGGCCATCGAAATCCGGTACCGTGTGTCCTGGTCGGCTTTAACCGTTTCATAGGCTTCGGGCACGGCATCGGTACCGACCTCAAACTCGGCCACTTCGACAAACCGGTTTGTCGCCGGGTTCAGCTCGCGGACTTCTGCCAGGGTGCGCGTGACCCCAATCCGATATACCACTTCGGTACCGCAGGTGCTTGCCCCGCCACGGGTCACGACATCGACAATGTCCGCCATCGACGCGTTCGGTTCGACCAAGAAGCTGCCAGCCTTCAGCTGGCCGCTTTTGCCTTCGTAATCGGCGCCAAGCCGGAACAAGGCGGCATTGCTAACCGCTGCATTCGCCTCAAGATCCTGACTGACAACGGTCATCGTGGAACCGCGTTTCACCTGGACGCAAATCGCCTGATCCAAAGGACCAGCAGCTTTGTAATCCTGTTGCCCCCAAAGCATCACACCGCCCAACAAGAACGCGGCAACGATCAAAAGGGTCAGCATGTTAGAGGCGAGGTGACGCCACATCAGCCGACCTTTCCGAAGATCACGCTGGCATTCGTGCCGCCAAATCCAAAGGAGTTGGACAGGGACACATTGATCTCCCGCTCTCGCTTTGCGTTCGGGGCCAGATCGACCGGTGTTTCAACGGCCGGGTTGTCCAAATTGATCGTTGGCGGCGCGACTTGGTCGCGAATGGCGAGGATTGAGAAGATCGCCTCAATCGCACCCGCCGCCCCCAACAAGTGACCGGTCGCCGATTTGGTCGAAGACATGGTAACGTCCGACGCCGCATCGCCCATCAGCCGCTCCACAGCGCCCAGCTCGATGACATCTGCCATCGTCGATGTGCCATGCGCGTTAATATAGTCCACGTCCGCGGGCTCCAGCCCTGCACTGCGCAGCGCCGCCTTCATAGCACGGAACCCGCCGTCGCCGTCCTCTGACGGGGCGGTGATGTGATAGGCATCGCCGGTCAGGCCGTATCCCAGAACTTCGGCGTAAATCTTGGCACCGCGTGCCTTGGCATGTTCGTATTCTTCCAGAACAACCACGCCGGCCCCTTCCCCCATGACAAATCCGTCCCGGTCTTCGTCATAAGGGCGGCTTGCGGTGGCCGGGCTGTCGCCCCGCTTGGCGCTCAGCGCTTTACATGCATTGAACCCTGCAATCCCGATCTCGCAGATGCAGCTTTCCGCGCCGCCCGCGATCATGACATCTGCATCCCCGTGCTGGATCAGACGCGAAGCATCGCCAATGGCGTGCGCCCCGGTCGAACAGGCCGTGACAACCGAATGGTTCGGTCCCTTGAACCCGAACCGGATCGACACTTGACCGGAAATCAGGTTGATCAACGCGCCGGGGATAAAGAATGGGGACACACGCCGCGGGCCACGATCCCGGATCAAAAGAGCCGTTTCGGCAATAGATCCCAAACCGCCGATCCCGGACCCGATCATGACACCCGTGCGTTCCAGGCTGTCTTCATCTTCAGGATGCCAACCCGCATCATCTACCGCCATTTGCGACGCGGCGATACCGTACAGGATGAAATCGTCGACCTTGCGACGTTCCTTAGGGGCCATCCAGTCATCCGCATTGAACGTCCCGTCCGCCCCATCGCCTTGGGGAACCTCGCAGGCATAGGTTGTTGCCATATGGCTGGCATCGAACTGCTTGATGGTGTCTCCACCGGATTGCCCATCCAACAGACGGGACCATGTTTCCTCGACCCCGCTTGCCAGCGGCGTCACCAAACCCAATCCTGTTACGACAACTCTGCGCATTCTTGCCCTCATGCCCGTATTGCTTGTTTGTTCTGTACCGCTCTTACCGCGCGAGGGGGGATGGGGGCAAGACCACCTGCAACGCTCAGCGCCCCGCTAAGCGAACTTCGACCACATCAAAAAAGGTCAGTCCCTATTGGAACGTGGCAACAGGTTCCGGAGACGCCTTTGCCGTATCCAGCGCCTCGGCCAAATCCACGGTCTTGCGGAACAGGGCCCGCCCAACGATCGCACCAGCGATGTTTGGCACGTATTTGAGCCTTGCAATGTCATCGACACTCCGCACCACACCGCTGGCAACGACTGGCGCTTTGGCCTCTTGCGCGAGCCCGGAAATCAGGCCGATCTGCGCGTCGGTGTCTTCGATATCGCTGTCGACATCCGTGATGATGATCCCGGCCAAAGGCGCATCCGCGAATTCGGCAATGAACGCGGCAGGTTCAAAAGCGCTCTGGCTGCGCCAGCCTTCGGTCATCACGTGCCCCTGCCAGACATCCACCGACAGGACGATCTGATCCGGGTAATACTTGGCCAGTTCCCGCACCAAGGCCGGGTCACGCGCGGCCAGCGTGCCGATCACAATGCGCGCCGCACCCAGGTCAATCCAGCGTTCAACCTGATCGCGGGTTCGAAACCCGCCGCCCAGTACAACGGGAATGCCAGCCGCCCGGATGATCTCTTCAAGCAGGTCATTGTTGACCGTACCGCCATCCAGACCATCAAAATCCGTGACCTGCATCCATGACGCGCCCGCTGCCGCAAACCCGCGTGCGGTTTCGACCGGGTCAACGTGCCAGATCATGGGCTCATCCAAACGGCCCTTGTTCAGTGTGACACACCGGCCATTCAGCAATTCGATTGTGGGGTAAATGATCATCTCGTTCGCTCCTGAGTCGCAATAAACCCGAGGGTCATAAGTCGGACGCTACTTCCGATTGTCTGGCGCTTTTGGAACGTTTACGGCCAAAAACGATACGTTCCCGCCAAAACGAAGCAATCAGGGTCCGTCACGACGGAACAATACCACATCTTCGCCGTCAAACTGAGTCTCTCGGACAAGCTGGTAATTCAACCCATGCGCGAGCCTGAGAGAGGCGTCATTGTCTGGCGTGATCATCGCAACCAACCGGTTCGGGTTGACCCGGTCCAGCCAGTCATGCGCCGCCTGCGCGGCCTCAGGCCCATACCCCCGACCATGGTAATGCGGGTCAAGAATCCATCCCGCCTCGGGGAAGGCATCAAAATCGCCCCCCAAGCTGCGATCGCTGTAAAAGAAACCCGTTTGCCCGATGATCTCGCGACTACCTTGCTCGACGATGGCCCATTGACCAAAGCCAGTCATTTGCCAGTGGCCAGCATTGCGCAAAAACGAATTCCACGCCCGCCCCCGGCTCCAGGGTGCACCACCCACAAAGCGCACGACATCGGGCATCGCCCAGATTTCGGCGAAGCGGTCAAAGTCCTCTGGACGCATACCGCGCAGGGTTAACCGAGCGGTATTAATGTTCGGAATCGTTCTGATCATGTGTCGGGGAGCAAATGGCTTTAGACACTCAGTGCACGTGCCTCAGGCGAAGATCAAGCCTGACGCTGCACCCCCCAAAAAAAACGGCGCCTTCTTGCAGAAGACGCCGTCAAAATTCGCGTTGAGCGGTACGTCTTACGACGCTTCGTTGATGAACTTAACCGCGTCGCCAAATGTTTGGATGGTTTCGGCTGCGTCGTCCGGGATTTCGATGCCGAACTCTTCTTCGAACGCCATAACCAATTCCACGGTGTCCAAGCTGTCAGCACCCAGATCGTCGATGAACGAAGCGGATTCTGTCACTTTGTCCTCTTCAACACCCAGGTTCTCAACAACAATTTTCTTAACGCGATCTGCGACGTCGCTCATATCAGTTCCTCATTCCTTGCGGGCTTTTGGCCCTTGTCTGCCCCAGCCCACACGGGGTGGCGTGATGGTGCCCTTTGCGGGCGGCTCTATCCGGGAAACCCCGGGTTCAGGGCAGCGGCCCGTGCGGGCACACCGTCCAAATTTGTGCGCCGCCTATAGCACAGACGGCAGAGATGGCAAACGCTTTCGCACGCGCGCCATCGATGGCTCACAACATGGCCATGCCGCCGTTTACATGCAAGGTGGTTCCGGTAACATAACCAGCCTCTGGACTGGCAAGATACCGCACAGCCGCAGCAATCTCTTCGGCATCCCCCATGCGACCGGCAGGAATTCGCCCCATGATCGCGGCTTTCTGATCGTCGTTCAGCTTGTCGGTCATCGCCGTCGTAATGAAACCCGGCGCGACGGCGTTCACCGTGATTCCCCGGCTCGCAACCTCATAGGCTAGCGATTTCGACATCCCGACCATACCCGCCTTTGACGCCGCATAATTGCCCTGCCCCGGATTGCCCGTTGCCCCGACAACTGAACTGATATTCACGATCCGACCCCAGCGGGCCTTCATCATCCCGCGCAAAACCCCTTTGCACAGCTTCATCGTGGCTGTCAGGTTCACGTCAATCACGCTTTGCCATTCATCATCCGACATCCGCATGAACAGGTTGTCGCGCGTGATGCCCGCGTTGTTGACCAGAATATCAACCGACCCCATGGCCTCAGCCGCTTGTTTGGGCAGCGCCTCAACAGCCGCAAAATCGCTCAGGTTGCAGGGCAGCACATGCGCCCGCTCACCCAGTTCCGCCGCCAGTGCTTCCAAAGGTTCGGTCCGTGTTCCCGACAAGGCGACCGTTGCTCCAGCGCCATGCAACGCGCGGGCGATGGCCCCGCCGATACCGCCCGATGCGCCGGTGATCAGCGCGTTTTTTCCTGTGATGTCAAACATATAGAAGTCCCTGTAATATCTTGTTCTATCAGGTTTCAGGCAAGGCTCGCCGCCGCGGCCTTTACAGCGTCGGGATCGCCCATCGCATGCGTTGCAATCGATTTGTCGATGCGTCGGATCATGCCTGTCAACGCCTTGCCCGCGCCAATTTCCCATGTCTCGGTCACGCCAAGCTCTGCCATATGCAGAACGCTTTCACGCCACCGCACGCTGCCCGTGACCTGCTCAACCAGCAACGACCGGATCACGGCCGGGTTTTTCACCGGTTGCGCACGGACGTTTGCGATGACGGGCACTGCCGGTTCCTCGATATCCACCTGCGCCAATGCCTCGGCCATGACCTGGGCCGCAGGCTCCATCAACGCACAATGGAACGGTGCGCTCACTGGCAGCATCAGGGCCCGCTTGCCCCCCCGCTCTTTTGCAAGCTCGGCTGCCCGTTCGACGGCCCCCTTGTGCCCCGACAAAACGACTTGCGAAGGATCGTTGTCGTTCGCGGCCTGACACACCTCGCCTTGCGCGGCTTCGTTTGCTACGTCGCTGGCCGTTTCAAAATCCAACCCCAGAACGGCGGCCATGGCACCAACACCGACCGGCACCGCCTCTTGCATGGCTTTGCCCCGTGTTCTGAGCAAGCGCGCCGTGTCCGAAAGGCTGATCGCCCCGGCAGCGGCCAAGGCCGAGTATTCCCCCAATGAATGCCCAGCGACATAGTCCGCACAAGACAGCGTCACGCCTTCGATTTCCAAGGCTTTCATAGTGGCAATCGAGGTCGCCATCAGTGCGGGCTGCGCATTGTGGGTCAGCGTCAGGTCGGCAATATCCCCGTCCCAAATCAGCTGGCTAAGCTTTTCTCCAAGCGCCTCATCAACTTCGTCAAAAACCGCCTTGGACACCGGATAAGCATCGGCCAATGCCTTGCCCATGCCAATGACCTGGGCCCCTTGGCCCGGAAACACAAATGCGCGGCTCATATTTTCCTCCTGACACGTGTTCACTCGGCAATATCTTGGCCAGCGTCAAAGGGCAACGGATTGTCCGGCCCATGACACCAATCAGTAATTCACGCCTTCAGTGTGGTTATGCAAAAAAGCCTCTCCGTTTGCTATCCGATGTGCATTTTTGCATTCACCCCTGTGCCCACAGACTTGTTGTTTGACCACATGGATCGGCCTAGTTTTTCCGTGAGTAATGGAGTGCGCCATGAGCCTTACAAACACCTCTCGCAGCTACGGCACCGTGACAAAGAGCTTTCACTGGATCATAGCTTTATTGATTTTCACCGTTATCCCACTGGGTTGGGTTGGCAATACGCTGGCCTATGACATTCGCAACCCCGACATCCCAACCACAGACGCAGACGTTGCGCGGGTCGCATTGTTGTTTTCGATCCACAAGACAATCGGCGTCGCCATTTTCTTTATCGCGTTGGGCCGCATCATCTGGGCGCTCGGCCAGACCAAACCCGGCCTCTTGAACGCCGACAAGAAACTTGAAGCGACGGCCGCAGAAATCGCGCATTGGCTGCTTTACGGCTCTCTGGTGGCGGTTCCGCTCAGCGGATGGATCCATCATGCTGCTGCCACCGGCTTTGCCCCGATCTGGTGGCCGTTCAGTCAGAACCTGTTCTTTGTGCCCAAAAGCCAACCGGTCGCCGACTTTTTTGGATCGCTGCACTGGGTCTTGGTCTGGGTGATGATTGCAACGCTGGCGGCGCATATTGGCGGCGCGCTCAAGCATTTCGTGATAGACCGGGACTTTACCCTGCAACGCATGTTGCCCGGTTTTGGCGAGGGTCCGGAAACCAAAAGCGACCACAGCATTTCTGTGCCACTGATCGCTGCAGTCGCCGTTTGGGTCATCGCAATTGGCGGTGGCGCGGCCCTTGGCAAGTTCGAAGCACATGGCGCACAGGATGCCTCTCATGACAGCGCGTCTTTGGAAGAGGTTCAGTCAGACTGGCAAGTTCAAGACGGCACCTTGGCAATCGACGTGATCCAGATGGGCAGCGCCGTATCCGGCAGCTTTGCTGACTGGACCGCTGCAATCACCTTTGAAGACCCCGACGCGCCCGGCCCCGCCGGAAATGTGTCTGTAACGGTCAACATCGCTTCGCTGTCTTTGGGCACGGTATCCGATCAGGCCATGGGACCGGATTTTTTCAATACAGAAGCCTTTCCAACCGCCACGTTCGTCGCAGAGATCGTGAAAACCGACACTGGGTACGAGGCCAGTGGTCCGCTGACAATCAAAGGGGTGTCGGTCCCCGCCACCCTGCCCTTCACCTTGGATCTGGATGGCGACACCGCGGTGATGGAAGGCGCGTTAGGGATCAACCGGCTGGACTTTAACGTCGGCGAATCCATGCAGGACGAAGGCGGCGTCGGCTTTCCGGTTGAAATCAAAGTGAACCTGACGGCCTCTCGGTCATAACCCGACGCAGCTAATCTCGGCACAGAGCCGCCCCTGTTTGACAGAGGCGGCTCTTTTTCTGTGCAGCTTTCAACCAAGGCACCGCGCAATGATCGACCGCCCCCACAAAAGAAAACCGCCGGCCCAGAGGACCGGCGGTTTCGTCATTTCGAAAAGCGGTTGGCTTATTCGGCTTTCATCGCTTCAACCGAAATCTGAATGGCAACTTCGTCGCTTACATAAGGTGCGAACGCGCCAACGTTGTAGTCCGAGCGCAGGATCGTTGCGGTCGCGTCAAAACCAGCCCATGGCTTTTGTGCCTGCGGGTGGGTGCCGACCTGGTTCAGAACCGCGTCCAGAGCAACCGATTTGGTTACACCATTCATGCTCAGGTCACCCGTGATAACTGCGGTGTTTTCGCCGGTCACTTCGATGCCTGTCGATGTGAAAGTCACCATGTCTTCGTCCGTGGCACCGAAAAAGTCGCCGGACATAAAGTGGCCGTCGCGCTGTTCCCAACCAGTGAACATGGACTTCACCGGCATCGAAACGGCAACGCTGGATGCTGCCGGATCTTCGGCGTCGAACATGATCTCGCCTTCAAAGCCAGAGAACATGCCGTAAGTGGTCGAAAAACCCAGGTGATTGTAGCTGAAGATGATTTGGCTGTGGCTGGCATCCAGAACGTATTTTTCCGGTGCTGCAAAAGCTGCGGTTGCTGCGGTTGCCAGTGCGGCGGCGAGGAGAGTAGTTTTCATGAATTTGCTCCGTGCGGTCATGAAGTTAACGTTTACACGCCCTAAATGTGGTGCACGGAGCCTCTGTGACAATTCGTCATAAGCCAACATGTTTTGTGTGCTGGCGAACAAGCGGATGTTCGCCGGTGTTCAGGCGCACAACGCTCCAAGCTGTTTGCGCAGGGCCCGGCGGGCTTCGTCGTCCTGCAGTGGCAGCTGCATCAACGTCGTGCCGTCCTGATCCCATAACTCGATGGAATTCGTGGACAGCATCACACCACCCAAACTGTCATAACTCCGGCGCAGCACGGTTTCCGGGCGACCTTTGTTATTTTTCTGCAAAACGCGCAGTTCACGACGGATCGGATCGAAATACACCTCAGGCAATGCGCTTTGATGGTTCCGCATCAACAGCGCCAAGCCGCACAGGAAGAAAAACAGGGAGGACCCGAATTTCAGCAGCAAAAGCTCGGGTGTATAGTCAGATCCCGGTACCAACCACATGCCCGGTGCCGCCATGATGAACCCGATCCCCATCACACGGAAAATCGCCCGGACAGAGTATTCGTCGTTAAATCCCAGCTTGACCGGCAAGCCGCTATCGAACTCTGCGCGGTTGAGCAAAGCTTCTTCAGTAGTTCCAATTCGATCTGTCATCGTCGTCATAACACGCTCCGTTACAGTCAAGAACATAGGTTAATTGTCTGATCTTGGTTAATTGACGAGCAGTTTGGCAGGATTGCGGCAAAGGCGCGTTGATTAACAGGCATTCAACCTGTGGTTATGTGACTTGCGCAGGCCCGGAAAACCTGTATACGGAGCGCTCTTTCCACAAAGACGTTGAACCGCGCAGTCTCTCGTGGTGGGGCCGTGGAAAGCTTTCGCCCTGCCTATGAAATGCGCCTTGATAGAAAAGACAGGAGTGCACATGCCCCTCTATGAGCATGTATTCATTGCGCGTCAGGACTTGTCCAACACGCAAGCAGAAGGCCTCATCGAACACTTCAGCACCGTTCTGGCAGACAATGGCGGCAACGTCGTTGACCAGGAATACTGGGGTGTCAAAACCATGGCCTACAAGATCAATAAGAACCGCAAAGGCCACTATGCGTTCTTGAAAACAAACGCTCCGGCGCCTGCCGTTCAGGAAATGGAACGCCTGATGCGTCTGCATGACGACGTCATGCGCGTGATGACCATCAAGGTCGACGAGCACAAAGAAGGCCCGTCCGTTCAAATGCAAAAACGCGATGACCGCGATGGTCGCCGCGAACGCCGCTCGTAAGTAGAAGAAAGGACACGTACCAATGGCTGCAAAACCATTTTTCCGCCGTCGCAAAGTGTGCCCCTTCTCGGGTGATAACGCGCCTGCGATCGACTACAAAGACACACGCCTGCTGCAGCGCTACATCAGCGAACGTGGCAAAATTGTGCCGTCGCGCATCACTGCGGTATCCGCCAAGAAGCAACGTGAACTGGCTCGTGCTATTATACGCGCCCGCTTCCTCGCGCTGCTGCCCTACGCTGTGAAGTAAGGAGACGCACCTATGCAAGTTATCCTTCTTGAACGTGTTGCAAAGCTGGGCCAAATGGGCGACGTCGTTGACGTCAAACCCGGCTATGCGCGCAACTTCCTGTTGCCCCAAGGCAAAGCGTTGACCGCGTCGCAAGGCAACATCGCACAGTTCGAAGCGCAAAAAGCACAGCTCGAAGCGCGGAACCTCGAAACCAAGAAAGAAGCCGAAGATCTGGCCGCCCGTCTCGACGGTCAGCAGTTCATCGTCATCCGCTCTGCATCCGACGCTGGTGCGCTTTACGGTTCGGTCACCCCGCGTGACGCCGCCGAAGTGGCCACTGCCGAAGGCTTCTCGGTCGACAAGAAACAAATCATTCTGCTCGCACCGATCAAAGAGCTGGGCCTGCACACCGTTTCGGTTGTGCTGCACCCCGAAGTTGATGCGGACATCAAGCTGAACGTCGCACGCTCGCTCGAAGAAGCAGAGCTGCAGGCGTCCGGCAAATCGATCCAGGAACTGGCTGCAGAAGAAGAAGCCGCTGCAGAATTCGAAATCGCCGAGCTTTTCGACGATATCGGCTCGGCTGCATCCGAGGACGAAGACCTCGCACCTGCTGCAGAGACGGAAGAAGCGTCGGACGAAACCCCGACCACTTAAGCCGCTTCTCTAAGAACACCGAAAAATGCCCGTCCCCGCGACGGGCATTTTTTTTGGGCGGATACTTGCCCCCTGCGAAGCCTCAAAAAATTTAGGCATTTCCTGAAAGCCGCTGATTGGGGCACTGTCCAGGTATGAGCCGAAGCAAAACCATCCTGTCCCGGCGCTCCGCGCTATTGGGTCTGACAACTCTGGCCGCTTGTGGTCGCCGCCGTGACCCGAAACCGTTGCAGCAGGCGGCCTTCTCACCCCCCGCTCTATCCCAATGAAACGCCAGAGCTGCGCGCCCAGATCAATAAATGGGCCGACTATTATGATGTCCCGCGCACTTTGGTTCAACGCGTTGTCATTCGGGAAAGCACCCACCGCCCGTGGGCCCGCAACGGTCCCTATATGGGGTTGATGCAAATCCACCCCAACACCGCCCGTGGCATGGGGTATACGGGCGCGCCTGACGGGTTGCTGGACGCGGAAACCAATCTTGAATTTGCGGTAAAGTATTTGCGCGGGGCGTGGATGGTCTCGGATGGGGACGAAGCCCGCGCCGTGCAATGGTACGCCCGCGGCTATTACTACGAAGCAAAACGCCGCGGGCTTTTGAAGGAAACCGGCCTGATCTGACCGGTCGCTGCTTAGTCTTCGGGGCTCATGACCTTCCAGATCACGGCACCAATGGCGGCACCGATCAGCGGCGCAACCCAGAACATCCAAAGCTGTGACAGCGCCGGACCTTCGGCAAAAAGCGCCACGCCGGTTGATCGCGCCGGGTTGACCGAGGTGTTGGTGACCGGGATCGAAATCAGGTGGATCAAAGTCAAACCCAGACCAATCGCAATCGGCGCAAACCCAGCCGGGGCACCTTTTGACGTCGCGCCCGGGATGATGATCAGGAAGGCCGCCGTCAGGACAATCTCTGTCACCAGCCCGGCGGTCAGGGAATAGCCCATGGGAGAGGCCTCTCCATATCCGTTGCTGGCAAATCCGCCCGGGCCACTGAACTCTGGCGCACCCGAAACAATGACATAAAGCACCACGGCCGCGGCAGTCGCACCAATAACCTGTGCCACCCAATACGGGATCATCTCTTTGGCATCATGACGTCCCGCCACAACCAACCCAAGCGTCACCGCCGGGTTGAAGTGCCCGCCAGAAATATGCCCGACCGTATAGGCCATGGTCAGCACGGTAAGGCCAAAGGCAAAACTGACGCCCAGCCATCCGATCCCAACATCGGCAACACCGGCGGCCAGCACGGCACTGCCGCAGCCGCCCAGAACCAGCCAAAATGTTCCGATGAACTCGGCAAGTAATTTGTTCATCATGGAAAAGTCCCTCCTGTCTTCTGTTTTGAGGACACGTTAGACGCAAAGCATATGAACGGGATAGTGGCTTTTCGCGAAAAGCATTCCCCCGCTTGAATTCATTCGTCATCTGTCTTTGACGGCACGGCTTAAAGAACGGTCGATGCATCCAGATGTGTGCATGTGGCAAGTGTCGAAACGAGAACACTACAAAATCGGAAAGGCAAAACTGATATCGGGAACGGGATATCTCATCATAACTTCTGAAAGATCGGCCATCGGCCTGTTAAGATGCGTTCTTGAAATCCAACCGTTACGAAATGCCAGAAGTATGCCTGCGCGGCTCATCATCCCAACAAACCGAAAACTGATGGATCTCGAAAAACGACAGTGTCATTGTCCCCAAGTGTTTGGTTAGGCAAAAAATACTGTGTTTTGTGAATTGGGCCACGCTGGTAGGAGACCGACATGACACCGAGCGAAATCGTTCTAGCGGCTATTGACGCAGTCTTTGTACGCTTCGATGTCGAAGCAGCAGACAGTCTGCTTGCTCCGGATTACATCCAACATAGCGCGTCCATACCCACGGGTGCCAAGGCGATCCTTGATCTTATTCCGGTTTTGCGTGCCAGCGGCATACACATCAAAGTTCATCGTGTGATTGCCGAAGGAGACTTGGTGGTTGTACACGCAACCTATGCTAATGCAAAGGTCTTAGGTGGAGAAACCTTAGTGGCCTTCGATGTGTACCGGGTCGAAAATAGCAAGATCAAAGAACATTGGGATAACCTCCGCGAAATGCCCGAGAAGTCGACTTCTGGCCACTCTATGACCGACGGCTTCATTGGAATCCTCAACCTTGAAGAGACATCCCGAAACAAGACGCTGGTACGAGACTTCGTTGATGCCGTTTTGGCAAACTACGAGATCGGACGAATAACCGAATTTGTCTCAGTCGAGTCTTACATCCAACACAACCCAAACATAGCAGATGGTTATCACAGCCTCGTTTCGAATTTAGAAACTCAGATTGCAGAAGGCCACGCCGCTCCTTACACGCGAACTCACTTAGTGGTTGCACAGGGAAATTTTGTGTTTCTTGCGTCTGAAGGAATGCTCCGCACCACCCATCCGACGGCGTACTTTGATCTTTTTCGGGTGGATAATGGAAAAATTGTTGAGCACTGGGACGTTATGGCGGACATGCCGTCTGACATGGCTCACTCGAATGGAAAATTCTAGCCATTGTACAGCAAGACCACTCTGAGGGAAAAAGTCTGAAGTCAAATTGCCAGCCCGCACAGAGCGAACTCCGGATCTAACAAGCATCAGAAATTTGTCTTCTCGCGGCCTATGGTCTGGATGTCATTCAGAGTGGAAGTTGATGGGCGGCGTAAGACAGTCTGCAAGTGAATATGTAAGACATCTCGTCAAGTACACTTCCACAAAGTGCGCCCTATGTCTCCCTGACGCACAAAACAAAACCCACGCCGTTCATATACTCACGGCGTGGGTTGGCTCAGTCAGGCAGACTAACGATTTTGACCGTTGACTGGGACTTATTCGTCCTCGAGCGCTTCAACGGCTTTCTGCAAATCGTCCTTGGTGACTTCCTTTTCCGCCACTTCGGCCAGTTCGATGACGTAGTCGACAACCTTGTCTTCAAAGAGCGGCGCGCGCAGCTGTTGCTGCATCTGCTGGTTTTGCTGGATGAACTCAAAGAACTCGCGTTCCTGACCCGGGTACTGACGCGCCTGGTTCATGATCGCTTGGGTCATTTCGGCGTCTGTCACGGTGACTTCGGCTTTTTGACCCAGTTCAGCCAGCAACAGGCCCAGACGGACGCGGCGCTCTGCGAGGGTGTTGTGTTCCTCGGTCGGCTCGATTTCCGGATGATCGTGGCCTTCGACGTCTTTGTTTTCCTCGTGCCACAGCTGATGCGCGATCTGACCGGCTTCGGCTTTGACCAAGGAGGGCGGCAGGTCAAACGACACCAGTTCGTCCAACTGGTCCAGCAGCGCACGTTTCATGACCGCACGGGCGGCACCCGAATATTCGGCTTCCAGACGTTCCGCGATCTGACCTTTCAACGCTTCGAGGTCCTCTGCGCCAAATTTCTTGGCCAGCTCGTCATCAACCGTCGCCGCAACCGGTTTTTTCACTTCTTTAATGGTGCAGGTAAAGACCGCTTCTTTGCCCGCCAGATGCTCCGCCTGATACTCTTCGGGGAACGTTACGTTCACTTCTTTTTCCTCACCGGTTTTCACACCAACCAGTTGCTCTTCAAAGCCGGGGATGAAGCTGTTGGAGCCCAGAACCAGAGGATAGTCTTCCGCCGAACCGCCTTCGAACACTTCGCCGTCAACCTTGCCGACGAAATCCATCACAATCTGATCGCCGTCTTTGGACTTCACCGTCTCTTTGCGCGGTTTAAAGTCTTGTGCGGTTTCAGCCAGGTTGTTCAGCGCCTCTTCCACCGCAGTGTCATCGGCCTTGGCGACCAGTTTCTCCAGCGAAATGCCTTTCAGATCAACCTCGGGGATGACCGGCAGAGCTTCGTAGTTCATTTCAACATGAACATCGTCGCCTTCTTTCCAGTCCTCATTGGTCATCTTGACCTCGGGCTGCATGGCCGGACGGTCGCCGCTGTCCTCAAAATGCTTTGACATGGCGCCATCGATGCTTTCCTGCATCGCCTCGCCCATCAGGCGCTGACCGAACTGTTTCTTCAGAAGGGCCATAGGGACTTTGCCCTTACGAAAACCCTTCATCTCGATGTCGGGCTGCGCCTCGACCAGCTTCTCGTTGACCTTCGCATCCAGCTCATCTGCGGTAACAGTGATCGCGTAGCCGCGTTTCAAACCTTCGTTCAGCGTCTCGGTGACCTGCATTCAGTATTTCCCCATGGGTTCAAGGCGCGCCGACAAGGCGCGCTAAGCGAATTTGGGGCCTTCTATTGGGCTGGGCCGGGCTGTGCAAGAGGCATTGCACCGGTTCATTAGATCGCGTCCCCCCACACGCAAAGACCCGCTGGCAAACCAGCGGGTCTCAAGCGGTCAAATGGCCGTAGGATCAGAATTTCCAGCGCGAACCGATCATGAAAGAGCTCGCATCTTCAAAGTCGCTAGTGTTGTCTTCGTAGGCATAGCTGTAATAGCCCGCGTAGGCTTCGAGGATGTACTGGTCGATCTTTTGAACCACCGCAATGCCCCAGGCAGAGCCTTCATCCCCGTCGGTTACCTTGTCGCTGGAAGAGAAATAATCGAGCGACACGGCCGTGGACCCAATCGCCAGCCAATCTCCTGTGTAGCCAACCTTGCCATACCAATAGGATCCACCGTCTTTCTGGTCGCCAATGGCCGCTGAAACGTTAAAGCCCGAGTCCAACAGCACCGCACCCGATAAGGTAAAGGTTTCGACATCATCTTCCGAAGGATCGTCGCGATCCCGCCATTGATACGCGATCCCTGCGCCCACCTCGGCGCCTCCCAGTTCGTTTTCATACCACGCACCAATGTCGTAATAGGTGTCGTCGTCGCTCGAACTCAAAACGTTCTTGCCATAAGACACACCGGCCTGAAACCCGTTGAAGGACGGCGTGTCATACCGGATCCGGCCGCGGCGGCTGCCATCAAAGTTCCCGAACACGTCTCCCAGTTCAACGCCATTTGTCGGAACTGTTCCCATATCGCCGGTGCGGCGCAAAAAATATCCGCCCGCCACGTCAACCAAACCAATGGCGTTTGCCAAACCTGTGCCTGAGAGGTCGTATTCGCCAAGGCCATCCGCCACCATGGAACCTTGGCCTGCGTAGAATGTACCGATGTTTTCAGTTTCTAGGCTGAAATCCACGTGGCGCAGATCGCTGCGCGTCCAATCAAAGACCTCGCCGCGCCCTGATTGCGTGAAAGAGTTGGTCCCGTTGAACCCAAGTGCGGTTTCAAACCGAAACTGAAACGTGTTTGCGCCATAAGGCTGAATCAGGCGGAAACCGGCCCGCGAACTGGAGCGAGAGTTATCGCCAATCTCGCCAAATGATTCACGACCATCATCGAAATCGACATAAGCCGGGTTCAAATGGCCGTAGTACTGAAATGTACCGCCGGACGCGTTTTTATAGACCGGCCCTGCGAGCGCATATCCGCCCGATAAGGTCAAAGCGGCCAGTGAGACTGAGGCGTTTGTCAATTTAGGCTTCATGGGAGTTCTCCAAAAACTTGGCGCTGTGCAATTCATCTTGATCAAATAAAACAAAATTAATGTGACTTTTGGCCAGTCCTTTTAATTGCGCCAGACAATCAGCGCCTGTGCGCAAAAAAGCGCTTGTTTAAAGCGCTCAAACACACACTCGCAAGTGCAATTTGCGCCTGGTGTGCCCGGATGCAGAAGCAAGAGCACGACACATGCGACAAATTGCACAGGCGACACGACTCAACCATGCATTGAAACTTTAAACAGTGCAATATTTGGGCGCTTTGCCCAAAAAATCACGCAAAGTCAAAGGCCGCCAGATGTCCATCGAGCTCAGCCGACGCAGGATCCTGTTTGGATTACCCCCTGACGCACACAGGAATGTGATGCGCCCGCCGGGTGCGGATGCGGGTTTTGAGGCGCTGTGCCACGATTGTTCGGCCTGCCATTCGGTCTGTGCCGAAAGCATCATTACCATCGATGCAAAGGGCCGCCCGGTCATCGACTTGAACCGCGGCGCCTGTACCTTTTGCGGTGCTTGCGTCGATGCGTGTCCGACCGGCGCATTGTCATCCGAACGCGTCAAAGACTGGCCATGGACCGCCGACATAAGTGCGGCCTGTGTGTCGATGAACGGCATCTCTTGTCGTTCCTGCCAGGACACCTGCCCGGAACAAGCAATCCGCTTTCAATTGCAGGTCGGTAGCCGCGCGCAACCAATCCTTGACGCCACCGCGTGCACGGGCTGTGGGGCCTGTGGTGTGGTCTGCCCGGCGCAGGCGGTCAGCTTTGTCCAAGCGACCCCGGCTCATCCGGAGGCCGTGCAATGAACATTTGCGGGTGCCTTGTTCATGTCACACCAGATCGCGCCGCAGAAGCCGCAGAAGCCATGAACAAAACGCCCGGTGCAGAAGTGCACGCCGGGGGCGCGGATGGCCGGTTTGTCGTGGTCGTCGAAGATACCAAAGACAAATTTGCGTCCGAAACCATCATGGACCTGCACCAGATCCCGGGCGTCGTATCGCTGACGCTCAGCTATCACCATTTTGAACCCCCATCGTCCGACCCGCAGTGACGTATCCACCGACCGGAGGCCCCATATGACAACGTCTGACTCGCGCAGAACCTTTCTCAAGGCATCCGCCGCCGCAGCCACCGCGTCTGCTGTAGGCATACCGATGGCAGGCCAGCAAGCATCAGCGCAATTCGCCCCGCCGGACATCAAATGGGATAAGGCGCCCTGCCGTTTTTGCGGAACAGGGTGCACCGTTCTGGTGGGCACCAAGGAAGGTCGCGTTGTGGCCACCCAAGGCGACCCGGATGCAGAGGTCAATCGCGGTCTGAACTGCGTCAAAGGCTATTTCCTGTCCAAAATCATGTACGGCTCTGACCGCCTGACACAGCCACTCCTGCGCAAAACCAACGGCGCCTATGACAAAAATGGTGAATTTGAGCCGGTTTCGTGGGACGAGGCATTCGACCTGATGGCAGTCAAATGGAAAGAAGCGCTGGCCGCCAAGGGCCCGACCAGCGTGGGCATGTTCGGCTCAGGTCAATGGACCGTATGGGAAGGCTATGCCGCCTCGAAGCTGATGAAGGCTGGGTTCCGGTCCAACAACATCGATCCCAATGCCCGCCACTGTATGGCCTCGGCTGTTCTGGGGTTCATGCGCACCTTTGGCGTCGACGAACCCATGGGTTGTTATGATGATCTGGAAGCGGCGGACACCTTCGTCCTTTGGGGATCGAACATGGCCGAGATGCACCCGATCCTCTGGTCGCGCCTGACAGATACGCGCCTGACCAAACCGGGATCAGAGGTGCATGTCCTGTCGACCTTTAAACATCGGTCTTTCGAGCTGGCCGACAATGGCATCATCTTCAACCCGCAAACTGATCTGGCGCTGTTGAACTACATTGCCAACTATATCATTCAGACAGGCCGCGTGAACGAGGACTTTATGTCCAAGCACGTGAACATCACAAAGGCCACAACGGATATCGGCTATGGTCTGCGTCCCAACGACCCCCTGCAAGAAGCCGCCGCCAATCCGGATTCCGGTGACCTGACACCGATTGATTTCGACGAATACGCCGCCAGCGTTGCGGAATACACGCTCGACAGCGTGTCTGAACTGTCCGGTGTGCCCCCCGAAAAACTCGAATGGCTGGCCGAACAATATGCCGATCCCAACCGCAAGGTGATGAGCCTTTGGACCATGGGATTTAACCAGCACACACGCGGGTCCTGGGTGAATTCGCTGATGTACAATGTGCATCTGCTGACTGGCAAAATCTCGGAACCCGGCAATTCACCGTTCTCTCTGACCGGGCAACCATCGGCTTGTGGAACCGCACGTGAGGTCGGCACTTTTGCCCACCGGCTGCCCGCCTGATCAGCCCCACCTGAGTGGTCCAATTTGATTGTTAGTGCATGATCGACCTTTGGTCCATCTTGACGACGGTTTCGGGAGCCGGTGGGCGGTAGCCTAGAGCACTGTGTGGTCGTTTCGTGTTGTAGTGTTTCCTCCATTCCTCAATCAGGATTTGTGCTTCGCGCAGGCTATAGAAGATTTCGCCGTTCAAGAACTCATCGCGGAAACGGGCGTTGAAGCTTTCGCAGTACCCATTCTCCCAAGGGCTGCCTGGTTCGATGTAAGCCGCCCTTGCGCCGACAGCCTTGATCCAGTCCTGCACGGCTTGCGCAACGAACTCAGGGCCATTGTCGGAACGGATGAACGACGGGATGCCGCGCAGAATGAACAGGTCGCTCAGCACATCGATCACATTGCCTGAGTTGAGCTTGCGATCCACGCGTATGGCCAAGCATTCCCGACTGTACTCGTCGATGATGTTGAGTGTGCGGAAAGCTTTACCATCGTCGGTGCGGCAGTGGACAAAGTCGTAAGACCAGACATGATCGCGGCGCTCTGGCCGAAGCCTGACACATGATCCATCATTCAGCCAAAGCCGCCCTTTCTTCGGTTGTTTCATTGGCACTTTCAGCCCCTCTCGTCGCCATAACCGTTCCACGCGCTTGTCATTCACATGCCAGCCAGCGTCTCTCAGTAGTGCCGCGATCCTACGATAGCCGTAGCGGCCATACTGCCGGGTCAGTTCGATCATATCAGCCACTAAACGTTCTTCATCCGGGCGACCCGCAGGTACTTTGCGCTGTGTGGATCGATGTTGTCTTAGAACCCGGCATGCCCGACGCTCCGAGATGTTCAGCTCAGCACGAACGCGATCAATACAGGCACGACGACGAGCGGGGCTCAGAAGTTTCCCTTTGCCGCCTCCGCCAAGATCAGCTTGTCCAGCGTCAGATCAGAAACGGCTTTGCGCAATCGCTCGTTCTCTTTTTGCAGACGCTTCAGTTCCTTCAATTGATCCGTGCCCATTCCGCCGTATTTTTTCTTCCACCGGTAGTAGGTCTGTTCAGTCACACCGATCTGACGGATCGCATCCAGACGCGGCATCCCTTGCCCCGTCAGAACCTCAACCTGCCGTAACTTCGTGACAATCTCTTCTGGCTTTGGTCGCTTGTTGGCCATGTGTTTCCTCCGTTTCCTAAACATAGCGGAGGACCACTTCAGTGGGGGAAGACCAGCCACGCCCGCCCCCGACTGATCAACAAACCGTTGATGGAACCCCTCACGGGTCACATTCGTGCGGATCGATCGCGCACCCGATGGCAATTCCTGCCCATCCACCGCAATGGCGGGTTTGGTTTTGAACGCAGGCGCAAACGGCACATAGATACCGGCAACGGGACACTCAATGTCATCGCCGCCCATCACCCGATCCGGCATATCCACAGTGACCGAAACGTGATCTACACGCACCGCCACGGCAGGCGCATCGCTTTGCACGATCACACGAAACCGCAGCCCCCGCGCGATGTAGTCCCCCACACGCAGCGCCACCCAATCAGACCAGACCGCGCCGCCTGCGTTCGGATCATCCTGCGTTGTGGAAATTTGCACCTCCACCGCCCAGGCATCGCTGCCCGTACCCGCAAGATTGTCCAGTTCGGCAAGGCTGGCCCATGAGGCCATGCGACCCTCCAAGAGGTAGCCAAAGCCGCGAATATCCGCCGTGATCCGCGAGGAATAGACCTCACTCAGATCAACCACATCGGCAAAATCGTAAGTGGCGCTTGGCTCCACCCCACCATAGCCGCCCATCAGATTGACCGCTGAAAGCGAAGGCCATGCGCCAATCGGGGAATCCGACATGAGCAGCAGCGCCCCATCATGGCGTGTCAGCCCTGCCGTTTTGCCCCCCGCAAACGCAGGATGCTCATTCAGGGTTTCCACCACATTGAGCGCGGCCAGCCCTGCGCTTTCCACGATCAGTTCTGTGGCACTCACACTTTCACGGCCAAAGAGCGATACGGCCTTGATCAGATAGCGCCCAGACCGCGCAGGCAGCACGACCTGATTGCCCATGATCTGCCGATCCACCAGCGACGATTGCCGCCAGCCACCAACCGCATCCGGCGCAAGGTAGCGCAGGTGATAATGCGATACGATGACCTCACCCATGTGCCACGCAAGCTGCATCTGATCGCCAGAAACACTGGACAGGAACCCTGTGACATTGGCAGGCGTTTCAGCCGCCACCGTGCGGGTGACATACTCCACCGCCGCCTCAGAAACACCAGCGGCGTTGCGGGCAATGATTTCGAACGTGTAGCGGCCAATCATCGGCAGGTGATAGCGGCCAGAGGTGCCCTCGGTGCGATCCACGCGGGATCGGGAACCATCAGGCATGGTCATGTAGACCAGAAATTCCTCAGCGCTAAACGCAGCACCGGGCATCCAGTCCAGTTCGGCATAGATGGCGATGCTACGCTCACCGGCAGCATTTTCGCTGATTGTGTTTTGCGGATAGGCCGACAGGAAACGCGGCGGCAAAGGCAACAGCCGGTCATTCGGAACCACCTTGGTTATGATAGGCGTATAAGGCGGGATTGTGCCCTGATCAGCCTGCAACACCTCTGGCGCAGCAGGCACCCCGCGCAAGGTAGCTCGCAGATCACCATCATGGCGGATTGATGTAACCAGCACCTCCATGCTTTCCTGGCCCATCTCTTCCACAGACACCAGATCACCCGCCTGGATACTTGAGGCCGAGATGGCATCCTGCGCCGTCCAGACACCCGCATATGAGTTCGGCGGGGCTGCATTGAACACATGCTCGCCACCCGATGCGCTGCGAATGCAAATGCGGAAACTGTTGCCTTCGGGGGCCATGAACTCAACTAGGGTGAAGGTGGCGAGATTGCCATTCCCATGCGTGGTGATCGCCTTGATCCGGCCAGAGCCAACACCGATCAACGGCACGTCATGCACCAGGCGCACCTTGTCGCCCATGTTCACGCGCAGATGATCAATATCGCATTTCCACTCAAAGCACTCAGGCCGCAGGATCGCCTGGGCGAGGTGGTAACGGCCAAGCCGCCACGCATTGCCGCCATCCGCATCATCCTTGCTCAGGATCACGCCGCGCAAGTCTAGCGTCTCAAACTCGGTGGCATTGGAAGCGTCATAGCCATCTGCATAGGCCACGATCTCATCCTGCTGCCAATCCAACCGCTCAGAAATGCAGCGCACACGGAACCCGTGAATTTCCTTGGGGAACGTGATCTCGCCCTGAAAATCCCAGGAATTGCGCGGCGTGAACTGCTGGATCACCGGCCCCGCACCACCGTCCCGAATGACGGAATACTTGAGATCACGCAGCGTGCGGCGGGCACGGCCCGTGGCGCAGATCAAATCCAACACCTCGCCAACTTGGCTCGGCTGATCAATCACCATGTCACAGGTCCAGTGCGGCTCTTGCGCCGCCCAGGCCCGCAAGTCCTCCAACTGCAACCGGCCAGCGGACACGGGATTGCTGAGCATCGGCCCCATGAGGGCACGCGCATAAATCCAGGCCGGATGACGCACAGGCTGAGGCGCAGACCAGGCCGCGCCATTCCAAACGGGGGCCATCTGATGCACGATGGAATTGAGCGTCTCAATCTGGCCATTCAACTGATCACTGGCTTTGATGCGCACGGCGATCTCGGCAATGTCAGCATGGCTTGGCAGCGCACCAGCCTGCACTGACCGGATCGCGCTTAGATAAGCATCATCGCGCACCGTTGAATCGTCGCTATCCTCGCTGAGGCGCGTCACCTCAATATCGTATTCGCCTTCCTCAGGTAGCTGGATCGTCTTGGTAAACCGCAATTGCGCGGTAGAGCGGCCCGTATGGGTCTCCGTGCCCGCATCGGTCCAGTTCTGATCACCCACCTTGCGATAGCGATATTTGACCTCAACAGAGCGATCCTGCTTGTTGTTATTGCCATCGAACTTGACCAGCCCCTGATAGGTCACATCCACGGAAACAGACACGGCCCGCTCGCGCGTGGCACGCACCACGTCCACATCCTTGGCGAGCTTTACCGAATAGCTATCCTCGGCAATGTCATCAGGATAAAGCGAGAGCGCCGCCGCGCCCTGCCGCCATGCTGTGACCATCGGGGCGAGATCGGGCATATGGGCCAGGGTCTGCGCCTGATCCACATTCAGAAACTCAATCTCCACATCCTCAAAATCGGTGATCGGCGTCGTGCCAATCTTGAGCGTTTCCAGCGCCACCGGCCCATAGCCAAACGTGAAGCGCCCCCGAAAATGGATATTGTCACCCTCACCCTCGGTATAGCCCCGCGCGGTTTTGGGCGGGAACATCTGGTGACGGCCAAAGACTGCCGGATAGATACCGTAGCGGTTTTCCGCGTTGGATGATCCCGTAATCGTAAAGTTCGGATCATCCTGCTTTGGAGCCTCAGGCACAGAAGGCGGCGGGATCAGAGCATTGATTGCGAGCGTGCCAATGATGGTGAAAGCAACCGTTGCGACCTTGATTGCAAACGCACTGGTGAACAGCGTGCCCGCCAGCGTAGAGGCCACGCTTGGCAGCACCGCTGACAGGATCAGCCCCACAACAGGGCCATTCACCGAGGGGTAGATATGCACATGAGCATTCTCGCCAGGGCGCACACGGCCCCAATGGCTGGACGGCACAGGCGTTGCCTCAACGCCCTTGCTGATCACCACCGTCAGATCAGAATGAAACTGCTCTGGAATGCCCGAGAGCTTAACCAGATCGGCCACCGTCGCCCCCACTGGCACATAGCGGTGCTGTGTGCCCTCAGAGCGGAAATAGTGATCCTGCGTCACAAGCTCGAAGGTTTTATCCAGCATAGGTGTAAATTCCTTCAAGGCGTTCTCTCCACCCCGTTTGGGTAAAATCCTCTATGACCGATGCGGCCTCATCCTGGACGTGGAGCATCAGACGCGGCCCGAGGGCATAGCCCACATGCAACGCCATGCCACGCACCCGAAACAGGACCGCATCACCTTCCTGCGCCGCCTCCACACGCCGCCAGATCGGGCGCTGCGCATCCACGATCCGCCGCCGCGCGGCCTCAGTCATGGAGCAAAGCGGATCGTGCAGATCGCGGCCATGCCGTGCCCGCTGCAATGCGAGGAACAAGCCAAGGCAGTCATAAGCCTCTGGCCCCCTGCCAATCGCCTGGTAGGGGAGGCCAATCCAATCATCTGACCACATCAGAACAGGGCGGGCGCGTTCTTTGGGTTCATGACCAGATACCCGAATTGGGTTTCCAGGATCGGCTCAACACCCATCGTGCCGGTGATCTGCCGCGCATCATATTGCGCCGCTCGCATCTCCACGTTGAGCGGGCCGATCTCCACCTAGTTCGGATTGGAGGCCAGAACCCAGACAATCTCGGCCTGGACGATTCCGCGCACCAGCCGCAAGGCTTCAACCATGCGCCGATCCACATTATCCGCCCGCCATTCGATGACAGGCACAATCCCATCCTCTTCATCCGGCAGACTGATTTCAAAGGCCAGCGGCTGATACTCATCGCCCTGATGGGTGACAGGCTCCCAATTCGGGACAATGCAGATTGCCTCATCCCATCCATCTTGCGTGAGCTTCACCAGAGGCAGGATAACCTCGCCTGTGGCCTCGGAGTGCATCGCGGCAAGCATCTGTGTGCTGAGCGTGGTTCTCATGGCAGCATCTCCAACTCAAGCTGCACCACGACATTTTATCCCGCAAGGTTCGCACGATAGGGCGAGCGGAACCGGAATGACCGCTGATCACCCGTCACAGGATGCTTTGCCGTGAAGGGCAACGCCCCCTCTTGCAGATCAACCGAGTAGAACGCCTGGAACTCGGCGTATTCAACGCGGGTGAGCCACGGCAGGGTAAAGCGCAGGTTGAGCGGCACAGCAGTATAGCGCCGCCGCGTTTTGACAGGCCCCGCATCAAACGAGGTGCGCGTGACCGCATCAACGGGTTCCTCGCTATAACTGCCACCGACAGGACAAAAGCGCAGATTTGCTGGCCAATCAGGCATGGATTACGCCCCCCGAACAGTTGGCCGAATGCCAAAGGTGTTGCGCATCGCCTGCTGACCCTTTGGGCCGGTGACGGCGGCAATCGCCTTGCGCTCAATCAGAATGTCCAGTGTGCGCCCATCGTCAGACTGCCGCACCTGGTGTTCGCCCTCAGGCGCGTTGTGGATGTTCACGGTCAGATCGTTGCTGCCACCGCCCCGAGGCGCCGACAGAACGCCGCTGTTCGGCAGAACCACCTCACCCTTTTCAAGGATTGCCGGAACTTCACCAGGGCGCAGGCCCGCTATACCACCTGAATGGTAGCGCGTGGCACCGGCCCAAGTGGATGCAGAGAACGCCCGACCGTGGCCATATCCATCACTGCCCGCAACACCGCCACTGTGCAGAATGCCAGGAATGATCGCGCCGCCGAACAAGCCACCGCCACCCGTTCCGCCGCCACCGAGGCCGCTGAACAGACCATTCTTACCAAACAGAGCCGCCTCCAATGCCGCCTTGGCCAGCATCTTGGCCACATTTCCCAGAACGTCCGAGAAGTTCTTGCCCTCCACAATCGCATCAATCAGCCCTTGCTTGAGCGAGTTCTGCGCCTGTTCCATGCGCCGCGTGCTGGCCTCGGCCTCTTCCTGGCGTGGCTGCAATTCCTGTTGCACCACGTCCAGCTCTGCCAGCGCGGCAGCGGTGCGCTTGATCGCCTCGCCATAGGTTTCCTCGGAACCCGCGATCTTTTCATTCAGATCGATCCCGCGCCGCTTGGCACCTTGCGTCAGCAGGTATTCAGCCCTGAGCCGCGCTTGTTCCTCGGCTGATTTCCCGATCAGGCTGTTTTCAAACTCTGCATCGGTAATCTGCGTTCGCATGAGATCAGCATAGCTGGTGCGAATATCCTGCAACCGCTCACGCTCCTTTGCCTCTTGCTCCAAGAGCCGTTGGCGTTCGCTTTGCTGCTGGATTTCGGATTGCACCAGCGCCGTATTGCCAAAGGCCGAGGCCTCTTGCAGACGGCGGTTGCGATTAACGCCATCGTTATCGCCTTGGAGCCGCGCGATGGCAGTTGCAATGTCCTGATCCGTCCCACCTCGAACAGCAGGCAGGATGCGGTCAGGCAGAGAGCCATAATTGTAGGCAATGGAGGTCAGCGAGGCTTGCTGCGCCTCTGTGAAGCCGTTGAAACGATCACGGCCAATCTGACCAATGATGCCGTCTTGGAACTCGCCCACACGGCGCAACAGATCGCGGTTAGCATCCTCATAGGACACGCGCATTCCCTCAAACTGCTTGATGGTTTCAATGGCACTGCCTGACACAGCGTTGCGCCGCATTGTTTCGCCCTGGATGCGTGAGCGACCATATTCCGCCGCCGCATTTTGCGCAGCCAAGGACAGATCACCATCAAGCCCTTGCGCCAGACTGCGCAGGCTCTCGAACCCATCCTTTAGGAAGTTCAGACGTGCCTCCAAGCTGGACAAATCAGCGTCGTCAAGATCACCAACATTTTGCTCGGCATCGGCCACTGCCGCAGCGAGCTTCAATGCTTGTTGATAGACCTCATTGTCTGGATCAAATGTGACACGCTCCAACGCCCCAATCAAAATTTCCGTTTCAGCGGTCAAATCGGTGACGCGGCCCTGAGCATCGGTCAGGCGTTCGATCTCTTCATCAATGCCAGCGATAACCGCGCGAGACGCTTTTATATGGTCCAGGTCGCCATCAAGAGTAGCTTGCCGTAGTTCTTGCTCTGCAATTCCCCGATCATAGATCAACTGAGCCAGTTCACGCTCGCGCTCGGCATACTTTGCGAAAATCTGTTCGCGGCGGCGCTCTTCTTCGGTCAGGCTAGCCTCTACCTGCTTAGACGTGCTTTCGATCAACTGCTGAATCCGAGCAATGTCACCAGAAAAAACGTCTACCAGTTGTTCTGATGACTCCGCCGCGCGGGTGAAAATAGCAAGCATTTCATGCAAAGCATCAAGCCGTTGCTCTGCACCCACTGCCTCATTCACATTCTTGAGCGCTCTAACAATGGCCTCAGCATCGTCGCGAGCAACGTCATATGCACGCGTAACCGATGATACGGTGCGCTGAAACTCGCTCTCAGAAACGCCGCCAGGACCAGCATTTCTGCCGCGCCGGTCAACAGTTTCAGAAAATCCGCCAAACTGATTGGCAAAACTGGAAAAGCTCTGATCAAGCTGTAATTCAGCAACTGCACCAAGCATGGTTGCAAGCTGCCCATTAACCGAGGCCATCTCATCCGCGAGATCGCCATATTTCTCGCGCAGCGTTTCGATAGGTGTAGCCGCTGCCTCAGCAACTGAAACATAAGCATCCGTGGCCTCAGAGAGCGCTTTCATCTGCTCTTCCAGATCAACTGCACCCGTCAGGTTCTTGTAAAGCGCCGCGCCAAGCGGGATCAGAATTGCCGCCGCTGCACCGGCACCTGCACCAAAGGCACCAAACGCTCCGAGCAATTGAGGAAGCTGCTGGCCAAGCGCCTGCGTGGCAGATGTGCCTGCGCCAACTTGCGTGGCAAAGTCCCCGATCTGGAACCCGACATTTTGCAAGGCCCCACCATAGGAACGAGAGGCACCACTGCCTTGACGCATTGCAGCGCCGAACTTGCCCGCGCCTTTGCCGCCGCGCTCCAAATCCTGCACAAGACGCTCAAGGCCCTGCTCATATTCCTTGTTGGTGATCGCGCCGATCTCCACGGCGCGGTTCAGTTCTTTCACCCCGCGCTCGTATTTCTTGGCACCAGCATAGGCTGGATCATACTTGCGCGAGAGGCGGTCAATTTCACGGGCGGTGGCCTTGAGGGTTTCATTGTTGGAAACCTTGGCCATCGCCTCATCAAACTTCTTGGCAGAGCGCTTGGCGGCTTCTTCGTATTTGGCAATGACCTTGCGGGTTTCGGCCTCCATTTTGGCCGTGGAAAACCCCGCCTGGATCAAAAGATCGCTGTCATCCATCCCTAAAAACCCTCAATGCCAAGTTCGGATAGACGCTGATCGCTGATCGCTTCACCCGAACCACCGCTCTTTTTCCAACCGTTTGCACGGCCATATCCATCAAGAGCAGCCATGAATTGCCAGTGACTCATCCGCCCCACTTGCGACGGATCAAACCCCATTGCCGCACCTAATCCGTAGAAGGTGCTGAACTTCCATTTTCCGTTTTTTGTTCTGCCGGTGTCGGCTCCATCACCGGCCCAGTCTCCCCCACGGGATCATCGGATGGACCGTATAAAGCGTGTGCGAGCACCTCTATTGCAGGCCCTTTGAAGTCCGCCTTTGGATGCTGACCAAAGACACGCTGCATCAACTTTTCAGCCTCAAGGTTATCCAAGCCGCCACCGATCAAACCCCAACGAATGACCTCAAACAGATCGCCCGCGTTCCATTGCCCAAGGCGGATTTTATTGAGCAGGAACTCTGGCCCTGCGTCCACGGCACCTTGCAACCCCTCAAGATGCGCAAGAGCGGCAAGCGTCATAGGATGCTTGCCACCCGGCCAAATCACTTCGATAGGCTGCATGGCTTAGGCCGCTTTCGCGGCCCGCGCGGGCGTACCATCGAACTCAAGCTGAATCGACGCAGATACCTGCTGCCCTTTGGTTCGCTGATTGGAAACCTGAGTAAGGAATGCAGGACCATGCTCATATTCCGTCTCACCAACGGCAGCTTTGGTGTTGCCGATCCGCGCGAACTTGGTTTGGCCGCTGTAGAACCAATCCATGATAGTGCCGTGCGATTGCTGCGCCCAGACACCCTCGCCCGAGGCCGATACGTCAATTGAGCGCACCGATTTGCTCACCTTCAACGGCAAACTCTCATCATCGCAGTCAGCGGGCACCTCTGAGGTGTCTGTTTGTGCCTGCCGTGTCACCGTGACACCGACAAGCCCGCAAATCCGCGACCATGTGTTACCGTCATCACTGATCTCAAGGATCATCTCTTCAAACTTTTGGGTTACAGGTTCAGCCATGTCAGTCCTCCATTAGAAACGACCCCCTTGCGGGCCGTTGGCTGTTTAGCCCTGGCGCGGGATGCGCTCAGGAGTTCGGGGTTTCTTTGCTTGCAGGTGCAGGCGCAGGCGTGGCCTGGGCACATCCTGCTTTGATCGCCGCATCAATGAACTCGGTCGGGAAGGATTGAGGCTTTCCGCTAGGATATGCAGACCAGCCCACATTTTTCTTGCGGCTTGAGTAGTGAAATTCGCGTGTAAAGATCGCCTTAGGCATGGATCGCCTCCTTGATTGCGCGGCGCACAGCCGCCCTGATTTTGCGCTTGAACTTGGCCTGCATGGCCCACCATGCCGGATAGAAAAACGGTTGGGCCGTTGCCCCTGGATGATCCGTGCCCCGATTGGGCTGCGCATGTGGCAGCGTGCCGAACTCCACCAGCCGCCCATACCACTCGCCCGCGTAGAAAGTGATGCGCAGCGTAGCGAACTGCCTGCCAGCGTTCTGGCCGCTGCGAATCTCATCAATCACCAGTGACCCCTTTGGGGCATCGCCCCAGGTCCAGGCGATACTGTCCTTCAGATCACCACTGCGCACTGGCACAAGCGATTTCATAAAGGTCACGATCTCATCCGCGCCCTCTTCCATCGCCTGAGCCGCTGCCCGCGCGGCGATCTCTGGCGTGCGCTCAAGCTGAGCCTTGAGACGCGGATTGAGCTTTGCTGTGGTGGCCATCAGCCTTCCTCAACGATAGCCCGCACCTGCACCACGCCGTGCTTTTCGCCGTCTGGCTCATCCAGCACGCGCACCAGGACAACATCACAAGATGATAGTGCGTGTGCCCCGAGATCGCCCGTTGCACCATCCAGCGCAGTCTCAATGGCGTCTGTCAGAGCGTTCACCTGATCCCGCCGCCCCTGCTGCTGCGTCCAGCAATCGATCTGGAAATAATGCTCTCGGGCGCGGATGCAGTCCGCATCGCTGCGATTGTGATAGTTTGGACCGATGGAACAATAGGGATGCAAAGGCGCGTCTGGAATGTCATCCCAGACACGATCTGCAACGATACCCGCCACCCTGGCATCAGCCAACAGTGTTTGCACCAGGAAGGCCTGCAAAGCGTTTGCCGCGCTCATATCTTGGCCTCCACCAGCATCTCCAACGTCGCACCATCCTCGCGGCGCTTGGGCAATTCCCGCACTTGATAGGACTGCTCGCCGAACTTCACGATCCAATCCAGGCGAATTGAATCCAACACAGAACGCTTGCGCAGGATCAGGATCGCGGGCCTGCGCCCTTGCATCCGAGACGCCATGACAGCCTCACCGCCACGCAGGTAGCGCACCGCTGCCCAGGCGGGGAATTCCTCATTCCAGCCCTCTTTGGAGCCGCCAGTTTCCGTGCGCTCGCCCTCGGTTGGGCTGCAAAACATCACCCTTGTATCCAGGCGTATCTGATTGCCGGCCATCAGCCGAACTCCCGTGGCCGATAATACCGCTGCTGCTTGATCAGCGCCTTCACGTTGAATGACACAGAGGCCTCGGTGAGATCACCGATGGACACACCTGCATCATACCATTCCTTGACGATCAGGATGATCGCATGGGCAAGCCCTTTGGGCAGTTTCCCCTCGGCATAGCCCACCGTTGCCTCTATCCGCACGCTTTGCGCTTTGGAGGGATCAGCAATCGCCAGTGCTGCATCTACCAGCCACAGTTGCGGCTCATCATGGCAACGCTGCACGTCCACCTGATCCAAGGCAATCGCGGTCTCTGCCACCAGCGGCTGAATCACCGTCACAGACGTGATCTCAGAGATAGGCGCAATCGGGAACCACCAGCGCCGGAACCCATGCGCCTCGGCCAGGTCAAATTCAATCTCAACGGCCCGCTCAGTCAGCGGGCGGCGTGATGCGACCTCAACGACCTCCTGCGCGGCGCGGAGATAGCTTTCAATCGTCAGAGGATCGTCAACCTCAATCCACGGCATCGCCTTGCCGAAATCCTCAACGGATACAGCAAGCGGCAGGGGGTCATTTCCTAGAAGTCGCATCAGCGCGTTTCCTTACTTGCCGCCCTGCTTGGGGGGCTTGGCCGAGGTGGTTTCCTTAGCCGCATCGGTTTTGGCCGGTTCGGTCAGCGCGGCCTCGCGGGCATCCAGATCGGCCTTGAGCGCATCAAGCTCGCCAGCGTACTTGTCCATCTCAGCCTCATCCTTGACGATGGACTTTTCGCGCTCATCAAGTTTGGCCTCGCGGGCGTCCAGTTCGTCGGAACGCGCTTTGGCCTGCTTTTCCAGTTCAGCCGTGGCGGCTTCCACCTGGCGAGCAATCTCAGCCTGCGCCTCTTCACTGTCCACTGTGATGGTCAAGGTCTGTGTGTCGCCCTTTGGCGCTTCATATTCCTCAGCCACCTTTTTCTTGTTGATCAGGTCATCTGCCATCTCAACATCAAAGCCCGCTACATCGCCCTTGGAATAGGCCTGGAATGCAGCAGTGAACAAAACGATCTTTTTCATGGGTCTTTCTCCGAATGGGTTAAAAAACGCCCCGCGATCACCGCGAGGCGCTATGGGTTTTGACGATCAGGTCAGAGTGTCCAGCCTACGCCCTTCAGGCCAGACAGAGCCTCATCATGGCGCGGGGCCAGATCGTGTTCGGAGATCGCGCGGAACAGCGTCAAATCCTGCTGGAACGCAGATTGCGTGTCACCGTTCGAATCCACATATGCGGCCTGGAACGAAGTCTCGAATTCCAGCGTCATCGCGTCACCGATGAACACCTCATCAAAGTCACCGAAATAGACCTCGGTTTCGTTCCCGCCCGCGCCCAGGTTCATCGGAATCTGAGACGTGGTTTTGATCGGATAGCCAAGCAGCGTGCCATTCTGCTGAATGGACGGATACAGGTAATTGCCGCCATTCGGATCGCGCCGCGCGGCCAAGAAATTCTTGGTTGCCGCCCGCATGATCCAGCCGCAGGAAACCATGCCCACATTGGCATCTTCCACCTTAGACACCAGGCCGCGCAGCGCCGCGTCAACGGTCATCGGCGCGTTGGCCACACCCGCAACCCAATTGGCAGGCAGCATCCAGTTCTTGATACCCTTGGGGGTATTGGCGGAACCATCGCCGCGAATGAAGGCCAAATCCTCGCGCAGCGCCATGACTTTGAGAATGTCATCACGCACCAGAGCAGCCATCGCCACGCTGGAATGACGCAACAGCGAGTTGCCGACAGGAACCAGAGCGGTCAGCTTTTTGAAGCTCTGATCCACTTTGTCAAAGCCAGGTTCGCTGACGGGCATCGCCGCATTCTCGCCGGTGTAGCTCGCGGTGGCCGAGGAACTCTGCCGTGCATGGCGCATCTGGCCAGCAGGCATATCGATCATCCGCGCACCAGAGGCACGTACAGCCACGCGCGGGCGCAACAATTCGATCAGTTCACTGGCCTGGGCACGCGGAATGGTAACGCCACCAGCACCCTCGGTTGCACCCGACAGGGTAGCAGCCACACCCGAATTGCCGCCATCCTCAAGGAACTTTGCAGCCTTCTCGGTGTCACCTTTCGTTGCGGCCAGCGCCTGGAACATCAGGCCCGCCTCAATGCCCTTGTCAGCATCGGACTTGGGCTGAGCGGGCGCAGGGGTGTTCTGAGCCTGATCGTTGCCCTCATCGCCCTGGGCCGAGGTGGCCTTGGCTTGTTCAACGGCCTCAGCGCGTTTCACCGCCTTGTCAGCCGCTTGGAACTCCGCCTCGGCAGCATCAAACGCCGCCACGGCATCAACCATTTCTTGGGCGTCAGCCGCCGTTTCGGCCTCTTCCAGGGTCGCAATGGCATTGGCACATTCTTCCATTTTGGTTGCCGCGCTCGTGCGTTCGCGGCGAAGATCGTTGATGTCTTTCATCTGATTTTCCTTTCGCAGATCAGACGCTGCAAAACGCAGCAGGTTGGCCCCGCCGCGTGGGGCAGGGTGTTCAGGCACAGCGATGTGCAAGAATTCAGGTGGCGGCGATGGCCTGTGCGGCCTTGGCTTTCGCCGTCATGGCCCGCCGCCCAGAGGTGCGCGGCTTAGGCCCATACTTGGAAAAGATGCGAGCATAGAAAGCATCCCGCGTCTCGGCGGCATCGATCAGGCCGCGCGATTGCGCCTCTGATACCTCAAAGGCCCGCCCGCCATCCTTGGCGTCATCAGTGGCGCTGATCCGTGTGGGCAGGTCTGCCGGCGCGATCTTGCGGCCAGTGGCAATCGCCTGGTGGAACTTGGCCTCGGCCAGGTCCAGCACTTTCTGGATTTCCGCCTTGCCTTCCTCAGTCGAAGGATCAGGGTTCTTGGCCTGAGCGTGCGAGGAACGGAATTCATAGAATGGTTCCTCTGCTGCGTAGGCCCCGCGCATCGTGCCAATGGACCCGATCAAGGAACCTGCCGTGGCGGTGATCTCGGTGGAGGCGCAGGCCAGCCAATATCCTGCCGAGGCACAGAGCGGGTTCACCAGCGCATGAACCGGCTTCACTTTGGCACAGGCTGCAATGGCGGCATTTGCAGCCTCAACCCCCAGAACCATCCCGCCTGGTGTGTCGAATTCCAACACAATGGCGGAAACCTCTTCATTGCTGGCCAGCAGGTTCAGCGTTTCCTCAAGGCCCTGATAGGTGGCCCATCCAAGCCAGCGCTCCAAAACAAAGAGGTTCGGCGTGAGCAGCCCCTTGACCGGCACCTCGGCAACACCGCGCGAGATCGCAAAGCGCTCGCCCCGCGCGATCATCGCCGCATTGGTCACAGCCTTGGTTTCGGCTTTGGGCATCGGCAGGCTCAAGAGCGCCTGCGCACTCTGAGCGCAGATCGCCAAATCAGTGGCCGCGAACAGGCTGGCAATTGTTTGTTTCGTCATTCCTCAGTCTCCTTTTCGCCGCTCTTCTCTTTGTCCCGCGTCATGTTCGGCGCAGGGTTCAACTTGTCATCATCCGGCCCATCAGTGATCGGCAGGCCGAGGCGTTTCTGGGCATGGTTCGCAGTCATGAACGGGCCACCCACGGCCTTGTGCATGGCGTCATAGCGATCCTTGAGTGTGGGGCGCATTAGCGCGTCAAAATCATGCTCAAGAAAGTAGCCCGCCTCACGCTCGCCCCGCGTGAGCAGCGCCAGGGCCAAGCCGGTTTCAATGAACCCGCCCCAATGCAGCAGAGCATCCGTGCGATAGTCGATGGAACTTTGCTCACTGTTCGCCTTCACGCCACCCTCAACATCCTGCACTTTGAAACCAGGCACGCGGTAAATGCCCAGGATCTGCACCTTGTCGAACTTGCGGCTTCCCAACAGTTCCTGATCGGCAGCAGACATATCCAGGCGGTTTGCCTTTGTCCCCTCAGGCACCATTGCAATGCCCGATTCATTTGGATTACGCAGCCGATCCCCAAGCCGAGTAGCATTGCGCTCCCAACCATCATCGCCCTCAAAGTTGTCAGGCAGTTCGATCAATGCCGAGAGAGGCCTACCCGATGCAGCGCGAGCCGCAGCCTCTTGACCGGCCAGAGCCAGCCCCATACTTTCAGCCGCCACCTCAATAGGCGAGCGGCCCATCCAACCATCCTCAGACATATAGCGCAGATGCGCCATTGAGCGGCTTGGCACCCGCCGATGGACCTGTGCGCCATCCTCAAAGTCATAGAACCGCTGACGGCCATTGCGCAGAACGGTTGGCCGATCCTGCTTGATCAGATCGATCATAGTCAGTTCGCCGGAACCATCCCGAGGCGTGTAGGCAAAGGCATTGCCACGCAGCGTGAAGGCATAGGCCAGCGTGAAGCGCAGAACTGAGGCCGGAACGCCATCGCTCGATTCCACGTTCATCAGATAGACCAACGGGTGATCTCGGATCACCTCTTCCTCGCCATCATCCTTGAGCCGCTTGAGCAGCAAAGGAACCTTGGAGGTATCGCCCGCCAGAACGCTGCAACAGGCCGTCACGGTTGCGTGCTTTTGGGCGATGGTTGCCGAAACGCGCGGCAGCGTTTTCACGCGGCTTTGCGACCCCCAGCCGGTATCTGAAAGCCAACCGGCAGGTTTGGATGTGCCCGAGGTTTCGCCAGCAGCCGCAACCATCGGCGGCTCTACCCGCGCGGCTTGGCTCTGGCCCGACCCCAATAGGCGCGAAATTAAACTCATACGAACATGATCTCCCGCGCTTTGCGTTTCTCTTGCGCAGCCGCCGCTCGGCCAACTGCCATGATGGAAGCCACGGCCGGATCAATCCGGCCCGAGGCCTTGCCTTTGTTCGGCTTGATGTTCTCAGCCGCGTCCATGTCGCAATGAACATTGCCCACGGCCCAGGCGAGAACAGGATTGCCGCCATGTTGCAGCCGGTTCTGGATCACCAACTGCTCAAACCGTTTCATTGGCGGTGACATGGACACATACCCCTGCCGATGCGGAACCATCAGGAACCCTCGGCGGCTCAGTTTCTGAGCGAGGTATTTCATGCCCCATTCGTCATAGGCCACCTCTTGCAGGTCAAAGGTTTCCTTGATCTGCACCAGGCGCTGAAACACCTGATCCTCATCGATCACGCCGCCTTTGTGGACCTCAAGCCAGTTGGCATCTTTCCAAGCGATGTATGACCGATTCTCAGTCTGCGCCCGCGTGATGAACCCTTTCGGACCCTCGGGCAGAAAGCTGTAAACCAGCAGATACACCTGATCTTCAACAGGCACCGCCACGGCTATGGCAGTCATGTCCGTGGTGCGCGACAGGTCCACCGCTGCCCAGGCAGGACGGCCATAGAGCATCTCAACGTCAAACTTTTCGCCGCCCTTGTCCCACACATCACGGCCAATCCAGGACTGCGAACCCTCGGTCCAAAGATTGAGGTGCAGCCGCCGAAAGTTCGGCATTTGCCCCTGGATCGCGCGAGCGCGGTCATAGATCGTGCGTAGCTCGCCAGGGTCAAAGGCGATTCCCATGTTGGGATTTGCCATCGCCCAAGTGTTCGGATCGCCTGGATCAGCATCCTCTGGCGGCTCGGCCACGTAGCCAAAGAACGTGTCATCCTCCACGTCACCACGCAGAACGTCCTCGGCATACTTACGCAATTCACCGCAGATAGAGGCGCGATCCGCGCCCGCCGTGGTGATCGCCCAATCAATCGGCTGAGGCCGCGCCATCATGGAGTTCACCACGATCTCCGCCAGTTCCCGATCCGTCCAGCGGTGGACCTCATCACGCGCCGCGAAATGCGGGTTGATCCCGTCCGTTGAGTTGCCGTCACGGCTGAGGCACTTGATGATTCCGCCCGTTGGTAGGGTTTCAATGTGGTAGCGCCACACCTTCATCAATGTGTTGTTCAACACCGAGGCCTGCACCATCCGGCGCAAATCCTGGAACAGCAGCCCCGCCTGATCTCGCGTGGTGGCCGCGCAATACATCTCTGGCGTCTGCTCGCCATCGAATAGCTGCGTATAGAGCGCGGGCACCGCCGTATCGGTGGTTTTGCCGTTCTTCTTTGCCACCTGGTGATAGGTGTAGCGGAATCGGCGCACCAGCTTGGTTTCAACCTCGCCCGTGATCGGATCAACGAAATCGCGCGGTTTCTTCCACCCGAACACAGACCCATGCCGGAACATCTGCCAGGGCTGCAAGGTCAGTGGCTTGCCTGCCATGTCGCCCTTGGTGTGGGCAATCATCTTGGCAAAGTTCAGAACGCGGCTGGCCGATTGGCAATCAAACACCAGACCACGATCTGCCCCCGTTTCCAGATCGCGGAAATGGCGCTCACAGGCGAGGCGCACCAGTTCACCCGCAACGATCTTTCCATCCAGCACATCCGAGGCATAGCGCGAAACGGGATGGTCAAGGGGTTGCATCCAGCCCTTCTTTCAGCATCGCAAAGAGATCACCTTGATCTGTGTTTGCGAGGCGTTTGTCATCCACAGGCGTCATGCCAAAGAACGCACCGAACTGGCGCAAAATCGCAAGCGCATCCAATTGAGCCTGCCACGCCGCTGTTTTCTTCTGCTGCATCCCGTTCCGTGTTTTGACGGTATAGGTGCGACCCTCCAAATCGATCACGGTTTGCAGTTCCATCACATCATTGATGGCGCAACACACAACCGCGAAATTATCCTCATAGATCGGTTCAAGGCGACCCAGACGAACCATCTCTGGCGCGAGGCGATCCCAGACCTTTTTGGCCCCTTCCGCCATGAGATCGGGTGGCGGCGGAACCGGGCGCGAGGAAGCGCCTTTCATTGGAATGACGTTATCCAGTTCAGGTTTCTTACCTTTCATCATTCCCTCCTTTCCTCAAAACCAGTGGGCTTTTTTCCCCAATTCAACCCGCGCAACAGGAGAGCTTCAGGGCGCGGTCGGCAGCAGGGGCCACCTAAGAAATTGACCACCCCCCCTATATCGACAGGGGCGCGATCAGTCTGACTTGTTCAGTGTTTCGCTGGCCGTCTTGCGACCATGACAGGGCGAACAAAGCGCCTGCCAGTTGTTCCGATCCCGAAACAGTTTCTTGTTGCCACGATGCGGGATGATGTGATCCACCTCTCGGGCCGCTGTGACCAACCCAAGCTCTTCACAGTGCTTGCAGAGCGGGTTGCGCTCAAGGAACGCTTTGCTTTCGCGCCGCCACCATCTGGTATCGTAGAGCTTGCGAGCCGCTGCGATCTCGGGTGTGCGTTGTGTGCGCTGCCATCGCTGCGCATCCGCTTGCCGCTTGTCTGCCATATGCTCTGCGCACCGCGTCTGCCCTTCCTCTGCGAATTCATCACAGCCTGGAAAGGAACAGAGCCTACGGATCATGGACAACCTTTGGAGATTTGTGGGCGGGACCAACTGGCTCCCGATACATCCCAAGGATGGCAGACGTTGGCTTTACTGCATTCCCACAAATAGAAAAGCGCCCAACGATTTGTTGAGCGCAATTGTTGATGATGCACATTTAGTGGCACGCAGGTGAGGTAAGCGTCAAGCCCCTTTGTGAACCGCCTCTGAGAATTGCTCGAACCCAAGCGGCATATCAGCGTCATGGATTGTATAGCTCGCCTGCCGCCGCACTGGACCCATCATCCGATTGAGAGCCTCGGCCAGCGCCTCCTGTAGCACCATGACATTGCCACCCCATTTGCTACACCCATGCGCCCGCAACACCTCGGCCAGCGTTTTCTCTTCAAGGCAAACCATATCCACCAGCCGCCGATCTGTGATCCCGCTGCGCTTGGACGCCTTGCCCTGCCGCTTCACCTCCAAGGCAAAGCCGTCACCGATCCGGCGACGGATGCGCTTGATCTGATCCCGATCCCGCAGCACCGCATCAATGAACCCGCCATCGCCGCCCGCGCCACCGCCGCGCAATGTCTCCACCGAGGAACAGCGCACACCGGCTGAGGCGTGCCGTTCCCACAGGTTGCGATAGTGACGGCCCATCGTGACCTGGGCAGGCGTGAACGGGGGAATGAACTCAGCCTTCTTGCCCTTGTGCGCAAGCCGCGCCCGATGGGTCATGAGATCAAAGGCATCGGCCCGCTGGATCGATTTGAAAGGCTGACCATCCGGCCCGATGTGACCTGATGGTTTGAGTTCCCATTCATCCTCGCCCTTGGGATAGAGCTTCATTGGTGTGAACGCCCGCACTGGCCCACGCGCAGGAGCCATCGGTATCTCAGGGCCGCACCCATCTGGCACAGCGCCAAGCGCCTTGACCCCATCAATCCGCGCCTGTTCGCCCAGGGTGCGCACGTCCATCGCCATTGCCACAACCGTGCCGGTTCACCAAGAACACCCGCTCATATTTCATGCCACTACCCCGTCGCCCCTTAGCATTGATCAAATCCAGGCAGCGGCGCTGCGTCTGGTAGTAATGCTCAACCCAATTCAATTCTCGCTGACTGGCCCGCCCCACTTCCTGCTCTCTCTTGATCCGAGCGAGGGCGCTGCGATTGTCATCCGCTTCGCGCTTGATCTCAGACAGGGAGTAATTGTTCGGGGGGCGCTCCGAATTTCTTGAGATACCAGAACAGTTCCACCAGATAGCCACCCACCTCAGCCGCGCTGCCCGCCGCCGATTGCAGATAGGACCGCACAAGGCGGCTCTCACTGGCCGGTGGAAACTGGATGGCCCGCGCCCAATTGTAGATGGATACCTCAGCAGGCCACACATTCTTGTGCTTGCCGCCCGCATAGCGCTCAAGCACCTCGGCCAATGCCTTGAGGTTGTCAGCGGTCATATAAGCAAGACGCGCCTCAAGATTGGCCAGCATCTCATCCTCAGCCGCCTTAGGCATTCCCCGCTTTCGGATCATGCCGCCTTTGGTCAATGGCAGTATCAGGTTCTCTCTGACCCGTTCCTTGCCTGCTCTTAGCGCCTCGCCTTCCATGTCATGCCCCCTAATCTTTCTAAGCAAATCCCAAGTTATCCACAGGCAAACCGCCTGATTTTTGGCGCTGATCGGTATTCTCTTTTCTTTTTCATTTTCTTCTCTTTTCCTTTCAGCGGCTCGGTTTTCGGCAGAAATGAAACTTCCAAAACCTTCCGCAAATCCTCCCAAAAATCCTCCGCAGGAATTTCCAAAACTTCCGCTGGAAGAATTGGCACGGTTTTCTAGGGCTGCTGTGAAAGAGCCTCCCACGCCTCCTGGATGCGCTTCACCGTGGCGCTGCCGCCTGGATAGGCGTCCTCAATCCAATCGCTGATGCGGTTGATCAGTTCCTCATTCTGGGCGATGCGAGCGCCGCCAGGGATGTTGACCTTGAGGTTCTGGGCAATCGTGCCGAGCCGCTTGCGCATACGCTCATCAGCGTTCTTGGCCGCGTTGCGTTTCTTGGAGCCGAGCGCCTCAACCGCAACCTCGGTCACAACGGGATGCGCATAGCGCACCTCACCGTTGTCACACCTGCACCTGATACCAGCCATGCAGCGGCGTCACATCACGCCGGATCAGCGCCTGCCATTTTTCCAGCGGCAGATTAAGATCAAACGCAAGCTGCTTGTCATCACAGGGTAGCGTGCCGATAGGCGAGCCATCCTGGGCAATGCAGAAAAGCTGGAACCCATACCAGCCCACCTCAGGATCGCAAGTTTTGCGGAACTCACTCCCTCGCCAGCGCTTGAGGTTCCATTGCAGGAAGTAATGGGAATCAAGCCGATCACTGGCTGAGATCGGGTAAAGCTCAAGTTCTTGCGTATCGATCAGT
>CBDAPX010000002.1:0-971790 GCA_965198725.1 Paracoccaceae bacterium
ACCGGCCAAGCTGCGGTCGAAAATTGTGCGTTTCAACAGCCAACGACGGCGGGTGGCTTCGTCGGGGTTGCCCAGCATGGCCGTTACCAGGTCTTCGCCGCGCTGGTAGAGCAAAGCCATGAAGTGATCCTGCATCCGGGCCAGATCGGGTTCTACAACCATCGCCCCGTCAGGGATCACAGTTTCGGTCGTTTGGAACGTCAGATCATACCCCGCCCAAGGCCAAGGGGCCGCGACTTCGATAGTGAAGTCTTCGGGCACCGCGAACGCCACCACATTTGCGGTTAGTGAGACTTCCGTTTCCACAAAAGTCGAACGCACCTTAAGCGTTGCGCCGTCAGGGATGTTTTCAACGAAGGACAGCCCAAAGGTTTCAAGGGTGGCCTGGGGGACGATTGGCCGCAAAGTCGGCTGCCCGTTGCGGAAATAGTACGTCTCCGGGTCGTACTCCCCAAAGGTCACGGCTTCGTCTGGTCCGGTTGCTTGGTGCGGCAGGGTTGTTGGTTGTGCTTCGCCGGAACGGATGATTTCGCCGGTGACACCGTTGTAAACTGTGTATTTGATCATCGCTGACCCCTATTTTTTGAATTGGTGGGCGGACATGAATTTCTTAAAGACACGTCCGCGCCTATTAAGATCGACGACAACACGGGCGTGGACGCCGTATGTCGTGACACCAGCTCCAAGGTTGCTATCGATTGTCGAAATCGAAATCGCCGTTTGGCTACCGTTCCCTGCGATGTAGCAGGTAAACCCATTGTTGAACGCGACACCGTTGCGCGTGAAACCGAACATCAGGGCCCCGTCGTCGTACCCGTCAATCTGTGCCGTGAATTGAAGCGCGGTCGAATACCCTTCACGGTCGATTACCAGGCTCGCGACCGGAGTGTAGGTGCTGGTGGTGGTGACATTCACCAGATTGTTGTCTTGGACGTAGACGGGGATCGTAACGGCCCGATCCTTGATCTTCGCGGTGTCCACTTGGAGGTCGCCAAGATCGGCTGTCTGGATCGCACCGTTGGCAAAAACGGCGTCGGGGGCCGTGATCGATCCGGTTGCGATTTTACCGCCCGTGATCAATGTCGTGCCGCCCGGACTAAACGGTGTTGGTGCCGAAGCGTTGGCATGGGACAGGGCCAGTTGGGGTTTGTGGACAAACAAATAGCTGTTTGAAGAACTGGAGTTTGTTGCCTTTTTCCGTATATGAATTGTCGCGAAAGCGGCACCGGACGGCGCTCGGCTTTTGCCCCAGTAACGGGGGTGGTTGTCGGGGTTAGTTGAACTGCCGATAATCCCGTTCCCAGGGTTGGCCGAAGCAATGACGCCACTCCAAGCCAAATGCGATCCGTTGGCGTCGAAGAAGCGAATACGTAGTTCGAACCCGCAGCGGTGAGTTGACGCATACACACTTGCTTCCACCCATTCGTTGGGTGCAACGGGGACGCCCAGCGTGGCGGTCCCATCTAGGACGTAAGGACGGTATTCGATATCGGCGTAACCTGCGGTATCGCCCGTGTTCTGATAGAGTTGAAGCACCGGAAAAGACGCGCCAGACCAAGCCCCGGGGGCGCGAAGTGCAACAGAAGTAGCGGTTCCAGCCGCGCCGCTTTTGAAGGTCCACCACCCCTGCAACCCGTCGCTGAAATCAGTGTTGGTTAAGAGGTTGCGCCCAAGGCCCACCGTCAGCATGCCGGTTCCGACCGACCCTTCCAACAGGATATTTTCGGCTCGAAGCCGTGCAACCGATGTTGTGCCGCTATCCACATCGTCAGCGGCAACCAGTTCCAGTTCCGCCCCGGCAGTGCCCGCTTTGGCCCGCATGGTGATCGAAGCCGCAGCGTTCCCTTCAAGATCAGCGACGGCGGCGCTGGTTGTGTTGGCTTGCGCTTGAACCAGGCCTATTTCGGGAATGTCGTCGGCAAGGCTGGCCAAGCGCACCAACACCCTTGCGAACTGTGTTTTCTTGCCCGATTGGCTTGCATCCCCAAACAGGCCGACCCAATCCGCTCCGCCAGCGCTGGCAGTCGGAACGTCGTAGTAGAAACTGTGCCAGGCCCAACCGCTGGTGGCCGTGAAGGTCTGTGCCCCGCTGTTACCCACATCCGCTGTCGAATACGCCGCCACGAACTGCGTAGCGGGGTTGGAACCTGCTTGGCGGGCAAGAACGTCCACACGAACGCGCCGACCAGAGAATTGCAGCGCTTGTTCCGAAGGGATTTGAATTTGAACCCCGTTGGTCGCCCCTACGGTGTCAATTGTCCCCGAAGCGGTTGCGGTGATTAGCGAACCACCTTGTCCCAAAATCGACCCACCGTTTTCGGTGGTTTCCAAAGTCCCAACGCCGTAGGGCGCGTCGGTGCCATCAAGGATCAACTGAAAGTCGGTGCTGCTTAGTTGGAAGTTCGTCAGGGCTTCCGCTGCAACCGTAGCACTGGTCGCCGCTGCGGACGCCGATCCGGCTGCGTCCGTCGCACTTTGGGCGGCGGATGTTTGGGAAGCCTGCGCACCCGAAGCGGCTGTTTGGGCGGTGTTCGCCGAAGTGCTTGCGCTGGTCGCGCTTTGCGCGGCGTCCGTGGCGCTTGACGACGCCGCGTTCGCACTGGACGCCGCCGCTCCGGCACTGTTGCCCGATTGGGTTGCGGAATTCGCTGCGGCGGTGGCGCTGTTGCTGGCGGATGAAGCGGACCCGGCTGCGTCGCTGGCACTTGTCGCTGCGGCGGTTTCCGCCGCTTCTGCGCCGGATCGCGCCGTCTGTGCCGCAGTTTGTGCGGTCTGGGCTGCCGCTGCACTTTGCCCTGCGGCGGTTTCACTTGCGGCAGCACTGCTTTCCGAACTGGCGGCGGCGGACGCACTGGCACCAGCGGCTTCGCGGGCCAACAGTGCGTCTACCAAGGCCGTCACTTCCCGGACTTCAAAGAAATTCACACGTTGGACAACAGTTCCGGCGTTACTTGCGTTTTGCCGAATGTGAAACAGTGCCCCGTTCGGATTGTTGGTTGGGTTCGCGACTACGGGACCGAACCCGGTTTCCGCAATTGCCAGACTGCTTAGGTCTGTTCTGTCCGTGAACCACACGGTCTTGGTTTGAACGCCGTCTGCGGTGCTGAAATCCCCAACGTCACGTTGAAGGTTGTCAACAGACCCGTCCCAGGTGTCGCCTTCATAGAGCGTGGCACCGAACTGATTGTTGCTGACCCCGGTGCCATCGCTGACGGTTTTGAACTGAACGGTGACTGCGTAGACGTTCCCAGGGGTCCAGGCATAAAGGCGCGAAGGTCCGACGGTCGTGTTCGCAGATTGTGGGAATTCGAAACACGTCCCAAAGTCTGCGTCACCGGCGATCACGTCGGCAGGCTGGATCGTCGCTTTCGATGCGGGGGTCGAATTCATGTGGTTTGTGTTGTAATTCCATGCCGCTGTCGGCGTATTGAAATCGGTCGGTCCCAGGGCAGCAACAGTAGTTTCCACTTGGTCTTGGACCTGCGCAACGACACCTTCCGATGCGGCCGCCGCCTGCGCAGAACCGGCGGCGTTCGTTTCGGATGTGGCTGCTTGGCTTGCGTATGTCGCAGCGTCGCCCGCTTCTGTAGCCGCAGTGGTAGCACTGTTGGCGGCAGCGGTCGCGCTGGTTCCTGCGTCATTTGCAGAAGAAGCGGCGTTTGACGCCGATGTGCTGGCCGCAGTCGCCGAATTCCCAGCGTTTTGTGCGGCTTGGGCGGCAACGCCTTCGGACGTGGAAGCAGCGTTTGCCGATCCCGCCGCGTTTGTGGCGCTGGTGGCGGCTTGGTTGGCGTAGGTTTGCGCAGACCCGGCGTCGGTTGCCGCTTCGGAAGCAGAAGACGCCGAAGCTGACGCACTTTGTTGGGCGTCGGTAGCGCTGGTTTCAGCTTGCGACGCCGAAGTCGATGCAGCGGCAGCACTTCCCCCGGCATTGTTTGCGCTGTTCGCCGCGTTGGTGGCAGACGAAGCCGCAGACGCCGCCGAACCGGCTGCGTTGGTGGCGGACGTTGCTGCGTTCGTTTCAGCACTTTCGGCGTCCGACTGGGCTGTTTCGGCGGCTGTCTGCGCAGTCTGTGCCGCGTTGGCACTTTCGCCTGCTTCCGTGGCGGACACCCCTGCCACAGAAGCAGACGTGGCCGCCGCATTCGCCGAACCGGCAGCCGCCAAGGCGTCCGTCACATCCCGGATCGAAATTTGCGCAACGGTGCAAACGGCGTCAGTGGCCGACCCTTGGTTTTGCCGGAAGTGGATGTACGCGCGATTGGCGTCTGCGGACGCAGACGGGATCGCGACTGTGTAGTCCGGAGAACTGTTTGCGTCGGGTGTGCTGGCAAACTGCACCCGTACTTCTTGTACGCCGTCACCCACGGCGTAGACGATAGCGGGGGTTTGCACATTGCCGTTTCGGATCGTCGTTCCGTTTTGGGTCGTGATCCCAAAACGCGCTTGTGTCCCGTTTGTACTGCCGTCGTTATGCACCTTGAAACGAAATAGGGCTTCGTAAGTTCTACCGTGTTCGTATTCGAACCCGATAGCTTGTCCCACGGTTCGGTTGCCACCGTCAGGAAACACATATGCGGCTCCGAAGTCGGTGTCATTGGTGACGAACGCGCCAAAGTTGATTGGCGTCTTAAGGATCGTCCCAACCGTGCTTGCGGACAAGTGTGTCCAAGCCGCTGCGGGTTCGACCAAGGTAGACGGACCCGACAAGGCCGCCGCGTCTTCGGCTGCCGTCTGCGCCGAAGCTGCGACACCCGCCGAAGCCGACGCGCTGACTTCTGCACTTTCCGCCGCCGCTTGCGCCGTTTCCGCCGCCGACCTTGCCGTCTGTGCCTGATCCCGCGCAGTTTCGGCATTGGTTTCGGCGCTTTCGGCGTTCGTTTCAGCAAGTTGGGCCGCGTCACGGGCTGCTATCGTTAAATCACGGGCGCTTTCCGTAGCGGCTTGCGCGTCACTCGCATTTTGCGCCGCTATCTGCGTAGCGTTGTAGTCCACGGTCAAAGACGTGACTGCGTTGTCTAGATTTTCTTGAACCTGGGCCGCAGCCTGATCCGCTGCCAAAGCGTCCGCAGCCGCTTGGGCGTTGTCGATTGCCTGTTCCACCGAAGCGTCAAGATCGCCCAGCCCCAGCCGAACGTCTGGTGTCGTAACGTTGATCCAACCCGTCCAAGCGTTCGGAATGTCCGTTACCAATCGGGCGCGTACCTGGTAGCCCGTGTCTGGCAAAATCCCGTTCACGATCAGAGTTTGCCCAGCTTCCACGTCATGCGTCGAATTCCCAGCGACGACCAAACCGGAAGATTGGAGACGCACCGCCCAACGGATCGCGCGGACGCCAGTCAGTTCGGCGTTCCAACGAAGCTGGATCGCGGGAAGTCGATTTTGGCCTGCACTGTCAACAACACTCGCGGGTTCAACTGCGAAGCCGGGAACGGCGACTGGTGCTGGGGTGACAACCGTGACGGGCGGGTTGTCGTAGGGCAGTTCGAAATCGGGGGTCCAATCGTAGTCCGACGGATCGCGTTCACGTACTTGGTGCTGGGAATTCAGCGTCTTGGTGGCCAAGGTCTTGCCGGAAATTTCGAATAGCTTGGCGTCGTAACCGTTACGGGCCGAAGTCCAGGCGATCACATCTAGCGGGCGAACGTGGATCGCTTCGGGCGGAAGCGTGATACCATGCTGGCGGAACCGACGTTCGTCTTCGATATAGGCCCTCATGAGCCGCTGAACCTGATCGGGATACGGAACAGCGGACAGCGCAAGGTCTGCCACCAAGCGGCGGTTCTGGTCTTCGGCTTCGAAGTCTGCGTTATATCGCGGCGGTGCGTCCTTGCTTTCCCACAAAGCGTCTGGATCGGGGTAGCTGGCGTGCACGCCGTTGAATGTGCTGTCCAGGCCGGGGAAGGGTTCCAGCTGTTGTTCTCCGGAACGCAGGATATCTTCGTCGGTCAGGAAGTACGTCGGCAGGCCAACCGGCCCCACGCGAACGAACCATTCGCCCCCGACTTCAACCACGTCGCCCGAACAGGCTTTCAGAAGTTCGTCGATCACTTCCAGCGGTTCTTGATCGACAGACACGTCCAAGCCCGCAGAATAGCGGTTTTGCGTCGTACTGCCGTCCCCGACCGCGACCTGTTCTTCGCAGACGTTCATTGCTGCGGCCCAGCCGGAAAGGTCCAGATCGGTTTCGGAAACGTCCAAACCCCATGTGGACCCATCGGCCAGCGTGATCCCGCGCAGGATGTTGTAGACCATGACGACGGGGTTACGGGTGAATTCCCAGGTTGCAGGATCGGCCCAACGGTGCGTGCCGGACCCACCTGCGGAACTGTCTTTCCGGGGGTCGTACAGGGCCAGACCGTTCACCACGGCGCGGCATTGGGGCAGGCCGTTGAAGGTCTCACGGTCGTATTTGAACGTGAAGACCAGATACGGAACGCCGGTGCCAACCATATCCGCCGACCAAGGACGGTCGGGGTCGCTGCCGTACTTGGCGATCAACATGGGGTCGGCGGCTGTCTGCGTACCGTCGTAGAATTTGACCCACAGTTTGCCCGCGTAGTCTCCTGCGGCTTCGGTGCCGTAGTCCGCGTGGACAGTTTCGGACAGCGCGATTTCTTCGCTGTTGACGATCACCTTGTCCAAGGACGTGAACGGCTTGTCGCCCAGATCGATCACGTAGGTCAGATAGGCGTTCGGAGTGTCACCGGCTTGCCCGTGCGACATGGGTGGGCAGACATGGTTGCCCGCCGTCGCGTACCAACCGAAGACGAACGATTGCGGTTCGACGCCGCCGGTCGTCGTGACTTCCGTCTTGATACCTGGGGCGCGTTGCTGTTTCGGCTTGGGTCCAAGCGCACGGGCCAGCGCCGAAAGCGCCAGACTTACCCCAAGGCGGATTACAAACGACCCAAGGACGGTGCCGCCGATCCCCGAAAAGATCGCCGCGATTGCAGCGCCGACCGGGGCCGCGTGTGCTGGGGCGGCGGCCAGTAGCGCGATTGCGGTCCAGAAAAACAGCCTCATACGCGGAAAGCCCTTTTGGCTGCGGTCAAGGGCACCGTGCCAAGGCCGGTGCGACGCAGAACGAAAATATTGGCCCCTTGGACAACTCCGAAGGCGTTTTCGGTGTCGCCGTCCACGACAGCGATATCGCCAACTTGGGCGAAGATCGGTTCGACTTCGGGCAGAATACTTGCGGCCAACGCAATGTGGTCGTCGAAGCCTTCCTTCGACAGTTTGGTTTGGCCCGCCTTCAAGGACGAATAGCCGCGCCACCCTTTTGCCAGATCGGTTCCGGTCATGGCTTTGACAGCACCAGCGGCGAACAGGGCGCAGTCGTGGCGGCCAGGGCGAAACGGGCGTGTCGAAGCGTCGCGCAGGTACAGTTCCAGCCTGCGACGCCAATCTGGAAGTCGGTTCAAGACGTGCTTTCCTTCTTTTCGCCCCACCAGACCGGGACCGCGCCGGAGATATCAGCGTAACGGCGGAACCTGTCGCCGCCGCGCAGGCGTTGACTTTGGTCCGACTTCTTCAAGGCCAAGGTTTGGGTTCCCGCACGGGAACTGCTTGCCAAGGTGACTTCGCAAACAGCGTTGCCGCCAAGCTTCGGTGTGTTGATCGGTGCGCTATCGACCCAACCCTTGAACCGACGTTCGGTGTCAAGAAGCTGCATCGTGTCGGGATCGAAGATCGCCAAGTGGATTTCAGCGGGGGCCAGTCGGGGTTCGTAACCCCGGATCAGCATTTCAACTTCGGGTGTCAGCGGCCCCAACGAAACGGTTTGCATCCGAACATTGGTTCCGGCTTCATAGACCAGATCGGACAGGGAAATCAGACCACCAGCGCCGTAGTAGGAACGGCTTTGGCCGTCGATTGTGAAGGTCTGGTTATCGTCACCGGTCCAAAGCCCCAACGCTTCGGTCGCGCCGGTCTGCCCGTTGCGAGCTTCGACCCACAACAGCCAACGGGAAACCACCCCGTCCCGCGATGCAAGAAGGGTTGTTGCTGCCGCATTCAACGCCATTCGATTACCTCAATGTCTGCCGCCAACGGAACGTGACCCCGCCGGTTGTGCGGCCCTGCTTCGTGCCTGGGCGTACCGATCCCGGCACGATCACGGCTTTGCAGAAGGGTTTGTGAAGCTGGACCGTTGCGCCGTTCGCAGCACCGGGTCGGATATGGGGGCGGACTTCGATCCAGTTGGTTGTACCTGCGGGCACACCGGCCCCGGCGGTCCTGTCCGTCATGACTTTGTGCAGGGCATAGCGCACCGGCCCGGTGGAATAGCTGAACGCCAGCCGGTCGCCTGTTGTGATCTTGTAACCAGCGGGCAATCCGGCCAGTTTCAGTTCTTTGTTGTTCGCCGCTACGTCCAAAATTGTCGGGGTGGCCGCGCCAAGGGTCGCCCCGCTTGGGTCTTGGGCCGGTCCCGGCAATGCGAAATCGTAGACGAAGAACGACGCCCCAGCTTCGCGCAACAGTTCGACCCTGGCCGCCGCCTGTTCGGCTTGCTGGTGCGTCTGCGTGATCAGACTGACCGTGCCTTCCCAAAGTCGGGGGCCGTAGTTGGCGGTCAACACTTCGCCGCCGCCGGTTTCCGATGTTTCAAGCGCTTCGGACAATTCGAACACTTGGCTTCGGATCGGCAGACCGTCAAAGAACTGGTCCAGGGCAATAGGGAAAGAGTAGGCCACAGTTATCCTTCACCGATTGACGATCGCCGCTGATAGGGGCGAAGATCGAACCGTGATTTGTAATTGGAGGGGCTATTGGGAAACCCGATTGAAGATTTGACCGAACGGGTCAGCGAATTAGAAACTGAACTGGCGGCCCACAAAGCGTTGTTGGTTGGTGTCGTCGCTGCCGGGGGCAACAAGACAGAAGAAATCGTTTTGCATATCCGCGAACAAGTTCAGGCGCAAAGCCCGAAAGCTTGCGACTACATTGACGCCATTCTGAATTCGATTGAGCGACAAGGGCGGAACCGCCACTAGCCCCGCCGCCTTGGATCGTTGGCAATCTGGGCTTGCCGACCAGGGGCGACGTTGCGGTTGTAGTGTTCCAAACCCGTCTGGGTAACGTTGACAGCGATGTTTTGGATTTCACCGCGTTGTTCGACGCTGAAACCTTCCGGGGCTTCTATTGTCAACACGGCATGGCCCATCGAAGCTTCGCTACGCTGCCCCAACAGTCGGGCCGTCGCGGCGGTCGAAGTAACATGCGCTGGCCCACGGATCAGTTCTGGACCGTTTTCGCCCGCAATACCCACTTTTCCCGTTGGGATATTGCCGCCCTTGTCGAACAGCCCAGCAAACAGGCTTCCCAAGAAGCCGCCACCACCGCCGCCCGCAGGGGTGAACAAGTCGGTCAACAACATTTTGATCCCGGACGAAAGAATGTCCGCTGCGATCTGGTCCAAGACACGGGAAAAAGCTTCGCCAAGGTTTTCGCCACTGACAATCGCCTGCGCCATTGCGTCCGAAATAGACTGGATGCCCTGTTCGATTGTCGGCAGGTCGCCCAGGTTATCCATTTGGGCCTGCAACCCCTGCAAAGACGCCGCGTATTCTTCGTTGGTGATTTCACCTGCCGCCAGTTTGGCGTTCAACGCCGCGATCTGTTGGGCAAACCGTGCAGCTATCGGGGCCGAAAGACCCAATTCGTCGGACAGCGCTTCTGTCGCCCGTGCGTGTGCGTCCGCATCCAGATAGCCAAGCTGGTGCAGTTCGTTAAGATCGTTCAGTTCGCTGGCGTATTGTTCCGCAGCGGTGCGTGTGGACCGATAAATACGTTCGGCTTCACGCAGCCGTTCTTGGTGTTTGCGTTCAGCTTCGGACTGCCCGCGCGACCCACCGCCGCCAGAAGTTCGTGGCCGCCGACCGCCGGACCCCGCCGCAGCACGGCCTTGTTCTTGCTGCCACGCGATCAGGGCTTGGCGGTTTTCTTCGGTTGCTTCCGCGTTGGCGACATAAGCTTCGCGTTCTTGTCGCAAGTATTCAAGTTGTCCGTCTGGGGCGTTGGCCCGCAGGGCTTCCGATCTTGTATCGAACCGTTCGCCAGCCATCGCGCCAGCAAGCCCAACTGGATCGTCCCGGTATTGCAGCCGCAATTCACTTTGTCGCAGCGACGCAACCCCTTGCGCCCGGAGATTGATCATCCCGTTGACCGCACGCTGGATTTCGTTTGCCATTTGGGTCGCTTCGGCAGCGGCGGCGGCGATCCCGGCAGCGGCACTTTCGGAATTCAGGGCTACTTCCAAGGCGGCAATCGCGCCAGCGATCAGTTCTTCTTTAACCTGCCCGGTAACGCCCAATTCTTCCAGCTTGGCGTCCAAAATCTGGCGTTCGCGTTCCAAACGTAGTTCAGCAACTTGGGCGCTGTCTCGACCGAACTCAGCGGCAGCGGCTCGAATATTTGCGTCTTGGATCATTGTCGCAACCATTTCACGCGCAGATCGCAAATTTTCTTCGCGGATCAGGCTTTCGCGCTCTGTTGTCCCAACGATCCTTGCCGCTTCAACATTGGCTTGTGCAGCAGCGTCAACCATTTCACGCAGGCGGGTGGGCATTTGGTCTAGCGACCCATAGATCTGTTCCAAGGTGCTTTTCAGATTTACCGTCGTGGTTAACACATCTTCCGGCGTCTCAGCTTGCCCGATTTGGCTCAGGGCGTCGCGCAGTTGTAGGGCTTGGTCTTTGGTTAGGTTGAAGTCGCGTTCCATACGCTGTAGCGCTGTCCGACCGCTGTGGCTGCTACGGTCCACGTTTGAGAAAATCGCCGAAAACTCCGCTTCTAAATCGTTGACAGCCGAAGACAGGGCTGAAATCGCGGATTGTTGTTCGGAAAAGGACAGGTAAGCCAACATAGCCTGGGCTTGCCCCGCAGCGGAACCAAACCTTTGAGACAATTCTTCGGTCGAAAGCCCTGCGATTTCTGCGGCATTTTGGTAGGCTGTCACCGCGTCTGATAAATCGTCAATTCTATCTTCTAAGCTTTTTGCGTCTTGGCCCGCACCGATAAGCGCCGCCCCTAAGTTCGCGACCATTGGAGCCGCGATACCCGCGATAATCCCGAACGTACCGAAAGCCGCCAGCATATCAGGCAACTGAATTGATATGGCTTGCGTGAGGTTGCCGGTCGCGGCGGCCTGTTGGCTCACCTGGTTCAGTTGCTGGGCGAAATTTCGGATATTGTGACTGCGGAATGCCGATGACATACGGGTGGTTGCTCGGCCAGTTCGCACAAATTGACCCTCGGTTTGCGCACCGACACGCGAGACCGCTTGCAAATCACGCTGGCCACGCTTTAGGTCGGTCGTATCCGCGACAATTTTTAATTTCGCTACATCAACCATGAGGAATTTCCAGTGCTAGAAGATATCGCAATTTGCATTTCAGCGCTCGATTGGTGGTCGCTTTACGCCAGCTTCCTACCGGAAAGCATTCGACCCGAATTGCCTGTGTCGCAGTTCGATTTCGAAGAAGCCCTGATAGCTGCGGCAAAAAGCGACGCCATGACCGCGATGTCGGCTATGCGGGACGCAGATCAGTTCGTACAACAACAAGACTTTGACCAGCTTCGTGAAACCGTTTTGCAATGCGAAACGGATTTCGGCAGTTTGGCAGATTAGGAATTCAGCCACACCAAGGCGGTATCCCAACCGGGTCCGCCCCTAACCGGTGTCCTTCCAGATAGGCGTTTGACAGCCGCCGGATCAACCGGGCTTCCCAAGGTTCTGCAAACGCTTTCGTCAAGCGGGCGAAAGCGTCGATTTCCGTCCACGACAGCGGCAGAAGGCCACTAAGCCCCGACTGGACCATTCCCAATTCGCAGAACGCTTCGAACAGATAGCTTCCCGCGTCCATTACAGGAAGCGCAGGCGCAGCCCCGTGCCGCAATTCGTGCTTTTCGAAACGGGAATAGGTCCAGTCTTTAGGCTTGGCGTGCAGGTAGCCCAACTGCTTCGCGCAAAGAACTAGCTGGCCGACATGTTTTGCGCGAAGTTCCGACGGCTTAGTGAAAAAGGGATCGCTTGTTCCGCAATCCAGTCAGTGCGTGGATCGGTGAACAGCTTTCGTGCGTTTTCAGGCGTAAAAGCCAGTTTCTTGCCGTCGAATTCCATGCCAGCGGACCAACCAACTGTCGAAGCGATCAGAACGCGCATTCCGCGTTCCTGTTCGTCGATTTTGCCGTCCGCGTGCAGGCGGTTGGCTTCGGTCAGCGCCTCTTGCACCGCCGCTGCGTCACGCCCCAGAAGGCGGACGGATAACGGCTTGGTTTTCTTGGCGTCTTCGAAAATCGGTTCACCCGTGGCCGGGTGCCGTAGGTGAAGGTCGGCCCCCTCTGCGGCAGCCGACTTCACATCAAATTGGGTCAAGTCCACCATTAGGCGGCAACCTCAACCGCGTCGCTGTTGCGGCGCATTGTGAACGTAACGCCTTCATACGAAGACGCGGTGCGTTCGCTTTGGGTCCAATTCGCCAGCCGACCGTAAAAGTAGGTCGCGTTGCCGTTCGGATCGACAATTTTGAACGAATGGGTGGTGTTGGTGCCCGAACCTGCCTTCACGATAATCTGTCCAGGGTCAGAGGCGTTGCTGATCGCCTGGACTTGGATTTCGCCGCCGTCCTTGGCCCCATTGAAATGTTCGGTGCGACCGTCTTTCAGGCGTGTCGCCGTCACGTCTTCGGAATTGTCCCCGAATTCGCCGATGTTGACCACACCTTCCACTTCGGTGAAGGTCAGGGCTTCATAGCCCGCTTGGTCGTCTGTCGCAGGTTTCGCCGCCGCAACATGCAGTTCGCTGCTGATGCTTATGGTTGTCATTGCAGTCTCCTATGTGTTGTCAGGCCGAAGCCTGGTATTCGATGCTGACCGGCGTCCGCAGGAAAGCGTCGTCTGGGATCGCCCCGGCAATCGTGGGGCGTCTGAGAATGGCAAGGCCAAAGGGCGCACCTTCGACATTGCCCGCCGGAAACAGCGATACGAACTTCGCAGCTTCCTGATTGGCTGAGGCCGTGCCCGCGCCAAGTTCTGTGCAGATCGTGACTTGAACGATACCGCGAAGAAGGTTCGCACCGCCCAACGTCAGCGGTAACGGTGTGTTCCGAAAGAACACCACTTCCGCAAAGGTCGGCGTGCCTTCGAACTTCACGTTCGGCCACGCGAATGTCGGTGCGTCCGGCATGGCCAAAAGCTGGGCCTTGAACCAGGTTTCGATCTGTGCTTCCGCGTTCGGGTTCATTGCACCGCCTTGGCGTTTCGGTTCACGATATCTTGCCACTGTTGGGCGGCGCTGCGCATGAACGCACGGGCGGGTCGGCCTTGTGCGCCGAATTCCACATGCACCGCGTATTCGGCAGTCCAGCCGCCAAACACCACGTCGCCTAATTCCATCCCGGCAACGGCCAAGACATAGGCGTCGGGGCCGGTCAAACTGGTTGTGCCGTTCAATCCGGCTTGCAACGAATTGCGCAGGAAGCCGGTATCGACTGGCATTCGCCCACCTTGGGCGACAGGGGTTTGGGCTTCTTCGAACACGTCTTGGATCGATTGTTTCGCAACCGCTTCCAGAGTGTCAGCCGTTTTGTCGGCGAAGTCTTCCAACTGCGCCGTGAATGTCTTGACCATTGTAGCCCTTGACAACAATGTAGCTTTATGCTACATATGATTTATGAAATCGATCACCTACCAACCTGCCGCCCGTAAGTCGCTTAGGAAGATGCCCGCAAATACCGCCAAGAGGGTTGTTTCCAAGATTGAAGCTTATGCCGCTAATCCAGCGTCGCAGGCCAACAATGTGAAGGCATTGAAAGGTGAAGACGCGATCCGACTGCGTGTCGGCGATTGGCGCGTCGTTATGGTTGACGGTGACGTAATCGATGTAATCCGCATTGCCCCTCGCGGGAGTGCCTACTGAAAGGACGATGAAATGCTTGACGAAAAAGTCACCATCTCTCGCGAAGAGTATGAAGCGCTCATTGAAGCACGCGAAGACCTTGAAGATATTCAAGCGATTGCCGAATACCGCGCAAACCCTGGCGAAAGCGTTCCCGCTGAATTCGTGAACCGTATGTTGGACGGCGAAAACCTCCTAAAACTCTGGCGTGAACATCGCGGCCTTAGCCAAAATGAATTGGCCAAGCTCTCCGATGTGAACCGCATCCAGATTGGCGATATCGAAGACCGGGGTAAAACCGGCTCTGTCGCCACCCTGAAAAAACTGGCCGAAGCCTTGAACGTCCAGATCGACGATCTGGTCCCCTAAGCTGCGTTCCTGCGTAGGCCCGCCAAGTGATCGATCTTGACTTGGGCATAGCATCGGCAGCCGATCACGTCGGCCCCGCCTGCGCCAAGTGAAGTGTCCCTAGGGTGCAGCATTCGCGCCCCTGTGGGGCTGGTGAACGCTTCGCCGAACTTGACGGTCTGGCCGTGCATTGCTGCATGACTGTCCCGTGTGCGTCCGTCTCCGGTTGCATTCCATGCTATTTTGACCTGATCCCGGTTCACTGCGCCGGTGTCGATCAATTGTTCCAACCCTTCGTTTCGCCCTGCGTTCAACGACGCAATGGTTTCTGTTCTTGCCACGGTGTCGCCGCGCAGCTTCAACAACCTGTCAGCGTACCGACCTGCGATCCGGTCAATATCGGCCTGCGCCAACGGGCGGCCTTCGGATAGGTGGCGTCGCACCAGTCCGTCGTAGCGACGGTCCCGCTTGGTGCGGGTGAAATACCGGGCCATCTGGTCCGGGTCAGCCAATTCGGCCCGCAGGTTGCGGACCCAAGTGGCTTGGTCGCTTGTCAAGCCAATCAGGCCACCGACGCGGCGTCCCTTTGCGCGGTCGATCCGTCCAACCAGTTCCAAGGCTGTCTGGCGGGGGTTGCGGCCAAGTTCCAGATTGGCGCGAAGGGATTGCCGGATTGACTGTCGTTGGTCGTCCAGAATACCTGTGACTAAGCTGGACGAATGGTTATTGATCCAGCGTTCGGCGCGTGGGTGCCGCCCTCGGAACCGGATCACCAACCTGCCGTTTCCGGCTGGGTCTTGAAGCTTTGGGAGCGCTTGCAGCAAGTCCGCCCCTCCCATGATGTAAGCCCGACGCAATGCGTCGTCCAAAGGCGCAAAGAATTCCGGGCGTAGGTGCAGTGCTTGGATCACCGCTTCCAGATCGCCCCGGTCGATAGCCCCTTCGATAATTGCCATTTGCGCCGCCGAAGTCACGTCTTCGATTGCGGCTAGAAAGGCTTGTTGGATTTGCGGTTCCAGACTGGCGATCAGCCGGGAAAAGGCCCGCTTAGTATCGCGAGCCATTACGTGCGCACCTGCGCCGTGAACATGACGGTCTGGCCTGCGGGGGCCAATGGATTGACACGCACTATCGTGTGATCGATCCCGGCGATTGACAGCGTATCTTCGACGGACACCGGTTCGGTCAAACCTTTCGTGCTGATATACGCTTTCTTGTCTGTCGCTTTGATCAATGTGCCGTCACGTTCCCGAATTGAGTAATCCAGAATAGCGACTGTGCACGGAACTTCAATCGGTGGCCCGCTTGTCGGGTCATACTCCGGCCCGGTCTTCGCGCCTGGACGGTGCAAGATCGCGCTTTGGCCGAACTTGGCCAACAGGTGTTGCGCGGTCTTTTCTGCCCGTCCGTAATCGAATGTCACGACCGCACCAGCGTCTTCGTGCCGCCACGGCGTGACAGCACTGGGGCCAGCAGATCGTCCACCACGGTCAAGACCGGGCGTTGCGCGTCAACGCCACTTTTCGCGGCGTAGGTGGTCGAAATCGGCCCCACGCTTTCGCTTTGGACGGTTTGGGCTTCCACGATATCCGGGGAAAGCGAACCGGCTGACGCCAGTTCACGAAGCGCCGCTTCACAAACCGCTTGGACAACTTCGTTCGGAATTTCCGTGCCACCGATCAGATCGCCCGCAGTGTTGTAGGCGTTCTTGCGCGGCCATTCCAAGGATTGGCTGCGGCCATTGCTGCGGCTGCCGGGGAAACGGCTGCGATACCGCCCGTCGATCCACACCGTGGCGCGACGAAGCGCGGCTTCTTTGGCCGTGTCTTCGCCGGTCCACTGTCCCGCGTTGCGGCTTGCGTGGTAGGTGTCGGCGTCGGCCAAGCTGACATAGCTGTCGGCATTCGCTGCGCCTGCATCGGTGGTCAAAGTCATTCGGGTTCGCTCATTAGAAATTCGCGGTAACGGCTGTCCAACATCGAAACGGCGGCGCAAAGCTGGAACATTGTCTTGCCAGCTCCATCCCAGCCCGTGAAGATCGTGTCGTTGTGTGAGTTGGTGTACCCGGCCCAGGCTGCCGCCTGAATTTCCCCTTTCTCTGCCCGGTCAACCAGATCGCGCAACGCCGAAATCAATTCTTCGTTGCACTCACCGGGCAGCGGGGCCGCCGTCAGTTTGTGGACGTTCGACACCGGATCAGGCGTCTACGAACATGGTGGCGATCAGCCGTTCGCGCAGTTCCGGCAGGTTGCCGTCGGTTGACGCGCCGTGCGCTTCCAACAGTTCGACAACATCGGCCTTCTTCATGTCCGCGATATCTTCGCGGGTGATCGGTTCGGGCGTGGCGTCCTGTTCAATCGGTTCCACGAAATCGTCTTCGCCAACTTCTTCGGGTGCGAACCGGCGGTCGATGATCTTGAAGCCTTCCTTGCGGGCGGCGGCCTTCTTTTCCTTCGACACGGGGTGCGTCAGATAAGCAATCTTGGTCATATCAATCTCCAATGGTGAAGCGGAGCGCGAACGCCCCGCTGTTTCGGCCTGCGGATTAGGCCGCTTTGCCGACTGCCATCACACCGGCGGTCATTTTGTTGAACTCTGCAACCTTGTCCCAGTTGGAACCGGTCGCCAGTTCGGCGTCGCTGGGCGACGCCCCGCCGTTGGCTTCGTCCCAGCCGTAGCCTTTCAGCCCAACGGTGAACGAATAGTCAGCCTGGAACGTCGTTTCGATCCGTTCCTTGCCGTTCGTGGTTTCCACGTTCGTGATCACGTCACTGGCGTCACCGATCACCGCAGCGCCCGATACCAGGCCAAGAACCTTGTCCTTGTTCGGGGTGCCCGCTTCGTAAAGCGCAGGCGCGTCCGTGATCACGACAGCCTTGTTCAGAATGTCGATCACGGTCACACCGCCCGCTTCGAACAGGCGTTCGGCGTTGGTCAGGTTGTCACCGACAAGGCGGTGTGCGACCGAACCAGTCATGACGTTGGCCACGATCCGGCCAGAGGCGTCACCGAACTTCGCGTGCGCGCTGTTCAGTGCGGCGTAGCTGATCCCGCCGGAACCGGATACGGCGTTCACCAAGGCCGCCAGGTTTCCGATTGCCGCCACCAGTGCCGCGATTGCGGTGTTCAACTGGTCCTGCACAAGCAGTTCGGCAAAGGCGGAAGCGGCAGCCTGAACACCCTGTTGGGTAGGGCGTTGCAGCCACGTCATTTGCGACGGCTCATAACGGATCGGGCCAAAGCCGCCTGCGACCTTCACCTTCGAACCGGTCAGTTCGGTCAGATCAGTTGCGGTTTGGTTGCCGTTGGCCGCCTTGCGGTCCACACGACGGCGGGCCGACGCCAGCGACGCGAAGAAGCTTTCGCGCAGGAAGTCGCCAGTCATGCCTTCGCTGGACAGGACAATGGAACCACCGGACGCGGCGTTGAATTTGTCAATCTCTTGGTCGAGAGTGATCATGGTGGCAGGCATGATGTAGTCGTTAAACACCTGCATTTGGGAAAGTGACATAGCTGTCTCCTATGATTTATTTTTCGGGTAGGTCTGCAAAGCCCGGAACTTTGTCGGCCAGATCGCCGCTTCCGCCTTTGCCCGTGCCTTTGTCATTCCCCTTTGCGTCGCCACCCTTGGGCGGGGACACGAAATCCTTGCCGTCTCCGGCGGCCCACCGTTTGACGTGATCGGCCAACGCCAGCGGTCCCATGTCGCTTTCCACGACGGGGTTGCCTTTGTCGTCCATGCCCACCTGCGGCGACAGAAGTGCGCGTGCAGCTTTTTGGAAGGCGGGGCTTGTGATCCCGTTTTCCACCAGGGCTTCGTCCAGTTTCAGGTCCACGGTCAGGCCGCGAACCTGTTTCCGGGCTTCGTCACGTTCAGAAATCGCGGTGTCGCGTTCACCTTCAAGCGTGCGGCGCAGTTCCACCAACGCGGCGTCGTCGGGCTTGCCGTTCTTGGCGGCGTCCCAGACTTTCGCGTCGAAATCTTCCGGGTAATCGTCCAGCTTCGCTTTCAGCGTGGCCAGTTCTTGCCCTTGGGTTTGGCGTTTCTGCTTTTCGGCAGTGTAGGCATTTTTCAGGTTGGCCACGTCGGGCAAACTGTCGGCACCTTCCACTTGAAGGACGAATTTACCGTCCACTTCGGTGTAGAATTGTTTTAGGGGTTCCTGAACGTCGTCCAGAGTATCCAGCACGGATTTAAGAGCCATCGGCCCGGTTCCTTTCTTTGGGGAGAGCGTGCATCACACGCAGGTTTACGGGGTTTCCCCCAGATCAGTCAGAACGTCTTCACCATCGATAAGAGACGTTTCTTCTTCATGATCGCGTTCAGCGGAAGCGATGCCGCCCCGCTGCAAGTTTTCGTAATAGGTCTGGTAGCTGACGCCACCAGACTGCCAGACCTGCATAAGCGCCAAGGCGTCCGCCGGTGACATTGTGTTGTCCAGAAGGTCCGCCGGTGGCGTGACCACGATTTCGTCTTCGGGCAAACCAATCATGGCCGCCGCGTTGCGCAGGCTGGTTTCCAACAGCGCACAAGACGCTTGCGCCACGCTTAGAAGCGTCGCGGTTTCGGACTTGTTGCGCAGGCGGCGGGCTTCGCCGCTTTCCTGCGCCCGACTTTCCTGGTGTAGAAGACGGGCACCGGCCATCGCCGCCGCTTCCCGATTGTCCTGCATCGCGTTCTTGTGGGCGTCGATCCCGGCGCATGTCGGGCTGACATATTTCAGGTCGGGTTCAACGCCTTCGCTGCCCATCATCTGATGGACCACACCGGCCCCGATTGCGTCGGGCGCTTCACCGTTGATCGCGACCAGTGTTTCTTGGCCGGACATGAACAGTTGATAGCGATAGTCCGCCGTCAACTGGTAGATCGCCAAGGCCGCACGGGCCACGCCGATCAGTGGTGGGGTTTCGATATCCGATGCCAGGTCTTTCGCATTGGCCACCGCGAACGGCACCCGATCAAGCGCGGCACCGCCTCGGATCGTGGGCGTCACGTCTTCTTCGCCGCCATCGCGGTGCACGATCTGCACATAGCGCCCGTCGTTCAGCCCAAGAACGCGGTATTGATCCACCTTTTCCCAAGCGAAGCCGTTTCGGGCCATGTGGCATTCGTCCAGAACGAAGAAGTCCTGATCCCAGTTGATCACCGCTGGGGCCGCATATCCGGCCAAGAACGGATCACCACCACCGCTTGGCGCGTCAGCCAACACGGCGTATCGGCCCAACAACAACAGGTTGCGCGTGATCCGCCGGTGGAAGGCTTCCAGACTTAGACCGTCAGCGGTTGCGCGTTCGTTCAGAAACGCCAACCCGTCGGGCATTTCGATCTGGATTTCCTTTTCATGGATCGCGCCGACCATTGCGGCCAACGACGGGGCAAGCAGTTCGGGGAACTGTGCACGCGACTTGTAGGCTTCGTAGGCGGCCTTGCCCTGATCCGATTGGCTGGTGAAGCCGTTGGGTTTCGTCAGGTACGTTTCCCCGGCGGCCTTGATCGCGCTTTCCCCGTCAACAGCATCGCGCATAAGCCGCCATTCGGCACGCCGCGCGTCGGTGTATTCGGGGTGTTTGGTGCTGACGCCTGTCAAAAGAACCCTGCCACTGTCTTCGTTTCGGATTTGGCTTCCCGGCGCGTGGCCAGACGATTGAACGCCCGACTGGTGCTGTCCACGTCGTCGTCGTGAACCGCTTCGGGGAAGCCTTCCAGTTGTGTGAACCAGCGTTCATTCCATGCAGCCCGAAGCACGAACACGTTGCCCGCTTCGGCCTGCGCGGAAAATCCGCTGAACCTTGTGATCTTGTCGCCTGTCTCCGGCGACGACCGGACATTGAACCCGGCCAACATCTTCGTCAGACCCGCGACTTGGCTTTTGCCCGCCTGCCCAGGGTCTTGCGGTAAGTCGATTTCCGTGTCCCGGCTATCGGCTTCCGCAGTGTTCTTGATCAACCGTTCGACACCGGCAGGCGTCGTTCGGTCGAAACGGTGGTCCAGCACAAAGAACCGACCGTCGTCAGTCTTCCCGATCTGCGTTCCGGCGGTCCAGTCTGGATCGTTCAATTCTGTCTTCGGCGTTCCGGCCAAGTCCCAGCCGCGCACCTTGCGCAGTCCGGCAGGGGCGGCGTCCACGATCTGGACCCAACCCCGTTGGAAGTAGAGGCCCGCAGCGGGCCGGATTTTCCAGTTACCGCCCAACAGCCGTTCCCGTTCGACCGTCGAAAGCGCCATGAGGTTCGCCATGTAGCCCGGATCGGCGGCCAACAACGCCTGGTTATCGGTCAGCTTGGCCGGAATGAACGTCACTGATTTGGGCGGGATCGGGGTATCTTGCCCGTTTTCGTCCACCATCGTGTGTTTGGCCAGATCGTCCGGGTTGTCGGCCCAGATAATCGTTTCACCAGAACGCACGAACCAACGTAACTTGCCAGCCCGTTCGGGTATCGCAAGGCCGGTGTCCTGATCAATCCACCAGGCAATGAACTGCGCGACCCAACTGTCCGCGTCGGGGTTGCACGTTGCCCGGATGTAAGGCCGGACGCCGCTAGTGCTGCGGTTCCGGCTGACCATGTACCAGAATTGCTTCTCCGAAAAGTGGGTCAATTCGTCGAAGCAGATCAGCGGGATTTGCGAACCCTGCCAATCCAGAACCGTCTTTTCGTGTTCCAGGTGGCGAAAGGAAATCTTCGCCCCGGACCCGAACCGCCAGTCCAAAACCACTTGCCGGGGATCGCCCCCGATCAGGGGGTATAGTTTTTCGCTTTCGTCCCACAAGCCGCCTTCGTTGCGAACTTGGGTCGTGTTCCGGCGGAAGAACACTGCGCCGAAATCGGCGTTGTGAATGTGGCGCAGCGGTTCAAGCAGAAGCGCCCAGGTCTTGCCGCCACCCGCTGCCCCGCCATAGATCGCAATGTCAGCCGGGGACGCCAGAAATTGTTCTTGCGGCCCCGCCTGGGGTCTAATTGTCGCTACCCCGGCCATTGTCGGGCAACTGATACAACACGACCTGCGGCTTCATGCTGCCGTCTTCGGAACCGTGGTTAATATCCTGCTTGTCACGCCACAGATCGGGTCGCCGGTTCTTCAACCAGAAGATCGCGGCCACCGTGTCGGGCGGATAGTGTTTCGTGGTCGGGGCAACAACCGTTTCGCCGGTCTTACTGTCGTAAAAAATCTTGTCTTCGGGGTGTTCGTACCCCGTGGCCCGCTCAAATAGGCGCTGCCCGACTTGGGCGTCGGCCAGCATCTTGCCTTCGATCAGGGCTTGCTTGAATTGCGGATAGCGGCCTTTCCAGTTGGTGATCGACCGACGGCTGACACCAAAGGCCGCCGCGATTTCTTCTTCGGTCGCCCCTAACAGCGTCAGTTGCAGCGTGATCGCTGGAACCTTTTCGTCGCCCCCGGCCTTGTCGTATTCCGAAGGCCGATTTGCGGGCCGCTTCTTGGTCACAATCTAATCCTTGGTGCATCGCACCGGCAAATGAAAACCCCGCCTGGTTAGGGCGAGGCTATCCGAAGGCGCGTAGCCAACGAGTGGAATTTCAATTGGGCGTATTAACCCTAGCGTAACGCTGGACCTACCGTAAGGGCTTCGCCAACATCTTCGCCCACCGCAAACACAATTATCCTTTTCGGCAGAACCGGGGCGGAGTACCCTAGGTTTTATTGGTGTGGCAACTACTATATGTAGTGCCTTTGTCAAAAAGCTTACGTAGATAGCCTGTCTGTGTCAAGCCGCTTCCAAATTCATGCTATGGATTTGCAGGATTTGTTCGCCCCCAAGCAGTTCCAGGACAACACGAGCGTCGGGGCCGCGAAGATCGACGACCCTAACAACCACGCCGTCGAACGGACCTTCGACGATCTTGACTTGATCCCCGATCTTGAATTCGTGGTGGGTCCGCATGAACTTTTCCCGTTCTGGTGCTTTCGTGCTGCGACCACCCCAACGCTTGAACATTTCGTCCATGATCGATTGCGGGATCGGATAGGGCCGACCATCGATACCGGCCACGTCCTGCACCAGATTGACGCGGAACAGATCAGCCCAACGGTTTTCGCCTTTCGGCCATCCGACGAACACCCACCCGACCAACAGGGGGTAGGCTACAAGCTGTTTTTCCTTTGTGTACTTGGATTTGCGCCGCCAGACTTTTTTGGTGGGAAGAAAGACGTGGAAATCAGATTTGCGCAAAACGGTTTCGATCACGAATTCCCGCTGTCCGGTCCCCTTGATCCGGCGCTTTCGTTTCCGGCCCTTCTTGTCCACGTATTGTTCAAATTCGCCCCCGATCACTTCCGTTGTCCGGTTGCGGTTCGCGGGCTTCTTGGTTCGGATCGCGAACCACTGAATTTCCTGATCGTCCTGCACTGCCGCCACCTCTGCTTATTGATTTGCGGTTTGACGATCCCGCGACGCAGCCGCTTCAACGCCCGCTTCTTCCGCCGCACCATGTCTTTCGTTAAAATCGTTCTGGGCCGCCCGTCGTGGCCGACAGCCGCATAGAAAATTCCTTCGACCAGGCCAAACCGCCAAATGTCGGCCCGTCGTCCGAAACAGGGGATCACCTTCGTCACGAACTCCAACCCGTGGGGCTGGCCCTGAACCGCCTTTTCCAATTCGGCAACCACCCACCAAGGATCGGCGGCTACGATCCCGCGTTCGCCGCAACGCTGGACGAAGTGGCCATGTTTTTTTTGTTGATCGTCCGTTGGCTGGAACGGCGTCCGATCTTCTGCCAGGTTCGATCCGCCCATTGTCAGCGCCCGATCAGCGTCCCGGTGACAGTCTCGCCACCAACGCGCACCGGCGGCGTTGTCGTAGGTCGTGGCGCGGTCCTGCATTTCGGATTGGGCTTGCGATAGGAAATCAGCGGCGTTCATTTCCAAGTCTCCCGTGCGGCTGGAAAGCCTCCGCCGTCAGTTGCGATCCAAGCCCACAACTCGCTATCGACCCACGAATAGGTTTCGGGATCGCTTTCGCGCAACTGCTTGGCGGCTGGGCCTTGGGACAAGCGGTTGCCGTTGTGTCCCAACCACCAAGCCCGCTTCGTCCACCGGTCCTTCGGTTGATCGATCAGGCGAACATAGAAACTGCGCCAACCATTTTTGGCTTTGTCCGGGAATTCCCAAATTTGGTGGGTCAGGTTTTCTTCGACCAGGACCGCGCCGCGCTGTTCCAAGGCTTCGACAGTGAGTGCGGCAGCCATCACACGCTCTCCCCATACGACCCCGGAAAAGGCCAACACTCGCCGGACATTTCCGTACCCCTAAGGGTATACGGAAAAATGTCCGGTTGCGTCTGTGTTCCATGTCCGCCGGACATTTTGCCCATGTCCGGCACATTGCCGTTGTAAAACATTAGCTTACCCCTTTTTCGTTGGTTTGCCGGACATTTTCCGTTTGTCCGGCGGACAAGTCGCTTTTGTCCGGGTTTTGTCCGGCAAAAAACGGGTCCATGACGCCGACCCGACCTTCGAATTCCGACACCAGTTCTTTCTTTTTCAATTCTTGAAGTGCGCGTTTGAACTGATCTGAATTGTCGAAGGTGCCTTCGGACAAGACGATTTCGCGAAGCGTGTTTCGGTCCACGGGCGCTTCCTGTTCAATCGTCGCGAATAAGGCGGCTTGTTTGCCTTTCAGTTCGGATTTGACCTCACGCATCGGGGCTTCGGATTGGTCGAAAACGAGGCTGGTCATGTCTTCTTCGAAGTCTCCGACCAGCACTTCACGCCCCTTGAACCACACGTCGTCCGGCTCTTTGGCGTCTTTCATTTTGGTGCACACGACACGGGCGCTAATGTCGTCTCCGGCTTTCTCGACACGGAATTCGAAGTCCATGCCGCCCTTAAGGGCTGTAGCCCCACGTGCGCGTTCCTTGTGGCTGTGGCCGGTGTGATGCACGATCATGACGGTGGCCCCGAATTTGGCCCGCAGAAGGCCGTCTACGTGGTTCAGGAACACACCCATGTCAGTGTTAGAGTTTTCGTCCCCACCGCCGAAATTTCTGGCAAGGGTGTCGATCACGATCAAAGCCGGTGTCGAACTATGATCTGCGATTTCGTTGACCGCTTCGACGACTTCCTTGGCGGCGGCGGTGTCGTAGAACTGGGCGGCTTGTTGACTGACGTAGAACGGGAGGTCGGCCAAGCCGACCCCGTGGTGGCGTTCCCAGGCCGCGAAACGGCGGGCAAGGCCGCCGTGCCCTTCACCGGCGATGTAGATCACCGGACCTTGCTTGACGGGCCGCCCGTGCCAATCTCTGCCCGCAGCGACGTGGAACGCCATGTCTAAGGCGATGAACGATTTGAACGATCCGGGATCGCCGAACAACAAACCCGTGGTGTTCTGTTCGAGAAATCCCGTGATCTGCCAGTTGATCGGCCCCAGCTTCGCCAACACGTCTTGCGCGTGGATCAGCGCGAACTTTGCTTTCGACTTTGGGGCGCTGTCTTCGACCTTCTGCGCACGGGCTTGTCGGGCCGCGTGGATGATTGTCGCGGCGGTTACGGGGTTGGTGGTCGCCAGATTGGCTTCGAAAGACCGCCAACGGGCGGCCATCTCGGTTTCATTGTATTTTGACCCGCCGGAACTCCATTCGTCCCAAAGGTCGAAGCCTTCGTGGTCGCCGTCGTATTGGTGGAACAATCCCATTCCATAGCGCACCCATTCGTTCATGCGAATGTCCGGGTCCAGATAGGACAGGGCCTTGCGAAGCTGGATCGTCGTTACGTCTACTTTTGGTTTCGCATGGGCCAGAACACGTTCAGCTTCCGGGATCGACTGATCGACCAGTTTGGAAGTCGGGGCGTTTTCGACCAGTTCCCAATCGTCGGGAACAATACTTTCGAAGAACGCCACCAAGTCCCGTGCCTGATCTTCGGTAATCGTGGGCAAATCGGCTGCCGGAATATCTGCAAGGGTCTTTTTGGACACCCATTCGTAGGGCTTGCCCGTGTCGGGGTGATCGGCGAAGGCGACGAACTGTTGGCCGTCGCCCAGGATTTCGACCTTGTGTTCCAACCCAAGGAAATCGACATACTTACCGCTGGCGATCTTGGGGAACGGCTTGTCGGTGCGATAGGCCAGCAAGATTTTCGGGGCTTGCCCGACGCGCTGGACGGTCGGCCCGATATTGGCTTCGCACCATGCGACAAGTTGATCAATGATATCGGCGTCGCGCACGTCCAGATCGGCGGCGGGGAAGTGACGGGTCTGGATACCAACACCGCCGTCGGCGAAGCCGTTGGCCAGCCACTTGTTCAATCGGGTTTCGTTGGCTTCGATCCGCTGCCAATCGGAGATACCGCGCGGAAACTTGTAGCCGCGCTTGATCGGGATGATCGGGTAGCCTTGGTCCAGAAGGCGTTGGCCGTAGGTTCTTAGAAAGCTGTCAGTCATGCCGCCCCGCAGTGTTGGCGGCGTCCCGGCGTCGCTGGTTTTCTTTGTGCGTGACCAGTTCTAGGTGATCGGGGTTGCAGCAAAGGCGATTGCGGCAGGTGTGGTCGATCTGTTTTTTTCCCGGAACGTAACCGTGGAAGTGGGTATAGATCACACGGTGGACGGCCACGGTCTGTCCGTCTACGCACATGCGAGGGTAACCTCCGCCGCGTCCGCTGCCCGAAGTCGGACCTTGCCAAATCCAACAGCCGTTTTGTTCAACGGTTACACGGGCCTTCACCTTGTCTAAGATCGACTGTCGGCGTTCACTCATTCGACACCCCCGGTTCGGGCCGGGGGCCTTCCAAGCGGGCACGCGCTGTCTTCAATGCTTCGACCGCTTCGTCGATTTCGGCAATCGCCTGGGCGGTTTCGTTTGCGTCGGATGATTGTTCGGCGGACAGGATTGCGGAAATCGCTTCGCCGCTTTCCTTGGCAATCACACCCGTCTGTGTGATCAGACAGTCCACGCCGGTGCGATCCCGACTGTCCAACCTGCGGGCCAGAAGGCGGGTGATTGGGTAGCGTTGCGCGGCGTCTTCCAGTGCGATCACGTCGGCCACAGTGAAGTCCAACTGACCGGATGCCTTCTTGCTGACGGTGCCCTTGCTGGCCCCGCCGCCCCAACGCGCGTTGATCGTCTCTGCCACGGCGTCGTAACAGCCGAACCAATCAATCAAGGCCCGCATGTTTGCGGTTACGATCTTGCGATAGTCAGCCATGTGAAACCCCGTTTCCTTGGCCGACGGTCTGCGCCGCGGTAACGTGTTGGCAGGAACCGCAACGCTGCGCCGGGAAAGGAAGGAAGTCGTAGGGCGCAAGAGGGAGATTGAGGCGACAAGCGGCGTCGAACAGCCGAACCTTCTTTTCATCCGGGATCGTGCCGCGTCGAAGCCACCCCGACACATTGCTGGGCGGTTCGTTGATCGCGCGGGCGCATTTTCGCACGCCGCCGAAGGCTTGAATAATGTGATCTACATAGGACATGGAAGTGGTGTACGCTACAAGCGCCCATAAAATCAAGCGCAAAATGCGCCCAGATTTTGTGCGCAAATTTCGCCATATTGGGCGCATGGATAAAACAAGACCGATAGCAGTACAGTTGAAAGAGGCCCGCGAAGCCGCAAAGTTGGGGCTGCGCGAGGTGGCGCGGCGCTTAGATATGTCGCCGACCTCATACCGACATTATGAAAACCCTGATCGCTTCAAGGGGGCTTACCTTCCAATGGATTTGGCGGACAGGCTGGCGAATGCCGTGGACGACGAAGTGTTCACCAATAAGCTATACGAACTCGCGGGCGTGTTCGAAGGCTTTCCGAACATGGACGAAGCGCAGCGCCCCATGATCCGAGTGGAAAGCGAAGACGCCCCACCGTCTGACCGCGATCTGGTGCCGATTTATGCCGTGCAGGCCAGCGCAGGCCCTGGGGCGTTAGTTTCAGAAGAATATCAAGAATATAGCCTTGCGTTCCCGCTCAGCTATCTAAAGACACTCACGTCAAGCAGCCCCAAAAACCTATCGATTATCAGCGTGAAGGGGGAGTCTATGGAACCCACGCTAGTGGATAACGACATTGTTTTGCTGGACATGAGCAAGACCAATCTAAGCTACGACGGCTTGTTTGTGATCCGCTTCGACGACGCCCTGCATGTGAAGCGTGTAGGTCGGTCGCCGAAGAAAGGGCACATCACGATCATATCAGACAACAAAGACCTGTACCCGCCAATGACCGCCGCCGTTGCGGACATAGAACCAGTCGGGAAGGTTCTTTGGTATGGGCGGAAAGTCTGACCCCAAATAAATAATCGTTTCGAATCAGTGGTATGATCTTTATTTGCGATCAATAATCGTGAAGTGATCGCATATGCCTTGAAATGATCGCTAATAACGATCAATATAGTTCCATCGAAAGTCACCGAAGACGCATAGTGCCAACCCGGACACCGCTCCAACAGGCCCGCAGATCGCGACTTTTCCAAAACCGGAAACCGATGGAACGTGAACATGCAAACCAAAACCACAAAACCCGAAGGCCTTTCCCAGAAGATTGCAAATCTTGAGGCGCACCGCCGTTCGGTGGACTTCGCCTATCAGAATTCGCCCTGGGCGTCTGGCCCGCGTTATCGCGCCCAATTGGATCAGATCGACCGTGAACTGTCCGAACTTCGGAGGGCAGCGGCATGACCACACATAAAGTGCCCGAAACCTATGACGTGGAAACTTCAATCCATTCTGACAGGTATTCAGTGCATTGGGAGACCCCAGAAGCCCGCTTTCACGTTTGGATGAAAGGCCCAGGCCAATTCGTTGATCAGGGCGTTGTTTTCAAAAATCCACCGTTGGGCATCAATCGTGGTGGCGAAGGTGACTTTGATACCCGTCGTTTGGACCTGACTAAGGGGGTCTGGGTCGATGTGGCCGAATGGCTGCTAAACCTGCCTGACGGCGATTTCGGGGCAGCCCAACACGCCGCCCGAGTTCGGGCAGAGGTCGAAGACCGGAAGCGCCGCGAAAAGCGGGTCGCCGAAGACATGGAGACGTTGGCGGGCTTGCTGGGACAGTATTTCCCCAAGGTGTCCGTCGCTGACCTCGAAAATTTGGTGGGCCACTGACCGGTCCCGCTGCGCGATCCCAGAAACCGCAACCGCATGAGGAACCCGAAATGCTTGAACAACAGATTGAACAACTGAACGAACGTGTCGCCAGCTTGGAAGGTAAGCAGGACAAGGCGAACGACCTTCTTGCGGATATCCTATCTGCGATCCGCGAAGGTGGCCTGCCGCCTGCACCGTCCGTCGCTGTCGCCGTGGACAACACCGCCGACGAACAGCCCGACGAAGCGCCTGCCGAACAGGTCCAAGACGCCGAAGAAGACGCAGCCCCGGCCACGGTCGAAGACGTGCGCGACGCGCTTATGAACTACCGCGACGCCCACGGCAAAGACGCCACGGTCGAACTTATGTCCCAGTTCTTGCCCAAGGGTGCCAAGCCGATTGTCGGCGAAATCCCCGAAGCCAAGTTCGGCGACGTGATCGCGGCCTGCGTGGTCGAAGAAAAGGCCGCAGCGTGAGCGTCGAACGCCTCATGCGCTGCGTTGTCAGCTTCCGCACCAGCGCAGGCGGGACAGATTGCCGGGAAGTCCTTCTTCGCGGCAACACCCCGCAATCGCACTGGTCGGAAGCAGCCCGGGCCGCCCTGTACCGGCAACACGACATTGGCGGTGCAGTGATCACCAACATTCGAATTTGTTCAGACGACGATCGGTCGCAGGACTTCAACGTCCGCGAACCAGAAGTCGCCAGCCTTGGAGGGGCCGCATAATGCCAGCACTTGCACACGCCAAACTTGGGCCTTCTGGTGCCCACCGTTGGACGGTCTGCGCCGCTTCGGTCGCAATGGAAGCCGAAATGCCGGAAGGCAAATCCGACAGCCCGCATATCATCGAAGGCAACACCGCACACGCGCTGGCCGAAATGGCGCTTGCGAACGATCAGAACGCCGACGCCTATCTGGGCACCCGCTTCAACGACGATCTGATCCACGTCGATCAGGAAATGGCCGAATACGTCCAAGAATACCTGGACTATGTGCGGGGGTTGGGCGGCAAGCTGTTGGTTGAACAACGTGTCGATCTGACCCGTTGGGTGCCGGAAGGGTTCGGGACCGCCGACGCCGTGGTTTTCCACGAAGGCACACTGCACGTCGTTGACTTGAAATACGGCAAGGGCGTTCCCGTGAACGCCGAGCGCAACCCGCAGGCCATGTGTTACGCCCTGGGGGCGCTGAACGAATACGACTTCCTGTTCGATATCCAGACGGTTTGTCTGGTGGTGCACCAGCCGCGCTTGGATAGCGTCAGCGAATGGGAAATCAGCCGTGACGACTTGTTGGCATGGGGCGACGACGATCTGAAACCGGCGGCAGAATTGGCGCTGTCCGACGACGCCCCGTTCAATCCCGGCGAAAAGCAATGCCGCTGGTGCGCTGCGAAGCCCGTGTGCCGTGCTTTGGCCGAACACAATCTGGCCGTGGCCAGCGAAGGGTTTTCGGTCGTCGGCGATCCCATCGACCCCAAAGACCCGAACAAACTGGACAACGACGAAATCGCGTCGCTCTTGCCTAATCTGGACACCTTGGCCGACTGGATCAAAGCCGTCGAAGCCTACGCGCTGTCCCAACTTGAACGGGGCGAAGCGGTGCCAGGTTACAAGCTGGTCCAAGGCCGGTCGCTGCGTAAGTGGGCCGACGAGGCGGACGCCGAAGCAGCCCTGCGTAAAAAGCTGAAAGTGGCTGACATTTTCACCAAAAAACTGATCAGCCCGGCCCAAGCCGAGAAGAAACTTGGCAAGGCCAAAACCAATATCGCTGACCTGATCGTCAAACCCGACGGCAAGCCTGCGATTGCCCCGGTTTCCGACAAGCGCCCCGCGCTGGAAATCGACCCCACCGAAGGCTTCTCCGAAGTCGCATAACCCAAGAACCGAAAGGACGAAAACCAATGCAAGACAAAGACTTCATCATGATTAGCGGGGCACGGGTTTCGTTTCCTCATCTTTTCAAGCCGCCGGTGATCAACGGCGAAGAAGGTAAGTGCGGTGCCGTGCTTATGCTGGACCCGAAGAAACACGCCAAGGCAATCGGCCAGATCGAAAACGCGATTGATGCGTTGTGCAAACTGCACTTCAAAGGTCGCAAGCTGCCCAGCGACAAGCTTTGCCTGCGTGACGGCGAAGACAAAGGCCGCCCGGAATACGACGGCTATATGGTGTTGTCGGCAAACAATCGGGACCGCCCGTTGGTTCTGCGCGGTGACGGCAAGACCAAAGTCGAAGACGAACGCGATAGCCCGATCTACGCAGGCTGTCATGTGAACGTCAAAGTCCGTTTGTGGAAGCAGGACAACAAATACGGCAAGCGGATCAACTGCGAACTGATTGGCGTTCAGTTCCACAGTGACGGCGATCCGTTGGACGGTTCCTACGTCAGCGAAGAAGAAGCCATGTCCGGCTTTGGTGCCGTGGACGACGGCGACGACTTCCTGGCGGCATAAGCCCCACACTCACGGAACCCGCCGCCCACCTAAGCGGGCGGCGGACCTCACACCCCCGAACCTGAAAGGAAACTAAATGCACGTTGTTGATGCACAAGCCGCAGTCGGTGTTGGCCGTCAAAGTCCACTGACCGAAATTATCGGAATGACACACGAACTTCGCGCGAAGGCGGAACGTATCGCGATCTTGATCGGGGATTGCGCGGATCGCGTTCTTGGGCCGGTGCCCCAGAACGTTCTTGATCGCGGGATTGAAGACCAGCCCATGGGGCAGTTGGAAGAACTGCGGCGGTCGCTGTCAGCCCTTGACGGGGTTCTGGACCACGCGATGCAGCACGGCGAACGGTTATCCAGCCTTTGATCTCTTTTCCTGCCCCGCCGCGTGGCGGGGTAGCGACGGAAGCCAAAAGGAACAGACCATGCGCAAACCGATACTCTGTTTAGATTTTGACGGTGTTATCCACGCCTACGACAGTGGGTGGAAAGGGGCTGACGTGATCCCCGACCCGTCCGTACCCGGCGTATGGTATTCATAAAGAAAGCCGTCGAAGACTTTGACGTTCAGATTTTTTCGAGCCGGTCCAACCAATCCGGCGGTATCGACGCCATGCAAGATTGGCTTCGTGAACACATGGTTACGCACTTCGTTCATGAAGAAATGGGCGATCAAGGCCCGTTGGACGTGCACGCAATGGCGGACGCAGCCACGGAAATTACGCGCCAAGTTTCGTGGCCGACCGAAAAACCCCCGGCGATGGTTTCGATTGACGACCGCTGTCTGACCTTCACCGGCTCATGGCCCGCAATCGAAGACCTGAAAGCGTTCAAACCCTGGAACAAGTGATCCATGCTCTATCTCGACACCGAAACCTACAACGCCGAAAAGGACATTTCCGCCGGGACGTATGAATACGCCCGGACGGCGGAAATCCTGTTGATCACCTATGCGTTCGACAACGGCTCGGTTCGGTGTTGGGATTTGACAGACGAAGACGCCGAACGGCCCGAAGAACTGTTCGATGCGCTTCTGGACGGATCGATCCAGATCACGGCCCACAACGCGATGTTCGACCGCCAAATCCTGGGCAACTGTCTGGGGCATCTGGTCGGCGATATCGCAGCGCAGCCCGACCGCTGGCGCTGCACAATGGTAAAAGGGCTGACCCACGGCTTCCCCGGATCGCTGGACCAGTTGGGACAAATTCTTGGATTGCCTCAGGACCAAGCCAAGCTGAAAGACGGCAAGGCCCTGATCCGCCGGTTCTGCAAACCGGCCCCCAAAAACCACAAGGCGGATCGCTACGACCGCAGCACACACCCCGACGAATGGGCAAAGTTCTGCGACTATGCGGTGCGCGATATCGAAGCCATGCGCGAAATCGACCGGCGTTTACCGGATTGGAATTATCGCGGCTTCGAATTGGGCATGTATCACCTGGACCAACGGATCAACGACCGTGGGTTCATGGTGGATCGTGAACTGGTTGAGGCAGGAAGCCGTGCGGCTGGCGACGAAAAGCAAGCGCTGGCCGCACGGTTCATCGAGCGGACCGGCGGTGTGGTCGCCCGTCCAACCATGCGGGCGCAGTTCATGAAGTTCCTGAACGACACGTTCGATCTGGAATTGGACAACACGCGGTCCCAGACGTTCAAAGACCTGTTGGCCGATCCTGATCAAGGGCTGCCAGACGAAGCGGTCGAATTGATGCAGATCAGTATCATGTCGAACAAGACTTCGACGGCCAAATACACCGCACTGGAACCGGCAATTTCGCCGGACGGACGATTTCGGGGCGGGTTGCAGTTCGCAGGTGCAGCGCGGACCCGCCGCTGGGCTGGACGCACGTTCCAACCGCACAATCTGCCGTCGCGCGGCCTGCCGCCACAAAAAGCCGTGGATCAGTATATCCGGGCGCTGAAATCGGGCGTCCATGATCTTCTGTTCGACGATTTGATGCTGTTCGGATCGGCAGCCTTGCGCGGTGTGCTAGTCGCCAGCGAAGGCAAACAACTAACCGTTGCCGACCTGTCCAACATCGAAGGTCGTGCAAACGCTTGGTTAGCGGGCGAGACGTGGAAGCTGGAAGCCTTCGAAGCTTTCGACCAGGGCGAAGGCCCGGACCTGTACAATGTCACGGCGGGCAGTCTCTTGGGGCAAGACCCCTATGAAATCAGCAAGACCGACCGCAACGTCATGGGCAAGGTGCCCGAACTGGCCTTGGGCTACCAGGGCGGCGTCGGGGCTTTCCAGACATTCGCGCGGGCTTATGGCGTCCACATGGCGGACCATTGGGGCACGATCCGCGCCAACATGCCGACATTCGCGGCCAGCGCCGAAGAAAACTACAACATTTGGGGCCGGGAACGTGATCCCGAATTGCCTTCGACGGAATGGATTGCGTCGGAAACGGTCAAACTGGCGTGGCGGCACCGCCACCCCGCAATCGCCCGTCTTTGGCACGCTTGCGAAGCCGCCGCCCGCAATGCGTTGAAGAACCCCGGATCGACTTTCCAAGCGGGGCCGTATCTGCGCTTCAAGAAAGTGTCTCACGCCGGACACGGCTACCTTCTTATGCGCCTGCCGTCGGGCAACTTCCTTGTCTACTTCGCGCCCCGGATCGCAACAGACGGTACGATCACGCACATGGGCCTGAACGGGCTGACGCGCCAATGGGAACGTCAAAGCACCTACGGCGGCAAGCTGGTGGAAAACGCCTGCCAAAGCCTTAGCCGGGACATTCTGGCCCAGAACATGCCCGCTTGCGAAGAAGCAGGGTTTGAAATCTTGCTGACGGTCCACGACGAAACCGTGACCGAGGCCCCAATCGACGACGCCTATTCAGCCGACCGTCTGGCCGCACTCATGGCCACGCGCCCCGAATGGGCCGATGGCTTCCCGTTGGCCGCCGCCGGGTTCGTCGCCAGCCGCTACAAGAAGGACGACTGATATGGGCCAGAAGACAAACCCTGTCCGTCAGATCGGCAACGTCCTTCTACTGGACGTATCGACGCCAAAATACGCCAACCGTTTCGCCAAGATCGACGCCGCCGACCGTGATTTGGTATTAGACGGTGGCGGACGCTGGTTCGCCATGTCTTGCGGGGACGACACGCTTTACGTCCGCCGTCGCCACCAGAACAAAGTCCAAGTGTTGCATCGGGTGATTTTGGACGCGCCGAAGGGTGTGCTGGTGGATCACATAAATGGCGACGGGCTGGATAATCGGCGCAAGAATATTCGCTTGGCCACGGCAGGCGACAACATGCGCAACCGCCGTTTGAATAGCAACAACCGTTCGGGCGTCTCTGGCGTGTGCTGGGCCAAAGACAGCCGCAAATGGCAGGCCCAGATCAAAGTCGAAGGCCACATGCTTTATCTGGGGCAGTTCGACGAATTGGACGACGCTATCGCCGCGCGTCTGACCGCCGAAAAGGAACACGGCTTCCACGAAAACCACGGCAGGTCGGGAAGGGAAGCGGCATGACAACCGGCCCCCACCTGAACTGCACCAAATGCCCGGACTGCGGGACCAAGCTGCAAACCAAAGACAGCCACCCACACGACACCTACGGCTTCGCCACGGTGCGTCGGCGCAAGGTCTGCGGTTCGTGCGGGTTCCGTGTGTCCACGGTCGAATTGCAGGTCACGGTGGCCGACAGCCTGTTCATGAAAGAAGACGAATGACCGCGCTTAGGATACTCATAGCTTGCGAAACATCTGGGATCGCCCGAAAGGCGTTTAGCGCTCTGGGGCACGATGTTTGGTCTTGTGACCTGGAACCGGCGGAAGATGGTTCCAATCGGCATATCGTCTGCGATGTTCGGGACGGAATTCTATTTGAAGGCTGGGACTTGTTGGCGGTGATGCACCCACCGTGCACCAGGCTTTGTCGATCCGGGCGACGCTGGATGTCTGGACCAGGGAAGTGGACCCCGCCCAAACAACTGCCGAAGGGCCGAAGCTGGTCCGATATGAAAGCCGAATTTGAACTGGGCGTTAGTGTATTCACCGCCTGTTGGTCGTCACCGATTGCGCGTGTCGCAATCGAAAACCCGGAAATGAATGATCTGGCCAAAGATCGAATGCCAGCTGATCTACCGCGCCCGCAGATGGTGCAGCCGTTTTGGTTCGGGGAACCATTCTATAAAAATACCGGTTGGTTTTTGCGGGGCCTGCCACCCCTTAAACACACTGACCGCTTGGACGAACCACTTCGCGGAAGCCCCGAATGGAAATCTTGGAACAGGGTCCACCGAATGCCGCCCGGCCCCGAACGTGAACGCCTACGTTCCCGAAGCTTTCCCGGCATGATGCAAGCCGCCGCCCAACAGTGGGCCGGTCCCGCCGCAATTGAGATTGGGGCCGCTGCATGACCCGTGAAAGCTATATCGAAAAGCGTGTCTGCGCTGCTGCTAAGGCCCACGGCTGGTTGGTGCACCCCAAAGCGGCCCACGGCACACGGCACACGGGGTTGGCTGGATCGGACATTCTCTAAAATCATTGATGCCGAAGATATGGATTATACGCCAGACAATCCGGTCTACGTCCCGCTAACGCGGATCATTTTCGTCGAATTCAAAGCCCCAGGAAAGAAACCCACACCCCTGCAAACCCACACGCATGAGAAATTGAGAAACCAAGGATACGAAGTTCATGTCATTGACAGCATTGAAGCGGGATTGGAGTTGTTCAAATGACCGCTGCACCGAAGATCGAACGCCAACACCCGACCCAAGCCGAACTGCGCGGCGCGTTTGATTATGACGCCGAAGGCTATCTGGTGCACCGTGAGCGCACCGACAAATTCGGACGCCCGAACAAACGGTATGCAGGCCGTCGGGCTGGAACACCGGACAGTAACGGGCGTTGGCGGATCACGCTGGATAGCACGTTCTACGAAGGGCACCGGCTAATCTGGATTTGGCACAACGGCCCGATCCCAGCGGGTGTGGTTGTCGATCACATTGACGGAGACGCCCTTAACAATCGGATCGCCAACCTACGCTTGGCCAGCACGTCGCAGAACAACGCAAACCGAAAGCGCAAAGCAGTGCCGGCCACCAGCAAGTATTTTGGGGTGTCGTGGCATTCCGTCCGCCAGAATTGGGTCGCGCAAGCCAAGAAGGACGGATCGACGCAGTATATCGGATCGTTTGAAAATGAGCGCGACGCAGCCCTGGCCCGTGACAGCTTTGTGCGGGGGCTGCACGACGGTTTCGAACAACTGAATTTCCCCGGCGTTTTGAACCGCTACGATCTGCACGATTACCAGAAACGGGCCGCCCAGTTTATCAAAGACACGCCTTCGTGTGCGCTTTGGATGGAAATGGGCTTAGGAAAAAGCGTTTCTGTTTTGACCGCTGTCGCCGATCTTCTGGACAGTTTCGAAGCGCACCGCGTGTTGATCATCGCACCGCTGCGCGTGGCCCTGAATACCTGGCCGCACGAAATCCAAGCTTGGGACCACCTGCGCCACCTGTCGTTCAAAAACATCGCTGGCGGCCCCAGAACCCGCGCGGGGATCGTTGGCGGATCAGGACACCACGATATCCACATAATCAACCGCGAACTGGTCCCGTGGCTGGTTGAATTCTGCCAGAAGAACAAGCTGGGCTGGCCTTACGACGTGGTGGTGATCGACGAAGCGTCCAGCTTCAAATCGTCTAAGACCAAGCGGTTCAAGGCGTTGCGCAAGACATTGCCCGCCGTCAAGCGTCTGATCGAACTGACCGGCACACCCGCCAGCAACGGTTTGTTGGACGTTTGGCCCCAGGTCTTTTTGTTGGATCGGGGCGAACGGCTGGGCCGGACCTTCACCGGGTTCCGCGACCGGTACTTCGTCAGCGATTACCACGGCTACAACTGGACGCTGCGCAAGGACGCCGATCAGAAGATTTACGACAAGCTGGAAGATATCTGTCTGACGCTCACGGCTGCCGACTATCTGGACTTACCGGATCGGATCGACAACACCGTCGCCGTCGATCTGCCCAAGGCGGCCCGCGACCAATACACCACATTGGAACGGGACTTTCTGGCCGAAGTTGGCGACGAAACAGTCGAAGTGCTGCACGCCGCTGCGCTGACGAACAAGCTTCTGCAATTCGCCAATGGTGCGATCTACATCGACGATCAAGGCGCGTGGACCGAAGTTCACGACGCCAAGCTGGACGCCTGCGCCGAAATCGTGAGCGAAGCCGCCGGATCGCCTTTACTGGTGGCCTACAATTACAAGACCGACGCCGAACGGCTGTTGAAGCGGTTCCCGCAGGCGCAGGTGTTGGGCAAAGACACGGGCACCATTGACGCATGGAACCGGGGCGAAATCCCGATCCTTTTGGCGCACCCCGCCAGCGCAGGCCACGGCCTCAATTTGCAAAAAGGCGGACACACGATTGTCTGGTTTGGCTTGAACTGGTCGCTGGAACTCTACCAGCAATTCAACGCGCGGCTGCACCGCCAGGGGCAAGACAAGCCCGTGATCGTACACCATTTGGCCGTCCAGGACACCGTGGACGAAACAGTTCTGGCCGCGCTTGGCCGTAAGGACGTGACCCAACGGGCGCTGTTGAACGCGCTGAAAGAAGATATCGAAAGGAGAGTTTGAAATGTCAGTTGATTTGCTTTTGGACGGAAACCAACCCCTGGTCGGTGCCCACGGGGCCGAACCGCTGACGTTGGCCGAAATCGATGCACACCCCGACGGCAACCGTATCTGGGCAACGATCCTGCAAATGCGTGACGCGCACCAAGACGTGTTCGACGAATTTGAAAGCGATCAGATCAAGTATTTGACCGACGATTGGGAAGCCGAACGCAAGGAACACGATCAAGAAGTCGAAAACCTGCGCGACGAAATTACCAATCTGGAAAACGAACTTTCCGAATTCAGAGAAGCGGCTTGATCATGAAACGCTACAAAGGCCAAGTGGATTTCGGCGACTGGAACCCAGATATTTCGTCGCCCGATGCTGCGGCGGAAGAATTGCAGGCCACGTTCGAACACAACGGAGATTGGGACGCCACCTTTGGTCAAACCAACGGGGAGTTGGATATCGTGGTACGCTTCCACATGCTTGGGTACGGGGAAGATACGCCCGAATTCCGCTATAACTTCGAAAGGGCCATCTTACACACGCTCAGTTGTTTTACTCTGGAAGATAGGTTGCGTTTTATGCGGGAACTGCACCGGGCAGTTGCCCGCGCCGAAGAACTATTTTGGGAACTTGATGAACCGGGGGCACCCAATGGCGCTTGCGGTTGAACAGAAGGTCGAACGTCTGGTGGCTGCTTCTGAGGCCGCCGGACGCAAAGTCGTCCGGGTGATTGTCGAAGGCAACAAGATCGAATTGGTGTATGACAAAGGCCAAGACGACAAGGACGCCTTTGATTTGATTGATTTCGGGAAGAAATGAAGCGGGAACTGCCCAAATATGTCTACCCCAAGAAGGGGAAGGGCGGCACGGTCTATCACTACTTTATCCGGGGCCGTGACAAGCCTGTTCGGATGCCCGATCCAGCCGATCCCGCGTTCTGGACAGTCTACGCCGGGTTGGTGAAGGGGCGGAAGCCGCTGCCCACGGGGCGGTCCTTCAAAGCCTTGATCCAATCATATGAGCGATCCGAACGGTTCCAACGATTGAAGCCGCGCACGCAATTGGACTACGGCAAGGTGTTGGCGTGGATCGAAACCACCTTGGGACAGTTGCCAAGCGACAAGATGCAGCGCAAAGACGTGATCCGCGCCCAAACGGAAAGCACCAAGGGTGTGCGTTTCGCCAACTATATCGTTCAGATTTTGGGGGTGTTGTTCGAACATGCAATTGATATCGGCTGGCGGGACGACAACCCCGCGAAGGGCGTGCGCCTGCTAAAGACCGAAAAGAAAGCCCCGCATGTTCCCTGGACGCCGGAAGCCATGAAGCATTGGCGCGAGAACGCGGGCGAACTGGAATTGCAGATATTCGAAATCGGATTGTGCTTCGGCCAACGGCCCGGAGACTGGCCGACGTTTGTTTGGAAGAACTTCGATGGCATGGGCCTTTGGCACCGGCAGGGCAAGACAGGCAAGCGCCTGTACATCCCATGCACAACCCGGATGCAGAAATTTTTGGGAAGTATGCCCCGCCAAGGTTTGACCATGCTGGTCGGCCCTTCGGGGCAACCGCTTCGCTATCGGCGTATGGCCGAAATCATGCGTGCGGAACGGGTGCGGCTGGGCTTGGAAAAGCACGATCTGCACGCGCTGCGCTACAACGCGACGATGGAATTGGCCGAAGCGGGATGCAGTCGCGACGAAATAAAAGCGATCACCGGCCACACAACGGACGACATGGTGAACCTTTACGGCGGCGAAGTCTGGCAAATGGAACTGGCCAAGAAGGCCCAGGAAAAGCGGAAATAGCGTGCAGACAAAAACAGAACGGAAACAGAATCTTGAAACACGGATAAGCGTTTTTGAAACACCTTCCCGCTAACCCTTTGTTTTTATTGGAGGCGAGTACCGGAATCGAACCGGTGTACACGGATTTGCAATCCGCTGCGTCACCACTCCGCCAACTCGCCTCACGTGGTGTTTGGGGCGTGCTGAATACACCGAACCCACCGTGCGCACAGTACATGATCTTTTTCGACGCAACCTGCAAGGCCGAAGTTTGTTCCGTCTCGTCTTTTGGTGGCGAACAGTGCAAATCGATTTGGGTGATGGAACGTCGCGAGATGTGGCATCTCGGTTCGACTGTTGGAAATCCGAATGTCAGCCGTTGCCGGACCTCGTCCGATGTGGCACACACGCAGTGGAGTAAGTGAACAGAAGAGTTTAGCTATGTCTGATTTTGCCGCTCGGCGCGTGACAATGGTCGACACCCAGGTCCGTCCGCAAGATGTCACCAAATTTCCGATCATCGCGACGATGCTGAAGGTTGCGCGTGAAGAATTTGTGCCTGAGTTAGAAAAAGAGACGGCTTATGCAGACCGGCATATCAATTTGGGCAAAGGGCGCGTGTTGCTCGACCCACGGACGTTTGCCAAAATTCTGGACGCATTGGCGATTGAGAACGACGACCTGGTTTTGGACCTTGGCGCGGGCTATGGCTATTCAGCGGCGGTGATCGCGGGCATGGCCGAGGCGGTTGTTGCCGTGGAAAGCGACGCCGACATGTCATCGGAGTCTGCCGATATGCTGGCCAGGTCCGGATCTGACAATGTTATCTTGCACCAGGGGGTGCTGGCAGCGGGGGCAGCCGAGCATGGGCCCTATGATGTGATTGTGATGGAAGGCGGCGTGGTCGAGATACCACCGGCCATTCTGGATCAACTGAAAGAAGGTGGCCGCATCGCCGCGATCTTTATGGAAGGGGCCGTCGGTACGGTGAAGCTTGGGCACAAAACACAAGGTCGTGTGTCTTGGCGACCTGCATTCAACGCGGATGCGCCCATTATCGAAGGTTTTGAAAAGACAATCGCGTTTTCCCTGTGATAAGGGTTTCTCAATATAAGACCCAAAAAGGCCAGTGATCGTAGCAGAGGGGCGGGCAATGAAAATCGCAAATTCGAACGGACTGCGGAAGATGGCTTTTGGAGCCATCGGTGCGTTTGGGCTGGTGATATCTTCGGGCGCAGCTCAGGCGCAGAATTTGGCCGACGCGTTGATCGGGGCCTACAATACAAGTGGTCTTTTGGAGCAAAACCGAGCGTTGTTGCGCGCTGCGGACGAGGATGCGGCGATTGCCCTTGCCGCGCTGCGCCCGATTATCAGCTGGACCGCGGGTATCAACCGGTCGTTCAGCGATACCAGCAATGCGGGTCGCGCTGGGACAAGCCCGGTGGACTTGGGATTGACAGCAAGTTGGTTGCTTTATGACGGTGGGCAAAGCCAATTGGCTGTGCGGGGCGCGCGCGAAACGGTTCTTGCGACACGTGAAAGCCTGCGTTCTGTAGAGCAGTCTATTTTACTGCGCGCTGTGGCCGCGTATATGAACGTAATTTCTGCAGTCGAAACTGTTGATCTTCGGGAAAACAACGTGCGCGTTCTGAGTGAGGAACGCCGCGCCGCCCAAGACCGTTTCGACGTAGGCGAGGTGACAGGAACCGACGTTGCACAAGCGGAATCCCGGCTGGCGGAAGCCCGTAGCAACCTGGCGCAGGCACAAGGTGATCTGACAAACGCGCAAGAAGAATACTTGGCCGCAGTTGGCAGCCGCCCCGGCAACCTGGCCAACCCACCTGCATTGCCACCGGAACCTGCATCTGTTGATGCAGCAAAATCCGTGGCGTTACGAAACCATCCGGACATTCTGTCAGCGCAGCGGGAGGTGACCGTGGCCGAGCTCGGTGTGCAAGAAGCAGATGCCGCACGTAATCCGACCATTTCGTTGAATGGCAGCGTGGGCTGGCAAGAAAATTTCGACACCAGCGGTTACGGCGACAGCGCATCTTTGGGTCTGAACTTGAGTCAGCCCATTTATAGCGGTGGCGGTCTGTTTGCTGCCGTCCGCCGGGCGATGGCGGCACGCGACGCAACGCGCGCTGCGTTGCTGACCACTCAAGAGGATATCGCACAGGACGCGGCCAGCGCCTATATACAGCTCAAAACAGCAGAAGCGACGCTTACCGCCACTGAGCAACAGATCGAAGCCGTACAGGTGGCCTTTGACGGTGTTCGTGAAGAAGCAACTTTGGGCGCGCGGACGACATTGGACGTGCTGGATGCGGAGCAGAACCTGCTTGACGCACAAGCGTCCCGGATTTCGGCCCAGACCACCCGGCAGATTGCGGCCTATGCTCTGTTGCAGGCACAAGGCCTGTTGACCGCTGATCAACTGGGGTTGAACGTGACGTTATACGACCCGGAAGCCTATTATAACCTGGTGCAGGATGCCCCTGCCGAAATCAGCAAACGGGGTCAGGATCTGGATAGAGTGTTGCGCGCAATCGGCAAACAAGGGGCGCTTCAGTTGTGAAAATTCGATGTGCTCGCTAGACTTTGAGCAGAGGCGAAATCGGTAGAAGAATGTCTGAACCCGTAACCAATGCAGAAATAGAGGATGTGCTGTCCTCAATCCGTCGCTTGATTTCGGACGACAAACGGCCGTCAAAACCTGAGAGCGCGGCACCTGTAGAAACCCGCGAAGACACGCTGGAAGAGGTCGGTGAAAAGCTGGTCCTCACGCCATCCTTCCGTGTTGCCGAGGACAGCGAGCCTGTCGATAGCGATCCGACGACGACGTTTGACCCGCAGTCCCCTTGGGAAGATCCAAACGCGACGCTGTTCGAAGCGGCAGAACAAATTCCGATCGAAGAAGACGAAGACATAGACGTTTCAGACGCAATTGACTTGGAAGCGGATGAAACGTTCGAAGCGGTCACTGAAGAGCCTTTGGCCGTTGAGCCCACTTTGGAAAGCGAACCCGATACGACAGAGGCGCCCGTTGAAGCGCTCGAACCGGTTGTGGTCTTGGAAAATCCGATTACGGACGAGGAAGATCTGTACGCGGCGCCGCTTGAATTGGAAAAAGCAGAGCCAGAACAGGTCGGTGAAGAAACGCCGTCGGACAACGCGGAGGTTGAAGCAACAACCGACGGGTTTAAAGCCGCATCGGCGCCGGAAGACAGTCAGGTGTCTTTGGACCAATCGGTTGAGGAACGCGCCGAAACCCTCAGTGCAAAGATTGAAGCGCTAGAAGCGGCCATCGGCCAGGTTGAAGACGATTGGGAACCGGAAACCGCCGGTGATGGCGATTACGCCGGAACCAATGTTCAGGCTCTCAAGTGGGAAGATGACACTGGCGCGCCAGAGGCGGTAGAACGATCTTTTGAGGCGGTCGACGACGACAGAGCGGAAACGGTAGCCGAAGAGGACGTCTTTGCAACGGATGAGGCCATTCTGGATGAAGAAACGCTGCGCGAATTGGTGGCGGATATTGTCCGCGAAGAGCTGCAAGGTGCTTTTGATCAGCCCCACCTGAGTGGTCCAATTTGATTGTTAGTGCATGATCGACCTTTGGTCCATCTTGACGACGGTTTCGGGAGCCGGTGGGCGGTAGCCTAGAGCACTGTGTGGTCGTTTCGTGTTCTAGTGCTTTCTCCATTGTTCGATCAGGATTTGGGCTTCACGCAGGCTGTAGAATGTTTCCCCGTTCAGGAACTCGTCGCGGAACCTTGCGTTGAAGCTTTCGCAGTATCCGTTCTCCCAAGGTGACCCAGGTTCGATGTAAGCCGCCCTTGCGCCGACAGCCTTGATCCAGTCCTGCACGGCTTGCGCAACGAACTCAGGGCCATTGTCGGAACGGATGAACGACGGGATGCCGCGCAGAATGAACAGGTCGCTCAGCACATCGATCACATTGCCTGAGTTGAGCTTGCGATCCACGCGTATGGCCAAGCATTCCCGACTGTACTCGTCGATGATGTTGAGTGTGCGGAAAGCTTTACCATCGTCGGTGCGGCAGTGGACAAAGTCGTAAGACCAGACATGATCGCGGCGCTCTGGCCGAAGCCTGACACATGATCCATCATTCAGCCAAAGCCGCCCTTTCTTCGGTTGTTTCATTGGCACTTTCAGCCCCTCTCGTCGCCATAACCGTTCCACGCGCTTGTCATTCACATGCCAGCCAGCGTCTCTCAGTAGTGCCGCGATCCTACGATAGCCGTAGCGGCCATACTGCCGGGTCAGTTCGATCATATCAGCCACTAAACGTTCTTCATCCGGGCGACCCGCAGGTACTTTGCGCTGTGTGGATCGATGTTGTCTTAGAACCCGGCATGCCCGACGCTCCGAGATGTTCAGCTCAGCACGAACGCGATCAATACAGGCACGACGACGAGCGGGGCTCAGAAGTTTCCCTTTGCCGCCTCCGCCAAGATCAGCTTGTCCAGCGTCAGATCAGAAACGGCTTTGCGCAATCGCTCGTTCTCTTTTTGCAGACGCTTCAGTTCCTTCAATTGATCCGTGCCCATTCCGCCGTATTTTTTCTTCCACCGGTAGTAGGTCTGTTCAGTCACACCGATCTGACGGATCGCATCCAGACGCGGCATCCCTTGCCCCGTCAGAACCTCAACCTGCCGTAACTTCGTGACAATCTCTTCTGGCTTTGGTCGCTTGTTGGCCATGTGTTTCCTCCGTTTCCTAAACATAGCGGAGGACCACTTCAGTGGGGGAAGACCACTGTTCCAGACCCTGTGCGATATGGGCCAGCCCCCGGGTGATCTTGCGCGTCACAAAGGTTTCGCCGCGCCGCGGGCTCTCATGATTGAAGAGGATACCGTTGCAGGCATACATCCCATAGGATTCACGATAATTGACGGTGATCCAATAGCTGTACAGCTTGGCCACCGCATAGGGCGAGCGCGGATAGAACGGCGTGGTTTCCCGCTGTGGTTTTTCCTGCACCAGACCATAAAGCTCCGAGGTTGAGGCCTGATAGAAGCGGGTCTTTTTTTCCAGCCCCAGAAACCGGATGGCTTCGAGCAGGCGCAGGGTGCCCATCGCATCGACATCGGCGGTGTATTCGGGCGCTTCGAAACTGACCGCCACATGGGATTGCGCACCTAGGTTATAGACCTCGTCCGGCTGCACCTCTTGAATGATGCGGGTCAGGTTCGAGCTGTCGCTGAGATCACCATAGTGCAGGCGAAACCGGGCGTTGTCGACATGCGGGTCCTGATAGATGTGGTCTACCCTTTGGGTGTTGAACAACGAGGCCCGGCGCTTGATGCCATGCACTTCATAGCCTTTGTCCAAAAGGAACTCTGCCAGGTAGGATCCATCCTGCCCGGTGATCCCCGTAATAAGCGCTGTCTTGGTCATGCCCGCTCTGCCTTGGTTGTTCTGCTGGGCGGATATTCGCAGCTTGACAGGGGAAATCCAAGTCGGGTTTACCACGGCCCGACAGAGACTTTGTTGCGGGACCCAAGCACCATGACCAAGATTTTCATCGCAGGCCATCGCGGCATGGTGGGCGGCGCGATCCTGCGGCAGCTACAGGCGCGTGCAGAGGCGGGCGAGGCGTTGACGCTGGTCACCCGAACCCGCGCGGAACTGGACCTGACCAGCCAACAGGCCGTGCAGGAATTCATGCAGACAGAACGGCCCGATGCGGTGATCCTGGCGGCGGCCAAGGTGGGCGGCATCCATGCCAACAACACCTATCCGGCAGACTTCATCTATGAAAACCTGATGATCGAATGCAACATCATCCACCAGGCCTTTGCCGCCGGGGTGACCCGGCTGATGCAGCTGGGGTCATCCTGCATCTACCCGCGTGAGGTGGCCCAGCCGATGGCTGAAAACGCGCTGCTGACCGGTACGCTGGAACCCACGAACGAGCCTTATGCCATTGCCAAGATCGCGGGTATCAAGCTGTGCGAAAGCTATAACCGCCAATACGGGGTCGATTATCGTTCGGTCATGCCGACCAACCTTTACGGGCCGGGTGACAATTTTCACCCTGAGAACAGCCATGTGATCCCCGCCTTGCTGCGCCGGTTCCACGAGGCTGCCGAGGCCGGTCTGGACGAGGTCACCATCTGGGGGTCGGGCCAGCCGCGCCGCGAATTCCTGCATGTGGATGACATGGCCACGGCAAGCCTGTTTGTCTTTGATTTGCCCAAGGACCGCTATGACGCGCATACCCAGCCGATGCTGAGCCATATCAATGTGGGCTATGGCAGCGATGTGACAATCCTGGAGCTGGCCCAGACCATTGCCCGTGTCACAGGGTTCACGGGCCGGATCGCGACCGATCCGTCGAAACCGGATGGAACAATGCGCAAGCTGATGGATAACAGCCGGCTGAACGGCATGGGCTGGACACCGGAAATCGGGCTCGAAGAGGGGCTGCGCGGCACCTATGACTGGTGGCGCAACACGGATGATTTCCGCGGCTGATCCGGTCGGCCCCTATCGTCCTTTTGACAGGCCGGGCCCGGCTTTGGCGCGCAGATTACCACAGATTACCGGCGTCTCTTCAGGGCTGAAACACCCTGTCGCCGTTACGAAGCGCCCGCTGTGGCACGTGCGGTTGCACGCGCGGCCAAAATCTCTTCGGGGACCGGCGCACCTGTCTCTGCGGCCCGGACCACATACCAATCCGTCTCGGCCAGATAGCTTCGCGCCTGCGCGGTCGCAATGGCCGCCTCTCGCGCCCCCAGCGGGATCACTTTCGAAAGATCAACATTGCTCATATCTCGTTCCCCTCTTCCGGGTTCTGGCAAACTTCCGGCGCGTCCCCAACCGGCAACATCACGGGCCCGTCTTCGGACAGGATCATATCGACCGGAAAACAGGCGACCTTGGATGGGTTCGGACCTAGCGGCAAAATAATAGGGATATGAAGGACACCCTGTCGCCGGCTAACCTCTCCGGAAATCCAATCGCACGCCACCGCGGGTCCAGGCAAAATCGAGCCATCCGGGAGCCCGGAAAAATCAAAGTCTTCTCCATTGATGCGCAACACATCCCCTGAACGGCTCAGAGACAGACCGTCATCGCGACGCTGTGGTATAAATGTCAGTTTCATTGGACGCTCCTTCAGAACCAGCGCCCGGTCGCAGTCACCCGAACGGGCGTCGCCGTCTGCGCACCGGCGGTGGTCCACGTGTAAATATCGAGGGAATTCAGGGTGAAATCGGCAAAGCTTGTAATCCGCGACACAGTATTCGACACAACACTTGCAGAGGGCGAAATGTCCGTCCCCGGCGTTCCGGAAAACGCTGCCGGAAAGGTCCAGGTCAGCGGCCCGCTCGCGACAGTTGTCAGGCTCGCCCAGCAGATTTGGGTACCATCCGCAAAACGAACATAATGGCCGTTGGCATTCTCTCCGCGTTCAACCAGGGCGCCTGTCGGCGTACCACCGGTTTCGCTCACACTCCCGATCGCGGTTTCCTGATTGTAGAAAAGCGTCCAGTTCGTCCAGGCGCCTGTGCCCCGACTGCGCATATAGAATTCGTCCACCGACTGGCGAAAGGCCAACTGCACCTCTCCTCCGCCAACAGCACGCCGCATATGAAGAACGGAATACCACCCGCTGGTCACAGGCACCCCAACCGCCGAAGAGCTGGCAAAATAGAACCCCGGCGCAATGGTGTTATTCGTCAGGTTCAGATCCGTGATCTCCGGGGCTCGCGCCCCAAGTCCGAACGCCCCTACCGGCATCAGCCTGCCCGGCGTTGGATCGAGCGCCGCTGATTGCACCGCCGACCCCGTGATCGGAACACTTATATCGAATGCCTCCGAATTCAGAACGGCCTGTGCCCCTGCCGTGGCGGACAGCGTCACTTCCTGGGCAGCGGGATCGGCGGTCATGGCCGTGATCCAGTTGCTGCCATCGGCACTGGTCTTGATCGAAAACGCCGTATCTCCGGCCAGCCCCATCTCGGCATGGCCCGTCCAGTCAGACTGAAACAACAAAGACGCGGTGTCGGTATCAGCAGCCTTGTTGATTTTGACCTGATGACCGGCTCCTGTATGGCTCAACAGCGTCGCCGCCGACGCGACAGCCAAGCGGTTCGTTGCGTCGGCGCTGGTGTTGATACCCAGCTGTTCAACCACGTCGGGCACCACATCTGCCCAATCCGTGCCATGCCAGATGCGCAACCTCTGGTCCTCTGCGCCCCAGGCACGCCAGCCGGGTTGCGGGTTCAGAAACAGCCAGGCAGTTCCCTGCCAATACGCCAGGTGACGCGCGTACCCGGCCCACGGCCCGGTCGGAAACGCGCCAAGGGCGTAACAGTCTCCGTCCTCGGGCAGGGCCGGAGGATCCGTTGCATCGAAGGCCTTCACCGTCAGTTGGCACAGCGCGTCCAGCCGCTGTAGCGCGTCATTATGGGTGACGTGTTTCTGAGCCTGGTTTGCCTGCAGGTAAGGCAGGTCCAGACGTGGGGAAATCTCGGACATCGATTGGCGGCTCCGCGTGCTGTGAAACAGAACGAGGTTTAACCGGGAACCATCGCTTCCGACTTACCGCAACGCTCCCTCTGGTAACCGATTATTAAGAAGCCGCAGCGTCCCCGACACCTGACTAAAGGCGCCGCAGAAGCGCCGCAGCATACAAAGACAATCGTCCTTCAAGCCCCTGGCGGAACACACGCGTATGGCGCAACATCCTGATCCGCTCCCGCATGCTGCCGTTCCGACCTGTGCCAAACAGGCGTAACAGGGTCTGGTTTTCCGGCGTCAAACGGTGCTCAGACGCCGATAATGCCCGAATATTAACAGTGTTCCAGCGCCGCAAACGACCTGACAAAAGATGCTTGAACCGCCGTATCTTGGCCAACAGACCTCGATTGGCACCGATCATATTCCGACTGTGCTGACGATAAAACAGCAACGGGGCCGGATCGTATATCACCAGACCGCCGACGCCAGTGATCAACTGATAGATCCACCAGTCGTGTACCACGACCTTCTTTGCTTCGCGGCTCGCCTGTCCGGTCAGTTCAATTGCAGCACGATTGAGCATCATCGTGTTGCCACCCGCGATATTCTGAACCAGGGCGTGGCGGAAACAGGGGGTTTCACTGCGTAGTTTCGAGATCCGCCGGTTCCCGAGATCTGCATCACATTCCCAAGTCCGACCGCAATACAGCACCGGCTGCCCAGCCTGCTGTTTCAGCGCCCGCAAACCACGGTGCAATTTGTCCGGCAGCCAGACATCATCCTGATCCGACAGGGCCACAACATCGATGTCCCTTGGCACGTCCCGCAACAGGCTTAGGAAGTTATGCGCCGCACCTCGGCGTGGACCCTCGACAATCTGCACATTCAGTTCCGGGTGCTCTGCGGCAAATGCGTTTAAAATCTCGCGGCTGGCATCTTGCGATCCATCATCGCTGGCCAGAACCAGCACCGGGGGCACGGTCTGCCCGGCATAGCTGTCCAGCTGGGCGCGTAGTTGTTCTGCTCCATTGTAAACCGCCAGCAGAATGGCTACGCGCAAAGGTGGGGGTTCGCTCGTCATCTCCCCCTCATACCCGATCCGTGCCAAACCACCAGCGCTTTGTCCACATGGTTCGGGCATCGGAGCCCGGCAAATTTGAACAATCCTCCACGAAACGGCCACAATCAAACGGCACTCCCGCTCAATTGCTCCGCCGACCTGCAATCCGGGTGATTTTGGTTGCGGGTTTCACATGCAAAACATGATATTGCGGGGGGTGCTTCCGGACAGCAAAGCTCTGCATTTTACCGGGGTCGGGTTCATGGAACCGTTGCTGATCGAAGGAGACATCTGGATCCTGACCGGATCCAGCGCCAGCGGAGCCATCACCAGTCTGCACCTGGAGGAAGGGTTCTTGCCCCAGCAAGACCATCTGGCATGGCCGGGGATCGAGGGCGGGGTTCTCCCCTATTCTTAAAGCACCCTCCTGTCCCAGGATGGCGAGACCCGCCTGTTCAGTATCGTTGGCCCCAACAATCTGGTCATCACACACACCATCTCGCATTCCGCAGCACTGATCGGCTCGGATCCGTTGCGGGACAGCACTGGACACGAGATCCAGGCGAGCGCCCTGGTCGAAGTGGAGCGAAACAACCAAAAATACATCAATTCAACCAATTTAGACACTGGTATTACCCTATACAGTCTTGATGAGAACTGGCACGTCTCAACCCGCAGCCAACCGGCGCCCAGCCTAAAATCAGGTCCTGAGCATCCCAGCGATGTCATTGCGTTCGAGATCGGTGTGCAGTCTTTTGTCGTTGCGGCATCACAAAGCGATGGTCGCCTGTCGGCCTATCGACTGAATGATGGGGGCCAGTTGGAATTCACCTATATGCTAGCCCCCGCGGATGGGCTTTGGGTTGATGGGCTCGACACAATCATCCCCCTGACCGGAGGCGGGCAAAGCTATGTGATCGGGGTGTCGGCCGGGGCCAGCGCCCTGGTTGCGGTCCGGCTGAACCCGATGGGGGTCTTCTTTGTCAGCGATATCGTGCACGACACCCGCGACACCCGTTTCGACGACGCCACCACACTTACCAGCTTCGAGGCCGGTGGGCGCAGTTTCGTGGTCACCGGAGGATCGGACGCCGGGGTTTAATCTTCGAGCTCCTGCCCGGCGGCATCTTGTTTCACCATCAGAGCCTGGCCCAGGACACAGCCTGGGACCTGGGCCCGATACTGTCTTTAGAAGCCGTGGCACTGGACAACGAAGTTCAGATCCTCGTCGCAGGTAGTGACCAGGGCGCCGGGCTGGCTCAGCTGGTGTTGCCGCTCGATCAGTTGGGTGTTCATGTCGGTGGCAGCGCTGGATCGGATCAGCTGAACGGCGGGGCAGGCGATGATATTCTGCAGGCCTATTCCGGGAATGACACGCTTCTGGGGGGGGCCGGAGAAGATACGCTGATCGCCGGGACAGGGGTGATCAGCCCCACCTGAGTGGTCCAATTTGATTGTTAGTGCATGATCGACCTTTGGTCCATCTTGACGACGGTTTCGGGAGCCGGTGGGCGGTAGCCTAGAGCACTGTGTGGTCGTTTCGTGTTGTAGTGTTTCCTCCATTCCTCAATCAGGATTTGTGCTTCGCGCAGGCTATAGAAGATTTCGCCGTTCAAGAACTCATCGCGGAAACGGGCGTTGAAGCTTTCGCAGTACCCATTCTCCCAAGGGCTGCCTGGTTCGATGTAAGCCGCCCTTGCGCCGACAGCCTTGATCCAGTCCTGCACGGCTTGCGCAACGAACTCAGGGCCATTGTCGGAACGGATGAACGACGGGATGCCGCGCAGAATGAACAGGTCGCTCAGCACATCGATCACATTGCCTGAGTTGAGCTTGCGATCCACGCGTATGGCCAAGCATTCCCGACTGTACTCGTCGATGATGTTGAGTGTGCGGAAAGCTTTACCATCGTCGGTGCGGCAGTGGACAAAGTCGTAAGACCAGACATGATCGCGGCGCTCTGGCCGAAGCCTGACACATGATCCATCATTCAGCCAAAGCCGCCCTTTCTTCGGTTGTTTCATTGGCACTTTCAGCCCCTCTCGTCGCCATAACCGTTCCACGCGCTTGTCATTCACATGCCAGCCAGCGTCTCTCAGTAGTGCCGCGATCCTACGATAGCCGTAGCGGCCATACTGCCGGGTCAGTTCGATCATATCAGCCACTAAACGTTCTTCATCCGGGCGACCCGCAGGTACTTTGCGCTGTGTGGATCGATGTTGTCTTAGAACCCGGCATGCCCGACGCTCCGAGATGTTCAGCTCAGCACGAACGCGATCAATACAGGCACGACGACGAGCGGGGCTCAGAAGTTTCCCTTTGCCGCCTCCGCCAAGATCAGCTTGTCCAGCGTCAGATCAGAAACGGCTTTGCGCAATCGCTCGTTCTCTTTTTGCAGACGCTTCAGTTCCTTCAATTGATCCGTGCCCATTCCGCCGTATTTTTTCTTCCACCGGTAGTAGGTCTGTTCAGTCACACCGATCTGACGGATCGCATCCAGACGCGGCATCCCTTGCCCCGTCAGAACCTCAACCTGCCGTAACTTCGTGACAATCTCTTCTGGCTTTGGTCGCTTGTTGGCCATGTGTTTCCTCCGTTTCCTAAACATAGCGGAGGACCACTTCAGTGGGGGAAGACCACTTTGGGCGAACGCATTACACACAATGTCCGCAAATTGGTACGCCGTGAGATCCACCGGGCTTTGACCGCTCAGGACTTGGACTAACCGGTTTTTGTCGGCTCCGCCGCAATCGACAGTAAACTGTCGAGGTCCATGTATTGTTCCAGATGATCTGCCAAGGCATCCAGCGTGTCTGAAACGCCGGTTTCATAAGCGACAGATGATGCGTATCCCAGTTTCGCCAGATATGACTTGCGGAACACATCCGACGTGAAAAGCCCATGCAGATAGCAGCCCTGGATCAATCCATCCGGGCTTGTCGCGCCTTCTGGCCGGCCATTGAGTTCCAGCCACGCCCGGTCACAATCCGGACCATTCGTATGACCCATGTGGATTTCGTAGCCTGACACGGACAACCCACCGTCCAGCGTTGTGGCTTGGCTGAGTGCCAGCCGCTTTCGCGGGGCCATGGTGGTGATGACGTCCAGATGTCCAAGACCCTGATAGCTGCCGGGCGTGCCATCAACACCGTCTGGATCATCGATGCGTTTGCCTAGCATCTGATAGCCACCACAGACGCCCATAACAGAGCCTCCGCGGCGAATATGGGCTTTCAGGTCAATATCCCATCCATTGGCGATAAAAGCGTTCAGATCAGAAATAGTGGACTTGCTGCCCGGGATCAGAACCAAATCCGCATCGCCCGGCAACGGGCGCCCGGGAGGTACGATTTCAACGGTGACCTCTGGTTCTGCCGACAGCGGATCGAGGTCATCAAAGTTTGACGTTCGCGGCAATTGCGGCACAACGACTTTACACGCGCCGCCATCACGCCCCGAAAGGTCCAACATATCTTCGGCGGGCAGGCGCCACGCGTCAGAGAACCATGGGATGACCCCAAAACTCGGCCAGCCTGTGCGCCGAATAATGTCATCCCGTCCACCATCAAACAAAGAGATGTCGCCGCGAAATCGGTTGACGGCAAACCCTTTGATCAACGACCGGTCAAGGTTGTCCAAAACGGCTTGTGTACCAACGATTTGAGCAATGACGCCGCCGCGATCTATATCCCCAACCAGCACAACAGGAATATTCAAGGCGGTTGCAAACCCCATATTCGCAAGATCGTTTTCGCGCAGGTTGACCTCTGCCGGGCTGCCGGCGCCTTCGACGAGGATAAGATCCGCATCCGCGGCCAACCGCTCAAAGCTTTCGATGATCTTCGGCATCAGCGCCGGTTTGTTCTTAAAGTAGTCTCGAGCCCCGGCGCGGCCCCAACGATGGCCCTGAACGATGATCTGAGCCCCTGTTTCCGTCTCGGGTTTCAGCAGAATGGGGTTCATGTCGTTGATTGGATCGCGGTTGGCTGCACGGGCCTGTAAGGCTTGGGCCCGGCCGATCTCACCCCGGTCGACAGTAACAGCCGCATTGTTGGACATGTTCTGTGGTTTGAAGGGCGCAACACGCAAGCCGCGTCGGGTAAAAGCCCGAGCCAGCCCGGCGACCAGAACCGATTTGCCGACATTGCTGCCGGTGCCCTGAATCATGATAGACCGCGCCATGGCCTGCCTCCTATGCTGCGGGTCAGATGACCTGATTTGAGAGGCAAGGAAAAGAGTGAATACGCCCACACATCTTCTTTTGGGGCTGGCAGCCTTTGGCAGGCCGGGACAGCGCGCCGTCACATGGGCCGCCGGGCTCGGCGCGATTGCACCAGACGCGTCGCTTTACGTCATGGCGGGTGTATCTTTGCGGGTTTTGAATATCCCGCCCAACGTGGTGTTCAATGAACTCTATTATTCCGATGCGTGGCAAACGGTGTTCGCCATCGACAACTCAATTCTCTTATGGGGCGCGGTCCTGTTGGCGGGTTGGTGGATTGGCTCGGCTGTGCTCAAGGCTTTCGCGGGTGCGGCGCTCTTGCACATCGCGTTGGATTTCCCGCTTCATGCCGGTGATGGGCGACCGCATTTTTGGCCTCTGTCCCGATGGGTCTATGACAGCCCGGTCAGCTATTGGGACAGTGCACATCATGCAAATCTGGTTGCACCGGTGGCCGTCGTAATCTCGGTGGTTGCGGGTATCACGATCTGGCGCAGATGGCAGAATTGGGCCATGCGGTCGCTTGCGGTACTATTGCTCGCAGCCGAGATTTGGGTCGCGCGCCAATGGATTCTGTTCTTTTGAACAAACGAAAGGCGCGCCCTGACGGGCGCGCCATTCTGTGCAAAGCAATTGCCTGGTTTATGCGGCTTCCGCGTGCGTAGCGGCGTTGCGACGCTCGCTCTCTTCACGGGATAGTGCAACCGAGGTGCGGACACCACGGCCAACGAATTCCATCAATCCGGACACAACCCGTTCGTTTGGGTCGATGCCGGCGCAGGACAACACTTCGCGCCCATCGCGCGAACGTGCCCAGCGGGCAATCTGTTCTGGACCGTTGCCATACTTTTTGTCATCAGCAATGGCATCATCCAGGGCGGCCAGTACGACAGCCGCGAATAGTTTGCGGGCACGATTGCCTTGTTCGTTGTTAAAGGCAGTGCCGTCAACGAAATCTTTCATCTCGTTTCCCTTGTTTTTCTTGCTCTTGTGTTTTCGGCGTGGCGACCGTTATGACCGAAGTAAACTGCTTCGGGTACCCTGATTTTGCATGGCATCTATGCAAATTTTGCATATCTTTTGCTACCAGCTTTCCAAGGTAACGTTTCCTTGCCACCCCATTGCCACCGCTATATAGGGAGCAAAATTGGCCCATCAACCATCAATGAAGGTTTTATGACATGCCCAAGATCAACGGCAATGAAATCCGCCCCGGCAATGTTTTGGAACATAATGACGGTCTGTGGGCCGCGGTCAAAGTTGATCATGTCAAACCGGGCAAGGGGGGTGCCTTTGCTCAGGTGGAATTGCGCAACCTGCGCAATGGGTCCAAGCTGAACGAACGCTTCCGCAGCGCAGACAAAGTGGAGCGCGTGCGCCTTGAACAGAAAGACCAGCAGTTTCTTTATGAAAGCGACGGCATGCTGGTTTTCATGGACACCGAAACCTACGAACAGGTTGAATTGCCTGCAGAATTACTGGGCGATCGTCGTCCCTTCCTGCAAGATGGCATGACCATTGTTGTGGAATTTTACGAATCCGAAGCGCTGAACGCTTCGCTGCCGCAAAAGGTGACATGCCAAATCGTAGAGACCGAGCCGGTTGTCAAAGGACAGACAGCGGCGAACTCTTTCAAACCGGCGATCCTGGACAACGGCGTCAAAGTCATGGTGCCCCCGTTTGTCGGCCAAGACGAAATGATCGTCGTAAACACCGAAACGATGGAATATTCCGAACGCGCGTGACGCTGCGTCGTAAATTCAAGCGGCGGTCGCGGCCTCTGATCGCGGCTGCAAAACGCCTGCGTCGCGCAAGAGTTCGTATTTGACCCGTGTCGCACTGACCTGCCGGTAAAACGCGATCAGAAAGGCCGTAGGTGCCGTCAAACGGCCAAGGCCGATCGTGGCGGCAACGACAGTCCCGACATCCGTGCGGCCCTCGATCACCAGCCAGCCACCCAGCAACAGAACGGCGACCGTGCCCATTCCGTTGATCGTGCTCAACACAAACTTGGTCGACAGTTTCCATACGAACATGACCCGGCGTGTTTCATAGATTTGGTCAAAATCGTCCAGAACGGCCTGCTGCACTTCGACAACGTCCTGATGCACGATCTTGTCCGTCGCCCCGCGCAAGACCTGCACGCGCTGCGCCACCAGCCTGTTGACCTGTAGCTGGGTCAGCAACACGATCACGATCTGCGGAAAGATGATCATCAGCGCGATCAACCCCAACCTCGGTTGGGTGGACGCAATAAAGCCAACCACGCTGATCAAAGTCCCAATTTGGACCACGGGTTCCGAAAATGCGCCGCCTGTGAATTTTCCCAGTTCCTCGGCCTCCGCAGAGATCATCGTGGTTAGTGTGCCTGACGCGACATTGACCGGCTTATTGACTGTGTCCCCGTTGGCGATGCTGTAAATCCGGTTTCGGATCAGGCGAATAACGTCTTCGCCCAATTTGCCAGAGCTATAGCCGAGAACCCATTTCAGCCCCAGGCTCAACACGATCACGCCCATCATGCCACTGCAAAGCGCAACAAGGTCGGCACCATCCAGAACCTCTTCGGTCAGTTCATTGATGATGTCTTTCTGAAAGTTCAGGGGAACTGCCGCCAGGGCGGCAATCGCGATGGCCAGAAGGATGAGAAGGATTTGCCGCGGTCCGCTGACCCGCCAAATCGCGATATACATTGCCCACATGCGCCCCGACCTTTCCGACGCGATCTTTACGCGCAGGTCGCCCGCAGGCAAGGGGGGTCAGATCATTTGCACCTGTGCATCACCGGCCTGCATATCGCCCTTGGCCCGGTCGAAACGGAGATAGGCAATTGCCTCATCCCCGGACCGGGTCAGCAACGTTCCCACCGGCTTGCCATTCGCGGTGATCTCGGTCCCGCTGACGGCATCGCCCGAAACCCCAACGCGCTGCAGTCCTTTGCGCAGTTCGGTTTTGTGCTTCATGCGGGCGGTCACTTCTTGGCCTACGTAACAGCCTTTTTTGAAGTCAACGCCGTTCAAGGTTTCAAAGCCAACCTCAAGGATGAATGTATCGGCCGTCAGTTCGATACCGGTTTGCGGGATGCAATGTGCCACGCGGATGGCGTCCCAATCGCTGCCATCATCGCCAGCGCCTGCGTCCGAATAGCGCCGCCAGCCCAAGGCCGGATGGCGCGGGTCAGCAAAAGCGCCCTCTGGCGCGGGACCGGTGCCGATCTGAAGATTGAGCCCACTGTCAACAATCGTCACGTCAGCGCGCAGTTTGTACATGTTCAGGCGCTTATGCAGCGCCTCTGCCAGTGACGTATCCACATCGAGCAAAACATCATCACCATCCGGCACCAGAAAGAAATCGGCCAGATATTTGCCTTGGGGCGTTAGGATGGCTGAATAGACAAGGCCTTGATCCAGCTGATCTACATCATTTGTCACCAAACCCTGCAGAAAGGACCGGCTGTCAGCGCCGCTGATGCGAAATATCGTTCGGTTCAACACAGAGACGCTCCTTGAGTCTTTCGTCAGGTCATATAGGTAGTGTCACCGACTTGAACAGAGGTATCGCGTTTGTCCGCACAGTTAAGCATCGTCATCCCCACACTGAATGCGGAACAAGAGCTTCCAGCCTGTCTGGCATCTTTGATCGAAGGATTGACGGCGGGCGTGATCAAGGAATTGATCGTTACGGATGGCGGGTCAACAGACGCAACCGAAGTCATTGCGGATGAGGCTGGCGCGGTTCTGGTTACTGGCCCAGCTTCGCGCGGGGGACAGCTGCGCCGAGGGGCCAAACGGGCCAAAGGCGAATGGCTGTTGGTCTTGCACGCCGATACGGTGCTGGAACCCGGTTGGTCCGCCGTGGTCGGAGATCATATCAACAACAGCAACGGGGCGGCCTATTTCCAACTTCAATTTCGCGTGCGCGGTTTGATGCCCAGTTGGGTCGCAGGCTGGGCCAATCTGCGATCCCGATTGTTTTCCTTGCCCTATGGTGATCAGGGTTTGCTGGTCACACGGGCCGAATATGAAGACATTGGCGGGTATCGTGACATCCCGCTGATGGAGGATGTGGCCCTGACACGCGCGCTGGCGCGACCACTGACCGGGTTGCAAGTGACTGCCACGACCAGTGCGGAACGTTATGTCCGGGCAGGGTGGTTGCGTCGCGGCGCGCGAAACCTGTGGACGTTGCTTAGATATTTGTCCGGGACAGACCCAAAGGTGCTGGCCGCTTCTTATCGGCGCTGACCTAGGGTCTGTGGACAATCACCAGTACACCCCAGCGCGAGAACCATTTTGCCGCCAACGCGCGGATTTGAGGCCTGCGATCTGGTTGATCGGAGCCGAGAATACGCAAAGTCGGAGGCAAAATGGGCCGCGCCGCGGAGCGGTTTCGCCAAAATTGCCCATTTCTGCGTCATTTGCGCTTGAAAGAGATCACTCTTACTGCGCGCAAATTCCTGGAACTGAGCAATTTTGGACGGAAACTGGGGTGTGCTGGTGATTGTCCACAGACCCTAGATCATCGGTTCAAAACGCGCCGGCCTCTGCCTATATTATGGCTCATGAAACAGATGATTGCCGCCTGCTTTGCGCTTTGCCTTACCGTTCCCGCCTCTGCTCAAGAGGCTGAGCCGGATGCGCCGACACTTATGGAACGGGGGCTGGAACTCTTCTTTGAAGGGCTTGAGGAGGAGATGGGACCTGCGCTGGATGATTTTCAGAACTGGGCGGACAGCTTTGGTCCTTCCGTTCAAGGGTTTATGCAGGAAATGGGGCCGGCGCTGTCCGACATGATGGATGAGATTGGAAGTTGGTCGAACTATCATCCACCAGAGGTTTTGCCGAACGGCGATATCATTCTGCGCAAAAAACAGCCCACTGATCCTGATGTGATCCCAGAGGCCCCTCAGGTGAAAGAGCCGGAATTCACGGATATTTAGATCTCGGCGTCGCCGACGCTGACCTGACCTTCGGCACCCAGTGACGACAAAAGAGATTTGAACCGCGCGGCAGCCACTTCGCCATACAGCGGTTCGGCATCTTTTGTCAGGCGCAGGTCGAGCACTTTTTCCTCTCGCGACCAGGTCATTTGCGCCATCTGTGCGTTTTTGTGCATCCAAAGCATCGCGCCAAACCGCATGGCCTTGCCCAGGATTTCGGCCTGTTTCTGATCGGCTGTGTTGAGCAGGTCAAAGAGGGGAGCAAAACGGGTGCCTTCGCGTTTGTTCTTGTACCTGTGCAACAGGGCAAGCCCGAGGAAGATCCGTTCAGAATGCTTCATTCCGCCAAGATTGGCGCGTGTGGCATAGTCAAAGCAGACTTCGGCCCGGTAATCCGGATGCGCGCGCCAGCTGACGTCATGCAAAAGACAGGCGGCTTTGACCAAGCGCATATCGGCCTGAGGGTCCTGTTCGAAAAGCGGTGTGACAAAGTCGTAAAGTGTTTTGCCGAACCCGGGAAAGCGGGAATCTTTGGCTTCGGCGAACCGGCAGGCTTCGATCAGAGGATCGCGGTCGCGCAGCCGTTGTGGCATCTGTTCATACAGCATGCCCTCGCGGATCCCATAGCTGGAAATCGCGATGTCCGTGGGGTCAAACCGGCGCACAAGGCGCGTCAAAACCTCGGCGGCCAGCGGCACCAGCGACATCCGCGATGCCGAAATTCCACAAGCTGAGCGCAAGGCGTCCAGATCGCTGTGTTCTATGTATTTCGCCGTGGCAATCACGTCGTCGGTTGTCATGCGGTATTCATGCAGAACGTTGAGCGGATAATGCCGCCGTTCCATGTCGATACGGGCAATCGCGCGCCAGCTGCCTCCGACCAGGAACAAACGATCGCGCTGATCACCCATTTGCGCGTGCAGGTCATCGATCACGGTCTGGATATGGGCGTGCCGCTCTTTTTTGCCGCCCTGCAGGGTTTGCAGCTTGAGCGGGCCGAGCGAGGACGTCATACGCTTGCCAACACGACCGTCCGAGATTTCCGCAAGCTCCATCGACGAACCACCGATATCGCAAACCAAACCATAGCTGCCCGGCCAACCCAGCAGAACGCCTTGGGCCGACAGCCGGGCTTCTTCATCGCCATCAATGACGTGGATCTTCAGACCGGTCAGGCGCAGGACCTCTTCGCAGAATTCAGCACCATCCTCGGCATCTCGCACGGCCGCCGTCGCAACCGCCGTCAGCGGCGGCATGTCCATGCCTTGGGTCAGGGTTTGGAACCGGTGGATCGCTGCCAGCGCCCGTGTCCGGCCCTCTGGGTTCAACCGACCCGTTTCGGCCATCCCGGCACCCAGCGCGCACATCACTTTTTCATTGAAGAAGTAAGCGGGCGACCGCGCCGCGCCGTCAAACACCACCATCCGGACAGAGTTTGAGCCGACGTCGACCACACCAACCCGCGACAAGGCTCTGGCCGATGGATCGTCGAACAAGGGTCTGCCGAACGGTCCCCAGTCCGTCGCGGCAACATCCGAAAGAAGGGTCATAGCAGCCTCGGATTATCTTCGCCGCCAAGATGCGCAATGCGGCGCATCGGGTCAATCGACAACTTTGGGTGTCTTGAGGTGACGCTAGGGCAGTCAGCCTTCGGTATGGGTCAGTTTCGGCACATCTGATGCCCCCGCAGACCCGCGCCCTGACAAAGACGGGTTTTCCATAAAGAAGCGGTGGCAGTTGAACGCAAACTCGCCTTCGGGCACCACGCTGCGCGTATGGCTGCCATCGGGGTTCATGACCCAGCTTTGGGCCAGATCAGCCAAATTCGCCGCCATGATTTGATTGACGATTTGGGCCTTCACCGTGTTGTTGTGAATTTCCACGAGCGTTTCGACACGCCGGTTCAGGTTGCGGCCCATCCAGTCCGCCGAAGAGATAAAGACCCGCGATTTGTTGCTGGGCAGGCCGTGGCCGTTGCCATAGCAAACGATCCGCGAGTGTTCGAGGAAGCGGCCCACCACCGATTTGACGCGGATGTTTTCGCTAAGGCCCTTGATGCCAGGGCGCAAACCGCAAATGCCCCGGATCACGAGGTCAATTTTCACGCCGCCTTGGCTGCCGCGGTACAGGGCGTCGATCACTTCGGGGTCGATGAGAGAATTCATTTTGGCCCAAATCTCGGCCGGACGTCCTGCCTTTGCGTGCGCGATTTCGGCATCGATCATCTTGATCAGGTTCTGTTTCAACGATTTTGGTGATATCGACAGGTTTTCCAGCGCGTCCGGTTGCGCGTATCCGGACAAAAAGTTGAATACCTTGGTCGCATCACGTCCCAATGCGGCGTCGCAGGTGAAAAAGCTTAGGTCGGTGTAAATCCGTGCCGTGATCGGGTGATAGTTGCCGGTGCCATAATGGGTGTACGTCACCAATTGCTTGCCTTCCCGGCGCACCACGGTGCTGATCTTGGCGTGTGTTTTCAGATCCATGAACCCGTAAACCACATGCGCGCCCGACCGTTCCAAACGGCGCGACTGGCGAATATTGGCGGCTTCGTCAAAGCGCGCTTTCAACTCAACGAGCGCGGTAACCGATTTGCCATCTTCTGCCGCTTCGCACAGCGCCTCGACAATCGGCGAATTCTTCGACGTCCGGTACAAAGTCTGTTTGATCGCCACGACATTCGGATCAGCGGCGGCCTGATGCAAAAACCGCACCACCATGTCGAAGGTTTCATAAGGGTGGTGCAGCAACATGTCCTTTTGGCGGATCGCTGCGAACATGTCGCCGTCGTGGTCTTGAACCCGTTCTGGCACACGCGGAGTGAATGGCGGCCACAAAAGGTCGGGACGATCGTTCGTCACCAATTCGCCGAGGTCGGTCAACCCAATCATCCCGTCGACCTCGATCACCTCTTCGGGGCTGACGTTCAGCTCTTCCATCACCAGTGATTTCAACGCTTCGGGCGCCCCAGAGGTGTGCGTCACCCGCACGACCTCGCCCCGGCGTCGGCGCTTCAAGGCAACCTCGAACTCGCGCACCAGATCTTCGGCCTCTTCTTCGACTTCCAGATCACTGTCGCGCAGCACGCGAAACCCGAAATGCGACTTCGCTTTGTAGCCCGGGAATAGCCGGTCGATATGAACCAAGAGCAACTCTTCCAACGGCAGATAGCGTAATGTGTCATCTGCAGAGGGCAGGCGGACAAACCGGTCAATCTGTGCCGGGATCGGCAGCAGCGCCTTGAGCGGTCGCTTGCCCTTGTTGCGTTCCAATTCCAGAGCCAGCGCAAAGCCTGTGTTCGGCAGGAATGGGAAGGGATGGGCCGGGTCCACCGCCAGCGGAGAGAGAACCGGAAAAACCTGTTGCAGGAACACGTCAGCGAGGTGCTGCTTGTCCGCTGCTGTCAGCTCTGACCGATCAAGGATCGCGATCCGCTCTTCCAGCATCAAAGTTTTGAGATCGCTCAGCACACGTTGTTGCGACAACATCAACTTGCGCGCGTCTTCGTCGATCAGAACCAGCTGCTCGGAATGGGTCAGACCGTCTTGACCCGGTGTGATGCTGCCCGATAGGACCAGTTCGCGCAAACCGGCGACGCGTACCGTGAAAAACTCATCCAAGTTGTTGGCCGAAATGGACAAAAATTGCAGTCGTTCCAGCAATGGAACACGCGGATTTTCCGCTTCTTCCAAAACACGCCAGTTAAAGCCAAGCCAGCTGAGCTCTCGGTTGAAAAACCGCGCCGGGCCGTTCAGGTCTAAATCTGGAAGGAACAGCGGGGTTGGAAAGTCTGATTTGAGAAAGTCGGCCTGCGTCATGAGATCAAAACCGTAACTATGGAAAATCAGTTGAAGGATTTAAGGTTGTCTAACCCCGCATATCCCCTTCTGCAAGAACTTGTGCCGCAAATGCACGGGTCAGATTTCGCTTTTCGGACAAGCTGCCTTTGTCCAGGCGGTCAACGATGTCAGCGGCCCCGTCAAAGGACCGATCCATGCGTTGAACAAGATAGGGGATCACGTCGGGGCGTGGTGAAATCTGACGGTCCGAAAAGAGCTTGGTCAGCACCGCGAACAGCAGCATATCATCCGGTGCTTCCAAGGCCGCCTGATGTGTGCCGGCGATCCGGCTTGTCAAATCAGGCAATGACAGACCCCAGGTTTCTGGTACACCCCGACCAGTCAATAGCAGGCGGTTGCCCTCTGCCAATGTCAGGTTGTGCAAATGAAAAAGGGCGGTTTGCCTGTCTGGCTGGTCGGCCAATTCCTGCACATCTTCTACCGCGACATGGCCGGTTGCCAACACTGGGACAGCTGCGTCCGTCAAGCTGTCTGCTTTGACAATCCGCGCGCCACTTTGCGCGGCCCACACATGGGTCAGATGCGTTTTGCCCGATCCTGCGGGCCCATAGATCAGCAGTTTGCCGCCGGCCCAATTCTGCCAGTTCTCGATCAGGGCCACTGCGATCTGATTGGCCGGGGCAACAAAAAAATCATCGCGCCCAAGCGCCGGTTTGGCGGGCAGGTCAAAGTTCAGCTGTTGGGACATATCAGTCCTCTTGGTCCCCGGAACCGAGATAGAGCAGGCTCTCTTTGTACTGCACAACGGCAAAGCGAATGATGACGCCTATGGCTGCGGCGATGGGCACCGCGACCAACATGCCGACAAATCCAAACAAGGCGAAGAAAACCGACAATGCCAACAGCAACCATACCGGGTGCAACCCAACAGAATCGCCGACCAGTTTGGGTGTCAGAAGGTTGCCCTCGACAAATTGCCCCGCCATGAAAATCGCTGCCACCATGCCAATGGAAACCCAGTCTCCCCAGAACTGAAAGATTGCCAGACCGATCGCCAAGGCGCCGCCGATCAGCGCGCCCAGATAGGGGATGAACGCAATCAAACCCGCAATCGAACCAATGGCGAGGCCAAAATTCAGACCGACCAGCATCAGGGCAATGGCATAATAGGTGCCAAGGATAAGGCACACCGTACCCATGCCGCGAATGAACGAGGACAGGGTCTGATCAATCTCGCCCGCCAGACGCCGGATCGTCGGCGCATGGTCGCGCGGCAGCAATTCGTCAAAAGCCGCGATCATCCGGTCCCAGTCCAGCAGAAGGTAAACCGCCACAACCGGCGCGATCACCAAAAGGACGATCACGTTGATGAGCGATGACGCTGAAGCCAAAACGGATTCGACCATCGCCGCCCCCTTGGTCTGGAGCGTTTCTCCGACCGAGGCGAGTGTCTTGAGGAAGGTGGATTCCTCATCCAGCATTTCCGGGAAATTCGTTTCAATGAAGGCCTGAAAGTTCTGCGCAAGCTGCGGCATCAGGTTGAAGAGATCAATGATCTGGCCGACCAATGCCGGAACGATGAGCAGGGCAACAGCCACGAAGATCAACACCGCCGCGACAGTGATGATTCCTGTGGCGGCGACACGGCTTAGCCCCCATTTTTCCATGCGGTCCGCAATCGGATCAAGGAAATAGGCGATGGCTGCACCCAGAACAAACGGCAACAGGACATGGCCCAAAAACCACAACGACACCGCAAAAATGACGGTGGCAATACCCCAATATTTGAGTTGTTGGCTGACTGGCAGGGCCATATCGACTCCGTTTCACTGACAGCGTCAGATTGCGTATTCACAGCGTCGATGCAAGGCCAACCTCTGACAAACAAAAATGGCCCCGCCGGGACGGCAGGACCAAATCGTGTAAAAGGCGCTGATTAGTGGCAGGCAGGGCGGGTGCCCGGAAGCAGAACCTTGTCAACAACGTGGATCACGCCGTTATCGGCCTGGATGTTCGCAATCACGACATTCGCCGTTTCACCGGTGCCATCCGCAATGCTAACACCGCTGGCACCTTTGGTGATGCACAGACGCTCGGATGCCAGAACGGGTTTGAAATAGTTCGAACCGTTCGGGATCATTTCTGCGGTCAGTTTGCGGTCGTCGACATGATACAGCAGGACGTTGGTCAGCTGATCTTTGTTTTCCGGCTGTAACAGTGTGTCCACGGTACCCTCTGGCAGTGCGGCAAAGGCGTCATTCACGGGTGCGTAAACGGTGAACGGGCCTGGGCCTTGCAACGTTTCAACCAGACCGGCAGCGCTGACTGCTGCAACCAGAGTTAAAAACCGGTCATCGCCGGCGGCGATGTCTACGATGGTATTGGCTTTCGCAGCGCCAGACACAGCAATAGAGGCGGCCAAAGCGGCCACAAGAGTCTTGATCGGTTTCATTGGACTCTCCCAAGTATTCCAAGTTCATGCAGGTCGCATGTGACAAGAGGTACGGGCCAATTTTGAAACTGGGTCAGTAACATCACGCTTCCGTGATATTTCGTGATCACAAGATACGCACGCCCTGATCGGTAAGTGTCTTTTGCACCTCGGAAATGTCGATATCGCGCAACGAGCGGTTGTGCTTGACGGACAGCGCCGCCGCGACGCCCGCGCCCTGGCCGGTGACCGCGCAGCACGCCATGTTGCGCGTTGCCGCATGTGCGATCTTGTCCCCGCCGATGGCGCGGCCCGCAACCAGCAAGTTTTCAACCTGTTTCGGCAACAAGGCGCGATAAGGAATTTGCATATACCGGCCGGTCGTCGGGATGATCAGGACACCATAGCCGTCGATGAACTCGGGATAGATGCCGATGGTGTCGTCGAACCGACCCTGCGCGCGCACATCCTGTTCGGTCATGTTGTAGATGCCGTCGATTTTTCGGCTGTCACGGATACCGATCGACATGCCAAAATTCCGCAGCCGCGCGCCCTCGCATCCGGGCGTGTAGGCACGCAAAGCATCGATGGCCAGCATCGCCTGGCGGCGCCCCTCAATCTCCCACCGGGTCAGGCTGTCGGGGTCGACCCCATCCACACCGGGCAGGTGGATCAGGTTCATATAGGTCATCTCACCGCTGTCGTGGACCGCCCCCCATGTACCGCTGATCGTATTGAGGTGTTCTGGGATCAGCCCGTCCTGAATGGCCTATTCAAAGGGACGTTTGAGGAAGGGAGAGAACATTTGATCCTCTTTCCCGTCGGTTTCCACGACCCATTCTCCCGTCGACCAGTCGCTATAGGTCTGTGGCGCTTCATGCACGCCTTCCATAAAGCGTTTCTTGTCCACGCCTGCCATGTGGAACATCACTGATGCGGCCTGAACCTCTTCGATCGGGGTTTTGAAAACTGGCGCGCCCATCCGCTCAGCGACATCCGCGTCGCCGGTGGCGTCAATCACGCGGGCCGCCATGATGGCCTCTCGACCCGCTTTGCTTTCAACGATCACACCTGTGATGGCGTCGCCCTCCCGGATGGGGGCCGCGAATTGACGGTGGAGCATTGGGTGAATGCCGGCCTCTTCCTCCAAGCGATCCGCAACGATCTTGAACCCCTCGCTGTCCAGCTCATAGCTGAGCGATTGGCTTTCGGGCACAGCGGCCCCCATGGATTTTGCGCGGTCTTCAAATTCCCAGCCGATGCCACCTGCCTCAACCGTTTCTTCGTGCCGATACCAAGCGAAGCCTTCGACGCCGACCACTGTGATATTGCCGCCAAAACAGCCAAACCGGTCGAGCAGCGTGACCTCAACACCGCAACGGGCCGCGGCAAGGGCGGCGGCCAATCCGCCGGGTCCTGATCCGATCACAAGCACTTCTGTTCGGTGAATGACCGGGGTTTCGCGGGCCGGTTCGAAAATGGTGTCGTGCACGGGCAAGGGTCCTTTGAACAGCGTTCCGGCACGGTGATCTTTTATTGATTGGCGCGTCAATCAAAAAATGTATGCGACGCAACGCAGGTCACGACATCAGCGTCGCCAAGGCATTCAATGCTACCCGAATAGGGGGGTCATGGCGGGCTTCGTGATGGGACGCGAGCCATTCACGGCTGTTCAGGGCCTCGATCACGGGACCCGTGCGGACCAGTCCAAGGTTCAAGGACTCGGTAAAGGTGGGCAACACGACCTGACCGACACCGCCAGCTGCCAGTTCTGCGGCAATCCGCGGGTCATTGACAGAGGTGACGATGTCGCCCGCATGATGGTCTTTGATCCACTGCGCCGATGGCGGCAGTGACGTCGCATGGCTGACCGCGATCCAGCCAGAGATCCCTTGCGTTCGAGCGTAAGGCGCATAGGCGATGTGGCGACGCGGTTGCGCGGCCAACCATCCCTGACCGGGACGCGCGTTGCGAATGCCGATATCGACCTCACGTCGGGCGATGTCAAGCCGTGCATTTGCGGTGACAAATTCGGGGACAAAGCCCGCATCAGGCGACCAGAACCGCGTGACATGCGTGGCCAGCCAAGTGGCGGTCCAAGTCCCCGCTGAAATCCGCGCCGTTGGTTTGGCCGCATCCTTTTGTGCCCATGTCGCGATAATCGATGCCCGTTGTCCCATGTCGCGGGCCATATCAACCAACTCGCGCCCATCGGCGGTCAACGCATAGCCATGGCTGCCCCGTTGGAAGAGGCGTTTGCCCAGCTGCTGTTCTAGGCGAGTCATATGCCGACCCAGCGTAGCTTGGCTCTTACCCGTAAGCGCGACCCCCCGCGCCAGTCCGCCACCATCCGCCACGGCCAGAAAAAGCGATAAGTCGTGCCAGTCAATTTTCATTTTTGCAACAAGTGTTTCTTTTTCTTGATCTGCCGCTCTGCCCGGAAATGCCTCAACTTATGAGCAAAGAGAGGGAAAAGATCATGAAAGATTGGATTGAGCCAGAGCGTTTCCCAAGATCAGAGTATCAGAAGGAACGCGATATGTATGCAAAAATGAAAGAAGAGGCGCTGCGCGCGCGATCCGCAAAAGCGCGGCGAGACCTGATCAACGCGCGGCGCGCCGTCTTCCGGTGGCTGCGCGGTCGCTTTGTACGCCTCTCCAAAGCCCAAGGTGACTTGAACTCGGGGGGCGCAAAGCACTAAACGTCACGGGACGCGAATTGCATTCAAGGACCCGCCGATGCGCCTGAGCCGCTACTTCCTGCCCGTTCTCAAAGAGAACCCCTCCGAAGCCCAGATCGTTAGCCACCGGCTGATGTTGCGCGCAGGCATGATCAAGCAACAGGCGGCGGGCATTTATTCCTGGCTGCCGATGGGCTTCAAGGTTCTCAAGAAGATCGAGACCATCGTGCATGAGGAACAAATCCGCGCGGGTCACATTCCGATGCTGATGCCGACGCTGCAATCGGCCGATCTGTGGCGCGAAAGCGGGCGTTATGACGGCTATGGTGAAGAGATGCTGCGGATGAAGGACCGGCATGATCGCGATATGCTGTTTTCGCCCACCGCCGAGGAGCTTTTCACCGACGTATTCCGCGCGCACGTCAGCAGCTACAAGGATTTGCCGCTGACGCTCTATCAAATTCAGTGGAAATTCCGCGATGAAATCCGGCCCCGTTTCGGTGTGATGCGTGGGCGCGAGTTCTTCATGAAAGACGGTTACAACTTCGACCTGTCGAAAGAAGATGCGCTGCACGCCTATAACCGCCATCTGGTCAGCTATCTGCGCACCTATGAGCGGATGGGACTGCAAGCGATCCCGATGCAAGCCGAAAGCGGTCCGATCGGCGGCGATTATACGCACGAATTCCTCGTGCTCGCGGAAACCGGCGAGTCCGGCGTGTTCTATGACAGCGAGATCACCGATCTGACTTTCGGCAATCGTGAGATCGACTATGACAGCGTCGAACAGTGCCAGTCCGTGCTGGAAGAGTTCACATCGCGCTATGCTCGCACCGATGACACGCATGATGGGGCAATTTTCAACGAACGCGTGCCAGAAGAGCGCCGCCGCGAAGCGCGCGGGATCGAAGTGGGTCAGATCTTTTATTTCGGGACCAAGTATTCCGACAGCATGAACGCCACCGTGCAAGATGCCGAAGGTCAGCAGGTGCCGATCCACATGGGTAGCCATGGTATTGGTGTCAGCCGTCTGTTGGGCGCGATCATCGAGGCGAGCCACGACGACAATGGCATCATCTGGCCCGAAGGCGTCACGCCGTTCCATTGCGGGATCGTCAACCTCAAACAGGGCGATGACGCTGCGGATGCGGCTTGTGAAACGCTTTATGCCGCGCTGTCGGCGGCGGGGCTTGAACCATTGTACGATGACCGGAACGAGCGGGCAGGGGGCAAATTTGCCACCATGGACCTGATCGGTTTGCCTTGGCGGATCACGGTCGGCCCGCGCGGTTTGAAAAACGGCGTCGTGGAATTGACCTCCCGCCGCACCGGTGAGAGCGAGGAACTGCCGCCAGAGGCAGCCGTGGCCAAAGTGGTGGAGATCTACAAACCCCATCTTGGCAAGGTTTGATCGGACCAACGGGATGTCGCGCCGGCTGATATCGGTTGTCACGGTCACGTGGAACCTGATCGATGCGGGACGACGCGATACGATGCGCGAAGCGCTGGACTGTGTTCAGGCCCAGAGCTTTCGCAATGTCGAACATATCGTATGGGACGGCGCGTCAACCGATGGCACCCTTGCGTTGTTGCAAGACTGGCAGGCGGAGATTGCCAAGGAGGTCGACGCCATCCCTTTGAACGTGCACAGCGGCACGGACAAAGGGCTCTATGATGCGATGAACAAGGCCGTTGCGCTTTGCAACGGAGATTACATTGTCTTTCTGAACTCAGACGATGCGCTGGCCGAGAATGAAATCCTATCCCATCTCGCGGACATCCTGACGGCGCAGCGCCCCGATTTCGCTTTTGGCGGCACGTTGCAAACGCTGCCCGAGGGCGGCACGAAAATCCACAGCCGGACAAACCTCAAGGCGTTTCTGCAACGCATGCCGTTTTGCCATAACTCGATGTTGGTGCGGCGCGAGGTGTTCTTGGACCTTGGCGGGCATGACCTGTCCTTTCCGGTGGCCTCTGATTATGACTTTGTTTTCCGAATGCTGATTGCGGGGCATGAGGGTGCCAAAACGCAGCGCCCCGTTTCCAAGTTCAGCGCCCGCGGCGTTTCGGCAAACGTGGCCAACGTCGCCCGCGATTATGCCGCCGTATGGAGCCGGTATTTTGGGCAGGTGACCGAAGAGGGCACTATTGATCCCGAAACGACCTTGGACTGGTACCGGAGAGGTCAATTGCCGGTCCGCTATTGCATGGCCGCGTGGCGCGCGGCCAAAGACAACACGACCTTGCGGGCTGCGGCGCGTCACAGCCTCAAGATCACATTGCGCCGCCGGTTGCAGCCTTGGCGCCGCTGGGATTACCTGAAAGATCAATGAGGAAGATTTTCGTCATAAATCTGGACCGGCATCCCGAGCGGTTTGCCTTTGTGAAGGATCAGTTTGAAACATCCGGTTTGGGCGCGCGGTTGCACCGGTTTTCGGCGATTGATGCACGGTCTGACGGGTTTTCCGCTCTGGGATATACACCGCATAGCTGGACAGATCGGTGGGAACTGACCCTGTCCGAACAGGCCGTGTTTGAAAGCCATCGCGCCCTTTGGGCCCAAATTGCTGAACAGGAACCGAATGGGGCCTTGATCTGCGAGGATGATATCCTTGTGTCGCACCGCATGGCGTCGGTTCTGGATACAATGCCGCTGGACCGGTTCGGCGTAATCAAGCTGGATGGCTTTTCCGCTGTGCGTCGGTATGGCCCGCCGCAGCTTGGGGCAGACGCCTATCGCGCCATTCTCGAACCCGTGCCAAGTGCAGCCTGTTATGGTCTGAGCCAAGCAGCTGCGCAAACCCTGCTGACAGCCAGCGAAACCTATTGCGATACGCTGGATGATTTCCTGTTCCGGAGGCGTCCGGGGATTACACCGGTTCAGCATTTTCCAGGTGTTGCGGTGCAGGGCATGTGCTGTGTGGCAACCGAAGTTCCCGATTTCATCGCCGGCAGCGATCGGGAAGGCGCGGCCGGGCGGCAGGCGGCCAAAGGCCCGGCGGCATATCGTTTGCGCAAGGAATGGCGTCGCAGTTGGACCCGGTTGCGTCACAAAGCAGGGGGCGATAGCGCCCTGCAACGCAGCGGTGGGATCATCGCGATGCCGCCCTTGGTAGACGATCTGCCACCTTATCGACCTCAGTAATTTCTGTCCTTTGTGCGCGGCTCAACAACACAAAAATGGGATCCGCACAACAGGGCTTTGAACCTTTTGCTTACAGAGGTATTGATGTCAGGCCCTTGTTTGAGCCAGTGAAAACATAAATGTCGCGGTGCCCAATGCACCGACGGGAGCCTGAAGACGAAATGAGCAGAACGCCGCCGCCCTTTGCCGCCTTTGAATGGATGATCGCATGGCGGTATCTGCGCGCGCGCCGTGCCGAGGGCGGGGTCAGCACCATGACATGGATCAGCCTCGTTGGCATCACGCTGGCGGTCTTTGCTCTTGTCGCCACGCTGGCGGTGCGCACCGGGCTGCGCAGCGATATCGTCAACGCCATGTTGGGGGCGAATGCGCATATGGATGTGCATTACTATCGCGACAGCGGGGCAGAGATACCGGTGGATCACCTGATCCGCGATTATGAAGACTTGACCCAACGGTTAGAGGCACTGCCGGATGTCGTGGATGCGGCGCCTTTGATCCGGGGCCAAGTCATGGGCAGTTTCAAGGGACGCAATCAGCCGGTGGACGTATACGGCATCCGCTTTGCCGACCTGCAGGACTATCCAATGATTGCCGCACCGGAAGAGGCTTGGGGCGATTTCGGCCGGTTTGAAGACGGAATTGCCATTGGCGCCATGTTGGCGCGACAGCTGGGCGTCACGGTCGGTGACAGGCTGAAACTCATATCACCGGATGGGGTGCGCACACCGATGGGCACCTCGCCGCGCGTGTCAGCCTTTGAAGTGGTCTATGTCTTTTCATCCGGTCAGGGGTTCATTGATCAAAGCCGCGCCTACCTGCCGCTGGCAGAGGCGCAGCCCTATTTCAATCGCGAAGGGGCGGTGGATCAGATCGACCTGCGCGTGGCCGACCCGCTTAACGTGCGGGACCTTGTCAGGCCGGTTTTGCAAACCGGCGGCGCGCGGGCCTATGCCTATACTTGGCAGGACCGGACCGGCGGGATGATCCGGGCGCTGCGGATGCAGGACAACGGGATATTCATTGTCCTGTCGATCCTGGTGCTGATCGCGGCGCTGAATATCGTGTCGGGGCTAATCATGCTGGTCAAAAACAAGGGCCGCGACATCGGGATTCTGCGCACAATGGGGTTGAGCGAAGGGTCAATCCTGCGCGTCTTTTTCCTGTGCGGGGCGTCGGTGGGTACCTTGGGCACCGTGTTCGGCGTGATCCTTGGGGTGATCTTTGCCTGGAATATCGATCATGTTTACGCGTTGGTCGACACATTGACGGTCAGCGGTGTGAGAGAGCTGGAAGCCAATGGGTTCTTTTTCCCATCCGCCGTGGTGACGCCGGGCGATGTCCTGTCTTCGGCGGCGTTGAGCCTTGGGCTCAGTTGGATTATCACACTCTTTCCGGCCCGCCGCGCGGCACGCATGAACCCGGTTGAGGCGCTGCGCTATGAGTGACGCCCTTCGCCTGAAATCGATCACCAAGTCCTACAATGCGGGCAAACCCAACACAGTGGATGTGTTGCGCGGCATCGACCTCGATATTGCGGTCGGCGAGGTCGTCGCACTGGTCGCGCCATCGGGGGCGGGCAAGTCGACTTTGTTGCATGTCGCGGGGCTATTAGACACTTGTGACGGCGGCGAGGTCTGGATTGACGGTGCTCTGGTACAGGCCGGATCGGACCGCGCGCGCACAGCTTTGCGGCGGCAAAAAATCGGCTTTGTCTATCAGTTCCACCATCTTCTGCCGGAATTCACCGCGCAGGAAAATGTTGTGCTGCCACAATTGGCCAATGGGGTGCCGCGCGTGCAAGCAGATGCGCGGGCCTTGGATCTTTTGTCACGCGTTGGAGTGGATCACCGCGCTGGTCATCGGCCTGCGGCCCTGTCCGGCGGGGAACAACAGCGCGTCGCTTTTTGCCGCGCTTTGGCCAATCAACCGCGCGTTTTGCTGGCGGATGAGCCCACAGGCAACCTTGACCCGGATACGGCCGATCAGGTGTTTGCCGCACTGATGCAACTGGTGGCCGACACGGGCCTTTCTGCGCTGATTGCCACGCACAACCTTGAATTGGCGCGTCGGATGGATCGGATGGTCCGGCTGGATCAGGGGCAGATCACGCCAGTTGCGTAACCCAGACACCAACCGCCATCAGCGCAATGCCGCTGGCCCGGATCAGGGACAACGGGCTGACCTGTGCGCCAAACAGCCCAAAATGGTCGATTGCCGCAGCACTGATCATCTGACACAGAAGGACAAAGAACACCGCATTCCCGACGCCAAAATGCGGCGCGATATAGGTGATGGTCAGCACGTAAAAGGCAATCAAGGCCCCACCCAAAAGCAGATGTTTTGGCGCGCTGATCACCGCTGCCAAGGCTTGTGGCCCGGTGATCAGCGTCGCCACGCTCGCCACCACCAAAGCCACGCAAAACAGGACCGCAGCCGCCGCCGAAGGTGCACCGATATGCTGACCCAGGGCGGCGTTTAATGCCGCAAGCAACGGCACACAAATCCCGGCCACCAACATGATCAAAGCGTAATGCGTCATTCTTCCCCCTTGCGCGCGGTTCAGTCGCAAATGCCGCGCACCTTAACATCTTCCCAAGGCAGGTAGACGTCGCTTTCCCGCCCCGCCGTGGGTAAGGCCGATACCGGCATCACCGCCGCCAGCATATCATGCAGCCGCGCAGTGCGGGCCGCGTCGGGCGCCAGCGCGCGACAGCACACATATTCTTCCACGATCGAGGCCTGCTGTTCATACCCATAGCTCAGAAAGTCCGGTGTCCGGTCTATATCAAAAAGATAGGGGTCTTCTGTCGCGACATGTTCGGACGCGGCTTTCAGCGGGTGATACCCCGTCACTTTGCGGTTCTGCCATTGCCAGACATGCGTCAATTCATGCGCGATCAACATTGCTTCAACCAGAAAGAGCTTTTCCGGGTAATCCGGCGCATAATCCTCCAAGAACCACTGCTTGGTGAAATAGACCTTTTGGAACAGCGCAAGAGCGGCGGGCTTTGCGGTGACGATTTCCTCTTTCGGCGGGGGGGCGATCCGTTCTCGGCAGGTAACACGGGGACGCGCTTGCCGTTTGAAGGTCACCGATCCCAACGGTGCGCCGCGCACAAAACGGACCCGGTCCATGTTCAACCCTTCGCCGTGGATTTTGCTGGCAAAGGCCCGTTCGGTGTCGGTCAGAGGACGGCCACAACCGGCAACCAGCAACAGGATCAGAAACACACGGAAAATCATGGGTCGACGGTAGCTACAGTTCGCGGATCGGGATAGCGGTTTTTAAAGGCTCATGGCCAGAATCCGGCTGATTTCGGTCAGGGACCGCCCGGACTGATCCATCCAAGTGTTGAACGCCGCCTGAACCGCGCGCATCGAGGATTTGGATCCGGCGGGTTTGTCGATAACCCCTTCGGCGATCAGTCGTCTGGTGACATCGCGCGACAGGATGAAACTGTCCCGCCCCATGAACCGCATCGCGTATTGTCCCGTTGTCCCGCCAAGGCGCGATCCCTTTGATTTCAAAAGCTCCAGCAGGCCAATGTAATCCTCAGACGGCCAACCGCCCAGAACTTGGCCTGCACCACCCTGATCGCGCAGGTCCATCAGCATCCCGGCGTTGTCCCGCACGGTGGCCAGCTTTGCCCCGTTGCGCACGACCCGTGTATCCTGAAGCAGGGAGTCGAACTCATCTTCGGGCATGAACACACATCGGCCGAGCTCAAACCCATGAAACGCGGCCTCAAACCCGTCCCACTTGGCCTCGATCACCTTCCAGTTAAATCCGGCCTGAAAGATGCATTTGGTCAACGTCGCCAGCCATCTGTCTTCGGGGATGGTGGCAAGCGTCTCGGCAGGCTCGGTTTTGCCCAACTTCGCTTCAAGCGCGTCGCGCCCCCCGTGCCGGTCCGCCGCGATCGCAATAATGTCGTCGAGATGTCGCATCCCATACCCTAGCTGCGGGATCGGCGTCAGAGCAAGCCGCGCAACCGGTTGGGTATGACGATGCGGGTCAGGGTCGCATCCATGCGCTTGGTGCTGATCATGACGTCATAGGGTGGTTTCGACCGGGCCTTGTCCAACAAAGCAACACAGCCCTCAAACCCGTCCGAGACGTCCAGCAGGGTGGCGGTTTCGAATTTCTCGAACTCCTTGCGTCGGATGACAAAAGGATTGGCCCAGTTGATCCAGAACCGGTTGCGCACCTCGACGGGATCGTCCGCGTCCTGATTTCGTTTCCGCGACTCCGTAACGATATCGCGCCGCGCCATCATCCGATCCGCGTAGTCTGGCGTGACGTAATGCAGATGGAGCAGCAGGATATCGGGGTCGAGGTCGAAGGTCCCAGCCAGAATACCATGCCCGCCCACGGTGTAATCCACCGGCGTGCGGGCGATGCAGGGTTTGGTGTACCTCGCACTCAGCATCGCCTCTGGATGCTGCTCCAGGATCGGGCGGTCATCCGTGGTTTTCCCGGCCTCGGACGGGATGAGGTTCAGACAGACGGGCGCAATGGCGTCAGCCGCGCTGTCCTTGGCGGCCAGATGCGCCACAAGGTTCTCCGCGTCACCGATATAGACGAGGAATTCGTCGACATCCGTGCAGACAACCCGGTCATAAAAAGCGAGCAACCCGCGCAGGACGCCGCCCAGAAGGTCCCAGCGGCGGCGCGTCAGATCGATGGTCACCTCATCCCGGGGCACATGAATGAGGTTGCACCCCGCCGCGATGCGGTCAATTTCCGGGTCGCCGCCATGATTGATCACGTAAAGCTGGGATTTTGGAACAATCGCCGCGTTATGCGCGACCCATTTTTCCAAGAGCCAATAATCGCGCCACACCATCGTCAGAAAAGCCAGACGCATGGGTTATGTCCTTTTGAACAGCGCGTTGGTGCCAAAATCTCCGACCTGCCGATATCCTCGATCGGCCAGAATGTCGTCGAGCGGATGCACCCAACTGTCGCGATGGGCCACTTCGAAATAGATCAAGGCCGGCTTAGGGGCCGCGTCATCGCTCAGAAGCGGGGCAATCACCCGATCTTCGAGGCCTTCAACATCCACCTTCAGAAAATCGACCTGCGTCACGTTGGCCTCCGCAAGGCAGGTCGCCAGTGGGCGGACTTGGACCAATACGCCCTCGCTGCCATTGTCATAACTGACATTTACACGGGCCTGACCCAAATTGCCATTGCGCGGAAACCGCAGGGTACTTTGCCCCTCGGCATCCGACACGGCACAATCGAGCACCGTCACGTGCGCCATATTGTTCAACGCGATATTGGCCCGCAGCCGTTCGATCATTTCCGGGTTCGGTTCAAAAAGAATGGCCTGCGACTGTGCCCCGGCAGCGGCAAGGATCGGAAGCGAGAACGCCCCAGCATTCGCACCAACATCCACAATGGTCACATCACGCCCTTGAAGCCGCGCGCGGATATCTTCTGTTTCGGTGTGTTCGGGCAAGGCCAAATCGCGCCACATCACGTATTCGGTCCAGTTGTTTTTTGGATAGACGACGAAGTCTGTGTCGAGGATCTGGACGCGCGACGGCGGTAAGATCTTTTGCAAGCGCCGAATGACACGCGGTTTGTCCGACAAAAGCGCGAAAATCTCGCGAATTTTGGCTTCCATGGCGGCATCGGCCACGGGTTCTTCATTGGGTTTACTGCTCATGCGCGTGCCGCTTTGGGTTGCGTTGACCGAAAGGTTACGCTGCGCAACTCAGGGAATCAAGGGACCCTGAAGGGCATCAATGCTGGGCCGTGCAACATGCGTTCTGTGCCAACGTTGGGCTGCGGCTTTGACGTAGTTGGTTCAAAATCTTACCCGGCCGTAAGCCGGGCGGCGCCCGACCTCCCCCCGGAGGGCGCGATGGCGATGTCGTCATTCGTACTCACAGCAGCGATGCTTGAGAGACCTGCGGCTTAAACACAGAGTAAAAGCGCCCTCCAGGTCGGGCGCGACCCTCTAGCGTCTATCTTATCGGTGTCAAACGTCCAGCTCTTCCACGAACCGCGCGTTTTCTTGGATGTATTGGAACCGCAATTCCGGTTTTTTGCCCATCAGCCGTTCCACCAGATCGCCGGTTTCGCCCGGTTCGTCTTCGTCAATCGTTACGCGGATCAGTTTGCGTGAGGCGGGGTCCATCGTGGTTTCTTTCAGGTCCTTGGCGTCCATTTCACCAAGGCCTTTAAACCGCGATACGTCGATTTTGCCTTTGCCACCCAGCCCTTTTTCAAGCCATGCGTCCCGTTCCCGTTCATCAAGGCAATAAACCCGCTTGGCCCCTTGCGTCAGCCGATAAAGCGGCGGGCAGGCGAGATAGAGGTGGCCCGCATCGATCATGGGCCGCATCTGGGTGAAGAAAAACGTCATCAACAGCGAGGCAATATGCGCGCCGTCGACATCCGCATCGGTCATGATGATGACCTTGTCATAGCGCAAATCGTCGATGTTGAATTTGGTGCCCAGCCCAACACCCAGCGCCTGTGTCAGGTCCGATATTTCGGCGTTGGAGCCGAGCTTGGACGACGCCGCGCCCAGAACGTTCAGGATCTTGCCGCGCAAGGGCAAAAGAGCCTGAAGCTTGCGGTCACGGGCCATTTTGGCGCTGCCGCCGGCGCTGTCGCCTTCGACAATGAATAATTCCGTGCCGTCGCGCGTTGTCGCAGAGCAATCCACCAGTTTACCGGGAAGGCGGAGTTTCTTAGTGGCGGATTTGCGTTGTGTTTCCTTCTCGGCCCTCCGGCGGAGGCGTTCTTCGGCCCGGAGCACCAGAAAGTCGAGGATCGCCCCCGCCGATTTGGTATCGGCGGCCAGCCAATTGTCAAAGTGATCGCGGACAGAGTTTTCCACGAGCCGCTGCGCCTCGACCGTGGCCAATCGGTCCTTGGTCTGGCCCACGAACTCCGGTTCACGGATGAAACAGCTGACCAGCGCACAGCCACCGGTGATCAGGTCATCGCGCGTGATCTGTTGTGCTTTCTTGTTTGATGTCAGCTCGCCATAGGCCTTGATGCCCTTCAGGATCGCGGCCCAAAAGCCTGCAACATGGGTGCCGCCTTCGGGAGTAGGCACGGTGTTACAATAGGACTGGATAAACCCATCGCGGGACGAGGTCCAATTGATCGCCCATTCGACCTTGCCCGCGGTGTTGAATTTTTCACCAAAATCCACCGTCCCGGCAAAAGGCGCGTCGGCATAAGTCGAGGCGGTGCCGAGCGTTTCTGATAGGTAATCAGATAGGCCTCCGGGAAAGTGAAACGTCGCCTCGGTCGGGGTTTCGCCGTCATCAATGGCGGATTTCCACCGGATTTCGACGCCTGAGAACAGATAGGCTTTGGACCTGATCGATTTGAACAGCCGCGCGGGTTTGAACCGGTGCTGGCCAAAGATCTCTGGATCGGCGTGGAAGGTGACGGTGGTGCCGCGCCGGTTGGGTGCGGCGCCAATCTCGGCCACCGGGCCTTGCGGCAATCCGCGCGAAAAACGCTGTTCAAAGAGTTTGCGGTCGCGGGCAACCTGAACAACCATGCTGTCTGACAGGGCGTTCACGACCGAAGCGCCCACACCGTGAAGCCCGCCCGAGGTTTCATAGGCCTTGCCCGAGAATTTGCCGCCCGCGTGCAACGTGCACAGGATAACCTCTAGTGCGGATTTTTCCGGAAATTTCGGGTGCGGATCGATCGGAATACCCCGGCCATTGTCGCGGACGGTCAGCGCATAGTCTTCATGCAGCTCAACCTCGATCCGGTTGGCGTGGCCTGCGACGGCTTCATCCATCGAGTTGTCGAGGATTTCGGCCACCATATGGTGCAGCGCCCGTTCGTCGGTTCCGCCAATATACATACCCGGCCGTTTACGGACCGGTTCAAGTCCTTCCAACACCTCGATCGAAGAGGCGTCATAGGTTTGCGAAGCGGGGTTTGACAACAGGTCGTCGGGCATCGGCAGCTGCTCATTCTTTTTGATTGGCCCCACTATGCCAGAGCGATGCGGGTGAGGGAAGGGCGGGCTTGCGTCCGCGATGGGCTGTCATTTGACACGGATCAACGTGGCGCAGCTTTGCACGGTCTAAGGTCTGGATCTGAAAAAACAGGAAAGGAGCCTGCCGTGTCGATGCGTGTTGAGAATGCCGAACCCTTACCCCAAGGCCTGACAGCGCCCTCAAAACCCGTTGCGGCCGTGCAAAACGGGTTTGAAACCGGGCATTACCCTTACAAAGATCGGCTGTCGCGGCAAGTCTATGAGCGCGAGAAGGCGCAGCTGCAGGCAGAGTTGTTGAAGGTTCAGCTCTGGGCGCAAGATGTCGGCGAACGGTTTGCTATTTTGTTTGAAGGCCGGGATGCGGCGGGCAAGGGCGGCACGATCAAACGTTTTATGGAACATCTCAACCCCCGTCAGGCGCGGGTTGTTGCGCTGAACAAACCGACGTGGGAGGAAAAGGGGCAGTGGTATTTCCAACGTTATATCAACGAGCTGCCCACAGTTGGTGAAATGGTGTTTTATGACCGCTCCTGGTACAACCGGGCCGGGGTCGAACGGGTCATGGGGTTTTGTTCGGCCAACGAATACATGGAATTCATGCGCCAAACGCCAGAGCTGGAACGGATGTTGGTTCGGTCCGGCATCCGGCTTTACAAATACTGGTTCTCGGTGACCCGCGACGAACAGAAACGCCGCTTTAAGTCGCGGGAAACCGATCCGCTGAAACAGTGGAAACTGTCGCCGATTGACAAGGCATCGTTGGGCAAATGGGATGACTACACCGAGGCCAAGGAAGCCATGTTCTTTTATACGGATACTGCGGATGCGCCTTGGACGGTGATCAAGTCAAACGATAAGAAACGCGCGCGGTTGAATTGCATGCGGCATTTCCTGTCGAGCATCGACTATCCGGACAAGGATTGGGACGTCGTGGGCAGGCCCGATCCCTTAATTGTCGGACGGGCGGATCAGGTCATCCACCGATCAGAGCATATTCTGGGCACCGCTTTGCACCCGGATCAGCGTTTGTCGTCATAAGACTGCCGTCGCTTCAATCCCCACCGGCGCGGATCAGCGCGTCCTGAAATGCGGGACGCGCCTGCATTGCCGTGTTGAAGGCGGCGATGCTTGGGTATTCTTCGTCGCGGCCTAAACGAGAGACCACGCCGCAGGGAAAGCTCAGCATGATATCGGCGGCCGACAAGGTATCCATCACGAAGTGTCCAGAGGGGCGTAGCCCAGCTTCGAGATAGTCAAAATGGCTTTTCAATTCGGCCTGAATACGAGGTTGAAGGGGGGCGCCAGCCTCGCCCAAAAGACCGACATACAGGTTCAGAAGGATCGGCGTCATGACTGATCCTTCGGCAGAATGCATCCATTCAAGGTGTTTGACATATTCGGGCGTATTCGGTGCCGGGACCATATCGGGCGCGTATTGGGCGCACAGGTATTCGACAATCGCACCGGATTCCGTGATCAAATGGCCGTCCGCCTCGATCATCGGGGATTTGCCCAGCGGATGAACCGCCCGCAGGCTGTCGGGGGCAAGGCGGGTTTTCGCGTCCCGCTCATACCGGATGACGTCATAGTCGGCGCCGCATTCTTCCAGCAGCCACAGAATGCGTAGGGAACGGGAATGATTGAGGTGATGAACGCGGATCATTTTGGGTGCCAGTCCTTAACGGCTTGGGCGATCTGTTCGGGAATTTGATGGCAAATCCAGTGATTGGCGTCTGCAAAATGCACGCGTGTCAGGTCGGGGGCATAATCCTCCAACCCTGCCGTCGCGGCGGGTAACAGCGCCGTATCTTTGTCGCCCCATAAAAGCAGATGCGGACATTGCACCATCAGGTTCTCCCGAGGCAGGTCAGGCACATCGGTGATCGGCTCTCCGGGTTTGGCGACCATCAAGGGCGAGGCGCGATACCAGTGGATCATGGTTTTTAGGCGATTATCCCGCGCCCATTCGGTCAGATAGGCGTCCTGCTTTTCCGGTGTCAGCCAATCGGTATCCATCTTGGCCAGAAAAAGGTTGCGCATCTTGGCAAATTCATTGGCTGACAGAATGTCTTCTGATCCATCCTGGCGCAGGAAAAGGATATATTGTGACGCTTCGGTTTGGGCCCCACCCGCTGCCATTTCGCGCTGAAACGGGGCCGGGTGTACGCCGTTGGCAATGATCAGGCGGGACGTTCGTTCCGGGGCCATGATGGCAAGACCATAGGCCACCGCGGCCCCCCAATCATGCCCGAACACGGTGACCGGGCCGCCAACAACTTGATCGATCAGGGCCATCATGTCGCCCACCAGTTTCGGTGTCTTGTAAAGGCTCACATCATCCGGTGCCCAGCTTTGGCCGTACCCCCGCTGATCCGGTGCAATGCAATAGAACCGGTCGGTCAGGTGGGGTGCCAGATCGGCCCATGCACCGCCATATTCCGGAAAGCCATGAAGCAGCAGCAGCGGCTGTTTTTCCGGGTCACCCCAGAAGCGGACAAAGAACGGGTTACCGTTCAATTCAAGCAGTTCGGTTTTCATATCATTAGCCTAGCGCAGCGGACGGGCAGACGGGGAATTTTCTTCTCCTGTGCCGAGGGGCGCGAATGAACAGGCAGATCGCGGCGCGAGCACAATCACCGGAATCGCATATCAAACGACAGGAATCGCGCCTCTCAAACATCGTCGCATTCTCCATCTTGGTGCCATCACGACGCAATGGTTTCACAGATGGAGAGCAACATGAAACTCAAAGCATTGACCATCACCGCCGCGCTTATGTCATCCACCGCGATGGCCGACGTCGACATGCGCACGGTGACTTTCGAAAACGAAGGCGCAACATTGTCCGGCACACTGTATCTGCCAGAAGGACATGATGGCACCCCACTGCCGATCGTTGTGGTCACCGGAGCCTGGACCTCTGTGCAGGAACAGATGCCAGCCAATTACGCGGTCCAGATGGTAGAACGCGGGTTTGCGGCCTTCACCTTTGACTTCCGTGGCTGGGGCAAATCCGGTGACTTACCGCAAAACGTGCGGTTCGTCGAAGACCCGGCGGCCAAGACATCCGATATCGAAGCGGCCTTTGCCTTTGTGGCGACGCTGCCAGAGGTTGACGCGGGTCAGATCAACGGTTTGGGCATCTGTGCTTCTGCCGGGTACATGGTGGACGCCGTTGCGGGCAACAGCCTGGTGCAGCGCATCGGCCTTGTCGCCCCTTGGTTGCAGAACGGCGAGATTGTCGAGGCCGTTTACGGCGGCACGGATGGCGTTGCGGGCCTGATCGAAATGTCTAAGGCTGCGGAAGCTGCGGGCGGTCAGATCATTCCGGCGGCGGGACCTGAAGGGGCCGAAGGCGTTTTGATGCCCATTGGCGGCTATTATTACGAAGCCGAACGCGGTGCGATCCCGGAATATGACAACCAGTGGAACAATGCGGGTTGGGAAGGCTGGTTGACTTACCATCCTGCCGATAACGCCAACCGCTTGGATAAGCCGCTGGCTGTTGTGCATTCGGAAAGTGCGGCGATCCCACAGGGGGTCAAAACCTTCCTCAACGATTTTGCGGGCGAGGCCACCATGCAGTGGCTGGAGGATGTCACCCAGTTCGATTTCTACGACAACCCCGAGGATGTCGTGCGCGCCGCAGACGCCATGGCGGATCACTTTCGTGCAGATGGGGACGTGTGATGCGGATTTTGAAAACTGCAGGGGCGGCCGCGGCCGCCCCGATGATCGGAGGAATGACCATGGCCGGAACACCGGATGAGAACATCAAAGTGGTTCAGGATTTCTTTGCCGCCTATGGCGCAGGGGATCTCGACGGGATCGCGTCGGTGATGGACGAAGATGTGCGTTGGCACATTGCGGGCCGCCACCCGCTCAGCGGAACCAAAAACGGACGCGACGAGGTGCTGGCCTTTTTTGAACAGCTTGGCGTGGCGGGGTTTCAGGCAGAGCCGATTTATTTCGGGGCCGACGAAACCCATGTCGTCGATATCCATCGCGGGTGGTCCAATGCCGACGGCAAGCCAAATGTCGATACGACATGGGCGCTGGTCTATCGCATCGAAAACGGAAAGATCGTCGAAGCCACCAACCTCAGCGCTGATCAGGATGCCGCGAACACCTTCTTCTGGTCGCAATATCAGTTGGCGCCGGTCCCGGCGCGGCTGGCGGACTGAACCATGCGGGCAAGAAACCCACGTTTAGAAAGGACAAGGCCATGACACGTAAACTGATTGCTGCTGTTGCTGCGGCGGGTGTTCTGGGCGGCGCTGCCCTTGCAGATCAACAGGACATCTCACGCGCGATCACCGACATCGCGGCCGGGGCAGATCGGCATGACTGGGATCGGGTCGGCGATGCTTTTGCCGAGACCGTGACCACCGACTACACCAGCCTTTGGGGCGGCGACGCGGTCACGCAACCCGCCGCAGAGCTTGTCGCCGGATGGGCCGCGTTCTTGCCCGGGTTCGACAGCACGCACCACATGGTGACCAATCACGCCATCCGGTCCGTCGCCGATGGCCGCGCGGTGGCCGAGGCGGACTTTACCGCGACCCACCGGATCGATGACGGGCTTTGGACCTTGGGCGGGCGTTACAGCTATGAGTTGGAGGAAGCCGAGGATCGTTGGCGGGTGACGTTCCTGACAATGACGGCGCTTTGGGAAACAGGTGACCGTACCTTGGTCGCAGTTGCCGCCGAACGCGCAGCTGCCGCAAACTGAACCGGTTACGACCCCGCCCGATACTGGGCCGGGGTCGTGCCAAACTTGCGTTTGAAATGCTGACCAAAACGGCTGACGTCTTGGTAGCCGACACGGTAAGTGATCTCGGCCACGGTCAGGTCCGAGGTTTTCAGCAACACCGCCGCCCGGTCCAGTCGGGCGGCGATCACGTATTGCAAGGGCGTGACGCCGGTTTCCTGCTTGAACGCCTTGGAAAACTGGGTCGCACTCATCGCCGCGATCCCGGCCATATCGGTCAGCTTCAGATCTTCGGCCAAACTGTCATGGATGTAATCCAGCACGCGGCGCAGCCGGGCGTCGGATATGCCGATATGCCAATCCGGCGTTGGCCGCACGGTTTCGACGATCTGGGCCGCCAAAGCCCGTTGCATGGTTTCCCGATAGAGCGTGCCACCGCCCAAAGCCGTGCTGGCGGTTAGGCTGAGGTTTATCAAAAGCGGATCAATGTCGCCGACCCGAGCGTCAAAGGCAAAGCCGCGACCAAGGCCGAATTCCGCCAGGATCGTTTCGTCGAGCGTTACGGACACAAAATCCAGCGCGTCGTCAAACTCGCAAATCCCTTCGCTTCCCGCGGGCATCAGCCAGCCTTGGTTGGCGGTCAGAGGACGATCTGTTGTGCGGCTTGTGCCAAAAGCAAACCTGTGGGTCGGCTGATCATTCAGGAAGATGCCCAAAGACAGCGCCGGCAGCTTGAAGGCGCCGCCGCCAGCAGGCACTGTCATCTTGGTAGAGACCACGTTGGACATACGTCAAATTTACGGTCTCACAGCGGTTTTTCAACCAGAGCTGATCAAGGTGTCAGCGTTTCAAAGGTTAACCCTTGGGCCGTACGCGGGGCAAAGCCGGTCCAGTATGTATGATCCGACGTTGGCTGACCGCTGTCATCCACGGCCGTCACCCCGTCGGCGGCGTGGGGAATAAGGTCGAAGAATGACGCTTTCTCAGCGTCGGATTTGAGGTGCAAATCCATGAACGCGGTCGCGAAGTGTTGCGAGATGTTGTTCATCCGCACATTGTCCCAAACCGCATCGGCGTAGTGTTCGAAGGGGATGAAATCGATATGCTCGGACGGCGCATAGCTTTCCAGTGGGGCCGGCATCGGGGCACCGGCGTTATGGTTGGCCGCCTCGAACGTCAAAAGATGCCGGGTGGTTCCGCTCAGCCCTTCATAGATTTGCCGCATCGCGGGATAGCTTGAAACATCATCAACGCCGCCCGCGATGATCATCACGGGCTTTTCCACGCGCGACAGGCCGCCCGCATCCCAAAAACCGTGGTTCATCCCCCATGGACCAAAGGCGATCACGGCTTTCACGCGTTCATCAATTAGCGCCTCATGCGTATCGCTGCCCGCTTTGTTTGGCGTCAGAATGCCCGCCGGTGTCCCCCAGGACCATTCCATCGCGGCATCGCTCAGACCCGCCCCGGCGAAGATCAACGCACCATAGCCGCCCATCGAATAGCCGATCACACCGGTGTTTGCTGTATCGATGATGTCACCCAGCGGTCCATCGAGTGCTGCCATCTGGTCGATGACAAACCGTTGGTCAATCGGGCGGTTCAGCAGGGTAGAGCCAAAGGCCCCTTGGGTGGAATAGGTGCTGTCGGTGTGGTCGATGGACACTGTGACATAGCCTTTGGAGGCAAGGTTTTCGCCTAAATGGCTCATCAACATCCGGTTGCCGGGATAGCCATGGCTGATCACGATCAAGGGGAAACGCGCGCCGCTGGCGGGAGCGGCGTCACGCGCAGCGCTGCCGGTAAGGGTGGTGTCGGTGTGCCCGTCCCGGATCTTGGTCGTATAGGTTCCCCCGGCGGGCGTTCCGTCTGCTGCGGGGTACCAGACCTCAACCGTCAGCGGGCGATCATAGGTTGGGCGACTGCCATCCACGATATTGACCACGTCCAACTGATCCGCGTGGCTGAGGTCAAGCGATTGAACCCCGATCGGGAAGGTGCCAAAGGCGGCAAGCTCGGGCGCGTCCGGACGCACGGTATCAATGCGGTTTTCGGCGGCCAGCGATGTCGCGGCCAAGCCGGTTGCGACGCTGAGTGCCATCAGGTGTTTGCGCATATCGGGATCCTCTGTCTGGTTTGGATCAATCATGGCAAGAGGAGCATGGGAAGGCCACAGTTTTGTGAAATAGAGTTCTGCATAGCGGAATTATGCCTTACAGGGCGGCGTCGAGCGCGTTGAAAAGCGGTCGCAAGTCCTGCGCCGCGTTTCGAAGCGCCGATGTGGGCGTTTCAAATTGGGTCGGGGGCAAATCCGTCCAGACCGCGAGGCTCTTGCGACGCAAAAGGTCCGCGCGCGGATGATCCTTGTCAAAAGGCGCGGGGACCCGTTTCAGCTCTGGCTCGGACGGAAAGTAACCGGCGTTTTGGCTGTCCGCTATGATCTGCGCCACATCGGCGTCACCGTCCACGGATTGGCGCCATGCCAACAACTGTTCTTTGTCGAACCCCATGATCCCGCCACCGATTTTGACGTAATCGGGTGAGACCCCGAAAAAGAGGCCACAGCCAGCCCCTGAACCGGCAGCCCACAGCATGTGCAGGTGGGTGTTGTAGGGCGTTTTGTCCTTGGAGAACCGGACATCCCGATGCGGGCGGAACAGTTTGAACGACCAGGGTCCGCTGTCTTGTCTGGCGAGGTCAGACAAAACCTGTTCGCCCAAAAGCGTTGCGGGGGTTTTCAGCAGGTCGGTGTAGCGCGCTTTGTTCTCGTTAAACCAGTCGGGGCTGTTGTTCCGGGCAAGCTCTGACAGAAAACGCTGCGCATCGCTGATCAGGTGAGAAAAGCTGTCGGTTTGGGTCATCGCCGGATCCTCTGCCAATTAGCCAAAGATTAGCCCAAAGCCCAAAGATGAACAGGGTGCGGAATGGCCCTTGCCCCGATTTGCGGATCGTTCTAGTGCTGAATTCGGAGGCACTCCATGACATTTTCGATGCATATACGCGCGATCCTTGTATTGGGTCTGCCGCTGATCGGGGGTCACCTTGCTCAATTCGCAATTGGTTTGACCGACACGATCATGATGGGCTGGTACGGGGTCGAGGCATTGGCCGCGATCACGCTGGCGGGCAGCTATTTCTTTGTGTTTTTCCTGTTTGGCTCTGGCTTTGCCTGGGCGGTAATGCCGATGGTGGCCGCGGCACAAGGGTCTGGTGACGACCGCTCGATCCGCCGGGCGACGCGGATGGGGTTGTGGCTGTCCCTGCTGTTTTCGACGGTGGCCATGCCGGTCATGATCTTTGCCGAACCGATTCTTTTGATGTTGGGGCAGGACCCGGTCGTTTCGGCAGAAGCGGCCAGGTATTTGAGCGTGGCGGGCTGGGGTCTTTTCCCGGCATTGCTTGTGATGGCGATCAAATCCTACCTGTCAGCGCTGGAGCGGACCCAGATCGTTCTTTGGATCACGCTGCTTGCCGCGGTTGCCAATGGCTTGGCCAATTACATGCTGATCTTCGGCAATTGGGGCGCGCCGGAATTGGGGATCATCGGCGCCGCGATTGCCTCTTTGATCACGCAACTTGTATCGCTCGTGGCGATTGTGATTTACGCCATGCGGGTTTTGCCCGAACACGAGCTTTTTGCCCGGTTCTGGAGACCAGACTGGGAAATGTTCTTTCGTGTCGCACGGCTGGGCATTCCCATCGGATTGACAACGCTAAGCGAGGTCACCCTGTTCACCGCATCCGCGCTGATGATGGGATGGCTTGGCACGGTGGAACTGGCCGCGCATGGCGTGGTGGTCAGCATTGTAAGTGCCGCCTTCATGCTGCACTTGGGCTTGAGCAACGCGGCCACGGTGCGTGCCGGGAATGCCTATGGTCGGAAAGATCGGCCCGGCATGTCGCGCGGCGCATGGGCGGTGATCACGCTATCCTTGATCGCCTCGGTTCTGACCGTCACGGTGTTTTTCCTGTACCCGGCTGATTTGATTGTTCTCTTCCTCGAAGAGACGGATCATCGACGCGAACAGATCATTGCCATCGGGATCGGCTTGCTGGCTGTTGGGGCGCTGTTTCAACTGGCGGATGGCATGCAGGTGATCGCGCTGGGCCTGTTACGTGGGGTGCAGGATACAGCCGCGCCCATGGTGATGGCGGCGGTGTCCTATTGGGGCGTCGGAATACCGGCCTCTTACGTTTTGGGCTTTGTTCTGGAATTCCGCGGCGTCGGCATCTGGTTAGGGCTGGTTGCAGGGCTAACCGTAGCGGCGATCCTGTTGATGGCCCGGTTCTGGACCCGCGGGATTGGCAAAGTGCCCGCGACCGCCCCGGCCTGACGCTATTTTTCTGTCGCGCGTTTGAACATGCGATCGGCCTTTTTGCGGACCAGAACAGACCGAAGGTCATGCCTGGCCGGCAAAAGGTCATCCGTCACGTCATCCAATTGCTCGTCCGAGGCTTTGGATTGTACCCAATGGGTCGTCTGGTTCAGGTAATCGACCGCCCGATGAATGTCATCGATATCGCGCTTGGCCAAAAGCGCGATGCGTTCAGCCATCCAGTCGCGGATGACCGACAAATCCTCTTCGGTCAGTTTGCGATCCCCATGGGCCTTGATCTCGCCATTGCGGATGTTGGCGACGGCGATCTGATCCATCTCAATCCGGCGCTGCCGGTTTTCGGTATCGATGCGGAACACGAAGGCCCCGTTGTCCCGCACCCGGAAGTAATAGTCGGGTAATTCAGCTGACACGTTGTCCTCTCGCCTCAATAAACCTTAGCGCAAACCTGCGCAGAATGCTTCGATCCGATTGCAAGCTTCTTCAAGAGCCGCATCAGATGTAGCGTAGCTTATCCTGAAATTCGGCGAAACGCCAAATGCGGCGCCAAAAACCACGGCCACTTCAACCTTTTCCAGCAAGGCTGTTGCAAAGCTTTCGTCATCTGCAATCAGCGTCCCGGCGGCTGTCGTTTTACCAATCAGCCCGGCGATCGAAGGGTAAACGTAAAACGCGCCCTCAGGTGTTGGGCAGGTGATCCCGTCGATGGCATTCATGCGGTCGACCACAAGGTTACGCCGCCGTCGAAAGGCTTCGTTGTTCGACGCGATGAAGTCGTGGCTGCCATTCAGGGCCTCGACAGCGGCCCACTGGCTGATGGAACAGGGGTTTGAGGTCGATTGCGACTGGATCTTGCGCATTGCTGCGATCAGGTCCTTGGGACCTGCCGCGTAACCGATCCTCCACCCCGTCATGGAATAGGCCTTGGACACGCCGTTGCAGGTCAGCGTACGGTCATATAGCGCTGGTTCCACTTGGGCCGGGGTGCAGAATTCAAATCCGTCATAGGCAAGATGTTCATACATGTCGTCGGTCATGACCCAGACATGCGGGTGGCGCATCAGCACATCGGTCAGTGCCTTCAGCTCATCCCAGCTATAGCCCGCACCAGTCGGGTTGGACGGAGAGTTGAAGATCAGCCATTTGGTCTTCGGTGTGATTGCAGCTTCTAACTGTTCGGCCGACAATTTGAACGCTGTGTCGATGGTTGCATCGGCGATCGCCGGCGTGCCACCCGCCAACAGCACCATATCCGGGTAGCTTACCCAATAGGGTGCGGGGATGATCACTTCGTCCCCGGGGTTCAGCGTGGCCATCAGCGCGTTATACAGAACCTGTTTGCCGCCCGAAGACACCGACACCTGCGATGGTTCATATGTCAGGCCATTATCCCGCTGCAATTTGGCGCAGATGGCTGATTTGAGCTCTGGAATGCCGTCTACGACGGTGTATTTCGTCTTTCCAGCGGTTATAGCGGCCATAGCGGCGGCCTTAATGTGCTCCGGCGTGTCGAAATCTGGCTCGCCTGCGCCAAGGCCAATGACATCGCGCCCTGCGGCTTTGAGCTCTGCGGCCTTGTTGGACACGGCAATGGTCGGAGACGGTTTCACGCGGGACAGGGTGTCGGACAGGAAAGACATTGGGGCCTCGGTTTGCAACGTTGACCGGCCCGTCATAGGGTGCGCGCCATCGCCGATCAAGCGGGTTGGGCCACAGAGTGGAGAATGAGATGGAAGATCATCAGCACGACGACTGGTTTGGCCCGGATGCCGCGACATTTGGCGACCGCGTGGCGGGCGCGCGCGAGGACGCGGGTATGAGTCAGGCAGAGCTGGCCAAGCGGCTGGGGGTCAAGAAATCGACGCTGAACGCATGGGAACAGGATCTTTCCGAGCCGCGCGCCAACAAATTGCAAATGATGGCCGGCATGCTGAACGTGTCGATCATGTGGTTGCTGACGGGAGAGGGGGATGGCACCTCGGCGCCGGATGATGAAACGGCAGCCGAAGAGCCATCCGTCGATCTTGGCTATGCCTTGCGTGAGTTGCAGGACATCCGCGCCGAAATGCGCGCCACGGCAGAACGCGCCGCGCGACTGGAAAAACGTTTGCGGCAGCTGACGGCATGAGCGAAACGCGCGACATCCGAATAAAACGCCTGTCGATGCGATCCATGCGGCGCGGTATCAAAGAGATGGATTTGATCCTGTCGGCCTATGCGGATCGCAACCTCGCACAGATGGCCGAGGCTGAATTGGACCTCTATGAGGCGCTGTTGGATGAAAACGATCAGGACCTTTATCAGTGGGTCACCGGCCAATCAGATGCCCCCGAACGGTTTCGGGAGTTGATTTCAAGGATCGAACAAACCTTTCAAAAATAGAGCCAAATTTGGCTTAACGGATTTTTGGGGAATTGCGGCGACTCTGGCTCAAAGAATGCGAGTCGGAGAGAGGCATGACCATCGAAATGCAGCTTGGCAAAATTGGCCAGAAGGGCTTTATGACCAGCTATCTAGAGGCGCTGTCGCTGGTCGAGCGTCTGAACCGGCTGTTGCTGGATGTGATTAAGGACGAGTTCGAGCGGTTGGGCGTTTTGGAGATAAACGCCGTGCAGGCGTTGCTGCTGTTCAATATCGGCGATAACGAGGTGACCGCAGGCGAATTAAAAAGCCGCGGATATTATCAAGGCAGCAACGTCAGCTATAACCTCAAGAAGCTGGTTGAAATGGGGTACATGCATCACAAACGGTGCGAGATTGACCGACGATCTGTCCGCGTACGGCTGACAAAAAAGGGGCAGGAAATCCACGACATCGTGGAAGAGCTGTTTTCACGCCATGCCAGCGGTCTGCAAGAGCGGGACGTGATCGGTCCGGCGGGAATGGAAGACATTACCGGCTCGCTAAAACGCGTGGAACGCTATTGGACAGACCAGATCCGCTATATTTATTGATCGGGCAACGGCCGGGCGCGCGGGCGCATCTGTTCCGTTGAAAGGGCGCCAATGGACTGCGCGCGAAGCTCTCGCTCTAACTTGCGCGTCATGGCCCGTTCATAGTCTTCAAACCCTTGGGCTATCTCTAGGAAGGCTCCGGGGCCATGCAAAACCTCATTTTGGCAATAGTCGATCAAGGTGACCTCGGCCTCATAATCAGCTGCGTTCACGACCAGTCCATTCACCGTCACATCTGAAAACGGAAAGTCGCGATAGGCTTGATAGGGCGCAAAGCCTTCGTTGTTTTCGCCGTCGCCCGCGATGTCGATGGTTTTGAACAAACAGTCCGGCGCGCGTTCCAACAACCCCGCACCATAGCCCAAAGCATAGCCCATCGCCGTTGGAAACTCGTTATGGCTGCGCTTTGACAGTCCGATGGTCCGTGCGATATCCAGCAAGTCCGCCTGACCATCGACAATCGTCCAATCAACCAGCAATTCCTGATTATACCGCCCGCTCCATTCATAGGCGGCCAATGCCACTGGCAGGGGCGACGAAAACACCGCGCGCTGCACCTCTGGCGCCAGAGGTGCAGCGGCCAGTCCATTGCGCTGCAGATTGTCCTCAATCTCGTCCACTGACGACGACACATCAATGGCCAACACCAGGGCGAGGCGACAGTCGGCTGCCGTTGCTGGCCCTGCCAGCAACGCCAATCCCGTTATCAAACCTGTACGGATCACCAGTGACCGGTGTTTTCCATGCTGTTCCATGGCTCTGCCGGGGCCAGAGACTCGCCATCCTGCAGCAGCTCGATCGAGATGTTGTCTGGCGACCGGACAAAGGCCATTCGACCGTCACGGGGCGGGCGGTTGATCGTCACGCTGTTGTCCATAAGATACTGACATGTCTCATAAATATTGTCGACGCTATAGGCCAGATGTCCAAAATGGCGGCTGTCACTGGGCAGTTCATCATCGCCATCCCAGTTATAGGTCAACTCAACCGGGCATTCTTCCTGCCCCGGAGGCGCCATGAAAATCAGGGAAAACCGACCTTGGTCACTGTCATAGCGGCGCGTTTGCTTCATACCCAGCAGCTCATAAAACGCCATGGATTTTTCGAGGTCTTTTACCCGAACCATGGTGTGCAGATAGGTCAGTCCCATATGTCTCTCCGATGTTGCACGTGTGACGGCGAGCATAGCGCGCCGCCGGTATGTGTCGAGAGGGGGGCGATTAGAATGCGGATTGAATGCCGAAATTAACGCCGAGGCGCTTGCTATCATACAGGCTGACATTGCTGTCGACCACGGATCCAAAGACGGTCATCGTCGGGTTGAAGCCGTAATAGTCGATATCTTTGAATATCAGGGTCATTTCGGCCGAGTATTTATCTTCGTTCCGCCCGTCCGGGTTATGCGGCGAGACGTCATAGTCGCGGTTTCGCATGCGCAATCCGAATTGCGCGTTGGCGCCCAGGATGGGTTTTGCCAGCACAAGCGATGCGCTGAGACCGACTTCGACAAACTCTTCGGATGCGACCGGTGATTGGGAAAATGCCGCTGTTCCGGCCACGCGCAGCTGCATGCCATTGTCCAAGAGACGGGCCAACCAGATGTCTGATCGGTAAGTGTCGAGATCCGCGGTGCGAATGCCGAATTGTCGTTCCATTCCCAAACGTCCATTGATCCGCGCCCGCCGGCTGAGGGAATAGGATTTCAGGACGTTGCCACGCAAGAACCGTGCATATTCATCGCTACCATACCACGCCTGTCCCCCATCAAAGCGCAATGCAACCTCGCCACGGCCTTGAAAGTTAAAGGTCCGATAGCCATAGCCCAAAACGGCACTGAGATAGGTGAAATCAGAGGCGTTCGCATCAGGCGCGATGTTTTTGGCATCGTCCGACAGCGTGTAGTGGCGCGAGGTAAAAGAAAAGAAGATGTCCTGTGCCCAGTCGGCGGTCTGGCTGAACCGATAACGGGTGTCGAAGCCAAAGGCATATTCGATCCCCGAAAGCGCCAACGCCGCACCGTCCAGCTGATATTCCAACGGTTGGCCAAACAACGTTTCGGTCAGTTCATAGTTCAGAAACGAGGATCGCGAGGATGAACCGTTGTTGATATTGCTGTCCGGCGTGATCGAAAAGGAATAGCGCGTCGACCACGGATTGGCCGACCGGACATAGCGAAAGTCGCGAATGGCAATCTGTTCCAGCCGTTTGTCAGGGGCCAGTTCCACCGCACGGCGCAACCAAAGCTGGGCCATGGTTTTCTGATCCGCGCCGGACAGAACCTGGGCCATGATCATCGCAGCGGCGTATTTCTCGCGGTCTGTTTCGGCGGCTTTCCACGCTTGTCGGGCGGCGGCGCGCGCTTCGGGAAAGGCACTCAGATCGCGGTGGGCGCGCGCCGTGATCAACCAGGCTGTTTGATCGGTCTCATCTCGTTCCAGCAAAGCACCCGTTAGAACAAGAGCTTGATCTGGTTCGCCGACGCGCAAGGCGTGAGCCGCGGCTGCGCGCATTTGATCTGGTCCGACAGTGAGGAAGCGTTCTTGTGCCGCGGCGCTCAATGACAGGGCAAGCCCCAAGGCCGCGGCCATCAAGAACCGGATGCCCCAATGCGCCCGCATCATAAAAGTCCCTTATCGGTAAACGGTAAAGCCGCCGGTTTCCCGTGCGGTGATCCCATCCCCGTTACCGATCGAATTCGTCAGAACAACAACGCCTGTGATTTCCTCGGCATTATCACCGGACACCACGGCATAGTAGTTGCCTGTCTCAAACGTAATGACCTCTCCTGCCGCGTTGACAAACGAACTGTCGAGCGTGCCCAGTAGTTCGCCATTGTCGTCCAGTGCGCCGGGTCCAACAATGAACTGAGCCACCGGAATGGCAGTTAGGTTGGCATTCTGATCCGCGTTGATGCCATCGATTGTATCTTGCGTCACATCGTTGCCATTGATGTCAAAGACGCGACGGTTCCCGATGATCCCGCGCACCCCATCGCCACGAGTGTTGGTTGAATCGTTGAAGTCGTCAAAATCGATGGCAATTTGGATGTCTGCGGTTGTGTATTGCAGGCCTCCACGGCCGTTGAAGTCTTTCAGCCCTGCCAATTCACCTGTGTAAAGCGCTTGACCTGTGCTGGGCAGCGTCACGCCACCTTCCCGCTGATAGATGAAGCCGCCAAAGCCAAAATTCCGGTAAGCCCCTGTTCTGACAATGGCAAACTGAGAATTGCCTGACGTGCTGATGCCATAGATGGCTCGGTGCGTGAATTGGTTGATCGCCGTACCTGTAAGACTGTCCGGGTAAAGCGCCGATGCTTCGTAAACGGCAAACGGGCCGAGTGAGCTGACATCCGTTCCCCTTGAATACGTGTTGTCACCATCAAAGGCGAGGCCGTCGATGACGAAGGTGTCGGTTGTCGAGTCATATGTAACCGAAGCCAAAGAGCCGTCCCCGGCCTGACCGCCATCCGCTTGAGTGGGCTCGGAACGAAAGATCGATGCGCTTGGACTGGGCGATGCAGTGCCGGGTGGTGTGGTGCGATCACCATCAATATCCGTGCCGGTATCAGTATCCGTACCGGTATCGCCACCGTCTTCGGTTTCTTCTTCGTCGTCGAATGGATTCGTGCCATCACCGCCGCACGCGGATAGCGTAAGACCCACCGCAAGTGCGGCGATAAACTTGTTCATGCCCTCAGCCTCAATATTATTGTTTTGCTGCTTTTGAGCGACACTGTGGTGGACTGCGGCGAAAAGTCAATTGCGGATAGAGGGTTGCCGTCAATTCTTCGACTTAGCATGGCCCATATGCCATACCGTATATGGCGGTTCCCCGCTGCCTTTCGACAAGATATAGTCATTGCGACTCAACCAGAAAAACGGAGCGCCCCATGCCGCTGTCGCCGGAACAACAGGCCGAAATCGATGAACTGCGTCAAATACCTCAAGACACGTTTCGTGCGGTGGCTCCTGGGATGGAACAGCATCTTTATACGGCATACCCTGTGTTGGATCACGGTTTTGTTCGGGTCGTCGATTACATGGGGGACGATGCCGCGATCACGCAGGCGGCCCGTGTTAGTTACGGTAAAGGAACCAAGTCAGTTTCAAATGACGAAGGTCTGATCCGCTACCTGATGCGCCATTGGCATTCGACGCCTTTTGAAATGTGCGAGATAAAGCTGCACGTAAAGCTACCAGTTTTTGTCGCGCGTCAGTGGATCCGGCACCGAACGGCGAACGTAAACGAGTACTCGGCCCGTTATTCAATCCTCGACCGGGAATTCTATATCCCGGCGCCGGAACATGTCGCGGCACAATCCGTGGTCAATAACCAAGGACGTGGCTCTGTTTTGGAGGGAGAAGAGGCGGCGCGCGTTTTGGAGATTTTGAAAGCGGACAGCGCCCGAGCCTATGACAACTACGAAGCGATGATTTCACAGGACGGGCAGCAGGGTCTGGCCCGGGAACTCGCGCGGATGAACCTTCCAGCCAACATCTATACTCAATGGTATTGGAAGGTAGACCTGCACAATCTGTTTCATTTCCTCAGGTTGCGGGCCGACGCGCATGCTCAATACGAAATCCGGGTCTACGCCGAAGAGATGTGCAAGATCGTTGCAGATTGGGTGCCCTTCGCCTATCGCGCATTTGAAGACTATCGCATGGGTGGTGCGACATTGAGCGGTACGGCACTGGACGTGGTGCGCCGGATGCTGAAGGGCGAGGATGTGACGCAGGAAAACTCTGGCATGTCAAAAGGTGAGTGGCGCGAATTTGAAACACTTCTGCGCGCTGAACCTTAAAGCTATTGATGGCAAAAGAACCGATGCGCATTTCAGAGTGGCCGTCGTATTTTCGCGCGGAAAAGCGAAACAGTAGCCTACGATCGACTGCATTTTTGTTCTACGAGAAACACTGGTGTGCGCATCCCCTAAACCACTGGACTTTGTCCTCCTTTCGCGCTCATTCTGGTGGTAAGTTTCGGAACACTTGAGTTAATTCGGGGGTAACTATGCGCTTTGTCGTGAGTATTGCAGCACTTTGCATGGCGTCTTCAGCAGCGTTTGCACAGCAAACCGACGTCAACGTCTATCCATACGCACATCATACCAACTATTGTCCATCAGGCTTGCAGCCTGTGGTCGCCGGCAATGATGGGATTTCCTGTGGTCGCCCGAACCAATCGGTCAGCTATCAAGAGGCCATGCGTAATCCGGGCAACGGGCACCGGTCATACAGCATTTACTCCTGCGTCGCAGGAACAAAAGGCTGTAATTAATAAACGCGCCCTTTGTCCAAGGGCGCGCCGTCCTAGGATAAATGACTTATAGCGGTTTGAGATCACCCGCCATCTGGCGACCATCGCGGCCATCTTGCAGTTCGTATTGAACTTTCTGATTGTCTGCGAGTCCCGTCAGTCCTGATCTTTCGACGGCTGAAATGTGCACAAACACATCCTTGCCGCCTTCGTCGGGGGCGATAAACCCATAACCCTTGGTTGTATTGAACCATTTCACGGTGCCGGTCGGCATATCCCGTGTCTCCTTCTACCTTGCTTTGCTCCTTTGCACATGCAAAGGCCATTGGACGGCGCATCCGGGTTCAAACAACTGGTCTGGTGTTACGTGACGAGAGCCTGACAACGGGTGTTCCACGTTAAATGATTGCACGGTAAGGCCAAAAATCAAGGAAAACGGGTATCGCAACTTGATGAGCGTCACTTTATCGCGCACAAAGACAAAGGGAAATTCATGCGACTTTATGGTCTTAAAACCTGTGATACGTGCCGTAAGGCATTGAAATGCCTTCCAGATGCAGAGTTCTCTGATGTCCGCGTAGATGGTGTGCCGCTAGACATATTAAATTTCGCATTTGCACAATATGGCGACAAATTGCTGAACACCCGGTCAACCACATGGCGTGGTCTGAGCGACACGGAACAGCAACGCGATCCCTTGGAATTGCTGCAGGCGCATCCAACCTTGATGAAGCGTCCCCTGATCGACGTTGATGGCACCTTGCACCTCGGGTGGACCAAGGACGTTCAGGCAGCCCTTGGCGTTGATGGTTAGATTGCTTATGTCGGGCTGACAAAAAAACGGAGTGGCAAGATGCGCAACGCTGCGCTGGTATTGGGCATTATCGCTGGCGTCATCGGGATGATGGTCGGCTTTTTCTCGTTTGGGTACACCCAGGCAGTCGAACAATTTGGTGAGGTTGAAGGTCTGTTTGAGCAGGTGAACGACCCGCAATTGATCCGGATCACCTCAATTGTCGCGCCGATGTTGGCGATTGCAGGTGGGGCCATGGCGCGGGCGCGCGCCCTGTGGGCCGGTATTTTGCTGCTGTTGTCAGCGGCGGGGATGTATCACGCCTTTGGCTTTGGGGTGTTTACGATGTTCCCGATCGCCTTTGCCGGGGTTGCCGGTCTGCTGGCCATTGGGGCCGGCAAACCGGATGAGCCTAAGGCACATTTCTGATCAGCTGATCTTAAAGATCCGGTCCAGCGAAAGCGGACCGGCGCCTTTGATCACGATGACCAGCAACAGGAACACCCACATCGCGCGCTCGTCGATCAGGCCTTGGGCACTGTCAAAGAGAGAGCCCAGCTTTTGGCCGTGACCGGTCACGTCGACCAAGGTTTGCACGCAGACCACGCCGATCATGCCCAAAGCACCCAAGCGTGTCAGAAAACCAACAAGGATCAGCGCGGGCAAAATGAATTCTGCCCATGTGCCGGCGAGGGCCACCAGCCAATGGAAAAAGCCCAGCTGTGAGCTGTCATAAGTGACCGCTTCCATCGCTTTGGGAAAAATCTGAACATAAGCGCCGTCAGAGGGAAACAGGAACCCAAAGATCCCATCACCCAGCTTGGTTACCGCAGCTTTCCAGTAATACATCAGCAGGACCGCGACAAAGGCGAGCCGCGCCAGCGTCGGGACAACGAAATTGGCGGACTTGTCCAGAAGGTTGAAGACGCTGTTATGCGCAGAGATCAGGGTATTCATAATTTAGTCTTTCACTGTCAGAGAGGTGATGACACCATGTCCGAGCATCAGCCCGAGCGTGGCGCCGAGATCAAATTCGGGTAGCGCATCTGTGGCCGCCTGATGCGCAACGCCCAGAGGTTGGTTATCTTCCAACGCTTTCAGGAACGTATAGGCCCCGTCGGGGAGAAGGTGCGGCTGCGGGTCAAACTCTGACCGGGTGATCAGAACGTCTTCGCCCCGCGGCGCAGGTTTGGGTGCGCCATCTGTCATGTTGTATGCCCAGATGGCGTGAACCGGATGGGCCGAGCAGAGGATTTGTACCGCCGGGGCCAGTGTCATGCGGGTTGCCATCAGCGTCTCTGGCGACATTTGTCCCAACGCATCTGCGGCAATCGGCGCCGCATCTGCAGCGTGGTAGGACCGGCGCATCGCCAACTCCAACCGGGCAACATCGGCCAGGTAGGGCAGGTGAGCCAATTGCGACATGCTTTCGAGAAACGCCGGAAAGGCCTCACCATAATGCATCATCAACGGCGAACTGGGTGGATGCGCGCGCAGGAACAGGCCCGACAGACCTTCCATGTTTTGCTGGCCCAAAAGCTTGGTGATGACCGGAAAACCGGTCCGCATCGCTTCAGTCAGCGAAACGGCAACATTATTGCGATAAACGTTGAACCGGCGACCGGCTGGTCTGCCTTGGCCGTCTTCCAGGCCCTCGGGCGCAGGACAACCGGCGTCCAGCATGGCCGCACGGAACATATCTTGGTCCACAATCATGCTGTGACGGGCAACAACGCGGCCGCTGCGCGGGCCGCTTCGGCCTCAAGCACGGGCCAGTCCGGGACGTCCGTGTCCCATTCCACCAGCAACGGCTTGGCGCCGGATTTGGTCAGTGTGTAGTCCAGCAAGGCCCAAACCGGGTCAACCACCTCGCGCCCGTGACTGTCGATCAACAACGGCGCGCCGTGGTCATCCTCGTCCTCATCATGTCCGCCAAGATGGATTTCACCAACTTTATCAAGCGGGTAGCAGTCGATATACTCTTGCGGGGAATAGCCCAGATTGGTCGCTGACACGAACACGTTGTTCACGTCCAACAACAGTCCGCAGCCGGTGCGCCGGCTGATCTCTGCCAGGAAATCGGTTTCCGACCACGTGCTTTCGGCGAAGGCCAGATAGCTGGACGGGTTTTCCAACAGCATTTGCCGGCCAACCGTTTCTTGAACCTGGTCGATGTGATCGGCGACGCGGTGTGAGGTATCTGCCGTATAGGGAAGCGGCAGCAAATCGTTAAAGAAGTGGCTGTCATGGGTCGACCACGCCAAATGCTCGGAAAAGCTTGCCGGGTTCAGCCAGCCAACCAAGTGTTTCAGACGTCTCAGATGGTCTGTATCCAGCGGTCCCTCGCCGCCGATCGACAGGCCAACGCCATGTACCGAGACGGGAAAGCGTTCGGCCAGATGACGCAACTGTGCCAAGGGGCGACCACCATCGCCCATGTAGTTTTCCGCATGGATTTCCAGCCAACGGACACAACCGGGATCGGCAATAATCTGGGAAAAATGCTGGGGCTTGTATCCAACGCCCGGTGCGGCGGGCAGGGTAAAATGGGAATGCGTAGCGTCCAGCATGTCAGGTGCCTTTCGGCGAAGGTCGTCAGAAAGGACGGGCCGGCAACCGGCCCGTCGAAAACTCTTTTGGCTTATGCCGGGATGTCACGCTCCAGCGGCTCGAGCGAGCCTTGACGTGCGGTGCCATCAGCCATCGCCGGAAGGTCCATGTCGCCGCATGTACCGGCGTCAACCAGTGTCCATGCGTTGCCTTGGTAATCAACGGTCGAGGTGCCAGCGCATGTTGTGCCCGGACCCGCTGCACAGTCGTTTTGACCGGCCAGCGATACGCCATAGCATTTTTCTTTGGCTTGGGCGTTTGCAGTCGTGGACATGCCTGTCAGAGCGGCTGCAACGGCGCCTGCGACGGCCAGTGTTTTAACGGTGTTCGACATCTCTTTAATCCCTTTATCTGGTTAAGGTGTCAGGTCGTGACATGCATACCCTAACCAATGTGGTGTAACGTTGTGAACTCACGAGCGTGTGGGTCACGCGCGCGTCAAGACAAGTGACCGCAAATGAACGGGCAAGTCTTTGATAAATCGTAAATTTTTATGATATGTTACAAAAGGACGCCCCGCAGGGCGTCCAATTAATCTTGTCTGATGAGGAATTGTTACAAAAGATCGGGCGGCGTCGCGGCGCGTCCCAGCTCAATTGTTACAGCGTCCAGCGGCTGCACACTGGTTTGCTTTTCACCAAGACGGCGCACCGAAACAGTTCGGTCTTCGACCTCTCTGTGGCCCACAGCCAAGATGACTGGAACCTTGCTTAACGAATGCTCGCGGACCTTGTAGTTAATCTTTTCGTTGCGCGTGTCCGCCTCGGCGGTCACACCGGCAGCTTTCAGGGCTGCGACCACTTCGGCCACATAGTCATCGGCTTCGGATGTGATCGAGGCGACCACCACCTGACGCGGTGCGAGCCAGAACGGTAACTTGCCTTCCCAGTTCTCGATCAAGATGCCAGTAAACCGTTCAAGCGAGCCAAAGAGCGCCCGGTGCAACATGACCGGCGCTTGTTTTTCGCCCGATTGGGTCACGTAAGTGGAGCCAAACCGTTGGGGCAAGTTGTAGTCGACCTGCAAGGTGCCACATTGCCAATCCCGGCCAATCGCGTCCCGCAGCACATATTCCAGCTTTGGTCCATAAAAGGCCCCTTCGCCTTCAAAAATCGTGTAGCTCATGCCCGCGCGATCCAAGGCTGTTTTGAGCGCGCCCTCGGAGAGATCCCAGCTTTCGTCGCTGCCGATGCGGTTTTCGGGCCGTGTCGACAGTTTGACATGCACGTCCTCAAAGCCGAAATCCTTGTAGATCGACAAGATCAGGTCGTTGACCTTCAAACACTCGTCGGTCAGCTGTTCCGGTGTGCAATAGATGTGCGCGTCGTCTTGTGTGAAGCTGCGCACGCGCAACAACCCGTGCAACGCGCCAGAGGGTTCGTAACGGTGCACTTTGCCGAATTCGGCGATTTTCATCGGCAAATCCCGATAGCTGCGTAGGCCATGATTATAGAGCATCATGTGGCCGGGGCAGTTCATCGGCTTTAGCGCATAGTCACGGTCATCATGGGTTTCGGCGAGGAACATGTTTTCCATGTAGTTGAACCAGTGTCCCGACGTCTCCCACAGCGCGCGGTCCATGATGTCGGGGGTGTTGACCTCGACATAACCGGCCGCCTCTTGGCGCCGCCGCATATAGGCGATCAGGGTTTGGAAGACGCGCCAACCGGCGGGGTGCCAGAACACCGACCCCGGCGCGTGTTCTTCAAAATGGAACAGGTCCATTTCGCGCCCCAGCTTGCGGTGGTCGCGTTTTGCAGCCTCTTCCAGCATGTGCAAATGCGCTTTGAGCTTTTCTTTGCCGGTAAACGCCACGCCGTAGATGCGTTGCAGCATTGCCCGGTCGCTGTCACCACGCCAATAGGCACCGGCCACAGACATCAGCTTGAACGCGTCACCCGGCACTTGGCCGGTATGCTGCAGATGGGGTCCGCGGCACAGATCCTGCCAATCGCCATGCCAATACATGCGCAGCGGTTCGTCGCCCGGGATCGCCTCGATCAGTTCAACTTTGTAAGGCTCGTTGTTGTCCTTGTTGTGCTGGATCGCGCGATCGCGTTCCCAAACCTCGGTCCGGACCGGTTCGCGCTTGTTGATGATCTCTTTCATCTTCTTTTCGATGAGGCCAAGATCTTCGGGCGTGAAAGGTTCTGACCGGTCGAAATCATAGTACCAGCCGTAATCGATAACGGGGCCAATGGTGACCTTGGTGTCGGGCCAGATTTCTTGCACGGCACGGGCCATGATATGGGCCAGGTCATGGCGCACGAGCTCATTGGCTTGCGCTTCATCCTTCATGGTGTGGATCGCAATGCGGGCATCGGCATCGATGGGCCATTGCAGGTCCCAGTGCTGACCGTTCACGGTCGCGCTGATGGCTTTCTTGGCCAGCGAGGTAGAGATGTTTGCCGCGACATCGGCGGGTGTGACACCGGCATCAAAGCTGCGCGCATTGCCATCGGGAAAAGTGAGAGAGATTTGGGACTGGTCAAGGCTCATGGCCTGGTCTCCTCGTCAGTTTGGCGCCCACGGAACGCCCGGTTGCGGGTTATGTTGCGCGCGTCATTTGGCAGGTGCGGGTCAGGCTGTCAACTGTTGTGGCGGAGGAGAGGTCGGATTGAGTATTTGAAAAGAGAAGAAGGGTGGGGCGCCGCCCAGGGTGGGGCCGGGCGGCGCGCCGGGTCAGGCCAGCAGCAATTGCACAGCAATCGCGATTATGCAGAGCCACGCGGCAGTGAAGAGGATGGGGCGCACCGGTAGCTGCCGGAAATCCCCGATCATCCAGACCGCATGGACCACGCGCAGACCGAAGAAGAGCGCACTGGCCCAGATGGTCACAGGCGTCGAGACCCCGGCCATATGCGCGATCAGCACAGCGGCTGCGAAGGGCGGAAACTGTTCCATCAGGTTCAGATGCGCCCGATAGGCGCGGTGGACCCACGGCACCATGGTCGAGATATCCGGCGGTCGGTTCTCATTGGGGAAGGTGACCGGGGTAGAGTTGACGCCCACAATGAACGGGATCCAGAGCGAGGCCGCGAGGATGGTGGTCAGCGTCAAAAAGGTGAGTTCAGGTGTCATTGTGCCATCTCCGGATCATGAAAGACCGCGGGTTTGCCGGTTTCAAGCCAGGATTTGACACCGGCAAGGGTGCGCGCCCAGCCGTCGCTGACACCGTCGCTCATATCTGCGGGCAGGTCGTAATGCTCGACTGTCAGGCGGCAGTGACTGCCTTCGACTTTGATCAGGTAAACGTAACGGGATGCGGGAAGCGGGACATCCGGGCCCGCCCAATGGGGTTCAAACGTGCGCTCGATCCGGGTTTTGGGTGTCAATTGCGTGTCGGCGCAGATCAGCATGACCTGATTGCCTTCCATGTAATAGACGGTCTTGTTGCCCTGCCGTTCGACCTGCGAGGCGGCAAAGTTGTAATTGGCCTCTTGTTCAGGGTCGGTCAGCGCGTCCCAGAGCGCGTCTTGGGTGCAAGTGATATAGGTCGACATGACAAAGTCTGGTTTGGACATATTACTCTCCAATCGGGATTTGAAATCCAGCATGTTGCGCGCCATCGGGCGGGCGAGCAGGGGCTCGATCCAGCGATCGAGGATTTCCTGCACAGGTGCTGCGTTAAGGTAGTGATGTTTGAACCGCCCGGATTTCCGGGTGGTGATCAAATGGGCGTCTTCGAGCACTTTGAGATGCTTCATCACGCCGAACCGGGTCATATCCAACTGCTCTTCCAGTTCGGTCAGCGTCTGTCCGTCTTGCGCGCGCAGGCTGTCCAGCAGCGCGCGGCGGGCAGGGTCGTTGAGGGCTTTGAAAATCGCATCCATGACACGCTTTTACGTGATTCTTTAGTCACGTGACAACAAGGTCACATAATAAAGTTGAAAAAACGCCCACGCCATTCAAGGCGGGGCGTTTTTTTGAATGATGTCAGGGTGTCTGTTTAGACGTCCATACCGATAAAGCTTTGCGACATACGTTCGATCATGGCCGCGTCGTTGCCGCCGATCAGTAGGTAGGCATAGCCGCTGCGCGCCCAAGATGCGGCGCTGAGACCTTCCAGCTCTTTGAACTCGGGATCGGTCATTTTCTCTGGGTCCGTACGAATGATGCAGAGGGCCAGCGGATCGCCGGTGCTGGTCAGGAAGGCCAGTTGAATAAGTGCCTTGCCCCGGAAGCTGAGGATTTGGGCGCGGGCGTATTCGGCGTCGGGAAAGACTGTGAGCTTGCCTACGGGGATCGATTTGCCAATCGCGGCGCCGACGCGATCCAGCTCTGCCTGTTGGGCCACCGGGGTGGTGTCCACATGGGCCAGGGTGCTGTGGGAATAGAGCGCTTGATAGGCGGCGACGTAATCCACCCAGCCCCGATCTGGTGTCGTGTTCCACGATCCGGCCACATAACCGATGGCCAATCCGGCGGCCAAGGCGCCTGCGGCAAGGCTCGCCACAAGGCCGCGACGGCGCGGTGCGGGGGCCACGGGAATGGCGACATGGCCGGGTTCCAGGCCACCAAACGCATCCGCGAGCGCGGCGGTGTTGATGTCCAAAGCAGCCAGACGTTTTTGCAGGGCGGTATCTGTTTCCAGCGCGCGGCGGATATCGTCCATCGGCGCGAAATCAGCCTCGCCATCGAGGTAGGCGACCAGTTCTTCGTCACTGAAATGTCTATCGTACATGACGCACCTCTTGCGGATCACGAAACTTCTGCGCCAGAACCGTGCGGGCGGCCGCCAAACGGCTCATCACGGTTCCAACGGGTATGTCCAGGATCATCGCGGCATCCTTATAGGAGTATCCTTCAACATAAACCAAGATGACCGTTTGTCTCTGCGCCTCTGGCAGATGCAGGACATGTTGCATCAATTCGCGGCGCTCCTGTCCCTTTTCCGCATCTTGGGACGGGTCAGAGATTTCGGCCGCATCAATGGCGATCAGACCGTTTCCGGTGCGCACCTTTTTGCGGCGCAATTCGCTGATCCACAGGTTATGGGTGATCCGGAACATCCAGCGGTCCAGATGTGTATCCGGATCGAACTGAGCCGCCTTTTCCATGGCGCGCAAGCAGGCCGATTGCGCCAAGTCATCCGCGTCTGCCCGGGATCCGGTCAGGGTCAGCGCATAGCGCCAGATCCTGGGAAAGACCTGGGTCAGGTCCTTGCGCAGCTCTGAATGTGTGTCCCGAGACGCCATTGTCACCGGTTCCCTCAGTTCGACTTGTCGATCAGATAGGCAATCACGTCCGCGATGTCGCCTTCTTTTTTCAGGCCCGCAAAGCTCATCTTGTTGCCGGGCACCACGTCACGCGGTTTGGCCAGAAAAGCTGTCAGTGTTTCAACATCCCATGTCAGGCCGGAATTGGCGAGCGCGTCGGAATACCGAAACCCGTCAACCGCGCCGGCAGGTGCATCCACGATCTTGTATAGGGTCGGTCCGACCTTGTTTTTGCCTTCGGACACGGTGTGGCGAGCTTTGCATTTTTTGAACACGTTTTTACCGGCCTTGGCATCGCCCTCGGCAAAGACGGGACCGGCAAGCAACAGGGTAACGGCGGCGATGGGCAGCTGTTTGATCATCTCTTGGCTCCAAAAAAGGGGCGCGCCCGGGTGGGGATGGGCGCGCGGCCTTTGCTTATATTTCAAAAACCATGCGGATCGAAACCGGGGTGACCCGGGTGATGCCGGGCAGGCTGGCCAATTCCATCAACTTGTCGATCCCGGCATCGATGCCCAGATCGGCCGTCGACAACATGATGAAATCGGCGGTCGTGACCAATACGCGGTCTTCGGCCAGGCGGGCGACCATCATTTCGGCCTCGATATCGGCGTCGACGCCGCCAAAGGCCAAAGTGCCTTCAAAGTCCGTCAGGGTCACCGCGCCCACGTCTAATTCGTTGACGTCGTCCAGATCGACTTCGCCGGTTAACGTGGCGGTTGCCGTGCCTTCCTGAAACACATGCGCGGTCATACGTTCATTGCGGATGTCGATATAGGTTTCGACCGATGCCAGATCGATGTTGACGGAAACTTCGCCCGCTTCGCCAACAGTGCCGCTGACACCGCTGAAATGGTGCACCTCGCCCACGACATCTTTTTTCACCGATCCGAATGCGACGCTGGATTCGCCCTCAACCGATTTCCAAACCCCATGTCCGCCTGCCGATGCCGCTGTTGCTGTCAGCGTGCAAAGAGCGGCGTATCCCAGTTGCTTGATCATCCCAAAACTCCCTTCGAAAGAAACCGGGACGACGATGTCCCTGCATGATCAACGCGAAAGTGCTGGAATTTATTCAGAAGATTTTTGCCGATGCGGCGCTTGGAGCTTCTTTCCCCTGCGTCAGGTTGCGGCTTGTCGGATTGCGACCTGCGAGCTGTCATGCGACAGCTGGCAAAAAAGACTGGGAGGCTCGAATGCCTGCGCATACTTTTCTGGAAACGCCCCAAGGACGGCGGCTGGCCTATCATAAAACCCAAGGCAAGGGACCGTGCATCGTGTTTCTGGGCGGGCTCAAATCCGACATGGAAGGGACCAAGGCCATCCACCTCGAAGCGTGGGCCAAGGCGCAGGGGCGACCGTTTTTGCGGTTTGACTATTCCGGTCACGGTGAAAGCAGTGAAACCTTTGAAGAGGGTTGCATCGGGGACTGGGCCGAGGATACCGCAGCGGCGCTGGGGTCGCTGACCCAAGGCAAACTGGTCGTTGTCGGCTCTTCGATGGGCGGCTGGCAGGCGCTGCTGTTTGCGCGCGCCTATCCCGAGCGGGTCAAAGGGCTGGTGACAATCGCAGCAGCCCCCGATTTTACAGAAGACGGGTATTGGGCCAATTTCACAGATGCGCAAAAGGCTCATTTGGCAGAAAAGGGGCAGGTTGAACTGCCCTCCGACTACATGGATCCTTACATCGTCACGCAGCGCATGATCGACAGTGGGCGCGAAAACCTGATCTTGCGGTCGGCCTTGGATTTGCCATTTCCGGTCCGGTTTCTGCAAGGCACCGCTGACACGGCGGTCAGTACCGAAACTGCTGTCAGGCTGCTGAACCACGTCAGCGGACCGGACATGCGACTGTTGCTGGTGAAAGACGCAGACCACCGTTTTTCCGACGACCGATGCCTTGGCTTGATCGAAGACGCGGTCCTCGACGTGCTGTCCGAGGGATGATCCGGTATCTGCATTTCGTCACCCATGCGGATGTGGAAATCGATCCGGACCGGCCTGTGCCAGACTGGCCACTCAGCTCGCGTGGACGAGCGCGACACGCATCAGGCGCTCAAAAAGCTTATGCGGGGCGGATTTCATCCCTTTATTGCAGTGACGAGCGCAAGGCTCGGGACGGGACGGATATCCTGAGCACGGCGTTGGGCTGTCCGGTAACCACAATGCGCGCGCTGCACGAGAATGACCGCAGCGCCACAGGCTTTCTGCCAAAAACCGAGTTTGAGGCGACCGCAGACGCGTTTTTTGCGCATCCCGACACGTCCATTCGAGGTTGGGAAACAGCGCGTGATGCGCAGCGCCGGATCGTGGCGGCAGTCACGCGGATTGCAACGACCGATCAGACATCTGGCGATATCGGGATCTTATCCCATGGTGGGGTGGGGGCATTGATGCTGTGCCACGCGATGGGCGTGCCGATCTCGCGCGAGCGGGATCAACCGGGCGGCGCGGGCGGCAACGTATTTACGCTGCGTCTGCCAGGCTTGCATTTGGTTGGTGGCTGGCGTGATCTGGAAGACGAATGGACGGAGGAGTAGCGATGCGCGCGTTTGGCAAGTTTTTGGGACGGTTCATCATTTTTGTGGGTGCCTTAATCGGGGCGCTTTGGCTCTTCGGCGCAAGAGAACCGGCCCCGTTGCGCGCGGATTTTGATGCCGCGAAATTTGGCGAGGGCGTTCAGGTCTATTTCGAATCCATTGAAAGCGCCTTTGACGATATCACCGCAGGTGTTGAAAAACGGGTTGTCTGGCAGGACGGTTTCAAAGAACAGCGCACACCTTTTTCCATCCTCTACATCCATGGGTTTTCCGCCACCTCCGAAGAAATTCGCCACGTCCCCGATCGTGTGGCCGATGCGCTGGGCGCGAACCTGGTCTACACGCGCCTGCAAGGGCATGGCCGCGACGGTGACGCAATGGCAGAGGCCACGGTCGAGGGCTGGATGAATGACGTTGCCGAAGGATTGGCCGCGGCGCGGGCCGTGGGCGACCAAGTGATCGTCATGTCGACATCCACGGGAGGCACCCTGTCGGCAGCGGTCGCTTTGGACCCGGCCATGTCCGAAAACGTGGCCGCGATGATTTTCGTGTCACCGAATTTCCAAATTCAGGCCGCCGGGCGGCAATTGCTGACCTGGCCTGCTGCGCGTGAATGGTTGCCGTACCTTATTGGCGACACGCGCGCGTGGGAGCCTTACAACGAAGACCACGGGCGGTTCTGGACAACAAGCTATCCAACGGTCGCGGTGTTGCCGATGGCTGCGATTGTCAAAGCCGCTGTGGCCGAAGATTACAGCGACGTGAACATTCCGGCCCTGTTTTGGTTTTCCATGAATGACACAGTCGTGGTCCCGGAGGCCACCCATGGTTTTGCGGCCGCTTGGGGCGGTCCGACGACCGTGCAAAACGTCACCATGGGGCCAAGCGATGACCCGGACAGCCACGTCATTGCCGGGGACATCATGTCACCAGATCAAACAGACAGTACCGTGGACGGGATGCTGACCTGGCTGCGCGAGACCTTGCCGGACGGGTGATCTATCCGCTTGCCACGGGGCGTCCAATGTCCCTATTGGGGGCACAAGAAACGAAGCTCTTGGGTGACGAGGCGCATATGACCGAACCTTTGGTTTTTTTGCCGGGAATGATGTGCGATGCGCGCTTGTATGAGCCGCAGATGCGCGTTTTGTCGATGGAACGGGCGGTCACCATTGCGCCGATCACCCGCGGCGAGCGGATTGAAGAGATTGCATCCAATATCCTCGTACAACTGCCACAAAGATTTGCGCTGGCGGGTCTGTCCATGGGCGGCATCGTTGCGATGGAAATCCTGCGCCGGGCGCCGGATCGGATCACCCGGCTGTGCCTGATGGACACCAACCCGCTGGCAGAGACGCCCGCCGTTGCAGCAACGCGCGAACCCTGGATTGTGGGTGTCCGGGCCGGGCGGCTGGACGACGTTATGCGCGAAGCGATGAAGCCCGAATTCCTTGCGCCGGGCCCGCGGCGTGCCGAAGTTCTGCAAACCGTTCTGGACATGGCGCGCGATCTGGGGCCAGAGATTTTCGTGCGCCAAAACCGCGCTTTGCAAAAGCGGCCGGATCAGCAGGGCGCGCTGCGCAAATGCAAGGTGCCAACGATGATCCTGTGCGGAGAGCATGATACGCTGACGCCGGTCAAACGACACACGTTCATGGCCGAGCTTATCCCTTATGCAGAGTTGCGCATCATACCGGATGCGGGACACCTTCCAACCCTCGAAGCGCCAGACAAAACGCTGTCCATCTTGTGGGAATGGCTGAATATGCCACTGGTTCTGCGCTAGGTTGACTGTCACAGCCGCGCGGCGGTCCGTTCCTCTTGCGTCAGAACGCGGGCGTCGCGGATCGGCTTGCCCGTGTCCCGGTCAAACAGCGGATGCGCTTTTATCCGCCCGCCCAATGCGGCCTTTGCTGTGAAGCCGAGCACAAAACGCACCATCTTGCCGCCCCCTTCATGACGCGTGCCGCCTTTCGGTTTGGGAATAAACGCACTGGCAACCGGCGGTCCCAGCGGATCGGCATCGGCCAGAATATCGGTCATTATGCCCAAAACAAACAGGTTACGGGTGGGTTGCGTGTTCCAAAGCGGCGTGTCGCAGCAGGACGCGTACCAGCGCCACAGCTGTTTTTTCTCGGACACCGCCATGGCGGCCAGATGTTCGATACCGGTGTCTATCTGTAAACGATCCGGAGCGATCCAATAGATCTGGACTCCATCCGGATCAGGTTTGCCGAAATGCCGTTCAGCCCCGGCACAATCCTTGCAGTAGCATTCGATGCGCATGCCATCAGCCGGATGCGTGCCGTTCACTTTCCCGGTCAGGGCACCGCAATTGCAAGAGAACCCGATGTCCGACGTTTCGGACATCGGCGATCAGGCCGCGGCGTTTTTGTTGGCGGATTTACGCGCCGGTTTTGGCGTGTTGGCGTCGATGAAATCGAGCACCAAAGGACGGATGTTGTCGCGCCAGCTGCGACCGGCGAAGATGCCGTAATGGCCCGCGCCCGGCTCAAGATGGCTGGCCTTTTTGTTCTCAGGCAGGCCGGTGCACAGGTCCAGAGCCGCCACGCATTGGCCCGGCGCCGAAATGTCGTCATTCGCCCCTTCGACGGTTTTGACCGCAACTTTGGTGATTTTGCCCATGTCGACCTTGTGTCCGTCCACGACGAATTCGTTCTTGGCGATCTCAAGGTTTTTGAAAATGCGTTCAACGGTCGACAGATAGAACTCGGCCGTCATGTCCATGACCGCGAGGTATTCGTCGTAAAAGCGGTTATGCGCATCATGGTCAGACGCTTCTCCGCGGGCGACACGGGAAATCTGATCCATGAACGCCTTGGAATGCCGGTCGGCGTTCATTGACATGAAGGACGACAGCTGAAGCAGGCCCGGATAAACCTTCCGCCCAACGCCGGGGTATTTGAAGCCAACCCGTTGGATCATCATCTTTTCCAACTGGCCCATGGTCACGCGCCGTCCGAAATCGGTCACTTCGGTTGGGGTGGCGTCAGGGTCAACCGGACCGCCAATCAAGGTCAGAGTGCGCGGCTGTGCGTCCGGGTCCTGTTCTGCCAGATAGGCTGTCGCTGCAAGCGTCAGCGGTGCCGGCTGACACACTGCGATCACATTGATGTCGGGACCCAGTTCCCGCATGAAATCTGCAAGATAAAGGGTGTAATCCTCGATATCGAACTTGCCAGCAGACACCGGAATATCCCGCGCGTTGTGCCAGTCGGTGATATAAACTTCGCAATCTGTGATCAGCGATTTGACTGTGCTGCGCAACAACGTGGCGTAGTGCCCGGACATTGGCGCCACCAACAGCACTTTGCGTTTGCTAGGTTCCCGACCGCTGACTTTGAAGTGGATCAGATCGCCAAAGGGACGTTCGACAACGGTTTCCACTTCGACAACGTGATCACGACCGTCGGCGCATGTCATGCTGTCGATGCCCCAGTCCGGTTTGGCAATCATCCGCTGAAAAGAACGCTCGGTAACCTCGCCCCAAGCGGCCATCCATTGTAAAGCTGGGTTTGGGAACATTGAAAAAGCAGGGTATGATGCAAGCGATAGTGCCGACGCGCCCAACCATTGGTTAGTGTTGCGGGCTGTCTCCATAAGGTCATAGGCAACCATGTATCGCATTCGGGATCTCCTTCACCACACACAGAGATTTATCGGACTATTCGTCGCTTTGCCCCCCGACATTCACGACTTTATTCTGCGTTGCAGCAAATTAAGAGGGGATTCTTAAAATGACAACAATTGAAGACAGCGGAAGTGAGCTGTCGGGCGAACATATTGATCGCCTTACGGAAAATATGAAAAAAGTCGAAGAAATCTCTCAGCGATTGATCGGTGTTTTAACGCATAAAAAGACCCACAACGCCTCTTTGAACGGTCCGAATCAAGATTTGTTTGCAAAAGCAGCAACGGCCTATTGGGCCGAAATGATGCAGAACCCGACCAAAATTTTAGAACATCAGATTGAATATTGGGGCAAGTCGGTGATGCATTTCGCCGAAGCTCAGCAAGCTCTGGCCAAGGGTAAACTGGCCGCCCCGGCTGATCCCGGACCAAAAGACAGGCGGTTTTCGAATCCCATGTGGGACTCGCATCCGTATTTCAATTTCCTCAAGCAGCAATACCTCATCAACGCCGAGGCCATTCAACAAGCGGTTCAGGACGTCGATGATCTGGATGATATCGACAAAAAACGCCTAACGTATTTCTCCAAACAAATCGTCGACATGATGTCGCCGACCAATTTTCTGGCGACAAATCCAGATGCTTTGGAAAAAGCTGTCGCGACAGAAGGGCAGTCTCTGGTCGACGGGTTGGAGAACCTCGTCGCGGACCTTGAGGCCAATGATGGCGAACTGGTGGTCCGGCTTGCGGATGAGAGTGCCTTTGAGATTGGTGGGAATATTGCCACCACGCCCGGTAAGGTCGTTTACCGCAACCGGATGATGGAATTGATCCAGTATGCGCCCACGACCGAGCAGGTTTATGCGACACCGATCGTTCTGTTCCCACCTTGGATCAACAAGTTTTACATTCTCGATCTCAAAGCCCAGAACAGTTTTGTCAAATGGGTGACCGAACAGGGCTACACGCTGTTTGTTGTCAGTTGGATCAACCCCAACGCCGGCCATGGTGAGATCGGGATGGAGGATTACATCCAAGAGGGGTATCTGACCGCAATCAACGAGGTCAAAGAGATTACCGGTCAGAAGCAGGTCAATGCGATTGGCTATTGTATTGCCGGGACGACCTTGGCGCTGACACTGTCCTACATGAAACAGACCGGTGACAAATCGATCAAGTCTGCGACGTTCTTTACCGCGCTGACGGATTTCGGGGACCAGGGCGAGTTCACACCGTTCCTGCAAATCGATTTTATCGACGGGATCGAAGCCGAGACCGAAGACAAGGGTATGCTGCCGTCCTATATCATGGCGCGCACGTTCTCGTTCCTGCGCTCGACGGACCTTATCTATTCACCAGCTATTCGCAGCTATATGATGGGCGAGGCCCCACCAGCCTTTGATTTGCTTTACTGGAACGGGGACGGGGCCAACCTGCCGGCAAAGATGTCGATGCAGTACTTGCGTGGCCTGTGTCAGCGCAACGAATTCACAACCGATGGGTTTGAGCTGATGGGGCACACGCTGAAAGTATCAGAGGTCGACATCCCTCTTTTTGCTGTGACTTGTGAAACTGACCATATCGCGGCTTGGAAAGACTGCTACCGCGGGGCCCAGATGATGGGCGGGCGCAGTAAAACGTTCATCGTGTCAGAGTCCGGTCACATCGCCGGCATCGTGAACCCGCCCAGCAAAAAGAAATACGGTCACTATACCAACAGCGATCTCAAGCTTTCGGCGGATGACTGGTTCGACAGTGCAGAGTTCCATGATGGGTCCTGGTGGCCGCGTTGGGAAACCTGGCTCAAATCGCGTTCGGGTAAAAAGGTTGCAGCCCGAGAGCCGGGTGAGTCTGGTCGCAAACTGCTGGGCGACGCGCCGGGTACCTATGTTTTGGCAAAGGCAAACGGCTGATTTCATTTAAGAACTCAAATTTTTTTCTGCGACGCAGCAAAAAACCTTGAAATGCTGCGCCGCAGCATTCATATTGGGTGCAGATCGAACACAGGGCTCCCCCCGATCGAGCACAAAAGGATTTGAGAGATGACCAAAACACAAGACTTCACCGCTGTAATGAAAGACATGATGGGCGCATTCCCGGTTGACACCGCAGCTATGGAAGACGCGTTCAAAACAACTGCAAGCCTGAACGAAAAACTGTCGGGCGTTGCATTGGAAGCAGCCGAGAAATCGGCTGAGATTTCCTCGAAATGGACCAAAGACACCCTGGCAAAACTGTCGGACATGTCGAAAGCCAAAGCAGAGCCTGCAGACTACGCCAAAGCGATGACTGATTTCGCAAGCGCGTCGGCAGAAGTTGCTGCAGAAAACATGGCAGCCTTCGCAGAAGTTGCGAAAAAAGTTCAAATGGACACCGTTGAACTGATGCTGGCAGCTGGCAAAGACATCACCGAAGACGCAACCGCAGCTGTCAAAAAAGCCACTGACGAAGTGACTGCTGCTGCGAAAAAAGCGGCCGCTAAGTAAGTTACGCTTTACTGCACCTTCTCCTCCTCCCAAAGGTGCAAGCGTAGAGGTGAAGCGCCCCTTGTTTGCCGGAGACCCAGAAGTAAGGATACTGGGTCATGGGAAAGACAAAGAACGGAACACGTTATCCAGAGGAATTGCGCGCACGAGCGGTGCGGATGGTCTTGGATCACGAGAGCGAATACACGAGCAGATCGGCAGCACTTTTGTCGATCTCTCAGAAGGTTGGGTGCAGCAGAGACAGCCTTCGTATCTGGGTCAAGCAACACGAGGCGGATACCGGCAAACGCGATGGCGTGACCTCTGCAGAGCGGGATCGCATCAAAGAACTTGAGCGCGAGAACCGGCAGTTGCGTCAGGCAAATGAGATCCTGAAGAAGGCATCTGCTTATTTTGCTCAGGCGGAGCTCGACCGCCCATTCCGCAAATGATTGCCTTCATCAAGGATCATCGTGGGGCGCATGGGGTCGAGCCGATCTGTAGAGTTCTCCAGATTGCCCCTTCGACGTTCTATAAACGCATTGCCATCGAGCGTGATCCCGACCGTGCCTCGGACCGGGCCAAGCGGGATGAGTTTCTGCGCAAAACGATGAAGGATGTTTGGGAGAAGAACCGTTCTGTCTATGGCGCACGCAAACTATGGCACGCGATGAAGCGCGAGAAGATTGATATTGCTCGCTGCACTGTAGAACGGTTGATGCGCCAGCTTAGCATTCAAGGCGTCCGGCGTGGAAAGAAGGTCAAAACCACCTGTGGTCAACCTGCGGATCAATGCCCGCTGGACAAGGTCAATCGCCAGTTCAGGGCTTCAATGCCGAACGAACTGTGGGTGTCCGACTTTACGTTCGTCTCGACCTGGCGCGGGTTCGTCTATGTGGCGTTCGTCATTGATACCTTCGCGAACCGGATTGTGGGCTGGAAGGCATCAACAACGCAGGACACGCAGTTTGTCTTAGATGCGCTTGAACAGGCGATCCACGCACGCAGACCCGCTGAGAAACTGATCCATCATTCAGATCGCGGCAGCCAATACGTGTCGATCAAGTACACAGAACGGTTGGCCGATGCTGGGCTGGAGCCATCCGTCGGCAGCGTTGGTGACAGCTATGACAATGCACTGGCTGAGACGATCATCGGCCTCTTCAAAACCGAAGTCATCAATCAACTAGGTCCGTGGAAGTCCAAGGATCAGGTCGAATGGGAAACCCTGCTATGGGTGGACTGGTTCAACAAAGAGCGCCTGCTTGAACCACTCGGGTACATCACGCCAATCGAAGCCGAGGAGAGATACGAAGAAGCCTTGAAGTCAGACAAAATCGCAGCTTGAAATACGAACTCAATAGTCTCCGCCAAAACTGGGGCGGTTCAGATCTCTTGTGTCGCGTGGTTCAACCGGAACCCGCCGGCGTGATCAGTTGTCTGACCCGGTGCGCTGTGGGCCCAGGAAATCGCGTCTGCCGGCAATCCCATATGGCTGTTTTGCAATCCTTCTGCGAGGCCGGATAGCGTGATGTACAGCGTTTCCATAAAGTGTTTGCCCACATGGCCGGATGCGTTGGCCAGGCCATTGGGATACCCCGCCTGCGCCGATGCGAGCAAAAGGCGCGGCGTCTGAACGGCCCCGCCGCAGAGGATGAGCACGGGCGTTTCGATGCGAAAGGACTGGCCGTTTTGAACAGCCGTCAACGTGGTGATCCGCGCATTCGGTCCGGCATGCAAACCCGTTATCTGCGTGTCAGGTTCCAGTTGCAAGTGGCCCGTGGCTTCGGCTTGCCGAATGAAGGTGACATCCGCCGACCCCTTGTCTCCCAGCGGGCAGCCGCGGCTACAATTGGCGCAGTAGTTGCAAGCCGGGCGATCCTGATAAGGTACCGAATTTGCCGCCCTTGTGTTGGCGACCCAGTCCAAACCGAGTGTTTGAGCCGTTTTTTCCAGGCGCGTGGCGCCGGTACTAAAAGGATGGGCCGGCATTGGCAGTTTACCGGATCGCCAACGCCCATCGTCCGTCGCCGGACCTGCAACGCCAACGATTTCTTCAGCGGCGGTATAGTAGGGTTCCAGCGTATCATAGCCGATGGGCCAATCGGCACCTTTCCCCGTCAAACTGTTTAATTTGAAAGCATCGGGGTGCAACCTGTGCGCCTCGCCCACATACCGTAGGGTCGTGCCACCCACGCCCTGCGTGTGCAGATACCCATAGCTTGTGGCGTTCCGTCTGCGTCCCACGACAATACGGCCATCCACCGCGTTCCAAGAGGCCAAGGCGTCGTGGGTTGGGTCAAGCTGGCCAAGATCACCGTACGAAGTCTGCGCGCGGCTGCCCGGTTTGTCTGGGAAATCCCGTCGTTCCCACCCCGGTTTATCAAGCGGGTAGTCGTGAACGGGGTCAAACCGCGGTCCGGCCTCTAACAACAAAACGCGCACGCCTTGGGACGTCAATCGCCATGCGGCCGCTGCGCCACCTGCGCCAGCGCCGACAATCACGACGTCGGGGCGGCGGGTCAGGTCCATGGCGGGGGATACCCGAAGGGTTGTGGCGCAGACCCAAGAGGAAAGCCTTCGATGGCCTTCGCATCGGCATAATACGCACTCATGACCAAAAGCCGCGTCACACGGTAAAAACTGTGCGCGGCACCTTGCGGGTCCGAATTTGCCATCCATTCGACAATCGTGGATTGGTCTTTGTCGTTTAGCGCGTGAAACGGTTTCGGGCCGCTCGTGTTCAGCCAGTCCAACCCGTTCGACATCAACTGTTGCCATTGCGGAAAACGCCCAGCCACGGCCTATACATCTTCGGCCACGACACGCATCGAAACGGCTGGAGAAGCAGGATCGCCCGGGCACAGAACCCGGGCGAACGCCATAAGGCTTTGACTTTCGTCTTGATCGAATGCCATGGCGGTGCCGGGAGTGAGTATGTCAAACACGCCCAAAGCCGATATGATCATGGCTTGTCGTCTTGTCAGGCCGCCGTCTGAGCCTTGGGTGTTTGCCACAAGGCTAGAATGCAACTGTTCCAGGCGGGCTGGCTCCGGGATCGTCAGTGGAATCCCCAGCGGAGCCACCTGTGCCTGTTGACGGGATACCATCGGTGGAATCGGAAGACCCGTCATCACTTTGCTCGTCGCCGTCATAGTCGAAGCTGCCAATGGTATGCAGGCCGATATATCCTTCGTGGTCACCATCAAGTTTGAAATCGCCACCGCCGGCGAAATAAGAGCCGTTGAAGCCGAGGATGCCCATGAAGGTCCCGTTTTCAAAATCCCAACCTATACCGGCTTCGCCTTGTAAGTCTTCCTGACCAGACAGCCCGGTGAGCTTGATCTTTCTTAGCCCGAAGCCGTCGTTCAACCGAAAATGCAAGCCAAGTTTGCCGCCGGTTACGTCACCTGATGAATCAGTTTCTGCAGTTGCGACGCCTAGAATACCCTCGATGGTTTGCTTTTGGTTGCCGAACACAAAGTTAACACCGACATAAACGGTGGTCTCATCGGTTTCGCCAAAAGAGGATGAAGGGGAAGGGCTTGGCGAAGGGCTCGGGGCAACGCCGGCGAGCGCTGCGGATGTGGAAACGAAAAAACTCACAAAAATGCCAAATAGAGGTTTTAATTTCACGGCAAACTCCCAAAGAAAAGCTGCGCAAATTTACGCTGGATCAGATGGTAAACGCAGTTTTCGTTCTGAATCAATCTCTTTGAACATCATGTTTATTTCGTAAAATGTCTTTATCCGGCGTCAGGCTTTCATTTTCTTCTGCACTCGCATAGTGTTTTCTGCAGTGCTGCATCTTGGGGAGGATGACATTTTGGCAGATCAGGAAAACCCGCTGCTGATCAAACGGTACGCAAGCCGTCGTTTGTACAATACGGAAACCAGCGATTACGTGACGCTGGAGGACATCGCGGGCTTCATTCGTGAAGGCCGCGAGGTTCAGATCGTCGATCTGAAATCCGGGGATGACCTGACCCGTCAATATCTTTTGCAGATCATTGCAGAGCATGAGAGCCGCGGAGAGAATGTCCTGCCTGTGCAGGTCCTTAATGATCTGGTGCGCAGCTACATGGTCCCGGGCGGGGGTGTTGTCCCGCAATTCCTGCAAAGCTCTTTCGATATGCTGCGCGACAGCCAGTCCAAAATGATGGAAAACATGAACGCGATGAACCCGATGGTGAAAATGCCGGGTTTCGAAGCGATGAAGGCTCAGCAAGAAGCGTTTCTGAAAGCCATGACCGGGGGCCTGTCCGGCACCTGGACTGGAGAGCCGGACAGCGCAAAGCCGTCGGCGGATACCGGTGAGGATCTGGAATCCATCAAAAAGCAACTGGCAGAGCTTCAGGAAAAACTGTCCAAGCTCAGCTAAAGCCTATTCAGGCAACCCGGCCCGTCGCAGACCGTCCAACCACAGGTCCCAGTCTTGGGAGTTGCGGATCGGGACGATGTTTCGGACCTGCGATACGGTTAGCCCGGGCAATTGGCTTAAGTGCCGTGCGATGGACGCCTCGGCCTCATCGATGCGCCCCATCATGCCAAGCGATGCCGCCTCTTGCCGCATCAAGGACGCATAGCCTGGGGTCTCTTTCAGGCCGGACCGGGCATTGGCAAGACAGGCCTCAAAGTTGCCGGCCACATATTCTCCAATCCCGATGCCGCCGCGCCAAAAGGATTTCAGCGGATCGCGCGGGCTGAGGGCGAAGGCGCGGGTTCCGGCGGCACGTGCTTTGTCGGGCATGTTTGATACCCCATATAAGGCCGCAAAGTTGCCATAGCCGATCGCCATGTTGGGGTTCAGATCGATCGCGGTTTGCAGCGCCTTTTCGGACTCTTCAAACTCTCGCAAAAAACACGCCGCCATGCCCAGCATGCCGTGACCGCTGGCATTCTGACTGTCGAGAGCAATGGCTTGGCGCGCATGGGAATAGGCATCTTCAATTGCTGGCCTGGTATCTGTCCGCCACAAATGCAGCATGGCCATCAGGTCGCACAGTGCCAGCGACGCATGCGCTTCGGACAGATCCGGGGCCTTGTCGATGGCCTTTTGCAACAGCGTGCGCGCGGTGGCGTTGTCTGCTTGGTTGAACTTCCCCACGTGCCAGCGCGCTTGCAGAACTTGATCCCAACTTGTCAGGTTACCGGGGCGCGCCGCGCGGGCGCGCTTGGTTTCTGCCCCCAGCGTTTCGGGCGCCACGGCCGATACAATGGCTTGGGTGATTTCGTCCTGAACGCAAAAAGGTCGTGCAGTTCCCGGTCATATTTGTTTGCCCAGATATGCGCGCCGGTTTCGCCATCGATCAGCTGGGCCGTCACGCGGACACGGTTGCCCGCCTTGCGCACAGACCCTTCCAACAGGTACCGCACGCCAAGATCGCGACAGACCTGATCGACCCGGATAGCCTGACCTTTATAGGCAAAGGCCGTATTGCGGGCGATGACAAAGAATTCGCGGAAATAGGAAAGGGCGGTGATGATGTCTTCGGCCAGCCCGTCCGAGAAATATTCCTGTTCGGGGTCGGTCGACATGTTGTCGAAGGCCAGAACCACGATAGAGCTTTTGCCTTCGGCGTGCTCATCCGGGGCCGCGCCAATGGATTGCGCCGCGACACTGGGGCGCCAGTGAAAGACTTGCACCGGTGCGGCGATGTTTTTCAGGCTCTGTGACCCGCCATCTTCGAAAAAGGCATCGATCCGGTTGCCGATGCAATGGCGCACGATGCCTGAGATGCACACCCCGCCCGGATCGGCCAACGCCTCTAGCCGGGCCGCGATGTTGACGCCATCGCCATAGATGTCTTTGCCCTCTTCGATGATATCGCCAAGGTTCAAACCGATGCGCAGGGTGATCGGCCCGCCGCCTGCCGCAATCGCGCTTTGAATGGCAATGGCACAGGTTGTGGCGTCATGGACGCTGACAAACTCAACCAGCGCGCCATCGCCGGTCAGTTTGACGACCCGGCCGTTATGCTTGGTGACCAGCGGGTCAAACACGGATTTGCGAAAGGCGATCAACTGGTTCAGCGTGTCTTGTTCATCCGCCCCCATCATGGCGGAATACCCGACCACATCAGCGGCAAGAATGGCGGCAAGGCGGCGGGTCATGAAAAACTCTAACAATCGGTGCGTGTTTCTATCGCTACGTCTTAGACCATTCCGTGCGATCAATCACCCGTTTGCCCGTCGATGTACCGGATTTCTTTGCGGAATTGCGGTCTTGCCATCCAGTTGAAATAGGTTTCGCGCAAGGCGCGGGCGACCGGACCCGGTGCGCCGTTGGAAAAATGACGGTCATCCACCCGGACAACCGGGATCACGCCGCCACCGGATGAGGACAAGAACACCTCGTCTGCGGTCCAGAATTCATCGAGCGGCAGCGGGCGGCGTTCCACGCTCAGACCATTTTCTTGGGCCATTTCCAGCGCCGTCATGCGCGTGATCCCGTGCAGAACCCCATGGTCCGAGGTGACGACGCGGTCGCCAAAAACGGCAAAGACATTGAAACCCGGTCCTTCGGTGACATTGCCCTGATGATCGAGCAGCATTGTGGTTTCAAAACCGTTGTCCTTGGCTTCGAACAGGCCAGAGGTGAAATCGCCCCAGTGATAGTTTTTCACCTTGGGATTAACGCTGACTTGCGGAATGCGGCGCACGGACTTGGCGATCCAGACCGATGTGCCCTGATCGGCAATATCGGGCTTTGCGATATGCACATACGGCACGCACCAGGCGTAGAAATGATTGTCACAGTCGCGGGGATCGCGACTGCCGGGGATCGGGTTGCGGCCACGTGCGGCCACCATGGCCACATAGGCCTGCTGCAGGTCGGATGCCGCGACCATATCATGCAACGCCGTCTCGATGTCCTCCCGGCTCAGGCCGATGTCAAAGCGCAAGGCGGTGACCGAAGCCATGAACCGGTCCAGATAGTCGTCCAGACGGAAAAACGCGCCGTTCCACACCGGGACGACGTCATAGCCAATGTCAGAATGGGTGACGCCCCAGTCCGTTACGCTGATTTTTGCGTCGGCAATCGGGATGATTTGGCCCGACAGCCACGCGGCCCCCTTGGAAAGATCGATCATGTGCCGACTGTGCGGGGGATCGTTCCGCTTGGCAAGCGGCCTTGGGTCAAGCGGTGGTCGCGGCCTTGTCCATCCGTTTCAACACGGCGAACATCACGATCTGCAGGGCACAGGCGGTGAACCCGATGACAATAATCGGCGTGTTGCCACCAATCGCTGCGTGCACCCGTCGAGAAAATCCACTGCGATCCGAAAGACCAGGAACGCTTCCATCATGCGGCGCGACCTCTGCAACAGAACAAAGGCGCCCATCGCCGCGGTCTCCAGGTTGCGGGCGCAGAAAAGACCAGCAGGACCGTTCAGATCGAACGCTCCTGCGGCTCCGGCGGCTTGCCAATGGCCCCACATAGCCCCCGGATTTGCATAAATGATCACAGCAAAGACGACCGAGACCACGGTGACGAACCAGAGGTAGTAGTAGATCCATTTGGGATAGATGTTATCTGGCATAGGTGGCCTCGTGTCGTTTGCTGGGATCAGAATTTACCGGGATAGCCTTCCGGCAGGTTTTCGGTGCGGATCGGGGCGATGACGTCCCAATGCTCAACGATCAAACCGTCTTCCAAACGAAAGAGGTCATAGAACGCGGTGGGTTGATCCCCCAGCGCCCCTGCAGATCCGGTCAGGACAAAATTGCCTTCGGCGACCACGATCCCGATCTCGTCATAGCGTAATTTGATACCCTTGGCGGCATTGCTGGCCATCATTTCCTGCAAGCCTTTCAGGCCGTCGCCGGTATCCGGGTTATGCTGCAGATAAGTGACCGGGCTGATGTACTGGGTGATGTCCAAACGCTCTCCACCGATAAACATCTTTTCGATCAGCTCGACGACCTTGGCCTTGTTTTCTTCGGTCTTGTCCAGATCGGTGATCTCTGTCGCGCCATCGACCTGCGTGCGGCCAGCCGAGTTGGGTTCTGCGCGCAGCGGCGTCAGGTTGTCCCAATGTTCGGCGATTTTGCCGTCTTCGATGCGGAAGACGTCAAAAGCCACCAGCGGTGTCGCCCCGAAATTGTAATAGGTCGAATGGGTGGCAACCAGATCGCCTTCACCGATGACCCGGTGCAGTTCGGTTGGCGGTGTATCTGTTTCGCTGGCGTCTTCCGGCTTGCTCAGGAACTTTTTGATCGCGGCAGAGCCAGACGGCAGCATCGGGTTCCTCTGAATATAGCTTTCAGTGAAATAAGTATCGACCGCAGACGCATCGCGCGCAACGAAGACGTCAGCGACCATGTTCTTCAGTAATTCCTTATTTGCCGCGACATCTGCCACAGCCGCAGACGTGGTGAGCGCGGCAACGCTCAACGCTGCCAAAACATGTTTCATCATGGGGGTGTCCTTTTTTTTTGAGTGGCGAATCTATCTTTCTGGAGAGATAAATAGACGCAAAGCGCCTGACAACGCAATCCCGAACCTTTAGCCTGCACCGACAGCACTGGAGACGACATGAACGACCAAGACCGGCCTCAATTCCCGTCCGAACGTCCGGCCGAAGCACGGATCGTTCCGGGTCTTTTCCGCAGTCGGAATTACATTTGGGACAATGACCACCGGGTGGTTGAGGCCCATGGGGTTACGTGGTCCCAGTTTTTGGCGCTGGCAGCACTGCGCTATGCGGAACCCGATCATGTGTTGTCGCCAACAGAGCTTTACACATCGGCGCAAGTGACATCGGGCGGTATGACCAAAATGATGCACGGTCTGACCAAGGCAGGTTATGTGGACCGGGTGGACAACCCATCAGACGGCCGCAGCCGGTTGGTGCGCCTGACACCCGCCGGCATCACACTGGCAGAGGTGATCATTGAAGATCTCATCGCCACAAACAAGGCACTGATCGGTGGCATCCTCACACAAGACGAGGCGGAACAATTGGCCGCTTTGCTGCTGAAACTGAGCCGGGGTTTGCAGCGCAAACAAACCGGTGACGGGACAGGGCCGTAAACCCAACCGCACGTAACGTAACGGCAAGCGGGACGTGGCGGCACGCTTTGTGCACGGCGCGTGGCCGTACAGTCTATCTCTCATCACGTCCCGTATCGAAGGAGGAGCAGATATGGTTGTGTCGATTGACAAAAACGGACCGGTTTGGACGGTGATCCATGACCGGCCAGAGGCGCGCAACGCAATGGACCGTGACAGTGCCGTTGCCCTGCATGACGCTTTTCGGGAATTTGATGCCAGCGACGCATCAGTCGCCGTGCTTTGGGGCAAGGGGGGCAGTTTTTGCGCCGGTTGGGATCTAAACCTCGCCGCCAGTTTGCGCGACCCAGAGACCTGTCTGGCCTATTTTGAGGATCACGCTTTCCCGGACGACATCACCGCCGCGCCTGGTCCCGGGGCCCTGGGGCCAACGCGTCTGGAATTGTCCAAGCCCGTGATCGCCGCCGTCGAAGGGCCCGCGGTCGCAGGAGGCATGGAATTGGCCATTTGGGCCGATATGCGGGTGATGGCAGAGGATGCCTATCTGGGCGTTTATTGTCGACGCTGGGGCATCACCTTGATGGATGGCGGTACAGTCCGGTTGCCGCGCCTGGTGGGGCAGGGCAAAGCGCTGGAAATCGCCCTGACGGGTCGCAAGGTGCCCGCCGAGGAATGCGCGCGCATCGGTTTATGTGAACGCGTCACGGCCCCGGGACAGGCCCGTGCCGAGGCCGAGGCATTGGCGCACGAAATTGCACGCTTCCCGCAGGATGCGGTGCGGGCAGACCGGCTGTCGATCATCGAAACCCGAGGTCTGCCGGCGCGACAGGCACTAGAGGTGGAATGGGCGCGTGGGCTGGACGCGATCCGGGACCAAGGCGTCCACGGCGCCGCCCGGTTTGCAGGCGGCGCTGGGCGGCACGGGGATTTCCGCGAGATCTAGGTGCCGTAGGCCGGTGCGGGTTCGGTCACTTCTGCCATCGCATCCAGCAGAATGCCGATGATCACGTCCAGCTCTGACCAGGTCAGGCGCACGGGCAAACGCACGTCGCACGCCCGGCTCAGCATGGCCCGGGTTTGCGGTAGCTCCGGCAAATCTTCGATGAACTGCCAGTTCCAGAAAGCGCGGGCATTGTCTTCGCTCAGCCCGAACACCTGTACGCCCACACCACGCTTCTTGGCGGCGGCGGCAAAGGCAACGGTGTCTTCATCGCTCAGCCCGATCAGGTTGAACTGGATCGAATCCGGCGCGCGCACCTCCGGTGCCAACGGCTCTGGCACCGAAATGAACGGCGACATGTTCAGCTGCTCTGCCACGTAATCGTGATTGGCGCGCCCATCGGTCACCCGCCGCATCAATTCTGGCAATTGCGGACGGATCACCGCCGCGCTCAAATTGCTCATCCGCAGGTTATAGAGCGGCAATTGGTTTTGCCATTTGGCAAAGGCACCCTGCAGAACGGGGTGCTTTTTCCAGTTATGCTCATAAGCGCCGGACATAATAATTGCCCGCGCCACCAGATCGGCGTCATCGGTGATCAGAATGCCACCTTCGCCCGCATTGATCATTTTGTAGGACTGGAAGGAAAAACAGCCGATCTTGCCGATCGTCCCAATATTCTTGCCATCCCATGTTGTCCCCAGCGAATGCGCCGCATCTTCCACCACGGGGATGTCGCGCGCATCGCACAAGGCCATGAGCGCGTCCATATCGCTGGTATGACCCCGCGTATGCGAGATGATGACCGCAGACACATCACTAAGCTTGGCCTCAAAATCAGCCATATCGACGCGATAGTTGTCTCCAACCTCACATAGAACCGGTTTGCAATCCGCATGGACGACAGAGGACGGCACCGCCGCAAATGTGAAGCCCGGGATCAGGACCTTTGCATCGCGCGGCAGGCCCAGTGCCTTCAGCGACAAGAACAGCGCTGCCGAGCAAGAAGACACCGCCAGCGCATATTTCGCGCCCAGCATTTCGGCAAACTCAGCCTCCAACAAGGCCACCGGCGCATCTTGCGGCGCGGTATAGCGGAAAAGATCGCCGGATTGCAGCAAGGCATCAATGGCTTCGCGGGCCGCGGCAGGGATGGGTTCGGCCTGATGAACGTCGGGTACCTGTGTCATATTTCGATTTCCTGAACTCGATCTTTCAAAAAACTAAATGAAAGGCACGGGAAAACCAAGAGCTTTTCCGTATGACGGAGCGGAATTCACAGAAATGTCGTGAAAGAACCGGTTGGCTAAAATCCCAGCCGGTCGCGCAAGGCATACCAGGTCATGGCCAGCACCAAAAGCGGGCTGCGCATTGCTGGCCCGCCAGGAAACCCCGGTGTGGGCACCTTGGACATAACCTCAAACCCACTGGCCTCACCTTGGATCGCTTTGGCCATCAATTGGCCCGCATGGGTCGCGGTCCCCACGCCATGGCCGGAATAGCCCGAAGCGCTCAGCATGTTTGGGCCAAGACGCGCAAGATACGGAAATCGATGCATCGTGATGCCCAGCGTACCGCCCCAGGCATATTCGATGTCCACGTCCCGCAAATGCGGGAAAATACGGGTCATGGGCTTGCGCACCGTGGCGGCGATATCGGACGGAAACCGATAGCCATAGCTTTCCCCGCCGCCAAAAAGCAGCCGCTTGTCCGCGCTCAGTCGGAAATAATTGACCACAAACTTGCTGTCGGCCACCGCCACGTCCCGCGCCAGAACCCGCGCGGCCTCATCGCCCAAAGGTTTGGTGGCGGCAATGAAATTGTTGATCGGCATCACCCGCTTGGCCACCCGTGGCGCCAGATCACCCAAATACCCGTTACAGGCCAGGATCACATGATCGGCGGTCACTTGCCCTTGCGCGGTGCGCACGACCGCAGGCTGCCCCTCGATCAGCGCGGTCACCTCGCTTTGCTCAAAGATCTCTGCTCCTGCGCTCAGCGCGGCCTTGGCCAACCCCAGGACGTAATTCAACGGATGTAAATGCGCCGCACCGTGATCCAGATACCCGCCTTTATAATCAGGCGATGGGCAAAGCTCGGCAAACCCCGGCCCGTCAAGGATCTCCAATGCCTCATACCCGTACCGATCCTGCAAATGCCGCCCGTAATCGTGCAGGTCCTTGACCTCGCCCGCCGTTGAACCAGCAGACGCAACGCCCGGCTTCAGATCACATTCAATCCCATGTCGCGCAATCAGGGATTTCACCAGCGTCTTGGCGTCTTCCCCAAGCTCCCACAGCTTGGCTGCATCTGCCGCCCCGACCATGGTCTCCAATGCGTCCTGATCAACCCGTTGGCCACTGCCCAATTGCCCGCCATTGCGCCCCGACGCGCCAAAGCCAACACGCTGCGCTTCGACCACCACAACGCGAAGACCCGCCTCTGCCAGATGCAATGCGGCCGACAACCCGGTATATCCCGCACCCACCACGCAAACATCCGCGCGCAGCGCCGTCGTTAAGACCGGCCGCGCTGCCATGACATGTGCCGTCGCCACGTACCAACTGGGCGGATACACGCCCTGACCATCATTGGCGTAAAGAAGGTTCAAAACCCCTCCTGCTTCTTTCTTGTCAAAAATACCCAAATCCCGACCCGACCACGGACCGCGACATCAGACATTCAAAAGCAAGTGTTCGCGCTCCCACGGCGAAATCACCTGCAGGAATTCCTCATATTCTGCGCGTTTCACGATGCCATAAACCCGCGCAAATTCCGGACCCAAGACCGCGTGCAGCGCGTCAGCTTCATCAAAAAGATCCAGTGCTTCCCCCATGACCTGCGGAATATCCCCGTCGCCTTCATAGGCATCGCCGCGGAATTGCCGCTCGGGGCGCACTTCGTTTGTCAAACCCAGATAGCCACATGCCAGGCTCGCCGCGATGCCGAGATACGGGTTACAATCCATCCCGGCGATGCGGTTTTCCACGCGTCGCGCTTCGGGTCCGGACAGGGGCACGCGAATGCCGGTTGTCCGGTTGTCCCGCGCCCAGGCCAGATTGATCGGGGCGGCGTGGTCTTTCACATAGCGGCGATAGCTGTTCACATACGGTGCCAAAACCGCCATGGCGGCGGGCAGATAGGTCTGCAAGCCTCCGATCATATGATAAAAGGCGTCTGTTTCCCCACCTTGTGGCCCAGAAAAGATGTTCTGCTTGGTCTCCAGATCGAGGATGGAATGATGGATATGCATCGCCGAGCCAGGCTCATTTTCGATCGGCTTGGCCATGAAGGTGGCAAAGCAATCATGGCGCAGCGCCGCTTCTCGGATCAGCCGCTTGAAATAGAACACTTCGTCGGCCAGTTTGACTGGATGCCCGTGGCGCAGGTTGATCTCCAGCTGCCCCGCGCCGCCTTCCTGTGTGATCCCGTCAATCTCAAACCCCTGTGCCTCGGCGAAATCGTATATGTCGTCGATCACCGGACCGAATTCGTCCACCGCCGTCATGGAATAGGCCTGCCGCGCGGCTGCGGGGCGACCGGACCGGCCCATCATCGGTTCGATCCCCTTGGCCGGATCAAGGTTGCGCGCCACAAGGAAGAATTCCATCTCAGGCGCCACAACAGGTTTCCAGCCTTTCGCCTCGTAAAGCGCCACCACGCGTTTGAGCACATTGCGCGGGCTGAACGGGATCGGCTCGCCGTCCCGGTCATAGGCATCATGGATCACCTGCAACGTCCAGTCCCCGGTCCATGGGGCGGCCGTTGCCGTGGACATATCCGGGCGCAGGATCATGTCGCGTTCGATGAACCCGTCTTCGCCCGCCGCTTCGCCCCAATCGCCAGTGATGGTCTGGTAAAAAATGCTGTCGGGCAGGTGAAAGTAATCCTGACGTGCAAATTTGCTGGCCGGGACCGCCTTGCCCCGCGCAATGCCGGGCAGGTCAGAAATGACGCATTCTACCTCGTCAAGCCGCCGGCCATCCAGATAGTCGCGCGCTGCTGCGGGCAGGTTGTCCATCCAATCGCTCATGCCACACGCTCCTTTTTGAAAAAATCGGCCATTTCGGCGCCAATCAAGGATTGGGCCACCGGCTGCCCAAGGGTTTCCGCAGCCTGCGCCAACTGCTGATCAGGAACAACGCCGCGGCCACGGGTCTTGATCAGCCCGTCAATGAATCGCCAGTCGAATTCCGGGTGCGGCTGTAGTGTCCAGACCGTCTCGCCATAAGCCAGCACCGCGTTTTCGCAAAAGGCGTTTGACCCGAGCACCGTGGCGCCGGGCGGCAATTCGACAACCTGGTCCTGGTGCCACGCGAAGAGGGGGACCTTGGCACCGCCGATCTGGTATTCGGTCCGCCCCACAGCCCATCCGCCGTCAAACTTGACAACCTTGCCGCCAAGGGCCTGGGCGATGATCTGATGGCCAAAACAAATCCCGATCAGGGGAATGCCGCGGTCGCGGATGTCGCGGATCAACGCCTCAAGCGGCGGGATCCAGGTGTGATCTTCATAAGCGCCATGTTTGGAGCCGGTGATCAACCACCCATCCGCCGCGTCCGCACCGGACGGAAACTCGTCATCCACAACATTGAATGTTTCGAACGTAAACCCGTGCCCATCCAGCAGTTTTGCAAAGAGGGCATCATATTCCCTGACCGTGTCACGCAGACCGTCAGGGGCGTGGCCGGTCTGCAGGATGCCGATTTTCATAAGTCACCTGAAATTTGATCAAATTCAGGGTAAAGGAGCCCGTGAGGCCCGACAAGGGGGGATCAGACGTTTTCCAGCCAGTGCAGCCAGCGGTCTTCTTCTGCGATTTGCGCAAATTCCCGCAGTTCCTGGCGTTTGGTCATGACCATGTTGTCGATCAGTAGTTGCGAGAAAATGCGCGGCATGATCCGGCTGCCTTCAAATTGGTCAATTGCGGCTTCAAGACTGGGCGCGAGTTGTGGGGCATCCGCCTGCCCGTAGGCATTGCCGGTGATCGGGGTAGGGGGCACCATCCCGTCGTCGATGCCGTTCATGGCGGCCCCCAACACCACGGCGAGCATGAGATAAGGGTTGATGTCACCGCCGGCGACCCGGTGTTCGATCCGGCGTGCGGTCGGCGCACCGCCGGGAATACGGATCGCCGCTGTGCGGTTTTCATACGCCCAAAGTGCGCCGGTTGGGGCATGTGCGCCGGGCACGAGGCGGTCAAAGGAATTGAGATGCGGCGCAAAGATCAAGGTGCTGTCCGGCATGGCCTGCAGACACCCCGCAACCGCCGACCGCAGGATATCGTTGCCGTGATCGGTACCATCATCAAACACGTTCTTGCCGTCGCAATCCACGACAGAGAAATGTACATGCATCCCGTTTCCGGCATCGCCCGGATACGGTTTCGCCATAAAGGTCGCGGCCAGCCCATGCTGACGTGCGATGCCCTTGATCATCGCTTTGAAGAGCCAGGCATCATCGGCGGCGCGCATGGCCTCTTTATGCAGCAAATTGACCTCGAACTGGCCTTTGCCGACCTCGGAAATTGCCGCGTCCGCCGGAATTTCCATCGCGTCGCAGGCCGTATACACATCCGTGAAAAAGGCAGCGAAAGCATCCAGTTCCTGAATGGACAGAACCGCGGCCGCCATGACGGGGCGACCGGTCAACGGATTGATCGGCGGGGCCGGTTGATCACCACTGGCATCCACAAGGGTAAATTCCATCTCGGTCGCGGCAATCACTTGCCAGCCGCGCGCGGAATATCGGCCCAGGACATTGGCCAGCGCGTGGCGCGGATCGCCATCGAATGGCGTGCCGTCATCGGCATGCAGGGTCGCAGGGATAAGTGCGCTGGGCGTCGCCAGCCACGGCATTGGTACCGGACCACGGCCTGTGGGGTACAGTACCCCGTCCGCATCGCCGCTTTCAAAAACCAACGGGCTGTTGTCGATATCCGATCCCCACAAATCCACATTCAGCGCCGAAAACGGCATCCGCGCTTTCCCAGGCTTGATTTCGGTATCAGGGCGCACCGGCTGGCGTTTGCCGCGCATCTGACCGTTCAGGTCACAGGCCGCGATGCAATAAGTCGAAAATTCGGAAAGGGACATGGGATGGCCGAGGATTGAAGTGAAGCTTGCGGAACATAATCAACCGGTGCTGCGCTTGTCACCTAATTTGATCAAATTATTTCTGCGCGCCCACTAACGGATCAGTTTTGGCCGAATACGCAGGCGCGGCCGCAGGTCTTGGGGCAGATGGCGGTTCAGGTGTCTGTTGATCTGGCCGAAGAGCAGCACGATCAGCAAAGTGATGGCGATGAAATACCCCGCAAGGATCGGATAGGGCACAAACGGGTTGAACGTCTTGTCCGCAAAATAGCTGGCGTAGTAAAGCGCATCGCCGCGTTGCTGGCGGGCCGGAAAGCCCGAAAAGAAGACCAGCGTTGTGGCGTGGAACAGAAAGATCGCCTCGTTGGTATAAGCCGGCCAGGCCAGGCGCAGCATGGTGGGCCAGATGATGCGCCGGAACCGGGACCAACCGGTCAGCCCATAGGCATCCGCCGCCTCAACATCGCCTTTGGGGATCGAGCGCAACGCGCCATAGAAAATTTCGCCGGAATAGGCGGCCGTGTTACAAAACAGAACGATCAGCGCGCCCAGCCAGGCGGAGGTGAACGGGTCAAAGAAATCATAAGATTTCTTGAGGCTGAGAAAGAAGAAATAGGCAAAGAAAAACTGGATAAAGAGCGGCGATCCCCGGAACACAAAGATGAACCATTCCGCCGGTTTGCGATAAGCCGTTTTGGGCGATGCTTTGGCAACGGCCAAGGCGGTGGCCAGCATAAAGCCCACCGCCAGCGCCATGATCGCAAAATAGACGTTCCAGATCATGCCCGAGCCAATCAGGGTCAGCTGTTGACAGATCGTGAAATCCTCGCGCGGCAAAAGCCGCTCGCCATAGCCGATAGAGCGGAACGCATAGTCCTGAATGGTTTGCCAACAGCTCATGCCGCGGCCTTTCTTTGCGCTTCGCCGCCGGTCGTGGCCTGTCCATGGGTGAGCCGCTGCATCAACCGTTCCAGCACGATCTCAGAGACCCGCGTGAAGGCGAGATAAAAGATCAGCAGAGCAAGGAAATACCACATCCGCCAGTCGCCATGGGGGTAGTCGGTAAAGCGGGATGTCTTGGTCCCGCCCAGTTCGCGCGCCCAATAGACGATATCCTCGATCCCCAGCAGGAACAGCAGCGGCGTCGCCTTGATCAGAACCATCCAGAGGTTCGACAGACCGGACAGGGCATAAACCCACATTTGGGGCACCAGGATACGCCAGAACGTTTGGCTGCGGGACATACCATAGGCTTCGGCTGTTTCCAGCTGCGCCTTGGGCACCGCACGCATCCCGCCATAGAGCACGTTGGCCGCAAAGGCCCCGAACACGATGGCAAAGGTGATCACTGCAATGAAAAAGCCATAGGTTTCGTGCACCCATTCCGGTGCCGTCCCAAGCGGCAATTTAGCGGCAGGGCATACAAGAAAGTCATTGCCCTGACGGATCGGATCGGTCCAGTCGGGGCACAACAGCTGATGGCGGGCCCACTCGAACATCTGGTCCAAGGCGATCACGAAAAAGAGGAAAAAGGCGATGTCGGGGACGCCCCGTACAATCGCGATATAGCCTTTGCCCAACCAGCGCACCGGTGCGATCCGCGCCCGCGCGGCCATGGCACCGAAGAACCCAAAGGCCAGCGCCACCGGCGCGGTGATGGCCAAGAGCAGCAAAACCTTGAAGAAAGACGTGTAAAACGACATGTGCACGCCGGTCGTGAGGTAACACGACAGCCATGCCAGGCGTCCCAGCGTTTCAGGATCGGAGCAGTAGGAGAACATCTAGGCGTCAAAAGTGGTCGGACGAGGCAGGCCCGTCCGACCAAATGGTCTTAGTAAACAGCCGCGTTTTCGCCGAACCATTTCTTGATCATGGTGTTCAGCGTGCCGTCTTCTTTCATCGACGTGATGGCCGCGTCGAACTTGCCGCGCAGTTCACCGTCGCTTTCGCGCAGGCCCATGCCGACGCCACCGCCCAGCGGCACGTCTTCGCCAGCGAAGACCAGCTCACCACCGGACTCTTCCACCAGCGGGACCAGATAGTCCTTATCGGCAAAAACCGCATCCGCTTCGCCATTGCGCACCGCGGCAACGGTTTCTTCCGGGGTTGCGAATTCGATCAGCGACGCGCCGCTTTCGGCGATATAACCGGCTTGGATCGTTGCGGTTTGCGCCGCAATCACGCCACCGGACAGATCGGCGTCTTCAGATGCCGCGACATAGGCCGAAGAGGCTGGCGGGATATAGTTCTGTTTGAAATCAATGGCTTCATCGCGTTCGTCAGTGATCGACATGCCTGCGATGATGGTGTCATAGTTGCCGCTGACGAGGTTCGGAATGATCGAGTCCCAGTCGTTTTTGACCTACTCACAGGTCAGTTCGGCACGCGCGCACAGCTCATCGCCCAATTCACGCTCGAACCCGTCAACTTCACCGGCATCATTGATGAAGTTGTACGGAGGGTAGGCGCCCTCGGTGCCCATGCGAACCGTGTTGCCGTGGCCATCGGCCAGGGCGAGACCCGCGGTCAGGGCCAGAGCGGTGGTGCCCAGAATGAGTGATTTCATGTTCTTACTCCCATTATCTTTTTTTAGGGTTACGCCGCGCGGGTTGCCGAAAGGAAACCGCGCAATCGTTCGGATTTAGGCGCGCCGAACACCGCGTCCGGTGCGCCCTCTTCTTCGATGCGGCCTTGGTGCAGGAACACCACGTGATCCGACACGTCGGCCGCCAATTTCATGTCATGGGTAACGATCAGCATTGTACGCCCTTCCTGGGCCAGCGATTTGATTACCTTGACAACTTCTTGTTCCAATTCAGGGTCCAGCGCGCTGGTCGGTTCGTCAAACAGCAGTGCCTCTGGTTCCATACACAGCGCGCGGGCAATCGCCGCGCGTTGCTGCTGACCACCGGACAGCTGTGCCGGATAAACGTCGCATTTGTCGCCAATGCCCACTTTGTCCAGATATTGCCGCGCGGATTTTTCCACCTCGGCCTTGTCCCGGCCCAGAACCGTGACCGGGGCCTCCATCACGTTTTGCAGGATGGTCATATGCGCCCAAAGATTGAACTGTTGGAACACCATGCTCAGGTTTGTGCGGATGCGCCGCACCTGCTTGGCATCGCCGGGCCGACGATGCGCTTTTTCGCCCGCCCAATGCACGGCCTCGCCTTTAAAGAGGATATCGCCGCCTTGGCTGTCTTCCAAAAGGTTGGCACAGCGCAGCAAGGTGGACTTGCCAGACCCCGAAGAGCCGATCAACGACACCACGTCGCCGCGTTTTGCATGGATATCCACCCCTTTGAGAACTTCCAGCTGACCATAGCTTTTGTGCAGGTTGCGAATTTCGATGACAGGGGGCGTGTGTGACACGAGTAATCCGGGAAATTGTGGGCGCTTGACCGGGTATTGGAATGAAATCCGCCGGATTTGCAACGCTGAAAGCGGAAATGGTCCCGGAAAACTGCTTAATTTGACGGCAGGTCAGCCGTCAATGCTTGCGGATCGGGCGGATTGGCCACGGCGAAATATTCCGCTTTTGGGATACGGATAAGCCCGCGCAGATGCAGGATATCCCGATCTTCGTGCGATAGAGAGGAAATCGCAGACCGAATAGCTGCGAAAAGGACATCCGGGTCCTGCGACAGGCCGGTTATATATGGCAAAGCCGGGGTTGGCGAAGTGCGCGCGGCTTCGCGCAATTCGCCTGCAAAGGGTTCGTATCGCGCAATAAAGGCCCATGTCAGGGCATCAATGGCCGCGATATCGGCCTGTCCCGTGGCGACCATACGGGCCGATGCGACATGAGCTCCGCTTTGCTGGCGGGGGCCCAGGGTTAAATCGTTTGTCGTGGCAAAGGCCCACAAGGCGGCCCAGCCGGATTGAGACAGGGCCTCGTTATAGGCAACCGGACCGACGGCAATCTCTGTCAGCGGGCGCGAATCGTCTGCGCGCACGATGAGGACGCTGTTGTAGGTGCCCGGGGTGCAGCCTGGCAGCTCATAATCCGGCGTACCGATCAGGTGCACATCGTCCCGCAACCGGGTGCGATAGGGCATGCCACAGGTTTGGGCCAGAACAAGGTCTGGCGCGCGCCAAATCTCCCACGCATCGCCTTGGCGCGTCAGGGTTTCGGGGCCAAAGCCCAGCGTATCACGGATGGTGGTCCAAAACCGATCTTGCGCGGCGGCCGTTTCGGGCCGGTCGTACATGCCCAGCCAGGCAATCACCCTTTTTCGGCCTTCTGGCGCGCCATTGCACTGTCCACATCGCTGACCCCCAACAGGCTGGCCACAAGGCGCAGCAGGGCGTTTTCGGCGGCATCACGCACCCCGTCGGCCAAAACCACGCTCCACAATGCTTCGACAACCGCTTTGCGGTGGTCATAGGGCACAGCATCCTTGATGGCCCGCGTAAACCGCACCGTATCGGGCGCCTGCGCTTCTAACGTCTCGGCCTCTTTCCGCAGGGCAACGGCCTCAAAAGCGGACAGCCCGTAACGGGCCTCTATGATTTTATCGATGCGGCTCGCCTCTTCAGCGGAATAATCGCCGTCTGTGCGGGCCACCCGGACCAACAAGGCCGTCAGGGCCAACCGGGCGTCATCATCGGGAAGCGGGGCGGGGTTCGGCTGGGTCAGCCGTTTCAGGAAATCACCAAACATGCCGCAGACATATATGATCTGACCCCGTCAGGTCCAAGCGCAAACTAGAGACTGGCGCGCGCCTTGTCATGTGCGGCTTCGCTTTCAGCGTGGGATAGGCCCAGAGCCAACCGGATGTCTTCGACCATGTTGATCTCTGATTCCAGCTCTTTGCCATCCGCCAAAACAGCGGCCCAGATCGCCTCGATCGCGCTGATCCGGTCCTCTTGCGTGGTGGTTTCGCGGATCAGCGCCGCGAACGTGTCGGTGTCCGGCGCCGCCGCATGCAAGCGTTCGCAGGTCGCGCGGATCTTCGCGGCTTCCAAAGGGTTGTGGTGATAGATGCGGGCGAGGATCTTGTCGATCAGGCTCACCTCGACAAACTGATAGTTCTCATCCGACATCGCAACGCGTACCAACAATGCGCCAAGCGCCAGTTCGGCGTCAGGATCAGGCAGATTTGCCGGTTCGACGGGCTTTGAGCCGAAGGTTTGCAAGAGCTTTTTGAACATGGTCAAAGCCTATCGTTGTTCATGCGTTCGGCAAAGGCAATTCAACCGTCATACCCTTCGACGACGATCAAGCGACCTTTGGATATCTTGTCGCGAATGGCTTTGGCTTTTTGGTAGAGATCGCTTTCATAGCAGGCCAGCGCATCCGCATAGCTTGGGAACTCAATCACCACGACGCGCGAATAGTTTTCGCCCTCTTTGGATTGATTATCGCCACCCCTGACAAGGAACTTTGCACCGTATTTTGCGAAAGGCTCGGCATTCGCCGCCTTATAGTCTTCATACGCCGCAAGATCGCTCACATCGACGTTTCCGATCCAGTACCCTTTGGGCATGACTGTCCTCCCCTGAATTTCGCTCATGCTGTCGTGACGGCGCACCAAAGGCAAGGTCCCGGTCAGACGAGGCGCGACATCTCTTTGGCGGCGCGGACGAAATCCTTGAAGAGCGGATGCGGTTCGAACGGTTTGGACTTAAGCTCCGGATGGAATTGAACGCCAATGAACCAAGGATGGTCCTGCCATTCCACGATCTCGGGCAAACGGCCATCCGGGCTCATGCCGGAAAAGGTCAAACCACCATCTTCCAACTGTTTGCGATACTTGATGTCCACCTCATACCGATGGCGATGGCGTTCCTCGATCGCGTTTTTGCCATATACCTCGGCCACCTTTGATCCTTCGCCCAGCACGGCGTCATAGGCCCCAAGGCGCATTGTGCCGCCCTTGTCGTCATCGGCCTTGCGTTCCACTTTGTGGTTGCCCTGCACCCATTCCTTGAGGTGATAAACCACTGGCTCAAAACGCTTTTTGCCCGCTTCGTGGTCAAATTCTTCGGATCCGGCCTTGGTCACCCCAGCGACGTTGCGCGCTGCTTCGATCACCGCCATCTGCATGCCCAGACAAATGCCCAGATAGGGTACTTTCCGCGTTCGCGCGAATTCTGCGGCCTTGATCTTGCCTTCCGTCCCACGCTCGCCGAACCCGCCGGGGACAAGAATGGCGTGATAGCCTTCCAGATGCGGCGCCGGGTCTTCACGGTCAAAGATTTCGGCATCCACCCAGTTCACATTGACCCGCACCCGGTTGGCCATACCGCCATGGGTCAGCGCCTCGGCAATCGATTTATAGGCGTCTTCCAACTGAGTGTACTTGCCAACGATTGCGACGTTTACCTCGCCTTCGGGGTTGTAGATGCGGTCGGCGACATCTTCCCAAACGTTCAGGTCAGGACGGGGTGCCGGGCTGATCTGGAAAGCATCCAACACCGCTTGGTCCAAACCTTCACGGTGGTAAGCCAGAGGGGCCTCATAGATGGATTTGAGGTCTTGTGCTGCGATCACGTCGTCGGCGCGCACGTTGCAGAAAAGCGCCAGCTTTTCCCGCTCTTTGCGCGGAATGGGCCCTTCGGACCGACACACAAGGATGTCCGGTGCAATACCGATAGACCGCAGTTCTTTGACCGAATGCTGCGTCGGCTTGGTTTTCAACTCACCGCTGGCCTTAATATAGGGCAGCAGCGTCAGATGCATGAAAATGCACTGTCCGCGCGGTTTGTCCTGGCTGAACTGGCGAATGGCTTCGAAAAAGGGCAGGCCTTCGATATCGCCGACGGTCCCTCCGATTTCGCACAGCATGAAATCGACCTCATCTTCACCGATAGAGATGAAGTCCTTAATCTCGTTCGTGACATGCGGGATGACCTGGATCGTTTTGCCCAAGTAGTCGCCGCGCCGTTCCTTTTCCAAGACGTTGGAATAGATGCGGCCAGAGCTGACTGAATCTGTCTTACGTGCGGCCACGCCGGTGAAGCGTTCGTAATGACCGAGGTCCAGGTCGGTTTCCGCGCCATCATCCGTCACGAACACTTCGCCATGTTCAAACGGCGACATCGTTCCGGGATCAACGTTCAGATAGGGGTCCAGCTTGCGCAAGCGGACGGAATACCCGCGGGCCTGCAACAACGCGCCCAAGGCCGCCGATGCCAACCCTTTGCCAAGAGAAGACACAACGCCCCCGGTAATAAAGATAAAACGTGCCATATGCCCGGATGCCCCCGTGAATTCCTGATGCGATTTTTCGCGCTTTGTGTGCCCAAAAACGGTTCAAAAAACCGCAGCATCACGGGACTTCACGTATAAGGGACTCGCAGCAAAAGCGCAAGAGAACCGCAAGATGCTGTTGCGGTTCTTGTCCCACTCTCAAAGTCTAGTGATCAGTCGGCCCGTGGAACCAGCGGCGCGTTGTCATCGGGCGATGGTGGCAACAACTCGCTGCCCAGCGGGGTGCTGGCCGGTGCGTCGTCGGTTTCTGTTACTGCAGGCGGGGTTACGCCCAAGCGGTCGATGACCGAGCTGCCCGAGGCGTTTTGTGCCGCAATTACGGTCAACGCAATCGATGTACAGATAAAGGCGGCTGCCAGAACCCACGTTACTTTGCCCAACGCCGTTGCAGCGCCGCGGCCGGTCATGGCACCGCCGCCACCACCAGAGCCCATGCCCAGCCCGCCACCTTCGGACCGCTGCATCAGCACGACGGCGATCAGGCCAAGGGCCAGAAGAAGGTGGATAATCAGAACAACGTTTTCCATGGGGACCTGTTTCGGCTGGCGGGTAACAGCGCGCTATGTAGGCAAGTTTGCCGACAGGGGCAAGTCAGGATCGTGCGTGATCATCGCGATGGTACTGGACAGACGCCGCGTCGCTGCGCCAAACTCTGCGCATGCCTCATGACGACCCGGACCACCCGCACAGTTTGCTTCCATCTGACCCTGCCTTGCGGGTCAAGGCGTTGGAAACGATTTTGACACAGCGCGGGCTGATTGATCCCGCCGCGCTGGATGAGATTATCGACACCTATGAAAACAAGATCGGCCCACGCAACGGCGCCATGGTGGTGGCAAAGGCGTGGCGCGATCCGGATTTCAAGGCGGCCTTGCTGACCGACCCTATGCCCCTGTTGCAGGACCTTGGGTTTTATGGGCGTCAGGGCGAGCATATGGTGATCGTCGAAAACACGCCCAGGCGGCACAATGTGGTCGTTTGCACCTTGTGCAGTTGTTATCCATGGCCGCTGTTGGGAATTCCGCCCGGTTGGTACAAATCCGATGCCTATCGCGCGCGCGCCGTTCGCGAGCCGCGCAAGGTCCTCGCCGAGTTTGGTGTCGCGCTGTCGCCCGATACATCGATCCGTGTTTGGGATTCGACCGCTGAAATCCGATATCTGGTCCTGCCGATGCGGCCAGACGGCACCGACAGGATGTCCGAAGCAGAATTGGCAGAGCTTGTCACCCGTGACAGCATGATTGGCACCGGTTTACCAAAAGGTGCGGTATGAGCCGGGTCCACGACATGGGTGGCCGGTTTGGCGACCCCGCGATCAAACCGAAGGCAGAAGATGCGCCGGTGTTTGATCAAGAATGGCATGCGCGGGCGCTGGCCGTCACATTGGCCGCCGGGGCTTTGGGACAGTGGAATATCGACGTGTCCCGTCATGCACGCGAATGCCTTTCACCCAAGGATTACGCTCGGTTCAGCTATTATGAGAAATGGTTGGCGGGCTTGGCTGATATGCTTGTAAACCAAGGCGTATTGACGCCCGACGACTTGACCGGGCAAGCGGTTGATACGCCGCATCCCTTGGCCGAACGATGCATGTTGGCTGATCGTGTGGCCCCGGTTTTGGCGGCAGGGGGACCTGCGGATCGACCGTCGGACATCGCAGCGCGGTTTCAGCCCGGCGACAAAGTGCGTACGCGGGCCCGGACGGGCAATCAGTTGGTGACAGGGGGGCATACCCGGCTACCGGCCTATGCACAGGGCGCTGTGGGAGAGGTGATCCTGACACACGGTGCGCATGTCCTGCCGGATAGTGCAGCCCATAGGCTGGGCGAGGCGCCAGAGCCGCTTTATACCGTTTCTTTTCGCGCCGATCAGCTGTGGTCAGCGCCGGAACATCCCGGCGATGAAGTGACGCTGGACCTTTGGCAGTCCTATTTGGAGCCTGTTGCGTGACCCGCCCGGAACCAGCCTTTGAAGCGCCTTGGCACGCCTCTGTCTTTGCGGTCACGGTGGCGTTAAACGAGGCTGGGCGGTTTAGCTGGTCTGAATGGGTGTCACGTTTTTCAGAAACGCTAAAGGCGAGCGGGGTTCATCATGACCTCAACGGAGGCGATGATTACTTTCTTGCATGGCTCGAAACGCTGGAGGCAATGATCCTTGCGGCAGAGGGCGTGACATCGGAAGACCTGACCGTTTTAAAAACGGCGTGGGAACGTGCCTATCTGACAACGCCGCATGGTCAACCGGTCACATTGGGCCATGATCATTCGTCGACGTCGTCCATATCCGCCTGACCCGACAAGGCGCGACGCACATGGCTCCAACTGAGGCCGATGCCCAATACGACCGACAAGGCAAAGATGCCAAGCCAGACGTTGAGGTCCTGATTTTCAAGCGACAGAAGGCCAAAATCATACAAAACCCACAGCAACGCGGCGACCACGGCCAGAACCAGAAACATTCCAAAGCCGCCTATGGACCGAATGGTGGCGCGCAGATAGATGATGTATCCGATTGTCAGCAACAGACCGCCAAGCACAACCACGGATAAATGGGTTTCCCAATGGGCGAGCCCGAGCCGCACATAGTTCCAATCGGTCGGATTATACGTCAACGCGATCAAAATGAACGCAAAGAGCCAGCAAAAAAACCAAGCCCATCATACCCATCAACTATATTTTTGCGTTCGGGATGCGAAAAATCCGGGGCTCTGTCCAGTGCTACTGAGCTCTGGGGTGAAATTCTGGTTCCCCTGTCGCAAACACGTCGCTATACCGACGCCGGTTTGAAGCCGGTGTGAAAAGGACACGATATGGCCAATGTTGTCGTTGTCGGCGCTCAGTGGGGTGACGAGGGAAAAGGCAAAATCGTTGATTGGCTCAGCGAACGCGCGGACGTGATTGCTCGATTTCAAGGTGGACACAACGCGGGCCACACCCTGGTGATTGATGGCGAGGTCTACAAACTGCATGCTTTGCCGTCCGGCGTCGTGCGCGGTGGCAAGCTGTCTGTGATCGGGAATGGCGTGGTGCTAGACCCCTGGCACTTGGTGCAAGAGATTGAAACAATCCGGTCGCAAGGCGTTGATATCACGCCTGAAATCTTGATGATTGCCGAAAACACGCCGCTAATTTTGCCTTTCCATGGTGAGCTGGACCGTGCGCGAGAATCGCAGAACTCCGTGGCCAAGATCGGCACGACGGGCCGTGGTATTGGTCCGGCCTACGAGGATAAGGTTGGGCGTCGCGTCATCCGTGTCGCGGATCTGGCCGATGCCAAGACGCTGGAGCTGCGCGTAGACCGCGCCTTGGTTCATCACAATGCCCTGCGCAACGGGCTTGGATTGGAGCCAATCGATAAGGCGGCTTTAATCGCAAAACTGCAAGAGATTGCACCAGAAATCCTGAAATACGCGGCGCCGGTTTGGAAAGTCCTGAATGAAAAGCGCAAAGCCGGAAAACGGATCCTTTTTGAAGGGGCACAAGGCGCGTTGCTGGACATCGATTTCGGCACGTATCCCTTTGTGACATCGTCCAACGTCATTGCAGGGCAGGCCGCCACCGGCACAGGTATTGGTCCCGGCGCAATTGATTTCGTGCTGGGCATCGTAAAGGCTTATACAACCCGCGTGGGCGAGGGGCCGTTCCCAACCGAGCTTTTTGACGACGACGGTCAGCGCTTGGGCGAGCGCGGGCATGAATTTGGCACCACCACGGGCCGCAAACGCCGTTGCGGTTGGTTTGACGCCGTCTTGGTCCGCCAAACCTGCGCCACTTCGGGTGTCAAAGGCATTTCGCTGACGAAATTGGACGTACTGGATGGTTTTGAAACGCTGAAAATCTGCGTTGGTTATGATCTGGATGGTGAACGGCTGGATTACCTGCCGACGGCGGCGGATCAACAGGCGCGGTGTACGCCGATTTACGAGGAAATGCCGGGCTGGTCTGAAAGCACCGAAGGCGCGCGCAGTTGGGCCGATCTGCCTGCAAACGCGATCAAATACGTCCGCCGGGTCGAAGAGTTGATCGATTGCCCGGTGGCGCTACTTTCCACGTCACCTGAACGCGATGACACAATCCTGGTAACCGATCCCTTTGCCGACTGAACCTGAAAATCTGCAAAAGCCCGGGCTTTCCTACAAGGCGCGCCGCCGCTGGTCCTTGGTCATCCTGTTGATCGGCTTGCCGCTTTATATCGTGGCCGCCGTAACGGTGATGAACTGGCTGGAACGACCGTCCATTTTGGTAGAGCTTTTGGTTTATGTCGCCTTGGGTATTGTGTGGGCGCTGCCGTTTCGCTGGATTTTCAAAGGGGTGGGACAAGCAGATCCCGACGCCTAGCCTTGCGCGATGTATCGTATGTCAGCTCAATGCAATGAGTTGAAAGCTCAAAAGCGCAAAGCCCCACGGAAGCAGGGCTTTGCAAAACCGTTTGTGCGCGCTTGGGTTAACCGGCGGCCTGCTGTGCAGGATTGTAGTTAATCTCGTCAGATGCCGCAAATTGACCATTGCCGATTTTTTCAATCTTGCCTTCGCGCAGAAGCTGGCCAAATGAGCGCAAACCGTCTTCTCTGGAGAAGTTGCTGCCTTCAACGCCGCGCACTTTGTTCATCAATTGAAAGCGCGTGAACTGATCGCGACCTTCGACATGGGCCATGTAGGCCGCCGCCGCCTCCAACAGCTGGTACAAGGATTGCGCACCAGCCTCGTCGGCGAATTTTTCGAAGTTTGAGACCTCTCCAACCGGCCCGCTGATCGCTTCGGGTTGGGCTGCAACGCGACGTGGTACAACTGGACCTGAGGCCAACTTGCTGCCATCATCAACCCGTTGTTCTGCAACAAGTTTCAGTGGTGCTGGACGCATTGGGTCCGGACGACGGTCGGCAGTTGTGCTTGATGAAGGGCGGCGGGGTCGCACAACTTCTGCCAGGTCAGCGCGATAAGGTTCACTGGCCTCGCCATCGGCGTCGTTGTCCACCAGCGCTTTCTCGGATTTGGCCGCCGCCACCGCGGCGCGCAGATGGTCAAACTCCATACGGCGGTTCGATGTTTCCGGAGATTCCAGTTTCGCATCTGCTTCGTCGAGAAGACGCACAATATCCTGACCATCTTCCTGATGGGATTTTTCGGCACTGGTATCGGCTTCAACCTCTGCCAATTCGCGCATCAGGTCAGCTTCGTCTTCGGCGCTCAGCGACGTTTCAGCTGTATCGTCTCCGTCAACCATCTCTTCCAACTGACCGGACGCAATCGCGGCTTCGAGATCAGCGCGCTTTACCTTGAGCACTTTGGCCCTTGGCATTGCTTCGACATCGTCATCTTCGTCAGCGTTGGACAAAATGTTTTCAACGATGTCGTCGTCATTGTCGTCAGTGTCATCGGCAATATTTGCGAAAATCTCTGGCTCGCCCTCATTAAGATCGGGTTCTTCTTGCGTTTCTGCAGGGGCGTCTTTCAAGTAGTCTTCGGATTGCTCCGACAACTCTCGTCCCAACGCGTCATCCTGCAAGGCGTCATAGGATGCTTCGTCCTCATCTTCTGCAGCATCGTCTTGCAAAATTGCGTCCACGTTGGAAGCATCTTCGTCTTCACGAACCAGTGGTGATTCATTATCCTCAAGGTCATCAGACACGACGTTTACCGACTCTTCTGATTCAGTCGTGTCTTTGAACTCTGCGGTTTCAAGCTCGTCTTCCAGGTCAGATGCTTCGGCGGCGTCTTGCACCTCGTCGTGTTCTTCATTGACGTCGGTCAGATCGTCCGACCCTGCGACATCGGCCATGACGGTTTCGATATTGAATTCGTCGTCTTCCGTGCTGGCGCCAACCGTGTCGTCTTCCAGCTCGACTTTCGGCTCTGCGTCGGCATCAGATGCGGCCTTTGCAATTGTGGCCTTTTCTTCCTGGTTGATGTCAGCAGGCTCAACGGCGTCAAACTTCTGAAGGGCTTGATCAATCTCGTCGAGCTCAAACGGTTCACTAGGCTCTTCGAGTTCTTCATCTACATCCAGCGCGTCGGTGATATCCTCGGCGACGCCCGATAAGAAGTTATCTGCGTGTTCGCCTTCAGAATAGGTTGGAAGCGTCGTGCTGTCAGGTTTTTGAGCGACTACCGCACGGATGCGTTGCAGCTTGGCGGCGATGCTGTCCGGCGCCCGTGCAGCAGTGGATGCCGCGGGTTCAAAGAACTCGGCTGCGGTCGTGGGTTCTTCCGCCGGCTCAGTTTCCGAAACGGGCTCGGGAACTGGTTGTGTCGGAGCTTCAGGCTCTGTGACCGAGGTTTCCGCGACGACGGCCGCGGCTGCAGGCAGGTGAGGTTGCGCATCGGCCTGTGGATCCGAGGCACGCAGAACGATTTGGCCTTCGTCGTGATGCGCTTCAACGCGGCGCGAGATTTCGCGCTGTGCGATCCGGGCGAGCATATCAGCATCCGGTTGCGGCGGCTCTGCGCCAAAGTAACGATCATCCGCCGCGAGGTCGCGGAAATATTCGGCAATGGCTTTCATCGTGCCAAACGAGTCGTCAAACCCTTCGAGGGTGCACGAAAAAGTGACGTAGGAGACGGTCAAAATTTTATTGTTTGTAACCATAGGATGCTCATCCTCAGAATAATTGTCTCAAACCTGTTACGATGGTCTGGGGCCAAAAGCGGTCCGAATCTGTGCCATTTACCGTATCATTTTATGACCATATTGTGTCTGCCTTTGTAAAAGGCGATGAGTTGGCGCATGAATAAAACGCGTTTTGCATTCAATTCTCCGATTACGTTGATTGGCGGCGGTGATGTCAGCGATAGCGATTTGAAGGCGGCGCGTCAGCTTGCGCCATCTCTTATCGCAGCAGATGGTGGCGCAAATGCGGCTGTCGCTGCAGGTCACCTTCCCGAAGCTGTAATTGGGGACTTTGATTCGCTCAGCGTCGAGGCGCGGAACAGAATCGATGCGGATCGTCTGTTTAAAGTGTCCGAGCAGGACAGCACCGATTTTGACAAAGCCCTTCGACATATTGAGGCCCCGTTGATCTTGGGCGTTGGATTTCTGGGCGCGCGGGTTGATCACCAGTTGGCGGCATTCTCAACATTGCTGGCCCGCGCTGACAAACCCTGTGTTTTGATCGGGGCACAAGAGCTGGTGTTTCTGGCGCCGCCCTCTATTGCGCTGGACCTGACGGATGGCGATGTGGTGTCGCTGTACCCATTGGTACGGGTGGCAGGGCGGTCCACTGGGTTGCACTGGCCAATTGATGGGCTCGATCTGTCACCAGATGGTCGGCTCGGCACTTCCAACCGCGCAACGGGTGCGATCACGCTGGAGGTTGCGCAACCTGGCTTGTTGATGATCGTGCCAAGGCCGCATCTTTCAGTGGTTTTTCGGGCGCTTCAGAGCTCTGAAGCGCGTTGGCCCGTTCGCGGATAATGATGTAAAGCCCGGCTGCCACCGTGATGCAGATGCCGACAGTGGCCAGTTGGTTCGGCAGGTCGGAGAATATCAACCAGCCAACCAAGGTCGCGATTGGGATCTCTAGATACTGCATTGGCGCAAGCGTCGCCGAAGGTGCGTATTTCAGCGCCCAGGTCATCAACAGATGTGTCGCCGTTCCCAGAGCACCAATCGCGAGCAACAGCGTCAATTGATACGTATCAGGCATGATCAGTTTCAATGGTGCGATGTTCAACTGGTTGCCGATCAAGGTCAGCGGCAACAGGATAACCGTGGCCAGAACGCCGCTCACGGCCTGAACGCTGATCGGGTCCGTTTCCTTGGCGATTTGCCGCGTAGTCAGCATGAAGAGCGAAAAGACAACGGCGACGACCAACGGCAGCAAAGCGGGCCAGCCAACGGCAACAAAACTGGGCTGAATGACCAGAAGGGTGCCAATGAACCCCACCACGCACGCCCCGATGCGCCGGATGCCAACCTCTTCATCCAGCACGAATTTGCCCAAGAGCAGCATAATGAAGGGCATTACAAAGGCGATTGCGACCGCATCTGCCAATGGCAGATATTGCAATGCCGTGAACATCGCGCCAATGCTGATGATGTGCAAAAGCGTCCGAATGGACGTCAGCCGAAATATCCTTGGCGACATGCGCCACGCCCGCCGTGTAAGGATAACCAGAGGGATCAGGACTGCCGCCTGAAAGGCGAAACGGACCAATAGCAATTCACCCAAAGGGACTTCTTGGCCCAAGAGTTTTGCGACCGCGTCACCGACGGGGGCCACGATGCAAAAACCAAGCATAAGTAATACGCCGAGGACCGGCCGGTCGTGTGTCATTCCGGCAGCCTAGGGTTGTTAACTCTTCGGTGCAAGTATAGGTTGCAGCGTTGCCTAAAATTTCGTCAACAGTTTGGAACGTTTACGGCCAGACCTCCTAAAGACGTCTCCTTATACTTGTCGCTCATATCAATGCCGGTTTGGCGCATCGTTTCGATACAAGCGTCCAGTGGCACCAGGTGCGTGCCGTCGCCGCGCAAGGCCAGGCTCGCGGCAGAGACGGCTTTGATGGCCCCAAGACCGTTTCGTTCGATACAAGGCACCTGAACCAGCCCTTTGACCGGATCGCAGGTCATGCCAAGATGGTGTTCCAGCGCGATTTCGGCCGCGTTTTCCACCTGTTCGGGTGTGCCGCCCATCACAGCGCACAGACCCGCGGCGGCCATAGCGCTGGCTGATCCCACCTCTGCCTGGCAACCGGCCTCGGCTCCGCTGATCGAGGCGTTGAATTTTACAAGCCCCCCGATGGCCGAGGCGGTCAGCAAAAAGTCTTCCACATGCGCGGTCGATGCGCCGGGAACATGATCCAGGTAATAGCGCAGGGTTGCCGGGACCACGCCCGCAGCACCGTTAGTCGGGGCCGTGACGACCTGACCGCCAGCGGCGTTTTCCTCGTTCACCGCCATCGCATAGACGCTCATCCAGTCGTTGATCGTGTGCGGTGCTGTCAGGTTCATGCCCCGTTCGGCCATCAGCGCATCATGAATACCCTTGGCCCGGCGTTTGACGCTCAATCCGCCGGGCAAGATGCCGTCGCTGGTCAAACCCCGGTCGATGCAGTCATTCATCACCTGCCAGATGCGCGCCGCGCCACGGGTCAGCGTGTCCTGACCTATCCGGCTGATCTCATTCGCGCGTTTCATTGCCGCGATGGATTTTCCCGATGATGCGGCCATTTCCAGCATTTCGGCGGCCGATTTGAACGGGAAAGGCACCGGTGCGCCATCATCCGTGGCTTTGCCTGCGGCCAGTTCCTCGGCCGTCATGACAAAGCCGCCGCCGATGGAATAATAAATCTGCTGCAAGATGACGTCGCCTTGGGCATCCGTTGCATAAAGGATCATGCCGTTGGCGTGACCGGGCAGGGTGCGGTCGTAATCAAAGCTGAGGTCGGTTTTGGGATTGAAGTTCAGGCGTGGCAAGCCTTCGGGATGCACATGGCCGGTTTTGGCAATCCGTTCCAGCATGTCGTTGGCCGCCTCGGCGTCATAGGTTTCTGGCGCAAACCCGGCCAGGCCCAGGATGGTGGCGCGGTCGGTTGCGTGGCCAACACCGGTAAAGGCCAGCGACCCATGCAGCGAGGCGCGCAGACCCGCGAAGTCAAAGGGGGACGCACGCATCTCGTCCAGAAAGCGTGCGGCCGCCACCATGGGCCCCATCGTGTGAGAAGAGGATGGGCCGACGCCCACCTTGAACATGTCGAACACGGACAAAAACATTTAGATGGCGCTTCCTTCGGGCGGGTTGGCGGGTTGGGCGGCTGAAAACGGTTTGGGTCCCAGCCCCTCGGCGTGGGCAGTGTCCTGAACAGAAGCGCGGGTTTCAATGGCTTCGCACAGTGCTGTCAGGCGTGGAAACCGTGCCAGTGAAAACCAGTCGGTTTGACCCGCTGGATAAATCTGGGGCCAGCGGCAGCAGGCACAGACATAGAAATCGAGGATGGTTGGGTTGGTTGCTCCAAACCAGTTGGGACGATCTGCCAGCACCTCTTCAAGTCGCTGAAACCGTTGCGGCAGCGTCTTGTGGATGCCAGCGCGCAAGGCGGCTGCGTGATCCGAAGCGATGTACTGTTTAGGGTAGAACAACAATCGCAGTTCCGCATGCACCGTATTCGACACGAAAAACAGCCATTTCAAAAAAGCGCCCCGCTCGGCATCCGTCGGCTGCGGTGCCAGCGCTTGATGCGTTTCGCTGAGCCACAAAAGGATCGCGGCGGTTTCAAACACCGGACCACTGGGCGTTTCGAGAACAGGGATCAGGCCGTTTGGATTGATGGCGCGATAGGCTTCGGACCGTTGTTCATGCATCGCGCGATCCACTAACACGGCCTCATACGGCACCTCCAGTTCATTCAGGGCAATCCGAATGATCAACGAGGCGTTGTCGGGCGCGTAATGCAGGCGATAGCGGGTGGTCATGCCGTCTAGATAGTGCGTGGGTTCGAAACCAAATGGCAAAAAGCGACGTTTCCGATCGGAAACAGGCCATTCGCTGAAAGTCTTGTCCGGTTTGGCTCTCGCACCTCGATTGTAACTGTCCTATAAGCAGGCAACAGATCTGGGGAGATCCATATGACCGGAGAATTGTCGCCTATCGACAAGGCCAAATTTGTCGCCGCCAAACGCGCGGCCGAGTTGGTCGAGGATGGTATGCGCGTGGGTCTGGGCACTGGCAGTACCGCGGCTTGGCTGGTCCGTTGCATTGGTGAGCTCGTGCGCGACCAAGGGCTCAAAATCCGGGGCGTTCCGACCTCGACCCGTACGGCGGAACTGGCCCGCGATGTCGGCATCGACGTGATCAGCCTTGACGAGGCGCGCTGGCTGGACCTGACGATTGATGGCGCTGATGAATTTGACGGCGATCTGAACCTGATCAAAGGTGGCGGTGGCGCGCTCTTGCAGGAAAAGATCGTGGCCACCGCGTCTGATCAAATGGTGGTGATCGCAGATGCCGGCAAAGAGGTGGAAACACTGGGTGCGTTCCCATTGCCGGTCGAGGTGATCCCGTTTGGATGGCAAACCACGCAGGCGCTGATCGAAGAAACCCTCATTTCCATGGATGTCATGGGTCGTTCTTCCACATTGCGCATGAATGGCGACGTGCCGTTCATTACGGATGAAGGCAACCACATCCTCGATCTGCATTTGCAGCGGATTGGCAATGCGCGCCAATTGGCAATGGTGATGAACCAGATGCCCGGCGTGGTTGAAAACGGGCTATTCATTGATATTTGTGACACCGTCATCATCGGGTATGGCGACGGTCGCGTGCAAACGCGCGACATCAATGAAGGAACGGTAGAGCATGACCGGCTGGATTTTGTCGAAAGCGACAACCTCTTTTCCGATCTTGCGGATTAAAGGACAATTCCATGAGCTTTGACTATGATCTCTTCGTCATTGGCGGCGGGTCTGGTGGCGTGCGCGCGGCGCGTGTGGCGGCCGGTGAAACCGGGGCAAAGGTCGCTTTGGCTGAAGAGGATCGGTATGGCGGCACCTGTGTCATCCGGGGATGCGTGCCCAAAAAGCTGATGGTGTTTGCTTCTGGCTATGCCGCGCAGATGGAAGACGCTCAATCTTACGGCTGGGACGTGACAGCGGGTGATTTCGATTGGCTGAAGTTCCGCCCACAGTTAGAGACTGAACTGGACCGCCTTGAAGGTGTGTATCGCAGCCTGCTGGCAAATTCGGGTGTCGAAACCTTTGATGCGCGCGCGACATTGGTCGATGCCCATACTGTGCAATTGTCGACCGGTGAGACAAAGACAGCAAAACATATCCTGATTGCCACCGGCGGGCGTCCGGTAAAGCCGGACTTTCCGGGTGCAGAGCTGGGGATCACGTCGAACGACATTTTCCACCTCGATAAACTGCCCGGATCGATCCTGATCCTTGGGGGCGGGTATATTGCCTGTGAATTTGCCGGCGTGCTGAACGGTATGGGTGTCGACGTCACACAATATTACCGCGGTGCGCAGATTTTGCGCGGCTTTGACGATGAGGCGCGCGGTCTCGTCGCCACCGAGATGTCGCAAAAGGGCATCGAGATCTGCACCGGCAGCAACATCCTTGAGATGCACAAGGAAGGCGACCAGATAAGGGTCAAAGCAACCAACGGCGATGAACGGCTTTTTGATCAGGTCCTGCTGGCCACGGGCAGATCGCCAAACACAGATGGTATGGGACTAGAGGCGCTGGGCATCGAACTGGGTCGCAAGGGTGAGATCAAGGTTGATGAATACAGCCAGACCGCGGTGCCCTCGATTTATGCGATCGGCGATGTGACCGACCGAGTGAACCTGACGCCGGTTGCCATTCGCGAAGGCATGGCCTTTGTCGAAACGGTGTTCAAAGGCAACCCGACACCGGTTGATCACGCGCTGATCCCCAGCGCGGTGTTCACGCAGCCGGAAATGGGAACCGTGGGCCTGAGCGAAGAAGACGCGGCAGAGCAGGAACCGATTGAGGTTTACGCGACCAGCTTCCGGGCGATGCAAACGTCGTTCATCGGGCGGCCTGACCGTGTTTTGATGAAATTGATCGTCAGCCAGGCAACCCGCAAGGTTCTGGGTTGCCACATCGTCGCACCGGCGGCAGGCGAAATGATCCAGTTGGCTGGTATTGCGATCAAAATGGGCGCGACAAAAGAGGACTTTGACCGGACCGTGGCGGTGCACCCCACCATGTCCGAAGAGATTGTCACAATGAGATCACCTGTACGTACGGCTTGAAATCTCGAGTAAAGCGCACAGGTTTGAAGGCAACGTCGCCAGTTGGGCGGCATGAATAAGGGAACACAGCAGCATGGCGGGAAACAACGGCGGCCCCTGGGGGGGCGGCGGTTCCTCAGGCGGGGGGAACAGAGGCAATAACGGCTCTGGCGGAGGCGGCGGCGGTGGTCGCGGCCCGCAGGGTGACGGACCTCAGATCCCCGAGATCGATGAGATTATGAAAAAGGGCCAGGAACAGCTGCGCGTCCTTATGGGCGGTCGCGGCGGCAATGGTGGCACCGGCGGTGGACGCGGGCAGGGCGGCGGCGGGCCGAAATTGACCCGCGGGACCTTTGTTGTGGGCGGTATCGCGGCGCTGGTCGTTTGGGGTCTGGCAAGCTTTTACACGGTCCGGCCCGAAGAACAGTCTGTTGAGCTTTTCCTGGGCGAGTTTTCTGCGATTGGTAATCCGGGTCTGAACTTTGCGCCTTGGCCGCTGGTCACAGCCGAAGTCATTCCGGTGACACGCGAACAGACCGAAGATATCGGCACGGGTTCAGGTGGTCGCGACGCAGGTCTGATGCTTACGGGTGACGAAAACATCGTGGACATCGACTTCCAGGTGGTTTGGAACATCTCGAACCCCGCGAACTTCCTTTTCAACCTGCGGGAACCACAGCCGACCATCCGCGCGGTGTCGGAATCGGCGATGCGTGAAATTATCGCGCAATCCGAACTGGCCCCCATTCTGAACCGGGATCGTGGTTCGATTGCGGAACGGTTGCAGGACCTGATCCAAAGCACGCTGGACAGCTACGACAGTGGCGTGAACATCGTGCGTGTGAACTTTGACAAGGCCGATCCCCCGGCGCCGGTGATCGACGCCTTCCGCGACGTTCAGGCCGCGGAACAAGAGCGGGACCGTCTGCAAAACGTGGCGGATGCCTATTCGAACCGTGTTCTCGCCGAGGCACGCGGTGAAGCAGCACAGCTGCTGGAAGAAGCGGAAGCCTATCGCGCGCGCGTTGTGAACGAAGCAACCGGTGAAGCGAGCCGCTTTACGGCTGTTCTGGAAGAATATCTCAAAGCGCCCGAAGTGACCCGCAAACGTCTGTATCTTGAGACGATGGAGCAGGTTTTGGGTGATGTGGACAAAATCATCCTTGATGAAAACACCGGCGGTTCTGGCAGCGGCGTCGTGCCCTATCTGCCGCTGAACGAATTGCGTCGCGCACCGGGTGCGGGAGGGACAAACTGATGCGGTTTACAGCTTTTCTTCTGCCCGTCGTCGTCGTGCTGGCTATTTTGGGTTTGTCTTCGATCTTTATCGTCGACGAACGCGAAAAGGCATTGGTCCTGCAATTTGGCCGGGTTGTTGCGGTTAAAGAAGAGCCGGGACTCGCGGTTAAGATCCCGGTTATTCAGGAAGTTGTCCGCTATGACGACCGTATCCTCAGCCGCGATGTTGACCCGCTTGAGGTCACGCCGCTGGATGATCGTCGTCTCGTCGTGGACGCCTTTGCCCGCTACCGGATTTCCGACGTGAACAAGTTCCGAGAGGCGACGGGTGCAGGCGGTGATCAGGCGATTCAGGTCGCGGGACGTCGTTTGGACTCGATCCTGCGATCCCAAACGCGGGAAATCCTTGGTTCGGTATCGTCCAACGACATCCTGAGCTCTGACCGGGCCGCGCTGATGCAGCGTATCCGCAATGGAGCCTATGATGATGCGCAAGAGCTTGGTCTTGAACTGATCGACGTGCGTCTGAAACGCACCGACCTTCCGGCCGAAAACCTTGACGCGACCTTTGAGCGGATGCGGGCCGAGCGGGAAAGGGAAGCAACTGACGAACGCGCGCGTGGTAACGAAGCCGCCCAACGTGTTCGCGCGCAAGCTGACCGGACCGTGGTCGAACTGACGTCCGAAGCGGCACGGGAAGCCGAGATCATTCGCGGTGAATCAGATGCTGAACGGAACGCGATCTTTGCGCAGGCCTTTGGTCAGGACCCGGAGTTCTTTGAATTCTATCGGTCCTTGACGGCGTATCAGCGCGCGTTGCAAGGCGGTAACTCTTCGATGGTTCTGTCGCCGGACAGCGAGTTCTTCAACTATCTGAAGTCGCCAACCGCCGGTCGTGACACGACACCACCTTTGAATGCCGCCGCTGTCCAAGCGCAGCAGCAGGCTGACCTGGCGGCCGCGCAGCAAGCTCTGGAACAAGGTGAAGCGGCCAGCGAAGCACAGGAAGAGGCCGAGACCAGCGTCAACAACCAAGACGCTAATGTCGCCGAGGATGCTGCCGAGGGCGTAAACGATTGATCGCGACGATCCTTTTGGCACTCGGTTTGGTGTTTGTTGTAGAGGGGCTGGCATGGTTGCTGGCCCCTTCTTTTATTGAACGCATGCTGCAGGTCTTGCGCGCGCTCGACGAAAACCAACGCCGCAATATGGGGGCCTTGGCGGTGGTCAGCGGGCTTTTGCTGATCTGGGGCGCTTACCAGTTGGGCGGTTCGCTTTGACCCGGCAAATGTGACAGCTAACTCACAGGCAATTGACAGAAGCTGAGCCGATGACACCTTTATTGTTGAAGTTCGGCAACACTACATGGGGTCAGGATGAACGTGTTCGTCATGGACCCAAAAAAGAATAAGCTCGAATAGGAGATGAGGATGCAGCCTCAGACACACTCACTGGCCCGCCGCGATTTCGCGATGACCGCCCAATTGCGGGCACTGTGGATCGGCGCGCTGGCCTTGGCCTTTGTGGCTCTACAGGCATTGGCCGTACAGGCCCGCCCGGAAAGCCTGGCCCCGCTGGCCGAACAGGTCAACCCATCGGTGGTCAATATCACCACATCGCAAACCATCGAAGGCCGGACCGGACCCCAAGGCATCGTGCCCGAAGGCTCGCCCTTCGAAGACTTCTTCCGCGAATTTCAGGATCGCAACAACAACAATGGCGACCGCCCGCGCCGGTCTTCGGCACTGGGCTCGGGCTTTGTCATTTCCGAGGACGGCTATGTCGTGACCAACAATCACGTCATTGAAAGCGCCGACAGGATCCTGATCGAGTTCTTCGACGGAAAAGAACTGGAAGCGACCGTTGTTGGCACCGATCCGAATACGGATATCGCCCTTCTGAAAGTGGACGCAGACGAAGCGTTGCCGTTTGTGAAATTCGGCAACAGCGACACAGCGCGCGTAGGCGACTGGGTGATTGCCGTCGGCAACCCGCTGGGGCAGGGCTTTTCAGTCAGTGCAGGGATCGTTTCGGCCCGTAATCGCGCGCTGAGCGGCTCTTATGACGACTACATTCAGACAGACGCAGCGATCAACCGGGGTAACTCTGGCGGTCCGCTGTTCAATATGGATGGTGACGTTGTGGGCGTGAACACCGCGATCCTGTCGCCCAATGGCGGATCGATCGGCATCGGTTTCTCGATGGCCTCAAATGTGGTGACCAACGTTGTCGACCAATTGCGTGAATTTGGCGAAACCCGTCGCGGCTGGCTGGGCGTGCGTATTCAGGACGTGACCGACGATGTGGCCGAAGCCATTGGCCTTGAAAAAGTTGCCGGTGCTTTGATTGCGGACGTGCCGGATGGCCCGGCCAAGGACGCAGGTCTTTTGGCAGGCGATGTGATCGTCACCTTTGACGGAGTCGACGTTGACGACACCCGTTCGTTGGTCCGTCAGGTTGGCAACACCACGGTGGGCAAGTCGGTCCGCGTGGTCGTGTTCCGCGAGGGTGGCACGCAGACAATCCTTGTGACACTGGGCCGCCGGGAAGAGGCCGAACGCTCGGTCCCTGCAGCGATGGAACAGGAAGAAGGCGGTGTTGAAGAACAAAAGGAAGTTCTTGGGCTGACACTCAGCGTGCTGACGGACGAGGTGCGAGAGGAACTGGGTTTGGCTGCCGACATGGAGGGTCTGGCCGTGGTTGATGTCGACGAGACATCCGAAGCCTATGAAAAAGGGCTTCGTGCTGGTGACTTGATCACCGAGGCCGGTCAGCAGAAGGTGACAGATCTGGCCTCTTTCGACGATCGTATTTCAGACGCCGAAGAAGCGGGGCGTAAGTCTTTGCTTTTGCTGGTCCGTCGCGGTGGCGAACCGCGCTTTGTGGCCCTCAGCCTCGAAAGCTGAGAGGATCGTTCACAAATAAGACCCCCGCAGCATGCTGTGGGGGTCTTTTCTTTAAAAGTTATTGTTCGAAAAAAGCTTCTTAAAATCTCAGGCCATGCTGCGCCACACGTGACTGTACGGTAGAAAAACTGGAATGGCCTTTGACAATCCATTCTACCACACGGCCAAGCGCGGAACCGTTTGCGGGGGCAGGGACCAAATGCGGTTGCGAAAGCGTTGTGTTAATCGGAGTCATAGGTCTGATCCTTGGCTAAAATGATGTTCTTTGCTTTGAACATCTGCTTTATGCCAAGGCCTCAGATTCGGGTCTGTGATCTGGGTTACAGATTGTTTCAAGAATTGTTATGGTCCGCCAACGCGCGCAATGCTTGGCGGTCCAACAATGTCAAACCGCCACGCGACAGTTCGACAATATTCTGCTTTCGCCAGGAAGAGAGCGTTTTGGAAACTGCCTCGCGTGTGGCACCTACAAACTCGGCCAACTCCGATTGCGACAAAGCCAGGGTGCCCGGCTTTCCCGGTTTTTCCGGTGTCAGATACAGGATCTTGCGCGCCAGCCGGGTAGGCATTGGCAAAAACACTTGCTCATGCAATTGCTGGTTCATCCATCGCATACGGCGGCCGGCCAGCGCGATTAGGTCTATGGCTACCTCGGGCCGTTCACGCAGTGCACGCAAAACATCTTGGTTGCGCACTTGCAAAAGACTGCTGGGTTCCGCAGCGTTCAGGGTGGCTGTGCGCGGCCCAGGATCAAATAACGCGATTTCGCCAAAAAGCGCGCCCGGACGCATCATGTCCAGTGACAGCTTGCGCCCTTCGCCCGACAGAACAGAAACCTCAACCCCGCCACTCATCACCGCATAAAGCGCGTCGAACTGATCTCCTTCGGAGAACAACACATCACCTTTGTCCAGAACGATCCGGCGGGCCAGCTCGCCCAACACTTCTTTCAACTCATCAGAGCTGTCGGCCAGAAAGCCTGTGGCAGGAAATACGGTTGGCGGCATAGGACACCCGAGGGTTGTGGTACGCCCAAACTAAACGATCTGGTGTAGTTCTCAAGGGTCTGTGTGAAATCGTCTCAGCCGTCCTTGGGAAGGTTCACAACACTTAATCCCAGTTTGCGTGCGGCCTCAATCGTCAGGATGCTGGAATCGAACCCTTCGCCCGCTTGATATCTGCGCACAGCAGAACGCGTGCGCCCATCCATTGTACCCGTGACTGGGCCCGAATACATGCCGCGTACCTGCAAACTGCGTTGCAGGCTCGAAACGAATTCAGGGGTGAAGGCGCCGCTGCACAGGGTCTCAAACCATGTTTCGCCGCGTTCCTTCACGATGTTCTGAATTGTTTTGGTTTCGTAGACGGCGGCTTGGGTGACGGTGCCGTCTGCTGCTGTTTGGGCGGGTTGCACAAGGACCTGTTCGATTATGGTTTCAATGACCGCAGGATCAACTTGTTTGGCCCAGCAGGTGCCAGGTGCCGCTCCCGGCGGGGCAATGGGATTAACCGGGGCAAAGCCGGGATCCGTTCGGGTTGGGGCATTTGTCGTGCTGCACCCAATCAGCACAACGGCCAGAGCGGGGCCGGAAAATAAGCGCAATGTGCAGAACATGCTCGAGCCTCTTGAGGGCGTTTTGCGCAGGATACGTCAGTTTTGGGGGAAAGGCAAAATCAGCCTTCATGTTGCGGCTGTACCAACAGATCGAGCATTGACGAGATATCCTCGATCTCTTCGGCCATAACATGGGTGACGTCATGCGCCCGCTGCAAACGTCCGGTGACCCGCAACAATCGCCCCGCAATCACGGCCCGGCGAAACCGTTCATACATACTGCGCCAGACGATCACGTTAACCACGCCCGTCTCATCCTCCAGCGTGATGAAAATCACCCCCTTGGCCGTCCCGGGCCGTTGCCGCAGGATCACCAATCCGGCGACGACAATACGCGCGCCCTCTGGCGGTTCGGAAAGCCGGGCGGCCACCAAACAGGCCGGTGGTTTGGGCCACGTGTCTGTCATGCGAATTGGTTGGGCAAGCATAAGAACAAATATAGAACAAAATGCGAAATTGTCCACCTGCGGCAGGCAAGGTCGCAAAAGAGACTGGCAAGCCCCCACCGGCTTCACTAGGTAAGGCGGGATAGTTCGAAGGAAGGCAAAATGGCAAAGATTACCTATATCGAGCATGGCGGGACCGAACACGTGGTGGACGTGGCAAATGGTCTGACCGTTATGGAAGGGGCACGCGACAACAATATCCCAGGCATCGAGGCCGATTGCGGCGGCGCCTGCGCCTGTTCCACATGTCACGTCTATGTGCATCCCGACTGGGTTGAGAAAATACCCGCCAAGGACGACATGGAAGAAGACATGCTCGATTTTGCCTACGAGCCGGATCCGGCCCGGTCACGTCTGACCTGCCAGATCAAGGTCACCGACGCGCTGGACGGGCTTGTCGTCCAAATGCCCGAAAAACAGATCTGATGCCGGACCGGGCGCCGCGATCCCTGTTGCGCGCCTGGCACGCTTTTGCCGCGGCGCTGTCGCCCCTTTGTGCTTGTGGCTGGCGGGGGTGGCGCTAGCTGTGCCCGCCGGGGCAGAGATCACATCGGCGCAATTCACTTTGCCCACGACGCGCTACGCCCACGGCGTTCTGGGCGATACGGTCGAATATGGCGGTCTAGAAATTCGTTTGCGGTCGGGCCAGTTCATTGAATTTGTCCTGCCGGAAGAGCGCGTATTCGAGGATCTGTCACCGCGCCTTTTCGATCTGGATCTGGACGGCGATCAAGAGGTGATCGTTGTTGAAAGCGACGCCGCCACGGGGGCCCAACTGGTGATCTATGATGACACCGGCAAGATTGCGGCCACTCCCCATATCGGTACCCGGTTTCGCTGGTTGGCTCCTATCGGGGCTGCAGATCTCGATGGCGACGGTCACATTGAGATTGCTTATATCGACCGCCCCCACTTGGCAAAGACACTCCGCATTTGGCGCTATGCCGACGGCAAGCTCACAGAAATCGCCGCGCAATCCGGCCTAACCAATCACCGTATTGGCGAAGACTTCATCTCGGGCGGTATCCGCGACTGTGGCACGGGACCAGAGCTCATCACCGCCAATGCCAGTTGGAGCCGTGTCATAGCCAGCACCTTGACCAACAGCCAGATCGCCACTCGTGACATCGCGCCATTTACGGGCCCATCAAGCCTTGCGGCGACCCTTGCCTGCAAATAGGGCTTTTTTCTTGTGCAAAATACCCCGGGGGAGGCCCGGAACGGGCCGGGGGCAGCGCCCCCTCTGCGCCGGTGTCAGGTGAGCGCACGCCATCCGATATCACGCCGGAAATACCCCTCGGGCCAGTCGATCTGATCAATCATCGCATAGGCGCGCGCCTGTGCTGTTGCCAAATCATCGGCCCGCGCCGTGACGTTCAAAACCCGCCCGCCGGTCGCCGTCACGTCACCGTTTGCTGCGGTGGTGCCTGCGTGAAAACACATCTCATGGCTGGTCTCCGGCACCTCGTCGAGGCCGCGAATGACCGATCCTTTCTGGTAACTGCCCGGATACCCTGCCGCCGCCATCACCACCGTGATGGCATGGTCATCGGCCCAATTGACCTGCGCCTCGGCCAGACGGCCCTCGGCCGCGGCATGCATCAGGTCCATCGCCTGTGCGCCCAACCGCATCATCAGCACCTGGCATTCCGGATCCCCGAACCGCACGTTATACTCCACCAACCGCGCCACCCCGTCTTTGATCATAAGGCCCGCATAAAGCACCCCCTGGTACGGCGTGCCGCGCCGGGCCATTTCGGCCATGGTCGGTCGGATGATCTGGTCGAGCGCGGCCTGCGCAATCTCATCGCTCAAAACCGGCGCCGGCGAATAGGCCCCCATGCCGCCGGTGTTTAACCCAGTGTCACCTTCGCCAATCCGCTTGTGATCCTGCGCCGTCCCGATCGGCAACACCGTCTCCCCATCACAAAGCACAAAGAAGGACGCTTCTTCTCCCTCCATGAACTCCTCAATCACGACCTCAGCCCCCGCAGCGCCAAAGCTGCCCCCGAACATGTCGTCAATGGCGTCCAGCGCAGTCGCCTCGTCCATCGCCACGATCACGCCTTTGCCCGCGGCCAAACCGACCGCCTTGACCACGATGGGTGCGCCTTGGGCCCGGATATAGTCTTTGGCCGGACCGGCTTCGGTAAACCGGGCATAGGCCGCCGTCGGGGCATGAGCGGCATCACAAATTTCCTTGGTAAAGCTCTTGGAGGCTTCCAGGCGTGCTGCGGCGGCCGATGGGCCGAACACCAGGATACCCGCCTCGCGCAACCGGTCGGCAACCCCCGCGGCCAAGGGCGCTTCGGGCCCCACGATCACGAAGTCAATCGCTTCGGCTTCGACAAAACGGACCACCGCGCCACCATCCTCGATATCAAGTGCCGCACAGGTCGCGATCTGCGCAATTCCGGCATTGCCGGGCGCCACGATCAGCTTGTCACATTTCGGGTTCTGCATCACCGCCCAGGCCAAACTGTGTTCGCGCCCGCCGCCGCCGAGGATGAGGATGTTCATGGTGATTTCCCTGCTTGGAACTGCCTGACCCGCGTTCTAAGCTTGCCGAACCGGATGTACAAGAAAGCGCCGCACAGATGGACTTGATCGACCTGCCCGAAGACGGCCAAAACGCCCCCGAATTCACCGTCAGCGAGCTTTCCGGCGCGGTGAAACGCGTTGTCGAAGGCGAATTCTCCCATGTCCGCGTCAAGGGAGAGGTTGGCCGCGTCAGCCGCCCGCGCTCGGGCCATGTCTATCTCGACCTCAAGGATGATCGGGCTGTTCTTGCAGGTGTCATGTGGAAGGGCGTCGCATCACGCCTCACCACCCAACCCGAGGAAGGGATGGAAGTGGTCGCAACCGGTCGGCTGACCACGTTTCCGGGTCAGTCGCGGTACCAGATCATCATCGATGACATGAAACCGGCCGGCATGGGCGCGCTGATGGCGCTCCTAGAAAAACGCAAGGCCCAACTGGCCGCCGAAGGGCTCTTTGCCGAGGCGCGCAAAGCACCATTGCCCTATTTGCCAGAGGTCATTGGCGTCGTGACATCGCCCTCCGGCGCGGTGATCCGGGATATCCTGCACCGTTTGCGCGACCGGTTCCCGCGCAAGGTGCTGATCTGGCCGGTTGCAGTACAAGGCGAGAAATGCGCCCCCGAAGTGACCCGCGCCATCGAAGGCTTTAACGCGCTGACACCCGGCGGGGCGCTGCCGCGTCCGGATCTTTTGATTGTGGCCCGGGGTGGCGGTTCGGTCGAAGACCTCTGGGGCTTTAACGAAGAAAGCGTCGTGCGGGCCGCCGCAAACAGCAAGATCCCACTGATCTCTGCCGTGGGTCACGAAACCGATACCACGCTCATCGACTACGCCTCGGACCGCCGCGCACCGACACCCACCGCCGCGGCAGAGCTGGCCGTACCGGTGCGCGTTGATCTTTTGGGATGGCTTGAAAGCCAGGGCGCGCGCATGACGCGCGCGGCGGCCAGCGCCATCACCCAGCGCCAGCAACGCCTGACCGATCTCTCCCGGGCCTTGCCGCGCCATGACACGCTGCTCGATGCGCCGCGCCAACGCCTTGATCAAGCGTCTGAACGGCTGCCCCGCGCCTTGATGCAGGGTGTTCAGGTCCGCCGCCTTGCCGTGGCAGAATTAACCGGCAGCTTGCATCCCATCACCCTGCGCCGCATGGCCCAAACGCAGCGAGACCGGTTGGACCGCACCACGGCGCGGTTGGACCCGGACCGCCTCGCCGACCGCGTGCAGCAGGCACGCGAGGCTTATGTCGGCCTCAGCCGCCGCCTCTCGCGGGCCGGAACCACGCATATCGACCGGCTCAAACGCCAGATCGACGCCACCGACCGCATGCGTGAAACCCTCAGCTACAAGGCCACGCTGGAGCGCGGCTATGCCGTAGTGCGGGGGGACGGGGCGGTTGTGACCACAAAGTCAGAAGCGTCTGCTGCCCATCAGCTTTCCATCGAATTCGCCGATGGCAGCTTGGACATCGGCGCAAAACCGGCGTCGAAATCAAAACGAACCAGCAAGGACACACCGGAACAAGGCAGCCTTTTCTGACGTCTCAGTTTCTTACAACTGATCAGGCTTCTTTCTTGTCAAAAATACCCAAATCTGACGACAGCCTCAGACGCCAACATCGGGCCCATAGCACAGCATTTCCTCACCGATATCCTCTGCCTCATAAATCTCGGTGGCCTGCGGGTTGTTTTCGAACCGGGCAATCAGGCCAGAGGAGCCATCAAAAAAAGTCCAGCATTGCGGGTCAATCCGGTCTTCGTACAAAAAACAGATCATCCCGTTTTCCTCGTACCATGACCCATTTTTGCACTGACCATCCAAAAAGGACCAGACAACGCGCCGGTTATCCAGATACCGCTCGACACCATAGGCAAGCCCGTTCTGACCGTAAAACAGCGTTTTTCCCCGGGTATATCGGTCAAACGCATCAGCAGAGAGCGGGGTTTCCGCCCAAATCGGGGAAGCCAGTAAGCCCAAGAGAATCAACAACGATCTGAACATGCGGATATGATGCCAGATGGTCAGGGCACTGGCCATCGGGCCAATGCACCGCACACTCTATTGTGCGCACCCGGCGACCCCGGTTCGCAACGCGATGCCAATGCGCGCCGCCGCGGCGCATATCGGAACGCGCACAAACGCAAAGCCGCGTCGATCTGTCGTTTTTGATCCGTCCCGAAGTGGTCGCGCGTGTATAACGGCCCTTAGCTAAACAAAGGTTAAGCGAACGATGGCATTGGATGATCGCAAGGGCGTTTGGAAATCCGGCAAAGGCAAAGGGCGCAAAACCCCGAAAGGTCGCCAAGTCGAGGATCAAGCCTGGGGCGAGGTGCGCGCGCTTTTGGGGGACCGTCCGCGCCGCCGCGACCTGCTGATCGAATTCTTGCACCTGATCCAGGATGCTTATGGCCATCTGGCCGCCGCGCATTTGCGCGCCTTGGCCGAAGAAATGCGTCTCTCCATGGCCGAGGTCTATGAGGTCGCTACGTTTTATGCCCATTTCGACGTCGTCAAAGAAGGCGAGGCACCGCCACCGGCCTTGACCATCCGCGTTTGCGACTCGCTTTCTTGCGAACTGGCCGGTGCGCAGGCCTTGCAACAAGCGTTAGAGGATGGGCTTGATCCCGCAGAGGTCCGCGTGTTGCGCGCGCCGTGCATGGGCCGGTGCGACACCGCCCCGGTTCTGGAACTGGGCCATAACCACATCGATCACGCCACCCCCGAAAAGGTGCAGGCCGCCATCGCGGCAGGCGACACGCATGCTCATGTGCCCGATTACGAAACGCTGGCCGATTACGCAGGCCAGGGCGGCTATGAAACGCTGAAATCCTTGCGCGACGGCGGTGACTGGGAAGCGGTACAGGATCAGGTGTTGGCTGCGGGCCTGCGCGGTCTTGGCGGGGCGGGCTTTCCATCGGGCAAGAAATGGGGCTTTGTCCGCATGAATGACGGCCCGCGCTATCTGGCCGTCAACGGGGATGAAGGCGAGCCGGGCACGTTCAAAGACCGCTACTACCTCGAACGCACCCCGCATCTCTTCCTCGAAGGCATGTTGATCGCCGCGTGGGCGGTCGAGGCCGAAACCTGCTTTATCTATATGCGCGACGAATACCCGGCGGTTCTGGACATCCTCCGCCGCGAGATTGCAGCGCTGGAAGAGGCGGGTTTGGTGGCACCTGGCTATATCGACCTGCGACGCGGGGCAGGGGCCTATATCTGCGGCGAAGAAAGCGCGATGATCGAATCGATCGAAGGCAAGCGTGGTTTGCCCCGCCACCGCCCGCCATTTGTGGCGCAGGTCGGAATCTTTGACCGTCCCACCTTGGTGCACAATGTCGAAACGCTCTATTGGGTGGCCAAGATCTGCCGCGAAGGGCCGGAATGCCTCAACAGCACCGAATTGAACGGCCGCACAGGTTTGCGCAGCTATTCGGTGTCCGGCCGCGTGGCACAGCCGGGCGTCTATCTATTGCCCGCCGGGTCAACCATCACCGATATCATTTCGGCCTGTGGCGGCATGGCGGACGGCCATGTCTTCAAGGCTTATCAGCCGGGCGGTCCGTCTTCGGGCCTGTTGCCTGCGTCGATGGATGACATCCCGCTGGATTTCGACACGTTGCAGCCCCATGGCACCTTTATCGGGTCGGCGGCGGTTGTGGTTCTGTCCGATCAGGACCGCGCGCGCGACGCCGCACTCAACATGCTGCGCTTTTTCGAAGACGAAAGCTGTGGGCAATGCACGCCTTGCCGGGTCGGTTGTGAAAAGGCGGTTAAGCTGATGCAAGCCGACCGCTGGGATCAACCCCTACTCGAAGAGCTGTGCAGCGCGATGACCGATGCCTCGATCTGCGGTCTGGGTCAGGCGGCACCCAACCCCATTCGGCTGACGATGAAACACTTCCCTGACGAGGTCTAAGGGCCCCGTCAGCTGGAGTTCTTGAACACCGCACAGACACAGCCGGACCGCCGCAGGTTCCGGCACAGCCGGTCCGCAGACGACCGCGTGTCATGCCCGAACCGCACCGCGATATACGGGGGGCGGTTCCGCATCCTGTGCGGAATATTCACATATTGCGGCGCATCAATTTCCGCCGAGGCGGGACAAGCGTCTTGCAAACGGGCAAAGGCCTGTTGCGCGGCATCCCGTGATGGTCCCCAGGTCACTTGCACACCCCAAGGTTTGTTGGCCCCCGGTGGTGGACGCACGGGCGACAATTTGCGGTTCTTGGCCAGTTCCAGACAGGCGGGCAGGAACGCCTCTTCCTTTGACAGGCGAAAGTCGTGGTTTTCCGGCGGGTTGTCGCGCCATGTTGTGGCGCCGACCCCGGTGATGATCGGCACATAGTCCCAGGTTTCCTGGGCCAAACCTTTGCCTTCCAGAAACCCTTCGGCCCGCCGCTCACCGCCATTATAGGCCACAGCCGCCATACCTTCATTGCCGAACCGGTCCTTCAATTCGGCCAGGTATTGGGCGGAGTGCGCCAACGCGTCTGCTGGGTTATAGGGGTTTTCCAACCCGCGCAGTTTTGCAGTGGATGGAATGAATTGTGCGATCCCGCGCGCATTGGCGTGGCTGAGCGCGTTGGGGTCAAACCGGCTTTCCTGCCAGATCAGACGGGCGAAAAAACCACTGTCCAAACCGTGCCGCGCGGCAAAGCGATCCAGTGCCTGACAGGTGTCAAAGGCGAAATGGGCGTCCCGGATACACTCTACATGTCCCCATTTACCGGCACTGCACATCCTGTCCGGTGGCTCTGCTGCTGCCTCGACCGCGCCGAGGACACAGAAGAGCATCAAACCCAAAACTGCACGCGTCATGGCTTTCATCTCTGGCTCGTGCGTATTAGGTGATCAAGATACATCTACGGAGCGGCCCCAATGTCTTTTTTCGGCAAACTCAAGGATCGTTTGTTCAAATCCTCCTCGAAACTCGAAGAGGGGCTTGATGCAATTGTCGAAGACGGGGCAGAGCCTGACCCCGCACCCGAAGCGCAGACTGCCTCATCAGAACCTCCTGCGCCACCCCCGATCCCCACAGAAACGCCTCCTGCGACAGAGACCGCAGCGCAAGGCGGACCGGGATTGCTGGGTCGCCTGATCGGCCGCGGCGATGACAGCGCGCCGCGCCGCGTCCTTGATGACGACATGCTCGAACAGCTCGAAGAGCTCTTGATCCAGTCGGATATGGGCGTGGACACCGCATTGCGCGTCACCGCGAATATGGTAGAGGGCCGCTTTGGCAAACGGCTTTCGAGCCGTGAAATCATGGAATTGATGGCCCAGGAAATCGCCCGGATCATGGACCCTGTTGCCAGACCCTTGCCGCTTTACCCCAAACGGCCGCAGGTCGTTTTGGTCGTGGGGGTCAACGGGTCTGGCAAAACCACAACCATCGGGAAATTGGCCAGTCAGTTCAAAGCCGCCGGCAAAAACGTGGTCATCGCCGCCGGTGACACCTTTCGAGCCGCCGCTGTAGAGCAATTGCAGGTCTGGGGCGACCGCGCCGGTGTGCCGGTGCTCACTGCGCCCGAAGGCTCTGATCCTGCAAGCCTTGCCTTTGACGCGCTGACACGCGCTCAGGAAGAGGGCGCCGACCTGCTCTTGATCGACACGGCCGGGCGTCTGCAAAACCGCGCGGATCTTATGGAAGAATTGGCGAAAATCGTCCGCGTGATCCGCAAGAAAGACGAAACCGCGCCCCACAACACCCTTCTGGTGCTGGACGCCACCACCGGACAGAACGCGGTGAACCAGGTGGATACATTCCAGAAAATCTCTGACGTCTCGGGCCTTGTCATGACCAAGCTCGACGGCACAGCCAAGGGCGGTGTGCTGGTCGCTCTGGCGGACAAGTTCGGCCTGCCAATCCATGCCATCGGCGTCGGTGAACAAATCGACGACCTCGCCCCCTTTGACCCGGAAGAATTTGCCGCCGCCCTGACGGGCATTGCCAACTGATATGCTTCTTTCTTGTTCAAAATACCCCGGGGGTCCGGGGGCAGTGACCCCGGCCGTGTCCCGAAAGAAATGAGCGAGTGGCTCATCTCTCTCGAAGGCACAGAGGCGGGGCATCGTTTGGCGTTGGCCCTGTCACTTTTGGCGGCCTTTTTGCACGCGGTCTTTGGGGCGCTGCAAAAGGGGCGCCATGATCCATGGCTTTCGCGCGGGGCGATTGATTTCTCATACGGGCTGATGGCGGCCCCATTTGCGCTTTTTGTGGTGCCCTAGCCTGAACCGCATATGTGGCCGATCTTTGCCGGCGTTTTCGTAATCCACGTCATTTACAAGGTGCTGCAGGCGCTGGCTTACACCAAGGGGGCCTATACGGTGGTCTATCCGGTGGTGCGGGGCATGGGGCCGCTTTTTACGGTGATCGGGGCCTATTTGCTCTTCGGGGAAACCTTTGCACCGATGCAATGGCTTGGTGTTGCGGTGCTGTTGGCCGGGATTTTCGGGCTGGCGGCCTACAACCTGATCTTTCTGGAAACAGAACGGGAGACGTTGCGGCTGGCTTTGATGCTGGCCGTAGCGACAGGCCTTTTTGTGGCGCTTTACACGACTTATGACGCCTATGGCATTCGTGCGACGGCCAATCCGTTTACCTTTCTGGCCTGGTTTTTCATGATTGATGGGGTCGCGATGCCCCCTTACGCGGCTTGGCGGTGGTGGCGGATGGCGGACCGACCGGCCTTGGGTCCGTTGATGGTGCGGGGCGTTGCCGGCGGCTTCGTGGCCTTTTTCAGCTTTGGGTCGGTGATGATGGCCACGCGTCTTGATAAGGTGGGCGAGGCGGCGGTGTTGCGGGAAACCTCCACCGTCTTTGCGGCCGTGATCGGGTGGCTGGTCCTGAAAGAAACCGTCGGTCCGCGCCGGATTGCCTTAATGGCTTTGATCGCGCTGGGCGCGGTGATAGTGGAGATGGGTGGATAAGGAACCAAGATGAGCCAGACCGACGACAAGCCAAAAGACATCAATCCCGTGCTGCGCCAAGTGCTGGAGCTGGGCCCGACGGTTGCGTTTTTCCTGATATACCTGCGCCTGCGCGACGAGGTTTTCACCATTGGTGGGACCGAGTATTCCGGTTTTATCGTGGCGACCCTCGTTTTTGTTCCCATCCTCTTGGCAGCGATGGGCGTGTTGTGGGCCCTGACCGGCAAACTGAGCCGCATTCAGATTTTCACGGCCTTCATGGTGATCTTTTTTGGTGGGCTCACGGCCTGGTTCAACGACGAGCGGTTTTTCAAGATGAAGACCAGCATCGTTTATGGCTGTCTGGCAGGTTTGCTGGGGATCGGGCTGCTGCAGGGACGATCCTATCTTGCGTATGTTTTGGCCGAGATGATGCCGATGCAGGACGAAGGCTGGATGATCCTGACGCGGCGATTGTGTCTCGCCTTTGTGCTGTTGGCGGTCGCCAATGAGGTGATCTGGCGCACGATGTCGACGGATCTGTGGGTGAAGATCGAAACCTTTGGGTTTCCCATCGCGCTTTTTGTGTTTCTTTGGGCACAAATTATTGCCTTACAGCCGTATCTGATCGAGCCGGACAGTGAGGCGTCGGATCGCTGAGGCGATCCGATCCACGCGGGGGCTCTGCCCCCGCACCCCCGGGGTATTTTGAACAAGAAAGAAGCAGGGGTTCTGCGCTAGGATCGTTTGAAGAGGAGATCCTGGGCGGATTTATCTCGTTTGAGTTGATCGCCGCGCAGTTCGGCATGGAGAGCCCGCCCGGCCTGGACACCGGGTCGGGCGCTGACCGTGTCGAGCCAACGGGTGAGGTGGGGTTTATCGTCGAGGGTTTGTTGTTGACCTTCCCAGAGCGAGGCCCAGGGCCAGATGGCCATGTCAGCGATGGAAAAGAAGTCGCCGGCGACAAATTCCGATTGGGCCAATTTGCGGTCGAGTACGCCATAGAGCCGGCCCACTTCGGCGCGGTAGCGGTCTTTGGGATAGGGCAGGTCCTGTGGCGGGTCCATATTGGGGGCGTATTTGAGGAAGTGATGGGCCTGTCCCGCCATCGGGCCGACGCCACCCATTTGCCACATGAGCCATTCGGTGACAGCCACTTTTTCGCGGGCCGTTGTGCCGCCAAAGAGGCCGGTTTTCTGGCTGAGATATTGCAGGATTGCTCCGGATTCGAAGACCGACAGCGGCGCGCCGTCGGGGCCATCCGGGTCCAGAATGGCGGGCATGCGGTTGTTGGGGGAAAGTTGCAGAAAATCGGGCGCGAATTGATCCCCTTTGCCGATATTGATGAGATGCGTGGAATAGGGCAGCCCCATTTCTTCGAGGGCGATCGAGACTTTCCAGCCGTTGGGTGTTGGCCAGAAATAAAGGTCAATAGGGTTGGGCATGGCGCAGTGTTCCTTGCTGTATCACCCTAGATTCATGACGCTTTCTGATAAAAGGGCAAGAAGCGGTCAGTGATTGGCAGCGCAACAAGCCGTGACCACCTTGGGGCTGGAGCCTGTGGCAGGCCACTTTGCAACAGTGCCAGAGGCAACGCGTCGCGCCGGCGCAGAAGGTCATGATAAAACCGCAAAATGCCGTGGCGGGTGTAAGACGACCAATGGCAGATACGGCGGTCGGGCGCGGCCACGGGTGTGCCGATGCGTGTCAAATGGCTGAGTGTTCCGGGGCAGTCCAGTTGCAAGGTAACGGCGTTGGGGGCAACCAGACCGTGACCGATGGCACGGTCACCGAGGATGGGTGGCGCGATCAGCCGTTCAAACATGAAATCGAAGGCATCGTTTTCGCGGCTTGTGACGTTGATAAACTCCGCCGTTAGGCCCGCTGGCGTGGACAATGCCTCTTGTGTGCGGCTGTGAAAGCTGGCCCCGATCATGGCAATAATGCGGTCAACGGATCCGGCCGGAAGATGGAACAGCGCCTCTTGAACCAGCTCGATGCCCAGAGAATGGGCCGCGACATGGATCGGACGGTTGGGCGCGCGGGCATGCACCATGGCAATCACCTCTGCCAGGGCGCGACCTGCTTGAGTCGCGCTGCGCTGCGCATCCCAAAGCCAACCACGTGCGTTCCAGCCAAAGGCAATGGCCAGTCCTTCGTCGGGGTGCCCGGTGCCAAAGCCGAGATTGCGCGGCCAACTGGGCGGTCTGAAGGCCCGTTCGCGCGGGTGCTGGGCCATTATATGGCGGTGTGGGCAGTGGATTGGATGGTGCGGTTGAAACTTATATCCGTGGATCAGGATGATCACCGGCCCGGTGCCCCTGTCCTTGCGATCAAGCTCGGTCACAATGCGGTTTGTCCCGCAATGGAGCGTTGGCTTTTCACCGTCTGCATTGACCCTAATGACCGGCATATCCGCGTGCCCTCACAAGATGTAGTGGCGGCCTTATGGCTGGACCATATTGCAGGTGTGTGAACAATCCGTAACAGCCACGTAACGGTGGTTGACGAATTCCAAGCCGAGGCGTAAGGGCAACACATCAAAGACGTGGCGATTTGTTACCGGATTGCGGGCCACGAAAAACATACTGCTAAAAGGTCAGGATGAAGGGCTCCTTTCGCTTGACCGCGTCTGGGGCTTTTTTGATGTGCCGGGGGACCGGCCGGAGGACGACATGAGCAATGAATGGAAACCGCGCACAGCAGCGGTGCATGGTGGGACCCGTCGCAGCCAATATGGCGAGGTGAGCGAGGCCATTTTCCTGACCCAAGGGTTTGTTTACGAGAGCGCCGAAGCGGCCGAAGCGCGGTTTTTGCAGGCAGGCGAGGATGAATTTATCTATGCCCGCTACGGCAACCCGACAGTTGCGATGTTCGAGGAACGGATTGCTCTGATCGAAGGAGCCGAGGATGCATTTGCCACAGCCAGTGGGATGGCGGCTGTCAGTGGTGCGTTGATGTCGATGCTGAAGGCCGGGGATCACGTGGTTTCGGCACGCGCGCTGTTTGGTTCCTGTCTCTATGTGCTTGAGGACATTTTGACCCGCTACGGGGTTGAGGTGACATTCGTGGATGGCACTGACCTGGATCAGTGGCGGGCAGCGATTCGTCCGGACACACGGGCGGTGTTTTTTGAATCCGTGTCCAACCCGACGCTGGAGGTTGTTGATATTGCCGCCGTGGCAGAGATTGCGCATGCGGTGGGGGCGACGGTTCTGGTCGATAACGTCTTTGCGACGCCTGTGTTTTCCAAGGCCATCGCGCAAGGGGCGGATGTGGTGGTCTATTCCGCGACCAAGCATATCGACGGTCAGGGGCGCGCCTTGGGTGGTGTCATTCTGGGGACGCGAGAGTTCATTCGCAAAACGGTTGAGCCTTACATGAAGCATACCGGCGGGTCGATGAGCCCGTTCACAGCTTGGGTGATGCTGAAAGGGTTGGAAACCATGTCGCTGCGGGTCAATGCGCAGACGGCAACCGCCTTGGCCTTGGCTGACCGGTTGCAAGGGCATGCCGCCTTGGACCGGGTGATTTACCCGGGCCATCCTTCGCACAGGCAAGCAGAGCTGGTTGCGCGTCAGACCGGGAAGGGGGGAACGGTTCTGTCGATCGACCTGACCGGCGGACAGCCAGCGGCGTTTCGGTTCCTCAACGCGCTCCGGATTGCGAAAATCTCGAACAATCTGGGCGATGCTAAATCGATTGCGACGCATCCGGCGACCACGACGCATCAACGCCTGCCTGACGATCAGAAGCAGGCCTTGGGGATTACCCCGGGCCTTGTGCGCCTGTCCGTCGGGATTGAGGACAGCGATGACCTGATCGCTGATGTTCTTCAGGCGCTGGCCGCGGCGGGTTAACCGGCGCGACCGTAAAACCCGATGCGTTCCTCTTCGGTGAAAGAAACGCCCGGGCGTTCGTAATAACACAAGACGGCGATCACCCTTGGGGTGTCGCCAACCACGGGTGTGACACGATGCGCGGTGTTTTTACCTAAAAATACGTTCAGCGTTCCCGGTGACTGATCGATTTGTCGGACTTCGGTGTCCTGTCCATGCATCAGCCGTGCCACACCGTCGTAATTTGGGTCCGTTTCGGTGCGCAAATCCTGTCGGTATTCAAATGCACCGCCCGCATCCGGTTTTTGCAGCAAAATCGTGATTGTGAACTCGGACCGGTCAAAATGCCAGTTCAGGGCTTCGCCATCGCCATAGCGCATGACATTCACGCCGGCGATCGGGTCGTCCATGACATAAAGCGCGGGTTTCTTCATGACATCTGCCAGAAATTTCTGGAACGGAGGGTACTCGTAGAGCTCTGGCAGAACGGTATCCTGCGCCTGGTCGGTGCAGAGGGTTCGGTTGGACGTTTGCACCATCTTTCGCGCCGGATGATCGGCGGGCAAAGCGTCCAGCTTGGCCTGAAAGTAGATGTTGTGTTTGCGCGTGTGATGAAAGGCTTCGGTGTCGAATTTTTCTTTCAACTGGTCCGCTGTGCCAAGCGCCAGCTCAGGGCGCAGGAACCCCGAAAGATTGAACATGCCGTCGGTTGCCAGTTCTTTTTGGCATTGACTGACAAGTAATTGGTAAGCCTCACTTTGTGGCTGGTCGATTGCAAATCGTTGCAGGTCAATTTTGTCATCCATAGCGGGACTCCGTTGCGGCGCAAAAGTAGTTATTTGAGCCTAGCGATGCTCGGGAATATCTGTCCATCTGAGAAATCAAAATGTGGTCGTAAAAATGTCTGCCGCTCGTTTTGATCCGCCGTTTTTGGACCGTCGTATTTCATTTAAAAATTGGACAGATGATGGGGTCGCCCCTATTTATCGGGTTCAGCCGAGATACGAAGGAAACGGGCTCATGAATATTCACGCGGCAGGCATTGGCCAATCCCCTGACAAAGACGAGGCAGAAGCCGCGTTGGGCGTGTTGCGGCGTTGGGCGCGATCGGCCAGTCCGGCAGAAATCAGTCAGTTGGATCCGTCTGTGACGGCCTTGCTCCCGGAACTGACCACCGTGGCATATCCCAGCTTGTCGCGAGACTATCCCGAGGATTTTCAGGTTGATCCCGCGTATAAGGACACGCTGCCGGACCTTCAAAACGGCCCATCCAGCCTGATCCGCGGGTCAAAGCAACAAATTCAGCATGTCGGCATCTCGAACTTTCGCCTGCCGATCAGGTTCCGAACGCGGGACAATGGTGACCTGACACTGGAAACCTCGGTGACCGGGACGGTCAGCCTTGAGGCGGACAAAAAGGGCATCAACATGTCCCGCATCATGCGGTCCTTTTACAAACATGCGGATGCGACGTTCAGCTTTGGCGTGATCGAGGCGGCTCTGGACGATTACAAATCCGATCTGGAAAGCTTTGATGCACGCATCAAGATGCGGTTTTCTTTCCCGATAAAGGTGGAAAGCCTGCGCTCTGGTCTGAGTGGATATCAATACTACGATATTGCGCTCGAATTGGTGGAGCGGGATGGCGTTCGCCAGAAGATCATGCATCTGGATTATGTCTATTCGTCGACGTGCCCCTGTTCGCTGGAGCTAAGCGAACATGCCCGAGCGACACGTGGGCAATTGGCGACACCGCATTCGCAGCGGTCCGTTGCACGCATCTCAGTAGAAATCGATGAAAACGCGCGGGTCATGTGGTTCGAGGATCTGATCGACGCTTGCCGGCGTGCGGTCCCAACCGAAACGCAGGTGATGGTCAAGCGGGAAGATGAACAGGCTTTTGCCGAGCTCAATGCTGCGAATCCAATCTTTGTCGAAGATGCAGCGCGGCTCTTTTGCGAACAATTGCAAGCGGATGTGCGTGTCGGCGATTTCCGTATCATCGCCAGCCATCAGGAAAGTTTGCACAGTCATGACGCAGTCAGCGTGTTGACCGAAGGTGACACATTCGCCGCGCAAAGCCTTGATCCCAAATTGTTTAATTCGCTCTTCCACGTTGGATAACGCGGGCACCCGCCGACTGTGCACGTGTAATTGAACACAATATGCCGCAGCGCAGCAATTATTGCTGCGCCGGCAGCATTTTTGGGCTATCCTGTTGCTGCAAGCAGGTAGAAAGCCCAATCCATTGGCGCAAGAACGGCTCAACATAACAGGCAAGGCGCGATCGGACGCCCTCATGCTTCCGGTCGAAGTATCAACCAGCATCGGCAATTGGCTGGGCTATTTGCAGCTTATGGAAGACGCCCGGTCGGTGATCGTGATGCGGGGCTTGGGATTTGGCGGCGCGTGGCACATTGCAGCCGACGAACACCGCGACATGATCCAAGAAAAAGCGCCCGTCTTTGCCGAAGCCGTTTTGGCCGGAGCCTTCACAGCCGGGTGGGGTCGCGGCCCGGAACAAGTATGGCAAGCAACGGTCAGACCTTTTGCGCGCGCCGCCGGGCGCAACCGTCAACGGCTCGCCGAGGCGGGGCCAAAGATACCTTTCACATCCAACACTGCGCGTGAAAATGGAGACACATTATGATGCAAAACTACGCCAGCGCCTTTGACGTGTCGGCCGCGTATATGCGGTTGGCCGGCAAAGCTGTCACAAACCACATTGAAGTCATGCAGATTGTCGGCAAATCGATGGCCGAATTGCCAGCGATACAAATGCGCCTCCTGTCTGCGGCTGCCGGGGTTTCAACGTCCGAGCCTTTAGCAAAGATCGCAAAGCCTGCCATTGCCAAAGCTGCGAAGCCAGTGGCGACGAAAACAGCGCCCAAAGCGCCAGCTGCTGTGAAAAAGGTTGAAACACCAAAAGCAGACGTGGCAAAGCCCGCGGCCAAGACAGCCGCCGCGCCCAAAGCGCCAGTCGTCAAAAAGGCGGCACCTGCCAAGGCTGCGCCTGTGCAACCGGCAACGCCTGCCGCAAAGAAAGCACCGGCAAAGGCACCTGCGAAACCGGCCACTCCAATGGCCAAGAAGGCACCGGTAAAGGCACCTGTTGCTGCGGCTGCCAAGCCTGCCGCAACAACGCGCAAAGCACCCGCCACAAGGTCACGCGCCAAGGCACCAGTGAAACCGACCGCTGAAAGCTAAGCTGTCTGCTTGACAGGGCGCGCGCCGCGCGCCAACCCTGCGCTTCATGCTGGATTTGCGCCCTGTCATATACGTGATCGGCCTTTTGGTGGCCGTGCTTGGCATCACGATGGTGTTGCCAATGCTCGCCGATATCGCCGAAGGCAATGGGCACTGGATGGCCTTTCTGCAAGCCGGGATTGTTTCGGTTTTTGTGGGCGGCTTGTCGGCGATTGCCTGTCAGAACGGCGTGAAAGAAGGTTTGACGATCCAACAGACCTTTTTGCTGACGACCGGCGTCTGGCTGGCCTTGCCGATTTTCGGGGCGTTGCCCTTTATCATCGGCGAACCGCAATTACGCTTTGTTGATGCTTTTTTCGAGGCGATGTCAGGGCTGACGACGACGGGGTCGACCGTTCTGACGGGGCTAGAGGATTTGCCGCGGGGTATCTTGCTGTGGCGGGGTATTTTGCAGTGGCTGGGCGGGATCGGCATCATTGTTGTGGCCATGGTGTTCCTGCCGGAACTGCGCGTCGGGGGTATGCAGATCTTCCGCTCCGAAGGGTTTGATACCTTTGGAAAAATTCTGCCACGGGCCACAGAAATTGCCAGCCGTATTTCAGTCATTTACGTCGCCATGACGCTTATCTGTGCGTTGAGCTATGGGGTGGCGGGCATGAACGCCTTTGACGCATCGGTCCACGCCATGACCACGGTCGCAACGGGGGGGTTTGCCAATTACGATGCCTCTTTTGGTGCGTTTGGCGCCGGTCCGGAATATGTGGGCGTCGTGTTTATGATCCTCGCGGCCTTGCCCTTCGTGCGTTTTGTCCAACTCAGCACGGGCTATGCAAAGCCACTGTTCGAAGACAGCCAGATAAGGGCGTTTCTGGCCACGGTTACCGTGATCGTTCTGTTGCTCACGATCTGGCGGATGGCCGATCTGGAAGAGTTCACCGAAGAGGCCTTTCGCAAAACGCTCTTTAACACCGTGTCGCTGTTGACCGGGACGGGTTATGCCAGCACAGACTATATGACGTGGGGCGGTGTTCCGATTTCCGTCCTGTTCTTTGTTGGTCTCATCGGTGGGTGCGCGGGCTCTACCGCATGCTCGATCAAGATTTTCCGCTATCAGCTTTTGTTTGCATCGATCCGGGTTCAGCTGCTGCGCATCGGTGCGCCGCATGGCGTCTTTACGCCACGATATGATGGCCGTCCGATCAGCTCGGACGTACTGAATTCGGTGATGTCGTTCTTTACGTTCTTCATCGTGACGTTGGGATTGCTGGCTGTTTTGCTGGGCATGACCGGATTGGATTTCACCACGTCGCTCTCTGGGGCGGCGGCGGCGCTGGCCAATATCGGTCCGGGCCTTGGGGATCAGATTGGTCCGGCGGGTAACTTCGCCGGATTGAATGATACAGCAAAGTGGATCCTGTCGATTGCGATGTTGGTTGGACGGCTCGAATTGATGGCGGTTTACGCCATTCTGACCGTTGGTTTCTGGAGGGCCTGATGCAAAAACCACTTGGCGCGCAAATCTCACACATGCTGAAAGATCGGGGTGTGGATGTCATTTTCGGCATTCCGGGCGTCCATAATCAGGAAAAGTACCGCGGCATCGAAGAAGCGGGGATCACCCATGTTCTGGCCCGGCATGAGCAGGGCGCAGGGTTTATGGCTGACGGCTATGCCCGGGCAACCGGGCGCCCCGGTGTGGCTTACGTCATTTCGGGCCCGGGGCTGACCAATGCGATGACGCCGATGGGACAAGCCTATTCCGACAGCGTGCCGATGTTGGTCATGTCCTCTTGTCTGGATGAGATTGCCGCGCGCAAGGGGCAATTGCACCAGATGAAGGATCAACGCCTGGCGGCCGAAACGGTTTGTGACTGGTCGGAAGAGGCGCGCAGTGCGACGGCGGCGTATGAGCTGGTCGATCGGGCCTTTGGTGAGTTTCTGCATCGACGCAACCGTCCCAAACATATCCAAGTTCCAATTGCCGCGTTAGAGGCCATGGCAGACGCGCCACCGCCGCCTTTTGAGGGCGCACAAGGCCACGCGCACCCTGCGCCGGCGAATATGCAGGCGGTCGACGAGCTGGCGAAAAACCTGCAAGCGGCCAAGCGCCCGATCTTCATCTTCGGCGGCGGTGCGGTGGCCGCGACCGAAGCGGCGCGTACGGTAATGCAGCGCACGGGTGCCGCAGCTTTTGTCACCTATGCCGGACGGGGAATTCTGACCCCGGATCAACCGCGGTTTTTCGGCTCGACCCTCGCACGTCCGGGGTCGGCACAAGTGTTGGCGCAGGCGGATCTTGTGATCGCGGTCGGCACCGAGCTGGCCGAAGTGGATTTGTGGCGCCATGCGCTGGGGCATACCGCCCGCATAGTGCGCGTGGATTCTGATCCGGTTGTGCTGCGTGATGCGCAGCGGGCCGAGACGCAAATCTGCGGCAACGCCTCTGCGGTCCTCGACGCGTTACTCGCCGCATTGCCGCCCACGGTCACGCATGATTGGACCGACCGAGAGGTCGCAGAGCAACGCGCCAAATGGCGTGCCGAGGTGATGTCGGAACGGCCGGGCATCGTTCCGGTGGCAGAGGCTCTGCGGGACTGTTTGCCAGATGGCACGATGATCTATTCCGATATGACGCAGTTTGCCTATGCCGCGAAAGAGGTTTGGGATATGGACCGGCCCGGCCATTGGCATCACCCCACGGGCTTTGGAACGCTGGGCTATGCCATGCCGGCAGCGATCGGTGGTGCCGTGGCCCGTCCGGGGCAGCCAACCATGGCAATCGCGGGCGACTACGGCTTTCAATACACGCTGCAAGAGCTGGCGACCGCCGTCGAGATGAAACTGCCGTTGCCGATTTTCCTGTGGGACAATGGCAAGCTGAAAGAGATCGAAGACAGCATGGTTGCCGCGCAAATTCAGCCGAACGCCGTCACGGTCCAAAACCCGCATTTTGTGAAACTCGCCGAGGCCTATGGCGCCTATGGATGCGCGCCGACGACCTTGGCCGAGATGCAGTCAGAGGTGACCGCCGCCTTTGGCCGAGAGGGGCCAACGATCATCCACGTTTCTGCGGGTATTGGTTTGTAAAAGCGAACGTGTGTTTCGCTTTAGTCCCAGCAATTGACCAGCACGGTCATCCCTTCGGCAACGCGGCTTAAATCCAGCGGGTCGAGTGTGCGGCCAGTGTTTTGCGGCGACCGAACCCGCACACCGGCGCGTGACAAGAGGTCCTGAATGGCAGTTGCGTTGGCCGCAAGGCTGACATCCTCGGGCAGTTTACGCGGACCGTCCGGCTCCGGCAGCAACATGCCCAGAACCTGACCGCCGGCATCCAGAACCGGTCCACCGGCATCACCGGGCAGGCTTGCCAATGCCAGACGCGTCAACTCGCGTTCACCCGACAGGCCTTTGGTATCGGCCAGCGTACCAAAAGTCAGGGAAGGCGCGCCCAGGATGCCTTCGAAGGAGTAACCAGAGACGGCGACTTCGGATCTCAATCGAGGTGTACCGGCCGCAAAACCGCCGATCTCAATCGGTGCCAGCGCGGATTGAGGGCGCAGGATGGCCACACCCAGCGTGTCGTCCAAGGTGACGATGTCCGCCGGGCTGTCTTTGTCCAGCGTGACCCGCGTGCAGGATTGTACGACATCGGATGTGGTCACCACCACGCCGGACCGATCAATGAAAAAGCCAGAGCGGGCAAGCCTGGGTGTGCGCACCTCAAGCCCAGACACAAGATCAATGTCCTGATCTGCACTATCTGACAAGCGCAGATCCAGCGCACCGGGAGTTGTCTGGAAGGTATCCTGCATCGTGGCCAAAACGCGTTGGCGGCGTTCTTCGTCGCCTGTGGGCCAGATGAGGGTGAACCCCTTAATTTCATCATCTTCCAGGGTAACTTCTGTGTGCGACACAAACCGATTGTTTCGGCCTTCCAACACAAACCCATCCGCGCGGCGATCACGGGTCCCTTCAAGCGGGACGATTTCGAGCGTCTGCATGATCTCATAGAGCCCAAAGAGCGTCTTTTGGTCACCAGGTTGGCTGATCAAAAGGACCTTGGCCTCTGGAACAGATCCGGTTGCGCCGAAATGCACAAACGGTGGGTCATAGCGGTCCAACTTGACAGCGGCGAGTGGCAGTTGCAGCGACAGCCCGGCGCGGGCGTCCCGGTGCGTTTGCATACCCGCGCTGATCAGTGGCGCGTTGTATTGATCCATAAGCTGCCGGCGTTGTTTCGTGGTCAGGATACCGGTCGTTTCGTAGCCGTTTGCGCCTTGCCATGCGGCCATGGACCGGCGCGTACCCGGCCCATATGCGCCATCAATGGCGGCGTTGTAATATCCGCCCCAACGCAAAGCGATTTGCAGGTCACGACGCTCCTGTGCGGTCAGCAACCGTTCGCTCCGGCGTGCCTCCGACGGGGTTTCGTCCGCAGGTTCAAGGTCAAGCGTTGCTTGCGGTGATGTTTCATCCGTTTCGGGGACAACGGGTGTCGGCGCTCCGAATGTGCCACGGTTCAGAATGTCAACGCCGGGAGGCCAATACTGTCCGCCTAAGACGTTCGAGCGCACGATATAGCTGTCTCTTGGGATCTGACCCTCTGACCTATACACCCGCAGAACCTGTTCTGCATCGCTACGCAGATAGGGGCCAAGAACGATACCGTACCAAGACCCACCTAGCGAAAAACCGTTAACGTCCGCCAAATCACTGGCATAGGTCGCGGCCCGCTGCCGCGCGGTGCCCAGGTTTGGATGCGCCTCAATCTGCACCCAGACGACCTCTTGCTGTTGCGCCGAGGCCTGAGTTCCAGCGATGGCGACGGCCATGCAAAGCGACATGACAAAAACGACGATAGTCTTGTTAATCTGCATCTGAGCATCAGCCTTGTTTCTTTGGTCTGACATAAGCAGGAATTTTTATGGAACGCCACGCGGTTTCGTGCCGCTGTCGGCCGTGTGCGCTCTGACAGCATCAGTAGCGGTCCAATCCTCGCTCCAACTGCAAAAACCAAAGCGCGAAGAATGCGGTTTGACCCCTTGGTTACCTTGTCTTAAACCACGGCGCACGCAATGGAGGGACAATCGTGGCAAATAACGCACCGACCAGTTTTCAGGAGATCATTTTACGCCTGCAAACCTACTGGGCCTCCAAGGGCTGTGCCGTCCTGCAACCCTATGACATGGAGGTGGGCGCCGGGACGTTTCACCCCGCTACCACGTTGCGCGCGCTGGGGTCCAAAGCGTGGGCTGCGGCCTATGTTCAGCCGTCGCGTCGTCCCACGGACGGGCGATATGGTGAAAACCCCAATCGGCTGCAGCATTATTACCAGTTTCAAGTGTTGATCAAACCGAGCCCGCCGGATCTGCAAGAGCTGTATCTTGGCTCCCTCGAAGCCATTGGTATCGACATGGAAATGCACGATATCCGCTTTGTCGAGGATGACTGGGAAAGTCCGACACTGGGCGCCTGGGGTCTTGGTTGGGAAGTCTGGTGTGACGGGATGGAAGTGAGCCAGTTCACCTATTTCCAACAGGTGGGCGGTCATGACTGCCACCCGGTTTCAGGTGAGCTGACCTATGGTCTGGAGCGTCTGGCGATGTATGTGCTGGGCATCGACCACGTGATGGACATGCCGTTCAACGATCCGCAGACTCCGATCGCGCTCAGCTATGGGGATGTCTTTAAGCAGACCGAAGAAGAATACGCCCGCTGGAACTTTGATGTGGCGGATGTGGATGTCTTGTTGCGCCATTTTGAAGAGGCGGAAGCCGAGTGTGCGGCCATTCTGGCGCAAGAGCATATCGATCCCAAAACCGGCAAGCGGATCATCATGGCGCATCCGGCCTATGATCAATGCATCAAGGCCTCTCACATCTTTAACCTGCTCGATGCGCGCGGAGTGATCTCTGTCACCGAACGACAGGCCTATATCGGGCGCGTACGTGCGCTGGCCAAGCAATGCGCAGATGCCTTTGTGCAGACCGCAGCGGGCGGGCAGGCGGCCTGAACCCGGTCACGCCAGACCGGGCAGAAGCGCCTTGAGCCCGGTCAGCATCATGTCGACGGCTATCGCGGCGAGGATCATGCCCATCAAGCGGCTCATGATGACGCGTGACGTACTGGTCAGCATCCGGCCAAGATCGGCGGCAAAGTAAAAGACAACTGCCAGTGCCAAAACCAGCCCCGCAAAAACCCCGCCGTAGGTGATCATGTCAGCGGTGGTTTTGACCTGCCCTGAAAACACGATCAGCGTTGTGATGGTGCCCGGTCCCATGATGATCGGAAAGGTCAGCGGATAAAACGCAACCGTGTCAGCCGCCGGATAATCCGCTTTTTCCCCTTCGCTGCCATGGTGAGAGTCGCTATGCGAACCGTTCAGCATATTGAGCGCGATGAGCAGGACCACCAAGCCGCCGGCCACCCGGAAATCATCAACGCTGATACCGAACAGGTTGAGTACCTGCGTGCCTGCAACAGCCACAATTGCGCCCATGATCCCGGTGTAAAGGGCTGTTTTCAAAGCGATTTGACGTTGCACGCTGATCGCCGCGCCATCTGTGACGCTTAGAAAAACCGGCAGGTTTGTGATCGGGTTCATGATTGCGAACAAAGCGCCGAACAGTTTGACCGCAAATGCAATATCCATGGCATATCTTTCATCGTTAAACCCGTTACCGATGTCGTAGCACAAGCTTTGCAACGGCGGAACAAGCCGGCCGTGCAGGAATTCGGCTGCAGCGATTGAAGCTCTGGCTCAAAGACCCTAAAGCTTATCCAATCCCCAAAGGGTTGGTTGCAGCAGTTTCAGTGTTTTTGGGCGCCGATGTGGGAAAGTAGGCCATGAAAGAAGTAACATCATTTGCGAGTGTAAGACCGCTTTGGCAAAGAGGTTTCTCTGGCATTTTGGCCGGTCTAACCTCCACAGAGCTTCGCGTGCCAAGTGGGGGGTGTTTCGTGCGGTTTGAAGGGCGCACTCGGCCCTCAAAGTGGCTGCATCGGTATGGTCGCGCACATCTGCATCGTTTCTCAGGGTTTTGCATCAACCCAGCAAGGCAAAGCCGGCCGGGTTTGGCGAAATCTCAAGAACACAAAACATGAGACACATCAAATGAGTGGTAAGATCGTTGGAATTGCGCTGATCCTATGCGCAGTGATTGCCGGGGCAGGGCTCTATTACCTGCAGATTTATGGGTTCTATGAACGGGTCGCTGATAACGGTCAGGCCATTTCGGTCGTCTCGCAAGAAAGCCAAGCGCCCGAACCATTGCGCTATTCGGCGTTCGAAGCGATTGATGCCAACAGCTCTCCCATCAGGTATCGGGCGTGTTTTCTGACCGATACCCCGCTAGAGACGTTACGCGCAACAAAGGTTACAGCCCCGGATATCGACCCCCGAAACGCCCCGGGGTGGTTTGATTGCTTTGATGCCGAGGCAATTGCTGCCGAGCTGCAAGCGGGCACCGCTGTCAGCTTTATGGGCCAGAAGAACGTTAACTACGGCGTCGACCGCATCGTTGCCATAACGCAGGACGGGCGTGGCTATGTCTGGCATGAACTGAACGATTGCGGGGAAAAGGCCTATGATGGCACCGTGATCGGCGAAGACTATCCGCCGCGCCCCGAGGCAGGGGACCAATGACCGAGATTGTGATCCCAGAGCTTTTGGCCGTGACCATGGGCTTTGCGGTGTTCCTTTTGGGTGCCGAATTGAACAATCGGATCGCGGTTTTGCGACAGTTCAACATCCCGGAACCGGTCACCGGCGGTTTGATTGCCTCGCTTCTGGCGCTTTTGCTGTACTTGATCTTTGATGTTTCGCTCAGCTTTGAACTTGAAACCCGCGACTTCCTCTTGGTCTTTTTCTTTGCCGGGATCGGATTGAACGCGCGGTTCAGCGATCTGATTGCGGGCGGCAAACCGTTGGCGATTTTGCTGGTTCTGACGCTCTTGATGATTGTGGGTCAAAACGTTATCGGTGGGGCCGGGGCGGTGCTGTTTGGCTACCCGATGGAATTGGGCGTTCTGTTCGGGTCGGCGTCTTTGATTGGCGGGCACGGGACCGCAATTGCTTGGGCACCTGACGTGGCCAGCGTCACCGGCTTTGAGGGCGCGGAAGAACTGGGTGTCGCCGTGGCAACCCTCGGTCTGGTGCTCGCCGCGCTTATTGGCGGCCCGATTGCCAAATACCTTGTCGAACGCAACAAACTGACACCGGATCGCCCGGACGAGGTGAACACAGTCGGTTTGAGCGAGGCAGAAGACCCCGGCAGCCAGCCGATAGATCATCACAGCGTCATGCGGGTGATGTTGTACCTGAATATCGCAGTGATCCTTGGCTTTGGCCTGCATGAGGTGTTGCTGGCAACCGGCCTGAAACTGCCGTTGTTTGTGCCTTGTCTGATCATGGCGATTGTGATCGGAAACCTCCGCAGCGCCGTTGCGCCGCATGCCAAGCCGGTCAGCCGGACACCGGCCTTGGCCTTGATTTCCGAATTCACGCTGGGCGCGTTTCTGGCGATGTCTTTGATGAGCCTGCAGCTTTGGACGATTGCGAGTCTTGGTGTTTCAATCCTTGTGATCCTGACCGCGCAGACTGTGTTCATGCTGGCCTTTGCGCTTTTCCTGCTCTTTCCACTTTTGGGGCGCGGGTATCGCGCGGCGGTTCTGGCGGCAGGCTTTGGGGGCTTTGCCCTTGGCGCCACACCGACCGCGATTGCAAATATGACGGCTGTAACCAAACGCTATGGCCCATCGCCTATTGCCTTTGTGGTGCTGCCCCTTGTATCCGCCTTCTTTGTCGACCTCGCCAATGCGGTGGTCATTCAGGCGATTGTGAATTTCTAAGGACTCGAAATGCCCGACCTGCTGATCGAACTTTTTTCCGAAGAGATCCCCGCACGCATGCAAGCGCGTGCAGCAGAGGATTTGAAAAAGAAAATGACCGATGGTTTGGTCGAGGCCGGTTTGACCTATGCGGGCGCTGCTGCCTTTTCGACGCCGCGCCGTCTGACCTTGGCAGTTGAAGGGCTTTTGGCGGCCTCTCCAACTGTGCGGGAAGAGCGTAAGGGTCCCAAGGTCGGCGCCCCCGAAAAGGTGATCGAAGGGTTCCTGCGCGGAGCCGGTGTCTCGCGCGATGCGCTGGAAGAGCGCGACAGACCCAAAGGGGCGGTGTATTTTGCGACCATTAAAAAGGTCGGGAGACCGGCAGCGGATATCATTGCAGAGGTGCTCGAAGATACGATCCGCACATTTCCTTGGCCCAAATCGATGCGCTGGGGCAGCGGCAGCTTGCGTTGGGTGCGCCCACTGCATTCCATCCTGTGTATCCTGACCGACGAAGCAGGGGCCGAGGTGGTTCCGTTGTCTGTTGACGGCATCGTTGCAGGTGATCGGACATCCGGGCACCGCTTCATGGCGCCGAGCCCATTTTCTGTAACGTCTTTCGAGGATTACGAGGCAAAACTTAAGCAATCGTATGTCGTTCTGGATGCCAAGGAAAGGGCCGAACACATCTGGAATGACGCGACCAATATGGCCTTTGCGTCCGGCTTAGACGTTGTTGAGGACAAGGGGCTGTTGGCCGAGGTCGCCGGCTTGGCGGAATGGCCGGTTGTTCTGATGGGGGCGATTGGTCAGGATTTCCTCGACCTGCCGCCGGAAGTTTTGCAAACCTCTATGAAAGAACATCAAAAGTTCTTTTCCGTCCGCAACCCGAAAACAGGGCGGATCGAACGCTTTATCACTGTTGCCAATCGGGAAACAGCTGACCTTGGGGAAACAATCCTTGCGGGGAACCTCAAAGTGCTGTCTGCGCGTTTGGCGGATGCCAAATTCTTTTGGGAAAATGACCTACGTATCGCGCAATCCGACATGAGCACTTGGACGCAATCCCTTGAAAATGTGACATTTCACAACAAGCTGGGGTCGCAAGCAGAGCGTATCCGCCGGATTGCAGCGCTTAGCCGCGAGCTGGCCCCGATTGTGGGTGCCGATGTGGATAAGTCTGTGGAGGCGGCAGAACTGGCCAAGGCAGACCTGAGTTCGGAAATGGTCTATGAATTCCCGGAATTGCAGGGGCTTATGGGCCGCTACTATATCGCGGCCTCGGGTCGGGATGCGGACATCGCGGCTGCGGCAGAGGACCATTATTCGCCACTGGGTCCGTCAGATGATGTGCCTGCGGCCCCTGTATCGGTCACTGTTTCCATGGCGGACAAAATCGATACGCTGACCGGGTTCTGGGCCATCGACGAAAAACCGACCGGGTCCAAAGACCCTTTTGCCCTGCGCCGCGCCGCGTTGGGTGTGATCCGGTTGATCCTCGACAACGGTATCATGATGAACCTGCGCCCTGTTTTTGCAGCGCAAATTGCGGCTCTATCCGCGGACGCTGGGGATGAGGTTGCGGGTGTTCTGCTGGCGTTTTTCCATGACAGGCTCAAGGTTTACCTGCGCGATCAGGGCATTCGCCACGACATTATCGATGCCTGCATCGCGATGAACGGTAACGATGACCTGAACCTGTTGGTCAAGCGGGCCCGTGCGCTGAACGATGTGATTGCGACGGAAGACGGTGAAAACCTGATCCAGGGCTTCAAACGCGCAAACAACATCCTGACCCAGGCCGAGGAAAAGGATGGCGTTGAATACTCTTATGGCGCTGATATCAAGTATGCCGAAGAGGATGCGGAAAAGGACCTGTTTGCAGCGCTGGATATGGCGGAGCCCCAGATTGACGCTGCTTTGCAGGCCGAGGATTTTCCAACCGCCATGGCCGCCATGGCCGGGTTGCGCGGCCCGATTGATGCGTTTTTTCAAGGTGTTCAGGTCAATTTCGACAATGGCACGGTCCGGCGCAACCGGTTGAACCTGCTCAGCCGCATCCGCAGCACTTGTTTGCGTGTGGCCGATCTGACCCGCGTTGACGGCTAACCCAGCGACCCCCTTGCCAGTTGCCATATGCGGCCTATGCTGCGCCCATCCAAAAAAGGTGCCGCAGTGCAGAATAATCCGCATACAACGCTGATCACGTCCACAGCCCCGGTTACGACCGCCACCCATGGCGGGCGGGCCAAATGCTTGCAGCGGTTGGTGCGTCTGGATCTGCCGGTGCCACGGACCGTTGCGTTGTCGTTTGAGGCGGTGCACCTCATCGCAAACGGCCAATTGCCGGATATCGAGGCCATCGTCTCACAATTTCCTGAAGGCGCGGTGCTGTGCGTGCGCCCATCCTCGGAGGACCCCGATTGGGGCGGACCGGGCGCGATCCTGAATATCGGGATCAACGACGAAAAACATCAAAGCCTGAGCGACATCCTCGGACCAGAGGCGGCGACGGCGCTCTATACCCGGTTCATTCAGGCCTATGCGATCCACGTGGCACGCTTGGACCCCGATGAATTTGAAGAGATTGATGCGGACGCGCCCGGCGCGCTGACCGCTTTGAAATCTGCTTATCTGGCAGAGGCCGAAGAGCCCTTTCCACAAGATCCAGCCGAACAGCTGGCCGCAGTGCTCAAAACGATGGCCCGGGCTTGGGAAGGGACATCCGCACGCCTCTTGCGTCAGGCCAAAGGGGCGCCGGCAGATGCGGGGCTGGGCCTTGTCGTACAGCAGATGATCCCGGGTGTGGGACAGGGCGAATACGGGTCCGGTGTGCTGCAATTGGTCAGCCCCGAGACGGGTAAGCCGCAAATCACCGGCCGTTATCTCAGCCAAAGCCAGGGGCGCGATGCCTTGGGCGCGGGGCAGGCAGCGCTGTTTCTGGAAAGCGATCCGCGCGGTCCGGCCTTGGAAGACGCCGCACCCGAGGCTTTTGCCAAGCTGAAAGCGCATGCCGCCTTGATGCGCCGCAAACTGCGCGAGGAAATGCAGGTCGAATTTGTGATCGCTGACGGCAAATTGCATATCCTCGACGGGGTTAGGGTGCCCCGGTCTGCGCACGGTGCCTTACGGATCGCCGTGCGTTTGGCGCAGGACGGCATTATTTCCGCGGAAGAGGCGGTGATGCGTATCGAACCGCGCACCGTTAATGAACTGTTGCACCGCCAGGTGGATCCAGAGGCATCGCGCGATGTTCTGGGATCGGGGATTGGGGCCAGCCCCGGTGCCGCGACGGGCCGGATCGTGTTTTCGGCGAACGAAGCCCAAGCTGCCGCCGCCCGGGAAGAAGCTTGTGTGTTGGTGCGCCGGGAAACCAGCCCCGAAGACATCCGCGGAATGCACGCGGCAGCGGCCGTTTTGACCGAAAAGGGCGGGATGACCAGCCACGCAGCGGTGATCGGCCGGGGGCTGGGCCTGCCTTGTATTGTTGGGGCCTCTGCAATGCGGTTCCACATGCACCGTCAGGAACTGGTGGCACCGGATGGCCGCGTGTTTAAGGCCGGCGATGTCATTACCATTGATGGCACATCAGGTCAGATTTTGGCCGGTGAGCCGCAAATGCTTGAAGCGGCCCTTGATGACGCGTTTCAAACCTTGATGGGGTGGGCCGATGCGGCGCGCGACATTGGGATACGGGCCAATGCCGATACGCCTGAAGACGCGCGCACCGCACGCAATTTCGATGCGCAGGGCATCGGGCTTTGCCGGACAGAGCATATGTTCTTTGATCCCGGTCGATTGACCGTCATGCGTGAAATGATTTTTGCGGAAACGCGGGAAGATCGGGCTGCGGCCATCGAACGATTGTTGCCGATGCAGCGCGAAGACTTTGTTCAGTTGTTCAAGATCATGGAAGGCCGCCCGGTTTGCATCAGACTGATCGACCCACCGCTGCATGAGTTTTTGCCGACGACGAAAACCGGGCAACGCGAATTGGCCGAAGCGTTGGATTTGCCGGTATCGGACGTAACACGCCGGGTCGAGGAGATGGGCGAATACAACCCCATGCTTGGCCTACGCGGGGTTCGATTGGGCGTGACCATCCCGGAAATCTACGAAATGCAGGCGCGCGCGGTGTTTGAGGCGACGCTGGAAGCCAATCGCGACGGCGCGCCAGTGGTGCCCGAGATTATGATTCCGCTGGTCAGCGCCAAGCGTGAAGTCGAATTGGTCAAGTCGAACATTGATGCGGTGGCTGCCGCGGTGCGGGCGGAAAGCGGAGAAGACTTCGATTTTCGCCTTGGCGTCATGGTCGAAACCCCGCGCGCGGCTTTGCGCGCGGACGAAATCGCACCCCACAGCGCGTTTTTGAGCTTTGGCACCAACGATTTGACCCAGATGACATACGGCTTGTCCCGTGACGATGCTGGGCGTTTCATGTCGGCCTATGTGCAACAAGGCGTTTTCAGAGAAGACCCGTTCCACGTACTGGACGCGGATGGTGTTGGCGAATTGGTGAAATTCGGGGCGGAGCGGGGCCGTCAAGCACATCCCGATGTGGTTTTGTCGCTATGTGGCGAACATGGAGGCAACCCCGAATCGATTGCGTTTTGTCGTGCAGCAGGATTTGATTACGTTTCGTGTTCCCCATTCCGCGTGCCGGTCGCACGGCTTGCGGCGGCTCAGCTAGCTATTGCCGACAAGATACAGTAGCGGTAACGCGCCCAGGCTCCGTATATGGTGGATTTAATGGCCATTTGCCCCGTTTTTGGGATCACCCCGAATTAGTGGATTGTTCACATTTTTGGCAAAACTGGACCTAATCGGTTCTTTCGGGTATTCGGACGCCTGCGTCACTTAACTGGGGGCCGGTTTTCCGGCTAATTAGGGCCAAGATGCTGAGATTTGGGGCAATTGCTGCCATAGCAATTTCTTTAGTGCTTTCTACCGCAAATGCGTCGGATGCGTCCGACCCATCCAAAGAGCTGCGCCTGGCGTCGGCAGAAGACACTGTTCAAACACCAAAATGGCTTCAGCTCTTCAAAGGCACCAAACCCAAGGCGCGCCCATTGCGCCAGGTGCCGAACGTGACCTTTTCCAGAGCGTGGATCGATTCACAACCGCGCGCTTACGGCGACGAAAACTGGCAGTGCTTGTCCGAAGCCTTGTATTTTGAAGCGCGCGGCGAGACGGTCAAAGGACAGTTCGCGGTTGCTGAGGTGATCATGAACCGCGTGAAAAGCACGCGCTTTCCGAACAGCTTGTGCGGTGTGATCAACCAAGGCACCGGCAAGCGGTATCAATGTCAGTTCACCTATACCTGCGACGGGTATGAAGAGGTGATCGCCGAGAAAAAAGCGTTCGAACGGGTGTCCAAAGTGGCACGTGCCATCATGGATGGCGGTGCGGGCGGTCTGACCAGCGGGGCGACCCACTATCACACGACGGCTGTGCGTCCGTCCTGGTCGCGGGTTTACACCCACACGGCATCCATCGGCGTGCATCGCTTCTATCGTCACAATTATCGCACGGCCAGCAACTAGGTCCGTGCAATTTATTGCGCTTGTGTGACGCAAACTCTGGATCGAGACGTTCTGGCCTGATACGGGGCTCTTCACACGGTTACCCCGTTGCGACGCCACAGATCTAAGGCCCTCACATGAGCTCAGAAATACGCCTTGCTTTCGCACACCCGTCCGAACGCGCCGAAGCAACTGCGCGGCGCGGACCGCTGGATCGGATCAGCCTGCGTGACCATATCGTCGAGGTTGAGATCGGCGCATTCCAGGCCGAGCGTGGCACGACACAACGGATCTGCTTTAACGTTGTGGTCGAGGTCGAACCGCTCACAGGCCCGATTGACGATGATGTGGACCGTATCCTGTCTTATGACCGGGTGACCGAGGCGATTGCGCATGAGCTGTCCGAAGAGCGTCTGAACCTGTTGGAAACACTGGCAGAGCGTGTGGCAGAGCGGATATTGATTGAACCGCAAGCGGTACGCGCCTTTGTCCGGATCGAAAAGCTGGACCGGGGTCCCGGCGCGTTGGGTGTCGAAATCGTGCGCGCGCGGGACGGATCGCATGCCGATCCGGAACCCGAAGACGCATTGCGCCCACGTCTGATGTACCTGTCGAACGCCGCGATGGTTTCGCCGCATTTGCCCAAGTGGATCGACCAGATGGCGCGGGCTGATCGTCCGTTGATCATCTGCGTTGGCGCACCCGATCTGCCGGCACCAGAAACCGGTCATGCCATGACCCAACGCCGGATCGACTTGCTGGCGATCGAACAAAACGCATGGATGCTGGCATCGCGCGATGACCGCTGTGTCGTTGTCAGCACCCGTACGGAACTGGATTGGGCGATGAAAAATGGCCAGATCTGCGTCTGGGCCCCGTCCAAGATCGTTTTGGATGCGGTGGATGGCCCATCGGCCAAACCGTCCGACAGCGTTGCATTGGCCGCATGGTTCGCCGCAACATTCGACGCCGAAGAAATGCTGGTCATTGGTGCCGATTTGCCAGCCGCCGCTGATGTTCCCCTGCGCGCCGTTGCCGAGGATCAGGCCAGCCTATGACGGCCTATATCCGACCCTTGGTGCAAAACGGATCTGTGCGCCCGGATGGTGCCGTGTCTTTGGCCGGCAGTGATTTGTGGTTTACCCACGCCGAGGCATTCGCCCGTGGGGCGCCGTCGCGGATCGTGGATGTTGATCAAATTGATCCTGCCATGCTGGAGCGTCTGTCGACCCCGCGCGCCGATATCTGCGGGTTGTCACTGTCCCATACCCGGATCATGGGCATTTTGAACGTCACGCCAGACAGCTTTTCGGATGGGGGTGACTATGATGATCTGTCGCGCGGCACAGACGCGGCCCTGACCATGGCTGCCGCTGGCGCGGATATCATCGATGTCGGTGGGGAATCGACCCGGCCCGGTGCGGATTACATCCCGCCAGAGCAAGAGATCGCGCGCACGGCCCCCGTCATCGCCGCGATCCGAGAGCAGGCGTCTTGCCCGATTTCAATCGATACGAGGAAATCGGAAGTCGCGGCGGCGGCTTTGGACGCGGGTGCGGACCTCGTCAATGACGTCTCGGGCCTGCAGTTCGACGCAAAGATGGCCTCTCTTTGTGCAGATCGCGGAACGCCAATCTGCGTTATGCATTCACAAGGTGACCCCGCCACGATGCAGGACAACCCGACCTACACCAGCGTTGTTCTGGACGTGTATGATTTTCTGGCCGAACAGGTCGCGCGGCTGGAGGCTTTGGGGCTCAATCGCGCGCAGATTGTTGTGGACCCGGGGATCGGATTTGGGAAAACGCAGAACCACAATCTGGCTCTTTTGCAAAACCTAAGCCTGTTTCACGGGCTGGGCTGTGCGATTTTGTTGGGTGTCTCACGCAAACGTTTCATTGGTGACATCGGATTGGCCCCCGTTGCGCGGGATCGTGCCTTTGGATCGGTTGCGGTCGGTCTGGCCGGGTTGGCGCAGGGTGTCCAACTGCTTAGGGTGCATGATGTCGCAGAAACCGTACAGGCGCTGCGCCTGTGGCAAGCGGTCAGATAAGAGGGCGTGATGCGCAAACTGTTTGGAACCGACGGCGTGCGAGGCACGGCCAATACCTATCCCATGACCGCAGACATGGCGTTGCAGATCGGTGCCGCGGTCGGGCGCTATTTCCGACGCGAAGCGGGCGGCGTGCACCGGGTGGTGATCGGCAAGGACACGCGCCTATCTGGCTACATGTTTGAAAGCGCGTTGACCGCCGGTCTGACCTCGACGGGGATGAACGTCCTGCTGCTTGGCCCGGTTCCAACGCCTGCGGTCGGGTTGATGACGCGATCCATGCGCGCGGATCTGGGCGTTATGATTTCGGCCAGCCACAATCCCTCGGGCGATAACGGGATCAAGTTTTTTGGTCCGGACGGTTTCAAACTGTCGGATCAGGCCGAAGAAGAGATCGAGGCGCTGATCGAACAGGGGGTTCAACCGGCCCAGTCCCACAATATCGGCCGGGCCACGCGGATCGACGACGCGCGGTTCCGCTATGGTGAGCGGGTAAAGTCCTCTTTGCCGCGCGATATGCGCTTTGACGGCATGAAAGTCGTGATCGATTGCGCCAACGGGGCGGCGCATCGCGCTGCGCCCGAAATCCTGTGGGAACTTGGGGCCGAAGTGATCCCGCTGGGCACCGCGCCGAACGGTCATAATATCAACAAAGGATGCGGATCGACCCAACCGAACGCCGCCGCTGAAACGGTTGTCGCGCATAACGCGGATGTGGGCATTTGCCTGGATGGGGACGCCGACCGCGTCATCGTCATCGACGAGACGGGCCAGATCGCGGATGGAGACCAGCTGATGTCGTTGTTGGCCACGCGCTGGGCGACCGAAGGACGGCTCAAAGGTGGTGCATTGGTTGCAACCGTCATGTCAAACTTGGGGCTTGAACGGCACCTGAATGCGCAAGGTGTGGGTCTGGAAAGAACCGGGGTCGGCGACCGATACGTGGTCGAGCGCATGCGCGCTGGTGGCTTTAACCTGGGTGGTGAGCAATCCGGACACATCGTGATGACAGATTACGCAACAACCGGTGACGGTCTGATGGCAGGGCTGCATTTTCTGGCAGAAATGGTGCAGGAAAACAAACCGGCCAGCGCTCTGGCTCGGCAATTTGAGCCTGTGCCGCAACTGCTCAAGAATGTTCGCTATGAAGCCGGGCAAACCCCGCTTGAAACGGCTGGTGTCAAAGCGGCCATCTCGGACGCCGAAGCGCAATTGGCGGGGCAAGGCCGGTTGCTGATCCGCAAGTCAGGCACTGAGCCATTGATCCGCGTGATGGCGGAATGCGAAGACCCCGTCGTGCTGGAACAGGCTGTCGATGGCGTCGTTGGCGCTGTCGAAGCCGCCGTCTAATCCACAAATTTTGATTTGGTTGTCTGCCGCGCGGGATCACAGCCTGTGGATAAGCTGTGGGTAACGCTCTTAAGGTCAAGGAGGTTGGGTATGTGATATTTTTCTGTTCATAAATTTAGTATTTTTGGAAAATCAGTTGAAAAATTGAAGCGCCCCCATCAAGATTCCTGGACGCGATAGCCAGTTTCAAGAATTTTGACCTTGTGGATAAACCAGGTAAGAAGTTTCGGTTTGCGCTCAGATTCTCGGTTTCCCCGATCAACACGCGCATAAATTAATCAATCCAAATCAGTGTATTATGCTGCATACGTGATGCGGTTCGCGGCTGTCGCACAGCTGATCCTCTAATTGAATATCCCTTCCCGCTCAGTTGAACGTCTCGTGCCCCGATTTTGACAACAAAAAAGCCCCCGCGCAGTCGCGCGGGGGCCAAAACACGGACGTACCGAGGTCTTAGTTCTTGGCTTTATCGACCATTTTACCTGCCGAAATCCAAGGCATCATGCCGCGCAGCTCTTCGCCGACGCGTTCGATCTGATGCTCGTCGTTCAAACGACGGGTGCCTTTGAAGAACGGCTGACCAACCGCGTTTTCCTGCATGAAATCACGCACGAACTTACCAGTTTGAATGTCGGTCAGGATCGCTTTCATCCGGGCCTTCGTCTCATCATACGGCAGGACGCGTGGGCCAGAGACGTATTCGCCATATTCGGCGGTGTTCGAGATCGAATAGTTCATGTTCGCGATGCCGCCTTCGTAGATCAGGTCAACGATCAGCTTCACCTCATGCAGACATTCGAAATACGCCATCTCGGGCGCATAACCCGCCTCGACCAGCGTTTCGAACCCGGCACGGATCAGTTCGACCAGACCACCACACAGAACCGCTTGTTCACCAAAGAGGTCGGTTTCGCATTCTTCGCGGAAGTTGGTTTCGATGATGCCAGAGCGCCCGCCGCCGATGGCAGAGCAATAGCTCAGTCCGATTTCCAGCGCGCGCCCCGAGGCGTCATTGTCGACGGCAACCAGGCAAGGTACACCGCCACCTTTTGCATATTCGCCGCGCACGGTGTGGCCCGGACCTTTGGGTGCCATCATGATCACGTCGACGCCGGCTTTGGGTTCGATCAGGCCGAAATGAACGTTCAGACCATGGGCAAACGCAATCGCCGCACCATCGCGCAGGTTGTCATGCACATATTTCTTGTAGGTTTCCGCCTGCAATTCATCGGGCATGGTGAACATGATCAGGTCACACCAAGCAGCCGCTTCGGCAATGCCCATGACCTGCAGGCCTTCGCCTTCGGCCTTGGCTGCAGAGGGTGAACCCTCACGCAGGGCCACAACAACATTCTTGGCGCCCGAATCTCGCAGGTTCAGCGCATGCGCATGTCCTTGCGAGCCATAGCCCAGGATGGCCACTTTCATGTCCTTGATCAGGTTGATATCGCAATCGCGATCGTAATAAACGCGCATGTCACGCTCCTTCCATTTTTGACTGTTCCGGGTTTTAGATAAGCTTGGCCGTCAGTTGGAGGTCGAAGACGCATTAATTGCGGATCAAATGGGGATTTTCATTCTTAAATCTTTTCGATAGTGAAAAAATCATGCTAACTGATACTGATCGCCGCATTCTTCGCCAACTGCAATCCGACCCTGCCATGCCCGTGGCAGAGCTGGCTGAATGGTGCCGTATCCCGGCCTCGGCCTGTTGGCGCCGCATCGAAAAGCTACAGGCCAGCGGCATTATCGAAGGGCAAGAAGCGATCATCGATTGGACCGCATTGGGTTATGCGGTCGAAGCGTCTTTACGTTTCACCTTGGAAAAATCCAACCCGCGCGCCTTTGACGAATTCATTGCCGCCGCGCGCGAAGTGCCAGAGGTGCTGGAAATCCAAACGTTCCTTGGCCGCGTGGATGTTCGGTTAAGTGTGATTGCACGAAACATGGACCACTACAGTGATATTTATCGCGACCGTATCCTGACCTTACCCCATATCGCCGATATTGAGGCGTTGATGCATATCGCACGGATCAAAAGCGATGAAAGCCTGCCGCTATGATGGATCTGGATGATCTGGACCGCAAAATCCTCCTGTGCCTGTCGCGCGATGCGGCCCAGGGGGCAGGGGCCATTGGGCGGCAATTGGGTTTGAGCCAGCCCGCCACTTGGCGGCGGATCAAACGGCTTCAGGACAGTGGCGTGATCGGGGGGCGGCGGCTGCGATTGAACCGGGCCGCGCTCGGGTTTGGCGTAACTGTGTTTCTCGGTGTGAAACTGAACCGCAAGGCGCAGGTCAGCCTTCAGGATTTTGAACGCGCCGTATCCGCCATCCCCGAAGTGCAGACCGTCGAACATGTTCTGGGCCTCTATGACTTCCGGCTGCGGGTGGTGGCCCGGGATCTGGCGGATTTCGAACGGGTGCTGCGCCGGCGGATCATGACGCTGCCCGGGGCGGGCGATGTCGAAGCCAACGTGCTGCTAAGTGAAGAGCGGCGCCCGGGGCCGATTGGCAGCCGCACGGGCGGATCGGAAACGCCCGACGCATAACTCGGTCCCGGTATACCGAAGTAGACTTTGCCCCGGCCCGCCATCCCCGCTACATCCTGTGCAAAGAACAGGAGATTTTACTTATGGCGGCATTGCTTGACACCGTTGATCCCGAAGGTCTGGAAGAGTTCTCGGTCGTCTTCACGGACCGGTCCCTGAACCATATGTCACAAACCTTTCAAGGGGTCATGACGGATATCTCGTCCATGCTCAAAGAGGTCTATGGCGCGCATTCGGTTGCCCTGATCCCGGGCGGCGGCACCTACGGGATGGAGGCGGTCGCCCGTCAATTTGCCAAGGGTGCCAACGTGTTGGTGGTGCGCAACGGCTGGTTTTCCTATCGGTGGAGCCAGATTTTCGAAACCGGCGGCTTTACTGCCAACACCACCGTGATGAAGGCCCGCCAAACCGGCAATGACAGCCCATCGCCCTTTGCCCCGGCGCCGATCGAAGATGTGGTGGCGCGCATTCACGCCGAAAAACCCGATGTCGTCTTTGCCCCGCATGTGGAGACCAGCGCTGGCGTGATCCTGCCCGATGCCTATGTCACCGCACTCGCAACTGCCGCGCATGAGGTTGGTGCCTTGATGGTTTTAGACTGCATCGCCTCGGGCTGCGCCTGGATCAACATGGAAAAAACCGGCGTCGATGTTCTAATCAGCGCCCCGCAAAAAGGGTGGAGCGCCTCGCCCTCCGCCGGTCTTGTGATGATGTCCCAACGGGCCGAAGAACGTCTGTCAGACACGCAATCCGACAGCTTTGCCATCGATCTCAAGAAATGGCACCAGATCATGCAAGCCTATGAAACCGGTGGCCATGCCTATCACGCAACGATGCCCACGGACGCTTTGCGCGCCTTCCGCGACACGATGCTGGAAACACGCAACCATGGCTTTCAGAAACTCTGTGATGCGCAATGGGCCCTCGGCAACGCCGTGCGCCACATGCTGGCTGAAAAAGGCGTCCGCTCGGTCGCCGCGGACGGCTTTGGCGCGCCGGGTGTTGTCGTCAGCTATACGATCGACCCCGACATCCAGAACGGCAAGAAATTCGCGGCTGAAGGCATGCAAATTGCCGCCGGTGTGCCGTTGCAATGCGATGAACCCGCCTATTTCCGGACATTCCGCCTGGGTCTTTTTGGCCTTGATAAGCTCTATGATGTCGACGGCACGCTTGCCCGCCTGAAACGCGTGATCGATCAGGTGCTCTGACCCGTCGCTTCTTTCTTGGCAAAATACCCCGGGGACTGGGGCAGCGCCCCAGTCCCTGCTTCAGTATCAGCGCAGGCCCAGACCCATTTGCATCAATGTCTTGCGCACCGGACCGGTCGCATAAAGCGCCTGCAAACCGCCTGCCCGCGCGTCGCGCAAGGGTTGGGCAGACACCTGAGAGGCGCGGTTCAGCATATCGATCCCGGTGACGCGCAGCCTGATATCTGCATGGCGCGCCTTATGATAGGCACTCAGCATCTCCGCACTTCCCAGCTGCATTGACCCCGCAAGGTCCAGCAAAGCCCGCAGGTCTGACAGCGACATGTTGAGCCCCTGCGCGCCAATCGGGGGCACGACATGCGCCGCTTCTGCGATCAGCGCGACGCGACGCCCGTCCAGCCGGTCGGCGATCTGGCTAATGATTGGCCAGATGCTGCGCCGCGAAATCAGTTTGAGCGGACCTAGAACGCCGGCAGAGCGTTCTGTCATCGCGGCTTCAAATTCCGATACGTCCATCTGCTGGAGTGCTTTGGCCGTCGGCCCATCTTCCATCCACACCACGGCAGAGCAGGGCACGCCGTTCCGGTCGGGCAGGGGAACAAGGGTAAAGGGCCCGCCTGTGCGATGCACCTCTGTGGACACATTCTCATGCGGCGGTTCATGCGCAACGGCAAAGGCCAGCGCCTTTTGACCGTACCGCGTTGTTGTCACACCGATCCCGGCCGCCTCGCGCATCGCAGAGTGTCGCCCATCCGCCGCGATGACCAACCGGCAGGTTATGCGGCTGCCGTCGCTCAGCCCGACGCGGGCTTCCTCCGTGCGCGATAACAAGGACCGGGTGCCAACACCCATGCGCAGCGATACGTTGGGCAGCGTTGCGATATGTGCCAAAAGCTCGCGCCGGATCAACCAATTGGGCAGGTTCCACCCAAAAGGCGCATCGCCAACATCCGCGGCGTCAAACGCACGCACCACGCGCGGCTCTGCCGTCGCACCGCCCGCGTCGACAATGCGCATGACCTGCAACGGCGCGGCGTGATCCGCAAATCGCGGCCACACCCCGACTTGCTCCAGCAACGCTTGTCCGGGTTGCAGGATCGCGGTCGTGCGCAGGTCGGCATCTGGCGCATCTGCATCGGTGACCGCCGGCGTTGGATCGACACAAATCACTGAATACCCGGCCGCACCGAACCCGATCGCAGCGGTCAAACCGGCGATGCCGCCGCCAGAAATAAGGATATCGACCTCTTCCGTCATGTCGCGTAGCTGCGCAGATCAGCCTGTTGTAATCAACAGCAATATCACCCAGACAACCGGAACAAGGATCAGTGCAGGGATGTAAAGGCCGGGGATACCAAAGAAAATCACCGACAATGCCCAGAGCATTGCAAAGAGCGCAATGGCGTAATAAAGGTTTTCTGCATCTCCTTCAGCCACATCGCGTGCGACCCAACCGATCACCGGAATGGCATAGAAAAGGCGTTGCAGGAACGGGCGACGAACAGGGGGATGCAGGGTGGTCACGAATATCTCCATCGGCTTACCGCTGTGAGATAGGTCATGACGCCCGCCGAAAAAGTCACAGTTTGTCGCACGCGCCTGTTTTCAAGCCAGTTTTTGCAGGAACTGGCCCAAATCGTCGGTGTGGAAATGGATGTGGTCGGCCACATGCGCCTCTTCGGCCACATGTACGGTCCGCATGCCCAATGCATGGGGCACGGCCAGGTTGCGCGGATCATCCTCGAACATCGCGGCCTTTTGCGTGTTGATGCCGTCGCGGGCAAAAATCCGGTCGAACGCGCTTTGTTCAGGTTTCGGATGGAACCCGGCATCCTCAACGCCATATACCGCGTCAAAGCAGCCCTCTAACCCGCGCGCGGCAATCACCCGCTCTGCATAAGGGGCAGAGCCATTGGTATAGACGATCCTCCGCCCCGGCAACGCGCGGATGGCGGCGGCCAGCTCTGGGTCGGGATCAAGGTGCTGCAGGTCAATATCGTGGACCGCGACCAGATAGGGGCCCGGGTCCAGGTCATGTTCTTTCATCAGACCGGCCAGGCGTGCCATAGGTTTTCCAATAATGCTTTCGCAGATAATCGGCCTCATTTTCGCTCACACCCAGCGCGTCTACGACATAGCGGGTCATGTGAACTTCGATCTGATCGAAGAGCCGCGCCTTGGGCGGATAGAGCGTATTGTCGAGGTCGAAAACCCAGCTCGATACATGAGAAAAAGCGTTCTTCACCATGGGCATGGTCCTAGGTCAGCCGGACAGGCTTTGCAATGGCAGGCTTGATCCGAAAACCGCTCGGCCTATAGACATGTTGAAACAAGGAAAGTCGCAAGCTCATGAAACATGCCCGTTCGAACCCGACGGATGCCTATAGTCTGATCCTCGAAGCGATCGATGTTGGCGTCTATAAACCCGGTGATCGGCTTGTTGAAAGCGATCTTGCCGAACGGTTTGGTGTGTCGCGCACACCCGTGCGGGAGGCCTTGCAACGGTTGGAAACCCAGTCGCTGCTGACACGCGATGGCCGGTCTTTGATCGTGGCCTCGTTGGACCACAACCAGATGGCAGAACTGTACGTCGTCCGGCGGGAGTTGGAAGGCTTGGCCGCCCGGTTGGCCGCCCGTCATGCGACGACCGAAGAAATCCATGTTCTGCGCGACATGGTTGAGGCGGATCGGGAGTTGGTCGACGATCCAACGGCCTTGTCCCGAGCCAACCGTCGGTTCCACACCCAGATCCATCTGGCGTCTCATAACCGGTATCTTGTCCAACAGCTTGACCTGGTTCATCGGACCATGGCCTTGATGGCCACAACCTCTTTGGCGGCTCAGGGCCGGGGCAGCATCGCATTGGACGAACATGACACCATCGTTCGCGCTATTGAGAAACGGGACGAAGACGCAGCCTATGACGCGCTGAAGGAGCATATCTCAATCGCGTTTATGACCCGGTTGAAACAGGTCTCAGAGCTAAATTGACGAGGGGTTCACGCGTCCCAGCCTTACACCCCTTCGGGATCCTCATGCGCGACCCCATGCTGGGTTTTGTCCCAATAGAAAGGTTGCACCAAAAGTTCGTACAGAGCTTTATAGGCGGCCACGGTTCCCATGGCGAAATAGACAATCAGCATGGGCACCCACCAAGCAAGGCCGTGGTGCTGAGACTTCTTGATGGCCAAAAGCCCGATGACCGCGTTCAAAAGGCTGGAAAACAGGAAAAAACAGAACAACAGGGTCCAAACCTCGTTTGATGTCAGATGCCCAAACGCATCGGATCCGCAAAATGTCATGGCCCAATAGGCCCAGAGAACCGGCGCAAATAAAAACTGTGACAGCGAGCTGACAAAAAAGGCCTGAAAGCCCCAGAACTTTTTCGAGCCCAGATCGCGCCACAGTTTGGCGGGGTCTCGCATGTGCACCAGATAGGTCACCATGAAACCCTTCAACCAGCGCGAGCGCTGTTTGATCCAAGGCCAAGCCCGATGGATTGCCTCTTCATAAGTGACGGTCGGGATCAGCTTGGTCCTGTACCCAAATCGTGCAAGCCGCACCCCAAGCTCGGCATCCTCGGTGACGTTATGCGCGTCCCATGCGCCCAGTTCTTCGAGCTTATCGCGCCGGAAAAAGAGAGTTGTACCCCCCAAGGGAATGAGGTGACCCATGCAGGCCAAACCGGGCAGTATCACGCGCCACCAGCTGGCATATTCTATTGTAAAACAGCGAGCGATCCAATTGCTGTGTGGGTTGTAAAAGTCCAACACGTCTTGCAAACAAACAACATCGTCGTCGGCATGATGAAATTGGGCGACAGCGCATTCAATCTGGTCCGGTTGCGGTGCATCTTCGGCGTCCCAGACCCCGATGATTTTGCCATCGCAAAAGTCGAGCGCATAGTTCATCGCCCTTGGCTTCGTCGTCAGTGCCCCGTGCGACGGGACTTTTACGACCTGCATCCAATGGGGCAATTTTGTTCGTTCCAGTACATCAAGCGTTTGTGTGTCCCCTTGTTCCAGAACTAGTTTCACGTCCAGTAATACCTTGGGATAGGTTAGCTTGCTCAGCCGGGATACAAGCGTGTTCGCGATCTCTTTTTCCCTGAACAAGGGAATGAGGATGGACACTTTGGGCATCTTGCCGGGCAGGGGCAATTCGCCGACGGGACCGTGTCGATAAAAGTCTTTTTCGGCGGTATGTTTCAGGCCCGCTATCAGGCCTGTCAGCTTCAGGGCGGTCATGATCCCAAGTGTTACAATCGCTATGAACGAGGCAACGGCCATCAACACTTGTGGAAACAGCAGAACTGAGGTTGCTGTTAGACCGAGCGTCAGTGCTGAGAGATTGAAGACTTGCTTCGGCCCACGGTTTTCCCAAAGCCTGCAACTGAATTGCGATGGGACGCGGGTTGCGGCCTTGGCGGCAAGAAGGCGGTCGTATCTTTGTGCCAATGTGTTTTGAATATCCCGATCCTGCGCCAGAACGGGAAAAATCGATATTTTGGGGCAATCCCATTGTGCATAAACCTGCGACCACATGTCAGGGCGGCTTGTCGCGACCATGAGGATGGTGCCCATTTGCTTCCATGGAACTACCCGGTTTTGGAGCCAAAAGTTGATGGATGTTTGGTCAAACAGATCGGGGTCGGGTGGCATATGCGCAAGATCGATGCTGCGTAAGCCGATTTGGTCTGACAGGGCCTGTGTGACGCTTTGAAGGTCTGTTGCCTGTTGCGACACCAGAACTTCGCCGAGCAACGCATCACTGTTGCTTTGCAATTCCAACGCTTTAACCAATTGGGTTTCAGTAATCTTGCCAGAGTTTACAAGATGATGGCCTAGCGGGAGAAATCGCGCCGGCGGGTCCTGACGAAAGTCATCGTCATTTGAAATTACGTTGAAGTGGTTCATTAAAATGCACGTTTGGTCTTCCCCCACTGACGTGGTCCTCCGCTATGTTTAGGAAACGGAGGAAACACATGGCCAACAAGCGACCAAAGCCAGAAGAGATTGTCACGAAGTTACGGCAGGTTGAGGTTCTGACGGGGCAAGGGATGCCGCGTCTGGATGCGATCCGTCAGATCGGTGTGACTGAACAGACCTACTACCGGTGGAAGAAAAAATACGGCGGAATGGGCACGGATCAATTGAAGGAACTGAAGCGTCTGCAAAAAGAGAACGAGCGATTGCGCAAAGCCGTTTCTGATCTGACGCTGGACAAGCTGATCTTGGCGGAGGCGGCAAAGGGAAACTTCTGAGCCCCGCTCGTCGTCGTGCCTGTATTGATCGCGTTCGTGCTGAGCTGAACATCTCGGAGCGTCGGGCATGCCGGGTTCTAAGACAACATCGATCCACACAGCGCAAAGTACCTGCGGGTCGCCCGGATGAAGAACGTTTAGTGGCTGATATGATCGAACTGACCCGGCAGTATGGCCGCTACGGCTATCGTAGGATCGCGGCACTACTGAGAGACGCTGGCTGGCATGTGAATGACAAGCGCGTGGAACGGTTATGGCGACGAGAGGGGCTGAAAGTGCCAATGAAACAACCGAAGAAAGGGCGGCTTTGGCTGAATGATGGATCATGTGTCAGGCTTCGGCCAGAGCGCCGCGATCATGTCTGGTCTTACGACTTTGTCCACTGCCGCACCGACGATGGTAAAGCTTTCCGCACACTCAACATCATCGACGAGTACAGTCGGGAATGCTTGGCCATACGCGTGGATCGCAAGCTCAACTCAGGCAATGTGATCGATGTGCTGAGCGACCTGTTCATCCTGCGCGGCATCCCATCGTTCATTCGCTCCGACAACGGCCCGGAGTTCGTTGCCCAAGCTGTCCAGGACTGGATCAAGGCTGTCGGCGCGAAGACGGCTTACATCGAACCTGGGTCACCTTGGGAGAACGGATACTGCGAAAGCTTCAACGCAAGGTTCCGCGACGAGTTCCTGAACGGGGAAACATTCTACAGCCTGCGTGAAGCCCAAATCCTGATCGAACAATGGAGAAAGCACTACAACACGAAACGACCACACAGTGCTCTAGGCTACCGCCCACCGGCTCCCGAAACCGTCGTCAAGATGGACCAAAGGTCGATCATGCACTAACAATCAAATTGGACCACTCAGGTGGGGCTGATCAGGTTGGCTTGCATTTTCACATGACTTTGCCACTTGGCGCATGAAAAGATGCGGTGCTGGCCATTCCTTTGGAACTTCGGTAAACGGCCCCCTTTGAAAAGAAAGCCAGCCACATGACCACACGCGCCGGATTTGTCGCCCTGATCGGAGAACCCAATGCGGGGAAATCCACGCTGACCAACACAATGGTCGGCGCCAAGGTGTCGATTGTCACGCACAAGGTGCAAACGACCCGCGCGCGCATTCGTGGCGTGGCCATTGAGGGCGATGCACAGCTGGTATTCGTAGACACACCCGGATTGTTTCAGCCGCGCCGCCGGTTGGACCGCGCGATGGTTGCGGCCGCATGGGGTGGCGCCGCCGATGCGGATATCATCGTACTGCTGATCGAAGCGCATCGTGGCGTGACGGCGGGTGTCGAACGCATTCTTGAAGGGCTGCAAGAGATCGGGCAAGGCCGCAAGGTGGCGTTGGCAATCAACAAGATTGATAAGGTCGCCTCTGAAGTCTTGCTGGGACTGACGCAGGATTTGAACGATCGTTATCCTTTTGCTCAAACCTTTATGATCTCGGTCGAAAAAGGTCACGGTGTCGAAGATTTACGCAAGTGGCTGGCCGCGGAACTGCCCGAAGGTCCGTGGCTCTATCCCGAAGACCAGATCGCTGATTTGCCCATGCGTATGATCGCGGCCGAAATGGCGCGGGAAAAGCTGACCCTGCGTTTGCATCAGGAACTGCCCTATCAGCTGACGGTCGAAACCGAAGCGTGGGAAGAGCGCAAGGATGGGTCGGCCCGGGTCGATCAGGTGATCTATGTGATCCGCGACGGGCACAAAGGTATCGTGCTGGGCAAGAGGGGCGAAACCATCAAGGCCGTCAGCCAAGCCGCACGGGCAGAGCTGGAAGAGTTTATGGGCCGCCGCATTCATCTCTTTTTGCAAGTCAAGGTGCGGCCCAACTGGCTTGATGAAGCCGAGCGTTATTCCGAGATGGGGCTCGATTTCAAAGACGGCAACGCATGACACGGCTTACGGCGCGATTTTGGGTCGACGCCTACATCGCGCGGCTGCGTTTTCAGGACATTCCCTGTTTTGTCACCTCGCATGGTGATGACACCGCTGGTGCTGTTTTGGTCAAGCTGAACACGCTGGACGGGCAGGCATGTGCCTATCATCGGACCTTTGACCTGATGTCTGGGGATCGGGTCTGGGCAGAGCTGTCTTCCGGCGCAGAACCGGACGTGGATGCCGCCATCACGCGGCAACGCGGGTTTGATCCGGACCTGTGGGTCATCGAAGTTGAGGACCGCGACGGACGGCATTTGCTGGGCGAAGAAGGTCTGACCTAATATCCGCATCAGGCGGATCGGGACCTCGTGCCCCGGCTCAAAAGACCAGCCAGCCCGATGATGATCAGCCCGCCGATCCAGAACGATACGGCCAACGCCAGAATCCAGACACCGACCATCGGCCAGCCTGTTTCAATCGGGTTCACAAAGAAATACGGATATTCCCCGTCAAGCGCGCCCCGGATCAGGGCATAGGCCGCATACCCAGCAGGATACGCCACCCAATAGGCCGAAAGCACGGGCCTCAGCCCCGATTTCGGCGCATAGACCAACCACCAAAGTGATACGGCAATTGGGCCGATCGTGTGCATACCGTGATCCGTCCACAAGCGCAGACCGTTCAAGTCCTGCCCCAAAAGCGCGTGATAAACGATCCCCACAATCGCCATCCACAGCGTCAAGGCCGCGGCAAAATCTGCGCGCACACGCCCGGTCAAGGCGATGACCCCGAAAGACACCGCCGCCAACACATTGGTCAGAATCGTAAAATACCGCACGCGCCGCCACAGTTCCTCGGCCACCGTACGGTCGGGAATGCGATAGAGCGCCTCGATGGTATCAACGGTGAGGCTGGCAACGGCGATCAGCGCCACAATCGCAGCGGCCAATCGGAAACCTGGCTTGGTTGATTTCTTCAACATGCCCTGAAACCTGTCCAAATCGCGTGTGTATGGCAAGGCTCTGATCTGCCTTTCCAAAGGTCAACTTGAGTGCTTGAAAAGCGTCACAAAGGACAATTTTACCACTTCGTGCGCACGATCAGCTTTCGACAGCATTCCTCTGATTGTTGCTGTCAATTCAACTTTGGACAAACGAGCATTCGGCCTAGTCTTTTTCTGCGTTTATTTTTGGTTCCATTTGAGGCCGCAATGCAAATTTCAAACCATGACGTGTCATCAAGAGTTTTGTGTGTTGCAATCCGGGGATGGACTGATGGCGACGAATTTTGGGTACGGCTCTTGAAACAACAAGGCGGCGATTTGCCCAAAGCGTTTATCACGGCGGTTGAAAACATACCGGGTTTGACCAGGCTGGCCCCCGTACCAAACTTGGATATGTCCCTCTTTTCGGCTGCAGAACCCGACGATCTTGCCGAACACATTCTGAATGAGATCGACAAAGAGTTCGAGGCCGGTACGTATGATCGAGTTGTCTTGTTGGCCTATAGTTCTGGTGCCCCTCTAGCGCGGTTTGCGCTGATGAAAGCGTATCAGAGTAAGAATGATCCGGATTGCGAAAAATCTCATAAATGGATCGACCCGAACGTTTCCATCCGGGTCGTATACCTGGCCGGCATCGTTCGAGGTTGGAGCATTTCAACAGCGATGCCAGCGGGCATTCGTTTCTGGGCGCCGGTCTTGATCCGAGCGTGCAATATGGTTGCTCGTCTGAAAGGCAAAAAGCGGTCGTTTATCGCCGCGTTGCGTAAAGGCGAGTCCTTCATCGTGCGCGGTCGATTGATGCAAGCTGAGTTGCGTAAACAATCCGAAGATTTGTACCTTCCCTTTGAACAGGTTTCCGTTCTTGGTACGAAAGACGAATTTATTGCGCCCACGGACTGTATCGAATTGACGGGCGACCGGCGTCAAATATTTTTTCAGGTTCCTGGAACAAGCCATCTTTAGATACTCAATCTGGATCAGGCCAAAGAAGGTGGCGAAACACGATACAGGATCTTGTGCGATGCCATAATGAAGCCATTTGCAGACCTATTGGATGACACCGATGCACAGATCCGCAGTGATGACATCAACGACTATTTTGATGCTTTGGATCGTCCAAAATGGGGTGCGGATGACAAAAACACGATCGCCCTGAACGGCGATATCGAAGATGCCGTAATCATTCTGCACGGTATCCGTGATAACGGGCATTGGACCAAGCGCATTGCGAGAAACCTCAAAAGCACGTCGAAACGTTGTGTTTTACGTGCCCCGTCGCCCAGCTATGGTTTCTTTTCGATGTTCGATTTTCTCATGCCGAACCGACGTCGTCGGCAGGCGCTTTGGTTTTTGGAACAATATGCCGATGTGCGTGAATGCTATCCACGCGCCAAAATCAGCTTTGTGGGGCATTCGAACGGGACCTATCTGGCTGGAAAGGCAATGGAAGAGTGTAATCAGGTCGAGTTCAAACGCATGGTCCTTGCCGGCAGTGTGTTAAGAACGGACTTTGACAGGGACGGACTAAAAGAAAAAGGACAGCTGCTCGAAGCCGTTTTGAACCTTAAGGGAACGCGGGATAACGTCGTTGCTTGTTTGCCCGGTGCTATGCAGAAAATCGGTGTGCTGCGGTTCCTCAACGTCGGTGGCGGTCGCTTTTTCGGGTTCAACAAGGCCACTGCGCAAAGTGTACACGAATATGGTCTGGCTGGACGGCACGTTGCCGGGATTTCAGAACCGGCATGGGAAACTATCACAGATTTTATAACGAATAAGACTGTGCCGACGGGGAACGGTGATCCTGCTTCTAATAGGCTGAAATGGCTGAGTTGGGTGGCCGCCTGTATTATTGTCTGTCTGATTATCGTGCTGATCGCTGGATTTTTGTATGTCCTTTTCAACTTCACATGGACCGTTTTGATTGTGGGGGTCGTTCTTTTGGTCTTTCGGGTCTTGCGGCACTATTGATCGGTTTTTGCTTTTGTGCCGATCAACCGGCGGAAGGGCGATACGTTCGTCGCGGGCTATCCTATGCCACTTGCTAACCTCGCGTCGCGATTTGATAATCAGGTTATGGATTGGACCGATCAGGGCATATTGCTGGTCTCGCGCCGACATGGCGAAACATCAGCGATCATTGAGGTGTTTACCGAGCTGCACGGGCGTGATGCCGGGGTCGTGCGCGGTGGCACCAGCCGTAAGATCGCGCCGATCCTCCAACCCGGGGCGCAATTGGCTGTGACGTGGCGCGCCCGGCTGGAAGACCATATCGGGACCTATACCGTCGAACCGCTGCGCAGTCGTGCCGCCAACGCACTGTCGGGCCGAATGGCCCTCGCGGGTCTCAACGCGGTCACAGGCCTTCTGAGCTTTTCCCTGCCTGAACGGGAACCGCAGACGGGGTTTTACCGGCAGACTGAACAATTGCTGGATCTCTTGGGGCAGGATGATGTCTGGCCTTTGGCCTATCTGCGTTGGGAAATGGCACTGTTGGAGTTGCTGGGCTATGGGCTGGACCTGAGCGCCTGTGCCGTGACTGGGGCGACAGAAGGTTTGGCGTTCGTTTCACCAAAATCTGGGCGGGCCGTGACAGAGGAAGGCGCCGGGGCATGGAAAGATCAACTGTTGCCGCTCCCACCTGTGATGCTTGGTCACGGGGACGCGTCGGACACAGAGGTCGCAGCTGCTTTGCGCACCACAGGATACTTTCTGAAAAACCGCGTCGCGCCAGAGTTGGCCAACAAACCCTTGCCCGAGGCGCGAGAGCGCTTCGTGGATCGGTTTACCAGATCGCTTTGATATTGCCGCCGAAGGATTCAGGCCACGGCTGCAAAGCGCTTCAGACCAGACCTTGATCCGCCATGGCTTTGCCCGACGCGCGCACGGCCTCAACCCCGTTGCGGAATTCGAGCCCGAGAACGTCGCGCGCCTGATCATTGGCCAACGCTTCCTGATATCCCAGAATGGCCCGGATCGTTTTCAGTGCCGGGTCGAAATAGGACAGCGCGCGGATCAGAATGTCGGGCGCCTGACGCGTCGCGATTTTCCGGCCCGGATGGTCCTCGGCCAGAACGCGTGCCATGTCGCGGTACCACATGAACCGCTCTGCCCCGATGAACCTTTGCCCGGCACTGTCAGGGCGTTCCAAAGCCCGCAAATGCATCAAGGCCACGTCACGAACGTCGACGATTGTAAAACCGATATTGGGTAAAAGAGGATCAGTCCCTTTCATCAGTCGTTCAACCAAGTGCAGCGAGGCCGAGATATCCGTGTCCAGCGCCGGGCCCATTACGAAGGCCGGGTTGATCATGGTGATTTTCATTTCGGGCGCGTTGTCTTTGGCCCAGTCCCAAACCGCTTTTTCCGCGATGGTTTTGGAGCGGGAATAAGGAATGACATCCGACCGGGTCGGATCGGTCCAGTTGGTTTCGTCATAAGCCGTCTGGTCCGGCCGCATGTCGCAGCCCATGACCGCCGCGATTGACGAGGTCATAATGAACCGTTTGATCCCGGCCCGATGCGCGGCCTGCGCCGCGCGCATGGCCCCGTCGCGGGCGGGACGGATCACGTCCATCTCATCCTTGGGCTGTACCACCGGCACAGGGGAGGCAGTGTGCATCACCGCGTCCACACCTTGCATGGCAGCGTCCCAGCCTTCATCCGACAAGAGGTTCAAGGGCACCACCGTCAGCCGCTCAATCGCTGCCGGATCGCTCAGATGCCGCGCCAAAACCTCTTTCAACCTCGGGCCTTTATCCGCCGACCGCGCCGAGGCGACTACGGTATATCCCGCCTCCAGCACCTGAAGCGTGACATGCTTGCCAATATATCCGGTCGCGCCGGTGATCAGAATGGTCTGGGTCATTCTATCCTCTTCCCGTTATGGCTTTGGCCATTTCAACCGCCTGATCTGTGGGCAGGCTGCCCTTGCCAAACTCCACCTTGTCCGCCCCCATGGCGGTGGCGAGGTTGACCAGCTTTTCAAGGTCTTCTTTTGAGATCCTGTCGCGTTTTCCGCTGCTCATCATCAACAGTTCCAGAAAGTCGGCGCGCGACGCGTGAAACCCGGCCATGCGCAGGTTGTAGCGATACAAGCTGCCCTGCGTGGCCAGCAGTAACAACAGCAAGATGCCTTGGGGCACCTGATCGGCCAGCGTCCGCCACCAACTGCCCGTCTCGCGCTGCAACTCCTGCGACCAGGCGTTGGTGCAAGCCGTCGTGATCGCGCCGTTATCGGGTGTTTCAGGGTCGGGCGTTCCGCGACAAACCCGCATGAATTCGGCAAAGGTCTCCCGTTGCTGAGCGAGAGGCAACAGACCGGTCCAAAGCCCTTCTATGTCTTGTTTGACCTTTTCAAGTTCCAGCAAGTTTGGGCTGCGCTGGCCAATGATATCCAGCAACTCGGCGCGGATTGCGTCAATGTCGGGCACCTGTCGCAACCCAGGCGTTAAATCGCCGTCAAAGAACTTGCGAAACGCGTCGTCAGTGGGTGCGATGTTCTTTACGCTGTCCCGCAACGGGTTAGGATATTGGATCAGCGTGCCTTCGTCACCATAGATCAGAACCTGGTCATCGCCTAGGGATATGGACCCGCGCAATCCGGCTGCACTGGACCAGTCACCGTAGACCCGAGTTGCCGTGCCAGACGCGTCAACCCGAACCAGCATACCTTCGTCGTCATAGACCAGCACGGCGTCCGTTCCGATTGCGGCAGCGCCGACTAACTCGGCAAAGACAGACCAATCGTCCAAGATGCGCATTGGCGTTCCGGTCGACGCGTCGACCCGGACCAAGGTACCGTTTCCTCCGAAGATCAACGCCGCGTCAGCCCCAAGTGGCGCGGCTCCTCTGAACACAGAAAAGGGTAACCAATCCCCTCTTGGAATGCGCGTTACTCTTTCAGTTTTTGCGTCGATGCGGGTTATTGTGCCTCCACTACCGTAGACGAGCACTGTGTCGTCTCCGAGTGCGATTGCGCCGCTAAAAAAAACCGAGTCGGTCGGATCTCCTGTGAGCCGCGTTGGCGTTTTGGTTGATGCGTCAACACTGACGATCGTGCCACCGCTACCATATGCCAACGATACATTGTCCTTAAGCGCGATTGCGTCGAAAAAGCGAACCGAGTCGAACTGGTCTCCAGCGATGATCGTTTGCGCTTCTTTTGATGCGTCGACCCGTATCAGGGTGCCGTAGTCGCCGTGGACCAATACCGCGTCGTCGCCCAGGGCCGTAACACCGAAGAAGCGTGTCGAACCGGACCAATCCCCGGTGAGGCGAGTCGGAATTCCCGTCGATGTGTCGATCCGGATCAGCGTGCCTTTATCGCCATGTATCAGCGCCGCGTTGTCCCCAAGCGCGGTGGCACCGTATAATCGTGTTGAGCTGGACCAGTCTCCTGTGATGACCGTTGGCGTTCCAGTCGCGGTGTCGATACGGACCAGTGTGCCTTCGTCACCAGAGACCAGAATGGTACCATCGGCAAAGGCAGTGGCGTCGAAGAAACGCGCCGATCCGGACCAGTCCCCAGTGAGAGGCGTTGGCGTTCCGGTTGCTGCCTCAACCCGCACCAGCGTGCCGCTGGTGCCAAAGACCAATACCGCGTTTGACCCGAGCGCGATGGCACCTTGGAAATCCGTCAACGCGCCCCAATCGCCGCGGATTTGCGTTAGCAATCCAGTCGATGCATCAACCCGTACCAGTGAATTAGCGCTGCCGTAGACGAGCGCCGCGTTGTCGCCAAGAGAAATGGCGCCAGTGAAGCGCGTCACGCTGGGACCGTCCTCCGCTAAAGACAGCCCGGTATTTCCTAGGGCATCCGTCAAACGATCCCGCAGCCCTTCGCGCTTTTCATCCAGGTTCGCCAGCGCCTGTTCCAGCGCGGCTTCGCGTTCGACCAATGTAATTCGCCGACCATCGAGGTATTGCCGGATGTAGGGCAGCGCGAGGTAGTAGAAGAGACCGGCGACGATTGTCAGGACCAGAAAACCGAGGATGATCCGTGCGGCGGTGGTCGACCGACGTGCGCGTTGGCGCAGTTGCAGGACGATGTCCTGCGGCGTGTTGCTGCCTTCGTATTCTGCCTGATGCGTGTCCCATTCCGCCCGCAGTCGTTGCTGGTGACACCGTTCAGCGCGTTCTTAGGGCGGAATGTCATCGTAGGGAAGGTTCAAAAAAATATCCTCACGCAATGTCCCAAGGGTGCGTGAGGATGCGCTTTGACGTCAAGAGTTTTCCCGGCCCGGTTGTGCGACGCCGCAAACCGAGCTGGGTTGATCGTTTTGTTAAGCCATCAAGCGACGCGCGATGACCTGTGCCTGAATTTCTGCGGCGCCTTCAAAGATGTTCAGGATACGTGCGTCGCACAAAATACGGCTGATTTTGTATTCCAGCGCAAAACCGTTGCCGCCGTGGATTTGCAGACCGTTATCCGCCGCAGCCCAGGCCACGCGCGCGCCGAGCAGCTTGGCCATGCCCGCCTCTAGGTCACAGCGGCGGCCTTCGTCTTTTTCGCGGGCCGAGAAATAAGTCAGCTGACGCGCGACCATGATTTCCACGGCCATCATGGCCAGTTTGCTGGACACGCGCGGGAAGTTGATCAGGGATTTGCCGAATTGCTTGCGGTCTTGGGCATATTGCATCGACACGTCCAGCGCGGATTGTGCAACGCCGACGGCTCGGGCCGCGGTTTGGATGCGCGCGCTTTCGAAGGTTTCCATCAGCTGTTTAAAGCCTTTGCCTTCTTCGCCGCCCAGCAGGTTTTCGCCCTTCACGTGGAAGTTGTCGAACCCCAATTCGTATTCCTTCATACCGCGATAGCCGAGCACCTCGATCTCGCCGCCGGTCATGCCCTCGGTCGGGAAGGGTGCCTCATCCGTGCCCGGCGTCTTTTCGGCCAGGAACATCGACAGGCCTTTGTAATCAGACGTGTCTGGGTCGGTCCGGGCCAACAGGGTCATGACGTGAGTCCGGGCCGCATGTGTGATCCAAGTTTTGTTGCCGGTCACCTTGTAATCGCCGTTCTCGTCCTTGACCGCGCGGGTTCGCAGCGATCCCAAATCGGAGCCCGTGTTTGGTTCGGTGAACACGGCCGTCGGCAAGGTTTCGGCGCTTGCCAGCTCTGGCAACCATTTCTGCTTTTGCTCTTCCGTGCCACCGGCGAGGATCAACTCGGCGGCAATTTCGGATCGGGTGCCAAGCGAGCCGACGCCGATATATCCGCGCGACAATTCTTCGGACACAACGCACATGGACGCTTTGGACAGGCCAAATCCGCCATATTCCTCGGGAATGGTCAGGCCAAAGACACCCATTTCGGCGAGCTCATTGATCACCTCTAGGGGGATCAATTCATCCTTGAGATGCCATTCGTGGGCATATGGCTCGACCTTCTCGACCGCGTAGCGCCGGAATTGATCCCGGATCATTTCAAGCTCTTCATCCAGACCAGACGCGCCGAACATCACGTTTGCCGACTGCTCTTCCATAAGCTCTACAAGCCGGGACCGTGCGGCTTGGGTATTGCCAGATTGGGTCAGTGTCATGACGGCCGGGTCCATCATGTCCCGCATATCGTCCTGCGACAGCCCCATATCCTGCAGGCGAACGACCTCACCCTGGTTCATCTGGATGCCGCCGTAAATCTGCCAGAGGTATTCGCCAAAGCAGATTTGGTGGATCAGCTGTTCTGTCTCGGCATACTTGCCTTCGGCGCTCAGGGCCGTGGCCCAACCCTGCATCTGACGCAGGCTTTCCACATATGTAGCCAGCCATGCCAGCCCATGTGCCGCACATTGGTTGGCTTCGACCAACCCGCCAGAGACGCGACCGTTGCTGCTGACCATGTCGCGGACAGAGTTTTTGGCCTTTTCCAGAATGCGCTCTACCGGGGCCAAAGCGGCGCCCGTGACGTCCAGCAAATCTGCCAGAACAACGCCATCTGTCATTGTCATATCCTGTCCGTCATGAGCCATGAATCACATCCTCTGTTTGGTTGCCCGGGTGTAGGCATTTTGCAGTTGCAGCGCAACAAAAATTCGTTTGATCGTTACGTAGTTTCCAAAAATTGCGCGTCCAATTTTTGCAGTGCGGCATTTCGACGATGGTGCTAGGACGCTGTCATGCTGCATGTTTTCGCCGATATGTCCCCTGTTATTGTTGGATTGGTCTTTTTGGTCGCACTGGTGGCCGGGATGGTAAAAGGGCTGGTTGGCTTTGCGATGCCGATGGTGATGATCGCCGGGCTCAGCAGCGTGATGAGCCCCGAATTGGCGCTTGGGGCGTTGATCATTCCGACGCTTGTGACCAACGGCATGCAAGCGTTCCGCCAAGGGCTTTCAGCAGCGTTGGCCTCTGTTTATCGTTTCCGGGCCTTCCTGATGATTGGGTTTGTGTGCTTGGTACTCAGCGCTCAGATGGTGCGTGTTCTGCCGCAGGACACATTGTTGATGCTGATTGGTATACCGATAACCGGGTTTGCGCTGTTTCAGCTTTTGGGACCCGAGTTAAAGCTGAACGCCCACAGCACCCGGGTTGAGCTGGGTGTTGGCGCCTTTGCTGGTCTTATCGGGGGATTTTCCGGCGTTTGGGGGCCGCCAACCGTAGCCTATCTGACGGCTTTGGGAACGGAAAAGACTGAACAGATGCGCGTGCAGGGCGTGATTTACGGTGCAGGTGCCGTCGCTCTGTTTTTCGCGCATATTGCTTCGGGTGTTCTCAACACCTCCACCGCGCCGCTTTCCGTGGTTTTGGTGATCCCGGCGGTTGCAGGAATGTGGATTGGCTCTCGGCTGCAAGATGGGATTGACCAGCGTCGGTTCCGCCTTGCCACGTTGACGGTGCTGGTCATCGCTGGGCTTAACCTGATTTATCAGGGGGTGATCATGTCCTAGGGGGTCGTGGCGCACAGGGTCGCGCGCCACACCGTATAACCACTCAGCCGATCGCAGCGGCCTTCACGTCCTCGTCGATGTACGGCACGTACTGTTCAAAGTTGTCCGCGAACATCTGCACCAGTTTTGCGGCCTGCTCGTCATAAGCTGCCTTGTCATCCCAGGTCCGGCGCGGATCCAGCAAAAGCTCTGCAACGCCCGGCACCATGACTGGAACGTCAAAGCCGAAATTCGGATCCTTGCGGAACGGTGCTTCTGCCAAAGAGCCATCCAGTGCAGCGGTCAGCAAAGCGCGGGTCGCCTTGATCGGCATCCGCGAACCAACGCCATAAGCGCCGCCGGTCCAACCGGTATTCACCAACCAGCAGGTCGCGCCATGCTGCGCGATCTTTTCGCGCAGCAAGTTGCCATACACCTCTGGGCGACGCGGCATGAACGGCGCGCCAAAACAGGTTGAGAATGTCGGCTCCGGTTCGGTCACGCCGCGCTCAGTTCCCGCCACTTTTGATGTGAAGCCGGACAAGAAGTGGTACATCGCTTGCGCGGGTGTCAGACGGGCGATGGGCGGCAGCACACCAAAGGCATCGCAAGTCAGCATGATAATGTTCTTGGGATGGCCACCCAATGCGCTTGCCGACGCATTGGAAATGTATTCCAGCGGATATGCGCAGCGCATGTTGGCGGTCAGGCTGTCATCCTCGAAATCCAGCTCTTTGGTATCGGGATCATAAACCATGTTTTCGATCACTGTGCCGAATTTGGTTGTCGTCGCATAAATCTCTGGCTCGGCTTCGGCGCTGAGCGAGATGGTTTTGGCATAGCAGCCGCCTTCAAAGTTGAAGGTGCCGCGGTCCGACCAACCGTGTTCGTCATCACCGATCAGCGTGCGGCCCGGATCCGCGGACAACGTGGTCTTGCCCGTCCCACTGAGACCAAAGAAGACGGCCGTATCGACCGTATTTCCATGGGCGTGATTGGCCGAACAGTGCATTGGCATGATGCCTTTTTCCGGCAAGAGATAGTTCAAAAGCGTGAAGACAGATTTCTTGTTCTCGCCGGCGTATTCCGTACCACCTATAAGGATCAGCTTACGCTCGAAATTCATCGCAATCACGGTTTCGCTGCGACAGTTGTGCTTGGCTGGGTCCGCATAGAAGCTCGGGCAGTTGATCACCGTAAAATCGGCGGTGAAATCGTCGAGCTCTTCACGGTCGGGGCGGCGTAGCATGTGGCGGATGAACAGGTTGTGCCACGCCAGTTCTGTCACCATCCGGACGTTGATTGCATGTGCCGGGTCGGCTCCGCCTACGAGGTCCTGCACGAAGTAGTCGCGGCCCTTCATATGCTCGACCATGTCATCATAAAGGGCGTCAAACCCTTCGGGCGACATTTCAGCGTTGTTATCCCACCAGATTGTGTCCGCGACATCAGCAGTTTTGACGACGTGCTTGTCTTTTGGCGACCGCCCGGTGAATTTCCCGGTTGTGACCAGAAAAGAACCGCCGCGGCCCAAAGAGCCTTCGCCCCGGGACAGCGCCTGTTCGATGATGTCCGGCTCAATCAGGTTATAATAGACATTGCTCAGACCCTCTATGCCCTGATCTTCGAGGCGAAAGTTCGGGTTTACCCGTCCTGATGTCATGTCTCTCATTCTCCTTTTGACGTTCCTCGAGACGCGCAGAGTGCGGTTTCTCAGAACGTAAAACGGGCTCCATGCCCGCAATGCCACGCGGTCTTAACATGACGATTTAGGACGTGAACAGGACGCAAACAGGCAGTTAGCGCCATCAGAGCAACATTTAGCGCAACCATCATCGGTACAGTTATCGTGGCGTGCAACTCTATGAGACAATTCACTAAATGATAATGGAATTGCAGTGAAATGTCCGGGATCCGAAAGCGCGATTCGCACATAACGATTGATTCGCTCTGTGAAAAAAGGGCATAGTGGAAAAAAACACCAATTATAACGAGCAGAGCAGAGGCGCGTATGTCAAAAATCGCTTTGGTGGACGATGACAGGAATATCATGACATCGGTGTCCATGACTCTTGAGGCCGAGGGGTTTGAGGTCGAAACCTATAATGACGGTCAGGCCGCCTTGGATGCATTCAATAAGAAGTTACCCGATATGGCCGTCCTGGACATCAAGATGCCCCGCATGGACGGTATGGACCTGTTGCAACGACTTCGGCAGAAGACGTCGATGCCGGTGATCTTTCTGACATCCAAGGACGACGAAATTGACGAGGTTTTGGGCTTGAGGATGGGCGCCGACGACTACGTCAAGAAGCCTTTTTCGCAACGCCTATTGGTGGAACGCATCCGTGCCTTGCTGCGGCGTCAGGAAGCGGTTGACGGCGACATCGTTGGTGACAGCCCTGAAACCAAGGTTATGGAACGCGGGCACCTGCGGATGGATCCGTTGCGCCATGCGGTCAGTTGGAAGGGCAAGGATGTCTCGCTGGCAGTGACAGAGTTCCTATTGCTGCAAGCGTTGGCGCAACGACCTGGCTTTGTCAAAAGCCGCGACCAGTTGATGGATGTCGCCTATGACGATCAGGTTTATGTGGACGATCGCACGATCGACAGCCACATCAAGCGTCTGAGAAAGAAAATGCGCAGCGCTGATAACGAATTCGCAGCGATCGAAACGCTGTACGGCATCGGTTACCGTTACAACGAGGAATAAAGCCTCATGACCATGGTTCAGCGAGGTTTCGTGAAAGACACTGGGGCAACCCACTATCAGCGCAGCGGAGATGTTGTTTTGGGGGACGATTGGGTCGCCCCTGACAGTGCCGTGGAAAAAGAGTTGCAAGTGCGTCGCCAGAGGCGGGGCTGGTTTTCGCTGAAAACCTCTCCGCTGACGCGCAAGATTATTGTTTTCAACCTGATCGCCTTGATGATCTTGGTGGTTGGCATCCTGCAACTTAGTTCGTCGCGGGACAGTCTTATTCAGCAGCGCGCCGATGGCATGGTGAATGAGGTGGCCTTGATCGCTAACGTGGTCGAGGCACAATTGCCGTCAGTTGGGCCCGTGAATTTGGCAACGGGCGATGGCGCCGACATTCCGACCACTTTGGACGCGCTGAGCCTTGGTCAAGGCGTGAAAGTCGCGGTGTTTGACCAGGAAGGCACCGTCGTTGGTGAGACCATGGGTGGCGGCGAAAAGGTAAGCGCCGATGCAGCGTCGAACACCGGAAGTTCGACCGTCATCAGCAATGTGCTCGACTCGATTTGGACCCTCGTTTCTGCTCCCTTTTCGACCGACTTTGATGTCAAGGGAACAACAACCGAGGAAGAGTTGAGCCTGATAGTGCCTGAGGCGCTGGCTGACGGTGCACAAGTCCGCACCGTGATCGGAACAGACCATGGCATGGCTTTTGTCGCGGCCACGCCGATCCTTGCAAACGGAACGGCTGTTGGGGTCGTTGCCATGGCCAGCCCAAGTGGTGAGCTAGATGCATTGGTCCGGTCAGAACGCGAACGTGTTTTGCAGATGTTTATCGTGGCAATTCTGGTGTCCATCGGTCTGAGCCTTGTTCTGGCCTCGACCATAGCCAACCCGCTGGCCGATCTGGCCGCCGCGGCAGAGTTGGGCCGAGACAAGAATTCGCGTCGGATGAACCCGGGCCGAATTCGGATCCCCGATTTGACGGCAAGACCGGACGAGATTGGACGTTTGAGCGGCGCTTTGAGCGGTATGGTTAACGCGCTTTATAACCGCATCGACGGCAACGAGCAGTTCGCCGCTGATGTGGCGCATGAGATCAAGAACCCGCTGGCCAGTTTGCGCAGCGCGGTTGGAACACTGCGCCTTGTCAAACGCGACGATCAACGCGCCCAATTGCTGGACGTGATTGAACATGACGTGCGCCGTCTGGACCGCTTGGTCAGCGACATCTCGAACGCATCTCGCCTGGACAGCGAGTTGGTTAAGGAAGAAGAGGAAGAATTCGATCTTCTGAAAATGCTGGGCAATTTGAACCAGTATCTGGGTGAAGACGCCAAGTCCAAGGGCGTCGATTATATCACCGATATGCCGGATCGCCCGATTACCATCCACGGGTTGGAAGCACGGCTGGCGCAGGTGTTCGTCAATCTTATCACCAACGCCATTTCGTTCTGCGAAGATGGGGACGCCATTCGGGTCTGGGCGCGCAAGCGGGAAAACCGTGTTCTGATCGTTGTCGAAGACACTGGGCCCGGCATTCCGGACGAGGCGCTGACCAAGATTTTCAAACGCTTTTACAGTCAGCGGCCAGAAGAGCATTTCGGCAATAACTCCGGTTTGGGTCTCGCGATTTCCAAACAGATCGTCGAGGCACATGGCGGCGTTATCTGGGCCGAAAACATCCGTCCGACCGAAGCTGACATTACATCTGACCCACTGGGCGCACGATTTGTTGTTGGTCTGCCGGTCTAGGGCCCGGTGACGCGGTCAGAGATAAGGCATGCCAGTTCGGTCGCCCTGGACGGTCGCGGCTTACTCATCACCGGCGCTGCCGGCAGCGGCAAGTCGACACTTGCCCTGACCCTCATGGCTTTTGGCGCAGAGTTGATCGCCGATGACCGTACCCGGCTGACACAGGTTGATCAAGGGATCGAACTGTCCTGCGGCCCAAACATCGCTGGGCTTATCGAGGCGCGTGGTGTGGGACTGTTGACGGCAGACGCCGCCAAATCGGCATTGCTGGTCGGTGTCGTCGATTTGGATGTCACTGAAAAAGAGCGGTTGCCAACCTTCAAAGATGTTACCCTTTTGGGTCAAAACGTCCCCTTGTTTTATGCGATCAAAGCCCCGATTTTCGCTCCAGCATTGATGCAATTTCTCCGATCGGGACGACACAAAGCGTAATGTCAGACACAGCGCCACATGAGGCGGGCCTGGTCCTGGTGACGGGACCCGCGGGGGCCGGACGGACCACCGGCATTCGGGTCCTCGAAGATCTGGGATATGAGGCCATCGACAACATGCCGATCAGGCTGTTGCCACGCCTGTTTGATGGCGCATCCGCCGAAACCCGAATGGCTTTGGGCATCGACACCCGAAACCGCGACTTTTCGACTGCGGTTTTTTGGGAAACGCTTGAAGCCCTGCGCGCGGCACAATCGGTGTCGGCAACTGTATTGTACCTGGATTGCCGCGCCGAGGTTTTGTTGCGGCGGTTCTCTGAAACAAGGCGCCGACATCCTTTGGCCCCGGCAGAGTCGCCGGGCGAAGGCATCAAAAGGGACTTTGAGAAACTGGCGCCCATACGGGACCGCGCCGACGTACTGATCGATACATCGGAACTTAACATCCATCAGTTGCGGGCCGAGATTGAGAGATGGTTTGCGCCAAATGTGACCAGCCCGCTCGCCCTTTCGGTCGAATCCTTTTCGTATAAAAGAGGGTTGCCGCAAGGGGTCGATATGATCTTTGACTGTCGGTTTTTGAACAACCCGCACTGGCAACCGGACTTGCGCCCGCTGGATGGACGGGACCCGCCCGTTGCAGACTACGTCCGGTCCGACAGCCGTTTTCAACCGTTCTTTGACCGGGTGGTGGACCTGACCCAAAGCCTTTTGCCGGCTTACGTTGAAGAGGGCAAGTCCCATCTGAGCATCGGGTTTGGATGCACCGGAGGGCAACACCGTTCCGTTATGTTAACGGAAACCCTTGCAATGGCCCTTGCAGAGGAGGGCTGGCAGGTGTCAATTAGGCATCGCGAATTGGAACGCCGGACCAGCGGGTAGGGGCCAGATTGATCGGTATTGTGATTGTCGCGCATGGCGGTTTGGCGAAAGAATATCTTTCGGCAGTCGAGCATGTTGTTGGCCCGCAACAGGGCGTGCGCGCGATTTCGATCGGGGCCGAAGATGATCGCGATCTCAAACAAGCAGAAATCTGCGCCGCTGCGGATGCCGTAGATGAAGGAGACGGGGTTGTGATGGTCACGGACCTCTTTGGCGGGTCGCCATCGAACCTGAGTCTCAAAGCCTGTCGCCCCAGAAATCGCCGTATCCTATACGGTGCGAACTTGCCGCTTTTGATAAAATTGGCGAAATCCCGCCGTCTTGGATTGGACGAAGCGGTCAAAGGCGCGCTGTTTGCAGGCAAAAAATACATTGATGTGCAGGATGTCAGCGCGAATTAAGAAAACTGAAAAGACAACATAATGATTGTGAAATCTCTGAAAATCGTGAATGAAAAGGGACTACATGCCCGGGCATCGGCCAAACTGGTGGACGTCGTTGAAGGATATGACGCTTCGGCAGAGGTTTCACGCGATGGCTTGTCAGCTTCGGGCGACAGCATTATGGGTCTTTTGATGTTGGCGGCGTCCAAAGGAACGACCATCGACGTGCAGACATCTGGACCCGATGCCGAGGCTCTTGCCAACGCGCTAGAGGCCTTGGTGGCAGACAAATTTGGAGAGGGTTTCTAGCCCTTTCGACAAGTGAGACGGATGGTGAAACACAAGTGGTAGACAGTTTCCACCAGACCCGGCCAATGCAGGCCGCAGGAACCCGGAAAAAGGCCGATCAGGTCGATTTCCGCACCTATGACCGTCGCAGCCTGTCTTATGCGTCCACTTTCGAAGATCCGATGAAAGCATCGATCATTCGCGGAATGGAGTGGATGACCGGCAAGCTGACCATTATGCGGCTGATCCGCGAGTTTGAAAAACGTGGCGCACCCAAGGGTCAAGAGTTTTGGCGGGCGTGTTTGGATGTCATGGGGATCGAGCTGCAAACGCCGGTCGAACAGTTGCAACGCATCCCGAAAGAAGGCCCTGTCATCGTGGTGGCCAATCATCCCCACGGGATGGTTGACGGCATGATTTTTGCCGATCTGATTGGTCGGGTACGGTCGGACTATCGTATTCTGACACGGTCCTTGCTGACCTCGATTGACGAGCAAGCCGACGAATTCATGATCCCGGTCCCTTTCCCACATGATCCTGAAGCGCAGCGCAAGTTCGTGGAGATGCGGGCCAAGGCGATGGACCATCTGGGCAATGGCGGCGTCGTCGCCCTGTTCCCATCGGGTGTCGTGGCGCATTCTGAAACGTGGTTCGGCCCCGCGATCGAAGCGGAATGGAACGTGTTCACGGCCAAGATGATCCGCCGATCCGGTGCCACGGTCATTCCGCTGCGGTTCCAAGGGTCGAATTCGCGCGCCTACCAGATCGCCAACAAGGTGTCTCCGCTGTTGCGGCAGGGCCTGTTGCTGCACGAAATCGTAAAAAGCCTGAACAAGCCTCAAAAGCCAATTGTTGGTGAACCGATTTCCGCCGAACAGCTAAAACTGTTGGAAAAGGATCCCCGCGGCTTCATGGCTTGGTTGCGCGAGCACACGATCACCCTGACGTCCTGATACGGTCGGATCAGCGTGTCGGAACCGGCACGTCCCCGCGATAATCGTAAAACCCTCGTTGGGTTTTGCGTCCTAACCAACCGGCCTCGACATATTTGGTCAAAAGCGGGCAGGGGCGGTACTTGGTATCGGCCAAACCGTCGTGCAATACGTTCATGATCGCCAGACAAGTGTCCAAGCCTATGAAATCGGCCAGTTCCAGCGGACCCATGGGATGGTTGGCGCCCAGTTTGAGCGATTCATCAATCGATTTTACCGACCCGACGCCTTCATAAAGGGTGTAAACCGCCTCGTTGATCATTGGCATCAGGATGCGGTTTACGATGAAGGCGGGGAAGTCCTCGGCGCTTGCGGCAGTTTTACCCAAACGATCGACAACGGTTTTACAAGCGCTGAACGTCGGCTCATCCGTTGCGATACCCCGGATTAATTCGACCAGTTGCATCACAGGCACCGGGTTCATGAAATGGAATCCCATGAATTTTTCGGGCCGGTCTGTGCGGCTGGCCAGACGGGTTATCGAAATCGAAGAGGTGTTTGACGTCAGGATCGTATCGGGACCCAAATGGGGCACCAGGTCTTCAAAAATTGCCTGTTTGATGCTTTCCCGTTCAGTGGTCGCTTCGATCACCAGATCCGTTTGCCCCAATGCCGGCAGCTCCAATGTGGTCTTGATCCGATCCATGGCCGCCTTGGCACGGGCCTCTTCGATCTTTCCACGCCCCACCTGACGGGCGAGGTTGCGCTCAATGCTGGATATGGCGTTGTTCAGAGCATCCTGGCTGATATCAGTGATAAGGACATCATAATCGGCCAATGCCATGACATGCGCGATGCCGTTGCCCATCTGCCCTGCGCCGATCACGCCGATCTTTTGTATGTCCATGCTGCTGTGCCCTCACTGCGGATTGCACGCACCATACCGGGCGGTGTCGGGCGGCGGCAAGGGTCTGATTTGCCGCGAAACTGCTTCAAAATGACAAGTTAGACTTTTGGAAATCCCCCTGTGCGAATCTGGGCTGTGGGTGAACGATTTGGGGGAATCATGAGCTTTCCTATGAGGGGCGTTGGAACGCCTGAAATATCGACGTGTAAGTATAAAGGGGCGCGGTTGTGGGTCCGCGGGCCAAGACGCAGTTTAGACGCGCCTTTCGTGGCGTGCCTTGGCGGGACAGAGACGTTTGGGAAATATGTACAATCACCATTTGCGGATGAGCTGGAAACGGCTTTGGGCAAAACCTGTGTGAACTTTGGCAGCTTGAACGCCGGGCTGGATGCGCTGGTCATGGACGAAAACCTTTTGGCCTTGTCCTCAAAAGCAGACGTTGTCGTTTTGCAGCTTCTTGGCGCGCAAAACCTGACCAACCCGTTTTATCGGGTTCATCCGCGGCGAAATGATCGCTTTCTGGAAGCGACGCAGCTGTTGCGGCAAACCTATCCCGAGGTGGATTTTACCGAATTCAGCTTTAACCGGCATCTATTGACGAAATTGAACGCCGTATGCCCCAAGCGGTTCAACGTGATCCGTAAAACGCTTCAGGATTTGTGGCGCGCGCGTATGCGGCTGCTGTTGGCGGCACTTGATACCGATGTTGTTTTGCTCTGGCTGCGGTACACCGACCAAAGGGCGCCGGCGCCCGATCTCATCACTCAAAAGGTGACTTCAACTCTCGCCGGATATGTCCGTGCGATTGTCGAGGTGCCCATTAAAACCGCAGGTTCCGCCAGAGAGCTTTCTGACATGCACTTTGACCCGATGAGTGCTGGATCCGCATCGCGTTTGCCAGGGCCATCGGCCCATCGACGGATCGCAACGCGCCTGTGCGAAGTGTTGACGCCGATGACATAAAAAAACCCGCCGGCGGAACCGGCGGGCTCATAAATGCTTTTGTGGGTCGCTTAACCGAGTTTCTCGGTCAATTCCGGAACCGCGTCAAAGAGGTCCGCAACCAGACCGAAATCAGCGACCTGGAAGATTGGTGCTTCTTCGTCTTTGTTGATTGCCACGATGACCTTGGAATCCTTCATACCCGCAAGGTGCTGAATGGCGCCAGAGATGCCGACGGCAACATAGAGGTCAGGCGCAACAACCTTACCGGTCTGACCAACCTGCCAGTCGTTTGGTGCATAGCCCGAGTCAACCGCAGCGCGGGACGCGCCAACAGCGGCGCCCAGCGTGTCTGCCAGCTTTTCGATCAGGGCAAAGTCCTCTTCAGAACCGACGCCACGACCACCAGAAACCACAACACCAGCCGATGTCAGTTCTGGGCGATCGCTTTCGGCAACCTTGTCTTCAACCCATTCGGACAGGCCGGGGTTGTCTGCGGCGGAAATGGTTTCGACCGCTGCCGAACCGCCTTCGCCTGCTGCGTCAAAAGTGGACGTCCGGAAGGTGACAACCTTTTTCGCATCCGACGATTTGACGGTCTGGATCGCGTTGCCTGCGTAGATGGGACGCTCAAACGTGCTGCCGTCCACGACGCCCGAGGCATCGGAAATAACCATGACGTCAAGCAATGCCGCAACGCGTGGCATAACGTTCTTTGCGTCCGTGGTCGCAAGTGCAACGATATGTTCGTAGTCACCCGCCAACGACGCGATCAGCGCGGCGGTGGATTCCGCAAGGCGGTGACCCAGCGACGCATCCTCGGCCACCAGAACCTTTGACACACCGTCGATCTTTGCCGCCGCTTCGCCAGCTGCGGCCGCAGAGCCACCCGCTGCCAGAACGGTCACATCACCCAACATTTTTGCCGCGGTCACAGCCTTGGCGGTGGCGTCCATCGCCAGTTCGCCGTCAGTCACTTCTGCGAGAAGAAGAACAGCCATTATACAGCCCCCGCTTCTTTGAGTTTCTCTACAAGCTCGTCCACCGAACCAACTTTGATGCCCGCTGCACGTGCTTCGGGTTCGGCGGTTGAAACGATTTCAAGGCGCGGGGTCACGTCAACGCCGTAATCCGCAGCCGTCTTTTCGTCGAGCGGCTTTTTCTTCGCTTTCATGATGTTTGGCAGCGACGCGTAACGTGGCTCGTTCAAGCGCAAGTCAACGCTGACGATGGTTGGCATCTTGACCTTGATGGTCTGCAAACCGCCATCCACTTCGCGGGTCACGACCGCGTTGTCGCCGTCAACATCCAGTTCGGACGCAAATGTGCCTTGCGACCAGCCGAGCAGGGCCGACAGCATCTGGCCCGTGGCGTTCATGTCGTTGTCGATGGCTTGTTTGCCGCACAGCACGAGGCCGGGTGCTTCTTCCTCGACGATTTTCGCAAGGATCTTGGCAACCGACAAAGGCTCGATATCGGTGTGGACGTCATCTGCGGCCACAACCAGGATCGCGCGATCCGCGCCCATTGCCAAAGCGGTCCGCAGGGTTTCCTGCGACTGCTTGACACCGATCGAAACGGCGACGATTTCGTCCGCCTTACCGGCCTCTTTCAGACGGATCGCCTCTTCGACGGCAATCTCGTCGAAGGGGTTCATCGACATTTTCACATTCGCCAGATCAACACCGCTACCGTCCGCTTTCACGCGGACTTTCACATTATAGTCGATCACGCGCTTGACAGGTACGAGCACCTTCATCTGCGTGTTTCTCCTTAGGTTTCTTGCCCCGGCAAAGGGACGACTGAATTACTCGCCATCTGTTACAAGCTGCTGACGGGCGAGAACAGATCAAAATCGACCCGAAATGACGCAGGGACGCCGCGTTCAAACCCTTTTTGCGAAATTTTATTGCGCAAAGAAAACAGACGGAACCAACTCGGCCAATTTGCCGAGTCGGCTTGGATCAAGCTGCGCTTTACCGGTTTGCGCCCGGCACCCACAGAACATCCGCGCGTCCCATGTCATTGGCGACACGCGCCGCAACAAAGAACCAATCGCTCAAACGGTTGAGGTATTTGACGGCGGCAGGATTGACCGCCTCCATCGTCGCCAATTCGACCGCCAACCGCTCTGCCCGTCGGGCAACGGTCCGGCAGACGTGCAAGTTTGCGGCCAATGCGGCTCCGCCGGGCAAGATAAAGCTGCGCAGCGGCTCTAGATTGGCGTTCATCGCGTCGATCTCGGATTCCAGCCGCTGTACCTGAGCATCCGCCATGCGCAGGGGCGGGTATTCCGACTCGGCATCCTTTTCCATGTCAGGCCTGCACAAATCTGCGCCGAGGTCGAAAAGATCATTCTGAATACGTTCCAGCGCCTTGTCTGTCTCGTCTACAGCACCCAGCCGCGCAACGCCGACAAAAGCGTTCAACTCATCCGCTGTGCCGTACGCAGTTACGCGCATCGCGTGCTTTGCGACCCGCGCACCATTTCCAAGGGCTGTTTCGCCCGCATCGCCGGTTTTCGTGTAGATTTTGTTGAGAACGACCATGATTATTGTCCCCCGGACTGTCGCAGATAAACGTACAGCGCGATCATTATGACAGCCACGAATTGCAGCAACAGGCGCAGCTGCATCATCTTGTTTGCATATTTCTGATTGAACTTGCCACCTTTGGCAAAACCCCCAATCCCGATCATCAAAACGACGACGACCGCCAGACAGGCGATGACGATAAGTACGAAAAACGGATCTTGCATGGGGACCTCTGGATTGGCGGTAACGCGCGTGTGCGTGATCTAGCGGCGGCGCGCCAAAAAGCGAACCGAATTTTTCAGTATCAGATGCGCGCAACAATCCGATTGACCACACGGGTTGGCAAAATGCGCTTTAGGATTTCCGCAATATAGGCGACGCGGGTGATAAAGTATCGCGGGGCTGGGTTGCGATGTTCCAAGGCATGAATGACCTTGGCCGTCACAGCCGCAGCAGAGAGTTCGAACGGATCAGGCTGTCCGCCCTGAGGGGCATAGAGGCGCGGCATCAGACCGTTTTCATAGTCTGCTTTGTGAGGGGATGCTTTCCAGTCGATCCATCTTTCAAAATGCGGGATGCCTTTGATGCGAAAATCCGTGGTGATGGGGCCCGGTTCAATCAAGATGACATGAATGCCGGTGCCCGATAGCTCGGCCCGCATACAATTGCTGATGCCTTCAAGCGCATGTTTGGTCGCCGCGTAGGCGCCGCGCCAGCGCATGGAAACATACCCCAAAACCGAAGAGCATTGAAGGATACGGCCGTGACCTTGGGCTCGCATCACAGGCACGGCCAATCGTGTCAGCGTGTGCCAGCCGAAAAAGTTGGCTTCAAAGATCGACCGTAAACCGTCCGTTGGCAGGTCTTCGACGGCACCATTAAGGGCGTGGGCGCCGTTGTTGAACAAGGCGTCCAGCCGTCCACCCGTGGCGGCCATCACTTCGGCAAATCCGCTCTGGATAGATGCCTCATCGCAATAATCGATCCGCGGGCTGTCAAACCCCAGTGATTTTAGGTGATCGCAATCGGCCTGTTGGCGGCAGGAGGCAAAGACACGCCATCCGCGGTCGCGCAACGCAATGGCTGCATCCAAACCGATGCCGGACGAGCAGCCTGTAATCAAAACGGTTTTCTGGTCCAACGATCCGCACCCTTTGCCAGATTTGGTCAGGGCCTTTTGTGGCCTGCTTCTGGCTTGGGCGCAATCGGGGCGATCAGTCGCGTCTTGGCGTGACCAAAGACGCAGTCATCCAGCCGACCGGTCCGCCATCCATTGGCTTGAGCTTGACCCAGCCATCACCGGGGTCTTCCAGCACGTTCACAAGCGCACCCTGGTCCAGTTTCGCGATAACGTTATAGGTCGTACCGGGCCCCGTTCGCATGTTGACGCGGTTGCCCGTGACACTGCGCAGGTCTTCCCTGGGTTCGGCGTCAGTGCCTTCGGCGGCCACTCGTTTCGCCTTTTCCTGCGCAGGATCAAAGACCGTCAGCGGATTGGAAATCGAAAATCCACCGTCGTCCAGCGATGCCAGGGTCAACTCTGTCGCGGCGGGTTCAAGTGCTGCGATTTCGATTGGTTCCTGCGCCTCGTTGGTTGACGCCGGAGCTGTTTGGACCAACGCGGCTGGGGTCACAGTTGTGCGGACAGCGGTTTCTGCCACACGTTGGGGGGTGCGCGGCTCTTCCTCGGTCCGCGCCACATTCATCTCGCGCGTGCCGCGTGGTTCAAAATCCGCGCCACCGCTCATTTCATAGAACGTCCAAGCAAGCAGCATAAAGCTGACGACCACAAATTTCGACATAACGTCGATCCCCCCGAAACAGGCTTCTTCAAATTAGGCTTAGGACCGGATGGGCAGACTTAAATCCGATCATTTGAATATAAACACTCATACCCTGATTCTCGTCTCGGGGAAAAATAAAGATTTTGGCTCACGTGCGCGTCATGCACGATCTGCCTGAACGCTCGGTTCTTGCTTGCGACTGCCGCGTCGCCCAATTATCACATCATCTATGTCTGATTTGGTCGACGACCCCAATATGAACCCCGATGACGGCGGCAGTATCGCCGAACCGTTGCGCCGGGCCATTGGTGAAAGATATCTGACATATGCGCTGAGCACGATCATGCATCGCGCTTTGCCGGACGCGCGCGACGGTTTGAAACCTGTGCATCGGCGAATCCTTTACGCCATGCGCGAGTTGCGTTTGACCGCCTCTGGTGGGTTCCGAAAGTCGGCAAAGATCAGTGGCGACGTGATGGGTAACTACCACCCGCATGGGGACGCCGCGATTTACGACGCGATGGCGCGTTTGGCGCAGGATTTCAACGTGCGCTATCCGCTGGTGGACGGTCAGGGCAATTTCGGCAACATCGACGGGGATAACCCGGCGGCCTCACGCTATACCGAGGCGCGTTTGACCATCGTCGCCGAGGCTTTGCTGAATGGTCTGAATGAAAACGCTGTCGATTTCCGCGAAAACTATGACGGGACACTGACAGAGCCGGTGGTTCTGCCCGCCGAGTTTCCCAATCTCTTGGCAAACGGATCCAGCGGTATTGCCGTTGGCATGGCGACGAATATCCCGCCACATAACATTGCCGAACTGTGTGATGCCTGCCTGCACCTGATCAAAACGCCGGATGCGCGGGACGACACGTTGCTGAATTATGTGCCCGGCCCGGACTTTCCGACCGGGGGCGTCATTGTTGAGCCACCGGAAAACATTGCGCAAGCCTATCGTACGGGCCGTGGCAGCTTTCGACTTCGCTGCACCTACTCGGTCGAGGATTTGGGCCGAGGCCAATGGCAGGTCGTTGTCACGGAAATTCCTTATCAGGTTCAAAAATCCAAGCTGATCGAAAAGATCGCTGAGCTGATCCAGACGAAAAAGGTGCCCATCCTCGCAGATATCCGGGATGAAAGCGCCGATGACGTCCGGATCATCCTTGAACCGCGGTCAAAGAATGTCGATCCGGATGTCCTGATGGGCATGCTCTATCGCAACTCGGACCTTGAGGTGCGGTTTTCTCTGAACATGAACGTGCTGATCGATGGGCTGACGCCCAAGGTCTGTTCGATGAAAGAAGTGCTGCGCGCCTTTTTGGACCATCGCCAAGAGGTCCTTTTGCGTCGCTCCCGGCACCGATTGGGCAAGATCGACCACCGGCTTGAAGTGCTCGAAGGCTTTATCATCGCCTTTTTGAACCTCGACCGTGTGATCGATATCATCCGTTATGACGACGACCCCAAGGCCGCGCTGATGCGTGAGGACTGGGGGATCGATCATGTACGTGCTGCGGATGAAGCCGATTACCGCTCACCCGCGCCGGGCGAAGGGGAACTGAGCGAAACGCAAGCAGAAGCAATCCTGAACATGCGCTTGCGCAGCTTGCGCCGGCTCGAAGAACTGGAATTGCTGCGCGAGCAATCCGAACTGATGGAAGAACGCGCCGCCATCGAAGATCTGTTGGAAAGCCCCGAACTGCAATGGGCCAAGATCGCCGAGCAGCTCAAAGAGACCAAAAAAGCCTTTGGCAAAGACTATCCGGGTGGCGCGCGGCGCACCCGCCTTGAAGAAGCCGCCGAGGTCGAAGAGGTCCCGATTGAGGCAATGATCGACCGCGAACCGATCACCGTGGTCTGCTCGCAAATGGGCTGGATCCGCGCGATGACAGGCCATATCGATCTCAACCGAGAGCTGAAGTTCAAAGACGGCGACGGCCCCCGTTTCATTTTCCACGCGGAAACAACGGATCGTTTGCTGGTCTTCGGGTCAAACGGTCGGTTCTACACCTTGTCGGCGGCTAACCTACCGGGTGGCCGTGGGATGGGCGAACCGTTGCGCTTGATGGTGGATTTGCCGAACGATGCCGAGATCATCTCGCTGTTTATCCACCAGCCGGATCAAAAACTGTTGGTGGCTTCAGATGAAGGCAACGGTTTTGTCGTCCCCGAAAACGATGTGATCGCGCAGACCCGGACGGGCAAACAGGTCCTGAACGTCAAAGATCCGATCCGCGCCCACAGCTGTGTGCCGGTCGCAGGGGATCACGTGGCCATTGTTTCGCAAAATGGCAAGTTTCTGGTCTTCCCGATCTCGGAACTGCCAGAGATGACGCGGGGCAAGGGCGTCCGGCTTCAGAAATACAATATGGCGCGCGGCAAGCAGGGCGCATTGGAACTGGATGGCGGGCTGTCCGATATTGCGACCTTCACCTGGGCCGAAGGTTTGAAATGGTCGATGGGCGGCGGCAAAACCCGGCATGAGCCAGACTTGACCGAATGGCTGGGCAAGCGGGCTGGTGTCGGCAAACGCGCGCCCTATGGCTTCCCGCGCAGCAATAAATTCCATTAAAAACGCGACCTTTGCGGCCACAATTGCCACGCGGCCGATCAAAAACGGTCTAGCGCGGCTTCACGTTTCTGTGTTTGGGTAAGACATTACAAACAGAAGATGTGTAGCACATGACGGCAATCATTGATTTTCTGAATGGTATTCTTTGGAATTATATCCTGATTTACGGCCTGCTGGGCGCTGGTCTTTTCTTCACGATCCAGCTTGGCGGTTTGCAGATTTTCCGATTTGGCGAGATTTTGCGCGTGATCACCTCGTCCCGTTCCACGGACAAACGCGGCATCTCTCCCTTTCAGGCTTTGACGATCAGCTTGGCGTCGCGTGTGGGCACGGGAAACCTCGCCGGTGTGGCCGTCGCCATCACGCTGGGCGGGCCCGGTGCCATCATGTGGATGTGGCTGGTCGCGCTGGTTGGCATGGCCACCGCCTATGCTGAAAGCACGCTGGCGCAGCTTTACAAGGTCAATGCAGCCAATGGTCAATTCCGGGGCGGCCCGGCCTATTACATGGCCAAGGGTTTGAACGCCCCATGGGCGGGTGGCATCTTTTCGGTGTGCCTCTTGTTCAGTTTCGGGCTTGTGTTCAATGCGGTGCAATCCAATTCGATTGCCGAAGCGTTCGAGGGCGCGTTTGGCGCAAACCGCATGATGGTCGGTGGCGCGATTGCCGCCGCTGCCGCCTTGGTCATTTTTGGCGGTATCAAATCCATCGCCAAGGTGGCCGAAGTTCTGGTTCCCTTGATGGCGGCGGCCTATCTGGCGCTGGCTGTTATCATCATTGTTCTCAACATCACCGAGGCGCCCGCCACCTTGTGGTTGATCGTTTCCAACGCCTTTGGTCTGCAAGAAGCGGCGGGCGGTGTGGCCGGTGGGGTGCTTGCCGCGGCGCTGAACGGGATCAAGCGCGGCTTGTTTTCCAATGAGGCGGGCATGGGGTCTGCCCCCAACATCGCCGCGGTGGCCTGTCCTGATCCGCATCACCCATCCAGCCAAGGCATGGTTCAGGCGTTTGGCTGTTTCGTGGACACTATTTTGGTTTGTACCGCGACGGCCCTGATCATCTTGTTGTCCGGTGTTTACGGGCCCGAAGCGCCCACCGGCATGCAACTGACCCAGGACGCGATGGGCGCGCATATGGGCGGAATCGGGCGCTATTTCATCGCGATTGCGATCGTGTTCTTCGCCTTCACCTCCATTCTCGGGAATTACTCTTATGCGGAAAACGCGGTATCTTTTTTGGGGTGGGACACGCCGGTTGCCCTGACCATCCTGCGCGTCGCTGCGCTATCCATGGTGGTCTGGGGGGCGCTGCAAAGTGTACAGACCGTGTTTGACTATGCTGACGCCGCCATGGGCGTGATGGCCGTTGTGAACCTCACGGCGGTTTTGCTGTTGTCCCGCACGGTTATGCGATTGACCAAGGATTATTTTGAGCAACGACGCGCGGGACAGGAACCGCGCTTTGTTCGGGACGATCACGAAGGTATGTCAGACAAGATCGACGCCGAAATCTGGAGCTGACGTGGGCCACGTAACGACCGAAGACCTGCAAGCCATTGCAGATGAAATAGCGCTCCGCGTCCAAAGCAATGCGGATCGCGGTACCGTCGCTGATTATATACCGGAGCTGGCCGACGTCTCTTTGAACAAGTTCGGCCTTGCCATTGCGCCCAAGGATGGGCCGGTCGTCACAGCCGGCGACGCGGACGAGGCGTTTTCCATTCAAAGCATCTCAAAGGTGTTTTCGCTCACACTGGCGCTGGAAAAGGTGGGGGCGACGCTGTGGGCGCGCGTGGGCCGGGAACCTTCGGGTAATCCGTTTAATTCGATCATTCAGTTGGAACGAGAGGGCGGGATCCCTCGAAATCCCTTGATCAATCCGGGCGCAATCGTGGTCGCAGACGTTATACTGAAAGGACAGTCTCCGGATGAGGCCATCGCGCAGATGCTGGGCTTGTGCCAAAGACTGGCGGATGATCCCAACGTTGCGATTGATGCCGCCGTGGCCGCGTCCGAAATGCAGACAGGCGCGCGCAATCGGGCGCTGGCGCATTTCATGGCGGCAGAGGGAAACCTCAGCCAGCCGGTGGAAGAGGTTTTGGAGGTGTATTTCAACCAATGCGCAGTGGCGATGAGCTGTCGGCAATTGGCCGCCGCTGGCCGGTATCTCTGTGCCGCGGGCCAAACCGCGGGCGATGAAGACTCCACAGTGACGCCGGAGCGGGCGCGGCGGATCAATTCGCTCATGATGTGCTGCGGGCTTTATGACTCATCGGGCGAGTTTGCCTTTCGGGTCGGCATACCGGCCAAAAGCGGTGTGGGCGGCGGGATTTTGGGCATCGTGCCGGGCATTGCATCAGTTGCCGCCTGGTGCCCGGGACTGGATGAAAACGGCAATTCCAAACTGGCCATTGAGGCGTTCGAGGAGCTTGTGCGTGCTACCGGTTGGTCGGTTTTCGGGCCGTTGGCGCGGTAACAGCACGTCACGCGCGCATCACAGTTGCGGCAAAAATCCGAGCATTTTCATGCGTCAGGTTTGCAGCGCCGCTGCGCTTGGGCTATTTGCGATCCAAAGAGACGAGAGCTTGAGGCACCATGTTCCGACTAATCGCGGTATTGAGCGGCGTACTAATGCTGGCGGCCTGCACTGCCAAAGACCTAGATGAAGCCCCTGTTCCGTTGGGGGATTTCAAACTGGGCCATAACGTTGTTGTGGCATCGAAAATGCAAAAAGGCCCCATTTCCCGCAATGCGACCGAAGAGGAATGGAAGGATAACCTGACCTCGGCCTTGTCCGATCGGTTCAGTCGCTATGAGGGCGAAGGGCTGTATCATTTTGGTGTCAGCGTCGAAGGATACATGCTGGCCCCTCCCGGCGTGCCGTTGGTGTATACGCCCAAATCCGCGCTGATTATCAACGTGACGGTGTGGGACGACGGGTTTGGGCGCAAGCTGAACGATGAACCGCGCCAGTTCACGATCTTTGAAGACACCGACGAAAATTCTTTGATCATTGGCTCTGGCATCGGTCGCAACAAAGAAGAACAGCTGGATGGTCTGTCCTACAACGCGGCCAAAGCCATCGAAAACTGGTTGGTCGAAATGAGCACGGACCACAGCTGGTTTACGGATGCGCCCGAGTTCAATCCGGTTCAAGAAGCCGAAGAACTGCCCGAGCGCTGATTCCACACCCGATCACGCGATCAGGCGCTTGATTTTCCGCTCCAGACAAAATATGTGCCCCGCGCAGAGGAAACCGGGTCAGTTGGACCCCCGAACCGCAAAAGGGCGCCAAGAGACATGGCAAAGGAAAAGTTTGAGCGTACGAAGCCGCACGTGAACATTGGCACGATTGGGCATGTTGACCACGGCAAGACGACGCTGACGGCGGCGATTACCAAGCAATTTGGTGACTTCAAGGCGTATGACGAGATTGACGGCGCGCCGGAAGAGAAAGCGCGTGGGATCACCATTTCGACCGCACACGTGGAATACGAGACCGACGCGCGTCACTACGCCCATGTCGACTGCCCGGGCCACGCTGACTATGTGAAGAACATGATCACCGGTGCCGCTCAGATGGACGGCGCGATCCTGGTTGTGAACGCGGCCGACGGCCCGATGCCGCAAACGCGTGAGCACATCCTGCTGGGCCGCCAGGTTGGCATCCCGAAGATCGTTGTCTTCATGAACAAGGTTGACCAGGTTGACGACGAAGAGCTGCTCGAGCTCGTCGAAATGGAAATCCGCGAACTCTTGGACACGTATGAGTATCCTGGCGACGACACACCGATCGTTGCAGGTTCGGCTCTGGCCGCTCTGGAAGGCCGTGACGACAACATCGGTTCGGAAAAGATTGCCGAGCTGATGGCGGCGGTTGACGAATACATCGACACGCCAGAGCGCGCTGTGGACCAGCCGTTCCTGATGCCGATCGAAGACGTGTTCTCGATCTCGGGTCGTGGGACTGTTGTGACCGGTCGTGTGGAACGTGGTGTGATCAACGTGGGCGACGAGATCGAAATCGTCGGCATCCGCGACACCTCGAAAACCACCTGCACAGGTGTTGAAATGTTCCGCAAGCTGCTGGACCGCGGTGAAGCAGGCGACAACATCGGCGCGCTGCTGCGTGGTGTGGACCGTGAGGGCGTTGAGCGTGGCCAGGTTCTGTGTAAGCCGGGTTCGGTGACACCGCACACCAAGTTCGAGGCCGAGGCATACATCCTGACCAAGGAAGAGGGTGGCCGTCACACGCCGTTCTTTGCGAACTATCGTCCGCAATTCTACTTCCGGACCACGGACGTGACCGGCACCGTGACGCTGCCTTCGGGCACCGAGATGGTGATGCCGGGCGACAACCTGAAGTTCGAAGTTGAACTGATCGCCCCGATCGCCATGGAAGACGGCCTCCGCTTCGCCATCCGCGAAGGCGGCCGCACCGTCGGCGCCGGCGTCGTCGCAAAAATTATCGCGTGATTCCGCGCCAAAGGCGTGAGATGAAGTCCTTTAAGAGGCGGCTCAATCCGAGCCGTCTCTTTTTTGTGCCTGCTTTGCAGGTGCAGCGAGCCGCGCCAGTGTCCCTTTCGGTCCACCAAAGCATACCGAGCATTTTTTGTGGCAGTAACTGTGTTTGAAACGAATTTGTTTTGGTCAAGCCAGGGGTTGTGCAGGCGCGGCGAAACCAGGATTGCATACCGTAGTATTCATTTAAGTATATAAAATCAATCGATTTTTTCTGCTCTTAACCTCAGCTTATCCCATGGCACAGCTGGGAGGGCGTGTAATGGATCAGGTGAATTTACTGGCATGGACGGGCCGAACAGAGGCCGCAACAGGCTCGATAAGCCGGTTGGACGCCCACCGTATTGCTGCTGTTCTGGGCGCGCCGAGTGACCAAATAACGGTCGGTACGCCGATGCCTGCCCTCTGGCATTGGTGCGCGTTTCCCCCAACAGTAACGGCAGCAGAGCTGGGCGCAGATGGCCATCCGCATCTGGGTGGGTTTATGCCCCCGGTTCGATTGGACCGGCGCATGTGGGCGGGCGGCGCGCTTCGGTTTCACGCGCCGCTCTGCGTCGGCGATCAAATCTCGCGCCAATCGACAATCCGATCGGCCACCGAAAAAGAGGGTCGCATGGTCTTTGTCACCGTGGATCATCGAATTTGCGGTCCGCGCGGATTGGCCGTGGAAGAGCGGCAGGACATTGTCTATCTGCCCATGCCGGATCGCTACGACCCGCCGAAAAAGCGCGCTATGCCGGATCAGCCAACGCGCCAGTATCGTATGGATATGACCGAAACCCTATTGTTCCGCTACTCGGCTGTCACCCTCAACGCCCACCGCATCCATTACGACCTGAATTATGCGCGGACCGTCGAACAATATCCGGGGCTCGTCGTGCATGGTCCGCTTCAGGCGACGCTGTTGATGCAAGAGGCGGTCGCCCTCCGCGGAAGCTGCCCGACCGAGTTCCACTTTCGCGCGGTTCACCCGATGTTTGCTGGCGAGCCGATGGACCTTGTCACGGTCGAGGAAGAAGACGGTTCGGCCCAGCTGTCGACCGGGCAGTCGGGCCATCGCGGGATGGATGCAACAGCGATCTGGGAGGCCACGGTATGAACGGCATTCTAAGCGGTATGCGGGTCGTGGAAGGATCGGCCTTTGTCGCGGTTCCGCTGGCGGGCATGACCCTGGCCCAGATGGGGGCAGAGGTCATCCGGTTTGACAGGATCGAAGGTGGCCTTGACGCAGGACGCTGGCCCGTCGCGCCATCTGGCCGCAGTCATTTCTGGGCGGGCTTGAACAAAGGAAAGAAGTCGGTCGCCGTGAACATGAAGGCCCCGGAAGGTCGCGAGCTGATTACGCGTATCGTAACTGCTCCGGGACCAGATGCGGGGCTTTTTATCACCAACCTGCGGGTGCGTGGCTGGATGGATCACGAAACGCTGAGCCAGCATCGCCCCGATCTGATCACGGTGACGTTGTCGGGGGATCGCCATGGACGGCCTGCCGTGGATTACACGGTGAACCCGTCCTTGGGTTTGCCCGATATCACTGGCCCCGAGGGTCACGTCGAACCGGTGGCAAGCGCGTTGCCAGCATGGGACCTGATTGCGGGCAACCTTGTCGTTTCATCCTTGCTGGCCGCTGAGCGACATCGTTTGCGGAGCGGGGCAGGGCAGGCCGTTGATCTGTCGCTTAAAGATGTGGCCGCTGCGATGGTCGGCCATCTTGGCATGATCGGAGAGGCCGCAACCGCGCCGGATCAACGCGGAAAGTCCGGCAACGCGCTTTACGGTGCCTACGGTCAGGACTTTGTCTGCGCTTGCGGTGGGCGGGTCATGGTCATCGGCCTGACACAACGACAGTGGCGTAACCTGCTGAAGGCCACTCAAACCGGTGATGCCATGACAGCCTTGGCTGCGCGGACGGGTCGGGACTTGGACGATGAAGGCGTGCGGTGGGATCTGCGACATGAGATCACGCAGGTTTTGAAGCCATGGTTTACGCGGCGGAAGATAGAGGAATTTGCCGGGGCCTTTGACAACGGTGGCGTCACATGGTCGGTGTTCCGAACCTTAAAACAGGCGCTGGCCTCTGACCCGGATCTGAGTGCGGATAACCCGATGTTTGACCTGCTGGAACAACCGGGATTGGGCAGATACCCCGTGCCGGGCCTGCCGATGCAGTTCGAAAGCCACGCACGCCGACCGGCCGACCCAGCGCCATTGTTGGGCGCAGATACCGAAGAGGTTCTGGCCGAAACCGCAAAGCTCGATAATAATGAGGTTGCCCGCCTCTTTGATGCCGGGATTGTGGACGGTCCGCGATCTGGTTGCCGACGCGCAGCGTGACAATCCTGAATTAGGCATTTGTCTTATGAACCTTGCTTGGTAGAAGCCATCAACCAAGCGAGGCCAGACATGTCGTATCCCGGTCCTGACACCCCGCATCCTGTCGTTCTGCCAGACGGTTCGCGCCTGCCAAACAACGTGTTCCTGAAGGCGGTAATCGACCATCCACGGATGGAGATCGGGGAGTATACCTATGCCAACGATTTTGACCCGCCTGCCGATCCATCGGACTGGGCCGGGCGGATCGCCCCGTTTTTGTTCCCTGTATCTCCTGATAAGCTGATTATCGGCAAATTCGGGCAGTTTGCGCATGGCGTCCGGTTCATAACCCATTCGGCCAATCACAAGATGGACGGGTTTTCGACTTATCCGCTTGCGATCCATGATCCGGAACGGTTTGTCCACTATGCCGCGGACATGCAACCGGGTCGGGATACGATTATCGGCAACGATGTTTGGTTGGGCATGGATGTCAAAGTGATGCCGGGCGCCCAGATTGGCAACGGCGTTATCGTTGGTGCCGGGTCCGTGGTGGCTGGCACCTTGCCAGACTATGTGGTCGCGGCAGGGAACCCGGCGCGCATTGTGCGTCATCGCTTTACACCGGACGTGGTGGCCTACCTTTTGAAGGTCTGCTGGTGGGATTGGCCGATTGAGGACATTCTGACCCATGAGGCGGCAATCGTAGGCGGCGATCTGAATGCTTTGAAAGCGGCTGTCGCATCATTGCAAGAAAAATAGGGCCCCCGATAGACGCGTTGATCCGGTGGAAAAACGATCCGAAGCGCCATTTCTGCAAGCTGCCGGGCTATTCCCCGGTTGGGCCAGGCAACCTCTTGGGATTCGATTGATCGGCGGCTGTCTGAGCGCCTTGGTCTTCGGGGTAGAACGGTTCGTGTCCGACCATGCGGTCCGCTTCGGCAGTGACGTCGTTCATGAAATCCTGAAGGTTCTTGCGCAGTGCCTCAATCGTTTCTTCATCGGCTTTGCGCGGTACCGTTTCGGTCCATTCGCGGCAGATAAAGACGCCATCTGTGTAGGGGCGCGGTGTTTGCAGGCGGTCCCAACTTGACAGCTCTGAGGTGTGGCGCGCCGAATAGGTGATGTAAAACACGCGTTTGCCCGTCGTGCGCGCCCAAACCAGTGGTACGTTCGATGCGATCCGATGGGGGCCTCTGGGTCCATCGACAGCAATACCGATCGAAATGCCTTGTTTCATCTTGCCGATGACCTCACGCGTCAGCGCAACGTGCCGCTTGTGTGAGGACATGGCAATCGTATCCATGCCGAAAAGCAGTTGGATGCGGCCGACCATGCTGCCTGCTCTGGCCGATGAGGTGATCGAGCAAATTGGAGCGCGGTCAACGGGAAAGAGATATGGCGATTGCGCCAGTTTCTGATGCCACAGCAGCGCGATGACCGGTTCGCCGTTATCCAGAACCTCGTGTAAGGGTTCAAAGCCGATGCGCTGCCATTTACCCGTTCTTTGGACCCAGCGGATATAGGATGCGATCAAGCCGGCGACCCGGTTCAATACCCATTCGTTGTCGGCAATTTTTTTGCGCAGGCTCACGGCGAAATCCTCTTCGGTGCGCAGGCCATAGCGTAATCAGATCATGGTGCAATCACAATTGCACCAAGCTGGCATGGCGGTCACCGAGAACAAAGCTGTCTCGATGAGCGCTGTGTTGCAATTGATGCGATTGCTGGGCACATTGAACATGCTGAGCAGCAAAATGGTGGAGGCGCATGTCCCACCCGTATGACTCTCTGTCGAAAGAGGCCTATTGGCGTACCGGCGTTGCCGAAGTTGGGCCACACGGCCTGCGCGGCTTGTGGACCCCAAAGTTTCAGGTCCTGCAGGAACACAGAATTGTAACCGCAGGATCGTGTTTCGCGCAGCATATCGGCAAGGCGCTTTTGTACCGGGGATATGGCTGGGCTGATTTTGAGCCTGCTCCACCGTTTCTGAAACCCGAAGACGCAGCGCGATATAACTATGGCATTTTCAGCTTTCGGACCGGAAACATCTATACGCCTGCAATGCTGTTACAGTGGTTTCGGATGGCCTTTGGCGTGATGGAGCAACCAACAGAAGTGTGGGAGGCGGACGGGCGGTTCTATGACCCGCTGCGACCTGCGATTGAACCCAATGGATTTGAGAGCGCGGAAGAGGTTTTTGCCTCTCGCGATATCACGCTGACGGCGATTAAAGAGGCGGTAACCGGATCGGATATCTTTGTTTTCACGCTGGGATTGACCGAACGGTGGGTCAATCCAAAGGCCGGGGTTACATATGCCATGGCGCCGGGGACGCTGGCCGGGGTATTTGATCCAGCGCGGCATGAATTCGTTAACGACAACGCCCGCATGAGCTTTCGCAATCTACGCGCAGCTATTCAGTTGGCGCAAAAACAGAACCCGGAACTCCGGTTTCTGCTGACGGTGTCACCCGTACCGCTGACGGCAACCGCGACGGGCCAGCATGTATTGACCGCGACCAGCTATTCGAAATCCGTCTTGCGCGCCGCGGCCGGAATGGCCGCCGATGAACTGCCCGCGGTCGATTATTTTCCGTCTTATGAAATCATCACCCACCCTGTTTTCCGCGGGATTTTCTATGCGCCCAACATGCGCAGCGTCGAACCCCAAGGGGTGGCGACGGTGATGCAGCATTTCTTTGCCGACCAAGAGCGGACATTCGGCCCGCAAAAACCGACAATTCAGGAACCGGTGGCCAAGACACGGCGCGACACCCGCCACGCATCAGAGGATGTGCGCTGTGAAGAGGAGATGCTTGATGCCTTCTCCAGATAATCCACGGCTACTGATATTTGGCGACAGTCACATTGCAAGTGCGCGGCGGGCTGTTGATCGGGGATTGGTTGATTTATCAGGCTATGAGCTTGAGTTTTGGGGCGCCTACGGTCCTGCATTCCGCGAATTTCGTCTGCGAAGTGGCGTGGTGCACGCCATGAACGAAACCAAAGAGATTGCATTAAAGATCAACGGGCAGGGGCGCACCACAGTGTCACCGGCGGAATTCGACGTGGTGTTGTTCTACGGCGCGCGCCTCCGTGCGGCGCATTTCTTCGCGCCTTATTTGCATCGTCTTCAATGTGGAATTGATCTGCCCAGCCGTGCCGTTATGACCCTCGCCACCAGGCATTTCTTGCGCAGTTTGCGATCCTATCGTCTTGCAGCCGCATTGGCCCGCGCCAAGGAAACGTCGGTCCTCTTTGCCCAGGCGGCGTTTCCGACAGCAGGTATTCGTCCTTTGCAGGATATGGACCCGATCTATTCGGAAAACGTTAAAGCCTTCGAAGCAACAGCAGCCGACCGCGATCTGGTATGGGGCCATTTGCACCAAACAGCCCTGCAAGATGGTGTTGCGTTGGTCAGACAACCAGAACACACCATCACAGACGGCATTTTCACGCACGAGGAATTTGCCGTGTCTGACGCACACAAGAAATTGGACGACGGGCACAAATCAGATGAATTTGCGGCCCTTATGATCCGCGAAGCTCTGGGTCTTTCAGATGACCATCGGACTGCAATTCCGGCTTGAGCAGGGGCAAAGTCGAAAATGCGCTTGCCCTGATCTGTGCACTGTCATATGTGAATTCCCGGCCATAGGGGTATAGCTCAGCTGGTAGAGCGACGGTCTCCAAAACCGTAGGTCGCGGGTTCGAACCCTGCTGCCCCTGCCACCTCATCCATGAAACCGTTCCGCAGTGGATTGATAGCGGCTTTGGCCGGATAACGGATCGGCCAAAGATTGGGGCCAAAATGCTGGCTGCCGCGAAAACACCACCGACCCTGACCACCTTGATCATTTTGACCGGGTTGTCGGTTCTGTACCTCAACATGTTTTTACCATCCCTGACCCAGATCGCCGCGACGTTCGAGGCGGATTACGGATTGGTGAACCTGTCCATTGCCGGGTATCTGGCTGTTACGGGCGTCCTGCAAATCATCATGGGACCTCTTTCAGACCGTTTTGGTCGGCGCCCGATCCTGTTGATCGGTCTGGCCATCTTTGTCTTTGCGACAGTGGGATGCGTTCTGGCGCAGAACATCTGGACGTTTCTTGGGTTCCGTATGTTGCAAGCCGCGATCATATCTGGCGCGGCCCTTTCGCGGGCGGTTGTGCGCGATACGTATGAAACCAAGGAATCAGCCAGCATTCTGGGGTATATCGGAATGGTCATGGCCATCGCCCCGATGACAGCCCCAATGATTGGCGGGGCGTTGGATCAATTCTTTGGCTGGCGGGCGACGTTTGTCTTCATGCTGGTCGCCGGCATTGCGGTGTTCTGGCTGTGCTGGTCAGACTTGGGGGAAACCAACACATCTCCCTCGGCCACGTTCCGCGCGCAATTTGCGACATATCCCGAACTGCTCGGTTCTCGACGGTTCTGGGGTTATTCTGCCTGTCTGGGTTTTTCCATCGGGGCCTTTTACGCGTTTCTGGGCGGGGCACCTTTGGCGGCGGCGGTCCTCTTTGATCTCAGCCCGGCGGCCCTTGGCGTCGGGATGGGCTCGATCACTGGCGGGTTCATGTTTGGCAATTTCCTCAGCGGAAGGTTCGGTAAGCGTTTCAGCCTGACAACCATGATGATCTTTGGTCGCGTCGTGGCTTGTGCCGGTCTGACCGTCGGTTTGGTGCTGTTTGCGCTGGGCGTTGAACATGTCTTGGTCTTGTTTGCTCCCGCTGTGATGACGGGTCTGGGCAACGGTCTCACATTACCCGCAGCGAATGCCGGGGCCATGTCGGTCCGGCCAAGCCTTGCTGGCAGCGCATCGGGGCTGTCAGGTGCATTGACCGTTGCGGGCGGTGCCGTGATCACCTGGGCGACAGCGGCGGTTCTGACGCCGGACTATGCCGCCTTTGTCGTTCTGGGCATGATGCTGGCCTGCGCGGCGGCGGGATTGCTGTCGGCGATCTATGTGCGGCGCATCGATCTGCGCGAGGTTTTGCCGCAACAGTAACAGCTGTGTAAATCGCCTTGAAATCGCCCCGATGGGCCGTTATGTCCTGCCTGTCGAACAGCCTGAGAAATGAGAGCCACATGGCCACCACCAACCCGATCCAGTTTATTCAGCAAGTCCGCGCCGAAGTGTCCAAAGTCGTTTGGCCGACACGCCGCGAAGTGTTGTTGACCACGGTTATGGTGTTCATCATGGCCGCGCTGACGGCCGTATTCTTTGCCTTGGTAGACTTGTTGATCCGTACCGGGCTTAAGGCATTGCTCGGCGCATTTGGCTAAGCTGCTGCACGGAATTGCAGCGTCCCACCCTTGAACTTGTTGGGGAAGACGCGTATCCGACACGATACCTAATTCACGGCGTGCGGCGATTCGAGTTGCACGCCCGTTTTTATTGCGGCGAACAAAACTGACCCGGCTGCCGGGTCGCGAAGACAAGGACGACAGGTGCATGGCGAAGCGTTGGTACTCGGTGAGCGTTCTCTCGAATTTCGAGAAGAAGATCGCGGAACAGATCCGGACCTCTGTGGCCGAGCATGGTCTTGAAGACGAGATCGACGAAGTGCTGGTGCCCACCGAAGAAGTGATCGAGGTGCGTCGCGGCAAGAAGGTGACGACCGAGCGCCGCTTTATGCCGGGCTATGTTCTGGTCCACATGGAAATGTCGGACCAAGGGTATCACCTGATCAACTCGATCAATCGCGTCACCGGGTTTCTGGGTCCGCAAGGCCGTCCAATGCCGATGCGCGACGCCGAAGTGAACGGCATTCTGAACCGTGTTCAGGAAGGCGAAGAAGCGCCGAAGCTGATGATCAGCTTCGAGGTTGGCGAAAAGGTCAAAGTCAACGACGGCCCGTTCGAAGACTTCGACGGCATGGTCGAAGAGGTCGACGACGACAACCAAAAGCTCAAAGTCACTGTTTCGATCTTTGGCCGGGAAACACCGGTCGAACTGGACGACACCCAAGTCACCAAACAGGTCTAAGCCGAGGACGTGTCGCGGAGCAGCACCCGGGCAAGCGCTGGGTGCGCAAAGCGTCGCGGACGCGTCACCGCATAAAACGGCTCAGAAATCTTCAAGTCAAACGGTGCCGTTTCCACGGTTCCCGCAGCGATTTCATCGGCCAGAACAACCGCCGGGGCCAAAGCCACACCCGCGCCTGCGCGCGTGAGCAGACGCAACATCGCCATATCGTCCACCTCAGCCACGATTTTCAAATCCAGCGCGGCAGTCAGATTGGTAAAACCGGTCCGAATGGCGCTGTCGGTGGGCAAGATCAGTGGGGCGGTGGTCAGCAGCTCGGTAAGGTTGCCCGCGCGCAGAAGGTCGGGCGCGCCGTGCAATCCTACGGTTTGATCGGCAATGCGCAGCGCAGCATAGCCTGTGGGCGGCAATTCCGTGGTCAAAACTACGTCGAGTGACAGATCATCCAATGCTGCCAAAAGTGATCGTGTATCCCCGGACTGCAAACTTATCGGCACCTGTGGGGCTTGCAGCAATGGCGACAGAAACTGCAGTTGAAAGTTGCGTGACAGGGTCGACAAGGCCCCGATGCGCAACGGTGGATCGTCGCTTTGCATTTGCGCCAAGTTGGCGAGCATTTCCTCTCCGGTCGCAAAGATACGCGCAGCGTGGTCCAGCGCGATCCGTCCGGCCTCGGTCAGTTCCAGCGTGCGCCCGACCCGATCAAAGAGCGAGGTGCCCAAGCGCGCTTCGAGCGCTTTGATCTGTATCGATAGCGCAGATTGAGAGACGTTCAGCTTTTCTGCAGCGCGGCTCAGGTGGCCTTCGGTCGCGACGGCGTGGAAATATCGCAGGTGATGATAGTTTAGGGACATGATTCAGATAAATAGAACGGTTTGAGCTAAAAGATATATTTTTCCGTCCCTAACTTCCTCCTTACATGTCGCGGAGCACCGGTGACAGGAGACAGGACATGGACATCATCGCATCGACGGCGGCCACGATTATCGAGCAGTTTCAAAAACCGACATTGGCTTTCCTGATTGGCGGGATGTTCATTGCCGCCATCGGAAGCCGCTTTGAAATTCCACAGCCGGTCTACAAGTTCATCGTTGCGCTCTTGCTGCTCAAGGTCGGGCTGGGTGCAGGGATCTCGGTACGCAATGCGGATCCTGCAGACCTCATGTTACCTGCTGTTCTCGCGGCAGCCGTGGGTGTGGGCATCGTTCTGTTGGGCAAGGCAACATTGCTGCGCCTGCGGGGCGTCCACCCGATGGATGGTATGGCGACGGCGGGCCTGTTTGGCGCCGTTTCCGCGTCCAGTCTGGCGGCGGGCATGGCGATCCTCGACGAGGAAGGCATCCGGTACGAAGGGTTCATTGGGGCGCTCTATCCGTTTATGGACGTCGCCGCACTGGTCACGGCAATTGTTCTTGCGAGGGTCTCGGCGCAACGGGCCGAAACACGCGCAGTTTCCGGCGGCGTTTTAGCGGTCGGTGGGGCAGGCCCACGCCCAACGGCAGAGATCGAACCGGGCCTGGTCCGCGGCATCCTGATCGACACCGTGCGCAGCCCGGCGATCTCGGCGTTGTTGCTGGGTCTTTTGATCGGTTTACTGGCGCGACCCGAAACGGTCTTTGACAGCTTCTATGAACCTCTCTTCCGGGGTCTCTTGTCGGTGCTCATGGTCATCATGGGGATCGAAGCGTGGCAAAGGCTGAGTGAGCTCAAAGGGGTTGCGCATGCCTATCTGGCCTATGGTTTTCTGGCGCCCCTTGTGCACGGCGCGCTGGGTTTCGGGGCCGGGCTGATCGCACATCATATGGTCGGGTTCAGCGGTGGCGGCGTTGTCCTGTTTGCCGTGATGGCGGCGTCCAGTTCGGACATATCCGGCCCACCGACCATGCGCGCGGCCCTGCCAAAAGCGAACCCATCGGCCTATGTCGGCACATCCACCGGGCTCGGCACGCCTGTCGCCATCCTGTCCATTCCGTTGTGGATGGTGCTGGCAGAGTATTGGATCGGTTTATAGGTTCGGTGAACCCCAAGGTTGCACTCTTGCACTAAATGCGAACCCGTGTTAGCCCGCGCGCCTGTCGTTTAAGAGGCGACTCACTCATGTGGGAGGCGCGGGCATCGCGATGTACAGACCGGACCACATCAACCCAATCCTGCGGGACGCGTCCCGAAGGAGTTGAAAAGGAGACGGCCAATGGCCAAGAAACTCGTGGGCAGCATGAAGCTGCAAGTGCCCGCCGGTCAAGCAAACCCATCCCCGCCGGTTGGTCCGGCGCTGGGTCAGCGCGGTATCAACATCATGGAATTCTGCAAGGCGTTCAACGCCAAGACCGCAGACATGGAGCCTGGCGCGCCATGCCCGACCGTGATCACCTATTATCAGGACAAGTCCTTCACCATGGACATCAAGACGCCCCCGGCGTCGTACTACCTGAAAAAGGCCGCCAAGGTGAAATCGGGTGCCAACAACCCGAGCCGCGAAACCGTCGGCACCGTGACCGCAGCGCAGGTCAAAGAAATCGCCGAAGCGAAAATGAAAGATCTCAACGCCAACGACATCGAAGGCGCAATGCAGATCATCCTGGGCTCTGCCCGGTCCATGGGTATCGAGGTGAAGTAAGATGGCAAAACTCGGTAAACGTACCCGCGCCGCACGCGAAGCTTTCACAGGCAAAGACAACGTGACGGTTGAAGAAGCGGTTTCCTTGGTTAAGGCGCACGCATCTGCCAAGTTCGACGAAACCGTTGAGATTGCCGTGAACCTCGGCGTTGACCCGCGTCATGCGGACCAGATGGTCCGTGGCGTTGTTGGTCTGCCGAACGGCACCGGTAAAACAGTACGCGTTGCTGTCTTTGCACGCGGCCCGAAAGCGGAAGAAGCTCAAGCCGCTGGCGCGGACATCGTTGGAGCAGAAGACCTGATGGAAACCATTCAGGGCGGCACCATCGAATTTGATCGCTGCATCGCGACCCCGGACATGATGCCCATCGTTGGCCGTCTGGGTAATATCCTGGGCCCACGGAACCTGATGCCGAACCCGAAGGTTGGCACAGTGAGCATGGACGTGGCGGATGCTGTGAAAAACGCAAAAGGTGGCGAAGTACAGTTCAAGGTCGAAAAGGCCGGTGTTGTACATGCTGGCGTTGGCAAAGCGTCCTTTGACGAAGCCAAGCTGGTCGAAAACGTCCGTGCGTTTGTTTCGGCCGTTGCCAAGGCAAAGCCTGCAGGTGCCAAAGGGACGTATATGAAAAAGATCGCGCTGAGCTCGACCATCGGCCCGGGCGTGACCTTGGATGTTGCGAACGCATCCGGCGAATAAGCCCGCCGTACAGAAAAAAGAAAAGCGCCCCATGGGGCGCTTTTTTGTTGTGCGGGCCTGCGGCGTTCGGGTTCCTGCGACCCCGGTTATCTTCCTTTCGCGGGCGTGCTGCGTTTGACGATGGCCACGGTTTTGCGCGTCAGATAAATCGCGTCGATCCAGTTCACCAGGCGTCGTTCCGCCGGGTTCAGATCAATGGCCCGTTGATCGCCAGCCAGCGCGAACTGAAGCCGGGCCATCAAGCTCCAAAAGGACTCGTCAGCATCCGCGTATTTGGATGTTTCCGGCCTGTGGCCAAAGGACGTGTGAATATCCTCGACAATGTAGACACCGTTCGGTGGCAACATCGGAAACATGGTCTTGAAGCCGACAATCTGGTGCGACCAGAAATGGCTGGCATCGTCCAGCACGACCGACGGTTTCCACTTGTTGAACACCCGGCGCAGCCTGCGTGGCCTTGCCGCGTCACCTATTTCGACGTGAATACGGTCTTCTTCAAAGGTCTTTGACACTGGCTTTATGTCAAAGCCGACAATGGTCGCCTTGGGAAAGAAAGCTTTCCACGTCCGCAAAGAGGGCGCTTTTCTGCTGGGTATCCCAACGCCAAGCTCAAGAAACGTAAACTCTTGATCACGATAGGGCGCCAGGATGGCTTCGTAGAACCGCATATAGTCATGCTTTTCCGACCGTTTATCGGTACCGGCATCAGCCGCCAGAGTATCCAGTTCGCCCTTTGGCAACAAATCGATGACTGTCCCGAATTCCTTGCTGGGGGCGGGAATGTCAAAGTCGGTTTCAGGCGGTTTTTGGTTCATTTGAGCGGGTTTCCAAGCTGTGACACTGCGGTTTTTGGTGATTTGGTTCAGGATAACAGCAAATCAGGCGTCTGCGTAGGGGCCGGGACCAAGCCCCAGTAATCCGCGTCTTGGAACCAGTCAAAACCGCCAAGCGTGATTTCGACCTGATCGCGCCCGTCGATCGCCAGAATCGCTTCTATGCCATCCGCATCAATGCCCAGCGTATCCAACACCGGGTCAAAGCCATCGTTCTGGAATTCGTCAAAGGTGGCATCATCCAGCACGAGATACAGCGTGTCAGTGCCAGAGCCGCCGCGGAAAACGTCGGTCGTGATGGCCGCGTCGCCATTGAAATCCAGTGTATCCTGTACAAAGACAAAGACGTCGTCGCCCGATCCACCGCGCACTGTGTCGCTGCCTTGTCCGTCGATCAAAACATCATTGCCGCTGCCGCCGCGAATGATGTCGTCGCCGACCCCTCCGGCCAATATGTCATCGCCGGATTGGCCGCGTATGTTGTCGTTTCCGGATCCGCCTGATGCAATGTCGTCACCCCAACCCATGCGTAGGATGTCGTTGCCCGTCCCGCCGAAGGCAATATCGCTTCCGCCGCGCGTGCTGACAAAGTCATTTCCGCCATTGGCGAAGACAGCGTTATTGCCATTGTTGAGGATCGAAAAGTTGCTGAAATCCGATAGGGACGACGTGCTGCCGCCTTCCATGACGAAAGCACTGTAAGCGCCCCAAGCTTGGTGCACCACTTCGGTCGGGTGCAGTTCATCCCAAAAACCGACCTGATCGCTGTCAAACGGACTGCCATCAATCAGGAAATCATCCAGTGAAGCAAAGACGCCAAACCCGGTTGGATCTTCGCTAAACGCGTTTGAGACCGCGGCATAATCAATGATCTGGGCATTCACGCCGTCATCTTGCAGCGTGCTGGCCAACCCGGACAGCAATTGGTTATACAAACCAATCGCAAAATCTTACACGCCATTGGACAACGCGTCGAGCACGGCCGTGGCCGGGAAAAACGTCGCGGCTGGAAGTGTGCCGAAAAACACGGTGCCAACCCCGCTGTCTGACAAGAGGCGGGCGGATGTTTCCAACTCGGATATCAGCGCTTGAATGCCTGTTGCGGCGGCTGCGATCAAAGAGAAGAAGTTGGCGTTCGGAGCCGCAGCCGCATCGCCGAGAATGTCACCAAAGTCGTTTGATCCGATGAAAAGGACCGCGGCCGTGTCGGCGGCAACCGGTGCAGGTTTTGCGGCCTGAAAACGGACAAGCTGTGCGCCAAGGTTGGAATCGTACCCGGTGCCCGGCCCAAAAGGTTCCTGCGTCCCAAGCGCGCGTGCCCCGGCATTGGCAAAATTCTGAACGTCAAAGCCGGCCACATCTTGGGCATAGACGGCATGTGTGAATTCATTGGTGACGGCAAGACCCGGACCAAAGCCTTGTTGTTCTAGCAACAGCAATGCTGTGGCCTGGGCAGATTGCGCTTCTTGCGCGATCAGGGCTTCGACAGCCGCTTGGGTCGCGGCAAGCTCCGGCAAGGTTGGAAACGGTCCCAGCTCTGCAATTTCGAAGGCGAGAATCTATGCGCTGGCCAAGTCTAACGGGCTTGGATCCGGACCAAGCCCGGCGACCAAGCCCTGTAGAACGGTTGCCACAAAGGCGGGGTCAGCCGTGGAATTGGCTTGCAAGGTCGCGATGACGACGCCCAATTGCTGGCCGAATTGCGCGGCAATCGCGGCAGAGGCGATTGTGTTTGTGTCGGTCAGGCTGTCGCCGAAGTAATAAACGGTGGAGAATGGCTGGGTCATAAGCAACGCTTTCGTATTTGTTGAAAAGAGAGTATTGCAGTTCAACCAAGGATAGCACGGCTGGGAGTCCGTTCAAACGGATCCGAACGCTCTTTTTGAGAGCCATACAAGCAATTTTAGTTTTAACCCTTGCTCAATCACCCATAGCGACATACATGGCAGTTCTGCGTTTCAGCGTGCGATTCTTCGTGCGATGATTTGCATTTCGTCCAAGACGGTGGGTGGTGCCATCCGGCCCCTTAATTTCCTGCCTGAGACGGGAACGACCAATGATATCCCGAGTTCTCGGGTGATTTTGGCTTTGCCCCGTATACGGACCTAAGCGCCGGGTACGTCCCGGCATAAGTGAGCCGGGGGGCGGCAGCCTCCCATAATTGGAGTGAAACTGTGGATAGAGCCCAGAAAGAGAAAGTGGTCGAGGAACTCGGCCAGATCTTCGAAAGCTCTGGCGTTGTTGTGGTTGCCCACTACGCCGGTCTGACAGTTGCTGAAATGCAGGACCTGCGCGCGCGTGCACGCGAAGCGGGCGGGGCCGTGCGTGTTGCCAAGAACAGGCTCGCCAAAATCGCCCTTGAGGACAAGCCATGTGCAAGCATGGGTGACCTTCTGACCGGTATGACCGTTCTGACCTATTCCGAGGATCCTGTGGCTGCGGCCAAGGTTGCCGAGGATTACGCCAAGGAGAACAAAAAGTTCGAAATCCTTGGCGGTACAATGGGTGAGACCGCGTTGGACCGGGCCGGTGTCGAAGCCGTGTCGAAAATGCCGTCGCGCGAGGAGCTTATTGCCTCGATCGTCGGTTGCATCGGCGCACCTGCATCGAACATCGCCGGCGCGATTGGCGCACCTGCATCGAACATCGCAAGCATTCTTTCGACCATCGAAGAGAAGGCGGAAGCCGCGTAAGCGGACAGCAATTTGGAATGATCTGCGTGGGGTAATGACCCAGCGTTGGAACACAAATCTGAGAACGGAAAGAGATGAACATGGCTGATCTGAAAAAACTGGCAGAAGAGATCGTTGGTCTGACCCTTCTGGAAGCACAAGAACTGAAAACCATCCTCAAAGACGAGTACGGCATCGAGCCGGCTGCTGGTGGCGCCGTAATGGTTGCTGGCCCGGCAGGCGACGCAGGTGGCGCAGCTGAGGAAGAAAAGACTGAATTCGACGTCGTCCTGAAAAACGCAGGCGCTTCGAAAATCAACGTCATCAAAGAAGTCCGCGGCATCACCGGCCTGGGCCTCAAAGAAGCAAAAGAGCTGGTCGAAGCTGGCGGCAAGATCAAAGAAGGCGTGTCGAAAGACGAAGCCGAAGACGTCAAAGGCAAGCTGGAAGCAGCTGGCGCCGAGGTCGAGCTGGCCTAAGCCACATAGGGCGCCCTTTGGGAGCCTTGAAATTCAGGCTGGATCCGGGTTTTCCGGGTCCAGCCGAACCTGTCTTAGAAAGGGCTTTGTCCCGCAAAGCGTTTTCTAAGATGTGGTTCAGCGATCGGGAGGCCGCCTTGGGATGGCGGCCGTGAATTGATCCGAACGCATCGTCTCGTATGGGCAGGCTGCCGGGGCCCGACGGCAGGCTTGACCGGTGAGAAACTCGAAAGGTGATCTGAGATATGGCTCAATCGTTCCTTGGCCAGAAACGTCTTCGGAAATACTACGGCAAAATCCGCGAAGTTTTGGAAATGCCGAACCTCATTGAGGTGCAAAAATCTTCTTACGATCTTTTCCTCCGCTCAGGAGATGCTGAACAGCCAACAGATGGCGAAGGCATCATGGGCGTGTTCCAATCGGTCTTCCCGATCAAGGATTTCAACGAAACCAGTGTTCTGGAATTCGTGAAATACGAGCTGGAGCGTTCGAAATATGACGTTGAGGAATGTATGCAGCGCGACATGACCTACAGCGCCCCGCTGAAGGTCACCCTGCGTCTGATCGTGTTTGATGTCGACGAAGACACCGGCGCCAAGAGCGTGAAAGATATCAAGGAACAGGACGTCTTTATGGGCGACATGCCTTTGATGACGCCCAATGGCACGTTCATCGTTAACGGCACCGAGCGTGTGATCGTCTCTCAGATGCACCGCTCGCCCGGTGTGTTCTTTGACCACGACAAGGGCAAAACCCATTCTTCGGGCAAGCTGCTCTTTGCCTGCCGCATCATCCCATATCGCGGCTCGTGGCTGGACTTTGAATTTGACGCCAAGGACATCGTCTTTGCGCGCATCGACCGTCGCCGCAAACTGCCTGTGACAACCCTGCTCTATGCGCTGGGTCTGGATCAGGAAGGCATTATGGATGCCTATTACAACACCATTCAGTTCCGTCTGGAGAAGAACAAAGGCTGGGTCATGCCGTTCTTCCCCGAACGTGTCCGCGGCACCCGCCTGACATATGATCTGGTCGACGCGGCAACTGGTGAAGTCATCGCCGAAGCCGGCAAAAAAGTGACGCCGCGCGCGGTCAAGAAACTGATCGACGAGGCCGCGGTCACCGAATTGTTGGTGCCGTTTGACCATATCGTTGGCAAGTTTGCCGCCAAGGACGTCATCAACGAAGAAACCGGCGCGATCTATGTCGAAGCTGGGGACGAGCTGACGCTGGAATACGACAAGGATGGCGATCTGATCGGTGGTACTGTTAAGGACCTGATAGATGCGGGTATTACCGACATCCCGGTTCTGGACATCGATAACATCAATGTTGGTCCGTACATGCGCAACACCATGGCGCAGGACAAAAACATGAACCGCGAAACCGCGCTCATGGACATTTACCGTGTTATGCGTCCGGGCGAGCCGCCCACCGTCGAGGCTGCTTCGGCTCTGTTCGACACGCTGTTCTTTGACAGCGAGCGCTATGACCTGAGTGCCGTTGGCCGCGTGAAAATGAACATGCGTCTGGCACTGGATGCCGAAGACACGCAGCGGACTCTGCGCAAGGAAGACATCGTCGCCTGTATCAAGGCGCTTGTTGAACTGCGCGACGGACATGGCGACGTCGACGACATTGACCACCTCGGCAACCGCCGCGTGCGGTCTGTGGGCGAGCTGATGGAAAATCAGTACCGCGTTGGTCTGTTGCGCATGGAACGCGCGATCAAGGAACGCATGTCGTCGGTTGAGATTGACACCGTGATGCCGCAGGACCTGATCAACGCCAAGCCAGCGGCTGCCGCTGTGCGTGAGTTCTTTGGCTCCTCGCAGCTCAGCCAGTTCATGGACCAAACGAACCCGCTGTCCGAAGTGACGCACAAACGCCGCTTGTCGGCGCTTGGCCCCGGTGGTCTGATCCGCGAGCGTGCCGGCTTTGAGGTCCGCGACGTGCACCCGACCCATTATGGCCGGATGTGCCCGATTGAAACGCCGGAAGGTCCGAACATTGGTCTGATCAACTCGCTGGCCACCTTTGCCCGCGTGAACAAGTATGGCTTTATCGAAACACCGTACCGCGTTGTCACAGACGGTCAGGTGACGGATGAAGTGCATTACATGTCCGCAACCGAGGAAATGCGCCACACAGTGGCTCAGGCGAACGCGACACTGGATGCGGATGGCAAGTTCATCAACGAGATGGTCAACACCCGTCAGGCAGGGGATTATACCCTTGCCGCTGTGGACAATGTGGACCTGATCGACGTGTCGCCAAAACAGTTGGTTTCGGTTGCGGCCTCGCTGATCCCGTTCCTTGAAAACGATGACGCCAACCGGGCCTTGATGGGTTCGAACATGCAACGTCAGGCGGTTCCGCTTCTGCGGGCCGAGGCGCCGCTGGTCGGTACCGGGATCGAGGAAAAGGTTGCCATCGACTCTGGTGCGGCGATCCAGGCGAAACGCGCTGGTATCATTGACCAAGTGGATGCCCAGCGGATCGTGATCCGGGCGACCGAAGATCTGGAACTGGGCGATGCGGGCGTTGACATCTATCGCATGCGCAAATTCCAGCGCTCGAACCAGAACACCTGTATCAACCAGCGTCCGCTGGTGAAGGTGGGCGATCTGGTCGGCAAAGGAGAGGTCATCGCAGACGGTCCGTCGACCGATCTGGGGGAACTGGCGCTCGGCAAGAACGTCGTCGTCGCCTTCATGCCCTGGAACGGCTACAACTATGAGGACTCGATCCTGATCTCCGAGCGGATTGCCCGTGACGACGTCTTTACCTCGATCCATATCGAGGAATTCGAGGTTGCCGCCCGCGATACCAAGCTGGGGCCGGAAGAGATCACCCGTGACATTCCGAATGTCGGTGAAGAAGCGCTGCGCAACCTCGACGAGGCGGGCATCGTTTACATCGGCGCGGATGTGGAGCCGGGCGATATTCTGGTCGGTAAGATCACACCAAAAGGCGAAAGCCCGATGACGCCGGAAGAAAAGCTTTTGCGCGCCATCTTTGGTGAGAAAGCATCGGACGTTCGCGACACCTCGCTGCGCGTGAAACCGGGCGATTTCGGCACGGTTGTCGAAGTGCGCGTGTTCAACCGCAACGGCGTCGACAAGGACGAACGTGCGCTGCAGATCGAGCGGGAAGAGGTTGAGCGTCTGGCCCGGGACCGGGACGACGAGCTCGCGATCCTCGACCGCAACATCTATGCGCGTCTCAAGGGTCTGATCCTCGGTAAAACCATTGCCAAGGGTCCGAAGGGTATCAAGTCTGGTTCGGAAATCACCGAAGAGCTGTTGAGCACCATGTCCCGCGGTCAGTGGTGGCAGCTCGCGCTGACCGAAGAGGCCGATGCGCAGATCGTCGAAGCCCTGAACGAGCAATACGAAGCACAAAAACGTACTTTGGATGCCCGTTTCGAAGACAAGGTCGAAAAAGTCCGTCGTGGCGACGACCTGCCCCCGGGTGTGATGAAAATGGTCAAGGTTTTCGTCGCGGTGAAGCGTAAGCTTCAGCCGGGCGATAAGATGGCCGGTCGTCACGGGAACAAAGGGGTGATTTCGCGCGTTGTTCCGATGGAGGACATGCCGTTCCTGCAAGATGGCACACCGGTGGACTTCTGTCTGAACCCGCTGGGCGTTCCATCGCGGATGAACGTTGGTCAGATCCTTGAAACCCATATGGGTTGGGCCGCGCGCGGTCTTGGGATCCAGGTCGACGACGCCGTTCAGGAATATCGCCGTTCTGGCGACCTGACGCCGGTGCGTGAGGCGATGCGTCTGGCCTATGGCGACGATGTCTATGAAGAAGGCATCGGCGGCATGGATGAAGGCCAACTGCTCGAAGCGGCGGGCAACGTGACCCGCGGTGTTCCGATCGCAACCCCGGTCTTTGACGGCGCCAAGGAAGGCGACGTGAACGATGCGCTGATCCGTGCCGGGTTCTCTGAATCCGGTCAGTCGATCCTCTATGATGGTCGCACGGGTGAGCAATTCTCGCGTCCGGTGACCGTCGGCATCAAGTACCTGCTGAAACTGCACCACCTCGTGGATGACAAGATCCACGCGCGTTCCACTGGTCCGTACTCGCTCGTCACACAGCAGCCGCTGGGTGGTAAGGCGCAGTTCGGTGGTCAGCGGTTCGGTGAAATGGAGGTCTGGGCTCTGGAAGCTTATGGCGCTGCATACACCTTGCAGGAAATGCTCACCGTCAAGTCGGACGACGTTGCTGGTCGGACCAAGGTGTATGAATCGATCGTTAAAGGCGAGGACAATTTTGAGGCCGGCGTGCCAGAGAGCTTTAACGTTCTCGTCAAAGAAGTCCGCGGCCTCGGCCTCAACGTGGAACTCTTGGATGCGGAAGAGACGGAATAACGGCGGCTTCAAACCCGCCGCCCTCTGACGCCCGAATTCAAGGATTTGAAAATGAACCAGGAACTGACAAACAACCCGTTTAACCCACTGACCCCGCCAAAGGTCTTTGACGAGATCAAAGTATCGGTGGCTTCGCCAGAGCGGATCCTGTCGTGGTCTTATGGTGAGATCAAAAAGCCCGAGACCATCAACTATCGGACGTTCAAGCCGGAACGCGATGGTCTGTTCTGTGCGCGTATCTTTGGCCCGATCAAAGATTATGAGTGTCTCTGCGGCAAATATAAGCGGATGAAATATCGCGGCGTTGTCTGCGAGAAGTGCGGTGTCGAGGTTACGCTGCAAAAGGTTCGCCGCGAACGCATGGGCCATATCGAACTGGCCGCACCCGTTGCGCATATCTGGTTCCTAAAATCGCTGCCGTCCCGGATCGGTCTGATGCTGGACATGACGCTGCGCGATCTGGAACGCGTTCTGTATTTCGAAAACTACGTCGTGATCGAACCGGGTCTGACCGATCTGACCTATGGTCAGATGCTGACCGAAGAAGAGTTCATGGATGCGCAGGATGCCTATGGCATGGACGCGTTCACGGCCAATATCGGTGCCGAAGCGATCCGCGAAATGCTGGCTCAGATCGATCTGGAAGCCGAGGCAGAACAGCTGCGCGCTGATCTGAAAGAGGCGACAGGCGAACTGAAGCCTAAAAAGATCATCAAGCGCCTGAAGGTTGTGGAAAGCTTCCTCGAATCCGGCAACCGCCCCGAGTGGATGGTTCTGACGGTGATCCCGGTGATCCCGCCAGAACTGCGTCCTCTGGTGCCGCTGGATGGGGGTCGTTTCGCGACATCCGATCTAAACGATCTCTACCGTCGTGTGATCAACCGGAACAACCGTCTGAAGCGTCTGATCGAGCTGCGCGCACCTGACATCATCGTCCGCAACGAAAAGCGGATGCTGCAGGAATCCGTTGACGCGCTGTTCGACAACGGCCGTCGTGGCCGCGTAATCACGGGTGCGAACAAGCGTCCGCTGAAATCGCTGTCCGACATGCTGAAAGGCAAACAGGGTCGCTTCCGTCAGAACCTTTTGGGGAAACGCGTCGACTTCTCTGGTCGTTCGGTCATCGTGACCGGTCCGGAACTGAAGCTGCACCAATGTGGTCTGCCCAAGAAGATGGCGCTCGAGCTTTTTAAGCCGTTCATCTACTCGCGGCTTGAGGCCAAAGGCCTGTCTTCAACAGTGAAGCAAGCCAAGAAACTGGTGGAAAAAGAGCGCCCAGAGGTTTGGGATATCCTGGATGAGGTGATCCGCGAACACCCGGTCATGCTGAACCGTGCGCCGACGCTGCACCGTTTGGGCATTCAGGCGTTTGAACCGGTGCTGATCGAAGGCAAAGCCATTCAGCTGCACCCGCTGGTCTGTTCGGCCTTTAACGCTGACTTTGACGGGGACCAAATGGCTGTTCACGTCCCACTGAGCCTTGAGGCCCAGTTGGAAGCGCGTGTTCTGATGATGTCGACGAACAACGTTCTGTCGCCCGCCAACGGCGCACCGATCATCGTTCCGTCGCAAGACATGATCTTGGGTCTCTACTATGTGACCCTGGAACGTGAAGGCATGAAAGGCGAAGGCAAGATCTTTGGCTCGATGGACGAGGTGCAGCATGCCCTCGACGCGGGCGAAGTGCATTTGCACGCCAAGATCACCGCACGGATCACGCAGATCGACGAAAACGGTCTGGAAGTTCAGCAACGCTTTGAAACCACCCCGGGCCGTGTGCGTCTGGGTGCGCTTCTGCCGCTGAACAACAAAGCGCCTTTCGACCTGGTCAACCGCTTGCTGCGCAAGAAAGAAGTGCAGCAGGTCATCGACACCGTGTATCGCTATTGCGGCCAGAAAGAGAGCGTCATCTTCTGTGACCAGATCATGACTATGGGCTTCAAAGAAGCGTTCCGCGCCGGTATCTCGTTCGGCAAGGACGACATGGTGATCCCAGGTGACAAGTGGGGCATCGTCGATAAAACCCGCGAGCAGGTGAAAGACTTTGAACAACAGTACATGGACGGCCTGATCACTCAGGGCGAAAAGTACAACAAGGTTGTCGATGCCTGGTCCAAATGTAACGACCGCGTCACCGATGCGATGATGAACACCATTTCGTCGTCCAGCACCGATGACAACGGCGCCGAAGCGGAACCAAACTCGGTCTACATGATGGCGCACTCTGGTGCGCGTGGCTCGGTCACCCAGATGAAACAGCTGGGCGGGATGCGCGGCCTGATGGCGAAGCCGAATGGCGACATCATCGAAACGCCGATCATCTCTAACTTTAAAGAAGGTCTGACCGTTCTCGAGTACTTCAACTCGACCCACGGTGCTCGGAAGGGTCTGTCGGATACCGCTCTGAAAACAGCGAACTCCGGTTATCTGACCCGTCGTCTGGTGGACGTTGCACAAGACTGCATCGTGCGCATGAATGACTGTGGCACCGATCGCGCGATCACTGCGGAGGCCGCGGTCAACGATGGTGAGGTTGTCGCATCGCTGGCGGAACGTGTTCTGGGCCGGGTGGCTGCAGACGATATCCTGCGTCCGGGGACGGACGAGGTGATTGTGGCTGCGGGTCAGCTGATCGATGAACGCATGTCTGATGCGATCGATGAGGCCGGTATTCAGTCCGCCCGCATCCGGTCGCCGCTGACCTGTGAGGCCGAAGAAGGCGTTTGTGCCATGTGCTATGGCCGTGACCTGGCGCGCGGTACGATGGTGAACACCGGCGAAGCCGTCGGTATCATCGCGGCACAGTCCATTGGTGAACCTGGTACACAGCTGACGATGCGGACCTTCCACATCGGTGGTGTTGCGCAAGGTGGTCAACAGTCCTTCCAGGAAGCTGGTCAGGACGGTACCGTCGAGTTCGACAACCCGAACACGTTGCAAAACGCGGCGGGCGAAACCATGGTCATGGGCCGCAACATGAAGTTGCGGATCATGGACGAACATGGCGAGGAACGCGCCAGCTTCAAGCTGGGCTATGGCTCAAAGCTGTTTGTGGCCGAGGGCGATAGTATTTCCCGCGGTGATAAGCTGTTCGAATGGGATCCCTACAACTTGCCGATCATCGCCGAGAAGGCCGGTACCGCAAAATACGTGGACCTGGTCAGCGGCATCGCGGTGCGCGATGAGACCGATGATGCAACAGGCATGACGCAGAAGATCGTGATCGACTGGCGTGCTGCGCCCAAAGGCAACGAGCTGAAGCCGGAAATCCTGTTGGCGGGTGAAGATGGTGAACCGGTCCGCAATGATGCGGGCAACCCGGTGACCTATCCGATGTCTGTGGACGCGATCCTGTCCGTCGAAGATGGCCAAGAGGTTCAAGCCGGTGACGTGGTTGCACGTATTCCGCGCGAAGGTGCCAAAACCAAGGACATCACCGGTGGTCTGCCACGTGTGGCCGAACTGTTCGAAGCGCGTCGTCCGAAAGATCACGCAATCATCGCCGAGGCGGATGGTTACGTGCGCTTTGGCCGCGACTATAAGAACAAGCGTCGCATCAGCATCGAACCGGCGGATGAAACGATGGAACCCGTCGAATACATGGTGCCGAAAGGCAAGCACATCCCGGTGCAGGAAGGCGACTTCGTGCAGAAGGGTGACTATATCATGGACGGTAACCCGGCCCCGCATGACATCCTGTCCATCATGGGTGTCGAAGCGCTGGCGGATTACATGATCGACGAGGTGCAGGACGTCTATCGCCTTCAAGGTGTGAAGATCAACGACAAGCACATCGAAGTCATCGTGCGTCAGATGCTGCAAAAGTGGGAGATCATGGACTCGGGCGACACAACGCTGCTGAAAGGCGAGCATGTGGATAAGCAAGAGTTCGACGCCGCGAACGAAAAAGCGCTGTCCAAAGGCGGGCGTCCGGCCCAAGGCGAGCCGATCCTTCTGGGGATCACCAAGGCCTCGCTGCAAACCCGGTCGTTCATCTCGGCTGCGTCGTTCCAGGAAACCACCCGCGTTCTGACCGAGGCATCGGTTCAGGGCAAGAAAGACAAGCTGGTGGGACTGAAAGAGAACGTCATCGTGGGTCGTTTGATCCCGGCCGGGACCGGTGGGGCTACGCAGGCCGTTCGCAAGATCGCCACCGACCGCGACAACGTCGTGATCGAGGCGCGCCGCGAAGAGGCCGAAGCCGCAGCCGCGTTGGCCGCACCGATGGCGGATGACATCATCGGTGGCGACGAGTTCGACAATCTGGTGGAAACGCCGGAAAGCCGCGACTAAGCCAATACGCATGAAAATGAAAAAAGCCCCCGCACCGTTTGGTGCGGGGGCTTTTTTGTTTCGGCGGGATTCTGCGACGACGTCTTTCAAAACTGCATCATACAGTGTTTGTTAACCGGCAAAGACGAAGGACCGTTTATGACTTACATCGCCAAAACCATCGGACTGCTCCGGTTCTCGGTCCTGACACCCACATATTATTCGGAACGCTTTGACACGCTGGACGAAACCGCCGCACATCTGTTTTCGGCAGAGCGTATGGCGTTGCGGTTTCGACTTTTTGAAACACTTTGTCTGCCCTCCCTTGTTGAGCAGACCGATCCCGATTTTGAATGCGTTGTGTTGACGGCAGAGCGTATGCCAGACGAATACAAGGATCGTTTGCGCGCGTTGCTGGATCCGATCCCGCATATCCATTTGCGCGCCGTCGGCACGGACAATCATTACCAACTTCTTAAAGGCGGGTACGACTCCATCAACACCGGCGATGCGACCCATCGTATTCTGTTCCGTCTTGATGACGACGATTGCGTTGATCTGAACTTTATCGCCCGGACAAAACGCATGGCGGCCGGTGCGGTAGGGGCGCAGCCCGAAAACGCGCCCATCGCAATCGCTCACAACCGTGGGTTCTATGTGCGGGTGACAGGCGGGGGAAATAACGAGGTTTTCGACGCCTGCGAACGCGCGCCCCTGTCGACAGGCACATCCGTTGTGGCACCGGTTGGGTTCCCCAAAAACCCGTACCGGTACGTGCATCGAGCATTGCCCCAGCATTTCACGACGTTCAGTGACCTTTCGGTTCCCGCGTTTATCCGTACAATTCACAACGACAACAAATCCAACCCCACGCAGATTGGGATCACGCATAAATTGAAACCTGGCCGTATAGAGCGTCTGGTGAATGAAAACTTCCCCGTAGCGCTCGACGTCTTAAAGGCGCTTTGATCATGTCGCCCAATCGCAAAGGAGCCCTGCTGATGATGTGCAGCATGGCCGCGTTCACGTTCAACGATACTTGTATCAAGGCCATCTCGGGCGAAGTGCCCCTGTTCCAACTGTTGGCCATCCGCGGTGTCCTGACGTCCAGCCTGTTGTTTGCGATGGCTTATTTCTGGGGCGCTTTGGACTTTCGCATGACCCGGCGCGATGCTGTTTTTCTGTCGTTGCGCAGTCTGAGCGAGATCGGCGCGGCCTATTTTATCGTCTCGGCCCTATGGGTCATGCCGCTTGCGAACATCACCGCGATTTTGCAGGTCTTGCCCCTGACTGTAACTTTAGGCGCGGCATTGTTTTTCCGCGAAACCGTGGGCTGGCGCCGGATGGCGGCCATTCTGGTCGGTTTCTGCGGGATGTTGATGATTGTCCGGCCCGGTCCGGACGGGTTCGACGCCTTTGCACTTTATGGCTTAATGGCGGTCATCTGTGTCACGATGCGAGACTTGACGACGCGCTGCATTTCTTCGGCGGTCCCATCATTGACCGTGACATTCACGGTCTCGCTGGCTGTGTTGGTGTTTTTCGGCTTCGCCTCGATGGGGGAGGATTGGGTGCCGGTCCCAACGGATATGTGGCTTTTGATCATCGGATCAGCCTTGTTCATCATGGGCGGGTATTTGTTCAGTGTCATGGTGATGCGTGTTGGCGAGATTTCATTCGCGGCACCGTTCCGGTACACCGGCTTGCTCTGGGCTTTGCTGATGGGGTGGCTGTTTTTTGACGAATGGCCTGACACGCTGACGCTGATCGGCGGGATCATTGTCGTTGGATCGGGGATTTTCACGTTGTTGCGAGGCGGAGCCAAAGCCAGCTAGACGTGGTGGCCAAGAATACCATCCGCAGCTTAGGTGCCCTGATAAATCTCGCGCACGCGGTTGGCGTCGATGTTGTACCGGTTCCGAAAATGCGCCTCACCTTCCGCATCCAGCAGCGTCAGCTTTACGGGTTTCACCCCTGATTTCTGGCGCGAGTCGTTAAAGTCATTGTGTCCCCGCACCAACATGTCCTCACCCGAAAACGTGACGGTCGGCATTTTCTGCCCCACCTTGGCATGGGCAAAGTTCATGATTGTCAGATTGACGTTTGGCTTGATGACAAGCGCCAAGGCGGCGGTTGTATAGGGCGCATTGGTCGGCGTTGCGGCGATCCCGTCGGGGCCCGGACGCGCGATGAAGCCTTGGTTAAAGTCGATCGCGAAATGCCGGTATTGCCGCGACAGTTTGCGAACATCCTGCGCGGCCGCCCGCAGCTTTGCGACATAGTCCACCGCAACCGCATCATCGTCGTCCATGCGAAATTGCAAACAGGGCTCTTGATCGAAATGACGGACCGAGTTGATTGCGTATTGCATCATCTGACGGTGTTGTTCCGGCGGATGCGCCTGAATAACCGCTTGTGGCATGTCCGCCACCAGCGCTTCCAGCCGTCGGCGATATGCGTTGGGCAGGCTTTCACCGATCACGATCAGAAAGGTGAAATCGGGATCTGTCTGGGCTTTCAGGGCCGGAAGGGTAAATGCCTCGAACGTACGAAACCGTTCTTCCAGACGCTTTGGATCGTATAGGTATGCGATCCGCTCTTCCAAGCTGGAATGCTCTACTTGGAACCCGCCAAGCGCGGGGTAGGAAAACCGGCACAGACCAATCACTTGCATGTCGCCTTTATGACCCTGCGTCCGGGCGCGGGCAAGTCTGAGTCTGGCGTTGAAAATATGGGGCGGGCCGCTTATGAGCGGTGCATCACCGATATGCGCGTCGTGGATGGGCTGGCTGTTGACACGGTCTCCGACTCCCCCTATACGCCCGCTATCTCGGCACCGGGGTTCATCCGACAGCCGATTTCAGTACTGAAGTGGTCACGATCCGGTCCTGATGGGCCCGATCCTCTGGAAACCCACCGCGTCGATCCTGGAAATTGGGATCGAAGGCGGTTTTTGCGTTTTGCAGACGTGTGAGGCGCGCATCTTTTAAACGCACGCAACCGCGTGCCTGACACATGTGTTGCGAGAACGGGGAAAGAAACCGGAATGCCAACGATCCAACAGCTGATCCGCAAGCCGCGGCAGCCCAAAGTAAAACGCTCTAAGTCCATGCACCTGCAGGAATGCCCGCAAAAGCGCGGCGTCTGCACACGTGTTTACACAACCACGCCGAAGAAACCGAACTCGGCCATGCGTAAGGTTGCCAAGGTGCGCCTGACCAACGGCTTTGAGGTCATTTCTTATATCCCGGGTGAAAGCCACAACCTGCAGGAACACTCTGTTGTTCTGATCCGTGGCGGCCGGGTGAAAGACCTTCCGGGTGTCCGTTACCACATCCTGCGCGGTGTTCTGGATACCCAAGGCGTTAAAGACCGTAAGCAACGTCGTTCGAAATACGGCGCCAAGCGTCCGAAATAAGGAGAGCAGCAGATGTCTCGTCGTCACGCCGCCGAAAAACGCGAAGTTCTGCCTGACGCCAAGTTTGGCGATAAGGTTCTGAGCAAATTCATGAACAACCTGATGATCGACGGCAAAAAATCCGCCGCCGAAAAAATCGTCTATAACGCGCTGGATCGTGTGGAAAACAAGATCAAACGCGCCCCTGTCGAAGTCTTCCACGAAGCGCTCGACAACATCAAACCATCGGTCGAGGTTCGCTCGCGCCGTGTGGGTGGTGCGACATATCAGGTTCCGGTCGAAGTGCGCCCCGAGCGCCGCGAAGCCCTGGCCATCCGTTGGTTGATTTCCGCATCGCGCGGCCGCAACGAAAACACAATGCAAGAACGCCTTGCTGGCGAGCTGCTGGACGCTGTTCAGTCCCGCGGGTCCGCTGTGAAAAAGCGCGAAGACACCCACAAGATGGCAGAGGCCAACAAGGCCTTCTCTCACTACCGCTGGTAACCCTTTCAGTCCTTTCAGAGGCACAAAACCATGGCACGCGAATATCCGCTCGACCGCTACCGCAACTTCGGCATCATGGCCCATATCGATGCAGGTAAAACAACCTGCTCGGAACGGATCCTGTATTACACCGGCAAATCCCACAACATCGGCGAAGTGCACGATGGTGCGGCGACCATGGACTGGATGGAGCAGGAGCAGGAACGCGGCATCACCATCACGTCGGCTGCGACCACCACCTTCTGGGAACGCACCGAGGACGGTCAGACAGCTGACACCGAAAAGCACCGCCTGAACATCATCGACACGCCCGGCCACGTGGACTTCACCATTGAGGTGGAACGCTCGTTGGCGGTTCTGGACGGCGCGGTCTGTGTTCTGGACGCAAACGCAGGTGTTGAGCCACAGACCGAAACCGTGTGGCGTCAGGCCGACCGGTATCAGGTTCCGCGCATCGTTTTTGTCAACAAAATGGACAAGATCGGCGCAGACTTCTTTAACTGTGTGAATATGATCGAAGACCGCACCGGCGCACGTGCTGTTCCGGTTGGTATCCCGATCGGTGCCGAGACCGAGCTGGAAGGTCTGGTTGACCTCGTAACCATGCAGGAATGGGTTTACGCGGGCGAAGACCTGGGTGCGACCTGGGAAAAGCGTGACATCCGTCCTGAGTTGCAAGATATGGCCAACGAGTGGCGCGGCAAAATGGTTGAAGCGGCCGTCGAAGAAGACGACGACGCGATGATGGAATACCTCGAAGGCAACGAGCCTGACGTCCCAACCCTGCGCGCATTGCTGCGTAAGGGCACTTTGGCGCTGAACTTCGTTCCGGTTCTGGGCGGTTCCGCGTTTAAGAACAAAGGTGTTCAACCGCTGCTCAACGCTGTGATCGACTATCTGCCGAGCCCGCTCGACGTTGTTGACTACATGGGCTTTAAGCCGGGCGACGAAGAAGAAGAGCGGAACATCGCGCGTCGTGCTGACGACGAAATGCCGTTTGCCGGTTTGGCGTTCAAAATCATGAACGACCCCTTCGTTGGCTCCCTGACCTTCACCCGGATCTACTCTGGCGTGATGAACAAGGGCGACAGCATCCTGAACTCGACCAAAGGCAAGAAAGAGCGCATTGGTCGGATGATGATGATGCACTCGAACAACCGCGAGGAAATCGAAGAAGCGTTCGCAGGCGACATCATCGCGCTGGCGGGTCTGAAAGACACCACCACCGGGGATACGTTGTGTGATGCGAAAGAGCCTGTGGTTCTGGAAACGATGACCTTCCCGGATCCGGTGATCGAGATTGCGGTCGAGCCGAAAACCAAGGGCGACCAAGAAAAGATGTCCCAAGGTCTGGCGCGTTTGGCGGCAGAAGATCCTTCCTTCCGTGTGGAAACTGACCTGGAATCGGGTCAGACCATCATGAAAGGTATGGGCGAACTTCACCTCGACATCCTGGTTGACCGTCTGAAGCGTGAATTCAAGGTCGAAGCCAACATCGGTGCGCCGCAGGTGGCCTATCGCGAGACCATCAGCCACGAGGTCGAGCACGCCTACACCCACAAGAAACAGTCGGGTGGTTCGGGTCAGTTCGCCGAGGTCAAGCTGATCATCACGCCGACCGAGCCGGGCGAAGGGTATTCCTTCGAAAGCCGCATCGTTGGTGGTGCTGTTCCCAAGGAATACATCCCGGGCGTTGAAAAAGGCATCAACTCGGTCATGGACAGTGGCCCATTGGCTGGCTTCCCGGTGATCGACTTCAAGGTTGCCCTGATCGACGGTAAGTTCCACGACGTTGACTCGTCCGTTCTGGCCTTTGAAATCGCTGCTCGTATGGGCATGCGCGAAGGCATGAAGAAAGCGGGCGCGAAACTGCTGGAACCGATCATGAAGGTCGAAGTGATCACGCCGGAAGAATACACCGGTGGCATCATTGGTGACCTGACATCGCGTCGCGGTCAGGTATCTGGTCAGGAACCACGCGGCAACGCGATCGCAATCGACGCGTTCGTGCCGCTGGCGAACATGTTTGGCTACATCAACACCTTGCGTTCGATGTCGTCGGGCCGCGCCCAGTTCACCATGCAGTTCGACCACTATGACCCGGTTCCGCAGAACATCTCGGACGAGATCCAAGCGAAATACGCATAAGCGAGCGGTGGGCTGACAAGCCCACCCTACCATCCACCGTAGGGTGGGCCGCGTGCCCACCGCCACACGAGACAAAAAAGGAGCTTTGCAATGGCAAAGGAAAAGTTTGAGCGTACGAAGCCGCACGTGAACATTGGCACGATTGGGCATGTTGACCACGGCAAGACGACGCTGACGGCGGCGATTACCAAGCAATTTGGTGACTTCAAGGCGTATGACGAGATTGACGGCGCGCCGGAAGAGAAAGCGCGTGGGATCACCATTTCGACCGCACACGTGGAATACGAGACCGACGCGCGTCACTACGCCCATGTCGACTGCCCGGGCCACGCTGACTATGTGAAGAACATGATCACCGGTGCCGCTCAGATGGACGGCGCGATCCTGGTTGTGAACGCGGCCGACGGCCCGATGCCGCAAACGCGTGAGCACATCCTGCTGGGCCGCCAGGTTGGCATCCCGAAGATCGTTGTCTTCATGAACAAGGTTGACCAGGTTGACGACGAAGAGCTGCTCGAGCTCGTCGAAATGGAAATCCGCGAACTCTTGGACACGTATGAGTATCCTGGCGACGACACACCGATCGTTGCAGGTTCGGCTCTGGCCGCTCTGGAAGGCCGTGACGACAACATCGGTTCGGAAAAGATTGCCGAGCTGATGGCGGCGGTTGACGAATACATCGACACGCCAGAGCGCGCTGTGGACCAGCCGTTCCTGATGCCGATCGAAGACGTGTTCTCGATCTCGGGTCGTGGGACTGTTGTGACCGGTCGTGTGGAACGTGGTGTGATCAACGTGGGCGACGAGATCGAAATCGTCGGCATCCGCGACACCTCGAAAACCACCTGCACAGGTGTTGAAATGTTCCGCAAGCTGCTGGACCGCGGTGAAGCAGGCGACAACATCGGCGCGCTGCTGCGTGGTGTGGACCGTGAGGGCGTTGAGCGTGGCCAGGTTCTGTGTAAGCCGGGTTCGGTGACACCGCACACCAAGTTCGAGGCCGAGGCATACATCCTGACCAAGGAAGAGGGTGGCCGTCACACGCCGTTCTTTGCGAACTATCGTCCGCAATTCTACTTCCGGACCACGGACGTGACCGGCACCGTGACGCTGCCTTCGGGCACCGAGATGGTGATGCCGGGCGACAACCTGAAGTTCGAAGTTGAACTGATCGCCCCGATCGCCATGGAAGACGGCCTCCGCTTCGCCATCCGCGAAGGCGGCCGCACCGTCGGCGCCGGCGTCGTCGCAAAAATTATCGCGTAATGACGTGATGAGAACGGTGCGCGGTGATATCGCCGCGCTTCGTTCCGACACATCGTGAACTTACCTACGGGCGGGGAAACCCGCCCTTCGGGTTCGAAGAGGGCCGGTCGAATGAGCGTCCGGTCGTCCTATCAACTCCAAAAGCCTTGAAAGGCGAAAAGAAAATGCAAAGCCAAAACATCCGTATTCGCCTGAAGGCGTTTGACTATCGCGTTCTGGATGCCAGCACGCAAGAGATCGTCAACACCGCCAAGCGGACCGGTGCCAGCGTACGTGGCCCGATCCCGCTGCCGAACAAGATCGAGAAGTTCACGGTTCTCCGTGGACCGCACGTGAACAAGAAATCGCGCGATCAGTTCGAGATTCGGACGCACAAGCGTCTCTTGGACATCGTGGACCCGACCCCGCAAACCGTGGACGCGCTGATGAAGCTCGTCCTCGCGGCTGGCGTGGATGTCGAGATCAAGCTGCAGTAAGACGGGAGGGTATTGATTATGCGCTCTGGTATTATCGCAAAGAAAGTCGGCATGACCCGGCTGTTCCTTGAGAGCGGGAAACAGGTTCCTGTCACCGTTCTGCAACTGGAAAACCTGCAAGTTGTCGCACAGCGGACTGCGGATCAGCACGGCTATACCGCCGTTCAGCTGGGCGCCGGTGCCGCCAAGGCGAAACGCGTCAGCCAACCGATGCGCGGTGTCTTTGCCGCCGCCAAGGTTGAGCCGAAGCGGAAACTGGCAGAATTCCGTGTCACCGAAGACAACCTGATCGCCGTTGGCGAGGAAATCTCGGCTGAACACTTCCTGGAAGGTCAGAAAGTGGACGTCTCGGGCACCTCGATCGGTAAAGGGTTTGCCGGTGCCATGAAACGCCACAACTTTGGCGGTCTGCGTGCCTCGCACGGTGTTTCGATCAGCCACCGGTCGCATGGTTCGACCGGTCAGTGTCAGGACCCGGGCAAGGTTTTCAAAGGCAAGAAAATGGCCGGCCACATGGGCGCTGCCCGCGTGACCACCCAGAACCTGGAAGTCGTCAAAACCGATGCGGATCGTGGTTTGGTCTTCATCAAAGGCGCGGTTCCAGGCTCTAAAGGTGGCTGGGTCACTGTCAAAGACGCCGTGAAAAAGAAACTGCCTGAGGGCGTGCCGTTCCCGGCTGCTCTGAAACAGGCGGCTGCAGCGCCCGCAGAAGAAGCACCTGCGGAAGGTGGTGAAGCATGAAACTTGATGTGATCAACCTCGACGGCGGCAAAGCCGGGGATATCGAGCTGAGCGAAGACCTGTTTGGTCTGGAGCCCCGCGCAGACATCCTGCACCGTGTGGTCCGCTGGCAGCGTAACAACGCGCAGGCCGGTACCCACAAGGTTAAAACGCGTTCGGAAACCAGCTATTCGACCAAGAAGATCTATCGCCAAAAAGGCACCGGTGGCGCACGCCACGGGGACCGCAACGCGCCGATCTTCCGCAAAGGCGGTATCTACAAGGGTCCGACCCCACGTTCGCACGGCCACGACCTGCCGAAAAAGTTCCGCAAGCTGGGCCTGAAGCATGCCCTGTCTGCCAAGGCAAAAGCGGGTGAGATCGTTGTGATCGAAGCTGCCGAAGCCGAAGGCAAAACTGGCGCATTGGCCAAGCAGGTGAAAAACCTCGGTTGGAAACGTGCACTGGTCATCGACGGTGCATCGGTCAACGAAGGGTTCCTGAAAGCGTCGAAAAACATCGACGGTCTGGACATCCTGCCGACCATGGGCGCAAACGTTTATGACATCCTCAAGCGTGACACGCTGGTGATCACCAAAGCGGGTGTCGAAGCACTGGAGGCTCGTCTGAAATGAGCGCGAAGGCAGAACATTACGACGTGATCCGCAAGCCGATCATCACCGAGAAATCGACCATGGCGTCCGAAAATGGCGCGGTTGTTTTCGAAGTGGCCATCGACGCGGCGAAACCACAGATCAAAGAAGCCGTAGAGGCGCTCTTTGGGGTCAAGGTGAAGGCGGTCAACACCACCATCACCAAAGGCAAGGTCAAGCGATTCCGCGGCCAGTTGGGCAAGCGGAAAGACGTGAAAAAGGCCTATGTGACCTTGGAAGAAGGCAACACGATCGACGTGACCACCGGTCTCTGATCTGATTGCTTGACGAAATGAAAAAGCCCTCGCTTTCGCGGGGGCTTTTTTCTTTGGGGGAAGTTTAAATGACCCGGTTAGGGCTGCAATTGCACAGGTCGCCTTTAAATAGCTGTAAAGAACCCAAAGCCGGCGTTGGTTGTGGACGCAGCGAACGGCGGGAATGAGCCCAACATTACTGATGCTGCGGACTGTCCGAATGCCAGCGATGCGCAGACAGCGGGATTTGAAAGCTCCTGTGCAAAGCCCGAAAACCTTAGGCGAGCAGATCGTAGGACTGGCCACCCAGCAAGAGGTTTATCTCAGACTGGGCGGCACCATCGACCAGTGCCCAAAAGATTTGACCGGTGGGTTGGTAGATGACAAAGGCTTCTGACACACCGGCCTTTCCGGCGGCTTCGGTCTCAGCAAGGTTGACCTGGAAGTGATCACGGATTGCCGTGCCGCCAAATTGCAAAACGTCGCCATCCGACGCCTTATAATCTTGAATCCAGTCCGATCCATGGCTTCCTGTCCCGGCATGATAAAACCGATCTGCACCGGTACCCCCATTGAGCCGATCAGAGCCATATCCGCCGTTAAGAAAATCATAATATGTGCCGCCGAACAGGAAGTCGCTAAGCGCTCCGCCGGTCACATTATCGCTTCCCTCGTCGCCAGCCACGGTGTCCGCGCCAAAGCCGCCCTCAATCGCATCGTCGCCCGCATCACCGTTCAGGAAATCATTGCCATACCCACCGTTCACAAAGTCATTGCCGTCACCGCCAGAAATATTGTCGCGCAGATCATCGGTTGCGGCCCCTCCGATAAGGCTGTCATCCCCGGCGCCGCCGTCAATGGTATCCGTAACGGAACCTCCAGTGAGTGTATCGTCGCCCGCAAGTCCCGCCATAGCCCCCCCAGTATCGGAGAAATAGAAAACGTCATTGTCTTCGGTTCCTGTGAAATCCGTTCCATAGGTCGATCGAAAATCGTCTAGGCTGCTGGAGAGGTTAGAAAAGACAAGATTTTCAATCCCGTTCAGACGATCTGTGCCGTCGCTGACCGCTGCATTAATCCCAGTTATGAACAGGACCTCGCCATCAGTTTCCAGCTGATAGTTTTGCCACCTGAAACCAAAAAAACCAGTATCCGCATCGCCCTCACCACCAATCAAAACATCATTGCCAGCGTCCCCCCGCAATGAGTCGTTGCCAAGCCCGCCAATCAACACGTCATTACCATAACCACCAAGGATCCGGTCAGCTTCGGCACTGCCTCGCAAAATGTCATCCCCGCCCAAGCCATTGATCGGTTCGCCATCAGTCAGGATTTCGAAATCCGACCCTTCCGTCAACGCGCGCGGGATCTGCAAAACAAACGAGGCCATCCCTTGTGTGCTTGCGTCATCTGAGAGCGAGGGAACACCGCTGAGCCAAGTTACCGCCAAAGTACCTTCATCAGTAAGCCCCATTCTCAGTTCGCCACGAAAAGGCAGCTCGTCCAAAATGATCGGCAGGCCATCGGCGGCACCTCCGATTAGGTGGTTCTGAATTGATAAGTAGATATCACCTTCAATTTCTATGGAATTAGCAGTCACATAACCGCCATCAGGCAGATAAACGACGTTTCTTAGCTCCATTAGACCGTCTAAAATTTCAAGCTCACCAAGGGCCGGAGTGAAGACGGTGAGGTCTGAAGTTCACCGTTTGCACTGAACACATGGTTTACAAGGGCCCCGTTTGACAATAAGGCACGCACAGTCAACAAATTGTCGGCACCCAATTCGGCCCCTGAAACAGTGCCTTCGAGAAGAACCGGTCCGTTGAGCGAAACACCTTCCGCATCAAACTTTTCAACTTGCCAGGGTTGAACCGCAGGCACGGCAACGTTGGCATTCGTAAACCTCAAAACGAGATAAGAGCCATCTTCTAAATCAAACCGAGTGCCATAGTAACTGGGTTGTTCACCTAAATAGCTAAGCGAGGTAATGTCCCAAATCTCTCCAGTTGGTGAAATCGCAACAGAATTGACTCTAGTGGTTCTCCACCCGTCACGCCTATAGTTTTGTTCGGTTATGAAATAGACGGAAAGATCTCCTTCAGCGTTTTCACGAAATTCTGCAGCGTACCGCGATCTCCAAATCGACCCTCCAGAAGCAATCGAACTGGCGAGCGTTTCCGTGTTCACAACTTCGTCGTCATGATCAATATGGGTCAGTGTCAAGCGACGCGACGGGTAACTAAAATAGCCTGATAGACCCTCGAATCTCCAAGCTGTGCCTTCAAAGTACCGCAGGATCATGACGCTGCCATCGTTCAAAACCAGCGACTGCTCGTATTCCAAAGTTAACGATGTGGTTGGCCCGGTTGAAATCGACGTTACCGCAGGGAAAGCGGTCGTGGGAGCGTTCTGTGTGATCAAGAGCTGGTCAGGCATCGAAAGCCCTCAAGAAAATAAAAAATGGCATGGTATAGATCTTTGCTGGTTTCTCATTTGCGAACAACCTAAAGTAAAGAGCTTTTTTTGGTTCGGCTAGCAGTTGGCGCGAGCCCAACGGTGGCAGTTCGCCTTTGGCCAAGATCCTTCGTGTCGGCTTTGGACTGACTGCGGTCACTGATCGCCAAGAGACGAACGACTACTTCGTCCGCACACAGGACCTTCGGGTCGTCCTGTCACTCGAACGGCCTGACAGAACCGGTCAACTCACTGTTTGGAGCCCTCCTCGACTGATGCTGCGTAATGCTTTAACGTCCGTTAGACCGAACAGAGCCGACATTGTCGGCATCTTAGCCAACGCAAAAGTGAACCGATCAGTTCAGAATGAACTTGACGGTCTCCAACCACTCAGGTAGCAGACGGCTGGGCTACAGACACCCGCCGTCCGCAGACCCGTTGTCTTGGTGAAGTTCTGTCTAAGTTTCGAACTTGGTCATCCCAAGCATTCGTCGCGTGGATGGTAATGCGGGCCCCATCCTTCTTCGCGACCTGAGCCAAAAAGGAAACCGGATCATGTCGTCCCAAACAAATATCTATCTCAATGGGCCATTTGGTACAATTTATGTCAAAATCGCATTGCCGATCACTTTCGTTATGGGGATGAACGGACTTCTTACAGTCGTTGATGCGTTGTCTTGCTGATGTTTCCAATTTACATGTTGGTGGTCTCTTTGGCGACGCTTGTGTCATCGGGAATGTTAAGCCTCTTGGCCCGTTCCCTTGGGGCAGAATAGACGCATCCAGCACGTGGCACCTTTACCGAAGCCCATGGCTGGCCGCTTTCATGGGCTTGGTGCTTATCCTGCTGTTTTTGGCGTTCGCTGCCCCCGTTGCGCTGTTACTCGCAAGCGGGTCAGAGCAACTGGCTGCGCTTGGGCTGATTTATCTGCGGATCACTGTATTCGCGTCACAATTGGTCTTTGTCTTGTCGGTCAATTCGGACGCTTTGCGTAATGAAGGCCGGGTGCCGTTTATGGCAGCGATGAGCTTGCTCGTCTCGCTGTCGAATATGGGGTTCAACTACGTCCTTATTTGGCTGCCAGAAATGGGTGTCGCCAGGTCCGCTAAAGGCACGGCCTTAGCGCAGGCGCTTGGGATCATTCTTGCGTTCCGAAATCTGGGTACAACCGACCTGCGCCCATCAGTGCTAGTACTCCATTCCCTTGTCGCATTGTGGTGGCGCATCTTGGCCTTAGGTGCGCCGCAAAGCCTGAACTTCATCGGTCTGGCACTTGGATCAACCGCGATCCTCGTCGCGCTGCAATGGGTTGAGGTGGCGCAATTCGACGCGACCGTGTCCGCCTACGGGATCATCACGCGCCTGATCACCTTTGCCTTCCTGCCGCTTTTGGAATTGGCCCATGCGATGCAAACCATCACAGGCCACAGCTTTGGCGTTGACGTCAGACAGCGAACAGGCAAGAAATTCCGAAAAGTCATACCTCAAATGAACAATAGCGGTGCCATGGAGGTCCGTAAGTCTAAATCCCAAAAAGATCTCAAATTGGTGAAGCCCTCATTTTTCGCGGCAACCGGTTTAGCAGAGTATTACCGGAATTTCCGTCGCATTAGCGATTAAATTTCCGATGCTATTTGTGAAGGAGACGAACAGCTTGAGTGCCACATCCATTGTGGCATTTGAATTTGTTGTAAACGCAACTCACATTCAAGAGACGTTGGAAGCAGAACCCATAACAAATGTGTGCAGTCCGCACCCTTCGCTTCAGGTATCGCCACATAAAACTCATCGTTCAGCCCGCGTTCGGCGGGATGAGGACAAAGCTGCCTATGTGGGCTTTTTCCAGAAATTCCTGTTGTGCTTGGGCAATCTGGTTGAGCGGGAAAACCTTTGCCACCAAGGGACGGATTTCGCCGCGTTCGATGTAGGTCACGAGGTTCGGGAAGACCGGCTCGTCCCACGCGGTGCAACCGATCAGCGTGATATCTTTGAGATACATGTCTCGCATGTCGAGGTCGACGATGGGACCGGCAATGGCACCAGAAGACACAAATCGACCACCCCGTTTCAAGACTTTGAGCATTGTGGGAAAGCCCGCTCCGGCGACGTTGTCGACGACCACGTCGATGCTGTCCTTGCCAAGCGTCGCGACCAGATCCGCGTCACGAGACAGGGTTTGATCCGCGCCAAGCTCCTGAATTTGGGCCATTTTCGATGAGCTGGTGATCGCGACCACCTTTGCGCCCCGGCGCTTGGCCAGCTGCACGGTGGCAGAACCGACGCCGCCTGAGGCCCCGACCACAAGCACCGTGTCCCCGGCACCGACACGCGCGCGGTGCAGCATGTTTTCGGATGTTCCATAGGCGCAAGGGATGGTCGCCAGTTCTTCGTCGGTCCAATCGGTTTCCACCGCAAAAACCTCTGTTGCGGGGACTTTCACATATTCTGCAAAAGCCCCGTCAAAGTCCGAGGCCATCCAGACATTGTCCATCACGTCATAGCCATTGGGCCGCATACAGGCCCGCACAAGGATGCGTTTGCCGATCAGCTGCGTGTCAGCCGCATCGCCGGCCTGAACCACCACACCGCAGCAATCGGTCCCTTGGATCAGCGGAAACGGCGTTGCTTCGTTCCAGCCGCCATCGGCCTTTTGCTCCGCCTCGGTTTCTTGCTGATCCGCCGTCGCGCTGGTGTCGGTGGTAACGGTCGAGGAATACCACCCCAGTCGCGTGTTGATTTCGGTGTTGTTGACACCTGCGGCCAGCACGCGGACCAGCACCTCTCCGGCTTCTGGAACAGGCACAGGGACGGCCCTGTAGTCCAGCTTGTCATAGCCGCCATTTCCGGTTGTGACGACGGCCATCATGGTGGCGCCGGGCGCGGGTGCAGAATGTATCGTCATGGGGCGTCCTTTGGCCGGAATACTTGCAATCGGTTCAGTACTGATCCGCTTACTTATCGGCTGCAAGTGTTTTGCATGCGCCGGGCCGATTGAAAAAGATTGCAATGCATGCCGACTGCCGCAAAGCTGCGCGTCAGTTTGGGGGTAGGGCCATTATGCGTGACAATGTGGTGATTGACGGACTTCAATACGCCAACTGGTCAGAGAAGATTTTCCGCCAGATGCGTGCAGGTGGCGTTGACGCTGTGCATGTCACCATTGCTTATCACGAGATGTTTCGCGAAACCGTCGCCAATTTCGAGCGGTGGAACCGGTGGTTCGAAACCTTTCCTGACCTGATCCAACAGGCACGGACCGCAGACGACATTCGCGCGGCCAAGGCGGCGGGGCGCACGGCGATTGTCTTTGGCGCGCAGACGCCTGCGCCGATCGAGGACGATATCGGCCTTGTTGAGATTCTGCATACGTTGGGGCTACGGTTCATGCAGCTGACCTATAACAACCAGTCCCTTCTGGCGACGGGTTGTTATGAGAGCTACGATACCGGGTTGACGCGTATGGGGCGCGAAGTGGTGGCGGAAATGAACCGCGTCGGTCTGGTGGTTGATATGAGCCATTCGGCGGAACGCTCGACGTTAGAGGCAATAGATCACAGCACGCGACCGATTGCGATCACCCACGCCAACCCGGCCAGCTGGCATCCCGCCCTGCGCAATAAATCCGACACCGTGCTGAAGTCGCTGGCCAACAGTGGGGGCATGTTGGGCTTTTCCCTTTACCCGCATCATCTGAAAGGCGGGTCTGACTGCACATTGGACGGGTTCTGTAGTATGGTAGCCCGGACGGCCGATCTGATGGGCGTGGAGCGATTGGGCATTGGGTCTGACCTGTGTCAGGACCAGCCGGACAGCGTGGTGGAATGGATGCGCGTTGGGCGGTGGACCAAATCGATTGATTACGGCGAAGGGTCCGCCGCGGCCCCTGGGTTTCCCCCGCAACCGGCGTTTTTCAAAGACAACCGGGATATGCCGGGCCTCGCCGACGGCTTGCGCGCGGTTGGGTTTTCGCGGCAAGAGGTTGCCGGGCTGATGGGGGGCAACTGGTTGCGGTTCTTCGAAGACAACTTTGGGGCCGCGTCATGATCGCCTTGCGTCCGCCCGACACGGTGATGCGTCTCAGCCGGATGGGATCGGCACATCAGACGCGGCTGAGTTTCATGCGCGTTTTGTTGCGCGGTTTGCAACGTGGTGGCTGGACTGTCACACGCGACCAGTGGGAGATTGACGCAAAAGGGGTCGGTCACGCGGTCTATCGCGCTGAAGGGGACGGGCAATGCTATAGTCTGGTTGCCTTTGCCCATGATCTGCCCGACGCGCTTCGGTCAGACCGGGTGATTGCCGAAGCGTGGGACGCCACTTTTGCCCTCGTGGACGGAGCGGCGACGGCTAATGATGTGGCACGTTTGGCTGCGCAAGTGCCGTTGCAAGAAGCAGGCCGGATCAGTGATCGCGAACTGGTCCTGTCCCGTGCAAACCGGTCTGTGCGCTTGTGGGATCACGTGGTGTCGGCACTTGCCGAAGGGCAACAGCCCGATGTCGGTCAGATTGATGCGGTGGGATACCTGATGCGGACCACCGCCGTTTACGGGTCGGGCAAGTTTGGTTTGGCGGATCATGAGGCGCTGCGCGGGCGGCCTGTGATGGACGGACCGTTTCGGGCCGAGATGCTGACCGTGTGGCTGATCCGGGCCTTTGTTGCGGATTTGGTTGAACATATGGCGCGGGCGCAGGGCGGTTCGCACGCGGTTGTCTTGGATCCAAGTCTGCGGGCTCGTCTGGGGATCGGCAATTCGACGGGACTTGGGATGGCCCCGTTCTTGGTGAACCATCCCGGCTTGCTTCACGCGTGGATGTCGGCGCGGGAAACCGCCTTTGCGCGGGTGCGCGCGCTGAAAAAGGCCACACAGGACACCCGCATCTTGTTCGAGCAGGCCTTGTCGCGCAGTCGGCGGTTGGTGGACAGCTGGCAGTCGGAGCACCCCATTCAGGTGCAGAAGTTAGAGGCGCTGAAACACGACCTAGACCTGTTGGAAGAGCACGTGGCGACGGGTTGTCTGTCGTTGGACGCGCCTTGGGACCGGCTGTGGCTCTGGGCGGAAAAGGCTTTGTCCGAAGAAGGGCAAGAGCTGACACTCTCCTTGATATTGGAACCACATGGCGCGCTGATCGATGAACTGGCAGGCGGGATGTCAGCGGATGAGGTGGGCGCGTTTGGGATCGATGGGTCGATGTCGCTGGGATCCTTGGGTGCGGTTTTGCGGCAAGAGTTTGGTTGGGCGTTAAGGACGGATTACGCGGAACCGGGCGACTGCGCGCGGTTCTGGTATGTTTCCGAGGCCAAGTTGGAACCGCGTCTGGGTGAACGGCACAACGAACCGGGCAGCAATTTGGAACAGCCCCTGGATATCGGTCGGGCGGCGGCTGCACTTGCGTGTGATCTGGCGGAATGGCCGGAAGGTGAGTGCGTTGCGCCCTTCCTTCGTGCACATCCGGAACATCGCCGGTTGGTGCGGCGGGTCCAGATGGCCGCGACCGCCCCGTATTCCGAGGTGCGCGACAACCTGATCGGGGCAGAGATGCTGCCGATTGACCTTTTGCGCTGCAAGCTGGCGTTTTTTGGGGCGACCCGGTTTGACCCGCGCTCGGACCGCTGGGTGCGGATCACAATGTTTCAAAACGCCCCGTACCCGCAGGATTTGGCGCACAGCGCGGTGGATGACTGGGTGCTGCCCGCTTTGGCAGAGATGCAGGCGTGACGACCGTCCGCCGCAGCCTGTCCGAGATCCGGGCCACGGCCACGAAAGCGGCGCGGGGGGCGGGCTGCCCTTGGGGGATGGCCGAAGAGGCGGGTCTGGCCGCCCGCGTGTTAGAGGCGCATGGCTTGGATGGTGTTGGCGCGCTGGCCAATTTATTTGCGTCGACACGCGCCTGTGCCTGCACCGGGCATAACGACGCGCCCACCTGCGGGTTGTCCGCGATGACGGCTTTGTCTGACGCGATGCCGGAAGATATGCGCGACATGAATGCCGTTGTTGCGCCGCTTTTGCTGGCGGTTCCGCTGCTTTTGCAGAAGGACGCGATGTGGTCGCTGGACTGGGACGGCGGCGGCGTTGTCTGCGGGGCGGGCGGGTGTCGCGCCCATGGCGAGACCGCGCCGGCGGTTGCGGAGGGCCTTCGCTTCAGCCGAGTGGCTTTACGTGATGACATGTGCCTCGCCGATTGGCGCAGTCGTGACGTGCCAGAAACAGCTTGGGACACGTTAGAGATATTGGCCGCACGCACCTACGTGCCGGAAACCGAAGCGTCACGCGCGGCGGGAGCCGGGCCGGGGTCGGCGGACAGCGATTGAGAAAAGACAGAGAGGGCGCAGATGCTTGTTTCCTTGGACGATATTGAAACCGCCAGTGCAGCGGCCCTGCAATGCCACGGGGCGGGGGCATGGCAGGCCAAAGAGGTCGCGCGCGCCGCGCGCCGGGCCGAAGAAACCGGTAACATCATCTGCGGTCTGTATTATCTCGAAAGCTACTGCCAACAGTTGAAATCCGGGCGCGTCAACGGAACCGTGACGCCGATTGTGGCACGCACACGGCCGGGGGCGGTGACAGTGGACGCCAAATTCGGCTTTGCTCAACCGGCCTTTGCGCTGGCTTTGCCGGAGGCCGTGGCAGCAGCGCAAGCCAACGGGATAGCCGCGCTGGCAGTGGCGCATTCGCATACCTGCACCTCTTTGGGATACTTCACCGAACAGATCGCGGCGCATGGGCTGATCGGGATTGGCGCAACCAATGCTTCTGCCATCGTGGCGGGGCCTGGCGGGCACAAGAAGGTGTTGGGCACCAACCCGATTGCTATGACCTTACCCGGCGATGGCGCGCCCATGATGCACGCGGATTTCTCAACCGCGGCCGTGGCGCTGGGCAAGATCACCATGGCCAAAGCCGCAGGTGAGAAAATCCCGCTTGGTTGGGCGGTGGATGCCGACGGACAGCCCACGACGGATCCGGATGCGGCGTTGGGCGGTGCCTTGGTATCTGCGGCGGATCACAAAGGCTGGGCGCTGGGCCTCTTGGTCGAGGCTTTGGCCGCTGGGCTGACCGGCTCGGTCAATTCTTTGGATGTCGTGGGGCTCAAGGTGCCCGAAGGCGCGCCGCATGATCTGGGCCAATACTACATTCTGATCGACCCACAAGCGCATGATGGGGCTTTGGCCGAACGGTTTGAGCGGGTGATTGTGGCGGTTGCCGAGCAACCGGGCCTGCGTATCCCGGGCGTGCCGCGCAAACAGTTCGATCCGGTGGACGTCCCGGATGCGCTGTGGACCGGCACGCTGGACCTGTTGAATTAATCGTCGGCGGGTCGGGTCCAAGGGTGCGCTTTGCCGATCCGCTGGATCAGGAAATCCATGAACACCCGAACCTTGGCCGACAGAACGTTGGATTTGGGATAGACCAGCCAAAGGACCGTCTCATCAGCGATCCGCAGCTCTGGCAGGACACGGATCAACTGGCCCGATTGCAGCTCTGCCTGGACGCTCCAGATCGAATTGATCGATATGCCGGCACCGGCCATGGTGGCCTATTTTTGGGTCAAACCGTCGTCGACGATCAACCGCCCTTTGGCCGATTTGGGGTCAAACGATCCGGCGATACCGTCTGCGCCGACCAGATCTCGCGCGGCCTGATCGCGGAAGGCCACAAGGCTGTGCTGCAAAAGGTCATGGGGCACGTCGGGTGTGCCGTGTTTTTCGAGGTATTCCGGAGAAGCGCAGAGGATGCGGGTGTCATCGGCCAGTTTGCGCCCCTTGAGACTGGTATCATCCAGCACCGAATTGCGGATGGCGAGGTCAAAGCTGCCTTCGATAAGATCGTATTGCGCATCCGTCAGCCGTAGATCCAGCGTCACATCGGGATGTTTTTCTAAGAAATCGGGGAGAATAGGCGCGATATAAAGCTGCGCAAATGTGCTCGGCGCTGTAAAGCGCAGCTTGCCCGAGGCGCGGGGTTTGCCGCGCCCAAGCGCCGCCATTGCCGCATCTTCTTGCGCCAGCATTTCGCGGGCAAAAGGCAGGAATTCTGCCCCTTCAACGGACAATGACACCTTGCGGGTCGACCGATGCAGCAAGTCTACCCCGACAAGGTGTTCCAGCTTGGCCAAACGCGCGCTCGCAACAGCGGGGGCCATGCCCAGATCGCGCCCGGCTGCGCTGATATTCAGCTTTTCAGCGGCCAGAACAAACAGGCGAAGGCTTTGCGTATCCATGTCGATTATATCCAAAAGCCGAATTATGCATCCGCAGATGCGGCATTTTTTATAAAATCACAATGCATATTTTGGCGTCAACAGGATGACTCGCCGAAAGGATACCGCGATGCCCCGTACTGCGACCGTGAATTACCATGTCCACAAACCCGAACGTCAGGCCTTTGAGATTGATGCAGGCGGTGTCGTTGGGCGTCTGATCGCACCGGAACTGGCGGTGACGCAGGTTGCCGTGCGAGACCAACGCACGGGCGAGGCCCAAGTGTATTTTGCGCGCGACGCCGTTGGTTTTGTCGACAGCCCAAGCGCGGTTGCGGATTTTGAAAATGGCGCGGATTGGCAGGCGACCTATGACGCAGAGCTGACAACCCTGTTGACCGCCGAATTGGGCGTTGAAGAGGTTGTCGTCTTTGATCACACGGTGCGCGTAGATGATCCGAATGCCGACCGCAAACCGGCGCGGAATGTCCACAGTGACTATAGCACAGACGGTGCACATCAACGGCTGATCGATATCTTGGGGCCAGAGCGGGCGGCGGAATGGGCCGATGGGCACTATGCTTTTATCAATGTCTGGCGCCCGGTGGACCAACCGATCAATTCGGCCCCGTTGGGGTTTGTCCGCCCATCCAGCCAACAGGACGCGGACTGGATTCTGTTGGACCTGATTTATCCGGATCGCAAAGGGCAGATCATGGGGTTGGCGGCCCGCGCGGACCACGAATGGATCTATCGGTCACGCATGACGCCAAACGAGGTGGCGATGTTCAACATCTATGATAACCGCGGACTGCCGTCGATTGCGCACAGCGCTTTGGATATGGTCGAAGACGCGTCGATCCATTCGGTGCGCAAAAGCATCGAGAGCCGGACGCTGGTCCGCTATGCAACCCAGGCGCAGGGCTGAAAGGATAAAACGATGGCAAAGACAATTTTGGTAACCGGGGCGACGGACGGTATCGGCCTTTTGACGGCTCAGACGCTGGTCAAGCGCGGGCATCAGGTTTTGTTACACGGGCGCAGCGAAGCCAAGCTCGCCGCCGCGGCAGCTGCAGTTGGCGGCAATTCGGAAACCTATTTGGCCGATCTGTCACGTATGTCGGACGTTACCGCGATGGGAGATGCGATTTTGGCCAAACATGACCGGTTGGATGTGTTGATCAATAATGCCGGTATTTTGAAGGCGCCCAAGACCCGGACCGAGGATGGGCTGGATATCCGGTTCATGGTGAACACGATTGCACCCTTCGCGTTGACCCAACGCCTCTTGCCGATCCTTCCGCAAGACGGGCGTGTGGTAAACCTGTCCTCTGCAGCCTAGGCACCGGTGGATGTGGCGGCCTTGGCGGGCTCAGGCGCGTTGGCCGATATGAACGCCTATGCTCAAAGCAAGCTGGCCATCACGATCTGGACACAAGAACTGGCGCGCACGCATCCGAACGGCCCGGTTTTCCTGGCTGTGGATCCGGGGTCATTGCTGGCCTCAAAAATGGTGAAGGAAGGATTTGGTGTTGCCGGTAATGATCTCGAGATCGGTGCCGAAATTCTCTGCCGCACGGCGTTGGATGAGGCGTTTGCCGACAAGTCGGGGCAGTATTTCGACAACGACGCCGGACGCTTTGCCGCGCCGCACCCCGCTGCTGGGCAAGCGGGACACGTTGCGGACGTCATGAAGGCGATCGAGGCCGTAACGGATCGGCTCTGAGGATCAAAATCCCTATCCAAGTTCGAAAACATGGCATAGTCTGAATGCAAGAAGTAAACGGCTGCGTCCACCGCGAGCCGAGGCAAGAGGATTTGCATGTTCCTGCGTGTATTCTGTGGCGTGATTGCCGTGATTTGGGCCGTGACGGGCACGGCGCGGGCGCAACTCTTTGATGGCTCCTTTGGGGCGGACAGTCCTAATTTCGCGATTGTCGGGTTCGGGGCCGGGCCAAAATACCTAGGCGCCAAAGAGACGACCTATGCCGTTGCCCCAGCGGGTCAGATGACCTTTGACTGGGATGTTGTGACCTTGCAGGCCAATTACCTCAACACGGATTTGATCCCTGATCCGGATTGGCAGTTTGGCCCGGCCGGGTTGCTGCGGTTCGGGCGCGGTGACGTGGAACGCGACGCGGTTGACGCCCTGCCGGATATCGACACGACCGTTGAACTCGGCTTTTCCGGGGCGCGTGTCTGGAACGATGACGATTGGCAGAAACGCTCGGCCATCGGTGGCAGCTTTTTGCAGGATGTGGGCGGTGTTCATGACGGACATGTGGCCAGCATCTATGCCCGTCAATGGTTCGGGATCGGTCGCTATGGGGCTTTGGGCATCAGCCTTGCTGCCTCTTATGCGTCCGAAAGCTATATGGGCACTTATTTTGGTGTCGACAGCGCCGGTTCGGCGGCCAGCGGATTGCCAGAGTTTCTGCCCGGTGCCGGTGCGCGTGATGTGCGTGCAACGGCCGTTTTTGTCCAGCCGATCAACGATCAGTGGGCCGTGGGGGCGGGCTTGCTATATGCAAAGCTGTTGGGCGATGCCTCGGACAGTCCTATCTCGGACAGTGATGAAGCGATTTACGGCGGTATCGGCATCGCGCGGTTCTGGTAGCAATAGATCGCCGGCCGGGGTTGGACTGGCCCACAGGACGGGGTAAGGACAAGGCAGACCATGTTGCCGACCCGGATGGGACAGTGCCTTGACCCCGCTCAGATTTTTCGACCGTGTTGACTTAGCACTTGCGGAATTGTCGATCCGACGTCCCGCAGCACCCATGCTGTTTGTAGCGCTTTTTGCGTTTCTCCTGTTTCTGCCTGGCTTTTTCACGGTCCCGCCCATCGACCGGGATGAGGCGCGCTATGCACAAGCCACCAAGCAGATGGTTCAGTCGGGGGATTACATCGATATCCGCCTTGCCGACGATCCGCGATACAAAAAACCGGTCGGTATTTATTGGCTCCAATCGGTGGCGGTGAACGCCTTTGGTCCCGACTTTCATGAAACAATCTGGGTCTATCGATTGCCATCGCTGGTTGGTGCGGTGGCGGCGGTTTTGCTGACCTACCTGATCGCGCTTTCACTGGCCGGGGCGCGGCCTGCGCTTTTGGCGGCCATGCTGATGGCCTGTTGTTTCGTACTGGGGGCCGAGGCGCGCTTGGCAAAAACGGACGCCATGTTGTTGCTCAGCATTCTGGGCGCGCAATGGGTGCTGGCCCGGCTTTGGATGCAGGGGCCTGACGCTATAAAAGGCGCTTGGCCCTATCTCTTTTGGGCTGCCTTGGCGGTTTCCGTTCTGGTCAAAGGGCCAATCGGTCCGATGGTCGTTGGCTTGACCGTGGCCGGGTTGGTGGTGATCCGACGCGGTATTGCGTGGCTCAACGCACTTCGACCGCTACGTGGCGGCATCCTGTTTCTGGCGATCGCGGTGCCGTGGTTCGTTCTGATCACCCTCAAAAGCGGGATGGCGTTTTGGGATGCCGGGCTGGGTGATGACCTGATCGCAAAGATCGGCGAAGGCCAGGAAAACCACGGCGCACCCTTTGGCGCGCATACGGCGCTGGTCTGGCTGACCTTCTGGCCGGCATCAATCTTTCTGCCCTTTGGTATCTGGTACGCGTGGACCGGTCGGCGCGAGCCTATGGTGCTGTTTTGTCTGGTGTGGATTTTGCCGAGCTGGCTGGTGTTCGAGATTACGGCGACGAAGCTGATCCACTATGTCTTGCCGATGTTCCCGGCCCTGGCAATTCTAAGCGCCAAGGGGTGGCTCGAACGGCCGGACGGGCGACCATCCATTGCCTATCTACTGGGGCTTTTGGCGCTTTTGGCCGTTGCCTTTGTATTTGCGGCGGCATCGGTTGTGGTCAGCCTGCAGGCGGGAACATGGCCCGGTCTGATTTGGGGCATCGGGGCCGTCATCTCGACACTGGGTGTCTGGTGGGTCTGGTCGACCATGCGGTCCGGCGGACGGTTTGCGCCGTTTGTTGGGTTGGGCGCCTTGGCCATTGGGCTTGGGATCAGCGTTTACAGCCACCTTGCCCGGGTCGATTACATGTGGCCGTCTGGTGCTTTGGCCGCGCTTCAGGCGACTGGCCCGCAATGTGATGGGCGTGGTGTGGTCGGGCTCGGTTATGAGGAGCCATCGCTGCTTTTCCTGTCAGACCAATATCCGCAATTTGTCGGCTTTGACGCAGTGGTGAACCGGGTTCTGGCGGCGGATTGCGCCGTAGCGCATATCGAAGCACAACACAAAGGCGCGTTCGAAGCCGCGATTGTTGCACGCAACAGTTCGGTCTTGGGCACGGTCGACGGCTATGATCTTGGGCGGGCCCGGCACGTGGTCGTCACTGTCTATGGGATTGACTAGTAGGGGGTGTCAGTCCCAGCAATCCCCGCGCGCACGGTAAAGGCGGATAACATCCCGCTCATACGCGCCCGGCGGTGGCGTCCATTCCGCAATCTCTACGATACCGTCGGCAATCGCACAGCTTGCCCGGCGGCCAACCTCTACCACCAAAACCTCTGGCGATTGGCCGTCAAAGGAATGCTCCTGTGCGTAATAATGGCTTGGTGCACCGTCGGATGGAATGGCGAAAATCTTTAGCTCTGTTCCTTTGGCATGATAGAACAGATCCGCCAGAATGTTGCGGTCGCTGGCGAGGATGGCGGGCAAAGCTTCGACCCGCGCCCGGGCCATGATCCGTTCGCTCATCTCTGTCCGGCCGACAAAACGGCGCATCAACAAGCGATCATTTTCGCCATAGGTCCATCCGGTGGCTTGCGTGAAGGCCGCCGGCACAAACGCCGTGATGGCGACATTCAGTGCCAGACCAATCCAAAAAGCGACCCGCGCCCGGTGCCAGAGCACCGGGATGGTCAACAGGATCGCGGCGAGGTAGGTCATCACCGCCCAATTGGCGAATGCCTTGTTCAACAGGGCCTGACCACCAACGATGAGCAAAATAGGCAGAGACATCCAAACCAGCCAGCGGGGCTGCCAGTCGGGCTTGCGAAAGGCTCGCCAGATGGCCCAAAGGTATCCGCCAAAGAACACCGGCCCAAACACAAGGAACTGCGCGCCCAGAAAGGACCCTAGCTCATCAAAGTTCAGCGACAGTTTGCTGTTGGGGTCGTTGATCCAGTCCACGTTGTCGGCAGTATGCGACAGCGTGGTCAGGTCGTTTTGAAGGTTCCAGATGATGTTAGGTGACAGCACCAACAGGAACGCACACAAGGCGACGATCACGTCCCGAAGGCGCAATCGGGCAGCTGGCACAAAGAGCATACCAAGGGCCGCGCCGATTAAGAAGTAAATCGCCGCATATTTGGCCATCATTCCCAAACCCACCGAGATGCCCAAGGCAACCGCCCAACCCACAGAGGATCGCTGGGTCAGCTTGAGGTAGGCCAAAAGGCCAAAGGCAAAGAACGGCGCAAGGATGGTGTCGGTTGAGATCAGGAACGCGCCGGCGGCGGTGAACGGGCAGGTGACATAGACGACACCGCAAACCGCCGCGGCCAGCGGGTCGGTCACCTGACGGGCGGCAAAGGTCAGGATGATGGCCGTAAACCCATGAAATACGACCATGGGCAAGCGAATGATTTCGATCGCGTCGCTGCCAAAGGCTTCATTGAACCCGCGCAGAACCCATCCGATCAACGGTGGCTTGGAATAATAGCCCCAATCAAGTTCCTGCCCCCAGAGCCAGTACTGGCTTTCATCCATGAAAAGATCTGCGGTGGAGAACCACAAAAGCACCGCCCGATAGAGCGTGACAATCGCAATGACACCAAGCCCAATGGCGAGCGGGTCAAACGTTCTGTGCGTTGCGCTTTTCGGCATAGATCAACCAAAGGTTCCGGGCATAGATCACCACGCCGGTGGATTGGCCCAGGATAAAAACCGGGTCTTTGCGGTAAATGGCATAGGCCAGCAGCGTGGTGCCTCCGACCATTGAGAGCCACCAGAATGCCTCTGGCACCACGGATTTCTTGGCTTTTTCAGAAGCCAGCCACTGAACGATGAACCGCGCCGAAAACAAAAGCTGTGCCACAAGTCCGACGCTGACCCAGATCAGTTCGGCGGTCGTGTCGACGTTAAAAAACTCAAGGATGGCTTGCATGCCGGGCTTACTCCGATGCGGGCGGGGCCGCCGCCTCGGTCGCGCGCACGGTTTTGGCCCGGCGGATCAGCCACGCGACCCCAATGAGGTCGTAAATCCCGACCAGGGCGCGCTGAAAGTTGGTGTATTTCGACTGACCGCCGCCACGTTCGCGGTGGCTGACATCGACATGGGCGACGGCATAGCCCTGACGCTTGAACAAAGCGGGCAGGTAGCGGTGCATGTGGTTGAAGAACGGCAATTCCAGAAACGCGTCGCGACGGAACGCTTTGAGACCGCAGCCTGTGTCGCGCGTATCGTCATCCAGCATCCATGCGCGCAGCCCGTTGGCGAATTTTGATCCCGACTTCTTGGCCCATGTGTCCTGACGGTCAACGCGCTGACCTGCGACCAACCCGAGGTTGTCAGGGGCGTCCGCGGCATCGAAAGGGGCAATCAGGTTGGGGATTTCTGACGGCGGGTTTTGAAGATCACCATCCAACGTACAGATAATCTCGCCTCGCGCGGCTTGGACCCCGCTGTGTACGGCAGCCGATTGTCCGCCTGCCGGGCTATGCTGTAACAACCGGATCCAAGGATGCTGTTGCTGTTCCTGCCGGATAAGTTCTGCGGTTTGGTCCTTTGATCCATCATCGACAAGGATCAATTCCTTGTCCGTGATATCCGCGCAGGCTTCGGCCACTTCGCGGACCAACGCGGCGACGTTTTCCTCTTCGTTGTGCATCGGTATGACGACGGACAATTTCACTTGAACTTACCTGCTTTGTCGTGCGGTTCTTGGTTTTCGCCCCATATTGCCAAGGGTTTGCCCGGACCGCTCGCTGCGATTGCGCTGATTGTCCCGTGTCTTAGCAATATCGCACGCTCAGCGCCACCAGCTATGATCCGGTCTGTTGCGGCGTTGCAGTCGTGCCATGCCCGGAGCGCCGTCGCAGCGATAAAGGACGTCCAGACATCCACGAAAATGCATAAGCCACGCAAAAACCAATGGCACTGGGGACATATGTCAGCGGCCAGAGCTTGGGATCAGCCACGATCATGGGTGAGATCATTCCACGGAACAGTTCCAACCCGATCAACAAAACAAAGGCAAAGGTAATCTGGGGCCAGAGCCCGAAGCGCGAGAACCCGCCCAGGAGAAGTGTCGAGAAACCGACCATGGCCACGGCAAGGCAGATCAGGGCCCAACCGTTGCGCTCATGCAGTTCTTGCACCAATTCGCCTTCAGTCCGATTGTTTGCGGCCGCCAATAACTCTGGTCGATTCCAGATCAGATCAGGCGTTGTCAGGCCGCGGATATCAGAGGTCTGGCGCACTTGGCGTTCCAGTAATTGGGTAATGTCGTAAGACAAGTCCGCAAAGCTGGTGGTTGAAAGCTGTTTGGTTTCGACATCAAGGCTTTGCGCCATCCCGTAGACCAATATCAGCTTTGCCTCTTCTCCACGCCGGACAAGGAACCCGCGCGACCCGGTGTATGTGACCTGCGTTCCGGGATTGCGGCGGTCCGACAAGAACACATCGTTCAGCGTGCTATCGGTATCAATCTCGCCGATGTAAAACGTAATCCCGTTTTGGATGTGCCGGAATTGGCCTTCGTTCAGCAAGACCGCTGCGGCGTCGATGGAAACTTCGGCCTCTCGTTGTTCTAACTGCAAAATAGACGCTGGTCGCAGAACATGCGTCAGGATCATCATCAAAAGGCCCGTGGTCAGGCCAAAAGCCAGCGCGCCCCGCGCAATGCGCCAAGGGGTACTGCCCGTGGCCAGCATCACGGTCAATTCGCTTTCCCGCGACAACCGATTGGTGACGTAAACGGCGGCCGCAAAAACAGCCATGGGCATGACCGTGCGGATCAGGGTGGGCAAAGACAACAGCGTGAATTCAAGGAACACAACTGCGGATTGCCCGCCGCTGATCAGCCGGTCAAACAAGCCTACGGCGCTATTGATCCACAACACGCCGACAAGTACGAGGCTGAAAAAGCCAAAAACCAACAGCAGTTGGGAGAGGAAGTATCGGTCGAAACGGGACACGCGACGCTCTGTCTTTCGGCATGGGTTGATACATAACTTATGGCAATTGATCACCCGCTGAAACCGGCAAATTGTGCGGGCGCACGCTCGCACTCTCCAAACACGCTGGTGTTGGACGTTTTCCCGCCGACGTGAAGCGATGTGCGCGCGCAAAGGCTTGCCGGGGCAAGACATCCCTCATAGGGTCTAACGAGCCGAAATAATTCGGGCCAAAGAGCTCATCGGATAGCTAAGGGAGAGTACTATGAAAGCCATTTTTGCAGCTTCGATTGCTGCGTTGAGCATGGTTGCCGGCGCGGCGATGGCTGAGGTCCTTCAATTGACACCCGCCAGCCCACAGCCCAGCGGATTGAAGAGCGGCTTATCAGTCGTCTATTCGTATCCTGCGGACGTCAAATCGTTGGATGACGCGCGTCGAACGTTGAAACGCAACAAACAGCCGGGGCCTGCATTGGCCGGGTTGGATTATCGCGATACCAACGAGGGTGACCAGACGTTGACATCGAAAAAAGCCAATCATGTTGTGGCCAGCATCAAGGGCTACATCAAGTTTGACGCGCCCGGTGTCTATACCATCGACTTTCTGACAAATGATGGGCTGGACGCACGCATCTCGGGCCAGCGCGTTGGGTATTTTGACGGTCGCCAAACCTGTCAGGAAACCTTTGCCACCGAGGTCAATGTGCCATCTGCCGGCTGGTACGACATCGACGTGTTGTACTTTCAACGGTTGGGAACATCTTGCCTGCATATGCGTTGGGGCAAGAGTGGCTCGAACGTGATCTGGGTCCCGAACGCCGCGTTCGGTTATTGACACCACGCAGAAAAACAACAACGCGCCAATCGCCCTCTGGAAGGGCGTTTGGTGGCGCAGGGCCAAATTTGTCTTATTCGGAAGATGGTGCTGCTGGAGAGAATTGAACTCTCGACCTCTCCCTTACCAAGGGAGTGCTCTACCTCTGAGCTACAGCAGCGCCGTGCGCGGCTGATTAGACGCAATTCAAACGCGGCGCAAGCATCTTTTGTTCGGCGAACGCGCGTTTTTTCGTGACGTCGGATGTCCGGTTTTGGCGCGTTGTCCACGGGATGTTCTGGTGGACCCTTGGCCCTTGCTGCGATAGAGATATGGGCCATGACGAGCAGTTCCCAGAAACCAAAAACAGCAAAACAGGGCGATGATCGGGAAGACCGGTTAAAAGCGGCGTTGAAGGCCAATCTTGCGCGCCGCAAAGCGCAGTCCAAGGCGCGTTCTGGGCAAACAGAAAAAAATTTAGATAAGACCGAGGATTAAGAGCAGATGGATTCGATTGTTGTGACCGGAAACGGTGCTTTGAACGGGCAAATCCCGATTGCGGGGGCCAAGAATGCTTGTTTGACGCTGATGCCAGCAACGTTGCTGAGCGATGAGCCCCTGACGTTGACCAACGCACCGCGACTCAGTGATATCCGGACGATGAGCACCTTGCTCCAATCGCTGGGCGCAGAGGTCAGCACGTTGCAGGATGGCAAGGTCCTGGCCTTGTCCAGCTATGAAATCAGCAATCACACGGCGCATTACGACATCGTGCGCAAGATGCGGGCGTCGATCCTTGTGCTTGGTCCGATGCTGGCGCGGGATGGACACGCGGTTGTCTCGTTGCCCGGTGGTTGCGCCATTGGTGCACGCCCCGTTGACCTGCACTTGCAGGCGCTCGAGGCAATGGGCGCAGAGATGGAATTGAAAGACGGTTATGTGCACGCCTCTGCCCCGGGTGGGTTGAAAGGTGGGGTTGTCGAGTTTCCGCTGGTGTCTGTTGGCGCGACCGAAAACGCGCTGATGGCGGCGACATTGGCCAAGGGAACAACCGTTCTGAAGAACGCCGCGCGTGAGCCAGAGATTGTGGACCTGGCCGAGTGTTTGAAAAAGATGGGGGCCCATATCGACGGGGCAGGGACCAGCACGATCACCATCGAAGGCGTGGATCGGTTGCATGGGGCCACGCACCCTGTTGTTGCGGATCGGATTGAGCTGGGCACCTATATGCTGGCCCCGGCAATCTGCGGCGGCGAGGTTGAGCTTTTGGGCGGGCGCATGGATTTGGTCGAAGCTTTCTGTGCAAAGTTGGACGAAGCGGGGATCTCCGTGCGCGAAACGCAAAACGGTCTGAGCGTTGGCCGCAATGGCAACGGCGTGCGCGCCGTCAATGTCGCGACAGAGCCGTTCCCCGGGTTCCCAACCGACCTGCAAGCGCAGATGATGGCGCTTTTGTGTACGGCTGAAGGCACCAGCGTTCTGGAAGAAAAGATCTTTGAAAACCGGTTCATGCACGCGCCTGAACTGATGCGCATGGGGGCACAGATCGATGTGTCCGGTGGCACCGCCACCGTCACAGGCGTTCCGCAGCTGAAAGGCGCACCGGTGATGGCAACAGACCTGCGGGCCTCTGTGTCGCTGATCCTCACCGGTTTGGCGGCCGATGGCGACACAACGGTCAGCCGGGTTTACCATCTGGACCGCGGGTATGAACACGTCGAAGACAAACTGCGCGCTGTGGGTGCCAAAATTGAGAGAGTCCAAGGATCGTGACAGGCGACGCCACCTTTGAAGACGGTCGCGAAGCCCCGTTGAATATCGGGGCGCTCGATGCGGAAGACCTGCAAGTCATATCCTCTTTGGTTCAGGACGCCGTTTTTCCGATGACGGAAATGCGTTGGCGGGCCAAAAACCGCCAGATGGCCTTTCTGATCAACCGCTTTCGCTGGGAAGACCGCGACGCCGCAGAAAAACGTGGGCGTGGGTACGAACGGGTGCAGTCCTTGTTCGTGATCGACAATGTGCTGAGCGTGGCCAGCCAAGGGATCGACCGCGCCGAAAAGGACATGGTCTTGTCGGTCATGGCTGTCGATTTTGAGCCGGGCGAAGACGGTGCCGGGCATATCACAATGACACTGGCCGGCGATGGCGCCATCCGAATGGCGGTCGAGGCCATCGAACTGCGTTTGCGCGATGTAACACGCCCTTATCTGGCCCCTTCGAACGCGGCCCCATTCCATCCGGAATGATCCGGCAACTGACGCCTGACGACCTTGCCGCGTTCAGACGGGTTTGGCTGGACGGGCTGACACGTTTCCCATCCGCCTTTCTGCTGACCCCGGAAGAAGCCGCTGATATCACCGACGATCAGCTCTTGGCCGGAATAGAGGCCGGTCAATATTGGGGCGGCTTTTTGAACGGCTCGCTGGCCGCGATCGCGGCTTTTCGGCGCGGCACACGCGCCCGCGCGCGCCACAGTGCAGAGTTTGGCCCACTTTACGTCCTGCCCGCTGCCCAAGGACGAGGTCTGGCCCGGGATTTGATCGAAAACGTTGCGAGCCACGCCCGCGCGGACGGTGTTTTGCAAATGGAACTGGCCGTCGAAGCGGGAAACGCCGCTGCCATTGCGCTCTACCGCTCTTGCGGCTTTGAGGACATCGGGCGACGACCCCGGGCCGTGATCCTTGACGGACAACCGATGGACGACCTGCTGATGCTGAGGATGCTGGACGCGGGTTGAACGCATTCAGTGTGCAGTCTATTCAGCGCAAGCCTTTTTGGAGAAACCGCGATGCCCGTCTTTCTGGACACCACAGATCCCGCGTTCGAAACTGCATTTGCCGCCTTGTTGGGCGCCAAGCGGGAAGACAGCCCGGATGTGGATGCGGTTGTGGCCGATATCATTGCTGATGTGCGTGCGCGTGGCGATGCGGCTGTGCTGGAACTGACTGAACTCTTTGACCGTTTGGCCCTGACGGCTGATCAAATGCGGTTTTCGACAGATGACATTGACCGGATCGTCACGGATGTCAGCGCAGAGGACCGCACGGCCCTGGAACTCGCGGCGACGCGCATCCGCGCCTATCACGAACGTCAGATGCCGGAGGATGCCCAGTGGGATGACGCCACCGGTGCCACATTGGGCTGGCGCTGGACGCCGGTTTCGGCGGCGGGGCTTTATGTACCGGGTGGTTTGGCCAGCTATCCCTCCTCTGTGCTCATGAATGCCATTCCGGCCAAAGTCGCTGGGGTCGACCGTCTGGCGATCACCGTGCCGACACCGGATGGTGTGGTGAACCCACTGGTCCTGCTGGCCGCTCAAATTGCGGGCGTGGATGAGATTTACCGGATCGGCGGGGCCCAGGCCGTTGCGGCCCTGGCTTATGGCACAGACACCATGGCCCCGGTTGACAAGATCACGGGGCCCGGCAACGCCTTTGTGGCGGCGGCCAAACGGCGGGTCTTTGGCAAGGTCGGGATCGACATGATCGCCGGTCCGTCCGAAATCCTTGTCATCGCGGACGCGGATAATGATCCAGACTGGATCGCGCTCGATCTCTTAAGCCAGGCCGAACATGACGAAAGCGCGCAATCGATCCTTATCACGGATGATACCGCCTTTGGCCAATCGGTTGCAGCGGCGGTCGACCGGCGACTGCAAACCTTGGAACGACGCGAAATTGCCGGGCCAAGCTGGCGCGACTTTGGCGCGGTGATCACTGTGCGTGACCTGCAAGAGGCCGCCACCCTGTCCAATCGCATTGCGCCCGAACATCTTGAGCTGTGCGTTGCCGACCCGGACGCGCTGAGCGCGCTCTGCACCCATGCCGGTGCGATTTTCCTTGGCCAATGGACCCCGGAGGCCATCGGCGACTATGTCGGAGGGCCAAACCATGTTTTGCCCACTGCGCGATCAGCCCGGTTCAGCTCTGGCCTGTCGGTCATGGATTTTTTGAAGCGCACCACGCTTGCGCGGATGACACCAGAGAGCCTTCGTGCTATCGGCCCCTCGGCGGAACGCTTGGCGCAGTCAGAAAGTCTGGAAGCGCATGGGCTTTCCGTCCGAGCCCGCTTGGATCAGTTGAACAGGTAATCGCCCATGTCGCGTATCTTTGATATCGCCCTCGATGATGCAGGGCTGCCACCGCCCACGCCCGAGATCGAACAAGAGCGTAAGGTTGCGATTTTTGATCTGCTGGAAGACAACAGCTTTGCGTTGCCGGCCCGCGATGGCCGTCCGGTGCCGGACGGACCTTATCGGCTGAAGCTGGCGATCCGGGAAAAACGGCTGGTCTTTGACGTGGAAACCGAAACGGCCGAAAAAGCCGGAGAGTTTCACCTGTCGCTCGGCCCCTTCCGGCAGGTTGTGAAGGACTACTTTCAGATCTGCGAAAGCTACTTTGAAGCGGTCAAAACGCTCCCGCCCAGCCAGATCGAAACGATCGATATGGCGCGCCGGGGCATCCACAACGAAGGCAGCCGGGTTCTCCAAGAGCGTTTGGATGGCAAGGTCGAAGTGGATAGCGAAACCGCCCGTCGCCTCTTCACGCTCATCTGCGTGCTGCATTTCGGGGGCTGAGGCGCATGAGCGAACCGTTACCCCAGTCGGTTCTGTTCTGTTGCGATCACAACGCGGTCCGTTCCCCGATGGCCGAAGGGATCATGAAAAAGTTTTTTGGCACCGGCACCTATGTGCAATCCGTCGGCGTCCATAACGATATGGAAATCGATGGGTTTTCCGTCGCTGTTTGCCAAGAAATGGATGTCGAGCTCAGCCGCCACCGCTCGCGTTCCTTTGATGAGATGGAAGAATGGGGGGACGATCTCAGCTCTTTTGATCTGGTCATTGCGCTTTCCCCGGCCAGTCAACGTCGCGCACTGGAGCTCACCCGGTTTTTCCACCTCGATGTGGAATACTGGCCCATTCTGGACCCAACCGGGCTTGGTGAAAGCCGCGAAGCCAAGCTGGAACAATACCGCAAGGCCCGCGACCAGATCATAGAGCGCCTGAAAACCCGATTTGGCGAACCCACGGAGATGGTGTGATGGATACAGTCAGAACCTATTTTGCGGCGTTTAACCTTGGCGATGTCGACGCCATGCTGGACTGCCTGTCGGATGACGTCGCACATCACGTGAACGAAGGCGTGATCCGCGTCGGCAAAGAGAAATTCGCCGCCTTTTGCACCCATATGAACCGCTGCTACCGCGAAGAGCTGACCGATATGGTCGTCTTTGTGAACCCCGAAGGCACAAGGGCCGCGGCCGAATATGTTGTGAACGGTACCTATCTGGAAAGTGACGATGGCCTGCCCGCCGCGACCGGCCAAACATATCGCCTGCCAGCAGGGTCTTTCTTTACGCTGGCCGATCGCAAGATCACGCGCGTGACCACCTATTACAACCTTGCGGACTGGAACCGGCAAGTGTCATGAGGCTGGACCGACTGACCGGCGCCTCGCTCGATGCCGCACTCGAAGACCTCGCGCGGCTGCGGATCGCTGTCTTTCGCTCCTATCCCTATCTCTATGACGGCGATGCGGCTTACGAACAAAACTATCTGCGCTCTTATCGGGACAATCCGCGCGCGATGATCGTCGTCGCCCGGGATGGCGCCGAAATCGTTGGCGCTGCAACCGCAATGCCGCTGGCCGATCACGCTGATGCCACCCAGATCATCGGACCCATCCCGCCGCAGGACCAAATCTACTACTGCGCCGAAAGCGTGCTCCTGCCTGCCTATCGCGGCCAAGGCATCGGTCACGCGTTTTTTGACCATCGAGAGGCCGACGCCCGCCGTCAGGGATTTGCCCACAGCCTCTTTTGTGCCGTGATCCGCCCCGCGTACCACCCAGCCAAACCCGGTGACTACAGCCCGCTGGACGCCTTCTGGCGCAAACGTGGCTACGTCCCCCTTCCAGGTGTCACCGCAACATTCCACTGGACAGACCTTGGCGCGACCGAAGAGACGCCGCACCAACTTCAGGCATGGTCGCGCCGATTGTGACACTCCCCCCTTGCGCTTTTCTTCTCTTTGAAAATACTCCGGGGGAGCGCAGCGGGGGCAGAGCCCCCTCGCACCCATCCGTCAGAGGACCGGTATGAAAATCGCAACCGCCGCTTACCCTCTCGACTGGCTGGACAGTTGGGCACAGTACGAAGACAAGCTCAGCCGCTGGGTGAAACAGGCGAATGATCAAGGTGCAGATCTTCTGGTGTTTCCGGAATATGGCGCGATGGAGCTTGCCACACTTGCTGGTCGCGACGTGGCCTTGGATCTTGAACAGTCCCTCTTAGCGGTCTCTGACCGGCTCGAAAACGCGGATGCGGTCCATGAAAGCCTGGCCGCTGAATACAACGTCCACATTCTCGCGGCTTCGGCACCCGCGGTCGAAGAGCCACGCCCCGTCAATCGCGCCCGTCTTTTTGCCCCGGATGGCAGCTGCGGCATTCAGGACAAACAGATCATGACGCGTTTTGAACGCGAGGTGTGGGACGTGCATCCCGGAGGTCCATTGCAACTGTTCGATACGGCGCTGGGCAAGATCGGGATCCTGATCTGCTATGATGCCGAATTCCCGCTTTTTGGACGGGCCTTGGCCGAGGCCGACCTGATCCTGTGCCCGTCCTGTACTGAGGCGATGACCGGGTATTCCCGGGTGCGCATCGGGGCACAGGCGCGGGCACTGGAAAATCAATGTGTCACCGTCATGTCGTCACTGGTGGGCGCCGTGGACTGGTCCGAGGCGGTGGATGTCAACACCGGGCGCGGTGGTATTTTCGGCCCGCCTGATCTTGGGTTTCCCGACACTGGTGTGCTGGCCGAGGGCCAGATGAACCAGCCGGGCTGGACCTTTGCCGATGTCGATCTGGCCGCGATTGAACGGGTGCGCGCCGAAGGGGCCGTGTTCAATCGGGCCGACTGGGACCGACAGGAACCGCGCGCCAATTCCGTCACAATGACGTCGCTGGGGCCGAAACGGCCTTGAAAACCGCACCAATTGGACGCATGTAACGGCACGGCCTGCAGTGGGCAGGCAAAATGTGTAAGGAGAAACCATGGCCAAGGAAGATACGCTCGAATTTCCCGGTGTCGTGAAGGAACTCCTGCCCAATGCGACGTTTCGGGTCGAGCTTGAAAATGGCCATGAGATCATCGCACACACGGCAGGCAAAATGCGCAAGAACCGCATTCGGGTTCTGGCAGGCGACAAGGTTCAGGTCGAAATGACCCCCTATGATCTGACCAAGGGTCGGATCAATTACCGCTTCAAATAAGGCGGGTCCCGTGGTGAGGGCTGCGGGGCGTTGCCGATGAAACTCATTCTTGGCTCTGGCAGTCCGCGCCGCAAGGAATTGCTGGCGCAAATTGGCGTTGTGCCGGACGATATCCGCCCGCCGGATATCGACGAAGACCCGCATCCAGGGGAGGTGCCGCGCGCCTATTGTCAGCGCATCGCGCGGGAAAAGGTTGCCGCCGTCAGCGCGGGAGCTGAGGATATTGTGCTTTGCGCGGATACCACCGTGGCACTGGGCCGCCGTATCCTGGGCAAGCCGGCGGATGCGGCCGAAGCGGCCAAGTTCCTCTACGCCCTGTCGGGGCGCCGTCATCAGGTGATCACCGGCATGGCGGTACGTCGGGGGGACCGGATCTGGCAAAAAGACGTGGTCAGCGCCGTCAAGATGAAGCGTCTGTCGGACCAAGAGGTCAACGCCTATCTGGCCAGCAATGACTGGCAGGGTAAGGCGGGCGGATATGGCATCCAGGGCGCGGCCAGCGCATTTATCCCTTGGATCAGCGGGTCCTTTACCGGCATCGTTGGCCTGCCGCTGGCCGAGACATCCGGCTTGTTGCAAGCGGCGGGTTACCCGCTCTATCAGGAGACATCATGAAGGGCAGAACCATCATTCTGGACCATATCGGCGACCGCCAGGCCGCCGCACTGATGGTGGACGGTCGGCTCGAAGACATTCTGATCGCCACCGATGCGCCGGCCCCGGGCACAATCTATCGTGCCCGCGCAGATCGTCCTGTCAAAGGGCAGGGGAGCATGTTCCTGACCACCCCCGACGGGGCGGTTTTTCTGCGTCAGGTCAAAGGCCTCGCCCCCGGCAGATCCCTGCTTGTGCAGGTCACCGGCTATGCCGAACCGGGAAAGGCGATCCCGGTGACCCAAAAACTGCTGTTCAAAAGCCGCTATGCCATCGCAACTCCGGACGCGCCGGGCGTGAACATTTCGCGCGCAATCCGGGATGAAGAGGAACGCGTGCGCCTGATGGAGATCGCCGATGGCGTTGTGCCGGAAGACATGGGGTTGATCCTGCGCACCTCCTGTTCGGGTGCGCCGGATGGCGACATTGCCGAGGATGTCGCCGCGATGGTCGCCTTGGCGCTACAGGTGCAAGACGATCTGGCCGGAGAGCCCGAAACGCTTGTCGATGGCGACGACCCGCACACGCTGGCGTGGCGGGAATGGATCGATCCGGCCGACATCGTGACAGAACCGGGCGGCTTTGATCAGCACGGTGTTCTGGAGGCGCTTGACGCGCTGCGATCCACGGCCGAACCGCTCGCCGGGGGTGGTCACATGTATATCGAACCCACGCGCGCCCTTGTCGCCGTCGATGTCAACACGGGACGCGACACGTCCCCGGCGGCAGGTGTCAAAGCCAATATGTCCTGTGCCAAGGCACTGCCCCGCGCCCTGCGCCTGCGCGGATTGGGTGGGCAGATCACACTGGATCTGGCGCCAATGCCCAAGAAAGACCGCCGCGGTTTTGAAACCGCGCTGCGGGCGGCATTTCGAGCCGATGCCGAAGAAACCACACTCGTCGGTTGGACCCCGCTCGGCCACTTCGAATTACAGCGCAAACGCGGCCGCGCGCCGGTTCGGGAGATACTGTCATGAGCTGCCCGATCTGCGACAACGAAACGGCCCCGGCCTATCGCCCCTTTTGCTCCAAACGCGGCGCCGATATCGACCTGGCGCGTTGGCTCAATGGAAACTATGCCATTCCATCCGAAGATCCCGACGATGCTGAAGCCGCGCAGGATGCAATGACCCAAGGCCAGCAACGACCGCATTAACACCTTCGCAAAAACCTGCGGTCTGGCTCAAAAAAGTGTATCAGACCCTCTGGACACCCCCCCTGTCACCGCATAGAACGCCTCCACCCATCGGCAAGCGCCGATCCCGTGCCCGGGTAGCTCAGGGGTAGAGCAGTGGATTGAAAATCCTCGTGTCGGTGGTTCGATTCCGCCCCCGGGCACCACAACATACTGATTTCATTTAGTTAAATCAGATGCGTTGGCCGAGAGAATTACATCTCGGATGTTATACACAGTTATACACTGAAAATCCGGTGCCCCCATGATTCCAGAATACACTCAAAACCCGAACTCCGTCCAAGCGATCAAGCACCTGCGCGAAGGTCTTGCTGTCTTAAAGACTGGCCGCAGCCCATACTGGATGATCCGACTTCGCGATCCGTATTCCAAGAAATATGTCTCGCGATCTTCGCGAGAAACATCCCGTGTCGAGGCGATTGCGGCAGCCAACGAGTTCTCCGAGAGTTACTTTCGCAACCTGAACACGGACTTGGCGGTCACCAAGACGACCAGTTTCGAATACTACGCCGAGCAGATGCTACGTACGCAGGCTAGTAAGACCAAACACCCTGAAAGCGACCGCAAGCTGCTTTATCGGCAGAAAGATGGGCTTCTCGCGTATTTTGGTCCGTATGATGTCTCGAAGATCACACCGAAGATGATCCGAGAGTATCTTGCCTTGCTGGATGCTAACCGAAAGAAGCCTCTGGCGGAATCAACGCGGGCCAAGCACGTGATCATCATCCGAAAGGTGCTGTCGCTTGCAGTCGAAGACAGCCTGATGAAAACGCTACCGTTGATGCCCAAGCAGAAGACGGTCGATAGCCCCAGGACGTCATTCACGGACCGCAGTTATCGGCAGTTCATGCGTGTTGGGAATGAATGTGTGGCAAACGGCGAGAAGGTTAGAGGGGTACGCATCCGCTATCATCACCTGAAGATGTTCCGGTTCATGGTCCATAGCTTCCTGAGGCCAACTGAAGGGGAGTTATTCGGGCTGAAGCACAAGGATGTGACGGTCGAGGGCGATCCTGCGCACCTTCAGATGAACCTACCTCGCGGCAAGACAGGCCGACGGATCAGCGTGACAATGCCGCTTGCAGTGGTGATCTATCGGGGGTTTCGGGACAAGATGACGGGCGAGCTGCCGGACCCAGACGAGTACGTGTGGATGCCGGAGTATCCAAACCGCACGACGGCAATCAACACGGCGCGACGCATCTTCAACCATATCAGAGACCGTGCGGGGCTGCTCGACGAAGACAACAAGCTCTCGCCGTATTCGTTCCGGCACTATGCGATCCAGTCACGGCTGCTTGGGTCGAACGGCAAGGTGAACATCTACACTTTGGCAAAGAACGCTGGGACGTCTGTGTGAAGCGCCCCTTGTTTGCCGGAGACCCAGAAGTAAGGATACTGGGTCATGGGAAAGACAAAGAACGGAACACGTTATCCAGAGGAATTGCGCGCACGAGCGGTGCGGATGGTCTTGGATCACGAGAGCGAATACACGAGCAGATCGGCAGCACTTTTGTCGATCTCTCAGAAGGTTGGGTGCAGCAGAGACAGCCTTCGTATCTGGGTCAAGCAACACGAGGCGGATACCGGCAAACGCGATGGCGTGACCTCTGCAGAGCGGGATCGCATCAAAGAACTTGAGCGCGAGAACCGGCAGTTGCGTCAGGCAAATGAGATCCTGAAGAAGGCATCTGCTTATTTTGCTCAGGCGGAGCTCGACCGCCCATTCCGCAAATGATTGCCTTCATCAAGGATCATCGTGGGGCGCATGGGGTCGAGCCGATCTGTAGAGTTCTCCAGATTGCTCCTTCGACGTTCTATAAACGCATTGCCATCGAGCGTGATCCCGACCGTGCCTCGGACCGGGCCAAGCGGGATGAGTTTCTGCGCAAAACGATGAAGGATGTTTGGGAGAAGAACCGTTCTGTCTATGGCGCACGCAAACTATGGCACGCGATGAATCGCGAGAAGATTGATATTGCTCGCTGCACTGTAGAACGGTTGATGCGCCAGCTTAGCATTCAAGGCGTCCGGCGCGGAAAGAAGGTCAAAACCACCTGTGGTCAACCTGCGGATCAATGCCCGCTGGACAAGGTCAATCGCCAGTTCAGGGCTTCAATGCCGAACGAACTGTGGGTGTCCGACTTTACGTTCGTCTCGACCTGGCGCGGGTTCGTCTATGTGGCGTTCGTCATTGATACCTTCGCGAACCGGATTGTGGGCTGGAAGGCATCAACAACGCAGGACACGCAGTTTGTCTTAGATGCGCTTGAACAGGCGATCCACGCACGCAGACCCGCTGAGAAACTGATCCATCATTCAGATCGCGGCAGCCAATACGTGTCGATCAAGTACACAGAACGGTTGGCCGATGCTGGGCTGGAGCCATCCGTCGGCAGCGTTGGTGACAGCTATGACAATGCACTGGCTGAGACGATCATCGGCCTCTTCAAAACCGAAGTCATCAATCAACTAGGTCCGTGGAAGTCCAAGGATCAGGTCGAATGGGAAACCCTGCTATGGGTGGACTGGTTCAACAAAGAGCGCCTGCTTGAACCACTCGGGTACATCACGCCAATCGAAGCCGAGGAGAGATACGAAGAAGCCTTGAAGTCAGACAAAATCGCAGCTTGAAATACGAACTCAATAGTCTCCGCCAAAACTGGGGCGGTTCACCTTTTGACTTGGCTCTTGTGGATTTGTTTCGTCCGTACATCTTGCGCGGAGAGACGACGAATTGGCACGCTGTCCTGTCTGTCATTTATGTTGAAAGCTATGAGACCGCGCAGTCCGCAGATGGCATCGTCATTCGGGGCGTGGCGCGGTTTTCGGGAAACATAGACCCGCCAAGCTTTGATCCGTCGACCGGTGTCTTTTCCATGGGGGCCGGCAACGTAGAGGGGCATCCGCGCAATCAGCCGGACCGTCGCGATCCCTGGCTCGACATCACGGACACCAAAGTTGAATTCACGATGACCGTTCCGCGGGCAGCGGGGCGGATCATTTCGGATGGTGTTGGATCGATTGGCGGTGGGAACGCGGGGTTCCAGCCGATTGCGGATGTCCTGACGGCCTGGGACATGGACCCAACTGATGCGCCGCCGTCTGATTACCCGGGGACGGGCTTTACCCTGGATCTGGTATTGTCCGGGATTGAGTTCAGGCCGCCGTTCCTGTCGCCTGCACGGATGGAAAACGACGGATTGCTGGTGCCGGATACGTCGCGCCCGGACGTTGTGTTCCACTTGCCCAAGATCAAGATCCGCATCAGCCAAGGGTCCGATGTCAACGCGGCCGTTGACGTGTCTTTGGTGTCATTGGGGGTCAGCGGGCTTGACGATTCCGGTGATCTGGCCGCTGCAGAGCTGATCACGATGGAACCGGCCTATGCGTTCGTGGGCACGGGTCGGGTTGTTGGGTTCGGGTTCCGGTCTGCCTTCCTTGATTTGTCAGATGGCTATACCCCACCCGAAGTGCTGGACCAGTTCGGGTTCGATGCCAGTAGGACGGGTCTCTATCTGCCGGAAATCCGTTTGTTTGTTGCGCCGTCCGGGGCCGAAGACATTGCGGTCAATGCGGGTGTCGAAAATTTCCTGATCGGCATCGGGGATAGCAGCGGGATCACCGGTGACTTTGATCTTGCCGTGATCAATCAGGGCGATGGCGATATGCTGCTGAGCGCCCGGTTCTTCGATCAGGATGGGCGCGCCATTGGGATCACGCGGGAAACCGACACGACCGCAACGGTGCGGTTGCCCGAAACCACGCGTATGGTTGTCGATGTCACTGGTGGACGGGCGCCATACTCTGTGAACGCCAATTTCGGTGGATCGGATCATGCCGGTGTCATTCACGATATCAGCACGCCCTCGACCGGCGAGTTGGTCATCACGCTGACGGCGACAGATACGTCCTCTGGGCCGAACGAACGCAGTCTGACCATTCGGGCGAGCCGGCGCGAGCCTGCACGGGTGCAGCCGCCACCGGGCACTGTACCGCCTTTGGCCGCGATGCTGCAAACCACGTCGATCACTTTGGATGGTCAGCCGCTTGATGCGCCAGAGCTGCGCATGGTCTCGGACGGGTCCGATCACGTGATTATTGCCGTTGCCACAGCGGCCCCGGAACCCAACACGAACTGGGAAGTCGATGGCACGCCCGAAGGGACATCCGTTACGGTCGAGGTCCCGTTGATCGGCGGCGACAATAAATCGCTGCGCGCGGTTTTGCCGGGTGACGTCATCACCCAGATCGACGGGTATTTCAAATTTGACCAACCGCCGGTGCAGAACCCGAACGCTTATGCGGTTCAAAGCGGCAATATCAACGCGACCGAGGCGAATGACAGCCCGACAACATTCCCGTGGAAGTCGGAAAAGCCGTTTCTCGACGAACATCGCGCGGTGCTTGCCCGGATCAACCCGAAATCCTTCACCATCACCGGAACGGCCAGCTACGATGGCGTGCCGGATGACGAACAGGAACTCTACAACTATTTCCTCAGCCAGCGGCGGGCGGCGGGCCTGCTGGCGCTGATCAACAGCGATCCGCAACTGACCGGGTTCTCGGCCACGCTGGAACCGTCCGATCCGTTGGTGAACGGGCAGCCGCCCGATGCTTGGGTCGGTGTGTCGCCGCCGCCGCCGGGCTGGCGCCAGAACACGCCACCGCGTGAACAATGGTGGCGGGCGCGGATCACCGGATTTGCCGTCAATCTGCCAGATACGGTGATCGAAGGCACCGTTTCACGGCCTGCGGCCCCCGCACCGCCCCCGGTTCAGCCGCCGACGCGCGACGATCCCCCCAATGATCCGTCACCGCCGGATTGGTTCCGCTCGGCCCGGCTGAAAGTGCGGATCGTGCGCGATCAATTCGTCGCGGTCGAGGTGTCTGGATCGGTTGATTTTGAAACGGCCTTGGAAGAACGCCTGTCTGGAGGTGGGGGCAACCTGCCCATTCAGGGGATGGGCAACAACCCGTCTGACGGAATTGTCGATTAACTGTTCCTGTACCAGACCGATCCGGCCAGCCAGTCCGATGAGGTCAAGCTCTATATCGGGTCAGACCCGAACGACCGTGACGGGCTGTTGATGACCGGCCAATTGCCGGGTCAGCCGCTGCAGAACCCCAACACGCTACGCAATATCTTGGGGATGACCACGATCTTCACGCCGCTTTTGTCGGAAATTGCGGCCCCCAATCCCGCGGATGGCGGGATCGCCCCCATCGCGCTGAGTGCTGCTGTTATCGGCTTGCCATCAATCCTTGCAGAGATCGAGGTGGATGGCGAACGGCTGTTGAATATTGAACGGGTAGTCCTCTTTGGAGGCGAGGCCGCCTTCCGGCGTCAGGGCGACCGGTGGGAAACGTCTTTCCTCTTCGACGTGGAAACGGCCCTATCGGCGAATATCTCGCTGGGTGGGTTTACCTTGCTCGAAATCCCGCGCAGTACGCCGATTGCCGTGCGCTATAAAGCAATCGGCCTGAAATTTGGCTACCCACCGGGCTCGTCCGCGGCGTGGGAACTGCGCCCGGTCTTTGACCAGTCCAAAGGGTATTCCATCGATGTATCGGGTCCCGGTGCCGTGCGCATTCCTGATCCGTTGGGTCAGATCCTCAACGTGCTGGGCGCGCGGATCGCCCGGACCAACCCGCTGAATTTCGAGATTGATCTGGGCTTTGCCGTGGATTTGGGCGTCGTATCAGTGGACCGCGCCCGCGTGCGGTTGCCGCTTGATCCGCCCGGCCCACCAGAGCTGACGGCCTTTGGTGCGGGGGTCAAAATTCCCGGCGTGCTCGAAGGCTCCGGGTATATGGAAATGAACAATGCCGGCGGCGCGATGGAGATCAAGGGCGGCATCGATGTCTCGCTTGTTCCGGTCAAACTGCGGGTCGCAGCCCAAATTGCGGTTGCACAAATTCCGGTGGAACAGGGCGGTCCGGCGACGGGGGTCGCGGTTGCTCTAGAAGTCGAATTGCCGGTGGCCATCCCGCTCGCCAATTCAGGGCTTGGAATCTACGGCTTCCTTGGCATGTTTGCCATGCATTATGCCCGCAATGAAGAAGGGCTGACGTCGCTGACGCCCGCTTTGGAGTGGCTGCGCGACCGCGCGCAGGGCGATCCAACCAACCTGCAGGCATGGCGCCCGAATGTCGGCAGCTGGGCCTTTGGGGCCGGTCTTACCATGGGCACCATCGGCAGCCCGGTTATTTTCAACGTCAAGGGTATGTTCCTGTTGGAACTGCCGGGCCCGCGCATCCTGTTGATGATGAAAGCCAACCTGTTGGCGGTCATCCCGGAATTGCGCGATGCCGAAGCTGAAGGTACCTTCTTTGCCGTGATCGACCTCGATCTGGGGCGGAACACGCTGACCATCGGGCTGAGCATCGATTTCACCATCAAGCCGCTGGTGGAAATCAAGATCACGGTCGAGGCGTTTTTTGACTTCGACGACAAAAGCCAGTGGCATGTGTATCTTGGCAGCTTCCCTGGCAATGACCTGCAAGGCAACCCGCTGCCCGGACCGATCCGCATCAACATTCTAGAGGTGTTCAACGGGTCCGGTTACGTGATGATGTCCGGTCACGGCATCCCGTCCTACAGCCCCGGTGGCGGTCTGCCGTCGCTTTCACAGATCAACGGTACCGGGTTAGCTGTCGGTCTCGAAGTGTCGCTGGTCTGGGGCAATACGTCGATCAATCTTTACCTGCGCGTCACGGCCGGGTTCAACGCGGTTCTGGGCTTTGACCCGTTCTATGTCGGCGGTGTTCTCTACCTGCGCGGTGAGCTGAAGCTCTTCATCATTTCGATTTCGGCCTCGGCCAACCTGGTGGCCCAGATCGGCCAACGGAAAGAGGTGATCGACGACGCCGAGGTTCGCACCGAAATCAGCCGGATTGATGGCGAGGTTTGTGGCAAGATCGATCTCTTCTTCTTCGAGATCAAAGGCTGTGTCGATTTCCATATCGGCGAGGAAAGCAAAATCTTCCCGCCCGCACCAAAGCTGGTGACTGCGACATCTCTGGTCAGCCGGTCACCCGCGCTCGTCATGGGGACAGGTACGGATCAAGGGATCGATACCAAGATCGGAGATGCGATAGAGGCAGATACCGCCCCGCCGCATAATCCGGCGACCGAGGATGATCCTGACACCACCAACACAATGCCGGTCGTGCCCATTGACGCGATCCCGGTTCTGACCATGTCCGCCACACCGCTGGACACGGGGCTGACGATCTTTGGCAACGCGCCCGGTGGGTCGCCCAATGCGCCGGTCGATGGTTATGTTGAAGCGCGGCGACTTTTATTACCAATACACGCTCGACAGCGTCACCTTGGAAACGTCGGACGCGTCACCGGCCTTGATGGCCGGCAATGCGCCATCGGTGTGGTGGACGCAAGACGCCTTGGGCGGTGACAACATTTCCGCCCAGCTTGCCATGCTCAGCTGGGTGCCGAACCCAGCCCCCAAGGCGTTGGAACGCACCGAGTTCCTGAAGGACACCGTGGATGAGCGTTGGGGCACCGTCTGTCATGATGCAGCACCCGCTGCATCGGTGCTTTATACCTTCTGCGATGAGGTGCTTGGCCCCTCGGCAGTTGGTTGGCATCCCAAGGGCACGCCATGGCCGGACCCTGTGGATACCGTACGGTCCGAGCCTGTCGACACCTCTTTGCACGTCTTTGAAACCTGGCGCACTGGCGAGACACAGCTGGATCGACGGCGCGGGATCATTCCGGCGGTGATCGAAGGTGGCAAGGTGCCGTGCATCGACGATCTGTTGCCGCCCGACAACGACGATGATGACGTGGATACTGGCGGTGGCTTTACCGGGCCCGACATTCTCGGCACCCGCCCCCTTGTCCCCGATGTCGAGATTTTCACGCGACCGAATGGCGGATTTACCATTCCGGACGCGGTTCTTGACGACGCTTTCCGCCCGACGCGTGGCCTGGAAACGCGCGACTTCTCGACTGACCTAAGGGTCAACCGGGACGTCTTGCGCTCGGTGACCCGTCCAAATGACCTGTCCTCGACCGCCATTGATCGTCTGCGTGTCGAAACCGACCGACTGTCCGCCGCAACAGCGGGCAGCTTTGGTGACCGTATCATTGACAACCTGGATGCACCGACACTGGCCATTGATGAGGCGGTGCGTCGTGTCACCTTTGGCAAAGCCGTCAGCCGTACCTCTATCCTCTCTGCGGTGCGGGGCCTGCAACCGACCGCAAATGACAATTCGGTCGCGACCACCGGGACAACGGCCAATCTGCCGGACGATATCCTGAAATGTGACGGTCGGGTTCTGGCATCCCCGCTTTGGGATATTGGCAAACCGGTTGTCTTCGGCAACCCTCAGGCCGCCGACGATATCCAGGGTGAACTGGACTTGCTGGGCCACAAACACGGGCCGCTGTCGGATGTAATCCGCATCGATAAGGGCGAGATTGTCGATGGCGTTCTGTTTATGTGGGTCAATCGCGCACTCTTGAACAAGGAAAGCGGTGATGGCCGTGGCATGATGGTCCAGTATCGCGATGCCGAGGGCAACCTTTTGGGCGACCGCCCGGTCCGCGTGACTGACCTGACCAACGTGACGCCGTTGCCGGACCGGTGGTTCGACGTCAATGGTCCGTGGATTTCCGATGTCTATCACGCGGTGTTCTATGGCCAGCTCTATCTGAAAAACCGGGTCGCGGTTGTGGTTCACATGAAACCGCCAGAAGGCACAGCATTGATCGATGTCGGGGTTCTGTACAACAGCTTGCAAGAAGCCGAGCATATGGAGCAACAAGGCCGTCCGTTCTATATCAGTGCGATTGAGTTGACGACGCTGCGCGAGGCACAGCGGTCCAGCTATGACCAGACACAGATCATGCGCGAACGCAGTGTGCTGGAAGACTTCGTCGGCCCCATGAGCGCCAATGTCGCGCTGTTGCATCCCGGAAAAACCTATCGCGTGACAGCGGTCACCAACGTTCAGGTTCGGGAAGGCAATGAAGCCCCGCAGGATGGTGGCCAACAGTCTGAAACCTTCTGGTTCCGTACAGATGATGACGCGCCGCGTCGCCTCGATCCATGGATCCTGATGTCGACGCCATCAGAAGAGGAAGAACATGTCTTTGGCCATGAAAAGCTGGAGATCGTGTTCGCCACCAACAGCATGGATCAGCTTTATGCCGCCTATGGCAAAGAGCTGCGCGCGCGGCTGAAAGCGGCGTCGTTCCGTCAGGTCGATGACCCGGCCACGCCGCATCCGCTGCCAATCACGCCGGCCACGCTGGACAATGTCGAAGCCAGTGTCTTGTCACCGTTTGAAGCTGTGCTGGTTGATGTTCTGAAAGACAAGGCGCCTTGTGTGCCCGTGGATGAGCAACGCGTGCGGCACGGCACCTTTATCCTGCCAATCCCGCTGGATCCGTACACGGACTATATCCTCGATATCGAGGCGGTTGATATCGGGGCTGAAGCCTCTGCCGTGGGCGAGCGTGTTTTCCGCCGGGCGTTCTCAACCGGGGCTTTCCTGACCGTGGAAAGCTTTGCGCATACCTTTGCGGCAACGCGCGCCGAACACCGGGCCGTGACGCTGGGGGCAATGCAGGGGTTTGCGGCCAAATTCTCGGCCTCGAACCCGCCGCTTGGTGCGGATTTTGATGACGCGATGGTCGACGCCGGGCTGGAGCCGCTGGAACGGCCCGATGCGCCAAGGTTCGTGGTCTATTGGGAACAGGCCAATCCGGCGGCAACACCGCAGCCCGTTGCGGTCATGATCGACAGCTCGGAACCGATGCGTCGTTTCCGCCCAATGCCCGAAGAGGTCACATCAGACGACAGTGTTCCGGTCCAGCGGTATCAGATGATTGACCGCGAATGGCTGGCCCTCGACGAAAGTGCGAGCGGCGATGGCATCGTCGATGAGATGATCTTTGCGCCGGGCGACCAGCGGGTGCTGATCACGCTGGATCCGGGTGCGCGCGGAAAGGTTCTGCATATCGACCTTGTGCGCCGGGCCTTCTCCGAAGCCCATCTGGATGGTCCGGGTGCGACCGACGACGTCTATCGCATCGTTTCACAGCTCTTGGCGCGTGCGCCTTGGGAAGAATGAGAGAGGGGACAGAGACATGATACCTCGTATTTTTGACCCGCATCTCTTCAAGGGCCAGGGGGCCTTGGTGGACTTGCTGCCGATCCTGAACGCGCATTTGGAGGCCAGCGGCGGGGACGCGATCGATCCGTTCGATTTTGGCAGCCAGTTCCGGTCGATCTTCTTGCGCTGGCAAGTGAATCCCGAAATCGGCATGCCGTCGGAACCGTTCAAGGTGTGGCGGCGGATGGCAACACCGCTGGGCGATCATTTCAAACATCAAGGCACCGTGGTCGCCTTGCCACCCATCGGGCATGTTTTGAATTTCGACGAGCCGGTTGTGTCCATCGCCGGTGGCGTGCAGGCCGGGCCGTCCCCGCAAAAGATCATCCTGATGCCCATCGCGGACGGTGTCGGGTTTGACAGCGTTCTGGGGGTGCTGAGCTATGATCTGGCCGCCAACCAACAGCGCAGTTTCACTTTTCAGGCCCCCTACATCACCGGCGTGATCATGATCGGTACCAGCGAGTTGCTGGCGCTGAACGTCATTCCATTGGGCGAAGCGGATGTGATCGGCGATTGGGAGCTTGTGGAAACCGTTGGTCTACCAGTTGACCCGGGACAGTGGTCGGACCTTGCCGGTCAGAGCCACGGGGTTGAACAGGGCTTGGTCGGGGCCGAAATGCCCGCGATAGATGCCGCCACGGATCGGTTCACCAGGGGGATCAACCCATTTGGCTGGTTGCCGAATTTCCCGACCGGTGAACAGGCCCCGCAATGGGCCCTGCCATCGGCTGTAAATCTTGCGGCGGATGCAAATGACATGGTCCTGCCGCTGTTGCAGCAGGCCATGGCTCTGCCGCCCGAAGATCAGGCCGCGTTTGCCGAAAGCTTTACGATCAGCCCGCCGGAAAATGCGGATGGCAAGACGCTGGACGCCGAAGACGGAACGGCGGTCATTTCACCCTTGGTGCTTTTGCAGATGGCGATTTCGTCCGATCCCTTGCAGGCGGTCGCCCTTGGGTTCGGAACAGGGTACCGGTACGAAGACATCCCGACCCTGAATTTCGGTGCGACATCGCTCTTTGGGGATTCCAATGTCAGCGATTGGGATTACATGGTGACCGGCCTTTGGCATGCGGGGCTCGATGGCGACAGCGAACCTCGCGAATATGCGGCCTTTATCCCGCGCCCGCGCCGCGCGATTGCGCCACCCGCTCCAGCCGATATTCAGCTGAACTTTTTAGCTCATCACCAACCTGCGCAAACGGATGCGCCCTGGCTCGCATCGACGCGGGTCAATTGGGAGCGGTTCCCGATGGACAACCTTGTGCGCAGTGCAAGCTTTGCCTTTGGTCGCCATGATCCGGCCATTCCGGGTCCCGCCGCCGCCCTGATGGAACAACGTCCGCATGGCGTTGGCCACATGCCGATTGGTGAGGCACAGAATGACGATGATCCGGAATCGGTGCGCCAAAGCGCGACGGATGGCGGTTTTGCGATCCCCAACGATCCGGGCACGTCCAACGTCAAATACGGGGTCGCGCGCCAAGATATCTTTGGCTTGTTGAGCCCGTGGGGCACAGTGCCCTTCAACACCCAGCAACCGGCACCGGACCCGGTACAGATCGTGGATGCAAACTTGCGTCCGACCGATACCGGCGCGGGCACGGTGTGCCCTGCGGATCTGGTCATGGACATCGTCGTCGATTGGCGCGTGCGGTCGGTGCAACAGGTGGATATCGGCGGAAGACTGTTTCAGGCGGCCAGCCGGGATCAAGACCCGCCAGTGGGCCTGTTATCCGTTCTGCAAAAGACATTGGGCGCGCCGGGCGTGCCGACCAGCCTGACCTTTGCCGGGGACGTCCCAACCTTGGCGGGCGGTATGGTGCAGGCGTTGAACGATCAGGGCACCGAAGTTGTCACACCCGGTCCCGCACAGGGCACCAGCCGTCGTTATCGTCTGACAATCCCGGGGTTCTCTTTGAACTATGCCGGGACGCCGCATTTCGGTTTGGCGCTGTATGCGCGGCTGCGGGAACGCATCGCGCCGCAGCGGGCCAGTAAGTGGTCCGGGCCGAAAACCACTTATGCCTCTGATCCGCGGTCCCGCCCAACGACGATTGTCGAGATTGTTCCACTGGCCAGCCTGCCCGATGCCAGCGGGCGCTGTCACGCCAAGTTGGACTGGCAGGATTTGCCAAGCGCGCAAGGCTACATGGTCTATGAAAGCAACGAAGCCACAATTCTAGAAGCCCGCGGCCTGCAACAACCCGCGCCGGGGGCCAGCCTTTCGGATCGGCTGGCAGCCCTTAAAGCGGCGTTCAACGGGGATCAGGTGCGCAACGCCTTCACCCGCGTGACCGAAGAGTTGATTTCACAATCCACCTACAACGTCCGCTTGCCACTTGGATCGCAGGTGATCCATTGCTGGGCGATCATTCCAGTCAGCCATGGCGGGGTCGAAGCGCCGTGGCCCTCGGGCGCCGCCGCAGCGGACGATTTGTTTTACTATGCTGCGCCCAAACTCGCCGAACCCGCGCCGCCGCGGATCGAGGTGTTGCGGGTCCCGGACGGCAGCGGCTTTGGCGCGCGGGTGCGCGTTGAAACACGCGCCGCAAGCGGGGCGCGCCCCAAACAGATTGACCTCTACCGCACGCGGGTCGCGGATGCCGCGCGCCGGTTGGACAGCATGGGTTTGCCCATCGCAACGCTGTCTGCGACCAGCGGTCCTTGGACAGTTGCCGAGGACGGCATTGATACCGATGAAGACGAGGTTTGGGACGAGACGTGGATCAATACGGTGACCGGTACGGACACGCCCGCGGGCTCGTGGAACTATACATGGTACCGCGCCGTGGCCTGGGGCGGGGATATTCCGACGCGGGGCGTGCGCAAAGGCCGTGGAGAACCCTCGCAAGCGGTTCCTGTGCTGATCCCGCCAGAGGATCCGCCGATGCTGTCGCCACTGGTGCCCAGTTGGCCCGGCGGCGGGCTTGGCAATGTCCTGCTTAGTTTCACATCTGCGTCACCCATTCCGGCAACGCCCATTGGTGATCACACCATCAGTGTCGAGGTCACGCAACCCGGCGGTACGGCGCCGCTGGTTCCAACGAGCATGCCCTTATCAGAGGTGCCGGACGCGCAACCGCCATCTGGATCGGGCCTGTGGCGCCTGCCGAACAGCAATGAGTATCGCCTGATCGTGCGCCGTCCAGACGAAAACGTTCCGGCCAGTGTCACGGTGCGCATCACCGACCCGCTCAATCGAACAGGGGAACAAAACCACCGGATTGAGGCCGGTTCGATCCTGCCGCCGCCGTTGATTTCGCCAGTGGACAGCTTTGCGATTTCGGGGCGCGGGACGTTTTACACCGTCTCGATCGACAACACGTCGGACGCCGAAATCAGCGGCGCATTCTATCGCTTGCGGATCGTTTTGACGCCAGAACTGCAACTCAGCGGTGGCGCTCGGGATTTCCAGATATTCCAACCCAGAGGGGCTTTTGAGTTCCGTCCGCGACCGGGTCCGATCCTCGATTTCGGTGTGTTGCGCCCGCAGTCGCTGTTCCAATCCGAAGGGCGCAGGCTGGTCTTTGATCGGGCGATGAAAGACATTCCGACGTCGCCAAATTCCGAAGTTTACACCGTTTCGCGCCAGCAGCAGGGCGACCGCGTTCTGGTCACTGTGATCGCGACGCGCAACGATTTGGACCGGATCGAGTTCGAGGTCACGGGCCCTGACGGGCAGACCGCCGAAAGCAGCGCATTGGGCTGATGGGAGAGACAGATGGTTGACGTATTCACACTGACCCCCGCCGCCGCTGCACAGGCCTTGCAGGACAATGGATTGGATGCGCTGGGCCTGACGGCACCGCGCCTGTCGCCCACATGGGCCACGTCCACGCCGTCATTTAGCGACACCACATTGCAACTGACCGGCTATGGCACGGCGCAACCGCCCTTCTTTGGCACGCTCGAATATCTGGACAGCGGGGTGCAGTTTCGGGATGTAAACGGCGCGCCGATCACAGGGCCGGTCGCCGCCTTCCGCCTGCACCCGCAGGCAGTGGCACGGCTCGATATGTTGATGGCCGGACGCTATGCCGCCGCACCGATGCAACCGCATCATCGGATTGTGCCGGAGACTGTCGTCTTTACCGGAGCTGTTCCAACACCGGATCGCTCTCCACAGACCTACCAGTTTGGTGAGAACTTTCCGCTCACGGAACCGATGAGCTTTCACGATAATCGGGGGCTTATTATCTGTCCGATCGCCGTTGCGACACTCTTTGCAGACCTGATTGCACAGTTTCCTGCGCTCGACGCGTCGAACGGGGGCAACCAGAACTAGGCCGGGGGATTGGGGCAAATAATGCCCTTGGCCAATGGTATCCGGGTGCAAGTCACGGATTTGCATGGTCGTCCCTTCGCAGCGGTCGGATCAGGGCCAAGTGTCACGAGGCGTGACAATGCCGATGCTGAACAAGGCCCGCCGGATGGGGCGACGGGACTTGTGACCTTGGGCGCGGGCGAGGATCTGGCGGGGACCGGAGCGGATGCGGCGACGCGGTTGCGGCTGGGCTGGTCGACAGGTGGCGTTATGTCGGCCGATGCGCTTCAAGTGCCTGCACTGGGTGGGGGTGTTACGCTGAACCGGCAATTCCTGCGCGCGTTTGCGGTCGATCTGGACTGGCACCTGCGCGGCAACCGTACCACCAGCGTGGTCCGGGGTGTTCCGGCGGAAGATGGCGATATTCCGGATGACCTGAAACCGCAGGTGCGCGATGGCGTGACGGTGACCTATCTGACGGACGGTCCAGATATTCTTGGGGCGTCGAACCAAGTGATTGCGCGCCTCGCGGGGGCCACCGGCAGCCCGTTGATTTTTGCGGTCTCTCCCTTGCTGGATGACGGCGTTGGTGTGCCGCCGACCCCCGGCGCGCAGGCGCATTGGCCGGTTTTTCCCGGGCCGAACCCGGGTGGTCTCTTTATGCCCGGCAACATCAATCCAACCGCTGGCGCCACGGCGGCGTGGACGGCAGGCGAGGACGTGGTTGTCACACTTGCCGCCAACCTTGTACCCGATGGCGCGGCGGTCCGCATTTATTCGCAAAGCTTTCAGCTGATTGAGCAAATCGGCGAGGCACCATCGTTTTTGCGCGGTGATGGTGGCAGCGCGATCGCCAGCGCAGGCAACCCCACGCAAGTTCTGGTTCTGAACCCCCTTAATCTTGCGGGTGGCGATCCAAAGCCCAGCCCGGCAACGCTGGTCTTTGATCTGGTGATCACCTTACGCAATGGCGACCGACGGCTTTTTGCCAACCGGCGCTTGGATATTGGTGCAGGACCCGCAGCGGCCCCGGCCGATCCTTTTGCAGCACCCGATCCGATGATGCCACTGGGGGACGAGATCAAAAGCATCTGTCCCGCCCCGCTTTTCGGGATGGAGCGAACAACGAGCCCGGCAGGGGGCCTGACAAACCCGATCGAAATCGTGCGGGCTTTGGGCTCGGAAAGCCAGCCCCGCGAAGGACCGCGTCACCCAACCATGGGGCGGCATGAAATGATCGTCATCTCAGGCATCGGCGATGCTGGTCTGAACACTGGTCTTGCATGGGATGCGGTTTTGTCCGGCGCACGCTGGTCGCGCGAAACGAGGTCCGCGCGCCTGCAAGCGGGCAACCCCGGCAACCCGCCGGGGCCAGATACGCATGTGCATGGGGTCCGGGTCGATGGACAATTGGGATATGACCTGGCCCGGCACGCAGTGCGTCGGGTCCAACCGATGTTGCCGCTGCCCGGTGGGGGTGGCTTGACCCCATCCTTTGGCTGGATTGCCTTTTCCGGTGGTGACAATATGAACGAACCGGACTTCATGGCGCCGCCGACCGGTGCCAGCTCTGGCGTTTTGTTGCAAACCGTTGCGGCCGTGGCCGAAACGCCGGAATTGTCTTTGTTGCCGCCAACGACCCCGCTCGCCTCGGACACGCCGATCACGCTGGATGATCTGATTGACGATGCGGCGGGGGCGCTGGGCATTCCGTCGCCAGCGGATTCCATCGAGGTTGGCAACGAAGACCGGTTGATCAACGAGGTTCGTCGCGAGTACCGCCTGTCGACCCATGGTGCACGCGACGCGCTGTGGTCCCTGTCCCGTGTTCTCACCGAAGCCGAAGAGCTTGTTTATATCGAGACGGCTGGATTTGCGCGCACCTCCCGCGCGCCGACCTCTGGTGGGATCAACGGGGTGGGGGCAGATGCACACCAGATCGATCTGGTGCAACTGCTGGCCAATCGCATGGCCGCGCAACCCAACCTGAAGGTTGTCATTTGCACCCCGCGCGAAAGCGATCTGGCCGCAGCACCCTTTGCACATCGCGCGCTGTTGCAGCGGCAAGAGGCTTTTGACCTTATGTCGTCTGTTGACAGCGATCGGGTGGTGATTTTTCACCCCAAAGGGTTCCCGGGACGATGGACCAACCTGTGCAGCACATCTGTCATTGTGGACGATGTCTGGTCGATGACAGGTGCCACGCATTTCCGCCGCCGTGGCATGACCTTTGATGGCTCTGCGGCCCTTGCAACGCTCGACCGAACCATGGCCAACGGGTACAGCGTGGGCGTCCGCCAACAACGGATCAACCTGATGGCGGCCAAGCTTGGTATCACGCGGTTGGATGGCAACGGGTTCCCCGAGCCCGACTTTTTGCGGCTGGCACGCCCTGCCGCGGCCTTTGACCTGATCTATGATCTCTTGCAACAGGGCGGGTTGGGACGCATTCAACCGCTCTGGCTGGGACGCGAGGACGCCAATCTGATCGCACAGACGGACGACATCGCCGATCCCGATGGGACCAGTGGGGGCGGAGCGGGTTTGACGCTGGCGTCGTTCCTCAGCGAGGCTTAGCCGCCTTCGTTCAGCGCACCGTTTTCCCAGTTGCCAGAGCTTTCCTGACCCGTGGCGTAACGCATTGTGCCTTGGCCTTGGCGTTTGCCGTCTTTGAATGTGCCTTCATAGACGTCCCCGTTGGCATAGGTTGCGACACCTTCGCCGCTGATTTCCCCAGCCAGCCAGTCGCCTTGATAGCGGAAACCATCGGCCATCACGATTTCGCCCTGACCTTCGCGCTGTCCGTTGACGAAACCGCCGGTATAAACCGTGCCATCTGAATAGGTGGCGACGCCTTGGCCGTGGCGTTGGCCGTCTTTCCACGCGCCTTCGTATTTGTACCCATCGGCATAAGTCATCGTGCCGGTGCCATGGTTGCGCGCGTTTTTGAATTCGCCCTCATAGACGATGCCATTGGCATAGACCGCCTTTCCGGTGCCATCGATCACACCGGCAATCCATTGGCCCTCATAGGTCGATCCGTCCGGATAGGTGATCTTGCCCGTCCCGTCAGCGAGGTCCGCACGAAAGTCGCCCTCATAAATCGAGCCATCGGGGTAAGTCACCTGGCCTTTGCCTTCGATCTGACCGCCCAGCCACTCTCCAACATAAACATAGCCATCCGTGCCAGTGAACGTGCCTTTCCCATGGCGACGGTCGTCGAGAAAATCACCTTCATAGATGTCCCCGTTAGCGTAGGTGACCTTGCCGTTACCCTGACGCCGGCCATTGACCAGCTCGCCTTCGTACACATCCCCGTTTGGTTGCGTCAGCGTGCCGGTGCCGTCGATCTGTCCCTCTTTCCAGAGCCCGACATAGGTCAGGCCGTCCGGCAAGGTCAGGGTGCCTTCGCCCTCGCGCTGGCCTGCTTTGATGGCGCCTTCATAGATCGCGCCATCCGGATAGGTGATTTTGCCCAAGCCTTCCTTGGCCCCTTCGAGCCAATCACCGTCATAGATGTATCCGGCGGTCGTCGTCATGACGCCTTGGCCATGGTGCTGCGCGTTCTGAAAACCACCTTCATACCGCACGCCGTTGGCATATATTGCCAAGCCGCGGCCATCGATAACGCCATCTGACCATTCGCCTTCATAGGTGCCCCCATCGGCAAAGGTGATTTTGCCCATGCCTTCTGGCTTGCCCTTGGCAAACGCCCCTTCATAGACCGATCCGTTCGGGAACACGGCGACACCGTTTCCAAGGATTTCGCCGTCGACCCAATCACCCGCGTAGGTATAGCCGTTGGGCAAGGTATAGGTGCCGGTCCCGTGTTGGACACCACCGCGGAACGTGCCTTCATAGATGCCGCCGTCGTCATATTGCTTGGTCAAGACCTGACCATCATCCTGAGCCGCCGCAGCGCTTGCCACAACAAGTGAGAGTATGAGTGCCGTAGTCCGAATGATCATCTTTGCTCCGCCAGCCTCGGTTATAATTTCTGTCCTGAGGTGCCATGAAGTTAGGCGAGTGGCGGCATTCGGGCAACGTCTTTTGCCGCATCACTCTTTTCCCCGGCCCGCAATCTGTTACATCGCATCTGAGACAGCGCGTAAGAGGGCATCATGGCCGATCGGTTTCGGGTGACATTGGCACAGCTTAACCCCGTCGTGGGGGACATCACCGGCAATGCCGCAAAGGCGCGGCAGGCCTGGAGTGAGGGCAAAGCGGCCGGCGCAGATATCGTTGCGCTGCCGGAAATGTTTATTACCGGTTATAACGCCCAAGACCTCGTGATGAAGCCGGCGTTTCATGGCGCTGCGATGGAGGCGTGCAAGGCCTTGGCAGTTGAATGCGCCGACGGACCGGCATTGGCCATCGGGTGCCCGTGGAAAGAAGGGACCGAGCTTTTCAATGCCTATCTAATCCTCAAAAACGGGCAAGTCGGCACAGCGGTGCTGAAACACCATTTGCCGAATGAAACCGTCTTTGACGAAGTCCGCATCTTTGACTCCGGCCCGTTAGGGGGACCCTACAGCGTTGGGAACACCCGCGTTGGCAGCCCGATCTGTGAAGACGCCTGGCATGGTGATGTCGCCGAAACGCTGGCCGAAACTGGGGCGGAATTCCTGTTGGTTCCAAACGGATCGCCCTACTATCGCAACAAGTACGAAACGCGGTTGAACCACATGGTTGCCCGCGTTGTCGAAACCGAACTGCCGCTGATTTACCTCAATATGGTAGGCGCGCAGGATGATCAGGTCTTTGACGGTGGCACATTTGTGCTGAACCCAGGCGGAGAACTGGCACTGCAATTGCCGGTATTTGATGAAGCGATTGCTCATCTCGACCTGGAACGGACGCCGGAAGGGTGGCGCGCGATTGTGGGAGAGCGCCATGCGCATCCCGATGATTGGGAGCAGGATTACCGGGTCATGGTGACCGCCTTGCGCGATTACATGGGCAAAACCGGGTTCAAGAAGGTGCTGTTAGGGCTGTCCGGCGGGATCGACTCCGCCATTGTGGCAACCATCGCGGCGGACGCATTGGGCGCGGAAAACGTCCGCTGTGTGATGTTGCCGTCTGAATACACGTCCCAAGAGTCGCTGGATGACGCAGAGGCCGTCGCGAAGGCGCTGGGATGCCACTATGACTATGTCCCGATTTCGGAAGGCCGCGCAGCGATCACCAACACGCTGGCCCCCTTATTCGAGGGGCGTGATGCCGATCTGACGGAGGAAAACATTCAGTCCCGTCTGCGGGGATTGCTGCTGATGGCGATGTCCAACAAGTTTGGCGAAATGTTGCTGACCACGGGCAACAAATCCGAGGTCGCGGTGGGCTATGCCACCATCTATGGCGATATGTCGGGCGGCTATAACCCGATCAAGGACCTCTACAAAACGCGGGTTTTTGAAACCTGCCGCTGGCGGAATGCCAATCACCGCGACTGGATGATGGGCCCGGCGGGTGAGGTGATCCCGGAACGGGTGATCGATAAGCCCCCCACCGCCGAGCTGCGCGCGGATCAAAAAGACAGCGACAGCCTGCCGGATTATCCTGAATTGGATGCGTTGCTCGATATCCTTGTGGATCAGGACGGCTCCATCGCCGATTGTGTGGCCGCTGGTTTTGATCGCGCCACCGCCAAGAAGGTCGAGCATCTGATTTATGTCAGCGAATACAAACGCTTTCAGTCAGCGCCAGGCGCGCGATTGACCAAGCGGGCGTTCTGGTTGGACCGGCGGTATCCGATTGTGAATGGCTGGCGCGACCCCAGCTGACGCGGCGCACGAACGGTTAAAGAAAAAAGCCCGGGTCAGTCCCGGGCTTTTTTGTGTTGATCAACCCATCATCTGATAGCTGACGGGCACATAGCGGAACGCGTCGCCATCTGCGGCAACATAACCGGCGGCCGGGAACGGCATGTGGTACCCGATCATCGGAATGCGGTCTGCGGTCAGCATACCCAAAACGTTTTTACGCGACGCCGCCGCTGCGCCACCATCGATGTCAAAGCCAAAGGCCCAATCCGGACGGGCGAAAGACCACACGTAGTGGTTGGCCAAGTCAGCTGTCAGGACCAGCTGTTGACCGTCGCTTTCCAGCATATAGCACATGTGGCCCGGCGTATGCCCAAAGCTGGCCATTGCGGTCACGCCTGAAGCAACCGATCCGCCATCGTCGATGAACGTCATTTTGTCGGCCAGAGGGGTCACCACCTTTGCGACGATGTCGCCCACCCCGTTCCCGGCGTCCATCGCGCTCCAAAAATTGTATTCGGTTGATCCCGCGACATAGCGGGCATTGGGGAATGTTGGCGCGCCATCGGTCATCAGACCGCCGACATGGTCTGGGTGCATGTGCGTGATGACCACCACGTCGACCGCGTCCGGCGTCATACCAGCATCTGCCATGGCTTTTTGGATACCACCTTGACCCAAGCCTGTGTCGAACAGGATGACCTCGGACCCGGTATCGATCAACGTCGGTGTGATGTAGGCCTGAAAGCTGTCTGGAGAGACAAAGTTTTCTTCCGACAATTGGATGAATTCTTTGTCCGTTGCGTCCTTGGCAAAGGCCGCTTTGGGGTTTTCCCGCGGACCGGTCCCGTCCAACAGCGTGGTGACAGACATACTTCCCAATTTGAACGTGCGCGCATGCGGCATGGCCGCAGCACCGCCATGGCCACCCGCCAGAACAGGCGTTGTGGTTGCAGCAGCAATCGGAAGTGCGGCAGCACCGGTCAGGGCGGCGCGGCGGGTCAGTTTGAGGGTCATGAGTGAGGCTCCTTCATATCTCCGACTGGGAAACATAGCGTGATTGCGGTATGTCTCTAGTGCACAAAAACGCAATTGCGTGAGGAGAGTGCGATTGGCCGAAAACAAAACGCAGCCTACGGATCGCTCGGTCGATGATTTCCTGCGCGCTATCGAACCGCCGCAAAAACGCGATGATGCCATCGCACTGGACGCTATTTTTCAGAAAACGACTGGGTTTCGCCCGCGCATCTGGGGGGACAGCATTGTGGGTTATGGTCAATACCATTATGCCTACAAATCCGGTCGACAGGGCGACTTTTTGGCCACCGGGTTTGCGCCCCGAAAAACTGCGATGTCGATATACATCATGCCGGGCTATGCCGTTTTTGGTGCGATCCTTGACCGGCTGGGCAAACACAAAATGGGCAAATCCTGTCTTTACGTGAACAAGCTGGCCGATATCGATCCGGATGTTTTGTCGGAACTCATAAAGGTCGGTTTGACCGACCTGAACGCGATCTGGCCAGTCGAGCCGACCTGACCCCTTTGCTGGACAATCAAACGCCCTTATGACAAAGGGCCGGGCAACAGGAGATTCCCATGACGACCACCCGTTTTGCCCCGTCGCCCACCGGCTATATCCATGTCGGCAACCTGCGCACGGCGCTGATGAATTATATGATCGCCCGCAAAAATGGGGGCACCTTTATCCTGCGGATCGACGACACCGATCCGGAACGGTCGAAGGAGGAATATGTTGATGCCATAAAGGAAGACCTTGAATGGCTGGGTTTGCAATGGGATCGGGTGGAGCGGCAATCGACGCGTTTGGATCGCTATGCAGAAGCCGCCGACAAACTGCGAGAGATTGAAAGGTTCTACGAAGCCTTCGAAACCCCGGTTGAATTGGATCTCAAGCGTAAAAAACAGCTGAATATGGGCAAGCCGCCCGTCTATGACCGCGCCGCTCTGGACCTGTCTGACGACGAAAAGGCAACCTTGCGCGCCGAGCGCGGCGAAGGAGTGTGGCGGTTCAAACTGAACCACGCACGCATCGAATGGGCGGATGGCATTCTGGGGGACATCTCTATCGATGCAGCCAGCGTGTCTGACCCGGTTCTGATCCGTCAGGATGGTCAGGTGCTGTATACGCTTGCGTCGGTTGTCGACGACACCGAAATGGGTGTTACGGACGTTGTGCGCGGCTCTGACCACGTGACCAACACCGCAACACAAATCCAGATCATCGAGGCGCTGGGTGGTTCCGTGCCGCGCTTTGCACATCATTCGCTGCTGACCGGCCCACAGGGAGAGGCGCTGTCCAAGCGTTTGGGCACGCTTGCCCTGCGCGATCTGCGGGAAAACGGCGTTCAGCCGATGGCGTTGCTCAGCCTGATGGCACGGTTAGGTTCCAGCGACCCGGTCGAATTGCGCACCGATATGGCCGAATTGATCGACGGGTTCGACATCGAACGCTTTGGTTTGGCGCCGACGAAATTCGACGTTGAGGATCTCTATCCTCTGACCGCCCGGTATCTGCAGGCTCAGCCGGTGAATGCTGTGTCCGAGACGCTGACGGCGCTGGGCGTTCCGGCGGACCTTGCGGATCAATTCTGGTCCGTGGCGCGCGAAAACATCACCACGCTGGCCGATCTGGAAAGCTGGTGGGTGCTGTGCCGTGATGGGGCCGACCCCGTGATTGCGGAAGAAGACGCAGAGTTCGTGGCCCAAGCCATGACCTTGCTGCCCGAGGGTCCGTTTGATGACACAACTTGGTCCAGCTGGACCAAAGCGGTCAAAGAGGCAACCGGGCGCAAGGGCAAAGGGCTTTTCATGCCGCTGCGCAAGGCGCTGACGGGACAGGAACGCGGACCCGACATGGGCGCGCTGATGCCGCTTTTACAAGTGGTCCGGGCGCGCGGTTAAGCGGATAGGGATCAGATGGCAGAGGCGCAGGCGAGGTTTCTAGAAGGCAGCTTGCTGCGCCATGTGGCGGTGATGTCGTTGACGGCCAGTCTGGGTCTGACGGCGGTTTTTCTGGTCGATTTCATCGACATGATCTTTATCTCTATGCTTGGGAAATCCGAGCTGGCGGCCGCCGTGGGGTATGCGGGCGCGATCCTGTTCTTTACGACGTCCTTCAGCATTGGCATGGCCATTTCCGGCGGCGCGCTGGTTGCGCGATCCCTTGGCGCCGGAGAAGAGACGCGTGCGCGGGAACAGGCCACGCACACGCTGGGCTATGGCGTGGTGTTCGGCATTCTGTTTGCCGCGCTCATCTGGTCCAACGTGCCGTATTTTGTCGGGTTGATCGGGGCGACCGGCGAAACCGCCGACCTTGCGGTGTCTTATCTGCGGATCATCGTGCCATCGCTGCCCTTGCTGGTGGTCGGCATGATCGGCAGTGCCATTTTGCGAGCGCATGGCGATGCGCGCCGGTCCATGATGGCCACGATCTATGGCGGGTTGGTCAATGCGGTTCTTGACCCGATCCTGATCTTTGGCTTCGGGTTGGACCTGACCGGGGCGGCGCTGGCATCGGTTGCCGCACGGATCGCCATCTCTATTGCCGCCTTGATGCCGCTGATCAAGGTGCATGGCGCGCTCGCGCGTCCCAATGCCGCCAGTATGATCCATGACTTGCGCCCCATCCTGACCATCGGAGTGCCGGCGATCCTGACCCAATTCGCGACTCCGATCGGACAGGCCTATGTCACCCGGTCCATGGCTGAATTTGGCGAAGCGGCAGTGGCCGGTATGGCCATCGTATCGCGCTTGATGCCGGTCGCGTTCAGCATTGTGTTCGCTTTGTCCGGGGCGGTTGGACCGATCATCGGCCAGAATTTTGGCGCCGGAAACGATGACCGGGTGCGCGGTGCGTATCGGGCCGCGATGCTGTTTTCCGGGGGCGTTGTCGTGATCGTCTCGATCATCTTGTTCGGGCTGCGCGGTCCGATTGTGCAGCTGTTTCAAGCGGATGGCATCACCCGGCAGCTTGTCTTTCTCTTCTGCGGACCTCTGGCGCTCGCCTTCTTTTTCAACGCGGTGATCTTTGTCAGCAACGCGGCCTTCAACAATCTGGGTCACCCGTTTTATTCAACTTGGGTCAATTGGGGACGTCATACGCTGGGCACGATCCCATTTGTCATGGCGGGCAGTGCGCTGATGGGCGCGCCGGGCGTTCTGATCGGGCAGGCGGTTGGCGGATCGCTCTTTGCGGTCGTGGCCTACCTTTTGGCCAGACGGGTTATGGAAGCAAAGGCCGCCCCGGACGAAGAGGCGGCGGTCCACCGCCAATCACGTCTGATCCATCTCTTTTACAGTCGCCGATAGCGTTCTGAGGTTTTGATCAACAACATCCCGTTCCGCATCTGACAACACTCCCGCGCGGGGATAGCGGGGTGCGGCGCGGTCGTTCAGAATGGGTGTGTCCCAGCCGTCCGTGGTTTCAAAAAACCGTTCCACACCAAACACGCGCAGATATCCCTGAACGACGATGTCGAGATAGGACAGGATGATGGGATAATCCTGTTTGGCCGCGGTTTCGACCCGGCCCGGTACCTCATAGACGGCGATATCAGGCGCCGTTGCCATGTCATGACGGATCTGATCGCTGACGATCACCCGGTCATAGGCCCATTCCCGTTTGTCCAACGCGGCCCAATCGGCGCCGGGAACTTGGGCGATGATGCCGTCGATCTCTGCCCCCGGTGCGCGGGTCGCGCTCAGAAAGGTAACGGGGCGCAGATCGGTATGTTTCCAGACCCGTTTCCACCCCTGCAGTACCGCGGGTCGCGCGTCGGGGTAATCATGGGTGGTCAGGTTCACAAGGCTGCCATAGCCAAAGAAGTAGGGCTGATCTGACATGCGGTTATTCCCGTGCGCGCAAAATCTGAGCGGGACGCGCGGCCAGTGGGCGCCATGCAAAACCAAGCCCCGCCAAAAGCGTCGCCAGAACACCGCCAATGATGATCGCAAGGGCCGAGGGCCAGATGACAGTAAAGTCGGTATCAAGCACATATTGGCTGACCGCCCAGCCGCCGCCAATCCCGGCGGCCAGTGCCACCAGACCTGCCGCCGCGCCCAAAAGTGCGGCGCGCAAAGCAAAGCTGAGCAGAATGCGCCGTCGGGATGCGCCCAAGGTTTTCAGCACGGCGGCCTCATAGGTGCGGGCCTGTTCCCCGGCTGCCGCAGCTCCGATCAGAACCAGAAACCCTGTCAGGAGGGTCGCCGCCGCACCATAGGATGTGGCCGCCGCAAGGCCGGACAGCAACCCGGCAACCCGGTCGATTGCATCGCGCACGCGGATCGCGGTGATATTGGGAAACGCATTGGCCAGATCGCGCAGAATTGCGGCCTCCGCCTCGGGTTCCGCGTAAACGGTCGAGATAAAGCTGTGCGGCGCACCAGACAGGGCAGAGGGGTTCATCGAGATTATGAACCCGATCCCGGCGGTCGAAAAATCGACCTCGCGGAAACTGGCAATCGTGCCGGTGATGTCGCGACCCAGGATGTTGATTGTCAGGCTGTCACCGATTTGCAGCCCCATTTCCTCGGCCTCTTCAGCGGCAAAGCTGATGAGCGGCGGCCCGGCATAGTCTTCGTCCCACCAACTGCCGGCTGTGACCCGCGTGTCATCGGGTTTCAGCGCGGAATAGGTGATGCCGCGATCGCCTTGAATGACCCAATGCTCGCCTGCCACCTCTGCGGCCGGGCGGCCATTGATCTGCGTGATGATCCCGCGCAGCATCGGTGCACTTTCCACTTTGCGCACGGCCTCATCTGCGTCCAGCCGCGCGTTGAACCCGTCCATCTGGTCCTTCTGGATGTCGACGAAGAAGTAAGAGGGCGCGACGTCTGGCAGTTGCCCGCTGATCGCGTTGCGCAGATTGCCGTCGATCTGCCCAACGGCGGCCAGAACGGACAGGCCAAGGCCCAATGACAGCACCACAGACCCAGCGCCTTCGCGCGGCCCGCCAATGGCGGCAAAAGCCCAACGCCAGACGGGCCGTCCCCGAACCGTGCCCGTGCCTCGACGAGCGAGCGCGCGAATAGCGGCCGCCGAAATCGCCAGCAGGAACAACGACCCGACGATGCCGCCCGCTGTCCACAGCGTCAGCGTCACCGTTCCGCTGAACAGGGCGGCCAGCCCGACCAGCAGGCTGAGCAGCGCCAGAATAGCGACCAGGTAAGGACCGCGTGGCAGCAACCTAGCCGAGCCCAACGCATCCCGGAACAAGGTCGCCGCACGCACCTCTTTGGTACGAGCGAGGGGCCAAAGCGTGAAGATCAGCGCGGTCAGGATGCCGTAGACTGCAGCTTCGGCCAGAGGGGCCGGGTAGACCGCAAATTGGGCCGGGATCGGCAGCCGTGCCTCGATCACGGGGGCAAGGGCCAGAGGGGCCAGAGCCCCAAGAAAGAGGCCAATGGCGATCCCCAAAAAGCGACAGCGCCCCGATCTGCAGGAAATATGTCAGAAAGATCGTATCTCGCTCTGCGCCCAAGGTGCGCAGTGTGGCGATAACACCTGTTTTGCCCGACAGATACGCCCTAACAGCAGCCGACACACCGATGCCGCCCACGGCCAGACCGCTGAGCCCCACAAGGATCAAAAAGGCACCCAACCGGTCGACAAATTCCGACACCCCCGGCGCGCCGTTGCGCGCATCGCTCCACCGAAGGCCACTATCGGTAAAGAGGTCCTTGGCCTCTGCTTCCAGCGATGGCAGGTCGGAGCCATCCGGCAAATCAAGGCGGTATTTGGTGGAAAAGAGGCTGCCCGGGGCCAAAAGGCCCGAATTGGCCAAATCCTCGGTCCGGACAATGCTGCGTGGGCCCAGACCGAACCCTCCGGCTGCGCTGTCTGGTTCGCGGGTCAGGACCGCTAACAGAACAAAGTCTTGCGTGCCAAAACGCAGCGTTTCGCCAACTGAGAGGCCCAGCCGGTCGACCAATACGCGCTCCATCACCGTGCCGGGCAAACCTTGCGCACCGTCGAGTGCCTCTGACAGAGGCATCTCGGGGTCCAGCGAGACGGAGCCGATCAAGGGGTACAGGTCATCCACGGCTTTGATCTGGGTCAGACCCCGTTCCGCGGTTCCATCGCGATCCACGACTGCCATGGATCGGAAATCCACGATTTCAGAGGCTTGCACAGCCGTGGCGCCCATCCATGCCCGTTCTTCTTCGGTGGCAAAGCGATAGGTGAATTCAACCTCGGCATCGCCACCCAGCAATGCGGCGCCTTCGGCGGCCAGACCGGCTTCAATCGACGACCGCACTGACCCCACGGCGGCGATGGCGGCAACGCCAAGCGCAAGGCAGGCTAGAAAAATGCGGAACCCGCTCAGCCCACCGCGCAGCTCTCTTTGCGCAAATCGCGCAGCCAGTGACAGGCTCATTCCGCGGCCTCGGCGCGGCTATCCTCATCCAGTCGACCGTCGCGCAGCCGGATCACCCGATCACAGCGCGCGGCCAGCTCTGATGCATGGGTGACCAGGATCAACGTTGTCCCATGCCGGTCGCGCAGACCAAAAAGCAGATCCATGATCGCGCCACCATTGGCCTCATCCAAATTCCCGGTCGGTTCATCGGCGAGCAGGATATCCGGGCGCGGTGCGGATGCCCGGGCAAGGGCCACGCGCTGTTGTTCCCCACCGGACATTTGCGAAGGGTAATGGTCGGCGCGATGGGCCAGTCCAACCGCCTCCAATTCCGCGGCGGCCCGGTCAAAAGCGTCGCGCTGCCCAGCAAGTTCAAGAGGCGTCGCCACATTTTCGAGCGCCGTCATCGTCGGGATCAAGTGGAAGGATTGGAACACCACGCCCATGTGGTCGCGCCGAAACCGCGCCAAACGGTCCTCATTCATCGCGGTCAGGTCCTGACCCAGCGCCCTGATTGTGCCGCCCGTGGCTTGTTCCAGGCCACCCATGATCATCAAGAGCGACGACTTGCCAGAGCCGGACGGCCCGATCAGGCCAAGGGTTTCGCCCTTGGCGACGTTCAGAGAGATGCCATGCAGGATGTCCACACGACCGGCATTGCCATCCAGTGACAAAGCCGCATCTTTAAGAGACAGAATCGGGTCGGTCATGTGCCGTCCTTCGTTTTGACGTTCCTTGGGATATGGAGCATTTGACGGCATGCGCAAGACACTGACTGCCTTCCTGTTCACCGGGTTGACCGCTGCGCCGGTCTTTGCCGATGAGCCCGTAACGATTGCGGCGCTGGGTGACAGCCTAACGCAAGGCTATGGGTTGGCCCCCGAACAGGGGTTTGTTCCACAGCTTCAGACCTGGTTGGACGCGGCCGGGGCAGAGGTTCGGTTGATCAACGCGGGCGTCTCCGGCGACACGACGGCGGGCGGGGCCGCTCGGGTGGGCTGGACGCTGACACCAGAGGTGGATGCGATGATCGTCGCCTTGGGAGCCAACGACGTTTTGCGCGGGATCGATCCCGTTTCGGCACGCGCGAACCTTGTGGCGATCCTTGATGCCGCACAATCGGCTAAAATTGATGTGCTTTTGATCGGGCTGCGCAGCCCCAACAATTTCGGTCCCGACTACAAGGCGTCGTTCGATGCCATCTATCCGGAACTGGCGCAGGAATACGACACGCTCTACCTCGACCATTTTTTCGTTGGTATCACACAGGACCCATCTGACCTGTCGGCCATGCAACCTTATCTGCAACCCGATGGATTGCACCCCACGCCAGAGGGCGTTTCGAAAATCGTGGCAGGCATCGGGCCATCCGTCCTCGACCTGACCAATCGGGTCGCTGGGGCTGAGTAACCCATGCCCGGTCGCGTGTTCCTGACATCCCCGCCTGAGGCACTGGCCGAAGCGCTTGGAACATCGCCCGCTCCCATCGCAGATGAGCCACCGCGCCGCAACATCGCGCCGGGGCAAGAGGTTATCGCCTATACGGCAGAGGGTCTCAGCCGCATGCGCTGGGGCATCATCCCCGTCGGGCGCGTGAATGCGCGCGGGCGGCCGGTCATGGAAACCATCATCAATGCGCGGTCGGAAACCGTGTTTGACAAAACCGCCTTCGATGGGGTTGGGCTGGCTGTCCTGCCCGTAAATGGCTGGTATGAATGGACAGGGGAAAAACGTCGCAAAACGGCGTGGCGCATTATGCCGACATCGGGTGAATTCCTCTTTTTTGCGGCCATCACGGATTGCAAATCCGTGTACACCGGTTCGATTCCGGTACTCGCCTCCAATAAAAACAAAGGGTTAGCGGGAAGGTGTTTCAAAAACGCTTATCCGTGTTTCAAGATTCTGTTTCCGTTCTGTTTTTGTCTGCACGCTATTTCCGCTTTTCCTGGGCCTTCTTGGCCAGTTCCATTTGCCAGACTTCGCCGCCGTAAAGGTTCACCATGTCGTCCGTTGTGTGGCCGGTGATCGCTTTTATTTCGTCGCGACTGCATCCCGCTTCGGCCAATTCCATCGTCGCGTTGTAGCGCAGCGCGTGCAGATCGTGCTTTTCCAAGCCCAGCCGCACCCGTTCCGCACGCATGATTTCGGCCATACGCCGATAGCGAAGCGGTTGCCCCGAAGGGCCGACCAGCATGGTCAAACCTTGGCGGGGCATACTTCCCAAAAATTTCTGCATCCGGGTTGTGCATGGGATGTACAGGCGCTTGCCTGTCTTGCCCTGCCGGTGCCAAAGGCCCATGCCATCGAAGTTCTTCCAAACAAACGTCGGCCAGTCTCCGGGCCGTTGGCCGAAGCACAATCCGATTTCGAATATCTGCAATTCCAGTTCGCCCGCGTTCTCGCGCCAATGCTTCATGGCTTCCGGCGTCCAGGGAACATGCGGGGCTTTCTTTTCGGTCTTTAGCAGGCGCACGCCCTTCGCGGGGTTGTCGTCCCGCCAGCCGATATCAATTGCATGTTCGAACAACACCCCCAAAATCTGAACGATATAGTTGGCGAAACGCACACCCTTGGTGCTTTCCGTTTGGGCGCGGATCACGTCTTTGCGCTGCATCTTGTCGCTTGGCAACTGTCCCAAGGTGGTTTCGATCCACGCCAACACCTTGCCGTAGTCCAATTGCGTGCGCGGCTTCAATCGTTGGAACCGTTCGGATCGCTCATATGATTGGATCAAGGCTTTGAAGGACCGCCCCGTGGGCAGCGGCTTCCGCCCCTTCACCAACCCGGCGTAGACTGTCCAGAACGCGGGATCGGCTGGATCGGGCATCCGAACAGGCTTGTCACGGCCCCGGATAAAGTAGTGATAGACCGTGCCGCCCTTCCCCTTCTTGGGGTAGACATATTTGGGCAGTTCCCGCTTCATTTCTTCCCGAAATCAATCAAATCAAAGGCGTCCTTGTCGTCTTGGCCTTTGTCATACACCAATTCGATCTTGTTGCCTTCGACAATCACCCGGACGACTTTGCGTCCGGCGGCCTCAGAAGCAGCCACCAGACGTTCGACCTTCTGTTCAACCGCAAGCGCCATTGGGTGCCCCCGGTTCATCAAGTTCCCAAAATAGTTCTTCGGCGCGGGCAACTGCCCGGTGCAGTTCCCGCATAAAACGCAACCTATCTTCCAGAGTAAAACAACTGAGCGTGTGTAAGATGGCCCTTTCGAAGTTATAGCGGAATTCGGGCGTATCTTCCCCGTACCCAAGCATGTGGAAGCGTACCACGATATCCAACTCCCCGTTGGTTTGACCAAAGGTGGCGTCCCAATCTCCGTTGTGTTCGAACGTGGCCTGCAATTCTTCCGCCGCAGCATCGGGCGACGAAATATCTGGGTTCCAGTCGCCGAAATCCACTTGGCCTTTGTAGCGTTTCATGATCAAGCCGCTTCTCTGAATTCGGAAAGTTCGTTTTCCAGATTGGTAATTTCGTCGCGCAGGTTTTCGACTTCTTGATCGTGTTCCTTGCGTTCGGCTTCCCAATCGTCGGTCAAATACTTGATCTGATCGCTTTCAAATTCGTCGAACACGTCTTGGTGCGCGTCACGCATTTGCAGGATCGTTGCCCAGATACGGTTGCCGTCGGGGTGTGCATCGATTTCGGCCAACGTCAGCGGTTCGGCCCCGTGGGCACCGACCAGGGGTTGGTTTCCGTCCAAAAGCAAATCAACTGACATTTCAAACTCTCCTTTCGATATCTTCTTTCAGCGCGTTCAACAGCGCCCGTTGGGTCACGTCCTTACGGCCAAGCGCGGCCAGAACTGTTTCGTCCACGGTGTCCTGGACGGCCAAATGGTGTACGATCACGGGCTTGTCTTGCCCCTGGCGGTGCAGCCGCGCGTTGAATTGCTGGTAGAGTTCCAGCGACCAGTTCAAGCCAAACCAGACAATCGTGTGTCCGCCTTTTTGCAAATTGAGGCCGTGGCCTGCGCTGGCGGGGTGCGCCAAAAGGATCGGGATTTCGCCCCGGTTCCATGCGTCAATGGTGCCCGTGTCTTTGCCCAACACCTGCGCCTGCGGGAACCGCTTCAACAGCCGTTCGGCGTCGGTCTTGTAATTGTAGGCCACCAGTAAAGGCGATCCGGCGGCTTCGCTCACGATTTCGGCGCAGGCGTCCAGCTTGGCGTCGTGAACTTCGGTCCACGCGCCTTGATCGTCGATGTAGATCGCACCATTGGCGAATTGCAGAAGCTTGTTCGTCAGCGCAGCGGCGTGCAGCACTTCGACTGTTTCGTCGCCAACTTCGGCCAGAAAGTCCCGTTCCAATGTGGTGTATTGGTCGCGGGCCGCCTTGGGCAGATCGACGGCGACGGTGTTGTCGATCCGATCCGGTAAGTCCAGATAGTCGGCAGCCGTGAGCGTCAGACAGATATCTTCCAGCTTGTCGTAAATCTTCTGATCGGCGTCCTTGCGCAGCGTCCAGTTGTAGCCGTGGTAATCGCTGACGAAGTACCGGTCGCGGAACCCGGTGAAGGTCCGGCCCAGCCGTTCGCCCCGATCCAACAAAAAGACCTGGGGCCAAACGTCCAACAAACCGTTGCTGGCGGGTGTGCCGGTCAGTTCGATCAGACGCTTGACGGCGGGCAATGTCTTGCGCAACGCCTTGAACCGCTTGGTCTTAGACGATTTGAAGCTGGACGCTTCGTCGATCACCACCACGTCGTAAGGCCAGCCCAGCTTGTTCTTCTGGCAGAATTCAACCAGCCACGGGACCAGTTCGCGGTTGATTATGTGGATATCGTGGTGTCCTGATCCGCCAACGATCCCCGCGCGGGTTCTGGGGCCGCCAGCGATGTTTTTGAACGACAGGTGGCGCAGGTGGTCCCAAGCTTGGATTTCGTGCGGCCAGGTATTCAGGGCCACGCGCAGCGGTGCGATGATCAACACGCGGTGCGCTTCGAAACTGTCCAGAAGATCGGCGACAGCGGTCAAAACAGAAACGCTTTTTCCTAAGCCCATTTCCATCCAAAGCGCACACGAAGGCGTGTCTTTGATAAACTGGGCGGCCCGTTTCTGGTAATCGTGCAGATCGTAGCGGTTCAAAACGCCGGGGAAATTCAGTTGTTCGAAACCGTCGTGCAGCCCCCGCACAAAGCTGTCACGGGCCAGGGCTGCGTCGCGCTCATTTTCAAACGATCCGATATACTGCGTCGATCCGTCCTTCTTGGCTTGCGCGACCCAATTCTGGCGGACGGAATGCCACGACACCCCAAAATACTTGCTGGTGGCCGGCACTGCTTTGCGCTTTCGGTTTGCGTTGTTCTGCGACGTGCTGGCCAAGCGTAGGTTGGCGATCCGATTGTTAAGGGCGTCTCCGTCAATGTGATCGACAACCACACCCGCTGGGATCGGGCCGTTGTGCCAAATCCAGATTAGCCGGTGCCCTTCGTAGAACGTGCTATCCAGCGTGATCCGCCAACGCCCGTTACTGTCCGGTGTTCCAGCCCGACGGCCTGCATACCGTTTGTTCGGGCGTCCGAATTTGTCGGTGCGCTCACGGTGCACCAGATAGCCTTCGGCGTCATAATCAAACGCGCCGCGCAGTTCGGCTTGGGTCGGGTGTTGGCGTTCGATCTTCGGTGCAGCGGTCATTTGAACAACTCCAATCCCGCTTCAATGCTGTCAATGACATGAACTTCGTATCCTTGGTTTCTCAATTTCTCATGCGTGTGGGTTTGCAGGGGTGTGGGTTTCTTTCCTGGGGCTTTGAATTCGACGAAAATGATCCGCGTTAGCGGGACGTAGACCGGATTGTCTGGCGTATAATCCATATCTTCGGCATCAATGATTTTAGAGAATGTCCGATCCAGCCAACCCCGTGTGCCGTGTGCCGTGGGCCGCTTTGGGGTGCACCAACCAGCCGTGGGCCTTAGCAGCAGCGCAGACACGCTTTTCGATATAGCTTTCACGGGTCATGCAGCGGCCCCAATCTCAATTGCGGCGGGACCGGCCCACTGTTGGGCGGCGGCTTGCATCATGCCGGGAAAGCTTCGGGAACGTAGGCGTTCACGTTCGGGGCCGGGCGGCATTCGGTGGACCCTGTTCCAAGATTTCCATTCGGGGCTTCCGCGAAGTGGTTCGTCCAAGCGGTCAGTGTGTTTAAGGGGTGGCAGGCCCCGCAAAAACCAACCGGTATTTTTATAGAATGGTTCCCCGAACCAAAACGGCTGCACCATCTGCGGGCGCGGTAGATCAGCTGGCATTCGATCTTTGGCCAGATCATTCATTTCCGGGTTTTCGATTGCGACACGCGCAATCGGTGACGACCAACAGGCGGTGAATACACTAACGCCCAGTTCAAATTCGGCTTTCATATCGGACCAGCTTCGGCCCTTCGGCAGTTGTTTGGGCGGGGTCCACTTCCCTGGTCCAGACATCCAGCGTCGCCCGGATCGACAAAGCCTGGTGCACGGTGGGTGCATCACCGCCAACAAGTCCCAGCCTTCAAATAGAATTCCGTCCCGAACATCGCAGACGATATGCCGATTGGAACCATCTTCCGCCGGTTCCAGGTCACAAGACCAAACATCGTGCCCCAGAGCGCTAAACGCCTTTCGGGCGATCCCAGATGTTTCGCAAGCTATGAGTATCCTAAGCGCGGTCATTCGTCTTCTTTCATGAACAGGCTGTCGGCCACCGTGACCTGCAATTCGACCGTGGACACACGGAACCCGCACGAACCGCAGACCTTGCGCCGACGCACCGTGGCGAAGCCGTAGGTGTCGTGTGGGTGGCTGTCTTTGGTTTGCAGCTTGGTCCCGCAGTCCGGGCATTTGGTGCAGTTCAGGTGGGGGCCGGTTGTCATGCCGCTTCCCTTCCCGACCTGCCGTGGTTTTCGTGGAAGCCGTGTTCCTTTTCGGCGGTCAGACGCGCGGCGATAGCGTCGTCCAATTCGTCGAACTGCCCCAGATAAAGCATGTGGCCTTCGACTTTGATCTGGGCCTGCCATTTGCGGCTGTCTTTGGCCCAGCACACGCCAGAGACGCCCGAACGGTTGTTGCTATTCAAACGGCGGTTGCGCATGTTGTCGCCTGCCGTGGCCAAGCGAATATTCTTGCGCCGATTATCCAGCCCGTCGCCATTTATGTGATCCACCAGCACACCCTTCGGCGCGTCCAAAATCACCCGATGCAACACTTGGACTTTGTTCTGGTGGCGACGGCGGACGTAAAGCGTGTCGTCCCCGCAAGACATGGCGAACCAGCGTCCGCCACCGTCTAATACCAAATCACGGTCGGCGGCGTCGATCTTGGCGAAACGGTTGGCGTATTTTGGCGTCGATACGTCCAGTAGAAGGACGTTGCCGATCTGACGGACAGGGTTTGTCTTCTGGCCCATATCAGTCGTCCTTCTTGTAGCGGCTGGCGACGAACCCGGCGGCGGCCAACGGGAAGCCATCGGCCCATTCGGGGCGCGTGGCCATGAGTGCGGCCAGACGGTCGGCTGAATAGGCGTCGTCGATTGGGGCCTCGGTCACGGTTTCGTCGTGGACCGTCAGCAAGATTTCAAACCCTGCTTCTTCGCAAGCGGGCATGTTCTGGGCCAGAATGTCCCGGCTAAGGCTTTGGCAGGCGTTTTCCACCAGCTTGCCGCCGTAGGTGCTTTGACGTTCCCATTGGCGCGTCAGCCCGTTCAGGCCCATGTGCGTGATCGTACCGTCTGTTGCGATCCGGGGCGCGAAGTAGACAAGGAAGTTGCCCGACGGCAGGCGCATAAGAAGGTAGCCGTGTCCGGCGTGAGACACTTTCTTGAAGCGCAGATACGGCCCCGCTTGGAAAGTCGATCCGGGGTTCTTCAACGCATTGCGGGCGGCGGCTTCGCAAGCGTGCCAAAGACGGGCGATTGCGGGGTGGCGGTGCCGCCACGCCAGTTTGACCGTTTCCGACGCAATCCATTCCGTCGAAGGCAATTCGGGATCACGTTCCCGGCCCCAAATGTTGTAGTTTTCTTCGGCGCTGGCCGCGAATGTCGGCATGTTGGCGCGGATCGTGCCCCAATGGTCCGCCATGTGGACGCCATAAGCCCGCGCGAATGTCTGGAAAGCCCCGACGCCGCCCTGGTAGCCCAAGGCCAGTTCGGGCACCTTGCCCATGACGTTGCGGTCGGTCTTGCTGATTTCATAGGGGTCTTGCCCCAAGAGACTGCCCGCCGTGACATTGTACAGGTCCGGGCCTTCGCCCTGGTCGAAAGCTTCGAAGGCTTCCAGCTTCCACGTCTCGCCCGCTAACCAAGCGTTTGCACGACCTTCGATGTTGGACAGGTCGGCAACGGTTAGTTGTTTGCCTTCGCTGGCGACTAGCACACCGCGCAAGGCTGCCGATCCGAACAGCATCAAATCGTCGAACAGAAGATCATGGACGCCCGATTTCAGCGCCCGGATATACTGATCCACGGCTTTTTGTGGCGGCAGGCCGCGCGACGGCAGATTGTGCGGTTGGAACGTGCGTCCAGCCCAGCGGCGGGTCCGCGCTGCACCTGCGAACTGCAACCCGCCCCGAAATCGTCCGTCCGGCGAAATTGCCGGTTCCAGTGCGGTGTATTTGGCCGTCGAAGTCTTGTTCGACATGATACTGATCTGCATCAATTCGACCGCTTCGTCTGGCAGCCCTTGATCAGGATCGGCCAACAGGTCTTTGAACGTCTGGGACCGCGTGTTGTCCAATTCCAGATCGAACGTGTCGTTCAGGAACTTCATGAACTGCGCCCGCATGGTTGGACGGGCGACCACACCGCCGGTCCGCTCGATGAACCGTGCGGCCAGCGCTTGCTTTTCGTCGCCAGCCGCACGGCTTCCTGCCTCAACCAGTTCACGATCCACCATGAACCCACGGTCGTTGATCCGTTGGTCCAGGTGATACATGCCCAATTCGAAGCCGCGATAATTCCAATCCGGTAAACGCCGGTCGATTTCGCGCATGGCTTCGATATCGCGCACCGCATAGTCGCAGAACTTTGCCCATTCGTCGGGGTGTGTGCTGCGGTCGTAGCGATCCGCCTTGTGGTTTTTGGGGGCCGGTTTGCAGAACCGGCGGATCAGGGCCTTGCCGTCTTTCAGCTTGGCTTGGTCCTGAGGCAATCCAAGAATTTGTCCCAACTGGTCCAGCGATCCGGGGAAGCCGTGGGTCAGCCCTTTTACCATTGTGCAGCGCCAGCGGTCGGGCTGCGCTGCGATATCGCCGACCAGATGCCCCAGACAGTTGCCCAGGATTTGGCGGTCGAACATCGCGTTGTGGGCCGTGATCTGGATCGATCCGTCCAGAAGCGCATCGAACAGTTCTTCGGGCCGTTCGGCGTCTTCGTCTGTCAAATCCCAACACCGAACCGAGCCGTTGTCGAACGCATAGGTGATCAACAGGATTTCCGCCGTCCGGGCGTATTCATACGTCCCGGCGGAAATGTCCTTTTCGGCGTTGTAGGTTTCGGTGTCGAGATAGAGCATGGATCACTTGTTCCAGGGTTTGAACGCTTTCAGGTCTTCGATTGCGGGCCATGAGCCGGTGAAGGTCAGACAGCGGTCGTCAATCGAAACCATCGCCGGGGGTTTTTCGGTCGGCCACGAAACTTGGCGCGTAATTTCCGTGGCTGCGTCCGCCATTGCGTGCACGTCCAACGGGCCTTGATCGCCCATTTCTTCATGAACGAAGTGCGTAACCATGTGTTCACGAAGCCAATCTTGCATGGCGTCGATACCGCCGGATTGGTTGGACCGGCTCGAAAAAATCTGAACGTCAAAGTCTTCGACGGCTTTCTTTATGAATACCATACGCCGGGTACGGACGGGTCGGGGATCACGTCAGCCCCTTTCCACCCACTGTCGTAGGCGTGGATAACACCGTCAAAATCTAAACAGAGTATCGGTTTGCGCATGGTCTGTTCCTTTTGGCTTCCGTCGCTACCCCGCCACGCGGCGGGGCAGGAAAAGAGATCAAAGGCTGGATAACCGTTCGCCGTGCTGCATCGCGTGGTCCAGAACCCCGTCAAGGGCTGACAGCGACCGCCGCAGTTCTTCCAACTGCCCCATGGGCTGGTCTTCAATCCCGCGATCAAGAACGTTCTGGGGCACCGGCCCAAGAACGCGATCCGCGCAATCCCCGATCAAGATCGCGATACGTTCCGCCTTCGCGCGAAGTTCGTGTGTCATTCCGATAATTTCGGTCAGTGGACTTTGACGGCCAACACCGACTGCGGCTTGTGCATCAACAACGTGCATTTAGTTTCCTTTCAGGTTCGGGGGTGTGAGGTCCGCCGCCCGCTTAGGTGGGCGGCGGGTTCCGTGAGTGTGGGGCTTATGCCGCCAGGAAGTCGTCGCCGTCGTCCACGGCACCAAAGCCGGACATGGCTTCTTCTTCGCTGACGTAGGAACCGTCCAACGGATCGCCGTCACTGTGGAACTGAACGCCAATCAGTTCGCAGTTGATCCGCTTGCCGTATTTGTTGTCCTGCTTCCACAAACGGACTTTGACGTTCACATGACAGCCTGCGTAGATCGGGCTATCGCGTTCGTCTTCGACTTTGGTCTTGCCGTCACCGCGCAGAACCAACGGGCGGTCCCGATTGTTTGCCGACAACACCATATAGCCGTCGTATTCCGGGCGGCCTTTGTCTTCGCCGTCACGCAGGCAAAGCTTGTCGCTGGGCAGCTTGCGACCTTTGAAGTGCAGTTTGCACAACGCATCAATCGCGTTTTCGATCTGGCCGATTGCCTTGGCGTGTTTCTTCGGGTCCAGCATAAGCACGGCACCGCACTTACCTTCTTCGCCGTTGATCACCGGCGGCTTGAAAAGATGAGGAAACGAAACCCGTGCCCCGCTAATCATGATGAAGTCTTTGTCTTGCATTGGTTTTCGTCCTTTCGGTTCTTGGGTTATGCGACTTCGGAGAAGCCTTCGGTGGGGTCGATTTCCAGCGCGGGGCGCTTGTCGGAAACCGGGGCAATCGCAGGCTTGCCGTCGGGTTTGACGATCAGGTCAGCGATATTGGTTTTGGCCTTGCCAAGTTTCTTCTCGGCTTGGGCCGGGCTGATCAGTTTTTTGGTGAAAATGTCAGCCACTTTCAGCTTTTTACGCAGGGCTGCTTCGGCGTCCGCCTCGTCGGCCCACTTACGCAGCGACCGGCCTTGGACCAGCTTGTAACCTGGCACCGCTTCGCCCCGTTCAAGTTGGGACAGCGCGTAGGCTTCGACGGCTTTGATCCAGTCGGCCAAGGTGTCCAGATTAGGCAAGAGCGACGCGATTTCGTCGTTGTCCAGTTTGTTCGGGTCTTTGGGGTCGATGGGATCGCCGACGACCGAAAACCCTTCGCTGGCCACGGCCAGATTGTGTTCGGCCAAAGCACGGCACACGGGCTTCGCAGCGCACCAGCGGCATTGCTTTTCGCCGGGATTGAACGGGGCGTCGTCGGACAGCGCCAATTCTGCCGCCGGTTTCAGATCGTCGTCGCCCCATGCCAACAAGTCGTCACGGCTGATTTCCCATTCGCTGACGCTATCCAAGCGCGGCTGGTGCACCACCAGACAAACCGTCTGGATATCGAACAGGAAGTCGTATTCGTTCAGCGCCCCCAGGGCGTAACACATGGCCTGCGGGTTGCGCTCGGCGTTCACGGGAACGCCCTTGCCGTATTTCAAGTCAACGACGTGCAGTGTGCCTTCGTGGAAAACCACGGCGTCGGCGGTCCCGAACCCTTCCGGCACCCAACGGGTCAGATCGACACGTTGTTCAACCAACAGCTTGCCGCCCAACCCCCGCACATAGTCCAGGTATTCTTGGACGTATTCGGCCATTTCCTGATCGACGTGGATCAGATCGTCGTTGAAGCGGGTGCCCAGATAGGCGTCGGCGTTCTGATCGTTCGCAAGCGCCATTTCGGCCAGCGCGTGTGCGGTGTTGCCTTCGATGATATGCGGGCTGTCGGATTTGCCTTCCGGCATTTCGGCTTCCATTGCGACCGAAGCGGCGCAGACCGTCCAACGGTGGGCACCAGAAGGCCCAAGTTTGGCGTGTGCAAGTGCTGGCATTATGCGGCCCCTCCAAGGCTGGCGACTTCTGGTTCGCGGACGTTGAAGTCCTGCGACCGATCGTCGTCTGAACAAATTCGAATGTTGGTGATCACTGCACCGCCAATGTCGTGTTGCCGGTACAGGGCGGCCCGGGCTGCTTCCGACCAGTGCGATTGCGGGGTGTTGCCGCGAAGAAGGACTTCCCGGCAATCTGTCCCGCCTGCGCTGGTGCGGAAGCTGACAACGCAGCGCATGAGGCGTTCGACGCTCACGCTGCGGCCTTTTCTTCGACCACGCAGGCCGCGATCACGTCGCCGAACTTGGCTTCGGGGATTTCGCCGACAATCGGCTTGGCACCCTTGGGCAAGAACTGGGACATAAGTTCGACCGTGGCGTCTTTGCCGTGGGCGTCGCGGTAGTTCATAAGCGCGTCGCGCACGTCTTCGACCGTGGCCGGGGCTGCGTCTTCTTCGGCGTCTTGGACCTGTTCGGCAGGCGCTTCGTCGGGCTGTTCGTCGGCGGTGTTGTCCACGGCGACAGCGACGGACGGTGCAGGCGGCAGGCCACCTTCGCGGATCGCAGATAGGATATCCGCAAGAAGGTCGTTCGCCTTGTCCTGCTTACCTTCCAAGCTGGCGACACGTTCGTTCAGTTGTTCAATCTGTTGTTCAAGCATTTCGGGTTCCTCTTAGGTGATTTCACCGGCTTCGATGGCGTCGGCGATTTTGCGAAGGTTGAAGACAACCAGTTCGGCGTCGGCTTCGTCCCCCAGTTCGCCCGCTTCGATCAGATCGTCGGCGGCGACGTGGGAAAGCGCGTTGGTCAAAACGAACAGAAATTATTCTTCGTTTTCGGCCAGACGGTCGGCCATTTGGCCGCGCAAAACATCGGTTTGGAAATAGTAATCACTCACGCCGCTGCCCTCCGAAGTTCGGACAGTTCACGGTCGATCTGATCCAGTTGGGCACGATAACGCGGGCCAGACGTCCAGGGCGAATTCTGATAAGCGAAGTCCACCGAACGGCGGTGCGCCTCAAGATTTGCAATTTTCTGGGAAAGGTCTTCGGGTTTTGTGCTTTCGGTTTGCATGTTCACGTTCCATCGGTTTCCGGTTTTGGAAAAGTCGCGATCTGCGGGCCTGTTGGAGCGGTGTCCGGGTCGGCACTATGCGTCTTCGGTGACTTTCGATGGGATTAAGTATGTACGCTTCTAGCGCCCATGTCAATATAAATGCGCACAGAAAACAAAAATGGGCGCTCAAAGCGCCCATTTGGTTGATTCGAAACGATTATTTATTTGGGGTCAGGCTTTCCGCCCATACCAAAGAACCTTCCCGACTGGTTCTATGTCCGCAACGGCGGCGGTCATTGGCGGGTACAGGTCTTTGTTGTCTGATATGATCGTGATGTGCCCTTTCTTCGGCGACCGACCTACACGCTTCACATGCAGGGCGTCGTCGAAGCGGATCACAAACAAACCGTCGTAGCTTAGGTTCGTCTTGCTCATGTCCAGCAAAACAATGTCGTTATCCAACAGCGTGGGTTCCATAGACTCCCCCTTCACGCTGATAATCGATAGGTTTTTGGGGCTGCTTGACGTGAGTACCTTTAGATAGCTGGGCGGGAACGCAAGACTATATTCTTGATATTCTTCCGAAACTAACGCCCCAGGGCCTGCGCTAGCCTGCACGGCGTAGACGGGCACCAGGTCGCGATCAGACGGTGGGGCGTCTTCATTGTCAACACGGACCAGGTTCGGTTCCAGATCGCTTTCCAGGCTAGATTGACGCTCAGACACCCCTGCCAACCGCAGTGCATCATGGGCGAACTTGGGGTGATCTACCTTTTCAGAAATGGACTTCGCCAAATCCATAGGCAAATAGCCCCCCTTAAACAGATCGGGGTCTTCGTAATGGCGGTAGGTATTGGGCGAAACACCCAACCTACGCGCTACCTCTCTCATGCTAAGGCCGGACGCTTCGCGGGCCTCTCGCAACATAATTGCTATCGGTGTCATTGTTCCCATGCGATCACATTGCCGCAAATCACGAACAAAATCTGGTCGTAAATAACAATTGATGTTACGATCGTGATTTGCGATCAATGCCGCATGTCCTATGTAGATCACATCGTCGAAGTCTTCGGCGGCGTCCGCGCACTGGCACGGGCCGTCGAAAAACCCCCAAGCAACGTGTCGGGTTGGAAACAGCGCGGCACGATACCTGACAGTCAAAAACTGTTGGTGCATTCGGCTGCGCAGCGATTGGGCGTCCCACTTACAGCTCTAGACCTCCTTCCGTATGAGTTGCGGCAGTGTCCCTTGTGTGAGTGCCAGAATACGGCTGCGCAGACCGTCGGCCAAGGAAACGGGGTTTCACATGGCTGACTATCGCAAGATCGTAACCGCAAACATGCGGGCCTTGATTGATTGGTTCGGCTGTTACGACGCCGTGGCAGAGACGATCAACGCGCGTTGGGGCGGCGGGGCCAGCAAGGGCACCGTCAGCAAGAAGGCATCCGGTCAGTTGGACTTCACTGTGGCCGACGTGATCGCACTGGAAGACGCCGCGCAACGCTACCCAATCACCCGCCTTCTGGCCCGCAGGTTGGACAGTCGGGATCGCACCGGCGTGGACTGTCTGATCACACAGACGGGTGTGATTGCCAAGGAAAGCGGCGAAGCGATTTCCGCAATCCTGTCCGCCGAACAATCATCCGACGCAAACGAAACCGCCCAGGCGATTGCCGAAATCGACGAAGCGGTCGAAGCATTGAAGACAGCGCGTGCCCGCTTGGAAGGCCCCCGGCCCGAACCGGGGGTGTCGAATGAGTGAACGCCGACAGTCGATCTTAGACAAGGTGAAGGCCCGTGTAACCGTTGAACAAAACGGCTGTTGGATTTGGCAAGGTCCGACTTCGGGCAGCGGACGCGGCGGAGGTTACCCTCGCATGTGCGTAGACGGACAGACCGTGGCCGTCCACCGTGTGATCTATACCCACTTCCACGGTTACGTTCCGGGAAAAAAACAGATCGACCACACCTGCCGCAATCGCCTTTGCTGCAACCCCGATCACCTAGAACTGGTCACGCACAAAGAAAACCAGCGACGCCGGGACGCCGCCAACACTGCGGGGCGGCATGACTGACAGCTTTCTAAGAACCTACGGCCAACGCCTTCTGGACCAAGGCTACCCGATCATCCCGATCAAGCGCGGCTACAAGTTTCCGCGCGGTATCTCCGATTGGCAGCGGATCGAAGCCAACGAAACCCGATTGAACAAGTGGCTGGCCAACGGCTTCGCCGACGGCGGTGTTGGTATCCAGACCCGTCACTTCCCCGCCGCCGATCTGGACGTGCGCGACGCCGATATCATTGATCAACTTGTCGCATGGTGCGAAGCCAATATCGGGCCGACCGTCCAGCGCGTCGGGCAAGCCCCGAAAATCTTGCTGGCCTATCGCACCGACAAGCCGTTCCCCAAGATCGCCAGCGGTAAGTATGTCGATTTCCTTGGGTTGGAACACAAGGTCGAAATCCTGGGCGACGGCCAACAGTTCGTCGCCTTCGCCGATCACCCCGACACGGGCAAGCCCTACGAATGGGTGTCCAAAAAGACCCTTGCAGATATTCCGGCAGCCGATTTGCCCACGATTACCGAAGATCAGGCACGGGACTTGGTGGCGTTCTTCGAAAGTATTGTTCCCGACGATTGGGAACTGGTCGAAAACGCCCCGACTTCCAAACTGGTCGATCAGTCGATCCCGGAAGCTGAACGTGTTCTGGCCCATGCGAAACCAAAAGTAGACGTAACGACGATCCAGCTTCGCAAGGCCCTGTCCTATCTGGACCCGGACATTCGCATGAACGAATGGGTGCGCTATGGAATGGGATTGTTCCACCAATACGACGGCGACCACGAAGGCTTCGACCTTTGGGACGAATGGAGTTCCGGCGGGTCAAAATACAATGAAACCGAGATGGCCGCCCGTTGGCGGTCTTTCGAAGCCAATCTGGCGACCACCAACCCCGTAACCGCCGCGACAATCATCCACGCGGCCCGACAAGCCCGTGCGCAGAAGGTCGAAGACAGCGCCCCAAAGTCGAAAGCAAAGTTCGCGCTGATCCACGCGCAAGACGTGTTGGCGAAGCTGGGGCCGATCAACTGGCAGATCACGGGATTTCTCGAACAGAACACCACGGGTTTGTTGTTCGGCGATCCCGGATCGTTCAAATCGTTCATCGCCTTAGACATGGCGTTCCACGTCGCTGCGGGCAGAGATTGGCACGGGCGGCCCGTCAAGCAAGGTCCGGTGATCTACATCGCCGGTGAAGGGCACGGCGGCCTTGCCCGCCGTTTCGCGGCCTGGGAACGCCACCACGGGGTCGGCTTGGCCGACCTCCCGTTCTACGTCAGTCAACAAGCCGCCCAGTTCTACGACACCGCCGCCGCCAAGGAAGTCGTCGAAGCGGTCAACGAAATCGCAGATCATAGTTCGACACCGGCTTTGATCGTGATCGACACCCTTGCCAGAAATTTCGGCGGTGGGGACGAAAACTCTAACACTGACATGGGTGTGTTCCTGAACCACGTAGACGGCCTTCTGCGGGCCAAATTCGGGGCCACCGTCATGATCGTGCATCACACCGGCCACAGCCACAAGGAACGCGCACGTGGGGCTACAGCCCTTAAGGGCGGCATGGACTTCGAATTCCGTGTCGAGAAAGCCGGAGACGACATTAGCGCCCGTGTCGTGTGCACCAAAATGAAAGACGCCAAAGAGCCGGACGACGTGTGGTTCAAGGGGCGTGAAGTGCTGGTCGGAGACTTCGAAGAAGACATGACCAGCCTCGTTTTCGACCAATCCGAAGCCCCGATGCGTGAGGTCAAATCCGAACTGAAAGGCAAACAAGCCGCCTTATTCGCGACGATTGAACAGGAAGCGCCCGTGGACCGAAACACGCTTCGCGAAATCGTCTTGTCCGAAGGCACCTTCGACAATTCAGATCAGTTCAAACGCGCACTTCAAGAATTGAAAAAGAAAGAACTGGTGTCGGAATTCGAAGGTCGGGTCGGCGTCATGGACCCGTTTTTTGCCGGACAAAACCCGGACAAAAGCGACTTGTCCGCCGGACAAACGGAAAATGTCCGGCAAACCAACGAAAAAGGGGTAAGCTAATGTTTTACAACGGCAATGTGCCGGACATGGGCAAAATGTCCGGCGGACATGGAACACAGACGCAACCGGACATTTTTCCGTATACCCTTAGGGGTACGGAAATGTCCGGCGAGTGTTGGCCTTTTCCGGGGTCGTATGGGGAGAGCGTGTGATGGCTGCCGCACTCACTGTCGAAGCCTTGGAACAGCGCGGCGCGGTCCTGGTCGAAGAAAACCTGACCCACCAAATTTGGGAATTCCCGGACAAAGCCAAAAATGGTTGGCGCAGTTTCTATGTTCGCCTGATCGATCAACCGAAGGACCGGTGGACGAAGCGGGCTTGGTGGTTGGGACACAACGGCAACCGCTTGTCCCAAGGCCCAGCCGCCAAGCAGTTGCGCGAAAGCGATCCCGAAACCTATTCGTGGGTCGATAGCGAGTTGTGGGCTTGGATCGCAACTGACGGCGGAGGCTTTCCAGCCGCACGGGAGACTTGGAAATGAACGCCGCTGATTTCCTATCGCAAGCCCAATCCGAAATGCAGGACCGCGCCACGACCTACGACAACGCCGCCGGTGCGCGTTGGTGGCGAGACTGTCACCGGGACGCTGATCGGGCGCTGACAATGGGCGGATCGAACCTGGCAGAAGATCGGACGCCGTTCCAGCCAACGGACGATCAACAAAAAAAACATGGCCACTTCGTCCAGCGTTGCGGCGAACGCGGGATCGTAGCCGCCGATCCTTGGTGGGTGGTTGCCGAATTGGAAAAGGCGGTTCAGGGCCAGCCCCACGGGTTGGAGTTCGTGACGAAGGTGATCCCCTGTTTCGGACGACGGGCCGACATTTGGCGGTTTGGCCTGGTCGAAGGAATTTTCTATGCGGCTGTCGGCCACGACGGGCGGCCCAGAACGATTTTAACGAAAGACATGGTGCGGCGGAAGAAGCGGGCGTTGAAGCGGCTGCGTCGCGGGATCGTCAAACCGCAAATCAATAAGCAGAGGTGGCGGCAGTGCAGGACGATCAGGAAATTCAGTGGTTCGCGATCCGAACCAAGAAGCCCGCGAACCGCAACCGGACAACGGAAGTGATCGGGGGCGAATTTGAACAATACGTGGACAAGAAGGGCCGGAAACGAAAGCGCCGGATCAAGGGGACCGGACAGCGGGAATTCGTGATCGAAACCGTTTTGCGCAAATCTGATTTCCACGTCTTTCTTCCCACCAAAAAAGTCTGGCGGCGCAAATCCAAGTACACAAAGGAAAAACAGCTTGTAGCCTACCCCCTGTTGGTCGGGTGGGTGTTCGTCGGATGGCCGAAAGGCGAAAACCGTTGGGCTGATCTGTTCCGCGTCAATCTGGTGCAGGACGTGGCCGGTATCGATGGTCGGCCCTATCCGATCCCGCAATCGATCATGGACGAAATGTTCAAGCGTTGGGGTGGTCGCAGCACGAAAGCACCAGAACGGGAAAAGTTCATGCGGACCCACCACGAATTCAAGATCGGGGATCAAGTCAAGATCGTCGAAGGTCCGTTCGACGGCGTGGTTGTTAGGGTCGTCGATCTTCGCGGCCCCGACGCTCGTGTTGTCCTGGAACTGCTTGGGGGCGAACAAATCCTGCAAATCCATAGCATGAATTTGGAAGCGGCTTGACACAGACAGGCTATCTACGTAAGCTTTTTGACAAAGGCACTACATATAGTAGTTGCCACACCAATAAAACCTAGGGTACTCCGCCCCGGTTCTGCCGAAAAGGATAATTGTGTTTGCGGTGGGCGAAGATGTTGGCGAAGCCCTTACGGTAGGTCCAGCGTTACGCTAGGGTTAATACGCCCAATTGAAATTCCACTCGTTGGCTACGCGCCTTCGGATAGCCTCGCCCTAACCAGGCGGGGTTTTCATTTGCCGGTGCGATGCACCAAGGATTAGATTGTGACCAAGAAGCGGCCCGCAAATCGGCCTTCGGAATACGACAAGGCCGGGGGCGACGAAAAGGTTCCAGCGATCACGCTGCAACTGACGCTGTTAGGGGCGACCGAAGAAGAAATCGCGGCGGCCTTTGGTGTCAGCCGTCGGTCGATCACCAACTGGAAAGGCCGCTATCCGCAATTCAAGCAAGCCCTGATCGAAGGCAAGATGCTGGCCGACGCCCAAGTCGGGCAGCGCCTATTTGAGCGGGCCACGGGGTACGAACACCCCGAAGACAAGATTTTTTACGACAGTAAGACCGGCGAAACGGTTGTTGCCCCGACCACGAAACACTATCCGCCCGACACGGTGGCCGCGATCTTCTGGTTGAAGAACCGGCGACCCGATCTGTGGCGTGACAAGCAGGATATTAACCACGGTTCCGAAGACGGCAGCATGAAGCCGCAGGTCGTGTTGTATCAGTTGCCCGACAATGGCCGGGGTAGCGACAATTAGACCCCAGGCGGGGCCGCAAGAACAATTTCTGGCGTCCCCGGCTGACATTGCGATCTATGGCGGGGCAGCGGGTGGCGGCAAGACCTGGGCGCTTCTGCTTGAACCGCTGCGCCACATTCACAACGCCGATTTCGGCGCAGTGTTCTTCCGCCGGAACACGACCCAAGTTCGCAACGAAGGCGGCTTGTGGGACGAAAGCGAAAAACTATACCCCCTGATCGGGGGCGATCCCCGGCAAGTGGTTTTGGACTGGCGGTTCGGGTCCGGGGCGAAGATTTCCTTTCGCCACCTGGAACACGAAAAGACGGTTCTGGATTGGCAGGGTTCGCAAATCCCGCTGATCTGCTTCGACGAATTGACCCACTTTTCGGAGAAGCAATTCTGGTACATGGTCAGCCGGAACCGCAGCACTAGCGGCGTCCGGCCTTACATCCGGGCAACGTGCAACCCCGACGCGGACAGTTGGGTCGCGCAGTTCATTGCCTGGTGGATTGATCAGGACACCGGCCTTGCGATACCCGAACGGGCTGGCAAGTTACGTTGGTTCGTGCGTTCTGGTGAAACGATTATCTGGGCCGACAACCCGGACGATCTGGCCAAACACACGATGGTGGACGAAAACGGGCAAGATACCCCGATCCCGCCCAAATCAGTGACGTTCATTCCGGCCAAGCTGACCGATAACCAGGCGTTGTTGGCCGCCGATCCGGGCTACATGGCGAACCTCATGGCGCTTTCGACGGTCGAACGGGAACGGCTGTTGGGCGGTAACTGGAAAATCCGGCCCGCTGCGGGCCTCTACTTCCAACGGGGTTGGGTCCAGATCGTGGACGCCGCCCCTGCCGGACTGCGCAAGGTGCGCGGCTGGGACTTGGCCGGAACGCCGAAGACAGAATTGAACGATCCAGACTGGACCGCCGGAACGCAGATCGGGAAGACTGACGACGGTCGGTTCTTTGTGCTGGACCACCGTTTCGACCGAACGACGCCTGCCGGTGTCGAACGGTTGATCAAGAACACTGCGGAAGCCGATAGCCGGGACACGGAAATCGACTTACCGCAAGACCCTGGGCAGGCGGGCAAAAGCCAAGTCGCGGGTCTGACGAAGATGTTGGCCGGGTTCAATGTCCGGTCGTCGCCGGAGACAGGCGACAAGATCACAAGGTTCAGCGGATTTTCCGCGCAGGCCGAAGCGGGCAACGTGTTCGTGCTTCGGGCTGCATGGAATGAACGCTGGTTCACACAACTGGAAGGCTTCCCCGAAGCGGTTCACGACGACGACGTGGACAGCACCAGTCGGGCGTTCAATCGTCTGGCCACGCGCCGGGAAGCCAAATCCGAAACGAAGACAGTGGCAGGGTTCTTTTGACAGGCGTCAGCACCAAACACCCCGAATACACCGACGCGCGGCGTGCCGAATGGCGGCTTATGCGCGATGCTGTTGACGGGGAAAGCGCGATCAAGGCCGCCGGGGAAACGTACCTGACGAAACCCAACGGCTTCACCAGCCAATCGGATCAGGGCAAGGCCGCCTACGAAGCCTACAAGTCGCGTGCACAGTTCCCCGAACTGCTTGCCCCGTCGTTGGCCGCAATGGTCGGCGCGATCCATGAAAAGGAAATCCAGATCGAAATGCCCGACGGGTTGGCGTTTCTGAACGAACGCGCAACCGCTGACGGTCTAAGTCTGGAAGCCTTCCACCGGCGGATCACGCGCAACCTGTTGTTGTTGGGCCGATACGCCGTGTTGGCTGACGCGCCAAGCGGTGGTGGTGATCCGTTCTTGGCCGGATATGCGGCCCCAGCGGTGATCAACTGGGATCAGGACTTCTTCGTTCTGGACGAATGCCACATGGCCCGAAACGGCTTCGCTTGGGAAAAGGTGGATCAATACCGCGTTCTTGGGCTGAACGACGGGCGCTATGTGCAGATCGTGCACCGCGATGGCGGCGAAGAAGACGTGACGCCCACGATCCGAGGCGGTGCCGCGCTTGATCGGGTGCCGTTCGCGGTGGCCAATGCGAAAGACCTGGCATCGGATATCGAAACCCCACCACTGATCGGCGTGGCCCGTGCGGCCTTGGCGATCTACCAGTTGACGGCGGACTATCGCTATCAACTGTTCATGTCCGGCCAAGAAACACTGGTCGCGATCAACGGTGAAGCGCCCGACGCAATCGGGGCCGGTGTGGTCCATCAGATGATGGGCAGCGAAGGCGTTGAACCCGACCTGAAATATGTCAGCCCGACATGCGCCGGGATCGACGCCCACAAGAACGCGATGCAGGACAATCGGGAAGCGGCGGCGATGGCCGGTGCCCGTCTTCTACACCAGGAAAGTCGGGCGCAGGAAAGCGGCGAAGCCCGCCGCCTGCGCAACAAGTCCGAAACCGCGACGCTTCTAAGCGTGGCGCAAGCGTCTTGTGCGCTGTTGGAAACCAGCCTGCGCAACGCGGCGGCCATGATTGGTTTGCCCGAAGACGAAATCGTGGTCACGCCACCGGCGGACCTTCTGGACAACACAATGTCACCGGCGGACGCCTTGGCGCTTATGCAGGTCTGGCAGTCTGGTGGCGTCAGCTACCAGACCTATTACGAAAACTTGCAGCGGGGCGGCATCGCTTCCGCTGAACGCGATCATGAAGAAGAAACGTCTCTTATCGATGGTGAAGACGTTCTGACTGATCTGGGGGAAACCCCGTAAACCTGCGTGTGATGCACGCTCTCCCCAAAGAAAGGAACCGGGCCGATGGCTCTTAAATCCGTGCTGGATACTCTGGACGACGTTCAGGAACCCCTAAAACAATTCTACACCGAAGTGGACGGTAAATTCGTCCTTCAAGTGGAAGGTGCCGACAGTTTGCCCGACGTGGCCAACCTGAAAAATGCCTACACTGCCGAAAAGCAGAAACGCCAAACCCAAGGGCAAGAACTGGCCACGCTGAAAGCGAAGCTGGACGATTACCCGGAAGATTTCGACGCGAAAGTCTGGGACGCCGCCAAGAACGGCAAGCCCGACGACGCCGCGTTGGTGGAACTGCGCCGCACGCTTGAAGGTGAACGCGACACCGCGATTTCTGAACGTGACGAAGCCCGGAAACAGGTTCGCGGCCTGACCGTGGACCTGAAACTGGACGAAGCCCTGGTGGAAAACGGGATCACAAGCCCCGCCTTCCAAAAAGCTGCACGCGCACTTCTGTCGCCGCAGGTGGGCATGGACGACAAAGGCAACCCCGTCGTGGAAAGCGACATGGGACCGCTGGCGTTGGCCGATCACGTCAAACGGTGGGCCGCCGGAGACGGCAAGGATTTCGTGTCCCCGCCCAAGGGTGGCGACGCAAAGGGGAATGACAAAGGCACGGGCAAAGCCAAATCCCGCAGCGAAATGACCGCTGTGGAGAAGTCGGCCTTTATCGAAGAACACGGGCAGTCGGAATTCTTGAAGCTGCCCAAATAGAGGATTAGCAAATGGTTACCACCCTAAACAGTGACATGGTGATCTATGATCGCCTTGCCCAAACCGCATATCTTGAGCGCGTCCAAGACGTTCTTGAGGTTTTCAACGGATCGTCAAACGGCGCATTGGTTTTTACCAGCGAAGCCATTGAAGGCGATTTTGACAAGTCGGCGTTCTATACCGTAGGCGGCGCACTGCGTCACCGCGATGTGAACAACAACGACCCCGTTGCCGCCCAGAAGATCGGTTCGGGCGAAATGGTGGGCGTGAAGACGCCATGGAAATTCGGCCCCTACGAAACTACGGAAGAAGCCTTCAAACGCCGCAATCGTTCCCCGGAAGAATTTTTCCAGTTGGTCGGGCAACAAGCGGCAGACGCAACTATGGAATATATGATTTCCGCGTCGTTCGCAGCGTTGGGCGCAGCAATCGGCGGCAACGCCAACATGGTTGTGGCTGCTTCCTTCGCGACTGATCACAAGAAGGTTCTGACCAAGGGTATGCGCACCTTTGGGGATCGGTTCGGTCGGATTGCAATGTTCGGCATGGACAGCGGCACCTACTTCGATCTGGTGGACGACGCCATTGACGAAAAGCTGTTCGAAGAAGCTGGCACCGTGGTTTATGGCGGAACACCCGGCACGATGGGCAAACCGACTTTGGTCAGCGACCAAATTCCTGCCAACAAAATCTTCGGCCTGCAATCGGGCGCATCCCGCGTAACCGAAAGTCAGTCGCCCGATTTCCGGTCGTACCCTGTCAATGGCACGGAAAACCACACGGTGGGCTATTCGGCGGAAGGTGCGTTCAACGTTGATCTTCTTGGCTATTCCTACAAGGAAAGCGCCGGGGAGAACCCGAACTTGGCGACGTTGGGCGCTGGTGCAAACTGGCAGAAGCACGCCAACAGCGACAAGCTTACTGCGGGTGTCGTTATCAACCTGACCTAACCCAATGACTGGACCCGTGGATATCCACGGGTCCAGTCGCAGTTGGAGAAACCCACATGAAACTGATCTACTCAAATGATCCATCCGACGTGACCGAAGGCGCACAAAACCGTAATCCCGATTATTTCGACGGCCCTGAAAAGGGTGTCGAAGAAGTTGGTGTCGTTGGCGATTACCCCAAAATCGTCGCCGCGTATGAAGCGCTTGAAGTTCCTGTTGTTGTGAAGGCTGTAGCCGCACCGGAACCGATCACCCGCAAAGATATCGCAGACATGAAGAAGGCAGACGTTACCGAATTGCTTGAAGCGCACGGTGCGTCAACCGACGGCAACCTGCCGGAACTGCGCGAGCGGCTGATCGCCACCATGTTCGTAGACGCCTGATCCGGTGTCGAACGTCCACAAACTGACGGCAGCCCCTCTGCCAGGTGAGCGCAACGAAGACGTTATCGCTGCTTTGCAGGGTTTGCTTGAACGGGCAGAGAAAGGGGAAATTCAGGCGGTTGCCTGGGCCGGGTACACTGGGCCAGAAAACGATATCCTGTTCACAGGTTGGGACGGAGCAGGCAAAACGATGTTCCAACTTTCGGCAGGGATCACGATGTTGGACAGCCGTTACCGCGAATTTCTTATGGAACCCGAATGACCTTGACCACCAATGCAGGCGCAGCGAATTCCGACAGCTATGTCAGCTTGGCCGACGCCGACACCTACCACGCAAGCCGCAACGCGGGACAGTGGACCGGCGAAGACACGGCCAAAGAAGCCGCGCTTCGTCGCGCCACGGTGTGGATCGACGGGCGGTATCGCAGCCGTTTCCCCGGCAGCCGCAGCAATGGCCGCAGCCAATCCTTGGAATGGCCGCGCAAGAACGCCTACGACACTGCGGGCGATCTGATCGGTGGCACGGAAATTCCGAACGAAGTTGTCCAAGCGGTTTGTGAAGCGGCGCTTCGTGAACTGGCGTCAGCCGGTTCGCTTTCCCCGGATATCGTGGAAGCCCAAACCGTCCAAAGCGAAAGCGTGGGGCCGATTTCGACCACCTACGCCGCGAAAAGTGGCGTTGACGCGCAACGCCCGGTCTTGACCGTGGTGGACGATCTGCTGGCCCCAGTGCTGTCACGCCGTGGCGGCACGAAGACGCTGGTGCGGTCGTGACATTCGATTACGGACGGGCAGAAAAGACCGCGCAACGCCTGTTGGCGCGATTTGGTCGGGGGGCGATGTTGATCCAATTGGGACCGAATACGGGCACAGAAGCCGATCCGGTGTTCGATAGCCCTGTTGAAGTCCCGTGTACCGTCGTCGAGTTGCAGTTTTCACTTCGGGATCGTGAAGGGTCGTTGGTTGGGGCTGCGGATCGACGCTTGTTGGTTTCGACCGAAGGCTTGGACAGTGGGTTGGGGAGAGAAGGCAAGATCGAACTGGATGGCCACAAACACACGATTTTGCGGATCGATCCGTTGTCGCCGGGCGGTAAAATCCTGATGTTCGAAGTTCAGATTGGAAGATAGGGTTAACTCTTCAACTTTCGGATTTCCTCTAAGATTTCATCCTTCATAGCATCGAACCGATCATTGGCACGTTCTCGCTCTACTTCCGTCTTTAGGTTGTCGTGATCTTCGATTTCCTTTTCGAACATCGCGATGACGTCTTGGTAGTCCAATCCTGGGAAAATCCAGTCGTCTTGTCGAAAGGTCTCTTCTAGACGGTCCACAATTTCACCATTCATACTCCTGCCGTTGAGTTCGGCGGAAGCTTTGATTTTATCGCGCATACCGTCAGGCAGGCGGAGCATAAACTTATCATTTAAGGTACGATTTTGGTCTTCAGACATGGTAGTAGCCTTAGGACATAAAAAGTGCTTGACGCAATGATAGCCTTAGGACATGATGTCCTAAGGACTTCAATAAGGAGCGAAAATGGAGAGCCGAAAATTATCCGAACAGTTCATTCTTCGCCTGCCCGACGGCTGGCGGGACACGATCAAACTTATGGCCGCACGGAACCGCAGGTCTATGAACAGTGAAATATTGGCCGCGTTAGAGAGCGTGGTGGAACAAGAGGATCAGCAAAATGCAACACCCTGAAAAAGCGAAAGGCCGCAGAGTTCTTGGCGGAACTGCGACCTCTCAGAAAACCAAACTCTCAAAGAAAGGTTCGAACATGAACATACAGGAACCCCCTCAAAAAGGCAATGACCAACTGCGCACGCATATCGACGTATTGTTGGATACCGTGCAGGTTATGATCAGTAGCGCCACGCCCTACCTTGGGGCTGGCGACCGATATGCGGTGATCTCCAAGAAGAAAATGTTGGACACGCTTCGCGCGATGGACGCTCTTACTCTGGAGGTCTATGCGTGATGGGTTTCAACAGAAAAAACGAATTCGCATCTATGCTGATGGACATGATCACCAACCCGCCGCAAGGCTCAGTGCCGATGAATGTCACACCGACCATGGCCGGGGCGATGTTGGCGCACAACACTAACAATCGGCCTTGCACCGAAAAGAAGGTCAAGCACTATGCGCGTCAAATGGCTTCCGGCGACTGGCGGCATACCCGAGTGCCGATCATCTTTTCGGATCAAGGGCGGTTGATCGACGGGCAACACAGGCTTTCCGCATGTATCGAAAGTGACACTTCGTTTACGACGGATGTTGCCTTTGGCGCACCCGATGAAAGTTTTGCCTTCATTGATGTGGGCAAAGGCCGGACTTCGGGAGATATTTTTCCCATCCACGGTGTTCAAAACGCTTCGATCATGGCAGCGGCAACCGGTTGGGTGTATCGGTATGACCAAGGCAACATTTACCACAGCAACTTGGGCAACGTGACGGCGGCAGAATTATACGCCGAATTCATCAAGCACCCTGACTTGCCCCGAAGCACCCCACAATGCACGGCATTCAAAAAGTCTCGACTTGCATCACCATCAATGATGGTTGCGATGCACTACCTTTGCGCCCGTAAATGCCGACAGGATGCTGACCGATTTTTTGAAGTTGCCAACGAAGGCATAGGAGCAAAATCGAAGACCGATCCGGCCTTAGTGCTGCATAAACGCTTGATCAAGAACGCGACGAACCAAGAGAAGCTACCTATAAGCATCATAGCAGGGCTAACCTTGACAGCTTGGAACCGTTATCGGGAAGGGCGATCAGGCCGGGGACTGGCATATTCGTTCGAAATGAAATTTCCGCGAGTACGGTAATGCGTATCGACGAAGAATTCATTGACAACATCGACATTCCAGCGCGCCTTCGCGCGCTGGACGCAAAGAAGGTGGATCGTCTGATCGAAAGCATCAAAGCTATAGGGCTGCAACAACCAATAACCTTGTGGGCAAAACCAGACGACGCTTTCATACTCGTCGCGGGGGCACATCGACTGGAAGCCGCGAAACGATTGGGTTGGGACTTAATTCCCGCGATCTTCACTGATGCTGATGAAGTAGGCCGCCAGTTATGGGAAATAGACGAGAACCTAATACGATCTGAATTGACAGCGGTAGAACAAGCCGAACATCTGGCACGACGGAAAGAACTGTGGGAGATGCATAAAATCCAGAGCCAGCAAGGTGCGCCACTGGACCTTAGATACAAATTACCACCGCTAAAGACCCAGAAGCCCGCTCAGAAAACCGGAGGGGCTAAAAGAGTTTCGGAGCCTACGATACGCAGTGGTGCAACTTGCACCACTGGTGGCGGACGGCCTGGTGAGAATAAGGGTTTCGCCCAGGAAACCGCCGAGGCTACGGGGGCAAACAAATCTACAATCACACGAGCAGTGTCCCGCGTTGAGAACACCACCCCAGAGGCCAGGGAGTTGATCAAAGGTACACCATTAGACACCGGCGTCTATCTGGACAAATTAAAGAACGTTCCGGCAGCAGATCAGGTCGAGGCCGTAAAGACCGCACTTGAAAACCCAGAGCCTAAAGCTGCCAAGTCTGAAACACCGCCAATAATCAAAGCTTGGCGGCGTGCCAGCCAAGCGGATCGTGAGGCTCTTTTGTTGATGATCCGTAAAGAGGGTTGGCTAGGCTGGCACCCGGATGATCACCCACAGGTGTGAGATTTTAGGACAGTCTCCACACCCACAAGGGGGCGGCTCTAGCGGGCCGCCCCGATCCATTGTAAGGTAGGGTATGGCAAGAGATACCAAGCGGGCTTTCTTGCGGCTGATCGCCGATCTTGAACCCCAAATCCAACAAGCCTTCTTGGCCGCAATCGAAGACTTTCATTCAGCGGCACAGATTGCGATTATCGAAGGCGCTGTCGCCCGTGGCGATCTGGAAGCGGTGATCCAAGCACTGCACCTACGCCCGGAATTCTTTGCGCCTTTGGACGACGCATTGCGTCGGGCTTACATCATGGGAGGGGCGGACTTGCTGCAAACGCTCCCAAAGCTTCAAGACCCAGCCGGAAACGGCAGGTTGGTGATCCGGTTCCAGGGGCGGCACCCACGCGCCGAACGCTGGATCAATAACCATTCGTCCAGCTTAGTCACAGGTATTCTGGACGACCAACGACAGTCAATCCGGCAATCCCTTCGCGCCAATCTGGAACTTGGCCGCAACCCCCGCCAGACAGCCTTGGAACTGGTTGGACGGATCGACCGCGCAAAGGGACGCCGCGTCGGTGGCCTGATTGGCTTGACAAGCGACCAAGCCACTTGGGTCCGCAACCTGCGGGCCGAATTGGCTGACCCGGACCAGATGGCCCGGTATTTCACCCGCACCAAGCGGGACCGTCGCTACGACGGACTGGTGCGACGCCACCTATCCGAAGGCCGCCCGTTGGCGCAGGCCGATATTGACCGGATCGCAGGTCGGTACGCTGACAGGTTGTTGAAGCTGCGCGGCGACACCGTGGCAAGAACAGAAACCATTGCGTCGTTGAACGCAGGGCGAAACGAAGGGTTGGAACAATTGATCGACACCGGCGCAGTGAACCGGGATCAGGTCAAAATAGCATGGAATGCAACCGGAGACGGACGCACACGGGACAGTCATGCAGCAATGCACGGCCAGACCGTCAAGTTCGGCGAAGCGTTCACCAGCCCCACAGGGGCGCGAATGCTGCACCCTGGGGACACTTCACTTGGCGCAGGCGGGGACGACGTGATCGGCTGCCGATGCTATGCCCAAGTCAAGATCGATCACTTGGCGGGGCTGCGTAGGAACGCAGCTTAGGATTGGAGACGTTCGCGGGCGAGTTCAGCAAAGAATGCGGATCGATTGCCTGTAACGGCGTCGATCTTGGCGATCAAAGATTTAGGAAGAGTAACGAAAATTCGTTCCGCCGCGTTGCTAATTTCGACGGGCAGCCAAGCGATTTTGCCGCCGTCGGCATCAATAGCGTCTTCGCTGGACGGTTCCGGGATCGGCTCACCGGCTTCGGCCAGTTGGGACACTTCGCCGTCCAATAGTTCTTGGGCTAAACGCAGCGCGTCGGAAAATGTAGCAGCACCACCGCCGCCAAATTCCGGGCTGAAATACCCCCAGGCATCGCCTTCCCGATGGAGGATGATCGGGTAAAGGCGCGTTTCGGTAACGGTTTTCTTGGGCATGGGGCACACCTTACTTGTTGAGTTTGATCTTGGCTTGTTTGGCGATCAGTCGGGCGGTTGGCAGCGGGATTTCTTTGTGACGGCCCACAACGGTGCGACGACCGTCTTCGTGAACCCAAGCTTCGTGGTTCGTGCCGCCCTTGCTGGTAAAGCCCGCCGCTTCAAGTGCCTTGATGATATCGCGTCTCTTGGTCATGAATTAAATATACACAAATGTGCATGATGTGCAATGGAAAAATGCACAAAAGAGCATAAAAAGAATGGTCAAGACATTCACGGCGCAGTTGGAAGACTTCGCCGACAAAACGGCTGACACTCTGGAAGCGGTTGCGAAACAATCGATCCAAGACGTGTTCGAAGAAGCCCAAACCCCTGTCGCCCAAGGTGGGCGAATGCCAGTCGATACCGGCTTCCTGCGCAATTCGTTGCAAGCCGGATTGAACGGCACAACCAGTTTGACCGGCCCCGACGCCTATGTCTTGGCCGTTGCCGGGATGGAATTAGGCGACGTGGTGTTTGGCGGCTGGACTGCCGAATACGCGGTGCATGTGGAATTCGGCGCACAAGGCCGACCCGCCCGTGCGTTCATGCGCAGCGCCGCCCAACAGTGGCAAGATATCGTGAACCGAAACGCCAAGGCGGTGCAATGAACCCGAACGCGGAAGCACAGATCGAAACCTGGTTCAAGGCCCAGCTTTTGGCCATGCCGGACGCACCGACATTCGCGTGGCCGAACGTGAAGTTCGAAGGCACGCCGACCTTTGCGGAAGTGGTGTTCTTTCGGAACACACCGTTACCGCTGACGTTGGGCGGTGCGAACCTTCTTCGCGGTATCGTTCAAGTCACGATCTGCACAGAACTTGGCGCGGGCACGGCCTCAGCCAATCAGGAAGCTGCGAAGTTCGTATCGCTGTTTCCGGCGGGCAATGTCGAAGGTGCGCCCTTTGGCCTTGCCATTCTCAGACGCCCCACGATTGCCGGGGCGATCCCAGACGACGCTTTCCTGCGGACGCCGGTCAGCATCGAATACCAGGCTTCGGCCTGACAACACATAGGAGACTGCAATGACAACCATAAGCATCAGCAGCGAACTGCATGTTGCGGCGGCGAAACCTGCGACAGACGACCAAGCGGGCTATGAAGCCCTGACCTTCACCGAAGTGGAAGGTGTGGTCAACATCGGCGAATTCGGGGACAATTCCGAAGACGTGACGGCGACACGCCTGAAAGACGGTCGCACCGAACATTTCAATGGGGCCAAGGACGGCGGCGAAATCCAAGTCCAGGCGATCAGCAACGCCTCTGACCCTGGACAGATTATCGTGAAGGCAGGTTCGGGCACCAACACCACCCATTCGTTCAAAATTGTCGATCCGAACGGCAACGCGACCTACTTTTACGGTCGGCTGGCGAATTGGACCCAAAGCGAACGCACCGCGTCTTCGTATGAAGGCGTTACGTTCACAATGCGCCGCAACAGCGACGCGGTTGAGGTTGCCGCCTAATGGTGGACTTGACCCAATTTGATGTGAAGTCGGCTGCCGCAGAGGGGGCCGACCTTCACCTACGGCACCCGGCCACGGGTGAACCGATTTTCGAAGACGCCAAGAAAACCAAGCCGTTATCCGTCCGCCTTCTGGGGCGTGACGCAGCGGCGGTGCAAGAGGCGCTGACCGAAGCCAACCGCCTGCACGCGGACGGCAAAATCGACGAACAGGAACGCGGAATGCGCGTTCTGATCGCTTCGACAGTTGGTTGGTCCGCTGGCATGGAATTCGACGGCAAGAAACTGGCTTTTACGCCTGAAAACGCACGAAAGCTGTTCACCGATCCACGCACTGACTGGATTGCGGAACAAGCGATCCCTTTTTCACTAAGCCGTCGGAACTTCGCGCAAAACATGTCGGCCAGCTAGTTCTTTGCGCGAAGCAGTTGGGCTACCTGCACGCCAAGCCTAAAGACTGGACCTATTCCCGTTTCGAAAAGCACGAATTGCGGCACGGGGCTGCGCCTGCGCTTCCTGTAATGGACGCGGGAAGCTATCTGTTCGAAGCGTTCTGCGAATTGGGAATGGTCCAGTCGGGGCTTAGTGGCCTTCTGCCGCTGTCGTGGACGGAAATCGACGCTTTCGCCCGCTTGACGAAAGCGTTTGCAGAACCTTGGGAAGCCCGGTTGATCCGGCGGCTGTCAAACGCCTATCTGGAAGGACACCGGTTAGGGGCGGACCCGGTTGGGATACCGCCTTGGTGTGGCTGAATTCCTAATCTGCCAAACTGCCGAAATCCGTTTCGCATTGCAAAACGGTTTCACGAAGCTGGTCAAAGTCTTGTTGTTGTACGAACTGATCTGCGTCCCGCATAGCCGACATCGCGGTCATGGCGTCGCTTTTTGCCGCAGCTATCAGGGCTTCTTCGAAATCGAACTGCGACACAGGCAATTCGGGTCGAATGCTTTCCGGTAGGAAGCTGGCGTAAAGCGACCACCAATCGAGCGCTGAAATGCAAATTGCGATATCTTCTAGCACTGGAAATTCCTCATGGTTGATGTAGCGAAATTAAAAATTGTCGCGGATACGACCGACCTAAAGCGTGGCCAGCGTGATTTGCAAGCGGTCTCGCGTGTCGGTGCGCAAACCGAGGGTCAATTTGTGCGAACTGGCCGAGCAACCACCCGTATGTCATCGGCATTCCGCAGTCACAATATCCGAAATTTCGCCCAGCAACTGAACCAGGTGAGCCAACAGGCCGCCGCGACCGGCAACCTCACGCAAGCCATATCAATTCAGTTGCCTGATATGCTGGCGGCTTTCGGTACGTTCGGGATTATCGCGGGTATCGCGGCTCCAATGGTCGCGAACTTAGGGGCGGCGCTTATCGGTGCGGGCCAAGACGCAAAAAGCTTAGAAGATAGAATTGACGATTTATCAGACGCGGTGACAGCCTACCAAAATGCCGCAGAAATCGCAGGGCTTTCGACCGAAGAATTGTCTCAAAGGTTTGGTTCCGCTGCGGGGCAAGCCCAGGCTATGTTGGCTTACCTGTCCTTTTCCGAACAACAATCCGCGATTTCAGCCCTGTCTTCGGCTGTCAACGATTTAGAAGCGGAGTTTTCGGCGATTTTCTCAAACGTGGACCGTAGCAGCCACAGCGGTCGGACAGCGCTACAGCGTATGGAACGCGACTTCAACCTAACCAAAGACCAAGCCCTACAACTGCGCGACGCCCTGAGCCAAATCGGGCAAGCTGAGACGCCGGAAGATGTGTTAACCACGACGGTAAATCTGAAAAGCACCTTGGAACAGATCTATGGGTCGCTAGACCAAATGCCCACCCGCCTGCGTGAAATGGTTGACGCTGCTGCACAAGCCAATGTTGAAGCGGCAAGGATCGTTGGGACAACAGAGCGCGAAAGCCTGATCCGCGAAGAAAATTTGCGATCTGCGCGTGAAATGGTTGCGACAATGATCCAAGACGCAAATATTCGAGCCGCTGCCGCTGAGTTCGGTCGAGACAGCGCCCAAGTTGCTGAACTACGTTTGGAACGCGAACGCCAGATTTTGGACGCCAAGCTGGAAGAATTGGGCGTTACCGGGCAGGTTAAAGAAGAACTGATCGCTGGCGCGATTGCCGCCTTGGAAGTAGCCCTGAATTCCGAAAGTGCCGCTGCCGGGATCGCCGCCGCCGCTGCCGAAGCGACCCAAATGGCAAACGAAATCCAGCGTGCGGTCAACGGGATGATCAATCTCCGGGCGCAAGGGGTTGCGTCGCTGCGACAAAGTGAATTGCGGCTGCAATACCGGGACGATCCAGTTGGGCTTGCTGGCGCGATGGCTGGCGAACGGTTCGATACAAGATCGGAAGCCCTGCGGGCCAACGCCCCAGACGGACAACTTGAATACTTGCGACAAGAACGCGAAGCTTATGTCGCCAACGCGGAAGCAACCGAAGAAAACCGCCAAGCCCTGATCGCGTGGCAGCAAGAACAAGGCCGTGCTGCGGCGGGGTCCGGCGGTCGGCGGCCACGAACTTCTGGCGGCGGTGGGTCGCGCGGGCAGTCCGAAGCTGAACGCAAACACCAAGAACGGCTGCGTGAAGCCGAACGTATTTATCGGTCCACACGCACCGCTGCGGAACAATACGCCAGCGAACTGAACGATCTTAACGAACTGCACCAGCTTGGCTATCTGGATGCGGACGCACACGCACGGGCGACAGAAGCGCTGTCCGACGAATTGGGTCTTTCGGCCCCGATAGCTGCACGGTTTGCCCAACAGATCGCGGCGTTGAACGCCAAACTGGCGGCAGGTGAAATCACCAACGAAGAATACGCGGCGTCTTTGCAGGGGTTGCAGGCCCAAATGGATAACCTGGGCGACCTGCCGACAATCGAACAGGGCATCCAGTCTATTTCGGACGCAATGGCGCAGGCGATTGTCAGTGGCGAAAACCTTGGCGAAGCTTTTTCCCGTGTCTTGGACCAGATCGCAGCGGACATTCTTTCGTCCGGGATCAAAATGTTGTTGACCGACTTGTTCACCCCTGCGGGCGGCGGTGGTGGCGGCTTCTTGGGAAGCCTGTTTGCTGGGCTGTTCGACAAGGGCGGCAATATCCCAACGGGAAAAGTGGGTATTGCGGGCGAAAACGGTCCAGAACTGATCCGTGGGCCAGCGCATGTTACTTCGACCGCCGCGACGGCCCGACTGTTGGGGCAGCGTAGCGAAGCTTCGATGGGCCATGCCGTGTTGACAATAGAAGCCCCGGAAGGTTTCAGCGTCGAACAACGCGGTGAAATCCAAAACATCGCTGTCAACGTTACCCAGACGGGTTTGGAACACTACAACCGCAACGTCGCCCCTGGTCGGCAAGCCCAGATTGCCAACGATCCAAGGCGGCGGGGCTAGTGGCGGTTCCGCCCTTGTCGCTCAATCGAATTCAGAATGGCGTCAATGTAGTCGCAAGCTTTCGGGCTTTGCGCCTGAACTTGTTCGCGGATATGCAAAACGATTTCTTCTGTCTTGTTGCCCCCGGCAGCGACGACACCAACCAACAACGCTTTGTGGGCCGCCAGTTCAGTTTCTAATTCGCTGACCCGTTCGGTCAAATCTTCAATCGGGTTTCCCAATAGCCCCTCCAATTACAAATCACGGTTCGATCTTCGCCCCTATCAGCGGCGATCGTCAATCGGTGAAGGATAACTGTGGCCTACTCTTTCCCTATTGCCCTGGACCAGTTCTTTGACGGTCTGCCGATCCGAAGCCAAGTGTTCGAATTGTCCGAAGCGCTTGAAACATCGGAAACCGGCGGCGGCGAAGTGTTGACCGCCAACTACGGCCCCCGACTTTGGGAAGGCACGGTCAGTCTGATCACGCAGACGCACCAGCAAGCCGAACAGGCGGCGGCCAGGGTCGAACTGTTGCGCGAAGCTGGGGCGTCGTTCTTCGTCTACGATTTCGCATTGCCGGGACCGGCCCAAGACCCAAGCGGGGCGACCCTTGGCGCGGCCACCCCGACAATTTTGGACGTAGCGGCGAACAACAAAGAACTGAAACTGGCCGGATTGCCCGCTGGTTACAAGATCACAACAGGCGACCGGCTGGCGTTCAGCTATTCCACCGGGCCGGTGCGCTATGCCCTGCACAAAGTCATGACGGACAGGACCGCCGGGGCCGGTGTGCCCGCAGGTACAACCAACTGGATCGAAGTCCGCCCCCATATCCGACCCGGTGCTGCGAACGGCGCAACGGTCCAGCTTCACAAACCCTTCTGCAAAGCCGTGATCGTGCCGGGATCGGTACGCCCAGGCACGAAGCAGGGCCGCACAACCGGCGGGGTCACGTTCCGTTGGCGGCAGACATTGAGGTAATCGAATGGCGTTGAATGCGGCAGCAACAACCCTTCTTGCATCGCGGGACGGGGTGGTTTCCCGTTGGCTGTTGTGGGTCGAAGCTCGCAACGGGCAGACCGGCGCGACCGAAGCGTTGGGGCTTTGGACCGGTGACGATAACCAGACCTTCACAATCGACGGCCAAAGCCGTTCCTACTACGGCGCTGGTGGTCTGATTTCCCTGTCCGATCTGGTCTATGAAGCCGGAACCAATGTTCGGATGCAAACCGTTTCGTTGGGGCCGCTGACACCCGAAGTTGAAATGCTGATCCGGGGTTACGAACCCCGACTGGCCCCCGCTGAAATCCACTTGGCGATCTTCGATCCCGACACGATGCAGCTTCTTGACACCGAACGTCGGTTCAAGGGTTGGGTCGATAGCGCACCGATCAACACACCGAAGCTTGGCGGCAACGCTGTTTGCGAAGTCACCTTGGCAAGCAGTTCCCGTGCGGGAACCCAAACCTTGGCCTTGAAGAAGTCGGACCAAAGTCAACGCCTGCGCGGCGGCGACAGGTTCCGCCGTTACGCTGATATCTCCGGCGCGGTCCCGGTCTGGTGGGGCGAAAAGAAGGAAAGCACGTCTTGAACCGACTTCCAGATTGGCGTCGCAGGCTGGAACTGTACCTGCGCGACGCTTCGACACGCCCGTTTCGCCCTGGCCGCCACGACTGCGCCCTGTTCGCCGCTGGTGCTGTCAAAGCCATGACCGGAACCGATCTGGCAAAAGGGTGGCGCGGCTATTCGTCCTTGAAGGCGGGCCAAACCAAACTGTCGAAGGAAGGCTTCGACGACCACATTGCGTTGGCCGCAAGTATTCTGCCCGAAGTCGAACCGATCTTCGCCCAAGTTGGCGATATCGCTGTCGTGGACGGCGACACCGAAAACGCCTTCGGAGTTGTCCAAGGGGCCAATATTTTCGTTCTGCGTCGCACCGGCCTTGGCACGGTGCCCTTGACCGCAGCCAAAAGGGCTTTCCGCGTATGAGGCTGTTTTTCTGGACCGCAATCGCGCTACTGGCCGCCGCCCCAGCACACGCGGCCCCGGTCGGCGCTGCAATCGCGGCGATCTTTTCGGGGATCGGCGGCACCGTCCTTGGGTCGTTTGTAATCCGCCTTGGGGTAAGTCTGGCGCTTTCGGCGCTGGCCCGTGCGCTTGGACCCAAGCCGAAACAGCAACGCGCCCCAGGTATCAAGACGGAAGTCACGACGACCGGCGGCGTCGAACCGCAATCGTTCGTCTTCGGTTGGTACGCGACGGCGGGCAACCATGTCTGCCCACCCATGTCGCACGGGCAAGCCGGTGACACTCCGAACGCCTATCTGACCTACGTGATCGATCTGGGCGACAAGCCGTTCACGTCCTTGGACAAGGTGATCGTCAACAGCGAAGAAATCGCGCTGTCCGAAACTGTCCACGCGGACTACGGCACCGAAGCCGCAGGAGACTACGCGGGCAAACTGTGGGTCAAATTCTACGACGGTACGCAGACAGCCGCCGACCCCATGTTGATCGCCAAGTACGGCAGCGACCCCGACCGTCCTTGGTCGGCGGATATGGTTGGCACCGGCGTTCCGTATCTGGTCTTCACGTTCAAATACGACCGTGAGACCTTCAACGGCCTGCCCCAATGCCGCGCCGTGGTGAACGGTCTGGCCCTGTACGACCCCCGGAAAGACAGTTCCGCAGGTGGGTCCGGCACGCACCGTTGGGCCGATCCTGCAACCTGGGAATTCACCCGTAACCCCGTCGTCATGGTCTACAACATCCTGCGCGGGATCACGCTGGCCGATGGGTCCACATGGGGTTTGGACGTTTCCGAAACCGATCTGGACCTTTCCGGCTGGGCCGCAGCAATGAACGTCTGCGAAGAACAGGTCGCGGTCGGGGACGGCAGTACGACGCAAAACCGCTATTCTGCGGGCTTGGACGTGTCTGTCGATCAAGAACCGCTGGAAGTGATCGACGAACTTCTGAAAGCCTGTTCGGGCGACGTGGTTGAAGTCGGGGGCGAATGGTTCGTTCGCGTGGGGCCGGTTGGCCTGCCGACGTACTTCCTGACCGACGAAGATATCCTGCGTTCCGGAGAACAACAGCTGGAACCCTTCCCCGGCCTGGACAGCACATTCAACGGCGTGCACGCCAGCTACCCCGATCCAGACGCTTTGTGGGAAAGCAAGGACGCACCGCCGCGATATAACGCAGACTTCGAAGCCGAAGACCAGAACCGCCGCTTGGTGGCAGACCTTGCGCTGTCCGCTGTTCCGTATCCCGATCAGGTTCAGCGGCTCATGAGGGCCTATATCGAAGACGAACGTCGGTTCCGCCAGCATGGTATCACGCTTCCGCCCGAAGCGATCCACGTTCGCCCGCTAGATGTGATCGCCTGGACTTCGGCCCGTAACGGTTACGACGCCAAGCTATTCGAAATTTCCGGCAAGACCTTGGCCACCAAGACGCTGAATTCCCAGCACCAAGTACGTGAACGCGATCCGTCGGACTACGATTGGACCCCCGATTTCGAACTGCCCTACGACAACCCGCCCGTCACGGTTGTCACCCCAGCACCAGTCGCCGTTCCCGGCTTCGCAGTTGAACCCGCGAGTGTTGTTGACAGTGCAGGCCAAAATCGACTTCCCGCGATCCAGCTTCGTTGGAACGCCGAACTGACTGGCGTCCGCGCGATCCGTTGGGCGGTGCGTCTCCAATCTTCCGGTTTGGTCGTCGCTGGGAATTCGACGCATGACGTGGAAGCTGGGCAAACTCTGATCGTGAACGGGATTTTGCCAGACACGGGCTACCAGGTACGCGCCCGATTGGTAACGGACATTCCGAACGCTTGGACGGGTTGGATCAACGTTACGACACCAGACGTTCGGCTGGGGCTGGGCGATCTTGACGCTTCGGTGGAACAGGCAATCGACAACGCCCAAGCGGCTGCGGACGCTTTGGCAGCGGATCAGGCTGCGGCCCAGGTTCAAGAAAATCTAGACAACGCAGTCACGTCTTTGACCGTGGACTACAACGCTACGCAGATAGCGGCGCAAAATGCGAGTGACGCGCAAGCCGCTACGGAAAGCGCCCGTGATTTAACGATAGCAGCCCGTGACGCGGCCCAACTTGCTGAAACGAACGCCGAAAGCGCCGAAACCAATGCCGAAACTGCGCGGGATCAGGCACAGACGGCAAGGTCGGCGGCGGAAACGGCGCAAGCGGCGGCGGAAAGTGCAGAAGTCAGCGCGTCGGCTTCGGCGGGTGTCGCAGCTTCGGCGCAGACGGCAGCCGAAGACGCGGCGGCCTTGTCGGGTCCGTCTACCTTGGTCGAACCCGCAGCGGCTTGGACACACTTGTCCGCAAGCACGGTTGGGACGATCCTTAAGACGCCAATCAACTTTGGCGCGTTCGTCACCAATGACACCGACTTCGGAGCCGCATATGTGTTTCCTGACGGTGGCAACCGAACCGTGGGACAAGCTATCGGGTTCGAATACGAACACGGTAGAACTTACGAAGCCCTATTTCGTTTCAAGGTGCATAACGACGGCAGTACAAACGGGACACAAGCGCGTTTTGGGATCACGACCCAAAACGGAACGACGATCCGAAACGGCAATGTGCAAACCCCCGCTATCGTCTACGCCGTGGGTGACGGCGTACAAGAAGTACGGGTGCAGTTTGCCAGCACACCCGACGCAAACAGTTCTCCGGACTACACAGTCGCGATCCCGTCTGCGTCCGCAGACGCCAATCGCGCGTACATCCACTTCCGGCAAAACCAAGGGTCGGCCACTGACGCCGTTTGCACCGTTGCGCAAATTTCGATCCGGGATGTGACGGACGCCTTGGCGGCTGCCGGTTCGGCGAATGCGGCGGCCACGTCTGCTTCTGTGGCAGGGGTGTCCGCCACGGAAGCAGGCGAAAGTGCCAACGCGGCACAGACTGCGCAGACAGCCGCCGAAACAGCCCAGTCGGACGCCGAAAGTGCTGAAACGAACGCAGCAACGTCCGCCACCAACGCAGCCGGTTCGGCGGCGTCTGCGGCTTCGTCTGCCACCAACGCGGCGAACAGCGCAAACAATGCCGGGGGAAGTGCTGCCGCTGCATCGACTTCGGCGTCGCAAGCTGAAACCAGCGCTACCGACGCCCAACAAAGTGCGTCAGCTTCGGCGTCTTCTGCTTCCGAAGCGGCAACCGACGCCGGGTCTGCGCAAACCTACGCCAACCAAGCCGCCACCAGCGCCACAAACGCGGCGGGATCGGCAAACGCTGCTTCCACGTCCGAAGGCGTTGCCGCCCAAGCCGCACAAAACGCTGGGAATTCGGCGACTGCGGCCAGCACATCGGCGTCAAACGCCGCTTCTTCTGCAAATGACGCAGGAACCAGCGCGACCGCTGCCGCCAACAGTGCTACCACTGCGGCTACAGAAGCGGGCGACGCTGCGACATACGCAAGCCAAGCAGCCACATCCGAAACGAACGCCGCCGGTTCTGCGCAGGCGGCGGCCGCATCGGAAGGTGTCGTTGCGCAGGTCCAAGACCAAGTGGAAACTACTGTTGCTGCCCTGGGACCGACCGATTTCAATACGCCGACAGCGGCATGGAATTACAACACAAACCACATGAATTCGACCCCCGCATCGAAAGCGACGATCCAGCCTGCCGACGTGATCGCCGGTGACGCAGACTTTGGGACGTGTTTCGAATTCCCACAATCTGCGAACACGACCGTCGGACCTTCGCGCCTTTATGCCTGGACCCCTGGGAACGTCTACGCAGTCACCGTTCAGTTCAAAACCGTCAGCGATGGCACCGGGGTCAGCAACAATCAGTTCGGTGCCACGCTCTATGAAGGCGACACCTGGGACGGGTCTGTTGACAACCTTCAACGTGACGTTGGGGATTTCAGCACCGCAGACGGCGTTCAAACCAAGACCGTGTGGTTCACGGACAGAACAGACCTAAGCAGTCTGGCAATTGCGGAAACCGGGTTCGGTCCCGTAGTCGCGAACCCAACCAACAATCCGAACGGGGCACTGTTTCACATTCGGCAAAACGCAAGTAACGCCGGAACTGTTGTCCAACGTGTGAATTTCTTTGAAGTCCGGGAAGTGACGGCCTTGGTAGACGCACTGTTGGCCCGCGAAGCCGCTGGTGCCAGTGCGTCCGCCGCCGCCAGTTCGGAAAGCAGTGCTGCCGCAAGTGAAACCGCCGCAGGGCAAAGTGCAGCGGCAGCCCAGACCGCACAAACTGCGGCACAGACGGCGCGATCCGGCGCAGAAGCGGCGGAAACCGCCGCAGCGACAAGTGCCAGCGACGCAGCCGGGTCCGCTTCATCCGCCAGCAACAGCGCCACCGCCGCAGCGAATTCCGCAACCCAATCGGGCAACAGTGCCGGAGCGGCGGCGTCCAGTGCGAACGCGGCGTCGTCAAGCGCCACGGACGCCGCGCAAAGCGCGACCAGCGCAAGCACTTCGGCGAACACCGCCCAAACAGCCGCTTCGGGTGCGCAGGCTTCCCAAACATCCGCCGCCCAAAGTGCGACGGACGCAGCCGGATCGGCGTCCGCAGCGGCGACCAGTGCTACGGTTGCAGCGGAAGCCCTGACGAACTTCCAACTAAGCAGCACCGACTTTCAGTTGATCCTTGATGGCACCGACGCGCCCTACGGCGTTGGGACTTTGGAAACCACCGAAAACGGTGGGTCGATTTTGGGACAAGGTGGTTCGCTAATCACCGCAACCGCTTCGGGGACAATTGACACCGTAGGGGCGACCAACGGGGTTCAAATTCAAATCCCTTCGGAACAAGCGCTGCAATTCTCTGGTCGGCGCGTTCGTGTGGACGTTCTTGCCCGCCAAGCAGGTTCCAACCCCGCTACGCAGTTCGTGGCGGCGTATTCGACAGCGGATGTGGGTAACAGCGGGGCACAGACCTTCACGGCCACCAGCGGTTGGGCCTGGCACAGTTTCTACTACGACGTTCCGACTGCCAGCGCTGGCGGAGCGGATTGGGTCGGCCTGTTTGGGGATGCAAGCCAATCGGGCAAGAAAACACAGTTCGCAAGGGTGTTGGTGCGCTTGGCCAGCCTTGCCGACGACATTCCCGAAATAGGCCTGGTTCAAGCGCAAGCCAACACAACCAGCGCCGCCGTCGCTGATCTTGAAGGGAACGCTGCGGCTTCGATCACCATGCGGGCCAAAGCGGGCACTGCCGGGGCGGAACTGGAACTGGTTGCCGCTGACGATGTGGATAGCGGCACAACATCGGTTGCACGGCTTCGAGCCGAAAATATCCTGTTGGAAGGGTCGGTCGGAACCGGCATGCTGACGGTGGGCCTTGGGCGCAACCTCTTAACCAACACTGATTTCAGCGACGGGTTGCAGGGGTGGTGGACCTTCAAAAGCGGCGCGGCTGGAACCGCTACTTCTGTTGCACTTCGCGCCCCCGGGGCTTGGTCTGGCGCGTCTTTTCCGGTGCTTCAACTCTATCAGAACACGGGCGATACCGCAGGTTACGCCGATATCGAATACCGTCCTTACGTCCTAGATGGGACCGCCACGCTGGGCGTCCCCGTTGCACCCAACGAATGGGTGGAAGCAAGTGTGTATGCGTCAACTCACCGCTGCGGGTTCGAACTACGTATTCGCTTCTTCGACGCCAACGGATCGCATTTGGCTTGGAGTGGCGTCATTGCTTCGGCCAACCCTGGGAACGGGATTATCGGCAGTTCAACTAACCCCGACAACCACCCCCGTTACTGGGGCAAAAGCCGAGCGCCGTCCGGTGCCGCTTTCGCGACAATTCATATACGGAAAAAGGCAACAAACTCCAGTTCTTCAAACAGCTATTTGTTTGTCCACAAACCCCAACTGGCCCTGTCCCATGCCAACGCTTCGGCACCAACACCGTTTAGTCCGGGCGGCACGACATTGATCACGGGCGGTAAAATCGCAACCGGATCGATCACGGCCCCCGACGCCGTTTTTGCCAACGGTGCGATCCAGACAGCCGATCTTGGCGACCTCCAAGTGGACACCGCGAAGATCAAGGATCGGGCCGTTACGATCCCCGTCTACGTCCAAGACAACAATCTGGTGAATGTCACCACCACCAGCACCTACACTCCGGTCGCGAGCCTGGTAATCGACCGTGAAGGGTATTCGACCGCGCTTCAATTCACGGCACAGATTGACGGGTACGACGACGGGGCCCTGATGTTCGGTTTCACGCGCAACGGTGTCGCGTTCAACAATGGGTTTACCTGCTACATCGCAGGGAACGGTAGCCAAACGGCGATTTCGATTTCGACAATCGATAGCAACCTTGGAGCTGGTGTCACGACATACGGCGTCCACGCCCGTGTTGTCGTCGATCTTAATAGGCGCGGACGTGTCTTTAAGAAATTCATGTCCGCCCACCAATTCAAAAAATAGGGGTCAGCGATGATCAAATACACAGTTTACAACGGTGTCACCGGCGAAATCATCCGTTCCGGCGAAGCACAACCAACAACCCTGCCGCACCAAGCAACCGGACCAGACGAAGCCGTGACCTTTGGGGAGTACGACCCGGAGACGTACTATTTCCGCAACGGGCAGCCGACTTTGCGGCCAATCGTCCCCCAGGCCACCCTTGAAACCTTTGGGCTGTCCTTCGTTGAAAACATCCCTGACGGCGCAACGCTTAAGGTGCGTTCGACTTTTGTGGAAACGGAAGTCTCACTAACCGCAAATGTGGTGGCGTTCGCGGTGCCCGAAGACTTCACTATCGAAGTCGCGGCCCCTTGGCCTTGGGCGGGGTATGATCTGACGTTCCAAACGACCGAAACTGTGATCCCTGACGGGGCGATGGTTGTAGAACCCGATCTGGCCCGGATGCAGGATCACTTCATGGCTTTGCTCTACCAGCGCGGCGAAGACCTGGTAACGGCCATGCTGGGCAACCCCGACGAAGCCACCCGCCGTCGTTGGCTGTTGAAACGCACAATTTTCGACCGCAGCTTGGCCGGTACATTGACCGATGCAGACCGGGCGGCACTGGCCGAAGGCGTGCGCTACACGTCCGAAACGATTGAAGATGAACTGGCCGCCATTGGTGCCAAAGTGGGCTTTGAAACTTGGGTGACGTTCCGTGCCGACGGGGTGCGTGACGAAGCCCACAACCGTGTCGAAATCGCCAAAACACCCACGGAAGTGTTGACTGCAATCGCTTGGGCGGAAACCGAAAGTGCGGCAGCGGTGGCCGAAGCCCAAGCCTTGGCCACCAATGCCTGACACCAGTTGGTGCCGGAAAGGTGGGTCGCGCGGCTACGTCGTCACCCGCCCGCTGGACTGGCAGATCGGCAAGAAAGGATCGGGCTGGGTTCTGACCGTCCCCGAAGGCAAGGAATTCGAAAGTTCGGTCCCGCGCCTTCTGCATTGGGTATTCTCGCCCGACGATCCGTTCTTTCTGAAATCTGCCGCGATCCACGACACGCTTCTGGAAACAGGCTTCCGGCAAGCGTTCGCAGACAGCCAATGGTTCGAAGCGGCACTTAGCGAACACGCCCCAGGTCTGCGAACTTGGGCAGCATATTCGGGGATGCGGCTGCGTCGTTTCCTCTTTTGGGCAGTAAGAGGAAAATCACCATATGGAAGCTGAAAGCAATTTCACCGAAGACGAATGCGCCACGCTTCATTCGCTGGCCGAAATGTTTTCGGACAAAGACGACCGCGACGAACTACGACGCCTGGTTCACGAAGGAACGACCCTTCGCGAAATCATTCTGGCCTACAAGACCAACAAGCGGGTCGTTTCGACCCTCAAAACCCTTGGCGGTTTGATCGTCTTGGCCGGTGGCACCGTCGCCGCCCTTAAAGGGCTGAACCTCTGGCCTAAATAGGCTGATCCCCAAACCGCAACCAACTGCCCGCCCTTTGGCGGGCTTTCTAATTTTGGAGTGACCCAAATGGACTTCCACGGCAAAGCAAAGCGCATTGACGATATCGATCTACCCCGGATCGGCGCGAAGATCGGGGTCGGCGAAGACGAAATCCACGCAGTTCTGGACGTGGAAACGCGCGGCGGCGGCTTCGACAGCAAGGGCCGCCCCAAGATGCTGTTCGAACCCCACATCTTCTACCGTGAACTGTCCGGCAAAGAACGCGAACAGGCGGTGGCGCAGGGCCTTGCTTATCGCAAATGGGGCGAACGTCGTTATCCCAGCGACAGCTACCCGCGCTTGGAGCAGGCCATGAAGATCAACGCGAACGCGGCCCTGCGGTCGGCGTCGTGGGGTCTGGGCCAGATCATGGGGTTCAACCACAAACTGGCCGGGTATCGGTCGGCCCGTGACATGGTGCTGGACTTCCTGGACGACGAAGAAAAGCACCTGGAAGCAATGGTCGAATTCATTGTCGCGACCGGGCTGGACGATGAACTGCGCAACCACGATTGGCGGGGCTTCGCACGGGGCTACAACGGGGCGGGCTACGCCAAACACGGCTACCACCTGAAACTGGCCCGTGCTTTCGACAAGTGGGCCAAGATCAAAGACACCCCCTTCGATATCAACCGGATGCTCGACAGCCCCGAACCCGGCATGTCGTTCGCCGAACGCCTGTTCGCCGCCCTCGCGGTCCTTTTTGGAAAGGAAACCACAGTATGAAGTACCTGAAACACAAATCGCTCACTTGGTGGGCCAGTGCCGCCCCCGTCGTCGCGGGTCTGATCGTCGCGTCTGAACCGCTGCACGGCTTTTCCGCAATCGTGCAGACGATCAACAGCGTGACGGGCAACATATCGCCCGCTGTCATGATCAACGCTGGATTGGCTGGGATCGGCTTGCGAGGGGCGCTTTAATGCTGAAATGGCTGAACCCGCTTGGTGTGATCGCCGACCGGCTCACGGCAGCGTATGAGGCCAAGCAGAAGGCGCAGACCGACCAAGAACGCTTGAAAGCGGACGTACTGATCAACCAGCTTGAAGCCCGCCAAACGGTCTTGGTGGCCGAACAGGGGTCTTGGCTGACGCGCTGGATACGGCCCGCCCTAGCGTTCCCGATTGTGGTCTACTTCTGGAAAATCGTGATCTGGGACAAGGTTCTGGGCTGGGGCGTGACCGACCCGATTGGCACCACAGGCGAATACCTTATGACGGCGGTCATTGGGGCCTACTTCGTCACCCGGCCCTTGGAAAAGATCGGCAAGGCGTGGGCCGTGGGCCGCCCGAAATAGGGTGTTTCAAGTTTCGGGTTTTGTTCACCCTACGTTCGGGGCTTTTTTCAAGCAAAAATCTAACGATTTCAAAGGCCCCGAATGGATGTCTGGTCCGCGCCGGGGGGACTGCAGCTCCACCAATTGGCAACAGTGACCTGTGAACCAAACGCGGATGTGCGCGATATCCATCATCGGATGGCCGTCATCTTACGGCTTGAGGATATTCCTATGTGGTTGGCTGGCGGGGCAGAGGCCGCAGAATTGATGCAACCATGGCCGGATGGCCAGTTGACCGTCGGACAAGCGGACGATGTTGATTAGACCGCGCCCTAGCGCCTATTCCAGCGCCTTGATCTGCCGATAGTTATATTCCGTTTCGATCACGCCATCATCGCCGGTGCGAAAGTCGGGATCTTGGACCAGGCATCCGACCCCGCAAAGCTGACGCGCGATTAATGCATCGCCGTCAATATACCAAAGCCGCCCACCGGGTGTCGCGACATAGCCATCGACGCCTTCATCAGCGTCAGCGCGCAGGTCGTCAGATGACGGAAATTCTGACGGAATTTCCGCGTCATAGGCGCCATGCGTGTGAAACGAGGCAATTGGTGTCAAATTGTCCGGCACCTCGGGTGTGCACCCGAACCGATCGCCTTTGACCGTTTCGGTAAAGACAAGCGCGCCGTTCGCGTCTTCGGCCAGATAGCTGCAAAACTCGACATCTTCCACAAAGGACCGTTGTTGCCAGCTGCGGGAATAGTTCTTGATCAACTGCACTTCATCAGCAGGCGGGGCTTCGTATTCCGCCGTTTGAAGCGCGGAAAACCCCGTTGTCGAGCATGCCGCCACGCATACCAAAGGCACGAAAAGCCACCGCTTGGAATTCACACGTCGTCCGCCGTTTTCGTTGTGGTTGTCTTAGCGCAGATCGTCAAAGCACCGTGACAGTCGTGCCAACGGGGACGCGATTGTACAAGTCGATGACGTGTTCGTTGTGCATCCGGATGCATCCGTTGGATTGCGCCGTGCCGATGGTTTTGGGCTGGGTCGTGCCGTGAATGCGGAAATACGTGTCGACGCCATTCTGGAAGAGATAAAGCGCGCGTGCGCCCAATGGATTGCCCGGACCGCCCGGCTGCACGAAGTCGTTGTCGACAAACTTGGAATAGGCGACAGGATCGCGTTGGATCATCTCGTTCGTCGGCCGCCAAGTCGGCCATTCCTTTTTGACCGAGATCGTTGCTGTGCCGGTGAACTCCAACCCCGCTTTGCCAACGCCACAGCCATAGCGCAGCGCTTTGCCAGGTTCTGTCACAAAGTACAGGTAAAAGGATCGGGGCAAGACCAGAAGCTGACCGGGCGCATAGGCCTTTTTCATGCGCACTTCACGCGGGCTGGCGTCAAAGACGACAGGCGACGATGCGGTCGCAATGGCAGGTGCGGCGAGGGCCGAGGCGGATGCGGCAAGGAATGTACGGCGGCGGATCATAATGCAGGCTCCGTAATGACGTTGGGCTGGCCACAGTGTTTTGCGAATACCTGTATGGGTCAAGTCACGCTCCTGTGACGTCGACCAAAACGAATAACCTGTGCTGCATATATCGCACAAGACAGGAGCGGAACGCATGAGCGCCGGAGCGCTCATGCAAAAAGCTTTAGGCCAGAGCGATATTGGTGGCGCTTTCGCGCCCGTCACGGCCTGCTTCGATGTCGAAGGTCACTTTTTGATTGTCGGCCAATCCTGTCAGACCGGCGCGTTCTACTGCGCTGATATGAACAAAGACGTCTTTTTTGCCGCCATCGGGCGCAATAAAGCCGTAGCCTTTGGTGGTGTTGAACCATTTCACGGTGCCAGTGGCCATTCCGTGGTCTCCTGTCAAAAATGCCATCCGCGGGACTGCGATGGCTCGGGCGCTCAGTCGGGATCGAATGACTGTGGCCGGGAAGGGAGACAGTGGGTCGATAGATAGAAACGTCCAGCCTCATATGGCGTGGGGGACGACAAACTACAAGATGGCAATCGCGTCTGTGACGCTTGATCGGCGGAAATCGTCGGGCGCGTCATGGAAGCGCCCGACGCCAGATTTTTCAGTTGTACTCTATCGGAAGAATTTCTTGTGTTTGAGACGCTTGGGTTCCAAGGCGTCCGGGCCAAGGCGGCGTTTCTTGTCTTCTTCGTAGTCTTCGAAGTTGCCCTCGAACCATTCCACATGCGCATCGCCTTCAAAGGCAAGGATATGGGTACAAATCCGGTCAAGGAAGAACCGGTCGTGCGAGATGACGACAGCGCAGCCTGCAAAATCGACGAGCGCATCTTCCAGCGCGCGCAGGGTTTCAACATCCAGATCGTTGGTCGGTTCGTCGAGGAGCAAAACGTTGCCGCCTTCTTTCAACAGCCGTGCCATATGCACCCGGTTGCGTTCACCGCCCGAGAGCAGGCCGACTTTTTTCTGCTGATCGCCACCCTTAAAGTTGAAGGACGAACAATAGGCGCGTGAGTTGACCTGCGCATCGCCCAGCTCGATCAATTCGGCCCCGCCAGAGATGGCTTCCCAAACGGTGGCGTTTGCATCCAGATCATCACGGGATTGGTCGACATAGGACAGGTCGACCGTATCCCCGTAACTGATCGATCCTTCATCCGGTTGTTCCTGACCGGTCAGCATCTTGAACAGCGTCGACTTACCTGCGCCGTTGGGCCCGATCACGCCAACGATGCCACCGGGCGGCAGGGCAAAGTCCAGCCCTTCGATCAACAGCTTGTCGCCCATCGCTTTTTTCAGGCCTTCAACCTCGATCACCTTACCGCCAAGGCGCGGGCCGTTTGGAATAACGATCTGGGCGCGGGTGATCTTTTCCCGCTCGGATTGGTTGGCCAGATCGTTATAGGCCGCGATCCGGGCCTTGGATTTGGCCTGACGCGCCTTTTGTCCCTGACGCATCCATTCCAGTTCGCGTTCCAGTGTTTTCTGACGCGTCTTGTCTTCGCGCGCTTCGTGCTCAAGCCGCTTGGCTTTTTGCTCCAACCAGCTGGAATAGTTGCCCTCGTACGGAATGCCGCGACCCCGGTCGAGTTCCAGAATCCAACCGGTGATATCGTCCAGGAAGTACCGGTCGTGGGTGACAATCAGAATCGTGCCCTTGTAGTCGATCAGGTGCTGCTGCAACCAGGCAATGGTTTCCGCATCAAGGTGGTTGGTCGGTTCGTCCAAGAGCAGCATGTCGGGCGCTTCGAGAAGGAGTTTGCACAGCGCCACACGGCGTTTTTCACCACCCGAAAGCGTCGACACGTCTGCATCATCCGGAGGACAACGCAGCGCTTCCATCGACACGTCGATCTGCGCGTCCAGATCCCACAGGTTCTCGCTGTCGATCTGGTCCTGAAGGGCCGCCATTTCATCGGCGGTTTCGTCCGAATAGTTCATCGCCACTTCGTTGTAGCGGTCAAGGATCGCCTTTTTCTCGGCCACGCCCAGCATCACGTTTTCACGCACCGACAGTGACGGGTCGAGTTCCGGTTCCTGCGGCAGATAGCCTACCTTTGCCCCTTCGGCGGCCCAGGCTTCGCCCGTGAAATCCTTGTCGATGCCCGACATGATCCGCATTAGCGTGGACTTACCAGAGCCGTTGACGCCAACGACACCGATTTTCACGCCGGGTAGAAAGCTTAGCCGGATGTTTTCAAAGCACTTCTTACCACCCGGATAAGTCTTGGACACACCATCCATGTGGTAGACATATTGATACGCGGCCATGAGGCACCCTTTCACAAGTCGGATTTGGATGTTGGCATACAAAAGCGGTCGCATGGGCGCAATCGCGGAAAACAGTAGGCGATTGGAGAGTTTCGCGGTTTACTAACCACCAATACCCGAAAACGGGTGCCAAAAGGGAGGAACCGACTGTGACCCGCGCGTGGGAGAAATACTATTCTGATGAGGCGAAAGCCTTTGATCTTTCGGGAATGACGTCAAACCGCTTGCCGGATTTGTTGAAGGAATCCGTTGCAAAAAACGGCCCAAAACCGGCCGTTACGACCATTTTGCCAACGGGCTCTGAGACGACGATCTCTTATGCCGAGCTTGGAGCCTATGCGGACCAGTTTGCCGTCTACCTCCGGAAGGTTTTGAACCTCAATTCCGGCGATACGGTCGCGCTGATGACCCCGAACTGCATTGGCTTTGCCGCGGCGTCGATGGGGGTTCTGCGCGCGGGGTGCGTTTTGACCAATGTCAATCCGCTCTACACCGAACCGGAAATGGCACATCAGCTGTCTGACAGCGGGGCCAAGGTTTTGGTCATCATCGATCTTTTTGGCGCCAAGGTGGATGCCGTGGTCGGCGACAGCCCGGTGGAGCATGTCGTGACCCTGTCCATTGTCGATTTCTTCTCACCATTGAAGAAGATGCTGTTGGGTGCGGTGCTAAAATACGTCCGCAAGGTGATCCCGGACATCAAAACGCCCCACGTCCCGATGGCGCAAGCGTTGGCCAAAGGCAAATCGGCGATGGGAGGGGCGGATGTGGACAGCTTCACCGCGGATGTCAGTGCCGACGACGTCGCCCTGTTCCAATACACCAGCGGCACAACCGGGCGCAGCAAAGGGGCAGAGCTGTCACATGCAGGCATTCTGACCAACGCGTATCAAGCGCATCTGATGACGGATACGGTTATGTCACCTAATGGTGAAACGGCGTTGGTCGTATTACCGCTCTACCATATTACCGCGTTCACCCTGATTTTCGTTGCGGGGGTGCAAACCGGCGGACATGCCGTGATGGTGCCCAGCCCGCGGCCGCCTTCGAACATGAAAGCCGCGTTTGAAAAGCATCAGATCACCTGGTTCACCGGCATCAACACGCTTTTTGCCGCGATGATGGTCGAACCGTGGTTCGACAAAAAGATGTTCGAAAAGATCAAGTTCTGCGGCTCTGGCGGCGCGGCGCAACAAACCGGCGTGGCCCAGAAATGGCAGGACATGACCGGGGTTGAGATCAACCAGGGCTATGGGATGACCGAGGTTTGCGGCGTCCTGACCCTGAACCCGGTGGCCGATAACCGTTTGGGCAAAGTTGGGATCCCGGTGCCGGGCATGGAGGAGCGGATCGTTGATGACGCCGGTGCGGATGTCCCGCAGGGTGAACCGGGTGAGGTCATCGCCAGTGGTCCGACCTTGATGAAAGGGTATCTGAACCGGCCGGACGCCACGGCGGAAACGATCAAGGATGGCTGGATTTATTCCGGCGACATCGGTGTGATGGACGCAGACGGCTTCATCGAGATTGTGGATCGCAAGAAAGACATGATCCTTGTGTCCGGCTTTAACGTGTCTCCGAATGAGATTGAGGATACGATTTCAAACGTGCCGGGTGTGGTGCAGGTGGGGGTCATTGGCATTCCGGACGAAAAGACCGGCGAAGCGCCGGCGGCGTTTATCGTGCGCGAGGGCGACGCGGTGACCGAAGAGACCGTGCTGGCGGCCTGTGCCGATGGCCTGACCAATTACAAACGTCCCAAGCGGATCGAGTTTGTCGATGAGGTCCCAACGACTCTTTCGGGCAAGGTGCTGCGCCGCGAACTGCGCGACAAATACATGGGCTAAGCCCCGAAATTGACCCTGTTTCGAAACGGCGTGACTTAAAACACGCTGTTTCTTACTTTTTTTGTCGGAAATAGCGGTTCATCCCTTTAAATCCAAAATCCCAAGCCGCATATGGGGCGGAACCCGGATCGGGTTTTTCGAATGAGTGAGGCACCCATGGCGACACCAACTTCTGCACCGTCCACAAAAAAACCACTGCCGCGCATCTTAACGGTCAAGGAAACTCGGCATCTGACGCCCAACATGATCCGGATCACCTTTGCCGGGCCCGAACTGGAAGGTATCCGCCCAGGCTGCGAAGGGGCGAATTGCAAGTTGATGTTGCCGGAGGCTGGTCAAAGCCGGGCAGATTTCATTAAAAAATTGGAAGCAGGCGTGCGCCCGACAACCCGGACTTATACGGTTCGGCATTGGCGTCCGGATGCGCTGGAAATGGACATCGATTTTGTCGACCATGGCGACAACGGTCCGGCCAGCGCCTTTGCGATCCATGCCAAACCGGGGGATTTCTGTGGTTTTGGTGGGCCCGGACCGGTCAAGGTCAAAGAATTCTATGCAGATTGGTATCTTGTCGCGGCCGATATGTCCGCATTGCCAGTCGCGGCGGCGACGCTGGAAGCCATGCCGCGCGATGCCAAAGGGGTTGCCGTGTTCGAGATCACCAGTGCCGAGGACCGTCAGGATATCGACGCCCCGGCAGGGATTGAGCAACACTGGCTTTTGCACGAAGACCCTCATGATGCCTCTGATGCGCAAGACAGGTTTGTTCGAGACTTTGATTGGCCAGAAGGCATCGTACAGACCTGCATCGCCGGCGAAAGTGGGGTCATCAAATCGATCCGAGGGTATCTGAGCCAAGACCGCAAAGTGCCCCGTGCCGATACGTATATTGCCGGGTATTGGAAGATTGGCCTGATTGAAGATGAGCATCAGGCGATGAAACGTGCCGAGGCCTCTTAATCTCAGACGCGGTGCTCTGGACATTCCGGCCGGCCTGTTCCTAGGGTGCCGCGCCAGAGGAGACCGCAATGAGCTTGGGATTTCCCATCGCTGCTCCGGGCCAGACCATCGGCCTGTTGGGCGGATCATTTGATCCGCCGCACCCCGGTCATGTGCACATCACCCAGGAAGCAATGAAGGCGTTCAGCCTCGACCGTGTGTGGTGGTTGGTGTCACCCGGAAACCCATTGAAGTCCCGCGGCCCGGCCCCTTTGGACGATCGCATGGCCGCGGCACAACGCATCATGCGGCATCCTCGTGTGACGGTGACCGACCTTGAAGCAAGGTTGGGCACGCGCATCACGGCCGACACCTTGGCCGCCCTTCGGGCGATGTACCCGCAGGTCCGGTTCGTCTGGCTGATGGGTGCGGATAACCTGGCGCAATTTCACAAATGGCGGGATTGGCCCTACATCATGGACACTGTGCCAATCGGTGTTCTGGCCCGCCCCGGCGACCGGATTTCGGCCCGGATGTCGCCCGCCGCACGGCTATACAAAAACTATCGTATCAGCGGTTCGGCCAGCCATTTGTTGGCCCGTGCCGATGCGCCGGCCTGGTGTTTCGTAAATGTCCCGATGTCCGAAATATCGTCCAGCGCCATCCGCGCGCAGGGCGACTGGCGCTAATCCGCAACGCCACACGGTCTTGTGGTCGCAGGAGGGCCGCTGGGATGTTGTGTGATGAACGGTGATTCGGTTAAGTGCATCCATGCAAAGCCGTTTGACACGACGCAAAGTTTTGGCCGGTTTGGCGTCCTCGGTGGGGGCTGGCCCCGCCTTGGCAAACGCGCCTGTAACGTCGATCTTTCCGGTGCCGCGCCCAACGGGTTTGGGTCAACGTCGCAGCTTTGACGGCCTCTTGGCGAATGCGGGTTTGAGCGGCGTATCCGCCTTTGCGGTCGCATCTGTTGACACCGGCGACATGTTGGAAACGCATCAAGCTGATCTGGGCCAGCCACCTGCCAGCGTGGCCAAGGCGCTGACGGCGCTTTATGCCCTTGACGTGCTGGGGCCCGCGCACCGGTTTCAAACGCGTCTTCTGGCGACAAAGCCCATTGTCGATGGTGTGCTGGACGGTGATTTGATCCTTGCCGGTGGCGGTGATCCGACGCTGGATACCGATGATCTGGCGACGATGGCCTTGGCGCTGAAAGAAACCGGATTGCGCGAATTGCGCGGCCAATTCATGGTCTATGACGGTGCGCTGCCTTTCACGCCGACCATCGACCCCTTGCAGCCCGATCAGGTCGGATACAGCCCCGGCGTGTCCGGCATCGCGCTGAATTTCAACCGTGTGCATTTCGAATGGAAGCGGACGGGCGCGGCCTATGGCGTCACGATGGACGCCCGGACGGCCAAATACCGGCCCGAAGTGGCGATGGCCAAGATGCGCGTCGCGGATCGGAGCACGCCGATTTATACCTACGCCGACAAAGGGCGCATCGATGATTGGAGCGTCGCGCGCGGCGCTTTGGGTTCAGGCGGTGCGCGGTGGTTGCCGATCCGCAAACCGGCCATGTATGCGGGCGATGTGTTTCAGACCTTGGCCCGGTCCAACGGGATCGTTTTGGGACGGATCGAAGTTGTCAAACGCCTGTCGGCTGAGACGCAGACGCTGGTTGTGCATAACAGTGAGCCACTGACCGTGATCCTGAAAGGGATGCTGAAATACTCGACCAACCTGACGGCCGAAATGGTGGGGCTGAGCGCGACGCGCGCACAAGGTATTCCGATGCAATCGTTGTCGGATTCAGCGCTGGCCATGAGCGTTTGGGCCGCCGGGCGTTATGGCATGGACAACACGTTATTGGTCGATCATTCGGGATTGGGCGACGCCTCTCGTATGACGGCGCAGGACCTGGCCCGGGCATTGGTACAAGTGCGACAGCGGGGCATTCTGCGGCCTTTGTTGAAACCCTTTACCTTGGTCGATCAACAAGGGCGCCCGATCAGGGATCACCCGGTCAAGGTGGACGCCAAAACGGGAACGCTGAATTTCGTTTCAGGTCTGGGCGGGTTCGTGACAACCGCATCGGGGACCGAATTGGCCTTTGCGATTTTTTCTGCGGACCTACCTCGGCGCGCCGCGCTGTCCAAGGCAGAGCGGGAACGCCCGCCGGGCGGCAAAACGTGGGCCGGACGGGCGCGCAAATTGCAACGCGCCCTGCTGGAACGCTGGGGACGGTTCGAGGTGGGCTGAGCTCAGGTCACGTGGCGCGCCCGCGCGCCACGCTCAATCGCCGCCGCATGCAGCCGGTCGATGTTCAATTCGTAACGGATTTCTTCCAACAACCGCAGCTCTGGTTCGCGCAAGGTGCCATCCGCGGCGGCCACGTCGCAGGCCAAGGCATAGGCCGTTTCGAACAGCCGTTCCGGCAGGTTGTTCCGGATCAGGCCAAACAGCGCATCCAGCCCGTCTTCCTGTTCAAAGAGGTCAAACGTCACCTGCGCGATGTTGTTCATCCGGTCGACATCGTATTCTGCAAACACCGGCAACATGTTCACCGCAGACTGGATTTTGACCAATTCAGCGGTTCGGATGTTTTCGTCCGACGCCGATACGGCGATCATCAGTGCGATCAGGCAGTCCTGCTCGCTCATGACGTGAAAACTTTCGTTATTGGCCACCTGCGTCGTTCCTTTGCTCTGCGCTTCGGGCTTAGAATATTGACGCCGTGCAGCGTGCACAATAGGTAGCGGCGCATCGCCACGCCGTGGGGGCAAGGCGAATTTTGGAGCATAAGAACATGTCGGAACTGCGCGCAGCAGCGTTGGAATCAAAAGCCTGGCCGTTTGAAGAAGCGCGCCGGCTGGTGAAACGCTATGAAAAAGCGCCGCCCGAGAAGGGATATGTTCTGTTTGAAACGGGCTATGGTCCGTCCGGTTTGCCGCATATCGGGACCTTTGGCGAGGTGGAGCGCACAACGATGATCCGTCGCGCCTTTGAAGAGATCAGCGACATCCCGACAAAGCTGGTGTGCTTTTCGGATGACTTGGATGGGATGCGCAAAGTTCCCTCTAACGTGCCGAACCCGGAAATTCTGGAACAGCACCTGCAGCGCCCGCTGACGGATGTGCCGGACCCGTTTGGCACGCATGAAAGTTTTGGCCACCATAACAACGCAATGTTGCGGCGGTTCCTTGATACTTTTGGGTTCGATTACGAATTCATCTCGGCGCGTGAGTTTTATCGGTCTGGTCAGTTTGACGAGATCCTGCTGCGCTGTGTTGAGAAATACGATGATCTGATGAAGATCATGCTGAAATCCCTGCGCGAAGAGCGCCAGCAAAGCTATTCGATCTTTTTGCCGCTGCACCCCGAAAGCGGGCGGGTGATGTATGTGCCGATGAAACATGTCGACCCAGCCAACGGGACGGTCACTTTCGACGACGAAACCGGGCGCGAATGGACCGCGCCGGTCACGGGCGGCAACGTGAAATTGCAGTGGAAGCCGGATTTCGGGGCGCGTTGGGCCGCACTTGGCGTCGACTTTGAAATGTACGGCAAAGAGCACGCGACCAACGAAAAGATTTATGACGCGATCTGTCGGACGCTGGGCGCCCGTCCGCCCAACCATTTCAGCTATGAGCTGTTTCTGGACGATCAGGGGCAGAAGATTTCGAAGTCGTCCGGCAACGGGGTCAGCATTGATGAATGGCTGAGCTACGCCGCAACCGAAAGCTTGTCCTATTTCATGTACCAAAAGCCGAAAACGGCCAAGCGTATGTTCTTTGACGTGATCCCGAAGGCGGTGTATGAATACCACCAGCAATTGCGCGCCTATCCAGAGCAGGATGCCAAGGGCAAGCTGAACAATCCGGTCTGGCATATCCATGGCGGGGATGTGCCCGAAAGCAACCTGATGGTTCCGTTTGCCATGCTTCTCAACCTCGCCTCGGTGTCTTCGGCCGAGGATAAGGATCAGCTTTGGGGGTTCATCCAGCGCTATGCGCCCGATGCAACACCTGAGACGCATCCCGATATGGACCGGGCGGCGGGCTTTGCGCTGCGCTATTTCAATGACTTTGTGAAGCCGACGCGCAGCTATCGCGCGCCGACGGCTCAGGAACGCGAAGCGCTTGAAGCGTTGCGCGCGGAACTGGTGGCGTATGATGGCCCGATCGAAGACGAAGCGCTGCAATCGGTGGTTTATGCTGTCGGACGGGATCGGTTTGACCCGCTACGCGGCTGGTTCACCGCGCTTTACGAGGTTCTGTTGGGCGCGTCCCAAGGTCCGCGTTTTGGCGGTTTCATCGCGCTTTACGGTGTGGAAGAAACCATCGCGCTGATCGATAAGGCCCTCGCAGGCGAGCTGGCTTAAATTCCAGTCGGTCCCGCCGGAAATCCGGCGGGTCGCCATGGGCCATTCGGCAAAATTCTAGATCAGCGGCGTCTGCGCGCTAGGTTTCGCCGTGTCAACGTTGGAGGCCCTATGCGACACCTGATCCTTGCTCTGTTGCTTTCCCTTGGGCTCGCAACATCTGCGACCGCGCAGGACACCGATATTCAGGCAACCATCACCGCACAGATCGAGGCGTTCAAAGCCGACAACTTTGACGAGGCCTTTACCTATGCCAGCACCAACATCCAGAACATCTTTCGCACCCCGGAAAATTTTGGTTCGATGGTCCGCGGCGGCTATCCAATGGTGTGGCGTCCGTCCGAGTTTCGCTATCTCGAATTGCGGGAAGTGGCCGGAAACCTATGGCAACGCGTTATGATCACGGATGGGTCTGGGCGGGTGCATCTGCTGGATTACCAAATGATTAAGCTGGAAAACGGTTGGAAAATCAACGGTGTGCAGCTTTTGCAATCGGCAGACGTATCGGCCTGACGCCGGTCACCGTCACGGTGGTCTACAGCTTCGTTAAAACCGCTTTGCTACCCCCTTGCCCAAACCCCGGGTCACGTCCGGTCAGGAGTTGGGAAAGGGAATGCGATGAACAAAGCGATCACCGAAGGTTTGGTCTTTATGCCACCGGCGTTCGAGAACGGGCAGGATGTCTGGTCCAGCGGCGATGGAACGCCAGGGTCAGATACCTATGACAACGCGGCAAACGCCGCGTTTGTGCCAGCAGACCAGGATTTTGGTGGCTGTTTGGAGCTTTTGAAAACGGAAAGCATTCAAAAGCTACGCTATACGGGCGAAACCCCGATTTTGCCCGGCTGCTATCTGAAGATTACAGCCCGGGTCAAAGCCATTAGCGGCAACCTGCCGTCGGTGCGCATTGCGGCCTGGGCCGGTGCAAATAACGACAGCCACGTCACCGGATTGGTGGAAACCGGGCCGACCGTGACGCTGACCCAATACGGTAATGTGGTAGAGGTGACCGCCATCGTCGGAACCGGCAACCGTGGTGGTGTTGACATGCCATGGGGAACCGACCCCGTTTACGGGCATTTTGGTCTCGATCTGACTGGTTCCAGCGGCGGGGTCGTTCGCATTGATGATATCGTGATCGAGGATGTTACGCAGGTATTCCTTCGTGACATGATTTCGGTTGTGGACGTGGTGGATTACGGGGCCATCGGGGATGGATCGACGGACGACAGCGCGGCGTTCATTGCGGCGAATACGGCAGCGGGTGGCTATACGACAATCCTGGTCCCTGAAGGCACTTATTACCTGGGCGATACAGTTTCCTTGACGGCGCCGGTTCGATTTGAAGGTCAGGTGACCATGCCGACCGAGGCCATGCTGCTTTTGACCAAGAGCTTTGATTTGCCCACGTATATTCTCGCCTTCGGCGACGAAGAGTTGGCGTTCAAAAAAGCGTTTCAGGCGCTCCTCAATAATGCCGATCATGAATCATTGGACATGGGCGGACGCAAGATCCGCGTGAACGGCCCGATTGATATGCAAGCCGCTGTTCCTAACAAAACCAAGTATGAAACGCGCCGGGTTGTCCGCAACGGTCAGTTCGAGGCCAGCAGCAACTCTGCCTAGGACACGGTGACGGTGACCTCACAGGCCTCCTATGATCCCGGTTCGTCGCGCACTCTGACAGATGTCGTCAACATCGCCAATATTCCCATTGGGGCGCGTGTCATTGGCAGCGGTGTTGGACGCGAGGTGTATGTGCGCGACAAGGACGAAGCCAATCAGGAAATCACCCTGAACATGGCGCTTTACGACGCCGCAGGGACGCAGAATTTCACCTTTGAACGCTATCAATACATCCTCGATTTCAGCGGTTTTTCGAAGCTGAGTAAAATGACGCTCAGCAACCTCGAATTTCAGTGTAACGGCACAAGCAGCGCCATCATGATGGCGCCGAACGGAAATATCTTTGGCCTCAAGGATAGCTATATCACCCGACCAAAGGATCGCGGATTGACCTCTGTGGGTGGCGGCTGTCAAGGGATGAGCATTGATCGCTGTCAATTCCTGTCAAATGAGGATTCACTCGACGTGCCCAGCCGGAGTAGCATCGGGTTCAACACCAACGCCAATGACATCAAGGTCAGAAACAACCGCGCCACCAAATTCATGCATTTTGCCGTGATCGGCGGCACCAACAGCATCATTAGCGGCAACCATTTCTTTCAGGGCGACGGGGTTTCTGGCGGTATTCGCTCGGCTGGTATGGTGCTGACCGAAACGCACAGTAGCACGAATTTCACGGCCAACTATGTCGACAATTGTTTTTTGGAATGGTCGAACGAGCATGACTCGGCGCCTGAGTTCAACAGCGAGTTTTCCTTCAGCGCGATGAGTATCACCAACAACGTGTTCCTGTCCGGTGCCGTGGCCCCTTGGTTCAGCTATATCGTTATCAAACCGCATGGCGAGGGCCATTTCCTGTCCGGGGTCAATATCACCGGTAACAAGTTCCGCAGTATCAACGGCTCAATCGATCGCGCCGAACGTGTGGATACAAGTTTTGCCGATCTCAATTACGCTCGGTTCAAACATATCGACTTTGCCGGGAATTCCTTTCACGCCGTCGACGCGCAGGTTTCGAACCCCTATCGCATCCACCATGATCAGGCTAGCGCTGCAGCAACCTGGACCTTCGGGGCCAATGGCGAGTTGCCATTTGGGGCCTGGGTTCGGAATGTGGATTCCGTGATTGCCCGTTCAGAGCTGCGCAATTCGTCTGGCACGGTCAAACATGTCGTTCCGTCAGCGTTGTCTCAACAGGGAACGAACAACGATCAAGTGTCGTTGGTTTGGGAAGAACCGATGCGTGGGGACGTGACCGTCGTTGTTCGAATCGACGAATAAGGGGCTTAGCCGAGCAGTCCAAGATCAGCAGGGGACAAGATGAACGCCTTGCCAAAGCCACCGTTCAAATGCGCGGTGTCCACGATAAATCGGGCAAACCGAAAATCGCCAAAGCCGATATAGAGCTTTGATTTGGGGTGGTCGCGCAGGTAATGCGCGGCCATTTCGTTGTATTGATCCGTGCCATGATCCACCAACTCCGCCCGAGCCATCAAGGTCAGGCGCGGATGGGTCAACGGATCACCTTTTTCCCCGGGCTCTCCGATCAGCAAAGAGCATTCGGCATGCGACTGCAGCGCTTTGGTGTGTTGTGAGAGGTCAGAGATCAATGTGACCGGCGTTCCGTCCCGATCCGTTCCAAAGGCGACCCGCGCCACCATGGGACGGCCATCGGCCAAAACCGCCAACGCCGCATGCCGGTTCTGCGCGATCAGGTCGCGCGCCAGCGTCCTTGCATCATCATCGGTGGGTCGGATCGGGTTTGTCATGGCCCGATCCTTGATTGCTTTTGCCAGCAGGGCAAGAGGGCGTTGGAATTAGGCGTTGCGTATGCGCAGTGGCACGATATGCTGCGATGCAGCAGGAGAAGATGCCAATGGGACATGTCATCACCATCGCCCAGCAAAAGGGCGGCGCGGGCAAGACGACGTTGGCCGTCAACTTGGCAGTTGCCTTTGCGCGCTCTGGTAAGTCGGTTGCCCTGATGGACACTGACCCCCAATGCAGCGCCGGACGCTGGTTCATGACCCGGCTTGAGGCCAAGGGTGATCCGGATCTTGAGTTTTCCACGGCCTCGGCTTGGGGCGTGACCTATGAGGTGCGCAAACTGGCTGAAGCGCATGATGTGGTGATCATTGATACGCCGCCCAAGGCCGACAGTGATTTGCGTCCTGCTCTGCGCGCGGCGGATCTGGTTCTGATCCCGGTGGCCACGTCACATGTTGATCTTTGGGCGGTCGAAGACGTGTTGCATCTGGCGGATCGCGAAGGGAAGTCTGCCATGATGGTGATGACCCGCGCGCGGGCGGGCACGCGGTTGGCAAACGATGTCGCTGAAAAAGCCGCCGAAATGCAGGCCGAGGTCGCCGAAAGCCCCATGGCAAACCGGGTGGTCTATGCCGAAACACTGGGTCAAGGGATCGCAGCGCTGGAAGCGCCCAAGGGCCCGGCCCATGCGGAAATGGCTGCACTACAGGCAGAAATCGAAGCGACCCTCGCCAAGCTGTGATAGCCTGAGGCTCCATAGCCACGAAGGAAGGCCGAGATGCCCACCATATCGCAGCAAAACGAAGTTCAAACCGTCATTACAACCTTTGAGATGACCCCGGGCACCTGTCAGGATTTGATTGATGCCCTGCAAGATGCCTATGATAATTTCATCAGCAAACAGCCCGGTTTTATTGCCGCCGGATTGCACGTCAACGACGCTCAGACCCGGATCGCGAATTATTCCCAATGGGCACGGCGCGAAGACTTTCTGGCGATGCTGCGCAGCGATGAAATGCGCAACCGGAATCGGGATATCAACGCGCTCTGCCGCAGCTTTGAACCGGTGATGTATGATGTGGTTGCGGCGTTTGATTGATCTTGCGATGGCCTGATCCTGCCACAAGAGCAGGGCCGCGACGTGGCAGATGACGGAGGCAAACATGTCATTGGATGTATTGGTTTTTCTAGGCTCCGTCCGGGTCAGCACACCGCCCAGGCCCGCCCGATTGGGGGAACGCGTAGCGTTGGCGATGAAGGCCCGTGTTGCCGCCGCTGGCCATAGGGCAGAGCTGATTGACCCTTTGGCCTTTGACCTTCCCGCCTCTTTCAAGCCGCACTTTGCCTATGCACCGGGGCGCGCGCCAGCCGCGCTTGATGCGCTGGCCCAACGGATCAAAGACGCAGATGGCTATGTCATGGTCAGCCCGGAATACAATCATTCGATGAGCCCGGCGCTGGCCGATCTGCTGAACCATTTCGGCAGTTCATTGTTTTCGTACAAACCGTCGGTCATCGCCACCTATTCGGCAGGTCAATGGGGCGGCGCACAGGCGGCGATCAATATGCGCAGCTTTCTGTCCGAACTGGGCTGTTTGCCTGTATCTGCCATGATCCACGTCCCCAAGGCGCAAGAGGTTTTTGATGCGGAAGGCGGTTATTTGGATGGCATCGATGCGGGGGCGATGGTCCGGGTATCTGGGCCGGGCGATTGATCAATTGACGTTTTGGGCCAAAGCGGCTGCGCATCAGCGCAGTGTTGCGGACACGCCTGCTGCGTTCCAAAAAGATCCGTCCCAGCGCAATGCCCCCTGACGTGCAAAGCGTGGGCGCGCTAAGCAGGGTCGAAGCGATTTGATCTGAGGAAACCAATGTCCGACCCGTTGCAAGAAGAGCTGCGCGCGCTGCGCAAAGAGATTGAAACCTTCAACGGGCACAAGTTCGTCAAAGTGCAAAACAGTTTGCCGCGGATGCTGTTCCAGGCGGTCTTGCGTGGCATGGCTGTGGGGCTTGGCACCGTGGTGGGGGCCTCTATCCTTGTGTCGCTGTTCCTGTACATGCTGCGCCAGATCGACTTTGTACCGATCATCGGCGACTGGGCCAATCAGATCCAGCAAGAGATCAGCGCGACGAGCGGGATCAATTCGCTTGGGGAAAACGCAGATGGTGCTGAGCCAGAAGCGCCAGCGTCAGAATAAGATCAGACGCTGGGCGCTTGCGTACAGTCGCGGAATTTCTGCACCTCGGGTGCCGCGCCATTCAGCGATACGGACACGGATTGTGCGCCTAGAGCGGCAACGGCTGTATCGTTGAACTGTAACCCGTTCAGAACATTGCCAAAGCCGCTGTCGCGCACCGTCAAATCCGAACCGTTCAGCCCCTGACGGTCCGTGGTGATCGTGAGCGCCCGCGCGCCGATAAACGACATGGAAAAAACCGGTGCGGGGGTCCAACTGCCGTCCGGCAGGGTCACTGTGATGCTGTATTCCGGGATGACCGGGTCATAGGTCAGCCGCATCGCCCCATCGGCTTCGGTATGTTCCAGAATGCAAATCGCCCCGCTTTTGGCTTCCCACGCCGCACACGGCAAAGCCATGGCGCAGAGCAAGACAACAGCGAGGCGAAGCTTCATTCTGATCAACCGACCACGTTATAGCCGCGTCCGCGCATGCAGTTGCGGATGATCTGTTCGCGCTCGCGCTGCAGGTCCAAACCGGCCGCTGCGCCACCAACAACAGCACCGACAATGGCGGCGTCCCGAACGTTATTGCCGGAATTGTCGATGATGGCCGTGCCTGCGGCTGCGGCACCGGCGCCCGTGGCAACGGTTCCAGCAGCGCGACTGTCGAGACCTTGTGACGCGGCCAACTGTTGGCAGGCAAAAAGATCATTGCTGTAATTCGGACCGACCGGGCCATCGATAACCGGCTGATAATTCGCACCAGTATTGGGACAGGCCGAAGCAAGTGCGAGAGCCGGCAGAGCAACAATCAGGGCAAGACGGGTCATAAGATAAGGTCCTTTCTGAAAAATCGGTCACCCGATGGTATCCGGGCGCCAGTGCAATCCTTGCCAAGATGCGCTGTTTTGAGCCCGTCGCGCAAGGGTAGGCTGCGGGCCTCGGACAAAATCCGCGAACGGGATTTCCAAACTGGCCTGCGTTCATCCTGACGATTTAGTGAGGCCGACTGTCCTGGACGCTGGTTGAAAACCAAAGGTTTGTCCTTACGTCATCCTGAGTAAAACAGTCATGAAAGGACCAGTTTGATGAAATGCCCGATCGACGGCACAGCTCTTGTGATTGCAGACCGCCAAGGGGTTGAGATCGACTATTGCCCAACCTGCCGGGGTGTCTGGCTGGACCGGGGCGAGTTGGACAAAATCATCGACCGGTCCTCGACCTATTCCGCGCAGCCCGAAGCCTATGAGGCCGAATATGCCGAAGCGCCCACACGCGAGCGGCGTCAGAAAAAGCGCAAAGGCGGCGCGTTTGATTTCATCGAAGATATCTTCGATTTTTAAGGCAACCCACGTGGGCTAGATCGCGTAACCTACCGCTTGCGCCGCTTCACGTTCCCGCCCCGTTGCCCGGGGCGGCCTGCGGTGGAGCGGCCTTTTGATTTGACCGCCTGTTCAGAGGCTTTTTCGACCGCGTATTGGCGGGCCATCGGGTCGTCTGCAACGGCGAGGTCGACCGCTTCGAGGCGTTTGATCTCATCGCGCAGGCGTGCCGCCTCTTCGAATTCAAGGTTCTCGGCGGCTTTGCGCATGTCCGTGCGCAGGCCGTCCAGAACCGCCTCGAGATTGCCGCCATGCAAGGGCTTGTCGATCGTGGCGGTCACGCGCGACATGTCGGTGTCGCCTTCGTAAAGACCGGCCAGCACATCCTCGACGTTCTTTTTGACCGTTTCGGGGGTGATCCCATGCTCTTCGTTATAGGCCATCTGTTTGGCCCGGCGTCGATTGGTTTCGGCCAGCGCGCGTTCCATGGAACCGGTCATCCGGTCCGCATACATGATCACGCGCCCATCCGCATTCCGAGCGGCACGGCCAATGGTCTGCACCAGAGAGGTTTCCGAGCGCAGGAACCCTTCCTTGTCCGCGTCCAGAATGGCCACCAGGCCACATTCGGGAATGTCGAGCCCTTCGCGCAGTAGGTTTATGCCGACCAGCACGTCAAACGCACCGAGGCGTAGGTCGCGCAGAATCTCGATCCGTTCCAGCGTGTCGATATCAGAATGCATGTAACGGACCTTGATGCCCTGTTCGTGCAGGTATTCAGTCAGGTCCTCTGCCATGCGCTTGGTCAACGTGGTGACCAGCGTGCGGTATCCGTTCGCCGACACTTTGCGGACCTCGTCCAGCAAATCATCCACCTGCATTTCAACCGGGCGGATTTCCACCTCTGGATCCAACAGGCCGGTGGGTCGGATCACCTGTTCGGTGAAAACACCGCCGGATTGGTCCAATTCCCAAGCCGCCGGGGTGGCCGAAACAAAGACCGACTGCGGGCGCATCGCATCCCATTCCTCGAACTTGAGCGGACGGTTGTCCATGCAAGAAGGCAGGCGGAACCCGTGTTCGGCCAGCGTGAACTTGCGGCGATAGTCGCCTTTGTACATGCCGCCGATCTGCGGGACCGAGACATGGCTTTCATCGGCAAAGACGATGGCGTGATCGGGAATGAACTCGAACAGGGTCGGGGGCGGCTCACCGGGCGCGCGACCGGTGAGGTAGCGCGAATAGTTCTCAATTCCGTTGCAGACGCCTGTAGCCTCGAGCATCTCCAGATCAAAATTGGTCCGCTGTTCCAGACGCTGCGCTTCCAACAGCTTGCCTTCCCCGACCAGTTGATCCAGCCGGATGCGCAGCTCTTTCTTGATGTTGATCATCGCCTGGTTCATCGTCGGTTTGGGCGTCACATAGTGGGAATTCGCATAGACCCGGATACGCTCCATCTTGTCGGCTTTTTCGCCGGTCAGCGGATCGAATTCCGTGATCGTTTCCAATTCTTCGCCAAAGAAGGACAGTTTCCAGGCCCGGTCTTCGAGGTGGGCAGGCCAGATTTCAAGGGAATCGCCCCGCACCCGAAAAGATCCCCGTTGAAAGGCCTGATCGTTGCGCCGGTATTGTTGCGCCACAAGGTCGGCGATCACCTGGCGCTGATCATAAAGCCCGCCGGCCTTCAGATCTTGGGTCATTGCCCCATAGGTTTCGACCGACCCGATACCATAAATGCAGGATACCGATGCCACGATGATCACGTCGTCACGTTCCAGAAGCGCGCGCGTGGCCGAGTGGCGCATCCGGTCAATCTGTTCGTTGATCTGGCTCTCTTTCTCGATGTAGGTATCAGAGCGCGGCACATAGGCTTCGGGCTGATAATAGTCATAGTAGCTGACAAAGTATTCGACCGCGTTTTCCGGGAAGAACCCTTTGAATTCGCCGTATAATTGGGCCGCGAGTGTCTTGTTCGGGGCAAGGATAATGGCCGGGCGCTGGGTTTCTTCGATGACCTTGGCCATGGTAAAGGTTTTACCGGTCCCGGTTGCCCCCAAAAGAACCTGATCCCGTTCGCCATCCCTGACGCCTTGGGCCAGTTCGGTGATCGCCGTCGGTTGATCCCCGGCAGGCGAAAACTCGGTATGCATCTTGAACGACACACCGCCTTCCAGCTTTTCGCGGATGCGGACGTCTTCGGCGGCGTGGGTCAACGCGGTTTCGGTCTTGTCAGAATGGGCATAAGGCATGGCAGAGGTCCTGTCGGGCGATGCGGCATAGGTAATGTCACCAGCGCCTCGGGGCAAATGCGATCCTGTCAGGGGGTGTCAGGAGGGTTCGTATCTATCTATCGTTGCCGGTGTCTCAACAATGACTGGTCACGGCCATAATTTGTCCTTGGTTCAATGATACCGTGCCCAAAATGGCGCGAAACGCGCCGTCAGGCAAAGAGCAGGTCCAGTGGCCTACATATCGGAGATCAAAGCGCGAAATGATCCGAGCAACGCGTCGGATTATGTCGAGGTCGTCATCGGCCCGACCGAAGACGTGTCCGATTTCCAGATCACAATCTACAATGTCAACGGAACGGTTCAAACTACTCTCAATGTCAGCGATTTCCCGGTGTCATCAGTCACGGCGAATGGCAGTTCAGTGTACCGGTTGAGCACGTTCGTCAGCGAGGGATCACGACCGGGCAGCAATGCCGGGGTGGCGTTGGTGAACAACGGTGCGGCCGAACAGTTCTTTGCCGTCGGCAATGCTACCCTGACGGCGACTGAAGGTCCCGCTGACGGGTTATCGGCAACTGGTGTCGGGCTTTCGGTTGCGGGAGACTCTCATTTCTTCTCTTCGAATGGCACGTACCAAGGGACTGATTCGTCAACGCCTGGGGTCATTTGTTTTACGCCAGGGGCCTCTGTGGTTTGTGCCGACGGGCCGCGCGCGGTCGAAAAGCTGCGACCGGGTGATCAGGTGCTGACCCGAGACAGCGGCATGCAAAAAGTTCTTTGGGTTGGGGCCCGACATTTGAAGGCGAACGATCTTTATCAGCGCGGCTCTCTGGCGCCTATTCTGATCCCCCAAAACAGCTTGAGTCCCGGTGTGCCTGAGAAAGACATGATGGTATCGCCGCAACACCGGTTCTTGCTGACCGGGCGCGCACCGGATCTTTTGTTCGGAGAGCCAGAGATGTTGCTACCGGCCAAGTTTCTAACGGGACATGCCGCTATTGGCCCCGTCACGCCGGCCAAAGGTGTGACCTATGTCCATGTTCTTTTTGAAACCCATCAATTGATCCGTGTGGATGGCACATGGACCGAGAGCTTTCAGCCGGCCAGTGCGACGCTTGAAGGTATGGATGCAGAGTGTCGCACCGAGTTGTTGGACGTGTTTCCAGAGCTGGTTACTGCCAACGGTGCCACAGATCAGTTCGGACAAGCGGTACGCAGCAGCACGCGGGCATTTGAAGCAAAACTGGTCTTGCAGCATTTGGAGATCGGCGCGCGGTTGGGATAGCATTGGCCTGCGACGCATACGCCCTTGAAACCGGGGCGCGTGGCCGATTAAAACAACCCATGAACGTCGGCGACGAGGACCAGTGATGCGCGCACGGATTTACCAGCCAGCCAAAACCGCGATGTCTTCGGGACAGGCTAAGACCCATCAATGGGTATTGGAATACGCCCCGGCCAGCGCACGTGAGGTTGATCCGCTGATGGGCTGGACGTCTTCGGATGATACGCAAAGTCAGGTGCGGCTGCGGTTTTCGACCAAAGAAGCAGCGCTGGACTATGCCAAGGACAAAGGCATCGATGCGCAGGTGTTTGAGCCCAAGAAGCGCAAGCCTAACATACGTGCCCGCGGGTATGGAGAGAACTTTGCCACCGATCGGCGTGGGGCTTGGACCCATTGACCGAAACGGCTTTGATCCTGATTGACCCCGCGGATGCGCGGGTCAGCCCGTTAATTGAGGCGCATTTTCGGCATTCCACAGCCCACTGCCCAACAACCAGCAATCATACGATGAGCGTGTCAGAAATGGCAGAGGATGGCGTTTTGCTCTTTGCCTTGCTGGACGGGCGCACAGCGATTGCCTGCGGCGGATTGAAAGATCTGGGTGATGGTCTCTTTGAAGTGAAATCCGTTCACGTGGCGGAACGTGCGCGGGGCCAAGGGCTGTCGCGTTTGGTCATGGCGCATCTGGAGGCAGAGGCGCGGACCCAAGGCGCACGGGAACTGGTTCTGGAAACCGGATCAGAGCGGTTGCCGGCCTATGACGCGGCCAGGGCGCTTTATGAACAGCTTGGCTATGCCTATTGCGGGCCGATCCCGGGCTATGATGTCGACCCCGACAGCGCCTTTATGCGCTTGCCGCTTGAACAGGCCGTCGAAACCCCGCAATAAGGGCGTAAGCGGTCCCTTAGCTCAACTTTAGAGAGCAACTGATTAATAAGCTTAGGGTTATTCATTGGATTTTATCATAATCTCAAGGCGTTAGAGCCTGATATCTCATTCGGTTTCAGCGAGCAATACGCGATTCCCGGCGGAAAGCTCTTTTTGGAGCTCATTCAACCACTTATTTGTTGGTGCTATTCGACAAGTTCGGAGCGCTGAGCCGCAGCAGAGCCAGCCTACCCAAAACTTCTCCTAAATAGTGATCCGCGTAACGTCGTTTTTCATCGGCTAAGTCTGGAAGTGCCTGGCTGGCGAACGATTTGGCTTTGTCGTTATGAACCGCCCCAGTTTTGGCGGAGACTATTGAGTTCGTATTTCAAGCTGCGATTTTGTCTGACTTCAAGGCTTCTTCGTATCTCTCCTCGGCTTCGATTGGCGTGATGTACCCGAGTGGTTCAAGCAGGCGCTCTTTGTTGAACCAGTCCACCCATAGCAGGGTTTCCCATTCGACCTGATCCTTGGACTTCCACGGACCTAGTTGATTGATGACTTCGGTTTTGAAGAGGCCGATGATCGTCTCAGCCAGTGCATTGTCATAGCTGTCACCAACGCTGCCGACGGATGGCTCCAGCCCAGCATCGGCCAACCGTTCTGTGTACTTGATCAACACGTATTGGCTGCCGCGATCTGAATGATGGATCAGTTTCTCAGCGGGTCTGCGTGCGTGGATCGCCTGTTCAAGCGCATCTAAGACAAACTGCGTGTCCTGCGTTGTTGATGCCTTCCAGCCCACAATCCGGTTCGCGAAGGTATCAATGACGAACGCCACATAGACGAACCCGCGCCAGGTCGAGACGAACGTAAAGTCGGACACCCACAGTTCGTTCGGCATTGAAGCCCTGAACTGGCGATTGACCTTGTCCAGCGGGCATTGATCCGCAGGTTGACCACAGGTGGTTTTGACCTTCTTTCCGCGCCGGACGCCTTGAATGCTAAGCTGGCGCATCAACCGTTCTACAGTGCAGCGAGCAATATCAATCTTCTCGCGATTCATCGCGTGCCATAGTTTGCGTGCGCCATAGACAGAACGGTTCTTCTCCCAAACATCCTTCATCGTTTTGCGCAGAAACTCATCCCGCTTGGCCCGGTCCGAGGCACGGTCGGGATCACGCTCGATGGCAATGCGTTTATAGAACGTCGAAGGAGCAATCTGGAGAACTCTACAGATCGGCTCGACCCCATGCGCCCCACGATGATCCTTGATGAAGGCAATCATTTGCGGAATGGGCGGTCGAGCTCCGCCTGAGCAAAATAAGCAGATGCCTTCTTCAGGATCTCATTTGCCTGACGCAACTGCCGGTTCTCGCGCTCAAGTTCTTTGATGCGATCCCGCTCTGCAGAGGTCACGCCATCGCGTTTGCCGGTATCCGCCTCGTGTTGCTTGACCCAGATACGAAGGCTGTCTCTGCTGCACCCAACCTTCTGAGAGATCGACAAAAGTGCTGCCGATCTGCTCGTGTATTCGCTCTCGTGATCCAAGACCATCCGCACCGCTCGTGCGCGCAATTCCTCTGGATAACGTGTTCCGTTCTTTGTCTTTCCCATGACCCAGTATCCTTACTTCTGGGTCTCCGGCAAACAAGGGGTGCTTCATTCCTTGGAGCTCCCGCAACGAACAACTGGCGGTCCCTGAAGGATTCGAACCCTCGACCGATCGCTTAGAAGGCGATTGCTCTATCCAGCTGAGCTAAGGGACCGCACAGAACATTGTTACTCCAATGATTATTTCAATGTAAAGCCGATTTCTTTCCTCGTGCGCTGGCCTCTTCAATATTAATATATATAAATCAAATACTTATGCGGAATCAACGCCTATTGTACGAACCTTCAGCGTCTTTCCCGAAACCGGCGGCAACTGGAATTCCTGTCGGAGTTAGATGGCCTGAACTAATCTGAAGCTGTGAGGAATGCTGTGTCCAAACAAACCCAATGCCGACGAAATCGTCGCTCAATTCTTTTCTAAAGTCACCCAAGCACCCGGCTCAAGCTGGCTCACAATCCGTTAGCAAGCCGGCGAGCTGACGCAGAAACGCGCTTAACAGTGATTTGAACCGCCCCAGTTTTGGCGGAGACTATTGAGTTCGTATTTCAAGCTGCGATTTTGTCTGACTTCAAGGCTTCTTCGTATCTCTCCTCGGCTTCGATTGGCGTGATGTACCCGAGTGGTTCAAGCAGGCGCTCTTTGTTGAACCAGTCCACCCATAGCAGGGTTTCCCATTCGACCTGATCCTTGGACTTCCACGGACCTAGTTGATTGATGACTTCGGTTTTGAAGAGGCCGATGATCGTCTCAGCCAGTGCATTGTCATAGCTGTCACCAACGCTGCCGACGGATGGCTCCAGCCCAGCATCGGCCAACCGTTCTGTGTACTTGATCGACACGTATTGGCTGCCGCGATCTGAATGATGGATCAGTTTCTCAGCGGGTCTGCGTGCGTGGATCGCCTGTTCAAGCGCATCTAAGACAAACTGCGTGTCCTGCGTTGTTGATGCCTTCCAGCCCACAATCCGGTTCGCGAAGGTATCAATGACGAACGCCACATAGACGAACCCGCGCCAGGTCGAGACGAACGTAAAGTCGGACACCCACAGTTCGTTCGGCATTGAAGCCCTGAACTGGCGATTGACCTTGTCCAGCGGGCATTGATCCGCAGGTTGACCACAGGTGGTTTTGACCTTCTTTCCGCGCCGGACGCCTTGAATGCTAAGCTGGCGCATCAACCGTTCTACAGTGCAGCGAGCAATATCAATCTTCTCGCGCTTCATCGCGTGCCATAGTTTGCGTGCGCCATAGACAGAACGGTTCTTCTCCCAAACATCCTTCATCGTTTTGCGCAGAAACTCATCCCGCTTGGCCCGGTCCGAGGCACGGTCGGGATCACGCTCGATGGCAATGCGTTTATAGAACGTCGAAGGGGCAATCTGGAGAACTCTTCAGATCGGCTCGACCCCATGCGCCCCACGATGATCCTTGATGAAGGCAATCATTTGCGGAATGGGCGGTCGAGCTCCGCCTGAGCAAAATAAGCAGATGCCTTCTTCAGGATCTCATTTGCCTGACGCAACTGCCGGTTCTCGCGCTCAAGTTCTTTGATGCGATCCCGCTCTGCAGAGGTCACGCCATCGCGTTTGCCGGTATCCGCCTCGTGTTGCTTGACCCAGATACGAAGGCTGTCTCTGCTGCACCCAACCTTCTGAGAGATCGACAAAAGTGCTGCCGATCTGCTCGTGTATTCGCTCTCGTGATCCAAGACCATCCGCACCGCTCGTGCGCGCAATTCCTCTGGATAACGTGTTCCGTTCTTTGTCTTTCCCATGTCCCAGTATCCTTACTTCTGGGTCTCCGGCAAACAAGGGGCGCTTCAGTTCAAAACTGGGGCGGTTCAATTCGCGTTTGAATCTCCAACCAACGAAATGCCGAAAGCTGCTGATCGGCGTGACGAAACCGCTTGCGCCAGCTGTAGTATTTCGCACCGCTGATCCCGTGCTTTCGGCACAGTTCCTGCACCTGCTCTCTAGCCTCATACTCTTTGATCATAACAGTTATCTGCTCATCACTAAATCTGCTCTTAATAGTACATCCTTTGCTTGGACGGATCACCAGCACCTCAGTGACCTGACTTCAGGGGGCTGGATCAGGCCTCATGATGTCACCAAGATCAAGCCGAAGATGATCCGTGAGAACTTGGCGCTGCTGGATCCGAACCGAACGTGTCGGGTTCTTCGAATTTCGAAAGTATTGTACTGCGCGTTTCCAAGACAGGCGCTGGAATAGCCCCAGGTTCCTACCGCACGCGGGCGACCCACCAGGCCGAAAGCGGAACTGCCAAAATGAGACATGCAAGCAACCAGAATGCGGTTGGCAATGAAGTTGCATCCGAAACAAAACCAATCGCGGCAGGGCCGATCAGGATCCCAGCATAACCGGTTGTGGTCACCGCAGCGATCGCGATGCCGGGCGGCATGATTGTCTGACGTCCGGCAGCGCTGAACAGGACCGGCACGAGATTTGCAGCGCCCAGACCTATAAGGACAAAACCCGCGAGGGCGACAGGCACCAGCGCAGCCGACAAGGCGATCGATATGCCCGCCGCTGTGATCAAGCCACCCAAAACAAGCGTTGCGAACCCGCCGATCCGAGCCACAAGCCGATCTCCGGTCAGCCGGGCAACGAGCATCGCGACCGAGAAGAGGATATATCCAATGCCGGCGTTTTCGGCGGTGGTGAGGTCCCGGTCGATGATCAGCAGCGCGCCCCAATCCAGAACCGAACCCTCAACCAGAAATGTTATCCCCGCCAAGACCGCCAGAAGCAGAACGATGCCACGTGGGATGGCGAACGGTTCCGGCTCTTTGCCAGCGACACTCAAGAATCTTGGGCGCGCCATCATCATCGCGATGAGCGCGGTTGCAGATCCCAGTGCGGCGCAGACCGGAATCGGCACCGAAAAGGACAAGAGAACCGTGATCAGGCCCGCCCCGAAAAAGCCGCCAATGCTCCAATGAGCATGGAAATTTGACATGAGCGGTCGTTTTTCCATGCCCTCAACCTCGGCGCCATGGACATTCATCGCCACGTCTATGGTCCCGAGCGACGCGCCAAAAACGAAGAGCTCAGCCCCTAACAAAAGCGGCGATCCGGCCAATGCCAAAAAAGGCAGCGTAGCGATTAACCCAAAACCACCCCAGAGGATCAAAGGACGCGCGCCCCGGCGCGCTGCCATGACACCGGTCGCCGGCATGGCGATAATTGACCCCAGCCCAAGGCACAGCAGCAGGATACCAAACTCTGCCTTGTCGGCGCCGACATTCGCTTTGAAAAACGGAAACAGAGGGGCGCAGCATGCCATAACAAAACCCGCCGCAAAGAACGCAAGGCGCGTCGCCACGCGAGCCGGCGCAGTCGCGCCAAAATCGGGTTGCTTCACGACACGCTCTGCATCTGTGCGATTGGTCGTCGAATTCATTGGATCAGTTCCAGTTCTGCGATCGCCCACCGCCGGGCAATGATAGTGAGCGTCTTGGATACGTGCCTGTTTGTCGGCGGCCTAACATGACCCCATCCGTTTTCCAATCAGCTCATTGGCATGGCAAGTTCAGGGACCTGGCCCAACGGAATCCGCGCGCCAAAATGCTGCAGTACTTTCGCTGACATGGTTTGTCCTGACGCAATCGCCTGCTGAGGGGCGAAGCCCGAAAGACGTGCGGCTAGGTATCCCGCGTTGAACGCGTCCCCAGCGCCCGATGTGTCGCGTATACCTTGAACGGGTGGACAGGTTTCTTCGGCTATGTCGCCGCCGGCCCAATAGGTCACAGGTGCATCGCCATTCTTAACGACAACCTCGGAAATGGACGATTGGCGAAACCGTTCGATCGTCTCGCGCGGCGATGTGTCCCCCCAAAGCGCCTGTTCGTCATCGAAGCTGGGCACAGCAATGTCGGTCACAGCCAGCACGGCCGAAAACGCTGCACGCGTTTCATCGGGCGACGCCCACAGCCGAGGCCGCAAATTCGGGTCGAAAGATACCCTTGCACCCTGTTGCCGCGCTGACGCGAGGGCCGAAATGAGCCGTTCTCGCGCATCGGGCCGTAGAATTCCAAGCGTTATGCCAGACACGTGGATCAGCCCGGAATCCTCTAGCGACTGCGCAAGCCATTCTTCGTCTTCGGCCAAAAGGCGCGCCGCAGAGGTATCGCGCCAATAGTGGAAACTGCGCTCTACACCATCCAGTTCGATGACATAAAGGCCCATGGTCCGATCTGAAACGCGACCGATATGGGATGTTTTGAGGCCATCCGCCTGCATGTCAGCCACGAACGCGTCCGACATCGCATCAGTCCCAACCTTCGTAAGATAGCCAACGGACAGGTTCGCTCCCGGGATCTGGGACATGTGCCAGGCGGTGTTGAAAGTATCGCCAGCAAAGCTGCGGCGGTAGATGCCATCACCGGTTTCGGCCATTTCGATCATGACCTCACCAAAAGCAATGGTTGTGGTTGATGCAAAGCTTAGCATGATGCAGGGGCGTCCTGATCATAAATGCCTCCGGTCAGCCATGCTGGCCAATCGCGTTCAAAGAAGGTTTTGTCTCCGCCGTAATGGCGATTGGGCACTTCAGTGATGTGCATTTCGGTTCCGTCCTGACGCACGCGCAATTGGCTTTGTTTGTCTGCGTCGCGTTCAGCCCGAAACCTGACCCCAGGCAAAGGTCCATTCACAGTTTCAGGCAAAGACTGTCCGTTCGGATCGCAAATCGCCCGCGCGCCCCGACTGCCCCCGCCTTGCGAGATATAATGATCGAGGGCCGCAAGCACGGCTTCGGACGCAATCGCCATTTGCTGCCATTGCACCACACGCCCCATTTCCGTCTTGCGAGAGATCTGAATGCCTTGTTCACGGATTTGCGCGTTCAAGGCCCGGGCCTCCTCCAGCGCTTTGGCGACATCCGATGCCGAGCACAAAATGCCGGCATGATCGCTCATCCGGGCCTGAACCTGCGCCCGGATATCTTTCCAAGAGAGCGCGCTGGCAGAGTTTAGCACCCGCGTCACGTCTGTCACCGCCGCCTCGGCCGCACCGGAAAGATCGGAAGATGAGGGCGTTGAGGCCTTACCTGACGCGCCGACATGCTCGGCCACACGCGTGCCAAAAACCTGTCCGGCATTCAGGGCCGAACCACCGGGCCGTGTTGCGCCATGTGTGCCCGATGCCTCTCCGACCGCATAGATGCCGCTGATATTCGTACGCCCCCAAGTATCAACAGCGATCCCGCCGTTCATATGCTGATTATTGACGGCGAATTCCAAAGGATCGGCCGTGATATCAACCTTGTATCGCTTATAGAGTTCGATCGCGAGCGGGTTCATATGGCGCAAGCGGTCGATGGGCAGTGCGTGATCCGCGCCCGCATTCCGCAGATAGGTGCTGACATCGTCATCCAGCCGGTCAAGGCTGAAGGGGGCGTCGATTGCCTCGGGGTTACGATTGAAATCCATGAAGACCCGCCGGCCCATCTGGCTTTCCCGAAAGATCGCAAGGTCAACAAGGCTTGACTGAAAGTCCAGCATGCGACTGGCATGAAAGGGCCATTGGTACCCTTTGCGAAAGACGTTCGAGGCCATCTCTTGCGTAGTGCGATAGTAGTTGGCGAGGAAGTGATGTTCGGTGCCGTCCTCGTCAACCGAATAGATATGTGGGATCACCTGCACATAGGTGCCCGACAGGTTCCACGGGAACCCTTCGCGCCGGGTTCCAATCCCGAACTGGCTTTCTGTGATATTGGTCAATTCCAGCCCGGCCTCCAAGGCCATCCCCAAGGTGCCAAAGCACCCGTTCGGGAAAACACTGTCGCGATACATCTCGCCAGGGCCACCGGCGGCAAAAACCAGTACGGAACAAGCAAACAGGGTCAAGCCATAAGGATTGAGGTCAGTCGCGTCTTTGGCCCGAATGGCAAGCAGCCCCGAAACATCGTGGTCGTCCTTGAGCACCTTGATCGCTGTCGTGAGGTTGAAAAAAGGGATATCCAGCCGAATGGCTTCTTCGGCCAAAACCTTGACCATCAGACGAGAGGTTCGGGGGCCACACGAGGTCGCGCGGCCAACTTCATCATGGTCGGTCTGATACCGCAACGTGCCGCCCAGATGATCCTGTGGCAAAGGCAAGCCGAGGTATTGCAACGACGCCATCGCGCGAATGGACCCAACGGCCTCGATATAGGCCGTATCCTCATCCATCGCGCCGCCGGCCCGGATCGCCTCGGCCATGGCCTGAAAATTGTCGCCCTGATCCTTGGTATTCGCTGTATGAAGCGTTTGCTTGTCGGACCCGGAACAGGCCGACGTCCCACCCCAGGCGCTTTGGCTGATGATAGTGACATCAACCCCGCGCCGCTTCATCTCGACAGCGGCCCGCAGACCCGCGGCACCGCTGCCAATGACCAAGGCACCGCTACGGTAAACCGGCATTTCAAAATCGCCGATCCGCACCGTTTCAACCGCTTCTGGTTCGGGGCCAAGCCGCGGCATGGCAACGTCGGTCAAGGCATCCAGTATCTCTTGCGGGACAGATAGGGACATGGTCGTTCCTTGGCTTCAGGCAATATCGACCCAAGCGCGGGTCTGGGATGAGGTCATACAAGCGTCAACGATCTGACACATGTGGTGTCCGGTCTCAAAGGTCGGCCACTGAGGCGTATTGCTAGAGATCGACTTAACCATCTCGAACGCCTCGATAATTTTAGTTTCGTTGTAGCCAAGCGAGAAGTTCGGCAAGGGAAGGAAGGCCGCATAGTTGGGATGTTCCGGCCCGACATCAATCGCACGGTAACCACGACGGCCTTCGGGATCGGCGGCGGAATAAAAGTGTAGGCGGTTCATCTCGTCATAGCTGTAAGCGAGGCTGCCCTTTGTGCCGTAAACCTCATATGTCTGCATGAACCTGCGCCCGGTTGCGACGCGGCTGAAATCCACAAGGCCCCGTGCGCCGTTTTCAAACGTGCAAATGATGTTGGTGCCGTCGGGATTGGTGACCGCGCCCCATTCCTCATCACCGGTCAAAGTTGGCGCAGCGGCTCCAAGATCCTGATCAGCCAGCTTGGGACGGCTGTCGGCGATAATGTAGTTGTCCGCAATAAGGGACGATACCCGCCCAACGAGGAATTCCATGAAACTGAAAACATGGCTACCCGTATCACCGACAATTCCTGTCGGCGCCAAATCTCCATCCGCGCGCCACATGTAGGGGGCCGCCGGGTCGCCAAAGACGTCGATATGCTGGCAACCTTTGAACAACGTTACATCGCCAATCTCTCCGGCGGCGATGATGTCACGGGCTCGGTCATGGACAGGATTGCGCGGAAAAGCATGGCCGACCCGCGTTATGACGCCTTTTTCGCGGGCGATATCGGCGAGTTCCCGCGCTTCAGCAGCGGTATCCGCCAACGGTTTTTCGCAGAGCACATGTTTGCCGGCCAAAAGTGCGGCCTTTGCGACCTCGTAGTGCAGGTTGTCTGGCAAGCAGATATCGATCAGGTCGATCTCTGGGTCGTTTACCGCGTCGCGCCAATCGGTCAGCACCTTGGCACCGGGCGCGCGGAAGGCCATGTCCTTTGGGGCAGAGCTTGGGTTCACGACCAACGCGGCAACCGTCGCCGTGCCGTGGTCTGTTCCAAAAAAATGCGGGAAGGTCTGAAAGGCCATGGTATGAACCTTGCCCATCCAACCTGACGCGCCCAAAACGGCGACCTTTATGTCTGTCATGTCTCTTGTCCTTTTGTTCAGCCACTGCTGGAAGGGCGGATAACCAGTTGCACGTGGCTGCGAACTTCGGATGGCGGGGCAACGCCGTCCTTGATCCACGCCACAATCTGCCGGGCGGTCGAGGCCGCGAAATCGGGGATGTTGCAACTGACCGTGGTCAGCGGTGGATTGCTGTCCTGTCCGTCCTCGATGTCATCGAACCCCACGACCTTCAGGTCATGTCCGGCCTTGCGCCCAATTGCTGGACAGGCCGCCAAAACGCCAAGTGCGACAAGATCGTCAAAGCAGATGACCCCGTCGACCTCTGGGTGGTCCGCCTGCAATTGTGCCGCCATGGTCTTGCCAAAAGCTCGGGTCGCCTGACCCGTCAGGATCAAGGGCTCTTGCCCTGCCTCTTTCAAAACCGACAGGTAACCGGCCATCCGCTCTTGCGTGACAGGGCGTCCGTCCAGCCCACCAAGAAACGCGATCCGTTTGCATCCCTGATCCAACAGATGTTCGGCTGCCAAACGCCCGCCGGTCGCGTAGTCTGGGGCAAGAAGCGGAAAGGTGCCGCCATCCCGCTCAAGTGTCCTGAAGACCTGTAGGGCAGGCGTATTGGCTGCGTCCAATACTGCCAAAGTCGACGCTTCATCCCCGTATGCCGGTGAGATGATAAAGCCAGACACGCCATGCTCGACCAGTGACGATATCATCTGGCTTTGCAGCTTGGGGTCCTCGTCTGTATTGGCCAGAACCGTTGCAAAGCCAGCCTTTGCAAGCTCCATCTGAAAAAGAGCCGCAAATTCCGTGAAGAACGGGTTGCGTAAATCGTTGATCACGAGCCCGATCAATCCGGATGAAGAAGAGCGCAACGTCGCCGCCGACCGGTTATAGACATAACCGATCTCGGACATCGCCTGACGCACCGATTTACGCGTCTCATCCTTGACCGAAGACGCCCCTTGCAAAACGAGGCTGACGGTGGATTTCGACACACCAGCCTGTTTGGCAACGTCCAATATTGTGGGGCGGCTTTTCATATTCGGGTCTCCTTTGCCGCCGTTCTAGACGTCGAGATCGAGGACCAGAATGCCGTCGATCCCGCCAACGGCATTGGCAACCAGCTGCCCTCCCAAGGCCTTGTGTTCTTCGTTTTCGGAATAGATTTGCAACGCATCCCAGCTGTCAAAGTCGATGACAAATCCGTGCATATATCCGCGTTCGATCTGTTCGGGGCTTTCGGATTTCCCGCCGGTGAAGTTTGCGGCACCCGGCAGTTTTTCGGCCACTGCGGCCAAGCCATCATAGATGCCCGTGATGGTTTCCTCGGAAACCTCCGGCTTGAACTTGGTTAGTACGATATGGCGGATCATAATGGCATTCCTTGATCTTGCTTGATCATGTCGGCGACCTTTTCGCCGATCATGATCGAGGGGGCGTTGGTGTTGGATGAATTGACGTTCGGCATGACAGAGGCGTCTGCGACCCGCAGACCGTCTATGCCATTGAACTGAAGGCGAGGGTTCAAAACAGCCGCTTCATCGGCCCCCATTCGACAGGTGCCTGCGCAGTGATGCGAGGTTTTGGAATGGACGCAGATGAAGTTGAAATAATCTTCATCGGTTCTGACATCCGGGCCCGGCAGTCTTTCAGCCAGAATGTATTTCGAAAGGGCCGATTGGCTCAGGATGTCCTGAACAAGTTTCAGGCCCCGAATGGACATTTCACGATCGTATGGATCGCTCAGGTAATTCGGGTCAATCAGCGGCATGTCGCCCGGGTTGTCAGATTGCAGCCGCACCGTACCGCGAGAGCGTGGCCGAAGGTGGCACGCGTTAAGGGTCACGCCGCCATTCGGCATTGCGGCCACTCCGGCTTCGATGCCCGTGCCAAGCCCCAAATGCATCTGAATATCTGGGGTTTCAGCTGTCTTATCCGCATACCAAAAGCCACCTGTTTCAAATAGGCTGGAGGCGACAGGCCCTTTGCGCGTCAAGAGGTATTGCAGGCCCGCAAACGCGCTCAGATGCAACTTGGCAAAGCGGTCATAGGTATGCGGGCCTGTGACCTCGCAAATCGCGTAAAGGTCCAGATGGTCTTGCAGGTTTGCCCCCACATTTGGCTGGTCGTAGACCGCATCGATCCCAAGGTCCGACAGATGATCCGCGGGTCCAATCCCGGACAGTTGCAAAAGCCGAGGAGAGCCAATGGCGCCAGACGACAGGATCACCTCTCGGTCCGCAGTGATGACAGACCCATCCGCCATTTCCACCCCGGTCGCGCGACCCTTCTCAACCACGATCCGTTTGACCTGGGCCTTCATCTGGATCGTCAGGTTTTTCCGGCCCCGCGCCTGACCCAGGAATGCCATTGCGGCAGAAGAGCGGCGCGCGTTTCTTTGGGTCAACTGGTAATAGCCGGCCCCATCCTGCTTTTCACCGTTCACATCCGTTGTCTTTGGGATGCCCAACTGTCCAGCGGCTTCGATAAACGCATCGCAGATTGACAAAGGCGCAGCAGGCATGGACACCCCAAGCGGACCGCCTTTGCCATGGTAGCGACCATTGTACGTGTCATTGTCTTCGGACTTTTTGAAATAGGGCAGCACATCCTCATAGCTCCACCCCTCGCAGCCCTTTTGCCGCCATCTGTCATAGTCTTGTGCAGCGCCCCGCGTGTAGATCTGCGCGTTGATCGCAGATCCTCCTCCGATGACTTTGGCTTGGGTATAGGTGAAAACCTTGTCCTGCATCGCCTTTTGCGGCGTCGTCGACCAACCCCAGGACCCAATGCCCTTTGTCATTTTGGCAAACCCTGCCGGCAAATGGAAAAAGGGATGTCGGTCGTTGCCTCCGGCTTCCAAAAGCAAGACGCGCGCGCTGGGGTTTTCGGACAGGCGGGCCGCAACAGTTGACCCGGCAGAGCCACCACCGATCACAATGAAATCATATCCACGGACGGTCATGCGGCAAACTCCGTTGCGGTCATATGGCGTCCCGCGCGCAAGGCGAGGGCGGCGATCGTCAGCGCCGGGTTCACGGCGGCCGAGGTCGGCAGCACCGAGGCATCAACGATGAAGAGGTTTGGGTGGTCATGGCTGCGGCAGTTGCTGTCCACAACGCTGGTTGTTGGGTCATTGCCCATGCGGGCCGTGCCGCATTGATGCGACGGCGTGCGTCGATCAAAAGCTTGGCTCAGAACAACCGGAAAGCCTGCACGTCGCAACAGACCCTTGAGCTTTTGCACCAAAAGCGTGTGGGCCTCCCAATTCGACCGCCGCCAGTCCAATTTGATCTGCCCGTTCTTCAAGGTCACACGGCTCTCTGGATTGGGCAGGTCTTCGGACATCGCGTAAAAGTCGAAACTGCGCGCCGCGATTGCATGGGCAAGCCATCGGGGCATTGGTGTTGTCGCCGCCAGTATAGGGCCGGTGATCTTGCCCAGCATCTGGACATTGCCCAGCGGTGGCCGTGTGTTCGAGCGTTGATAAAAATCGTTCAACATCAGGGTCTTTTGATAAACGCTCCGGTTCTTGCGCAGAGGATGCAAGGCAAGCACGGCCGAGCAGTTATGGTTCATGAAGTTGCGGCCAACCTGATCGGACCGGTTCGCCAGACCCATCGGACAATTGTCATTGGCGGACCGCAAAAGCAGCGCCGCGGTTTGCACAGCCCCCGCCGCCACGACAAACTGGGCCGCGGTAAGCCGCTCGCCAGTGTCGAGAAACGCGCCCGTTACTTGGCCCGTCTTATCACTCTCAAGGCGTTCAACGGCACAACCGGTGCGGAGGCTGACATTTTCATGCGCCAAGGCTGTTGTAAGACCGCAGGTTTCGGCGTCCATTTTTCCGCCGCATGTGTTGGGATAGGCATCCCATGTCGTTTCACCGCCGGCCAACCAGGACGAAATATCAACGCCCAACGGGATATGCGACGGGTGAAGGTCGGCACGTTTTAACCGCTCTCGCAAATCAGCCATATCAGGTTCATCCGGGACAGGCGGATAGGGATAGCTGGCGGAATGATCCGGTTCTGTTGGATCATCCGTTGCGCGTCCACGCACCTGATACAGCTCTTCGGCAGCTTGATAGTCCGCCTCAAGATCAGAATAACCGATGGGCCAACCGGGCGTTCGGCCGCCGGGGTGTTCCACAGCTTCGAAATCCGTCGCGCGGTAGCGGATCAAGGCCGCGCCGTAGAATCTTGAATTTCCGCCGACGTAATAGTAATTCCCGGGGTTGAAAGGACGGTTTTGTCCATCCAGCCAAGTTTCTTTCGGGCGGAAGGTGCCTTCGCCAAAAATCGCATCAGCATCGCGATCCCGAGGTGAGGCACGTAAATGCTCTCCCCGTTCTAGGATCATGATCTTGCGGCCAGACGGTGCCAATGCTGCTGCCAGCGTGGCACCACCCATGCCAGATCCGATGATGATAACGTCTGCATCCATCAGGGTGCGATCCGCATTTCGGTTTGCGGATCAAATGCGACGGCCTTTTCCATGTTGACGGCAAATGAGAAATCCGCGCCGGGGCGCACATCTGCATCTGACCGCATCCGGGCAATCACATCCTTGCCGCCAAGGGTCATCGTCACAAAGGTGTCCGAGCCCGCAGGTTCCGTGACCACAATCCGGTTTGTCATCTGTGCGATGTTCGCGGATTTGCGGTCTGCGGCGTCTTGATCGGTAATCGTCTCTGGCCGAATGCCAAGCATGATGTCGCGCCCATCCCATGCCGCCATATTGTCCTGACTAAAGGGCAAAGACGCGGTTGAGCCATCGTGAAGCGCGACAATCGCGACCGGTTCGCCGTTTTCGATGGCGACCTTGGCAGGGACGACATTCATCGCCGGTGAGCCCATGAAGGTGGCCACAAAGATATTGGCAGGGCTGTCGTAAATCTCTTGCGGTGTGCCCAGTTGCTGAACATAGCCGCCATACATAACCGCGATCCGCGTTGACAGGGTCATCGCCTCAATCTGGTCGTGGGTCACATAGACGATCGTGGTGCCAAGCTTCTGGTGCAGCTTCTTGATCTCAGTGCGCATGTCCACGCGCAGTTTGGCATCAAGGTTTGACAGTGGTTCGTCAAAAAGGAACACATCCGGATCGCGCACCAACGCGCGGCCCATCGCAACCCGTTGGCGTTGGCCGCCGGATAGCGCCCCCGGCTTGCGGTCCAGCAATTGTTCAATCTGCAGAAGCTCCGCCACTTCCTTCATCGCCTTATCGCGCTCAGGCTTTGGCGTGCCGTGCATTTCCAGCCCGAAGGTGATGTTCTGACCCACCGTCATATTGGGGTAAAGCGCATAGCTTTGGAAAACCATGGCGATGTTGCGTTTGGACGGGTGCACGCCGTTCATCACCTGATCCTTGATGCGGATTTCGCCGCTGGTGATTTCTTCGAGCCCCGCGATCATGTTGAGCAGGGTGGACTTGCCACATCCCGACGGTCCGACAAGGACCAAGAACTCGCCCTCTTCGACCGAGATGTCGACCTTGTGCAGCACCTCAACAGAGCCATAGGACTTTGTGGTGTTATCGATGTCTAGAAAGCCCATGATCCTATCCTTTGACTGATCCGGCCATCAGACCGCGCACGAAATAGCGGCCTGCGACGATGTAAACGAGAAGGGTTGGCAAGGCGGCAAGGATCGCGCCCGCAAAGTGTACGTTGTATTCCTTCACACCGGTGGAGGACTGAACGAGGTTGTTCAAAGCAACGGTCATCGGCTGGCTGTCGGCCCCGGCAAAAGAGGCACCAAACAGGAAGTCGTTCCAGATGTTGGTGAACTGCCAGATGATCGACACCACAGCGATCGGGCCAGAGGATGGCAGCAAGATGCGCCAGAAAATCTGGAAAAAGCCCGCCCCATCAATCTGCGCCGCGCGGATCAGCTCTGTTGGGAACACGGCATAGTAATTTCGGAAGTAAAGCGTCGTGAACCCAATCCCGTAGACCACGTGTACCAGCACCAGACCCCAGGTGGTGCCTGCCAGCCCCATCAGACCCAGCATCCGCGCCATGGGGATCAGAACAATCTGAAACGGGATGAAACAGGCAAACAGCATCAATCCAAACAGGATGGTATCGCCCCGGAACCGCCACTTGGTCAGGACATATCCGTTCAAAGCCCCTAACACGGTCGAGATCGCCACGGCTGGAACAACCATCGAGATTGAATTCCAAAAATACGGCCGCAAGCCGGTGGGATCGACCCCAATCTGAGCAGAGGACCATGCCTTGCCCCATGGTTCCAACGTGAAGACTTTTGGCAGGTTTATCATGCCGCCGCCGGTCATTTCATCCAGCGGTTTGACCGAATTCACCAACATCACATAGAGCGGCAGCATGTAGAACAGGGCAAACAGCAGCAGGACCAGATAGATCAGCGTGCGCGCAACACGCCCTGTGCGAATGGCGGTATCTTGGGAGGCGACGGACATTACTTCTTCTCCCGCAATTCGGCGTAAAGATATGGGATCATGATCGCGGCAATGGTCATAAGCATGATCGTGGCCGAGGCGGCACCAATGCCCATCTGATTGCGGCTGAACGTGTATGAATACATGAACGTTGCCGGCAATTCGGTTGCGCGCCCCGGTCCCCCGCCGGTCAGCGCTATGACAAGGTCAAACGTCTTGATGGCAAGGTGGCTCAGGATCACAAAGGCGGATAAAAAGGCCGGTCGCAGCTGGGGAATAATGATCCGTCGGTAAAGGTTCCAGTTCGAGGCGCCGTCCATCTGTGCTGCTTTGAGGATCTCGTTATCGATCCCGCGCAGCCCGGCCAGAAACATTGCCATCACAAAGCCGCTCGTCTGCCAGACCGCGGCTAAGACAACGGTGTAAATGGCAAAGTCGCGGTTCTTGATCCAGTCGAACTCGAACGTCGTCCAACCCCAGGTTTGCAGCACGTTTTCAATGCCAATCCCCGGGTCGAGGAACCACTTCCATGCGGTCCCCGTCACGATGAACGACAGCGCCATTGGATAGAGATAGATCGTGCGGATCACGCCTTCGGCACGGACTTTTTGATCCAGAAAGATCGCAAGGCCCAAGCCCAAGACGGTGCAGATCGAAATGTAGAGGGCGGCAAAGACGCCCATGTTGGTCAGCGAGATTTCCCAGTGGCTCAAACGCCAGAGCTTGGAATAATTCTCCCATCCGACCCAGCCGTAAGAAGGCAGCAAGCGACTGTCCGTAAACGACAAATACACCGAGAAGATGATAAAGCCGTAGACGAAGATCAGCACCATGGCCAGCGAAGGTGACAGCACCAGCTTGGGCAACCAGGTCTGAAGCCGCGTCTTGAAATCCGTGTCGGCAGTATGTGCCATCACACGCCCCCTTCAGGCTGAATAATTTGATTGGTTTGGATGCGATGGGGCGACGTCAACGCCGCCCCAACGCGGGGAGGAACACTCGGCGATTACTGAGCGATCTCTACAGCCGTGACGAGTTCTTCGACTGCGGTTTCGCTGTCATACTCACCATTGAAGTGGGCCGTGATCACGTCATACATTGCGTTCTTTACAGCCGCTTCGTTGGCGTGACCGTGCGCCATCGAACCAAAGAGGTTGCCGCTGGACGCTGCCGCTGCAAGGTCAGCCATGCCTTGCTTGCCGCAGGCATCAAAGGCCTCGTCAGAGACGTCTGTGCGCGCTGGGACGGAGCCCTTGACCACGTTGAACGCTGACTGGAACGAGGGCGACAGGATGGCTGAAGCAAGTTTTGCCTGCTCATCGGACACGGCACCACCCTGATCAAACATCATGAACTGGTCGGCGTTGAATGTGACCTGATCCTGTGTGCCCGGGAAGCGGAAGCAGAGGAAATCCTCACCAGGGACTTTACCCGCGTTCAGGAATTCACCCTTCGCCCAATCGCCCATCATCTGGAAGCCAGCTTCGCCGTTGATGACCATGGCCGTTGCGAGGTTCCAATCGCGACCCGAGAAGTTGTCGTCAACGTTGGCACGGATGACCGCCATCCGGTCGAACGCTTCTTTCATCGCGTCAGACCCCAAGGCATCCGCGTCCAGATCGACGAAGGCGGCCTTGTACCCGTCCGGGCCCAACGACCCCATGGCGACGGCGTCAAAGACGGTTGCGTCCTGCCACGCCTGACCGCCATGCGCGATTGGTGTCACGCCTGCAGCAGCCAGTGTTTCCAGAGCGGCGGCAAAGTCTTCCCACGTTTCTGGCACGGCGATGCCGTTGGCTTCCAGAACAGCTTTGTTGGCCCAGACCCAGTTCGTGGAATGGACGTTCACAGGTGCGGATACCCATGCGCCGTCAACCTTGGCGAACTGCTGCAACGCAGCCGGCACCACATCGTCCCAGCCTTCAGCAGCCGCAACATCGTTCAGGTTCGCCAGGGCGTCCTGGTTGGCCCAATCGATGATGTCAAAGCCCAGGCCCTGAACGGCAGTTGGTGCATTGCCTGCGGTAACGCGGGCGCGCAGAACGGTCATCGCCTGTTCACCACCGCCACCGGCAACCGGCATATCGGTCCAGCCGACACCCTGACCTTGCAGGTCGTCTTTCAGCACGTTCAGCGCTGCGGCTTCGCCACCGGATGTCCACCAGTGCAAAACCTCTACCCCGCTGTGGCCGTCAGCTTTAACGGAGCCAGCGGCGGCGGTCAGCGCCAGCGCAATTGCAGTCGTTTTCAAGTAAGAACGCATTTGGTTTCCTCCCATTTCGCGTTTCGTCCAAGCGCTTTTTTAAGCGCTCGTTTCCACCCAAGGTGACCGGGTCTCGCGTCCCACGCGCATCACCAGTGACTTCACCTCGAGAAATTCTTCGTAACCATATTTGCCAATCTCGCGGCCCTGACCGGATTGTTTCACGCCACCAAAGGCAAGCTCTGGATAGCCGTCCATCCAAGTATTGGTCCAAACAGTACCGGCATGGGCCCGGCGCGAGAATTCGAGGCATGTATGGATGTTGTTGCTCCAAATCCCCGCTGATAGTCCATAATCGCTGTCATTGGTCAGCGCGATGGCTTCCTCCAGCGTCTTAAAGTTCAAAACAGTCAGCACGGGGCCAAAGACCTCTTCACGAGCGATGGCCATCTCTGGTGTCACGTTTGTCACAACGGTCGGCTGGTAAAACTGCGGTCCAAGCCCCGCGACCGACAGTGGTGCACCACCCAATTCAACCTTTGCCCCGGCTTTGATCGCGACCTGCACATAGCCATCGATCTTGGCGTTATGCTCTGCCGTCACGATCGCACCTACTTGTGTGCTGTCATCCAAGGGGTCGCCAAATTTTACCCGACGCGACATCTCAACCACACGGGCAACAAATGCCTCGGCGATATCCTCATGAACGATAATCCGGCTGGATGAATTACAGCACTGACCAACGTTGAAATAGATGCCAAAGGTCACCGCATCGGCGGCGTTTTCCAAATCGGCGTCCGGCATGATCACCTGCGGGTTCTTGCCCCCCAGTTCCAGCGCGACCTTTTTGAGCGTGTTGGACGACGCTTGGGTGATCAACTTGCCCACGGCGGTTGATCCGGTGAAAGTCACCATATCGACGTTTTTGTGGGTCGACATCACGCTGCCAACCGGCTGACCATAGCCCAGAACGATGTTGCATACGCCCGCCGGCAGACCCGCTTCGATCAGCAGCTCGCCCATCATAACCGTGGAAGACGGCGTCATTTCCGATGGCTTCACAACCACAGTGCATCCGGCCGCAAGGGCAAAGGGCAGTTTTTGGCTGAGGATCCAGAACGGAAAGTTCCAAGGCGTGATGATCGATACGACACCAATCGGGTCCTTGACCACAACGCCCAGCATGTCATCGCCCAAGGCGTTGTGGCTGTCCCCATGGGACGTCCGCGCCAAGGATGCGGCATAGCGCCAAAGATCGGCGGCACCGCCGACCTCTCCACGGGCTTGGGAAATCGGCTTGCCACTTTCCAGTGTTTCCTGAACGGCAATGCGCTCGACATTGGCCTCGATCAAGCCCGCGACTTTGAGCAGTACCGCGGCACGTTCCTTGGCAGAAATCCGGCTCCAGACGCCCGCATCAAAGGTTCGACGCGCCGCAGCAATCGCGGCCTCGGTCTCTGCTACGCCGCCCAGCGCATTCCGGCTGACCACCACATCGTGGGACGGCGATACGCGCTCAAAGCTCTCAGTGCCTTCGACCCAAGCGCCATCAATCAAATGCCGACCGTCAAAGGCCGGGGGCAGATCGTAGGCGGTCGCCGTATTGATGGTGAGGTCTTTCATGTCTTACTGCCCTGTGAAATTCGGTGCACGTTTGTTCAGGAAGGCATCAACGCCTTCGTTCCGGTCTGCGCTCGGGCCGGCGGCTGCAGACCCTAAAGCCTCAATCGCGGCCCCACGGTCCTCTCCGACGGCGCCATGGATCATCGCTTTGGTGATTTCGTTGGCCCGTGGGGATACGTCGGCCAGGTTTGCTGCAATCTGTTTCGCCGCATCCAAGGCGTTCTCGGCGACCTCAGCCACAAAGCCGACTGCAACAGCCCGATCTGCAGAAATACGGCGACCGAACAGTGCCATTTCCTTGGCGACGGGTTCGGGCAACAACCGCATCAAACGCTGGGTGCCGGACCAACCCGGCACGATCCCAACCTTAGCTTCCGGCAATGCCAGCGTCGCGCGTGCCGTCATGACCCTGATGTCACAGGCAGCGGCCAGCTCCAGACCACCGCCAAAGGCATGACCATTCAGCGCGCCAATCGTGGGCTTTGACAAACGCGCAAGCCGGTCAAAGATCCGATGCCCATCGCGCACCCAACCCCGCGCAAACTCAGCCGGCGACAACGCGCCCCATTCAGCAATGTCAGCGCCGCAGCAAAACGCCTTTTCGCCGGCTCCTGTTACGATAACCGCCCGCGTGTCGGTATCGCGATCAATCTGCCTCAAATGCGCGTCCAGCGCATCCAGCATTGCCATCGTCAAAGCATTCAGCTTTGCCTCGTTCGAGACAGTCAGTACCGCGATCGGACCGTCATATGACAGCGTGATTGCACTCACAGTGCCAGCCCCATCGGCGCTTCTGCCAACAACGCTTTTGGCATCACCTTGGCGTTTTCAGCGACTTGCACGCGGCCTTGTGACGGGCCAACGATATGCTCTTGCGGATCAATACCCGGCATGATCTCGGTCGCGACCAGACCGTTGCCTTGCAGCGAGATCACACAGCGTTCGGTCACATAAATTACGTTCTGACCCTGCTCGCGGGCCCGTTTGCCCGAGAAGGTGACGTGTTCGACCTCATCAACCATCTTGGTGAACTTACCGGGGGCTTCTATGTTTATGCCCTCGGTGGTCAGACCGATCTTTGCACCAGCCTCGAACCAACCTGAAAAGACGATGTTCTTGGCCTTGGCCGTAATGTCGACAAAGCCACCGCAACCAGCGGTCAGGTAGGGCTTTTTGCCCAGTTTTGAGACGTTGACGTTGCCCTCAACATCCACCTCAAGAAAGGACAGGAAAGACATGTCAAAGCCTGCGCCTTGGAAATAGATGAATTGTTGGGGCGAGGGCACATAGGCGTCTGCATTGGAGGCACAGCCAAACGCAAAACCCGTCAGCGGCACGCCACCCACGGCGCCTTGCTCAATGGCCCAGGTCACCGCATCAGGGTGGCCTTCTTCCAGCAAAATCCGGGGAACCATTGCGCTGATGCCAAAGCCGAGGTTCGCGGTCATTCCACGCGTCAACTCCATCGCGGCGCGGCGGGCGATAACCTTTTCGACACCATGTTCCGCAAGCGAGAAGCTGTTCCAAGGCCGCATGATCTCGCCAGAGATGGCCGGATCATAGAGCGTTTCGGTCGTTTGCTTCTGATCGGGATCCACCACGACACAATCCACTAGATGCCCCGGAACGCGCACATCATGCGGGCGCAATGACCCGTTTGCGGTCACCCGTTTCACCTGTGCAATCACAAGGCCACCATTGTTGCGCACAGCGATCGCCTGTTCGAGCCCGCCCAGATATGCGCCTTCGTGTTCGTAGGTCAGGTTGCCACGCTCATCCGCCGTCGTCGCGCGGATGATTGCAACGTCCGGTACAATATTGGGAAAGTGCAGCCAGGTTTTGCCGCCAAATTTGGCCCGCTCAACAATGGGCATTGCCGCGCCACGTTCATTCATCGCGCAGCCCTGGCGTATGGGATCAACAAAGGTATCGAGACCGACTTCGGTCAGTACACCAGGGCGTTTGGCGGCAGCTTCGCGATGCATGTCGAACATGATGCCCGAGGGCACATTGTAGGCCGCAACGCGATCTTCGACGATCATTTTCCAGATTTCCGGCATCTCAACGCTCGACGGCCCAGACGGGTAGGATCCGGCCAGAACCCGCGACAAAAGCCCGTCCTTTGCGATGTGATCCATCCCTTTCACGCCGTAGACATCTCCGGCTGCAATAGGGTGAAGTGAGGTGATGTTCTGCGGGTGACCTGTATCGTCGAACCTTGCGCCAATCGCAGAAAGCACAGCATCCGGACAACCCAATGTAGAGGAAGATGACACCGTTACGACGGCCCCGTCTGCAATACGGGCGACAGCCTCGGCAGCTGAAACAACTTTTGTCATGTTTTCCCTCCCGGTTCCGTGCGGCTTTCACTGGAACGTTCCTATAATCGATATTGGAACGTTCCACTTTTGGCAAGCAAAAAGCCATGGGACGAAAATAATGCCCTATTTCAGCCGATTGGGCGTCTCGTAGAGCTCAAGCGGCAAATCATCCGGGTCTGGGAAAAACGTATAGCGCTGCTGCGTGTAAGGATCGATTCGAACTGGCTCGACTTCAACCCCCTTGGATTTGAGGTAAGCGACGGCCGCATCGATGTCGTCGACGGCAAAGGCTAGATGGCGTAGGCCGCACGCTTCGGGGCGGCTGGGTCGAGCAGGTGGATCTGGGAAACTGAACAGTTCAAGCTGACCGCCATCGGCCAGCGCAAGGTCAAGCTTCCATGACTCCCGCTCGGCGCGGTAATTTTCGGCCAAGACCTCCAGGCCAAGAACGTCGCAATAAAACGCCTTTGAGGTTTCGTAGTCCCGAACAATGAGCGCAGTGTGGTGAAATCGCAGTTGCATGGCACTCTCGCTTCAAAAAGGTCCGCGACCGCCATCGTAAGCGCTCACCACCAGAAAAGAACACCCTTTGAGGTGCGGAAAATCCTGCGTCCCTATGATTTCAGAGCCAACTTAAAACCCGAATTCCGTCCAAGTGCTTTTGATCAGCCCCACCTGAGTGGTCCAATTTGATTGTTAGTGCATGATCGACCTTTGGTCCATCTTGACGACGGTTTCGGGAGCCGGTGGGCGGTAGCCTAGAGCACTGTGTGGTCGTTTCGTGTTGTAGTGTTTCCTCCATTCCTCAATCAGGATTTGTGCTTCGCGCAGGCTATAGAAGATTTCGCCGTTCAAGAACTCATCGCGGAAACGGGCGTTGAAGCTTTCGCAGTACCCATTCTCCCAAGGGCTGCCTGGTTCGATGTAAGCCGCCCTTGCGCCGACAGCCTTGATCCAGTCCTGCACGGCTTGCGCAACGAACTCAGGGCCATTGTCGGAACGGATGAACGACGGGATGCCGCGCAGAATGAACAGGTCGCTCAGCACATCGATCACATTGCCTGAGTTGAGCTTGCGATCCACGCGTATGGCCAAGCATTCCCGACTGTACTCGTCGATGATGTTGAGTGTGCGGAAAGCTTTACCATCGTCGGTGCGGCAGTGGACAAAGTCGTAAGACCAGACATGATCGCGGCGCTCTGGCCGAAGCCTGACACATGATCCATCATTCAGCCAAAGCCGCCCTTTCTTCGGTTGTTTCATTGGCACTTTCAGCCCCTCTCGTCGCCATAACCGTTCCACGCGCTTGTCATTCACATGCCAGCCAGCGTCTCTCAGTAGTGCCGCGATCCTACGATAGCCGTAGCGGCCATACTGCCGGGTCAGTTCGATCATATCAGCCACTAAACGTTCTTCATCCGGGCGACCCGCAGGTACTTTGCGCTGTGTGGATCGATGTTGTCTTAGAACCCGGCATGCCCGACGCTCCGAGATGTTCAGCTCAGCACGAACGCGATCAATACAGGCACGACGACGAGCGGGGCTCAGAAGTTTCCCTTTGCCGCCTCCGCCAAGATCAGCTTGTCCAGCGTCAGATCAGAAACGGCTTTGCGCAATCGCTCGTTCTCTTTTTGCAGACGCTTCAGTTCCTTCAATTGATCCGTGCCCATTCCGCCGTATTTTTTCTTCCACCGGTAGTAGGTCTGTTCAGTCACACCGATCTGACGGATCGCATCCAGACGCGGCATCCCTTGCCCCGTCAGAACCTCAACCTGCCGTAACTTCGTGACAATCTCTTCTGGCTTTGGTCGCTTGTTGGCCATGTGTTTCCTCCGTTTTCCTAAACATAGCGGAGGACCACTTCAGTGGGGGAAGACCAAACACGTGGCGTTCGATGTTCTCTATCTCGCCATGCCGCGCCGGGGACGGCAGGTTTTGGCGCTGATAACTGCCGTGATCATGATTGCTGTGATGGCCTGGTCTTACATGCCGACCTGGGACGTGATCATGGAAAGCCGGCTGACCCAACTGAAAAAAATTCAAACGCTGAGCAATCCGATCAATGGCGAACGGATTGCCGTGCGGTGGTTGTTTGCCTCTTACATTCTGCTGATGACGGCGGTCATCATCCGATACATCTGGCGGCTCTACACCGTGGTCAAGTTCGGTCCGCCGGGCACCGAGTTGGACGAGTACCTGTCCACTGACAAGAACGCCCGCTCGGAGAATACGCATGAGCATTGAACTCATCCTTGGCATCATCGTGCTTTTCGGTGCTGCCGCGATCGGAACGCCTGTTGCCTACGCCATCCTTGCGGGCGTGATCGTCTATCTGGGCGTCGGCGGCAAAGACCTGGCGATCGCCGGCGAGACGATGGTGCAGCGCCTCTTCGACGGTTTCCTGCTTTTGGCTGTTCCGCTCTTCATTGTATCTGCAAACATCATGAATGCCGGTTCTATTTCGGACCGCTTGCTGAATTTCTGCGTGGCTCTGGTGGGCCGCTTCCGCGGAGGTTTGGGGCATGTGAACGTTGTCGCCAGCCTCATTTTCTCGGGGATGTCTGGATCTGCCGTGGCAGATGCGGCCGGTATCGGCAAGATCATCATCGACATGATGGTCAAGAGCGGCCGCTATACCCGGGGCTATGCGGCGGCGATCACAGCGGCGACGGCGACGATCGGGCCGATCATTCCCCCTTCGATCCCGATGGTGCTGTATGCGCTGGTCGCCAATGAATCGATTGGGTTTCTGTTCTTGGCCGGAATAGTACCGGGATTGGTCATGGGACTTGTGCTGATGGCGATGAACACGTTCATCTCTCATCGCCGCGGGTTTGGCCAAGAAGACCCGGTGCCGCTGCGCCAGCTTCCTGGAATAACGGTTCGCGCCTTCCCCGCACTTTTGATGCCCGTGATCCTGCTCGCCGGTATCTATTCCGGCTTGACGACTCCCACCGAGGCAGCGGCTGTTGCCGCCTTCTATGCGCTTCTGGTCGCGGCCGTCCTTTATCGCGCGATCACGTTAAAGCAGCTCTACAAGGTTTTCGTTGAAAGCGCGCATTCGGCGGCGTCGGTCGGGCTCGTCATCGGGGCGTCGATGATCCTGACTTTCGTGGTTGTGCAAGAGAATATCCCGCAAGGTATTTCGAACGTGCTTGAGGCCGCGGACGTCAGCCCACTGGCTTTCCTGATCATGGTCAACATCATGATCCTTCTGCTTGGGTGCATTCTCGATGCGACCGTTATCATTCTGGTGATTGTCCCGCTTTTCATTCCAACCTGCCGAGCGCTTGGAATTGATCTTGTCCATTTTGGGGTGCTGGTTGTTGTGAACTCGATGATCGGTCTTATTACACCGCCCTATGGCAATCTGTTGTTCGTAATTGACGCGGTGACCGGCATCCCCCTGAAAGAGATCATTCGTGAAATCTGGGCATTCCTGTTTGTCCTGCTCGTGGCACTGCTTGTGATGATCCTCGTGCCTGACATCGTGCTGTGGCTGCCGAGGATGTTTGGATATCAGGGCTGATGCGTCTTTATCCGTTATGTGGTTGCCCCCCAATGAAACCAAGCCGCATACAAAACGGGGTGCATTCCGATGAACCGGGAATTCGCACCCTGAACATCCCGATTTGCGCAACGTGTCGTCCTCTACGGCACTCTGGACGACCACTTTCATGACCAAGCCCGAAGTTCTTTCCTTGGGTGAACCATTGGTCGAGATGGTGCGCCTTCCCAAGGTCAAAGGCGAAAAGCCGGTTTTCCAGCAAGGCGTTGGTGGCGACGCCTTGAATGCATTGGTGGCGGCAGCCCGTCAGGGCGGTTCAACTGGCCTGATATCCGCGGTCGGAGACGATCACTTTGGCCAAGAGATATTATCTTTCTGCAAAAATGAAGGCATCGACACATCAGCGGTCCTAATCCGGCCACAAGATCCCACGGGTGTTTGTTTCATCTACCCGGACCCCGAAAACCGGTCGTTTTCATATGCGCGCCGGGGTTCAGCCGCGAGCCATATGAAGCCCAGCGATCTGCCGGTCGACATGATTCCGGCAGCAAAGGTTCTTCACGTGACCGCAGTGAGCCAAGCCATCAGTAAAGACATGCGCGCGGCTGTTTTCGAGGCCGCGCGGATTGCGCGGGAACACGGGACCCTGGTGTCCTATGATCTTAATCTAAGGCTTAATCTGTGGACCCTTGATGAAGCAAAACGTTGTATCGAGGACTTTCTTCCACTGGCCGACGTCGTTCTGCCTTCAGAAGATGAGGCACAGCTGATCTGCGAGACAGATGAACCAAAGGCCATCATTTCTCATTTCCAACGCCACGGCGCGCGCGTTGTTGCGTTGAAACGGGGCAGCGCCGGGGCTGAAATTGCCGTGGGAAAACTGATCGAGAGCATAGCGGCTCCGAAAGTGATTGCACGCGACAGCGCCGGCGCAGGAGACAGTTTTGCCGGCGCTTTTCTGACCTACCTTTTGGAAACCGGCGATGCCAAAATATCGGCGACAAAAGCCTGCGAAGTTGCGGCAAAGACCGTTACAGGGTTCGGAGCCACAGACGCGATCCCGCGACGTCCGACGAATTGAAGGTGTTCCCAAGCGCAATATGTATTGCCCGCTTTCCCTGGTTCTCTTTATCTCTGTGATCTTAATCTTTGTGTCCCCGCCACCATTATGGCGCTGGGGCAAACGCAAGCTTTTCCTAAGGGGCCGACAAGCATGAGTAAGTTGAGAATTGCAATCGCCGGGGCGGGTTACATCGGGCAAAAGCATGCCATTGCCATTGCCGGATCCGCCCACGCAGCCTTGGTCGCTTTCGTCGATCCATGCCCGAAGGCGAAGAGCATAGCAGAGGCACATAGCGTCCCGCTGGTCGCCAAACTGGAAGATCTTCCAGATGATGAACCGCCCCAGTTTTGGCGGAGACTATTGAGTTCGTATTTCAAGCTGCGATTTTGTCTGACTTCAAGGCTTCTTCGTATCTCTCCTCGGCTTCGATTGGCGTGATGTACCCGAGTGGTTCAAGCAGGCGCTCTTTGTTGAACCAGTCCACCCATAGCAGGGTTTCCCATTCGACCTGATCCTTGGACTTCCACGGACCTAGTTGATTGATGACTTCGGTTTTGAAGAGGCCGATGATCGTCTCAGCCAGTGCATTGTCATAGCTGTCACCAACGCTGCCGACGGATGGCTCCAGCCCAGCATCGGCCAACCGTTCTGTGTACTTGATCGACACGTATTGGCTGCCGCGATCTGAATGATGGATCAGTTTCTCAGCGGGTCTGCGTGCGTGGATCGCCTGTTCAAGCGCATCTAAGACAAACTGCGTGTCCTGCGTTGTTGATGCCTTCCAGCCCACAATCCGGTTCGCGAAGGTATCAATGACGAACGCCACATAGACGAACCCGCGCCAGGTCGAGACGAACGTAAAGTCGGACACCCACAGTTCGTTCGGCATTGAAGCCCTGAACTGGCGATTGACCTTGTCCAGCGGGCATTGATCCGCAGGTTGACCACAGGTGGTTTTGACCTTCTTTCCACGCCGGACGCCTTGAATGCTAAGCTGGCGCATCAACCGTTCTACAGTGCAGCGAGCAATATCAATCTTCTCGCGCTTCATCGCGTGCCATAGTTTGCGTGCGCCATAGACAGAACGGTTCTTCTCCCAAACATCCTTCATCGTTTTGCGCAGAAACTCATCCCGCTTGGCCCGGTCCGAGGCACGGTCGGGATCACGCTCGATGGCAATGCGTTTATAGAACGTCGAAGGGGCAATCTGGAGAACTCTACAGATCGGCTCGACCCCATGCGCCCCACGATGATCCTTGATGAAGGCAATCATTTGCGGAATGGGCGGTCGAGCTCCGCCTGAGCAAAATAAGCAGATGCCTTCTTCAGGATCTCATTTGCCTGACGCAACTGCCGGTTCTCGCGCTCAAGTTCTTTGATGCGATCCCGCTCTGCAGAGGTCACGCCATCGCGTTTGCCGGTATCCGCCTCGTGTTGCTTGACCCAGATACGAAGGCTGTCTCTGCTGCACCCAACCTTCTGAGAGATCGACAAAAGTGCTGCCGATCTGCTCGTGTATTCGCTCTCGTGATCCAAGACCATCCGCACCGCTCGTGCGCGCAATTCCTCTGGATAACGTGTTCCGTTCTTTGTCTTTCCCATGACCCAGTATCCTTACTTCTGGGTCTCCGGCAAACAAGGGGCGCTTCAGACCGTTGGCGCGAGGCCTTTCGGTGCTCACCACCAAAGTATCTGCCGCCCCAGTTCATGAAACGCGTGCTGAACTGGGAGATGCAAAATAGGACGCTGGGCGGTGTATCTGTTAAGATCGCTCGGCGCCTGACACAGACGGCAGACGGCAGACGGCAATGCGTTGCCGAAGACCGCCAAGCCCGGTTCTCGCCTTGTTCGGGAATGGAACAGGCGGACCTACTAGGTCGAGGTGGTAGATGCCGGGTACGTCATGGATGGCAAATCCTGGCGGTTGCTGTCGGCCATTGCCAAGCACATCACGGGCGCACACTGATCCGGTATGCGCTGCTTCTTCGGAGTTCGGTAATGCACCGGGTCCGCTGTGCGATCTACACACGCAAGAGCGTGGAAAAGGGGGTGGAGCAGGACTTCAACTCGCTGAATGCGCAAAGGGAGGCGTTTTCAGAACAATACAAGCCAAAAGTGTGAAGGTTGGGAATTGCTACCCGACCGGATTTACGACGGCGGAGTCTCCGGAGGACATTTGGACCGTCCCTCACTGCAGCAGCTTATGCAAGCTGTGGATGACAAGCGCGTCGATCAGATCGTGGTCTATAAGATTGACCGATTGACGCGATCCCTAGCCGACTTCGCCAAGCTTGTGGAACGCTTGGATGAGGCCGATGCGTCGTTTGTATCCGTGACACAAAGCTGCAACACAGCTACCAGCATGGGGCGGCTCACACTGAATGTGTTACTTAGCTTGGCCCAGTTTGAGCGGGAAGTGACAGCAGAGCGCATCCGCGACAAGATCGCGGCCTCAAAGCGCAAGGGTCTATGGATGGGTGGCAACGCCCCACTTAGATATAAGGCAAATGATCGGACGCTGAAAATCGATCCGGAGGAAGCGGTGACCGTTAAAGCACTCTATGATCTCTATCTTGAACATGGCTTCGTCTGCGTTTTTTAAGAATGCGCAACTCGGATGAATCTCAGATCTTGGCAATGAATGCGTGGGGCAAGGCAGGTGTCCGGAGGTAGCCGTTTTGATCGAGGGCACATCCACCACATTCTTGCCAACCCCATTTATGCCGGACGGGTCCGTCACAAGGGCTAGGTCCATACGGACAGCATACTGCGATCATTCAGGCTGACGTCTGGGAGCAGGTTCAGCAGATGCTGCAGAGTCTCGAGGCACCAAACGCAAACCCAGCGATCCCTCTTGGCAGGCAAGCTATTCAACGAAACGGGTGACTGCCTGACACCCAGCCACAGCAGGAAGAATGGCAAACGCCTGCGGCATTACATCTCCCACCGATTGGTGAAGGATCGTAGCCGGAAGCATCCGGATGCCTGGCGTCTACCAGCGGATGAACTGGAAACTTTGATCGCTGATGTCATTCGAAAGAAAATGAGTCCTTCTGATTTTGTTACAGCCCTTATGCCGGACGGTTCGGCAGCGGAGGTCCCTTGCATCACCACCAAACAGAATTCCGTCCAAAGCGCGAAACATTGCTTCTCTCTTGTCGCGCGCGCGGATCTGCAGCCGGGTCAGCACATCGTTACTTTAAACGATGACGAAATCGCTGAGCTTGTTGGGTGTGAACACAATCGGATTAACCTAACATCACTTCGTTTTGAGGCTCCGTTCCGGATGCGCCGACGCGGTGTCGAGTTAAAGCTGCACTTGGGAGACGCACCCTCGGAGGTGGTTCGCACTCTGGTTCAGAACGTTGTCAAAACGCAGCGATGGATGGCTATGATCCTTGATAGAAAGACAGTAGCAGAGATCGCAGATGCAGAAGGTATATCCAAGCGCTGTATCCATGATGTAGTTGATCGGGCGATGCTTGCGCCATGCATTCTCGACGCCATCGCATCGGGTTAATAGCCGGATGGCCTGACGTCGGATTATCTCATTAAGTCAGGATTCCCGGCTTCGTGGTCGGAGCAACGCGAACAGTTCGCGAAGTTCTGAGCGTAGCCTGTCCACTACCTACCAAACTCGTACCGCCGAAATGGCAAACAAAGACCGAAGGCCAAAATCGGCCGTTTTTTGCTCCATATCTTCTTTCTCTACCGGGAATTGCCCATTCCAACATGCGGAAAACACGCGACAGAGATGACGTATTCTTTCGTTAGCTGAAAACCAGGGAGTGTTTGGCTGGGATGGTAGGATTCGAACCTACGGTACACTGTACCAAAAACAGTTGCCTTACCACTTGGCTACATCCCAACTGTGAGCGGCTAATTACGCGCCTTGATCGGGCTGTTCAAGCCCGATTGGCAAAAAAAGTTTCATGTTTCGTCACGGCAGCGGGCCAATCGGCGTCTGGCTTACGGCCGCAACAAAACCGCCCCGTCTCTTTGCCCCGATGCGACAAGATCATGCGCCGCCGCACAGTCGGCAAGGGCCAGTGGCGCGGATATCGGCACGTCCAGACGTCCCTCTGACAAAATGGCGTTGACCCGTTCCACGGCATTTGATCGCTCTGCATCCGTCAGGATGTAAATCAGCGCGATGTCGATCGTCACAGCTTTGAAAAGAAGCGGGCCAAACGGCATCGTGGGTGCCATATTGATCTGAGAACCATAGGCGCAGATACGCCCGTTTTCCTTGATCGCGGCAGCGTCGACTTCAAAGTTGTGGCCCAGTTCCAACTCAACAATTTGATCGACCGGACGCCCCCCGTTGGCCGCAAGGATGCGGTCCGCCACGGCCGCTTCGGAAAAATCGATCACAGCGTCAGCGCCAGCGGCACGGGCTTTTTCAAGCCCCGCGCCGCGCGCGGTGGCGATCACGGTGGCTCCACCCCATTTGGCAAACTGAACGGCAAGGTAACCAACCGATCCGGCCGCGCCCTGAACCAAGATGGTTTGCCCCGCGATGTCCCCGCCATTGAACACGGTGTGTGCAGCATTCAAACCGGGGATGCCCATGACGGCCCCGGCCTCCAAACTTGCGGCGTCAGGCAGACGAACCGCTTGCGCGGCGGGCAGGACGATATAGTCGGCCGCCGTGCCAAAAGGGCGTTGCCACTGGCCGTTCCACAACCAAACACGTTCGCCGATGCGATCCTGCGGGACGCCGTCGCCAACGGCATCAATTGTGCCCGATCCGTCGCTGTGCGGGATCACCTGATCAAACGGCGGGCGCGTCACGCCGGGGCGCGACCCTGCGCGGGCTTTCACATCGGACGGGTTTACCCCGGAAAATGCGACTTTGACGCGGACCTCGCCGGGCCCCGGTGTTGGCGTCGGCAAATCCATCAAAGACAGAACGTCTCCTGACGGACCAAACTTTGAATAGGCAACGGCTTTCATCTGACGGCTCCCGTTCGTAATGTCGCGGGGCCAATCAGGATCATCTGGGGACGTTTAACGCAAGCCTCAATCGCGGATTTCGTCCGCGCGCACACCCCAAAGCTTTGTCTTTTGCGTCCAGCCTTTGTAACCGCCCGCGCTGACTTGGCACCAGTCGGTCGAACAGTCGCCAAGCCGGGCGATGACACCCAGTTCCAATGCGGCAACCGGCTGGGCTTGTGGGTCGGGGCGGCGGCGCAGCTGCAACATATCCTGTTCGATGATCACGGTCCGCACACCTGACAGCAACGCATAATGCACCCAGCCCCCGGCGCCATCGCGGTCTTCGACCCGACGCCAATGGCCGTGTTCTGCCGTAATCTGCAACGGCATATCACGGCGTTTGAAGACCCAGTCGATCCGATGTGTCAGGGATGGTCCGCGTCGCACGTTGCCTTCGCTGGCCTTCATCGAAACATATCTGGGCAACGGCAAATTGGTGACCGGTCCCTTGGCAGCTTCAGCAGCAGCCGAACCGGCCATCAATGTTGATCCGATTGTGAATGCAATGGCGATGCCGCGCCATTTTGCCAAACCCTGTTTCATCACGGTTCGAGTGCCCTTGTGCTCAAATCTGCCTTCGGTGGCTGCGGCGTGAATTTCCGCCGGAGGTTCTTGTGCCTCGCCTATTCCTGCGCCACCATGGCATGGCATCGCGCCGTTGAAAATGTTTGGGGAGGCCACAGTGGCAAGAGACAGGCTGAGTGTTGTTGTTACGCGACGGTTGCCAGAGGTGGTCGAGACGCGGCTAAGCGAACTCTTTGATGTCACATTGCGGGATGATGACGTGCCCATGACTCGGGATGAGATCATCGCGGCGGCTCGGACAGCGGATGTTCTTGTGCCAACCGTCACCGACGATATTGATGGCGCCCTCATCGGGCAGGTTGGTGACCGGCTGAAAATGATCGCGAACTATGGGGCGGGTGTGGACAATATTGATGTCTCAACCGCCCGCCAGCGCGGGATTTTGGTCAGCAATACGCCGGGCGTTCTGACGGATGACACGGCAGATATGGCCATGGCATTGATCCTGTCCGTCACCCGGCGCATCCCCGAAGGTCTAAGCCACATGCAATCGGGTGCCTGGGATGGGTGGGCCCCCACGGCGTTCCTTGGTGGACGGATTAGCGGGCGGCGTCTGGGCATTCTTGGGATGGGCCGTATTGGTCAGGCTGTTGCCCGCCGTGCGGCGGCCTTTGGCATGCAGGTGCATTACCACAACCGCAAACGATTGCGGCTGGAAACCGAACAAGAGCTGGAAGCGACCTATTGGGAAAGCCTTGATCAGATGGTGGCGCGCATGGACGTGATCAGCGTGAACTGTCCCTCAACCCCCAGCACCTTTCATTTGATGAACGCGCGTCGTTTGAAGCTGATGAAACCCACAGCGGTCATCGTGAATACATCGCGCGGCGAGGTCGTTGACGAAAACGCCCTGACCCGGATGATCCGGAACAACGAAATCGCAGGCGCGGGTTTGGATGTCTATGAGCATGGCACCAATGTGAACCCCCGTCTGCGCGAACTGCCCAATGTTGTTTTGCTGCCCCATATGGGATCGGCCACGCTCGAAGGCCGTGTCGAGATGGGCGAAAAGGTGATCATCAATATCAAGACATTCGAGGATGGCCATCGACCTCCGGATCAGGTCGTTCCATCTATGTTGTGACCCGTCATCGCCGGGGTCTGATTTGAAAAAGGAAAGTTAGTCATGCGTAATATTCTGATTTTAAGTTTGGCCCTCGCAGGCGTTTCGCTTGAAGCACAAGAGGCCGCAGACGGTGTTGCGCCGGAGGCGACGGTCGCCTTGGGTAACGAGGCAAGCTCCCCTGAAATTGCGGCTGCGCTGGAGGCCAAAGCCGCCGGACAGCCGGTCGAAGCTTCAAATTGGATGGTTTCCGCCGCAAACCCGCTTGCCGTACAGGCGGGCGCCGATGTGTTGCGCGCGGGTGGCAGTGCTGCGGATGCGATGGTTGCGGTCCAAACGGTTCTGGGTCTGGTTGAGCCGCAATCGTCCGGGTTGGGCGGTGGCGCATTTCTTGTCTGGTATGATGCGGCGAGCGGAGAGCTGACAACTCTGGATGGGCGTGAAACCGCGCCATTGGCCGCCAAACCGACCCTGTTTCAGGACGACGAAGGCAATCCGCTCAAATTCTTTGATGCGGTGGTCGGGGGGCGGTCTGTGGGCACGCCCGGCACACCGGCACTGATGGAAGAGGCGCACCGACGTTGGGGCCAACGACCATGGCCAAGTCTTTTCGAGGCTGGGATCGAACTTGCGGATAATGGGTTCGCCGTCTCACCACGCCTTGCTGGACTGGTCGAACGGGATGCTGAACGGCTTGGCCGCTTTGCCGCGACGGCCAGTTATTTCTTGCCCGGTGGCACACCGATTGAAGCTGGCGCAGTCCTAAGAAACCCGGCCTACGCGACCACGCTGGAAGCGTTGGCAGAAGATGGGGCGGATGCGTTCTATGCCGGTCCGATTGCCGCCAACATCGTACGGGCCGTGCGCAATGCGCCGGGAAATCCCGGTGTCTTGTCGGCCTTGGATATGGCGATTTACGAGGTGATCGAACGGCCTGCGGTTTGTGCTGAATATCGCGAACACGATGTCTGTGGCATGGGGCCGCCGTCGTCGGGCGCATTGACCGTTGGGCAAATCCTGGGCCAGCTCAATAGCTTTGATCTGGCTGAAATCGGGCCCGAAAGCGTTGGCGCTTGGCGGCTGATTGGCGATGCGTCGCGACAGGCCTTCGCCGATCGTGGGCGGTATATGGCCGATAGTGACTTTGTTCCGGTCCCGACCAGTGGTTTGGTTGCACCTGAATACCTTGCCGACCGCGCCGAAGCGCTCGAGGGAGACTTTGCTCTGCCGGCTGTGGCCCCGGGCCAACCGGAATTCGATCACGCTTTGAACTATGCCGATGACGTCTCACTCGAATTCCCGTCCACCTCGCATATTTCCATTGTGGACGCGCAAGGCAACGCGTTGTCGATGACGACGACGATTGAGAACGCCTTTGGCTCGCGCCTGATGACCAACGGATTTCTGTTGAACAACGAATTGACGGACTTTTCTTTCCGGACGCATGTCGATGGCGTACCCATCGCGAACCGGCTGGAACCGGGCAAACGCCCTCGATCCTCCATGGCGCCCACCATTGTCATGAAAGACGGCGCACCCGTATTGGTGATTGGTTCCCCTGGAGGCAGCCGGATCATCGGGTATGTCGCCACCGCAATCATCGGCTGGATGGATTGGGGGATGAACGTGCAGGCTGCGTTGTCGATGCCGCACGCGGTCAATCGGTTCGGGACGTATGATGTCGAAGCCGGCACGCCGCTAGAGGCTTTGGCACCTCAGTTGGAAGCCGTGGGCTACGAAGTGAACGTGCGGGATTTGAACTCGGGCCTTCATGCGATTGAGGTTGGGGACGTCCTGCGTGGCGGTGCCGATCCAAGACGAGAAGGCATCGCGCTGGGCGAATGATCGCACCGGCAGGGAGGAGAAAAGATGGTTCAAGCAGTTGCGATGGAACGCAATGAAGATGGAATTGCCACGGCAATCGGCATCCTGAAACAAAAGTTTGGCGAGCATTTTCAGACCGGTCAGGCGATCCGTGAACAACACGGCCACACCACGACCTGGATCATCAATCAGGCCCCGGATGCCGTTGTTTTTCCGGCCTCGACCGAAGAGGTGGCCGAGATCGTCAAAATCTGTGCTGAACACAAGGTGCCCATCATTCCCTTTGGGACAGGGTCGTCGCTGGAAGGCCATGTAAATGCACCCGCCGGGGGTATTTCTGTCGACATGAGCCGCATGGACCAAATCCTTGCCGTGCATGCCGAAGATCTGGATGTCGTTGTCCAGCCTGGTGTGACCCGCGAACAGCTGAACACCTATCTGCGCGATCAGGGGTTGTTCTTTCCCATCGACCCCGGTGCTAACGCGTCGCTGGGCGGCATGGCGGCAACGCGCGCCTCTGGCACCAATGCAGTGCGCTATGGCACGATGAAGGACAACGTGCTGGCACTCGAGGCGGTGATGGCCGATGGACAAGTGATCCGCACCGCGCAGCGCGCCAAGAAATCCTCTGCGGGTTACGACCTGACCCGGCTTTTGGTGGGGTCTGAAGGGACGCTGGGCCTGATCACGGAAATCACTTTGCGATTGCAAGGCATCCCCGAAGCGATCAGTTCGGCCCGCTGTTCCTTTCCCAGCGTTGATGCGGCCTGTCAGGCGGTCATGATGACCATTCAATTTGGCATCCCGGTGGCCCGGATTGAGCTTTTGGATGCGCAATCGGTTGCGGCGGCCAATGCCTATTCAAAGCTGGACCTGCCTGAAACACCCCTGTTGCTGCTGGAATTCCACGGGTCTGATGCGGGTGTCGTGGAACAGGCCGAAACCTTTGGCGGCATTGCCGAGGATTTCGACGGCTCCGGGTTCGAAATGACCACCTCGACCGAGGAACGCAACAAGCTGTGGCAGGCGCGCCATGATATGTATTGGGCCAGTCTGCAATTGCGGCCCGGGGCCCAAGGTATCTCGACGGATGTGTGCGTACCCATATCCCGCCTCGCCGAGTGCGTGACAGCTGCACAGGATAAGGCCGCGACCATGGGGCTGATGGCCCCGACCGTCGGCCACGTGGGGGACGGCAATTTCCACACGCTTTTGCTGATCGACAATGAGAGTGCCGAAGAACAAGCCAAGGCTGAGGAATTCATCGGCTGGCTGAACGATCTGGCCATATCAATGGATGGCACCTGCACGGGCGAACACGGCATCGGACAGGGCAAACGCCCCTATCTGGAAAAAGAGTTGGGCCCGGCGGTATCCGTCATGGGCGCCATCAAGGCCGCATTGGACCCGCATGACCTGATGAACCCGGGGAAAATCCTGCCAAGCTGAACCGGCGCTTAGGTTCGGTCGGTGCCAAAGCTGCCGAGCCGTGTTTTGAAGGCTTCCTTGTCGCCGTTGGATAGGTCGGGATCGCCCAACCCGTCGGAGTTTCCGGGAGGGACCGGTTTTGCGTTTCGGCGGGCTTCCACAAAGGTTTCCACGATTAGCTTTGATGCCTCCACTGCGCGTGGCGTTCGCAAAACAGTGGCCATCATGGCGGCGCCTTTTTCCGTGTAAACCCACGGCGGTGTGCGCCGCCCGCCGCGTCCCGGTTTTTGCTTTGAACGAAAGTCGTTTAGAATTTTCCATTCGTTGTGGTTGAGCTGAAACGCGTAGTCCTCGTCGAAGCGATCAGGGTTTCGTTCGCGCGCTTGATTTAAGTGCTTCACAGGCCTTTGAAAAAATTCGGATAGCTGTTCGTCTGTCAGGACAATTTGTCCTCGAACTCGAAATGCAAAGCTACCCGGTGACTTATTCAAATCTATGATTGAAGGATCGCCGCTAGACTCATGTTTTCTAGCGATTTTTGTGTCGATCCATTTTCCAAAATCCAAGAGTGCGAGCTCCCTCTCTGTTTCATTCATCGAGAGTAAAGGTCTTCCACCGACCGGGTACACCTGCAGGCACTCTATCCATTTGGTTTGTTGCCAGGCGCAGGGCCGCAAAATCAGCGGTGCTATGATCGTTCCGTTTTGCTGACGGGCGCGTAGGAAGTTCGGAACTTCAACTTGGGTGATGAATTCTGAAGCAAGAAATGAGCTTGAAACCAAAGCGACAACTATTTTGGACTTCTGGATTTCGTCAACTATGCGGGGACGCCAGTCTGCGCCAGGTTCAATTTTTGCATCCGTCCAAATCTGCGATCTTATGCCTTCGAACCCTTTGAGATGATCTTCCAAATGTCTGCGACTTTCCGAGTCTCTTCTCGAATAACTTATGAAAACTGACGACATCTGGAATTCTCTTACTACAAGTCGACAAAGGATCTATCTTGTCGGTCGAATGTCAAGGTCATCGTAGATACAAAACACAGACTGAGCTGGTTTGTCGGTTTTGTATCGATTTGGGTCGGCTGGACTTGGCCTCAAATCCTGTTGCCGGGCATAACGCCATAGGAATGTGGATCAGCCGGAAAGAGGTGCGGGATGAAGACCCAGGTCAAAGCATTGGTTGTGGGCGGCGGGGCCGTCGGGACGTCGATTGCATATCACTTGGCCAAAGCGGGCTGGGACGATGTCATGTTGCTGGAACGCGATGAGCTGACATCGGGCTCGACGTGGCATGCCGCAGGTCTCTTGCCGCTCTTCAACATGTCCTATGCGACAACCCACATTCACAAGTACTCGGTTGATTTCTACAAAACGCTGGAAGAGGAAACCGGTCTGAACGCGGGCTTTGCGGTCGTGGGCAACTTGCGCATGGCGCAAACGCAGGATCGGATGGACGAATACATGCTTTATGCGTCCACCGCCGAAACCTGTGACGTGAAATATGAATGGTTGACCCCCGACGACATCAAGGCGCGTTGGCCGCTGATCAAGACCGATGATCTGAAAGGTGCGATTTACCACACCGAGGATGGCTATATTAACCCGGCCGATGTCACGCAGGCGATGGCCAAGGGTGCGCGTCAGCGCGGGGTCGAGATCGTGCGCAAAATGCAGGCGGATGCCTTTCATTGGACCGGCACCCATTGGGAAGTGACCTGCACCAAGATGGTCGAGCAGGGCGGCAACCTTGTCGAAAGCGACGAACAGGTCGTGATCACCGCCGAACATGTGGTGACCGCATCCGGCAACCACGCACAACGCACCGCCAAGATGCTGGGCATCAAGATGCCCGCGATCCCGGTCGAACACACCTTCATCGTGATGGATAAGGACCCGGAACTCGTCAAATGGCGCGAGGCTGGCAACCCGGAACATCCCGTTGTGCGCGATGCTGACAACGAGTCCTATGCGCGTGAGGAACGCGGTGGCTGGATCTTGGGCATCTACGAACACGGTGCGCCAGCGCGGTTTGAACATGGTGTACCCGACAGTTTCCGCGCGGACCTCTTTCCGCTCGATCTGGACCGGATCGCCGACCAATATATGGCGATGGCCGAACGGGTGCCGTCCTGTGCGGATTCCGGTTTGAAAGACGACTTTAACGGTCCGATCTGCTATACGCCGGACGGCAACCCGCTGGTTGGGCCGGCGCCGGGTCTGCGCAATATGTGGCTGGCCGAAGGGTTCTCTTTTGGCATTACAGCGGCTGGTGGAACCGGCTATTACCTGGCCCAGATGATGGTCGATGGCGAGGCAGAGATCGACATGGCCTCGCTTGATCCCAAGCGCTATAGCCAAAACTGGATGACCACCGAGTTCGCGGCACGCAAGAACGAGGAATGCTACGAACACGTCTATATCCTGCACCACCCGGATGAAGAGCGTGAGGCGTGCCGCCCGCTCCGCACCGCGCCGGCTTATGACCGGCAAAAAGCGCGGGGTGCGCAGTTTGGCTGGGTCAACGGGTGGGAGCGTCCGAATTACTATGGCCCGCTTGATGCCCCCGAGAGCTTTGACAAAGACGCGCGGTCGTTCCGGCGCGGCGGCTGGTGGCAATATGCCGTTGAAGAGGCCAAAGCGGTCCGCAATGGCGTTGGTCTGATCGATGCCACGGCCTTTACCAAACATGTGGTCAAAGGACCGGGTGCGACCCAGTTCCTCGATTGGTTCACCTGCAACAAGCTGCCCAAGGTGGGCCGCATCAATCTGACCTATGCGCTGACAGCCCACGGCACAACGCGCACCGAATACACCATCGTTCGCAATGGCGAGAACAATTATTACCTCGTCTCTGCCGGGGCCTGGACCGAATATGATGCGGATTACCTGCGCAAAGCGGCCGAGGATAAGGCGGAAGAATTCGGTTATATCGAGATCCAGGACGTAACCACGCAGTGGGGCGTTTTTGCCATTGCCGGACCCAAATCGCGCGACGTTCTGAAAGAGGTGATCAAGGACGCCGACCCGGAAACGGCGCTGTCGAATAAACGTTTCCCATGGTTGTCTGCTCGCCAGATTGAGCTGGGCATGTGCCCGGTCAACGCGATCCGCGTGGCCTATACTGGAGAGTTGGGTTGGGAATTGCACCACCCGATTGAAATGCAGAACTATCTCTTTGATCTGCTGGAGCAAGCGGGTGAAAAGCATGGCATGAAGCTGGTTGGCGCGCGTGCGCAAAACTGGCTGCGGCAAGAGAAGTCTTATCGCGCGTTCGGGACCGAGCTGGGCCGCGATGCAACGCCGTTAGAGGCCGATCTGCCGCGGTTTGTGGACCTGGGCAAGGAGTTCCATGGCAAGGCCAAGATGGAAGAAACAGGCGTGCGCGCAAAGTGCTGCACACTGTTGATCGATGGCCCGGCCGATGCTGACCCATGGGGGCGTGAGGCGCTTTATACCCCTGAAGGGACACGTGTGGGCCGGTTGACTTCTGGCGGGTATTCGGTGGCGTTCGAGAAATCCATCGGCATGGGCTATGTCACGCCGGATATGGCGGAGCCCGGCACCAAGCTGCAGGTCAAAATGCTTGACCAGCTTTGGGACGCCGAGGTGGTGGTCGACAGCCCCTACGACCCGAAAAACGAAACGATCCACAAGGACGGCTAAGCCAGACGAAATCGAACGTATGAACCCACCGCTCTTGTCGGGGCGGTGGGTTTTTTGTTGCATCAAGCCCGGCAATTGATAGCGTTAACATCGCTTTGTGGGAGGGAGATGTCATGCGCAATGTCGAGATCATCGGCGAGGCCCAGGATGGCAGTGAAGTGCAGCGCGTGGTGTTGGCATCGGGCGACCTGACCGCGACGGTCCTCAGTTTCGGCGCTGTGCTACAGGACTTGCGGATCGCGGATCATGCGTCGCCTCTCGTATTGGGATATCCGGATTTCCGAACCTATTTCCACAATCCGGGTTACTTGGGCGCGATTGTGGGGCGCTATGCCAACCGTATTGCCAGCGCGCGGTTCGAACTTGGTGGGACAGTGTTTTGCCTAGAGCCCAATGAAGGGCCGAACCAATTGCACGGCGGAACTGGATCATCGGCTTTACGGAACTGGAAAATTCAGGATGCCGGCGATGATTGGGTCGAACTGAGCGATCACTTGCCGGATGGCCACATGGGCTTTCCGGGCAATCTGAGCGTGGTGGCCCGGTATGCGATCATACCGCCGACTACCTTATGCCTTACGATTACGGCAACAACGGACGCCCCGACCTTGGCCAATTTCACGGGCCATTCGTATTTCAATCTGGATGGTCGGGATGACCTCTCAAGGCATCTGCTGCAAATCCATGCATCAGACTATCTGCCGGTCTCGTCCGACGGGTTGCCCATCTCTGGTCCCGCGCCCGTCGCCGGCACTGCGTTTGACTTTCGCGCCATGCAACCGTTGGTCCGGTCGGGTCGCATGACGGATTTGGACCACAATTTTTGCACAGACCACGGTGATGCGCACATCGCAGAGGTTGCCCGTCTGGCGGCGCCAGAGGCCGGGCTGGAACTGTCTGTGTCGTCGAACCAGCCGGGCCTCCAGGTCTATACCGCCGCGTCGTTGTGCACCCCACCGGGTTTAAATGGGAAACCGTATGGCGCTTTCGCTGGCTTGGCTGTGGAACCTCAGGTCTGGCCGGATGCGCCGAACCGAGCCGAATTTCCATCGGCGGTTTTGCGCCCCGGACAGCCTTATCGTCATGAAACGGTTTATTGTTTTGAACGTTCGCCCCGCAGGGAATAAAGGCGGGGCGAACGTTCCGGGCCTGCTCGTGAGTGGTGCTTACCCATTGCGGCGCATGGGACAGGCAGTCTGCGCCGCGTATGTCTGTTCAACGAAAGCCTCGCGCAATTCCGTCGCCAAAAGGTAAACTTTTTTGAAAAAAGTTTTGGTTGTCAGCGCAGCCGGTCAGGGCGCAAGGCGGAAACGGCTTCGGCGGGCAATACGCTAGGCCGGCCCGCGACTAGATCTGCCACCAGTTGTGACGCTGCGGGCGCGGTTTGAAACCCATATCCGCCCTGACCCGCGCACCAGATAAATTGCGTTTCAGACGGGTCGGGACCCAGAACCAACGCCCGGTCCGGGGAAAAACTGCGCAGACCGGCCCAAGTTGCGATTGGTCGCGTGACCGGCTCTGTCACGCGCTCTTCATACCGGGCCATCCCTTCGGCCAGAACCAGATCGTCGGCCCAGGCATCCATCGGCTCTGACGGGTCTTCTTCGGCGGGCGAGACCAGAAACGCACCCGCATCCGGTTTTGCGTACCAGCTTTCGCCGGGTCCAAAAATCATGGGCCAATGGGTGACATCATGCCCGCCGGGGGCCGCGATACGGGCCATGGACCGGCGCAAGGGGCGGATGCCAATCGGCGCAACGTCGGCCATTTGCGCGATGTGATCGACCCACGCGCCAGCGGCATTAACCAGCGCGCGGCAGGTGTAATGCGCTTCCCTGGCCTGCACCTCCCAACCCGTCTTGGTTCTTGTGATCGCTGTGACTTTGCGCCCGGTTTCAACAGCCCCGCCATTGCGGCGCACCGTCTTGGCGAAATCCTGGATCAACCGCTCTGTATCAATGTCATAGGCTTCGGCATGAAAGGCGGCTTGGGTCACGGTGTCCGGGTTCAGGATCGGCACCTTGGCTTGCGCCTCGGCCAGATCAATCGGATGGGCCTTGAGCGCCGCACAATCGTGGGCAAAGGCATCTTCTTCGCCCGGACCGGCCAACAGCATGAAACCGCGATCGCTCAGATACCCCCCGTTCGCAGAGCGGTGATAGTCACCACTGGCGATGTTCAGCGCGACGGTAGAGGGCAAACCATACTGCGCCTCATAGAGCGCGGCAGACCGGCCCGACGCGTGGTATCCCAACGCGCTCTCCGCCTCTAGCACGACGGTATGACCCAGCTCGGACAGCCGCGCGCCGGCCGAGGTTCCGGCGATGCCGCCACTGATCACCAGAAAGTCGATCATCTATTGTTCCTCCAGCCGGTCGGTCGCGGGGGCGGGGCGGGGAAATCGCGGCGTAAAGCGCATCATCCATGTCATAGCCTACGGCCCGCAGAGAAGGGGCCAATTGCGCGACACTTCTGGCCGAAATGATCGGACAGGGCCGGGCAGGGTGTCGGGCCACCCATGCCACGGCCAAAGTGGCGGGATGTACGCCGGCTGTTTCGGCCAATGCGGTCAGGTCATGGGCCGTGGCATGCATCCAATCAGGATCATACCGCGCCGCGTATCGCGTATCTTCGGTCAAACGGCCGCTGCCACCGGCGCTGTATTTGCCCGTCAGCAACCCGCCGCCCAAAGGCGAATAGGGGATCGCGGTGACGCCCTGATCGGCACACATTGGCAGGATTTCCACCTCTGCCTGCCGCTTAACGACGCTGTACATCGGTTGCAGGCAATCGATGTTTAGATCGCATTCGGCGGCCACCCGGATCGCTTTCATCACTTGCCATGCGGCAAAGTTCGACAAGCCGACATACCGTATCAACCCGTCCTGTTTCAAAGCGGCGAAGGTTTCCAGTGTTTCGCGCAGATCGGTGTCCGGATCGAACCGGTGCAGATACAAAAGATCGACCGTATCGCGCGCCAAGCGTTTCCGAGACAGATCGAATTGTGATCGCATATTCCGCGCCCCAGCACCGCCCGTATACCCCACTTTGCTGGCCACGAAATAAGTGCCGGGATCCTGTGCAACCATCTGACCCAACAGAGTTTCTGATTGGCCGCCGGTATAGACATGCGCCGTATCGAAATGGGAAATCCCGGCCTCGGCGCAGGCCTCGAACATGGCCCGACTGGCTGCTTCATCGGCTGTGCCGCCGAATTGCATTGTGCCAAATGCGATTGGCAAAACGGCCGCGCCATTTTGGGTGAAAAGCTGTGTCATGCCGGCACAATTGCACGCAAGGACGACCGATAAAACCCCAGATGACCTGTGCTGGGCACGTGGCGACATGATGTCGGTTAACCTTGGGTAAGGAATACCGGACTGGCCACTGTTAACGGAACCTTTACACCTAAAGTCATTGGGGATTGACGAAAATTTATTTGAGGAAAAGCCATGACTATTAGATCGATATCCCAACTCATTGAAGGCCGAAAATTGGTTTCGGTCACCCCGGACACAACCGCTCAGGACGCCTGCGCCGTTCTGGATCAGCGCAATATTGGTGCGCTTGCGGTCGTGTCAGAAAATCGGCTCGTCGGTATCCTGAGCGAGCGTGATTTGATCCGCAGGTGCTTTTGCCGAGGCGCATCCAGCGATACGCCAGTCGCAAAACTCATGACCAGCAACCCGCAGACGATCCGGCCATCCGACAGCATCGCAAGTGCGATGGAAACGATGCTCGAAGGCCGCTTTCGCCACGTTCCCGTAATGAACGAACAGGATGAGCCGATTGGCATGGTGTCGATGCGCGACATCCCGACCCAATACCGGCTGATGGTGGAACGGTTCCGCGAATACAACAGCAGCGCCATCGCCGCCCAGTGACAAAAAAAGGCCCCGCCAAGCGCGGGGCCTTTTCAAAGGTTCCAGAACGTCTGCTTACTGCGGGATCTCGCCTTCGACGCCTTCGATGTAGAAGTTCATGCCGGCCAGTGTGCCGTCATCGGCCACTTCACCCTCTGCCAACCAGGCGCTTCCGTCCTGCTTGTTGATCGGACCGGTGAACGGGTGGTATTCGCCTGCAGCAATCGCGTCCATCATGCCTTGGGCTTCGGCTTGCAGATCCGCTGGGATCTTGTCGGTCATTTCACCCATTTCGACCATGCCAGTCGACATGCCGTCCCATGTGTCGACGCTTTCCCAGTTGCCATCCATGACCGCCTTGGTGCGCGCGACATAATAGGGCGCCCAGTTGTCGATGATCGAGGTGACGCGCGGGCCGTCCTTGTATTCTGCCATGTCAGAGGCTTGTCCGAACCCGATGACACCTTCCGCTTCCGAGGCTGCGGCCAGCGGTGCGGTGGAGTCGGTGTGCTGCAAGATCACGTCAGCGCCCTGTTCGATCAGCGCCTTGGCAGCATCGGCTTCTTTGGCCGGATCAAACCACGTGTACACCCAGATGATCTTGAACTCGATATCAGGGTTCACTTTGCTGGCGTGCAGATAAGCGGCGTTGATGCCGCGAATCACTTCCGGGATCGGATAGGATGCGATGTAACCCACGATGTTTGAGCTGGTCATCTTGCCCGCGATATGCCCCTGCACCGCGCGGCCTTCGTAAAAGCGGGCGGAATAGGTCGATACGTTGTCGGCGCGTTTGTATCCGGTGGCGTGTTCGAATTTCACGTTCGGGAATTTCTGAGCGACGTTGATCGTCGGGTCCATGTAACCAAACGACGTGGTGAAGATCAGGTCAGCCCCGTCAAGCGCCATCTGCGTCATCACCCGCTCGCTGTCTGGACCTTCGGCCACGTTTTCGACGTAGACGGTTTCAACCGCGTCACCAAACGCCTCTTCCACGGCCAAACGACCCTGGTCATGTTCGTACGTCCAGCCGCCGTCGCCGATTGGCCCGACATAGACAAAGCCAACCTTGGTTTTGTCCTGTGCCACGGCCGTCGCCGCCAGGCCCAGTGCCAGCGCGGCGCTGGTCAAAAGTGTGGTAAGTTTCATGAATGCATCCCCATTGTGGTTTTACGTTTCTTGGTTGTCGGCCCCTAGCTTGAGGCGTGAAAGCTGCGTCCCAGTGAGCCTGGTGCGCTGCTCTTGTCCGCGGACAGGATGACGAGGACAAGGATGGTGATTATGTACGGCGACATTGCCAGATACTCGACGGGAATGGCAACGCCCGCTGCCTGCAAATTAAGCTGCATGACCGTGACGCCGCCAAAAAGATAGGCACCCAGCAGGGCGCGCCATGGTTTCCAGCTGGCAAAGACGACCAGAGCGAGGGCAATCCACCCGATCCCGGCGGTCATGCCTTCTGTCCATTGGGGCACGCGAATAAGGCTGATATAGGCGCCACCCAACCCCGCGCACGCCCCACCAAACAGGATCGCCAGAATACGGATGCGCAATACCTTATACCCCAGCGCATGGGCGGCATCGTGGTTTTCCCCAACCGCGCGCAGGACAAGGCCCACGCGGGTAAATTTCAACGTGACCCAGACAGCCGCGACCAGCGCAATCCCGAAATACAGGACAAAGTCATGGCCAAACAGGATTGGCCCAATCACCGGCAGATCGCTGAGGCCGGGGATATCCAGCTTGGGCGTCGAGGGTGGTTTGATTCCAACATATCTTTGCCCCATCAGCGAACTGATCCCCAGTCCAAAGAGGGTCAGTGCCAGACCTGACGCCACCTGGTTGGCCAACGCCACCTGCGTCAAAAGGGCAAAAACCAATGCCAACACCGCACCGCCCACCGCCGCCGCGATAAACCCGACAGTGGGAGAGCCGCTTTCCACGGTGATGGCAAATCCACAGATCGCACCGACGATCATCATGCCTTCCACGCCGAGGTTCAGAACCCCCGCCTTTTCCACCACAAGCTCGCCAATCGCAGCCAGCAACAGCGGCGTTGCGGCCACCATCAAAGACGCGATCAAAAGAACCGGGTTGATTGCCGAAAGATCCATCAGGCCACCTCCGACCGAGTAAACCGGACCCGGTAATTTGTCAGCAAATCCAACGCCAACAGGAAAAACAGCAACATGCCTTGAAACACCTGGATCGCCGCCGCCGGCAGTCCCAGGTTCGACTGCGCAATGTCCCCGCCGATATAGGTGAGCGCCATCAACCCGCCCGCCAACAGAATGCCAACCGGATGCAACCGACCCAAAAACGCCACGATGATCGCGGTAAAGCCATAGCCGACATTGAAATCAATGGTCACTTGGCCGGCCGGCCCGCTCACCTCGAACATCCCCGCCAGCCCGGCCAAAGCGCCGGACGCACCCATACAAATCAGAACAAGCCGTGTCGGGTTCACACCGGCGAACCGCGCCGCGCGCGGGGCTTGCCCGGTCAGCTTGATCTGAAACCCCAGCATGTGCCGGTTCAACAGAACATAGGCCAGGATCACCGCGATAAAGGCGGCCACAACGCCCCAATGCATGCCTGTACCGGAAATAATCTCGGCATTATGCGCACTGGCATATTGCTGCAGGTTCCGACTGCCCGGAAAACCAAACCCTTCCGGATTCTTCAAAAGGCCTAATGACATTGAAGACAACAGATGTTCGGCCACGTAAACCAGCATCAAGGACACCAAAATCTCATTGGTCCCGAAGCGCGTTTTCAACACCGCTGGGATCATCGCCCAGGCCCAGCCGCCCAACGCCCCGGCGAGAACCATGATCGGAAAGATAAATACAGATTCAGCCGGGTAAAACGCCAGCCCCGCACCGGCCCCGCATAACGCGCCGACGATATATTGGCCTTCTGCCCCGATGTTCCAGATCCCCGCGCGAAACCCCAGGGACAACCCGATTGCAATCAGGACCAGCGGCGCGCCCTTTACCAATAGCTGGGGGCGATAAAAGAATGAAAACTCGCCAAATATCGGCTCCCAAAAGATGGTCCGGATCGCCGCAAACGGGTCGGTGCCCAAAGCGCCGAACAACAACCCTCCCACGATCATCGTGGCCAGAACCGCAACCAATGGCGTGCTCAGCGACCAGGCCCGGGAAGGCTCAGGTCGTTTTTCCAGACGGATCATGGTCTTCTTCTCTTTCCAAATACTCTCGCCGAAGGCGGGCCAGACCTATCCCACATGCGCCACCTCCATCCCGTGGGCGCCGCCCATCATCAGGCCAATTTCATCGATCGTCAGCGCACTGGTCGGACGTGCATCAGACAGCCGCCCTTCGTTCAAGGCCGCAAAGCGATCCGCGATCTCCATCAATTCGTCCAGATCCTGACTGATACAGATCACTGCAGCCCCGCCCGCCGCGAGATCCAGGATCGATTGCCGGATCGCCGCCGCCGCGGCCGCGTCCACCCCCCATGTGGGTTGGTTTACCACCAAGACTTCCGGCGCCTGCAACACCTCTCGCCCGATGACGAATTTCTGCAAATTGCCGCCCGACAGCGATCGGGCCGCATTCCCTGGTCCTGGCGTGCGGACGTCAAAGCTCTGAATGATTTTTTCGGCAAACCCTTGCGCAGCAGACCACTTTAGAAACCCGTTGGCGACCAATCCTTCGCGCACGGCCCCGGTCAAAAGCGCGTTTTCCGTCAGGCTCATATCCGGCGCGGCGGCATGGCCCAAACGCTCTTCTGGCGCGCTCAGCAAACCGATGCGGCGTCGGGCCGTTGGGCCAAGTTTCCCCACGGGCTTGCCTTTCAGCTTCACCGCGTCCGCTTCCGTCAATATCTCGCCAGACAGCAGCCCCAGCAATTCATCCTGCCCATTGCCGGCAACGCCGCCGATGCCCAGAACCTCGCCCTCACGCACCGCAAAGCTTAACCCTTTAAGAGACGTACCAAACGCCGACGGGGACGGCACTGAAACATCACGCAATTCCAAGGCCACCGGCCCAAGGTCCCGGTTCGCCCGCTCAGGTGTTTTCAGCGTGTTGCCCACCATCATCTCGGCCATATCGCGGGCCGTCGTTTCGGCAGGTACGCACGTGCCGACCTTTTTACCCAATCGCAGGATCGTCGCCGTGTCGCAGAGCGCCCGGATCTCTTCCAGCTTGTGCGAAATGTACAGGATCGAGGTCCCCTCGGACCGCAGCTTTCGCAGCGTTTCGAACAGGATTTCGACCTCTTGCGGCGTCAGGACGCTTGTTGGTTCATCCATGATCAAGAGCTTCGGGTCCTGCAAAAGACAGCGAATGATCTCAACCCTTTGCCGCTCTCCCGCGGACAGGTCACCAACGGTCCGAAATGGATCGAGCGGCAGACCATAGGTTTCCGATACCGCACGAATACGCGCCGCCAGATCCCGCATCGGCGGCGGGTTTTCCATGCCCAAAGCGATGTTTTCGGCCACGTTCAACGCGTCAAACAGAGAAAAATGCTGAAACACCATCGCGATGCCATCAGCCCGCGCAGCCCGCGGTTCAGAGGGCTGAAAGCTTTGCCCGCGCAACAGCATCTCACCGCTATCGGGTTTGACAAGGCCATAGATCATTTTGACCAGCGTGGATTTACCGGCCCCGTTTTCGCCCAGCAAAGCGTGCACTTCGCCAACACCGATATCAAAGGATACGTCGTCATTCGCGACCACGCCGGGATAGGCCTTGGTCAGGCCGGTAAGCGACAAAAGCGAGGAAGTCACGCCGTCTGGTCCTTTCGTCTGTCCATCAGGTCCGCCGGTTGCAGTAACGCAGCCGCAACCCCAATAGCAATCATTTGCGGATGTTTCCCTAACGCTGGATCGCCAATCGGACAGGTAATGCGCGCAATCTGCGCATCACCATGGCCCAACGCGGCCAGACGGCCGCGAAACCGGGCCCATTTGGTTTTGGACCCGATCAGCCCGGCAAAGGCAAAATCATGGCTCAACAATTGATGGCAGAGCTCAAGGTCGAGCGCATGGGAATAGGTCACAATCAGATGCTCGGCGCCAGGTGGAGCATGGCGGACAAGGTCGGAAGGGCGGGCCGCCGGCAACACCGTGACGCCGTCCGGCACCGCTTCGGGGAACCTGTCGCGCCCGGTATCAATCCACGTGACGTCAAAATCCGGCAATGGCGCCAGAACATCAACCATCGCGCGCCCCACATGACCCGCCCCCCAAATCCATAGCGGACGTGTCGCCCGATGCACAGGCTCGATCATCCAGCCATCCAGCATGACCGGCACAGGCGCTGCACCTTGTGACCGCGCATCTGCCAGCGCTCGTTTGATCCGTAGTGTTGCCGGGCGACCAGCCTCAACCGGGCGCGCGACAATATCGTCAACCACGTCGGGAAGCGTGTCAGTCGTGTAGATCTCGGTTAACAAACTCACCGATCCGCCACAGCACTGTCCCAGCGCCGGGCCCAAAGGATGACGCGTCAGCCGCCGGTCCGTGACTTCGCGCGCCGCACGAGCGGCCGCAAATTCGAGCGCGCCGCCCCCAATCGTACCGCTCTGACCATCTGTCCAAACCAACATCGCGGCGCCAATTTCTCGGGGCGACGATCCCTTGAGATCGGCGATCACAACCCGCGCCACGCGCCCATGACGCGTCACTGCCACCTGCAGGGCGGTGAGGTCAAACCCCATGACTCCCCCTTTCAATCGCCCGCCAAACCTGTTCCGCTGTCGCCGGCGCATCGAGTGCGGGATAGGTATCACCACAGGCCGCCACCGCATCCGACAGGGCCAAAAAGGCAGATATGCCCAACATGAATGGCGGCTCTCCCACCGCCTTAGACCGGTAAATCGTCTCTTCCCGGTTCTGCCCGTCCCAAAGCGATACGTTGAAAACATCCGGTCGGTCCGAACAGGCCGGTATCTTGTAGGTGCTTGGCGCATGGGTCCGCAGTCGTCCTTGGTCGTCCCACACCAGCTCTTCGGTCGTCAGCCACCCAGCGCCTTGCACGTAAGCACCTTCAACCTGACCGATATCGAGTGCGGGGTTCAGGCTGGCCCCGGCATCATGCAGAACATCCGCCCGCAAGATCCGATTTTCCCCGGTCAGCGTATCCACAACAACCTCGGTCACCGCCGCCCCATAGGCAAAATAGAAAAACGGCCGCCCCGCGCCCTTGATCCGGTCCCACTCCAGCTTTGGCGTCTTGTAATACCCCGTCGCCGACAGGCTGATGCGTGCGGTGTAGGCCATCATCGCCACGTCCGCAAAATCATAGGTCGCTTCACCGACCATAACCTTGCCGCCGTCGAAACGCACAGTCGCGGGGGTGGTCTGATGCCGTTCGGCGAGCATCTCGGCCATCCGGTCGCGGATCGTGTCAGAGGCAATCTTGACGGCCATCCCGTTCAGATCACTCCCAGAGGACGCCGCCGTGGCCGAGGTATTGGGCACCTTCCCGGTATCCGTCGCGGTGATCTTCACCGCCTCCAGCCCAACGCCAAAACCAGCCGCGGCCACCTGCGCCACTTTCTGGAACAATCCTTGCCCCATTTCGGTGCCGCCATGGTTCAGGTGGATCGATCCGTCCTGATAGACATGCACCAGCGCGCCCGCCTGATTGAGATGGGTCAGCGTAAAGGAAATGCCGAACTTCACCGGCGAAAACGCAATCCCTTTTTTCAGGATCGGGTTCTGGGCGTTCCACTCCGCCACCGCCGCCTTCCGCCGCGCATAATCGGACGAGGTCAGCAACGCCTCCGTCATCTCATGCAGTTCGAAATCAGTGACCGGCATCCCGTAAGGCGTGGTGTTCTTCTTCTCTTCCGAAATACTCTCGCCGAAGGCGTCCGACCCCACCGTCTGCGCAGAGGCATAATAGTTGCGGCGCCGGATCTCCGCTGCGTCCAGACCGGTGGCATGGGCCAGATGATCCATCACCCGTTCCATGCCCAACATGCCTTGCGGACCCCCAAACCCGCGAAAGGCCGTGGCGCTTTGCGTGTTGGTTTTCAGCCGATGGCTTTCAATGCGGACATGCGGCAAAAGGTAGGCATTGTCGGCATGTAACATCGCGCGATCCGCGACCGGCAACGACAAATCCTGCGCCCACCCACATCGGGCATATTGGAAAAACGCCACCCCCGTTATGCGTCCCTCTACGTCACATCCCGCGCGATAGGTGATCCGGAAATCATGGCGTTTGCCGGTGATGACCATATCATCATCGCGGTCATAGCGCATTTTGCAGGGCCGCCCGGTGGCTTGCGCGGCCACGGCACAGATCACGGCCAGCGCATTGCCCTGGCTTTCCTTCCCGCCAAAGCCGCCGCCCATCCGGCGCGTTTCCACGCGCACGCCGTGCATCGGTATGCCCAAGGCATCTGCCACCTTGTGCTGGATTTCCGTGGGGTGCTGGGTGGAGCTGTGGACCAGCATATCGCCGCCCTCTTGCGGCACGGCCAGCGCGGCTTGCCCCTCAAGATAAAAGTGCTCCTGCCCACCGATCTCGAAACTGCCTTCGACGGTCAACGCGGCGTTTGCAATCGCGGTCGCTGCGTCGCCTTTGCTGTAAATGCGCGGCCCATCTTCGAACCGGCTGTTGGCGGCCAGCGCTTCATCGATGGTCAGGATCGGCGTCTCTTCCGAATAGGTGATCTGCGCCAGTTGCGTCGCGTGCCGCGCGGCCAGATGGCTGTCTGCGACAACCGCAAAGATCGGTTGGCCAACGTAATGCACAGCCCCGTCGCTTAGCAGCGGTTCATCATGAATGGACGGTGACACGTCATTGGCAAATGGCAAATCTACGGCCGTCAGCACCCGGATCACGCCCGGCGCGGACCGCACCGCCGATAGATCCATCTGGTCAATCTGTCCGCGCGCGATGGGACTTTGCCCAAAGGCGATATGCAATGTCCCACGGGGTGTCGGGATATCATCGACATAGCGCGCAGCGCCGGTGACATGCAGCTTCGCGGCGTCGTGGGGCAGAGGTTTGGCAACGCTCATGGCAACACCTCCAGCACAGAGGTGCTGTGCCCCGCGTCTTCGGCAAAATATCGGCGCAGCATGTTCTGCGCGGTGGCCAGACGGTATTCGGCAGAGGCCCGCATATCGGACATCGGCGCGAAATCACTTGCGAAAGCGGGCAAGGCTGCCGCAACCGTCGCCTCGGACCAAGGTTTCCCCAGCAACGCGGTTTCCACGGCCGACGCGCGTTTCGGAACGCCGGCCATGCCGCCAAAGGCAATCCGCGCCGACGTGACAACGCCATCGCCCACCGTAATGGCAAAGGCTCCACAAACGGCAGAGATATCCTGATCGAACCGCTTGCTCAGCTTATAGCATTTCAACCGGTCGACCTGATCGGGGATCGTCACCGCCTCAACAAATTCGCCGGGCTGAAGGTCTTGTTGGCCATAGTCGATAAAGAACGCCTCAATCGGCATATCTCTACGAACATCGCCACGCCGCAGATGCAAAACCGCGCCAAGGGCGATCAGCGCAGGTGGGTTGTCCCCGATGGGCGATCCATTGGCGATATTGCCGCCAATCGTTGCTGCGGCCCGCACCTGAACCGAGCCATATCGCCGGATCATTTCCGCATAAGATGGATGGCGCAGTGCCAGCGCATCCCGCACCCGGTTCATGTCGACCATCGCACCAATCCGCAGCCCGTCCGGCGTTGGCGTGATCTCTTTCAAATCGGCGCATTGATGCAAAAAGATAACATCGCCCAGATCGCGCATCTGCTTGGTGACCCACAGACCGACATCCGTCGCACCGGCGATCAGCGTTGCCTCTGGTCGGGCCATCAGGGCGGCGGCCAGCGCGTCTGCGGATTGCGGCGCGGTGGCAACGGCGTCGGGCCTGTCATCGGAAATCCAGCCGGGAACGGGCGTGTTTTCAATCGCCTCGGCGGCCCGGATGATCGGCGCATAGCCGGTGCACCGGCAGAGGTTACCCGCCAACTGGTCGTCGTGATCGGTCGCTCCGTTCCGGTGGGCCGTGGCCATCGAAACAACAAAGCCCGGCGTGCAAAATCCGCACTGTGACCCGTGCAGATCCACCATCGCCTGTTGCGCTGGGTGCAAGGTGCCATCCGGCCCCGATAGCCCCTCAACCGTGCGGATCGTCTTACCGTCCAGCTGTGGCAGAAACAGGATACAGGCATTCAATGCCTTTGCCCCAATCTCGTCGGTCACCATGACCGAACAGGCGCCACAATCGCCTTCGTTGCATCCCTCTTTCGTGCCGGTCAGCCCACGGTCTTCGCGCAGCCAATCCAACAGTGTCCGCGTCGGCGGCACATCGAAGAGTTCCACAGTCTCTCCGTTCAGAAGAAACCTGACATCCATGAGATCGAAACCTGTCGCCTTACCAAATCGCTGGGCCGTCTAGCCTGCTCTCGATGCGACGTAGAGGGCAGGCTGGCATGGGTTCACGGCAGGTTAGAAAACCCAAGGTCGGACTGGCAAGAAAAAGCTGTTCATTTTCTTAGCACTTTCGTCGAACCCGGTGGGGGAGCCTTGCGCGCAGGCTTTTGAAATCAGAGACTTGCCGCGCGGGGCGTGGCGCGCAGCAAGAAGCAGTTTCAAGAAATTTTGGGCAATCCCGCCCAACCTTTAGGCAATGGCAATCAATTCACAAGCGATTGCGCCAGCTTTTCGAGATTGTCTATGGCCGTGTTCCAGCCATTTTCGAACCCCATGTCCAGATGCTGTTGCCGCGCCTCGGGCGAACCATGCATGATATGAGCGCGATAGCGACAGCCCGTGGCGGTCGGTTCGAATTGGATGTCCGAGGTAAAAAACGGGCGCTGCGATGGGCGGAATCCGGCATGCAGCGCATCGGTTGTCACAATACGGGATTCGCGCTCAACAACCAGAAAACAGCCCTCGTTCGGCATCATGGTGCCGTCGGGCATGGCCATGTTGATCAGGAAGCGTCCGCCCGGTACCAGGTCAAGCACGCAGCCCGAAGCCTTGGCGGGAGGTGGTACAATCCATTGTTGGAAGAGCTCTGGTTCGCTCCATGCGCGCCACAAGGCAGCCACGGGGGCGGCCAATTCGCGATCGATCAACAGATCGGTTTCAGGGTTCATCTTGGGGATCCTTTTCGTCGTTAGGGTCAGGGTGAAGGGACATCACCAGCGCATCCAACCGGTCAAACCGGGCCTCCCAGATGGCGCGCTGCTGCTCCAGCCAGTTTTGGGCTTCGGCCAGAGATTGGGCTTCGATATGCACCATACGGACGCGGCCGGTTTTTTCGGTGCGTACGATCTGCGCGGCTTCGAGCACTCGGATGTGTTTGAGAAAGGATGGCAAGGCCATGTCATACCCGGCATGCAGGTCGGACACGGGCGCAGCACCGGAAACGAGCCGCTCGACTACAGCGCGGCGGGTCGGATCGGAAAGGGCGGCAAAAAAGGCATCTAGATTGTTATCCATATGGCTAAGTATCTGCGCAAAGGGCGTCTTGTCAAGATAGTTACCCAATTGGCTAAGTTTTTTGGTTTGAGCAAAAGGTCGGCGCATGTACCGGCGGGTCAATCATGGGCAGCGGGTGACCAAGCCGCGATTGTCCAATCGCCATCTTCCCTCTGTCCGCGGCCCCGCTTAGGATCGCCTTATGAGCAGTGCACCCCGATTCATTCATCTCCGCACACATACCGAATACTCTTTGCTGGAAGGTGCTCTGCGCCTGAAAAAGCTGCCCGACTTGTGTGAAAAGGCCGACATGCCCGCGATTGCGGTCACGGACACAAACAACATGTTTTCCGCGTTGGAGTTTTCCGTGGCGGCCAGCGGTGCCGGTATTCAGCCGATCATCGGGTGCCAATTCGATCTGGGCTTTCAACAGTCCAATCCGGGCGACAAACCAAAGCCACCCGCCGGTGTCGTTCTGTTGGCGCAGACCGAGCAGGGCTATGAAAACCTGATGAAGCTCAATTCCTGCCTGTACCTGAAAACAGACGGGCAATTGCCGCAGGTGACGCTGGAAGAGTTGGAGGCGCTTGCCGAGGATGTGATTTGCCTGACCGGTGGTCCGGACGGTCCGGTCGGGCGTCTGTTACAGGCCAACCAACGGGACGCGGCAGAGGCGCTTGTCACCCGGCTGGCGCGGGCATTCCCCGATCGCCTTTACATCGAACTGCAACGCCATCCCGGTGAAGGCGGTCAGCCAGAGGCCGAACGCCTGACCGAGCGGGGGCATGTGGAAATGGCCTATGCCATGGACCTGCCTTTGGTTGCGACAAACGATGTCTATTTCCCGGCCTCTGACATGTATGAGGCGCATGATGCGCTGATCTGTATTGCCGAGGGCGCCTATGTTGATCAGCAAGAACCGCGCCGCCGCTTGACGCCTCAGCATTATTTCAAGTCACAGCAGGAAATGGTGACTCTGTTCGCCGATTTGCCAGAAGCGATTGAAAATACGGTCGAAATTGCCAAGCGATGCGCGTTTATGGCCTATCGCCGGGATCCAATTCTGCCAAAATTCGCCGATGACGAGGTCGAAGAATTGCGACGGCAGGCCAATGAAGGTCTCAAGGAACGGTTGGCCGTGATCCCGCATGCCGTATCGGTGGAAGAGTATCAAGAGCGGCTGGATTTTGAGCTGGGTATTATCGAGGGCATGGGCTTTCCCGGCTATTTCCTGATCGTTGCGGATTTCATCAAATGGGCCAAGGATCATGATATCCCGGTTGGGCCGGGGCGAGGGTCTGGCGCGGGGTCATTGGTGGCCTATGCGCTGACGATCACCGACCTTGATCCACTGCGCTATTCGCTGCTATTTGAACGGTTCCTGAACCCGGAACGGGTGTCGATGCCAGATTTCGACATCGACTTTTGCATGGATCGCCGCGAAGAGGTGATCCAGTATGTCCAGCAGAAATACGGGCGCGACAAGGTGGGGCAGATCATCACCTTTGGTGCGCTTTTGTCCAAGGCGGCCGTGCGCGACGTGGGTCGTGTTTTGCAGATGCCCTATGCCCAGGTGGATCGACTGTCCAAGATGATCCCGGTCGAGGGGGTCAAACCCGTCAGCATTGAAAAAGCGCTGAAAGACGAACCGCGCCTGCGCGAAGAGGCGCGCAATGAAGAGGTGGTTGATCGCCTGTTGAACTACGGCCAACAGGTCGAAGGGTTGCTGCGCAACGCCTCAACCCACGCGGCGGGCGTGGTGATCGGGGATCGGCCATTGGACGCTTTGGTGCCGCTCTATCGTGACCCGCGCTCGGACATGCCCGCCACGCAATTCAATATGAAATGGGTGGAACAGGCCGGGCTTGCCAAATTTGACTTTCTGGGCCTGAAAACACTGACCGTTATCCAGAACGCCATGGACCTGATCCTGAAATCAGGCCGCGACCTGCATGTCGCGGCGGATGGCACACAGCTTTATGATCCGCCCGATGGCGCGGTGAATGAGGTCAATGCGATCCCGCTGGATGACGAAGCGACCTATAAACTCTATTCCGCCGCCAAAACCGTGGCCGTGTTCCAGGTGGAAAGCTCGGGCATGATGGATGCGCTCAAACGCATGAAACCCGACTGTATCGAGGATATCATCGCGCTTGTGGCGCTCTATCGTCCCGGTCCGATGGAGAACATTCCAAAGTTCTGTGAGGTCAAAAACAACCTCAGCGACCGCGAAACCCTGCACCCGTCGATCGATCATATCCTGGACGAAACCCAAGGCATCATCGTGTATCAGGAGCAGGTGATGCAGATCGCGCAGGAAATGGCGGGCTATTCGCTGGGCGGTGCGGATTTGTTGCGCCGGGCGATGGGTAAGAAAATTCAGGAAGCCATGGATGCTGAGCGGCCCAAGTTTCTGGCGGGGTCCGCCGAAAACGGGGTGGATAGCGACAAGGCCACCGAGGTTTGGAACCTTTTGGACAAATTCGCCAACTATGGCTTCAACAAATCCCACGCGGCGGCCTATGCGGTTGTCAGCTATCAAACCGCCTGGTTGAAGGCCAACCATCCGGTCGAATTCATGGCCGGGGTGATGAATTGCGATATCCACCTGACCGACAAGCTGGCGATCTATTTCGAAGAGGTCAAAAAGGGCCTCGAACTGCCCTATGTGCCGCCGTGTGTGAACCGGTCCGAGGCGACGTTCAACGTGGTGGACGGCAAACTGGTCTATGCGCTGGGCGCGCTCAAGAATGTCGGGGTCGAGGCGATGACGCTGGTCACCGAAGGGCGGCGCGTCGATGGTGTCGACAAACCCTTTGCCACGCTCTTTGACTTTGCCCGGCGCGTTGATCTGAAACGGGTTGGCAAACGGCCGCTGGAAATGCTGGCGCGTGCCGGGGCGTTTGACCAACTGGAGCCGAACCGGCGGCGCGTGCTGGACAGTCTGGATCCCCTGGTCAACTATTCGGCGGCCATTCACGACCAAAAAGGATCGGCGCAGGTGTCGCTTTTTGGGGAAGCGGGCGATGACCTGCCAGAGCCGCGATTGGCGCCGATCAGCGATTGGCTCCCCGCCGAGCGTCTGGCCGAAGAGTTCCGGGCGATCGGGTTTTACCTGACGGGTCATCCGCTGGACGATTACGCCGTGGCCCTCAAACGCAAGAAGGTTGAAACACTGGATGACGTTCTGGCCAAAGCCGGGCGTGGACCGCGTTTGGTGAAAATGGCGGGCGTCGTTGCCGGGCGGCAAGAGCGTAAATCGGCAAAAGGCAACCGGTTTGCCTTTTGCCAGATGAGCGATACGACAGGCGCGTTCGAAGTGACGCTGTTTTCCGAAGCTTTGGAAAAATCGCGTGAGTTCCTGGAAACCGGCGCAAAGGTCGTCATCAGCGCCGAAGCGACGTTTGAAGCGGACCAACTGAAACTGCTCGGGCGGTCGATTTCCCCCATCGATGCGATGGTCGCGGATGCCGGCAATCTGGGCCTGCGGGTCTTTGTCGAGGATATCGCTGCAGTTCCGGTTGTGGCGGATGTGCTGGCACAGGCCAATGCGGCCGCCAAATCAGGCGGCAAGGGGCCGGTTCAGTTCTGCCTTTTGGATCCCAGCCTGCCGGGTGAGGTCGATATGGACCTTGGCCAGTCCTTTGCGATCACACCGCAGGTCAAAGGAGCCATCAAGTCCTTGGACGGTGTGATGTCGGTGGAGGATATGTAGTGACCCACCGCGCCATTGTGCCCGAAGGTATGGAAACGGTCGTCGAAACGTTGCAGCTTTCGCCTGCTGTTGCGTCAGGCGATCATGTTTTCGTCACAGGCATGACCGGTAGCCTGCCGGACGGGTCGATGCCGAAAACCGTTGAAGCGCAGTTCCAGTCGGCCTTTGAAAAGATCGAAGCCGTGTTGCTGGCCGACGGACTGGATTTTGGTTCGGTGGTCGAGATGACCAGCTATCACCTTGGATTGCGCGCGCATTTTGACGTTTTTGGTGCGGTACGCCGGCGGTTCGTCAAAGCGCCTTACCCCGCCTGGACGGCCGTGGAGGTGGCCGGGTTGCGCCGAGAAGGCGCCCTTGTTGAAATCCGGGTGATTGTCCACAGACCCTAGTAATGCGGCGGGCGTTCGTCGCCGATCAGCACACCGCCGCCGACGTGTTGTTCCCGTTCCGCTTCGCGTTCCATCAGCATTTGAACCCGGCGGGTCAGCCGGTCGATCTCTGCCTGTTGCGCGGTCACGATCTCGTTCAGCTCATCAACGGTTCGGGTCAGGTGGGCGAGGGTTTCTTCGAGGGGGCGCATGACCGGTCCTTTCCCTTGTGGTCGGCTGCAGGATGCCTGCGGCGCGAGTATTTGGAAAGAGAAGAAGCGCGCCGCTTGCTGATTGTCTGGCGTTGGGCTAGAAGGAGCCGCCGCGGATGTCCGGACGCTTCAGAGTTAGGGAGCCAGACGGGCCACCAAGCATTTTCCGGGGGGTGGACGGCGAGGAGTTTTTGTGGACTGGTTGCTCAAAACACCGTGCTGAACCGCTCGGGAATACGGTAAAGCTCTGGAATACTCAGCCTTTTCCAGATAAATCGGTTTGGTGTTTTCTGCACCTGTTTTTTCATCTGTGTTTTCACGTCAGGTAGGTCAATATCCTCACCCTTGAACTCATAGGTGTCGATAATCTCGGAATGCAGGGCAAGCGTATCGTACCAGCTTTCGAGGTTTTGATAATTCTCGTTCACCGCTTCGGTTGCGGCGATTGAGGCGCGCCGCGCGCGGGCGCGTTCTTCCATCCGGTCGCGATCAAAAAAGCGCAAATGCATCATATAGAGCCCGTCGGGCATATGGCGCGGGCCCAAGCTGTTGACATGTCCGCCGGGCCAAAAATGCGTGGGTTTCCGGATGAGACACGGTTTGCTGTAACTTGTGTTCGGGCGAAAGGTCCGCCGACGTGACAAAATCGTCTGATCGTCCACCACAGGCAGCGTTTCATCCGCGGGGTAGTGCACCATATCGAAGCAAAACGGCGCAATGCTCTGTGGTGCAGCATTGGGTTTCGGGAATTTTGTTTCGAGATAGGCCAGCAGACCGGGGGCCACGGCGGGGTCCGCGATGACGATCTCATCGACATCCGTCAGGATCATCCAGTGATAAAACTCATGCTGCCCTGACACAAAGCTGCTCATCATATTCCACCGGCGGCGGTTCCATTTGAACAGTTGCGGATCACGCGGGGTACGGATGACGTTGGCGCCAGGTGCGATCTCTCGATGTCTGGGATCGTTGCCATGGCTGAAGATGAAGAGGTTTTCGGCACCAATTTGGGCGGCATAGTAGTCGTACCACCGCTGCAGGAAAAAGTAGTCTTCGTAAACCATCGTCGCAACGCCGAGCGGATTTTTCATCGCGTTAAGCCACCGTAAGAACCATGCCTGAATGAAGTGAATCAAAGTATGCGAGCGGATACAAGCTTTGTGATCGGAGGTATTATCCGATGCGGCGCAATGGTCGGGATGCTGTCGTTAATTTGGGATGCTGTTGTCAATAATGCGGCGGGCGAGGGTTTCCCCAAATGCGCGCATGACCGATACTTTCTCCTTTTGGCTGCGAGCAGGACGCCTGCGGCGCGAGTATTTGGAAAGAGAAGAAGCGCGCCGCTTGCTGATTGTCTGGCGTTGGGCTAGACCCCGCCGCGATACGATGGCCCAAGGACAGACCGATGGCAAAGCCCAAGAAACAGCCCCGGCCCAAGGCGCAGACCCCAAAGGGGTTTCGTGACTATTTCGGCGGGGAAGTGACGCAACGGACAGAAATGCTGACCGCGATTGCGGGGGTGTATCATCGGTATGGATTCGACGCCTTGGAATCGAGTGCGGTCGAAACGGTTGAAGCGCTGGGCAAGTTCCTGCCGGATGTGGATCGTCCAAACGAAGGTGTTTTTGCCTGGCAGGAAGACGAGGGTGACTGGCTTGCGCTGCGCTACGATCTGACGGCGCCTTTGGCCCGGGTTTATGCGCAGCATCGCAACGATATGCCGACGCCCTATCGCCGCTATGCGATGGGCCCGGTCTGGCGCAATGAAAAGCCGGGGCCGGGACGGTATCGGCAGTTTTACCAATGTGATGCGGACACGGTTGGGACGGCCAGCATGGCGGCGGATGCCGAGATTTGTGCCATGCTGAGCGATACGTTGGAAACCGTGGGCATTCCGCGGGGTGATTACCTGGTGCGGGTCAACAACCGCAAGGTTTTGAACGGTGTGCTGGAAGCGATGGGCTTGGGTGATGATCCATCCGCCCGGGATGATGTCCTGCGCACGATCGACAAGTTCGACAAGGTGGGCGAAGATGGTGTTCGCGCGTTGTTGACGGAAGGTCGGATGGATGCCTCAGGGGCGTTTATCGACGGCGTGGGCCTGAGCCAAGATCAGGCTGAGCCCGTGATCGCGTTCCTGACGTCCAAAGCCGCCGATGCAAGCCGGACATTCGCCAATTTGCGTGCCGCTGTGGGCAGCAGCCAGACCGGTGCCGACGGGATTGCAGAGCTGGAACAGATCGGCGCGCTGTTGGACGCAGGCGGTTACGGCGCGGACCGGATTGAAATTGACCCTTCGGTCGTGCGGGGGCTTGGCTATTACACCGGACCGGTTTTCGAGGCAGAACTGACCTTCGAAATCCTGGATGAAAAGGGTCGCAAGCGGCAGTTTGGCTCTGTTGCCGGGGGTGGGCGCTATGATGATCTGGTCAAGCGCTTTACCGGGCAAGAGGTGCCGGCCACAGGTGTCTCTATTGGCGTGGACCGGTTGTTGGCCGCGTTGTGCGAAAAGGGGCGGATCGCGGCGACAGTGCATGGCCCCGTTGTGGTCACTGTAATGGATCGGGATCGGATGGCGGATTATCAGGCAATGGTGGCCGAGCTGCGCTCTGCAGGCGTCCGGGCCGAAGTGTATCTGGGCAATCCGAAGAATTTCGGCAACCAGTTGAAATACGCCGACCGCCGCGCCAGCCCGGTTGCGGTGATCGAAGGGGCCGATGAAAAGGCGCGGGGCGTCGTCCAGATCAAGGATTTGATCCTGGGGGCGCAAATTGCCGAGAACGCGACCTTGGAAGAGTGGAAAGAGCGGCCCAGCCAATATGAAATCCCGCGCGCACAGCTTGTGGCCAAGGTGCGCGAGATCCTGGACGGCGCAGCGTAATGTCGGAACGGTCGGAAACTCTGGCCCGCGCCGCGGCTGTGCGGCAGCGGTTCGAAGCGGCGGGCGCGGTGCCGTTTGACACCCCCATTCTGCAACCGGCAGAAACGTTGCTGGATCTTTATGGCGAAGACATTCGGGCGCGGGCCTATGTGACCTCGGACGCGCTGCGTGGCGAACAGATGCTGCGTCCGGATTTCACGGTGCCGATTGTCCAGATGCACATGGCCGAGGGGGCAGAGCCCGCGCGCTATACCTATGCCGGAGAAGTGTTTCGGCGGCAGGAAGACGACCCGGATCGTGAAAACGCCTATGTTCAGGTCGGCTATGAGGTGTTTGATCGGGCCCGGCCCGAAGAGGCGGATGCTGAAGTGTTTGCCCTTTTTGCTGAGGTGCTGGCCGATTTGCATCTGCGTGCCGCGACGGGCGATATCGGCATCCTCAAGGCCGCTGTGCTGGGGCTGAACACGACAGAACGGCGCAAAACCGCCTTGATGCGGCATATCTGGCGGCCGCGCCGGTTCAAGACTTTGCTGGAGCGATTTGCCGGGCGCAAAGCGCCGCTGGCCACACGTGCAACGCTTTTGGCCGCGGATGACGTCTGGGCTCAGGCCGGACCGGATATCGGGCGACGCAGTGCCGGAGAGATTTTGGACCGCATCGATGCGTTGCGCGTGGATGCCGAGGCGGCGCCGATCCGTGACAGCGAAATGCTGGCACTGGAACAGTTGATGAGCGTGCGGGAAACAGCGCCTTTTGCATTGGAGCAGATGCGCGATATCGCGGTGGATTTGCCGTCTATTGGTTCGGCCCTTGACCGGGCCGAGGCGCGGTTTGCCGCTTTGGCGGCGCGGGGCGTTGATGTCGAAACGCTCGACTTTGAAGCCAGCTATGGCCGCACATCGATGGAATATTATGACGGGTTTGTCTTTGGGTTCTATGCCGAGCATCGTCCGGATCTGCCGCCTGTGGCCAGCGGAGGGCGGTACGACGCCCTGACGCGGGAATTGGGGCGCGGTGCAGAAATCCCTGCGGTTGGCGCGGTGCTGCGGCCCGGGTTGATGCTGGTTCTGGAAGGGCAGCGCACATGACCATCAAGCTCGGTGTGCCGTCCAAGGGGCGGCTGATGGAAAAGACCTTTGACTGGTTTGCCAAGCGCGGCATTCAGTTGGAACGCAGCGGATCGGATCGGGAATATGCCGGTCGCGTGGGCGGGATCGAGGGCGTGGACCTTGTTCTTTTGTCGGCGGGTGAAGTGCCGCGCGAATTGGCTGCCGGGCGCATCCATCTGGGGGTCACGGGCACGGATTTGATTCATGAAAAGCTGGCGCGCTGGGAATACCAGGTCGAAGACGTCGCCGAAATGGGCTTTGGACAGGCGGATCTGATCCTTGCGGTGCCGTCTTTCTGGGTCGATGTGGATACGCTGGATGATCTGGATGCAGCGGCGGCGGCCTTTCGGCGTGTTCACGGGCACCGGTTGCGGATCGCGACCAAGTATCACCGGCTGGTCCGGGAGTTTTTGCGCGATGCGGGTGTGGCCGATTACCAATTGGTCGACAGTCAGGGCGCCACCGAAGGCACGGTAAAGAACGAGACCGCCGAGGCGATTGCCGACATCACGTCAACCGGCGAGACCCTGCGGGCCAATCACCTGAAAATTCTGACCGATGGTTTGATACTGAGATCGGAAGCCACATTGTGGCGCAGCCGGGTGGCACCGATGTCGGACAAGGAAAGAACCTGTCTTGACGGTCTTTTGGCGCGGTTGGCGGGCTGATCACAAAACGCCGATTTCGGCCAAGGCGCGGTTAAGCTCGGGCGGCAGGGCGTCTTCTTGCGCGCGGCCCGGCGGCAAATCGCGCGGCGCATCTTCGGGTTTGAGATAGCGCCAGCGCTGGAACGGGCGTTTTGGGGCGGATTGCGTGCGGACGATTTCGGGGTCAAGGACAATGCTGCAGCGGGTGATGTCATCTTGTCCAACGACTTCGTCGAGACGGAGAATGCGCTGACGACAGAGCACCAGGCCTTTGAAGACCCAGTAAAGCGATCCGCCGTTCAAAAGCTCGTCTGACCGCTTGGGCCACATCCGGGTGACATGGCGCGGATGCCCGTCGGCCCCCTTGGCGCGCGCGGTGCTTTGCCAGGCTTCCAGATCCTCGACTTTCTCTGCACCGACGCAGAGCTTGATCAGGTTTACGGTTTTATCCACAGAGTCGTCCCCAAGCCACCCTTATATTGTAGTCTGTTTGAAAGTGGGTGCAAATTGTTGTGGAGTGCGCTAGGTTGTTTGTCCGCCAACCCTCCGCAATAAGGATTCGACATGTCTGCCTTTGCTGCCCCGATTGCTGAACAGATTTGGGATATGAAGTATCGGTTCAAAAAGGCCGATGGCACCCCCATTGATCAAACGGTCGAAGACACCTGGCGGCGGATCGCGCGCGATCTTGCGTCGGTCGAAAGCGACCCGTTGGTTTGGGAAGACAGATTTTATCAGGCCTTGGCGGATTTCAAATACTTGCCGGCGGGCCGGATCACAGCGGGCGCGGGCACAGCGCGTCAGGTGACGCTGTTCAATTGTTTTGTTATGGGCACAATCCCCGATAGCATGGGCGGGATTTTCGGCATGCTGAAAGAGGCTGCGCTGACCATGCAGCAAGGCGGTGGCATCGGCTATGATTTCAGCACGATCCGGCCTAAGGGCGCAGATGTGAAAGGTGTGGCGGCGGATGCCAGCGGACCGTTGAGTTTCATGGATGTCTGGGACGCGATGTGCCGGACCATCATGTCGGCGGGATCTCGGCGCGGCGCGATGATGGCCACGATGCGCTGTGACCATCCGGATATCGAGGATTTCGTGACCGCCAAATCGGACCCGGCCCGGTTGCGCATGTTCAATGTGTCGGTGCTGGTAACGGATGCGTTCATGGATGCGGTCAAGGCCGATGGTCCGTGGGATTTGCAGTTTGACGGCAAGGTCTATCGCACGCTGCAGGCGCGCGAGCTTTGGAACAAGATCATGCAGGCCACGTATGATTATGCCGAGCCGGGGGTGATCTTTATCGACCGGATCAATGCGTCCAACAATCTGAACTATGTGGAAACGATTGCGGCGACGAACCCGTGTGGCGAGCAGCCGTTGCCGCCTTATGGCGCGTGTCTTCTGGGGTCGATCAATATGGCCCGTTTGGTCAGTGAGCCCTTTGAAGAGAACGCATCATTGAACGAGGATGCGCTGCAGGAGTTGGTGGCTACGGCGATCCGCATGATGGACAATGTCGTCGATGCCTCGAAGTTCCCGCTGCCCGAACAACAGGCCGAGGCCCAGAACAAGCGGCGGATCGGACTTGGGGTGACGGGTCTTGCGGATGCGCTGTTGATGATGGGGTTGCGCTATGGCTCGGACGGGGCGGCGCGACAAACCGAACGCTGGTTGCACGCGATCGCCCGCGCCGCATACCTGGCGTCGGTGCAATTGGCGCGGGAAAAAGGCGCCTTCCCGCTCTTTGAAGCCGAGGCATATCTAGCCAGTGGGACGATGCAGCAGATGGATGAGGATGTGCGCGACGCCATCCGGGAACATGGTATTCGAAATGCCTTGCTGACATCGATTGCGCCCACAGGCACCATATCTCTTTATGCGGGCAATGTCTCATCGGGCATCGAGCCGGTCTTTGCCTATGCCTATACCCGCAAGGTGTTGCAACGCGACGGGTCGCGCACAGAGGAAGAGGTGGTCGATTACGCGGTCCAGATGTGGCGGGACAAGCATGCTGATCGTGCTTTGCCCGACTATTTCGTCAACGCGCAGACCCTGACGCCCTCTGATCACGTAAAGATGCAGGCGGCGGCACAGAAATGGATCGACAGTTCGATTTCCAAGACAATCAATTGCCCCGAAGACATCAGTTTTTCGGATTTCAAGGACGTGTATATGCAGGCCTGGGATCAGGGCTGTAAGGGCTGTACCACCTATCGGCCGAATGATGTCACCGGATCGGTATTGAGTATTTCGGAAGAGAAGAAGGACAAAGACAACGCGCCATTGGAGGTTGTCGCCACTGGGGATGATGAACCAGCGATACCGCATGGCGATGTCATTTACATGTCCGAGCCGTTGGATCGTCCGCAGGCGCTGGAAGGCAGCACCTATAAGCTGAAATGGCCGGATAGCGAGCACGCGATCTATATCACGATCAACGACATCGTGGTGGCCGGGCGGCGACGGCCGTTTGAGGTGTTCGTGAATTCCAAAAACATGGAGCATTACGCGTGGACGTTGGCGTTGACTCGGATGATCTCGGCGGTGTTCCGGCGCGGTGGGGATGTGTCCTTTGTCGTGGAAGAGTTGAAAGCCGTGTTTGATCCACGCGGTGGCGCTTGGGTGCAGGGTAAGTATATCCCGTCGATCCTGGCGGCGATTGGCGGTGTCATCGAACGGCACATGATTTCCATAGGCTTTATCGAGGGTGAGGGGATGGGCCTGAAATCCGATCCGCAAGCCCAAGTGGTCAACACGGATGCACCGCGGGGGGCCGCCTGTCCGAGCTGTGGTCAGTTCGATATGCGTATGGTTGAGGGCTGTATGACCTGCGGCAGTTGCGGATACAGCAAGTGCGGGTGATCAACATGTGGCGTTTTGGTCATGGGTGAACGCAAAAACCTGCGTCAAATGCGATTTGGGGGCTAGTCGGGCGAATCACCAATCGCTACAAGGTTCGTGCGCTTGGGGGGGAACCAAGAGCGGAACAGATTATGCTGCGAAATATTGTTTTGGTAAGCGTCTTTGCCTTGCCTGCCTTTGTTCCATTGGCAGCGCAATCGTTTTTGCCAGAAAAGGTTGAGCAAGAAGCAACGTTGCCGACGCAGCCAGTGGCAAAGGGTGTGGAACCCGTATCGCAGGCCGACAATAATCCGTTTGAAACGCAGGGAAGGCGGCTGCGGCTGGGGTATGGTCGGCTGGTGACCAATGACCTTTTTGGCGATGGCAAGGATCGCTGGCGCACGGGTTCTATTTCGACGTCGCGCGTGTGGGGGTATGATTGGAACGGGGCCGCGCCACAGCAATTCGGAGAGCTGCTTGAATTTCGGTTGCACAGTCAGATCATACAGGGCGAAAGCCTTCGTAAGCCGGCAGATGATGATCGGCCTTGGGCGGGTGTGCTGTCTTTTGGTTTGCATACGCATGCCCAGTACAATCAGTTGGACTATGCGGTCGGTATTGATGTCAACGTGATTGGGCCGCAGACCAATCTCGATAATTTTCAGACATGGTTTCACCGTCTGATTGATGCGTCAGAACCCAGCGATGAGGTTCTGGACGCCCAGATTGGCAATGCCATACGACCGACCCTGGTGGCCGAGGCAGGGCGCAGTTTTTCCTTGGCGCAGAATACATCTGTCCGACCTTTCGCCGAGCTTCGTGCAGGGGACGAAACGCTGGTCCGTTTTGGCGCGGATGTCACCTTCGGCGGTTTCGGATTGGGCGAATTAATGGTGCGTGAAGTTGTGAGTGGACAGCGTTATCGCGCGGTGCGCAGTCCCAATACCGGACTGTCCTTAGTGGTTGGGGGGGATATCGCCTGTGTGGCCGATAGCATCCATCTGCCGGAAAGCAGGGGGTATGAGCTGACGTCGCATCGTGACCGGCTGCGCGCGGGGGTGCATTGGCAGGGTGAAGGCGCGTCTGCGTTTTATGGACTAACCTATCTGGGTAAAGAATTTGAAGCGCAGGATGAAGGGCAACTCGTCGATTCCATTCGGCTTCAATATGAGTTTTGATCGCAGACCGACTTTATACAGGCTTGGTCGCGGCACGCGAAGACGCTGGCCAGAGTCATCATATTCCGTGAGCTGAATCTCAATGCTCTTGTTTAAGAAAATCGCCTAACTGGCGGTAAACAAATAGCTTCCCAGCGAATCAAAACTCTGATAATCTCAGCCCAATAAAAAAGATAAGGCAGGCATGCAGGCAGATGAAAACGGGCTTTTTGGGCGCGTTCGTCATTTCCTGGTCGCAGACGGAGCTAGATGGTCTCAGCGCCCCACCAATGGAGGCGCTGACGACAGGTGCAGCATGGGCATGGCGTGGCCAATCCGTGCGTGTAGATGGACCGAGTGAAGTGTTGCGGCTGGATCGAGCGGACGGCGAGGCAAGCATCCGGCGACGAGCGGCGCGCTCTGTGCGCAGGTTGGTGGGCGCAGCAGTGGATCCTTCCAAGGATATTGGTGACTTTGCCGAAACCGATCCCGTCATGGATGCCAGTTTTGTTGTGACCGATGGCAGCAAAAGCTACACCGTGACGTTAATTGAAACAGGACCGCATTCGCGTCCTTTGTTGCTCTTCGTGAACGAATTGCCGCCGACGGATACGGATCTTTGGGTGGTGCACTATAACGTCCGCGCTGACACGGCATCGCTGGGCGATCACGCCAGCGGGGGCGTCATTTGTTTTACGCCGGGCACTTGGATTGACACGCCGCTGGGGCCGCGCCGGGTCGAGGATTTGCGCGAAGGTGAGCATGTCATGACGCGCGACAACGGCTCGCAAGAGGTTCTTTGGATCGGCAGTCGTAAGATGACCGGCGCGCGGCTTTTCGTGATGCCGCATCTGCGGCCTGTGCGGATCGCGGCGGGCGCATTGGGGATCGAAAGACCGGAAGAAGAGTTGCTGGTGTCGCCGGAACATCGCTTGCTTGTCCGGGGGCGGGCAGCGCAGGCCTTGTTTAATACACCAGAGGTTCTGGTTTCTGCCCGGGATTTGGTGAACGGTCAGAATGTCCGTGTCGATCTGAATGTGCGCGAGGTAACCTATGTGCACCTTATGCTGAAGAACCATCAGATCCTGTGGGCCAATGGGGTCGAAACCGAAAGCTTCCATCCTGCGAATACCGCCCTATCGACCCTATCGGATCGTGACCGCCAGCGCTTGTTGTCGATGCGTCCGGACCTTGAACAGGACCCTCATACCTATGGCAGCTATGCCCGTCGGAACCTGTCCGCGTCCGAGGCTGCCATCATGATGCACGAAGCGGCCTGATTTCCCTAAAATACCTGCGGGGTCTGTCTTGACAGGCTCCGTTTGCGTGGTAAAAGCGCGCCTTCATTGGTGTTGGTGGCCCCTGCAAGGGGATGCCTGTCGGGTCAAAGACCAGAGGACAACGCCCTTCATAGTGGCCCGCCTGTCGGGCTTCGACAATAACGAAGGAGATCAGCCGTGACCAAACGCACGTCTGCCAAGTACAAAATCGATCGCCGCATGGGCGAAAACATTTGGGGTCGGCCCAAATCCCCCGTCAACCGTCGTGAATATGGCCCCGGTCAGCACGGTCAGCGCCGCAAAGGCAAACTGTCCGACTTTGGCATTCAGCTGCGCGCAAAACAAAAGCTGAAAGGCTATTATGGCGACCTGACAGAAAAACAGTTCCGCCGCATCTATGCCGAAGCTGAGCGTGTCAAAGGCGACACCGGTGAAAACCTGATCGGTTTGTTGGAGCGCCGCCTGGACGCTGTTGTCTACCGCGCGAAATTCGTGCCGACTGTTTTTGCGGCCCGTCAGTTCGTGAACCACGGCCATGTCAAAGTGAACGGTCGCAAGGTCAACATCCCGTCCTATCGCGTCAAAGAAGGCGACGTGATCGAAGTGCGTGACCGGTCCAAGCAATTGGCAGTTCTGCTGGAAGCAACTCAGCTTCCAGAGCGCGATGTTCCTGACTACATCGAAGCCGATCACTCCAAGATGTCCGCAACCTTCGTGCGCACACCGGCATTGGGCGATGTGCCTTACCCGGTGATCATGGAGCCGAACCTGGTTGTTGAATTCTACGCGAAGAACTGATCTTCGCCGACATTCCGATGCATGCGACCGCGCTGGGTTCAGCGCGGTCGTTTTCGTTTGTGACGTTGCGTCTAAACATAAGAGAGGTGGAATATCAGGCGCGACGTCAACCGCGCCGGCCCCTTGTTCTGATCACGCAAGCGTGAATAGCTGGGGCACCAACCCCGCCAGAGACGCGCAAGGGAGGAACATATGCTGCGTTACGTATTGCCGATCATGGCCCTGACAGCTGGAACAGTCAGCGCCGAAATCATCGAGATCGCACCCGGACCGGATGCTGAAGCGGCGATCCAAGAGGCGTTGATCCTGGCAGAGCCGGGCGACGAGATCGTTTTGGCCGCCGGCTTTTATGATATTCGCAACCAACTGTCGTTGGCCATCGATGACATTACGGTGCGGGGCGCCGGTATGGATCAGTCAATCCTGAGCTTCAAGAACCAGACAGGCGGGTCTGAAGGGCTCTTGGTCACCGGCAATGGTGCCATTCTGCAGGACTTCGCGGTCGAGGATTCGTTGGGGGACGGGATCAAATCCAAGGGCGTCGATGGCATTGCCATGATCCGGGTGCGCACGGAATGGACCAATGGACCAGATCCGGAAAACGGGGCCTATGGGCTATATCCGGTGCAGTCCAAGAACGTTCTGATTGATGGGGCTGTGGCCATCGGTGCCAGTGATGCCGGTATCTATGTGGGTCAATCCGAAAATATCATCGTCCGCAACAGCCGTGGTGAGTTTAATGTCGCTGGGCTGGAGATCGAGAACAGCTATTACGCTGATGTCTATAACAACCATCTTGAAAACAATACCGGCGGCATCCTGATCTTTGACCTGCCGGATTTGCCGCAACAAGGTGGGCATGACGTTCGCGTTTTTGACAATGTCTCGATCAACAACAACACCAAGAACTTTGCACCCGAGGGCAACATCGTTGGGATCGTACCGGCGGGTACCGGCATGTTGATCATGGCCAATACGGATGTTGAAGTGTTCGGTAACCGGTTCGAAGACAACAAGACGGTAAACCTTATCCTTGGCTCTTATGTCGAAGAAACCGAAGATCCAAATTACCAGAAACACCCCCGTCGTGTATATCCACTCCAACACCTTCGGGCCCAGCGGACAGGACCCGGATGACAGCGAGTTTGGCAATGTCCTGCGCGAAGTGGTCGGCGCGCCGGTGCCAAACATCGTCTATGACGGTGTGATGCCTGTTGCGCGGTATCTGACGATCGGCCTGAAAAAGGAAGATCGCCATTCGATCCATTCCAACGATCACGGCGGTATGGAACCTTATGCCAATGCGGACTTTATTGGCCATTTCGGTCTCAGCTGGCTGCACAAGGTCACCCGCGACGTCACCGAACATGATGCAGAGCTTCCGCGCCTGAAACCGGCTGTGGTCACCATCCGGGGGCAGGTCGTCAACGATCTGGTGTATTGATGTTGCTGCGCGCCATTGCTTTTGCTTTGGGGTTCGGCGTATTTACCGCCCCCGCAATCGCCGACGTGAACGACGCGGCGATTTTGGGCAAAAAGCCCCCGAAAAAGCTGTCTGAATTCGGCTTTTTCACCGATATCGCGGCGATGACACCGGACGCGGCGTTGGTGTCATATGATCTGACCGCGCCGCTGTTTTCGGATTATGCGGACAAAACCCGCTATATCTACACACCCTCTGCCGCGCCTTATCAAACGGACGGCGTTCTTGATTTTCCCGTTGGTGCAGCGCTGATCAAGACCTTTCATTATGGCGAACACCGGATCGAAACGCGTGTTCTGTTGCACCAAGAGGCGGGCTGGACGGCTTTTCCGTATCTTTGGAATGAAGACGGTACCGATGCGGTTCTGAAAATTGCGGGCAAAACGCTGGACCTCGACACGAAATATGGGCCGGTCACCTATCGTGTGCCGAATTTCAATCAATGCAAAGGCTGTCATGTGGACGCGGACAACGCGTTCCAACCTATCGGTCCCAAGGTGCGCAATCTGAATAAGGGCGATCAGTTGGCCCATCTGGTGGCCGCTGGCGCCTTGGCTGAGGCACCCAATGATGCGCCTGTGACCCCCGACTATATGGACGAAAGCGTTGCGCTCGATCTGCGGGCGCGGGCTTATCTGGATGCCAATTGTGCCCATTGCCACGCGCCGGGTCTGCCTGCGGATACCTCTGGGCTGTACCTTCATTGGGAAGAGGATCGACCGGTTCATCTGGGCGTGAACAAGCACCCGGTTGCGGCTGGCCGTGGTTCTGGTGGGCATTTGGTCGATATTGCACCGGGTGATCCGGACGCCTCGATCCTGCATTACAGGATGGCGTCAACTGATCCAGGCGTGATGATGCCAGAGATCGGGCGGTCCATCGTTCATCAAGAGGGTTTGCAACTGATCCGCGACTGGATTGCCGGGATGAACTGAGCCACTAGGCTCAGAGCGGGATCGGCCGCCCCTCGGCAATCGCTTCCATTGCGAAATAGGATGTCACACTGTCCAGCTCAACACCTTCGATCAGTCGCTGATACACTCGGTCATAGCTTTGCATATCCTGTGTCACGACTTTTAACTGATAGTCGTAATCGCCGCCGATGCGATGAAAATCCACTACCTCAGGGATCGTCAGGACATGTCGCCGAAACTGAGCCAGCCATTCCGCAGAATGATGCCGAGTGCGCAGCATGACAAACACAACAAGGTTCAAGCCCAGCTTCTGTCGATCAATTCGCGCCATCGGGTTTTGAAGAATGCCACGCTCTGTCAGGGATTTAAGCCGCCGCCAACATGCATTTTGAGACATGCCAACCTGATCGGCCAGCTCGCGTTGCGACTGGCCCGCGTTTGTTTGCAGTGCCTTTAGAATCGCGATATCGATTTGATCGATGTTTTCAAACATGACAGATCATATGACACGAAATATGGGAAATAAAAACAAAAACAGGTGACGTTTTCGCGCGCCTGCATCGTCAAATTGGTTCTACCTTCTGATGGAGACCCTTGATGACCCTCGCCACCTTCCGCGACCAGCTGAATGCCACCACTCACAAGGACCTTCAAAGCGGATTGATCGGAGAGGGCGCGATGATCCCGGGGCTGCGCGGTGATGTACCTTTGGTATACGCCGATTACGTGGCCTCGGGACGGGCTTTGTCACAGGTTGAGGACTATGTCCGCGACCACGTGCTGCCGTTCTATGCCAACAGCCATACCGAAGCGTCGTTTTGCGGGGCGTACATGACCCGCCTACGCGAGGCGGCTCGGGCGGAAATTGCGGCTCAGATGGGGGCAGGGGAAGACCATGCGGTGATATTTACCGGGTCGGGGGCGACATCGGGGCTCAATCGGTTGGTGTCTTTGCTGGGCGTGAATGAAGCTGCAAATGCCGTCGTGTTCATCGGTCCATATGAACACCATTCCAATATCTTGCCGTGGCGGGAAAGTGCGGCAACCGTCGTTGAGATCCCAGAGGCGACGTCCGGCGGTCCTGATCTCGAAGCTTTGCAGTCGGCTTTGCGCCAATATGCGGATGCGGATGTGAAAATCGGCAGTTTTTCCGCGGCATCCAATGTCACGGGGATCGTGACCGAAACCGGACCCGTGACAACGCTTTTGAAGTCCCATGGCGCTTTGGCGCTTTGGGACTATGCGGGGGGCGGTCCCTATTTGCCGATGTCGATGTCCGAAAAGGACGGTGCGCAGAAGGACGCCATCGTGGTGTCGCCCCATAAGTTTCCCGGCGGTCCCGGCGCGTCAGGATTGCTGGTCGTGCGACGCGACGCGATACGCCGCAACAGACCCAGCCAACCGGGCGGTGGAACGGTCAGCTTTGTGTCCCCATGGGCCGAGGATTACAGCCAAAAGATCGAAGCGAGGGAAGAAGCAGGCACGCCCAACGTGATCGGCGATATCCGTGCGGCGCTGGCCTTCATGGTCAAAGCGGCTGTTGGGCCGGCAGAGATCGCCCAACGTGAGGCCGCTTTTCACGCGGGGGCGATGCAAACATGGTCCGCCAACCCGCATATCAACATTCTCGGCCATCCAACGGCCCATAGGCTGCCGATCTTTTCCATGCGGATCACAAATCGCGCAGGCGCACCGGTTCATCAGCAGCTTTTCACCCGGATGCTGAGCGACATTTACGGCATTCAGGCGCGCGGTGGATGTGCCTGCGCGGGTCCCTACGCGCATCGCCTGTTGGGGATTGATCAGGCGCAGTCCAAGGCGCTTCGCGTTGCGTTGAACGCGGGCGAAGAGTTGGAAAAGCCCGGTTGGGTGCGCCTTAACTTTGGATACCTGATGTCGGACGAAACGGCAGAGTACATCATCGACAGTGTTGATGCCCTTGCCCGGGAAACAGAAAGCTGGGTTGGCCACTACGGCGTTGATCCCAAAACCGCGCGTTTCAAACCGGCGCAGCAGGCGGCATAATGCCGCCCTAGACCCGCGCCATTTCGGCGCTTTTCCTCGGGCTGTTGGGCCGGTATGACGGGGTCCATTGAAGGAGCCCAAGATGACCAAACTTACGCCACAGCCCGGGATCATGGAGACCGACCTCTATGTCAGTGGAAAGGCGTCTTTGGCCGGGCATTCGGATGTCCTGAAGCTTAGCGCCAATGAAAACCCGCTCGGCCCGCCGCCAGTTGCGGTTGCGGCCCTGACGGAGGCGGCGACATCGACGCATCTTTACCCCTCGACCGATCACGCGGCTTTGCGGGCGGCGATTGCGGAGGTCTGGGGGCTGCATGCAGACCGGATCATTTGCGGCGTCGGGTCGGATGAGGTTCTGCAATTTGTCACGCAAGCTTTTGCGGGTCCGGGGGACGAAATCCTTCACACCGAACACGGGTTTTCCATGTACCCGATCCTGGCCCGGATGGCGGGCGCCACGCCGGTCAGCGTACCGGAAAGGGATCGTGTGGTTGATGTGGATGCCATTTTGAACGCGGTCACCGACAAAACGCGGATCGTTTTGCTGACCAATCCGGGTAACCCAACGGGGACGATGCTCGCCGACGAAGAGCTGCTGCGCCTTGCGGATGGCCTGCCAGAGGATGTGATCCTTGTGATCGATGGCGCCTATACGGAATACGCGGCGGGGTATGATGGCGGCGCGGCGCTCGCCGGGTCCCGGTCCAACGTGCTGATGACCCGCACGTTCTCGAAAATCTATGGCTTGGGCGGTTTGCGCATTGGCTGGGGGTATGGCCCCAAGGAGATGATCGATGTGCTGACGCGGATGCGCCAGCCTTTTAACCTGTCCGTCGTGCAACTCGCCGCGGCAGAGGCAGCGGTACGGGATCTCGACTGGATCAAGACCTGTGCGGCCCTGAACGCGGATCAACGCGCGCGCCTGATCGGAGCTCTGCACCAGATGGGGATTGCCTGCGACGGCTCTGAAACCAATTTTGTCCTCGCCCGTTTTGCGGACGTGGCAGAGGCCGATGCGGCGGAACAGGCGCTGAATGCGGATGGCATTATCGTACGTCGCGCGGGTGGCTATGGCTTTCCCGAAGGCATACGCATCACGGTTGGCGACGCGGATCAAACCGGGCGGGTGATCTCCGCCCTGACGGATTGGAGAGCGGCATGAGCGTGATTTATGACCGCGTTGCCCTGATTGGTCTGGGCCTTATTGCGTCTTCTATGTTCTGGGCCATCAAACGGGCCGGTCTGGCCCAAGAGGTCACGGGCTATGCTCGAACCGCAGAGACGCGGCAAACCGCGCGCGACATTGAGTTGTGTGACCGCGTTTGTGAGACCGCGACAGAGGCAGTGGACGGCGCCGATCTGGTGGTTTTGGCGGTCCCTGTTGGCGTGATGGGCGCGGTCATGGCCGAGATTGCCCCGGTTTTGAAGCCGGGTGCGACAGTCACGGATGTTGGATCGGTCAAACGCCACGTGATTTCGGCGGTGTCTCCTCATGTCCCGGAAGGTGTGCATTTTGTGCCGGCGCACCCTTTGGCCGGAACCGAGCATTCCGGACCAGAAAGCGGTTTTGCGGAGCTTTTCGACAATCGCTGGTGCCTGATTGTACCGGTGGAAAACTCGGACCCCGTCGCCGTTGATCGCCTGCAAGACCTGTGGAAGCAGATGGGGTCGAATGTCGATGTCATGGACCCCGACCACCACGATCTGGTGCTGGCCGTGACCAGCCATGCGCCGCACCTGATCGCCTATACGATGGTCGGCGTCGCCGACGATCTGCGGCGCGTGACAGATAGCGAAGTCATCAAGTACTCGGCGGCAGGGTTTCGGGACTTTACCCGGATCGCGGCCAGTGACCCCACCATGTGGCGCGATGTGTTTTTGACCAACAAGGATGCAACGCTGGAAATTCTGGGCCGCTTTACAGAAGAACTCTTTGCGCTTCAGCGCGCGATCCGGACCGGCGATGGGGATCACCTCTTTGATTATTTCACGCGAACGCGTGCGATCCGGCGTGGGATCATCGAGGCCGGTCAGGACACGGACGCACCGAACTTTGGCCGGGCGAAAGGATCGTCATGAAATATGTTGCAGGATGGATCTTTGGGTGTTTGACCTTGTGTCTGAGCGGGGCGCAGGCCGCGCCCCTGGATCAAACTCTGCACCCAGTCCCACGTCCCGGATTTGCAACGCTGGCCACCTCTGGGCCCGCGTTGATCGGCATCCGACCGGTGATCAGACCCCCATCGTCACAAGAGCGGTTGGCCGCGCAACGGGTGCCCGGTGATCCGATTTACGCCCCAAGCGGATCTATCCGCCCCATGCTGCGGACGCCAGACTTCGTGGAACGGATCATGTCCAAGAAGCGGGAATTGCGCAAAGGTCAGGTCTGCGGGAATATCGATATCCAAGGCGAAAAGGTTGGCCGCGTGCCGGGCCGCATCAAGGCCTGCGGTATCGAAGATGCCGTAAGCATCAGGTCAGTGTCCGGTGTCCGGCTAAGCCAGGCGTCGCTGATGGATTGCACCACCGCGCAGGCGTTGAACACATGGGTCGACAAAGGCGTGAAACCCGCGTTCAAGAAACGTGGGCCGGTGGTCGAGATGAAAGTTGCCGCGCATTACGCCTGTCGGACACGAAACCACAAGCCCGGTGCCAAAATATCGGAACATGGGAAAGGGCGCGCCATCGACATCTCTGCGTTTACGATGAGCGATGGTGAGGTGATCACAGTTCTCAAAGGCTGGCGCCACGGCAACACGCGCGACATGTTGTGCAAGGTCCACCGGGCCGCATGCGGCCCCTTTGGCACCGTGTTGGGTCCGGAAGCGGACCGTGCGCATCAGGATCATTTTCACTTTGACACCGCGCGCTATCGTGGCGGTGCCTATTGCCGTTAACGCAGGATGATCTGCGGGGCGGGGCCCAAGGGCAAGGGACCGAGGGACACGAACCCGTCCTCGAACGTCAGCGTCAGGTCCAGCGCGTCAGGGTTGCCGCCCAGCCCAGCGAGCAGGTTCAAAACCGTTTCGGCGGATTGACGCAAAGATGATGACAAGGCGCCGCTGGCTTCCGCCATGTTCAGCATATCCCGCCAATTGTCGGCTTTGATCGCGATCTTTCCAGTTGGGGTGCCCACATCATCCATGGTCAATTCCCCGGCCGATTGCAGGCGCAACTGACCCCATTGGGCATCGGCAAGGCGCAAATGGATTTTGCGCGGTTGCGGGCGCACCTCTTCCAGAGCGGCGCGGTCCCATGGTTTGTCGAACGTGACCGTTGCCTCCATCCGCAGAGTTTCCAGCGTGCCCGGCAATTGGTCAGCGCCGCGCAAAACACCTCGCAACCCCTCACCGGGCGCGAAAGCATCGGCCGATATTTCGATGTCATAGGTTTCTGCAACGTCCTGTTGGGTCATCGACACAACAAGAGTGTCGGCCGCCATCAAAGGCCCCGCGCCATTCACCGTCCAAGGACCAGAGGTCAATGCCATGCGTTCCAGTTCCAGGGATGACCCGGGCGCCAGATGCAGTTCGGCCAGCATATCCGTGGCTGTGAGTGAGACAGTTTGATCCAGATAGGCCAGTGTTTGCGGCGTTTGTGCAAATCGCACCGTCATTGCCCCGGGCCAGATCGCCGGGCTTTCCAGCGTCAACAGGTCGGCGCGCCATGCCGCGCCGGTTTCCGGATCGGCCAGCATCGGGGTGTCCAACTGTGTGATCAGGTCAAACGGATAGCCCCCGGTTGAAATCGCGGAAAACTCTGCTTGCCACCCTTCGGTTTGCCGCGCCTCGAACCATGCCTGAATGCCGCCGCGCGCCAAATACCCTGCGCCGAACAAATAGGCCGACCACAAAGCCGCAATCGCAACGATCAGCTTGGTTAGAAGTCGCATTCGTTTGCCTCTTTCACATTGATTTCGATTGATGTTTATAGGCCGCCAAACAAAAGGGCCAGAGCGATGGCAATGTGGGTATTTGGATACGGGTCCTTGCTATGGAATCCCGGGTTCGAGGTGGCGGAACAACAGGTTGCCACGTTGCGGGGATATCACCGTTCATTTTGCATGCGCTCTATTCATCACCGAGGCACGGTCGAAGACCCGGGGTTGGTGTTGGCGCTGGACGCCGCAGACGATGCGGAATGTGCCGGGCTGGCCTTTCGCGTTGCTGCGGGTACCGAAGAGCAAACGCTTGCCATGCTGCGCGAGCGAGAGTTGATCTCTTCAGCCTATCTGGAGCGCACCGTGACGCTTCACATGCGGTCGGGCACCACCCAAGAGGCATTGGCCTATGTGATCGACCCCGACCATGTGCAGTATTGTGACCTTCCCCTCGAAGAACAGGCGCAGATTATCGCGCATGCGGTGGGCGGGCGCGGGCCAAATAGCGAATACCTTTTCAACACTGCCACCCATTTGACCGAGATCGGGCTGAGTGACCCTGATTTGGACTGGCTGACGACACGGGTCAGGGCGCTTTTGGCATAAAGCCTTGGCGCTTTTCAGATTTTTTCGATAATATCGCGTCAAGAGCAGACGTCTTCTGAGGAAAAACAGCGCATGGCGCATACCGGGCACGAAACCAGGCCACAATTTTCGCAACCTTTGCGCCCCATCCTGATGATGGTGACCGTACTGGGGCTCAGCGCCGCAGGCGCCTTTTTTGCGCTGCCGCGCGTGCTGCCAGTATTTCAGGCGAACCCATATCTAAACGGGTTTATCATATTTGTTTTCGTGATTGGTGTTGTGGCCTGTTTTTGGCAGGTGCTGACTATGATCGGGTCTGTGCGATGGATCGAACGATTTGCCGCCGGTGTTTTGGACGAGGGGTACAAGCCACCGCAGCTTCTTGCACCCTTGGCGTCCTTGTTGCGATCCCGCGGCGCACGTATGCAACTGAACGCCACCTCGACGCGGTCCATTTTGGATTCTGTTGCGACCCGCATCGATGAACAGCGTGAGATTACACGTTACATCGTCAACCTTTTGATTTTCTTGGGCCTCTTGGGCACATTTTATGGCCTCGCAACGACGGTGCCGGCGGTCGTCGACACCATTCGCAGCCTTGCGCCGCAAGAAGGTGAAGAAGGCGTTGCCGTCTTCAACCGCTTGATGACCGGGTTGGAGGCGCAGCTGGGCGGCATGGGGGTTGCGTTTGCCTCGTCCCTGTTGGGCTTGGCCGGCTCGCTCATTGTTGGTTTGCTAGAGCTCTTCGCGGGGCACGGTCAAAACCGTTTCTATCGCGAGTTGGAAGAATGGCTGTCATCAATCACGCGGGTCAGTTTTTCGGCGGGCGAGGATGGTGGTACGGATACCGATGTTGTCAGCGGTGTTTTGGATCACATGGCCGAACAGATGGACACCTTGCAACAAGTCTTCATCCAGTCGGATGCAAGCCGGGCGATGGTTGATGAACGTCTCGGTGTTGTCGCCGACTCGATCCAGGCGCTGACCACCCGGATGGACCGTGACAATGCGGTGGCAGGAGCACTCGATAGAATTGCGTCTGGCCAAGAGCAATTGATAGATCTACTGCGCGAAAAAGAAGCCAGTGAAGGGTTGGACGCAGAAAGCCGAATGCGACTTCGGTCCATCGATGTTCAAATGCTGCGCATTCTGGAAGAGATTTCGGCAGGGCGCCAAGAAAGCATGGCCGAACTTCGCAACGATATCGATATTCTGGTCAATGCGCTATCGAGACCGAGAAATCAGCAAAACCAAGGGCGCGGGCAGGGTGGCGGCGGTCGTAACCAGGTCAAGCTTGGGGCACGCGGCAAGCAGGGCGACCTGTAGACCATGGCGCTGTCCAGACGAACAGGTCAGCGGTTTCAGGGGTCGATCTGGCCCGGATTTGTTGATGCGATGACAGGTTTGTTGCTCGTCCTGATGTTTGTTTTGACCATCTTCATGGTCGTGCAATTTGTTTTGCGTGAAACGATTACAGGTCAGGAAACCGAGCTGAACGAGCTCTCTGCAGAGGTGGCGGCACTGGCCCGGGCATTGGGTCTGGAAGAGCGACGATCCAATCAACTTGAAGCACGGATGGGGGCGTTGAACACGACCCTGAACACGACCCAGTCTGACCTTGATGCCGCACGCGCCGAAATCTCGGCGCAAACATCATTGATTACGTCCTTGACCGCGCAAAGAGACCAACAGGATGAGGCGCTCGCCGCGGCTCGAACGCAAATCACGAGCTTTGAAGCGCAGGTTGCAACTCTGTTGGCTGATCAAGATCGTGCACTAAGCCAAATAGTCGCGCTTGAAGCGGAACGGGATCAGTTGGCATCTGATCAGACCGCGTTGCTGTCGGAACAAGAGCGGTTGAACCTAGCCCTCGCCCAAAGCCGCACCGAGATCGATGCGCAAACAGAAGCCGCTCGTCTGGCGGCCGCCCAGCGGGAAGCCATGGAGGCCTTGATCGCTGATTTGCAAAGCCAAGGCGACGCACTTACGGCGCAGGTGACTGATCTTCAAGATCAATTGACTGCGGAAGAAACCGCGCGTCTGGCCGAGGCTGCGGCCGCAGAAGCCCTGCGCGCGCGGTTGCAGGACGCGGATGCCGAGTTGACGGCCATGACACTGGCCCTCGAAGCGCAACGGCAAGAGGCAGAGGACACTCTGACTCTGTTGGCCGCCGCACAAGCGGCGCGCGACGATTTGGATGCGCGTCTGTCGGCTGCATTAACGTCGATCCAGACCGCAGAAGCGAGGGCTACAGAACGCGATGCGCTCGCCGAGCGCTTGACCGCGGTTTTGGCGCAAATGGAGGTTACACAAGCCACCAATGCGCAAACGATATCTGCTTTGCAGGCGGATCTGTCCCGCGTGCGTGCCGAGGCGGATACCGCACGCAACAATTTGCAGGACCAGTTAGAGCTGGCGCGGTCCGAAACGGCTGAAACGCGCGATGCTTTGGAGGCAGAGCTTGCGCGCGCACAAGCCCAAACGGTGCAAACGCAATCGGAATTCGAAGCCGAGTTGCAGCGTTTGCAAGCGGATAACGCGGCCGCGCGTCGGGTTTTGGAAACAGAATTGGCCACGGCCCAGCGAAGTGCAGCCAACGCGCAGGCAGAATTACAAGCACAACTGGATGAGTTGTGGCGCAACAGCGACGTCACGCAACGTGGGTTGGAAGCAGAACTGGCACAAGCGCGCTCGGCACTCAGCGAAGCACAGGAACAGTCGCAAGCAACCGCAGAAGACCGCGCATCTGTCGAAGCGCGCCTGTTGCAGGCGCTTGAATCACTAGAACGCGCGCAGGCGGCGGCGACGGATGAAGAGTTGCTGCGGTCACGTCTGGCAGCGGCACTGGCCGCACAAGCCGCTGCGGAAGCGGATGCTGCTGAACAGCTGAGCCGCGCCGAACAGCGCGCCGCATTGTTGGCCGTGGCCAATCGTGAGTTGTCTTCGCAAGAGGCTGTTTCAGCAGAAGCACAGCGTGAGACAGCTCTTTTGAACCAGCAAGTCGCAGCCCTGCGCCAACAGTTGGAAAGCCTGCAGGGTTTGTTGGATGAGGCGCGCGAACGTGATGCCGCCTCACAGGTGCAGCTGGAATCGCTAGGTTCCGAGCTCAACACCGCCTTGGCACGGGTGGCGGCCGAAGAACGGCGTCGCCGTCAATTGGAAGAAGCCGAACGCAAACGGCTGGAAGAAGAAGCAGCCGCGCTCGCCGCCGAAGCGCAGGATCTCGAACGGTACCGGTCTGAATTCTTTGGGCGACTGCGTGACGTTCTGGGGGCTCAAGAAGGCGTGCGCATTGTTGGGGATCGGTTTGTCTTTTCATCCGAGGTCCTGTTCCCGCCCGGAGGTGCAGAGCTTTCAGACGCGGGACGTATCGAAATCGCCAAGATCGCAGGAACGCTGCGCGATGTCGCCGATGAAATCCCGTCTGGCATCAACTGGGTGCTTCAAGTCGATGGGCACACAGATAACGTGCCATTGTCGGGGGCCGGTGCCTTTGCCGATAACTGGGAACTCAGCCAGGCGCGCGCATTGTCGGTGGTTCGCTACATGGTGAGTTTCCTGGGGCTGCCGCCGGATCGGTTGTCGGCCAATGGGTTTGGTCAATACCAACCTGTGAACGCCGCCGACACGCCGGAAGCAAGGGCGCAAAACCGGCGGATCGAGTTGAAGTTCACCGAAAAGTAAGTCAGGTCTATCGGGTCTGGATGCGTGCGGTTCGCTCTTCGAGCGTGACACCATCGCGCATGAGCTGAACCAACCCTTCATAGGTTCCTTCAGGCCATCCGTTGCCGCGTTTCTTGCGACCGGAGGCGCGAAAAAACTGGGCCTGGTTGCGGTCCATCACAACGGTCTGATCGCTGATCACGCCCTCCGAGCCGGACAAAAGCAACCGAATCTCATCACCGGCCCGTGCACCAAAACCAAAGGCCCAAATGACCAGCGCCGGCGCGTCGGTGGGTACCGTGTCCAGAGCGGCTGTGCCGGCCTTGATGTCGCTGTATTCGGGAATGCCCGCCGCAAACCCCAGCGACAAAATCCCGCCGGGACGATACGGGATGGCGGCCTGCCAAAGCGTCTCGTTGCTCCCACAGTCGTCGGAATGGGACGGGTCAAACGGGTCTATGACGCGTCCGTCTTGGCGTAACGTGACATGCACATGTGGAAACTCGGTCGAGCCCGAATACCCGACTTGGCCCAAAGCATCGCCGGTCGTTACCTGATCACCAATCTTAACCGTCAACGGCCCCTGCTTGAGGTGGCAATATTGGGTGGTAAATCCTTCGGCATGCTCCACAACGACGCCGTTCCCGCATTCACGCCCTTGGGTGTCAGGTCCTATCCCTGAATCAGCCACCCCATCGCGCAGCCCGGTCACGCGCCCGTCCGCCATGGCAATCACATCAACACCGGCCTGCATTGCCTTGAGGTCTATCAAAGCAAAGTCGGTGCCCTTGTGTCCGTCATAAGTCAGGGGGCCACAGGCGAAATCCTGATGACCGTCGCCCGGGTCGCGGTCGACGAATTGTTGGACGTAGCAATCGGAACCCAGTGTGCAATCGATCGGCAAGCCCAAACGAAAATCACTCGCCACAGCAGGTGCGGCGAGTGAAACTGTTGCGGCAAAAAACGCCGCGCGCATTAGTCTGCGGTCAACAGCGGTGGCTTGTCACCTGACAGCCGAGGATTGGCCGGACCTTCGATTTTCAGATCGATCTCGCCGCCCTTTATGCCAACCTTGACCAAGCCGCCTTTGGCCAGTTTTCCGAACAACAGCTCTTCGGCCAGCGGCTTCTTGATGTATTCTTGGATCACACGGCACAGCGGACGTGCGCCCATCTTGTCATCATAACCCTTATCGGCCAGCCATTCGGCGGCGGGTTTGGTCAGCTCGATCGTGACGCCGCGATCCATCAATTGCGCTTCCAGTTGCAGGACGAATTTCTCGACCACTTGCAGGATCACGTCCTTCGGCAGCGGTGCGAAGGAAATGACTGCGTCCAACCGGTTGCGGAACTCTGGCGTAAAGGTCCGTTCGATGGCGGCGGTATCTTCGCCTTCGCGACGATCCCGTCCGAAACCGATGGCAGCCTTGGCCTGTTCGGTGGCACCTGCGTTGGATGTCATGATCAAGACAACGTTCCGGAAATCAACGGTCCGTCCGTTGTGATCCGTCAACTGACCGTGATCCATCACTTGCAGAAGGATGTTGTACACATTCGGGTGCGCTTTTTCGATCTCGTCAAGAAGCAAGACACAATGCGGGTGCTGGTCAACGCCATCGGTCAGCATACCGCCCTGGTCGAAGCCGACATAGCCGGGAGGCGCGCCAATCAGACGGCTGACCGCGTGTTTCTCCATGTATTCCGACATGTCAAACCGCAACAGTTCAACGCCCAGCGTGTCCGCCAGTTGCTTTGCGACCTCGGTTTTACCGACGCCCGTTGGACCCGCAAAGAGGTAGTTACCAATTGGCTTCTCTGGCTCGCGCAGACCCGCCCGCGCCAGTTTGATCGCGCTAGACAACGCCTCGATCGCTTTGTCCTGACCAAAGACCACGCGTTTGAGAGACGTTTCCAGATCTTTGAGGACCTCGGCATCGTCCTTGCTGACGTTCTTCGGAGGGATGCGCGCGATCTTGGCGACCACGGCTTCGATCTCTTTCACACCGATTGTCTTGCGACGCTTGCTTTCAGCCACCAGATGCTGCGCGGCGCCGGCCTCATCAATCACGTCGATCGCCTTGTCCGGCAATTTGCGGTCGTTGATATACCGCGCCGACAGTTCCACGGCGGTCTTGATCGCATCCGAAGTGTATTTGACGCTGTGGTGTTCCTCAAAATACGGCTTCAAGCCCTTGAGGATTTTTACGCTGTCTTCGACCGACGGTTCATTGACGTCGATTTTCTGGAACCGGCGGCTCAGCGCGCGGTCCTTTTCGAAATGCTGGCGGAATTCCTTATACGTGGTGGATCCCATCGTGCGCAGCTTGCCACCCTGCAACGCAGGTTTCAGCAGGTTCGACGCATCCATGGCGCCGCCAGAGGTTGCCCCGGCGCCGATCGCAGTGTGAATTTCGTCGATGAACAGCACCGCGTCAGGGTGTTCTTCCAATTCGGTCACAACCGCCTTCAACCGCTCTTCGAAGTCGCCGCGATAACGTGTGCCTGCCAGAAGCGCGCCCATGTCGAGCGAGTAAATCGTGGTGTTTTTCAAAACCTCGGGTGTTTCGCCGGCCACGATTTTGCGCGCGAGCCCCTCGGCAATGGCGGTTTTGCCAACACCGGGGTCGCCCACCAGAAGCGGGTTGTTCTTGCGGCGACGGCACAGGACTTGAATGCAGCGTTCCACCTCGTGGTCGCGACCGATCAGGGGATCGATATCACCGCCGCGCGATTTGGAATTAAGGTCGACGCAATACTTGGCAAGCGCGCTTTCTTTCTTTTTGCCTTCCGAATAACAGGAAGATGTTTGTTGTGGGTCGTCTTCCTGTTCGTTCGAACCGGTCACCGGGCGGCTTTCGCCAAAAGCGGGGTCCTTTGCCACGCCATGCGCAATGAAATTAACGGCGTCATAGCGGGTCATTTCCCGTTCCTGCAGGAAGTAGGCTGCGTTCGATTCGCGTTCGGCAAAGATCGCGACCAGAACGTTGGCCCCGGTCACCTCTGCGCGGCCCGAAGACTGAACATGAATGGCCGCGCGCTGAATCACCCGCTGGAACGCGGCGGTTGGGACGGCTTCGGATCCGTCGATGTCGGTCACCAGATTGGCGAGATCTTCGTCCACGAACTCAACGAGCGTGCTGCGCAGCTCATCAAGGTTCACGCTGCAAGCGCGCACAACGCGGGTTGCATCCGGTTCATCCAAAAGTGCGAGCAGCAAGTGCTCTAGCGTCGCAAATTCGTGCCGGCGATCATTTGCCAGCGCGAGTGCGGAGTGAATGGCCTGCTCAAGTGTCGTCGAGAATGAAGGCACGTGGGTGCTCCTCTTATCTGGGTCGGGAGGGGAACGTGTTGGGGACACTCCCCCAGACCAACCATGTCCTCATATCTTTAGAGTTTGGTTGATCGGCCCCCGGCTTCAAGTTTTTTCTTTCATTTAGCGGTCACAATTGCGCGGACCTGTGGCGGTTCGTCTTGTTTTCGAGCGTCAGAATTTGTCTTTGCGGGACCGGATCTCGGCAAATGCCTCGGAATCACTGGCATCGGGCATCCCGATGGCGATTTTCACTTCGCTGAGATTGGCACGCAAAAACGGATTTGTTTTCAATTCGTCAGCCAGCAAACTCGGGACCGTTGGCTCATTCTGGGCGCGGTGCGTCGCGATCTGCCGTCTGCGCAAAGTAAGGTCTGAATTTTCGGGTTCAATAGTCACCGCGAAATTGCCGTTGGCGGTTGTGTATTCATGGCCCGAATAAATCATAGTTTCCGAGGGCAGGGCCGCCAGCTTTTGCAGGCTTTCCCACATCATATCCATAGTGCCTTCAAAAACCCGACCGCACCCCAGCGCCATCAGACTGTCTGCCGTAAACGCCGCATAGCTGTGGGGGAAATGAAACGCGATGTGGCCTATGGTGTGGCCAGAGACATCCAGCACTTTGCCCGTCTCTGACCCGATTGAGATCTCGTCACCCTCAACAACCGCTCGATCCAGTTTTGGCAACCGCGCCGCATCCTTGGCGTGCCCCGTGACGCGCGCAGCATGTGTTTTCAGAATTTCTGGCAGCGCCATGACGTGGTCATCGTGATGATGCGTGATCAACACATCCGTCAGCGTCCAGCCCCGTTGCGCCAGAACCGCAAGGATTGGCCCCGACTCGGGCGCGTCAATCAGCGCGGTGTCACCGCTTGCAGCGTCATGCGCAAGAAAAGCGTAGTTATCAGACAGGCAGGGGATGGTGAGGATCTCAAGGGGCATGGTCATTCGCTTTGTCATTGATAGAGTGACACCAGCTTGGCCGATGAAACGGATGTCCGCAATGCATCTCGACGTGCAGGATCTGAGGAACTTTTACTACCGCAGCACGTTGGGCCGTGCCGCGCAGTCGTCGATCCGCGCCAAATTGTTGGAATTATGGCCAGAGGCAAAAGGGCAGACTGTAGTCGGATTTGGTTTCGCGGTTCCGTTGCTTCGACCTTACCTAAAGTCCGCGCGACGGACGATCGCCCTGATGCCCGGCCCGCAGGGCGTGATGCCTTGGCCAGCTGGCCTGCCGAATGTTTCTGTGCTGACCGAAGAAACCCTGTGGCCGCTGGAAACGGGACATGTCGACAAGCTGATCCTGCTGCATGGGTTGGAAACCTCGGAACGCCCCTCGGACGTTCTGAATGAATGCGCTCGGGTGTTGGGCCCCGGCGGCAAGGTCGTGTTCATCGTGCCGAACCGGGCCGGTTTGTGGTCGCGGAGTGACAAAACGCCGTTTGGTTATGGTCGGCCCTACACGCTGGGCCAGTTTGAAACACAGATTCGCATCCATGGGTTTATGCCCGAACGCCACAGCGCGGCGTTGCACTTGATGCCGTCCGAACGGCGGTTCTGGCTAAAATCGAGCCGGTTAATTGAAAAGATGGGGGCGATCAGCCCGACCTCGCGGGCGGGCGGTGTTTTGATTATCGAGGCCTCTAAACGGGTGCAGCCGCCGCGCGGAACCCCCATCAAAGACGCTGAACGCAGTCCTTTACGCGCTTTGGAAGGCATCGCCGATCCGGTTGCGAAACCTGTTTGACCCCGTTGAACCGGGCGGTTTCGTCACACTGCCTATGGATTGGTCTAAATGGGAATCGCTCAACTGTAAGAAAACGCAGGGTTTTCGTCTAAACGATACATGCGCAAAGCGTCGCACGCGGTATAAATGCCGAAAAACAGGCGATTTTGCCCCGTGCAGAAAGCAATATACTGTGTTGCGAGGTGCGAAACGCTCTGCTAAGTCCACGCTGATTTTCACGGCCAGCCACACGCGACGGCCGGTTCACGCCCCCGGGGGCGCGTTTGGTGCGCGTTGACGGGGCCAAGATGTCGGAAGGGTGGACGTGTCCGAACCAGCTTCGATCTCCGCAGGCATTGCCGAGCGCTATGCAACAGCGATTTTTGAAATCGCAAATGACAACGATAACCTTAATCGCCTTGAAACAGGTGTCGGCGACTTGTCCGCCGCACTAAGCGAAAGCGAAGATCTGCGCAGCATGATCCATTCGCCGATGATGTCGCGCGAAGAGCAAGGCAAGGCGATCGTTGCCGTAGCCCAGAAAATGGATCTTCAGCCTGTTCTGGTGAAATCACTTGGTCTGATGGCCGAAAAGCGCCGCCTGTTCGTGTTGCCGCAACTTTTGTCGGCTCTTCAAACCATGTTGGCTGCGGCCCGCAATGAAGTTACCGCCGAAGTGACCAGCGCGAAGGCGTTGACCAAAACACAATCGGAAAAACTGGCGGCCACCCTGAAGTCCCAACTGGGTCAGGACGTCACAATCAATGCGACCGTCGATAAGGATCTCATCGGCGGTCTTGTCGTAAAAGTGGGCTCGAAAATGATCGACACGTCGATCCGCTCGCGGCTCAACTCTCTCCAGAATGCAATGAAAGAGGTCGGATAAATGGGTATCCAAGCTGCAGAAATTTCTGCGATCCTGAAGGACCAGATCAAGAACTTTGGCCAAGAGGCCGAGGTTTCTGAAATCGGTCGCGTGCTGAGCGTTGGTGACGGTATCGCCCGCGTCTATGGCCTCGACAATGTTCAGGCCGGTGAAATGGTTGAATTTCCCGGTGGCATCATGGGGATGGCTCTGAACCTGGAAAACGACAACGTAGGTGTCGTTATCTTCGGTTCTGACCGTGACATTAAAGAAGGCGACACCGTCAAGCGGACCAATGCCATTGTGGACGTTCCGATCGGTGACGGCCTGCTGGGTCGCGTTGTGGACGGCCTGGGCAACCCGGTCGACGGCAAAGGTCCGATCGCGTCCGATACGCGCGGCGTTGCAGACGTCAAAGCGCCGGGCATTATCCCGCGTAAATCGGTGCACGAGCCGATGGCAACCGGTCTGAAATCGGTTGACGCGATGATCCCGATTGGCCGTGGCCAGCGTGAGCTGATCATTGGTGACCGCCAAACCGGTAAAACCGCCGTGGCGCTGGACACTATCCTGAACCAGAAAGTCTATAACGACGCGGCTGGCGATGATGAGAGCAAGAAGCTCTACTGCATCTACGTGGCTGTTGGTCAAAAGCGCTCGACCGTTGCGCAGCTGGTGAAGAAGCTGGAAGAAACCGGCGCGATTGAATATTCGATCGTTGTTGCTGCGACCGCGTCCGAACCGGCGCCGATGCAGTACCTCGCGCCCTACACCGCGACCGCGATGGCGGAGTATTTCCGCGATAACGGCCGTCACGCGCTGATCATTTATGATGACCTCTCGAAACAGGCGGTTGCCTATCGTCAGATGTCGCTGCTGCTGCGTCGTCCGCCGGGCCGCGAAGCGTATCCGGGTGACGTTTTCTACCTGCACTCCCGCCTGCTGGAACGTTCGGCGAAAATGGGCGACGATCACGGCAACGGCTCGCTGACGGCTCTGCCGGTCATCGAAACCCAAGGTGGTGACGTTTCGGCCTTTATCCCGACCAACGTGATTTCGATCACCGACGGTCAGATCTTCCTGGAAACCGAACTCTTCTACCAAGGTATCCGCCCGGCCGTGAACACCGGTCTGTCGGTGTCGCGCGTGGGCTCTTCGGCCCAGACAAACGCGATGAAATCAGTTGCGGGTCCTGTGAAACTGGAACTGGCGCAGTACCGCGAAATGGCGGCCTTTGCACAGTTCGGTTCCGACCTTGATGCCGCCACCCAGCGCTTGCTGAACCGGGGTGCGCGTCTGACTGAGCTGATGAAACAGCCGCAGTATTCGCCACTGACCAACGCTGAAATCGTTTGCGTCATCTTCGCGGGCACCAATGGTTACCTCGACGACATCGCAGTGTCGGATGTAGGCCGCTATGAGGCGGGTCTGTTGAACCACCTGCGGACCAAGCATCAGGACCTGCTGGATTGGATCACCAACGATGATCCAAAGGTCAAAGGCGCAGACGCGGACAAGATCAAAGCCGCGCTCGACGAGTTCGCCGCTGACTTCGCGTAAGAGGAGACGCGGCAATGCCAAGTCTTAAGGACCTCAAAATCAGGATCGAGTCGGTCAAATCGACCCGCAAGATCACCAAGGCCATGCAGATGGTGGCCGCCGCAAAACTGCGGCGGGCACAGGAAGCCGCCGAAGAGTCGCGCCCCTATGCCCAACGGTTTAATGCCGTGATGGCCGGGCTGGCGGCATCGGTTGGCGGCAGTGACAGCGCGCCCAAACTGCTGAGCGGTACGGGCAGCGATCAGGTGCAACTGCTTGTCGTCATGACAGCGGAACGCGGCCTGTGCGGTGGTTTCAACACCAACATCGCAAAGCTGGCACGGACCAAGGCGGAAGAGTTGGTTGCAGCTGGCAAGACGGTCAAAATCCTGACCGTCGGCAAGAAAGGCCGCGATCAGTTGAAGCGTGAGTTTGGTGACATGTTCATCGGGCACGTCGATTTGGCCGAAGTCAAACGCATCGGTTATTCAAACGCGCAAGACATCGCCAAGGATGTGCTGACCCGCTTTGACGCCGGTGAGTTCGATGTCGCGACGATCTTCTATTCGAAGTTTATCAACGTCGTGACGCAGGAACCGACCGCACAACAGGTCATCCCGGCAGCTTTCGAAGCTGACGAGGACGGGGCCGCAACGCTCTATGATTACGAGCCGGACGAGGAATCCATCCTCGCCGACCTGCTGCCGAAAGGGGTCGCGACAGCGATCTTTTCCGCTCTGTTGGAAAACGGGGCATCGGAACAGGGCGCTCGGATGTCTGCGATGGACAATGCCACACGCAACGCGGGTGACATGATCGACAAACTGACCATCCAGTACAACCGCTCGCGTCAGGCTGTGATCACCAACGAGCTGATTGAAATTATTTCGGGCGCGGAAGCGCTCTAAGAACCGGAGACGAGAAATGGCAAACGCAAAAGGCAAGATCACACAGGTGATTGGCGCCGTGGTCGACGTCCAGTTTGACGACCACCTGCCGGAAATTCTGAACGCGCTGGAAACGGAAAACAACGGCAAGAAGCTGATCCTGGAAGTGGCGCAGCACCTTGGCGAGAACACCGTGCGCACCATCGCGATGGACGCCAGCGAAGGTCTGGTCCGCGGCAGCGCCGTGACCGACACCGGTGGTCCGATCTCGATCCCGGTTGGCAACGCCACACTGGGCCGGATCATGAACGTTGTGGGTGAGCCCATCGACGAAAAAGGCCCGGTTGAAGCAGACGAAACACGCCCGATCCACGCCGACGCGCCGCATTTTGACGAACAGGCAACGGAATCGGAAATTCTGGTCACCGGGATCAAGGTTGTGGACCTGCTGGCGCCTTACTCGAAGGGTGGTAAAATTGGCCTCTTCGGTGGTGCGGGCGTGGGTAAAACCGTTCTCATCATGGAACTCATCAACAACATCGCCAAAGTGCACTCGGGCTTCTCGGTGTTCGCGGGCGTTGGTGAGCGGACCCGTGAGGGCAACGACCTTTATCACGAGATGATCGAATCCAACGTGATCAAGCCGGACAACCTGTCGGAAAGCCAAGTGGCGCTGGTCTATGGCCAGATGAACGAACCTCCGGGTGCGCGTGCGCGTGTTGCTCTGACCGGTCTGACACTGGCCGAACAGTTCCGCGACCAATCCGGTACCGACGTTCTGTTCTTCGTCGACAACATCTTCCGCTTTACCCAAGCGGGTTCCGAGGTGTCGGCGCTTTTGGGTCGTATTCCGTCCGCTGTGGGCTATCAGCCGACACTGGCAACCGACATGGGCGCGATGCAGGAACGCATTACCTCAACAAAGGCCGGTTCGATCACCTCGATCCAGGCCGTGTACGTGCCTGCGGACGACTTGACCGACCCCGCGCCTGCGACGACCTTTGCGCACCTCGACGCGACAACCGTTCTGAGCCGTGCGATTTCGGAGCTGGGCATCTACCCGGCCGTGGACCCGCTGGACTCGTCCTCGCGGATCCTCGATCCGGCGGTTGTGGGTGAAGATCACTACAACGTGGCGCGTGACGTTCAGGGTATCCTTCAGCGTTACAAATCGCTGCAGGATATCATCGCCATCCTTGGCATGGACGAACTGAGCGAAGAAGACAAACTGACGGTGGCCCGCGCCCGGAAGATCCAACGCTTCCTGTCGCAGCCGTTTGACGTTGCAAAAGTCTTCACCGGCTCGGACGGCGTCCAGGTTCCGCTGGAAGACACCATCAAGTCGTTCAAAGCGGTTGTCGCCGGTGAGTACGACCACCTGCCAGAAGCGGCCTTCTACATGGTTGGCGGCATTGATGAGGTGATCGCCAAAGCCGAGCGTATGGCAGCAGAAGCGGCCTAAGGAGCAGCCTCATGGCAGATACGATGCAATTCGATCTCGTCAGCCCGGAGCGGAGCCTTGCTTCGCTTCAGGCCAGCGCGGTCCAGATCCCCGGCGCGGATGGTGACATGACGGCGATGCCCGATCATGCCCCAACCATCACAACAATGCGCCCGGGCATCCTGCGTGTAGACAGCGCCGAAGGGACGACCGAATACGTCGTCACGGGTGGCTTTGCCGAGATTGGCACCGAAGGTTTGTCGGTGCTGGCAGAGAAGGCCATTCCGGTGTCAGAAGTTGACCGCAGCCTGCTGGACGCTCTGGTGGCCGACGCACGCGCGGCGCATGCTGCGGCTGTTGAAAGCGGTGGTGCGGTGGATGACGCGGCCAAACTGCTCGCAGATATGGAAGCTTTGGGCGAACAAATCGCCGCTTAAGCACCTGAAAAAATTAAGAAACCGGCCTTTTCACAGGCCGGTTTTATTTTGGCCAAAATACCGCCAAAATTGAATATGTATAAGTCTGCGTGAATATCAGGCTATAGTCATTCGAAATGAAGCGAATTAAATCCTATTCCGTCGGTATTGATCAGGGAGACGTCTCTCTGTTTTCCGATTTCCAAGACGACGGGGCCATGTGGACCGGGACCGGAGCGCGCGAACACCGGCATGCTGTCAATTTTTCTGAACAGTTTCGATCCCCGCCAAACGTCCACGTGAGCACGTCGCTGCTTGATATCGATAACGAGGCCGGTATCCGGGCCGAAGTCATCGCAGATACGATCAGTGAAGGCGGATTTGAAATCGTATTCCGGACATGGGCGGACACGCGGATCGCGCGGGTGCGCGTGGCGTGGTTCGCGATAGGTGAACTGGGCGATGAGGATGATTGGGAGATCTATTGATCCCCCGATCAAGCCCGTGGCTTAACTGGCCGCGGCGTAAAGCGTTTCGTAAATCGGTGTCAGTGTGTCCGCGTCGAACAGCGATGACACCGATGTGCCGTTCCAAATGTTCAGGATCGCCTGAGCAAAAACCGGAGCGGTCGGGACAACGCGGATGTTTTTGCAGGCCAATACTTCTTTGGTTGGCTGGATAGAATCCGTGATGACCAAGGACTTCAGAACAGAGTTTGTCACACGCTCCACCGCGGGTCCGCTTAGAACCCCGTGGCTGGTATAGGCGTGGACCTCCTTCGCGCCGTTTTGGAGCAGAACCTCTGCTGCCTTGCACAGGGTGCCCGCGGTGTCACAAATATCGTCCACGATCAGACAGATCTTGCCTTCGACATTGCCGATCACGTTCATTTCGGCAACTTCGCCGGCCTTTTCCCGGCGTTTGTCGACGATCGACAGGGGCGAGCCGATGCGCTTGGCCAACTCTCTGGCGCGGGCCACACCGCCGACGTCGGGTGAAACCACCATCAGCTCATCCAGCTGAGCTGCGAAATGGGTCTGGATGTCCAAGACAAAGATCGGGGAGGCGTAGAGGTTGTCGACCGGGATGTCGAAAAACCCTTGGATCTGAGCCGCATGCAAGTCCATGGTCAAGATACGCTCGACCCCGGCGCCAACCAGCATATTGGCGACCAGCTTGGCGCTGATCGGGGTGCGGGCCTTGGTCCGGCGGTCCTGACGGGCATAGCCAAAATAGGGCAGAACCGCTGTGATGCGGGCGGCTGAGCTGCGCCGCAGCGCATCGGCCATGATCAGCAATTCCATCAGATTGTCATTGGACGGGTTCGATGTCGGCTGGATCAGAAACATATCCTCGCCGCGGACATTTTCGAAAACCTCGACGAATATCTCGCCATCGTTGAACCGTTCAACGCGGGTCTCAACCAAACCGGTGTGAACCCCGCGATGCATCGTCATGCGGCGGCAAATCGCTTCCGCCAATGGTCGGTTTGCGTTCCCGGCGATCAGCTTAGGTTCCTGAAGTTGCGGCATGTCGAAAGTTTCCTGGCAGATGGGGCTTTGTGACAGATTCGTGATGTTGACACCGCATAGCATGGCCTTACCGTCCGGCAAAGATTGTCCCGGGAGAAATAGACTATGGCCGACATCAATTACTACTTCAGCACGCTGTCCCCTTTCACCTATCTGGCCGGCACCCGGCTGGAAGAAATCGCAGCCAAGCATGGCGCGACGATTGCGTATAAACCGCTGGACATCATGGGTCTGTTTGGTCGCACGGGCGGTACGCCACCGAAAGACCGGCACATTTCTCGTCAGGAATACCGGATGATGGAATTGCAACGTCAGGCCAAGAAATCCGGCCTGCCGATGAATTTCAAACCGGCACATTGGCCCACGAATGCGGCCCCGTCCTGTTATGCCATCATTGCCGCGCAAAACGCCGGGGGTGGCGACGTGGGTGCGCTGTCTCATGCGTTCCTGCGGGCCTGCTGGGCTGAAGACAAGGACATTGCAGAAGATGCCGTCATCCGCGATTGCCTGACGGCGGCTGGGTTTGATGCGGCTCTTGCCGACAGCGGTTTGCTGACCGGTGCGGAAACCTTTGCTGCGAACCTTGAAGAGGCCGTTGAAAACGGCGTCTTTGGTGCACCGTTCTATGTCACGTCCGACGGCCAAAGATTTTGGGGTCAGGACCGGCTGGATGATCTGGATGAGCATCTGTCCGAGATGAAAGGCTGATGGCCGTCCAAACCCTGTCCGCCCGTCATTTCGGTGACGGGCCGGTGTCCCTTTTGGCACTGCACTGCACCATCGCCCATGGGGGTACATGGCGGGGCGTCGCGGCTGCCCTCGGGGCGGGCGTGACAATTACAGCGCCGGATATGCTGTCCCATGGCAAAAGCCCGGATTGGGACCGTCAGGGCGACTTTCAGGATGCCTTTGTCGCGGGGTTGGCGCCGTTCCTGTCGCAGCCAACACATCTTGTCGGCCATTCTTTTGGGGCGGTGACGGCCCTTCGGCTTGCGGTGGAAAACCCCGATAAGGTGTTGAGCCTGACGTTGATTGAACCTGTGGCCTTCGCGATTGTGCAACAGGACGCGCCAGAGATGTTGAGGGTCGAAACCGAAGACTCTAAATCGTTTGAAGCGGCTTTGCGGTCCGGTGACGACGAAACTGCCGCACGGCTCTTTAACCGGATGTGGGGTGGCGGGGGGCCGCGTTGGCCGGACCTGCCGGAACCGACCCGCGCGGCCATGGTGCGCGGCATTCATGTTGTGCCCGCATCCCACGGCGCGGTTCAGGAAGACCGGCCCGGTGTATTGATGCCAGAGGCTTTGGCGCGGCTTTCTATGCCGGTGCTGCTGGTGCGTGGGTCCGACACGCAACCGCTTATCGAGGTGGTCAATGACGGTCTGGCCCGCCGCATCCCCCACGCGCAAAACGAGGTGATCCCGGGGGCGGGGCATATGGCCCCGATCACCCATCCGGTGGAAACCGCCGCGATCATGCGGTCCGTGTTGGATACAGCCTAAACCAGTCGGCGCGGCGATTTAGAAATGAGATAGGAACTGGTCGATCTGCGCCTTGCCGACGGACCAGTCGCAGACCAGCCGCGCGGTCAGCATTTCGTCACCGTCGTCACCTTCCAGCGTACCTGACCAGACATAGTATTTGGCACCAGCCTCATGCAGCCTTTGGTGGATGCGCCGCGGGAAGGCAGCAAAGATCATGTTGGCGTCCGGGTGATGCGCAAATTCCGCCCCGCGTGCCCGCAATCCGTCGACCAGATAGGCGGCATTGTCGTTCGCCATCCGGGCCGATCGCAGCCAAAGCCCATCGCGCAGGTAGCCGGCCATCTGAGCGGACAGGTACCGATGCTTGGAAAAGAGATGCGCGCCCCGCTTGCGCCGTAGCTCAAATTCCCACGCCTTCTGCGGGTCAAAGAGGATAACCGCCTCGACGCCCATCAAACCGTTCTTTGTGCCGCCAAAGCTGACCGCGTCGATCCCGGATTTCCATGTCATCTCTGCCGCTGAACAATTGAGCGTCACCAGAGCATTGGCAAAACGCGCGCCATCCAGATGCACGGGCAGATTGTGGTTCTTGGCAACCGCCGTCAGAGACTGAATTTCGTCGAGCGTGTAAACAGATCCCCGCTCTGTCACCTGCGTGATGGCCACTGGGCCGCGTTGCGGGCCGTGAACCCCCCGTGTTTCTTCCGCCTCTATCGCGTTGCGCAAGGCGTCTGGCATCATCTTGTCGGTCCCGGCCACCAAGGTCAGCTTGGCCCCACCGGAATAGAATTCCGGCGCGTTGCACTCGTCTTCATGAATATGCGCAACCGGAGAGCAGAACACGGTTTGCCAGGAGTCTCCCAACGTGGCCAAAGCCAAGGAGTTTGCTGCAGTGCCCGTTGCCACAAGGTAAACGGCGGCGTCCGGCGCTTCGAAAATGTCGCGCAGCCGCGTACGTACCTCATCCATCAGCGCATCCGCACCATAGGGCAGGGCATAGCCTTCGTTGGCTTCGGCCAGAACCTGCATCACTTCGGGATGAACCGGACCGGCGTTGTCGGCCGCGAAATACATCAGCTTGGCTCCTTTATAATGTGATCTTCCCACTCTTCCATCGGGACATCGAATTCCGACAATGTCCGACCGCGCACGGACACACCAGCCCTGTGAACGCTCATCGGATCCCCAGAAATCAACGGATGCCAATCTGGCAGCGTTTTGCCTTCCCACAACAGCCGGTAGGCGCAGGTCTGGGGCATCCAATAGGCATTGTCGTCGATATTGTCGGGACGCAAGACGATGCAGTCCGGAACAAATTGGTGGCGATTGTCATAATGCACACAGCGCGCGGTTTCATCGTCGAGCAAACGACAGGCAATGCATGTCAAGGCGACCTCGCCGCTGTCTTCATCTTCCAGCTTGTTCAGGCAGCATTTACCACAGCCATCGCACAAGGCTTCCCATTCCCGTTCCGACATCTTGGAGAGCGGTTTGCGTTCCCAAAAGCGATGCGGCAGGTCAGGCGGCGCGATCAGCTTTGTCATAGCGCGTTCAGGATGTCGCGCGCACGATCACAGTCATGGCCCATCTGGGTGACAAGCGCGTCGAGCCCGTCAAATTTCTGTTCTCCGCGCAGGTAATCGACCAAGGCGATAGACAGGGTCGCGCCGTAAAGATCCCCAGAAAAGTCGAAGAGGAAGGTTTCGATATTGGGTTTGTTTTCCCCAAACATCGGCCGTACGCCAACGCTGGCCGCACCTTGGTACCGGCCCGCATGCGGCCCGTCGCGCACATCGACCAGAACGGCATAAACGCCGAATGCCGGCGGGTGCAGCCCGTCAATCGACATATTCGCAGTGGGATACCCCAGCTCTCGGCCGCGTTGCTCACCACCGATCACCGGACCTTCGATGCGATGCCAATGGCCCAGCATGGTGGCCGCTATCCGCGGCTCAGCACGGCTCAGGGCGTCCCGAATTGCAGTGGATGAGACGGTTTTTTCCGCCTCTGACAAAAGCGGCGCGATGGTCACGCCAAACCCCATCTCTTGGCCAAACTGTTGCAGTGCGGCGGTGTCGCCTACACGGTCCTTGCCAAATTTGAAATCGGCGCCGACGATCACATGGGTCAGGCCCAGCCCGTCGGCAATCACCACACGTGCGAAATCATGTGGTGTCAGGCTGGCCATCGGGGCATTAAAGTTCAGCTCGAACAACAGGTCGATGCCCAGCTTTTCCAAACGGTTGGCCCGGGCTTCGGGGTTCATCAGGCGAAAGGGTTGGCGCGTTGGGGCAAAGTATTCGCGCGGGTGCGGTTCAAAGGTCACAATGCCTTTTGGGGCGTCGGGTGCTGACTGGGCGACCAGTTCGATGATCGATTGATGCCCTTTATGCACGCCATCAAAATTGCCAATCGCGGCGCTGGCGCCGCGATCCTGTGGGTCAACAAACTGATGGTCCCGGATGATCCGCATGCGCTCTGCCTAGCGCCGCTTCCAGCATTGTTCAAGCGCTCCATTGCGCGGTGGCGGGGGCCTGGCGGGACGTTAGTTGAGGCAGAGGTACAGACGCTCTGCCACGTAGCCGTATTGAGACGTCGGAATGGTGCGCGTGCTGGTGTACTCTGCGCGTTTTTTGTGACCCTTTTGACAGATGCGGGTGGCCTCTTGATCCGCCGCGGCAAGCGCGTTGGATTTCACATCGGCCGATGCCAAATCATATAGGTTTCCGTTCAATTGCATGCTGACACTGTCACCATTGAATTGCGAAACCGCTGGTGAAATCTGGTCCACGGTCACAGAACAGGCGGTTAGCATCAAACCAGCCAAAAACACTGAAAACGACGAGCGGCGAAAAGCGGGCAAAAACAACGGAGCACCCATGTGTTACGATTATGACAATCGAAACACACAAGATTAAGGTAAATTGAAGATTAACGGGCGCCGTTCAGTCGAATTTCCGGCTGGGTGCCAAAACGGTTGCCTCTCCGACGAGAACTTTTTTGCCTTCGACGGCGCAATGACAATCGAGCCGGACCCGACGTTTGGACATGTCGATGTCAACCACCTTGACCTCGGCATAGACCATGTCACCGGGGCGCACCGGTGCGAGGAATTTGAGCGATTGGCCCATATAGACAGTGCCGTGCCCCGGCAGCTGCTCCCCGATCACGGCAGAGATCAGCCCGGCGGTCAGCATACCATGGGCGATGCGCCCTTCAAAGATCGTGTCGCGGGCATAATCATCATCCAGATGCACCGGGTTCCGATCGGTGGATACCTGCGCGAACATTTCAATGTCCTCGTCCGTCACCACTTTGCGCAAGTGGCGCGACATGCCCATCTCAATGTCTTCGATGCAGATCGTTCCGCGGGGCAGATTGTCCAGCATGGTATCCTCTTCACCTAATCGGTCGCGTAACATTATGTTAGCTTTTGGCGCTTATCTGGCAACTTTATTACTTTGCAGATGCAGAAAAGCAAGAGGAAATTTGACCTACCGTAAATGTCCAATCGTAAAGGGCGGATGCATATTTTCCTTTTGCAAATAAAGCTCTAGCGCATCCGGATCCGGTTGACGGTTGGTTTTTGTCTCCTGCGCGGCCAGGCCGCCGCTGATAAAAAGAGAATCGATGTCTTCGCCCACAGCCCCGGCAATATCGGTTTGGATGCCATCCCCGACCGCCAGAATGCCCTGGTTTGGCACGTCATGGCCCAGCTCTGCCAACCGCCGGCGCGCCAGATCATAGATCGGCGGATGAGGCTTGCCGAAATAAAGGCTCTCGCCGCCCATCTCGGTATAAAGCTGTGCCAAGGCACCGGCGCACCATTCCCGCACCTCACCGCGATCAACAACGATATCTGGATTGGCGCAGAGCAGTTTGAGCCCTTTGGTTTTCGAATAAAGGAAATCGGCGCGGTTCACGTCCGGGTCCGCCATCGGGTCAAAAGGACCGCAGCACACAATGCCATCAGCCTCATTAAGCGGAACGCGTGTGATCGACACGGGCGCATCCAGCAGCTTCAAAGGGTCAAAGAACCCGGCGTCCCGGTCCCATTCCCCCATGAAATAAACCTTTTCCCCGACGGTGCCGAGGAACATCGAAGCGCGGGCACTGTCGCCGCTGCTGGCAATTGTGTCCCAGGCATCATCCGGCACGCCAAAATGATCACGGATCTGGGTTTCGACGCCCGCGCGGGGTTTGGGTGAATTGGTGACCAGAACCACGATACCGCCTTTTGCGCGGTAAGCTTGCAAAGCTGCCACGGCTTCCGGCAAGGCGTGAACACCGTTGTGCACGCAGCCCCAGAGATCAACGAACATGGCGTCATACCGGTCGGAAATCTCGGACAGGGATTGGATGATTTGGGTCATGGCGGCGTCCTTTGAAACTGTTGGAGCCTCTATGACCCGATCATGCCAATATTGCTATGATGAATAACTCCAAGTCTGATCTGGTCTTAGCGACGCTTCATTAGAAGACGGGCCGTACCGTTCATCCCAAACGATGAGAGTACTCCAAAAAAGCAAACACACATGACATTTTTCAAGCATTTTTAACAGCGCGTCAGCATAGTCCATTTGTTCTCGGACTTTGTCCATTTCATCGGCTCGTTCTTCCTTGGACATGTTCTTAACCGGTGTTCCCCGTTTTACCGGCTTTCGCGGTGGCAGCGGCGAGGCATCAGCGGCGATCAAGCCGGTGGCGATTTCGATCGCCACGTCCGGCTCCGCCTTTACTGCGGCTGGAACGACGGCGATGGTGAGTGCGATACTGGCGCACATCAATTTAAACTGTGTCATTTGCGGATCCCATACATATTGCGAAAGACTTGAAGCGTTTGTTGGTCAACCAGCTTATTCACCGCAGGCTGGACAGAAGAATGCAGACCGCTCCACCCACCTTTTTTCTTGGTTTCCCGCAGGATTTGATCAACGTATTTCTTTTTATGTTTGGCACATGGTTTGGCACTTTGCGCAAAACTGCCACCTTGCTTCAGCACGTCATCCACGCAGGACAGGTACACGAAATACGTGCCGCGCATGTCCCAAGGGCCCAATTGAACCGTTTTGGGTGCGCGTTGAGCAAATGCAGGCGTCGTGATCAAGGCTATTGCCAATCCTGCCGCCGCAATGCGTGTCATCGAATGCATTCGAACAAACTCCAACTAAGAACAATATGAAAAGATGATGTTCAATCTGAGCGTCAGTCAATGGAAATTCGGCTTCGTCTATGAGCCAAGCTTGATCGCGGTCAACGGTGAGTTGGCCGTCTCACTCCTCGGTGACATCCTCGACCGCGGGCGCATCCGTCACAAATTCTGTTCCAAGATGAACAGAGGCCGCAAACCGGGTTTGGTAACGCAACACGACCCGGTAATTTGGTCCGAGAACGCGGCGTAGCATGTCAGATATTGGTACCTCACGCACTTCCTCAGGCAAAAGATCGGCGGGCGCCGCGATGCGGAATTGGGTCTCGCTGGGCAGGTCGACGATGATCCACAGCTCTACAATGCGGCGCTTGGGTTTCACATCGATGCGGATAACCTCGATCGACACTGGATCGGCCCAGTCGCGGAGGGCTTGGACCACCTCTGCTTCTTGCCTGGTTTCGAGATACCTATTGTAGGTTGCCGTGCCCAGCTGCACGACGATCGCTGTTAAAAAAACCAATGCCACAAGAACACTGGCCGTAAATTGAAGCTTGCGTTTGCCCTTCCCAAACAGGATCGAGCGCAGGGCGTAGACGATATAAACGGCACAGGCCGACAGCACGATTGCGCCGAGGTTCGTGGCAAAGAGCAAGCCGGCCTCATAGGCCGCGCTGGGTTCACCGTAAAACAGCAAGACACCCGCCGCTGCCAAGGGCGGGACCAGTGAAACACCGATGGCTGCGCCCGGCAGAAGGCTGATTTCCTGTTTGTTGATTTGGACATAGGCGCCTGCGACACCGGCCGCCAGCGCGATGATCAAGTCTTCGGTGCCGGGGTCCGTGCGCGCTGTAACTTGTTGTGGCAGCGTGATCGCCTCTGGAACGTCGGACACAAGAACAAGCGCCCACGCCATACCGATACTGGCCAAAGCCGCCAGGCAGACAATACCGGTTAAAATAGCGGCCCGCCGCAACCATCCCATCACCATTGCCGATGCAATGCCCAGGATCGGTGTCATCAGGGGAGCGATGAGCATCGCGGCGATGACCACGGCGGCAGAGTCCCGCAACAAACCCATCGTTGAAATCACGACGGACAACGTCAGCAGCATGGAAAAGCGCCGCCAATAAGCCGCGCGGTCCGATCCTTCGAACCGCAAAATATCCCGCGCCGTACTAAGTTTCTTTTCGACGATCTGTCCCGCGCCCCCTCTGCGCAGATGGTCCGACCATATTAAGGCGGGTTTGCGATGGGGCAAGTGCACGAAAAAAGGCGCCCAAAAGTGGACGCCTTCGTTGCAGTGTTTTGGGTCAGGTCAGACCTTCAGGTTTGGGATGATCTGCTTTTTGCGGCTCATCACACCCGGCAACACAACCGTGTCGCCCAATACGGTGGCGTCAAAGCTCTTTTCCGCAACCGATTTCACCAGATCGTTCGGAACCAACAGCGTTGCTTCCTCGTTCAGGATGTCGACGACGAACAGCAAAACCTGATCTACACCGTCTTCTGAGGCCACGGTCACCATGCTTTCGGCCAAGCTGTCCTTGCGGTCCAGCACCACCGACGGAGCGGTTGTTTCAAGAACCGACACGCGGAACTTGGTGCCGTCGACTTCGTATTCCTTCGAATCCATGCGCAGCAGTTCGGCGTCCGAGAAAGAGGACACATCGGATTTGGCCGCAAACATGTCGGCGGCATAATCCGTAATGGAAATGCCCAGATCTGCTGCGAGCTTTTCTGCAACGGCCTTGTCATGCGCGGTGGTGGTCGGCGACCGGAATTCCAACGTGTCAGAGAGGATGCAGGTCAGCGCGGCACCTTTGGCCCAATCGGGCATTTTCGACGCGTCATCGCCCATCAAGTCGTGCATGATCGTTGCGGTGCAGGCTAAAGGGCGGACCGTGATGTCGATGGGCCCTTTGGTTTCCAGGCCGCCGACCAGCTTGTGGTGATCGATGATGGCTTGAACATCCGCGCCGTTAATGTTGGCCGGCAGTTCCGCCGGGTTGTTGGTGTCAACGATAACGACCGGTGCGTCATCTGCGACGTCGGCGATGATGGCTGGTTTGGGCAGGTCCCAACGGTCCAGCATGAATGCGGCTTCGGTGTTGGGCTCACCCAACAGGACGGCTTCTGCCGATTGTCCTTTGATCTCGTTCAGGTACCAAGCCCAGATAATGGCAGAGCCGGTGGAATCGGTGTCGGGGGATTTATGGCCAAAGACCTGAATCGTCATCTCAATGCTTCTTTAACAAGCGCGAATTTGCGCGCCTTATAGGACCGCCAGCCGGGCTTGTCACGGGGCGATGCGGTGTCAAATGGACGCGAACCGCCGGGTCGCCTAAGGTGCAGGCATGACACGGGAACAAGACCTTTACCCGCCCATAAAATCCTTGCTTGAGCGACAGGGGTATGACGTCAAAGGCGAGGTGGGCGCCGCGGATGTGGTGGCGCGACGAGGCGACGAACCGCCGGTGATTGTCGAGTTGAAAACCCGTTTTTCACTGGCCTTGTACCATCAGGGCATTGCGCGGCTTTCGATCACTGATCTGGTCTATCTTGGGGTTCCGAAGCCAACCGGACGCAGCGCGCGTCGTGCGTTGAAAGACAATATCGCCATGTGTCAGCGTTTGGGGCTTGGCCTGATCACCGTCCGCGCCGATGGGCGGGCCGAGGTACAGTGCGATCCGGGGCCTTATGCGCCGCGAAAGTCAAAGACGAAACAGGCCAGGATGCTGCGGGAATTTGATCGGCGGGTTGGGGACCCGAACGCAGGCGGGGCGACCCGGTTTGGCATTGTGACGGCCTATCGCCAGGACGCGCTGCGCTGCGCGGCCTATCTGGCTGAAAACGGGCCTGCGAAAGGGGCCGAAGTCGCCAAAGCCACAGGAGTGCCAAAAGCGACGACGCTGATGCGCGATAACCATTACGGCTGGTTTGATAAGGTTGAAAAGGGCGTCTACGCGCTGGCCCCGGCTGGCACCGAGGGGTTGCAGCATTGGGCCTATAGCTGGGAAGACACCTAAGCGGGCTTTGCCGCCTTGGCTCTTTTGGGCTTTGGACCATTGCGTGGCAGCACGATGCGGTCTCGACCTTCTTCTTTCGCCTTGTAGAGGCATTCATCTGCCGCCCGCAGCAGCGTGATGACTTCGTTGCCGTCCTCCGGGAAAGAGGCCAGCCCGGCGGAAATCGTGATGCGGGGCAGGGTTTCGTGGCCATAGGCCACTTGCTGTGCCGAAATGGCGACCCGGAATTGTTCTGCCATCTCAGCGGCGTCTTGCATCGAGACACCGGGGCAGAGTACGACAAATTCCTCTCCTCCGATCCGGCAGGGATAACACCCATCCGCAAAGCTGCGCACCATTAACGACCCGACCTCGCGCAGGACGATGTCGCCTGCGTCATGCCCGTGATGATCATTGAATTTCTTAAAGTGATCCACGTCGAACGAGATCAACGTGACGGGCGCACCGACAGAGCGGGCGCGGTTAATCTCTCGCAACGCGGCATCAAGGAACCAGCGACGGTTCCAAAGGGATGTCAGGGGATCGCGGGTCGATTGATCCTGCAACTCCTGGCGCAACTGAACATTGGCAATAGCCAGGCTGATCTGTTCGGCACAGAGCAGCGCCAACTCTTGGCGTTGGCGCATATAGGCCCCGTGATCCGGACCATCCGCTTCGGTTTCTCGCGGAACCGGAAATTCCAAAGTCAAAAGCCCGATTGTCTCACCATGGGCGATGATAGGGAGGCAAAGGCTGGGGCATTCGTGGTTCTTATGGTGTTCACAGGGAAACTCGATCGCGCGAACCCCATAGGCATAGACCCGCCCGCGGCGCAGGCCCCAGCAGCATTCCGGATCCATATGGTCTTCTGGCGGCTCTAACGTGATGCCCCATTGGGCCATCAGATCCAGCGTATCCCGTGAGTTTGAGTAGATATAAAGCTGCCCGCTGGTTTCGGGAAAGATCGTATGCATCGCGGCTTGTACAACGCGCAACAACTCGTCCAGCGATTTCGCGGAATAGAGCCATTCGCTTGTTTGTGACAGGAGCTTGCGTTCTTCCTGACGCACGCGGTCCTCGACCATACGGTCATCATTGAGGTTTTCGAGCCGTTTGCGTTCGGTCACGTCCCGTTCAGCGGAAATGAAATGGGTATGCGTGCCCGACGTGTCGAACACCGGATTGATGCGCAGCTCGATCCAATAGGGTTTGCCGCCTTTGTCGTAGTTCAGAATTTCCGTCTGGATCGGTTGACGCTTTTGCAAGGCTGCGGAAATGGCGGCGACGGTTTTGGCATCCGTATCTTTGCCTTGCAAAACGGTGCCTGGTTTCTTGCCCGCCATGTCGGCCACCGTGAACCCCGTCATCTGCGTAAATGCCTCATTCACCCATTCGGTCACACCGTCCTTGTCGGTGATCACGATACTGTCTGCGCAAAACCGGCTGATCAATTCGGCATATTTCTGCGTTGGGTCTTCTTCCAGATGGTCGCGCATCGCTCGATCCTTGCCCGATGGGTTCTGTTCCTTTGGCAGTTGATAGAAGGCGGTCTGTTAATGGTGTCTTAAGAAACGCGCGCTCTTTCACCGGCATTTTAGGCAATTGGGTCTTTGATTTTGGTATGCCGGGCCGTGGCGCGCTACGCAAAATAGGTGGCCAAGCGCTTTGGCATCCTCATTGTGCGAACGGGGCGCAAAGGGCCACAGTTTTTTTTGAACCTGCGGTTGACTCGTGACGCCACGTCCCATATCTCCCGCTCGTTATCACTCGACAGTGTTGAGTGCTAACGGCCCTGTTTGATGGAGAAGGCAGGGTCAAGGGAGTTAACTTTGAGCCTAAGGAGCTGCAAAGATGGCATTGAAACCGCTTCACGACCGTGTGCTGGTGCGCCGCATGGAAAGCGACGAGAAAACTGCTGGTGGGTTGATCATCCCCGACAGCGCAAAAGAAAAGCCCAGCGAAGGTGAAGTTGTTGCGACCGGTGAAGGCGCGCGCAAAGACAGCGGCGAGCTGATCGCAATGGCCGTAAAAGCGGGTGACAAGATCCTGTTCGGCAAATGGTCGGGCACCGAAGTCACCGTCGACGGCGAAGAACTGCTGATGATGAAAGAAAGCGACATCATGGGGATCATCGAGTAAGCCCGCGCGCTTCTCTGACCCTTTCGCTGATTTCAAAACCAATACTCTAGGAGAGAGAACATGGCTGCTAAGGACGTCAAATTTGACACCGATGCCCGTAACCGCATGCTGAACGGCGTGAACATCCTCGCCGATGCGGTCAAAGTAACCCTGGGCCCCAAAGGCCGTAACGTGGTCCTGGACAAATCCTTTGGCGCACCGCGCATCACCAAAGACGGTGTTTCGGTTGCCAAGGAAATCGAACTGGAAGACAAGTTCGAGAACATGGGCGCGCAAATGGTCAAAGAAGTGGCCCAGCGTACCAATGACGAAGCCGGTGACGGCACCACCACTGCAACTCTTCTGGCCCAAGCCATCGTCAAAGAAGGCATGAAGTCGGTTGCAGCTGGCATGAACCCGATGGACCTCAAGCGCGGTATCGATCTGGCAACATCGAAAGTTGTCGAAGCGATCAAAGCGGCGTCGCGTGAAGTCAAAGACAGCGACGAAGTTGCCCAGGTTGGCACCATCTCTGCCAACGGCGAAGCGGAAATCGGTTCGCAAATCGCTGACGCGATGCAAAAAGTTGGCAACGAAGGCGTCATCACCGTTGAAGAGAACAAAGGCCTGGAAACAGAGACCGATGTTGTTGAAGGCATGCAGTTCGACCGCGGTTACCTGTCACCTTACTTTGTCACTAACGCTGACAAAATGACGGCTGAGCTGGAAGACTGCATGATCCTGCTGCACGAGAAGAAACTCTCGTCGCTGCAGCCGATGGTTCCGCTGTTGGAATCGGTGATCCAGTCGCAAAAGCCGCTGCTGATCATTGCAGAAGATGTTGAAGGCGAAGCGCTGGCAACTCTGGTTGTGAACAAACTGCGCGGCGGCCTCAAAATCGCAGCCGTCAAAGCACCTGGCTTCGGCGACCGTCGTAAGGCGATGCTGCAGGACATCGCGATCCTGACCGGTGGTCAAGTGATCTCGGAAGACCTGGGCATGAAGCTTGAGTCCGTCACCATGGACATGCTCGGCACTGCCAAGAAAGTGTCGATCACCAAAGACGAAACCACCGTTGTTGACGGTGCTGGCGAGAAAGCCGAGATCGAAGCACGTGTTGCTCAGATCCGCGGCCAGATCGAAGAAACTTCGTCCGACTACGACCGTGAAAAACTGCAAGAGCGCGTTGCCAAACTGGCAGGCGGTGTTGCCGTGATCCGCGTTGGTGGCATGACCGAAGTGGAAGTGAAAGAGCGTAAGGACCGCGTCGATGATGCGCTGAACGCAACCCGCGCTGCTGTCCAAGAAGGCGTTGTCGTGGGTGGTGGTGTTGCACTGGTTCAAGGCGGCAAGGCACTGGAAGGTGTCGAAGGCGCAAACGCAGACCAGAACGCAGGTATCGCCATCGTCAAGCACGCCATCGAAGCGCCGCTGCGCCAGATCGCCGAAAACTCGGGCGTTGACGGTGCGGTTGTTGCCGGCAAGGTTCGCGAAAGCGGCGATACATCCTTCGGCTTCAACGCACAAACCGAAGAGTATGGCGACCTGTTCGCCTTCGGTGTGATCGACCCGGCCAAAGTGGTTCGTACCGCTCTGGAAGACGCAGCCTCGGTTGCCGGTCTCTTGATCACCACCGAAGCGATGGTGGCAGACAAGCCGGCCAAAGAAGGCGCAGCCCCTGCAGGCGGCATGCCCGACATGGGCGGTATGGGCGGCATGATGTAAGCCATCCGGCCTGAAGAATGAGAAGGGGTCGCCATCTGGCGGCCCCTTTTTTGAGGAGTGTTGTCGGCGCGGCCCATGCTGTGGCGTTGGTGGTCTGAGGCGCTGCGGTCCGCCTCCGGCGGGGGTATTTTCGACAAGAAAGAAGCCAGAGGCCGCGAGAGATTTTCGGGTCGTGTGCGCGCGATGATGCGGGTTTTAGCGGACGTTTGGCGCGATCTGATGAAAGCGGCCGCTGGGCACATGTTCGGCCTCGGATATGTCCCAGCTGTATAGATAGCTGATCGCTTCTCGGTACGTGCCGTCATCGAGCCGGACCATCACCTTGCGGCGCAGGAATTCATGCGGTTCCGGCCAGTCAGGCGAACACGCTTCGTAAGCGTCAAAGGCGTCAAACACGTCGTCGGGCGCATGGACTTCGTAAATCTCACCATACACCCGGTCCGCGGCGCGGGGCGAGGGCAGCGCGCCGGGGTAAAAATTCTGTCCGGGGTCGTCTGGGTCGTTGATGATATAGAGCCGCGCCTGGATGCTGCCGCGTCCGATCAGAGTGCCGTTTTCGCGCAGGAGCGTCCCCATGGCATGTTCCGCAGATGTCAGAAGCGTGCCATAGACAAAAAGGCAGGGTGTCGGGGGATTGGGCATCAAAAATCTCGGTGCGCTTGGGCTGTCTTTTGCCGGACAATAGGCACAGGTTGGGGTGGGTAAAACCCCAATTGCACGCTGTTGGGAGGCTGGATCGAGATGAGCCGCAAAGACCGTCGGAAATCGATGCGCATTCCAGTGACGGCGCCGTCCCTGGCCGTGTTGCGGGCACAAGCGCAAGGTCGCAGTCTGGGGGATGCCGCGCGGCGGCTTGTTGAGCACTCTCTGGGCTGGGATGTGCCCGCATCACCGATGGGGGGAGAGGTGGTGCGTCATCTCGGCGTGCAGTTACCACGATCAGTTTTGAGGCGTGTTCGCGCGCAGGCCAGAGAGCGCGGGTTGACGCCCGAAGAGTTGGTGGCGCGACTGATCGCGCAGCATAGTATGCCAAATCTCTGATCCGTGATCGGCAATTGGTGTCTAACCCATTGCCTTTCTTGCGTTTCCCGTTAAGCCGGTGGCATGCGCCTTGCCCTTCTCATTGCCCTTACCATGACGGCTTTTGCCTCTAATTCCCTGTTGAACCGGCTGGCGGTGGACAGCGGAGCGATATCTGCGCCGCTGTTTGCCATTCTGCGCGTGGCGGCGGGTGCCGCAATGTTGACGTTGGTCGCGATGGTGCAACGGCGGCGGCTGGTTTTGACCGGCTGGCAAAGGATGCAGGGCGCCGGTGGGCTTGCACTGTATATGATCGGGTTTTCGCTGGCCTATATCAGCCTGGATGCGGGATTGGGCGCACTTGTCCTTTTTGGTGTTGTCCAGATTGCGATTTTCTGTACCGCCGCGCTGGGCGGCACACCGGCGTCTCGTCGTCAGGTTGTCAGCACTGTGATCGCGTTTTGCGGTCTGGTCTGGCTTTTGTGGCCGGGTGAGGATGTAAGGTATTCATGGCTGGCCATCGGCGCGATGGTTTTGGCCGCCTTGGGCTGGTCGGCCTATACGATGGCGGGCCGCAAAGAGGTCGACATCATGGCCGGGAGTGCCGCCAATTTCATCCTCGCCGTGCCATTGGTGACTGCAGCGGCGCTGATCTATGGCTTGGGCGAGGTCCCCCGGGCTCAGGGGGTTCTGCTGGCTCTTATTTCCGGGGCGATTACGTCTGGGTTGGGCTATGCGCTTTGGTATTGGATCTTGCCACAGATCACGGCGGCATTTGCGGCAACCGTTCAGCTGAGCGCGCCGGTCATTGCCGTGATCGGTGGTGTCCGGCTGCTGGGTGAGCCGCTTTCGCTGCAATTGGTGGGGGGTGCTGCGATTGTCATTGGCGGCATCGCCCTTGCGTTGCCAAAGCCGACAAAGCGGGCCTGACCCCTTTCCGTTTCGCAAAAACTGGCCTATGCCGCCGATATGCGTTGGGTTGTTTTCCTGTTCCTGTTGATGAGCGCGACGGTCGCGCGGGCGGATTGCGTGCTGTTGTTGCACGGGCTGGCGCGGACAGAGGCCTCTTTCCTGATCATGGAGGAGGCGTTGGAGGCGCAAGGATATGACGTTGTCCGGCCCGGTTATCCGTCAACCGAATTGCCGATCGAAGACCTGGTCAAGGACGTGTTTGAACCCGCCTTTGAGGCATGTGGTGATCAGACCGTTCATATGGTGGCACATTCGATGGGCGGTATCCTGATCCGTTATTGGATGCAGGATCATACGCCTGAAAACCTGGGCCGCGTCGTCATGTTGGGTCCGCCAAATCAGGGCAGTCAATTGGTGGATGAACTGGGCGATCTCGAAGTCTTTGGCTGGATACATGGCCCGGCCGGTTTGCAATTGGGCACGGGGCCCGAAAGCCTGCCGCGCAGCCTGCCACCGGTAGAGTTTGAATTGGGCGTGATCGCGGGAGATCACAGTTTGAACCCGGTCTTTTCGTCGATGATCGACGGGCCGGATGACGGGAAGGTATCGGTTGAGACCACCAAGGTGGACGGGATGGCCGAACACATCGTCCTGCACGCGAACCATACGTTCATCATGAATGCGCCGCGTGTCGTTGGGAATGTCATCCATTTTCTGGAAACCGGTCGCTTTGATCCATCGCTGACGTGGTTGGACGGCGTGATGCAAACCGTGCCCTGTTTGGACGGCTCTTGCCTGGGTCTGGATGAATGACACTTTCCCTGACCTTTACGGGGGCCGAGGTGTTGCGGCCCGGCGGGTTGGATCCTGCGCCATTGGCTCTGCAGGGCGAAGAGATCGTGGATGGTCCTGTCGGCAGGGATGTAGACCTCAGCGGTTACCTCGTACTGCCAGGCATCGTGGACGTCCATGGGGACGGGTTTGAGCGGCATTTGGCCCCGCGGCGCGGTGCGATGAAACAAATGGCCGAAGGGCTGGTTGCGGCAGAGGCGGAATTTGCGGCCAACGGGATCACAACCGCAGTATTGGCCCAGTTTTATTCCTGGGAAGGCGGGTTGCGCGGCCCCGAATTTGCAGAGCAAGTGTTGTCTACGATTGCCAAGACCAAGGGGCAGTTTGCGACGGACCTGCGGGCGCAATTGCGCTTTGAATACAACCTGTTGGATGACTATGGCGCGCTGCCTGCCAAGATCGCGGCTTGGCAGGTGCCCTATGTCGTTTTCAACGACCACTTGCCCCATGATCGGCTGGCCGAAGGGCGCAAACCGCCGCGCTTGACGGGTCAGGCATTGAAGGCCGGTCGTAACCCGGATGATCATTTTGAGTTGCTCAAAGCGCTGCATGCGCGGCGGGCCGAAGTTCCGGATGCGCTGGATGTGCTGTGCGACGCGTTGCATGCGCAAGGCATTCGGTTGGGCAGCCACGATGATCACGCGGCCGAAGATCGCGCGGCGTGGCGCGCGCGGGGTGTGCGGATCGCAGAATTCCCCGAAACGCTTGAGGCCGCCGAAGCGGCGCGTGCGGCGGGCGATTTGATCATTCTGGGCTCGCCCAACGTGGTGCGGGGCGGGTCGCATAAGGGCAATGCCAGCGCGCTGGAGCTGATTGCAATGGGGCTGTGTGATGCCTTGGCCTCCGATTACCATTACCCGTCCCCGCGCCGGGCGGCGTTTTTGCTGGCCGACGGCGGGATTTGCGATTTTGCCACGGCCTGGGCGCTGGTGTCATCCGGACCGGCCAAGGTGCTTGGCCTAACAGATCGCGGCACGTTGGTGCCAGGACGACGCGCTGATATCATCATTCTGGATGCCAAGACACGGCGCGTTGCAGCGACGATCGCAGGTGGGCAGGTCAGTTATATGTCCGGCGATATTGCGGCGCGGTTCGTGGGATAAGCGGGCTCTTATCCGCGCACGATCCGGTTCACATGCCCCATCTTTCGGCCCGGTTTGACCTCTGCCTTGCCATAGAGATGCACGGCCACATCTGCGGCGCGCGACAGGTCTGGCACGCGGTCCATATCATCGCCGATCAGGTTCTCCATCACGACGTCGGCATAGCGTTGACCATTGCCCAATCGCCAGCCCGCAACCGCGCGAATGTGCTGTTCAAACTGATCCACGGTGCAGCCGTTTTGTGTCCAGTGCCCGGAGTTGTGCACGCGCGGTGCAACCTCGTTCACGATCAAACCGGCCTTTGTCACAAACAGCTCGACCCCCATGACGCCAACGTAATCCAGCGCGTTGAGGATGCGGGCGGCCAGCAAAACCGCGTCGGTTTTCTGGGCGCCGGTCAGGCGGGCGGGAACGGTCGTGGTGCGCAGGATACCGTCGCTGTGCACATTTTCGCCGGGATCAAAACAAGCCACTTCACCCGAAACGCTGCGCGCCGCGATGACAGAAACCTCGTGGCTAAAATCCACGAACCCTTCCAGAATAGCCGGGGCTCCGGCCATATCGGCCAGCGCGGTTTCCGCGTCTGCGGCGGATGACAGGCGCGCTTGACCTTTGCCATCATACCCGAAGCGGCGGGTTTTCAGGATCGCCGGCGCGCCGATCTTGGCCAATGCGGCCTCAAGGCCAGCAGCGTCAGCGACGTCTGCAAACGGGGCCGTCGCAAGGCCCAGATCGTTGAGAAACTGCTTTTCGGTCAGCCGGTCCTGGCTGACCCGCAACGCTTCGCGACCCGGGCGGATCGGCACCAAGGGTTCCAGAAGGTCCAGCGCGTCTGTGGGGATATTTTCAAACTCATAAGTGACGACATCAACCGCATCCGCAAACCGGCGCAGCGCATCCGCGTCGTCATATCCGGCCTGGACATGATAGTTTGCCACATGGCTGGCCGGACAATCGCCGCCAGGTTCAAAAATGCAGGTCTTAAACCCCAGACGTGCGGCGGCAACTGACAGCATGCGGCCCAGCTGACCACCGCCAAGAATGCCGATCACAGACCCGGGGGCGAGAGCTTCAGTCATCGACGGGCTCCTCAGGGATAGAGGCGCTCAGCGCGGCGCGCCACGCATCCAGCCGTTCGGCCAGCGCAGGGTCAGAGACGGCCAGAATACCTGCTGCCATCAAACCTGCATTCGATGCGCCTGCCGCGCCGATGGCCATGGTCGCGACCGGGAACCCTTTGGGCATCTGGACAATGGAATACAGCGAATCGACACCTGACAACGCTTTGGTCTGAACCGGCACACCGATCACCGGGACGCGCGTCTTGCTGGCCATCATGCCGGGCAGATGCGCCGCACCGCCAGCCCCCGCGATGATCACTTTCAAACCACGATCGACAGCAGAGCGGCCATAATCCCACAAGCGGTCCGGCGTGCGATGGGCCGAGACGATCTTGGCCTCATAAGATACGCCCAGTTCATCCAGAATCTCAGCGGCCAGTTTCAGGGTGGGCCAATCCGATTGGCTGCCCATGATGATGCCAACATCTACCGATCCCATATCGCTCCCTTCTCTGCGAAAGAGCGCGCACTATAGCCACGGGGGTAGGTTAGGCAATGATGTCCGGGGTCAGGCGATCTTCGATCATCGCGATTTTGTCTTTCAGCAACAGTTTTTGCTTTTTGAGCCGCCGGATCGTCAATTGATCGCCGGTTGCCTTTTCCTGAAGCGCCTCAATGGCTTCGTCGAGATCCCGGTGTTGTCGGCGAAAGACTTCGAGCTCCACCCGCAGTACGTCATCGGTTCTCATCGACATATCGGTTGGGGCGTTCATGGCGACTCAGGCTGATGTTGCGAAATGGAGGTTCAGAATAGTCTGATTGGCGATTTTCGCCTGGCCCTTGTTCGCGCGTCGATTTCTTCCCATATTGAACCTAAGCGGCTGCCAAACATGGGGCCGCACCCACCCGTCGCTTCGTGATCAAGGACAGGTCGATGACAAAACTTACTTTGGGGTCTCATCCCCATCTTTTGGGGTTCGAGCAACTGGAACGCCTTCTGGAACGGACCGCAAAGTCCGGCAATGAAGGTTACCCGCCCTACAATATCGAACAAACGTCAGAACGTTCTTACCGCATTACTCTGGCTGTGGCCGGGTTTGCAGAGGCGGACCTGTCAATCACGGTCGAGGACCGCCAATTGGTGATCCGGGGCCGACAGACAGATGACAGCGACGAACGCGTGTATCTGCATCGCGGGATCGCCGCGCGTCAGTTTCAGCGCACCTTTGTGTTGGCCGATGGCGTCGAAGTGGGCGAAGCGATCATGGAAAACGGGCTGTTGCATGTAGACCTGACACGCGCAGCGCCCGAAACCGTGGTGCAAACGATCAATATCAGAAAGGGGTAAGTCATGAAAACACCGACAGAATTTCACACAGAAACGCGCCTCATCGTCTATGTCAAAACCGTGGACGTGGCCGATTTGCCAAGCGAAGTCCGCGAAACTGCGGGCGATCTGGATCAGCTCTATGCCGTGCACAACGCGAATGGTGAGCAACTGGCGCTGGTGGCCGACCGTAAATTGGCCTTCATGCTGGCGCGCGAGCATGATTTCTCACCCGTGGCGGTGCATTGACGGTCTATCCGTTTGATTGGGTCGATGCGTTTACGGATCGACCCTTTGGCGGTAATGGCTGCGCCGTCGTCCATGGCGGCGCAGAATTGGATGCAGAGACCTGCATGGCCTATGTGCGGGAAACCTCATTGGTAGAATGTACGTTTACCGGCCCGTCAGACGTCGCCGACACCCACGTGCGCTATTTCCTGGCCAGCCGGGAAATACCCTTTGCCGGACACCCCACCATCGCAACGGTCGCTGCTCTGCGCGCCCGCGACCTGATCAGCAGTGACAGCCTGTCACTGGAAACCGGTGCCGGGCTGGTCGCGATCACGATCGATGGCGACCTGATCGAAATGACGCAGGTCGCGCCAAGCTTCGGCGCGGTGTTGCCTAAGAATGCCGTCGCTGCGGCCATCGGGCTGATGCCAGAGGATATCATTGCGCCGCCGCAGATCGTCTCAACCGGATTGCCCTTTTGCATGACGATCCTGCGCGACCATGCGGCCTTGCGCCGTGCGCAGCTGAATTTGGACGGGTTGGCTGACCTCGCCGAGCTGACTGGCGCGGATGATATCGACATCATGGAACCGTTCCTTGCCACGTTGCAGGGCGCGACCGATGAGGGCGATACCTTTTCGCGCCTTTTGCTGGCCCCACCCAGCCCGCCAGAGGATCCCTTTACCGGCTCCGCCAGCGGCGCTTTGGGGGCATATCTGTGGCATCATAATCTGATCGACGGTGACACCTTTACCGCCGAACAAGGGCATTGGATGGGCCGACCCGGGCGGGCCCGCATCAGCCGGGTTGGACCCGCCAGTGCCATGACCGGCATTCGTGTCGCGGGGCAGGGTCGATTGATCATGCGCGGTGAACTGGTCCTTTGATCTTGGCGCAAATCGCTGTAACGGACGGGTATGACCTTGGACGTTCCCGCCATCGCCGTCTTGCCCTATGGCACCAAAACCAATGCCCGCTTGCGTGGGATGCCGTTGGATGAGTTGATCTGGCCCTTAGGCTGCCCGGATCACCTGATCGGGGGTCGTGTCGGCGACCTGACATCGCGGGATCATCTGATTTCCTTTCCGCGCACATCTATGCATTACGCTCTGGACCGGGGATCAAAGACGAACCTGTCCCTGATGATGGGTGAACCGTATGTCATCCACAAACGCCACTACACCTTGTTGCGCGCAACCTATCGCCGGTTCTATCGGATCATGACCTTCAACGAGGATCTGGTCTCGCGTATTCCAAACGGGATCTTTTTTCCTTACGGCACAACATGGGTGCCCGATTGGCGCGATGTAGACCGAAGCAAAACCCGGATGATGTCGCTGATCGCGTCTGCGAAGCGCGACACCGAGGGGCATCAACTGCGCCGCAGTCTGGTGGAATGGGTTCAGGGCACCGGGCTGGATATCGACATCATGGGGCGCGGATACAAACCCTTTGATGCGAAATCAGACGGGCTTGCCCCCTATCGGTATTCCATCGTGATCGAAAACATGCGCGAACCCAATTATTTCTCGGAAAAGCTGTTGGATGCCGTGTTCTGCGATACCGTGCCGATCTATTGGGGCTGTCCCAATCTGGATCGGTTCATGGACACCGATGGCATCATTCAATGCACCACGGCAGAAGAGGTGAAGGCCGCCATCCAATCAGCATCGCCCGAGGATCACGCAAACCGTTTGCCAAAGCTGCAAAAACTGAAACCGCAGTTGGAGCAATATTGCGACATCGAAAAGCGCGGGGCCGAGGCGATACGAGCAACTTTGCGTTGACTTAACACACGACTCTTTTTATTTCACGGATTTATGAAATATCGGCGTTTCGGTCCCGGCGCTCGGCCGTTGAGCGCCGATTGCACGAACCGAACGCCAGCCCGATTTACGCATAGCAGAGACGTCTGACATGACAACGCACGCCGACGCGGCAACCAGCGCGATGGGGAATTTTGAACGGTATCTGACCTGGTGGGTGGCGATTTCGATTGCAGCGGGTCTGGCCCTTGGTCAACTGGCGCCCGGCCTTGTGCAGGCAATTGGCGGTTTTGAGATTGCCAGCATCAACCTTGTGGTGGCTGTACTGATCTGGGCCATGGTGTTCCCCATGATGGTCGGGGTCGATTTCGGCGCGGTCACCGGGGTTGCAAAGCAGCCCAAAGGTTTGCTTGTCACGCTGGTGGTGAACTGGTTGATCAAGCCGTTCACGATGGCCGCCCTTGCCGAGTTTTTCTTTGAAACGGTCTTTGCCCCTTGGATTTCACCGGAGGACGCGCAGCAATACATTGCTGGTCTGATCCTGCTGGGGGCCGCACCATGCACGGCCATGGTCTTTGTCTGGTCTCAACTGACGCGCGGGGATGAGACCTATACGCTGGTACAGGTGTCGGTGAATGACCTGATCATGGTCTTCGCCTATGCGCCGATTGTCGCGTTTCTGTTGGGGTTGATCAGGCCCATGCTTTCCAGTTTCAGCAGAACCTGGTGCGCGCAGTTATCGACGTCTACATTCTCTGTCTCGACACTCAGCTCTGGGTTCTCAGGTACGTCGTAGGGGTCAGAAATACCCGTGAACTCTTTGATCTTGCCTTCGCGTGCCAGTTTATACAGGCCCTTGCGGTCCCGACGTTCGCATTCCTCGATCGTGGTTGCGACATGCACTTCGACAAAGGCGCCATAGCCTTCGATGTCTTCGCGGACGGCGCGACGTGTTGTGGCGTAAGGTGCAATCGGGGCGCAGATGGCGATCCCGCCGTTTTTGGTGATCTCGGACGCGACATAGCCGATGCGACGAATGTTGAGGTCGCGGTGCTCTTTGGAAAAGCCCAGCTCGCTCGACAGGTTTTTACGCACGATGTCACCATCCAGCAGGGTTACCGGACGGCCACCCATTTCCATCAGCTTGACCATCAGCGCGTTCGCGATGGTGGATTTGCCCGAACCGGAGAAGCCGGTGAAGAACACGGTGAAACCCTGCTTGGAGCGCGGCGGCTTGGTGCGGCGGAGTTCTGTCACAACTTCTGGGAACGAGAACCATTCCGGGATTTCCAGACCTTCGGCCAAGCGGCGGCGCAGCTCGGTGCCCGAGATGTTCAGGATGGTGACGTTATCCCGATCTTCGATCTCGTCATTCGGCTCGTAATGCGCGCGCTCTTTGACAAAAACCATGTGTTTGAAGTCGACCATTTCGATGCCGATTTCTTCGGCATGTTCGCGGAACAATTCCTGCGCATCATAGGGGCCATAAAAATCTTCGCCTGTCGAATTCTTGCCCGGGCCTGCGTGGTCGCGGCCGATGATGATATGGCTACAGCCGTGGTTTTTCCGGATGATCCCGTGCCAGACCGCTTCGCGTGGGCCTGCCATCCGCATCGCCAGGTTCAACAGCGACATGGTTGTGGTCGATGCCGGGTATTTGTCCAGAACCGCCTCATAGCAACGCACGCGGGTAAAGTGGTCCACGTCGCCCGGTTTTGTCAGGCCGACAACCGGGTGGATCAGCAGGTTGGCTTCGGCTTCGCGCGCGGCGCGGAACGTCAGTTCCTGGTGGGCACGGTGCAGCGGGTTGCGCGTTTGGAACGCAACGATTTTGCGCCAGCCCAGTTTGCGGAAATAGGCGCGCAGCTCGTTCGGTGTGTCGCGGCGGGCGCGGAAGTCATAGTGAACCGGCTGTTGGATGCCGGTGATCGGACCGCCAAGGTAAACCTTGCCTGCGGTGTTGTGCAGATAGTTCACAGCCGGGTGGGCCTGATCATCTGCACCGAACACCTTTTCGGCTTCTTTGGATTTGTCCGGGGTCCAGCGGTCGGTGACGGTCATGGTGCCAAGGATGACGCCTTCCTGATCGCGCAGGGCGATGTCCTGACCGATCTCGATGCTGTCGGCAAAATCTTCGGACACGTCCAGGGTGATCGGCATTGGCCAAAATGCGCCGTCTGCGAGGCGCATGTTGTCCACAACGCCGTTGTAATCTGCTTCGCTCAGGAAACCTTTGAGCGGGTTGAAACCGCCGTTCATCAACAGTTCGAGGTCACAGATCTGGCGCGGGCTCATGTCCCAGGACGTCAGCTCGGCGGCTTCCATCTTCATTTTCTGTACGCTCTCGTCAGAGACGTAAAGCTCCGGAATAGGGGCAAGGTTATTCTGCATCAGTTTGGTCCTATGCTTTAGGGGAGAAAGGCCAGAGGTGGTGCCGGTCAGTTCGGCGTGAAGCGCGTCATACTCTGCAAATTTTCGCGCAAGAAATTGGTCCGTAAGGCGGTTTTTTTCTGACGCCCCGCGGGGGGTTATGGTGTAGGCAAAGCGTTGACGCTTATCGGGTCCGTCCCGGTCGGTGACTTTGACAAACCCGGCGTCGGTTGCCGTGCGCAAAAGCGTATTGAGCCGTCCCAGCGACAGTCCCAGCGCGCCGGCGGTTGCCCGTTGTGACGCATCCGGCGCCAATTCAAGCTGGCGCAGGAGCCGAAAGAGCTGATCCTGCTCTTCAAGGCTAAGCTGTGTGGGTGCCGTTGGCATGGGGCGACTCTAAAATACGTTCACGCCTGAACGTGTTGCACAAAAAGTGTGTTCAGCAAAGAACAAATTTGCTGCAAGTGCAAAATGTGTCCCCGAAGCCCCTGTTTTGCAGGTCAGATCAGCAGTGCTTTGGCATCCATGGCCTTTGTCAGAGCCGCTGCAAACACTGGATCTGACACACCGCGCAATTCCAATTCCAGCAAATCTTGCCGGTTCGGGTCCAATGCGGCGGCTTCGAGGACGCTTTCCGACACCAAAAGCTCGACACCAAGGCGTTTGGTCTCGGCTTCCAAACGGCTGGCGGCGTTGACCGTGTCGCCGATGATCGTGCGGGGAGCATTCCCAACGGCACCGATTTCCCCAAGCACAATATCACCCAGATGCAAGCCAATCCCGATGCGAACCTCAGGCGCGCCTTCCCCGATCAGCGTTTTGTTGAAATCCTCTAAGGCCGCCCCGATATCTGCTGCCGCGCGCAACGCGGCTTTTGCGCTGTCATGGGCGGTGTCCAGTTCAAACAGGGCCAAAAGCCCATCGCCAAGATATTTGTCGACCGTTCCGCCTTGGGCACCAATGGCAGGGACGATGGCATCAAAAAAACGGTTCAGCAGAAAGACAACGTCATAAGGCAGTTGCCCGTGGTTCTGGCCGTAAACCCGCGCATATCGAGAAACAGGATCGCCAATCGTTTTTCCTGACCTTGCGTGGCATGCGCCCGCGCCCGGCGCCCGTCAGGTTCAAACACGCGAAACACGGTCAGGGGCGATTTGGGTTCGATCATACAGGCCAACCGGGTGTTGGACGCGGCATTCACGGCGCGCAAACTGCGTTCTTCTGCCGGTCCGGGCGGCGGCAGACTGTCGAGCCCGGCTTCGACCACAACCCGGCATGTCGTACATCGCCCGCGCCCCCCGCAGAGCGCCGTGTGTGGCACGCCGGTTGTTTTTGACATTTGCAACAGGGTCAGTCCCTTTGGGGCCGAAACCTCTGGACCATTCACGTAGTGAATTCGGACGGACGCCCGAGCCGTGATAAATTTGCGCACGGCGTAGATCCCGGCGACCAAAACCAACACGGCGACAAAGCTGTAAAAGGCCCGGTTCGACATCGCCAGCAGCTGTGCAATACCTTCGGGTGGTGGAAAGTTATGCTCTTGCAACAGCCTGCCGATGCCGGTTTTTAGGTTGTATTCCAGCGCCACGCGGCGCCCTTCGGTGACATATCCCAACATGGCCAAGACCGGGACCATTGTGGCGAACGCGGCCAGTGCGGGCAGGTGGCGGTTCCACCAGTCTTGCGTGCGCAACCAGAAATGCACGCCGATACAGCCATGTATCCAAACAGCAAACAGCAAAAGGTTTTGCATGATGCCATCATCGGTTTGCCAGATCAGGCTGATCAGGTACGGGTACCGGTCATCAACCCCGTAAATTTCATGTCCCGCACGGGTGAACAGGACATGATCAATCAAAACGAACGGGATCAACAGACCCAGCGCAAGCTGCAACGCCTCGCTAAGCGGCATACGCAGGGATCGGCGCAATGCCAGTTTGCCAAGTGCCAGTACCACATGGGTCAGGGCCGCGCCGTATATGACGATGGTTCCTACCGCGCTGCGCGTGACCTCTTGTCGGATCTCTTGGATGACGTCCATCCAGGTCGGTGATACCAACCCTGCCGCAATGTTTAGAAAGTGGAAAAAGGCATAGAGCATCAGCACGAGGCCACTGACGATGCGCAGGCGTGTTGCCCAAGTTCCGCGCCACAATGCGTCCAAAATTGTCCTCCGTACCCGGCTGCTCTTTGCCAGCATGGTGTGCGCCGCTCATTCGGTCAATGTCAGCGTTTGCGTTGGTTGTCAAAGCGACCGCAACATGATGAGGTGGTCGTGAAGGAGTTCTTTTTATGCGATTTTTTTGGGTTCTCTGCTGCGTCATCGCCGGCGCGTCCATGGCGGTGGCACAGGATTTTGATACGTCTCTGAAAGGACGTGGCCTGATTTACCATGTCGATGTCGATCTGACGCGGGCCCAGAAACGCGCCATCAAACGGTTTCAGGGACGCGCCGCTTTTTTCGGTGCTTTGGCGGTCAACGTTAAAGACCAAACCGAAGCTGCCGCAGGCGCGATGTGGGGGGTGCACGACCTGAAAGTCGCGCAGGATATGGCTTTGCGGTCCTGCCAAAGCAAAACAGAGACGCCTTCGGATCGCGTTCTGTTGGCGTCGATCGTGCCCGCGAACCAAGGCCGAACACAGCCAAAGGTCACCCTGTCACGCTCTGCGTTGGAAGGGATGACCGAAATGCTGGATCGTCAGTCTGTCGTTGACCGCAAGTATGGGGCCTTTGCCGCAACGCGCCTGTGGGCTTGGGGATGGGTCACCAACCGCGACAGCGAAGAACAGGCCAAGGCAGAAGCCATGGAAAGTTGCCAGCAAAATTCAGCCCGGGCAGGGCGCAGTCAGTCAGCGGAATGGCGGCGGCGTGTCATTGACCAAAACGACAACACCTGCCGCATCATTCACATCACGCGGCCTTAGCCCTCGTTTTCGGCCAAAAAGCGTTCGGCATCCAACGCGGCCATGCAGCCCATACCGGCGCTGGTGATCGCCTGACGATAGACCGGGTCGGTGATGTCCCCTGCGGCGAAGACGCCGGGGATGGATGTTTCCGCTGTGCCCGGGGTCACTTTGACATAGCCGCCCATGTAGGTTTCCAGCTGGTCCTTGACCAGTTCATTGGCCGGTGCGTGCCCGATGGCAACGAACACACCCTTGGCGGGGATCTCTTTGACCTCACCTGTCTGGGTGTGTTTCACGCGGATTGCTTCGACGCCCAGCGGGCTATCGGTCCCCACAACCTCGTCCAATTCGTGGAACCACAGCGGTTCGATCTTCGGGTGCTTCAGCAACCGATCTTGCAGGATCTTTTCGGCGCGCAGTTCGTCGCGGCGATGCACCAGCGTTACTTTGGACGCGAAATTGGTCAAAAACAGTGCTTCTTCCACGGCTGTGTTGCCGCCGCCAATCACGGCGATTTCCTGTCCACGATAGAAAAATCCGTCACAGGTCGCGCAGGCTGACACGCCAAAACCTTTGAATTTCTCCTCGGATGGCAGGCCCAGCCATTTCGCGCGGGCCCCCGTCGCCAGAATCACGGCATCAGCTGTATAAACCGTGCCGCTATCGCCCTTGGCAGTGAAGGGACGTTTGGACAGGTCCAGATCGCTGATAATGTCGCCGATGATTTCGCATCCCATTGCTTTTGCATGGTCTTGCATCCGCACCATCAGGTCGGGGCCCTGAACCTCAGTATCGCCGGGCCAATTTTCCACCTCGGTCGTGGTGGTCAGCTGGCCCCCCGGTTCAATGCCTTGAACGAGGATCGGGTTCAGCATCGCGCGGCTGGCATAAACACCGGCTGTATACCCCGCCGGGCCAGACCCGATGATCAGAACTTTGGTGTGGCGTGTTTCGGCCATTGCATCCCCCTGGTTGCGTTGCACGCGACGCACTTCCCCAATGCGCCGGACACCGGATATAGCGATGGCGGATGCCATATGAAACCCCCCGCAGCTGCGGCGTGTTCGGACGGGAAGAATGCCGTTCAATCAGGCATAATCGCGAATAATATTACTCGGATGCGAAATATTATTGCGGGCAGACCGGCTGCTGTTATAACAAAACCGAATTCTTGGGGGAGGCCTGCATGGTTACGACGCGACTCGATCCAATCGACCGGAAGATTCTGGCCGAGCTGCAAGCCGATGGGCGTATGACCAATGTGGAACTGGCCAAACGGGTCGGAATCTCGGCGCCACCTTGCCTGCGCCGGGTGCGGACTTTGGAAGAGGCGGGTTATATCAAAGGCTATCACGCCGAAGTCGACAGCCGGGAATTAGGTTTTGAAGTGCAAGTCTTTGCAATGGTCGGGCTGGACAGCCAAGCCGAGGTTGAACTGACCGCATTCGAGGAACGCTGCCGCCAGTGGCCGCTGGTCAGAGAGTGTCATATGCTGAACGGCGAGGTCGATTTCATTCTGAAATGTGTGGCACCCGATCTCAGCAGTTTTCAAAGCTTTTTGACCGGCGAATTGCTGACCACGCCAAACGTGGCCAGCGTCAAGACTTCCCTTGTCATCCGTGGCGCCAAGGATGAGCCGGGTGTGCCGTTCGACGTTCTGGAAGAACGGCTCAGCCGCGACGCCTGAACTCAGGCGCCAACGGCATAGATCGGACCGTCACCTGCACGCGGGTAGGCAATTGGTCCAAACGACGTCAGATAATTTGCGTGTGGGAACAGTTTCAGGAACACGTCACGCATGGCGTGGCCGATGCTGCGCGCAGCGTTGGGGCCGGGGTGGTACGATTCGAATTCCAGCCCGCCGACCCGAATGGCGGCATGACGCGGCAAACAGATATGGAACAGCTCAACCGGCGTTGGCGGGGCTGTTTCAACCACGTTGACGCCGTCAATGAACTCGGCGGTGGGTGTCAGCATTTTGGCATCCGCCCCAACGCCGCGCAGGTGCGGCGGAGTGTTCAACAGCCGCGCGGCAGGCCCGGTGATCAAACACGCGTTTGGACGGGCAACGCCGAAGCTGTCGGTCATGATCCGTGTCAGTGGCAGCCGGCGGCGATTTGCCAGTGGCTGTCCCGGCACAACTGTGGTGCGCCCAATCCAGATGATCGGCTGTTCAAAACCATCTGCGGTGACGATTTTGTCGCCCGGCAACAGGTCTTCGATCGCCATAGGCCCGGACACGGTTTCTACTAGAGATCCGCGCGAAAACGCGCAAAACGCATCTTCGAAAACGGGCAGGGCCGGGGCCACGTGACGACTTTCGACAATGGACCCGTCACGCGTAAGTGCATTTGTCACATACCGGCGCAGTTGCGGTTGAGCAGAGGATTTTTGAGCGGCGTGAGCAGGCAGCTCTTTTGGGGCGCGGGGCGCTGGCACGCGCACCACGATGGGGGACGTTGGCATTGGCGATCAAGCCCTTCAGGCTGGTCAGATCTGCGTCGGCCCCCACCGACAACGACAGACGGACACAATAGTTGCGTTACTGTCTTTCTGTGTCCGGATATCTAGAAATTGCCTCAATGTGTCAAGAAATCGCCTTATTCTCGGTTAATGCCGGGCATAATCCGGCGTTTTCTCGACGAATTGTTTCTGAGACTTAAGGCAATCCTGCCACATTCTGAGTCGAATTTGACAAAAACCCGCCTTGCTTTTGCAAGACGGGTTTGTGTCCGGACGCACCAGGCAGCGTTGCGACCGGGACCCTTGGATGCGGCGCCAGGCAGCAAATGCCGCCAAGGGGAGATTTGTCAGGCCAGGTGCAGGCGGCGCTTGTGAACAAACGCGGTGCCGTCGCGACGCGCGATCATGTCAGCGCGGCGCGTGCCGCGTGCCCATGGCATGTCGACGGCTTCGGCGCGTGCGGTTGCAACAATCGAACGAATAAAGCGTGCTTTGGGTTTCATGTTTTCTCTGCCTCATTTCCCATTACGGGTTTTTTTGTTGACTGAAGACAGTTCTGACCGCCGATTTGGGCGGGTTTGGGGCAGGTCTGGGGTATCACTGGGTCTTTGCCGTGCCCAGTTTGCCGCATTCAACCGTCAGAGGCGAATGCCAGAGATCAATCGGCCGTAATCAGCTTCTTTCGCATGCGTTGCGCGGCGATAGGAAAAGAACCGATCCGGATCGGAATAGGTACAGTGGCGCGTCCATTCTGCTGATCCAACGCCCGCTGACCTCAGTCGGTGCAGGCCGTAACCCGGCAAATCGAAATGCAACCGCTCGCCCGTACCGTTTGCAAAGAACCGCGCGTTTTCCGGATCATCGTTCAGGAAGGTATCCAGAAACTCTGGCCCGACCTCATAGGCGCGCTGACTTATCGAAGGTCCAATCACCGCGATCGTGTTGGCCCGATCACCGCCGATCTTTTCCATCGCATCCAGCGTCGCTTCCAAAACCCCGTCCAGCGCCCCACGCCACCCGGCATGTGCAGCGCCCACGACACCGGCTGTGTGATCAGCGAAAAGAACAGGCTGACAATCGGCCGTCAAAATGGACAGGACCAGACCGGGCTCTGCGGTGACCATGGCGTCGGCCTTGGGCCGCGCATCATCGGCTTTTGTAACCGTGATGACGTCTGCGGAATGCGTTTGGTGCACAGCCATCAACGTGGACATGTCCGCATCCAGCGCCGCTGCGGCACGCTCTCTGTTCACGGTCACTGCGGCGACCTGGTCGGATGACCCCGTGCCACAGTTCAGGCCTTCGAAAATTCCCGATGATGCCCCGCCTTTCCGCGTGAAAAACCCGTGTTTCAACGGGCTCAGATCGTCAGCCGTTATGATGTCGAGCGTCATGGTTCCAATCCCGGTGGCGGGGCGGCTCCCTCTGGGTAGAGGCCAAGCACTTTGAATAGCTGTCCCATTTCTTGGGGATGCGTCAAGCGCCGATGTGCGGCAATCAGCCGATCCAGTGCCTCGCCGCGCGCGCCGCGCGCCAATTGCTGGGCGCGCGATGAAATGCCCAGCCGTTCCAGAAACACACCTTGCGGGGTCAACCTGCTGTATCGACACGGCTGTGCCGCTTGCGCCAAGGCCTCGAAATCCACATGCGCTGTCAGGTCCGCCGTCCCCGGTGCCTCCAGCACATCGACCATTTTGTGTTGCCGCACCGCTTGCAGCGTATCGCCCAAGGACCGCCAATCGCCATAATCTATGATCAGGGCTGCCCCGCCATGGGCCGCAATGCGGTGAGATATGGCCGCGATGTAAGGCGCGGCTGTAGGGCAGAGTTCGACCACATCGCCCGCCTTTGTGTCCGTCAGTCGAGCGTCCAAGGCCGGTTGCGGCAGGGCATCGCCCAAACCAAGAGCCAAAGCGCCGTCCTGCCAGCCGACCCGCCGCTCGCACCACAGGGTTTCGGTTCTTTGAAACTGGCGGATTGGCAGCGCGTCAAAAAACTCATTTGCGATCAGCAAAAGCGGCTGATCAGGCAGGGCGTTGATATCGTCGATCCAGATCGGGCTGACATCGCCCAACGCATGGGCTTGCAACTGCTTCAGGACCGGAGACGCCTCCAGCAACACAACGTCGGCAGACTCGATAAACCCCGGGACAGAGCGCGCGGCGCGAAGGATGTCAGACATCAGTGTCCCGCGACCGGGCCCGAGTTCGGCAAGGGTGAACGGCCCCGGCCGCCCCATATCCAACCAAGTTTGTGCCAGACACAGGCCGATCACTTCACCAAAAATCTGGCTGATCTCCGGCGCGGTGACAAAGTCGCCGTCGCGACCCAGCGGGTCGCGTGTGGCATAATAGCCAAAGCTGGGATGCCACAGACACTCTTGCATGTAATCGGCGACCGATATTGGCCCATCCGCCGCAATCCGTGCGGCCAGCGTCTCGGTCAGCGTCACAGCTGTACCCTGTGACGCGCCCGCAGGATCAGCCAAAGTCCCAAGGCGATCATGGGCAAAGACAAAAGCTGACCCATTGTGAGCCCGACGCCATTCAGGTGGACTGCCAAGCCCAGCGGGTTGCCCGGCGATATGAATTGCGGGTCGGGTTGGCGGGCAAACTCCACAACGAAACGCGCGATCCCGTATCCTGCAAAGAATGTCCCGCACACAAGGCCCGGACGTTTCAGCGCCCCACGGCGATAGACCAACCAAAGCAATAGAAGGCCCAGCACAAGACCTTCGAGCAGGGCCTCATACAGCTGGGATGGGTGGCGGGCACAGGCACCCACGACGTCCGGACAAAACTGCGCGGCCTCACCGGGAAACACAACGCCCCATGGCAGGTCCGTCGGACGCCCCCAAAGCTCGGCATTGATAAAGTTGGACAGCCGCCCCAACAGCAGACCCGGCGGGATTGTGTGCGCGATAAGGTCGGCGGCGGACATCGGTGGTATGTTGTGGCGCCTGGTGTAAATCCAAGACGCGACAACAACCCCCAAGAGCCCGCCATGAAATGCCATGCCGCCATTCCAGACCTGCAGGATTTGCGCAGGGTTCTGAAGGTAATAGCCGGGCTGATAAAACAGCACGAAGCCCAGACGCCCGCCGACGATCACGCCCAATATGATCCAGGTCAGCAAATCTTCGATCTTCGGCGGCGTCATCGGGGCCTGACCGGCGGGCCATAGATGCGACCGCTTCACCGCCGCGACACCCATCCGCCAGGCAATCACAATACCCGCGATATAGGCCAGCGCGTACCAGCGCAGCGCAAATTCAATCCCGAACAACGAGACAGAGAACAACTCGGGCGACAGATCGGGAAAAGGGATAACAGCCTGCATATGCGTCTCAATGCCTCTGTGCTCGTGGCACGTCAACCTTGTCGGCGCGCCTTATCTCGCCCATATAAGAGCCAACCGCAGACGGAGAAAACACATGCAAACCCGTAACAAGCTGATGGACGATATTTCACAGTTGATGACCAACACCATGGGCGTTGCCCAAGGCGCACGGGAAGAGGCGGAAACCGCCATGAAATCGATGCTGGACCGCTGGTTGGCGGATCGGGATTTTGTCACACGTGAAGAATTCGACGCCGTGCGGGCGATGGCCCAGAAAGCGCGCGAGGAAAACGCAGCCCTCGAGGCGCGGATCGCCGCGCTTGAGGCCGCCAAGGATTAAGCTTCAAACCGCGCCCTTTCAAACGGGATGTCAGGGCACCCACAGGTGTCGTGCATATTCAAGACATTCATTAGCTCTCAAATCGCAGAACGCCGAATTTATGGATCGGCACATGCAGCCTGTTTTTCGCGCGAACAACCCGGCTTCTTTCTTGTTAAAATACCCACGGGGTGAATGACGGCGAAAGCCGTCAGAGGGGGCGTGCCCCCTCAACCCCATCGCCGAAATACCCAAACGGCACCGGTTCATCCCGCATCCCAGCCCGTGTAAAAGCCCGACGACACTTCGGCGCTTAATTTGTGCAATCCACAACTTATTGCGGTTATCCCCAACAAAAGGCTTGCCAGACGCAATTGGACACAGCACCATATGTGGTATGGGCACGGGGGATCGCCCCGGTCTATTGAGCAAAAAGCTAGCGCTAGGGCGCTGCCATGCCCCGGCCGCTAGGGATCAGAGAGGTGGCAAAATGGCCCTTTCCGAGCAGTATCTCGAAGAAGACCTTCACCCTATCGACATCGTCGAGAACATGGCCGAACATCACGAATGGGATTTCGACCGGATCGGTGACGATCAAATTGCGATGGCGATTGAGGCGCAATGGCGCACCTATTCGATCACGTTGGCGTGGTCCGGATATGACGAAACCCTGCGCATGGTCTGCACGTTCGAGATGGACCCACCAGAGGATCAACTGACCCGACTCTACGAGTTGATCAACCTGATGAATGACCAGTGCTGGGCGGGCGCATTCACCTACTGGCCACAACAGAAATTGATGGTCTATCGCTACGGTCTCGTGCTGAGCGGCGGGCATCTCGCCAGCCCGGATCAGATCAACACGATGATCAATGCCGCCGTTTTGAGCGCGGAACGCTGTTACCCGGCAATCCAGCTTTTGGTCTGGGGTGATCGTACGCCCGAAGAGGCGATGCAGGTCGCCATTGCAGAGGCTTACGGCCGCGCGTAACACTGCGCCCTGAACCAATCAGGGGAGGGGCGCACCCATGACATATGACGACATTTCGGGCCGCGGTCTGGTCCTTCTGGGCTGCGGCAAAATGGGCTCTGCGATGCTGGCCGGGTGGCTGCATGGCGGGCTTGACCCAGCCTCTGTCTATATCCTCGACCCATACCCGTCCGATTGGCTGAAAGAAACCGGCGTGCATATCAACACTGATCTGCCGCCTGATCCCGCCATCGTTCTGATTGCCGTTAAACCCCAGATGATGACCGACGCCCTGCCACGCCTTGCCCCCTTGGGCAACGGAAATACACTTTTTGTATCGGTGGCCGCCGGTACGCCGATCGGCGCGTTTGAGGCGATGCTGGGCGATCAAACCCCGATCGTGCGCGCCATGCCCAACACGCCTGCGGCCATTGGCAAGGGGATCACGGCGCTGGTTGGAAATGGTATGGTGTCCGGCGATCAACTGGATATGGCGGACGCGCTTTTGCAGGCGATTGGTCAGACGGTCCGGCTGGAAGCCGAAGATCAGATCGATGCGGTCACGGGCGTCAGCGGGTCCGGGCCTGCTTATGTCTTTCATCTCATCGAAACACTTGCCGCGGCGGGTGAGGCACAAGGGCTGGCGCCTGACCTCTCACTGCGACTGGCCCGCGCGACAGTGGCCGGGGCAGGGGCACTGGCCGAAGCGGCCCCGGAAACCCCGGCGCAGCTGCGCGTTAACGTCACCAGCCCAAACGGGACAACCCAGGCTGCACTTGAGGTTCTGATGGATGCCGAAACCGGGTTTCCCGATCTTTTGAACCGCGCTGTCGCTGCCGCAACCAACCGGTCAAAGGAGCTGGCCCGTGGATCAAATTGATTTTGACGCCTTTCTGAAGGTCGACATTCGCGTCGGAACCGTCATCCGCGCCGAACCGTTTCCCGAAGCGCGTAAGCCTGCGATCAAACTCTGGATCGATTTCGGCCCCGAGATCGGCGAAAAGAAATCTTCGGCCCAGATCACGGTGCATTACGAGCCAGAGGCTCTGATCGGCAAACAGGTCATGGCGGTTGTAAATTTCCCGCCGCGCCAGATCGGGCCGATGCGGTCAGAGGTTCTGGTCCTTGGCCTGCCGGATGAAACTGGTGCGATTGTTCTGATCGGCCCGGATCAGGATGTCCCGTCTGGCGGGCGGATGCATTGATGCGGCTGCTGTTGGCCCGCCCGTTACCGCAACCTGTCATGGACCGCGCGATGGCGCGCCATGATACGGTCTGCCGCACAGAAACCCTGCCGATGTCGCGCGACGAAATGACAGCTGCGCTAAGGGAATTTGACATGGTCGTGCCGACCTTGGGCGATCAGTTCTCGGCAGATGTTTTTGCCGAAACGCCCGCGCCACGCTGCCGGCTTTTGGCGAATTTCGGGGTGGGCTTTAACCACATCGATGTTGCGGCCGCGCGCGCGGCCGGGGTCACCGTGACCAACACGCCCGGGGCGGTCACGGATGCGACGGCGGATATCGCGATGACGTTGATCCTGATGTCGGCCCGCCGCGCTGGTGAGGGCGAGCGGATGCTGCGCGCGGGCGCTTGGCCCGGATGGCATCCCACGCAGCTTTTGGGTCTGCACGTTTCCGGAAAATCCGTTGGGATCGTTGGGATGGGACGGATCGGTCAGGCGATTGCCCGACGGTGCCATTTCGGGTTTGGCATGGATGTGCATTATCACGGCCGCAGCGCCAAAGACTTGGAGTTTCCCGCAAAGCTGGCCAGCTCTTTACAGGAACTCGCAGCCAAAGTGGATGTGCTTATGCTCAGCGTGCCGGGCAGCGCAGAAACCCACCATCTTGTAAGTGCGGATGTCCTTCAGGCGATGCAGCCTCATGCGCATCTGATCAATATTTCCCGCGATGACGTAATCGACGAAGCTGCTCTGATCGCAGCTCTCTCGGCGCGGCAGATCGCCGGTGCCGGTCTCGACGTCTACGAATTTGAACCCAACGTGCCCGAGACCTTGATCAAAATGGAAAACGTCACGCTGCTGCCACATCTGGGCACGGCGGCGCTCGACGTGCGGACCTCTATGGGGATGATGGCGCTTGATAACGTGGATGCTTTTGCAGAGGGCAAGACGCCGCCGAACCTTGTGTAAACCAGCCGCGCATCCCTTTGCGCGGGCCTTACGCGCGAGCGTCGTCGGCCTTTGGGTCACCAATTGCCTCACGATAGTGGCGTCGGCATAGCGAAACGTAGGTTTCATTGCCGCCGATCTGCACCTGATCGCCGTCGGTCAGAACATTCCCATCCTGATCCTTGCGGACAACCATGGTCGCCTTGCGCCCGCAATGACAGATCGTCCGAACCTCACGAATTTCATCCGCCCATGCCAACAGCGCCGCTGAACCCGGAAAAAGCTTCCCCATGAAATCAACACGCAACCCGTAACACAGAACGGGAACCTTCAGATCGTCAACGGCCCTGGCCAACTGCCAGACCTGCTCTTCTTCCAAAAATTGTGCTTCATCGACAAAAACACAGGCAATCGGACCTTGGTCCAGCCGTGCCTGTATCAATCGCAGCACGTCCTGACCGGGGGCAAAGGTATCGGCCTCGGCACCGATACCGACCCGGGACGCAATTCGGCCTGTTCCGGCACGACCGTCCACTTCTGCCGTCAAAAGATACGTTTCCATACCTTGTTCGCGATAGTTGTGCGACGCCTGCAGCAAAACAGTGGATTTGCCAGCGTTCATCGTGGAATAGTTGAAAAAAAGCTTCGCCATGGTGCTGGTCTAATCCCAGCGTCTAAGCATCGCAACACGATCGGATCGAATAAATATGCGCGCGGTTCAGTTCGACCAATGATGCCTTTCGGCACCTGGGGATTGAAGACGAACCTTACCGCGCGCCGAGCCGCAGGAACCAGAATCCTTTATGGGGAGAACTCTGGTGTTCGCGAAACGACCCGTTTGAAAAGGATCAGTGCCGTGACACCGATCAGCTGAAATGTCTCGGAAAACCGAGAGGATAGCCAAAATATGACAAATCGACTAAGACAAATTCACGGGGAAAAAAGTTGGGCGGTTCCCAGATGGGGCTGGGGGCCGGGGTTCAAGAATAACGAAGCGAGAAAAACTCTATGGCCGGAATAGGCAGCTACCTCAAAAAACACACCGAAGCGCTTGTAAAATACGTTGGCATCGAAGCGGCATGCAGCTTGACTGGAAAGTCAAAGGCGACGCTGGGGCGATACTATTCTGACAATGAAGAGCATGCCGAGCGGTTTATACCCGTCGACGCCGTGGCACGGCTTGAAGAGGCGGCGTCCTATCCACATGTGACCAGCGCATTGGCAGAGCTGCGCAACATCACCCTGTCACACAGCACCAGCAACGAAACAGAGGCAAGATCCGGTGGGGTCAACTCGGACGTGGTCGCGCTCAGTCACCGATTTGCAACGCTGATGGGCGAATATCAACAAGCCATGGCGGACGGCATTATCACGGTAAATGAAGCCAAGCGGCTCTTGCGCGAAACCGTTCTGCTTCAACAGGTGCTGATCGACATGAAGCTGCACCTGGAAGAAGAAAGCACCTGAGATTTGACAGGGGCCGATCATCGGCCCCTTGGCATGGCCGGTTTTTAACCGTGACGCTGGATCAAAACGGCTCCAACCGAATAGCCAGCGCCAAACGAGCAGATCAGCCCGATATCACCATCGGTCAAATCGTCCGAGTATTTCGAAAAGGCGATCATCGAACCGGCCGAGGACGTGTTTGCATAATCCTGCAGAATATTCGGTTGCTCTTCTTTTTCGGGTGTCCGGCCCAGAACTTTTTTACCAATGAAGTCATTCATCGACTTGTTGGCCTGATGCAGCCAAAGCCGTTTCAGATCGTCACTGACAACGCCTTCATCCGACATGTGTTCCAGAATGTGCTGGCTGACCATTGGCACGACTTCTTTGAACACCTTGCGCCCGTTTTGCATGAATTGCATGTCGCGGCGGTCGACAACACCATCGGGCCTGGAACGGCGCAAGAAGCCGTTATTGTTCCGGATATTGTTTGAAAACACGGTCGCGCAACGGGTTGAGCGAATTTCAAAATGCGGGCCGGTTGCGTTTTCGATGCGTTCGATCACCGCCGCCGTGGCGACATCACCAAAGATAAAGTGACAATCCCGGTCGCGCCATTCCAGGTGTCCCGAACAAATCTCGGGGTTCACAACGAGCGCAGACCGGATAGATCCCGACCGCACCATGTCGGCCGCGGCCTGAAGACCAAACGTGGCAGAGCTGCAGGCAACGTTCATGTCAAAGGCAAAACCTTTGATGCCCAATATCTCTTGGATTTCGATGGCAATCGCGGGGTAGGCGCGTTCATGGTTTGAGGCCGCACAGATCACCGCGTCGATATCGGCCGGTGATTTGCCTGCTTGCGCCAGTGCTTTGTTCGCGGCATCCACGGCCATTTCTGCCATCACACCCGGTTCATCATCGGACCGTTGGCGCAAAAGCGGATGCATCACGTCCGGGTTCAGAACACCTTCTTTATCCAGAACGTGGCGTTGTTCGATCCCAGAGGCTTTCACGATAAACTCTTCGCTGGAATGCGCCTTTGCCTCGATGTCGCCTGCGGCAATTGCGTCCGCATTCTCGGCGTTGAACTTATCGGCGTAGGCGTTGAACGCTGCGACCAGTTCTGCATTTGTGATTGTCAATTCCGGGGTGAAAACCCCTGTGCCTGTAATGGCCGGCGTATAGCTCACGTGCTTTATCCTTGCGCGATTTGCGCGATTTGCGCGAAATTGTCGCTTACAACGAAAGGGGGCAAGGGTGGTCAGCGGCTTCTTTGCGCGGGGTTTTGTCCAAGACAATCACAAAGTGCGGCGAAACCCGGCGCTGCTTTTCAAGGCTCGGTTTTTTTCGGCGTTTGATTTGATTGTGATCTGCCGAGGATATTGCGCGGTCAAACATCGACATTAAGCTGTCGGTGATTTGATTTTGTGACGCGTATTCGGGGAGGTTTTGATGAGGATAGCAACGATTTGTGCGGTGGGCCTTTTGTCAGGCGCACCGGCCTTTGCCCAATCGGCCAGTTTCGGCGGTTTCGAATTCCAAGATGCGCAACGCGACTTTGCGGACCGGGTTGTCAGTTTTGTGCCGGGCACGCCCGCGGCGACGGATGAACGGTTTCTGGATCCAGAGGTTGTACTGGGCGTTCCCAATTACAAAAGCAGGCGTGGCGCGGTCAGCCTCGGCAACGGTGGAACCCTGATCGTTGCGTTTGACGACAACGCCATTGCGCTCAGTGGCGATGACGCCCCTGATATTGTCGTGTTTGAGGTTGGATCGGACGAAGAAGCCAGTTTTGTCGCGATCAGCACGGATGGCGATACGTTTTATGACATTGGGCGGATTGAGCAGGGCACTGTCGGTCTGGACATCGATGCTCCGTTGCAGGCGGCCGGTGTGGCCGAGACAGAATTCAAGTTTATCCGCATCATGGACGAGGCGGGCGGAAATGGTGCCAAGGGCCGTACGGCGGGCGCCGATATCGATGCGGTTGGGGTGCTGACATATACGCCCGCTGCGATGCAGGATGAGGAGGTCGCGCAAACAGAATCCGACGACGCGTCATCTGATGCGGCGTCGGACCAACAAACGGCGTCCGAAGAATCGCTTGAGATACTGCCATTTGGCCCAACCCAAGTTGGCCATTATGCCACGGCTGACGATCCGGCTTTGCGGATCGATGTCCAACGCTCGGCCTTCGGCGAAGAGTTGATGCTGGGCTTTACCAATGCGCGGGCCACTTGGTTGACCGATGGCATGGTGATCGACCTGTATTTTGACCCAGAACAGCAATCCGAAGGCTTGCGCGCGGCCTTTGCCGAAAATGGTCGCGCGTTGGATCGGTGCGCCGCTGTGATGGAACCTACCGGTGGCGAGGATCTGTTGACCATGGTGCGGACCGATTGTCCGCCGGTCCTTGGGCTCAGCATCCCATCGGTCCGTCCTGCGGGGGCGGCCAAGGTCGCCGGTCATCCAAGCCTTCTGGTCCGCTTTGAATTCGAAGGCGACACCCGCGTGATGGGTGGGGGCGATATCGTTGCCGAGTTGGAGCTGCGCCCGACGCATTCAGCAGCGCTGCACCAAGCGCTGTCACGCCGGTACGCCGCGACTGAGATGCTGCCGGGCAACGGCTTTGATCTGGCAGGATTGACACTGGATCTGCCTTTTGAAGAACTCAAAGCAAAGGCAACAGAGGTGATCGAAAAACCGCGCGATGACTGGCAAGAGCGCAAGGTATTCGAATTGGGATCGCGGCAATGGACGCTCTTTTCTCAACGTATTGCCCGCGACAGTCTGTCCTCAAGCCCCGTGTTCAACACATATGCCGAAGCACAAAGTGATTTGGCCGCGATGTTTGAGCGCCATTTGGGCGACGGGCGTGCCAATGCCTTTTCCAGCTATTGGATCATCGCGCGGCTGGAACTGCCGCCCATAAAGCGCGAAATCCGGCTGTCGATCCACCCAGAGGCCGCGCCGGCGGGTGTCTTGGTTGAACCTGAAGAATATGTCGAAATTGACTCGGTCGAATTACCTGACACCGGCAGCCAGGCCTTTCGGATCAAGCGGACCTGGACACCTTATGGCGACAACCGGCCCTTGGCGGAAAACGTGACGGCGGCGGTGATCGAAAAATATGGGGATCCTGTGGAAACATCCGGGCGCACGATGGTCTGGCGTTATGACGTAAACGGCCAACCCGTGCGGGATTGCAAATCGACCGCCTTGGCACAGTCGACTGGATCTTTTGGACAGGCCTATGACCTAATCGGCTGCCCGGTCGAATTGACCGCCACGGTGGTGCCAGGGCAGGGCGGCATTCTTTATGCGCTTGAAACAACGCTGTTCGATATCCGTTTGGCAGGGGCAGACATTCTGTCTGAGCAATGGATTGAGCTGCAAAACGAGGCCGTTTCCCGGGCCGAAGCGATTATGTCCGATCCGGCGCTGGAACAACAGAAACAGGAAGAAGAAGCGGTAAAGGCGCGGGAATCCAAACTCTGAGCCCGCGCATTTGGTGCACCTTGTGAAATTATGAGACGCGGGCCAGAGCGACGTTTGGAACGCTCGGACAACAGAGTGTTTTGTGGTTTGAGGGCCCAAAAACGGATATCTGCGCGATTTCATCGGTTTCACAACTTGCGACGCCTTCAAAAAAGGCACACGATCCGGCCACGCCAACGTTTGGTAAGGAAGGACTGCAATGACTGAACGCAATTTTGAACCGATGACCAAGGCCGAGGTTATTGCGGCTCAGCGCGCTTGGGCCAAATATGTCACCGAACAGGACGTCGAAAACCTGTTGGAACTCTACGACTTTGGGAACCCGGATGAGCCGTTGTTGTTCAAACCGACCTTGGCAGATGTCATTCGGTTGGACCGGGAAGGGGCCCGCGCGTATTTCGTCGGCGGTAATGCCAATTACCCCAATGATCACGGCTTTCTAAAGAACGGTTGGGTGCGCGTTGAATTTCAAAGCGCGGTTGGGCCGATCCTGAAGGCCGGTGGTTTGGGCTATAAAGACATGGGCCACTACACCTTTGTGAATGGTGAAGGAAACGCCACGCGCGCGGACTACACCTTTGCCTATCACAAGCTGGAAGGTCGCGTTTTGATCTCGCTCCACCACTCATCGCTGACGTGGTTCCCGCCCGCCGAAGGGTAAGCCGCGTTAGAAAGCCTTGCGCATAGGTGGCGATCAGATGATCGGCACCAATGGAATGCCGCGGCCACAGGCCGATAGGGCGACAAGGGCGGTCAGGATCAGGGCTGCTCTCAACTTGGGCATGGATGCCTCCTTTTTTTGTATAGAGGCTTTATTTCAGAGCAAGTTGCACCTGCCAAGCGGCGCGCGGCCGTTTTTTGGCAGGTGAGCTACTGAGTTTAAGCGCCTTGCAGGCTTTTAACCCCAATTTCCCCTTCGGCTTGTGACCGGATCGCCAAAGCGGCGGCATGGGACGCAGCAGCGGTAGTGAAATAAGGGATCTTGTCATACAGCGCGATCGAGCGGATGGATTTGGAATCCTCCACGGCCTGGGCGCCCTCGGTCGAGTTCATGACCAATTGAACGCCGCCGTTTTTCATCAAGTCGGTGACGTCTGGGCGGCCTTCATAAACCTTGTTGACCACGCCGCATGGCACGCCATGCCCGGCCAGCCAGCTTTGCGTGCCGCGGGTTGCAACCAGCGTAAACCCTTGGGCAACCAGCACTTCTGCCGCTTCCAGCATCTGAGCGGTCTTGTCCGCATCCTTGATCGAGATGAACGCACAGCCTTCACGTGGCAGGACCATACCGGCTCCCAATTGTGCTTTGAGAAAAGCGCGCGGGAAATCTCGATCCCAACCCATGACCTCGCCGGTTGACCGCATCTCCGGGCCCAGGATCGTGTCGACACCGGGGAAACGGGCAAAGGGCAGTACGGCCTCTTTGACCGAGAACCATGGCATATCCGGATCGGCAAGTGTCATCATGTCCGCCATTGGCACGTCAGCGTCGTAATCGCTTTCCTTATAGGGCGGACGTTCCGGGAAGTTTGACAGTGGTTCCCCGGCCATGACGCGTGCGGCAATCGAGGCGATGGCGCTGTCGGTTGCCTTGGCGACAAAGGGCACCGTGCGGCTGGCGCGGGGGTTCACCTCGATCAGGTAAATCTCGTCTTCCTTGACCGCGAACTGTACGTTCATAAGGCCAACCACATGCAACGCTTTGGCCAATTTAAAGGTCTGCGCCTTGATCTCTTCGATAATCGTTTTGGGAAGCGAATGGGGCGGCAGAGAACAGGCGCTGTCGCCCGAATGCACGCCAGCTTCTTCGATATGCTGCATAATGCCCGCGACGTGGACCTTTTCGCCGTCGCACAACGCATCCACGTCCAGTTCCACTGCGCCATCCAGATAGCTGTCGAGCAGAACCGGGCTGTCGCCTGAAACGACCACGGCCTCGGAAATGTACCGTTCCAACTGCGCCTGATCGCGTACGATTTCCATCGCGCGCCCACCCAGAACATATGACGGCCGGATCACCAGCGGAAAGCCGATGTCGCCCGCGATTTGCAACGCTTCTGCATCGGAATGCGCAATGCCGTTATGGGGCTGTTTCAGACCAAGGTCCTGCACCAGTTTCTGGAACCGTTCCCGGTCTTCGGCCAGATCGATCGCATCCGGCGTGGTGCCAAGGATCGGAATACCTGCGCCTTCCAGAGCATTGGCCAATTTCAACGGGGTCTGTCCGCCAAACTGAACGATCACACCGTGCAGGGTGCCGTTTTCCTGCTCTTTGGACAGGATTTCCATCACATGTTCAAAGGTCAGCGGTTCGAAATACAGCCGGTCCGACGTGTCGTAATCGGTCGAAACCGTTTCGGGGTTACAGTTGATCATGATCGTTTCGTAACCCGCTTCTGTCAGCGCAAAACAGGCGTGACAGCAGCAATAGTCAAACTCGATCCCTTGGCCGATCCGGTTGGGGCCACCGCCCAGAATGACGACCTTTTTGCGATCCGTGGGTCGGGCTTCGCATTCCACCTCGCCCATCATCGGGGCCTCATATGTGGAATACATATAGGGCGTTTGCGCCTCGAATTCCGCCGCACAGGTGTCGATCCGTTTGAACACGGCCTTGACGCCCAGATTGCGGCGCGCGCGGCGGATGTTGTCTTCGTCCCGGCCAGTCAGCGCGGCCAGACGGGCATCGGTAAAGCCCATCATTTTCAGATCGCGCAGCCCGTCTTCGGTCATGGGCAGGCCATTCTTGCGCACATCGGCTTCGGCATCCACGATCTCGCGGATGCGGGCAAGGAACCAGGGGTCGAACTTGGTTGCGGCTTGGATTTCATCGTCACTCAGACCATGACGCATGGCCTGGGCAGTGGTGCGCATCCGGTCCGGGGTCTGTTGGCTGATGGCCTTGATCACGGCCACCTTGTCGGGCGCACCGGGAATATTCACCTCGTCAAAGCCTGTAAGTCCCGATTCCATGGATGCCAGCGCCTTTTGCAGTGATTCGTGGATCGTCCGGCCAATGGCCATCGCCTCACCCACGGATTTCATCGCCGTCGTCAGATAGGGTTCCGAGCCCGGGAATTTTTCGAAGGCGAATTTCGGGATCTTGGTGACGACATAGTCGATGGTTGGCTCAAAGCTGGCCGGTGTGACCTTGGTGATGTCATTGTCCAGCTCATCCAACGTATAGCCCACGGCCAGTTTTGCAGCGATCTTGGCGATTGGAAATCCCGTGGCCTTGGAGGCCAGCGCCGAAGAGCGGGAGACGCGCGGGTTCATCTCAATCACGACCATCCGCCCGTCTTCGGGGTTGATCGCCCATTGCACATTGGACCCACCGGTTTCCACGCCAATCTCGCGCAGAACGGCGATCGAGCCGTTGCGCATGATCTGGTATTCCTTGTCGGTCAGCGTCAGCGCCGGGGCGACGGTGATGGAATCACCCGTGTGCACGCCCATCGGGTCGACGTTTTCGATGGAACAGACGATGATGGCGTTATCGGCTGTGTCGCGGACGACCTCCATTTCGTACTCTTTCCAACCCAACAGAGACTCATCGACCAGGATCTGGTTGACCGGCGATGCGTCCATGCCCGAGCGGCAATAGTATTCGTAATCTTCGCGGTTATAGGCCACGCCGCCACCGGTGCCGCCCAGGGTAAAGGCTGGGCGAATGATCGCGGGCAGGCCGATTTCCTCAAGCGCGTCCAAAGCGATGCGCACGCCTTCGTTCAGGTCGGTTTTGCCGTTGGCATCTTTCGGCGCGGTAACGATCGTCGCCTTTGGGTTTTCCAGTCCCAAGCGGTCCATCGCCTCGCGGAACAACTTGCGATCTTCTGCCATTTCAATGGCTTCGCGCTTGGCACCGATCATTTCGACACCGAACTCTTCGAGCACGCCCATTTCTTCCAAAGCCAGAGAGGTGTTCAAACCTGTCTGTCCGCCCATGGTTGGCAGCAACGCGTCAGGGCGTTCTTTTTCGATGATCTTGGCGACAACCTCAGGAGTGATCGGCTCGATATACGTCGCATCTGCCAGGCCCGGGTCGGTCATGATCGTGGCCGGGTTCGAGTTGACGAGGATGACGCGATATCCTTCCTCGCGCAGTGCCTTACAGGCTTGGGCTCCGGAATAATCGAACTCGCAGGCTTGTCCGATAACGATGGGACCCGCCCCGATGATCATGATCGATTGGATATCGGTTCTTTTCGGCATGACGGCCCCCGGGATGCGCAAATTCTGGCGGGTTATAGCCAGTCGGGGTCGCGGCGCAAGGGGTGGCGGGTGGTTTTCATCACATCGCCCATTGCGCCCGAGGGGGCTTGGATTTAACCGACGGCATCTGGAACGACCTTTGCTGGAATGACCTGTCCCGTGACACCGCCCTTTGTGCTTTTTGATACTGGCCCCATCGAAGGTGGGACAATATTCGCCGATCCGGTCGAATTGATCCGGGCCGAGACGGCCGCAGAGGTTGGTCCGGCATTCGATAAGATGCGCCGTGCACAAGCCGCAGGCAAATGGTTGGCCGGTGTGGCGAGATATGAACTTGGCATGGTGTTGCAGCCTAAATTGGAACAGCTCTTGTCGCAGGCCGGGCCGCTTTTGGAGTTTGGGGTGTTTGATATCCCGCTGTCGGGTGCTGCCCGCCTTGCCGAGGCGGATGCAGCGGCTGGTCAAGCGCGGCTGTCGTCCCCGGTCGCGCTATGGGATGCGGACACCTATGGCCGGGCCTTTGATCGGGTGCAGGCCTATATCTCTGCTGGCGATATCTATCAGGCCAATCTGACCATGCCGCTTACTGCTGTGGCCGAGGGACCGGCGCTGGCCCTTTATGGCGCGCTGCGTCAACGCCAGCCGGTGCCGCACGGCGCCTATCTTGATCTGGGGGGCGAACGGTTGCTGTCTCGTTCGCCCAAATTGTTTTTCCGCATCCGGGGCGACCGGATCGAAACCCGACCGATGAAGGGAACCCACCCGCGCGGCGCAACGTTGGAAGAGGATGCGCAAGGCAAGTCATGGCTGGCGACCGACCCGAAAAACCGGGCTGAAAACCTGATGATTGTTGATTTGCTGCGCAACGACATCTCGCAAGTTGCCGAGGTTGGATCGGTGCAGGTACCCGAACTCTTTGCGGTTGAAAGCTATGCCACCGTGCATCAGATGACGTCATTGGTTCAGGGGCACTTAAAAGACGGCATTGAAATTCAGGATGTCTTCACCGCGCTCTTTCCGTGTGGATCGATCACCGGTGCCCCGAAACTCCGGGCGATGCAGATCATTCATGAGCTGGAAACCGGCCCACGAGGCGCTTATTGCGGATCCATTGGATGGATCGCGCCCAATGGTGACATGGAATTCAACGTCGCGATCCGAACCTTGATCCTCAATCAATCGGGTGATGTCCGGCTGAATGTCGGCGGCGGCGTTGTGCATGACAGTACCGCCGCCTCAGAATACGAAGAGGCGCTGTTGAAATCGCGCTTTGCGCGGCTTTCAGGCTATTCCGCCGCCTGACGTTTTGCGCGATCCGGCCGGTAAAGATAGTCTCGGGTCAGCGGCACGGCGTCTCGTTTATGTCCCAACTGAAACTGAAACACCGCCTGCACCTGTACTTCGAAGGCCAAAATGCAGACCGTCAGATAATACCGCCACATCCGGATAAAGCGCTCGTCGTACTCCTGTCGGATGAGATCCAGCTGATCTTCAAAGCGCTGACGCCAATGGCGGAGGGTCATGGCATAGTGCAGGCGCAGAAATTCCAGATCGAGATGCCAGAGGTTCGCGTTTTCGATGGGTCGCGCCAGCTCTGATAGAGAGGGGACGTAACCTCCGGGGAAGATATACTTGTTAATCCATTGCGACTGCATGGTCGGTGGGGCGCTGCGCCCGATTGTGTGGATCAACGCAACGCCGTCCGGGTCCATGACATCCGCCACCTTGGCAAAATACTCGTCATAATGCGGCACGCCCACATGTTCGAGCATCCCAACCGACACGACCCGGTCGAACCGATCAGACACCTTGCGATAATCCAGCAGTTGAAAGTCGATCTTGTCGGACAGCCCCGCCGCAGCGGCCCGCGCCTTGGCCGTGGCCAATTGATTTTCGGATAAGGTCACACCGGTCACCTGCGCGCCGAAATCCCGGGCCAAGGTGATTGCCATCCCACCCCAACCGCAGCCGATATCGAGCACCCGCATGCCCGGTTCGATCTGCAACTTGCGGCCGATATGCGCCTTCTTGGCGATTTGTGCCGCCTCCAAACTCATGTCCGGATCGGTGAAATAGGCACAGCTATACTGCATGTCCTCGTCCAGAAAGAGCCGGTAAAAATCGTCCGAAAGGTCGTAATGATGCGCGACGTTTTGCCGGGCGGATCGCGCGGTGTTGCGCAGTCGCCAGTCGCGGATGGCATAGTTGTAACGATCCAGGCCGCGCACCCATGCGGGCATGGCGTTGGTGTGCCGATTGCTGACCAATAATTGCATCAACCCGTCCAGATCGTCATCCCCGATCCGGATTGTGCCGTTCATGTAACCTTCGCCCAAGGCCAGTTCTGGCCGCGTTGCCAGTGCCCGCATGGTCGCGACATCGGTCACATGCATAAAAGCCGGCGCACCGGTCTGGTTGCCATATCTCTGGGTGGATCCGTCAGGGAATGTCACGTGTAGGTCGCCGACCTGAATCACCGTCGACAACAACCGATCAAAGAGGTTTTTCCACATCGGCGTCTCTCCTATCGTTTGAAAGGCGCATTTGCGATCTGGTGTTGACCTTACCGTAAGCTGCGGAAATTCCAAAACCTGCCGTCGGCAAGGTCTTTCCGATCCTGCGCCCCCTTGACTTTCGGGGCCGTGCGGGATGTATCGGCGCGATCATTATGCCCGAAGGGAACCGCCCATGCACGCCTATCGCAGCCACACCTGTGCCGACCTGACCGCCGCCAATGTCGGCGATACCGTCCGGCTGTCGGGCTGGGTTCACCGCGTTCGGGACCATGGCGGGGTTTTGTTTATCGACCTGCGCGATCATTATGGCATCACCCAAGTGTTGTGCGACGGTGACAGCGCGGCTTTTGCCGCCATGGAAACCGTGCGCAGCGAGTGGTGCATTCGCATCGATGGCTCGGTCAAGGCGCGGGACCCTGAACTGGTGAACCCGAAACTGCCGACCGGTGAAATCGAGGTTTACGTCCGCGACCTGGAGGTTTTGGGCAGCTCGGACGAATTGCCCCTGATGGTGTTTGGCGATCAGGAATACCCGGAAGAAACCCGCCTGCGCTATCGCTATCTCGACCTGCGCCGCGAGGCGATGCAGCGCAACATGACCCTGCGATCCGACGTGATTTCGTCGATCCGCCGTCGCATGTGGGATCAGCAGTTCCGTGAATACCAAACGCCAGTGATCACCGCGTCATCGCCGGAAGGTGCACGCGACTTTCTAGTGCCGTCGCGGCTGCATCCGGGCAAATTCTATGCCCTGCCGCAGGCGCCGCAACAGTTCAAACAGCTGATCATGGTCAGCGGGTTCGACAAGTATTTCCAGATCGCGCCCTGTTTCCGCGACGAAGACCCGCGTGCCGACCGGTCGCCGACGGATTTCTATCAGTTGGACCTCGAAATGAGCTTTGTCGAACAGCAGGACGTGTTCGACACCATTCAGCCTGTTCTGGCCGGGATTTTCGAAGAATTCGGCGGTGGCCACAAAGTGGATCAGGACTGGCACCAGATATCGTACCGGGATGCCGCGCTTTGGTACGGCACCGACAAGCCGGACCTGCGGAACCCTATCAAAATGCAAGTGGTCTCCGACCACTTCCGCGATTCTGGCTTTGCGATTTTCGCAAAGCTGCTGGAGCAGGATGGCACCGAGATTCGCGCTATCCCGGCGCCGGGCGGTGGGTCGCGCAAATTCTGTGACCGGATGAATGCCTTTGCCCAGAAAGAAGGTTTGCCGGGCATGGGGTATATTTTCTGGCGCGATCAGGGCAACGGGATGGAAGCAGCCGGACCGCTGGCCAAGAACATTGGACCAGAGCGGACCGAAGCCATTCGTCAGCAACTTGGCCTGGAAGTCGGCGACGCGGCCTTTTTCCTTGGTGGCAAACCGGCGGCCTTTGAAAAGGTCGCAGGCAAGGCGCGCGTTGTGATCGGCGATGAGCTGGGCCTGACCGAAACCGACCGTTTCGCCTTTGCATGGATCGTTGATTTCCCGATCTATGAGAAAGACGAAGAAACCGGCGCCATAGATTTTGAACACAACCCGTTCTCGATGCCGCAGGGCGGAATGGACGCGTTGATGGGTGATCCGTTGGAGGTCAAAGGCTATCAATATGATTTGGCCTGTAACGGCTATGAGCTGGTGTCCGGGGCCATTCGGAACCACAAGCCAGAGATCATGTTGAAGGCGTTCGAACTGGCCGGATACGGCGAGGACGAGGTCAAGAAACGGTTTGGCGGGCTGTTCAATGCGTTCCAATACGGTGCCCCACCGCACGGCGGCTGCGCCGCCGGGATCGACCGGATCGTGATGCTGTTGGCCGATACCGCCAATATCCGCGAGGTCATCATGTTCCCGATGAACCAACGCGCCGAAGACCTGATGATGGCTGCGCCGTCCGAACCGGCTGCAGACCAGTTGATGGACTTGAGCCTGCGGGTTATTCCGCAGGACTGATCCAGCGAGCATCAAGTCGCAAGAATTCGCCCATGCAACTGAAGTTGTGAAGATCATGTGCGTGTAAATCGGCCGTCGGAATGCTAGCCTACCCCCTATAGGATAGTTAGAGCTTAGGGCGTTTACGTGGCGTATTCACCGGAACTGGCGGATGTCCGCTTTGGATGTGGTTTATCACCTCGGATTGCCTCTCCGCCGGATATGCATGCATTGATTGATAGTCTTGTGGGGCCGGACATCGCTATGGCTCGTTTTCCAACTGCAAGAATGGAAGACTTTTTTGCAAGAGTACTTGAGTGGCGCAGTGCGCGCAAATCAATGCGGCAAGCAATTGACACTGATCAAGAAGCGGCAGCCAAGGTCGCATTTCGATCCAGCCAGAACGCAATGCGTCGATCAGTTGCGTTTTGGCTCGTAAATACTGTTGCACGGGGTTCAACAAGCAATTCCGCTTTTCGTGAGCGATTGGTTCTGTTCTGGGCCGATCACTTCACGGCCGCGGGCAAAAGGAGCGAAATGCTTGGGTTGGGGCCGATCTATGTTGATTCTGCTATCCGACCTAAGCTTACAGGCAAATTCGAAGACCTTCTGATCGCGGTCGTGACTAATCCCGCAATGCTTCATTATCTCGACCAACATCTGTCGGTAGGACCGGCAAGCCAGACTGGTAGAAGATCGAACGGGAACCGCGGATTGAACGAGAACCTGGCTCGCGAGGTTCTGGAACTCCATACCTTGGGCGTTGGCGGACCTTACACACAGACTGATGTTCGTGAACTTGCAGAATTATTCACTGGCCTGCATTTTTCGTTGCGAAACGGTTTCGCATTTCGAGCGGCGATGGCAGAGCCCGGCTCGGAAACCGTGCTTGGCAAGGTTTATCGCGCTGCCAGCAAAAGCACGATGGCCCCAATCGAAGAGGTGCTTCGAGACTTGGCGCGGCATCCGGTTACTGCGCGCCACATTGCGACTAAGCTCGCGGTGCATTTTGTTTCAGATGATCCGGAGCCGGCATTAATTGGCCATGTAACAGCGCGTTATATAGAGACCGATGGCGATCTTATGGCAACATATTCTGCGCTGCTTGAGCATCCGGCTGCATGGCAAAAAACCACCAAAAACGCAAAACTTCCGCTAGAGTTCGTGATTTCGGCGTGCCGTGCTTTGGATGTATCGTCTCAGATTTTCGAAGACTTGAAGTACAATCAGGTTCGCAGTCTTTTCGCTTTGCCTTTGCGAACAATGGGATTTGACTGGCAACGTCCTAAGGGACCTGACGGATTGCCTGAGCACGACGATGCCTGGATCACACCTCAGAGTCTTTCTGAAAGGATCAATTGGGCAATGCAGGTGCCCCAAAAACTGAAGAGCGATCTACCTGACCCGCGTCTGTTTGTTCAGGACGCTTTGGGGTCCTTTGCGTCATCCAAAGTGACGTTTGCGGCAGGTGCCGCCGAGAGCAAATCCGAAGGTATTGGATTGGTTTTGGCGTCACCGGCATTTCAATACCGTTAAAGAGGTCGACACATGTCGCAAAATGTATTGTCCCGTCGCAAGTTCTTGGCCCGCTCCGCCCTCGTCGGCTGTTCGGCAGCCGCCAGTCCTTTGTTGACACCGGTTAGTTTCGCATCGGCGCCCTGGGATACACGCCTGGTGGTGATCATTTTGCGCGGAGCCATGGACGGATTGGATGTCGTTCAACCCTATGGCAGGCCAGGTTTGGCCGCGCACCGCGCAACCATGCCGCTTGGACCAGAATATGGCGCCACCGATCTGGACGGTTTTTTTGCGTTGAATGCCGGTTTGGCCCAGCTTCTGCCGCTTTGGCATAAAGGAGAGCTCGCTTTTGTACATGCTACGTCCACACCTTACCGAGACAAACGCAGTCATTTTGATGGTCAGGATATTTTGGAAAATGGTGCTGCGCGTGCCGCTACCGGCGTGCGGGGTGGCTGGTTGAACCGAGCGATCGCTAATGTTCCGGAGAGTTCAGTGCAAAGCGCGTATGCCATTGGGCAATCTGATTTGCTGTTGATGTCCGGGGATCAGCCAGTGTCAGAGTGGGCGCCTGAAGCTGCGGTGGAAATGAGCGCACAGACGGAAATGTTGATGCGGGGGGTGATGTCAGAAGACCCGTTATGCGCGGCGGTCTACGAAGAAGTTCTGCGCCTCAGCGAAATCGAAAAGTCCATTCTGGATCAAACAAACAAAAAAGCCTCGATGGAGGTCAAACTGGCCTCTTTCGCTGCCAGCCGTTTGAAAAATGAAGCGCGGATAGCCGCATTTTCGATCAATGGATGGGATATGCATGCCAACCAAGCTAACCGGATGCACCGCCATTTGCCTAAACTCTCCACCGCCATTCAGACGCTGCATGATGACCTTGGTCCGGACATCTGGGCGAAAACGGCTGTTTTGGCGATGACGGAGTTTGGCCGAACCGTTCAGGAAAACGGCACCAAGGGCACGGATCACGGAACCGCCGGGGCCATGGTGCTGGCGGGCGGGGCAATCAACGGGGGCAAAGTTTTTGGCACCTGGCCGGGATTGACCGAGGCGGATCTTTACAAACGGCGGGACCTGATGCCGACCACGGATGTCCGTGCGCACACGGCGTGGATCATGCGGGGCCTGATGGGGTTGGACCGGGCAACGTTGGAAAACACTGTTTTCCCCGGGCTTGATATGGGCGACAGTCTGGGCCTTTTGTTGTGAGCCATTTGCGGAATTGACGTGGCGCGGTCTATTTCTGCGCCACGTTCACCATCCAGATCACCAGCGCCACGGACAAAACCAACAGATAAGCCGTTTCATTAGCTGAAAATCCGAACATCAGATCGCCCGACGCTTTTCGAGGCGATCCTGTACCAAACCGGCAAGTCGGGCGAGATCGGACGCATGCGGCAACCCTTTGTTTCGGGCGCGTTGCACCCGTCTGGCCGCCGCCGCCAGATCGTGGTCATCGGCGCTTTTGGCGACGCCGCCGACAAACTGTGTCAGATAATCAAGCCCGCGCCCGTCTTCGCCGGTTTCAGCCAGCACGTCGACCGCATGTGCCATGTCATCGCAATAGGCGATGGGATCGGTTGGGACGGCCAGATCCGGTACGGATCTCGGACCGCGTGGTTGATGTTCGGCGGGGATATGCGCCAGCAGCATGGATTGAAAGGCTGCCAGCGAGGCGATCGGCTTGGCCAGATAGCCGTCCGCCCCTACGGCCATGGCCGCCTCGCGGCGACCATCGTCGCCAGAACTGCCAAGGATAACCGCGATGCGGGGTGTGGCCATGTTCAGCTCTTCGATCAAATCGAGGCCAGATCCATCCGGCAGGCCGAGATCAATGATGACGGCAGAGGGACGATAAACCTGCAGGTGTCTTCGCGCGGCCTGCATGGAATCGGCGCGCCGAATGCGTGCCCCGCTGCGCAGGCACAGCAATCGCATGGCTTCGCTGGCCGCGCGGCTGTCTTCGACCACCAACACGGTTTGCCCGATCAGGGGACGTTCAGGAACGGGCTTGGGGGCAGGGTAGAATTCCGAATCGTTCATCAATCACCTCGGCTCTGCTGACCCTGCAAAGCTACGATCGGATAGATAACGGTGCGTTAATTGCGCGGTTTGCGCTCACAGCCTTGTCAGCCCTGCCGCATCGCCGCATAAACCGGTGACGTCATCCAAGGAGACCCGACATGATTGGACGCTTGAACCATGTGGCCATCGCCGTGCCAGACCTTGAAGCTGCTGCCGCACAGTATTGCACGGCACTTGGTGCCAATGTCGGTGCCCCTCAGGATGAGCCGGATCACGGCGTCACAGTCATCTTTATCGAACTGCCCAACACCAAGATCGAACTTTTGTATCCGTTGGGTGAGAACAGCCCGATCCAAGGGTTTCTGGACAAAAACCCCGCCGGTGGCATTCATCATGTCTGTTACGAGGTCGAAGATATCATCGCCGCCCGTGACCATTTGCAAGAGACCGGCGCCCGCGTTCTGGGAACTGGCGAGCCCAAGATCGGCGCGCATGGCAAGCCTGTGCTCTTCCTGCATCCCAAGGATTTCAACGGTTGTCTCGTTGAGTTGGAACAAGTCTGATCCCACGTCTTGAGAACCGGACCCGTCCGGGCTAGTTCCCGGACAGGCACGGTGCATATCGCACCTCAAAGCAGGACGTATCATGGGTATTACATCGGCGCTGGTTCTTTACGCGGTCATCTGGTTCATGACCTGGTTGATCGTGATCCCCATCCGCATCAAGACCCAAGGCGACGTTGGTGAGATTGTGCCGGGCACCCATGCCGGGTCCCCCGAGGTGCATAACCTGAAGAAAAAAGCGTGGATCACGACCGGCATCGCCTTTGTTTTGTGGCTGATCATTGCCGGTATCATCCTGTCGGGCTGGATTACGGTGCGCGATTTCGACTGGTTCAACCGCATGGGCCCAGCCAATTGAGTGCGGAGCCCGCGGCTTTATTCCTGTTTGAGACCTTTGCGCTGCCCGGTCAGGGGCCTGTGCGGCGTTGGGCATTGCACATGGATCGGCTGCGGTCCGGGGCCGCACGACTTGGCATTCCTATTGATCCAAACCGGATCGTCGAAGCCGTCGATACCGCGCGCGGGGCGCAGACCGTGCGGGCGCGGTTGGTGCTGTCTCCGGCCGGGGATGTGAGCGTCGAAACGAACCCCATGCCGGACCCTGTGGCCGAATGGACCGCTGCCTTTGCCACGACGCAACTGCGGGCGGATGACCCTTGGTTGCAAGTGAAGTCCAGCCGTCGAACGCTTTATGACACAGCCCGGGCTGACTTACCCCAAGGTGTCGATGAATGGCTGTTCCTGAATGAACGCGGAGAGGTGTGCGAAGGTACGATCACCAACCTTTTGGTCGATCTGGGCGCGGGTTGGGTGACGCCACCATTGTCATCCGGTGTGCTGCCGGGTGTCATGCGTCAAAGCCTGATCAATTCCGGGCAGGTGCACGAACAGACGCTGTTTCCAGACGATTTGAAACGGGCGCGGCGGCTTTGCGCCACCAACGCCCTGCGCGAAATGATTCCTCTGCGCCTTGGCGCCTAGGGATCAGCCGCCCAACTGTTCCTGATTGCACGCCGCGGCCGCTTCGATGGCTTTCTTCGTGCCGTCGAGATTGACGGTAAAGGCGTAATCCTGTTCCGGGAACACGACCATTTCATACTGGTTGGCAAGATCCTGAACGAATTGCGGATTGTCTGACAGGACATAACCGCTCGAATACCCGTCGGTGATGTTGCCCTTCATCTGGGTGGATTCGCCGATATACATGTTCTCGCCGATCAGGATCGCGACCTCTTCGGTTTTGCCCTTTTTGGCACCGATATCTGCCTTGGTGAACACGCCGACATAGCCCATGCCGCGGTCTTCGGTCAGACCCATTTGAACCACGTTGCCGACCGGGTCGATGGTTTCGATGAGACAGGTTTTGCACGCGTTATCGACGAAGATGTTCCAACCTTCGACGGTTCCGTACCCGGTGAACCCATCATCTCCCGGAGGAATGGCGGACTGGGCGTTGACCAGACCGGCGGTGCCCAATGCAATCAGTGTTGCGGCAGTCAATGTTTTGAAGGTTTTGGTCATTGGAAACTCCATATTCGACAGGTTGAAATTCATCAGCGATCCGCAAAGGCAGAGCATGCGTGTCGTACCCGATACTCTGCCGTCATAGCATGACATCAAGATTGCGGTTTATGCAGGTGGTGGAATATGTGCGTAAAGGTCGCAGCGCCCAAGATCGGGATCAGCAGGTTGATGATCGGCACCGACAAGGGGATGGCCATCAATGTACCCGCCGCCCAGATCGTGCCGATATGGCGTCGGCGCATTGTCTTTGCATTGTCGCGCGCGATCCGGCGCATGGCGGCCAGCGTGAAGTATTCCCGCCCCAACAGGAACCCGTTCAACAGCCAGAAAATGAACGGCGCAAGCGGCGTGAAAATCAGATAGAGGATCAGCGCAAAGAGGTTGGCAATGATCATCAACCCCAAAAAGCTAAGCCCGTCCTTGATGTCGTCGGCCAGCCCGCTGGCATCCGCAGGCGGCAGCGTGGGGTAGTGTTTGTCCTCAACCGCCTGAGCAACCTGATCAAGAAACAGAGACGTTACCGCTGATGCGGCAGGTACCATCAGAAACACCGATAAAACGAGCATCAAAAGGACGGACGACCATTCGGCAATGTCGTTGACCCAAGTCACCTCACCGATAAAGGGCAAGGACACGGCGTCCCCAATGAACCACCCGATCAGAGTGACAAAGGCAAAGGTCACCGCGATCAATCCGCCAATGGTCAGGCCAAGCCCCAAGAACAGAACGTTTCGGAATTTGGGGTCGCCGATTTGACCAAGTGCTGCGAAGAAAGATGTAAAGATCATTCGTCCACCCACGTGGTCAAAGCATCGATGTCCGGGCGTGGGCGTTCCGGTGGGGCAGAGGTTTCGGTACCGATGTGGATGATGCCCGCCACGCGTTCATGCGCCGACAAGCCAAACCCGGTTTGGACAAATTCGGGATCATGGCTGGGCCAACCGCTCAGCCAGTTTGCGCCCCAGCCCGCTGCCAGTGCGGCGTTCAACAAGGCGAGGCACACAGCGCCGGCGGAATAGGTCATCTCAATGCCCGGAATTTTCTCGGATGGTTTCGGGCTTTCGACCACAACAACGGCCAGATTGCCTTGGTCGAACTGGTTTTGACCTTTTGTGATGTCTTCGGGGCTTTTGCCCAAGGCGTCGCCGCGCGTGGCCACCAACGCGCTCAGCCGTGCCATGGCCCCTTTTTCCAATACGATAAAGCGCCACGGCTCCAACTTGCCATGATCCGGGCTGCGGCCCGCAGCTTGCAGGATCGGGCCCAGTGCGTCCCGGTCCGGCACCGGGGTCGTCAGTGTCTTGGCGGGCCGAGATCGGCGCGACAAAAGGAATTCCAAGGCGGCAGGATTGGTTTGGGGCATATGTTAAGACCTTTTACATGCCAGGGCTATGTCGGCATGTGCAGCCCGAAAATCAAGAGGGCGCGGCCAACAACGTGCGTGCCATATCCGAAATCGTTTCCCGCAGGAACCCGTCAAACCGAGCCGATGGCTGGCGCCGGGCGAACGCTTCGGCAAAAGGATCGGGCAGTTGGTTGTCGCTGTCGGCGAGCACCGCGAGGGTCGCGTGTCCGCAAAACGGCACATAGACCTCCGAATATCCACCCTCGTGGACCATTACGAGCTTGCCGTCGCACAGTCGTTCGGCCGCGGCTTTGATCCGGCGGGTCATTTCGGCGAAGGTTTCCGCGGTCGCCTGCATGCGTGCCAAAGGGTCAATGACAGCGGCGTCGAACCCACAGGCTACGATGATCATATCCGGTTTGAACGCTTCCAGTGCGGGCACCACGATCTCATCCATCACCGCCAGATAGGCGGTGTGACCCGCCCCCGCATGCAATGGAATATTCAGGTTCAAACCGGCACCGTTTCCGCTGCCGCGATCCTCGATGCCGCCGGTATCCAGCGGGTAATTGCCCTCCTGGTGCACCGACAGGGTCAGCACGTCGTCCCGGTCATAAAAGATCGCCTTGGTCCCATTGCCGTGATGCACATCCCAATCCAGAACCGCGACCCGGCCCAGCCCGTCGCGTACCTGTGCCGCCTCGATCGCGATTGCGATATTGGCCAACAAACAGAAACCATTGGGAAAATCCGGCAGGCAATGGTGCCCCGGCGGTCGGCTGAGCGCATAAGCGTTTTGCAGATCTCCGGTCCAGACCGATGACACCGCTTGTGTCGCCAGCCCGGCGGATACGGCGGCAATATCGAACCCGCCGGGCCCAAACGGTGCGCGGCGACCCAATTCACCGCCTTCTCTGTCCGACAGTGCCTTGAACTCGCTCAGATAGCTTTCGGGATGCACCCGCAAAAGGTCCTCCCAAGTTGCGCTCGGTGCCCCGCGCATATCTAATTCACGGGCCAAACCTGTGACCTCGATCAGGTTCTTTAAACGGCGCTTGGTTTCCGGGTTTTCCGGCAAACCACCGGCGGACATAGGTTGTACAACGCCGCCGACCGGCAACATGAACGCATAATTTCCGCCGCCGTGCCAAAAGCACCGTTCGTCCCAGAAAAACCATGTTGCCATTATTGGTCCTGCTTTTGCGGTCGGAATTGGTAGACACCTTCCGGCAAATCCAGGGCCGCCATCAGGTCGCGGACCTGTTCTGGGGAAAACGTCACTTTCATCACCCGATCCGTGCGCGGATCAAGCTGTTCGACGGTCACGCATTCCGCAAAACTGTTGATTGTGATGTCTTCTTGCAAAGGGACAGACCCTTCATCAACCAATGTGACGACGGTCGCGTCGAATTCGTGCTCGATGGTAAACATGCCAAAAGACTGGCGCGCGCCCAAAAGGATTGCAAGCGGCAAGCCGCAGAAAACGCAAACATGCGTGATCGCCTCTGGTCGTGGCCTCTCAACCTGCTAAGCTTATTGCGCGGATATCACTGTACTTACGGATCATTTGGGATGAATTTGCGCTTCTTTGTGTTGGCAGCAGGCTTGTTTGTCTCGGCATGCGATGTCGCGACGACATCCGCACCGTCGACGTTACAGAATGTCGCCGCGCCAAGCGGGCAAAAGTGGACGCCAGAACAAGCCGCGAATGCCTTCCGGCAGGTTGTTGATACGGTGGAGCCGGTTGCCGAACGCGAATGCCGGAGCCGGACCCGTGGGGTGAACTGTGACTTCAAAATCGGGGTCGACCCCAACCGCCGGGCCCAGCCAAACGCCTTTCAGACCTTGGATGATAACGGCAGGCCGCTCATCATTTTCACGATCAGCCTGATTGCCGAAGTCGACAACGAAGATGAGCTGGCCTTTATCCTCAGCCATGAGGCCGCGCACCATATCGAAGGTCATTTGGCGCGGCAGGCCGAAAACGCCCAAGCCGGCGCGTTGATCTTTGCCGGGTTGGCCTCAATCACCGGTGGGAACGCATCGGATGTGGAAGCGGCACAGGAAATCGGTGCCTTTGTCGGATCGCGCAGCTACTCCAAGGAATTCGAGATCGAAGCAGACAAGCTTGGTACCGTGATCGCCTTTCACGCCGGGTATGATCCTTTGCGCGGGGCGGCGTTTTTTGCCAAGATCCCGGACCCCGGCAACGAATTTCTGGGCACACATCCCCCAAATGCGGCCCGCTATCAGGCTGTGCAAAGCGAAATGGCGCGTCTGCGCTAACCCGGTTTGATGTGAATCAAGGTCGCCGCAATGCGACGGGTTTAGGGTGTTCTCACGCTGTCCAACAGGTGAGGGAACCGACCCGATGCAAAGCAAACCCGTTCTGAAACACCATGCCGATTTGGTGGACAAAATGGCCGAGACGCTGGGCATCGACTTGGAGGAGGCTGTGCTGCGGGGCAATATGGAATTTGACGAAGTGTCGGATGCCGTATTGCGCTGCACCGGCTGTTCAAACCCCGACCATTGCGCAGGTTGGCTGGCCGCGCATTCAAGCGACCAGCAAGACGCGGCGCCCGGCTATTGCCGTAACCTTGATCTGTTCAATCGCCTGAAGCCTGAGTGACCAGCCCCCGACGGCGGCGCGACAGGTACCAGCGATAGATCAGCGGCGCGACGATCCAGTCATAGCCGAATGCGGCAACTTGTTTGACGCCGGGCAATCCAACGATTTTGGCCAACCAGCGATAGCGCGGCATTTCGCGCCAAAGCACCAGAAAGGCGTCCACACCGCCCAACATCTGACCGTCTTTCAAGAGATAAAGCCGCTTTGCGGCCTGGTCGCGTGTCAGCCCCCAGTCCGCCAGATCTTGGGTGTTCAGGTCTTCGAACCGTAACGGCAAATCGGACCGCTCGGCGTAATCGGCATAATGGCTAATCTCGAAGTTACAGACCGGGCATTGCTGATTGTAAAGCACCCGGGTCGGTGCGTTTTGATCCTGTTCCATAGCCATGAATTATGCCGCATGGCTTGCAATAACCGCAGATTGCCGCAGGATCACAAGCTGTTATGCGCCCCGTCGCACATCGGTTGATTTGACGACGCCTTGCACCCGCAGAAAAACACTTTCTTGTCGGCGTCCGCTTCGAATTTCACGGGTGACATGCCTGTGTCTTTGTGGCTGCCGTCACAAAACGGCTGTTTTGATGACTTTCCGCAACTGCACCAGAAATAGGTTTTGCCGGCCGTCACATCGACGGCATAAGTCGATTTCTGGGCAATGATGGGCGTGTCGGACATGGGCTGGCTCCTCTGGCTTGCGCGTCTTGCGAAAAGGTAGCGCGACGCAGGCCCAAGTCGAAAACAGCTGTGCTAGCCAGTCAACCGCGCGCCCCAGAGGTCGTATTCTCCTGCCTCGTCAACACGCACGCGCAGCATATCGCCGGGTTTGAGGTCTTCAAAACCCTCGTCGATAAACAGATTGCCATCGATTTCGGGCGCATCCGCTTGGGTTCGGCAGGTCGCGGCCTCGTCATCGACCTCGTCGACGATGGCATCCAGTTCCTGACCCACTTTGGCGGCCAGCTTGGCTTCTGATATCCGTTGCGCGGTTTCCATGAACCGGTTCCAACGATCCTGCTTTACATCTTCCGGGACGTGATCAGGCAGGGCGTTCGACCGCGCGCCTTCGACGTTTTCGTATTTGAAACATCCAACCCGATCGAGCTGCGCCTCTTCCATCCAATCCAGAAGCGTCTGAAACTCTGCCTCTGTTTCACCGGGATACCCGACAATGAAGGTCGAGCGCAGGGTGATATCCGGACAGATGGCGCGCCATGCGCGGATCTCATCCAGGGTTTTGGCCGCCGCGGCGGGTCGGGCCATCCGTTTCAGAACGTCCGGATGCGCGTGTTGAAAAGGGATGTCCAGATAAGGCAGTAAACCGTTCGACGGATCGGCCATCAAGGGGATCAGGTCTCGTACATGGGGGTAAGGATAGACGTAATGCAAACGCACCCATGCGCCTAACGTGCCAAGTTCACGCGATAGATCCAGGATATGGCTGCGCACCTCACGATTTTTCCACAGGTTCACATCAAACTTCCGGTCCAACCCGTAAGCGCTTGTATCTTGTGAGATAACCAAGAGTTCTTTCACACCGTTATCCACAAGCTTTTCGGCTTCGCGCAAAATCGCATGACCCGGACGGCTGGCCAGTTTGCCGCGCATGTCGGGGATGATGCAGAACTTGCACTTGTGATTGCAGCCCTCTGAAATCTTGAGATAGCTGAAATGCCGCGGCGTCAGTTTGATGCCCGCAGATGGCAGCAAGTCGACAAAGGGGTCGGGGTCCGGCGGGACGGCATTGTGCACCGCATCCAGAACCTTTTCATATTGGTGCGGCCCCGTTACCGCCAAGACCTTTGGATGAGCGCCGGTGATGTATTCGGGTTCCGCCCCGAGACAGCCGGTCACAATGACCTTGCCGTTTTCCGTCAGGGCCTCGCCGATTGCATCCAGGCTTTCGGCCTTGGCGCTGTCAAGAAATCCGCAAGTGTTGACGATGACCGCATCTGCCCCACTGTAGTCTGCCGAAATGCCGTATCCTTCGGCGCGCAGGCGGGTCAAAATCCGTTCGCTGTCGACCAGCGCCTTTGGGCATCCCAAAGACACCATTCCTATGGTGGGCCGACCCTGATGCGGTCCGTGATCTGTGCGCGGGGGGCAAGATCGGGGCGGAGGTCTGGCGGGTTTTGCTGGCTCATACGCGGGCTATAGCGGCGGCAGGGCGGGGGTGCAATTGTCCCGCGCTCTGTCGTCGGTCCCACGATGAAAAAACCGCGCCGGGTGACGGCGCGGTTTCATGTGCGTTGGGCGGCGTTAGATCAAATGGTCTGATCGTAGTCGCCGACGCCCGGTTCGGTCCGGATCACGGCGTCCAGTTCGGCAAAAATCGCCCGCATTTCCTCCTCGCTGTCGCTGCTTTCGCAAACGACAACCAGGTTTCGCGTATTGGACGACGCGCGGATCAGGCCCCAGCTGCCATTGTCCAGGATCACCCGGGCACCGTTGACGGTCACGACCTCTTTGATCGCGCGCCCGGCAAAGCTCTCGCCGGCATCGGCCTTGGCCACCAGCTTATCAACCAGCCGTGCGAGGATATCGTATTTCTTGGTATCGGCGGCATAGGGCGACATGGTGGGTGTCGACCATGTTTTTGGCAGGGCTTTGCGCAGATCAGACATCTTCTTGTCCGGGTTGCGGTCCATCAGTTTGCAGATTTCGACCGCAACGCGCATGCCGCAATCATAGCCGCGGCCAATGGGTTCGGCCAAAAAGTAGTGACCAGATTTTTCAAAACCCGCGAGCGCGCCAATTTCTTTCACCCGGCGTTTCATGTGGCTGTGTCCGGTTTTCCAGTAATCCGCCGTCACGCCGTTTTTTTGCAATTCCGGGTCAGCCGCGAAAAGACCGGTGGATTTCACGTCCGCCACGAAAGTCGCGTTTGGATAGAGTTTCGACAAATCGCGCGCCATGATGACGCCAACCTTGTCGGCAAAAATCTCTTCGCCTTCGTCATCCACAACGCCGCAGCGGTCCCCGTCACCGTCAAATCCCAGCGCCAGATCGGCGCCCGACGCTTTGAGCGTGTCGGCCATGTCGTGCAGCATTTCCAGCGCTTCGGGGTTGGGGTTGTAGTTGGGGAAGGTGTAATCCAGCTCATTGTGGCTGGCGACAACCTCTACGCCCAAACGTTCAAAGAGTTCAGGTGCAAAGGCGGCGGCGGTGCCGTTGCCGGTCGCGCAGACAACCTTAAGCGGGCGGGTCATTTTGAAATCGCCAACGAGGTCGTCCAGATAGGCTTCTTTGACGCCATCGACAAATTCGTACTTACCGCCATCGCGCGGCTCTCCCAGCCCGTTCAGCACGATGTCGCGCAGTTCGCTCATCTCGTCGGGTCCATGGGTCAGCGGGCGGTCAAAGCCCATTTTGACACCGGTCCACCCATTCGGGTTATGGCTTGCCGTGACCATTGCGACGGCTGGTACATCCAAGTGGAACTGGCTAAAATACGCCATGGGCGACAGGGCAGGGCCAATATCCTTGACGTGGATGCCGGCCTGCATCAGCCCCAGAATAAGGGCGTTCTTGATGCTGAGCGAATAGTCACGATAGTCGTTGCCGACAGCGATCACGGGCTCGATCCCGCGTTTCTGGATCTGCGTTCCCAGACCCAGACCCAAGGCGGTCATACCGGGCAAGTTGATCTCATCAGGGTATTTCCATCGCGCGTCATATTCGCGAAAACCCGTCGGCTTGATCATCGCGTCACGCAAAAAACTCCAGGTGTTGGGGGTCACCGTGGCCACGGGTTTCGTCATTTCAGAAGTCCTGTATTGAATAGGTCAAATTAACACCGGGTGGACCTTAGCAAGCTGATCAAAGCGCATCAATGTGTCAATTAATCCAGCCATTTGGTCGAGTGGGATCATATTTGGCCCATCCGAAGGCGCCGTGTCGGGATCTTGGTGCGTTTCGATGAAAACTGCGGCAATTCCTAAAGACACGGCGGCCCGCGCCATCACCGGTGCAAACTCGCGTTGGCCGCCGGTCGAGCCGCCTTTGCCGCCGGGCTGTTGGACCGAATGGGTTGCATCCATGACCACCGGGTACCCGGATTGCGCCATTTGGGGCAGGGCGCGCATGTCGGCCACAAGGGTATTATAGCCAAAAGAACTGCCCCGCTCGGTCAGCAAAATCCGCTCATTCCCGGTGCTTTCGATTTTTGCCACAACGTTTGCCATGTCCCACGGGGCCAGAAACTGACCCTTTTTGACATTGACCGCCGCTCCGGTTTCGCCAGCAGCCAGCAAAAGATCCGTTTGACGGCACAAAAAGGCTGGGATCTGGATGACGTCGCACGCCTCTGCCGCAGCGGCGCATTGGTCCGGGGCATGGACATCTGTCAGCACAGGAACATCCAATGCCCCGCGCACACCAGCCAGAACCGCCAATCCTTCGTCCATGCCTAGTCCGCGCTTGCCGCTCAAGGAGGTGCGGTTCGCCTTGTCATAAGACGCTTTGAAAATGTACTGCGCGCCCGCGGCCGCGCAGACCTCTTTCATGGTGCCGGCGATCATCTGGGCGTGATCAGCCGACTCCAACTGACACGGGCCCGCGATCACCGTCAGCGGAGAGGCGTTGCCGACCGTCAGGCCGGCGATATCGATGGTTTTCATGGTTATTGAGAAACCTGTTCTTTGAGGATGGACGCTGTGAGCGAGATCATCAGATAAATGCCCGCAAAAAGCAAAAACGCCAACAGGGTATTCTCGAACCCACGCGGATAACTGGGAGATTGGCTGGCAACCGGCACAACGGAGGTGGTCAAATACCGCACCTGCCGGTTCGCTTCCAACCGCGTTTCTTCCATTTGCTGCAAGGCGGATTGCAACATCATGTCCCGGCTGGCCAAGTCGGCCTGCGCCATCTGGATGCGCAAGGCCAGCTGTGCCAGCGAGTTTTCGCCTTTGCTGGCGTCCAGCATCCGCGCGTTCAGCTTATCCAGCGCCTCTTGCATGCGTCGGATGTCGGCCTCTGCACCCTCGACGCGGGCCCGGTTGGGACGTGCGTTGTCCAAAAGGGCGGCCAGTTCCAACTCACGGGTTTGCATCTGGCCTTCGAGGTTGGTGATCTGACCGCGCAAACCGGTGATGACGGCCTCAGGGTCCAACAAGGCCCCCTGACGCTGCAGCTCGACCAAGGCCAGCTGCGCATCGCGCCGGTCTTCCTGTGCCTTGTCAAAGCTGGCCAGTGCATCCTTCATCTGATCACCACGCTTTTGCTGTGTCAGATTGTTGACGCGGTCTTCGGCATACGAAATCAGCTTGCGAGAGTATTCTGCACTCACCTCTGGATCGGCAGCGATGACCTCCATCCGGATGACACCTTCGGTCGGGTCATATCCAATTTTGACGCGCTTTTTATAGACCTTGTAGGTCTCTTCGTTGGTGGCGTCGGCCTCCAGCCGTTGAATGGGGTCAATCCATTCTTGCGTGAAATGGGATTTATATCCGACGTCTTGATCCAGACGCAGCATCACGTCCTTGGACTGAAGATAGGATTGCACCGCGATGCTGTCCTGATTGGTCGCAAACTGCGTGCCGGACAACAATCCGCCGATACCCCCGGTCCCACCACCATCGGCCTGCAGGATCAGAAATTCGGACTTGGTCGAATACATCGGGGTGGCTGCAGAAAAGAAGTACCATCCGGCCAGGATCGTCGGCAAAAAGACAAAGAAGCCCAGCCGCACCATCAGTGCTGCGAGCCGTTTGCGACGACGTATCGCAATGTCGCGTTGAATGGCGCTGATTTCTTTGTCGCGCCGTTCTGCCGGGCTCAACTCTGTCGAGGGGAGGGTCTGTTTGAACGGGACCGTTTGCGGCAATTGTACCCGGTCGGCTTGCGCGGCCTGATGTTGCGCGGCGGCGGCCTGAAACGCGTCGGGCGCACCGGCTTCGTGCGCTTCGCCACCCCCTTTGGGCACAACCAGTTCCAGCATGTTCGAAGGCTTAAACGGGTCGATCCCCTTTTGCCGCAACAGCCGGACCGCATCAAAATCCAAGGTGGGCGCCAGATTGTGTTTCTGGGCGACGCGCCGCGCCATGCGCAGCTGGCGTCCGGTCAGGCCTTCGCGGCGAATGGCATCAATATCGGCTTCCGCCCCGGTTTCACGTGCAGATGCGACATCCGCAGGCTGCGGCGGCGCCGGTCTGCGGGGGGCTGCCTTTGTTTGATCCGGATCTGCGGCAGGCGCTTGCACGGTGTTCGGCCGCAAAGATGCCGCCGCCTATTGCGCGGTCGGATCAACCGGGGCTTGCGACGGACTGTCTGTCCCGCCCGAGGCACCGGTTGCACCTGCGCCGCTGGCGTTTCGGCGGATGCGGAATTTTTTAGCCTTGGGTTTCGTAGTCATAGAGCTGTTTCGCTTCTTCCAAGGTTTCGAATAAATGTAACGTGCCGTTCACTAAAACGGCGGCCCGACGGGCATATTTTTGCAGGGTTTCTGCCGAATGGGACACGATGATAATCGTGGTCGTGCGCAGCCGTTCTTCGAGGATCGCACCGGCCTTCTTGTTGAATTCGACATCCGTGGAACCGGGCATACCTTCATCAATCAGGTACATGTCGAAATCCAGCGCCAGCATCAAAGAAAAGGCAAATCGTGCGCGCATGCCCGAGGAATACGTTCCCAAAGGCTGTTCAAAATATTCGCCCAGATCACAAAGCCAGCGGCAATACGCTTCGACGTAATCCGCGTCCATGCCATAAAGCTTGGCAATAAACCGGGCGTTTTCCATGGCCGACACTTTGGCCACGACGCCACCCATGAAGCCCAGCGGGAATGAGACATTGCAGGTTTTGCGGATTTCGCCCTCGTCGGGTTTTTCCAGGCCGCACATCATCTTGATGAGCGTGGTTTTCCCGGTGCCATTTGGCGCAAGAATGCTCAGAGAGTTTCCCAATTGAACCTGAAACGAAGCCTTTTCCAGGATCACCTTGCGTTGTGATCCCGTCCAGAAGGACTTGCTTACATTTTCAAACTCCAGCATGCGCTGCTCTAGCCCCTCGTCAAGGCGATGAGTGTTCCTGATGAACTGCCCGTTTTTTGCGCCCGTTCCCTCCCTGTTACCGGAGGTTTATTGACGGTACCTGTGTATTCTGGCCATATTATGTCGAATTTTGAAACAAAATGACAGACTGCAGTCACGAATTTTTGCAGGGAATTCAGCACGCAATTGTGTTTCGGACCCAATTCCATTTGAGCGTGCGCGTCAGAGATGTTGTTTCTCAACCCGAAACAACCTGCCGGCTATCAGGCTGACAATTGCCGCGGCGAAGCTAAGCAATGCGCCCATCTTGGCCGCATCCTGTACCGGGCCCGCGTCAAAGGCCACGGAAGCTACGAACAGCGACACCGTAAAGCCGATGGCGGCTACAAAGCCGATGACCACAAGATCAATGATGCGCATCCCCTCGGGAATGCCCAGTTTCAGCGGTGAGGCGGCGATCCAGCCAAAGAGCAGAATGCCAACTGGCTTGCCGATCAAAAGACCCGCCAGAACCAGCCACGTCGCATCGCCAATCGCGCTGAACTCGACGCCCGCGTTGAGCAGGCCAAAAAAGAACAGGATCACTTCAACAGGGTGTTTCAACGCATGTTCGATCTGGTTTAACAGATCGGTCAGGTGTGTTTCCGCGCTGGAAAAAATGCCAAAAGCCCGGTCAGCATGGGGAATGGTCGGAACGATGGGCAAAAGGCCCAAAGCAGGATGCAAGCCCGACATCATGAAACCGTACCAACTGGCACAAGCCGCAATCAAGTAGGGCCAAAAGCTGAGCTTGGTGCGCACCCAGGTTGAATTGGGTCGCGCCTGGTTTCCGCGGTCCAATCGACGGGGTAGCCAGTTTGCAAGGATAAAAACCGCAATCGCCGCGGCGGCCGAGAACAAGAGCCATTCCGGCGCCAGTTCTGATGAGGGGTAAAAGATCGCCAAGATGATTAGTCCAGCAGCGTCATCAGCAATCGCCAACAGCAACAAGAACCGGACCGCAGGATGCCCGGCCCCAAAGACCAGCCGTCCAACAAGATAGGAAAACGCGATATCGGTTGCCGTTGGGATCGCCCAGCCATTTGCAACGGCGTTATACGTGTCAGACCCCATGATCGCGGCCAGACCAAGGTAAACGCCAATTGGCCCGAACATACCGCCTGCCGTAGCAAACAGGGGCTTTGCAGCTTTCTTGCCCCGTAAGGAGCCGTTTTTCAAAGCAACGGCTTCCCAGACTTCCTTGGCCGCAATGGCAAAGAACAGCGCCATCAGGATGTCGTTCACCAGATAATGCAGCGTCAACGTCCGGTGACCGTGGTGGTAATGGCCGATGGGCGCGTGATCCCAAATCACGAACTCGACAAAATGGTGATAGCTCTCAGCGTTGATATTGGCCCATATCAAGGCCGTGATGGTCCCGAAAATAAGAAGCAGGGAATAGTTTGTCAGAAAATTCCAGACGCGATACATTGGCCAAATAATCCTTTTCGGCTGTCTGTCTGACGCTAATCGCTTCGGTTCCATCCGGCAACGGAAAGCGCGCAAGAATAATCGTAGATTGCTTTGACGTATTGGTTCGGGCGACATACCTCCACCTATGATGACTGCGTCTGAGCCCCCTGAAACTGACGATCTGCCAGCCCGTATCCGGGCTTGTCGGATCTGTGCCGATCAGTTTTCTGCCACGGCCACAGCACATGAACCACGCCCCGTGGTCTGGTTCCGTCCGGGCGCGCGGATCATGATTGCGGGACAGGCGCCCGGGGCGCGGGTGCATGCGTCTGGTCGACCTTTTACGGACCCGTCCGGGGATCGGTTGCGGGCGTGGCTGGGGCTGGACGAAGCTGCATTTTATGACCTTGAGCGTGTCGCCATCATTCCAATGGCGTTTTGTTTTCCGGGATACGATGCCAAGGGTTCCGACCTGCCGCCGCCGCGGGTCTGTGCCAAAAACGTGGCATGCAGAGGTGATGGCCAGCATGGCGGATGTACCCTTGAAAATTCTCGTGGGTGGATATGCTCATAAGTGGCACTTGGGATCAGCCGCCAGCAGCGTGACAGAAACCGTGCGCGCTTGGCGTTCGATTGGGCCCGGCGTCTATCCCTTGCCACATCCGTCATGGCGCAATACGGCTTGGCTGCGCAAAAATCCCTGGTTCGAGGCAGAGCTGTTGCCAGATCTGAGAACCGCCGTTCGAAAGGCCATAACATGACGCCGCTGGACACTGCCCATGATGCGATGACTGCCGCGCCCGATGATGACGGCGCGAGACTGCGGTTTTACGAACGTCTGGCGGATTCAGAGCTCTTTTTGATGCTGGCGAAAGAACCGGTCGGCGAGGAAGTTGAGCCGGAACTCTTTGATACCGGACAAGGACACTTCGTCTTGGTCTTTGACCGCGAGGATCGGTTGGCCCAGTTTGCGGGACGTGTAGTGCCCTATGCCGGATTATCGGGGCGGGTCATCGCCGGGCTTTTGGCAGAAGAAGGAATCGGGCTGGGCCTGAACCTGGAAGTGGCGCCATCCAGCATCCTGATCCCGGCAGAGGCGATCGCGTGGCTGGCCCAGACGCTGGGCCATGCCCCAGATGAGGTGGAATCAGACCTGCAAGAGCTGTCGCCGCCCACCGGGTTGCCTGAAACGCTTTTGACGGCACTCGACACGAAACTGGCCACGGCGGCGGGGCTGGCGCGCTTTGCGTATCTTGTGGCGACGCGGAACGCGAACGGAGCGCCCGGTCACATGTTGGGATTTATCGATGCCGTGCCCGGCGCTGAAGAGGCCCTGGCCAAGGCAACAGGCGAAGCGTTGACTTTTTCCGGGATCGAAGCGGGCGCATTGGATGTCGGGTTTTTCCGGGCGTCTGATGTCATCTCGGCTCAGTTGGCCAGTGTCGGCCTCCGTTTTGACCTGCCAGAGCCTGAGACCCCGCCAGATACAAAAAGGGCCGCCCCTGGGAGCGACCCGGAAAATCCACCGATCCTGCGGTGATCAGCGTTTGCGGTCCCGCCGCGACGACATCGGCTGAAAGGCCACGCCAACATGCGCCTCGCAATAGGGTTTGCCCGCTTGCACCGGAAGCCCGCAGAACCAGAAGTCGTCCATCGCCGGATCGCCGACCGGCCATTTGCAGGTCCGTTCGGTCAATTCCATCAACGTCAGTTTCTTGGCTTTCTTTTCGACTTCGCTGACCTTGGCCAAAGCTTCTGGGCTAATCTCGTTGGCCGATGGTTGCGGCGGCAACGGCTGACCCGCCGGGATGATCTGTTTGCGGGCAGGCACAATCGGTTTGACCTCTGCCGCGGGGGCGGCGGGTGCGGCCGGCTGTGCCGCGGGTTCCGGCTTGGGGGCCTTGGCGACCTTTGGCTCTTTCGCCGGTTTTGCCTTGGCTTCGGTCTTGGCCGACGGGGTCGCTCCTGCGCTTCGGTTGGACAGGCCCAACCGATGCACTTTGCCAATCACGGCATTGCGCGTCACACCGCCCAATTCCTTGGCGATCTGGCTTGCCGACTGTCCTTCGCCCCACATTTTTTTGAGAAGCTCAACACGTTCGTCAGTCCAAGACATCCGGTACCTTTCCAGCTAAAAAAGCGGCCACAGTCTCGGGCCGCTTATGTATTTTCCGTCAGCGCTCTATTCTAATCACTGGGATGCGAGTTACAAGCCGCAGAAGACGGAAATCAGACAGGACGCCACAGCAATGCAACAAAGTCACGATTTGGGGGTGCGCCGGTTTGGTCAGGTGAACTGGATGGGCCTGATGACACTGGCTGAACGCGAAACGCGCCGCTTCACCAACATCTGGACCCAGACAATTTTGGCCCCCCTGGTCACGGCCGGGCTCTTCCTGCTGATCTTTGCCATCGCCATCGGCCCGCAGCGAGGGGATGTCATGGGGGTACCGTTCCTGCAATTCATCGCACCGGGCATCCTGATGATGACGGTTGTTCAGAACGCTTTTGCCAATACCTCCTCATCGGTTCTGAGCGCCAAGGTGCAGGGGAATATCGTGGACACCCTCATGCCGCCCTTGTCGCCATTAGAGATGCTCCTGGGGTATCTAGCCGGCGGTGTTGCACGCGGCTTCTTCATTGCGCTGACCATTGGAGCGGGCGTTTTGCCGTATCTTGGGATCGTGCCACATGCGCCGATCCTGAGCCTTCTTTTCGTCCTGCTCGGCTCTGCGTTCATGGCTGCGCTGGGCCTGATGGCGGCGATTTATGCCACCCGGTTCGACCAAATGGCCGCGATCACCAATTTCGTGATTACGCCTCTGACCTTTTTGTCCGGCACGTTTTACTCGGTCGAAGCCTTGCCGCCCTTCTTGTATGAGCTGACGCATATCAACCCGATTTTCTATATGATTGATGGCGTGCGTTACGGGGTCTTGGGCGTGTCAGATAGCAGCCCCTATCTGGGTCTGGCAGTCTGCAGTGTCGCGGCATTGGTGGTCTGCTACCTCAGCTGGCGGATGCTGCGGTCGGGATACCGGCTGAAGGCATAGAGCAAAAATTGCTCAATCCGCGATGCGCCATCGCACCGGCACGCTGAGCGGTCCGCGAAAGGCCCATCCGCCCAGCAGGGTTTCCCCGTCGAGGGTCAGGTCCGGCAAGGTCTCAAATAACCGGGGCATGACCACCTCGGCAATCAGGCATCGTGAGGCCCATGCACCGGCGCAGAAATGGGGACCCGCGCCAAAAGCAATGGAGGACGATGCATCCTGCGTCAGATCGAAAACGTCCGGGCGCGTAAAGTTGCGTGGATCCCGATTGGCAGACCCGAACATCAGAAAAACACGTTCCCCGGTGCGCAAAGTCACGCCGTGCAACGTATAGTCTTGGGCCATTTCGCGCGGGCTCATCCCGATGGGGGACTGCCAGCGCGCGTATTCGTCAAAGGCCTCCATCCAGCTGACCTGCCCGGCCAGAACCATGTCCAATTGATCCGGGTGCGACAGCAGCGCCCATACCATTCCGGCGATCACGTCCCGTGGTTCATTCTGACCACCAGAGATTGCCAGTTTGATATTGGCGCGGACCTGATCCATCGACAGCCCGGCCTGCATTTGAACCGATAGCAAAGAGCGGTCCGGATTGGCCTGATAGTCCTCGACCATCTCGTCAATATGGCGGTCGATGGATGCGGTGCAGTCATGGCACCGCGCCTCGACGTCGGGATCACTTGCGTAATTGGCGCAGCCATCGATCATCCCCTGACTGACGCGGTCCATTTCCTGCCAGCTCATGTTGTGCAATCCAGTGATCACGCGCAGCGCGTGACCAGACAGCTCTTTGGCCAGAACGACCATATCGGCTTGTCCCTGCGGCCCGATGCGGGCCAGCGTTGCTTCGGTGAAGCTTTCAAAGGCTTCTTTCCAGACGGTTTTGACGGTCTTGGGCGACAACGCCGGAAAGATCGCGCGCCGTTCTGCCATGTGGTCGTCGGCATCCTTGCGCATCAGGTTCTGTACCATCAGGCGCGTCATTAACCCGTCTGGTTGCACGGACGAGAAAAAGTCGATCTTCTTTTCCACCTCGAAGATGTCGTCTCGGCGCGTGATCAGCACCGCATTCAGCTCTGGCACAAACGCAACGGGCGCTGTTTCGCGCAGGGTTTCCAGAACCCCATAAGGATCGTGCCAGAACGCCTTGGGGTCGATATGATAGACGGGCGGTTTCATCCTTGGCCTTGCTGATCCGCTGTAGGTGCCACCATTGGGGCAACGCACGTCCGGTCCGTCAAGATATCTTGGACAAATCAGGATCGCCTGGCGCGTGCTTCGCGCAGGGCCAACAACAAAGCCCCTGCAACAATGATGCCCGCGCCGACAATCGAGATGACGTCAGGGACCACGTCAAAAATGACAAGGTCGTAGAGACCGGCAAAGACCAAGGCCCCATAGCTGAAAGGTGCCACAAAACTGGCGTCAGCGCGCGCCATTCCGTTCACAAAGCAGAACTGCGCGCAGGCCATCATCAATCCCAAAGCAATAAGACCGAACCATTGTTCTTGCGTCGGTGCCTGCCAGACAAAGAGCACGGCAATGGTCGCAATCATCGTCCCCAGCATGTTGTTGATCAACAGGATCTGAACCGGCGCTTCGGCCCCGGACAACCGCTTGATCAGGATCAATTCCAACCCGATAACCATCGCGGCCCCAAGCGCCAACAAGGCGGCAGGCTGAAACGACGCTGGTGTCGGTCGGATCAGGACCAATGCCCCCAAAAGCGCGATAGCGGCCGCCAGCCAGCGGATCGGTCCCACCCGCTCTCCCAGCAGTGGAATGGCCAGCATCATGCCAAAAACCGGGTTCAGAAAGGATATCGCTGTGGCATCCGACAAGGGAATGAACGCGGCGGCGGCAAACATCAATGTTACGCCGACCCAGCCACAACTGGTCCGCGCCAGATGCCACCGCCAATTGGGGGACGTGATCTTTTGCCGGATCAACAACGCCACAGTGCTGACGCCCATAAACGCAAACAGAAACCGGCCATGGCTGACTTGCATCGGGTGCAAAGGATCGCCCAGCGCATCTGTTCCCAACGCCTTGGCCAACAGGGTTGTCGCGGCCAGAAAGACAGTCGCCGTTAGGATAAAAAGCGCGGCCGCAGTTGGGTTTTGAGGACGTTCGGGCATGCCGCTCCTTGCCCGCCAAAAAGACAGTTGGCAAGGGGATTAATGTGTCGATATGGTTTGCGCTTTCAGCGTGTCTTCCCACCGTGCGCGCAGACCTGCGCCGCGCCCCGTAAAGCTCGCTTCGATTGGCGCGCATTCGGACATCCGATCCAAACGAAAATGCCTGAAATCGTCACGCAACGTGCACCAACAGACCGCCATCAGCGCGTCTGAGTAATAGATCAGCGCCAGAGGCCAGACATCCCGTTCCGTCGCGCGCCCCTCCGCGTCCAGATAGCTAAGCTGCAACACCTGTTCGTCCCGAATGGCGCCCCGGATGACCGATGGATCCACATGCGACGGGGCCATCGCCCCCCAGCTTGATGCGATCAACCCATCCGTTGGCGGCGCCGCCTCTGCCAGTTTGCGGGCCGCTCGTTGCGCAGCGCGGGTCAACGCGTGATCCCCCGTGCGGGCAATCATGCTGAGACCGACGGCGACAGCTTCGGCCTCTTCCACGTCGAAATTCACCGGCGGCAGATCATAGCCCCGCCGCATTTCATACCCGATCCCGGCCTCGCCCCAGATCGGCGTGCGCATCGCCTGCAAAGTCGCGATGTCGCGACAGATCGTACGCTTTGATACTTCCAGCTCGCGCGCGATGTCACCGGCCCGAACCGGCCCGTTGGCGCGGCGCAGGATCTGGATAATCTCGAACATGCGGTCTGACCGTGGCATGAAGTCTCCTTTTGATCAGCATCTCACATTACTGTTGCCAACCTGTTGTCAGCAGCATGTCCGTATCCAAAGCCCGATGCCAACGCAAACGGGCGAGGACCTTCATGATACCCCCGATCATTGCAGGAGTGGCGCTTGTTGCCATTTCAGCCCTGTTTTTCAGCTCCGCCGGTATATTTGCCAAGCTCATTCCCGAAACTGCTTGGGATATCCTGTTTTGGCGCGGGCTGGCGGCGGCCAGCCTGATCCTGGCTTATCTTGGGGTCACCGGGCGACTTCGCCCCCAACTGCGCGGCATGACATGGCCGGGCATGGCCGTCGCGGTGATGTATGGGCTGGGGTCGATTGCTTTTATTCAGGCGTTCAAGCTGACATCCGTGACCCATGTCGTTCTGATTTACGCCGCAGCGCCGTTTCTCGCGGCGCTCTTGGGTTGGCTCACTTTGGGCGAAGTGCCGGGCCGCCGGACGTTGATCGCCAGCGGCGTCAGCCTTGCTGGCGTTTGCATCATCCTCTGGGGGTCGGGACAATCCCTGTCCGGGGGCGGATTGACGGGCGATCTGCTGGCCCTTTTCATGACGCTGATGCTGGCCGGGGCCATGGTGACCTATCGCCGCTGGCCCGATACGCCCGCCGGGTTGCCCGCGGCGTTGTCATCGGTCTTTGTCATGCCCTTTGCCGCGGCGATCGGAGCGCCTTTTGACGTGCCAACGTCAAGCATGGGCCTGATCCTGATCTTTGGCTGCGTCTTTGCCTTGGCCTCTGTTTTGCTCGCAGAAGGAGCGCGCCGCCTGCCGCCGGCTGACACGGCGCTGATCTCGACATTGGAAACGCCACTGGCCCCGATCCTCGCTTGGTTTATCCTGGCCGAACATCCGGATGCCCATGCCGTGACCGGCGGGGCCATGATCCTTGGCGCAGTGATTTGGTCTCAGAGCCGCAGCCGCGCCACCGCATAGACCCAAATCAAGCCCATGCCACCCGCGCCAATCAAGTAAGGCAGACGCAATGCCGCTTCGCGCCCGAGGGATGGTTCGGCCAACGCCACCAAGCCACCACCGACCAGTGCTCCGATCGGCATCATGCCCCAGCCAAAGAACCGGTACAGGCTGTTGACCCGCCCCAAAAGTGCGTCCGGGATCAACCGTTGCCGGTAACTGACCGTGACAACGTTCCACAGCAAGGCCGCAAACATCTCCAGAAACAGGGCGACGGCCACGATCCAGACCGTCGGAGCCATCCAGATCGCCAGCATTGCAGCCGCAATCAGCGGCAGGGCCAGAAACAAGGCCCGGGTCGCGCCCACCCGGGCCGCGATGCGGGGCGATACAACACCGCCGACGACGCCGCCAGCCGCACCTGCGGTCAGCAAAAGCCCATGCTGCGCCGCACTCAGGCCCATGACGTCCTGTGAATAGAGAACCAGAACGGTCATCGTCATCAAGGACAGCGCGTTCATGCAGCCCAGCATCACGGCCAATCGCAAAACCACCACATGGGCCCAAAGCCAGGCGATCCCTTCCTTTGCTTCGGTCAGGACAGACCGCCGCGCCGGTTGCACGCGTGGCGTTAACGTCATGCACCACACCAACGCGGCCGCCAGCGTAAAGCTGACCGCGTCTACCGCAAAGGGCGCCGGTATCGCCAATGCGATCAACACACCGGCCAACGGTGGGCCAACAAACGAGCCCATGATCTGTTCAATGCTCCAGATCTGCCCATTTGCCCGCTCCAGCGCGTCGCGCGGCACCACAGCGGGCAATACCGTTTGCGCAGCATTGTCCCGCAACACTTCAAATGACCCAAGCAGGAAGGCCAGAACACTCAGCCCGGTGATGTAAAAACCTTCGCGGCCCGGCGGAAAGTCCGGGATCGTCAAGATCAGCGCGATGACCCCGCAGGTCAGCGCCATCCGGACCAGGTCGGCCTGAACCATCAATTGCCGCCGGTCCAATCGATCGGTCCAGACGCCAGCCGGGATTGAAAACAAAAACCAGGGCAGACGGGTCGCAAAGGCCACAATACCGATCAGGATGGGGTCACGCGTGATCAAACTGGCCAGCCACGGGAAGGCCAGGGCCGATATGCCGTCGCCAAGATTGGAAATGGCCGAGGCGGAAAACAAAAAGCGATAATTCGGAAGTGTCCAAAGCCGTACCATGCCGTCATAGGCAAAGTCGGACAAAGCGGTGTCAATTGAAAAAGCGCTTTTCACCGGCCATTGAATGCGCTATCCGGCTGCGCATGATCAAAAACGCACATAAACCTTTTTTGCGACGCCGACGCTAATCCCGCGTTTCGGAGCCTTTTGATCTTTGCGCGCCCAATTGGGCGCATCCTCTTTCCAAATCGTTGACGACACCGCCCGGGTCAGGCACCCATAGGGCCTATGTTTATGCAAAGGATGATCCCATGATCCCGTCCATTCTGCCGACTTACAATCGCGCTGATCTCAGCTTTGTCAAAGGCGAAGGCGCCTGGCTGACCGAGGCGGATGGCCGACGCTTTCTGGATCTGGGATCCGGCATCGCCGTGAACGCGCTGGGCCACGCTCATCCTGCTTTGGTGGCGGCCCTGACGGATCAGGCCAATGCACTTTGGCATGTGTCAAATCTCTATCAGATCCCGCAGCAACAGGATCTTGCCGACAAACTGGTGGCAAGCACCTTTGCCGATACGGTGTTCTTTACCAATTCAGGCACCGAAGCCTGCGAACTGGCCGTGAAAATGGCCCGCAAATACTGGTTCGAAAGGGGGCATCCCGAAAAGGTAGAGATCATCACCTTCGAAGGGTCGTTTCACGGTCGGTCCTCGGCGGGCATCGCCGCGGCCGGATCCGAAAAGATGACCCATGGCTTTGGCCCGCTTTTACCCGGGTTCGTCCATCTGCCGTGGTTTGACCATGATGCGATCGAGGCCGCGATTTCAGAGGCCACCGCCGCCATTCTGATCGAACCCGTACAGGGAGAGTGCGGCATCCGCCCGGTGCCGGATCAATGCCTCAAAGGTCTGCGCGATCTGTGCGATCAGCATGACATTCTGTTGATCCTTGACGAAGTCCAATGTGGCATGGGGCGGACCGGCAAACTCTTTGCCCATGAATGGGCCGGTATCGAACCTGACATCATGATGGTGGCAAAGGGCATCGGCGGTGGTTTCCCACTGGGCGCGGTTCTGGCCACGCAGGATGCAGCATCCGGGATGACCGCAGGAACGCACGGGTCGACCTATGGCGGCAACCCGCTCGGCTGTGCCGTTGGCTCCGCCGTAATGGACCATGTCGCCAATCCCGACTTCCTGGCGGAAGTGAACCGCAAATCCGCCCTGCTGCGCCAAAAGCTGGAAAGTCTGGTGGCCCTCCATCCAGAGGTGTTCGAAGAGGTGCGCGGTGCAGGCCTCATGCTGGGCCTGAAATGCAAGATTGCCAACATCGACGTGGTCAATGCGGGCTACGCCCATCAGGTCATTACGGTTCCAGCCGCTGACAATGTCGTCCGCCTGTTACCCCCTTTGACGCTCACGGATCAGGATATCTCCGAAGCCCTGACCCGCCTTGACCTCGCAGCTGGCAGCCTTGTGGCCGCCTGATCTTCTTCTCTTGAGAAATACTCCGGGGTCCGGGGCAGCGCCCCGGTCCGGACCAAACCCAAAAAGACGCCGAAATGAACCATTTTCTCGATATCCACAAAACCGATGCAACGGCCTTGCGGCAAATGATCGACCACGCACGCGCTATGAAAGACGCCCGCGCGGGTCAGCCCAAGGGGATGCCGGATGCCGAACAGCCACTCGCAGGCCATGTCGTGGCGCTCATCTTCGAAAAGCCTTCGACCCGGACACGGGTCAGCTTTGACGTCGGCGTCCGCCAGATGGGTGGTCAAACGCTTGTCCTGTCGGGCAGTGAAATGCAACTGGGCCATGGCGAAACCATCGCCGACACAGCACGCGTCATGTCCCGTTTCGTCGATTTGATCATGATCCGAACCTTCGATGAAAGCGTCTTGCTGGAACTGGCCGAGCATGCCACCGTGCCGGTCATCAACGGTCTGACGGACCGCACGCATCCTTGCCAGATTATGGCCGATATCATGACGTTCGAAGAACATCGCGGTCCCATTGCTGGGAAAAAAGTGACTTGGTGCGGCGATGGGAACAACGTGTTTTCCTCCTTCCTGCACGGCGCGGCGCAATTCGGGTTCGACGTTACCTTTGCCGGTCCGCCAGAGCTGGATCCGGAGGATGAATTTGTCGGTTTGGCCCGCAAGGCCGGGTGCCGTGTCGAAATTGAGCGCGATCCGGTCAAGGCCGTTGAGGGCGCGGACCTAGTCGTCACCGACACCTGGGTGTCGATGCATGACAGTCAGTCGACCAAGGAGCGCCGGCACAATCTGTTGCGCGGGTATCAGGTCAATGAAGAGCTGATGACCCACGCCAAACCGGACGCCTTATTCATGCATTGCCTGCCGGCACATCGCGAGGAAGAGGCGACATCTGCCGTGATGGATGGGCCGCATTCTGTGATCTTTGACGAGGCGGAAAACCGGTTGCATGCGCAAAAGGCGATCATGCGCTGGTGCCTTGGGGTGTGAGCGAGCCGTTGCCAGATTGCGCGCCTGCGGCGCATTTTACATGTTTGGCGCGCCCTTTGGGCGCGCGGCCTCCGGCGGGGGTATTTGACACAAGAAAGAAGCAGGAGACGCGATGCGGGTAGGGATCGCTGGAGCCGGCGCGATTGGTTGTTTCGTCGGCGGGCTGTTGCAGGCTGGGGGGGTACCACGTGACGCTTTTGGGTCGACCACGCGTCATGCACGATATCACGGCGCAGGGGTTGCGGTGCACTGATTTCGGCGGTTTGGATGTGCGCGTCGCGGCGTCTGATTTGGTGATGTCCTCCGATCCTGCTGTTCTTTCGGACGTAGATGTGGTGCTGGTGACCGTCAAAACCGGGGCCTCGGGGGCAATTGCCGCAGATGTTACGGCGCATGTACCGGACGCGGTGCCGGTCATCAGCCTGCAAAACGGTTTGGAAGCCATTGGTATTTTGCGCGCAGCTTTGGCTGGACGCGATGTGCGAGCCGGTATGGTGCCGTTCAATGTGGTTGCGCCGGGGGCGGGGCATTATCATCGGGCGAGCAGTGGGGATATCGTGATCGGCCTAGGGGCCGGTGACCTCGCGCAGCAGCTGTCGGTACCCGGTTTGCGCTTTGAAGACAGCGATGACATGGGCGCGGTGCAATGGGGCAAGCTTTTGATGAACCTCAGCAATGCGCCAAATGCTTTGTCCGGGTTGACGGTTCAGGAGATGCTGCTCGACCGGCGATGGCGGCTTTTGATGGCGGGTCAGATGCAAGAGGCGATCGGTGTTTTGCGCGCGGCTGGCAAGCAGTTGAAGCCGCCGGTGCCAGTGCCCGTCGGTGTTTTGCCTTTCATCCTGCGCTTGCCGACGCCGGTGTTTCGCCGGGTGGCGTCGAAGATGCTGACCATTGATCCGACGGCCAAAACCTCGATGGCCTATGATCTCGACACAGGCCGCAAGACGGAGATCGATGTTTTGCAAAGCGAGATTGTGCGACAGGCTGTAGCTGTGGGGCGGACTGCGCCAATCAATGCGCGTATCGCCGAATGGGTGCGTGCCGTTGAAAATGGGGGGGATCGACCCGCGTCTCCGGACGATTTGCGCCCTTAGCGTTTGCGCGGTTTTGCCCTCAGCGTCGGGTCCGCAACGGTGGGGTCTTTGGGCCAGGGATGTTTGGGATATTGCGCGCGCATGTCTTTGCGCACATCAGCATAAGAGCCGATCCAGAACCCGGGCAGGTCCATTGTGACCTGGATGGGGCGTTGCGCGGGTGAGAGCAACGTCAGCTTGATGGGCTCGCCCCCCACTGTCGGGTGATCGGTCGTTCCCAGCATTTCTTGAAGGCGAACGGCAATCTCGGGCCCGTGCTCAGTATAATCGATGGCCAGGGATCGGCCCAGCGGCGTGGTAAAGGCCGGTGGGGCGATGCGATCGAGTGTTTGTTGCTGGTCCCAGCTGAGGGCCGCGCGCAGGGCGGGCAGGGGGTCGAAGGATTTCCAGCCTTCGGCGGAGTGGACATTGCCGATCATGGGCAGAAGCCAGATTTCCAAGCTGTCCAGCAGACCCGCATCCGTCATGTTCGGCAGATCTGCGCCGCGGGCCCGCGCAAGTTCTACGCGTCGGGCGAACCGTGCCGCGGCACCGCCGAGGCGCAGACCAAGTTGTCGTACACCGTCCAGCATGGCGCGGGCCATGGCGTCGGGCGGCGCGTTTTTCCATGGCTGATCGCTGAGCACCAACGCGCCCAGCCGGTCCTGTTGGCGGGCGATGACGCGGCTGTCACGTCGGGACCATTCACAAAGCGTCACGGTTTCGATCTGTTCGGCAAAGAACGCGCGCAGCTCTGCCTCGGCAAAGCGGGCGGCCATACGAATGCGCGCCTCGCGTGGATTTCCGTCGAGATCCAGCGCAACAAGAAAGGTCGTCGCCGGGTTCGAGGTAGGCGCCCTTGCCGCCAGAGAGCAGGAAACGGGGCGCATCACCTTTGCGCCGCATGCCGATGCGGTCGGGATAGGCCAAGGCGGCCAATGTGGCAGGCGACAGTGACGGGGCATCTGGCGCTTCGCGGCGCAGGCGCGGGATTTCGGCGCGAATGCGGTCCAAGGTGGCCCCGAGCACTTCATAGGGGCGTTCTCGACGAAAGGTTTTGGTGTCTTTCAGAAGGGCGAGCCGCAGGGCCATATCGCTGGGCGCGCCGCGCAAGGGGTCTCGATCTGACAAGAGGGCAGCCAATGGTGCTGCGTCCTTGCAGCCCTTTATCATCAGATGCCCCAGTCGGGGATGGAGCGGCAACCGTGCAAGGGCGGTCCCGTGATCCGTCATGCGCCCCTCTGCATCCAGTGCCCCCAGCAGGCGCAGCAAAGTGCGCGCCTCGGTCAGAGCGGGGCCGGGCGGTGGCGTCAGGAACGGCAGATCGGCGGCCTCGGCCCCCCATTGCGCAAGCTCCAGCGCCAGACCGGTCAGGTCGGCGGCCTCAATCTCTGCTGGGGGAAAGGCGGCCAATGCGCCTTGTTCGCCCTTGGTCCAAAGCCGGTAACAGACGCCCTCGGCGACGCGACCTGCGCGGCCGGCGCGCTGTTCGGCCTCGGCCCGTGTGACGCGTTCGGTGACAAGGCGCGACATGCCCGAGGCCGGGTCAAATCGCGCGCGCCGCGATTGTCCCACGTCCACGACGACCCGAATATCGGGCAGGGTCAGCGATGTTTCCGCGATCGCCGTCGACAGCACGATTTTCCGACCCTTGGCCTGCGGTGCGACCGCGGCGCGCTGTTGATCAAAAGGCATCGCCCCGTAAAGGGGGCGAATAACGCATGAGTCGCCCAACCGCCCGTCCAGCAAGCGCTCGACCCGGCGGATTTCGCCTTCGCCGGGCAAGAACACCAATATTCCGCCGCCCATCGCGCGGGTCTCTTTTTCTGCCTTTTGGATTAGGTCGGCCACCGCCTGATCCCGGCGGGCTTTGGGAGGTAAAGGCGTGGGCAGCCAGCGCGTTTCGACCGGAAAACTACGGCCTTCCGAACTGATGATTGGTGCGGACATCAGGCGGGCCACAGGGGTGGCATCCAGTGTGGCCGACATCGCGATCAGGACAAGATCGTCGCGCAGCGCGTCGGCCACTTCGAGGCAGAGCGCAAGCCCAAGATCCGCGTTCAGCGACCTTTCGTGGATTTCGTCAAAGATCACGGCCCCCACTCCGAGCAAGTCAGGTTCAGATTGCAGCATTCGGGTCAGGATGCCTTCGGTCACAACCTCGATCCGGGTGGCCGGTGACACTTTGCTGGCCCCGCGCATTCGGTATCCCACTGTCTGTCCGGGTTTTTCGCCAAGTGTTTCGGCCATCCGTTCTGCCGCCGCCCGCGCGGCAAGGCGGCGGGGTTCCAGCATGACAATCCGTCCGCCGATCCGGCCACAATCAAGGAGTGCGAGCGGTACGCGCGTGGTCTTTCCCGCGCCCGGTGGGGCCTGCAACACGGCCCGACCCTTTGCCGAAACGGCGTCAAGCAGCGCAGGCAACGCATCGTCGATGGGCAGGCGAGAATTCATACCGGTGTTATGCGTGCTTGTGACAACAGCGTCTAGGTCGTGACGCAATGCTGGCAGGGTCGCCTAGCGATCTTCGATCTCACGAGGGCGACCTTCATCATCCAGCGCCACAAAGACAAAACCAGCATTGGTTACTTTTTGAGAGACATCTCCAAATCGCGGCCGCGCCCAGACATCCACATGAATGCGCATGGACGTGCGCCCCACGCTGCGCAGCGTGGCATAAAGCGTGACCTCGTCGCCGACTTTGACCGGGCGCAGGAACTGCATCGCTTCAACCGCCACGGTTGCGCCGCGCCCTTGCGAGACGCGTCCGGCCATGTTCCCGGCGGCCAAGTCCATCTGGGACATCAACCACCCGCCAAAGATATCGCCCGCAGGGTTCGTATCCGCTGGCATGGCGATGGTGCGAATGACCAGCACGCCGTCTTCCTGTTGCCGGCCATGTTTGCTGCGCAGTTTGGCGCGGTCCAGCGCGTCTTGGTCTGGGTCAGACATGTCTTGGTCCCTCTCTGCTTGGCGCAACGTGCGCGTCACGGCGCAGGTCGATCTCGTTGAACGCCAAATGTCGGCCAATTGTAACCCGTAACGGGCGCAGGCTTGACCCCAAGGGGCGAACCCGTATCCATGCGGTGTGACACATTCTTTGCTGACCCAAGACCATATCGACCGTTTCCAAAAAGACGGAGTTGTCCTGATCCGTGGTCTTTTTGCAGATCACGTCGACACCTTACGCGCCGGGATCGACCGCAATATGGCCGAACCGGGCCCTTATGCCGCCGAAAACCTCAAATCGCACGAAGCGGGGCGGTTCTTTGACGATTACTGCAATTGGCAACGGATCGCGGAGTTTCAGCAGGTGATCCAAGACAGCCCCGCTGCCGAGGTTGCCGCGGACCTGATGCAAAGTGAGACGGTCCAGCTTTTTCATGACCACGTTCTGGTCAAGGAACCGGGCACGTCCAAACCAACACCCTGGCATTCGGATGGTCCCTATTACTTTGTTGAGGGGCGACAAACGGTCAGTTTCTGGTCACCGCTCGATCCTGTGACCGATGCGAGCTTGCGCTGCGTCGCAGGCAGCCACCTGTGGCCAAAACCGGTTCTGCCCACCCGCTGGTTGGCCGAAACCTCGTTTTACCCCAACGAGGAGGATTACATGTCGGTGCCGGACCCGGATGCCGAAGGCATGCCGATTGTCGAATGGCCGATGGAGCCGGGGGATGCGGTTGCGTTCAATTACAACATCTTGCACGGCGCAAGGGGCAATGAAACAACGCAACGGCGTCGGGCCTTTTCCCTGCGCCTTGTGGGCGACGACGCGCGGTATACAGAACGGCCCGGATCAACCTCTCCGCCATTTCCGGGGCATGAGATGACACAAGGCCAGAAACTGCGCGAAGACTGGTTTCCGCAGATTTGGCCGCGGTGATCGGTCTTTCCAGAAGGCCTGACAAAGAGGACAGCACATGACAGGCGTGACAATCGAACTTTGCCAGACCTTGCCCGCCAAAGCGGACCTGAACGGGGTCCTGTCGCAATACTACGACCTGATCGTGGAACGCATGCGCGGCATGGGCTTTGACATCGACCCTGCAACGCCGGTTAGCGCATTGGCGGAATTCTGGGCGCGGTCAGAGGATTACCTGCCACCCAATGGCTGCCTTGTCGTGGCGCGCACGACCACTGGCGAGATCGTCGGTTGCGCGATGATGAAACGGCTCGACGCCGAAACTGGAGAGCTGAAACGCATGTTCGTGACCAAAGCGGCGCGTGGCACTGGTGCCGGGCGGGCCTTGGTCCTCAAACGCGAAGAAGTGGCGCGGGACATGGGGCTGAAACGGCTTGTGGCCGACACGCTGAACCCGAATGTCGAAATGCGCAGCCTTTACCCCAAACTCGGGTTCACGGAACTGGAGACCCCGATCGAAACCACAACCTACCTCGATCAACCCGAACTGCGCCCGCATATGCATTACTTTGTCAAAACCCTGTAGGAACGTGTTACACTCCTACACGTACACTCAACAGGTGTTACGGCATGACCGTCCGGCCTATCCACGCGCCGTGACTTAACCCGGCAGCAACTGGCCGCCAAATATCAAAACCGCAAGGCTACGGCCCAAGACCGTGCGGTGCGCGAACCGGAACGGGTCACACATGGAAAACACACATAGCTGCCGATAACCTACAGTGTTTTCGCCGATAGGATCGGCCCGGTGACATCCATAGACCTACAATGAGCCGGCGTTTGAAAGAAAGCATCAGACGACCGTTAAGAGCCCATTGCGGACTTTGGAACGGACAGCTGCATTCATTAAGAAAGGTAGAAAGCCCAGTTGGGCCGCGGTCTGGCGGCTGCGTGTCTCGTAATGTCGAACCGTTACCGACTTTAATCCCGACAAGACAAAAAGCGTGGGCAACTGCAGTGCTATTAATCACGAATGTTTGCAAGCATGGTGCGCATCACTCGAATAAACACCTCAAGGTTTTCCGGAGCAATTCCGTCGATCAATTCAGCTTCGCAGCCTAACGCTATATCCAAAATTTGACTGTGCAGGTTGGATCCTTCCAGCGTCAGGCTCCATTGACGCCGTCTTGGATCGTCTTTGCTCGCCTCGTTAAAGACAAGTCCACGTTTGTCGAGCAGCTTCAACGATCGGCTAACAGCACCTTTGTCTAGGCCGACGACCTTACATATCCGGTTGGCCGTAATTTGAGGTTCGATGTTGAGCATCGCGAGAACCCGCCATTCCAGAATGCCCAGATCGAAGTCGCGGCGGTAAATCGCAGAGGTTTTGCGTTGCCATGCACTGCTGACCGCATTCAACAAGAACGGAGCATAATTTTGGATATCCAAGATCGTTGTCCCGTCCCGTTCGCGCGTCGGGGGTGAAATCCGATCCGTTTCTTTTTTCCGCAATCAACGACTCCGGTGTATACTGCAATAATACCACGACATAATTTGTCTTGGCGCTGGTGTCACGCGGGGTATAGCTGTGGCTCTCGTTTGAGCATCGTGAAAGACAGGCTTGCACCGAAGATTGAAGCCACACGGAAGCTCAGGCGTGATAATCGAATGCCTTCCGGCCCGTTTACTTTGCCGTCAGTTTGAGAGGAAGCTGATCCAGCGCACGCATTGCGTTGTTAGGCCGCCACGCCGGGTCTGCTGCTGGCTCGATCCGGTCCACCTTGGCGACGAGTGCTGACAGGATTGCCTGAAGCTCAACACGCGCAATGTTCTGACCAACGCAGCCATGTATCCCGACGCCAAAACCAAGATGTCCAGCGGGGCGGCGATCAACGCGGAATTTGTCGGCATCCCCCCACTTCGCCGGATCCAGATTGGCCGCACCCAGTACGCAGATCACCTTGGTGCCTTCCTTGACAGGAAAACCTGCAATTTCGGTATCTTCGCCCGCTGTCCTGCAAAACGTATGCACAGGCGATGTAAATCGCAGCACCTCTTCAAAAGCGGGTCGGATGAGGGAGCGGTCGCTTTTCAGCAACTCCCATTGATCTGGATTTTGCGACAGGCACCACAAAGCGTTTCCGATCCCGGTGACGGTTGCATCGACACCGGCAGACAGGAAAGACCGCACCAACATGCCTGCTTGTTCTTCACTTATATCGCCCGCATCTGCCGCCTCATAAATCATCGCGCCCAAGCCGTCTTTTGAAAGCATGTCTCGGGCGCAAGCCTTGTTAATCCAGGGCACAATGACTTGCGCGTTCCGCATTGCGTTCCGGCGCAAGTCATTGTCAGGGCCGATGGCGTTGAACACCATGGCGCCATAGTCCACGAGATATCGGGCGTTCGTCTCCTGCATCCCGACAGCCTGCGGAAAGACGGTTGTTGGGTAAGGCTCTGCGATGTCTGTGACCGCTTCGATGGTACCTTTCTCTAGAATCTGATCGACAATCTGCTCCGCCGCTCTTTCAAAGAAAGCAGCCAAATCCTTCACGGCCTTGGGCGACATCGCGCGCGCCATGACCCGGCGCGTCTTTGTGTGATCGGGCGGATCGACTTCAAGAATGATGGAGGGAGGTCGCCATGGTTCGGTCAGTGCGAAATCTTCCAACCCAACGCCGCGTGAGGATACAAAAACCTCGTGGTTGCTGAAAACGTCACGTGTCGTTTCAAACCGTCCAACGGCAAGCACGCTGTATTGCGGGATATACGCCACTTCGCCTAAGGCGCGCAGTTGCGCGTAATACGCCGTTGGATCGCGCAACACCTCGACATCGTACGGATCGACATCAAGGACAGGAATGCCGCGCGCCGGTGAAATTCGGGTATGCCCTTCGATCAAAGACATCGGTTTGAAACTCCTGTTGTGCGAGACCGCAAGATGCATGCTGGTTGATGAATCAACAATGACAGGTTCCATGTATAAGGTTGATTTGTCAACCCCATAAGAATCAACGCCTGCGTGCGACGTCGAGTCTTTCCATAAAAAACAAGAAGTAAATTGGAAAATCAGGATGTAAAATTCCTGTCCAGTGAAACACGTGTTGACTAATCAACTTGATTGAGCGCTATTAAATAGAGTTGATTCTTCAACTTAGTCTCAAATCGCCTGGGAGGATACGATGCTTTTCACGAGAAAACACTTCAACCGGTTTATGGGTGCCGCAGCGATCTGCCTTGCAAGTCTTGGTGCTGTCGTCACTCAGGCAAGCGCACAGGAAGTTACCCTGCGCTTGCATCAATTCCTGCCTGCACAAGCAAGCGTGCCGAAAAACATTTTGCTGCCCTGGATCGAACGGGTCGAAGCAGCGTCCGGCGGTCGGATCGAGATTCAGCACTTCCCCTCGATGCAGTTGGGTGGGAAACCACCAGAACTTTACGATCAAGTGGTGGACGGCGTGGCGGACATTGTCTGGACGTTGCCCGGTTACACACCAAGACGGTTTCCTCGCACAGAGGTTTTCGAACTTCCGTTCACCATGAAAGAGGCAGAGGCAACCTCAAGAGCATATTGGCAATTGGCCCAAGAAACGATGATGGATCAGGACTTTAAAGACGTAAGAGTCTTGGCTCTTTGGGTGCATGGTCCGGGTGTCATCCACTCCAAGGATCCAATCGTGTCGCTGGACGATCTGAACGGGACCAAACTGCGGGCGCCAACACGCGTGACGAACCAGCTGTTCAACGCCCTGGGCGCAACAGCTGTCGGAATGCCCGTGCCAGCAGTGCCTGAGGCTTTGTCAAAAGGGGTCATCGATGCGACCGTCATTCCGTGGGAGATCACCAGCGCCCTTAAGACAAGCGAGCTTGTGACCAACCATACGGAATTCGGCGGCCAAGCCCTCTACACCGCCACCTTTGTTTTGGCGATGAACAAGGATCGCTACAATGCCCTCCCAGATGATCTGAAAGCCGTTATTGATGACATGTCAGGCATGGAATTGTCCGCATCCGCGGGTCGACAAGCTGTCGCCGACGATGTGGCCCCGCGTTCGGCAACACTGGATATGGGCAACACCATTATCGAGCTTTCGCCTGAGCAAATCACGGAATGGAAGGCTGCGGCGGAACCCATCGCCGAAGACTGGATTGCGGATATGGATAGCAAAGGGTTGGACGGTACGGGTTTGCGTGCTCGCGCCCTCGAACTGATCGACAGCTTTGCAGCAAATTGAATAGCTGGCCCTTTCCAGTAGAGATGACACTCACTGGAAAGGCCTGTACCCATCTTTTCAGTTTTCGGAACCTCATCAGTTTAGAGTTTTTCTGGAAAACCAGTGAAAATGGGAGATATGTGTGACGTAGTGGACGGCAACTTTGTCCGCAACTCGGTCATTAGTCTGAATGACCCGGTAGTCTTCTGCCAATGGACACAGTGGTTGAGTTGGATAAAGGTGCAGAGGTCCTGACCTCACCGTCGCACGTTCACCAGAGAATCGTAGATCGTGTCCGCCTGCCACCGCACGGCTGCACCGCAAGACACGTCAAAGCTCGCAATTGACAAAGAGTCGCAACAAAACAAATCATTGCTGAACGCCCCTTAACTTCGAAGAAACCAATGCGACTGTTCTTTACTCTACTTGTGCCCGTCTTCGTTGTTGTGCTGGTTGTGCTTCTGATCAGCAGCCTTGCCCCACCCGAGAGCGTTCGGATTGCCACCGGCCCCAAGGACGGTGGGTATTGGAGGATCGGGTCAGAGTATCGGTCCAAGCTGTCCAAGGACAATATCTCTGCAGAGTTGGTAGAGACGGCTGGCTCGGTCGAGAACATCCAGCGGCTCATCGACGGAGACGTGGATGTTGCGTTTGTTCAGGGCGGAATATCTCTGCCGCGCGACAATGGCTTAGAGTCTCTTGGCGCGCTTTTCCCGGAACCATTGGTGATTTTCAGCCGTTCTGACGCAGATGTCGGTCGATACCCCGGCGATTGGCGCGGCATTTGGCTGGCGTCCGGTCCAGCCGGGTCCGGCACGCGCGCTGCGGCTTTGGCCCTCATAGAAGCAGCAGGTCTTCAGGACTCAGGCATCGAACTCCAGAAAATCGGTGGGCTTGACGCCATTGCTGCCTTGCGGTCCGGTGAGGCGGATGCCGCATTATTTGTGTCGCCTCTGAATGCGCCCTACCTGACCGAGGCGATGGTCGATCCACAGCTGGAATTGATCCAAATGGCTTTGATCGATGCCCTGTCTTTCAGTTTTGTGAGCGGCCATTCCGTTGTTGTGCCCGCCGGTCCGCCTCACTGGCCCCTCCGCGCCCCGAGCAGGATGTCAAAATACTGACGTTGACCGCATCCATGATCGCAACGGACAAACTGCACCCGGCGGTTGTTGACAGGTTGGTGCACAGCGCCAACAAAATCCACGGTGATCGAACCGTGTTGCAAGCGGCCAAAGAGTTTCCCAATACCAATTCGCCGCCCGCCCCCATCAATGACGTGGCCTGGCACATGATCAACTCTGGGCCGAACATCCTGCATGACATTTTCCCATTTTGGGTTGCTGCACAATTCGGCCGCGTGCTGCTGTTTCTATTGCCCCTGTTCTTCCTCGCGCCGTTGCTGCGTTTTGTTCCAGCCCTTTATGTATGGTTCCAAAACCGAAGAGTTTGGCGGCATTATCAACACATCGCATCGCTCGAAGCGGAAATTGAGGGCGCCGCGACGGCAGAGGACATTGAAGCTGTCGCCAAGAAACTCGACGACATTTCTACGACGCTTGCGAATTTGAACTTGCCGCTCGCATACCGTCAAAAGGCATATGACGCGCGGATGCACATTGAACTTATCGCCCAGGAAATCGAACGCCGCCGCGCGGGAAAGCATCTAAAGCCTTAATTGTAGGCGGCCCATTTGTTCTGAGGCGGCCCGTTGAAACGGGTGCAGTGGTTCTGACCCTACCGCCGCGCGATCACCGCAGAGCCGTAAATCGTGTCCGCCTGCATCCGCGTGGCGCGCATCAGATCGCCCGCGGCGACATAGGTGACGGACAGCGGAAAACTGCTGCGCTTTTCTAGATCCTCGGGGGAATAGCCCCCGATGCGCTTGAAAATCCCGGAGCATTTGATGGTCGACCCGGATGCTTTGGGTTGCCCAAACGCCACCTCGGTCAGCCGCTCGCCGTCGAATATCTTTTGGCGAAAGTTGCAAATCCCTTCGCGCGGCTGGTCCCGCAGAACCATAAACATCGCGGTCAGGGGATCGACGGCCCCACGTTGTTCGGCATCGCTGACGCGATAGGGCCCGTCATTGCCCGCCATCTGCCCCGTACCCCGCGCCACGCCGCCTGAATAGCTGAGGCTCGCGCGGGACGTCCGCTCGCCGGTGTCCATGTCCTCTTTGTAGCTGCGCGGTCGAAATTGCCCGGAACTGACCGCGCCATCTGCCGACATCAGGAACTTGACGCCTGCCACGGTCCCGACCAAGCCTGTCGTGGTGAATTCCGTGTCGACCGTATAGCGCCCGCCGCCGACCGAACCGGACATGTCTAGCTCTCCGACCTTCACGCCAAACGCCCGCACCGCATAGCGCCCGCTGGTATCTTGTGCCGCGGCACTCGTCACCAGCAAAACCGCCGCGCCAAAAATCAAAGCTTTCATCGCAATCCATTTCATATCGGTCTCCGCACTGGACAAAGCAAAGCGAAGCAAGGCATTTAACCCCTCGGACCATCAGGGCGCAACGATGCAGATATCAAGCTTAGGCGACAAGATCTTGAGCGGCGAACGCCGGGCCTTGGCCCGGGCGATTACCCTTGTCGAAAGCCAGCGCGCCGATCACCGTGCAGAGGCAGAGGCGCTTTTGTCCCATGTCGGCCAATCCGGGCGCCAAGCCATAAGAATAGGGCTATCCGGCACGCCCGGCGTGGGAAAGTCCACCTTTATCGAAAGTTTCGGCATGATGCTGATCGCCCGTGGTTTGCGGGTTGCCGTGCTTGCCGTTGACCCGTCCAGCGCCCGCTCCGGCGGATCAATCCTCGGCGACAAAACGCGCATGGACCGGCTCAGTCGGCAACCGGGCGCTTATATCCGTCCATCGCCCAGCCAAACCCACCTTGGCGGCGTCGCCCGCCGGACCCGCGAAGCGGTCGCCTTGTGCGAAGCAGCGGGGTTCGACGTGGTCCTGATCGAAACCGTCGGCGTCGGCCAATCGGAAACGGTTGTCGCCGAAATGTCCGACCTGTTTCTCTTGTTGCTGGCCCCGGCAGGCGGCGATGAATTGCAAGGCGTCAAACGCGGCATCATGGAAATTGCCGACATTATCCTGGTGAACAAGGCCGATGGTGACCTGAAACCGGCCGCCACCCGCACGCGCGCCGACTACGCCAGCGCCCTGCGCCTTTTGCGCAAACGACCGCAGGATCCTGATGGTTTCCCCAAGGCGCTGGCGGTTTCAGCGCTCGAAGAAAACGGGTTGGATGCGGCCTGGTCGGAAATGCAGGACCTTTTGACATGGCGCCGCGACAACGGCCATTGGGACCAGCGCCGCGCCGAACAGGCACAGCATTGGTTTGGCGAAGAGGTTCGCCAAGCCCTGCTGGCTCGCCTCGATACCGAGGCCGCCCGCGCAGCCATGCAGCAATTTCAGGACAAAGTTGCCCGCGGTGAATGGAGCCCGACCCAAGCGGCCAAACACCTTCTGGCCACGCTCTGATCAGCCTTGCTTCTTTCTTGTCAAAAATACCCAAATCCCGCAAAACGCCGCCAGAGATGACCGCAGGTCTCTTTTGCCGCCTTCCCGCTTGACCCGGCCCGCGATTCCCCTTATGTCCCGCGAACCAGATTTCGGGCGCAGCCAATCGCGGCGCCCCTTGTATTTGACGCATGGGCGCCCGGCCCGCGTCACAGAGCCAAAGGAAGTAACCCATGTCGCGTCGTTGCGAACTGACCGGAAAAGGCCCGATGACTGGCAACAATGTCAGCCACGCCAACAACAAAACCAAACGTCGTTTCCTGCCCAACCTGAACGACGTTACCCTGCAATCCGAAGCGCTGGGTCGCGGTGTAAAGCTGCGCATCTCGGCGGCTGCTCTGCGCAGCGTGGATCACCGGGGTGGCCTGGACGCGTTCCTGGCCAAGGCGAAAGACGAAGACCTGTCGTCGAACGCATTGAAAGTGAAAAAAGAAATCGCCAAGGCACAGGCAACCGCCTGATCGCTTTGAACGATTTCAAAACGAAAAAACCCCGCGCTGCCGCGGGGTTTTTTTGTTTGGTAAAAGGGATGTGTCGATCCCGGATGTGTCTAGGGTCGACACTGTTGGTTCAGAACGGGGCGAACCCGTCATTTGCGGCATCTGGCACGGACCAGCGTTGCCGTGCATCAACCTCGGCTGTTGCTGTGCCGGGTTGCGGAATGCGGCCATGCGCGCCGTAAAGCCACAGGACAAAATTATACCGCTGGCCTTCGGTGATCGGTTCCGAGGCATGCGGCACGCTGCCATGATGGATCAGCGCAGTGCCGGGTGCGAAGGTCAGGCTTTCGACCTGACGTGTTTCGGGATCAAAGAACCGCACGGCCGAGCCGGAAAACCCTTCGCCCGGCAGATTGAGGTTGATGTTCAGCGTGACGGCTGAGGCATCAGTATGCGGGCGCAGCGAGGTGTCCTTATTTGCCTGCCATTGCAGCGAGAACCCAAAGGTCTGGGTGTCGAAGCCCATAACGTCCGGGAACAAGAGGCGCGACACTGGCCGCATGTAACGGTCCATAAGGTCCTGATAGAAAGACTGGAAGTGCGGCGCGGCCAAATACCCTTCTGATCGCGCGTCAAGCATGGCGCCGCCACGGTTCAGCACGATCCCATAGGGCGGGCGCAACGGTATGTCTGCATCCGCCACGCTGTCCATATACGCGCGCAAGACCTTCAACTGGTCGGGATCAAAGAACTGGGCCTTGTATACACCCGGGAACACTTCGGTCCAAAGGTCGCGCACGGCGTGTTCTTTCGACGGATCGGTCCAAGCCGCTTCAATCGCCTGTCGCAGTTTCGCATCGTAAAGGGTCGGGTCCAAAACCGCCTGAGTGTCGCCTTGTGCGGTCTCCCATTCGGACCAAGCCTCTTGGAATAGGGATCTGTTTTGGCCCCAGAACCGATGAACCGAAGCTTCGCGGTTCAACATTTCTTCGCGGGTGGGCCGCGCGACGGCGCGGGCGCGCTGTAAAGCATCATGTGCCATTGTTATCTCCTCGCGTTTGTACGCTGTCAAAATCTATGGCCTGTACATATAGGCATGTGAGAAGGGGTAAATGGCGATAATTGGATCTCAGTTTTTAGAAACACAGTATAATGTGACGTTGGGTTTCGGTCGCGGCTGCGGGACACTGGCTGGGTTTCGCTGTAAAAACCCACACTTCTGTGCGGAAAAGGCGCGTCATGTTTAAAAAATACCAAAAATCATCGCGTCATCTTAGTCAAATAAATCAAATATGCGCAAAACCTGTATCCAGATTGCGGTAAACGATGACAAACCCCACAGGAGCGTCACATGTCCCGCGAAATTGCTGTCTATCAATCCATTGCACGTGCCGTCTCGGAGCATGGAAGTGACACCATGTTCGGGCTGATGGGGGATGCAAACCTGTTCATGGTCGACAGCTTTGTTCGCGAATGCGGCGGGCGGTTCGTTCCGGCGGCGCATGAGGGCAGTACAGTTTTAATGGCGCTGGCATATGCGCATGTTTCCGGACGGGTCGGGGTGGCCACGGTCACACATGGTCCGGCGCTGACCAATTGCGTGACCGCGCTGACCGAAGGGGCGCGAGGGCATATTCCGATGGTGCTGCTGGCCGGAGATACGCCGGTCGCGAACCCGCGCCATTTGCAAAGCATCGATCAGCGCGAGTTGGTTAAAACAACCGGGGCCGGCTTTGAACACCTGCGCACGCCGGACACGGTGGGTAAGGATGTGGCGCGGGCTTTTTACCGCGCGCAGGTGGAACGCCGCCCCATCGTGTTGAACATGCCCGCCGATTTTATGTGGGACCAGATCGCGCATGATACGCAAGTTCTGAACGTTTTCACCGATCCCGGTGGGGTCGCTGAAGGAGATATTCTGGACAATGCCATTGGCATGATCGCCTCGGCGCGTCGTCCGATGATGTTGGCAGGGGCAGGCGCCGTGAAAGCGCGGGACCAATTGATCCGTCTGGCAGACCGGCTTGAGGCGCCGCTGGCGACGACCTTGAAGGCAAAGGGCCTGTTTGCCGGGCATCCTTACAACATCGACATCTTTGGCACGCTCTCGACCCCGGCAGCCTACGATCTGATCGCGCAATCCGACTGTATCGTCTGTTTTGGCACAGGCCTGCATGACTTCACGACGGACCGGGGCAAATTGATGAAAGACAAGCGCATCGTGCAGGTGGATATCGCCCCAACAGCAATCGGCGGCGGGTTGCACCCTGATGCGGCCTTGGTGGCTGATGCCGGACTGACCGCCGAAACCATCCTTTACTGGCTGGACGAGGCCGAAATCCCGGCCAGTGGATTTACCCGCGACCTGGATATCGAAACCTTGCGCCATCACCCTGCACCGGCGGCCAAAACCGCGCCGGACTGCGTGAATTACGTCGCTGCATTGGAGCTGATCGAAAAGGCCCTGCCGCAGGACCGGATTCTGGTCACGGACGGTGGACGGTTCATGACCGAGGTCTGGTGCCGGATCACCGCGCCTGATCCGCAAAGCTTTGTGGTGACCGCCAATTTCGGCTCGATCGGTCTGGGCCTGCAAGAAGCGGTTGGCGCGGCGGTTGCGGCGCCGGATCGGCCGGTTGTCGTCTTTTGCGGCGATGGTGGCTTCATGATGGGTGGCATCAATGAGTTCAACACGGCCGTGCGGCTTGGGCTGAACCTGATTGTCATTGTCGCCAATGACGCCGCCTATGGTGCCGAGCATATCCAGTTTCTGGATCGCAAGATGGACCCAAGCCTGACAGAATTCCACTGGCCCTCCTTCGCCGATACGGCCACAGCGCTGGGCGGGGTCGGTATGCAGGTCCGCTCAACCGAGGATTTGGCAGCAGCCTTGGCGCAGTTGGAAAACCGGTCCGGCCCGGCCTTGATTGAACTGCATCTCGACCCGCATGATGTGCCGCGGATGCGGATTTAATCTGCCCCTTGCCAATCGGGGATGCGGGACCTTACATCGCCCACATGATGCAACGCCTGCGCCGCATTCTTGGTTTAACGCTCGCCCTTGTGTTGGTGTTGGCCAGCCAGTCCATGGCGGTTGCCCGGGGACAGACCATGTCCGCCGGTCAAATGGTCATTTGCACGGGTGCGGGCATCGTCGTCGTTCATGTCGATGAAAAAGGCCAACCGACGTCGGCGCCGCATATCTGTCCTGATTGTGCGCTGCATCTGCTGGCCGGGCTCACCCCATATGATGGTCTGATCCACGCGCCGAAGCGCGCCATGCCGTTGGTGTTGCACAGCGTAGCACGGCAGGTTCCGATTGCCGCGACCATCCGCGCGGCCTGCGCGCGCGCGCCGCCTTTTGTCATCTGATCCCATTCATTCAGACACTTAGCGCAAAAGGAGAGACAGATGTCTCTGACCAAACCCTTCATGCCGGCAATTTTGCTGGCGACCCTGATGGCCGGGACCAGCATGGCCGATGATATGTCCGGCGTTCATGTCATGGACCCCTATGCAAGGGCCAGCAGCCCATCGGCAAAGGCCGGTGCTGCGTTCATGACGATCATGAACCCCACTGAAACGAATGACCGTCTGATCGCGGTCTCTTCGGATATCGCCGCGCGGGTTGAGCTGCACACTCATGTCGATGCGGGGAACGGCGTGATGCAGATGCGTCATGACGAAGACGGGTTCGATATACCAGCTGGTGGCAGCCATGTTCTGCAACGGGGCGGGGATCACGTCATGTTCATGGGGCTGAACCGCGCCCTCAATGACGGCGATTTGGTTGAGGTGACGCTGACCTTTGAACAAGCCGGCGACATCACGGTTGAAATCCCGGTGGATTTGAACCGCAAGCCGAAAGCAGGTCATGGCCACGCCCATGATCATGGCGATCATTCCAAGCCTGACAGCTGACCCCGGTCTGGTCAGGCCTTAGGTCTGGCCCGCCAACACTTCTTCAACCCAGGCAGGGACCATATCGCTGGCCTTTCCTAATCGGGTTTCGTCAAACTCGGAACTCACCGCAGACCGTTCCAAGTTGATCTCCAGGGTTGAGGCACCGACCGCGCTGGCCTCCTGCACAAATTCGGCGGCGGGATAAACCTGGCCCGAGGTTCCGATGGAAACGAACAGGTCACAGTCGGCCAAATGGGTGAAAATCTCTTCCATCTGATAAGGGATCTCGCCGAACCAAACGACATCCGGGCGTCCCGCGGGTGCGGCGCAGGCGGGACAAGGTTCACCCACAGACATCTCATCAGGGGCGGGCCAGCGGTGCCCGCAACTGCCACACAGCGCGCCTGACAGAATGCCATGCATATGGATGACAGCTGTCGCGCCGCCAGCCTCGTGCAACCCGTCCACGTTTTGGGTGACGATCACAACCTTCCCGGGCCACTCCGCTTGCAGGTGCCCCAGCGCCTCATGTGCCGCGTTTGGTTTTGCGGCCGCGGCGTGCACGCGTCGCTTGTTGTAAAAGTCATGCACCAAGGCAGGGTTGCGCGCAAAACCTTCGGGTGTTGCGACATCTTCCAACTTGTGTTGCGTCCAAAGCCCGTCTGCGTCGCGGAAGGTGCCCAAACCACTTTCCGCCGAAATTCCGGCCCCAGTCAGGATTACGATCTTTGTCATCCGCGCCCCTTTGCGTCACAGTGTTGCGCATAGGAGGGCCCATGACCAGCCGAATTCTCTTTGTATGCCTCGGCAATATTTGCCGATCGCCAACCGCCGAAGCGGTGTTTCGCGCCAAGTGTCCGCAGGCCCAGATCGATAGCGCGGGCACGTCAGATTGGCATATCGGCGCGCCGCCTTATGCCCCGATGCAATCTGCGGCCCAAGCGCGGGGGTATGACCTGTCGGATTTGCGGGCGCGTCAGTTTCGAGCGGATGACTTTGCGGCGTTTGATCTGATCATCGGCATGGATGCCAAGAATATGGACAAGATCCGGTCAATGCGTCCATCGGGCAACCAGACGCGGGTGGCGCTCTTTACGGATTTTGCATCGCAGCCGGCCGAATTTGTGCCTGATCCGTATTACACGCGGGATTTCGATGGTGCTCTGGATTTGATCGAAGACTGTGCCGACGGGTTGGCGGCGCATCTGAAGTTTTCAGAAAGCTGAAACTCTTTAGCGGTCCAGGATCCGCAAATCCTCTGCCAGCCATGGCAGGCGGCTGATTGCGGGATCGATCATCTGGCTTTGCATCAGACGCCGCATGGTCCGGCCCACATCGCGGGGCACCTTGTCGGCCCAATCAGCACCGGCAAAAAGCGAAATGGTGCGCGAAAATCGACCAAAGGGCAGGGGATAGACGCTGATCTCATCATGGAATCTGGCGGCCCGGATATACCCAAACGGTGTGGTCACGGCCCAGCCGATCCGCCGGGCAACCATGGCCATCAAGGCTAGATGACTGCCAATTTCAAACCGCTCTTCAAAATCCAGCTGATGGCGCGCCAGATGCCCCTCGATCTGGCGTCCGATCAGTTGCTCTCGGGTGTAGCGCAGGAACGGCATGTCCATCACGTCGGCCATGACCGTGTCGGCACTTTTGACCGTCCCGCGAGGGGCGACAAGAATAAATGGGTCCCGCACCAAAGGGTATTCTACGACGCCTTCGAGCATTTCACCGGTGCTGGCGGCGATGGCAATGTGCAGGCTGCGGTCCATCATGGCGGCGCTGATTTCATTGCTGCCCGCCGTGATCAGTTTAAACCGGCATTGTGTCAAACTATCGGCCAGAATGGTCACCAGCCGCGGGGTCAGATCATTGTCGAAGTCGTCGATCAAGCCGATGCTGAGCGTGGTCAGATCGCTGAGGTCCATCACCGTCAGCTCGCTTTGCGCCAGCCGCAATTCACGCAGAACAATCTCGGTCCGGCTCAGAAAATTGCGACCCGCGGGCGTCAGGGTCATGGGGCGCTTGCCGTGATCGACCAGATGGGTGCCTAGTGCCGTTTCAAGGTTTTTCAGCTGTTGGCTGACGGCGGGTTGGCTCATGCCAGTGCTGTCAGCAGCAGCTGCAACCGATCCGGACGCCGCCAGCGCTTCAAAGACTTCCAAACCTTTGAGTGTGACGCCTTTGGTCAGCATGTTGGGACCCTCTATCTTTGCCTTTAGTGAAACTAGCGGGTCAAAGGGTCAAGTCTTTTGCGCGGCGGGGCGAGGTTTTTTGACATGCGCAGGCCCCGTGAACTGGAGCCTGATCCACTTGTAGTGTGGCATCAGACCAAGGATCGCGTCCTCATTTTGCCATTATTCAGGAACAGGTCGCCTGAGCTGCATCGCCAAAGGCGCGGTAACGCTTCCAGAATTCTTCGTGGCTGCGTCGGTCTGATTGGCGAATTTCCTGGGCTTTGTGCGGGTCCGAGAAAAACTTGGAAGCCAGTCTGCGATCGCTGCGCGTCAGCGACTTATTCGCAACCTTCTGGATGCAACTGCACCGGCTGCTGGTGGCGCCCAGTCGGTCCGATTGTAAACACGCCGATTTGATGCGGCTTGTGTCTGCTGTCATCGGGATCGCCGTCAGGGCCAGTGCCAATCCTAATGCCATCAAAGAGAGTTTTTTCATCTCTGCGTCCTCAATTGCCGGGTTTTTACGTGATACCCTTACGTGCATGAGTGTAGCGCCACTTGACGTGAAAATCCAACTCAAGCTTCTGCGAAGAAGAAACCAAAAGGTTTTGAGCTAATGCGTTAGGCGGCGATCCGCCGAACGGCGCCAACGGACGCCGGCTTGAAAAAGCGCGACAGCACGACTTGGGCTTCGTGTCTGGTCAAGGACCGACGTGCCAATTGACCTTGACCAACGCCGCAAGGGGGCGGGGTCAGAAAGAAGGAAGAGGCGAGCGCCGTGTCCCCTGCAAAATAGCTCTCGGATGCGATGCCGTTGGCCCAGATGACCTCGTGTCGGGCGAGTCCGATATGGTAATATGCCACTTCTCGCCCATGGACGATCTCGGCGAGACCGGCTTCAACCAGTCGAATGGCCGGCATAAACCCACTGACCGTTCCGCAAGCCAATTCTACCGCGGATCCTTCAACGAGAATGCGATGTTGGCGGGACACCAAAAGGTCGCTGCGACCTCTCAACAGGTGTCCGGGAATGCGAATAGCGGCGCAGAGGCCGACCGATAAAACGGAACGACATCCCGTCCACAGCAAAGGTTGCGCGCCGTGATCGGCGGTCAAAACCAAATCACCTATGGCGAGCGATTGGATTGGGGTCGGACCGTGCGGCGTGTCGATCATCGTGCCGTGGGCATAGCAGATTGGTGTTGCGTAATCGGCGACGGCAAAGCTGGGACCTTCAGCAACGCCGACGACTTCCAAGGGAGTGCCAATTGGGGGAAAGCCGCCCGGGTCGCCAATAAACGCAAGCCCTTCAACCGTCCCATAGCTTGGATTAGTCGTCGCAAAATTGAAGGCAAGCGCGGTATAGGTGGTGGTGCCATCAGACAGCGTTATCGCATATTCCGCTTCGACCTGTGTCCCGCTTGGATAAAGGACATTGTCGATTGTGTAATCGGCATCTGTGGTTTGGCCGCTGTCGTTGTCCTGAAAATTGGCATCGTTGTCGTTGATCTCAATTTCGATCCATCTGTTCGAGTTTAACGTGATGAATGTCGGATTGCCGGGCAAGGTGTCCGTGAGATGTACGCCGCTGCCTTGGTTGACGCCATCCAGCACGTCACCATTGGTGATCGTCAGTTCGCTTTCCGCGAGAATATAGATGGAATAATCCGCCAAAACTGGGTCTGCCCTTAAATTGTGGGTCTGCACTGATTACACAAGTCGAAAGATCGATCTCGACGCTCGGGATCGATAAACGCCAACATAGGTTTAAATATGGCAAAGAGAGGGGAAAAATCCGCCCGTAAGGCCCCTAAAGGCCCTGTACGTATCTTGGTTCAACCGAAACCAAGCGTCGCAGCGTGCGTCTCTTGACCCCACCGTCAAACCCCCGCATATCCCCTGCATGACCGAGCTTAATCAGATCCGCAATTTTTCGATTGTTGCCCATATCGACCACGGGAAATCCACCCTGGCCGATCGCCTGATCCAATCCACCAACACTGTGGCGGATCGGGATATGAAAGAGCAATTGCTTGACAGTATGGATATCGAGCGTGAACGCGGGATCACGATCAAGGCCAACACCGTCCGCATCGATTACAAGGCCGAGGATGGTCAGGATTATGTTCTGAACCTGATCGACACGCCGGGCCATGTGGATTTTGCCTATGAGGTGTCCCGGTCGATGCGTGCGGTCGAAGGGTCATTGTTGGTTGTAGACAGCACCCAAGGGGTCGAGGCTCAGACCTTGGCCAAAGTATATCAGGCAATTGATGCCGATCATGAGATCGTGCCGGTGCTGAACAAGATCGACTTGCCCGCGTCCGATTGTGACCGCGTTGCCGAACAGATCGAGGATGTGATTGGCATTGATGCGACCGATGCCATTCAGGTGTCGGCCAAAACCGGGATCGGCATCCACGAAACCCTGGAAGCGATCGTTCAACGCCTGCCATCGCCCGAAGGCACCCGTGACGCGCCATTGAAGGCGATGCTCGTCGACAGCTGGTACGACGCCTATCTGGGCGTCATCGTTCTGGTCCGCATCATGGACGGTGTCCTGAAAAAGGGTGAGCGCATCAAGATGATGCAGACCGGTGCCACCTATCATGTGGACCGGATCGGTGTTTTCCGCCCTGAAATGGCGGTCATTGACGAATTGGGCCCGGGCGAGATCGGCTTTCTGACGGCTTCGATCAAACAGGTCCGTGATACCCGCGTCGGCGACACCATCACGCATGAGAAAAAGGGATCTGACGAACCGCTGCCGGGCTTTAAACCCTCGGTGCCGGTGGTGTTCTGTGGCCTTTTCCCTGTGGATTCGTCCAAGTTCGAAGACCTGCGCGACGCGATTGAAAAACTGGCGCTGAACGATGCGTCTTTCTCGTTTGAAATGGAGACCTCTGCGGCTTTGGGCTTTGGCTTCCGCTGCGGCTTTCTGGGCCTCTTGCACCTAGAGGTGATCCGCGACCGGATCGAGCGAGAGTATAATATCGAGCTGATCACAACCGCGCCGTCGGTGGTTTATCACATCTACATGCGCGACGGGACGATGGTGGAGCTGCACAACCCCGCGGACATGCCCGACCTGACCCTTGTTGATCACCTTGAAGAACCGCGGATCAAGGCAACGATCCTTGTACCGGATGAATACCTTGGCGATGTCCTGAAACTCTGCCAGGACCGGCGCGGTATCCAAGAAGACCTAACCTATGCCGGTACCCGTGCGATGGTGGTTTATGACTTGCCGCTGAACGAGGTCGTGTTCGATTTCTATGATCGTCTGAAATCAGTGACCAAAGGCTATGCCAGCTTTGATTATCAGATGACCGGCTATCGTCAGGACAATCTCGTAAAGATGCAGATCCTCGTGAATGACGAACCCGTCGATGCGTTGTCTGTGATGGTGCACCGCGACCGGGCAGAGGCGCGCGGGCGGGCCATGGTTGAAAAGCTCAAAGACCTGATCCCGCGCCACATGTTCAAAATCCCGATCCAAGCGGCCATCGGCGGCAAGGTCATCGCACGTGAAACGCTTTCTGCCATGCGTAAGGATGTGACGGCCAAGTGTTACGGCGGCGATGCCACGCGGAAACGTAAGCTGCTCGATAAGCAAAAGGCCGGGAAGAAGAAGATGCGCCAATTCGGCAAAGTGGACATTCCCCAAGAGGCGTTCATCTCGGCTCTGAAAATGGACAGCTAGAACCGCAGTCCAACGTGGCGCGCTGGGTGTCGTTTCTAGGAACAGACGCCTGTTGCAACCACGGTGCCATTGTCGTCCGTCACGGTAAAATCGTTCCCCGGTGGGACGGTCAGGATCAGGTTGGTATCTGGAACCTTGCACACCCGGTCCGGTATCGTGGCGAGCAATTCGCCACGTTTTCGATCCACGAAACACCCGGTGTCGTCGATTTTGAGGTGCACCCGAAACCCTTCCCCACTACACATATGCTCACCGTGCTGTGCGAGGCCCTGTCCCGCAGTGATTGCGAACGCTATGGCCGTCAGTCCCGCCAACTTCATTTTCATAGTGATCCCCTGCATGGCTCTGTCGTCAGCTTGTGGAATGCGACGGGGCCGGTCAAGCGTTGTCAGAAACGATCGCGTGAGGACCGATTAGGCGGCTTCATCAGTGGAGATTCGGCGGTAAGTCCTGCAGAAAGTGGCTTTGCAGCTGCAGAAACCGAACCAAAACACGTAGCTTTGGCTCATTTTGTTTTGTCCCATCCTAAACCTGCCAAAAGGCTTTAGGAAAACCGGTTATCCACATCAAAACCTCATGGGAAACCAACAGGTTATCCCCATGAATTTTTCATGCTGCAGTGCTTTTTCATTGTCAGGTCGTGACGGATTTGTAACCTTTTAATTACCGCAGCGGGATCGCAAGAGACTAAAGCGGGGCGCGAAGGCCTCCGGGGCCGAGCGGATCGGGTCAGATCTTCGGATCGGGAACGGACCGCAGAGTTTCGGAATTTTGCCAAGCTTGCCAGAGCCTTAGGGTGATGGGGGCGACGGCGGGGTTAAACGGGTCGTCGTGGAAGGTGCGGGTCCCTCGGGGTCGTGCCGACTGAGCCAGCGCGCTTTTCGGAGTGCTTTGGGTCAGGAAGACGTCAGGACGTGTCAGCAATGGCATGATGCAAAGACCGCGTCTGAGCACCTGACGTCTTTTCCTGTCCCGGCAATGCCGGGTGTGGAAAGCGAAACGGGGCGGCTGCCATTGGCAACGGGCCCCGCCGTTTTTGATGCTACCGCGTCTATGCACCTGTGCGTTTCGGATACACGGTCCGCGGCAAGATATCAACCATATCTTGCGGAACGACTTTACAATGTCCCAAGATATTCAGTCAGTGCTGCGTTTAGAACCCAACACCTGCAAAGAGCGCGATGTTGGTATAGGGAACCGCCTCACCGGTTCGGACCACGCAAACAGCCTCTGCCGAGAGGGACTTGAGTTGCTCATGTGAAATTGTATCGGTCGCCAAACGGCTGGCAAAACGGGCCTTTACCTCGGCATCTGCTTCGGCCGCAATCAAGGCGCGTTCCACGATCATTTCGCCCAGCACAGCATCCGATACATCCCAGAAAGGCGGCGTGCCCAAGGTCACGGCCAAATCCACTGTTGTCACGTTCGGCGGAACCGGCAAACCGGCGTCACCGATTACGACGATATCGCCGTGGCCTAGGCCGGCAATGATGCCGGCCAGTTGCGCGTGAAGGATGCCGCTGCGCTTCATCCGCTCATCACCTGCTTGGTGTCAGGTGCGTGGCTGGTATGGATGCGATCAAAGGGCGTTTTGAACGTCGGTTGCGACATCGGTGATCGCGTCGCCAGCACTTTGAATATCGCGGCCCGCGCCTTTGGTGGTTTCACAGGCGGCCAATGTCAGGCACGTCAGGCCAAGGACAAATACGCGAAGATAGGTCATTTTCTGCTCCATAGGTACGTGTTTTGCAGGAATTTACTGGGCAAGACCCGGTGCTGGCAAGGAGATTACGCATTCAGGAAACTGCGAAGAACCGCCTCGAACTCGCGTGGCTTCTCGGCATGGAGCCAGTGACCTGCTCCCGGGATCTTGGCAAAGCGGGCACTGGGGAAAAGGCGTTTAATCTCGGGGCGGTATTCTGGCGTGACATAATCCGACGCAGCTCCGGACAAGAACAAGGTTGGGCCATCAAAGGATCCGTCAACCTTTGGAAATCCCAGGATTTTTGGCATCTCGTCTGCCAGAGTATCCAGGTTCAACCGCCACCGTTTGCCCGGGATATCCAGCGATTGCGTGAAAAAGCTTTGCAAACTGCGGTCCACGCCCTGTGCCTCCAACTGGGCTTCTGCGTCTGATCTGCGGTTTACTTGATCAAGGTCCACGGCCCGCATGGCATGGATGTATTGGATCTGTGTATGACTGTAAGCGACAGGCGCAATATCGGCGATGATCAGCCGATTGACCCGTTCGGGTGCGGTCGCGGCCAACACCATGGCGGTCTTTCCGCCCATTGAATGGCCCAGAACATCCATCGGTCCGCCATAGTGGCTGATGACCTCGGCCAAATCTTGGGCCATGTCCGGATAGCCATGCGTGTCGGTCCAGTCGCTAAGGCCGTGGTTGCGCATATCCACCGCGATCACCCGGCGTTCGTCGGACAAACGCTTGGCGATCACGCCCCAATTTCGCGCAGATCCGTAAAGCCCGTGGGCGATCAGCAGAGTAGGGCGGTCGGTTTCAGAGCCTGTTTCGATGACGTTCAGCATGTGCATGTCTTAGCGGCCTCTGATTGAAGGTGCCAGAGCCATTGAGGCCGCTGCCACAGACGCGTAAGGTCGCGCCATGACAGAACCAGTGGACATATCGGTGCGCGTTGCCGGCCTGCACCAACGCCTTGCAGAAAAACTGGGCGGTAAAGGTGATTTTGCCAAGAACCTGAAACGGCGCGGCCGCATGTTTCCAAAAGCGATCCGCAAAGACATCCGCACCTTGATGAAGGCAGAGCCGATGCTGGCCCATCCCAAGCTGCGTCTGACGCAGGATCAGGTCGCTTTGAGCAAAGCGGTCGACCGGGTCCAGGCGCATGTGAAGGCGATCGACCTAGCGGATCGGCGCAAGGGCTGGTTGCTAGGGGTGCTGGGCGGGCTGGCCTTCAACTTCCTGCTTTTCTTCACAATTCTGGTTGTCATTTATGTCTGGCGGACCGGCGGCTAAAACGCAAAACGCCGCCCTGCTGGGGCGGCGCTCTTTCGGTCGGGACCGGTATGCTTACAGGTTCGGGTAGATCGGGAAGCGGGCGCACAGGGCCTCTACTTCGGCTTTGACCTTGGCTTCTACCTCGGCATTGCCGTCTTCGCCATTGGCCGCCAATCCGTCGACCACCTCGATGATGCAATCCGCAATCTGGCGGAATTCCGGTTCGCCAAAGCCGCGGGTCGTGCCTGCTGGCGAGCCAAGGCGGATGCCGCTGGTCACGGTGGGCTTTTCGGGGTCAAACGGCACCCCGTTTTTGTTGCAGGTGATATGTGCCCGGCCCAGTGCCTTTTCGGTCGCGTTGCCTTTGACGCCCTTGGGCCGCAGGTCGACCAGCACCACATGGGTGTCGGTGCCGTGTGTGACGGTGTCGAGCCCGCCTTTGATCAACTGATCGCTCAGCGCTTGGGCGTTGGTCACCACGTTCTGGATATAGGATTTGAACTCAGGCCGCAGCGCTTCACCAAAAGCTACGGCTTTTGCCGCGATCACATGCATCAGCGGACCACCCTGAATGCCGGGGAAGATGGCCGAGTTGAACTTTTTCGCCAACGCCTCTTCATTGGTGAGGATCATACCGCCGCGGGGGCCGCGCAGGGTTTTGTGCGTGGTGGTCGTGGCCACATGGGCGTGCGGGAACGGCGACGGATGCTCGCCGGCCGCCACAAGACCCGCAAAGTGGGCCATGTCGACATGCAGATAGGCGCCAACGCTGTCGGCAATCTCACGCATCTTGGCAAAGTCGATCTGACGCGGAATGGCCGAGCCGCCTGCGATGATCAGTTTGGGTTGGTGTTCGGTCGCCAACGCCTGCACCTGGTCATAATCCAGCATGTTGTCTTGCTGACGCACGCCATATTGCACCGCGTTGAACCATTTGCCGGACTGGTTGGGGCGCGCACCGTGGGTCAAGTGACCACCGGCGTCCAGAGACATACCAAGGATCGTATCACCGGGCTGCAACAAGGCCTGGAAAACACCCTGGTTGGCTTGGCTGCCAGAGTTTGGCTGAACATTGGCAAAGCCGCAGTTGAACAGCTGGCAGGCGCGTTCGATGGCAAGGTTTTCGGCAATGTCCACGAACTGGCACCCGCCGTAATACCGACGACCCGGATAGCCTTCGGCATATTTGTTGGTCATAACCCCGCCCTGGGCTTCCATCACGGCGGCACTGACGATGTTTTCAGAAGCGATGAGTTCAATTTCATCGCGCTGACGGCCCAGCTCTGACGTGATCGCGCCAAAAAGCTCTGGGTCGCGGCTGCTGAGGGTCTCGGTAAAAAAGCCGTTGTCACGGTGGGGCGCGTTCATGGCGGGCTCCCTTTCGTTGCGGGTTGCGGTGTCTGAATTGGCGGATTTCCTATCGGAAACTATGCCAGACGGAAACCCTGTAAAGCGACGTTTCACAGGTTCTGCGCGGCAAGGGTGGTCTTGGGCGGAAAGGTATGATTGTTTCGGAACCGAATGCGCAGCACCGGAAACCTATGGCATGACACTGAAAATCGCGTTTATGGCCGGCCAGGCCCCGGTCGCACAGACCGCGCGGGCCGCGCTGATCGGTCGCTATGGTGACAGCCCGCCCGAAGCGGCAGAGGTGATCGTGGCGCTGGGCGGGGACGGTTTCATGCTGCGCACGCTGCATGAAACGCAAAAACTGGCGGTGCCGGTTTACGGGATGAATCGCGGGACCATCGGGTTCTTGATGAATGAATACGGCGAAACCGATTTGATGGATCGGCTGCAGGCCGCGCAGGAAGAGGTTTTGAACCCTCTGGTCATGCGTGCCCTTGACCGGTCCGGGAACAGCCATGAGGCGCTGGCGATCAACGAGGTTTCCTTGCTGCGCGAGGGACCGCAGGCCGCTAAACTGCGGATATCAGTTGATGGCCGCCTGCGCATGTCAGAACTGGTTTGTGACGGGGCTTTGGTGAGCACCCCGGCCGGTTCGACCGCCTATAATTATTCCGCCCATGGCCCGATTTTGCCCATTGGGGCGGATGTGCTGGCCCTGACGGCTATCGCGGCGTTCCGCCCGCGCCGCTGGCGTGGTGCATTGCTGCCCAAAATGGCACAGGTCCGGTTTGACGTGATCGAACCAGATAAGCGCCCGGTCATGGTCGACGCGGATTCGGTTCAGTTCAAGAATGTTGAATGGGTGGAAATCACGTCTGAACCGGGCATTTCACACCGCATTCTCTTTGATCCGGGGCACGGTCTGGAAGAGCGGTTGCTGAACGAACAGTTCGTTTAACGCGTCACGCCAGAGAACAGCTCCAGAACCGGTTTTTTGTTTTGCAAATGCCGCGCCATCAGCCGCTTTTGCTGGCTACCAAACGGGACGGGCAAGGCAAACTCATGCGGGTGCAAGTTCGGAAAGATCGCCTGAATCTCCGCGCGCGCGTCCGCTGACAGCGCCTTTACCCCTTCACGACCCAGATACAGGCTTTCTGCCGGGGCATCTTGGGCAAAAATGATCTCATGCCGGTCAAAGAGCAGATGGTAATAGGTCACCTCTGCCAATTCTGTATCGATCTCAACGCCAGCCAAACCGATTAGCTTCACCGCCGGGATCAGAACGTCTGACCTGGCAAACATGCGGCGGACGATCTTGGACGCTACAACCACGCGGTGCTGGCGCGACACGACAAGGTCCCGATCCGGCGTGCCCTGTCCCAAGGCACCGGCCCGAATGCGGATCGGTCTTAATTTGGCTTGCGCCTTCAAAAGGTCGGGACCAAGGCGGCGGGACCCGATCCAGCGGATCGGCTGCAAACCGTTCTCTTGCGTCAGAACCCGATCACCGATCCGCAACCCCTCGACAGCGCGTTTGCCGTGCTGTGTTTCTATATGAGTTCCTTGGGCAAAGCAGACGATGTCGAATAAGGTGTTGTCGATGCCGACTTCGAAATAGTCCCAGTTGCCGGAATTTCCGTTGGTTCCAAAGACGCCGATACTGGTGACCGGAATATTGAACACAAGCTCTGCGATGCTGCCATCTTGGTAGGTTCCGCCAAAAATGCTGCCATCCGCATCGATCTGGTGGGTGGCGGCGCCTGATTGTGTGAACGTCACGTCGCCATTTGCGATCAACGTGTTCAGATCAACCGTCACACCATCAATGACGATAAAGTAAATCTCGTTTGAATCACTGCCCGACATTTGCACGGCAGCGCCCACCACCGGATTGTCGAACGTCACCTCAAATTGTTGGGTTCCGTTGGCGTTCACCCGAGCGCCATCTTCGAGGTCGTTCCAGTCTAAGGTGGGCGAGGTGCCAGTCACGGTATACCCGACCTGATATCCGTTGATATCGGTCAGGGTGCCGGTGGCGCCATTGGAATAATCGTTAATAACATCGGTAAACGGCACGCGATTCCATCCTTGGCAGAAGGTTGTGCGAGGGTTTTACCGCAGACCTATGTTGAATTTGGGGTGACATTGGGGCGCGATGCTTTGCAATTGCGGCATGCGCGTCAACGTCCCGGCGCTGGATGCGCAGAACTCCGTCATGTGCGGACATTTACCCAGTCTGCGGCAGGTCCAGCAAAGCGGCGTCGATTGCCGGTGTACATCCGCGCAACTCTCCAAGGCTTTCAACAAGCTCATCCGCGCTGCTTTGGATCGCGGCATCAATGATGTCCGAGGGATCGCTGATGATGTTTTCTGCGCCGGTCAACACGTCATCCACCCGGCTTTCCAGCGCTTCAACACGGGTTTCAACATTTTGCAAAGTGGCTGTGCTGAGTTCGCCGGTCTGACTGCGCAAGGTGGCGAGATCACTGCGCAAAGCTGCCACTTCAGAGCGCGTTTCCTGCAGCTCTTGCGTCAGCGGGTCCACGATCTGAAGATTTTGGGCGAAACTGGCGGTCAGGTCATTGGCACGGTTGACCACGGTCAGTCCCAGAAACAGGCACAACGCCACAAGGATCAACGTGGCGTTCAGCATGGCCAGCAATAGGTCTTTGATGACTTTCCCCATCGTTACCCAATCCGTTTCCAAAGATCGTCATAAACACCGCCCAACCGCGCCTCGATTGCGACCATTGCGTCCACGATCAGGTCTTCCCGCCACCTTTGGCCGATGATCTGCACGTTGATCGGTTGCGGCCCTTGCGGTAGATCCGCCAGCCGCGTGGGCAGGTTTCCGGCGGGCAGGCCGGTGAAATTCATCGAATAGGAATAGAGCGCCGATCCCAGCGCTTCGATCACGCCGTCGCGTCCTTCGGCGTCGCGGTTCGGCGTGAAGAATGGTTGTGGCATGAACGGGGTCAGGACCAAGGGGTATTGTGACAGGAACACCGACCATTCGCGCGCATAGTAGCTGCGTTTGGCCATGACCTGCAGCAAATCGGTGCCTTCATAGGGTTCAAACTCGGCAAAGTATTCGTCGAATATTCCGTTGATCGTCTCAGACCCCAATGCGCGAATGTCTGGTCCCATCAGGGCGCTGACTTCGCCCATCAAGGCGCGGTACCCGTCGCGCGCCGTCTCGCGCAAAAGCGGTGGTTCCACCTCATCCACCTGGTAACCTGCATCGATCAGCGCGGTGCGCGCGGCGTCGAGCGCCAGTGACACCTCTGGATGCAGGTCAAATTCAAAGGTCGTCTTGGTCATCGCAACTTTGACCGGTCCGTCCACATCAGGACCACGCCAAGGCAATGGCGCGTGAAACGGATCGCGCGGATCGGGGGCTATCATCGTGGGCATTGCCAAATGCAAATCCGCCGCGTTGCGGGTGATCAGGCCCTGCACGGACATGGATTGCGCCAAAAGACCCCGTTCAATTTTCTGGCTGGGGTTCCATGCCGACACACGGCTGAGGCCCGGCTTGACCGTCACGGCCCCATTGGCGGCGGCCGGAAACCGCAACGAGCCGCCTATGTCGTTGCCATGGGCCAGTGCCCCGATGCCCGCCATCACCGCCGCGCCTGCACCGCCCGAGGAGCCTCCCGGTGAAATATGATCGCCCCAAGGGTTATGGGTGCGCCCGTGCAAAGGATTGTCCGTATCGGCCCGGAACGAAAATTCGGGCGTATTGGTCCGCCCGATCACCACCGCGCCAGCTGCCAACAGGTTATCGACCAAAGGTGCATTGGCGGGGGCAATGTTGTCTTTTAGCGCGGGGACACCGTTGGTCGTGGCATGCCCGGTCTGATCGACATTGACCTTGATCGTCACCGGAACGCCGTGCAGCGGCCCTTTTTCTCCGGATGTTGCATCCAACGCTTTGGCCCGTGCGCGGGCCTCGTCGCTTAAATCCGCCACGACGGCGTTCAAGGCGGGGTTTACCGCAGCCATGCGGTCCAAGGCGCTGTCCACGGCTTCGGTCGCGCTGATCTCACCGGATCGGGTCAGCGCGCTGATCTCTGCGGCGCCCAGGCGCCATAATTCTGTGCTGCTCATATCGGGTCTCCCACCGCCAAAGCCTATGCGCGGCGGGCGACCCTGCCAAGGTGGTTATTTGGCATAACCGATGGTTTGCAAGGCCGTGCGAATTTCGTCGAGGATGGCCGGATCATCGATTGTTGCGGGCATCTTGAACTCTTCCCCATCCGCGATTTTCACCATGGTCCCGCGCAAAATCTTGCCTGATCGGGTCTTGGGCAACCGGTCGACCACAACGGCCAGCTTGAAAGCCGCCACCGGCCCGATCTTTTCACGGACCAATTTGACGACTTCGCCAACAATTTCCGCGCCTGGGCGATTGACCCCGGCATTTACGCACATGAACCCAACGGGCATTTGTCCTTTCAGCGCATCGCTGATGCCGATCACAGCGCATTCGGCGACGTCCGGATGGGCGGCCAGAACCTCTTCCATCGCGCCAGTGGACAAGCGATGACCGGCCACGTTAATCACATCATCGGTCCGCGCCATGATGTACACATGGCCGTCTTCGTCGATATACCCGGCATCACCTGTTTCATAATATCCGGGAAATTTTTCCAGATATGATTTCTTGAACCGCGCCTCTGCGTTCCACAGGGTCGGCAAGGTGCCGGGTGGCAGGGGCAAGGGTGTTGCGATTGCCCCCAGTTCGCCAGCAGGCAACTCGTTGCCCTCTTCATCCAGAATTTTCATGTCATATCCGGGCATTGGCAGGCCGGGCGACCCGATCTTGACCGGAATCTGCTCGATCCCGAAGGGGTTCGAGATTGCCGGGTAGCCCAGTTCGGTCTGCCACCAGTGATCAATGACAGGCACGCCGACCTTGTCCAAGGTCCAACTGATTGTATCCGGGTCCGCGCGTTCCCCGGCCAAGAAGATCGAGCGCAAATTGCTCAGATCGTATTTGCCAATTTCCAAACCTTCGGGGTCTTCACGTTTCACCGCCCGCAGGGCGGTCGGCGCGGTAAAGAACCCGGCCACTTTGTGTTCGGCCATCACGCGCCAGAAGGTGCCGGCGTCCGGGGTGCCCACCGGCTTGCCTTCGAACACGATGGTCGTGTTGCCGTGGATCAGCGGAGCATAGCAAATATAGGAATGTCCAACGACCCAACCAACGTCCGATGCAGCCCAGAAAACTTCTCCGGGTTTGACGTCATACACGTTCGACATGGTCCAGTTCAGCGCAACAAGGTGGCCGCCATTTGCGCGTACAACGCCTTTTGGCTGACCCGTGGTACCCGAGGTATAGAGGATATAGAGCGGGTCGGTTCCCTTGACCGGGACGCAGTCGGCAGGTTCGACGCCATCTTGCAGTGCGTGCCAATCGATGTCGCGTCCCTCGATCAGATCTGCCGGATGTTGTTCCCGCTGCAGGATCACGCAGAATTCGGGTTTATGCGCGGCCATTTCGACCGCGCCGTCGAGCAGAGGTTTATATTGCACCACGCGGCCGGGTTCCAAACCGCAGGACGCCGCGATGATGGCCTTGGGCGTGCAATCGTCGATCCGTACAGCCAATTCATTGGATGCGAACCCGCCAAACACGACGGAATGGATGGCCCCCAGCCGGGCACAGGCCAGCATGGCCATGATGGCCTCTGGCACCATCGGCATGTAAATGATCACGCGATCGCCTTTAGTGACGCCTTTTGCCCTAAGGCCACCGGCCAAAAGGGCCACGCGTTCTTGCAATTCGGCATAGGTGATCGTCGCTTTGACGCCCGTGATAGGGCTGTCATAGATGATGGCTGCTTGTTCCGCGCGACCGCTTGCAACATGCCGGTCCACCGCGTTGAAGCATGTGTTCAACTCGGCATCGGAAAACCATTCATAAAGCGGTGCGTTCGAGTCGCTCAATGCCTTTGACGGGGGCGAGATCCAGTCGATCTCTTGCGCGGCCGCCATCCAGAATGCGTCTGGATCCGATTTCCAGCTTTGGTACACCGCGTCATAGCTCATCTGTCCGTCCTCCCAAACTTTACAGTTTTGTAGGAACGGCGCGGGGGCGAGGGCAAGAGATATCAGTGATTTGACGCAAAAACGGTGCAGAATTTTACAACTGCACCGTCAAATGCGTTCACAGATTTACAGCAAAGCGCTCAGCCGTGATGCGCAACAGGCGTTCCGGCGATGGCACTCATGTTCAAAAGCCCGCGCGCTGTGATCGCCGGTGTCACGATGTGCGCCCGGTTGCCCATCCCCATGAGGATCGGGCCAACCTCTAATCCGCCCGCGCGCGCCTTAAGGATATTGCGCACACCCGATGCCGTGTCCGCATGGGCAAAGATCAGAACATTTGCTTCACCCGAAAGGCGGTTGCCCGGGAAGATGCGATTGCGCAATTCGGGGTCCAACGCGACATCCACGTTCATTTCGCCTTCATAGGCAAAATCACGCGGTTCACTGTCGAGAATTTCCAACGCGCGGCGCAGTTTTTGTCCGGTATCGCAATTGGTTGAGCCGAATTGCGATTGCGCACATAGCGCGATGTTGGGTTCCATTCCAAAGCGGCGCACATGCCGCGCGGCGCCAAGAACCGTGGCCGCGATTTGTTCGGGCGACGGATCGGAATTTACCTGTGTATCGGCAATGAACAGAGGTCCATCTTTCAGGATGACCAAGGACAGAGCTCCGTCCGGTTGATGGTCGGCGCTGCCGAGGATTTGATCGACATAGTTCAAATGCCAGCGGTATTCACCAAAGGTGCCACAGATCAGGCTATCCGCCTCACCGCGATGTACCATGACACCGGCGATAGCGGTTGTGTTGGTGCGCATGACGGCGCGGGCGATCTGGGGCGTTACCCCGCGTCGGGCCATAATTTCATGATATGTCCCCCAATATTCGCGATACCGCGCGTCGTTTTCGGGGTTCACAATCTCCATATCCGCGCCGGGTCGGATGGACAGCCCAAGACGTTCGCAGCGCGTCTCGATCACCTCTGGACGTCCGATCAGGATCGGGGTTTCGGTGGTTTCTTCCAACATGGCCTGTGCCGTGCGCAAAACGCGGTCGTCTTCACCTTCGGCAAAGACGATCCGCCGGGCCTTGGCGCGCGCGGCTTCAAACACCGGGCGCATCAGCAAGGCGGATTTGAACACCGATCCATCGAGTTTTTCGCGATAGGCTTCCATATCGTCCAAGGGGCGCGTGGCGACCCCGGTGCGCATCGCGGCTTCTGCCACGGCAGAGGACACAACGCTGACCAGACGCGGATCAAACGGTTTCGGGATCAGGTAGTCTGCGCCGAATGTCAGCTGCTCGCCCTTATAGGCAGCCGCGGCTTCGGCGCTGGTCGTGGCGCGGGCGAGGGCGGCAATGCCGTCGATACAGGCCAGCTGCATCTCATCGTTGATCTCTGTTGCGCCGACATCGAGCGCGCCACGGAAGATAAACGGAAAACACAGAACGTTGTTGACTTGGTTGGGAAAATCGCTGCGCCCGGTTGCGATGATGGCGTCTGGTGCCGCCTCGCGTGCCTTGTCCGGGGCGATTTCAGGGTTGGGATTGGCCAGTGCAAAGATAATCGGTTTGGCCGCCATGCGTTTCACATTCGCTTGGCTCAGGACATTGGGGCCGGACAGCCCAAGAAACAGATCGGCCCCCTCGATGACATCATCCAGCGTCCGCTTGTCAGACGCCTGAGCATAGGCAGCTTTGTGTGGGTTCATATCTTCGGCCCGACCCTCATAAACCAAGCCGTGGATGTCGCAGAGCCAGACGTTTTCGCGCTTTATGCCCAGTTTCAGCAGCATATTGAGGCACGCGATACCCGCCGCGCCGCCACCGGTGCTGACAACCTTAATGTCCTCGAAATTCTTACCAGCGACTTTCAGCGCGTTGGTCGCCGCGGCCCCAACCACGACGGCTGTACCGTGTTGGTCGTCATGAAACACAGGGATGTTCATGCGTTCCCGACAGATTTTTTCGACGACAAAACAATCAGGGGCCTTGATGTCTTCAAGGTTCACCGCGCCAAACGTCGGGGCCAAAGCACACACGATATCGGCCAGTTTTTCCGGATCGGGTTCGTCCACTTCGATATCAAAGCAATCGATATTGGCGAATTTCTTGAACAGAACCGCCTTGCCTTCCATCACAGGTTTAGAGGCCAAAGCACCAATGTTTCCAAGGCCCAAAACCGCCGTGCCGTTCGATACAACCGCCACAAGGTTGCCGCGCGACGTGTAGCGTGCGGCGTTTGCAGCATCGTCCTTGATCTCGATACAGGCCTCAGCGACGCCTGGGGAATAGGCACGGGCCAGATCGCGGCCATTGGCCATCGGCTTGGTCGCGCGAATTTCCAGTTTTCCGGGCTTTGGGTTCTCGTGATAAAACAGCGCCGCCTGGCGCAATGATTGGTTTTCGGACATGGCTGGACAATTCTGAAAAAATTTAGTTTAGCCTTAAACTACTTTTTGACGCAGGGGAACCGCGCAAATTTGTGGATGTACTGGATTCCGTCCGCCTCTCTGGCTTGCAAATCATGGTCGTGGCGGTCAAGCTTTGGGCCAGGACGAGGGGAATGATGTCGGACACCATTGCGGAAATGCGCCTGCCCACGGCAGAGCTGAGGGATGATATTCCGTTTTACACCAAGGTGTTGGGCATGCGGCTCGACATGATTTATCCTGCCGATGATCCTCAGGTTGGCGTGTTTTCCGGGCATGGCTTGCGCTTGCGGATCGAAAAAGGGGCTGCTGAGCCGCCCGGTACGCTGCGCATTCTGACAGATGACCCGAATGGATTCGCGGATGGCGCGCGGCAACTGACCGCACCCAATGGCACAACGGTCGAAATCGCGGAACGCAACCCGCCGCTGGTGCTGCCACCCACACAGCATTCGTTTGTCGTGCGACGCCTTGCGGATCAGGCGCCGTGGATTATTGGCCGGGCAGGCATGCATTACCGCGATCTGGTGCCGGACCGGCTGGGTGGTTCGATCATTGCCAGCCACATCCGCATTCCCGATGGCGGTCCTGTGCCCGACATGGTGCATTTTCACAAAGTCGGTTTTCAGCTCATCTTTTGCATCAAGGGCTGGGTCGACGTGGTCTACGAAGACCAAGGCGGGCCGCTGCGCCTGCATGCAGGCGATTGTTTCATTCAACCGCCAGAAATCCGTCACCGCGTGTTAGAGGCAAGCGATGGTATTGAAGTCATCGAAATCGGTGTGCCGGCAGAGCATATCACCGAAATTGATCATGACATGACGCTGCCCACGCCCCATCTGCGCCCGGATCGGGAATGGGACGGGCAGAAGTTTGTTTTCAATAAAGGGGCTGAGGCGGAATGGGGGCCGTTCCGTCTGCCCGGGTACGTCTGCCGCGACACGACCATCAATGAAAATACCAAGGGCGTGGCCAGCGTTCAGGTGGTGCGTCCCGGACCGGGCACGCCGGTTTGGGCCGCACATGACACTGACATCCTCTTTGCCTTTGTCATGACCGGTCACGTCACGCTTGAAGGCGATGGCAAGGCCCCTTACACATTGGGGCCCGGCGACGCTTTTGTCATTCCGCCCGGCCTGCGCACGCGCCTGTCGGACCCGTCTGCGGACCTCGAATGGATGGAAGTCACCTTGCCCGGCCACTTCGAAACGGAGCTTGATCCCGAATGAGTCTCAAAGACGCTGCAACCGCTGTCCGACTGAACGCCCACGCGCCTTATTCGAATTTTCAGGTTGGCGCGGCCATCCGGTCCGCGTCCGGCACGGTCTATGTCGGGTGCAACGTGGAAAACGTGGCGTATCCCGAAGGCACGTGCGCCGAGGCGGGCGCAATTGCCGCGATGGTGGCAGCCGGTGAAACCGAACTGACCGAAGTTTATGTGATCGCGGGCAGCCCCTTGCCCGTGACCCCGTGTGGCGGGTGCCGTCAAAAGCTGGCGGAATTTGGTAAGGGCGACGTGCCTGTAACAATGGCCACAACCGGTGGCGTTGAAGAAAAGACAACCTTGGGCGACCTTCTGCCCGGTGCCTTTACGCCGGATTATCTGGAAGGCAGCTGATCATGGAAGCCCGTTCAATTCTGGCCAAGCTGCGCCAGCGTGAAGAACCCACGCCGGAAGAGTTGACGTGGTTCGCCGAAGGTCTGGCGGATCAGAGCATTTCTGATGCGCAGGCGGGCGCTTTTGCCATGGCCATGTGCATGGGCTCACTGGGCCCCAAGGGCCGCGCGGCCCTGACATTGGCGATGCGCGATACGGGCAATGTGCTGAGCTGGGATTTGGATGGTCCGGTCGTTGACAAGCATTCGACAGGCGGCGTTGGCGATTGCGTGTCTTTGATCCTTGCGCCGGCCTTGGCGGCTTGCGGAGCATACGCGCCGCAGATCTCTGGTCGGGGGTTAGGTCATACTGGCGGAACGCTGGATAAGATGGAGGCGATCCCGGGGGTTTCGACCGTTGTGGACGAAGCGCAGCTGAAATCGCTGATCCAGGATGCGGGATGCGCCATCGTGGGAGCCAGCGGTGAAATCGCCCCGGCGGATAAACGGCTTTATGCCGTGCGCGATGTGACCTCAACCGTGCGCAGCCTGGATTTGATCACCGCGTCGATCCTGTCCAAGAAACTGGCCGCAGCGCCAGACTCGCTGGTCCTTGACGTCAAGGTGGGCAGCGGCGCATTCATGAAATCGATGGACGAGGCACGCGAATTGGCAACCGCGCTGACGGAAACGGCAAATAACGCAGGCTGTAGTTCCAGCGCCTTGATCACTGACATGAACCAACCTTTGGCCCCATCCTTGGGCAACGCGTTGGAAGTGGCAGAGGTGATGCGTGTTCTGACCGGGCAGGCCGATGGATCACTGAACGAGATTGCGGTTGAACTCGGTGCCTTGTCGCTGACCGAAGCCAAACTGGTCGATGACATCGACGCCGGGCGCAAACATATTTTGGCTGTCATTGCATCGGGCGCCGCCGCAGAGCGTTTTGGCCGGATGATCGCCGGGATGGGCGGACCGCTGGCTTTCGTGGAAAACTGGTCCCGGTTCTTGCCCGAAGCCAACATCATTCAGGAAATCACCGCGCCCGCATCGGGCTATGTGTCCGCGATTGATGGCGAGGCGTTGGGCAATGCGGTTGTGTCCTTGGGCGGTGGGTGCATGGTCGAAACCGACAGCATTGACCCTGCGGTGGGGCTGTCGGCGGTGGTGCCGCTGGGCACAAAGGTCGATGCGCGCACGCCGCTTGCCTTGATCCACGCGTCCCGCGAAGAAACCGCACGCAGCGTCGAAACCGCAATCCGCGACGCCTTCACAATTACATCCAAGCCGCCAAAGCTGCCGCCGTTGATCCACGATCGGATCGGTGCATGAGCCGCGCCTTTCTGGTGGTGATGGACTCTGTCGGCATCGGCGGAGCGCCGGATGCCGGCCAGTTTTTTAACGGCGACACCGCTGATACCGGTGCAAACACGGTGGCTCATATTGCGCAGGCTTGTGCCGAGGGGGTTGCCAATGAGGGGCGCGACGGTCCCCTTTCGCTGCCGCATCTCGACGCGCTGGGTTTGGGCGCCGCAACGCGATTGGCATCGGGGGCAGACACCCCGGGGCTGACGGCGACGCCGACCGGGATTTGGGGCGCTGCCGCCGAAGTATCGCCGGGCAAAGATACGCCATCGGGCCATTGGGAATTGGCCGGGCTGCCGGTCCCATGGGATTGGCACTATTTCCCGGACGAAACCCCGGCATTTCCGCAGGATTTGATGGACGAGGCAGCCCGCCATGCGGGTACCGAAGGCACCTTGGGCAATTGCCACAGCTCTGGCATGGTTATTCTCGACCAATTGGGGGCAGATCACATGCGGACCGGTTGGCCCATTTGCTATACCTCGGCCGACAGCGTGTTTCAGATCGCTGCGCATGAAGAAACCTTTGGACTCGACCGGCTTTTGTCGCTATGTCAGGCGCTGGCCCCGACGTTGCACCGGATGAAGGTCGGGCGGGTGATCGCACGCCCCTTTGTTGGCACCGTGGAAACCGGGTTTACCCGCACCTCAAATCGCCGGGATTACGCCATCACACCACCGAAACCGGTTCTGACCAATTGGGTGCAGGACGTCGGGCGGCGGGTCTATGGTGTCGGTAAAATCGGCGATATCTTTTTGATGCAAGGGATCGATGAGCTGCGCAAAGGGCCGGACGCGGCGCTGATGGGACACTTGCGGGATCTGGTCGAGGAGGCGGAGGACGGCAGTCTGACCTTTGCCAATTTCGTTGAATTTGACAGCCTTTATGGTCACCGCCGCGACATCTCTGGCTATGCGCGGGCGCTCGAATGGTTTGACGGCGGTCTAGGACAGATCCTGCCGCTTTTACGCGCTGAAGATATGATGATCCTGACCGCCGATCATGGCAATGATCCCAGCTGGACGGGCACGGATCACACGCGTGAACAGGTGCCGGTGCTGGTCGCTGGGCGGGGGTCAGGCGAAATTGGCCATGTCGCGTTTGCGGATATCGCCGCCAGCGTGGCCGCGCACCTGGACGTGTCGGCGCAAGGCCCGGGTCGCAGCTTTTTCTGATCGGCATCTTGCGGCAGGCATGCGCGTGGCCTTAAGACGAAGGCAGCCAGCCAGAGGAGCGCCTGATGTCCGAATATCTTACCGTCGTCGATCACCCGTTGGTGCAGCACAAACTGACTCTGATGCGGGATATCTCGACCCCGACGGCAGATTTCCGCCGCCTGCTGAAAGAGATCACATTGCTTCTGGCCTATGAGGTCACGCGTGAGATGGCCGTGACCACAAAGGTCACGCAAACTCCGCTGGAACAGATGGATGCACCCGTACTGGCGGGCAAAAAGCTGGCCTTGATCTCAATACTGCGGGCGGGCAATGGGATGCTGGATGGAGTGCTGGAATTGGTGCCATCCGCGCGGGTCGGCTTTGTCGGGCTCTACCGGGACGAAGAAACGCTGCAGCCCGTACAGTATTATTTCAAAGTGCCAGAACAACTTGGCAACCGTCCCGTCATCGTCGTAGACCCGATGCTGGCCACGGGCAACTCATCGGCGGCAGCGATTGACCTGCTGAAAAAAGCTGGGGCCACCGACCTCAAATTCCTCTGCCTCTTGGCCGCCCCCGAAGGGATCGAGCGCATGAAAGAAGCACACCCGGATGTCCATATCGTCACCGCCGCCGTGGACCGTGAACTGAATGACAAAGGGTACATCATGCCTGGTCTGGGGGACGCCGGTGACAGGATGTTTGGAACGAAATAAGGCAAAATTAAGGCATCTCGACGCTTTACTCCGAATCGCTTTTGTAGCATCCTAGCCCCACATCTAGTGGGGCTGCAGATGATAATTACAAGAATTATTGCTATCGGGCTGGCAATCTCGTCCATCAGTTTAACCGCCTTGCACGCGCAATCTCTGCGCATTGGAAGCACGCCGGCTGAGTTTCCGCCGGCTTCCTACAAAGGCAAACAATATGTCGACAGCAAGGGATGCGTATATGTGCGCGCCGGGATCGACGGTAATGTAACGTGGGTGCCACGTGTCACACGCGACCGCAAACTGGTATGCGGATATAAACCCACCGGAGGCACGAGCAAAGCCGCCGCAGCCGCGCCAAAGGCAACGGCCAAGCCAGAACAGATTACCATCGCTCCAGCCAAAAAATCCGGTTGCGACAAAACCCGCCGCAGCTCCGAAAACCGCACCCAAAACAACCACCACTGTGCGCACGCAGCCCAAGGCTGTAACAGCGCCCGCAGCTACAACTGTGCGGACCAAGCCGCAGCGTCCGGCACCGTCGCCGGGTCCAGCGCCAAACACGTTCAAGTCCGGTACCCCGCCAACGCAACAGACAGCACCGACAAAACGTACGGGCAAATGTCCAGGTGCGTCATCCTTGTCGAGCCAGTACATCAACGATGGTGGCCGGTTCCCCGTCCGGTGCGGTCCGCAAAAAGAGCGGCCAGTGACCCTACCGGGTGAAGGCACATCGTCGCTGGATGGCACGGGTGCAACGGGCCAACAGCGGATCATTGATCGCCACATTTACGAAAACCGCCAGAACACGACCAATGTCTCGGTACCAAAAGGATACCGGACCGTCTGGGAAGATGGGCGTCTGAACCCCAAACGGGCCGAACGTACACTTGCCCCCGCACAAATAAAGTCAGCCGAAGTACCTGGTGGTTTCCAACCTGCATGGGATGATGGCCGGTTAAACAAGCAACGTGGTCGGGTGACTGCTCGAGGCGACGCAGCGACAGATCAGATTTGGGAGCGGAAGCTGCCCCGCCAGTTAGCGCGTCAACCTTTGGATCGACCGGTTGTAACAGTATCCAGCAAGAGCCAGCCAAAGGCCCGAGCTGCTACGGCAACCGTTTCGACGAAATCTGCCCCTGCAACAAAACCAAGCTATGTGCGGGTTGCGGCGTTTGCGGATAAGGCCCAAGCCAAGGCGGCGGCGCAGGCGCTGGTAAGAACTGGCATGCCAGTCCGCCTTGGCACAGGTAAGCGCGGAGGCAAATCCACACCTTTGGTGCTGGCCGGACCCTTCTCGTCGGACAAGTCAGCACGTGCAGCGCTTCGCCAAGTTAAGGGTGCAGGTTATAGCTCGGCGCGGCTGTTGAGATAACTATTAACGACGCTGCGGTTCCGCGCTTCTGAGCTTGGGTGGCGCGTCTTAACCACCGCAAATGGTTTGAAGCTGCAACCAGACGCTGTCCCGAAGAATGGGCGTCTGCGTGGTGTTTGCCATCGGATCGGCCTCAATCAACGCCAACGTTGTTTCGCCGGTGACATCCTTGGCAAAGGCGTAGGGCCGCGACGAGATGTTGGCGGCTGAAAACGCAGACAATAGGGCATCCGGTGCGGGTTCATCTGCGGCCTGGGTCGCCAGATGCTCAGCATATTGATCTAAAAGACCATCGGTCACGGTACCCGTTGTGATCAGTCGAAAAGCAGAGACCGCGCCGCCAAATTTCAATAAATCGGCCAAAGGGTCTGATGCCACAGCCCGCGCCTTTTCCGCGATAATGAACCCGGCGGGCACAGCGGGGTCCTCAAAATCTTCGATCAGGGTTTTGTTCAGCACATAGATACCGCCAGGCAGGTGAAGGGTGTCAGATATTCCACCCGGAACGACCTCTACTCTGGGTACGTCGGTGCGGCGGGCCATGGCGACGCGTGCGGCATCCGCATTGGACGCCTGGCACGCTGTCCCCACCAGAGTTTCAATTCGCGCTAGCAGCGCCTCACCAATATCTTCCCGCTGAATATGTGGCACAACGGAAACCGAATAGGTGATCATCGCCCCCGGCAGCCAGAAGAATAGCACACCAACGACCACGGCCATAGACAGGCCAGCGCCCAGAAAGCGCAAGCGCCCGGGATGAGGTCGGGCCCGTTCGACCGCGCGGCGCAGCTTTTCGATGGCCGCGATCATTTCGTCTTCGCGCTCGCTGAGTTCCAGTGTTTCTCCAGGATCCCCGTCGGGGCTAAAAATGGCTGGCCGTTCGCCCGGGTTTTGGCGGGCCAGCGCGGCAAGCGACCAATGGGCCAAGGGACGATCTTGCAGGTCAGAGATGGTCAAAGTGGCATCGCCAACGGATACGATGACTTCGCGTCGCTGTTCATCCGGCCCCGGTCGCCACAGCGCCGTTGCTTCGAGCCTTTGATATTCCCGCAATGCCGTCATTTGGTCGAGGTCTGCTCTGCCTCAGTGTTGTTGACACGCGTGGTAGCACAGACCGCCTTGGACCGGCAATTCTCATCGTTGATTTTGGCGGTCAGAGCGTAGCCGCCAACTTGCGTAATTCGAACTTTTGGATTTTCCCGGTCGAGGTTTTCGGCAGCTCTTGGAACACGACCGCTTTCGGGGCTTTGAACCCGGCCAGTGTTTCGCGCGAAAAGGCGATCAGGTCCGCATCCGTCGCGGTCGCCCCCGGCTTCAACTCGATAAAAGCGCAGGGTACCTCGCCCCACTTGTCGTCCGGTTTGGCCACTACGGCGGCCAAGAGAACGTCCGGATGCGCCATCAGCACGCCTTCGACCTCGACCGAGCTGATGTTTTCGCCGCCCGAAATAATAATGTCCTTCGCCCGATCTGCGATCTGAATATGGCCGTCGGGGTGTTGGATCGCGAGATCGCCGGAATGGAAATACCCGCCGTCAAAGGCTTCCTTGGTCGCGTTTGGGTTCTTGTAATACCCCTTCATCACAGAGTTGCCGCGCACCATAATCTCGCCTTGGGCAACGCCATCTTGCGGGATTTGACCCATCTTGCTGTCCAGAACGGTGATGTCCTCCATCTGGGGAAAGGCGACGCCCTGACGGGCCTTGATGGCGGCTTTTTGATCGTCAGTTTGATCATCCCAGTCAGACCGCCAGATGCATTCGGTGACATGGCCATAGGTTTCCGTCAGCCCATAAACTTGCGTCACGTTGAACCCCATCGGCTCAATCTGCGCTAGGGTGGCCGGGGCAGGTGGGGCGCCCGCGGTGAAAACCTCGACAACATGGTCAAAGGCGCGGCGTTCGTCATCCGGGGCATTCACCAGCATGTTCAGCACGATAGGTGCCCCGCCCAGATGCGTGACGCCTTCGTCCGCGATAGCGTTGAAGATATTGGCCGATGTTACATCTCGACAGCAGACCAACGTCCCCCCCAACAGCGGCATCATCCAGGTGTGGTTCCAGCCGTTGCAATGGAACAGCGGTACAATGGCCATGAACACCGGGTGCAGAACCATGCGCCAGCTGATCGGTGTGCCCATGGTCATCAGATACGCGCCGCGGTGGTGGTAAACGACGCCTTTCGGACGACCGGTGGTTCCGGAGGTATAGTTCAGCGACAGGCTTTCCCATTCATCCTGCGGCAATATCCAGTCAAAGGATGGATCTGCGGCGGCCAGCACGTCTTCGTAAACCGGATAGCGCCCGGTTGCAGGATAACCGGCGGCTTCGTCCGGGACCTCGATGATCTTGGGGGCCGGACGGTCCATGGACTCCAACGCCGCCTCGACCGCTGGAATGAACTGGGTATCGATCAGGGCCACGCGCGCCCCGCCGTGATCGAAAATATACGCGATGGTTCCGATATCGAGCCGGGTGTTGATCGAGTTCAGGACAGCACCGCAGGCCGGCACGCCAAAATGCGCTTCGGTATGGGCGGGGATGTTGGGCAGCATGGTCGAAACCACATCCCCCGGACGCACACCCATCCCTGCCAAAGCAGAGGCCAGCCGGGTGCAGCGTTCAATATATTCCGCATAGGTCTTGCGATGGGCACCATAGACCACCGCCGTGACATTCGGGAACACTTTGGCGGCGCGGCGCAGGTGTGACAGCGGTGTCAAAGGCACGTAATTGGCGGCGGTTTTTTCCAGCCCTGTTTCATCAGCCATCCATCCCATGCGGTGCTCCTCCCCGTGACGGAATTGAAAATCTGGCGAGGACTATGGTCATCGAGATTGCCAAAGGGAAGAGGCCAAATTGCTTGCGCTGCGCATTTTATCCCGTAGCGTCACGAACATGATTATCAGCCGCGGTCGCCGATATGTATTTGTCCACATCCCCAAAACGGGCGGGACTGCTATGGCTTTGGCGCTGGAAGAGCGGGCCATGGCGGATGACATCATGATGGGCGACACGCCCAAGGCAAAGAAGCGGCGGCGGCGCCTTAAAGATGCAATGGCCCGCGGCCGGCTTTGGAAGCATTCGACACTGCGCGACATAGATGGGTTCGTGTCCAATGACGAGCTGTCGCAGCTTTTTGCTTTTACGCTGGTCCGCAACCCTTGGGACCGCGCCGTCAGCTATTACCACTGGTTGCGTTTGCAGTCGTTTGACCATCCTGCTGTCCATCTGGCGCAGTCCTGCGATTTTGACAGCTTTGTGCAAGCGCCCCAGACATTGCTCAGTTTTCAACGGGGGTCTGCGGCGTCTTACATGCGCCGCGCAGACGGGGTCGAGCAATGCGCTGCCTATATCCGGCTGGAACATTTCGACGAGGATGCCGCGCCCCTGTGGGCGCATTTGGGGTTTCAGCTGACGCTGAAAAAAGTCAATGAAACAGACCGAAACGCCGACTATCGCCCTTATTTTACGGACAATGGGGCAGAGGCAATTGCCGAAGTTTGCAGCAGTGACATCGCGCGGTTTGGCTATGCGTTCGACCTGAAAACGTCGCATTGTTGATGCGTTATCGCCAATTCGAAAATTTGACCAGAATTGGCAACATTTTCCCCGACAGTGCCCGACAATTGCCTTATTTCGGTCCTTTGTAAGGCGCGAGAATCGCGTGCCATGTCCATGCAGCGAACAACGCTGCGTTGAGTGATGGGACAGATGGCGTGTTTGATTGGTTGCGCGACACAGCAGAAAGGGCAGACACCGACAGCTTGCTGGACGGGATGCTTATCACGACCCAAAGCGGTTTTCTGAGCGGCACGTTGGTGGCCACGGACCGTGGATGGCGCCCCATTGATCATCTGACCGTCGGTGAGAAGGTCCTGACCTTTGACAACGGGTTCCAGATGGTGACGGAAATCCAACGCAGCATCATTGGCGATGCCAACGGCGCGCTGATGCCGGCGGAACGTCCGGTGTTTGTGCCTTTGGGCGCCATGGGCAATGATCGTGATCTGACGCTGATGCCGGATCAGGGTGTCATCATGGAAAACACAGACACAGCGGACCCGCTGGATGATCCGTTTGTCGTTGTTCCTTCTCGCGCCTTAACTGTATGCGATGCCGTACACACGCTTGAACCCGACCATCCGTTGATGGCCACGTTGATCGCGTTTGAAGGCGATGAGGTTGTTTATACCGAAGGCGGACTCTTGGCGTTTTGCCCCCGCCCGCGGCAAATCCTGTCGGAATGGGACCATGAGGATCCTGACGCTTACACCGTGCTGGATTATCGACAGGGCCGCGATCTGGTCGAAAAGGCTTGTGCGCTCGAACCTGCCGCTGAATTGGTCATTCATGAACCGGGGGTTCTGTTGCGCGCGATCTGATGTGATGCGTTTCGGTCGTGAAACCAAACCCAGAAGGCGTCGAAGGCGACGGCCAGAAAGGCCGAGAACACAGCGACAAACACCGCGACCTCCATGCGGAAGATCGATGTCTGCAAATCCGCGAACGCGCCCAGCATGATCGCCGCTGAAAATGCGGCTGGGGTGATGGGCAAAGGATTGGGGACGTTTCGAAAGCCCAAAACGAACAAACCCAAAACCAAAAGGCCGATAATGGGACTGGGCAGTTGGAGGAACATCAGTCCAAACGCTGCCAGGCATCCCAAAACGGCCCCGACGCCGAACTTTGCCGCGGATTGAACGGTTTTTTGTGGCGGGGCGATGGCGCGCAACACGAAAAACAGCGGGATCCAGTAGGAATAGGGCTGATCCTCTGCACGACCCATAATCAGCAGAGACACACCCAGCCCCATAGTCAGAAACATGAAAAGGGCCACGCCAACATAGGGAATGGCCGGGGGCGGGGCGGCAATGCCTTCCAGCTTGAACCAGCGCGCAACGGCCCATCCGAAGGCAAGACCGATGATGGCGGTACTGACAGCAACCGGGGCAGGGGGCATGTCCGGCATAACCTGGATCGCCATCCAGACCCAAAGGCCAAAAACCATGCCTCTGCCGCCGAATTTGACGGTCTCCCAACCGGCAATTGCTGCAAGCGCGATCCCGACGCACACCGACGCAACATCCGGCAGCGGCAGCAGCAGGCTCTCAAGCGCCAGCGCGATAACGATATGGGTGATGTGCGATCGGTCTTTTTGCGCCAAAACGCCACCGATCAAGCCAGCAACCACACCAAACAGCGCTGTTTTTGCGGCGGCGATGCTGTCAAAGAGCAGGTAACCGGCAATCGCCCCGGTCAGAATGGTCGCCATAATGATCCCGACCGCAGGCCAGGGCAGAGTTTTGGGAAGACGTTTTGCTGATGTCACGGGGGACCTTGGATGAAGGGTTTCCAAAAGCGGCCGACCGTTTTTGCATCGTAGGGATTTGGTAACACAAGACGTTTGAAAGCGTTAAACCGTTTTGTCGTTTCATCCCGAATGCGCAAAAAAAGAGGCGCCTTGCGGGCGCCTCTTTCTCTTCGTTTTTCCAATTGGCTTATGCCGTGTCCGCTTCGGCGTCCAGGTTAAAGCGGCCATAGAAGGTTTGGTTTTTCTCTGCCATTTCACGCAACAACGGCGGGCAGGTGAAGCGGTCGCCGAACTTGGCAGTCAGCTCATCACAACGCTGTGCGGCGTAAGGTGTGCCGATGATATCCAGCCAGCTGAGCGGGCCACCGGACCAAGGGGCAAACCCCCAGCCCAGGATCGCGCCAACGTCACCTTCGCGGATATCCATCAGAACGCCTTCTTCCAAAGCGCGCACCGCTTCCAGAACCTGCGCGAACATCAAGCGTTCCTGCACTTCGATCAGGTCTGGCTGTTCGTCTGCCAGCGGGAACTTGTCATGGACGCCTTTCCAATAGCCCTGACGCTTGCCCTTTTCATCATAGTCGAAGAACCCGGCATTTGCCTTGCGGCCCAGGCGGCCTTGCTCTTCCATCCAGAAGATCAAGTCATCGGCTGACGACGCAGGATAGGCATTGCCCATCGCCGCTTTGGTTGCCCGCGCAATCTTGGCCCCCAGATCAATCGAGGTTTCGTCGGTCAGTTGAACCGGACCCACGGGGAAGCCCAGCTGTTGTGCCGCGTGATCAACCATCTGCGGGGCAACGCCCTCGGTGATCATCCGTGCACCTTCGTTGATGTACGGGATGATGCAGCGGTTGGCATAGAAGAACCGCGCGTCGTTTACGACGATCGGGGTCTTTTTGATCTGGCGGACGTAATCCAACGCCTTGGCCGTCGCCCGGTCGCCGGTTTCCGCGCCCTTGATGATCTCAACCAGCAACATTTTCTCGACGGGCGAGAAGAAGTGGATGCCGATAAACTGTTCTGAACGCTTCGACGCCTTGGCCAGCTCGCTGATCGGCAGGGTCGAGGTGTTCGAGGCAAAGATGCAGTCTTCGGGAATGATGGCTTCAACCTTCTGGGTCATTTCCGCCTTCACGCCCGGATCTTCGAACACGGCCTCGATGATCAGGTCACAGCCTTTCAGATGCTCCAGATCCGGTGTCGCCGTGATACGGCCCAGCATCGCGTCTTTCTTATCCTGCGTGACCTTGCCGCGCTTCATGCCCTTGTCCAGATACGCCTCGGTATAGGCTTTGCCTTTGTCGGCAGCGGCCTGATCCCGGTCGACCAGAACAACTTCCATACCAGCCTGCGCTGACACCAATGCGATGCCGGCACCCATCATGCCCGCGCCCAGAACGCCAAGCTTCTTGACGCGCTGATCCACGACGCCCTGCGGACGCACCGCGCCTTTTTCCAAAGCTTCCTTGTTCAGGAACAGCGACCGGATCATCGCACCCGATGACGGGTTCATCAGCACGTTGGTGAACCAGCGCGCTTCGATCTTCAGAGCCGTGTCAAACGGCACCAGCGCGCCTTCGTAAACGGCGCTCAACAACGCCTTGGCGGCCGGGAAAGCGCCTTGGGTCTTGCCATTGACCATCGCGTTTGCGCCAACAAACGTCATGAAGCCTGCGGGGTGATACGGCGCACCACCGGGCATCTTGTAACCCTTGGCATCCCAAGGCTTCAGGATGTCCGCATCCTTGGCGTTCAGAACCCATTCGCGGGCTGCAGCAACCGGATCATCGACCACTTCATCAACCAGGCCACCCGACTTTGCCTTGGCAGGCGCGACCATCTTGCCTTCCAACAGGAAGGGCGACGCGCCCATGGCGCCCAGCTTGCGCACAAGGCGCGTGGTGCCGCCAGCACCGGGGAAGATACCCACCATGATCTCTGGCAAACCGATGCGCGCCTTGGGGTTGTTGGCCACAAAAATGCGATGCGTCGCCAGCGGCAGCTCCAGACCAATGCCGGCCGCTGTGCCGGGCAGGGCTGCGGCGATCGGCTTGCCGCCTTTGTTGGTCTTTGCGTCCATCCCGGCGCGCTCGATTTTGCGCAGCAGGGCATGCATCTGCATCGTGCCTTCAAAAAGGCCGCGTGCCGGATCGTCGCCTGCATCTTCTTTCATCTTGGCCAGCAAGTTCAGGTCCATGCCGCCCGCAAAAGAACCTTCTTTACCGGATGTGATGACGATCCCTTTGACCGCGTCATCGGCCAACGCGTCATCAATGGCGTCGTTCAGTTGCGACAAGCCCTCGATGCTCATCACGTTCATCGATTTGCCGGGCACATCCCACGTGATTGTGGCGATGCCCTCGGCGTCTTTTTCCATTGTAAAATCGGCCATGTCAGTCCTCTTTCGTCCTTATGCGGTCTGCGCGTTTCAGTCGCGCCCGCGTGTTTGTGGTGCCGCGCCGTTGCAGGCGCGGTCGCTGTTCAGCTAGTCAGGCAGTCCGGTACCCAACCGGTCATTGATCCGTTGAAACTCTTCGCGCTGGGCCTTGGCAAAATCAGGGCTCACCACGTTGAATTTCTTATTCTCCGCCGATGAGTCGATCCGCACGCTTTTCCAGGTATGGTCGTCGCGCATCAGGGTCATGCGATTGCTATAGGCACCGATGACGACATCCTTTGCATCCTTCAGAACTGTGTCGTGCAACCCGATGACCACGCTGTTCTGCGTGTCTGCAAACCGGGCGTGCCGGCAGCGACGGTGATACGAAACGCCTCCCAAAGACGCGAGCTTTTCGCGGAAATCCTGCATCAACACGATCAGTTCGTCCGTTGACCCGATCACGATCTCTCCGTCATCGGTGATCATCTGACCGGGAATACCAATGTGAAAAGGCAACCGATCGAACCGGCGGGTCCAGAACGCGCGCGTCACCGCATCAAGATTGGCTTGATATATGTCACGCGCGCTCTGCATGATCAGACCCGCTCGATGATGGTTGCAGCACCCATGCCGGATGCGATGCACAATGTGGCCAGACCGGTCTCTTTGTCCTGACGTTCCAACTCGTCCAGCAAGGTGCCGATGATGATCGCGCCGGTCGCGCCCAGCGGGTGACCCATTGCAATGGAGCCACCGTTGACGTTGACCTTGGCGTCATCCACCTCAAACGCCTGCAAGAAACGCAGAACAACCGACGCAAAGGCTTCGTTCACCTCAAAAAGGTCGATGTCGTTGATCGACATGCCGTTCTCTTTCAGGATTTTCTCGGTCACAGGCACAGGACCGGTCAGCATGATGGTCGGGTCGGTCCCGATCTTGGCGGTCGCTTTGATGCGTGCCCGCGGCTTCAGACCGTATTTCTCACCAAATTCCTTGTTTCCGATCAGAACCGCGGCAGAACCGTCCACGATACCCGAAGAGTTACCGGCATGGTGGATATGGTTGATCTTTTCCAGATGCGGGTACTTCATCAGGGCGATCTTGTCGAAGCCCGGCATGACCTGACCCATTTGCTGAAAGCTTGGGTTCAACGCGCCCAGCGACTGCATATCGGTGCCCGGACGCATGTATTCGTCATGATCCAGGATCGCCAGGCCGTTCACGTCCTTGACGGTGATGACCGATTTGTCGAACCGCTTGTCTTCCCAAGCCGCCGCTGCGCGACGCTGAGATTCCACGGCAAAGCCATCTGCGTCATCTCGCGAAAAGCCGTATTCTGTGGCGATGATGTCCGCCGAAATGCCTTGTGGCACGAAATAGGTGTCGAGCGCGATGGACGGATCCGCCGCAATCGCTGCACCGTCCGATCCCATGGCAACACGGCCCATCATTTCGACGCCACCGGCGATATAAGCCTCACCAGCGCCGCCTTTGACCTGGTTCGCCGCCAGGTTCACCGCTTCCATGCCCGAAGCACAGAACCGGTTGATCGACAGACCCGGGATCGATTGGTCGAGGTCAGAGGCCAGAACCGCAGACCGCGCCAGGCAACCGCCTTGTTCCATGACTTGGGTCACGTTGCCCCAGATCACGTCTTCAACCGCGTGACCATCCAGATTGTTCCGCTCTTTCACCGCGTTCAGTGTTTGCGCGGAAAGACGCAGCGCGGTCACTTCGTGCAAGCTGCCGTCTTTGCGACCCTTGCCGCGCGGCGTACGCAGCGCGTCATAGATATAGGCTTCGGTCATAGTAGTCTCCTTAAGCACGGTCCGACGGATTGCCGGGCATGAGGTCATAGGGGTGCTTCCACCCCGGTGTTTTGGAAATGCGGGTCAACCACGCATCGATATGGGGCCATTCGGCGCGATCAAAGCCGAAGGGTTCGTCGTAAAAGAGGTATCCGCAACAGCTCAGATCGGCGTTGGTCATCCCGTTGCCCACGATCCAGTCGCGGCCGTCCAGATGAGTGTTCAGCACACCATAAGCTGCCTGAAGGCGACCTTGAAAAAAGGCGATGGCTTCAGCATGGCGTTTGTCTGCCGGAAAAAAGTTCAACAAGGCCCGCGTCGGTCCAATGACCGAGCTGAGCTTGTGATTGTCGAAGAGGACCCAGCGCAAAACGTCCAACCGCTCTTCGAACGTTTCGCCGCCAAACTTGCCGATTTTTTCGGTGATGTAGGCCTGGATCACGCCGGACTGGGTCAAGGTCATCTCTCCGTCCACCAAGACGGGCGCCTTCCCCATGACATTTTTTTCGGTGCGGTATTCTGGCGTGCGTGTCTCTCCGTTGAAAAAGTCAACAAAGACCGGCTCCCATTCCAGCCCGCTGAACTCAAGCGCGAGTGCCGCTTTGTAGGCGTTGCCACTCTCTCCAAAACAGTAAAGCTTGATTGTCATGCTCCAAAGCCCCTCCCAAGGCGCGGTTGGCTGATACCCGATATGAGTATTTGGAAAGAGAAGAAGAAGATGTGACGCTCCGTCGGTAACGCTGCGTTAAGGTTAACGGGGCTACGATCAGGGCGCGGTACAGGCTGGAGAGCCGATGGCCGTAAGAGGAGAAGCCCAGCAAGCCCCCATGCGTTCCGCCTGGCGGTCGGGCGGGCAAGCGGGGTGGACTTCTTCTCTTGAAAAATACTCCCGCCGGAGGCGTCCGACGCGGGCCACAGGCGTCCGATAGACATCAAAGCGACCTCGCGATCAGTTCTTTCATGATCTCGTTGGTGCCGCCATAAATCCGTTGAACGCGGGCGTCGGTCCACATTTCAGCCACGGCGTATTCTTGCATGAACCCATAGCCGCCATGAAGCTGCACGCAGTCGTCCAGAACCTCGCCCTGGGTGTCGGTGCACCAATATTTCGCCATCGCCGCTTTTTCCACGGACAGCTCACTGCGCATGTGTTCGGCAATGCACTCATCCAAAAAGGCGCGCGCGACCATGGTTTTGGTTTTGCATTCCGCCAGCTTGAACCGGGTGTTCTGGAATTGGGTTAATGGTCCACCAAAGGCTTCGCGTTCCTGGCAATAGGCGATGGTTCGTTCCACGGCACCTTGCATTGCGCCAACGGCACCGCAGGCGATCGCCAGACGCTCTTGAGGCAGCTTTTCCATCATCTGGTAGAACCCGCGCCCTTCTTCCCCGCCCAGTATGTTTTCTGGCGGTATCTCGACATTGTCGAAAAAGAGCTCTGACGTGTCCGCCGCGTGCAGTCCGACCTTTTCGAGGTTGCGCCCGCGTTGGAACCCGTCGGCGCCGTCGGTTTCCAGAACCACCATCGACACGCCCTTGGCGCCTTCGCCAGGGTCGGTTTTGGCCGCGACGATGATCAGGTTTGCGTGCTGACCGTTCGAGATAAAGGTCTTTTGACCAGACAAGCGATAGGCGTTGCCGTCCTTGATGGCTTTGGTTTTGATCCGTTGGACGTCCGACCCGGTGGACGGTTCCGTCATCGCCAGCGCGCCGACCATCTCGCCCGAAATCAGTTTCGGCAACCAGCGTTGCTTTTGCTCTTCGGTGCCATAGGCCAGCACGTAATGCGCCACGATCGGGCCGTGGATCGGGTATCCCCAGCTGGAGATATTCGCACGGTTGGCCTCGATCATGATCACGGCCTCATGGCCAAAATCGCCGCCCGGGCCGCCGTATTCCGTCTGGATCGACGGGCAAAGAAGGCCCAGTTCGGCCGCTTCCTGCCAAATGCCGCGATCCATTTGGCCCTGTTTGCGCCAGGCTTCAAACCGGGGGGCCCATTCTATGTTGATGAATTGTGCCGCCATATCGCCGAGCATGGAATGCTCTTCGGTCATCCAGGATGACGGGCTGTCAAAGAGGTCTTTCATAAAGGCGGTCCCCTGCGCGTTCCGGATCAGCGTTTCCGGTCGTCGATTTCGGAATTGAATATCCGCAGCCGGTGACCAAGGTTTTCATGGTCGATCACGCTGTTGAAATTCTCAAAGAGAAAGGACAGAGCCTCGCCTTCGTCCAACCCGGCTTCCTTGGAAAAGCTTTTGAGCTTGCGGTACCCGTCTTCGGTCATGGCGACCGGGAACCGGCGTGTCAGGCGAAAGCGTTTCGGCATGGGTCCTCCTCCCAAATCGTAGGGTGGGCAGTTGTGCCCACCCCTTGTTCGCTTAGAAGTTGGCTGCTTCCAGGGCCATCACCTTGTCCGCGCCGGTTTCGATGCGGCTCAGGTGCAGGGCAGTCGCCGGCAGTTGACGCGCCATGTAGTAACGGCCGGTGGCCAGCTTGGTTTCGTAGAACTCTGTGTCCGACGCGCCATTGGCCAAGGCTTCGTTGGCGGCTTTCGCCATCATCGCCCACATCAGGCCAAGGCAGACATGGCCAAACATGTGCATGAAGTCATAGGACCCGGCCAGCGCATTGTTGGGGTTTTTCATACCGTTCTGCATGAAATACATGCCCGCGGCCTGCAGATCCTTGGATGCCTTTTTCAGCGGTTCGATGAACGCCTTGTCATAGGCTTCATCCTGGCCGGCGTTGTCTTTGCAGAAGGATTTCACCAGTTCAAAGAACGCCATCACATGCTTGCCGCCATCGACGGCCATTTTCCGGCCCACGAGGTCCAGCGCCTGAACGCCGTTTGCGCCTTCGTAGATCATCGCGATACGGGCGTCGCGGGTGTATTGCGACATGCCCCATTCTTCGATGTAGCCATGGCCGCCGTATACCTGTTGTGCCTTGACGGTCATGTCATAGCCCTGATCGGTCAGGAAGCCTTTGATGACGGGTGTCAGAAGCGAGATCAGGCCGTCTGCGTCCTTGTCTTGCGACCGGTGCGCCTTGTCGATCATGGTCGCGCCCCACAGGATGAACGCGCGCGCGCCTTCGGCAAAGCTTTTCTGATCCATCAGCGCGCGCCGAATGTCCGGATGCACGATCAGGGGATCAGCCGGACCGTCGGGGTTTTTCACGCCGGTCACATCGCGACCTTGCAGGCGGTCCTTGGCGTATTCCAAGGCGTTTTGATAGGCGACATCGGCCTGTGCAAGACCCTGCATGCCAACGCCCAGCCGCGCTTCGTTCATCATTGTGAACATGGCGCGCATGCCTTTGTGCTCTTCGCCCAACAGGTAGCCGGTGGCTTCGTCATAGTTCATCACACAGGTCGAGTTGCCGTGGATGCCCATTTTCTCTTCGATCTTGCCACAAGAGACACCGTTGCGCGCGCCCAGCGAGCCGTCCTCGTTGACCATGAACTTCGGCACGATGAACAGCGACACGCCTTTGATCCCTTCCGGGCCGCCGACGATTTTCGCCAGAACCAGGTGGATGATGTTGCCTGCCATGTCGTGCTCACCGGCCGAGATAAAGATCTTCTGGCCCGTGATCTTATAGCTGCCATCCGCCTGCGGTTCCGCCTTGGTGCGCATCAGGCCCAGATCGGTGCCGCAATGCGGTTCGGTCAGGTTCATGGTGCCGGTCCATTCGCAGCTTACCATGTTTGGCAGGTAGGTGTTCTTCTGCTCATCCGAACCATGCGCCAGGATCGCGGATGCCGCGCCATGGGTCAGGCCCTGATACATCGTGAACGCCTGGTTTGCTGCCGAGAAATATTCGCCAACCGCGGTGCCCATGACATAAGGCATGTTCTGGCCGCCATATTCCTCGGGCATGTCCAGCCCGGTCCAGCCGCCTTCTTTGACCTGCTCAAATGCATCTTTGAAACCGGTCGGTGTGCGGACAACGCCGTTTTCCAGAACACAGCCTTCGGTATCGCCAACCACGTTCAGCGGTTGCAACACTTCGGCGGAAACCTTGCCGGCTTCTTCCAGAACGGCGCCGGTGAAATCGGCTTCCAACTCGTCATAGCCTGGAATGTCGGATGTGGAAATCTTCAGCACGTCATGCAGCAAAAACTGCGTGTCTTTGGTCGGTGCGGTATAGCTTGGCATCTGGGGCGCTCCCTCACTAGCAGATGTCTGTTCGCGTTAAGTCTTACTCAGTCGCTTTTTTGTCCGGCGTCATCGACGCCAACACTTCCTGACCCCATTTGAGCTGCGATTTGAGTTCGTCGATCGCCTCGTTCAGCTCATCACGCTGCCGTTCCATGTCGGCCAGGCGATCACATGCGATGTCGTATGTGCGGGACAGTTGGGTGTGTTGCTGATCACCAATGTCATAGAGGTCCAGCAACTGGCGGATTTCTTCGAGGCTGAACCCAAACCGTTTGCCACGCAAAATCAGCTTAAGCCGACCCCGGTCGCGTTTGGTGAACAGCCGTTTTTGCCCGTCCCGGATCGGGAACAGCAATTCCTTGGCTTCGTAAAAGTGCAGCGTGCGAGGCGTTACGTCGAACGCATCGCACATTTGGCGGATTGTCATTGTCTCTTCAGTCATAGTCTTAAACCTCTGCATCTCGGGACAACGGTCACCTGCGGCGGCTGCGGTCCCAATACAACACGCTGTTGACGTTTACGTAACTTGAACGCTGCGTCACAAAAGGACTGACGTAACTATCTGAAAAAGTGACGTTAGGGAAGCGCAACATCGTTAAAACCGCCTCTCTCACAGCAAACGAAAAGCGGTAAGGAATTCCATACCTTAGCACGAAGCGTGCAGGTAAGGAATTCCATACTGTGTATGTGTCACCAGCAAGTTTTGGGTTATCCGGACACCGATTTCTCGGTTTCGTCACGTAGCGTCTTGAGCTCATCCATGGCTTCATCAAGCTGTTCACGCTGCTGTTGCAGCTCCAGCATCTGGCGATCCGCCAGCTCGACAAAGGCACGCATCTGCGCTTCGTTGCCCTCATTTTCGTAGATCAGTAACCACTGCCGGATTTCTTCCAGAGGAAAGCCATATTTGCGTCCCCTCAGGATCAGCTTCATCCGCGCCAGTTCGCGCGGGCCGTAAAAGCGGGACCGACCTTCGCGGTCGGGTTGCAGCAATTCGATATATTCGTAGTACCGCAGGGTACGCGGGGTTACATCGAACTGCGCGCACATTTCCTTAAAACTCAAACGATCGTCAGTCATTTAGTCTCTCTCCCGCTTCGCACGTTACGGAGATTGAATTTCAAGCGCAACACTCGGGCTTGCCCTTGGGAGCAAGAGAGGATCATAAAGTTGGCAGCAAACAGCAGGAGCGTGGGCGATGGTCGACAAGACCAAAATTGCAAAACAGTTTATCGAGTCCATTCCACATTCGCGTGCCCTGGGCATGGCCCTGACGGAAATCGGGGCGGGCCGTGCGGTGATCGAAATGCCCTATGACGCGAAACTGGTCGGGGACCCGGAAACAGGTGTGATCCATGGCGGTGCGGTTTCGGCGCTGATGGACACCTGCTGTGGTGCTGCGGTGATGAGCCATCCGGATGTGCCGATGGGCACGGCGACCATTGACCTGCGCATTGATTACATGCGGGCAGCCACCCCCGGACAGGCGATCACGACAGAGGCGCATTGCTATCACATGACCCGCAACGTGGCTTTTGTGCGGGCCACTGCGGTGGACGAAGATACGGATCGACCGGTCGCGACAGCAACCGGCGCCTTTACGGTGGAGCGCGGCTGATGGCACGGAAAAGACCTGAACCCGTACAGGTGGTCAAACAACGCCGGGATGCCGCGTTAGAGGCTTTGGTTGGCGGTGTGCCTTACATCCAGTTTCTGGGCATCGAGTTCGACCGTCGTGGCGATGAACTGACCGGGGTACTCAATTACGACGACAAGCTCATTGGCAATCCCATGTTGCCGGCTTTGCACGGTGGCGTAACAGCGGCGTTTCTTGAGGTGACATCAATCATCACGCTGAGCTGGGAGTTTTTGTGGCAAGACATCGAAGCGGGCAAACTCGACGCCGAAGCAATGCAGGCCGGGGCCCGGCCACGCCTTCCGCGCACGATTGACTTCACCGTGGATTACCTGCGGTCCGGGTTACCCCGTGACGCTTATGCACGGGCATTCGTGAACCGCTCTGGACGTCGGTACTCGTCAGTTCGGGTCGAGGCATGGCAAGACAATCGCGAACGACTGTTTGCACAAGCCACCGGGCATTTCGTGATGCCGCAACGCGAAGGATCGTAGCCTGACACACGCCAACGCCTCGAGCGAGAGCCAAGTCACAAACAAACGCGTTCTGAAAATCGCAGGACCGATTGTGATTTCGAACGCAACGGTCCCAATCCTTGGGGCTGTGGACACCGGCGTTGTGGGGCAGATGGGCCTGGCCGCGCCGATCGGTGCGGTTGGTATTGGCGCCATCATCATTTCGGCGATTTATTGGCTTTTCGGCTTTCTGAAAATGGGGACAGTCGGCCTGACCAGTCAGGCCCGTGGGGCAGGGGACAGGGCCGAGGTTGCGGCCCTTTTGACCCGCAGCCTTTTAATCGGGTTTTGCGGTGGTGTGCTTCTGATCCTGCTTCAGATCCCAATATTCTGGGCCAGCTTTATGGTGGCCCCAGCCTCTGCCGAGGTCGAAGCCTTGGCCACCCAATACATGCAAATCCGAATTTGGTCCGCGCCCGCGGCGATTGCGATCTATGGCATCACCGGCTGGCTGGTGGCGCATGAGCGCGGCGCGGCTGTCCTGATCCTGCAGGTCTGGATGAACGGGCTCAACATCGTGCTCGATCTGGTCTTTGTGCTTGGTTTTGGCTGGGGTGTGGGCGGGGTTGCGTTTGCCACCTTCCTTGCGGAATGGAGCGGTCTGGCCGTCGGCCTGTGGCTGTGTCGGGATGCCTTTAAGGTGCCGGATTGGCGCAACTGGGCTCAGGTGTTCGATGCCCCGCGCTTGCGCCATATGATGACCGTCAACCGGGATATCTTGCTGCGGTCGCTGCTGCTTGAGGCGATTTTCGTCTCGTTCCTGTTCCTCGGGTCCGGGTTTGGCGATGTAAAACTCGCCGCAAACCAGATCCTCGTGCAGTTCCTCTTTATCACCGCCTATGCGATGGACGGGTTCGCCGCCGCCGCGGAAAGTCTTGTGGGGCAGGCGATGGGCGCGCGTGAACGACAACGGCTGCGCCGCGCTGCGATCCTAAGCAGCCTTTGGGGGTTTGGAACCCTTGTGGCCTTGGCCCTCTTCTTCGCCATCGCAGGGCGCTGGATCATCGACATCATGACCACGGCACCGGATGTTCGGGCCGAAGCACGTGTCTTCCTGATCTATATGGTGATCGCACCACCCCTGGGCGTCGCGGCCTGGATGTTCGACGGCATCTTTATCGGCGCGACCCGCACCCGGGATATGCGCGACATGATGGCGATCAGCTTTGTGGTCTATTGTATTGCCGCGGCCCTTTTGATCCCGCCTTTCGGCAATCACGGGCTATGGCAGGCACTGATCATATCCTTTGTCGTCCGGGGCATTACGCTGGGGTTCCGATACCCCGCTCTTGAAGCCGCCGCAGATAAACCGCGAGAGGTTTAGTCGACGAATTCAAACCGATCCGGAAGGTTGGGCGGATAGGGCGTTCCGCGTTCTTCGACGGACCGGTGAATATGCGCATCGTCGGGGATATAGCGGTGATCAAAGAGTGGCAGGTACCAGCCAAGGAAAGACTTCCGGTTCTTGATCCCACCATACGGCACCCGACGCGGAATAAACTCCAGAATGGACCAGAAAAAGGTCATGGAATTATGCAGCATCCCCTTTGGATCCGGTTTGGAATACTTCCCATCTCCCGTTTCGCCCAGAACAATCCGATTGATGGTCCGTGTTTTGTATTTCAATCCGCTGTCCTTGGTTTCACGGATCATCCACGCGATGCAAAGCTTGGCCAAACCGCCTTCTTCCTCGGGATAACCGCCGCCGACATCGCCATGCATGCCAGTGAACCAGACCTCCTTTGTGTCTTGCGGCACGGCGCTGTCTGGATCGAAAAGGTTGCGCTGATACGTGCCGTCTAGCGGCCAAAGGGTCGGCTGAAACATGGTCCTTCGTTCGTTGATCGCCACCGCATGGCGGACCGTTTCAACACTGGTGTTGTGAGAGGTGAAGGCGTTTGAGCTGAGCCGTGGCAGGATGCGCCCCGGTTCGATGACCGACGCAACCGTGTCAAACAAACCCAGCAACCGGATCGGCGGCCGGTCTGTCTGCAAGATGCGTTCATAAAGGCGAACTTCGGCAAAGACATCGCTGTCATAACCTTTGTGCTCGTTCTTTCCGACGCCTTTGTACGCGCGATAGGCGTAGTCCAGCAGGTTCAGATTTTCTTTTTTCATCAGCCCGACGCAATGAATGAACCCCGCCAAAACCCGCGCCGTATAGGACCCGCGGCTGAACCCGAAAATATAGATCTGGTCCCGCTCTGGGTGTTTGCCGTCTATCTCCGGACCGGGATCATAGTTCTCGACGATGAACCGATATGTTTCCTTGACGTTGCGGTCGAGCCCCCAGCCGGTGGCCTGCCCCCAAAGCTCTGTAAATTTGCGATAGGCCTGCGACCATGCATTGTCCGCCCCGAAGGTGCCAACGCCGGGGTCATAAAAGACGATCTGAGTGTCGTCCTTTTTCAAACAGCCATAGAGCCGCAAAATGTTCGTGCGTTTGGTCGAAATCTCGTTGGATGTGCCATCGCACAATACGACAATGTTCTTGGGCATAATATGACCTGTTGGCTATGAAAGAACTCAATCCGGTTTCATCAGCCAAGGCCGTTTCGCGGCCTGTGTCAAGAATTCTGCAACTCTAAGGTGTTAGGGTGCCGAACCATTCGGGCAAAACTGTGCGCGATTTGAACCGGATTGAACGTGCACGCTCCAATCCGTTTTTTGTATCGCGCACCGCCGAACGTCCCAAAGTGCGATAGGCGACGCTTTGTGCTTGATCCCAGCTCATCACCGGCATCTGACTGGCTGCGATAAAGAAGTCCTCGGCCTCTTCCTCGGCATTGCGCCATGCTTTGCCGGGGGTCCCCTTGGTCTTGGACCGTCCAACCGTCATGCGATGTTCATTGGACAGGCGCAGTGCGGCGTGATTGGCGAATTTGAGGTGCAGCAAATAAACACCACGTGGAAGCTCGAAAGGAACATCGGCTGCGGTATCGGGGGATACGACAATACCGTGGCGGTTCATGCCCTGGCCGTTCCGCACCGCCCAGGCTTTGCTGTAGTGACCCGAAAACACCGCGTTCCGCCGCTTGGTCAGAACTGGCGCATCGTGACAGTCTACCTCATCATCAAACGCGAATACGTTAAGCCCCAAGGCAAAGACCGCGTCAGATTTGCGTTGCCTCAAAACGTTCGGAAGACCTTTGTAGCGGGAGGGGTTCCAGCAAATCAGTTCATCCGCGTCGGTGCGGATCACCCAATCATAGATCTCGGACAATCCGGCCTGAAACCCGTTCAGCATACGGTTCCGTGTCCGGTCAAAGCCGCGCAATGTGTCGCGCGGGATCGTCGTGATGCTGGCGCCCGGGCAAATCCGCGCGATTTCGGGATCATGCCCATGCGCCACGATGTACAGATGCTCGGCGCCGATCAAAGCGGCATAGTGACGATACCACTGGGCGAGGGCCCAATGGTCACGGTAGACCATCGTTACGGCGCATATCTTCATATCCGGCGCGTATCAGTAATCTCTCTCAAAGAACACACCGAGACTGGTATCGCCCTCATTGTCGACGGACCCTTTGACGGACAAGCTGTCGGTCACGCCCAGATTGATGTTCAATTCGGTGTCACCCCGTGTGTTGACGATAACATCCGTATAAATGTTCTCAGAGATGTAAGTGCCCGCACCAACGGCGGCATTTCCTTCATCATCGGTGGTCAAATCCAGACTGCTCAGGCCGGCCCCTTCGCGGGCGCTGTCTGTCAAACCTCCACCGCTGCCCGTGAGCCGGGCAAAACCCGCGGCCAGTTGTGCAACCTTCAAGGGCGACAAATTGGTAAACTGGTCGCCAAAGACCAACATGGCCAAAGCCTCTTCGCTGGGCCGTTCGGGATCGGATGTGATCGTGATTTCCGGCGCCGTCGCAGGTCCCTCGATGTTCAAGGTCGCGCTGCCCTCAGAGGTTTCGGTGGTTGCACCAAATTCGATGTAAGGCTCCAAGGTTCCCAACAGGGTCACGATCCCTTTGGTGAGATCCAGGCGACGGGTCAGGAAGTCGAGCCGTCCGCGGATCAGCGAAATCTCACCCGATGGCCGGATGTTAGCCGTCGTTCCCTTGATCTCCAACGCGCCGCCCAGTTCCGCATCGAGCCCGCGGCCGCGCACAAAAATTTTGTTGGGCATCGAAATCACAATATCGAGCCCGATGGCCGGCCCACCGCCGCCACCGCCAGAGCCGTCATCTTCTTCCACGACCAGCCCCGCCCGTTCGCGCGTGACGTAAACGTTAGAGGGTTCACCGACATGGGTCAGTTCCGGGATCGGGGCCGCGCCGGGCGCGCCACCGGCGGTGGCAATGTTGATCTCTGTTTCCCCTATGTCGATCTGGCCGGAGACCGTTGCCGCGCCAGTCAAAGGACCCGCAATGCGCAATCCGCCGCCAACAATTGTTTCATAGACGACCTGATCGGTCAGGATCATTTGCAGGAACTGAATGTCGATCGTTCCGTTGAACGGTGCGGCCAGCCCGACCGGGCCGTCGATGCGGAACCCGCCCCCGGTGCGCATGTTACCCGCCAGCGCGATATTCGCGCTGCCGCCGTTCAAACCGACCGTGCCGCCAAACCCGGTAATCGCGTTCTGGATCTGCGGGACCGCGATTTCGACGCCGTTCATCGAAATCTGGCCGCTGACCGCGTCGACACTTGGCGGGCCTTGGACGGCGAGCTCAAAGCTTAACGGACCTTGGATCGAATTGGGTTGAATAAAGCTGTTAACAGCACCCAGCTGCAACTGCCCGGCGGCCTGTATATCCGCGTTGCCCGACGCTTCATCATATGTGCCGTCCACTGTAACTGCACCACTTGCCGGGGTTTCCGTATCCACATCGACAGTCCAGACGCCCGCCGCGCGTTGGGCGGTACCGTTGGACCGTAGCGTTCCGGGGAAGTCGGGGACAAACCGTTCTGTGCGCGGGAATTCGGCGTCATAGGTGATATCCGCGTCACCGCCTTCGCTGAGCGTGCCGCTCGCGTCGACGAAAATCCCGTCTGGCCCGTCAAAGCGGGTGGCACCCTTCCAGTCCGTACCGCCGGCATCGCGGGTCACTTGCCCACCGAGCGAGGCCGCACCGGGCAATTGCGGGACAAAAGCCTGAAGGCGGGGCAGGTCAGCCTGATAGGCCACGTCAATCGCGCCGCCCTTGTCCAAAGACCCGGTCACGTCCGCTGCAATCTCTTGTGGCGCGCGGAGTGCGGCATTGCCGGACCAGCTTTGCCCGTCCGGGCTATTCACGGCACCGCTCAGCTGCAAAAGGCCGGGCAGTTGCGCCACGAATTTTTCCAGCTGTGGCACCTCGGCGTTATAGGTCATCTGCGCCGCGCCGTTCTGGACATACGCGCCTTCGATGTTTGCGATGATCTGATCCGGGGCGGTGACACGCACGACGCCTTCGAAGGCCTGTTTGTTGAGATCACCCGTCGCTTCGCCCCAAAGACGTGCATCCCCGGGCAGCTGTGCAACAAAGGTTTCGACCTGCGGTACCTGCACGAAATAGGTCGCATCGGCGATGCCGTCTGCGCTCAGCTCTGCTTTGATATCGGCAAGGATGTTTGTCGGCGCGTCAAGCTGTAGGTTGCCAAGCCAATCCAGCGCCTCGTCGCGGTTCACCTGACCTGTGAGCCGCGATGCGCCGGCCATTTGAGGTACAAAGGTTTCGGTGCTTGGCACCTCGGCCAGATACCGCAGGTCCGCTGTACCGCCATCCGTCATCGTGCCGTTGATGTCCGCGAATATGCCCTGCGGCGCATCCAGCCGTGTTGCCGTGCTCCAGACACCGGCGGCTTCGTCCCGTTGCACCTGACCGTTCAACCGGGCCGGGCCGGGCAATTGCGCGACAAAGGTTTCCAAACGCGGGATAGAGGCGCGGTAATCCACTGCCGCATCCCCGTCCGGGCTGAGCGTGCCGTTGACCTCTGCGAAGATGTTTTCCGGCGCGTTGACGGTGACGTCGGCCATCCAGTCAGAGGCGGCATCGGCGCGTTCCAGTGCACCACTTACTCGCGCCAAGCCAACCAGTTGAGGCACAAACAGCTCCAGCTTGCCAAGTTCGGCTTCGTATTCAACATTGGTCGACCCTTCCGCGTCATAGGCCCCGTCGATATCGGCGAAAAGAGCCTCGGGGCCATCAACACGTACATTGCCTTCAAAGCGCTGGGCGTTAACGTCACCCGTCACCTGACCATCAAGTTTTGCTGCTCCGACGAGCTGCGGCACGAACGCCTCCAACTGGGACAACTCGGCCGCATAGGTCGCTTCTGCCATCCCCGCATCATCCAGTGTTGCTTGAATGTCGGCAAAAAGACCCGGTCCATCCAGCCGGACAGTTGCATCCGCTGCACCGGTGTCTTCATCCCGCTGCACGGCCCCGGCCAGCGTTGCTGATCCCACAAGCTGTGGCACGAATTTCTCTAGCCCCGGCATCTCGGCGCTATAGGTTACGTCCGCGCCACCCTTGGACGTCACGGTGCCCGCGACATCGGCAAACATCGTATCGGGTCCATCGAACCTGATCTGGGCATCCCATTCTTCCGAACGCGGGTTCTGGGCCAGGGCAGCGGTCAGGGTTGCGGGCCCTTCATATTGGGGCACCACCAGGCCTAAATCTGTCAGGTTTGTTGTCAGGTCGAGCGTCGTTCCGGTTGTGCGCACCGCCCCGGTTCCCAGTGCGGTGACCTGCGCGCCGTTGATTTCAAACTTGCGCAGTTCGATCCCGCCCGGTCCGCGCGCAGCGTCCAAGGTGACAAGCGTTTCACCGTCGAGCAACGCATCGGCCTGTGGGATACCAACCTGCAAGTCATTTGCCGTGCCTGTCATGACCAGATCGAACTGACCGCCCAGCGGATTGCCCTGACCGGTCAAATCCGCGCTGAGCGATCCAGCCAGGGGGCGACCCGCCAAGGCTGCGAACCGGCTGAGGTCCGAGGCGTTGACACTGGCCGCACCATCCAAATCAAAGCCGCTGTTCAACCCGTTGATCCGGGCATTTGCATTGGCTTCAAGCCCCGCACCCGCGATAACAAAATCGGACAGCCCCAAGGTGCCGTCGCCGGGCATGTCAAACGCGCCGGTCAGGGTCATGTCCGTGCCGATCGTATCTGACAGCGTTGGGTCCGGAACGGTCAGCCCGCTGACCGCTGCCTCAATATCGCCGTTCAGCGCCAGCCCATCTGTCAGATCAATCTTGCCGCCTGCATCAAGGCTGACATCTTCCAATTCAATACCGGGGTTGCTGAACCCCACGGCGTCGAGGGACAGGGCCCAATCATCGCCCGCCGTTGCATCCATGCCGCCGTTCAACTGAACCGAGCGAATGGTCGTATCGCCACCGGGAACCGGCAGCACAATGACGTCCTCACCTTCCGCTGGTGTAATAGAGCCTTCCAACGAAACAAATTCCGGGGCGCCGTCGGCAGAGATGGCCAAGCCCCCGCTGATGTTCAACGCGCTGGATACCAGGGACAGGGTGTCAACGGTCAACCGCCCATCCGCAGCGCGCAGCCCGACAACATCCAAGTCGGTGCTTTCGCCAAAGAAGTCGTGGAAATCCTCGGCCAGAAGTGGCGTCAGGTCGCCGCCGATGTCGGCGGTAAAGCCGATGCCTTGTTCCTCAGACCCTTCCACCGGAACGCCGTTCAATTCGACATGGCCTTCCACCCGGCGCACTCCATCGGTGGCCAGCCCAATGTCGGTGCGGAACGCGTCGATGGGCCCGTCGCCTTGTGCGGTAAAGACCAGCGACGGATTGCCCGGCATCTGCAACAGCTCTGTCAGCAGGCCGCCTTCGGCCTCGGTCAGCGTAATGTCGACCCCGATATTCTGGGTCTCATTGGCATAACTTGCCCCAAGCGTCAGCGCGTCGCCCTGGCGGTCCAGCCGGTTGACCGACAGCAATGTGTCCAAAGCACCATCGGCCAAGGTCAGGTTGCCGTTCACGCTTAGACTGGCAGAGCGGCCCAAAAGCTCTTCGCCCAACGCAATTTCGGCAACTTGAATTTCGCCAATTTCAATGGCGACAGGCAGTTCGGGCAGGGCAAAGGGTTCCGCCTCTGGATCGGGCAGTTCAACCGGCGCATTTGGGTCGGGCAAGGGCGGGCGGATCACTTCGATCTTTTCGGCGGAGAGCGAGTTGACCGAAAACCGTCCACGCACCAAGGCCAAGCGGTTCCAATCCAGCACTGCACCGGTCAGGATGAACCACGGCCCGTCGGGGTCGGACACGATCAGCTCTTGGATCGTCGCGCGCGAACTCAGCGCGCCTTCAAGGCCGTTGACCTCGATGTTGCGACTGTCATTCGACAGGGTGTTTTCCAAGAGGCGGACAAGCGGGCCGCCTGCCTCCTCTTCTTCATCCTGTGCCAAAACCGGGCTGGCCAATGTCAGACCAGCCGCCAAAGAGCCCCAGAGAAACCGTGTCAAAACGCTTGTCCTATGCCCAAGTTAAACTGCAATCCGCCGTCGTCCTCATCCCCCGAGACCGGCACGGCCAGATCAAACCGAAGCGGTCCGATGCCCGCGATGTCATATCGCACGCCGAGACCTGCACCCGAATGGGTCGGGGAGTTGTTGTCGACAAAGCTGCCTTCGTCGACGGCACCATAGTCAAAGAAACCCACGATTGAGATGGCGCTGGTGATCTTGGTGCGCACCTCTGCGGACAGGCCTAGAAAGGACCGGCCGCCGGCAGTGCCGCCTGGAACTTCGATGCCAAGGTTCTGGTATTCCTGACCGCGCACGGTGCCCGCACCCCCGGAATAAAACAGGAAGTCGGGTGAGATATCTTCCAGCTCGGCCCCGAAAACGGTACCTAGCTGAACCCGTCCGACCAGCACGACCGTGTCGTTTTCGCCAAAGCCGATATAGCCGCGTCCGTCCAGTTTGGCATACAGGCCAGATTCAGAACCGTTGAAGCCGATGAAGGGCACCACCCGGTTATCGAGGTAAAAGCCTGAGGTTGCGTTCACCTTGTCGTCGCGCATATCCCATTCAACGCGTCCGGGGATCAGAAATAGGTTGAACCGCCGGTCATCGCCAAAGGCGTCGTCCACATTGGCAACACTGACCGCGCCGCCCACCTCGGCAAAGAGGTTTTCATTGAAAATCCGCCGTACACCGCCACCAAGCGTCGCGCGCGTGGTCGAATAGTTCGGTTCGTTCAAACGTTCGATTTCGGCCAGAAAATATTGGTCATAGTCGGGTCCGAATACCGCAGGTCGGTCAAGGCGCAGGCCGATCAAACCGTCAATGTCTTCCGAGCCGCCGATATTGCCAACGCGCGCTTCGAACCGCAGACGCTCTGCGCCGCCAAAAATGTTACGATGCGTCCAGGCAAAGCTGGCGTCTATGCCTTCATCCGTGGTCACCTCGGCACCAAAGCCGATCCGGCGTGGCAGACGTTCTGACGTGATGATCTCGAAATCGAGCGTATCGTCCGGGTTCGCCTCTTCCGCCTCGCGCAAGGCCACAGAGCCAAAAGCGCCTGTCCGGGTCAAACGTGTGCGCACGGTTTTTAGATCTTCGGGGTCATAAATTTCGCCGGTTGGAAAACCTGCAATCCGCAGGATCGCGTCTGTGCGCACATCCTGATTGCCGGTCACCGTGACATTGCCAAACCGAAGTTGCGGGCCCGGCGTCAGCGTCAGGCGCGCGTCCAGTTCGCTTTTGGTGTGATTGACCGTGATTTGCTGATCCGTCAGGTCCGCCTTGGCGTGTCCTGCATTTTGCCATCCGCGCACGCCAGCCACAGCCGCGTCCCGGATCGCCGCGGTCGAAGCGGTTTGTCCCGTCGCATAGGTTTCCGGCAGCTCGGTTTCCGGCGCAACCGGGGTGATATCGGCCTGACCGAACACGAATTGTGTTCCGGCATTGACGGTGATCTCAACCTTGCTGATTGATTGTGGCGGGTTCAGCGGTGGGATTTCCGCCGCCTCGCGTCCATCGATCCGGATACGGACATCCGGGCCGAAATAGCCCTGGTCATAAAGAACACTGACCAGCGTGTTGTAATCCGACAAGGCAGCGGCGACGATCTCTTGTTCGCCTTCCAGCCCTTGTGCCTCGGCATTCATTACAAGCGATGCAGCGGTCAGGCGGTTCTGCAAGGCTTCGGGCGCACCGGGGGCTGTCAGAGATGTTTCGAGCGCAAGCGCAGAATGGCTCCAGCTGCCGATCAACAGAGCCGACGCACAGAGCAACCGGACTCCCGTAAGATTCGCTGCGCGCATCCTGCCAACTCCCCGTTCAAATTTGACGCAGGGGGCTTTTCCCGCAATCTCGAGTCACCTGTTGCCCCACCAGCATCAACACAATGTCCGTATATCAAAAAAGACGCAATGCAGAGGCATGGCGACAACCGTCATTCGTGTACAGAAATTTAGATGTGTGTCGATTTAGCCGTACAGGATGATGCCCGACCAGCCCCCGACTAGGAACACCGGGAATACAACGCGACAGGCCCGGTCGATATTCAGCGCCAAGGCTTCGCGTCCTTTGAGAACCATGCGTCCAGCTACAAGTGCTTCAACAATCGACAGGAAGATCAACAAAATCGCCCAAATGACCATCTTATCCAATGTTGTCAGGTAGCCCACAGGCGGCAGTTGCCCGGACAAAGCCAGGTTGAAGGCGATCACGGTCAGCATAGACGTGGCCCCAATCCCAATCTGAAATTCAAACCTGTTCGGCGGCACCCAGAAAATGACCCAAGACATGCCGACGACGAACACCAACAACAATAGCGCGCGATAGATGTAATATTCCGGGTTGCGCTTGGCGTTGATGGTTAGAATGGCCGCATCAATGGTTTCGCCTGTTGCCGGAATGACGAGATCCCGGCTGTGCAAAGACACACCGCCGACATCCCAGCCTTCAATATTCAACCGGTTGGAAATCCAGACATCGTCGACATCAGGGACGAATTTCAACTTGGTTTCATTGTCAAACACCTTCCCCATCATGATTTCGAAATCATGCTCATCAAAAGGAAAGGCTCGCAGGCTGTGATAGCTGGAGATGAGGCCCGTTGCACGCTGAATTTGCCGCACGCGACCGCCTTCGTCTATGGAAACGTCATTGCGCGCATTGCGGAAAGCGAGACGCAAATTCGATGAATTCAGCAATTGAATGCGAGGCGTCCAAACCTCGGTAATGGGAAAGCGGCAGCCAACATAATCGACCAATCGGGCATCCTGCCATTCCATCTTCACGAAGAGATCGATGTCCAGCTGTTGGCCTACGTCATCCACCCCCATCAGGTCTGCGACGGTGACCGAGATCGATATTGGCATTTCTGTTCCAGCGGGCACTGGCGGAACGTCGGTGCGCATTGAAAAATCTTCGCAGACCGATGCAATCGATGCGCCGGTCGCAATGATCAAGAACCACATCGCAAGCGCGGTTCTCTGCGCCAAACTTACAATCGCCGCGATCTTTGTCGCGCCCTGAAAATACGTGGACATAAACGGTCGTCCCCCTGCGGGCCCGGCACCCGTCTCGGCGAGCTTGAGCCTCTTTTACAGAGGTTAGTATCCGCAGATCGTACGGATTTTGCTACGATTCTTTACGATCCGGCCTGTGCGGCCCGATACCAGGCAACGATGGCGGCGCGATCTTCGTCGGGCAATTGGGTGATATTGGCAGGCGGCATCGCGTGGCTCAGCCCCGATTGAAGATAGATTGCCCGCGCATTGCGCGCGACATCTTCCGGTGTTTCCAGCAGCACGCCTTTGGGGGCCCAACGGATACCGGTCCAAACCGGTTCCTGGGCGTGGCACATCGAACAGCGGCCCATCACCACGTTCTGAACATGGTCAAACCCCGGTGCCTCGACAAAGCGTTGTTCTGACGGTCGCAGCGTGTTCGATGTCTCATCCACGGCTTGAAAGGGTGCGGTCGACAGCCAGACGATGGCCAGAAACAGCAACACCGTCACCGGCCACGTCCATGTCGGATTGCCGCTGCGGGCGTGGATCGAATTGAAATAATGCCGGATCGTCACACCCATCAAGAACACAAGGCTGGCAATGATCCAGCTGTATTCTGTGCCAAAGGCCAATGGATAGTGATTGGACAGCATCAGGAAAATAACCGGCAGCGTCAGATAGTTGTTATGGGTCGAACGCAGCTTGGCAATCTTGCCATATTTCGCGTCCGGAACCCGCCCGGCTTTCAGATCAGCAACCACGATCCTTTGGTTCGGCATGATGATGAAAAATACATTTGCCGTCATGATGGTGGCCGTGAACGCGCCCAGATGCAGCAGGGCGGCCCGCCCGGTGAAAACCTGATTGTAGCCCCAGCTCATCACCACCAGAATGACGAAAAGCAACAGCATCAAAACCGTTGGCCGCTCGCCCAGCGGGCTTTTGCACAACCCGTCATAAAGTAACCAACCAAGCGCCAAAGACGCCGCGGACAGGAAAATGCCCTGCGCCAGCGATAGGTCAGCCTTGGCCCGGTCTATCAGGTAAAGCTCTCCACCCGCCCAGTAGACGATCATCAGCAAAGCAGCCCCTGACAGCCATGTGGAATAGCTTTCCCATTTGAACCACACGAGGTGATCCGGCATCTGATCGGGTGCCACGAGGTATTTCTGGACGTGATAAAACCCGCCGCCGTGCACCTGCCATTCCTCGCCATCTGCCGGACCGGTGATGTTCCGGTTCAATCCCAGATCCAGCGCGATGAAATAGAACGATGATCCAATCCACGCGATGGCCGTGATGACATGCAGCCAGCGCACGGCAAAGCCGAGCCAGTCCCAGAATACGGCAAGGTCATACATGGCAGATCCTTCGATAAGCTTTGGCCACACTAGGCAAATTCTGAATTATTCGGTATTCCGATCAATTACCAAGCTGTATCAAAAATATCGGTAAAATGTCCTACCTCGACAACATCAGAACCTTTGTCCGTGTCTATGAATTGGGCAGTATGTCCGCCGCGGGGCGGGATTTGCGTGTGTCTCCGGCCGTCACGTCGGCCCGGATTTCGCAGCTTGAGGATCATCTGAATGTCCGTCTGTTTCAGCGGACGACACGGAACTTATCGCCAACCGAACAGGGGCGTGCGTTCTATTCCGGTGCTTGTGCGGTGCTGGAAGCGGTGGATGAAGCAGAGGCGCAGGTCGTCAATCTGACCGACAATCCGCGCGGGTCGCTTTTTGTGGCTGCCCCTCTTGGCGTGGGGCGCCGATTGATCGCGCCCCAAGTTCCGGATTTTTTGGAAACCTATCCAGAGGTCCACATGCGGCTTCGTTTGACGGATCGAAAGGTTGACCTGACCAACGAGGGTCTGGACCTCGCCTTTTTTCTGGGTCAGCCCGAGGACAGCAACCTGCGCATTCGCGGGATCGCAGACTGTCATCGGGTCCTCGTGGCCTCTCCGGCCTATGTGTCGGACCGGGGCATGCCGCGGACCGGCGATGATCTCATTGCCGATGGGCATGATTGCCTCAATCTGCGCTTTCCCGGGGCCACAGAGTTTCAATGGCGGTTGCTGGTTGACGGTGTGGAAAAGAAATTTGCCGTCTCAGGACGGTATGAATGTGACGATGGCGATGTTCTGACCGATTGGGCGCTTGCCGGGCGAGGCATCGCGCTGAAACCGGTTTTTGAAGTGGTCGAGTATTTGACCAGTGGCCAGTTGGTGCGCGTGGCCACGGATACGCCGCCAACGTCTGTCCAAATGGCTTGTCTCTTTACGCACCGACGGCATCAGGACCCAAAAACCCGCCTTTTCATGGATTTCATGACGGATCGCCTTGCGGCCGCGGTGCGGGCGGCAGAGGCGACTTAGGCGCGCCATCCCCATCGCTTTCGAGCTTGTCCGTCAAATGCCGCCGGACCAGATCAACATGCAAGCGAAGCGAATAGGCATATTCGCGATAGCGCAGCGGGACGGCAAGCGACGAAATGGCTGCATCAATATGATCCAGCTGCGTGGTGAGTTCTTGCGCCTCTGCCAGGGAAACGTCCGTGCTATGCAGCGTGCGTTCGACCGCCAGCAGATCGCGATAATAGCGGAACACGCGCTGCCGCATGCGCCAGACATAAAGCGAGGGAAAGGACCGCAAGATTGGCAAAGATAACAGCAGCAGCAGAACGAAAAAGATCATCACGCTTTGGATTTGCGCGGTCATCCAATAGGGCAGGACCTTGTTCAACGGGTTGGGGCCCGATGTCAGCGCTTCTTCCGCCTGTTCATTGATCGGAAATTCCGCGCCTTCGGGGGCGGGGAATTGTAAGTCAGCGCTCAGCGGGTTTGGCCCGGAATGGATGATCCCTGCGGCCCGCACGAGCCTGTCAATCACTGAGGGGTGCAAATCTGATGGCGCGGCAAGTGCTGCGACCATGGCCGTTAAGGGCACGCGTTCTTCCGGCAGCCGTGCGGCATAGTCGATGCCGGATGGCGGAATATCGACCATACGCACATAGCTGAGCGACCTTGCCAGCGCCTCGCTGTCTCGGATCGTGTCGATCTGGATGACCGGATCGACCAGTAGATCCCGCAAATAAGGGGCGGTAATAGGGGCCACAAAAACCGCCACATCGATGTCGCCCGACTGCAATGCCTCTGCCGCTGCATCCCCGCCAAGTGGAAAAAGGCGGCTGTCATCAACGGAAATGCCCAACGCATCCAGTGACGACAGAACCGCAGCGCGCGTGCCACTTCCGGGCTCGCCGGCCGCAACCTTCAGATCCTGCCACAGCGTTGGGTCGGCGGCTTCGGGCAAGGCGCCTCGATGCAGAATGAAAAACGGTTCAAGGAAAATAGCGGCCAGCGCCTCTATATCCGCGTCCTCGGAAACCGGTATCCCGCCTTGCAAAAGCGCGACATCAACCTCTCCGCTTTCCAAAAGGCGCGCGTTTTCCTCGGACCCGGCGGTTTCGACCACGTTCACCTTGATGTCGTCGAAGGACAGGATCGTCCGGTATCGCAGCGCGAAATTGTAATATGCGCCCCCCTTGCGACCGGCGGCCATGCTGATCTCTTCGGGCGGCAACAGGGTGTGCTTGGTAAAGAGATACACTGGAACGGCGATGACCGCGCAAACAACGAGCACGGCACCGAGCCATGTTGCCAGACTGAGCAGTCTTTGTCGCATCTCCCCTCCGTCGTTCCGTTATCGCGTGTTTTGCGACGATCTTGGCACGAGGAGGCTGCGCCGCTCAACTCCCGCGGTAAGTTGAATACCCGTAAGGCGATAGCAGAAGTGGAACGTGGTAATGCGCGGCCGGGTCGGACATGCCAAATCGGATCGGAATCTGATCAAGGAAAATCGGCTCTTCGTCGGCGATATCGTTGGCCCGCAGATAGTCACCTGCGAAAAAGATCAACTCATAGGTCCCGGTCTTGAAATCCGCGACCGGCAGGATCGGACTGTCTGTCCGGCCATCCTCGTTGGTGACCATTTCCAGCAATTTGCGGTGGGAATTTCCCGAAACCCGATAGAACAGAATTTTCATCCCCGCCGCGGGACAGCCGAGTGCCGTATCCAGAACATGGGTTGTCAGGTATCCGCTCATCACTCAGCCCTTTCAATTGCGTTGCCTCATGCTGCAGCTTTCAGCAGGCGGTGCAAGACCAAGAGAGCTTATCGCTTTTTTTGAAGAAATCTGCCGATCTTCTGGCTTAAGCTAAAGAAAAGCCGGAGTGAACCGATGAAAAGATACCCCCGCGACATGATCGGATATGGGGCCACACCGCCAGAGGTCGAATGGCCGGGCGGGGCCAAGATCGCCGTGCAATTCGTGGTGAATTACGAAGAAGGCGGGGAGAACAACATCCTCCATGGCGATACCGCGTCCGAGGCGTTTTTGTCCGAAATCGTTGGGGGCGCTGCCTGGCCGAGCCAAAGACATTGGAATATGGAATCCATTTATGAATACGGGTCACGCGCCGGGTTCTGGCGGCTGCACCGCATTTTGAGGGATGTGCCGGTGACGGTTTACGGCGTGGCCACGGCGCTGGCCCGTGCGCCCGACCAAGTCGCCGCAATGAAGGACGCAGGCTGGGAGATTGCCAGCCACGGTCTGAAATGGATCGAATACAAGGACATGGCCGAAGCCGACGAACGCGCCGACATGGCAGAGGCGATCCGTCTGCATACCGAGGTGGTCGGGGAACGCCCGCGCGGCTGGTACACGGGCCGTTGTTCGGAAAATACCGTGCGGCTGGCCGCAGAAGAGGGCGGTTTTGCCTATGTTGCGGACAGTTATGCCGATGATCTGCCCTATTGGAGCCGGTTTGGAGAGACTGATCAACTGATCGTGCCCTACACGCTTGATGCCAACGACATGCGGTTTGCCACGCCACAGGGGTTCAATGCGGGCGATCAGTTCTTCGCCTATCTGCGCGACAGCTTTGACATGCTTTATGCCGAGGGCGCGGCGGGCGCGCCCAAGATGATGTCCATTGGTCTGCATTGTCGCCTTGTCGGACGTCCCGGGCGGGCGATGGCCTTGCAACGCTTTCTGGATCACGTCCGACAGCATGATGATGTCTGGCTCGCCACGCGGCTGGAGATTGCAGAGCATTGGGCGCAAGCACATCCACCGGTGTCGCGAGATAGGCCAAGCCAGATGTCGCGCGATGCCTTCATATCAGCCTTTGGTGGCGTGTTCGAACACTCCCCTTGGATCGCAGAGCGGGCCTTTGATCTGGAACTTGGCCCCGCGCATGATACCGCCGGCGGGTTGCACAACGCGCTGGCCCGTATGTTCAGGTCCGCTAGCGACACCCAACGACTGGGTGTTTTGACTGCGCATCCCGATCTGGCGGGAAAGCTGGCTGCCGCCAAACGGCTGACCGCGGAAAGCACGGCAGAACAGTCCAGCGCCGGTCTGGATGCGTTGACGGATATGGAGCGGGCGAAATTCACTGAACTTAATTCGGCCTACACAGATAAGTTTGGCTTTCCTTTCATCATCGCCGTGCGCGACCACACCAAAGCGTCAATCCTCGCCGCGTTTGAACGCCGGATCACCCAAGATCGCGAAACTGAATTTGCCGAAGCCTGTCGTCAGGTTGAACGTATTGCCGCCTTCCGCCTGCAGGATCTTTTGCCGTCATGACGGATATCCTGATCCAACCGATTGACGCGGTTCGTTTTGCACCCTTTGGCGATGTGCTGGACTGCGCGGGCGCACCTGACAAGCTCATCAATCAGGGGCTATGTGGCCGCTATCACGATCGTGCGCAGTTGGATTTTGCCGATGGCCGGGCTGGCGTGTCTTTGTTCAACGCAACCCCACGCAGCCTGCCCTACACGCTCGACATGATGGAACGCCATCCCGATGGCAGCCAGACATTCATTCCGATGACCGAACATCCTTTCCTTGTCATCGTAGCCCCGCATGATAGCGGCATTCCGGGCAGGCCAATCGCATTTCGCACAGAATCCCGGCAAGCGATCAATTTTCACCGCGGAACGTGGCACGGCGTTCTGACGCCGCTTGCAGAACCCGGGGTCTTCGCGGTTGTTGATAGGATCGGATCAGGCGCAAACCTCGAAGAGCACTGGTTCGAAAAAACCTATGTTGTGAAAGACACATAACGGCTCGACGCTCAACGATCAGGGCCTTGGAACAAAGGGACGAAAATGCAAGACGAAAGCTTGGGAACCGCCGAACAGCTGCGCGATCCGAATTATATGCCGCCATTGGTCAAAGCGGTGCCTTTGGGCATTCAGCACGTTCTGGCCATGTTCGTGTCCAATGTGACACCGGCCATCATTGTTGCCGGGGCGGCCGGATTCGGGTTTGGATCGAACTCGCCTGACTTTCCAGAGCTTTTGTACATGATCCAGATGTCGATGCTGTTTGCTGGGGTGGCGACGCTGTTGCAGACCATCACGCTCGGCCCGGTTGGGGCGTCTTTGCCAATTGTTCAGGGCACCTCTTTTGCGTTCATCCCGATCATGATCCCGCTGGTCGCCGGGAAAGGTGTCGACGGGCTTGCGGCTTTGTTCGGCGGCGTTGTGATCGGCGGGCTGTTTCATGCTGTCCTTGGTTTGGTCATCGGGCGCATACGCTTTGCCCTGCCGCCGCTGGTGACCGGTCTGGTGGTCACGATGATCGGTCTGGCGCTGGTCAAGGTGGGCATCGAATACGCCGCCGGTGGCGTTCCAGCCAAAGCGCGTGGGTTAGAAGAATATGGCAGCCTGCTGAACTGGTCAGCCGCGCTTGTCGTGATCTTTGCCACGCTGGGCTTGAAATTCTTTACCCGTGGCATGCTGTCCGTGTCCGCCGTCTTGATCGGGATTTTGGCCGGGTATGTTTACGCCTTGGCCATGGGCATGCTCAGCTTTGAGGCCATCGCGACCAGCTGGGATCGCGCGGCGGCCTTCGCCTTGCCGCAGCCGTTCAAATACGGGTTCGAATTCAGCGCCGCTGCGATCATCGGCTTTTGCCTGATGGCCTTCGTGTCCGCGGTTGAAACAGTTGGCGATGTCTCGGGCATCACCAAAGGCGGGGCAGGCCGCGAAGCGACGGACCGAGAGATTGAAGGAGCAACTTTTGCCGATGGTGCAGGCTCGGCGCTGGCCGGCATCTTTGGCGGGTTTTCCAACACCTCATTCAGCCAGAATGTTGGCCTGATCGCGATGACCGGCGTAATGAGCCGTCATGTTGTGACCATCGGGGCATTGTTCCTGATCCTCTGCGGTCTGGTGCCAAAGGTGGGCGCGATCATTCGCACCGTCCCGATCGAGGTTCTGGGCGGCGGCGTTATCGTGATGTTCGGCATGGTTGCCGCAGCGGGTGTGTCAATGTTGTCGGACGTGAACTGGACCCGCCGAAACATGGTGATCTTTGCAGTGGCCCTGTCGATTGGCTTGGGCCTGCAACTGGAAACGCTGAACATGGCGCCGGGATCGGTCAGCGCCCTGCAATACCTGCCCGACACCCTGCGCATCCTGTTGGCCTCTGGCATCCTGCCCGCAGCGCTGATTGCGATTGTCCTGAACCTTATTCTGCCCGAAGAGCTGTCGGCAGACGCGACAGAAGATATCTCTGGCGGGCTCTCAGGCCACAAATAACGCTTAGTCGCGCGCGGCCATGCGGCGCGCGACATCCAGCATCCGGGCCGAAAACCCCCATTCATTGTCATACCAGCCAAAGAGGCGCAGCTGCGTGCCGGTGATGCGTGTCTCTGGCAAGGCCAGGACCAGCGATTCCGGTCGCCCGCGCAGATCAGAGGACACCAGCGGCATGTCGGTCCAGCCCAGAACAGGCGAAGCGTCTGCCATAAGCTGCAAGGCTTCAACGATGTCTTCCGGTGCCCATGTCAGACGAGCGACAAGATCGATGGCCGACACGCTGGCCGTCGGCACTCGAACCGCGGCACCCGTTACCTTGTCGGCGAGGTTTGGCAGGATCTGACCGACCAAGCCGGTGGCGCTCGATGTCGTGGGGACCATGGACATGGCGCCCGCCCGGCTGCGGGCGAGGTCGCCGCGCGGCGCGTCCACCATGGGTTGGCTGTTGGTATAACAATGGATGGTGGTGCTGTGCGCCTGTTCGATGCCATAGAGATTATCGAGCAGCGCCAGAAGCGGGGCCAACGCGTTGGTCGTGCAAGAGGCATTCGACACCACGCGCGCCGCACCCAAGGCAATGTCATTGGCCCCCATCACCAGCGTCACATCTGCCGCGGGCGACGGACCAGAGATCAGCACGGCGTCTGCCCCCGCCTGCAATCCCCGTTGCGCGACGTCTGTGGTACGGGCAATGCCGGTGCATTCCAAAACGACGTCCACGCCCGTCAGGTCCAGATCCCGCAAATCCGCTTGACCGGTGAATGGGATCACAAGGTCATCCACCGTCAGCGCGCCGTCTCCTGCGCTGATCTTGCCAGGATATGGACCAAAGGTGCTGTCGTATTGAAAGAGATAGGCACAGGTTTCCAACGGCGCGATGTCGTTAATGCCAACAACCTCGATGCCCCTTCCCGCCTCTGTTGACGCGATCTGACGCAAAATCGTGCGCCCGATCCGTCCAAATCCATTGATCATCAGTTTCATGCGCACAGCTATCGCGCCGCAAAATCCCCTTTGCAATCAGTGTGCTCTGTATCGATACAAGATTTGCGCGGTTTCATCGGGTGTCCCTCTTGTCGCACGTGCTGGATTTGCCGCACGGCCGAAATAGCTGTCCGACCGACGGTGTCGCGCAAGGCATTGGGAAAATTAGTAATTTAACCCTCTCCGATCTTTGCGCAACCTCACCGAAATTCACGAAACGCGCGCTTTGGAGACGCATATGAACATGAACTCATACAAGACCTGGGCCCTGCTTGGGGCAGCAGGTGGACTTGGTTTCGGCCTTTTTGCCGCCCCGTTGATCTACATCCTCGTTAACTTGTTCTTTGACGGCGTAACACTGGGACAAACCATCGGGTTTGCCGTTGGAAATGGGATCGCATGGGGCGTATTGGGTGTGTTCGCTGGCGTTTTCCTCTGGGGTATCAATGCGATGCAAAACCCAGGTTCTGATGAATAGGGTCCTTACCTGAAAGGAAAAGGTGCTGGTTAACCAAGCTTGGGATGCCGGTTCACGTCCTTATAAAGCAGATAGCGAAACGGTCCCGGACCGCCCGCATAACAGGCTTGCGGACAAAAGGCGCGCAGCCACATGAAATCGCCGGCTTCAACCTCGACCCAGTCTTGGTTGAGGCGGTAGACTGCTTTGCCCTCCAAAACATAAAGCCCGTGTTCCATGACATGGGTTTCGGCAAACGGGATCACGGCGCCGGGTTGCAGGGTGACGATGTTCACATGCATGTCGTGGCGCATGTCGGACGGATCGACAAAACGGGTCGTGGCCCAACGACCCTCTGTACCGGGCATCGCGATGGGCGCAACCTCTGCGTCGCTGGTGACAAAGGGCTCTGGCCGGTCGATTCCGGCAACAGGTTCATAGGCTTTGCGCACCCAGTGGAACCGCAACGGGTCTGTGCCGGGGTTTGTCAGGGCCCAGTCACAGCCGGGCGGAACATAAGCATAGCTGCCCGCGCTCAGGTGATAATCCGTGCCGTCCAGAACAAGCCGCGCGGTCCCGTGGGTCACAAACAGCACCGACTGTGCAGCGGGATCTGTATCCGGCGTGGAGCTGCCGCCGCCCGGCAAAACCTCCATCGCGTATTGCGAAAAGGTTTCTGCAAAACCACTGAGCGGGCGCGCCAGAATCCAAGCCCGTGTTTTGTCCCAGAAAGGCAGATGAGAGGTCACGATATCCTGCATTGTCCCCCGCGGGATCACCGCATAGGTCTCTGTAAACACAGCCCGACCGGTCAAAAGCTGGGTCTGGGGCGGATGGCCGCCCATGGGCGCGTGATAGGGATCGGTCATGTCAGGTCACATCGCTGGGATAGGTTGGTCTGACTATGACCTCTAAGGGTCGCAACAGGCTAGGGGCCTCGCCCCACCATCATCTTGCGGGAAAATTTGAAAATAGACGGCAGGAGGTGGGTTTGGTCCGCAAGAACACTGTGCTAGGGTCCGGCAAAATAAGTGGTTTTCGCCGGAAACCGGCCAGATTTCAAAGGGACCTTCGCATATGTATCGCGCCATTCTGATGGTCTTCATCCTTCTTTTCACCACAACGACCGCAATGGCCCAGGCCGGGCTGTATAAACGGTTCTCCAATATCGGTTTGAAGCAGAGCGATATCGACATGCTGACCGCCACGGCCGAGGGCATGTATGTCACGTCGCCGGCTAAATCCGGTGCAACCAAACAATGGGAAAACCCTGAAACAGGCGCGCGCGGGCAGGTTGAAACGCTCGACGTTGGCGGTAACTGTGTCACCGTTCGCCACATTATCCGCGTCGCGGGTGCAGACGAATCTGCGGCTTTCGCCAGCCGGCGCTGTCAGGCGGCGGATGGAAGCTGGCAGTTGAGCACTGAGTAAAGAGTAGACTTGAGGAGGGGCATCCAATGTCCGACAGCAGCGCAGCGATGCATCCGATGGCGCCCGAACATCTGCCTTATTTCATTCCTGGGGCCGACGGGTCCGACCCGATGTTCACCAACGCAATTTTCTTTGTGGTGATCGGTGTCTTTCTTGTGGGGGTTTTGTACCTTTATCTGCATTCCATCCCGGAGCGGATGGCACACAGGACGCATCGCACGCAGATGCAGATCGTTGCCATGTTGGCCCTGATCGCGCTGCTGACACATCAGAACATCTTCTGGATCGCGGCGTTGCTGCTCGCGGCCACACAACTGCCGGACTTCCTGACGCCAATCACATCGGGCGCGCGATCTTTGGCCAGTTTGGCCGGACGTGATTACGAAGGGGATCTGCCCGAAGACGATAATGAGCTGCATGATGCGGCGCACCAACACGCTGAACCCGTGCCGACCCCGGCCAAGGCGGAGGGATAAGCGATGCTTGAATTTCTCTTCTGCTCAATGGTCACCATCCTGCCGGATTACCTGATCCGGCGCAATTTTCAGGGCAAACGCTGGGGCCATGAAATCACGCTCTATTCGGTCTGGTATGAGCTGCGCTATGGCATAACCGCCTGTGCGATCATGACCTTGTCGCTGATCACGATGATCTTTTACTATCACCCGGAAAGCGGCAATGTGACGTCGCTGTTCCGGACGGTCAGCATCCTGCCGGAAACCGCCGGGCGGGTTGAAGAGGTCTTTGTCGTCAACGCACAGAAGGTCGAAGCGGGCGATCCGCTCTTCAAGATGGACGATGCACGGCAGGTCACGGCATTGGCGACGGCGGAGTCGCAGATATCCGAGATCGACGCTCAGGTCGTCGTGGCCGAGGCGGACCTGGTGACGGCAGAGGCGCAAATCCAACAGGTTGTGGCCACGCTGGATGAATTGCGGATCGAACTGGAGCGGACCCAAACCCTGATGGCGCGGGGATCTTCGGCGGTCAGTCAACAGGATCTTGACCGGCAAGAAGCCGAAGTGTTGGCACAAGAAGCGGCCCTTGCCGCGGCGGAAAGCCAAGCGAATGCGGCGCGGGAAAAGGTCAATACACTGCTGCCGGCACAAAGGCTGAGCGCCGAAGCGGCGCGCGAACAGGCGCAGGTCGAATTGGACAAAACCACGATCTATGCGGGTGTCGCGGGCACCATTGAACAGTTTGCGCTGCAACCGGGTGACTATGTCTCTGCCATCCAGCGCCCGGCGGGCATCATTGTGCCGGATGACACGGTCGGGCGGCGCATGCAGGCGGGGTATGACCAGATTTCAGCGCAGGTCGTGAAACCCGGCATGTTGGCGGAAATCACCTGTATGTCTGTGCCCTTCAAGGTGATCCCAATGGTGGTCGTCAATGTGCAGGACGTGATTGCCACCGGTCAGTTGCGCCCGTCCGATGCCCTGATCGATCTGGCCGAGCGGTCCAGACCGGGCACCGTCGCGGTGGGTATGGAGCCGCTTTATGAAGGCGGGATCGACAACGTCATTCCCGGCAGCCAGTGCGTTTCCAACGTCTACACGAACAATCATGAACGCTTGCAGGACCCGGATTTGGGGACATTCCAGCGGATCGGATTGCACGTGATTGATACGACCGGTTTGGTGCACGCGTTTATCCTGCGCATTCACGCCATTCTGCTGCCGATGCGGACATTGGTCTTGTCGGGCGGGCATTAAGCGTGCCCGTCGACATCCATCACGATCCAGCGCTCTTGTTGCTGGGCAGGGCTGTTCCGCTTGGACTTTCCATTTGTTTTTATTGAGTTTTCCTGAGGGTTTAGAATGCAATATCTTCGTATGACTTTCGCCTTTGCAGGCCTTTTGGCACTGACCGCCTGCACCGAACCGCTTGAGCTGTCTGAGGACGGCGCGGAACCCACCGTATTGAATTACAGCGAGCCCGGCTTGTCCGGCTTGCGCGCCAAAGCACCTTATCCGAACCCGGATGATGTGTGTCAATTGCTGGCGCCCAACAGCTATACCGGCCCGGTGCGCGAAGAGGGGAAGGACCTGATTGCCTGTCCCAAGCATGAAAAAGGCGCGATTGCGGATCGCAGGGCAGAGGGTGCGAACATCGTCGCCCATGCCAAGCACTGGACGATATTGTCTGTACCGCTGGTCGGCCAGTAACCCAAACGGGTGCGACATCGCATTGAAAGGCGTCTGTTGTGACGGGCGCTTTTTTGGTGATCGACACCTGAATCCCTGCGAATGCGTTTCTTGGCGAAAAGGGGCTTGATTGCTTTTTCAAGCCAAGCTACCCCATACGAAGGAACGTGGGAGAACCGGCGATGCCGGTGCCGAAGGAGCAACCGCCCCGGAAACTCTCAGGCACAGAGGACCGCGGACCTGACATAAAACTCTGGAGAGTGATGCGCGCGACGCATCCGCCGAAGGGATAACGATCTCAGGCAAAAGGACAGAGGGGGCATCTTGGTCGTACGCGGGACGTGCGGGTTTGGGATGCCGCTCGATTTTCACATTTGGATCGATCGGCCTGGCAACAGGGAGGCCGGAGATGGATTTGGCAATCACACCGCTCAACGCGCTGCATCGGCGATTGGGGGGCAAGATGGTGGCATTTGCCGGCTATGACATGCCGGTACAATTTTCCGGCATTATGGCCGAGCACACCCATTGCCGCGAAAAAGCCGGGCTTTTTGATGTCAGCCACATGGGGCAGGTAATGTTGCGCGGCGCGTCTTACGATGCGGTGGCCGAAGCCTTCGAAACGCTGGTGCCGATGAATGTCCGCGAATTGGCGGATGGACGACAGCGCTATGGGTTTTTCACCAATGACGCCGGTGGGATTGAAGACGACCTGATGTTTGCCCGGCGCGGAGAGGCGCTGTTTGTGGTTGTTAACGCCGCCTGTAAATCCGCCGATCTGGATTTGATGCGGGCTGGCTTGTCGGATGTTGACATCACCGAAATCACCGACCGCGCGCTGCTGGCACTACAAGGCCCTGCGGCGGAGAGCGTATTGGCAACGCTGAACCTGGAAGTCAGGACCATGCGTTTCATGGATGTGCGCGACATGGACCTGAACGGCGCGGCTTGCTGGGTTTCTCGGTCCGGTTACACCGGCGAAGACGGGTTTGAAATTTCGGTGCCCGTGGATGCGGCAGAAGCTTTGGCAGAAACCCTGCTGGATCATGCGGATGTGGCGCCCATCGGTCTTGGCGCGCGCGACTCTTTACGGTTAGAGGCGGGCTTGTGCCTTTACGGCCATGACATTACCGCCGAAACCTCGCCGGTCGAGGCCGGGTTGACCTGGGCCATTCAAAAGACCCGACGCGCGGGTGGCGCCCGTGCCGGTGGTTTCCCGGGGGCGGGCCGCATTCTGGCAGAGTTGGAGAACGGCGCAGAGCGCAAACGCGTCGGGTTGCGCCCCGAAGGACGCGCGCCGATGCGCGAGGGGGTTACCGTGTTTGCCGACGCCGAAGGCGGCGCGCCGATTGGCGCGATCACCTCTGGCGGGTTTGGCCCCTCGGTCGGTGGACCCGTCGCCATGGGATATGTGGCGGCGGCACATGCCGAGACGGGTCGAACGCTCTATGGAGAGTTGCGCGGCAAGCGTCAGCCGCTCATCGTATCAACACTGCCCTTCGTGGCAGCCGGGTTCAAAAGATAGACAACAGGAAGGTCAAGGGACATGAAATTTACCGAAGAGCATGAATGGTTGCTGGCCGAAGATGACATGATCATCGTCGGTATCACCGAACACGCAGCTGAACAGCTGGGCGACGTGGTGTTTGTCGAACTGCCAGAGGTGGGCACCGAGGTGAGCAAGGATGAAGAGATCGTTGTGATCGAGAGCGTCAAGGCCGCCTCCGACATCCTGTCGCCGCTCGATGGTGAGATCGTCGAGGTGAACGAGGCGCTGGTCGACAACCCGGCCAAGGTGAATGAGGACCCGCAGGGCGAAGCATGGTTCTTCAAGATCAAGCCATCCGACACCGGGCCGATGGACGAATACATGGATGAGGCCGCCTACAAGGACTTCATCGGATAGGTCCGGCGCGGGCGGCCCAGATGGGACGCCTCAGGCGGGAGTATTTTTCAAGAGAAGAAGCGGGGCGGGCGCATGGGCCGTCTTGCCCGCGCCAAGGGAGCCAGACATGACGTATACACCAACCGATTATTTGCCTTATGATTTTGCCAATCGGCGCCATATTGGACCGTCGCCGGCGGAAATGTCGGAGATGCTGGCCGCCCTTGGGGTGGGGACCCTTGATCAGTTGATCGATGAAACTGTGCCGCCCGCGATCCGGCAGGCGGACCCTTTGGACTTTGGCAAGCCAAAGTCCGAGCGTGAGTTGCTGTTTCACATGCGCAAGACGGCGGCGAAGAACAAGGTTCTGACCTCTTTGATCGGTCAGGGGTATCACGGCACGGTCACGCCCCCCGCGATCCAGCGCAATATTCTGGAAAACCCGGCGTGGTACACGGCCTATACGCCGTATCAACCAGAGATCAGCCAAGGCCGGTTGGAGGCGCTTTTGAACTTTCAGACCATGGTCAGCGATCTGACCGGGCTGGAGATTGCCAACGCCTCTTTGCTGGATGAGGCGACCGCTTGCGCCGAGGCGATGACGATGGCGCAGCGGGTGGCCAAGTCAAAATCGAAGGCGTTTTATGTCGATGAAAACTGTCATCCCCAAAATATCGCGGTGATTGAGACGCGGGCCGCCCCTTTGGGGATCGAAGTGATCGTCGGGGCACCGGATGATCTGAACGCATCCGAAGTGTTTGGTGCGATATTTCAGTTCCCGGGCACCTATGGGCATTTGCGTGACTTTACCGACCAGATCGCAGCGCTGCATGCGGCCAAAGCCATCGGGATCATTGCGGCGGATCCTTTGTCCCTGTGCCTGTTGAAAGAGCCGGGCGCGATGGGGGCCGACATTGCCGTCGGAAACACCCAGCGGTTTGGCGTGCCGATGGGCTATGGCGGGCCACATGCCGCTTATATGGCGACGAAACAGCAATACGCACGCGCCATGCCGGGGCGGTTGGTGGGTCTCAGCGTCGACAGCCATGGCAATCGCGCCTATCGGTTGTCGCTGCAAACGCGGGAACAGCATATCCGGCGGGAAAAGGCGACATCGAATGTCTGCACAGCGCAGGCGTTGTTGGCGGTGATGGCCTCGTTTTATGCTGTTTTCCATGGTCCCGAAGGGTTGCGGGCGATCGCCCAGCGGATCCATCGCAAGACCGCGCGGCTGCGCGAAGGGCTCTTGCAGGCGGGGTTTGTCGTGCAACCGGCCGCATTCTTTGACACGATCACGGTTGAGGTTGGCCCCTTGCAAGCGGCGTTGATGAAATCGGCGGTGGATGAAGGGATCAACCTGCGCGCGGTTGGCACAACCAAAATCGGTATCACGCTGGATGAACGCACGCGCCCGGCCACCATTGAAGCGGTTTGGCGCGCCTTTGGCATTGAGCGGACGGATCGCGATTACACCCCGCATTACAACCTGCCCGAAAAGCTGATCCGGGACAGTGCCTATCTGACCCACCCGATTTTCCATATGAACCGGGCAGAGACAGAGATGATGCGCTATATGCGGCGGCTGGCGGATCGGGATCTGGCGCTGGATCGGGCGATGATCCCGCTGGGCTCTTGCACGATGAAGCTGAATTCTGCGGCCGAGATGATGCCGGTCAGCTGGCGCGAGTTTTCCCAATTGCACCCGTTTGCCCCAGCCGATCAGGCGGAGGGGTACAAGGAACTGATCGACGATTTGTCGGCCAAGCTTTGCGAGATTACCGGATATGCCGCGATCTCGATGCAGCCCAACTCGGGCGCGCAGGGCGAATATGCGGGGCTGTTGACCATCGCGGCTTACCATCGGGCGAACGGGCAGGGGCATCGCAATATCTGTTTGATCCCGATGAGTGCGCATGGCACCAACCCGGCAAGCGCCCAGATGGTGGGATGGAAAGTGGTGCCGGTCAAGTCGGACGCGCGTGGCGACATAGACCTGGATGATTTCCGCGCCAAGGCCGAACAGCACAGCGAAAACCTGGCCGGTTGCATGATCACGTATCCATCGACCCATGGCGTGTTTGAGGAAACCGTGACCGAAGTGTGCCAGATCACCCATGATCATGGCGGTCAGGTCTACATTGACGGGGCCAACATGAACGCGATGGTGGGTCTGGTCCGTCCCGGCGATGTCGGCGGTGATGTCAGCCACCTGAACCTGCACAAGACCTTTTGCATCCCGCATGGGGGCGGCGGTCCCGGTATGGGACCGATCGGGGTTCAGGCGCATTTGATCCCGCATTTGCCGGGGCATCCGGAACGTGGCGGTGCCGAAGGACCGGTTTCGGCGGCACCTTATGGCTCGCCTTCATTGCTGCCAATCTCATGGGCCTATTGCCTGATGATGGGAGGAGAGGGGCTGACCCAAGCCACCCGGGTTGCAATTCTGAACGCCAATTACATCGCCAAACGGCTCGAAGGCGCATTCGAGGTGCTGTATCGCGGCAATCAGGGTCGTGTGGCCCATGAATGCATCATCGACACGCGCCCTTTTGTGGACAGTGCCGGTGTGACTGTTGATGACATTGCCAAGCGTTTGATCGATTGCGGGTTCCATGCGCCGACGATGAGCTGGCCCGTGGCCGGCACATTGATGATCGAACCCACAGAAAGCGAGACCAAGGCAGAGCTTGACCGCTTTTGCGATGCCATGCTGGCCATCCGCGCCGAGATTGTAGAGATCGAAGCAGGCCAGATCGACCGGGAAAACAACCCGCTCAAAAACGCGCCGCACACGATGGAAGATTTGGTGCGCGATTGGGACCGGCCCTATTCCCGCGAACAGGGATGTTTCCCGCCGGGGGCGTTTCGCGTCGACAAGTACTGGCCGCCGGTGAACCGTGTCGACAACGCGTGGGGCGACCGCCACCTTGTCTGTACCTGCCCGCCGATGGAGGAATATGCCGAGGCGGCTGAATAAGGCGGCTTTGCAAACCGTCTGGGTGCGCGTCCATTCGGCACAAAATTGGTCAAGGAAACGGGCTGTTTGCCCGTTTTTTTGCCGAATTTGGAAATAAAATCGATTTTTTGTTTTATTTTTACATTCCTGAGCTACCCTAGTGACATCTTTGAATAGGGAGATGCCCCATGGCCCAAGATCACTCTACTGCCCCCACGCGCCGCATGTCTGCTAAAGATTTTGACCAGCGTATTCTGGAAATCTTTGACGGATATGTTCATGGCAAGATGTCCAAGCGCGAATTCATCACCCAAGCGGGACGCTATACCGCTGCGGGTGTGACCGGCGCCATGGTGTTGCAACAGCTCCAACCGAATTATGCCTGGGCGCAGCAGGTTCCAGCCGATGATCCGGATATCGAGGTGATGGACGCCGAATACGAAAGCCCGAACGGTCATGGCACGATCAAGGGTTTGATGGCGAAACCGGCGGGCTTTGACGGCCCGTTGCCTGCGGTCTTGGTTGTGCATGAGAACCGCGGGCTTAACCCTTATATCGAAGACGTCGTGCGCCGCGCGGCCAAGGCGGGTTATCTGGCGCTGGGTCCGGATGGTCTGACGCCTTTGGGCGGCTATCCGGGAACGGATGATGAAGGCCGCGAAATGCAGCGGTCGCTGGACCGCGAAAAGCTGATGGAAGACTTCTTTGCGGCGTTTGAATACTTGCGCGATCATGAAGGATCGACCGGCAAGGTAGGCGCTGTTGGGTTCTGCTATGGCGGTGGCGTGTGCAACGCACTGGCAGTGGCCTACCCGGATCTCGCAGCTTCGGTCCCATTTTATGGGCGCCAACCGGCCGCGGAACAGGTGGCGTCGATAGAGGCGCCGCTGATGATCCATTATGCGGGTCTGGATGAACGCATCAACGCTGGCTGGCCTGCCTATTCAGAGGCGTTGTCGGCCAATCAAAAAGCGTTCAGCGTGCATTTTTACCCGGATGTGAACCATGGATTTCACAACGACACCACGCCCCGTTATGACGAAGCGGCCGCAAACCTGGCTTGGGCGCGGACGATCGATTTCTTTGGGCGGCATTTGACGTAATCAAATGCCAAACAACAGAATTGAGCGGCGCGTAAAACAACGCGCCGCTTTTTCTATTCTTACCAACCGCTTAGTACCCTTCGGCCCGGTTCACCCCGTGCAACAGGGACGCACCTTCGTTCAGGCGGCGCATGTTCTCTGCCACGTCTTTGAGGGCATTGCCAAGGTGCCAGCCGGAAACATGGGGCGTGATGGTCACCTTGTCATGCGTCCATAGCGGGTTATCCGCGGGCAGGGGTTCAGTACGTGTCACATCCAGAACGGCCCCGCCCAATTGGCCCTTATCCAATGCGGTGATCAGGTCCTCTTCGACAATCAGGTCGCCGCGACCGGCATTCAACAGGACGCCGGTGGGTTTCATTCCGGCAAGCAGAGTGGCGTTGAACATATCGCGCGTGTTGTGGGTTGAGGGCAGGATGGCGCAAACGTAATCACAGCGGGCCAGCAGTGGGGCCAGCGCGTCTTCTCCATGATGACAGGTCACACCGTCGATCTCTTTTGGCGAACGGCTCCACCCTTCGACGTGGAAACCGACATCGCGGAACATGCCCGCAGTGCGGCCGCCGATATGGCCAAGGCCCAACACGCCCACCACGGTTTTGTCGGCCTCTCGTGGTTCAACCGGTTCCCACGAGGCGCGCGCTTGGGCGGCATCGTAATGATCCATCTGCCGTTGTTGGCGCAGGACATAGGCAAGAAAAAATTCGGCAATCTCGCGCGCCGGTGCATCGGGTTTCAGCCGGGTGACCCGGACATCCGGACCCAGCGCGGGATGGTTGACGATGGTTTCCACACCGGCGCCGAGTTTTTGCACCAACGCGAGGTTCGGCAACAGCGCCGGAAGTTCGGGGTCCAATCGGCTGACGGCGACCATGCGGATTTCTGATGGATCGCCGAGCTTGTCCGGTGTCCGCACATCCAGTGTCGGATCATAGGACCGCACCTCATCCGCGATCTGGGCATCGGTCATCCAGCCTTCGTGGCCAACTTTGATCAACAGGGCCATCGCATCCTCCTTGGTCAGCGGGCAAAAGGGTCTTCGGGATAGGTGACGCCCGCAAGGTACAGACCTTGGGGCGGGCAGACCGGGCCGCAAGCGGCGCGGTCCCGGGCGTTGAGAGCTGCGCCAACATCGTCTGGTGTCCATGCCCCGGCACCGACCCGTTCCAAGGTGCCGACGAAACTGCGCACCTGGTTATGCAAAAAGGACCGGGCGCGAACGTGAAACCGCATCTCGGGTCCGGAAAAGCCCTGAACCTCTTCCACCCGCAATTCATCCAGTGTTTTGACCGGGCTGGCCGCCTGACAGATCGAGGACCGGAACGTTGTGAAATCATGCCGCCCGATCAATTGATCCGCGCCCGCCTGCATGGCCTGCGCATCCAAGGAATGGTTCACGCGCCAGACCAATCCGTTGTCGTGGGTCGCCGGGGCGCGACGCATCAACAGCCGAAAGAGATAGCGGCGTTCGATGGCCGAAAACCTTGCATGCCAATCATCGTCCACGCGGGCACAATCGACGATGGCCACCGGGTCGGGTTTCAAATGGAAATTGAGCGCTTCGCTCAGCCGGAACGGGTCCCATTCCTTTTCCATATCGCATTGCGCGACCTGCGCCGTGGCGTGGACCCCGGCATCCGTGCGGCCCGCTGCGGCGATGGTATGGTCTCGTGGTTCCAACCGGGCCAGTGCCGCCTCAATCCGGCCTTGCACAGACGGCAAATCCTGTTGCCGCTGCCATCCGGCAAACGGGGCCCCATGGTATTCGACTTTCAAGGCATAGCGCGGCATGGGCTTGGCGTATCCTGACGGGCGCGCGGCGGCAAGTCCCTGTTCGGGCTGGTATCGTGACGATGCGCCGCTTATCTTGACTGCAAAGAAACGGGGCAGAGGTTCGGTTTGGTACTTTCACAGATCGCCGACACAGTGGTGCGCAGCGTCGACGGGATGCGCGACACTGTGAACGAAACCTTGTTCGAACCCGTGATCCGGCTCGGTGTGACCGGTTTGGCCCGCTCCGGTAAAACCGTTTTCATCACATCACTGGTCGCCAACCTGCAGGACCGGGGCCGCATGTCCGGACTGGTCGCCGCACAAGAGGGGCGGATCGATGCCGCCTTTTTGCAGCCACAGCCGGACGATACCGTCCCCCGGTTTGACTATGAACGTCATCTTGGTGATCTGACCGCACGCGCGCCACAATGGCCTGACAGCACCCGTTCCATCAGCGAATTGCGGCTCTCGCTCAAGGTGCGGCCAAAGGGGCTTTTGGCGGGGTTGCAAGGGCCGCGCACGGTGCATCTGGATATCGTCGATTACCCCGGTGAATGACTGTTGGACCTCGCTCTTTTGGACAAAAGCTTTGCCGAATGGTCGGCAGAGGTTCTGGCGCGGATCGACACCCGCGCAGAAGCGGCGGCGTTTCTGGCGCAGTTGAATGAGGTTTCGGCGTCGGACACGCTGGAAGAGCCGGTCGCACAGTCACTGGCAACAGAGTTTGCTGCCTATTTGCAGGCCGCGCGTGACGCCGGGTATTACGACTGTACGCCAGGCCGGTTCCTTTTGCCGGGCGATCTGGAAGCGTCCCCAGTCCTGACTTTTGCGCCGCTGCCCGCGATCGAAAAACCGGCCCGCCGGTCCATGTGGCGAGAGTTTGAACGGCGGTTCGAGGCCTATAAGTCGCGGGTCGTCAAACCGTTTTTCCGCGACCATTTCTCTCGGTTGGATCGACAGGTCGTTTTGGTGGATGCGCTGGGCGCGATCCATTCCGGCCCGCGCGCTGTCGAAGATATGCGGGCCGCGATGGGCGACCTGTTGGCGGCGTTTCGCCCGGGTCGGAACGCGTTCCTGACCCAGCTTTTGCTGGGCAAGAGGGTGGAAAAAATCCTCTTTGTGGCAACCAAAGCCGATCATTTGCATCACACGCAGCACGACCGCCTGACCGCGATTATGGAGGCGCTGATCCGCGATGCGCGGGAACGGGCGCGCTTTGCCGGGGCCGACACCCAAGCCATGTCGCTGGCCGCTTTGCGGGCCACTACGGAAGAGATGCGCGCGCATCAGGGGCGCGAATTGCCGTGCGTACGGGGGACGCTTTTGACGACCGGAAAAGAGGCGGCGTTCTATCCCGGAGAGCTGCCTGCCGATCCCAGTCATCTCTTGGGACCTGCGCGCGACGGGGCCGAAGCGTGGCTGGATGCGGAATACCAGATCATGCGCTTTGCCCCGCAACCGCTGACATTGAAACCGGGCAACGGGCCGCCGCATATCCGGCTGGACCGCGCGGCACAATTCCTGATCGGAGACCGGTTGTGACTTGGATACGCCCCGCCCAACCCACCGACGCCGGAAAGATCGGGGATGTGATGCATCAGTTCGCGATTCGAACCGATTGGATGCCGGAACTTTATACCGGCGCGCAATGTATCGCCTTTTGCGGGGATATGATCGATCGCGGCTGGGTCACGGTCGCCGGGCGAGAGGATGTCGCCGAAGGGTTCATCGCGCAGGACGGCGAAGAGATTTGCGCCTTTTTCATCTCGACCGAGGTCCGCAGCCGTGGCTTGGGTCGGATGCTTTTGAACCACGCCAAGAAACAGTCGGACCGTTTGACGCTTTGGACGTTTGAGCCGAATGAGCGCGCTCACAAATTCTATTTGCGCCAAGGGTTTGTCGAAACCCATCGCACCGATGGCAGCGGAAATGATGAAAACCTTCCAGAGATTCACTATCTCTGGACAAAGGAGAACGCGGATGAGCCAAGGTCCGGTCCTGATCGATCTGGAAAGTGACGGCGACGGCCCGTCGGTGGCCGATGCCCCGCCGGTGCCAGAGCTGTCACCGATGCCAACAGGTCAGGCCATGCAGGCGGCGGCCAGTATCGCCGCCAGACCGCCATCGCGGTTAGCTCGGTGGTTCTGGGGCTTGGCTTTGGCCTTGGTCGGTGCGTTTGCGTCGCTGGCGTTTTGGGACTTTGTGAACACCCTGTTGCTGCGCGCGCCGATCCTTGGCTATGCAGCGGCGGCGCTGGTGGCGGCGTTTTGTTTTGTCTTGCTGTTGATCGCGGTACGGGAACTGGCCGCCATCGGGCGTTTGTCCAAGATCGACGGTTTGCGCCATGCGGCGGATCAGGCACATGCAGACGCGGATCTGGAAGCGGCCCGCAAAGTCGCCAACGGGTTGGTCAGGCTTTACGCCAACCGTCCGGACACGCGATGGGGCCGCGATAAACTGTCCGACGGACTGTCCGACCAGTTTGACGCTGATGCGGTGCTGGATCTGGCCGAGCATACGCTTTTGACGCCGCTTGATGCTGCCGCCCAAAAAGAGGTTGAAGCCGCCGCACGCCAAGTGGCCACGGTGACCGCTCTGGTTCCCTTGGCGCTGGCCGATATCCTGACCGCGTTGACCTCCAGCCTGCGGATGATCCGCAGGATTGCCGAGATTTACGGCGGACGGTCCGGGTTTATCGGGTCGTGGCGGCTGACGCGCGCCGTCTTTGCACATCTGGTAGCAACGGGCGCAGTTGCGGTCACCGACGATCTGCTGGAACCGGTTCTGGGTGGCTCGCTTTTGTCCAAACTGTCCCGGCGCTTTGGCGAAGGGCTGGTCAACGGGGCGTTGACCGCACGGGTTGGTGTTGCCGCAATGGAAGTCTGTCGACCCTTGCCTTTTTCCGAAGGTCGCCGTCCCTCTGTCCGGTCCGTGGTGAAACATGCGCTGACCGGGCTATTTTCCTCCAAAACCTGAACGGAGCGAAATCATGGAAAGCTTTGCTGGTGACCTTCGCACAATGACGCGCACGCCCCTGACGGACGCGCATGTTGAGGCCATGAAAAAGATCGGCACCGAACGTGTCTATGAACCCGGCGAGATGTTGCAACGGCAAGGGCAGCGGATCACTGAATTCCTTTACCTGCTGGATGGCGAGGTCGAGGCCTTTGATGAGGGTAGGCAGGAACGCTATGGCGCCGCGACGCTGAAAACCGGTCAGTTTTTTGGCGAACTGACCTTTTTGGCCGGTGGCAACACGTATCTGGGCAGTCGGGCGGTCACGCGGACAAAGGTTCTGTTGGTGCCGCGTGAAGCGATGCTGCAACTGATGTCCGAAACACCAGAGATGAGCGATATCATCATTTCGGTCTTTGCCGCGCGCCGGCGTCGGATGCTGGAAATTGAACGCGTTGGTCTGACCCTGATCGGGGTGGAAGAGGATCGGGATATCCGCCGTATTGCCAGTTTTGCCGCGCGCAACCGCATACCCGTCGAAGAGGTGCCGTTAGGCTCTGACGCGGCCAATCAGATTGCGGCCAGATGTGGGGCGGAACCGGGCAAACCGACGGTGATTTTTGGCGTCGATCAGATTGTCGAACCGGCCACGCCGCGTGGCGTGGCGCGGGTGCTGGGACAGGATATGTCCCTGACCCCGAACGAGGTTCTGGACGTCTTGATCGTCGGCGGCGGGCCGGCGGGCGTTGCGGCGGGTGTCTATGCGGGGGCCGAGGGGCTCAAGGCGCTGGTGCTCGAAGATCTGGCTGTGGGCGGGCAGGCGGGCACGTCCAGCCGGATTGAGAATTACATGGGCTTTCCCACGGGCATATCCGGCGGTGATCTGGTTGGGCGCGGCGAGGTGCAGGCGCTGAAATTCGGCACCCGCTTTGCCACGCCGCGACGCGCGACGGCTTTGCGGCAATGCGAACACGGCTATTTTCATGCAAAGCTGAGCGATGCCGAGGTATCGGCAAAGGCGTTGGTTGTCGCCACGGGCGTGCAATATCGGCGGTTACCGCTTGAAGGGCTGGAGCATTTTGAAGGTGCGGGCGTGTATTACGCGGCGACCGAGCTGGAGGCCCGATTTTGTCGGGATGGGGACGCGGTAGTTATCGGCGGCGGGAACTCTGCCGGTCAGGCCGCGATGCATCTGGCGCGGACCTCTCGCCATGTGCATGTCCTGATCCGGGGAGAGGGGCTGGCAGCATCGATGTCCGATTACCTGAGTTCTCGGCTGGACGCCCATCCGCGTATCACGCTGCACACCTGTTCACAGGTCACAGCCTTGCACGGCGAAGACAGTTTGGAAGCGGTGACAATCCGCGATGCGATGTCAGCGCAGGATTGGCGGTTGGACACCTGCGCGCTCTTTGTCATGGTTGGGGCGGCGCCAAATACCGATTGGCTGTCGGGCCTTGTGGCGTTGGATGCCAAGGGCTTTGTCAAAACGGGCGAGGCGGCGGGTGCAAGTTCCCCGTTCGAAACCTCGACCCCGGGTATCTTTGCGGTGGGCGATGTGCGCGCCGGATCGGTGAAACGGGTGGCTAGCGCGGTTGGCGAAGGGTCTGTCGTGATCTCGGACGTTTGGGCCTATGTGAACAACCGCGATTTCGCCTGACGGTCAAACCGCCTCTGGACGCGCCGCGGGCGCAACCCTATAAGGCGCGCATGGCCTACCATTTTGGCATCATTATTCGAATTATATCCCCGGCGCTCTGATCCCATGAGACGCCGGGCAAAGGTGTTTGATCCTTCACACCGCCCCCCACCCGATACGCCGCGAGTTACCCAAAAGGACGCCACCGATGTGCGCCGACAAGATGACCGAAACACCTGACTACAAAGATACGCTGAACCTGCCGAAAACCGATTTCCCGATGCGCGCGGGATTGCCCAAGCGTGAGCCTGCATGGCTCGACCGGTGGGAGCAGATTGGCGTTTATGACCGCCTGCGCGCGCCGTCGAACCGGCCGCCTTTCACGCTGCATGATGGACCGCCCTATGCCAACGGGCACCTGCATATCGGCCACGCGCTGAACAAGACCATCAAGGACATGATCGTCCGGTCACATCAGATGATGGGCCATGACAGCCGGTATATCCCCGGTTGGGATTGTCACGGGTTGCCGATCGAATGGAAGATCGAGGAACAGTACCGCAAAAAGGGCAAGAACAAGGACGAGGTGCCGGTCAACGACTTCCGTGCCGAATGCCGCAAGTTTGCCGATGAATGGGTCGATGTTCAGCGGTCCGAGTTCAAACGGCTGGGGATCACAGGCGCATGGGAAAAACCCTATCTGACGATGGACTTTCATGCCGAACGGGTCATCGCCGAGGAATTCATGAAGTTCCTGATGAACGGCACGCTGTATCAAGGGTCCAAGCCCGTGATGTGGTCACCGATGGAAAAGACCGCTTTGGCCGAGGCCGAAGTCGAATATCACGACAAGGAAAGCTTCACGATCTGGGTGAAGTTCAAGGTTGTCGGGACCGGCGACACCACGCTGGACAGCGCGAAGGTCGTGATCTGGACCACAACGCCCTGGACAATCCCGTCCAACAAGGCCGTGGTATACGGCGAAAACATCTCTTACGGCCTGTATGAAGTCATCGGACGGCCCGAAGAATGCTGGGCCCGGATCGGCGAACGGTACATCCTTGCGGACAATCTGGCGGCGGATGTGATGGGGCGTGCGCGCCTTGATCACACGATGTATCGCCGCCTGTGCGATATCACCAACGAGGATTTGGCCAAGATCCAGTTGACCCATCCGCTGCATGGCGCTGAAGGGGCCAATGGCGAATGGGACGACATCCGCGATTTCCGCGCGGCTGAGTTTGTGACCGATACCGAAGGTACTGGTTTTGTCCACTGCGCCCCGTCGCACGGGATGGAAGAGTATGAGCTTTACCGTGATCTCGGTATGTTGGAGCAGGTCATCACCTATAACGTGATGGATGACGGTGGCTTCCGCGCCGATCTGCCCTTCTTTGGAGGTCATTACATCCTGTCGCGCAAAGGTGGCAAAGGCACGGCCAACAAGGCCGTAATCGACAAGCTTGCCGAGGTTGGCGGATTGCTGGCACGCGGTAAGATCAAGCACAGCTACCCGCACTCATGGCGTTCCAAGGCCCCGGTTATCTATCGCAACACGCCGCAATGGTTCGCCGCGATCGACAAGCCGGTCGGAGACGGGCAGGACATGCACGGCACCACGATCCGGGAACGCGCGCTGACCGAGATCGACAACGTCAACTGGACCCCGAAATCGGGCCGCAACCGCCTGCATTCGATGATGGAGGCGCGTCCGGATTGGGTATTGTCGCGCCAGCGGGCTTGGGGTGTTCCGCTGACCTGTTTCACCAAGAAAGGGGCGCTGCCGACTGACCTGGATTTCTTGTTGCGCAACCCTGATGTGAACGCGCGTGTCGCCGAAGCCTTTGAAGTCGAAGGGGCCGATGCATGGTATGTCGACGGGGCCAAGGACCGCTTTCTGGCAGGGCTTGTCGATCCAGAGGCTTATGACCAAGTCTTTGATATTCTTGATGTCTGGTTTGATTCCGGTTCGACCCATGCCTTTGTTCTGCGCGATCGCGAAGACGGGACAGAAGACGGCATCGCCGATGTCTATATGGAAGGCACGGACCAACACCGGGGCTGGTTCCATTCGTCGTTGTTGCAATCGGTCGGCACAACCGGTCGTGCGCCCTATCGCAACGTGGTTACCCATGGTTTCACGCTCGACGAGAAGGGCATGAAGATGTCCAAATCCTTGGGCAACACCATCGTGCCCGAAGAGGTCATCAAGCAGTATGGCGCGGATATCCTGCGTCTGTGGGTGGCCCAGACGGATTACACCGCCGACCAACGGATCGGGCCGGAAATCCTGAAAGGGACCGCAGACAGCTATCGCCGATTGCGCAACACCATGCGGTTCATGCTGGGGTCCTTGGGCGATATGACAGAGGCGGACCGGGTGGATCCCGCGGATATGCCGCCGCTGGAACGCTGGGTTCTGAGCCGTCTGGCTGAACTCGATAAGGTCGTGCGCGACGGCTACGCCAAGTTCGACTTTCAGAACGTGTTCAGCGCAGTGTTCAACTTTGCCACCGTGGATCTGTCGGCCTTCTATTTCGACATCCGCAAGGACGTTCTCTATTGCGATGGCGACACGCTGCGCCGACGGTCGACGCGGACGGTTCTGGATATCCTGTTCCACCGTCTGACCACATGGCTGGCGCCGATCCTTGTGTTCACCATGGAAGAGGTCTGGCTGGAACGGAACCCGGGCGCGGACAGCTCTGTCCACCTCGTGGATTTCCCAGAAACACCAGAAGCTTGGTACAATGCAGAGCTGGCTGACACCGTCGCGCGCGTGCGCCGCGTCCGTCGCGTGGTGACATCCGCGCTGGAAGTTCAGCGCACTGACAAAGTAATCGGCTCGAGCCTAGAGGCCGCGCCTGTCGTGCATATCGAGGATGCAGAGCTTTTGGCGCTGTTGAAAACGCTCGAAATGGATGACCTTTGCATCACCTCCGGTTTGATCCTGTCCGGTGATCCTGCCCCAGCAGAGGCCTTCCGCATGCCCGAAATCGAAGGCATCTCGGTTGTCTTTGAAAAGGCCGAAGGCGCAAAGTGTCAGCGTTGCTGGAAAATTCTGCCGGATGTCGGGCGCTTTGCAAACCCTGGGGTTTGTGGGCGCTGCAACGACGCGCTGGGCGGCTGATCCGAACCAACAAAGGGTTGCAGCGTTGCAGGGAACCTGAAACGCTGCGCCCATGAACATCCTGACCGTCGAGACACAGTTTGGCCGCCTTGCCCTGATCGAGCAGGACGGGGCGATCACCGGCGTGCGTTGGGATGGCGAAAACGTGGGTGAGACCACGCCGCTGTTACAAGAGGCGGCGGACCAAGTGACAGCCTACGATGCCGGACGGCTGACCGCATTTGATTTGCCCTTGCGGGTTGAAGGATCAGAATTTCAACAGGCCGTGTGTGCGGCGATGCAAGCCATTCCGTTCGGCGAAACCCGCACCTATGGGGATATCGCCAAAGAGCTGGGCAAGTCCCCGCAAGCCGTCGGTGGCGCCTGTGGCGGCAACCCCATTCCGGTTATCATCCCCTGCCATCGGGTGATGGGGGCCAACGGGCTGACCGGGTTTTCTGGCAAAGGTGGCGTGGAAACCAAGGTCGCGTTGCTGAAACATGAAGGAGCCGGTTCGTTTCTGCTCTGAGCTTTGTGCTTCGTCGCGCATGACCCAAAGGCCGGGCCATGCATTGTATCAACTCTATCAGAACTTACCCGGGTAACCTTCGGGAGTGTTTTCGCCAGGCATGTCCGCGATGACATCCCAATGTTCCACGATCAGACCGTCTTCGACACGGAACAAGTCGTAAAAGGCCACATCTTTGCCCGCAAACTGCCCGTCGGACGCCGCCAGAACAAAGTTTCCTTCGGCCACGGTGAAGTGCAATTTGCTGTACACCATCTCAACGCCCTGTTCCTTCATGGCCTGCATGGCTGCACCAAATCCTTCAAGCCCGTCGGCAACTTGCGAGTTGTGCTGGATATATGTCACCGGCGAAATGAACTTGGTGATGTTCGTTTCGCTGTGGGTGATGATGAAGTCATTGATGAAGCTTTCAACAAGCGCCTTGTTGTCGGCTGTTTTGTCGAGGTCGGTGATCTCAGTCGCACCGTCGATTTGTGTCCGACCCGACGGGTTCGGCGGGGTTTCGGGCGTCAGGTTGTCCCAATGTTCGACGATCATGCCGTCTTCGTTGAAACGATAAACGTCAAAGGCGATCAATGGCTGCGGTCCGAACCCTTCGTAGCGGGTGTGCAGAGCGACCAAGTTGCCTTCACCAATGACGCGGACGACTTCGGCCTTGATGCCAGGTCCTTCCGAGACTTTTGCAACCAAACCTTTGAGTGGCCCAACACCCGATGGGATCATCGGATTGTGCTGAATATACGGATCGGCGAAATAAGCATCGACCGCATCCGGATTTCCTTCGCCAAACACCTTAGCGATGGCCTCAATCGTTTTGGCCTTGTTGGTTTCTACATCGGCAGAAGCTGTGTTGAACAAAGCGAGGGCAAGGCCCCCGGCCAATAAAACTGTGCGAAACATGTAAGCTTTCCCTTTTGGGGTCGCGGGGACCCGGCGTCGTTGTCTGTCAAACGCATTTGCGTTGCGCAGAAACGGTTTATCGACCAATGCCAATTTGGTTCTGATTCAAACGTCCTAACCGACATCAAGGCATCCTCATGCTCCCCCGACTTATGGGGAACACCCGGTTGATGGCTGGCAAAGTGAACGCACGTATTGGTGGTCCCGGTCTGCGCCACTGCACCCTATCAAAGCCCGGTTTTTTCTATTACATGGATAAAATCATAATCATTGCGTGAAAAAATCGATAAATGCTGAAGCAATTGCAAAGCCTCGCGGTATTTGCGGCAGTTGTGGAAACCGGAACGTTCACAAATGCGGCCCGCAAGCTGAAGCTGACAAACTCCGTCGTCAGCCATCATGTGTCCAAACTTGAAGATACGCTGGGCGTCACACTGCTGTACCGTTCGACAAGGCGGCAATCTTTGACCGAGGATGGGCGCCGCGTCTATGAGGCGGCGCGCAAGATGGTCCGTGCCGCAGAAGTCATGTTGGACGATGTGTCCCAATCAGCAGAGGAACCGGTCGGCACGCTGAATATCACGATGCCAGCCTTTATGCCCGAGGCATGGATAGAACGCGCGGTGTGGAGTTTTGTGCAAAAGCATCGCGGTGTGGATGTCAGTTTGCAGTATTCTGACGTGTCTGCTGATCTAATTGCCGGAGGCTTTGATGTGGCATTTCGGCTTGGCCTCTTGCCGCCTTCTAGTTTGAAGGCAATGCATGTCGCAGATGCGCCGATCCGTTTGGTTGGATCCCCCGACTTGCTGGCGCGCCATAACCCGATACGCGATCCCCAAGACTTGTTGCAAGTCGATCATGTGACAATCGACGGATCCTTTAAGTCCATAACCTTGCGGTCCGAGAATTCGGAGACGACGATCACGCCTGAAAGCTACCGCGTCCGGGTCAACAGCATCTATGCCGGGCATAGTGCAGCCCTTGAAGGGATCGGCCTGATGAAGCTTCCGGTTTCGCTTTGTGCAACGGATCTGGCAGAGGGGCGCTTGGTTGAAGCGTTGCCGGGATGGGTGCCGCCGCCGATCCCTATAAGAGCTGTGTGGCCGTCGCAGGCACGGCGCAACAGCCTGACCAGGCGGTTCCTTGATCATGTGATGGCGCAGCGGGGCCGGGATGCTTGACGCGACGACGGCTGAGGTGAGCCTGTGCAGATTGGTTCTTTCCCTGCTCGGATCGGTTCCTTATTAAACGCGTACATTCTGGCGCTGCCCCCTTTTCTTAGTGGAGGACCCCTTGGCAAAACTCCTCGTCTATTAAGCACATCCCGGTCAAAGACACTCGCATGCGAATGCGGCTATGACCAAGGCGGCCCGGACCGTTGAGGGGATCACTTTTGTTGACCTTTACGCCGAATATCCGCGCCACAACATCAACCTGGACCGGGAATAGCAACGGCTTTTGGATCACGATATCATTCTTTTTCAATTTCCGTTCTTTTGGTACTCGACCCCTTCTTTGATCAAAGAGTGGCAGGATCTCGTGCTGGAACATGGGTTTGCTTATGGCCATGACGGCACCCATTTGGCGGGCAAAACCATGATGTTGGCCATCACGGCGGCAGGTAGCGAAGAGGCCTATACGCCCAAAGGGTATCAGCATTACCCGATCCGGACATTTCTGACCCCGCTGGAGCAAACCGCGCGGCTCTGTAAAATGCAGTTTCCCGCGCCGTACGTGCTGGACAGCTCACTCAAAGCGCAAGAGACCGGAGACGTGGACGCCCATGCCGATGGCTATGCGCGTCTGCTGACGGCGATCCGGGACGATGCTTATGATTTCGCGCGGGCCGAAGAGATGGACATCGTACGCCATTTTGACCTGCCGCTGTTGCAAGAGGCCTGACCCATGACCGAATTTTTGCTGCTTGCTTTCACCTTCCTCGCCGCCGGGGTCATTGCGGTGCCCATCGCCTCGCGTCTGGGGCTCGGGTCCGTTCTTGGCTATCTGATCGCCGGTATTGTCATCAGCCCACTGCTCAAAGCCTTCGGCGCAGACGTCGTGTCGGTCCAGCACTTTGCCGAATTTGGCGTGGTCATGATGCTGTTTCTTGCTGGTCTCGAACTGGAGCCCCGCCTGCTGTGGGATATGCGCGCCCGGCTTTTGGGGTTGGGCGGCTTACAGGTTGGCTTGACCGTGGGACTGGTCACGGCGATTGCCATGGCTTTTGGACAGCCATGGTCGATCGCGCTGGCCATTGGCCTTGTATTTTCGCTGTCGTATACGGCGATCGTCCTGCAAACCCTGAACGAAAAGGGGTTGATGAAAAGCGACGGTGGGCAGTCGAGCTTTTCGGTGCTCTTGTTTCAGGATATTGCCGTTATCCCAATGCTGGCGTTCATCCCGCTTCTGGCGATGCCAGAGCTGATGGACCTTGCCAGTGACGCCGCCGGTCATGGCGCAGGGGATGCGCATCACGGTGACGGCCATGGGGATGACCATGGTGGCCACGGAGACGGGCATGATGACCACGGTGCAGGGCTGAGCCTTGTTGACGGCCTGAACGGCTGGCAAACGGCACTGGTCACGGTTGGCGCTATTGGGTTTGTTGTGTTGGGTGGTATCTATCTGACCCGACCGATTTTCCGCTTTATCACCATGGCGGGGCTGCGTGAGCTTTTCACTGCGACGGCGCTGATGTTTGTCGTCGGTATCGCGGTTTTGATGTCGCTTGTTGAGCTGTCTCCGGCGCTTGGCACTTTCCTTGCGGGCGTTGTGCTGGCCAACTCGGAATATCGGCATGAGCTAGAAAGCGATATCGATCCGTTCCGGGGGCTATTGCTGGGCCTCTTTTTCATGACTGTTGGCGCCGGGATCGACTTTGGCCTGCTCTTTGGCAATTTTGCCTCGATCATTGGGATGACCATCGGTTTGATCCTGTTGAAAATGGGCGTACTGCTCGCCTTGGCATGGCTCTTTAAGCTGCAAGGCGCAGACAAATGGCTCTTTGGCCTTGGGCTCGCGCAAGCGGGTGAGTTTGGTTTTGTCCTTTTGTCTTTCACCGTTGCCAGCCAGGTCATCCCGACCTCGGTCGCGGATCAACTGCTATTGGTCGTCGCCCTGTCGATGTTGCTGACCCCGCTTTTGTTCATCCTTTATGAAAAGGTGATCATCCCGCGCTATGCCGAAACGCTGGAAGCTGAGGCGGATGAAATTGATGAGCAGGGCGATATCATCATCGCGGGCCATGGACGGTTCGGCGGCATCGTTCACCGGATGCTGCGCGCGGCGGGCTACGCGCCCACAGTTCTGGATTACAGCGCGACTCAACTCGACATGCTGCGGGCCTTTGGTCTTAAGGTGTTTTATGGCGATGCCACGCGCCCGGACCTGTTGCACGCGGCAGGGATCGAGCACGCCAAACTGTTGGTCGTGGCGATTGATGAAAAGCACCACATTACCGAGATGGTGAAATACGTGCGTAAGACCTATCCGAATGTGCATATCATTGCGCGGGCGGTGGACCGGCCGCATGTCTATGACCTCTACCAAGCCGGGTGCCGGGATGTGATCCGCGAAAGCTTTGACAGTTCCGTGCGGGCAGGTCGGTCCGCGTTTGAGGCGCTGGGTATGCATTCCTTTGATGCCGAACAGATGGCGCGCAAGTTTTCAGAAGACGACCGGCACATCATGGCGCAACTGGCCGAAGTGTATGATCCGAGCATTCCCATCCACGAAAACGCGGAGTTCGTAAAACGGTCGCGCGAGGTGATGGGTGAGCGGGAGGCCGAAATCTTTGGCGGCGGGCGGGCGTTCAAAACCCGCACGGATCGCGGATGGACCCCGCCAAACGAAGACGACGTGGCCGCCGTTCTGGCCAACCACACAAAAGAAGGCTGACATCCCGGCTTTTGGCCGATCCGGGCGAACCCGGGTCGGCCTTTCGACCTTTCGGCTGACATTTGAATGTCCTGCCACTAGCATCCGATCCAAGCACATTTGTAGCGCCGGAGTGGTAAATCGCTCTGAGCATTTATTGCGGGTTGGACTGGTCTGCCGTTCAAGTGGTTTGGGAGGAAATTCATGAAGATTTTGGTCTGCGCTGCGGCGCTGATATTTGCATCTGCAGCTGTGGCTCAAGAAGCCCCGGCACCTGCGTCAGCGCTGTCGCGGGCAACCATTGATGTGGCCAATCGTCAGCCATTTATCCCGCGGCCAGAACAGGACGCGGCAGCGGCGGACAAGCTGCAGGCGTTTGTCGACCAGTCTGGCCAGCGCCCGAATATCCTGATCTTCATCGTTGACGACATGGGCTATGGCGATCCCGGTGCTTTTGGCGGGGGCGCGGCCATCGGTGCGTCCACACCCGCAATGGATGCTTTGGCCGCCGAGGGACTGAAGCTGACCTCGACCTATTCGCAATATACCTGCACGCCCACGCGCGCGTCGGTATATACCGGCCGGCTGCCGGCACGGACCGGTTTGATCCGGCCCATTCTGGCTGGAGACAAGATCAAACAGAACCCGTGGGACGGGGAGCTGACGGTTGCCGGTCTGTTGTCAGATGCCGGGTATCACACGCTTTTGACGGGCAAATGGCATATCGGCGAAGCCGAAGGCATGCGCCCGCATGATGTCGGGTTCGATGAGTTTTACGGGTTTTACAAAGCGCAAAAAGAGTACACGCAAGATGTATATCCGGCGCGGTTTCCTGACCTTGTTTTGGACGCGGACAAGCTCGCCCGGTATCGGGCGATCGGGTCGAATAATGACCTGATCTATGGTTTGGCGGATGGCACCACCGAGACGGTTGAAACCATCGACAGCATCGAAAAGATGGCCGAAGCGGATGTGCGTTTGAAGGACTACACGATCCAGCGCATTCGCGAACTGGCGGCAGGGGATCAGCCGTTTTATATCAGCCATTCCTTTATGAAGGTCCACGCCGACAACTTTGCGGCAGAGGAATTTCGCGGCGCGAGTGCCTCGAAATATCCCTATAAAGACAACGTGGTCGAGGTGGACGCGCATATCGGCGAAATTGTTGAAACGCTCGAAGATGTTGGGGCGCTCGACAACACGTTTATCTTCGTGACGTCAGATAACGGTCCGCAAATGGATAGCTGGCCGGACAGTGGATACACCCCGTTTCGGGGGGCAAAGGGCACGACATGGGAAGGCGGCGTGCGGGTGCCCGGCATCGCTTATTGGAAAGGGATGATCGAGCCCGGGCGCGTGTCGGACGGGCTCTTTGATCTGATGGACCTGTTTGACACGTCTCTGGCGTTGGGTGGTGTGGACACGTCCACCTTGCCGACGGACCGCTATTGGGACGGGATCGACCAAACCTCTTTCCTGCTGGCAGATGAGGGCGAAAGTAAGCGTGAGCATGTCTATAACTGGCTGGGCGCGCAATTGGCGGCCATGCGGATGCGGGAATACAAGGCGCATTTGCTGGTGTCGCTGGAGCAAGAGAAATTCCTCTATATCGACATGGCGGCGGTGGTCCCGACCGGGCTGGCCCCGTGGTTGTTCAACCTCTACATCGATCCCAAGGAGGAATATCCCGTCGGCCATCGCATGAACGCGTGGACCGCGTCACTGGGGGCGGAAATGAAGGCGCATGCGGCGACGTTCGTTCAGTTTCCGCCGAAGGATCTGGGGCTTTAAATTTCTGCTTTTTTGCGGTGTACCAGTGCGGTTCGTGCAGAAGCGCCGTTCTGAGGGGAGGCGCAATCTCGCCGCCCCGTGGGGGCGGAACGGCGCGGCCCAACAGTACCTGTTGGGCGGGTGATCTGAATGAAGCGGACCGCTATCGGGACTTAATGTCTACAGCCCGAACACGCCCCTGTGCCGGGTCGGCGTCGCGCCATATTGCGCGCTATAGGCCTTCGCAAAATGCGAGGCAGAGGAAAACCCGCAGGCCATGGCAATCTCTGCCACGGATTGATCCGTTTGCTGGATCAGGGTGCGGGCCTTTTGCAGGCGCAGGTTCATCATGTACCGCTTTGGCGACGCCTTGATGTATTTGCCAAAAAGGCGCTCTAGCTGCCGGGTTGAGATGCCCAGCTCTTCGGCAATCTCGGACGGGGTCAGCGGGGTTTCGATATTCTCTTCGATAATACGGATCGCCTTGATCAGATGCCCGCTGCGGATGCCGTGACGCGATTGCAGCGACAGCCTTTGTTCCGCTTCGCCATCGCGGACGGCGTTGTAGACCATCTGGTCCGATACCTCGACCGCCAGATCGCGGCCCTGTTCCATCGCAATAAGGTGCAGCATTAGATCGGCCGCCGCCGTGCCGCCTGACGCGGTGATAAACGGCCCTTCATCCACGAATACGCTTTTGCGCAGGCCGACCTCGGGGAATTCCTCGGCAAAGAGAGGATGCCACGCCCAATGCAGAGCGGCGTCCTGCCCGCGCAAGAACCCGGCGCGCGCCAACACATAGGCACCAGAACACACCGCACCGATCCGGGTGCCATGGGCACGGGCATGTCGCAGAAAAGACAAGATGTCCGGCGTCACATGATCGGGCACATTCATGCCCGATACCACAATCAGATAATCCACCTTTTCCAATGGTCCCAAGCCATGATCGACCAACGTCACTGTCCCATTGGAACAGGTCGCACGTTCGCCATCCGGCGACAGAACCGACCAACGATAGAGCGACGCGCCCGCGACGTAATTGGCGATCCTGAGCGGCTCAACCGCGCAGGAAAACGCCAAATGGGTGAAGTCCTCCATCAGCAGGAATGCAAAATGGGTGGGTCGGCTTTTTTGCACCATGGTCGCTTTCTAACGGATACTGGTCGCTGATTTCATCAGATTCCATCTTTGTAGGCAATATGTATTTTTTCATTCTACAAAAGCGGCAGGGTCGTTGTCCGGGATTCGCATGACATCAAAGAACAAGAAATCTCTGTGCCTTGAAGGGTTGCGCCATCGCATCCTGACGCTGGATCTGCCGCCGGGGTCCGCGCTGGACGAAGCGTCGATTGCCACCGAATACGACATCTCGCGCCCGCCGCTGCGGGAAGTTCTGCGGCAACTAGCCGGGGAAGGTTATGCAGAACTGCGCGATAACCGTGGGGCTATCGTGACGCCGATGGACCATCGCAGCTTGCGCAGCTTTTTCATCGCCGCCCCGATGATCTATTCCGCGATTGCCCGGTTGGCGGCCGAAAACGCCACCGATCGGCAGATCATGCAGCTTAAGGATGCGCAGCTCTTGTTTCGCGCGGCCATTCGGGACGGGGACACGGCGCAACGTGCGATCCTCAACAACCGGTTTCACGAAATCATGGGTGATATGGCGGCCAATGATTTCCTGACGCCCAGCCTGCGCCGGTTGCTGATCGACCACACGCGGATTTCCATGACGTTTTACAATCCGCGCATCGCCAGCCTTGCCGAACAGCGGCAAGTTGCCTCGGATCAGCATGACGCCTTTATCGATCTGATTGAGGCCGGTGATGCCGATGCATCAGCGGACCTCGCTCTGGCGCATTGGGAACTCTCACGCAGCGAAATCGAAACCTTTGTCTCGCCCGTCTCACTGGACATCCCGTTAGGCGCGGCTCCCAAAACCCACATGGCATGAAAGGCTCCGCATGAAGTTCGAGGGGATATATACGCCGATCATCACACCCTATGACGCGGATGGCCGCATTGATGAGGCGAGCTTTGCCGCGATGGCAGAACACCTGATTGCATCAGGGGTGCACGGCATCATCGTTGGTGGGTCCACCGGCGAATATTACGCCCAGTCGATGGAAGAGCGCGTGCATATGGCTCGATTGGCCAAGGATTTGATCGGAGACCGGTTGCCGCTGATCATTGGAACAGGGGCCATTCGACTGCCGGACTCGATCCAGATGGCGGAAACCGCGGCGACCATCGGCGCGGATGCGATCCTTGTCGCAACGCCGCCCTATGCCGTGCCGACCGAGCGCGAAAACGCGCTGAATGCGCTGGCGATTGATCGGGCGGCGGATCTGCCGATCATGCTGTACAACTATCCGGGACGGATGGGCGTCAGCATGGGAGAAGAATTCCTCGACCGTGTCGGGCGCAGCCGCAATATCTGCGCGATCAAGGAAAGCTCGGGCGATATCAATCGGGTCCACCTTTTGGCGCGCGATTATCCGCATATCCAAATGTCCTGCGGCATGGATGATCAGGCATTGGAGTTTTTTGCATGGGGCGCGCGCAGTTGGGTTTGCGCGGGGTCTAATTTCCTGCCTGAAGAGCATGTTGCGCTTTACCGCGCCTGTGCGGTCGACGGCGATTTCACCAAGGGACGTCGCATCATGTCGGCCATGATGCCGCTGATGCGGGTGTTGGAGCAGGGCGGCAAATTCATCCAATGCGTCAAGCATGGTTGCGAAATGGCAGGCCTGCGCGCCGGACCACCGCGCCCGCCGCTCAAAGGTCTGAACAAGGATGACAAACGCCAGCTGGAACAAGTGGTGCGGGTTCTGAAAACAACAATTGCTGAGATCGAAGCAGGGGACGCGGCATGAGCGAACTTTTGACAACCGACGAATACCGCGCCATCGCCAAGGGGCTAGAGATCCCGACACAGGCGTTCATCGATGGCTCCTTTCGTCCCGCGCAAGCCGGCGCAACCTTTGACACGGTGAACCCGGCCACCGGAGAGGTCATCGCCTCGGTTGCCGCCTGCGGCGCGGCGGATGTGGACTTCGCGGTCGCAAAGGCGCGCGATGCATTCGAGGATGGCCGCTGGTCCCGCCTGCATCCCAGTGAACGCAAAGAGGCGCTGATCCGGCTCGCCAAACTGCTCAAACGCAATGCGCGGGAACTGGCGGTTCTGGAAAGCCTCGACAGTGGCAAGACGATCTATGATTGCGAAACCGTCGACGTGCCCGAGACGATCCATTGTCTGCTGTGGCACGCCGAACTGATCGACAAGATCTATGATCAGGTTTCACCGGCATCGGACGATCATATCGCGATGATCGTGCGCGAACCCGTTGGGGTCGTGGGGCTGGTCCTGCCATGGAACTTCCCACTTTTGATGCTGGCCTGGAAAATCGGTCCGGCACTGGCGGCGGGCTGTTCGGTGATCGTCAAACCGGCCGAAGAAACCTCGTTAACCGCATTGCGGGTCGCTGAACTGGCGCTGGCCGCCGGTATTCCGCCGGGGGTGTTCAATGTCGTGCCGGGCATGGGCCCGGATGTGGGCGAACCTTTGGGGCGGCATATGGATGTCGACATGGTGTCGTTTACCGGGTCCACCGAAACCGGGCGCCGGTTCCTGGGATATGCCGCTGAAAGCAACCTCAAAGAGGTCGTGCTGGAAATGGGCGGCAAGAACCCCGCCGTTGTTTTGAAAGACGCCGAAAACCTCGACCGGGTGGCGGCCCATATCGTCAATGGCGCGTTCTGGAACATGGGCGAAAACTGTTCCGCCTCATCACGTCTGATCCTTGAACGCGGGGTGAAGGACGCGCTGCTGCCGCTGATCATCGCCCATGCGCGGGAATGGCCGGTGGGCGATCCGCTGAACCCGGCCAACCGAGTCGGCGCGCTGGTCTCCAAGGCGCATTTTAACAAGGTTTGTTCCTACCTCGATGGCGGCAACGTTTTGTTGGGTGGGCAGTCTGTAGACGGGGCTTATGTCGAACCCACCATTCTGGAGGTCGCCGGGGCAGACGCATCCGTGGCGCGGGAAGAGGTGTTTGGTCCGGTCCTGACCGTGTTGGAGGTTGATGGATATGACGAAGCGATTGCCATGGCCAATGACACCAAATACGGGCTGGCGGCGTCGATCTTTTCGGCCAACGTCAAACGCGCCCTGCGTGGCGCGCGCAACATTCGGGCGGGCACAGTTTCCGTCAACAGCTTTGGTGAGGGCGACATCTCTACGCCCTTTGGCGGTTTTGGCCAATCGGGCTTTGGCGGGCGCGACAACGGCATCCATGCCCATGACCAGTACACCCAGCTGAAAACGATCTGGATTAGCCTAGAAGATGACGACGATCAGTCGGTGAGCTGACGGACGTGACCCGCTTTGTTGCCCGCCAGTTTCCTCGACAACCGGGTCCTGCCGGATGGGATGCGATCCTGCCGCTGCGGCAGGCTTGTGCGGGTTTGGATGGGACACAGACAGCCGATATTGCGATCATCGGTGCGGGGTTTGCCGGGCTCTCTGCGGCATTGCGGCTGGGTCAGTTGGACCCCACCGCGCGCGTCGTAGTGCTCGAAGCGGGGCAGGTCGGACATGGGCCCGCTGGACGCAATTCAGGGTTTATGATCGACCTGCCGCATGACCTCGCCTCGGACGATTACGCAGGCAAATCGGGTGATCACGACAGACAGGTCATCGCCAACAACCGTCTTGCCATCGATTTTGCCCGGCGGATGGCGGAAGACACCCAGATGCCGCGTGAGGTGTTTGACCCCAGCGGCAAGATTAATGCTGCCGCCACCCTGGCCGGAGACGCACATAACCGAGAGTTTGGGGCCTATCTGAACAATCTGGGTGAAGAGAGCACGCTGCTTGACGCCCATGACATGCAAGCCATGACAGGGACGAGTTTCTACAGCTCGGGCTTACACACGCCCGGAGCGGTGATGATCCAGCCCGCCGCGTATATTCGCCGACTGGCCGAGGCGTTGAGCGCCAATGTCACCCTTTACGAACATAGCCCGGTCCGCCAGATCGCGCGCACAGGTTCGGACTGGCAGCTAGAGACACCGAACGGATCCGTAACGGCCCGCCATGTGATTATGGCGACCAACGGTCATGCCGAAAGCTTTGGGTTCTTTCGGCGACGGCTGATGCATGTCTTCACCTATGCCTCAATGACCCGCGCCTTGTCAGATGACGAGGTCCGCGCGCTTGGCGGGGCGCGGACATGGTCGGTCACGCCCGCCGATCCAATGGGCACAACCGTGCGACGGATTTCAGGAACCGGCGGTGACCGGATCGTGGTACGGGCACGCTTCACGTACGATCCGACGATGGAGGTGTCGGATCGCCGATTGGCAAAGGTCGGCGCGATGCATGACACCAAATTTGCGCAACGGTTTCCGATGCTTCCCGGCGTTGACATGGAATACCGCTGGGCCGGGCATCTGTGCCTCAGCTGGAACGGTGTTCCTGCTTTTGGCGCGGTGGAAGAGGGGATCACCTCTGCTGTCTGTCAAAACGGACTTGGGACAGTCCAGGGCACGCTGGCCGGACTGGCGGCTGCGGAAACCGCGCTGGGTCAAGCCGGACCGGCCAGCGCGGCCTTTATAGGGGCCGCGCCCCCCCGCAAACTGCCCCCGGAACCTTTGGCTTGGGCCGGGGCCAACACGGTGATGCGCTGGAAAGAGTGGCGCGCAGGGGTGGAATAGGTCCCGCGCCCCGTGCGGTACAGCAGGGCTTATGGCGTCCAGCGCAATCCTGTCATTTGCTCAGACACCGCCCATAGCTCGGCCGCTTGGTTTTGGTCCAATGCAAACGGCTCCAGCGGGCACTCTCCCACCGGGCCGACCATTTCGAACCGGGTGGGACCATAGTATTTGGCGGGGTCCAGATCGCTTTCGGTCGCGCACATTACTTCGGGCCATGATCCGCGTTCGGCGGATTGCGCCATGAGCGACAGCACCTTCCACAGGATGCGCGTGCCACGTCCGGCGCTGGTTTCAATCAGGCTGGTCCGGGATGCTCCCGGGTGACAGACATGCACCTCAACCTTGCTGCCCGCGACCTGAACCCGGCGTTGCAACTCATACCCAAAGATCATCTGCGCAAGCTTGCTTTGGGCATAAGAAGCCCAAGCCGTGTAATCCTGTTCGTAATTCAGGTCTTCGAATTTGATACGCTTCAAACCCATTTTGTACCCGTTGCTGCCGACCATGACGATGCGGCCACCGGGCTGATTGATCCGGTCAAACAAAAGCCCGCACAACAGGAAATGCCCCAAATGGTTGACGCCAAACTGACTTTCAAACCCGTCGACTGTGGTCCGGTGTTCGGGCACCTGCGCGATCGCGGCATTGCAGATTAAGGCATCGACTTTGGATACCTGCGCCAACAGTGTTTCCGCGCCTGCGCGCACCGAAGCGAGCGAGGCCAGATCCATTTCCACGAAAGACAGCGTCGCGTCGTTGCCAAACTCCTGTTTCAGCGCGGTGATGGCATCTTTCGACTTTTGCGGGTTGCGGTTCATCATCACAACGCCCGCGCCCTTGGACAAAAGCGTGCGCGTTGCCTCAAACCCGGCGCCGGCATTGGCCCCGGTGATGACGAATGTTTTGCCGTTTAGCGCCCCAAGGCGATCTGGTGTCCAACCCTTTGGACCGAATTTGTTTTGTGCCACATCCATGCTCCTATATGCGGGTGCGCGCGGGCTGTGCCCGGTGCCGCCGCTGTGTCGACATGACAGATACGGCCTGTTGAAGCCCTGAAATAGGCGAAATCCTCGCTCCTTCTTGCCTATTCGTCTCGCACCAGTTGATGTGGTCATGTTTTCCAGCGAAGATGTACTCATGGACAAGCTGCATGTGAAACGCCTGATCGAACGGATTTGCCCGGATGTCGGGCTGTCGGAAACCTGTATGCCCGGGGTGCAGGTTTTTCGCATCATCGACTCGGTGCGATGTGCACCGGTCGTTTATGAACCCAGCATCATTGTCATTATAAACGGATCGAAAGAGGCGATCCTGGATGGCCGGAAATACGTCTATGACAACCAACGTTATATGTGCTGCCCAACATCGATGCCGGTCGAGGCGGGGACCCCGAATGCGTCACCAGCCGAGCCGTTGATCGGCGTCTATATCTCGCTCGACACACAAATCATGAAAGAGCTTGCGCGTGAGATGGATGCAGCGGGCGATGACGCGGCCATTGCCATGGCACCGATGCCGCAAAGCCTGTCCCTCGCCCGTTGGGACGATCGGTTCACCGTGGCACTGTCCCGGTTGCTTGATCTTTGCGACACGCCCGAAGAGGCGTCCGTCCTTGGCGCAGGGCGGTTGCGTGAGCTGTACTATGCCGTTTTCAAGGGCGAGGCGGGCGCAGCGGCGCGGCGGGCATTTGGCATTGGTAACGAGATCACCCAAGCCATTGAATACCTGTCCTCTCGTTTGGATCAGCCTGTCACAATCGAAGATGCCGCCGCTGCTGTCGGGATGAGCCGCGCCGCGTTCCACCGTAAATTCAAACAAGCGACCACCCTGTCGCCCATTCAGTATGTCAAAGCGATGCGTCTCAACAACGCCGCTATGCAGATTGCCAGTGGCACGCATGTCAACGTGGCCGCGCGCGACGTTGGCTATGTCAGTTCGTCACAATTCAGCCGGGAATTCAAAAGGATGTACGGCCAGTCACCCAGCAAATGGGTCCGGGCAACCGAAGGGGCCATGCCCTTGGCATGACCCCTTGCGCTATTTGTTCTGGTTCAACGCATCTTCTGCGGGGATCTCGCGCTCGCGCCTAGCGATGTAGTCGCGCAGCGCCTCATCCGTGGCGACGTCCAGCGCGGGTTCCTCATAGGCGTCCAGCAATTGCCGGGCATGGGTCAACGCCCGCTCTGTGATCTCCACCGCCCCTTCGGCTTGCCATTGTTCAATCGAGTTGTTGTCGAAGAGCTCTGGCATGAAAAAGGCCCGTTGAAAGTTCTCCTGCGTGTGTTCGTGCCCGAGGTAATGACCCCCGGGGCCAATATCGCGGACCGCTGCAAGGCCGACATCGAAATCATCCCATCGGGGGCCTTCCGCCATTCGGTAGCCCATCGCGCATTGTTCGGCGTCAACGACGAACTTGGCCACGGAACAATGCATCCCCGCTTCGTTCCATCCCGCCGAGTGCCAGATATAGTTTGCCCCGGCGTGCAAAACGGATGACAGCGTGGTGGCACTTTCATAGCCGGCCTGCGCGTCAAAGGTCTTGGCCCCGCCCAACGTGTTCGATGTTCGCCAAGGCACCCCGTAAAACCGCGCCATTTGCCCGATCATGAAGTTCATCAGGCTGATCTCTGGCGTACCGGCCACGGGTGCGCCGGATTTCATGCTGACGGTTGACAGGTAATGACCATAAATCGCGGGTGCGCCACGGCGGATCACCTGTGTATAGGCCAACGCCGAAAGCGCCTCTGCATTCAGTTGCGCCACCGTTGGCACGACGCTGGCCGGTGTGTTGGCCCCGCCCAGCACAAAAGGCGAGCAGAGCACCGGCTGGTTCCGGCGGCTGAATGCGCGCATCGCGCCCAGCATGGTTTCATCCCAGACCAGCGGCGAGTTGCCGTTGCAATTGCCAGTGGCGACGGGATGCTCTTCCAAAAAGCCTTCTCCAAAGAGGATGTCGCACATGTCCATGACGTCCTCGGCGTTCTTGGGGCTGGATGTCATGCCCATGAACGTCTTGTCCGAATGCTTCATAGAGGAATAGGTGATGTGCAAATGCCGATGGCTGACCGGCAGGTCCATTGGTTCGACGATATGATGCGCCGAGCTGTGCATCGCGGGCGACAGATGCGCCAGCTTGTGGAACATGTTGAGGTCGGCCATGGTCGGCCAGCGCCGTACGTCTTCCAGGTCGCGGATGAAGGGCGCACCGGTCATCGGGACAAAGATTGAATGTGGTCCGCCAAAGGGCAGATTATGAGCCGGGTTGCGCGCGTGATAAGTGAAGGTTTCCGGGATCGTTCGGATCAGGTCGCGGACCAATTCACGGTCCAGATGGACGTATTCGCCCCGCACATCGGACCCCGCCGCCTTCCAATCGGCCAGCGCGATGGGGTCGCGAAAGATCACGCCGACCTCTTCGAGGATGTCCATCGAAGCCGCATCGATCTTGCGGATCTGTTCTTCGTCCATGGGTTCGCAAAGTGGGAGTTTCCGGTGCAGGGAGGGCAACATTGCCACGTCCTTTTGCACCCGCAACGCCCGGCGCGCACTGCGCCCGCCTGCACGCCCCACACGCATTCGCCCTTCACCCATGGCATCGTTCCTTTTGTCTGATCCTGACCCAAGGCATGCCGTGTCAGCCGGGTATCACGCAATCCGCGATGCGAAGGAAAAGTCCCAGATACGACGCTTTCCGTGTCGCAAGGAATCAGGGATGGCCAGACTTGAGGTCTGGCTGACAACACCGCATACCGAAGTCTTCAGCCTCGCGGCAACGTTCCGTCCTCACGGCGCTGTGCTGTCGCGAGGTCCTTCTATGGAATGGCGAAGTTAAGCGACCACCAGGAAAATCATCGTCGCCAGACCCCACAGGGTCATCTGGAAATGCGTGTTCTGCCCGCCTTCATGGCTGAACCAGTAACAGAACCAATTGCCGACGACCAAAAAGCCCGACCAAGTGGCGGTGAACATCATCACGCCCAAAACGGCAAACATTCGGCCCGTGTCAATGTCGAGCCCCCCTAAGATGACGCGTGCCATGGCGACGACACCGACCCACAAGGCGATGGTTGCCAAAAGCTCCCATGTCACGATGACGCGGAACAAAAACCGCTGCCAAAACGGATCTGACACCCGGCGATACGCAACCTCGGCATAGGCCTCGGGATACTCGTCGCGCATCCGGGTCATGTCCATAACCTCGGACGTGTAGACCCGGTTCAGGTTCGGCTGAAACATGTTTTCAAAGACGCCAATTGTCAGCCATGCGGTCAAAAAAAAGACCGCGAGCGTCTGCGCGGTCAGGATCATCAACGCCAATGTCATTACGACCCCCGAAACGTGGTGGCGAGGCGGCGGACCGCCTCGCCAAATGTATTAGGTCCAGGCCAGCTCTGCTGGACGGATTTCAAACGCGATGTGGTGCTCGCCGCCCGCCAGACCTTCTTTGGTGTGGTTATAGAGCGACCGCCAGTAGGGCTGAATGGTCACAGCATCGTCCTGCAGCATCTTTTGACCAATGGCCATCAGCTTGCGGCGCTCTTCAACATCCGCAGTGGCCAGAGCCTGCTCAAGGTTCGCGTCGAAGTCAGGGTTGGAATACCCAAACTCGTTCCACGCTTCGCCCGTGCGATACGCGAGTGCCCAGATCTGGACGCCCAAGGGACGGTGGTTCCAGTTGGTCGAGCTGAACGGATATTTCGCCCAGTCGTTCCAGAAGGTGGAACCCGGCAGAACGGTCCGCTTGACGTTGATGCCCGCGTCGCGCAGCTGCGCTGCAACGGCGTCGGTGGTGTCCTTGCGCCATGCATCGTCGATCGACAGCAGTTCATGCTCGAAATCACCCATGCCCGCTTCGTCCATCAGCGCTTTGGCAGCGGCCGGATCAAAGGGTTGGGCCGGCATTTCGGCATATTCCGGGTGCATCGGGCCCACGTGGTGGTTTTCGGCTGGCTGGCCACGGCCACCATAGCCAAGCTCCAGCAGGATCGCGTTGTCGACCGCCATCTGGATCGCCTTGCGCACGCGAACGTCCGCATAAGGTGTCGTGTCGTTTACCGGCGTGGTTTGGTTGGTCCGGATCACGATGGTCGCAGCCGTCACGATCTCATTCTCAACCCAGCCGTCCAGCGACGAGATGATGTCGATGAAGTCGCCATCGACCGAATAGGTCATGTCGATTTCTTCGGATTCTGCCGCAGCAACCCATGCCGCAGGATCGGTGCCGTAATCGATGAATTCGATCCGGTCCATCCACGCGCCGTTGCCTTCGTTCCACCACGTGTGATCCGGGTTGCGGACCAGAACACCGGCTACGCCGACTTCGAGCGATTCCGGCAGGTAAGGGCCGGTTCCGATCGGGCTGGATGTGTCGTCCAGCGACGTGTCGGGGTGCGTGATGGCACCCGGGTAGTCAGCCATGCCCGCAATCAGCGAGATGTCTGGTTTTGGCAGGGTCAGTTTGACGGTGTGGCTGTCCACAACCGTGATCGCGCCTTCCAGTGCCTTGTTGGTGTCGGCATCGATCAAGGTTGCCCAACGACCGGCCATCGAGTTGCCCTCGACGTCCTTGTCACACCAGCCTGTGATGTTGCGTGCAACGTCTTCGGCGGTGAAGTCGTCGCCGTTGTTCCACTTGACGCCCTGACGCACGTTCAGCGTGTATTCTGTGGCGTCATCGTTCACTTCCCAGCTTTCCAGAAGCGACGGTTTGAACGTCCCGTCGTTTTCATAGGTCACCAGATATTCCAGCCATCCGCGGCTGAAGTTTGCGATCTGGCTCCAGTCATAGGTGCGCGGATCTTTCAGCGCGCGAACTTCCTGCTGAATGCGAACCGTGCCGCCCGCTTGGGCGTGGCTGGCCGCATGGGCGGGCGGGGTTGTTCCGAGCATGGCATAGGCGGTCGATGCGGTGGCGCCGAATGTGCTGGCCATTGCCAGAAATTCGCGGCGATTCACGGCATCGTTACCGACCTTGGCGGCTTGATCCGTGATCACCTTCGGCAGCGGTTTTCGCGTGCGTGCCAAGTACTTCATACAAATTCCTCTCTGTTGGGCCGTGAGTGGACCTCTGGTTACAGTGCAGTTTGACCTGCAATCGGGTGGCCCGGCAAAACCGAACCACACATTCGCTTACATTGGCAGCCGTATGGACTGGATGCCATCCTTTTCCGTCGCATTTGAGCATATACTCGACAAAGTACGGGGTTGTTCGACTGGCCAAGGCGTGCCGCGATGCAGCACGGCGCGCTGATCCCAGATCAAAACATCGTTCACACGCCAGTTGTGGGAATAGACAAATTCGGGCTGCGTGCAGAACGCCATAAGGTCTTCGAGTATGGTCTCGCTCTCTTCTGCTTCGTACCCGTCAATCTTGTAGGCATGAGACGCGATGTAAAGGGCCTCTCGTCCATTGACCGGATTGGTCCAGGTGGCGTTCCAATGTTGATCCGGCCACTTGTTGAACATCGGAAGCTCCGCCAGTTCGGGGGAAATTTTCCGGCGCGAATGGCTGTATTGGTGCCAGATGCCGCGCCCCTCGATTTTCGCCTTCAGATCCTGTGGCATCGCGGCCCACGCCGCGCGGGTGCTGGCCAGTTCCGTGGCCCCGCCCGTATCGGTCACAACGCGACCGATCAGGATATTGGTCAGCGCCGGAATGGGCAAAAACGTGCTGTCCGCGTGCCAAAGGAAATTCGCGCGCAAGTTGAGTGTCTTCAAGTCGTTTTCAGAGGTCGTGGAGCCATCGTCCAGCACATTGGACACTTTGGGCACTTCGAATTTCTGGCCCGGTTTGCGTTCATCCGCGTTGCGGTCTTCGATCGGACCAAACAGCTGGGCCAACTCCATATGTTTGGCGTCGTCGATGCTCTGATCGCGGAAAAGCAGTGCCGAATGCTCTTCGAACAGCGCGCGCAGTTCGTCGAACAGGCTCTCGCCGGTGACATCGGCCAGGTTCAGGCCTGACACTTCGACCCCGAAATTGGGGCTTAACGGTTTTGTCGTAATTGCGTTTATCATGCGCTATCCCGCTGCTTTGGCGGCAATTTCATCCGCCGACAAGTGTTTCACCAAGTCCCATGCTTTGGATTTGCCGGGATTCAAAAGGCCCTTGGGGTCCAGCCGCTTTTTCCACGACAGGTGGCGGTAATCGGCGTTTTTTAGCCCGCCGCCTTCCACGAAATAGGTGTGGGCGTCGGCCACGCTGTGCCCGTGTTCTTCGTAAATCCGGTCGATCTCGCGCAAACGGGCCTCGTCCTTGAACCAGACGATGGGCACGTCAAAGGCGACGATCTGTCCATTCAGGCGCGCAAATTCGTGGTGCTGCCAAACGTCATCACCCAATGCCGCACCTGCTTGTGCCACAAGGTCGGCATCGGCGGCATCCGGAACGCCAATCTGCTGATAGGTGGCAGAACGATCCGCTTTGAGCACCTGTAACGTCGTATGATTATACGCAAATTCAAAGACATGCGGGATACCGGCCGCTATGCGGTCTTCGTCTGACAGGGCAAGGTCGAGATATCCGTTCTGGGCCGCAATCAGCGCGCGAAAGGCGTCCATGTCTTCGGCGGGGACAAGCGAGACAAGCAGGTGCTTGCCTTCGCGCAAATGCCCCTTGAGCCGGGGGAAGTATTCGACAATACGCGCCTCAACTGTCGAGGCGAGCTTACGTCCGATCTGCGGATCCTTGGCCAGCGCATAGCCCGCCGCATAACAGTCGCGATAGCTATCAAAGGTGGCCATGCATCCGATCCAGTTGCGATGCGGGACGGTGCGCAGCGTGACCTCGGTAATCACACCATTCAGGCCCCAGGCATGGTGGATTTGCAGGGCGTCTTCGGCATCAAACACGTGCTCAACTGGCGTCTCTTCCACTGACAGCGCCTTGAGTTGCAGGATATTCCCTTTTTCCCGCAGGGCCCCGTTCGCCAGTGACCCGATCCCGGCCGAGCCGCCAGCGACAAATCCACCGATCGTGGCGATATCCTGTGTTGACGGGAACATGGCCATTTCCCAGCCCTGTTCAATCAAAGCCGCGTTGATATCCGCCATCAGCGCACCCGCCTCAACCCGGACAAACCCGTCGCCAATTTCCAGAATACGGTTCATGGCGGTTGTTTCGATGATCAACCCGCCCTGTAGCGGGACGGCCTGACCATAATTGCCCGTCCCACCGCCGCGCAGTACGATGGGGGCGTCGGCGGCAAAGGCCACGGACAGGCAATGGGCCAATTCCTCGCGCGTTTTGGGCACGGCGACCAGATCCCCGAAGCAACGTTTCAGTTCCGCGTTCAGGATCGGGCTGTACCAAAAGAAATCGCGCGAGCGTTTTTTGATCAGAACCGGCTCATCAATGACGGCCACCGGGGCCAGTTGTGCGGCAAAGTCGGTCCAGTCAATCTCTGTCTTTCCGGAAATAGAGGTCATGCAGGCACACCTTTCAGGGTCGGTTTCAAGAGGGCAGGGGGCGTAACAGAGGACAGCCATTCCGAGGTGTCGGAGGCGGGTGTGATCAACAGCTCATCTGTCTTTGCGCCGTCTACATAAGTTGGGCTTAATCCCATCGCGCGGGCCGCGGATGTCGTGATCATGGGCAGGTGATCGCCATAAGGCGGGTCCAGATGCGCGGCCAAAGCGGCCAAGGCCAGGCTTTGCCTTGGGTCATGGCGGCCCAGCGGACAAAAAGCGTCGCGCACATTGTCGGTGCCAATTGCGACGTTCACGCCTGCCGCTGCCAGTTCCCGAATGCGGGTCAGCCCCCGACGGTCGGGCGTCCCGGCGTCGCGACCTTGCAGATAAAGGTTGGTCGAGGGGAGGCTGACCACCGACAACTCCGCCTGCGCGATCAGGTCCAACTGTGCGGTCAAGGCGTCGCTCCGCACATTCATCAGGCTGCAGGCGTGACCGCACAAAATCGGGGCATCGAACCCGGTGCGGATCGCTTCCTCTGCGATCAGGGTCAATCCGTCCAACCCGTCTGCCAGCCCCTCATCAACATGAAAATCCAGCATCAGGTCATGGGCTTGCGCAATCCGAAATGCCGCTTTGATCCCGTCCGCCCGATCGGGTTGATCCAGAATGAAGACGCCAATGACATCCGTTTGTTCCGCAACCAAACGCCCGATGGTATCGCCTTTTTCCGCGTCCACCAGTTCACTCGTGCTGAGCAGCGGGCTGATCTGCAGGGTCACCTCATCGCGCCGATCCTGCGCCAATTCGGTCAGGACATGCCACGACACGGGCGGTGTTGTTGCGTCCTCGCCCCATGGCCAATCCACATGGCTGCGCACAGTGCTGCAACCTGCGGCAACCAGTTCGTTCAATCCACGCGTCGCCCGCGCGCGAAGGTCTGTTTCGATCCAGCCCAAACGGTCCTTGGCCTGTGCCTCAATCGCGGCGCGCAGGTCCCCGCCGACCGCGTCCATGCGATCCACCGTGTGGCATTTGTCCAGACGCACATGCGCCTCAGTAAAGCGGGGCGTTACAATCTGTGCTGGACCCGTTTCGGTCGGTGCATGTAACCCGGCGGCGCGGCCGTCGCGGATGACAAGGTCACCGCACAGGCAATCGCCGTCCGGAACAGCGCCAAAGGTTTCGGGTCTCTGAACAACAGATCGGGGAACACGCACGTTCGGCACCACGGTATGATCGAGGCCCGAAATATTCATGACTGGTCCCCACGCGGATCAAAGCGGGCGAATTCCTGCAGGAATTTTGCAAAATCGCGCCCCGCTGACCCGATCAACTGCGCACCCACCACCGGGTCCGCCGCTAGGGCATTGCCGCAAACACCATGCGGGTTCATGTCATCGATGATCCAGGCCGGGCGCGCTGCCTGTCCGGTCAGGCCGATATAGGAAAACGCGGCTTCCCAATCCTGCACCGCCGGGCGGAAATCCTGCGCCAGATCCATATCCACACGGTCCGGACGCACCGCCAGCATCGCGGCGGTTTCGGTCTCTCCGGCATGGAGGTCATAAGACAACGTCTGATCGTCCGACGGACCGTCATAGGTGGCAAAGCCAAACCAAGAACACACTGCGACGATCATATCATGCGCGATGCGCAGATCCCGCGCGACGACCTCTAACAGGGCGGTGTTCCCGCCATGCCCGTTGAACAGAACCAGCCGCGTTACACCTGCGCGTGCCACCGAAGCGCCGATATCGCGCAACGTGGCCAAGAGCGTGTCCGCCGAAAGGCTCAGCGTGCCGGGATGCCGGTCATGTTCGCCACTTTTGGTGATCGTCAGTGTGGGCAGGATCAGAACGTTTTGTTCGGGCAAACAGCGCTGCAAGGCTTGGGCCGCCACAGCATCGATAAGGTCCCGGTCCACGGAAACGGGCAGGTGGGGTCCGTGTTGCTCGATGGCGCCAAGCGGTAAAACGGCAACCAAATCCGGTGGCAAATCCTTGAATTCGGGCGCTTTCAGATCGGCCCAATAGCCCTGAACGCTCATTCCGGCCTCCCGAACAGCTTGTCCAGAAAGCCATAGAACCATTCCGCCTGTGCCGCGTCATGTTCATACATCAAACGCGTCTGCGTTTCTCGATCCTGCGCCCCGGGGCGGTCATAAACATCGCCTTTCCACTTTTGCCAGCGGCGAAACCCTTCGATTGTCACCTCGGGATGAAACTGAAAGCCATAGACCTTGTCGCCGATCCGAAAGGCCTGATTTTCATAAGTGTCATTGCCGGCCAGGCGAACAGCCCCGTCTGGCAGGTCAAAGGTGTGAAAATGCGCTTGGGTGACGTGTAAGGGACCGTTTAGAAACCCGTCAGCCTCGGGCGTCGGATCAATCCGGTAATAGCCAAACTCGAAGGTTTCATTCGGTTTCGGCCCAGCCCAGGCCCCCAGATGATACGCGATCTGCTGCGCACCCTGACACAGGCCCAGCATTGGCACATCCGCTTTCAGACAGGCATCGATCCAGCGGTATTCCTCTAGCAGACACGGGTGTTTGTCAGTCTCGTAAACATTGAACATGCCGCCATAGATCACGGTGTCGGCAAGGTCGGGGTCCGGGGCCCCCAAAAGGTCACCGGCAAAGGGTTTGCGGCTTTCGACCTCAAACCCCGCTTGTGTCAGCCAGCTGATCACCCGGTCATCTGCGGGTTCATCTCCATGGCGCACCAATAGAACACGCTCTGCCATTTCGCCTCCTCACGATGCGATGCGGTTGCATGGCCCTAAAGAATGATCTGTGCTAGAGATTGATTTGAGGCGTAGACTGACACAGAATTCCAAAGCAAACAAGCGGAAATTCCTGATATGAAAGAACTCACCCCCTCCGATCTGCGCCCGCCTTTTGCGCGCTATGCCCATGGCGTTGAAATTCCGGCCGGTTGGCGGATCGTGCAAACCTCTGGACAGCTGGGAGTGGGCCCCGATGATCAGATCCCTGAAGGCGCCCGGGAACAGGCGGATATCTGTTTTGGTAACATCGCGTCGATCTTGCGTTCCGCAGGGATGGGGCCGGGGGATGTGGCGCATGTCACGGGCTATGTCACGGACCGGTCCCATATGGCCGCTTACATGGCGGCGCGGGACGCATTCATGGATGGGGCGGGGCGTCTGCCAAGTTCCACCCTTTTGATCGTATCCGGTTTCACGCGGCCTGAATTCAAGGTCGAGGTCGAGGTTATGGCCGCGGCCCCCTAACCGCATCCCAAGAAAGCGCCCAAAATGACCATACTACGATATGCCATCCTGGTTTTTGTTGCGATCGACGCGACGATTTTTGTCACGTCCCAAGTCGCGCCCGAGACCCTGCGCCAGTTAATGCCGCAATTCGATACAGAGACCGGCGGCGACGCCTATCTGCGCGCGGTGGGAATGATGTTCCTCGCCCTTGGTTTGATGCGGCTTTACGGGTCGCTCTTCATCACCAACAAGCGGGCGTTTCAACTGGCCCTTTACAGTTGGGCGATAGAGCTCTTGTTCACGGTGACAGAGCTTGCACGCGGTGCGTCGTTTTTTTCTGCAAGTATTGCGCCGATTTTGGTGGTGTCGGGGATGTTGATCTGGTCTTGCATCTACTATCAACGACACTTTGCAGCGGCGTCAGCACGCTAGGGCTCTCGACGCGCCGTTGTGTCCCGGTCTTTGAGTGTTGTGGCCAAGCAGATCGGGACAGGTCGCTGCCCGGTGTCCAGCCACTTTGCCAAGGCTTCTGCAGCCATGCGGCCCATGGTCCGTGCGGGCAAGCGGATCGTCGTCAATCGTGGATTGGTAAACTCGGCCGTTGGCAAATCATGCAGGCCGATGAGCGATGTATCCTCAGGAATACGCAGGCCAAGCCGCTGCAATTCGAACATGACGCCAAAGGCCTGAGCATCAGAGGTGCACAAATAGGCATCATACTTCTTTCCTGTCACCTGTGCCTCGCGAACCGCTATGGCACCGCCCGCCACAGACAGGTCTGTTTCAAAGTAATGGAGAACGACGTCCTGCGGCGCTTCTTTCAGGCCGTCCAAACGGGCCCGCGTGCGATCGTTGCGTTCGGTGGGACCGTGAATGACGGCAATATTCCGATGCCCAAGCTCGGTCAGATGGGACAGGGCCATCCGCGCGGCTTCTTTGTTGTCATAGCCAATCGTGGGATATGTGAAGCCCCGTTCAAAATAGGAAATCGCGACGGCGGGCACATTGGCGTATTCCAGCATTGCAAACAGCTCGGGGCTGTGTGTTACGCCGGGAAAGAAAATACCTTCGGCCCCGATATCCAAAAGCTCTTTGGCGCGGCGCGCCTCGTCGTTTGGATCTTCGCCAGTCGTTGCAACAACCAAAGAATATCCAAAATCGCCCAGCCTGTTTTCAATCGCTTCGATTGTCAGGGCAAAGATATCGTTTTCAAGTGTCGGGATCAGGGCGCCAATGATCCGCGTGCGTCCGGAATTGATTGCGCGCGCCGCAGCACTGGGGCGAAAGCCGAGCTCTGCGATAATCCTCTCAACTTTGGCACGGGTGTCTTTTTGAACGACATCAGGTGAATTGAGGACCCGAGATACGGTTGCAACCGACACTTCGGCGGCGGTCGCGACGTCTCTGAGGTTGGCTCTCTTTTTGATGCGTCTGTGCGCCATGTCTCATTTCTAAGCACGAAATGTAACTAGTTACAATTTTTTCCGCGCCGAATGTAACTAGTTACAAAATTTCTTGACTTCGCTTCGGGACTCGCGGTGTAACTGGTTACATTGCCGTATCCCAAGGGGACAAAGTGCTCGATCGGACGATAATCCGCAGTTTCAGCAACACTGGTTTTTCCGGTGGCGGGCGGTCTTTCCCGGGCTTTCCAGCCAAATCCGATACGATCCGTACCAGCCTGGCACCACGCGAAGCAAAACAGTTTGCGGTGTCTGCGGGCGATATCCTGTCCCTGATGTCAGACAAAACAGACGAAACCGTTTGTGTGATTGTCTTTGATCTGCAAGGGCGGCAGGCCCCCGGAAATTTGGGATTACAAGCGGGCAAAGCCGTTTCGCGAGATCAATTTGACAGTCATCAGCTATCGGGCTGGATCGCTCGGCATGGCGGAGACCCGGATCAGGATTTGTATCCTGCTTGGCTGCGGATTGATGAATTGGCGGCGCTCAAAGTGGACACGCAGTCAACCGTTTGGCTGATCAAGCCCGTGCGATCCGAGGTCTTGGTCAATGGTCAGGCGGAAGGATCGGTTGAGGTGTCGTTGAAACCGGTCAGCAACGCGCTGGCTCTGCCGCTGCCGCCTGCACTGGCTGACGTCCAAGACGAATTCACCGTCCGTCGCGGGACGGCAATGGCTTACAGTTTGCAACCGGGCGAGATTGTTCAGATCATCGATGTCGAAGGACAGCAATGCTCCGACTTTACCGCGTTGCGCAGTCGCGCGTTGGATGCCGGCGCCGAACATATGATCGATTCCACCGCCACCCGGTCCATGGTGCGCAGCGCCTATCCGGGTCCGGGCCTTTACGACAAATTCTACGACAGTCACCTCAACCCGATGATGCAGGTGGTACAGGATACCAATGGGCGTCACGACGCCTTTGGCATGGCGTGCACCGCGCGCGGCTACGAAGATCGCGGTTTTCCGGGGCATCTGAACTGTTCGGACAATATTTCGGCGGCTTTGGCCCCCTACGGCGTGGCATCGCGGCCGGCTTGGGCGGCGATCAACTTTTTCTGGAACACCTGGGTCGATGAACACAGTCATCAGATCCACACCGAGGAAAGCCATTCGCGTCCCGGCGACTATGTCGCGCTCAAGGCATTGGATGACCTGGTGTGTGTCACAACGGCCTGCCCGGATGACATCGATCCGATTAATGGATGGAACCCAACGGATGTGCACGTGCGCATCTATCGCGCTGATGCCCCTGTCCGCCGCGCGATCGCCTACCGGGAGAAGGAAGATGCGCCGATGTCTATAAGCGAAGAAAGCGCTTTTCACACTGCGACGTCCCAGTTGACGCAGCATTTTGCACCGGCGCGTGACACGTGGGCCCCGGTAAGTTTCCCGTCTGTCGGCACAATCGGCGAATATTGGGCGTGCCGGGACCAGGTGACGCTGCAGGACATGTCTTCCCTGCGCAAATACGACGTCATTGGACCGGACGCAGAACGTTTGTTACAACGCGCGCTAAGCCGCGACATCGCCCGGTTGTCGGTTTGGCGCGGTACCTATGCCTTGATCTGCGACGAAACGGGATCGGTCATCGATGACGGGACGCTTTTCCGTCTTGCGCCAGATCTTTACCGGTGGTGCTGCGGCTCTGAGGAAAGCGCGCGTGTGTTGCAGTCCATTGCAGATGAAGAAAACCTGCAAGTTCGGGTGCATGGTATGGGCAGCGCCCTGCCCAATCTGGCGTTGCAGGGGCCGCGGTCGCGGGATGTTCTACGCAAAATGGTCTTTACACAACCGACCCATCCATCTCTGGAAGAACTGAAATGGTTCGGCGTCACGATCGCCCGTGTCGGCGACCGCGACGGTGTGCCGTTCATGCTCGCCCGGTCCGGGTATACTGGCGAACTGGGCTATGAGCTCTTTTGCGCCGCGTCCGATGCGCCGGCCTTGTGGGATGCTGTGATGACCGCAGGTGCAGAGTTCGGGATCAGCCCGATGGGGTCAGCGGCACTTGAGATGATCCGGATTGAAGCCGGGCTGGCAGCGCGGGCGGAATTTGCCCCGGGCGTCGATGCGTTTGAGGCCGGTTTGGGCTTTGCCGTGGATCTGAAGAAATCGGATTTTGTCGGTAAAGCCGCTCTGGCCCGCAACGCCGTCGCGCCACGCCGTGTCCTGAAGGGACTGAAGTTTGATTGCAATGACGTGCCCCTGAGCGGCGCGCATGTTTATTCCGGGGAACGACCGGTTGGCGTGATCACGTCGGCCACGCGATCCCCGATGTTTGAATGCACGATAGCGATGGCACAGATCGCGGTCGAAAATGCCGAAAACGGCACCGTGCTGGAAGTTGGACAGTTGGATGGAAGAATGAAAAGATTAACAGCGACACTCTGCGACATCCCCTTCTTTGACCCCAAGAGAGAAAGGGCGCGCGCATGACAGATGCTGTTGTCGAACTTGAAGGCGTTTGGAAGGTCTTTGGCGAACGCTCAAGAGAAGCCATGCAGGCCATTCGTGACGAAGGTCTGGGCAAGGCTGAGGTTTTGGAACGGTTCGGAGCCGTTGTTGGCGTCAAGGACGCCAGTTTTAAAGTGGGCGAGGGTGAGATTTTCTGCCTTATGGGCCTGTCCGGCTCGGGCAAATCCACGCTGGTGCGCCATATCAACCGGCTGATCGAACCGTCCGCCGGGGCGATCCGCATTCTGGGTGAAGACATCGGACAAATGAAATCCGAACCTTTGCGCGCGCTCCGGGCGACCAAGATCGGCATGGTCTTTCAGAACATGGCTTTGTTGCCGCATCGGTCCGTGCGCGACAATATTGGCTTTGCGCTCGAACTGCGAGGCATGGACCCGTATCACCGGTCGAAACTGGCCGATCAGGCGCTGGAAACGGTGTCCTTGCATGGTTACGGCGACCGGCTGCCGTCCGAGCTTTCCGGTGGTATGCAACAGCGGGTCGGTCTGGCCCGCGCGTTGGCGGCAGACCCTGAGATTCTTTTGATGGACGAACCGTTTTCGGCGCTGGACCCTTTGATCCGCCGCAACCTGCAGGACGAGTTCCTTGGACTTTCGGAAAACCTGAAAAAGACGACCGTTTTCATCACCCACGATCTCGACGAAGCCATTCGCATGGGCGACCGTATCGGCATCATGAAAGATGGGGAAATCGTTCAAATCGGCACCGCCGAAGATATCGTGACGGCCCCGGCAGACGATTACGTGGCCGATTTTGTGGCGGGTATCTCGCGCCTGAAACTGGTGTCCGCCGCCAAGATCATGGTGTCGCCGGATGAGTATCAGGCCAAGCGCACTGCGCTCGACATGTCGCAATCCTATCCCGAGGCCGCGCCCGAGGATGACCTTGATACGCTGGTCGGGCTGAGCACCCATTCGGACCTTCCGGTCTTGATCAAACATGACGGTGCCTTGGTCGGCATCGTGGACAAAAACACATTGTTGCACGGACTTCAGGGGAGTGCAGACGCATGAGCAGCCAAGCAAGCACCGGCGCGGAAACGCGCATTGTTGATGATCGTGACGTCTCGGTCGAAGCCTTTGTTGTCGACAAGTCAGACTATTACGGTCCTGTTTTCGAACGCCGCCAGCGCCGCGAGTTGCCGCGCTGGCATATGAACATCTGGGGCCTGCTGGTGCCGTGGGTGTGGTCGGCATGGCGCGGCGTTTGGATTGTGTTCTGGATTTCACTTGCCATCGATGTGACTGCGATTGTCTGCTTGATGCAGGTGGTCAAATTCACGCCGCTGCTGGCCGAGGCTTTGCAGGACCCGGAGTCGAACGTGACCCTCATTCCGCGCTATACCGGCTGGATCAATACTTATGGCACCATTGGGTGGATCTTGTTGATCGGTGGTCGCCTCTGGATGGGAAGCCAGGCCAACAGGTGGTATTACAGCCAGTATAACCGCTGGCGGATCGATCCCGGTGTGGCAAACGGTGTATCCCTGCCACGGGTTATGCTGGGTGTCTTTATTATTGCCGTGTGCGCGCCGTTGACCACTTACCGTGCGACCCAGATCCGTCTCGATGAACGCGCCTGTCTGGCGCAAGTCCGGTTGGGTGAAACCGCAGAAGACCTGATGGCACAGTACGGCTTGCCGGACCTCGATGCCCTCAGCAGCGCACTGACAGATGAGGTAACGGTCGCACAATCTGCGTTTGACCGGTTGGACGCGCTAGCGGATCCGACAAACGAGCAAAAGTCGGAACGGACCGCAGCCCGCAAAACCCTGCGGGACACGACCCGTCTGTCGGAATCCATTGCGGAATTCCAAGCGATCACACCCAGAGACCGGTTTGACTGTGCTCTGATCGACGACTTCCCGACGCTCTTCCGTTTTGATGCGCCGGCAGAAGTCCGCTATCGCCGCGTTCCGGACGAAGAAGCGATTGCTGCGGGTGATCCGGACGCAACCATGGTGTTGATCCAGACCAAGCCCGCTGTGGAAGGTCGTCGTATCAACACCTTCACCTACAACGCTGAAGCAATCGACACCGGCATCAACTATCTGCGGGCACAATATGCGGGTATCTTTGATGCGATGACCAATGTTCTGCGGCAATCGCTGATCCGGGTCGAAGTTGCATTTATGCAGACCCCTTGGCCGGTTGTTGCCTTCCTCTTTATCGCGCTCGCTTGGGCCTATACCGGGACGGGGACCACGATATTCGTAGCCAGTTCGCTGGGCTTCCTTGCCCTGTTCGAATTGTGGCAGGTGGCCATGCAAACCATGGCACTGGTTGTCGTTGCGACAGCTATCTGTGTGCTTGTGGGTCTGCCGATCGGCATCTGGATGGCCAAGAACAAGTATTCCAGATGGATTACCGAACCGATTCTGGACGTGATGCAGACCATTCCGTCGCTCAGCTATCTTGTTCCTGCTGTGGCCTTCTTTGGAATTTCACAGCCGCCGGCGGTGCTGGCCACCGTGATCTTTGCCTTGCCGCCAATGGTCAAGCTGACAGCGCTGGGCATCCTTCAGGTGCCCGAAAGCACCAAGGAGGCGGCTCTTGCCTTTGGCGCGTCCGAGCGACAGCTGTTGCGCAAGGTGGAATTGCCCATGGCGATCCCGTCCATCATGGCCGGGTTGAACCAGACCATCATGCTGGCCCTGTCGATGGCGACGATCTCTGCCTTCATCGGTGCGGCGGGCCTGGGCGCGCTGGTTACGGAATCGCTGGGGGATGCTCAGGCCGGTAAAGGCCTTCTGGCCGGGATTGCCATCGCCCTCGTGGCGATGATGATCGACCGTATCCTGCGCGGCATCCGCTCTTCATTCAGTCGAATTTAACCAAAGCAGACAACCAATCAATCAGGGAGACCAACCATGAAACATCTGCTGAAAACCACGGCCCTCACGGCTGCACTGCTGACCGGCGGTGCTGTCTCGGCCCAAGAAAAAATCATGATCTCGGACCCAAGCTGGAACGGCGCGCGCGCCATCGGCCACGTTATCAAAGCGATCATTGACGGTCCGATGGGCGGTGAGGCTGAAATCCTCACCGGGATGAACCAACAGCCGGTTATCTTTGCCGGTATGGACAAAGGCGACGGATCCATCGACGTGCATCCAGACATGTGGATGCCAAACTGGCAAACCGCTTGGGATGAATATATCGATGGCACCGGTGGCGTCAAAACCAATGGCGGTTATGCGGGCACATCGCTGCTGTATATTCCGTTCTACATGGCGGACGAGATCAAGAGCATCGACGACCTGAAAAACCCCGAGATCGCGGCAAAGTTTGACACCGATGGCGACGGTCTGGGTGAATACTGGGCCGGCGACGTGACCTGGGCCTCAACCAAGCGCTGGCAGATCAAGTTCAAGTCCTATGGTCTGGACGAGTATTGGGAGCCAAACATCGTATCGGCTGATACATTCAAAGCCGGTTTGGCCGCGGCCTATGCCGCCTCGCAGCCTCAGCTGTTCTATTACTGGACCCCCGAAGCGTTGCACGTGCAGTACGACCTGGTCGCAGTGGATGAACCAGAGCGGTTCGATGGCTGTGAAGATCTGAGCCTTGATGCAGAGAACTGGCTGGAAGTGTCCGAGTTCGAATGCGTCGGGTCTGCGGCAAGCGTCTATGTGGCCTATTCGGCATCGCTCGAAGATCGCAACCCGGAAGTTGCAGGCATGCTGAGCCGTATCGCGCTGACCGGCGACGAAGTGGGTCTGTGGATCCAGGAAATGTTCGACAACAAACGCGACCCTGCCGAAGTGGCGGAAGAGTGGATTTCGGACAACTCTGAGCTGGTAGAAAGCTGGATCACCGGCGGTTCTTCCTAATCTCAAAATCGGTGAAGCCGCGTGTTTTCCACGCGGCTTCCCACCTACGCTTTGGGGCCTTGCGCAGCCGCTTTGGACTGTGTCAGGCCGCTGCCGCAACACAAATTTCCCGCACAATCAAATATCAGCCACAAGATGCGCTTGACGGTCTGTGAGCTTTGAAATATCCCCTGCCAACGCTGAGCGGGTATGGTGAAATGGTATCATAAGAGCCTTCCAAGCTTAAGGTGCGGGTTCGATTCCCGCTACCCGCTCCACCTTCCAAAACACTGACAGATTTGACGGCGCCAACGCGTGTCTGTGGCATCTGGCCGCTTGACCCTATTGCCTTGGCAGGCCAATTAGGTACGTCAGAACAAAGACCTGGTTTATTGGCAAACCAGGACGCTACCGAAGGACACCGAATGTCTGAGACTGCCCAAGCGCCCGCTGTGCCGCCCGGAGCATCAGATACCCAAGAGCGCGCAAGGTCCAAGGACCTCAACGGTTTGTCCGCGTTGTGGCCGTTCATGCTTCCTCACCGGGGACTGATCGCTGCGGCCTTGCTGGCGCTGACCGCGACTGCGATGATTTCGCTGGCGCTTCCCATGGCCGTGCGCCGCGTCGTTGACAATTTTCGCGATGGATCGACAGAGCTTTTAGACCAGTACTTTTTGGCGGCTGTGGGTATCGCGGGACTTTTGGCGTTGGGGACGGGGGTCCGCTATGCGTTGGTGACCCGGTTGGGCGAACGTGTGGTGGCGGATATCCGTAAGGCCGTCTTTGACCGCGTCATCGGGATGAGCCCATCGTTTTTCGAAAACATCCTGACGGGCGAAGTTCTCAGCCGGATTACGACCGATACCACCTTGGTTCAGTCGGTGCTGGGGTCATCGGCTTCTATCGCGTTGCGCAATATCCTGATCTTTTTCGGCGGCCTCATCCTGATGCTCGCCACGTCGCCAAAGCTAACGCTGCTCGTTTTGCTGGTCGTGCCTTTGGTCTTGGTGCCGATCCTTGTCCTGGGGCGCCGCCTGCGCAAGATCAGCAAGGAAAACCAGGACTGGATTGCGGCCTCATCCGGCAACGCGTCTGAGGCATTGAATGCCGCGCAAACCGTGCAGGCCTATACGCATGAGGCGGCCAGTCGGTCGCAATTTGGACAGGTTACCGAAACCTCTTTTGACGTCGCCGTCCGCCGCATCCGTACCCGTGCCGCGATGACCGTGATTGTCATATTCCTTGTGTTTACCGGGATCGTGGGCGTGCTGTGGATTGGTGCCAACGATGTGCGCGGTGGGGTCATGTCCGAAGGCGCGCTGATCCAATTCGTCATTTACGCCGTGATGGTTGCGGGTGCTGTTGCCGCCTTGTCTGAAATCATCGGAGAGTTGCAGCGCGCAGCAGGGGCGACCGAACGGCTGGTCGAACTGCTCCATCTGCAGGACACCGTACAGGACCCGCAATCGCCTGCCGCGATGCCGGCGCGGGTGCGCGGCCAAATCGAGTTTGACGGGGTCAGCTTTCGCTATCCCGCCCGTCCCGAAACCCTTGCGCTTGACGATGTCAGCCTGACCATTGCACCGGGCGAAACCGTTGCCTTTGTGGGCCCGTCCGGGGCCGGCAAGACCACCATTATTCAGCTGATCCTACGATTTTACGATCCCAACGCCGGACAGGTGCGGCTGGACGACATTGACCTGACCACGACCGACCGCGAAGCGTTCCGCCAGCATATGGCGTTGGTGCCGCAGGACCCGGTGATTTTTGCGGCATCCGCGCGCGAAAACATTCGTTTTGGACGCCCCGGTGCCTCTGATGCCGAAGTCGAGGCAGCGGCCCGCGCTGCTGCAGCCCATGACTTCATCGCGGCCTTGCCTGAGGGGTATGATAGTTTTGTCGGTGAACGCGGTGTCATGCTGTCTGGTGGTCAGAAACAGCGTATTGCCATCGCGCGCGCAATCCTGCGCGACGCGCCGGTTCTGTTGCTCGACGAAGCCACCAGCGCGCTGGACGCGGAAAGCGAACGCGCCGTACAAACCGCCGTGGACCGGTTGAGCGACGGGCGTACAACGCTGATCGTGGCGCATCGATTGGCCACCGTCAAAAAGGCAGATCGGATCGTGGTTCTGGAAGCAGGCCGCGTCGCCGCGATGGGGACCCATGACCAACTGGTGGCACAGGGCGGGCTTTACGCCCGGCTGGCCCGGTTGCAATTCACCGACGGAATGGCCGCCGAATAACCCAACAAGTTGCCGCAACGGCATGACAAATTGCGTTGCGTCACAGTTGGCGGAAACGCGATTTGAACGCGTCGGTTCCCTTGAACCCTGCGGCAATAGTCCGCATCTTTGCGCCCAAGAGGACGCCGTTTCGGCACGCAGACAATTCTAGGGGAGGATGCGATCATGACCATCGCAAATATGGACGACCGCAATCGGATCAATGATGAAATGCCATGGTCGGATCGCCCGGTGCCCGAGACACTGTATCAAATGCTGTCGAGCACAGCCGAACGGTTTCCCGGTTCCAGCGCCATCAGCTATCAGATTTTTTCCGGTCCGACAGACAAGGCCGAAACGCTGACATGGTCGCAGCTGAAGGACAAAACCGTTCAAACCGCCAACCTGTTCCGCTCGCTTGGCGTGGGTGAAACGGATGTCGTGGCCTATGTCCTGCCAAACTGTAACGAAACGGTTCTGACGCTGCTTGGCGGTGCCATCGCCGGTATCGCCAACCCGATCAACCCGCTGCTGGAACCTGAACAGATCGCTTCGATCCTGCGAGAAACCGGGGCGAAGGTTGTTGTAACCCTGAAACCTTTCCCGAAAACCGACGTGGCCCAAAAGGTGGCCGAGGCCGTCCGCCACGCCCCCGGTGTCAGTACGGTGTTGGAAATTGACCTCAACCGCTATCTGACGCCGCCGAAATCGTGGATTGTTCCGCTGGTGCGCCCGAAATGCCCTGAGAAGGAAAAGGTGGCCCACGCCACGTACAAGGACTTTAACAAGGAAATCGCCAAGCAACCCAAAACGCTGACATTCGCGGATGCAGCGGGCGACCGGGTTGCGTTCTATTTCCACACCGGCGGCACCACTGGCATGCCCAAAGTGGCGCAGCACAAGTATTCTGGTGCGGTCTATAACGGTTGGATCAGCCACACGCTGCTCTTCCAGGAAACGGACTCGATCATGTGTCCGCTGCCGCTCTTCCACGTGTTTGCCTGCCACCCGATCCTGATGGGGGCCGTGGCCTCTGGTGCACATGTCGTTTTCCCAACGCCACAAGGCTATCGCGGCGACGGTGTGTTCGACAATTTCTGGAAGCTGTGCGAGCGCTGGAAGACGACCTTTATCATCACCGTACCTACCGCGATTTCGGCCAAGATGCAGCGTCCGATCAACGCGGATATCAGCACGGTTCAAAAAGCGTTCTCGGGATCCGCTCCGCTGCCGGTCGAGCTTTTCAAACGGTTTGAAAGTGCCACCAACATCAACATCATCGAAGGCTATGGCATGACCGAGGCGACCTGTGTCGTCTCTTGTAACCCGGTCGATGGGGAAAAGAAGATCGGCTCGGTCGGCATTCCGTTCCCGTATTCGGATGTGAAGATCATCAAGGGCACCGCTGATGGCCCGCTGGAGGCCGCAACCGATGAGATTGGAGAGATTTGCCTTGCCAATCCGGGTGTCATCGCGGGCAACACGTATACCGAGGCCGACAAGAACAAGGACCTCTTTTACAACGATACATACCTGCGCACGGGCGATCTGGGTCGGATCGACGAAGACGGCTATCTTTGGATCACCGGCCGGGCCAAGGACCTGATCATTCGGGGCGGTCACAACATTGACCCGGCCGAGATCGAAGAGGCGCTGTTGGGCCATGACGCGGTCGCCTTTGCCGGCGCCATCGGTCAGCCGGATCGTCATTCGGGTGAGCTGCCATGCGCCTTTGTCGAATTGGTCGATGGGGCGACGGTGACACCGGATGAGCTGATGGAGCATTGCAAGGTGCACGTCCACGAGCGCGCCGCACAACCCAAGCATATCGCGATCCTGCCAGAACTACCCAAAACCGCCGTGGGCAAGGTGTTCAAACCCGACCTGCGCAAACAGGCGATCACGCGGATTTACAACTCCGCGCTGGAAGAAGCGAATGTTCAGGCCCGCGTCAGCACAGTTGTGGATGACAAAAAGCGTGGACTTGTGGCACAGCTGGACCGGAACGGTGCGGATGAAGACGACGTATCGAAAACGCTGGGCGGGTTCGTCAACGCGTGGGAGTGGGCGGCCTGACCTGACCGAAAGGACAGAATGGCTGATTACGACCACCTGATCGACGCGGAAACCTGGGCCTTTATCCGGGACACCGCGCGCTATTATCCCGATGACGCCATCACGCGCAGCATCGCAGAACAGCGGCACGTCTATGACGAGATGTGCCGCGCTTTCCATCAGGGCTATCCCCCCGGTATCAGTGCCACGGACGTTAAGGCCGACGGCATCCCTTGCCGGGTCTACAGCGCCGGGCAACCAACCGTCACGGTGGTCTATTTCCACGGGGGCGGTTTTGTCGTTGGCGGGCTCGACAGCCATGATGACGTCTGTGCCGAGATTTGCGCCGAAACCGGCTATCGCGTTGTCGCGGTGGATTATCGGCTGGCCCCGGAACATGTGCACCCGGCTGCTTTTGACGATGCGTGGATGGCGACCCATTGGGCCATTGCCCAGTTTGAGGGGCCGGTCGTTCTGGCCGGGGACAGTGCAGGGGGCAACCTTGCCGCTGCGGTCACCCACCACTCGCGCGGGCATACGGATCAGATCTTGGGACAGGTCCTGATCTATCCCGGGCTGGGCGGAGACATGACCACCGGGTCTTATGTGACCCATGCCGAGGCGCCGATGCTGACGCGCGCGGATGTGGAATTTTATATGGAAATCCGCCACGGCGGCCCGGCCCCGCACGAGGATGCAACCGCCTCGCCGCTACAGGATGTCAGCTTTGCCGGCCTGCCGCCCACCGTGATCGTGACCGCCCAATGCGACCCGCTCAGCGATGACGGCGCCGCCTATCGCGACCGGATCACCGCCGCCGGAGGCCGCGCCCACTGGGTCGAAGAACCGGGCCTCGTCCACGGCTACCTCCGCGCCCGAACTACCGTCCCCCGCGCCGCCGAGAGTTTCGCCCGCATCACCACTGCCATAGAGGCGCTGGGGCAGGAGATTTGGCCGTATTGAGGGGGCTTTGGCCAAGCGCCACGTCGTGGCGTTGGGGGGGTAAAGGAAAATTGCGTTGGCTCAAATTAACCTGGATGCGGTTATGATTTGCACCGCGATCATGCATCACTCGACCGGCCTAGAGTCTTGAGCGGCGCAACTGGTTCGTTAGCTATGATTTACGCACTGGGAGACCAAGATCCATCAGGTTCGCCGCCACGCCGACTTTGGTCCCTTTAGTTCCGGGATCTGCTCTATCATTCCTGCGTCCCGAAGCTTGTAGAACTCCCTTTTTACCAAGTTTTCAGATCTGATCCCTGTTATGTCTCGTGCCTGCTTATTGGTGATCTGTGCGTGACCCTCTAAGAAGGTCATTATTGCTTCTCCCGGTGTAGCAAGTGGTGTGTGTGGGAGCCTAACTACCGTGTAATTCCCATCTTCAAAGATCTGAACCGCCCCAGTTTTGGCGGAGTGAACCGCCCCAGTTTTGGCGGAGACTATTGAGTTCGTATTTCAAGCTGCGATTTTGTCTGACTTCAAGGCTTCTTCGTATCTCTCCTCGGCTTCGATTGGCGTGATGTACCCGAGTGGTTCAAGCAGGCGCTCTTTGTTGAACCAGTCCACCCATAGCAGGGTTTCCCATTCGACCTGATCCTTGGACTTCCACGGACCTAGTTGATTGATGACTTCGGTTTTGAAGAGGCCGATGATCGTCTCAGCCAGTGCATTGTCATAGCTGTCACCAACGCTGCCGACGGATGGCTCCAGCCCAGCATCGGCCAACCGTTCTGTGTACTTGATCGACACGTATTGGCTGCCGCGATCTGAATGATGGATCAGTTTCTCAGCGGGTCTGCGTGCGTGGATCGCCTGTTCAAGCGCATCTAAGACAAACTGCGTGTCCTGCGTTGTTGATGCCTTCCAGCCCACAATCCGGTTCGCGAAGGTATCAATGACGAACGCCACATAGACGAACCCGCGCCAGGTCGAGACGAACGTAAAGTCGGACACCCACAGTTCGTTCGGCATTGAAGCCCTGAACTGGCGATTGACCTTGTCCAGCGGGCATTGATCCGCAGGTTGACCACAGGTGGTTTTGACCTTCTTTCCGCGCCGGACGCCTTGAATGCTAAGCTGGCGCATCAACCGTTCTACAGTGCAGCGAGCAATATCAATCTTCTCGCGATTCATCGCGTGCCATAGTTTGCGTGCGCCATAGACAGAACGGTTCTTCTCCCAAACATCCTTCATCGTTTTGCGCAGAAACTCATCCCGCTTGGCCCGGTCCGAGGCACGGTCGGGATCACGCTCGATGGCAATGCGTTTATAGAACGTCGAAGGGGCAATCTGGAGAACTCTACAGATCGGCTCGACCCCATGCGCCCCACGATGATCCTTGATGAAGGCAATCATTTGCGGAATGGGCGGTCGAGCTCCGCCTGAGCAAAATAAGCAGATGCCTTCTTCAGGATCTCATTTGCCTGACGCAACTGCCGGTTCTCGCGCTCAAGTTCTTTGATGCGATCCCGCTCTGCAGAGGTCACGCCATCGCGTTTGCCGGTATCCGCCTCGTGTTGCTTGACCCAGATACGAAGGCTGTCTCTGCTGCACCCAACCTTCTGAGAGATCGACAAAAGTGCTGCCGATCTGCTCGTGTATTCGCTCTCGTGATCCAAGACCATCCGCACCGCTCGTGCGCGCAATTCCTCTGGATAACGTGTTCCGTTCTTTGTCTTTCCCATGTCCCAGTATCCTTACTTCTGGGTCTCCGGCAAACAAGGGGCGCTTCATACAGACGGTTTGGCCGCAATGCGGCAATCACAAGGTAAGACGGCAATTTTTCAGCTATGTGTCCTAGACATTTGATCGGAAGCCAGGAGTTTATGAGGCGCATAAGCCGTTTTTTTTTGTGCCCAATGTTCTTTCACCCACCTCAGAGACCAAAAGTTAACAAACCGTTAACCGACCACCATAGCCCTGCAAAACTAATCACTCTCTCTTCCCTTGCCGCCGGAGCGTCCAACGACCCTCTCCCCATCTGACGGCAATGTGAGTGCCGTGTGATCGCCGGTGGCCATAGGCTCTGACCAAAACAAGGACGACAACGATGGCGCGGAAGACGCGGAAACGGAAATCCAGTACGGCGACGGAAAACGCGGCGGCGGGGCCCAATCGCCGCGATGTGCTGCGGCTGGCGCGGAACGGTGCCATCGGCGCGCTTGTCGTCGGCGGGGCCGGGGTTTGGACGGTACGCTCGGTTCAGGCGATGGTGGCGGAACGTGATCTGACCCGTGTGGGGCAGGGCAAGCCCACCATCGTTCAGGTGCACGACCCGCAATGCCCCACCTGCACGGCGTTACAACGCCAGACCCGCAAAGCGCTGCGCCAGTTTGGCGAATGCGACATGGTCTATCTCGTTGCCGATATTACCCAGGCCGAAGGCGGTGCTTTTGCCCGTCGCTATGGCGTGCCGCATGTCACGTTGTTGCTCTTTGATGGGCAGGGGAGGCTTCAGAACACGCTTCATGGCATGCAGTCGCGCGCGGCGTTGGAGCCGGTTTTTGCCCGGCATGTCGCAGCGCACGGGAGCCAGTGAGCTTTCCGGTAGCCTGAGCTATCCGACCCCGGCGAGGCATGGACACTTGATTGAGTGTCTTGTGCCAAGTGCCTATGCTGTCAGGGCCGCGCGCTTGGTTGCGGTAGTCGCACAACAAGAGGCACGCAAATGCTTTCTTATGTTTCTGTAGGGTCTGATGACATCTCGCGCGCGCAGGGGTTTTATGACGCGTTTTTGCCGGCTTTGGGCTATGGGCTGGAAACCGGGCCAGAGGGGTTGAGCTATGCTTTGCCTGAGGTGCCGGGGCAGGTGGCGTCGGTTGGAAATGGCCAGATGGTGGCGTTTGAGGCGCGGGGTCAGGCGCAGGTCCGGGCGATGCATGCGGCGGCTCTTGCGGCGGGGGGCACGGATGAGGGACAGCCGGGGTTTCGCGCGTCCTATGGCCCGCGCTTTTACGTCGGCTATCTGCGCGACCCCCAAGGCAACAAGATCGCCCTCTTTTCCAGCAATCCGGAGGATCCCGGCCGGGACGACTGAGGCCGCCAAAAAGAAAGAGGCGGTCAAACCGCCTCTTCCTGCAGGGTATCGCGTGCCGGTGGCGGCAGGCTTATTGCGCCATGATCTTTCCGGGCAGGGAATTGACGGTCATCGTTTCATCCGGGCGGAAATGGATGACCGACCGGATCGATTCACCGGCCTTGAGCAGGTCAAAGGCGGTGTTGATCTGGCCGTGGTTCATGTGGTGCGTGATATAGGGGTCGACGTCGAAATCCCCACGCAGCCATTCGTCCACCATGCCGGGCAACTGGCTGCGGCCCAGCACGCCGCCAAAGGCCGTTCCGCGCCAGACGCGACCCGTCACAAGCTGGAACGGACGTGTCGAGATTTCCTGACCCGCGCCGGCCACACCGATCACGGTGCATTCGCCCCAGCCTTTGTGGCACGCCTCTAACGCCGACCGCATCAGCCGACATTGCCGACAGCCTCAAAGGTGTAATCGAGACCGCCATTGGTTATCTCGATCAGCACCTCGTGGATCGGGGCGGCGTGATCCTTGGGGTTCACGCATTCGGTCGCGCCGAGGGATTTTGCCAACGGGAACTTGTTGGGGTTCACGTCAACGCCGATAATCCGCGACGCGCCGTTCAGAACCGCGCCCTGGATCACCGCCATGCCGACCGCGCCGAGGCCAAAGACGGCCACGGTTGCGCCGGCCTCGACCTTGGCCGTGTTGCGCACAGCTCCGATGCCCGTGGGCACGGCACAGCCCATGACCGAGGCTTTGGAGAGGGGGGGCGTCCTTGGTGATCTTGGCCACCGATATTTCGGGCAGGACGGTGTATTCGCTGAACGTGCTGGTGCCCATATAGTGCAGGATCTGCTTACCCTTATAGGAAAACCGCGAGGTCCCATCCGGCATCAGCCCGGCGCCCTGCGTCGCCCGGATCGTCTGGCACAGGTTGGTTTTGCCCGATTTGATATAAGGGCAATTGGGGTCTTCGGGCACGTAAAGCGGGATGACGTGATCGCCGGGTTTGACCGACGTGACACCTTTGCCGACCTCTTCGACAATACCGCAGCCTTCGTGGCCCAAAATGCAGGGAAAGAGCCCCTCCGGGTCTTCGCCAGACAGGGTAAAGACATCCGTATGGCACAAGCTGGTGGTGACGATCCGGACCAGAACCTCTCCATCCTTGGGGCCCTCCAAATCGATCTCTTCGATTTCCAGCGGCTGGTTGGGTGCCCAGGCAATCGCGGCACGTGTTTTCATGGTTGGGGTCTCCCTGATCCGTTGTGTTAGTGAAGGATTGTTTGATCTGGCGCCGTGTCCGGGTCGAAAACCGGGTCGAGCGTCAGGACAAGCCGCGCCTCATCGGGGTCGTTGAAGGGGGCGTGTCGGTGCATCAATGGGGCCGCGCGCTGCGCCGGCCATAATGAGCCGCGCAGGATCATCGGCGTGCCGGTGGGCACCGATGAAAGCGCGCAAGGGTTCATATCGGGCGCGTATTGCGTGCCGGAGCCGCGGTAGGTGCAGACCAATCGGGCCGTGACGTCATCTTGTTCCAGAGGGCATTCGGTATCCGCCGTGACAACGTCCCAACGCAAACGTAAAAACGGGGCCTGCATGATTTCGGCGAACATGTGCGCCAGTGCTGCGCTGTCTTCGGCGAGCATCTGGCATTCGGCGCAGTCCGTTGACCCGCATTGACGCGCCACCGATGATAAAGCGTCCCGCACCCAGTCTGGGCGCAGGATCAAACGGGTCTTGGGCAGGCATTCGCGCGGCAGATCGTCGATCCATGACTGAAATCGGGCAAGGGGCTGACGCTGCCAGATGGTCGCCGCGCATTCCGGCTGGTAGATATTGGCCAGACCTTCAGGCGCGGATGTGTAAGTAACACCGAGGGTATTGTCCGGTTTTATCCTGGAAAAAAGACGCACATTAAGCCCTTTGCAGCATGCTTGTCGAAACAGATTTTGGAACTTATCAAAAAAGGAAGTCGTTATAGTTATGTTATAACGTTACAATTTATTTTGCGCAGATCAAGCGTTCACATTGATGAAAAAGCGCGGACATTGCCCGCGCTCCGCAATTGGCGCGCGGTCTTACCGATTTGACTCAATTTGGCAGCTGGAAAGGCCGGATCAGTCGCCGGACATCTGTGCGGTCGGTGTCGATAGAGAGATGGCGCGTTCCTCTTGCGTCATATCCTGTTCGATCCCATCAAAGAGAGGTGTCGACAGATATCGTTCGCCGGTATCCGGCAGCATCACCAACATCACGGACCCCTCTGGTGCTGTTTCGGCCAGCTTCATCGCGATGGCAAAGGTGGAGCCGCCGGAGATGCCCGTGAATATGCCTTCTTCTGCGGCTAGCCGCCGGGACCAGGCGATCCCGTCGCTGCCGGCCACCGGGATCAGTTCGTCATACCGGTTATCGTCAATGGCTTCTTGCAGAACCCATGGGATAAAGTCGGGTGTCCAGCCTTGGATCGGGTGCGCGTTATGGTGCGGGTGGGTATCTGTGGGCTGATGATCCGCATTCCGACGGTTGATATAGCCAGACGCCACCAGCGCGGAATTGTCCGGCTCGGTCAGAATGATCTTTGTGTCGGGTCGATGCGCGCGCAATGCGCGCGAGACGCCGGAAACCGTGCCGCCTGTGCCATATCCGGTGATCCAGTAATCAAGCCGCTGGCCATCGAAATCCGCGAGGATTTCCTGACCCGTTGTATGTTCATGAATGTCCGCATTGGCCGAAGTTTCAAACTGGCTGGCCAGAAACCAGCCGTTTTCTTCAGCCAGTTCCTTGGCTTTCATATACATGCCATAGCCTTTTTGTGCCTTGGGGGTCAGAACCACCTTGGCGCCCAAGAAGCGCATCAATTTGCGGCGTTCGATCGAAAAGGTCTCGGTCATGGTCACGACAAGCGGATACCCCTTGGCCGCACAGATCATGGCAAGGCCGATGCCGGTATTGCCGGACGTCGCCTCGACAACCGCCTGCCCGGGTTTGAGTGAACCATCGCGTTCTGCAGCCTCGATGATGTTCATGGCCAGGCGATCCTTGACCGAGCCGCCGGGGTTGAACGCCTCAAACTTGACGTAGACGTCGACATGGTCCGGGGCCAGCCGGTTGATCCGGATGCAGGGCGTGTTGCCAACCGCGTCCAAAACCGAGCCATAGAGCTGACCGCGTCCGTTGGTTGTCCTGATCGACATTCTGTTCTCCTCCTTTTGGCACCGGGACCGATAGATATCCTTCATGGTCGCGATGACGGTGCCGGACATTCAAGGTTTTGATTCGATACACGCCAATGATCCACGTTTTGACCCGTTTCGCGAAGGTTCTTGTTTGGGACGCATGAGGTGGCCATCGCGTCAAACACCTTTGCAAATACGCCGACGACAAAAGGAAAGGGGCGGCAAAGCCGCCCCGAAACCTGTTTATAAAACCGCGTTTAGTTCCCCGCGCTTTCCATCTTGCGGTTTGCGATCACCTCTTCCAGCCAGCCCAGTTTCATCTCTTGAACAGAGCTGAGCAGCAGATCGGTATAGTCGTCGAAAGGTGGGTTCAAAACCTGAGATTTGGGGCCATATCGAACCACATTGCCTTGGTACATCACCGCGATACTGTCTGCGATGGCTCGCACGGTTGCTAGGTCGTGCGTGATAAAGAGATACGCCACATCTTCGGCCTTTTGAAGTCGCAACAGCAGCTTCAAAATCCCATCGGCCACCAACGGATCCAAGGCGGATGTCACCTCGTCGCAGATAATCAGCTTTGGCTTGGCGGCCAGTGACCGCGCGATACAGACGCGCTGTTTCTGCCCACCGGACAGCTCCGCCGGATAGCGGTCGATGAACTTTTCGCCCATCTCGATCTCGTCCAGCAATTCGACGACGCGTTTACGCTTTTCTGACCCGCGCAGACCGAAATAGAATTCCAACGGTCGCCCGATGATCGTGCCCACGGTCTGGCGTGGGTTCATGGCGACGTCCGCCATCTGATAGATCATCTGCAGCTCTCGCAGATCCTCGCGTGATCGGCCCGCAAGATCGGAAGACAGAGTGCGGCCAGCAAACTCGATTTCACCCTCACGGGGAGGAAGAAGACCGGTGATAACCCGTGCGAGCGTGGATTTGCCCGACCCGGATTCACCCACCACCGCCAGCGTTTGACCCGGATGCAAATCCACCGTCACGTTGTGCAGCACGTCAAAATCAAGGCCACGATAGCGCGCGGTAATCCCGCTCACTTTCAAAACCGGATCAGGGGTCGGCTTCTTTTCCTCGTGATCGATGGACCGGACCGACACCAGCGCCTGAGTATACTCCTCTTTCGGCGCGTTGATGATCTGGTCCGTGTCGCCATATTCGACCGTGTTGCCATGGCGCAGAACCATGATGTGGTCGCTTACCTGCGCCACGACAGCCAAATCGTGCGTGATGTAAAGCGCGGCCACACCGGTATCCCGGATCGCCTCTTTGATGGCGGCAAGAACGTCGATCTGAGTGGTCACGTCGAGCGCTGTGGTGGGTTCATCGAACACTACCAAATCCGGTTCAGGACAGAGCGCCAGCGCGGTCATCGCGCGCTGTAGCTGACCACCCGACACCTGGTGCGGATAGCGTTCGCCAAAGGTTTCCGGGTTGGGCAAACCCAGTTTCCGGAACAGTTCCACCGCGCGGGCCTCAGCCTCTTTGCGGCTGAACTTGCCATGATGCACAGCGGATTCAGTGACCTGTTCCATGATCTGCTTGGCCGGGTTGAACGAAGCCGCTGCCGATTGCGCGACATAGGTGACCTCGGACCCGCGCAGTTTGCGCAGGCCGCGCATGCCGCCTTTGAGGATGTCGCGGCCATTGATCCACACCTCGCCGCCGGTCAGCTCGACACCGCCCCGGCCATAGCCCAGCGTGGCCAGGCCGATGGTGGACTTACCCGCACCAGACTCGCCGATCAGGCCCAGAACTTTACCCTTTTCCAGATCGCAGGACACGCCGTGCACGATCTCGATCTCCTTGGGCTTTTCGCCGGGCGGATAAACCGTGGCACCAATTTTGAGGTTACGGATTTCTACAAGGTTCTCAGCCATCAGCCACGTCCCCCTTTGAGCGATGTGGTGCGGTTGAGGACCCAATCCGCGACAAGGTTCACAGAAATGGCCAGCGTTGCGATGGCAAAGGCCGGGATCAAGGCTGCGGGGATGCCGTAAACGATCCCTTCCTTGTTCTCTTTCACGATGCCGCCCCAGTCCGCTTCAGGCGGCTGCACGCCCAGCCCGAGGAAGGACAAGGTCGATACGAACAGAACCATAAAGATGAACCGCAGGCCCATTTCCGCGATCAGCGGCGACAGGGCATTTGGCAGGATTTCGCGGAAAATCACCCATGTACGGCCTTCACCGCGCAGTTTGGCGGCTTCGACGTAATCCATGACGTTGATGTCCACGGCCACGGCCCGCGCGAGACGATAGACCCGGGTAGCGTCCAAAAGGCCCATGACCAAGATCAGCACCGGAATGGTCACCGGCATCACCGACAGCACCACAAGGGCAAAGATCAACGATGGGATCGACATGATCAGGTCGACAAACCGCGACAGAACCTGATCCGCCCATCCGCCCAAAACAGCGGCGAGAAAGCCAAGCACAGAGCCGGTCACAAAGCTGAGCACGGTGGCGGCTGTCGCGATCCAGATCGTGGTACGCCCGCCATAGATCATGCGGCTGAGAAGGTCGCGACCAATGTTATCCGTGCCCAACAGGAACTCGGAAGATGATGGTTCCCAGACATCGCCGACAACTTCGGCCATGCCATAAGGCGCGATGAGGGGCGCAAAGATCGCCATAAGGAAGTAAAGCGCGGTAAAAAGCAGGCCGACCGCGGCGGCAAACGGTATTCTCATTTTGGATGCCTCAGTCGCGGATTGGCCAGGATAGAGACGATATCGGCAATCATGTTGAGGCCGATATAAACCGCCGCAAAGATCAGGCCGCAGGCCTGCACGACGGGCACGTCTCGTTTCGACACGTGGTCAACAAGGTACTGACCCATGCCCGGATAGACAAAGACCACCTCGACAACGACAACACCCACAACAAGGTAGGCGAGGTTCAGCATCACAACGTTAACGATGGGGGCAACCGCGTTTGGAAACGCGTGGCGATAGATCACCTGAAAGCTGCTCAGACCTTTGAGTTCGGCCGTTTCGACATAAGCCGATTGCATCACGTTCAGGATCGCAGCACGGGTCATCCGCATCATATGCGCCAGAACCACCAGCGTCAGAACAGTCACCGGCAGGGCGATTGCGTTAAGCTTTTCAAAAACGCTCATCCCGTCGTTGATCATGGCAACCGATGGGAACCATCCCAAACGAACCGAAATGACAAACATCAGGACGTAACCGATCAGAAATTCCGGGATCGAGATCGACGCCAGTGTGACCGCAGAGATCAGTTTATCCGGCCAGCGATCCTTGTAGCGCACGGCGATCAGGCCCAGGAAGATGGCCAGCGGGACAGAGATGATGGCGGCCCAAAAGGCAAGAAAGAGTGTGTTTGCAAGGCGTGAGGACAGCGATTCCGCGATGTCCCGGCCATTTGTCAGCGCGGTGCCCAGATCTCCTTGAAGCGCGCCAAACAGCCAATCGAAATAGCGTTGAACAGGCGGGTCGTTCAGGCCCAGTTCCTCACGTAGGTTGGCAAGGTTTTCAGGCGTGGCCGACTGGCCCAGAATGGATTGCGCCACATCTCCCGGTAGGATCATCGTCCCGGCAAAAATCAGAATGGACGCGGCGAAGAGCAACAGGATGCCCAGCGCAACGCGCTGGACAACCAGAGATAATACAGGATGCATCTGACGGATGAACCCTTATGCCAACCAGCATTTCTGCGGAGCGAGGCCGTTCATCATGCCAAAGTTCGGATCGTCGATCCAACCTTGTACATCGTTCGAAACGCCTTCGACAAAATCGTTGAACATCGGACAAATCAGGCCGCCTTCGTCACGCAGCATGTTGGCCATGTTCGAATAGATTTCCTTGCGCTTGACCGGGTCCAGTTCGCCGCGCGCTGCAAGCAGCATGTCGTCGAATTCCGGACGCTTGAAGCGCGTGTCGTTCCAGTCTGCGGTCGACAGGTACGCTGTCGAATACATCTGGTCCTGCACCGGACGGCCGCCCCAGTAAGAGGCGCAGAACGGCTGTTTGTTCCAGACTTCGGACCAGTAGCCATCGTTCGGCTCACGCTTGATTTCCAGCGGGATACCAGCGGCTTGCGCCGATTGCTGGAACAAGGCCGCCGCATCAACAGCACCCGGGAAAGCGCCGTCTGCAACGCGCAGAATGATCGGCGAACCATCATGGCCGGACTTCTCGTAATGCTCTTTGGCTTTGGCGGCGTCATACTTACGCTGCGGGATCGAGTCGTCAAACAGCGGATAGGCGGCGTTGATCGGGAAGTCGTTGCCGACAGAACCGTATCCACGCAGGATCTTGTCCACCATTTCCTGACGGTTGATCGCGTATTTCAGCGCCAGACGCAGGTCATTGTTGTCGAACGGTGCCGTGTCGACATGCATGATGAACACATAGTGGCCGGGGCCAGCAACGCTCTTGACCGACAGGTTCGGCGCGCGTGCCAGAAGCTGTGCAATCTTGGGTTCAACGCGGTCGATCATGTGCACCTGACCGGATTGCAGCGCTGCGGTCCGTGCTGTTGCGTCGTTCAGAACGATGTTTTCGACAGCATCGAAATGGCCTTGTGTGTCATCCCAGTAGTTTTCGAACTTGGTGAAGACGTGGCGCACGCCGGGCTCGTCGACTTCAACCTTGTATGCACCGGTGCCGATCCCTGCCGCCGGGTTGTCAAAACCGCCATCCGGCTGAATGACCAAGTGATAGTCGGCGATCAGGTAAGGCAGGTCGGCGTTGCCGGTCCCAAGCGTGACTTGGAAATAGTCCCCATCGGCTTTCATCGACTCGATGCCTTTCATGATGCCCAAAGCACCTGAAGTGGCCTCTTCGTTCGAATGACGCTCCATCGTGCGCAACACGTCTTCGGACGTCATTGTCTTGCCGTTGTGGAACTCAACACCGTTGCGGATTTTGAAGGTCCAGACCTTGCCGTCATCGCTGGCTTCGACGCTTTCGGCGGCGCGGAAGTCCAGGCTGCCATCGGGGGCCACGTTGACCAGGCATTCGCCAAAGGCGCGCAGATTCATGAACGGGACGGTCGATGCGGACAAGGCCGGGTCAAGCGAGTTAGTGGTTTCACCGCCTTGCAGGCCAACTTTCAGAGTGCCGCCCTTGTTGGGCGTCGCGGCTTTGGCTGCGTTGGCGAAGATGGTGCTGGCGACCGCTGCGCTGATCCCCAAAGCGGCGGCGCGGCCCATAAATTCACGGCGGGACATACCCCGGTTTGTCACCTGAGTGGCCAGGTGATCCAATTCCTTATTCATTTAATCCTCCCAATTGGATTATTTTTGCACATTCGCGTGTCGTTTTTGGTGGCCAAAGGTTTGGGCATTTCAAACACATGGGCAAGGAAAAAGGCCAGTCTTTGCAGACTGGCCTTTTCTTTGTGCAGTTTCGAACTGCGCCTTCCAGGTTTTCTTGAACGCGTACCAATTCATTTGCGGTCCGTTGGCGTCTGGTTCGTACCCTTGAACGTCGTTTGACACCGCGTCGACGAAGTCGTTGAACATCGGACAGATCAGGCCGCCTTCGTCCCGCAACAATTGGCCCATTTTCGAATAGATCTCTTTGCGCTTCTCGCCGTCGAGTTCGGCACGGGCGGCAAACAGCATTTCGTCAAAGGCCGGGATTTTCCAACGGGTATCGTTCCAATCCGCGGTCGACAGATACGCGGTTGTGTACATCTGGTCCTGCACCGGACGCCCCCCCCAATACGACGCGCAGAACGGTTGTTTGTTCCATACTTCGGACCAATAGCCATCATTTGGTTCACGCTTGATTTCCAGCGGAATACCGGCTGCTTGTGCCGATTGCTGGAATAACGCTGCTGCGTCTACGGCGCCCGGGAAGGCGCCGTCGGCAACCCGCAGGATGATCGGCGATCCGTCATGACCGGACTTGTCGTAATGCTCTTTCGCCTTGGCGGGGTCATAGGCCCGCTGTGGGATGGTCTCGTCAAAGAACGGATAGGCGGCGTTGATCGGCATGTCATTCCCGACAGAGCCGTAGCCACGCAGGATTTTTTCCACCAACTCTTCACGGTTGATCGCGTATTTCAGCGCCAGTCGCAGGTCGACATTGTCGAACGGTGCGGTGTCGATATGCATGATGAAGACATAGTGACCTTTGCCAGCAACGTTGCGCACGGCGAGGTTCGGGGCCCGATCAAGCAGTTGAGCAATCTTGGGTTCGACACGGTTGATCGTGTCCACCTGACCCGATTGCAGCGCGGCTGTGCGTGCTGTGGCGTCGTTCAGCGTGATGATTTCGGAAGAATCATAATGTGCGACCGCGTCGCCGCCCCAATAGTTCGGGTTGCGTTCGAACACCATGCGCACGCCGGGCTCATCGCTGACCAGCTTATACGCGCCCGTGCCGATGGCTGCGTTTGGATTGTCGAACCCACCATCGGGCTGAACCACCAAGTGATGGTCGGTGATCAGATAGGGCATGTCGGCGTTGCCCTCGGCCAGGGTCAATTCGAACACGTCGCCATCTGCGCGCATCTCTTTGATGCTTTTGACAATCCCCAGCGCGCCCGAGGTGGCTTCTTCGTTCGAATGCCGCTCCATCGTGCGCAGCACGTCTTCAGCCGTGACCGGTTTGCCATCGGAAAACTCGATACCCTGACGAATTTTGAAACGCCAAGTTTTGGCATCGTCAGAGCCTTCCCAGCTTTCAGCGACCAGACCTTCGAGGCCACCATCTGGCGTCACTTCGAGCAGTGTTTCCCCCCAATGACGGCCGCCCGCGATCGGAACGTCCGATGCGTAAAGTGCAGGGTCTTGGGTGTTTGCGCTTTCGCCGTCTTGGACACCCAACTTAAAGGTGCCGCCCTTGACCGGACCGGCCGCTTTGACCGCATCGGCGAACACGGTGCTTGCGACCGCGGCGCTGACGCCAAGGGCCGCCGCACGCCCCATGAATTCACGGCGTGACATGGTGCCAGCCGTCACCTTGCTGGCGTAATGATTGAGTTCTTTCGACATAAAAGTCTCCCGGTTCATCCCCGCCTTTCTAAGCGGGTTTTTGTAGCGGTTGTTTGAACGTATAGGACATTTTGTCTAACTTTGCAAAAGAGGCATCACAGATTGTCTCGTGGCACCTCTTCATACACATCCCGTTCGTAGATAAGCACATCGTTTTCATAGGCTTCAAGCCGCGCTTTGAGGAAAAACGAATTTGTGTCCGACCACATTTCGCTAAAGGTCTCGGTGCGCAGGTTCAGGTCGCTGCGTCCGCCTTCGTTTGTCCAATGGCATGTGCCCCGGGCGGAAAGCGGGTCATCGGGGTGGATTGACCATGTTTCCCGGGCAATCGTCCCGCTGATCAGCCCATGATCGGCATCTTCGACCTTTCCAAAGTCATCCTCGATGATCAGGCTGACAATCCCGGTTTTCAGATCGGTTTCGATCCGCCGGCTGTTAGAGGACGCCCGAAGCGCATGCGTTTGCCATGGTGTTTCCGCCTCTGGCGCTGGGAACGCGCATTCGTCGCCTTTCGCCGTCGGGCGCACGGGCAGGGCGATTTCACCCTTGCTGAGCGTTAGGGTCGCCGTTTCTGGCGAAGGCCAGATCAGCGGCCAATAAGCGGAACTGATCGCAACGCGCAGTTTGTTACCGGCGGGCAGGCGATAGGCGATATGGTCCAGCGTGACGGTGACCTCGACCGGCGCGCCAACAGTCAATGGTTCTGGCTCTGCGTGGCTGTTGCGGTGACTGAGGTTCAGAACGCCATATGTGACCCGCGTGCTGCTGCCATCCGGCAGGACGTGGTTCAGGCGCACCGAGATTTGCCCCTGTGGCGTATCGGCGGACAGCGTCAATTTGAGCTGTGGCGCGCCGACGATGTCCATGTCGGCGTCTAACGGTCCGGTATCAAAACAGGCCGAAAAGGCATCATCGCCGCGTTGATCGCCGGGCATCTCTGGGCCCAGCCAAATGGCGCACTACTCACCCGCTGCCATCCCGCAGGTATGCGGTGATTTCACAATGCGGTCCAAAGCGCCGAGCGACGGTTCAAGCCCGTCATTGGTCAGATGCAACGTTTCGACCGGCAAATGAGATGTCGCGCCGGTGTCTTCTGCAATCCATCGGCCGGGCCGGTTCAGATACCACGTCGCGGGGGCCAATCCGTCCATAACATAGGCCCGATAATCCGGATCAGCTTCTACCCCGGTGTCTTCGTCTTTCAGCCATCGGTCCCACCAGCGCAACGCTTCTTGTAAAAACCCGATCCGGGGTTCGGGGGCGGCGAAATGCGGGTATTTGTGGACCCAAGGGCCAACGATGCCCTTGGCGGGCGCATCCAGCCGTTCGACAAGCTGTGGGACCGCGTTCTTATAGGCGTCGCCCCAGCCACCGATGGCCAATGTCGCAGCTTGGATCGCACTGAAATCCTCGCAGACAGAACCGTGTTGCCAATAGCTGTCGCGCCTTTGGTGCCGCAACCAGTGTGCGGCGAGGAAGGGTTCATGTTCCAAACGGTCCAGCCACATCTCGCGCCAATCCGGGCGCAAGGCGGGGTCGGGGCCTCGGCTGGAATAACACAGCATTGTCGCGCTCCAGCCGAGGTTTTCATTCAGCAGACAGCCGCCCTTGTAATGGATATCATCCGCGTAACGGTCGACCGTGGAGCATAATGTGATAATGGCTTTGAGCGGGTCAGGGCGCATCGCCGCCACTTGTAGGGAATTGAAACCGCCCCAACTGATCCCCATCATGCCAACCCTGCCGCTGCACCAAGGTTGGGCGGCCAAATGGTTGATCACCTCGACCGCATCGTCCAGCTCTTGCTGGGCATATTCATCCGCCATCAACCCTTCGCTGTCGCCATTGCCGCGCATGTCGACGCGGACGGCGGCATAACCGCGTTTGGCAAAATAGGGATGGGTCAGCGCATCGCGCGCCGTCGTGCCGTCGCGCTTGCGATAGGGCAGATATTCCAGGATGACGGGCACCGGATCATCGGCGGCATCGACAGGCCGCCAGATCCGCGCAGACAACCGACAGCCATCTGACAGTATGATCGCCTCATCCGGTAACTCTTCGATCTCTCGTAAAGTGTTGCGCATGAGGGCCTCCTTGATGGGTCAGTTTCGGATGGCGATCACCAGATCCATGACATTGGTGCCTGTCGGGCCGGTTTTGAACAAGGCGTTTCTTTGATCAAGGAACGTTCCGCTATCGGTGCGCGCCAATGCATCGGTGCCGTCCGGCGTCCAGGTCGTGCCATCGACCAGCCCACCTGCCGCATCGGTTGGTCCATCGGTGCCATCTGTGCCCGCAACAAGAATGGTGAGATCTTGGCGCCCTGCAATCTCTCGCGCCAGTTCCAGCGCAAGCGCCTGATTACGGCCTCCTTGCCCCGGGTCGTCCGGCAAGATCACCGTGGGTTCCCCGCCAAAGATGGCAACGCCGTGGTCCATCTCGCGGATGCGACGCCCCAGCAGAGGCGCTAATGCTTTGACGTCTTGGTACAGGCATTCTTCATTGGCAACGACCGGCAAACCTTTGGCCTTTGCTGATGCTTCCGCCGTGGCGCGGGCATGCGCGTTGCTGGCAATAATCTCGATTTCGCTGCCAAAACGGGGTCCGTCCGGCATCGCACCAATGCCAGAGCCGACCACGTCCAAGCTGTCGCCTTCCACATCCGAAATCGCCAGTGTTGTCGCGTGCGTGCCGGGAAAGACAGATAACAGGCCTCCGCCTTTGACCCGCGAGATTTTGCGCCGTTCCGCGTTCATAGTGGCGATATCCAGGCCGGCGGCCAAAAGGCGTTTGTTCAGCGCCATCAAATCGTCCAGCGTGTAGCCGGGAACCAAATCCTCGGCCAAGGCCGACGCCCCGCCAGAGATCAGAACAAGCAATCGGCTGTCGGGGCCCATAGCCTCAATCGTTTGGCGCAGTTTGGCGCCGGCAGCCAAACTGCGCGCATCGGGCACGGGATGAGACGCCTCCATCTGGACGACATGGGGCGGCATATCCTCGCTATGGCCGTCCTTGGTGACGATCAGGGTCGGTACACCGGCAAAAGCCTCACACGCCGCCCGCGCCATGGCCGGAGCGGCCTTTCCAATAGCCACGATCGCATCCGGTGCAGGCATGTTGCGGGTGGCGAGGGCTGATCTCACGGCGGTGTACCCGCCAACCGCCTCGACCCCCTTGTGCCACAGCGTTTCGGCAAGCGCCTTTGAAGATTGGGTCATTCCGTATCCATCCAGATTGTCACCGGGCCGTCATTGATCAACGACACTTTCATATCGGCCCCGAATTGCCCGGTGGCCACAGGCACGCCGAGGCCGGCCAATTGATCCGCGAAATAGCGATAGAGCCGTTCGCCGTCAGCCGGAGGTGTTGCGGCGGAAAACCCCGGGCGGTTGCCGCGGGATGTGTCAGCGGCCAGCGTGAATTGGCTGACCACCAAAGCCGACCCGCCGATATCCAGCACTGACCGGTTCATTTTGCCCGCCTCGTCCTGAAAAATACGCAGCTTGCTGATCTTTGCGGCCAATGTGTCCGCTTGTGCCTCGCCATCGCCTTGCATCGCGCAGATCAAGATTAACAGACCGGGGCCGGTCTCTCCGATCACTTCGCCGTCCACGCGCACGGCGGCTTCGGACACTCTTTGGATCAATGCTCGCATTGTGGCTCAGCCTCGCCAATCAATAATGTCGTCGACCGAGGCCCGGTCGGCGCGGAACTGGTTTTCCGGTTTTTCCATGTCGGGATAGCCAAAAGAGATGGCACACAGGACCAGCCGGTCATCGCCAAGGTCAAAAAACGCGCGCACAAACGGGCTGTACGTGGCGACGGCGGCTTGGGCGATCGTGGCCACACCCTGTGCCTGCGCGGCCAGTGTAAAGGCCGTCACGAACCCGCCGCTGTCCATGGCGCCATAGGGCCCCAACTCTGCCGGGCTGGTCAGGATGGCAACATGTGGCGCATCGAAAAGGTCGTAATTGCGCATCATTTGCCGGGCCGATCCCACGCGATCCCCTTTTTGCACGCCCACCGCCTCGTAAAGTTGCCATCCCACGGCGCGGCGGCGATCCTGATAGACACCGGAATAGCCGGTGGGAAAGTCGAGATCAGGGGCGGGTTTGCCATTGGCCACCTCGGCACGCAGCGCCTCACGGAACCGGTCGGTTTCGGACCCTTGCGTGATCACCAATTGCCACGGCTGCGCGTTACACCACGACGGGACATGCCGGGCGGCGGCGACAATCTTGGCAATGACGCCCTCTGGGACCGGGTCCGGCTTATACGCCCGGCAAGACCAGCGCGCGGTCAGCAAATCGGTCAGCGTGTCATATGCGGCCATGCGAAACCCCTATTCATTGCGCGCAAGATGACGGCGCTAACATCTCTCTGCAAGGGGAGAGTTGCCAAGGCTTTGAGCCGACGGCACACGAGATATGTTGAAGCTGTGGCCGGGTCCTTAAGGAGCGACCGCTGTGACCCGTGGTGGGGCCCAGCGTCCTTCGGCCAAGCTGTCATCAGGGACATACATCCGCAGGTTCATATAAAATGATCCATCGGGTGATGGCAGCCAATTGGCGCGCGCCTCTGCGTCTTCAGGTGCTTCACGCTGTATATAAATCGTCAACGATCCGTCATCGTCATAGATCAGCCCGTCGGTAAAGGTTCCAACGGAATAGCGATTTATTGGATTGGCGACAAAAGACCCATCGGACGATTGATACATGGACAGCGACCAGAAGGCCGCGACTGGCGGTAGCGCGTCGCCTTCAAACCGCATGGCGTACTGGGTGTCACCATTAAATGGCGCGCCGGTGCTATCCACCCGCCCGTCCATGTAAATCGCCTCTTGGGGTATGTTGCCGCCCGTATACCACTTGGCCCAAGCGGCGCGGAACAAATAATCAGTGCCCATAATTCCGGCCGTTCGGCTCCAGCGCCAGCCATTGACCTCTTCCCCCGCAGTCTGTGCGTTGACGTCCATTAGGTGTTGCGCAAACTGATACGCCTTGACCAAGCCAGAGCGCTCCGCGTCGGACAAAACGCTAACGTCAAACGTGGTGCCATCTTCTGAAAACCCGAGATCGCCGAGGCTGTCGGTCACCACAGCATCCTGCCCGGGTTTCGGTGGCGTGAATTTCAGTGAATGGGCTAGCTTGTCGTAAAATACCAGCTCTTCAGGCAAGTCGGCTGGCGGCGTGTAGGCCACCCTTTCTTCGGAAAAGGCAACATCAACGGTCGCGGTCTCTCCAGCCAAAAACGTGCTCAGTGGCGTAATCAGCATGCCATCCTGAATCTCATTGGCGCGCGGCACGTCATTCGGTCCTTCGACACCAACGCGGCCCCAATAAACGGCGTTGTCATATTCGCTGTCGATCCGAGGCAGATCATCTGGCAAATCGCCGGTCCAGTTGGGACCAACCAGAACGTAGTTGCCGGCATCGCGCCCGGTCGTCCGGGTGCCGACATATCCAAACGTATCCCCGTTGGGGTCCCACAACTGGACACCGTAATACCGCTCTGCATCAACTGCCGGCACGGTCAGGACCAGCGGTTCGCGGCTTAGATCCATGAAAGACTGAATGTAAAGCGTGTCGTTGTTCGGCGTTGCGATCTGCTTTTATTCCGGTCCACGTAGGTTTCGGACACGCGCCAATTGGTTGACTAATGATCGGGGATTGCCCGTTACCACTTGTGCATCCGGGGCCGTGCGGCCGCGCATCAGGTCTTCAAAAAAGACAACTGGATAGCCCCAGATAACGGCGTCGACGGCCAAGGCAAAGGCTTGGGCTTCGATGCCTTGCAAACCGCTCAGATCAGGCGGATCGACGCGCTTATCGTTTGCATGGGCCGTCGAGCCAATGACCAAAATCAAACAGGCCAATACCGTCTTCATCTAAATCCTCCCGTCCCGCAAAACCGTCGTGTGTCAAATCATAGCGTGGACACTGCATGAAATTTGAATGCTTGAAAAGGAAAGGGAGCGAAGACCGGTCAAGGCCATCAATTGGTTATTGGCCTTGCGCCATCACATATCCAACGCCCACTGCCACGGCGAGGCCGAGGATCACCGCAACGGCGATTTTCAGCGGGGAATACGGGCGCTCACCTTGGACGCGGCCGGTTCGTCCGTTGACGACAAACCGATAGGTTTCGCCGCGATATTTGTAGGCGGCCATCCAAACAGGCAACAGCACATGTTTGAACGTGACCGATGACACATCCGTGTTGACGGCATGGATACGCTGTTGATCACCGCCAATGTCGAACCGGACATCCCGTTCGATGACCCGTGCCATGATCTGACGCGCCTCTTTGTACCCGTCTTTCAGTTTGACTTGATACCCTTCGGCCCTGAACCCGGCGAGGTATTGCGGCTGATAGGGTTCCATCGCGCTGAGATCCCAAGGTTCCAAAGCGTCCGTGTAGGACTTTGGCAGGCTGGTTGAGGCGAGCACCAGAACATCGTCGAAAAAGCGAGACACCCGCCCGGATTTGGGAGACCAGCGGACCTTGGGCACTTGCCGGGTCTGCTTTTTGCCGTCGACCATCACGGTTTGGGTGACGTAGTACACCACCCCCCTTTCGCCGCGATACTGGGACCGGGTGTCCGCATCAAATGTCCAGTAGGGCACATAGGTGCCCTGCATTATGCGCCCCTTGCGGGCATATTCCTTTAGCCCGTTCGGCGCGAACCAAAGCCGGCCCAGCCAATCGGTCATGGCTTTGTTTGCTGTCCGTTCGTCGAGCGCGAAAGGTAGAACGCCTTTGGGCTTGATATGGCGATGCGTGCCGGTATCCGTGACCACGGGCGCGGCGCAAAACGGGCATTCGGCGGCATGGGTGTTGGGGTCAAACTCAACCTGAGCTGCGCAATTGGGGCAAGAGACAACACGCGTCTCTTCCATTTCAATGTCGGGCAGGTTGTCGGCGACGGCCGCGTCGAAATCCAACTCCTTGAGAACCGCACCGCCCCAAGGTCCGGCCCCGACATGCTGGGTGTTGCCGCAATGATCGCAGGTCAACAGGTTCTGCGTTGGATCAAACCGGAAATCGGCGCCGCAATTGTCACAGGGAAACCGGTGCTCTTCTTTTACGGCGATGGGGGTGTCTTCAGACGGGGCGGGGGGCGGGGTGTCCATGTATCATTTCCTTGGATTGATCATGCGTCCAAGCACGTCGCGGCCCATGGCCTGATGGGCCATCGCGGCCAGAGCATGTCCCAAAGCCACAATCATCAGCGCGTTGCCGACATATTCGTGGATATCGCCCGCCGCTTTGATGCCGCCATACCAAGCCGCAGCACCCAGCGCAGGGGTCGCAATCATCAGCGCATAGATCAGGCGGTGCCCCCACGTCGCGGCCAAGGCCATCGCTGGGGATGTCCCGTCTGCATGGCCGGGATCACCGCTGCGCAGCCGCACAATAATCCGAACAAGGATCAGGGCAAAAGCGGCCCCACCCAACCAGACATGCGTGGTGTTGCCTTCCATTCCCGTGGCGCCGGTTTCAATGCGCTCGCGCAAAACCCGCCCCATGCCATCACGGGTCATCCAGGCCAGAACGATCAACGTGGCCACGGCCCAATGCAGTCCGATCTGGATCAGAGAGTAACCTTTGTGCTTGGACATGCCGGGCTCCATTACGGTCTGCTTTTATGAGCCGGGTGGCGGCGGGGGCAGGATGGTGAAAAGCTGTGCCAGTTCCTGAACATCTTCGGCCTTCAGCCACCCGTCTTGGCCAGCCGTCCAGACATAGGTTTCGCGGGTGATCTCGCCCGAACCGGCCATGCGCCCCATATCTGCCTTGGAAAACGGCCCCTTGGTGGCCCCGCCTTCGGCGATGTGCCAGACATGTTCGACCGGCGGCGGCGGCGGTGGCGCGGCGGCTGCGCTGCGTTGCGGTTGCGCAGGTGCTTGGCCCCAAGGACCGCTCATGCCTTGCGCCATAGCCATGCCCATGCCAGCGCCCAGCCCTGCGGCCATGCCGCCGCCCGCAGGGTTCGTTGCAGCGGCGGTCATGGCCTCTGCTGCTGAATACTGGGTGAACTTGCCCAGGTCGCCCGCAAGGCCCATCGATGTCCGCTTGTCCAATGCCTTTTCCACGGCAGGGGGGAGCGAAATGTTCTCGATATAAAGCTCTGGTGCCACCAGACCGTATTCTGCCAAGGTTGGCGCGATTTCCGACGCGATCAGCTTGCCCAGATCGGCGGTGTTCGCGGCCATGTCCAAAACAGGGATGCCGGAAGAGGCGATCACACGGGAAAACTCTTGAACGATGATGTTGCGGATCTGAAAGCTGATCTCATCCATCGTGAATTCGCCATCCGTGCCGACAATTTCGGTCAGAAAGCGGGCGGGGTCGGTCACGCGGATTGAATAGGTACCAAAGGCCCGGATGCGGGTCGGTCCAAATTCCGGGTCGCGCAGCATGATCGGGTTTTTGGTACCCCATTTCAGCCCGTTGAACCGCGTTGTGTTGACGAAATAAATCTCTGATTTAAAGGGGCTTTTGAACCCATGATCCCAATGCTGCAGAGTGGTCATCACCGGCATGTTGTTGGTTTCAAGCATGTAAAGCCCGGGCGTGAACACATCCGCCAGCTGGCCTTCATGCACGAACACAGCCGATTGCCCTTCGCGGACCGTCAGCTTGGCACCGTATTTGATCTCGTGCCCCTCGCGTTCGAACCGCCACACCATCGTGTCGCGCGTGTCATCGACCCAATGGATGACGTCGATGAATTCACCGGTCAGAAAATCGAAGATACCCATGGTGGCGGTCCTTTCGTCGGCTGTTACAGCGTTTGTCCCATCAGTTCCCGCGCAATGATGCGGGCCACCGGGCGCGCCTCATCCGCGGTCATGCCCTGCCGCATGCGGGGATCATACAGCATCTGCAGCAGAAATTCGTCATGTGTTGTCAAAAGCGCGAATTCGTCGTCGTCGTTGAAAATCGAAGGCCGCGCCTGCGGGCTGTCATTGGCCAGACCCAAGCCTTGGGCGATCTCTTCGTGAATGCAGGAACGCCGCACGATATTGGGATGCTCGGCCCGGATCAGCGCCACGGCGCGGGTATAGTTTTGCGGTGCAGTGCCGCCGGAAAATGTCACCACCAGACAGTGGATCGAGCGCGGCAGGTCGTCAAAGATTGCGAGCGTATCCGCGCTTATATTCGGCACAATCTGGGGCAGGCGGGTCTGGACCAGATCGTCGTCGTCCGCGCTCATGAAAAGGACATGAAAGTTCGGGTTCGCGGATTGAAAGCTGATCGGGTGGCCCGTCACGCGGGCCAGACGGCTTATATAGGATTGAACCTCGTCATTATCGCGCGCGCGGCTTTCTGCCGTGGCGCTGAGACCGAATTCCGTGCTGATGCGGACCGGTCCGGACCAACGTCGCAAACGCCCCAACTGTCCCGCCGCGCGGGTCGAGATGCCCGCGCCGGCCTGGTATTCATCGAAAAAGGCGATCTGTTCGAAATTTCGGGCCAAGTCATCGGCGTCAAACGGGGTATCAACCCCGCCGCCATCTGTGCGCAAAAGACCGCGCGCCAAAAGGTCGGCCTGCATCTTGGAATAATGGCGGGTGAGCGATTGGCTTTTGGGCGACGGCTCTGGCAGGGATTGTGCCGCCGGTCGCGCGGGGGGCACAGGCACAGGGTCGACCGGCGTGAAGAAATCACACGCCGTCAATGCCGTCACCAGTGCCAGGCCGGTCGCAAACAACCGGCGTCTTCGCCAATCGGTCATGCAGGGGTCAGTTCGGTACAGAGGTCGATGCCGTGTCACCAAGCCCGGTCTGCTTGGCCTTGGCCGCAGCCAGCGTATCGCGCAGTTCCGCTTCCATGGTTTTCAGCTCTTCTTCGGCAGCTGCGCGGCGCGCTTTGCCTTCGTCGGCGATCTGCAGGCTTTCCTGAATGGTGCCGATCAGGTCCGCATTGGCTTGTTTGACAGCCTCGATGTCGAACACACCACGTTCCATCTCTTCGCGGATCTTCTTGTTGGACTCGCGCAGGTTCTTGGCGTTGGCGGTCAGCAATTCGTTGGTCAGATCATTGGCATCCTTGACGGCTGCAGCCGCTTCGGACGACCGCTGAATCGTGACCGCTTGGGCCAGTTGCGTTTCCCACAGCGGGACGGTGTTGACGAGGGTCGAGTTGATCTTGGTGACCAGCGATTTGTCGTTTTCCTGTACCAGCCGGATCGATGGCAGCGATTGCATCGTGACCTGACGGGTCAGTTTCAGGTCATGCACCCGGCGTTCCAAATCGTCCCGCGCGGCCCGCAGATCGCGCAGCTCTTGCGCTACCATCACCTGATCGTTTTCAGCGGCGGCTTCCACTTCAGCTTCTTTGGCCGGAATGGTTGTGCCATCAAGCTCTGCCAGTTTGGCCTCACCCGCTGCGATGTAAATCGCCAATTCGTCGTAAAACTGCAGTGTTTTTTCGTAAAGCAGGTCCAGCGATTTGATGTCTTTGAGCAAGGTATGCTCATGCGCCAGCAGGTCGTCGGTGATCTTGTCAATCTGGCCCTGAACGGTTTCGAACTGGGCGGTGAATTTGGCCATTGGCGCGGCCTTGCCCATCAACTTTTCCCACCAGCTTTGTTTGCGCCGGACGTCCAACTCATCCACCGAAAAGCCGCGAATGGTTGTCACGATCTCGCGCAGGCTGTCACCGGCTGGGCCAACATCTTTGTTGCGGACATCCGCCAGCATGGCTTGGCTGATCTCTTGCAGTTCGGCTTGGGCACCCGATCCAAAGGCCACGATGGACCCTGTGCTGGACATGTCTATTTCACCCATCGCTTTGCGAATTTCCGCGCTGGAAGGCTCGTCTGCGGCGTCCAGCGGAACGACCTCTGCCACGGGTTCCGGCAAAACAACCGCAGTCACTTCTTCGACCATGGCGAGGGTTTCCTCGGCCTTTTTTCGCACAGTTTCAGACATTTCTTTGGTTCCCGATCAGTGGCATTTTATGGTTAATCCAGCCGAACGCCTTCGCGTTCCAACCGTTCTTTCAAAACATCGATTTCGACGGTCAGATCACTGCGGTCTTCCAGCAGCATCTTTTCATTCCGTGCAGCAAAATTCTGTTCCAGATCATCCAGAAGCGAGATGTAATCGGCTTTGGCCTGCGCGTCGCCGCTGCGGCTGTAGATATCGGCAAACTTGGCCGTCGCGTCCCGCGCCCCCATCAAATAGACGCTCATGTATTTTTTGGCGGCGGTCAGGTCCCGTGGGTCTTCTTCCACCGTGCGGAAGAGATCGCGGGCAACCTTCTGGAACTGTTCCACACGCCGTTCAATCGTGCGATCACCCGCGCGCAAAGTTGCATCGGACATCTCTGACAAATAGCCCTCGGCCTCATCGACCGCCTTGGCCACGCGGTTCTGCTGGAACTGGTCATTGCCTTCCATACCCTTGTCGCGCATCGGGTCGATCCCGAACGCTGCAATGTGCAGGCCGGTTGTGACCGCGCCAAACAAGATCGGCGCAATAAGTCCGGGTTCCGTCTTATAGGCGGCCAGCGCCACGCCGGCCCCGGCCAAGAACGCCGCTACAAGTTTACGGGGGACCGCGGGACGTTTGGCAACTTTGCGCGTGTCATAGGCGACCTGAGCCCGCAATCCTTCCCGCAAAAGCCATGCGGCCAATACCAGAATACCCGCTGCAACAAGGCCCATAGTCATACCGACCGCGCCATCGTTCAGCGATGTAAATGTCAGGATGATGGGTGGCAGGAACAAGATGTTGACCCGCGCACCTGCCGGGTCTGCCTTGGCCCCTTGATAAACATCCGCGCGCGAGGGTGCCGATTTCTGGTCGGTTCCGTCGTTTTGCGCATCAGGGCTGTATTTTCCGCCAAATCTCTGCGCCATCCGTCAAAGGCCCCCAAGAAGGCCGGAACAGACGCCTAAGAGCACGATCAACAGCGCCGCATAAGCGATGTTCTGCAATCCGGACCCAGACATATGGCCTCCTATCCCCGACGGCTGTGGTTAACTTAGGGGATACAACCGCGCCTTGCTAGGGGGAAGAGCGTCTGTTTGGCGTCATCTGCGCCGATTTGCCGGGCGTTTACGGGACTTTGGTCTAGGTTTTTCGCCCGGATCGGTGTCGGCTTTCATGCCCAGTTGATCGCGCAAAACACGCGGGCGGATTTCCTCTACCTCACCGCTTGCCAGCGATCCCAGCTGAAACGGGCCATAGGATACGCGGATCAGCCGGTTCACCGAAAACCCGATATCTTCCATGGCACGGCGGATTTCGCGGTTCTTGCCTTCGCGCAGGCCAACGGTCAGCCAAGCATTGGCACCTTGCTGTCGGTCCAGCGTCACGATCATCGGTTGAAACTTTTTCCCGTCAATGACCAAACCCTTGGTAAGCGGCGCAAAATCCGTCTCGCTCGGGCGTCCTTTGATCCGCACCCGGTACCGGCGCAGCCAGCCGGTCGAAGGCAGTTCCAGCTTGCGCTTGATGCCGCCATCATTCGTGAGCAACAGCAACCCTTCGGAATTGAGGTCAAGCCGTCCAACACTCATCACCCGGGGCAAGTCTTCGGGCAGGTCGTCAAAGATCGTCGGGCGGCCTTGTTCGTCGCGCGTGGTTGTCACGAACCCGGCGGGTTTGTGATAAAGCCAAAGGCGCGATTGTTCCGGTGCCGCGATCTGTTTGCCGTCGACGGTGATTACATCCGCATCTGTGACGTTCAGGGCGGGGCTATCGATCTGTCGGCCGTTCACCGTCACGCGGCCTGCGGTGATCATCCGTTCCGCGTCGCGCCGGGACGCAACGCCCGCACGCGACAGAACTTTGGCGATCCGGTCGCCGGGAGGAGGTGTTTGGGACATGGTCTGAGCCTTTAGAGCATCGGATTGGGTTGCGAAAGCGTCGAATGGCGGTATGGCTGTGGCATGACGTTTCGTTCCCATATGGAGGCCGCCTTGATCGAGGCGCGCGCCGCCGCTGATCGCGGCGAGGTGCCCGTGGGGGCGGTTTTGGTGGGACCTGAGGGTCAAGTGGTGGCCACGGCGGGCAATCGAACCCGTGAACGGAACGATCCAACAGCGCATGCCGAAATGCTGGTCATCCGCGCGGGATGTGCCGCCTTGGGTCAGGAACGGCTGGCGGGCTACGATCTCTATGTGACGCTGGAGCCGTGTGCGATGTGCGCCGCCGCAATTGCCGCGGCCCGGATATCGCGGGTGTATTATGGTGCTGCCGACCCGAAATCCGGCGGTGTGGCCCATGGTGCCCGAGTGTTTTCGCATCCCCAATCGCATCATGTGCCAGAGGTCTATGACGGGATCGCCGCGCAGGAAAGCGAAGCGCTGTTGAAATCGTTTTTTGCAGCGCGACGCTAGCCGGCGTTGTCACGGAACCGGATTGCGCCATGTTTAGCAGGGTCTGCGGTCTGATCTGAGGACATGACATGAGCGACACTGATACCGTTCCAAAGCCGAAGGCCAAAACGCGCGTTGAGCGTCCCAAGCTCTATAAAGTCATTTTGTTGAACGATGATTTCACGCCCCAAGATTTCGTGGTGAGCGTGCTGATGGGGATTTTCCGCATGACAGAAGGCGAAGCGCTGGGCGTGATGCTGACGGCGCATACCAAGGGATCCTGCGTCGTTGCGGTCTATACCAAGGAAGTGGCCGAAATGAAGGCGCGTACCGCGACGGACAAAGGGGCGTCCGCGGGGTATCCTCTGACCTTTACGACAGAACGTGAGGAATAGACGCGCACCCCTCAGGCGGATGTGACGAAGATTTCGCGGGGAATGTCGGCCAGTGCTTGGCCGCCCTCTGCGGTCACGACAAAACTGTCCGCGATCGCCACGCCCCAATCGGCGGTCCAAAGCCCGGTCATCAAATGAAAGGTCATGTTTTCGACAAGCGGTGTTGTGTCGCCGGGGCGCAGGCTCATCGTGCGTTCGCCCCAATCAGGGGGGTACGACAAGCCGATGGGGTAGCCGGTGCGATTGGCCTTTTCATAACCGGCGCGGGCAAAGCTGTCATAGACGCAAGCGGCAACCTCTTCACAGGTCGTACCGGGTCGCGCCATGGCAAAAGCATCTTCAATGGCCTGCAAAACCGCGTCTTCAGCGCGGCGAATGTCGGCGGGCGGGTCGCCAAGGAACAGGGTCCGGCTGGCCGGGCAGTGGTAGCGTCGAAAACATCCCGACACTTCGAAATACGTGGCCTCTTGGGGGGCCAGGGGGCGGTCGTTCCAAATTATGTGCGCGGCTCACGCCTCAAGGCCCGATGGCGCAATCGGAACGATCGCCGGATAATCGCCCGGAATGCCGGGCAGACCTGCAACACCTGCCGACTGTACCTTGGCCACAAGCTCATGCTTTGGCACCCCTGCAGCAAAACCGTCGCGCAAGGTTGCATGCATATGCCCGGTCAACGCCCCGGCTTTGCGCATCATGGTCAGTTCCGCGGGGCTTTTGACCGCGCGCTGCCAGTTCACGAAACCGGTCGCATCCGTCAGGTCATCTTTGCCAAAGGCCGTTTCCAGCACGCGATACGCGGCGGCAGAAAAATAGTAATTGTCCATCTCAACGCCTATCGAGCCGGTCCAGCCCCGATCTCGCAACAATATGACCAACGCGTCGTATGGGTGGTGGTCCGGGTGTTGAACATGCGCCTCTGGCCAGTCATAGAGGTCGTCCGGCGAGAGCCATGTGGTCTGTGCCGCCCCCGCCTTGTCCTGCGTGCGTCCCCACCAGAGCGGCGATCCCGTCGCCGGGACAATCACGGCTTGATGGACATAAAAGCTCCAGCCGTCATATCCGGTCAGCCAAGCCATATTCGAAGGATCGGTCACGATCAGCGTCTCGATACCCATTTTGACCATTGCGGCGCGCGTTTTTGACAGCCGTGTGTTGTATTCGTCGGCGGTAAAATCCGATGCGGGCATGGTGGGGTCCTTTGATCCGTCGTGGGATCAGACTAGTCCGCGCCAGCAGAGAACGGCAATCGGGATCAATCGAAAAAAGCCCGTTGTGCCGGGTCTGCACGAAATTCAAACGCGGCTGCAATATCGCGCGCAACCGTGCGACCCTGCGACAGGGTGGGCAAAGCATCTGGGTCAAAAAAGGCCGCGTCAGACGTTTCTGTTCCGGGGGCTGGGGGAGCGCCTGCGCGTTCGTCGCACAAAAAGAACAGTTTGTAAAAATCCCGGATGTCCGGTTCGTAGGCACGTTTTGCTTTATGCTTGATGCCGAACAAACTGGTCGCTGTGACCGTCAGGCTCGCCTCTTCCCGCACTTCTTTGACAATGTTTTCCGAGGCCGAAAGCCCGACATCGGCATAGCCGCCGGGCAAAGCCCAGCAGCCGTCTGATTTCTCCTGCACCAGCAAGATCTTGTTGTCCCGGATCACCGCACCGCGCACGTCGACCTTGGGTGTCGCATATCCCTTTGCATGGTCTGATACGAGGTCATGAATGCGGTTGATCGGCACATTTCCAATATCCGCCAGCATCTGATCGGCCAGCGCCTTGATCTCTTCGTATCTTTCGCGGTCGAACGGATCATCGGTGAAATGCAGTCCGGTCGACGCCAGAGCCTGAAGGCGCTTGGCAGTGGCAAGCCAGCGGTTTTCCATTGTCAGACCTCGATGGCTTGCATCACCTCTGGTTCGATCACATCCACATCCGGCAAGGCGTCGATCAGAACCTGTGCTGATTGTTCCAGTATCGGGAAAGACTTGTAGTGACAGGGGATCAGCGTCTTGAAGTTGAAATACCGCTTTGCGGCATAGGCCGTGCCGCGCATGTCCATCGTGAAATGGCCCCCGGCGCTGAGGATGCCGATATCAGGTTTGTAATAATCGCCCATCCAATCCATGTCGGCCATGATATCGGTGTCGCCACTAATGTAGAGCATCTTACCCTCTGCGGCGATCATGAAACCAACTTCACTGCCGCCTGTGCGTAACCCGCCTGGTGTTGCAAAGGTCGATGAATGCGAGGCCGGTACCATGCTGACCGTGACGCCGTTCAAATCAACGGTTCCGCCCTTGTTGAAACCAACGGTCTCGATACCTTCGGCTTCGGCCCAAACGCCCATCAGATCGTATTGCCCCACAACGGGGACGCCCATCTTTTTGGCCAACGGAAGCACATCAACCACGTGGTCGAAATGGGTATGGGTCAACAGGATATGGGTCGCGCCGCTGACAGCAGCGTCATGCTGATCCTCTGGCAAGACCGGGTTGCCGGTCAGCCATGGGTCGATCAACAGAACCTGTCCTTCGGTTTCGATGCGAAAGCTGCCATGCCCAAGCCAAATGATTTTCATGATAATCCTCCTTGTCTTGCAGATACCGTAGCACGGGATACATGACAGTCTATGGAATGGACGCGACAAATCGATGGGTATTGTGAACGGCTCGGGCCAGAGTATTGGGCCGAACCGGTCAACGCGGTCACAAACCTTGCGTTTCTAATCGCAGCCTTCGTGATGTGACGGCGTGTGCGGGGGCACGGGTTGCCGCTGGCCATGGCGATGGTCTGGCTTTTGGCCGCCATTGGGGTCGGCAGTTATCTGTTTCACACCCATGCAGAGGTTTGGGCGGCGATTGCGGATGTGCCCCCGATCCTAGGGTTCACGCTTGTGTTCATCTATGCCGCCAACCGGGATTTTTGGGGGCTGGGGATTTGGCCGTCCTTGGCCCTCACCGGCGCGTTCTTTCCGTACGCCGCCCTAACCGTTCCTCTGTTTGACCGGCTGGGCGTCTTGGGTGGTTCGGCAAGCTATGCGCCGATCGCGCTTTTGATCCTGATCTACGCCATTCTGTTGCGCAACCGGGCGCCGGCCACGGCGCAGGGGCTGGCCATTGGCGTGGCGATCCTGATCGTGTCGCTTACCCTTCGGACGGTTGATATCCCGCTCTGCGAAGCGGTTCCCATAGGCACCCATTTCTGGTGGCATATCCTGAATGGCGTGATGCTGGGCTGGATGATCGAGGTTTACCGGCGGCACATGCACCACGCACAACAGACCACCTGAGAAGCCCGATTGCCAGATAACCGGATCGCCGCCTACTGTGCCCGAAACAGAAGGGGAGCCGCCACGTGAAACGCATATATGACTTCAGCAGAAATCCGGCCCAACGGAACTATACCGTCGCAGATCTGAAAGCCTTGAAGGGTTCCGGGCGAACCTTGTCGATGGCCAACCCCGCAAATAACGACGAGCTGCGCGCCTGTGTCGAGGCCGGCATTGACCTGTTCGTTGTCGGTGCCGATCAGATGGCAGATGTCCGCGCGATCGCACCAACGCATTTTACAGGCGCGGGCTCTACATGGGCACAGTTCGGGTCGGACGACGAAATCGTGGCACATGCCTATGAAACAATGCGGGCCGGTGCGGATATGTATTATACCCTACGGTCACTCGACGTGATGGAGCGGATGGCCAAGGACGGTATCCCAGTGCAAAGCCATATCGGCCTGATCCCGACCTTCAGCCATCTGTGCGGCGGGCTGCGGGCCTGGGGCCGCACGGCGGAAGAGGCCATGAAGGTCTACACGACGCTGAAACAGATGGAGGATGTGGGCGTTTTCGCGGTTGAGGTCGAATGCTTGGCCGAAGAAGTGCTGGCCGCTGTGAACACCAAAACCAGCGTTGTGACGTTCTCTCTTGGGTCAGGCAATGCAGGTGACGCGGTGTTCTCTTTCGTGGCCGACATTTGTGGCGAGGCGAGCGAGGAAGAAAAGCCGCCCAAACATGCCTATGCCTTTGGTGATGTCGGACGGCTGCACAAACAAATTCACGAAGAACGCGTGGCGGCGCTGGGCGCGTTTCACCAAGAAGTCACGGCCCGGAACTTCCCTTATCCGGAAACCAATATCGGCATGCGGGACGGTGAACACGCCAAGTTCCTAGAAGCCTTGGACAAATGGCAACCCACGCATCAATAGAGCGTCAAGCTTAGCTTTTGAACGTGATGTGCGGTATCATTGGACCTGGAGACACGGGAGGAAACCAGGGCCATGTCCAACATCGACAGTATTTTGAACCAAGCCGTTGCCGCGCAAGATCTGCCATTGGTGGTGGCGATGAGCGCAAATTCAGACAGCATTACCTATTCCGGTGCAGCTGGGCAGGCGACAGACGGGCAAGACGCCAGCGAAGACACGGTTTTTCGGATCTTTTCCGCCACCAAGGCGGTTGGGTCGGTGGCGGCAATGATGCTGATCGATCGCGGGAAACTCTCGATGGATACGCCGGTTGCAGAGATTCTGCCGGCTTGGAACGACCTGAAAGTGCTTGAGGGTTGGGACGGCGACACACCGATGATGCGCGCGCCGAATACTGTTGCCACGATCCGGCATCTGGCGACCCATCGCAGCGGGTTGGAATACGAATTCTGGTGCGCGGATACGGCAAAATACCTCGAAGCAACGGGGCACCCGACCATCCTCAGCGGCACCCGTGCGTCGATGAATTATCCACTGATGTACGGTCCGGGCACGCGATGGGGTTATGGGCCCAGCATTGATTGGCTGGGTCAGGTGGTCGAGGCGGTCGATGGTCGTCGGATCGACGCCTTTTGTCAGGCGGAAATTTTTGATCCGCTCGGTATGTCGAGCACGAGTTTTGAGCCGGATGCGTTTGCGGATCGACTAGCCGCGGTGCGCGCCCGCGGCGAAGATGGTCTTTTTGGTCCGTTCGACTTGGCCCCGCCGCCGCAGCCCGAGGTCTAAGGCATGGGGCATGCGCTCTATTCCACAGTGCCGGACTATATGAAATTCCTGCGTATGATCCTGAACAAGGGGGCGCTAAACGGACAGCGTGTCCTGTCCGAAGACGCGATGACCGACATGTTGTCGGACCAGATGGAAGGCAAATTCTTTGAGCGAATGGTGACGCTTGCACCGCCTGTGACGGCCGATGTTGTGATGCCCGAGGGCACGACGCACAGTTTTGCCGCTGTGCGGTTCGAGGCCGATGTTCCCGAACGCCGCCGAGCCGGATCGCAAAGCTGGGCCGGGGTCCTGAACACGCATTACTGGATCGATCCCACATCGGATGTCGCTGGCGCAATCTTCACGCAGTCTTTGCCATTTGTCGAAGATCCGTATTTGCGGACCTACGCGGCGTTCGAAAAAGCTGTTTACGCTAATCAATAAGGCTTTAACTCGTGCGATCCGGGTTCAAGGCGTGCACCTCGATCACGTTGCCGTCCGGGTCATAGAAAAAGACCTGATGCCAGTCCGCCGTCGCGGTCTGGCCCCAATCGGAATAGGGAATGCCTTGGGCCTCCAGATGGGCTTTGAAGGCGGGCATGTCATCGGTGCGATAGGCGATATGACCGTGGCTGACGGGATTAACGATCTGGCCTGTCCGGAACCCGGCGCCGACGTCCTTTTCAGCCAGATGCATCTGGATCTGCCCATCCGTGACAAAGGCAACATCGCCCGCATACCCCTTGGTTTTGTCCTGTCGGGGCAGGGCGGCGGGGTCTTCATCGCCCATGCCCATGACATCGCGATAGAACCTTTCGGACCGTGCCACGTCCTCTGACACCACGTTGATATGATGCAACCACAGTTTCATGCGCGCCCTCCTTGCTTCTCTGCGCAGCTTGCCGCAAATGCGGGGACGGAAACAAGCGCGCAGATGACCGGTCGCTCTTGCGGGCGGGCGCGGTGGGCGGTAAACGCGCGATGATGAAAAAGAGGTTTGCCCATGTCGATTGACGAAAGCACCGCCGCCCGGGTCGCCAAACTGGCCCGGATCAAGGTCGAAGATGAGGCGCTGCCGGTGATGGCGGCGGAATTCAACACCATTCTGGGCTTTATCGAGCAGTTGAATGAGGTTGATGTCGACGGTGTCGAACCGATGACATCTGTGACGCCACAACGGCTCAAACGCCGTGTGGACGTGGTGACCGACGGCGATCAACAGGGCAAAGTGCTGTCAAACGCGCCGGATGCGCGCGAAGGGTTTTTTGCGGTGCCGAAGGTGGTCGAATAATGGGCGAGTTGAACAAGCTGGGGCTGGCCGAAGCCCGCGATGCGCTGCGCAAGGGCGACGTGACCTCGGTGGAACTGACCGAAGCGTGCCTGACGGCCATTGATGGTGCGGAAGCGTTGAACGCGTTCGTGCACAAGACCCCCGATATTGCGATGGAACGCGCCACGGCTGCGGACGCACGGATCAAGGCCGGGGACGCCCCGGCGATGTGTGGTCTGCCCATCGGGATCAAGGACCTCTTTTGCACCGAAGGCGTGGCCAGCCAGGCGGGAAGCGGCATTCTGGAAGGGTTCAAACCGGAATATGAATCCACCGTCAGCGCCCAGTTGAAAGACGCGGGCGCGGTGATGCTGGGCAAGCTTAACATGGACGAATTTGCCATGGGCTCGTCCAACGAAACATCCGTTTACGGCAACGCCGTCAGCCCATGGCGGCGTGGCAATGACGAAACACCGCTGACACCCGGCGGATCGTCGGGCGGATCGGCCTCGGCCGTGGCTGCGGATTTGTGTTTGGCAGCGACCGGCACCGATACGGGCGGATCGATCCGGCAACCGGCGGCGTTTACCGGGATTGTCGGGATCAAACCAACCTATGGCCGCAGCTCTCGCTGGGGCATCGTGGCCTTTGCTTCGTCTTTGGATCAGGCCGGGCCGATGACCAAAACGGTCCGCGACGCCGCGATCATGCTGGAAGCGATGACCGGGCATGATCCCAAGGATTCGACCAGCGCAGAGCTGCCCGTGCCGAACTTCGAGGCGATGCTGACGGGTGACATCCGGGGCAAGAAAATCGGCATTCCAAAGGAATACCGGATGGACGGTATGCCCGAAGAGATCGAAGCCTTGTGGGCCGAAGGCACGGCGATGATGAAAGATGCCGGGGCCGAGATCGTCGATATCTCTTTGCCGCACACCAAATACGCGTTGCCGGCCTATTATGTGATTGCACCGGCGGAGGCGTCGTCAAACCTGGCGCGCTATGACGGCGTGCGCTATGGCCACCGCGCGCAGCTGGCCCAAGGCGACGGCATCATCGAAATGTACGAAAAGACCCGCGCCGAAGGGTTCGGGGACGAGGTCAAGCGTCGCGTTATGATTGGCACCTACGTGCTGAGCGCGGGCTTCTACGACGCCTATTACAACCGCGCGCGCAAGGTGCGGACGTTGATCAAGAAAGACTTTGAAGACGTGTTTGCCGCCGGGGTCGACGCGATCCTGACGCCGGCAACACCTTCGGCGTCGTTTGGTCTGGGTGAGATGGCGGATGCCGATCCCGTTCAAATGTATTTGAACGACGTCTTCACTGTGACCGTGAACCTTGCTGGTTTGCCCGGTATCTCGGTGCCCGCAGGCCTAGATAAACAAGGGCTGCCCTTGGGGTTGCAGCTGATCGGTCGGCCTTGGGAAGAAGGTGATCTTTTGAACCTTGGCTATGCCTTGGAAGGGGCGGCCGGATTTGTGGCCAAACCGGGCAAATGGTGGTAAACCAACCGCCAAGGCAAAGGATAACAGGTAGGACGGCAGCTATGCGTCTTTTCATGCTTTTGGCATGCAGTGCGGTTTTGGCGACCGCCTGCACCACACAAGTTCCTGACAGCGCGGCGGGCGTCGGTTTTGACAGCACGCCGGAAGAGATGCGTCAACGCGCGATCAATGAACCGGTCGCTGGGTCCGCATTGCCGGCACCTTCTGCCATTTCGCAGGAAACGCTTGGTGGCACGCCAAACTCAATTGAATTGCAGAACGCGTTGGCCCCGATTTCCGGACAGGCCGCACCCGGCGCGCCGCTCTCCGCGACGTCTGTGCCCGTAAACACCGGTCCAAACGCAGATATCGCAGCCGAAACCGCGGCCGTTCTGTCGCCCGCGGCGGCCGCCAATTCTGGCGTAGAGCCTTTGCAGGCCAGCCCCAATAATCCGTCGCCCGTGGTTCTGAACAATCCCGGTATTTCGGATGAAAACGATTTTGGCGCGGTTTCGGCACGACAGTCGATTGAAAGCGACGCACAGCGCATTGACGCGCAGGCCCAGCAGCGTGTCGTGGTTGCCCCAAGCGCGGTGCCCGAACGCCAAGGAGCGGCACAGCCCAACATCGTGACCTATGCTCTGACCACGTCCCATGCACGCGGGGTTCAGAAATATAACCGGGTCGGGATCAAAATGGCGGCCCGGTCCGAACGCAACTGCGCCAAATATCCGTCTGCGGATCAGGCTCAGATCGCGTTTCTGGAACAGGGCGGGCCAGAGCGGGACCGTCTTGTGCTGGACCCAGACGGCGATGGCTATGCCTGCAGCTGGGATCCGACCCCGTTTCGCGCTGCGGTGCAGGGCTGATCGACCCGATCTGGCATCCATCGCCCAATTTCGGGCCACGGCGGAACGGTCTGCAACCGACACTGATCGTCGTGCATTATACCGCCATGGAGATGGCAGAGGCCGCGTTAGAGCGGCTGTGTGATCCGGCGGCAGAAGTTTCAGCACATTACCTGATCGGTTGTGACGGAACGCTCTATCAACTGGTCGACGAGGCGCAGCGCGCCTGGCATGCCGGTGCAGGCACCTGGTGCGGGCAGGATGATATCAACTCTCGTTCCATTGGCATTGAACTGGACAACCCAGGGGACTGCCCCTTTTCGCAGCCGCAAATGGTGTGTCTTGAGGGGCTGTTGCCCGCGATCATGGCGCGATGGGATATCCCGCCGGGTGGCGTGATCGGTCATTCGGATATGGCGCCAGAGCGTAAATTCGACCCCGGTGCGCGGTTTGACTGGCCGCGCCTTGCACGGGCCGGGTTGGCGGCACCAGCGCCCGCAGGCGCACCTGCGACCCCCGATTTGGTCCGGTTCCGCCACGGCGCGACTGCAATGGGGTATCCGGCGGAGGTATCCGATGAGGCGCTTTTGCGCGCTGTCAGGCTCCGCTTTCGTCCATGGGGACGCGGGCGGTTGACCGCCGAAGACATGGCGCTGGTCACCCGTTTCATTTGACGCAAGCGGATTGCGGACCAGTTCAGGGGAAACACTGGACGGGATACCATCATGCACATTCTGAAAACCGCCGCGCTGGGCCTCATCTTGGCCGGACCTGCTGCTGCAAACGTCGTTGTAACCTTCAACGAAGGCGCGCCCAAAGATCGTTTCACTTTTGCCAACCTATCCGAGTGCACCCTGACGGCGCCCGAACTGACCGTCGATTTACAAGGATCAGCCGCAGGTCTGATCTTTGACGTCACCGGATCGGGTGCCGGGGTCGAGGTATTCCAACCCTTCGAACTTGTATCCGGACAGGACAGCATCAGCGTTCTGCCCGCGGTCGCGGATGGCGATACACAGGTTTCGCTGACGGCCACCGCTTTCGCGCCGAACCAAAAGCTGGCCTTCACGATTGACGTCGACGACACCGCCGGAACCCGCGCGATTACAGTGTCGCGCAGCGAGATTGCAGGCGCCACCGCGCAAATGGTGGTGGCAGGCGAGGTCATCTCTGCCCCGTTTGACACGACCTCAAAAGCAATCCTGCCGCTCGAAGCCTGCCCGACCTAATGCTTTGCCATTGACCCGGTCCCTGCTTTGCCCCTAAACCGCCCGTCGCGCGGAAGGCTGGATGGCCGCTGCGGCGGGAACCCGCCGGAGAGGAAAGTCCGGACTCCACAAAGCAACGGTGCCGGGTAACGCCCGGGCGGGGCAACCCGACGGAAAGCGCCACAGAAATCAAACCGCCCCGCAAGGGGTAAGGGTGAAACGGTGGGGTAAGAGCCCACCGCGCGGCTGGTAACAGCGGCGGCACGGCAAGCCCCACCGGGAGCAATGCCAAATAGGACCCCCGCGCGGGACCGGTCCCGGCAACGGGAAACCGCCGCTAGGTACGCTTTGACCAAGAGGGGTCGGGTTGGCAGCTAGACGCATCTGGCAACAGATGCCTTAGATGAATGGTCATCCCCGGAGCAATTCGGGACAGAATCCGGCTTACATGCCTTCCGCGCGTTTTTTCTGGTATTCTGCCAACAATGGGATCTCGCAGAACCGTCTAAGACGGTTGTTTCAATCCTTTGCTGGTGGCCACTCTTATAAAATCAGTTTGCTTTCAGCAAATGATCACGCCTGACGAAGTCATCCGCTTTTCTGCGCTCTCCGAGGGAGCGGCTGATAGAGTTCCGTCGTTTACCACGATTACGTCGTATCCTCGGTTTCGGGCAGCCAGGGCCGTCTTTTGCACACAATAATTCCGGTCCAAACCGACGACACGCAGGGTGCCAACGTCGAGGCGTTCCAAAAGTCTGTCGAGTTCGCCGGTTTCAAATGCATCCTGAACACGCTTTACGACAACATGGTCAGGCAGGGACGAAAAAACTTCTGAAAGTTCGACCCCGTCACTGCCTTCGATCGCTTGTCCTTTCATCAAAAGCCGCGCCACGGCCTTTGTCGAAGGTATCGACCATTCCTGACGGAGTGCGATGACGGGATGAAACGCGGTTTGCGCCGCTTCGATTTCCTTCAAAATGACAGCCGCTGCAGCCTCTTTCGCGGTTGCCAAATAGGGACCGTGGTCCCAAAAGACGGACTGCAGATCAATCAGCAGCAGAGCTGAACCATTGCGGTCGGGAATTTTTGCTCCGACGCTGATCGAGCCGATGCGCCGTACACCATTGACGAGCCAAAGTAGAACGAGAAGTATCGCGGTACCCAAGACATAGCCGAAAATCATTCGGGCTCTCCTGTCATGTCTTTTAAGCTGCTCGACACCGCCAATACGACCTCAAGTGCCGTAGAAATGTCCTTGCTGCTAAGGTTCGCGCCCACCGCTTCCATTACCTTCATTTCTTGTGAAATGATCTCTTCAATCAGAGAGCGGCCTTGATCGGTCAAAGCCAAGATGGATGAGCGTTTGTGGCGTGGGTTAACCCGTTGCTCAACAAAGCCTGAAGCCAGGGTTTCGTTGCACATGATTTGAACGTATTGCCGCTTTATCTCCAGCCGTGCCGCAATTTCTGGGACAGTCTGTTCGCCGTACCTGTGCAATATTTCCAAAACGGCGCGCATCCGGACCGTAAGGCCTGTTCCAGCCAATCCGGCTTCAACGCATGCTTCTGCCGCCTGCATCAGGGGGCGTGACATCCAAACTAGGCGGTGAAGGTGTTCTGCTTTCATATTGACAATATACATGTCATTATGACAAGTGCAATGTCATAATTCCAAGATGCCGGTGTCAAAGAGTTATGCTGCAATTCGCGACGTTTGAGGCGAAGGCTTTCGAGCGGTGACACACAACCAATTTCGGAAAGCCATCGAAAGGGATGCCAGCAAGCGAATTGGTGCTGGATTGGTCCGCTATGAAAACGTACGAGTGCGGACGCCGCAGCGGACCAACATGACAAAGCATCACAGCACCGAATGCACTTGACTTGGGCCGGACAGAGAGTAAAAGCGCACGCTCAGATGAGATTCCCGAAAGGCCCGCGCCTTTCGATGCAGGAGAGATACAATGGCGAAGCCGACGACAATCAAGATCCGCCTGAACTCGACCGCAGGCACGGGCCATTTCTACGTGACCAAAAAGAACGCGCGCACCATGACCGAAAAAATGGTCGTGCGGAAATATGATCCCGTGGCCCGCAAGCATGTCGAGTACAAGGAAGGCAAGATCAAGTAACCTTCCCGGGACATGACCGGAAATTCAGGGCCACGCAGATCGCGTGGCCCTTTTTCGTTTGAACGGAGGCACATCAATGCGCCGGGTGATGATTGTGGGCGGTCCGGGATCGGGCAAAAGCACCTTGGCGCGCGCGTTGGGTGCCCGGACCGGCTTGCCGGTCTATCATATGGATCATCTGCACTGGCAAGCCGGCTGGACAGAGCGGCCCATGGCCGAAAAGCTGCCGATGGCGCTGGAGATCGAGGCGAAGGAGCGTTGGATTTTCGAAGGTGGTCTGTCGAAAACTTATGACAATCGGGCAGGCCGGGCTGGTACGTTGATCTGGCTTGATCTGCCGGTCTCGTTGCGGCTGTGGCGTGTGACCAAGCGGACGATTGTGAATGCAGGCCATGTGCGACCGGATATGGCAGATGGTTGTGCCGAAGGGTTTCATGCCGGAACGCCCGAGTATTATGGCTTCATATGGCGGACGCGGCACAGCAACCGGGACAAGTTGAACGCGCTGATTGCGCGGTGGGCTGATACGTTGGATGTGGTGCATTTGCGGTCGCCACGGGCGGTGCGCCAATGGTTGCAAGAGCTAGACGGAGATCGGGCATGAAATACGCGATCCGACCCAGTACAATGGCTGACCTTGCGGCGGTGGATGCGCTTTTGGCACGCAGCTATCCAAAGCTGTTAAAGGCGGATTATGCACCGTCAGTTTTGGTGACGGCCCTGCCGTTGATCAGCAAGGCGCAGCCCAGTCTTTTGGGCTGTGGCACCTATTACGTGGCTGAAACGTCAGAGGGGCGGATCATCGGCGCAGGCGGCTGGACGCCAGACCGAAAGGACCCGACGCTGGGCCACATTCGACATGTGGTCACGGATGATCGGGTGTTGCGCAGCGGGGTCGGCCGCGCCCTGATTCAACATTGCTTTGACGTGGCAGGCATGGCTGGTGTCACCGAAATGGAATGCTGGGCCACCTTCACAGCCGTTTCCTTTTACGAGGCGCTCGGGTTTGTCGACATCGGCCCCATCGATGTGCGGCTGGCAGGCGGGATTTCGTTTCCATCGGTCCGCATGCGCCGCCTGTTGGATCAAAGCTCTTCATAGTGGTCGTTACGGGGGAGGGCCTGCATCGCCTTCAACAAGGGGTCCGGTGCTGGCACGATCCGTCGCCGTTCCTGATCAAACCAGACAAAGGTGGAACGGACCTCTGCACAGAGCTTGCCCGCGGCATTGAACACGGTGTTGACGAAGATAAAGCGGGTGTGCGCATTGTTGGCCCCGCCGCTGCTGAGACGGATTTGAAAGCGGTCCAGCAGGCGCAATTCACGGCGATAGAGGATCTCTTCGTTCAGTACGACGGGACCTATGCCGTGCTCCTTAAAGAAATCAGGGCCGATGCCGCAGGTTTCGAAATAGAGGAACCTGCTTTGCCCGGCATAGTCGAAATACCCGGTGTTGCGCAGGTGATTATTCGCGTCGAGGTCTGACCAGGTCACCTGGAAGTCAAAAGCCACGGTCATGGGAAACTGCCTGTAAGGATGTCCTGCGCAAGCTAGACCAGAGCCGGGGCCGGGTCGAACGAAAAAGGCCGGTCCAATCGGACCGGCCTTTGGTTCGTAACTGTGGTCGCGTTATTCGCGGTTGCCCAGCAACTGCAGCAGGAACATGAACATGTTGATAAAGTCGAGATAGAGGCTCAAAGCGCCCATGATCGCGGCTTTGCCTAACCATTCCTGATCGGCGGAATGCGCCATTTGCAGGTAGGTATTCTTGATGTTCTGCGTGTCATATGCGGTCAGACCCGCAAAGATCAGAACACCGATCGCCGAGATGGCAAACGCCATGGCCGACGAGGCCAGGAAGATGTTCACAATCGAAGCAACGATCAGGCCAATCACACCCATAATCAGGAACGTGCCCATGCCGGACAGGTCCTTTTTCGTGGTGTAGCCATAGATCGAAAGGCCAGCAAAAGCGATCGAGGTGATCAGGAAGACCTGCGCGATCGATTCACCTGTGAACTGGATAAAGATCCAGCTGATCGACAGGCCCATGACCAGTGCGAAGGTATAGAACACCAGCTGTGCGGCTGAGGCCGACAGACGGTTGATCGCGGCGCCAAAGCCAAACACAAACGCCAATGGGGCAAACATGATGACCCACTTCAGAGGCGATGTGTAGATCGCGGCACCAAAGCTTGTCAGGTATTTATCTGCGCCGATTTGTGCGACGGCACCCGAAGGATCGGCCGTCACTGCGAGCCCGGACACAGCCCAGGCTGCCAAAAACGTGATCAGCATGCCCACGGACATTGTGCCGTAGACTTTATTCATATGGGCGCGCAGGTCCTCATCAATCTCGGCCGCGCGTGCGCCAGCCGCAGTCCGGATTGTATCGAATTCAGCCATTAAGCTCTCCATTCAAAACAGCTAATCGCCGGACGACGGTCCGGCGACAATCCTGACAAATATCGTCATAGAAGGCGTGCTTTTCAAGTATTTCCGGTACCGATTTGCGGCGAATGCACGATAAGTCGCACATTCGCCGGTTGCGGTCGGGCTTTTTAGGCGCGCCAGGTGTTTGGGACGTCCCAAACCGGCTTGTGCGCTTCGGCAAACGCGTCGCGATAGGAGACCCCGATATCGGCCAGCATGTGGTCGTCGAGGTTCTTGAGATCCTGCCGCTGTTTCCAGACGCGCAGAATGGCCGAAAGCGAAAAGCGCGTTGGGCGGACCGCTGCGGCGTAACAGGTTTCGGTGAAATGTGCCATGATGAGGTCCTTTCCGTTTGATGATGGTTTCATGGGTTACGATCAATTTCCTTGATGTATATGGGGGAATGTGTTTCATTTGGAAAACGAATGTTTTTGAACTCAACCATCAAGGATTGTGATGATGCGAAATCTGGACGTGACAACCTTGCGGTCTTTCGTGGCGGTCGCGGAATCTGGCGGGGTCACGCGGGCAGCAGGGTTTTTGCACCTGACCCAGTCGGCGGTGTCGATGCAGTTGAAACGCTTGGAAGAGATGTTGGGCCTGGAACTGCTGGACCGCTCGGGTCGGACGATTTCCTTAACCCCGTCCGGTGAGCAATTGCTGGGATATGCGCGGCGCATGGTGGCGTTGAATGACGAGGTGATCGCGCGACTGACCGATCAGGCTTTTGAGGGAGAGGTGCGACTGGGCGTGCCGCATGACGTCGTGCATCCGGTAATCCCACGCGTGTTGCAACGGTTTAACGCCATTTTTCCACGCGTGAACGTGGCCTTGGTCACGTCAAACACCCGTCAGTTGAAGGCAGAATTTGCGCGCGGCGAATTTGATCTGATCATCACAACAGAAACCGGCGGCGGCGAAGGCTGTGAAACGATCCATGAAATGCCCTTGCGCTGGGTTGGCGCACCGAACGGGTCTACGTGGCGCCAACATCCCCTTCGGATCGGTTTTTGCCGCAACTGTATTTTCCGTCCCGTGGCGACCGAAGCGCTCGATGACGCGCAAATTGAATGGGAAATGGCCGTGGACAGCGATTCGGATCGCACCGTAGAAGCGACTGTCAGCGCAGACCTCGCGGTAGGAGTGTTGCTGGAGGGGACACAACCCAGCCACCAAGAGTTGATTGATCACGGAGGAGCATTACCCGACCTGCCGGTCCAACATATCAACTTATACGGTGCGGATCACATCCGAGAGCCCTATGTCGCGGATTTGGCCGACCTGCTGCGCCACAATTTCCGAGCGCCCAGCACACCACCTTTGCGCGCGATTTCAGGCTAGGGTGTGATCACCACTTTGCCGGTGGCCTTACGGCTGCGCAAAAGCTCAAGCCCGGTCTCAACCTCGGTCAACGGAAGGACGTGGCTGATATGGGGTTTGAGGCTGCCTTCGGCGATCCAACCGCTGAGGGTTTTCAGGCTGTCGCGGATGATATCGGGGCGGAATTTCATATATCCGCCCCAGTAGAATCCGATCACGGTCAGGTTCTTGACCAGCAGGTGATTTGCCGGGATTTGCGGGACATCGCCGCTGGCAAACCCGATCGGCAACAGCCGGGCTTCGGGGTTGCATGCCCGGAAAGCGGCCTGAAACAGGTCGCCTCCAACGGCATCATAAACTACGTCCGCACCCCCCAGAGACTTGAACACATCGCGCAGGTTTTCGGTGTCGCTGTCGACCAGTTCATCCGCGCCAACCCCTTGGGCAATCTGCAATTTTTCGGTGCCGCGCGCACAGGCGATGACGCGTGCGCCCATCCGTTTGCCGATCTCAACCGCTGTCAGGCCAACGCCGCCAGCAGCGCCCAGCACCAACAGCGTCTCACCGGCTTGCATGTTGGCGCGATGCTGCAAGGCGACGTGGCTTGTCCCATAGGCAATCTGAAACGCAGCACCTTGTTCAAAGCTCATTCCGTCCGGCATATGGATGGCACGGTCCGCGTTAAAGACACCGCTCTCCGCTAAACCACCTTGACCCGAGAAAACCGCGACCCGATCACCGACCGAAAAGGCGGCAGCTTGGCTTTCTGTGACAACGCCAGACAATTCCATACCCAGCGTGAACGGGCGCTCAGGTGTGTCCTGGTACGTTCCCTTGATCATCAGCAGGTCTGCAAAGTTCAAACCGCATGCTTTGATGGAAACGCGGATCTGGTTCTCGGCCAACGGCTGTTCGGGCATATTGGTCAAGACCGCTGATTTTTCCCCTTTTTGTATAAAATACGCGCGCATAGCGTTATCCATATAGAGTGTCCCGGCCTGATCTGACGTGGCAGGCTTCGGATTTCGATTGAACTCCGGTTTAGATTGCTAGGGAGCGAGGGAAAACCTCAGAAAAGGGAAGTCGGGTCGCGAAAATGAGCTATTTTTCCGAATTTTTCCGCTTTGAGTTAGTCAAAACAGTTGAACTCAACCGTATCCGGAGTAAACATATAATCACCGATTTGCATGTTACCACTTAAACGAGTGCAAATTGAGAGTTCTGAGTGCGGCAATGGCTGGGGCTGAGCCGCGCGGTTTCCAAAGGAGGTACACATGTCCCATCCAGTTGATGTTCATGTGGGTAATAGAGTACGGCACCGCAGGTGGCTTGTCGGGATGACCCAACAGAAGCTTGCTGAGCAGGTTGGCATTAAGTTTCAGCAAATCCAGAAATACGAAACGGGTAAAAACCGCATCAGCGCGTCCAGATTATGGGATATTGCAGATGCGCTTGGTGTCGAAGTCAGCTTTTTCTTCGAAGGTATCGAAGGCGATGCGGCATCGGCATAATCTGAAAATGCCACGGAAAAACCTGCAGTTCCGTCCGATCTTTTCGGCGACAAAGTGGCGCTGGATCTGGTGCGGTCCTATTACGCCATCCCGTAAAACCAGCGTCGCCGTCTTTTTGACCTAGCGCGGGTGCTGAGCGACGTTGCCTGACCGGTTTAGATGATTGCGAATCTGGTCTGTTGCTGACTAATGGTCGGTATGACCGGGGCTTCGACAAGTGACATAGATGTTGCCGAGCGCGCCGCCGATGCGGCGCGTTCAGCTATTCTGCCGTATTTCCGGCAGACAAATCTGCAGGCCGACAACAAACTGGAAGATGGGTTTGACCCGGTGACCGTGGCGGACCGCGAAGCGGAATTGGCCATGCGCGCGGTGATTGAGTCGTTTCGGCCGGATGATGGTATTCTGGGCGAAGAATATGGTTCGAAGCCCGGCGTTTCAGGGCGAACATGGGTGTTGGACCCAATCGATGGGACGCGTGGATTTGTATCCGGCACCCCGACCTGGGGCGTATTGATCGCCTTGTCAGAGGATAACGGGCCAATTTTGGGCGTCATCGATCAACCGTATGTCGGCGAGCGGTTTGTGGGCGGACGAGGGACCTCTCACTGGACGGGACCTTTGGGGCGGCGCCCATTGTCGACGCGAAAAACGACCAGTCTGGACAATGCCGTGGTCTTCACCACCTTTCCCGAGGTTGGCACGTCCATTGAGCAAAACGCATTCCGTAGTGTGGCCGAAAACTGTCAGCTGACCCGCTATGGCATGGATTGTTATGCCTATGCCTTGTTGGCGGCAGGGCAAATTGATCTGGTGATCGAGGCGGGGTTGAATGCTTATGACATTCAAGCGCCCATCGCGGTGATCGAGGCGGCGGGTGGCATGGTCACCGACTGGAACGGTGGGCCTGCATATCAGGGTGGCCGCGCATTGGCCGCGGCCAATGCGGACATCCATGCGGCGGCGCTCAAAATTTTATCTTCCACAATCTGAATGTTGAGCCCGCGCTGACAACCCGATAAACAAAGCCAGAGCGCGTCCTTTTCCCGTCTTCTGGCGCTCCTGTCATACACACCACCGAAACGGGATTTGGAGGTGTTTAGCTATGACCGAGATCCTTATTCGAAACGCATCTTACCTTCTGAGTATGGATGAAACGCGGCAAGAGTACCGGGACGCGGATATCCGCATTCGGCAAGGCGTCATCACCGATATCGGACATCACTTGCCGGTTTCAGGCGCCCAGATCGTCTCGGCCAAGGGCTGTGTCGTCACGCCCGGATTGGTCAATACGCATCACCACCTGTTTCAAACGCTGACCCGCGCAGTGCCGGGGGCGCAGGATGCGCTGTTGTTCGGCTGGTTGCAGAGGCTTTACCCGATCTGGGCCCGGTTTGGTCCGGAAGAGATCTATTCGTCCGCCTTGATCGGGCTGGCAGAATTGGCGCTGTCCGGGCGCAGCCTCACATCCGATCACCTCTACATGTTTCCCAACGGCGCGCGGTTGGATGATACGGTGGCTGCCGCAAAGGACATCGGAATGCGGTTTCAGCCGACCCGCGGCGGGATGAGCATTGGTGAAAGCAACGGCGGCTTGCCGCCTGATGCGCTGGTCGAACGCGAAGAAGCAATTCTTGAAGACTGTATTCGCGTCGTCGATGCGTTCCATGACCCCAGCGAAGGGTCGATGGTACGCGTGGGTCTGGCCCCCTGTTCGCCGTTTTCCGTCAGTCGAGAGCTGATGCGGGATACGGCCCTTTTGGCGCGGGACAAAGGCGTAATGCTGCACACCCACCTGGCGGAAAACGACGAAGACATTGCCTATAGCGAAGAAATGTTTGGCTGTCGGCCCGGCCAATATGCCGAAGACCTCGGTTGGACCGGGGCAGATGTTTGGCACGCGCATTGCGTGAAACTCGACAGCAGCGAAATTTCCCTGTTTGCGCATAGCCAAACCGGGGTGGCCCACTGCCCCTGTTCGAATTGCCGGTTGGGCAGCGGTATCACGCCGGTGCGCCAGATGCGCGACAGCGGTGTGCAGGTCGGTTTGGGCGTCGATGGCAGCGCCAGCAATGACAGCGGCAACCTTGTCGATGAGGCGCGTCAGGCGATGCTGTTGCAACGGGTGGTCAATGGCGCCGACGCGATGAGCGCGCGCGAGGCGTTGGAAATTGCGACGCGGGGCGGGGCCGACGTGCTGAACCGTCCCGATTGTGGTCAGCTGACACCGGGTCGCCGCGCAGATATCGCGATCTGGGACGTCACCGGCATTGACAGCAGTGGCAGCTGGGACCCGGCCGCTTTGTTGTTGGCCGGACCCCGGCGGGTGAAGCACCTTTTCGTCGAAGGGCGTCAGATCGTGGCCGATGGGCAATTGACCACAATTGATCTCGACCAAGCCTTGAAACGCCAAGCAGCGCTGTTGGAAAGGTTGATGGCTGGTTAGACGGCTCTATCGCATAGCGCGCCCGGCGATCCAAACCTGGGCTACGGCGCGGTCATCCCCCATCATGATTGTGGGAAAGACCGCTTCCCATAGGGTTTCCGCGCGTTCACTGCGCTGGGCAATCGCAGGCGTCGCGCCAAGGTCCAGCGCGATGAGGTCCGCCTCAAGACCCAAGGCTATTCGACCGATTTTGTCGTCAGAGCGCAGCGCCGCAGCAGATCCTGCCGTGGCCAGCCACAGCAACTGAGTGGGATGTAGCGGAGTGCCGTTCAACTGACCCAGCTCATAGGCTGCTGCCATTGTGCGGAGCATCGAAAAAGACGACCCGCCGCCGGTATCGGTGGCCAGTCCAATGGTTTGACCCTCGGCCTGCAACCCGGCCATGTCAAAGACGCCAGAGCCGATGAACGTGTTGGACGTCGGGCAATGGACAAGGGCCGCACCAACCTCCTTCAATCGCGCGCGCTCTCTAGGTTCCAGATGGATCGCATGACCATAGAGGCCGTTTTGCCCAAGCAATCCAAAGGCTTCGTAGGTGTCGAGATAATCGCGCGCCTCCGGGAACAGCGATTTCACCCATGCGATTTCATCGATTTGCTCACTGAGATGCGTTTGCATCAGGCATTCGGGATGCTCGGCCCACAAGCCGCCAAGTGCGGCCAGCTGATCAGGTGTTGAGGTGGGCGAGAAACGCGGCGTGATGGCATAGCTGAGGCGATCCACGCCGTGCCACCGTTCCAGCAATGCCTTGCTCTGATCATAGGCTGTCTGCGGTGTATCCCGCAGCTCATCGGGCGCATTGCGGTCCATACAGGTTTTGCCAGCGACGATCCTTTGCCCACGGGTCTGTGCCGCCGCAAAAATGGCATCGACGCTTTCGGGATGAATGGTGGCATAGCTGCACACCGTCGTGGTGCCATGCGCCAGGGTCAGATCCAGATAACGGTCTGCGGTGTCTTGTGCGAAATCCGGATCGCCAAACCGCATCTCTTCAGGAAAGGTATAGCTGTTTAACCAGTCGATCAGCCGCTTTCCCCAACTGGCAATGATGGCCGTCTGGGGGTAATGCACATGCGCATCGATAAAGCCCGGCAGGATCAAGTGGTCCTCCCAGTTCTGCATATCGGCGTCCGGATGGGCTGTGCGCAGCCGATCCAAAGCCCCGAGATCAACGATCTTGCCGTCTTCAACCAATACCGCCTCGTGGACCTCAACCGCGTCATCCGGCGTCACCTCGAACGGCGAGGCGACAAAGCACAGAACCTGACCTGAAATCAGCGTTTTTGATGTCATCTGCATAATTCCTGCGAAACGGTGTTCGCTTTAGACTAGCGGCGCGCCAAAGGGCCGTAAATTCAGGTATTGTCATTGTTTTCCACCAACAGCTTCTTTTAGGTTGCAGCCAATCGCGAGGAGGCCGCCCATGAACGCCGAAAACGAGCAGATGACGGACGACGTGGATCGAGAGGAAGAGGATTACGCGCTCGCCCGGCGGGATGTCGCGGCGATCCTATATGCGGTCGATGTGGACGACCGCAACAAGCTCGTCGAGCTTATGGAGCCGATGCATGCGGCCGACATTGCGGATTTGCTGGAACAGATCAACGCCTTTGACCGGACCCGGCTGATCCGCCTTTATGGCAAGGAATTTGACGGCGATATCCTGTCGGAACTTGATGAAGCCGTCCGCGAAGAAGTGATTGCCGCACTGAACCCCACGGTTTTGGCCGAAGCGGTGCGCGACTTGGAAAGCGACGATGTTGTCGACCTTCTCGAAGACCTTGATGAGCCGCAGCAAGAGGTGATCCTTGACGCGCTCGATGAGGCGGACCGGGCGGTTGTCGAACAGGCCATGGCCTATCCAGAGCAATCTGCCGGGCGGTTGATGCAGCGCGAGGTCGTCATGGCGCCCGAACACTGGACGGTGGGCGAAGCGATTGATTTCCTGCGCAACCGCGATGATCTTCCGGAACAATTTTATCATATTGTCTTGGTTGACCCGCGGATGCACCCGATTGGAAATGTCACCTTGGGCAAGCTTATGGGCTCGCGGCGTGAAGTGCGGTTGATGGACCTGCGCGAAGAGACGTTTCAGGTTATTCCGGTCACCCAGGACGAAGGCGATGTTGCCTATGCCTTCAACCAATACCACCTCATTTCCGCACCCGTCGTGGATGACGAAGGTCGTCTGGCCGGTGTGATCACCATCGATGACGCCATGGTCGTGCTGGATGAAGAGCATGAAGAAGACATGCTGTTGATGGCCGGTGTCACCGAAAGCTCGTTATCGGACACGGTGCTTGATACGGTGAAGTCCCGATTGCCATGGCTCTTTGTGAACCTCTGCGCGGCCATTCTGGGTTCCATTGTGATTGCGCAGTTTGATCAGGCGATTGCGACCTTGGTTGCCTTGGCCATCCTGATGCCGATCGTGGCGTCGATGGGGGGCAATGCGGGCACTCAGACGCTGACCGTGACGGTGCGCGCCTTGGCCACAAAGGACCTCACCGGTTCAAATGCGTTTCGTGTGATCAGGCGAGAGGTGATTGTCGGGCTGATGAACGGTGTGGTATTTGCCGTTGTCATGGGCATTGTTGGCACGCTGTGGTTCAGCATGCCGCAACTGGGCCTTGTTATCGCGATGGCCTTGATCGTGAACATGACCGTGGCCGGATTGGCCGGAACGGTCGTGCCGGTTGTGATGGAACGGTTGGGCGCTGATCCGGCGCTGGCGTCGGGTACGTTCGTGACGACCACCACGGATTTGATGGGCTTTTTTGCCTTTCTGGGCCTCGCATCGTGGATGTTGCTGTGATGGATTTGACGGAACATAAGGCCGCCGTACGCAAAGAGGCGTTTGCACGCCGCAAGGCCGCACATGATTTGCGGCACGCCGGAACGGCAGGGCATTTGAGCCAGGTCTTGGCCGGATACCGTGGTGTTCCTCTGGCCGGCTATATGCCCATTAGGACCGAGATTGATCCCCATCCGGCCATGGAAGAGGCCAGCGCCCATGGACCGGTTGGCGTGCCGGTGATTGTCGAAGCGGGCGCGCCGCTGCTGTTCTCGCGCTGGGAACCGGGGTGTTCTCTGCGCGAAGGACCCTTTGGTGCACAGGTGCCCGCCGTTGACGATTTCTTTGAGCCAGAGATTGTGATCGTCCCGCTTGTCGGGTTCGACCGAAACGGTGGGCGATTGGGCTATGGCGGCGGGTTTTATGATCGCACGTTGGAGCTTTTGCGTGCAAAGCGCGCCACACTCGCCATCGGTTTCGCCTATCAGGCGCAGGAATTTGACGCCCTGCCATTGGAGGCGACGGATCAGACGCTGGACATGATCGTGACAGAGGCTGGGATAATCACGCCCGGCCGCTGAATTCGCAGGGGGCGGCGACTCTGTCCTTGTCCTTTGGACCTGTGCAGCCTACCAAACATGCATGAGATGCTTGTTTTTGGGCGACGTTATGGGCCGGGCAGGGCGCCAGGCAATTACCGACCATTTGCCCCGTTTGCGCACGGAATGGAAACTGGATTTTGTCGTGGTGAACGGCGAAAACGCCACCAGTGGCATGGGCCTCTCCGGTGATCACGCCAAAAGCTTGCTGGCCGCTGGTGCGGATTGCGTGACGCTGGGCGATCATGCGTTTGATCAGCGCGACATGCTGCAATTTATCGAAGGGGAAAGCCGGGTTGTCCGGCCTGTGAACTTTGCCAAAGGCGCACCGGGGCGGGGACATCGGCTATTTAATGCGCCGGGTGGGCGCAAGGTGTTGGTCTTGCAGGTGCTGGGGCAGGTGTTCATGAAACGCGCCTTTGATGATCCGTTTTCGGCCATTGAGCCGATCCTGAAATCCTATCCGCCCGGCGGACAAGCCAACGCGATCATCGTGGACGTCCATTGCGAGGCAACGTCCGAGAAAATGGCCATGGGACATTACTGTGATGGCCGCGCCAGCCTTGTCGTGGGCACGCATACGCATGTTCCAACGGGTGATGCGCAGATTTTGCCCGGTGGGACCGCTTACCTGACAGATGCCGGCATGTGCGGGGATTACAATTCGGTCATCGGCATGGACAAGGCCGAACCGATGCGGCGCTTTATCACCGGTATGCCCAAGGGACGTTTCACCCCTGCACTGGGAGAGGCCACGTTGTCAGGTGTCTATGTCGAAACAGATGACAGAACCGGGTTGGCCAAGGATGTCAAAATGATCCGTGTGGGTGGTCGGTTACAACAGGCCACGCCTTGACACGCCGCGACATTGCCGTGTTTACCGCCGCACTTTTGGTGATGGGCGCGGGCTGGGGCGCGACGCAGCCCTTGGCCAAAATTGCCGTCAGCGACGGTTACGGTCATTTCGGGCTGATTTTCTGGCAATTGGTGATTGCTGCCGTGGTTCTGGGTGCAGTGTCGCTGATCCGGGGAAAACGGTTTCCGTTGGGCCGGGCGCAATTGGCGGTTTGCGTCATTATCGCCCTGATCGGCACCGTGATCCCGAACTCTGCCTCTTATCAGGCGATCCGCCACCTTCCGGCGGGGATCATTTCAATCCTGCTGTCGATTATCCCGATGCTGGCCTTTCCTGTCGCATTGGCACTGGGTTTAGAGATTTTCAACTGGCGGCGGCTTTTGGGGTTGATGGTCGGCATATGCGGTGTGCTGATCCTTGTCCTGCCGGATGCCAGCCTGCCGGACCCGGCGATGCTGGTGTGGATTCCGCTCGCGCTGGTGGCGCCGCTTTGTTATGCGTTCGAAGGCAACTATGTCGCAAAATGGGGTACGGCCGGGCTCGATCCCATCCAAACGTTGTTCGGCGCGTCGGTGATTGGCGCGATCATTGCGCTGCCGCTGGCCGTGACCTCTGATCAGTTCATTGCGCCATGGTTTCCCTGGTCTGCACCCGATTACGCGCTGGTCGGCGCATCCCTTATCCACGCGGTCGTTTACACATCTTATGTTTGGATCGTAGGCCGCGCCGGGTCGGTTTTTTTTTCTGCCCAGGTCAGCTATCCCGTGACCGGGTTTGGGGTTTTCTGTTCGATGCTGATCCTCAGCGAAACCTATTCGCCCTTTATCTGGGCATCTTTGGGTTTGATCCTGATCGGCGTCTTCCTCGTGCAACCCCGGTCAAAGGATGCGCTTGCCGAAGATGCAGCCTAGCCGATATGTTTGACCGGCAAGGTCAAACGGATTTCGGACATTTCAATGCAGTTTATTCTCCTGTCCCACACCGCCGGTGCCATCCTGACGCTTGTCATCGTGGCGCTGATGTTCGTCGCCTTTCTGCGTGAGTTATTCCCGACCGAGGTCGTGGCCATTGGTGGCGTTGCAGCTATGCTGGCGACGGGCGTACTACCTTATGACGCGGCCTTGCCGGTTCTGTCGAACCCTGCGCCGTGGACCATTGCTGCGATGTTTTTGATCATGGGGGCGTTGGTGCGCACAGGCGCTCTTGATGCGTTCACCTCTATCGCTCAAAGGCAAGCCGAAACAAATCCCAAACGCGCGATCGCGCTCTTGATGACCTTCGTGGTCATTGCCTCTGCCGTTGTGTCCAACACACCGGTGGTTGTCGTGATGATTCCGGTTTTCATCCAGATTGCCCGCACACTCGGCTTGCAAGCCAGCAAGCTTCTGATCCCACTGAGCTACGCTGCCATCCTTGGTGGGACACTCACTCTGATCGGCACGTCCACCAACCTTTTGGTCGATGGCGTTGCCAGGGCGCAAGGGATGGAAGCCTTCACGATCTTCGAGGTCACGCCTTTGGGCATCGCAGTTGTCATTTGGGGGATGATTTATCTGCGCTTCGTGGCCCCGCGCATTTTGCCAGATCGTGACAGCATGGCGGACCTGCTTAACGATAGCGACAGGAAGAAGTTTTTTACAGAGGCAGTCATCCCACCAGACTCCAACCTGATTGGGCGTGAAGTGACGGGTGTTCAACTGTTCAAACGGGATGGTGTGCGCCTGATCGACGTGATCCGCGGGGACGTCTCGTTACGGCGCAACCTCAAAGGTGTTGAATTGCAGGTCGGCGACCGTGTTGTCCTGCGGACCCAGATGGCCGAATTGTTAAGCTTGCAACGTAACAAATCCCTTAAACGCGTGGATCAGGTGTCGGCCGTGGAAACCAACACGGTCGAGGTTCTGATCACGCCCGGATGCCGCATGGTGGGCCGGACCCTGGGCGCCTTGCGTCTGCGTCGGCGGTTCGGGGTCTACACCTTGGCCGTGCATCGTCGAAACCAAAATATCGGTCGGCAGCTGGATGACCTTGTCGTGCGGGTTGGTGACACGCTGCTGCTGGAAGGCTCTCCGGCGGATATTCAGCGTCTGGCCAACGATATGGAACTTGTCGATGTGTCAAAGCCCTCTGCGCGCGGGTTTCGGCGCAGTCATGCACCGATAGCGGTTTGCGCCCTGATCGGGATCGTGGCGTTGGCCGCGTTCGGCGTGGCGCCCATCCTGCTTTTGGCGATCCTTGCGGTGGCCGTGGTCTTGTTGACCAAATGCATTGATGCGGATGAAGCTTTTGGGTTCATTGACGGCCGGTTACTGGCCTTGATCTTTTCCATGCTGGCCATCGGGGCAGCCTTGGAAAGCTCTGGTGCGGTGCGGTTGATCGTCGAAGCGGTCGCACCCGGTTTGGGTATGTTGCCGCCGTTCCTGATGGTCTGGGCGATTTATCTGCTGACGTCCGTGTTGACGGAATTGGTGTCCAACAATGCGGTCGCCGTGGTTGTCACGCCGATTGCCATCGGCCTTGCCGATGCAATGGGCATTGATGCGCGCCCGTTGGTGGTTGCGGTCATGGTGGCGGCCTCGGCCTCATTTGCGACGCCGATTGGGTATCAGACCAACATGCTTGTATATGGCCCGGGCGGATACCGGTTCACGGATTTCATGAAAGTTGGCATCCCCCTGAACCTCAGTGTGGGCCTGCTGGCCTCGGCCCTTATTCCGTTTATCTGGCCGCTCTGACCAGGCGCCGACCCCGACGCTTTTCCTGAGTTTGTCTCATCGCCTGACGGCGATTCCGGCGCGCCGATGATCTGCGGCTCCGCAAGGGATTGATTTTGCTGGCTGCTATACGAAATGACATAAAATACATAAAATGTCATAAAAGTATGAGCCCAAATCCTGACTGTCCTCATGGGAGACTGCATTATGACACAACCTGCATTAATCACCGGCGCATCCAGCGGCATTGGCAAAGAATTCGCGCGCATTCACGCCAAAAAGGGTGGGGATGTTGTTCTTGTCGCTCGACGGGCCGACAAGTTGGAAGAGTTGAAAGCAGAGCTGGAAGCCAAGCACGGCGTTTCGGTTCTGGTCGTCGCCGAGGATCTCAATGACCCGGCAGCGCCGCAGCGGATTTATGACGCCGTCAAAGCAGCCAATATCGAGATCGAATACCTGATCAACAATGCAGGATTTGGCGCGCGCGGAAACTTCCACTAAATGCCGTGGGACCGGCTGCACGCGATGATGCAGGTCAATATGGTAGCGCTCAGCGCATTGACCCACCTCTTTTTGCCGGATTTCGTCGCGCGAAATTCTGGCCGTATCCTGAACGTGTCATCCACCGCGTCTTTTGTGCCCGGTCCTCTTCAGGCCGTGTATTTCGCAACAAAGGCTTATGTGACGTTCTTGGGGAATGCGATTGCCGAAGAGCTTCACAAGACCAAAGTGACGGTCACTACCTTGATGCCAGGCGCCACAGAGTCTGAGTTTGCAGCGACGTCAGACATGGACAGAACCAGCCTCTTCAACAAAACCACGCCGGCCAGCACGGTTGCGCAGGAAGGGTATGAGGCGATGATGAAGGGCGAATTGAACGTCTTGTCCGGTGTCAGCGCGCGGCGGCGTTTGCTGTTGAAAGTCTCGCCAGTCCTGCCGCGCTGCAACATCCTCAAACAGGTGCGCGAGATGCAAGAGATTCACTGAGCCTCGGATCAGCCGGCGTTCTCTCGGAAATAGTCCCACGCATCCACTTCGGACCCATCGGGCAGGACGCAAATGCCAACCTGCCCGCCATCCGAACCGGTCCGGATGTCATAGGTGCCGCCCTCATCGACGCAGTACGTTGCGGCGGGGTTGGCGGCATCAACAGCCACCTGGGCCTCGTCGGTTGCACAATTGGCCATGGCCATCAGAAGCGGTGTGATGATCAGAATGCGTTTCATGTTTTGATCATACCGCAAAATTCGTTTTCGTCACAGTCCGGTCATGCAATGGATTTCGACCGCCCCGCGTTGCGGCCCGAGAAGATACAGCCGCCCAGGAAAGTCCCTTCCGGTGCGTTGTACACGTGATAGCCGCCGCCGCCGAACCCGGCGACTTCGCCAGCGGCAAAGAGACCCGGCACGACGTTGCCATCGACACCGATCATCTGGCTGTCCAGATTGGTCTGCAGCCCCCCCAAGGTCTTGCGCGTTAGCACGTGAAGCTTAACGGCGATCAAGGGCCCATTGGCCGGATCAAGGAACTTGTGTGGTGCCGCGGTGCGGATCAGCTTGTCCCCACGGTAATTCCGGGCCGCGTGGATCGCCGTCATCTGTGCGTCCTTGGAATAGGGGTTGTCGACCTGCGCATCCCGCGCCTCGATCTGTGCGGTCAGGCGGGCGGCGTCGATCAGGCCGCCGTCCAATTGGTGCATGCCATTGATCAGATCGGGCAGGTTGCGGGCGACAACATAGTCTTCGCCGCGGTCCTTGAACGCCTCGACATGCGGTGTTGCGCTGCCGCCGGATAAGAGCCGCTGTTTGATCACCTCGCGCCAACTTTTAGAGGTGAAATCAGAGTTCTGTTCAGACCCGGACAGGGCGAACTCTTTCTTGATCACCTTCTGGGTCAGCACGAACCAGCTGTATTCATAGCCGGTTTTCAGGATCTCCCGCAGCGTTGTCAGCGTGTCAAAACCGGGCAGGCATGGCGGGGCCAAACGTTCGCCCCGCGCGTCGAACCACATCGACGACGGACCGGGCAAAATCCGGATGCCGTGATTGGGCCAGATCGGGTCCCAGTTTTTCACGCCCTCGGTATAGTGCCACATGCGGTCATTGTTGATCACATGGCCGCCTGCGGTCTCGGAAATCTCGATCATGCGCCCGTCCACATGGGCCGGAACGCCGGCCACCATGTCTTTGGGCGGCTCGCCCAGCCGGTCTCGCGGCCAGTTCTTGCGCACCATTTCAAAGTTTCCGCCGATGCCGCCAGAGGTCACAAACACGGACGGTGCGTAGTATTCAAAATCGCCCACCGCGTCGCGGTTGGTCGATTGCCCGCGGTCGGCACCATCAGCGGCGAGGATCGTTCCGGATACCCCTTTGGCCGCGCCGTTTTCCATGATGATGCGGTCGACCTGATGCCGGAAATTCAACGTGATCCGCCCCGCCTTTTCATGTTCGCGCACGCGGCGGACAAAATGTTCAATGGCACCGGGGCCCGTGCCCCACGTGATATGAAACCGCGGGACTGAATTGCCGTGACCATTGGCATAAGATCCGCCACGTTCCGCCCAGCCCACGACAGGAAACCAGCGCAAGCCCATCTGGTGCAACCAAGGGCGCATCTCTCCTGCTGCGAAATCGATATAGGCTTCGGCCCATTTGCGCGGCCAGTCGTCCTCGGGGCGGTCAAACTGTGCACTGCCCATCCAATCCGACAGCGCCAGATCGCGGCCGTCGCGGATGCCCATGCGCCGTTGTTCTGGCGTGTCGATCATGAAAAGGCCGCCCAGCGACCAAAAGGCTTGTCCGCCCAGGAAACCTTCGGGTTCCTAATCGACGAGGATCACCTTTTTGCCGCGATCCCCAAGCTCTGCGGCGGCGGCCAGTCCGGCCAAGCCCCCGCCGACAACAATAACGTCTGCAGTATCCATGAAATGCTCCTGTCAGCGGCGGCGGGCCCAAAGGATGAAAGGAAGGCCCACGGCATACATGGTGATGCCATAGACACCAGCGGGCAGCGCAAAGGCGCTCAAACCTTCGGTGCTGCCAGCAATCAGCCCGGCCAGTGTGATGCCAAGGGTTGAATTCTGAATGCCCGTCTCGATCGACAGGGTTTTGCATTCATTTCCGGTCAGCCCGCCAAAGACACCAAAGAGGTAGCCCACGATCAAAAGGACCACGTTCAGCGTGATTAGGATCGTTCCCAGCGCGGTGACGTTTTCGACGAATACGTCCCAATTCGCCGCCAATGCCGCCAGGACGATCAGCACAAAAAGACCGGTGGCCAGTTTGGAAACACCGGTTTCAATGCGCATCGCAAAGCTGGTGGCAAAGTGTCGGATCATGACACCGATCAGAACGGGCAGGGTGGTGATCAGGAACATCGCAAAGGCAAGGCTGGTGATGTTCACGTCCGGCGCGTCCTCTCCCATGAAATGAGCAACAGACCACGCGGCCAAAAGCGGGACCGTCACGATGCTGAGCAAGCTGATGACAGCGGTCAACGACACGGACAGTGCAACGTCGCCCTTCGCCAGTTTCGACAGGATGTTGCTGGTCACGCCGCCGGGACAAAAGCTGAGCAGCATGACACCCACGGCGAGTTCCGGCGGCAAGGGAAAGACCAACAAGGCAAGAAAGGCGATGACGGGCAGGGCGATAACTTGCGATACCGCGCCGATCAAAAAGGCCCGCCCCCGTCGCGCTACGCGGGCGAAATCGTCGAAGGTCAGGCTCAGGCCCAAAGACAACATGATAATGGCGAGCGAAAGTGGCAGCGCCACGTCAATTAGCAGATCCAACGGGTCCTCCCTCCCTATCGTTGGAACAGACTAAACCGGGCGTTGCACGGGACACAACGGCACTGCAACACGACTGCCGCAAGGTTATGGATAGCTTAAAGCGGCCAAACGACCAGAATTGTCGGGATGGACACAGCCACGATCAAGATTTCGAGCGGCAAGCCCATGCGCCAATAATCCCCGAAACCATATCCCCCGGGTCCCAGAATGAGCGTGTTGTTCTTGTGTCCGATGGGCGTCAGGAAAGCCGAAGATGCGGCGATTGCAACGGCCATCAGGAAGGGGTCGGCGGATACCTCTAACGTTTGCGTCATTTGGATGCCAACCGGGGCGGCCACGATGGTGGTGGCGGTGTTGTTCAGCACGTCTGACAGTGTCATGGTGACCAGCATCAGAACGGTCAGGATCGCCCAGGTGGGCATGCCGTCGGTCAGCGTGATCAACGCGTTGGCGATCAATTCTGTTCCACCGGAGGTTTCCAACGCGGCCCCCAGTGGGATCATGCTGCCCAACAGGACGACCACCGGCCATTCGATATGGGTGTAAAGTTCTGACAAAGGCAGGATCTTGGTCAGGACATAGGCCACGACAACAAGGCCGAGTGCCACGGGCAGATAGATCAGGCCAACGCTGGCCGCCAGCACCGCTGCGCCAAAAAGGCCGATGGCCAGCCAGACCTTGTCATCGGCGGTCACCGACAAGCCACGTTCGGCCAGGGGAAGGCAGCCGAGCCAATCGGTGACATGTGATCCCTGACCGACCGGGCAGAGCAACAACAGGATGTCGCCCGGTTCCACAATCGTTTGCCGCACACGGTTGCGGATCGGTTTGCCTTGGCGCGAAATGCCCATCAAGACTGACCGTTGCCGCCACGCCAGCCCTAAGGCTTGCGCCGATTTTCCGGCAATGCGCGCGGTTTCGGGCACGACGATCTCGACCACTTCCAGCCCGTCGCCATCGGCGGTCAGCTGTTCCTGCCGTTTGGCATCAGAGAAATCGAGTGACAGGGCCGCGCGAAATTCATCGAGCGCATCCGGGCTCGCCTCTAGCAAAAGGGCATCGCCCGCTTTCAGCATCCGATCCCGCGCGCGGCCATAAAGCCGCTTTCCACCCCGGATGAGACCGATGATGGCGACATCGGTCTGCTCTGCCGTCTCTTCCAGTTCGGCCAATCTTTTGCCGATATGCTTGGAGCCTTCCGGCACTGTCAATTCGGCGATGTAATTGTTGAAGCTCTCGCCGCCGATGGCCTCGGCGTCGCGTTTCGGGATGAACCGCCAGCCAACCAAAGCGACAAAGGCTAGCCCGGCCAATGCTGCCACCCCGCCCACGGGGGCGAAGTCAAACATGCGATAGGGTTCGCCCAACGCCTCTTCCCGGATCGAGGCGATGATGATGTTGGGCGGTGTCCCAATCAGCGTCGCCATGCCGCCCAGGATGGTTGCAAAGCTGAGCGGCATCAGGCTCAGCCCGGCGACGCGACCGGCCTTGCGCGCGGTTTGTAAATCCACCGGCATCAGCAATGCCAATGCCGCGACGTTGTTCATGAAGGCCGACAGGATTGCCCCGATCCCACCCATCAGCGCAATATGCTGGCCCAAGGGACGCGCGGCATCGACCAGGGTCCGGGTGATCAGAAACACAGCACCCGATTTGACCAAACCGGCAGAGACGACCAGCACCAAGGCCACGACGATGGTTGCGGAATGCCCAAAACCGGCAAAGGCGTCATCAACCGGCACGACACCCAGAACAACGCCAATCAAAAGGGCGGAAAACGCAACGATATCATACCGAAAACGGCCCCAAAGCAGCAGGCCAAAGACCGCGATAAACAGCACAAACAGGATGATTTGATCACTGGTCATGCCTGTACCCTAGGCAGGGCGGTCGCGCATGGCCAGTCAGAATGTGATCTGGCGTTCCGTGCCAGTCGTCCAGTCCACGATCGGTCCTTGAGGCACGATGCCAAGCGGATTGCGCAGGGGGGATGGAGAGAAATAGCCTTGTTTGTAAATCTCGGACCGAACGGTTTCTGCAACGCCCGGCAGCGCATAGATCGCGCGGGCATAGTCCCACAGGTGCTCGTAGTCGCTCAGTTTCCTTATGTTGCACTTGAACGCATAGTGATAGGCCACATCGAACCGGGCCAAGGTCGGGAAGAGACGCAGATCGGCCTCGGTCAACGTATCACCAACAAGGCAAGTTGAGGTTGCCAGATGCGCGTCGATTTGATCGAGCGTTTCGAACACCTCTTGAACTGCTGTATCATAGGCCTCTTGGCTGCGGGCAAATCCGGCGCGGTAGACCCCATTGTTGACTCGGGCGTAGATCAGATCGTTCCAGCGGTCGATCTCTGCAAGGTCTTCTTTACGACACAGGCGGCGGGTCGGGTCGAAACTTTGCCCCAGCATGCGGACAATGTCGGCGCTTTCATTCGAAACGATCTGTTGGGTCTTGCGGTCCCATAAAACCGGCACGGTCAGCCGTCCGGTATATCCAGGGGATTGCCGGGCATAGACCTCATGCACCGCCGTCACGCCCAATTCCGCATCCATACAAGCGCCATCAGCGTCAAATACCCAACCGTCCTCGGTCCGCCGAGGGCGGGCATAGGATGCAGAGATTTCGGTCTGCAACCCCAGCACTGCGCGCGTCAGCAACGTGCGATGTGCCCAAGGGCAGTTCCAAGCCGCGTAAAGATGGTATCGATCGGGTTCTGGAAAAAACGGGCCGTTGGGCGTGATCCAGTTGCGGATCGTACTGGCCGCCCGGCGAAATTCGCCGTCCAGCGTGCTATCGGGGCCCGGGTCTTCGGCGTGGTAGGTCCCGTTGATCATAACGCCCATGGTTTGCTCTCCTGCTGACGGCGGACACGATAGCCGAGGCTGCCGGTTTTGACAGGCGCGCTGATGCAGGTGCGTCGCGCGTTTGCGCACATGCTCTTGCCCTCAACCCGGCCTCTGGCCTATAGAACCGGCCAGCATCAGACCACCCGAAAGATACGGAGAGCACCATGGCCGGCCACTCAAAATGGGCGAATATTCAGCACCGCAAAGGGCGTCAGGACGCCGTGCGGGCCAAGTTGTTTTCGAAACTATCCAAAGAGATCACCATCGCCGCCAAAATGGGCGATCCGGACCCCGAAAAGAACCCGCGCCTGCGTTTGGCCGTGAAAGAAGCCAAGTCGCAGTCGATGCCCAAGGACAATATCGAACGGGCGATCAAGAAATCCGTGGCCGGGGACGGGGATGAGTACGAAGAAATCCGTTACGAAGGCTATGGTCCGGGCGGTGTTGCCGTGATTGTCGAGGCCATGACAGACAATCGCAACCGAACCGCGTCGACCGTGCGCTCCACGTTTTCCAAGAACGGAGGGAACCTTGGTGAAACCGGATCGGTTGGCTTTATGTTCGAACGCAAGGGCGAGGTTGCCTATCCCGCCGATACCGGCGACGCGGATACCATCATGATGGCCGCGATCGAGGCCGGGGCTGAAGACGTGGAAAGCAGCGAAGATGGGCACCTCATCTGGTGTGCGGACACGGATCTGAACGAGGTTTCAAACGCGCTTGAGGCCGAACTTGGCGAAAGCGACAGCACCAAGTTGATCTGGAAGCCGACCACCACCACCGAGCTGGACCTCGAAGGCATGCAAAAGCTGATGAAGCTGATCGATGCGTTGGAAGACGACGATGACGTTCAGCGCGTCACCGCGAATTTCGAAGCCTCGGATGAGGTCATGGAGCAGCTGTAATCAGCCGCTGACATACGGAATTTCGGCATCATTCGGGCGGTAAAAGACCTTTTGGTTGTGCAGCCGTCCCATCAGGTCGTGCAGATCCACTAGCGCCGCGTCCAGCGCTGAGACATCGTCGTCTGCAGCCAACAGGTTCAGTCGTTCGAGTGACAGTTCCTTTTTGTGCGACTGCAACGCCGCTTCAATCAGTTCCATGTCACGGATGGTCAGGTCAAACTGGGTGTTATGTCTGGGCACGGGCGATTTCCTTGCTGCATGAGGCAATCATAGGCCGAATACGACGCTTTGCGACAAAAAATCGACGTGCCCGGCTGTATCAGGCCAATTCTTGTTCTGCAGCTTGACGGATTGCCTTTGTAAGCGGCTCTAGGGCACCGGCCATGATCCGGCTGACCTGCCATTCAAGCGTCACGCGCAGTTCCGGGTTTTGACCAATTGCTTTAAGCCGTCCATTCTTGATCGGGCCGCGCACAAGTTTTTGTGGGTTCAACCCCCATCCAAGTCCGTTACGAACTGCATCCACGAACCCTTGGGTCGATGGTACGAAATGGGTCGGCGGGGACAAACGCTCGCCAATCTCGCGCTCCATCCAGACCTGCTGCAGGCTGTCCTTGGAGTTGAAAGTCAGACATGGCGCTTTGGCGAGCGCTTCTTTCGTAACGCCGTCCTTGAACCACGTTTCTATGAATTTCGGACTGGCCGTGGCGATGTATGAAAATTCGCCAAGCGTGAAGCTGTCACAGCCTACGACGGATGATCCACCAGCCGTCACAGCGGCGCTGACCGAACCATTGCGCAACCAATCGGCGCTGTGGTCCTGATCATCGAGGACGAGGTCAAACAGCATGTCGTTGCATTCCTCCAGCGCGGGCATCAACCAGGTTGCCAGGCTGTCTGCATTCACGGCGATGCGGATACGGGCCAGCCCGCCATCTGTGTCCAAAGCGAGATCGCGCAGCAATTGGTTTTCCAGCAACCCAACGTTTTCCGCGTGTTTGGCAAGCCGCTCTCCAATGGGCGTGCCTGTGCACGGTGTCCCACGGACGATCAGGTTGGTGCCCAGTCGTTCTTCCAGCGCTTTAATGCGTTGCGAGATGGCTGACGGCGTAACACCTAATTCTGCTGCGGCCATTTCGAAGCTTCCAAGCCGGAGGATTGCGGCCACGGCAGAGAGTTGTGCGGGGTCAAGGTTCATTAGCAGCACTTATTTTGAGACGGAAATTTTAATTAGACTAATATCGCCCCGAAGCTTAGTCAAACCGTGAATGTGCCAGTTTGGAATGTAAAGATGATGACCACAGCTTTAGCGGGATTTGCCCTTGGTTTCAGCCTGATTCTCGCAATCGGCGCCCAGAACGCGTTTGTCTTGCGCCAAGGGATACGGCAGGAACACGTGTTGCCCGTCTGCCTGACCTGCGCCATTTCGGATGCGATTTTGATTGTCGCCGGGGTCGCCGGGTTCGGGGCGTTGTCAGAGGCGGTGCCATGGGTGCAACCTGTCATGCGGTATGGTGGGGCGGCGTTTCTGGTGTGGTACGGCGCAAAGAGCTTTCTAAGCGCTTGGCAAGGCGGCAGCGGGCTGCAAACCGGGCAGGACAAGGGAACGATGCTATGGCCGACCATCCTGACAGTTCTGGCCTTTACCTGGCTCAACCCGCATGTGTACCTCGATACCGTTATGCTGATCGGGTCGATATCCGCGCAGTACGAGTCGCGCGCCGCATTTGGTGCCGGGGCTGTGGTGGCCAGTTTCGTCTTTTTCTTCACATTGGGTTATGGTGCGCGCCTGTTGGTCCCGCTCTTTGAAAAACCAAGCGCCTGGCGCATATTTGACATCCTGATTGGGCTCACGATGTGGGCGATCGCCGCGAAACTCATTCTCATGTGAAGTACTTGCAGAGCTGGCCGGTTTTGGTGTCTATGCAGGTATGGCCCAAAACGCTTCTTCTCGGCCTGTGATTGGTATATTCTGGATGCTTGTCACGGGTCTTTGCTTTGTCGCGGTAACGGCGCTGGTCAAGATGACCGGCGGTCGTATCCCGCCGGCGGAATCGGCGTTTTTGCGGTATATTCTCGGCCTAGTCTTTCTCATACCAATGCTGAAACCCATCCTGCAAAGCAACCTGACCCGGCGCCACTGGACCTTGTTTGGGATGCGCGGCTTCTTTCATGCGATTGGTGTGATCCTGTGGTTTTACGCGATGACCCGCATCCCCTTGGCCGAGGTCACGGCGATGAATTACCTATCGCCGGTCTATGTCACCATTGGCGCCGCACTGTTTCTTGGGGAAAAGCTGGCCGCGCGCCGGATCGCGGCGGTGCTGTTCGCGCTTTTGGGTGCGATGATCATCCTGCGCCCTGGGTTTCGAGAAATTGATGCAGGCCATATCGCGATGCTGGGCACCGCCGTTTTGTTCGCCGGGTCCTATATGCTTGCCAAGATCATGGCGGATGAGGTGAACCCCGCCGTTGTCGTTGGGATGCTGTCGATCTGGGTCACCTTGGCGCTGGCCCCTTTTGCCATCGCCGTTTGGGTGCCGCCGACACCGACCGAATTGGCAGTTTTGTTCGCCGTCGCCTGTTTTGCGACCGCGGGACATTACACGATGACGCTGGCCTTTCGGGCGGCCCCGATGACGGTGACCCAGCCGGTGACGTTCCTCCATCTGGTATGGGCGACGGCGCTGGGTGCGCTGGCCTTTGCAGAGCCGGTGGATATTTGGGTCGCGCTGGGCGGCTGCGTGATCTTAGGGTCGGTCACTTTCATCACATGGCGCGAAGCGGTTCTGAAACGGGGTGAGGTGACCCCGCCCACACCCGCGACCAAGGTATAAGCCTGTCTTTCAGGTCTTCGCGGAAATCAGCCGCGCGGGTCCAACAGTTTTGCCAAAATGCCGTTGCGCGTAATCTGTCCGATGATCGCCCCGTTTTCGGAAACCCCGACCGGCGCGTCGTGGCCTTGCGCGGCTTCCATAACTTCTTGGATTGTGGCGTGGGGCGCAACTGTCTGGCCTGATGCCGATTGGGCGGGCTCCATCACATCCCGCGCGCACAGAACACCCAACGGGTTCATATGCGCCACAAAATCGGCGACGTAATCGGTCTCTGGATTGGTGAAAATCAGCTGCGGGGTGCCGCATTGCACGATCCGGCCGCCTTCCATGATCGCGATGCGCCCGCCGATCTTGAACGCTTCGTCCAGATCATGGCTGACGAAAATAATCGTCCGGCCCAGTTTCGCCTGAAGCTCCAGCAACTCATCCTGCAGCCGGGTCCGGATCAACGGATCGAGCGCCGAGAACGGTTCATCCATCAACAGGATCGGGGCCTCGGTGACAAAGGCACGGGCCAGTCCGACACGTTGCTGCATGCCGCCCGACAGCTCGCCCACCTTACGATCGGCCCAATCGGCGAGGCCGACGAGATCAAGCTGTGCTTCGACCTTGGCCTTGCGCTCGGCCTTGGACATGCCGCCAAGTTCGAGGCCCAAACCAACATTTTCCCGCACCGTACGCCATGGCAGCAGGCCGAATTGCTGAAACACCATTGCAACGCGGTTCAAACGAATGTCGCGCAAGGTCTTTTCGTCGGCGGATGAGACATCGACCAGCCCCGCGCCGCTGTCCACGCGCACGGCACCGCGTACCACCGGGTTCAACCCGTTCACGGCACGCAAGAGTGTGGATTTGCCCGACCCGGACAAGCCCATCAGTACAAGGATTTCGCCCTGTTCCACCGCCAACGTGCAATCATGAACACCGAGCACCTGACCGGTTTCAGACTGAATTTGGCCGCGATCCTGCATCGCATCCATCAAGGGCAGAGCGGTCTGTGGTTTATCGCCAAACACAATGTTGACGGCGTCGAATTCTACGGCTGTTGGCATTACTTCTGCTCCATCCGCAGCATCCGGTCGAGCATGATGGCGACGACCACGATGATGAACCCACTTTCAAACCCTAGCGCCGTGTTCACTTGGTTCAGGGCGCGAACAACGGGCACGCCCAAACCGTCCGCCCCGACCAGGGCCGCGATCACAACCATCGACAGCGACAACATGATCGTCTGGTTCAAGCCGGTCATGATCTGGGGCAGGGCATAGGGCAGCTCAACCTTCCATAGCGTCTGCCGTGGCGTGGCGCCAAAAGCTTGCGTGGCCTCCAACAGCGCCTTGGGTGTTGATTTGATGCCCAGGTGGGTCAGCCGGATCGGTGCTGGCAAAACGAAGATCACCGTGGCGATCAACCCGGGCACCATCCCGATACCGAAAAAGACAATGGCCGGGATTAGGTAAACAAAGGTCGGCAGCGTTTGCATCAGGTCCAGAACAGGACGCAGAACACGATAGACCCGGGGCCTGTGCGCAGCCGAAATGCCGATGGGCACACCGCTTCCCATGCAGACCACACAGGCCGACAGGACCAGTGTCAGGCTTTCCGTCGTTTCTTCCCAATACCCTTGGTTCAAGATGAACAGGAAACCGAAAATCACAAAGGCGGATGTTTTCCAGCTGCGCTGCAACGCATAGGTCAGACCGGCGAAAATGGCGATGATGATCAGCGGATGTGGGGTTTGCAGCACCCAGAGGATCGCCTCGATCAGCGCGTCCAAGGCGTCGGAGAGGCCGTCAAAAAACCAACCCCCATTGATTTGCAGCCAATCAAAAATGCTCGCCGCCCATTTCCCGATTGGGATTTTTGTTTCCGTTAGCCAGTCCATGCGCACCTCGGGACAGAAAAACGCCCCGGCTTTTGGGCCGGGGCGTGAAAGGGGTTTACTTCAGCGCGGCAGAGACCGCAGCCATGGCGTCGCCGCCATCTTTGGTCGTCACACCATCCAGCCAACCGGACAGGATGCCGCTGTTGGCGGCCAGCCAGGCCGTGGCCGCATCGCTTGGATCTTCACCGTCGTTCAGGATCGCGCCCATGATTTCATTTTCCATGGCAAGCGTGAATTCCAGGTTTTGAAGCAACTTGCCGACGTTCGGGCAGGCCGAAACATACCCTGCAGAGGTGTTGGTAAAGACCGTTGCACCACCCAGGTTCGGACCAAAATAGTCATCGCCACCGGTCAGATAGGACATATCGAAATTGGCGTTCATCGGATGCGGTTCCCAGCCCAGGAACACCACGGGCTCTTCCCGGCGGTCGGCGCGGGCAACTTGGGCCAGCATACCTTGTTCCGAGCTTTCAACCACTTCAAACCCTTCAAGGCCAAAGGCGTTGGCCGCGATCATGTCCATGATCAGGCGGTTGCCGTCATTGCCGGGCTCAATGCCATAAATCTTGCCGTCCAGCGCATCCATCTGGCTTGCAATATCGGCAAAGTCCGCGATGCCAAGATCGGCGGCGGCCTTGTTGACGGCCAGCGTGTACTTGGCGCCTTCCAGATTGGCGCGCACGGTATCGACCGAGCCTTCATCGCGATATTTTGCAATGTCGCCTTCCATGGTAGGCATCCAGTTGCCAAGGAAGATGTCAACATCCCCACCGGCCAGCGATGTATAGGTCACCGGCACTGAAAGCACCTTGATATCCGTCTCATAGCCCAACGCCTCTAGAACCACCGTGGTGGCTGCGGTTGTGGCGGTGATGTCCGTCCAGCCGACGTCGGAAAAGACCACTTCGTCGCAGTCGGCAAAGGCCGGCGCTGCTGCAACAATAGCCAGCGCCGAAAGGGTGGATTTCAGTTTCATGAGAGACTCCCTGTTTTTTGGTTGTGGGCAGGTTAGTGTTTTATTGATTGACTGGTCAATAAAAATAAATTTAGCTGACCTGGAAACGAAGACAGGACCCCGAAGATGCCCAAAGTTGGGATAGAGCCTATCAGGCGCGATGCGCTCGTCAAAGCAACGATCGCCGAGATCGGCGAAGCGGGCACATTGGATGTGACAGTCAGCAAAATTGCCCGGCGTGCAGGCATGTCTAGCGCGCTGGCGCATCATTATTTTGGGTCCAAGGACCAGATGCTGGTCGCCGCGATGCGCCATATCCTGACGATTTTCGGGGCAGAAGTCCGCGGGGCATTGGCAATGGCCGACACGCCCGAGGCCCGGATCGAGGCCATCGTGCGGGCCTGTTTTTCGGCGCAGAATTTCCGCCCGGAAGTGGTCGCCGCGTGGCTCAATTTCTATGTCCAGGCGCAACGATCCGCACCCGCGCGTCGTTTGTTGGGGGTCTATCGCAGGCGCCTGCACAGCAACCTCAAATTCGGGTTTCGCGTCTTGGTTGACAATGCTGATCTGGCTTCTGAAACGATCGGTGCGTTGATCGACGGAGTCTATATCCGTCAGGCGCTGCGCGAGGATGCCTTGTCCCAGGCGGATGCCATCGAGCTGGTGCTGCGTGCCGTGCGTCGGTTGAAGGAGGAACGCCATGGCCGCGCCTAACTTTCTGATCCTGATGGTGGATCAATTGAACGGCACACTGTTTCCCGACGGCCCGGCAGAATGGCTGCATGCACCCAACCTCAAACGTCTGGCCGCACAATCGGTGCGTTTTGCCAACAGCTACACCGCCTCGCCGCTCTGCGCGCCGGGCCGGGCAAGCTTTATGTCCGGTCAATTTCCCCGCCGCACCGGTGTCTACGACAATGCCGCGGAGTTTCGGTCCGACATCCCCACCTATGCGCATCACTTGCGGCGGCAGGGCTATTACACCTGCCTGTCGGGCAAGATGCATTTTGTCGGCCCCGACCAGATGCATGGATTTGAAGAGCGGCTGACCACCGACATTTATCCGGCGGATTTCGGCTGGACCCCGGATTACCGCAAGCCGGGCGAACGCATCGATTGGTGGTACCACAACATGGGATCGGTCACCGGCGCAGGCGTGGCCGAGATCACCAACCAGCTCGAATATGATGACGAGGTCGCCTATAACGCCAAGCTTAAACTCTATGACCTGGCGCGGGGACGGGACGACCGGCCATGGGTGCTGACCGTCAGTTTCACCCATCCGCATGACCCCTATGTTGCCCGGCGCAAATACTGGGATCTCTACGAAGATTGCGCGCACCTGCTGCCAGACGTTCCGGCAATGGACTATGATCAGCATGACGCCCATTCCCAACGGATTTTTGATGCCAATGACTGGCGCAGCTTCGATATCTCCGAAGAAGACATCCGCCGCTCTCGCCGCGCCTATTTCGCCAATATCTCATATCTCGACGACAAGATCGGTGAAATCCTGCAAGTACTCGAAGACACGCGGCAAGAGGCGGTGATCCTCTTTGTTTCTGATCACGGCGATATGCTCGGCGAACGCGGTCTCTGGTTCAAGATGAGCTTTTTTGAAGGTGCCTCGCGGGTGCCGCTGATGATTTCTGCCAACGGGTTGGACCCTCGTCGGATCGACACGCCGGTCTCGACCTTGGATGTCACGCCCACCTTGTGTGACCTCGCCGGGATCAGCATGGCAGAGGTTGCGCCCTGGACCGATGGCGAAACGCTTGTCCCGCTGGCACAAGGGGGCGAAAGGACTTCGCCGGTGGCGATCGAATATGCGGCAGAGGCGTCTTACGCGCCGCTCGTTTCCCTCCGCTACGGCAAATGGAAATACAACCGCTGCGCGCTCGACCCCGATCAGCTTTTTGATATGGAGGCGGATCCGCATGAGCTGACCAATCTGGCCGATCATCCTGCGCATCAAGGCACCCTTGCCTCGCTGCGCGCCAAGTCAGAGGCGCGCTGGGACCTCGCCGCCTACGACGCCGAAGTGCGCGCCAGCCAGGCCCGCCGCTGGGTGGTCTACGAAGCTTTGCGCCAAGGCGGCTATTACCCTTGGGACTATCAGCCGCTGCAAAAAGCATCCGAGCGCTATATGCGCAACCACATGGATCTCAACATCCTCGAGGAAAGCCAGCGCTTTCCAAGGGGCGAATGATGCTGACCGTTTACGGGCGCGTCACGTCGTCCAATGTCCAGGCCGTGATGTGGTGCCTGGCAGAGCTTGGCCTGCCGGCAAACCGCATCGATATTGGTGAGGGCTTTGGTCCGCTCGACACGCCGGACTTTCTAGCCATGAATCCCAATGCGCGCATTCCCGTTTTACAGGACGGCGAGCTCACACTCTTTGAAAGTGCCGCCATTATCCGTCACTTGGCGCGCACCTATGGCGACGACCGCTTTTGGCCCGCAGACCCGAACAAACGCGCCATCGTGGATCAATGGGCAGAGTGGGCGAAACAAAACACCGCAAACAGGTTTACCGGCCCAGTGTTCTGGCAGGTTGTGCGCGTCCGCGCCAACCGGCGCGACCCCGCGGCTCTTGCCGCCGGACTGGAACGTTTGACAGAGTACCTGCAGGTTGCGGAACGCCAGCTTGAACGGCATCCGTGGCTCGCAGGCGATAATCTGACACCCGGCGATATTCATCTCGGCCACGTGCTCTATCGCTACTTTGATATCGAAATCGACCGACCGGACTTGCCCGCGCTCAAAGCCTATTATCAGCGATTGACACAGCACCCCGGTTACGTCGAAACAGTCATGCTGTCCTATGACAGCCTACGCGACACGGTCTGACCTTCTTCTCTTGGAAAATACTCAAAACGATGCCCTATCCAACCCAACCCACCGCCAGCCATTTTACCGATGGCGCTTATGTCGAAGACACCGCCGGAACCCCGATCGAGGTCGTCTATCCCGCCACCGGCGAGGTGATCGCGACCGTGCATTCGGCCACACCTGCGATCCTTGAACGCGCGATCAACGCGGCGCGCGCGGCGCAACCGGAATGGGCGGCGATGAGCGGGACAGAACGCGGTCGCATCTTGCGTCGTGCCGCCGACATCATGCGCGAACGCAACCATGATCTCAGCGTGCTGGAAACCTTTGACACCGGCAAACCCTATCAGGAGACATCTGTCGTTGACGCAACTTCCGGGGCGGATGCGCTGGAATATTTCGGCGGTATGGCCGCGACTTTGACGGGCGAGCATATCCCGCTGGCAGGCGGCGACTGGGCCTATACTAGGCGCGAGGCGCTGGGCCTGTGCGTCGGCATCGGTGCGTGGAACTACCCCACCCAAATTGCCAGCTGGAAAGGGGCGCCTGCGCTGGCCTGCGGCAATGCGATGATATTCAAACCGTCCGAAACCACACCGCTTTGCGCGCGGAAAGTCGCTGAAATCCTGCACGAGGCTGGCCTGCCCGCCGGGCTTTACAACGTGGTGCAGGGCCTTGGCGATGTCGGCGCGTCGCTGGTCTCTGACCCTCGCGTCGACAAGGTCTCGCTCACCGGTTCGGTTCCAACGGGCAAAAAAGTCTATGCCGCCGCCGCAGCAGGCATCAAGCACGTGACCATGGAATTGGGCGGCAAATCCCCCCTGATCATTTTTGACGACGCGGATGTCGAAAACGCGGTGAGCGGTGCGATCCTCGGCAACTTCTATTCCTCGGGTCAGGTCTGTTCCAACGGCACGCGTGTCTTTGTCCAAAGCGGGATCAAAGAGGCGTTTCTGGACCGTCTCACCGCGCGTCTGGGTAAGGCGGTCATTGGCGACCCCCAAGACCCCGAAGTCAGCTTTGGACCCATGGTCAGCGAACGCCAGATGACCATCGTGCAGGGCTATATTGCCAAAGGCATCGAAGAAGGCGCGCGGTTGGTCACCGGAGGCAAACGTTTAAACCGCAACGGGTTTTACCTGGAACCTACCGTCTTTGCCGATGTCACGGATGATATGACGATCGCGCGCGAAGAGATTTTTGGACCGGTCATGGCGGTTCTGGACTTCGAAGAAGAGGCCGATGTCATGGCGCGCGCCAGTGACACGGAATTTGGACTAGCCGCCGGTGTCTTTACCCGTGACCTGAGCCGCGCCCACCGCGTGGCCGCCGGGTTCGAGGCGGGCACCTGCTATATCAACACCTACAACGATGCGCCGGTTGAAGTGCCGTTCGGTGGCTCCAAGCTCTCCGGTGTCGGGCGCGAAAACGCCAAGATGGCGATCGAGCATTACAGTCAGGTGAAGTCCGTCTATGTCCGAATGGGCGATCTGGAGGCACCGTTTTGACCGATACATCCAACAACAAGGGCATGGCCACAGTCGACGTCGTCAAATGGATCGCCACGGCGATCCAACTGGTCGGCTATGGCATGACCGGGCTCAATTTTACCCCTTGGAACGTCTACGCGTTCTTCGCGGGGATCATCCTGTGGTTTGCCGTCGGTGTGATGTGGAAGGACCGCGCCATCATGGTCGTTCATGTCGGCGCTTTCATTTCATTGTTGATCGGATACCTGAATGCGTAGCGAGGCGTGATGGAAGCGGATTTTGTGATCGTCGGAGCCGGCAGCGCGGGATGTGCTATGGCCTATCGTCTGAGCGAGGCCGGGGCCTCTGTGCTGATTATTGAGCATGGTGGCACCGATGCCGGACCGCTCATTCAGATGCCCGCAGCGCTAAGCTATCCGATGAACATGAAGCGCTATGACTGGGGCTATCATTCAGAACCAGAGCCGCATCTGAACAACCGCCGTCTGGCCTGTCCGCGCGGAAAGGTCATCGGCGGGTCGTCCAGCATCAACGGCATGGTCTATGTCCGCGGCCACGCCATGGATTTTGACCATTGGGCAGAGCAGGGCGCGGATGGCTGGGCCTATGCGGATGTGCTGCCTTACTACATGCGAATGGAAAACTGGCACGACGGCGGTCATGGCGGCGACGCGGAATGGCGCGGCACGGATGGTCCTTTGCATGTCAGCCGTGGCAAACGCGACAACCCGTTGTTCCAAGCCTTTGTCGATGCGGGCCAGCAGGCCGGATATCAGGTGACGGGCGATTACAACGGCGAACAGCAAGAGGGCTTTGGCCCGATGGAACAGACGGTCTGGAATGGTCGCCGTTGGTCCGCCGCCAATGCCTATCTCAAACCGGCGCTTCAGCGTGAAAATTGCGATATCGTGCGCGGTCTGGCGCGGCGTGTGGTTATCGAAGACGGCCGGGCCGTTGGCGTGGAAATTGACAAAGGCGGCGCGCGACAGGTGATCCGCGCCCGGCGCGAGGTCGTCCTGGCCGCATCGTCCATCAATTCGCCCAAACTGCTGATGCTGTCGGGGATCGGCCCGGCGGCGCATCTGGCGGAACATGGCATTGAGGTCGTTGCGGATCGGCCCGGCGTTGGGGCAAACCTGCAGGACCATCTGGAGCTTTACATCCAGATGGCGGCAAGCCAGCCCATCACGCTTTACAAGTACTGGAACCTCTTTGGCAAAGCCATGATCGGTGCTCAGTGGCTGTTCACCAAAACCGGTCATGGGGCCTCGAACCAGTTCGAAAGTGCCGCGTTCATCCGGTCGAAACCGGGCATTCCTTATCCGGATATTCAATACCATTTCCTGCCCATCGCGGTCCGCTATGACGGGCAGGCCGCCGCCGAGGGGCATGGGTTTCAGGCCCATGTCGGACCGATGCGATCCAAATCGCGCGGTGCGGTCACCTTGCGCTCGTCCGACCCGGCCGATGACCCGGTGATCCGGTTCAACTATATGTCTCATCCCGATGATTGGGAGGATTTCCGCACCTGCATCCGCCTGACGCGCGAAATTTTTGAACAGGACGCGTTCAAACCCTTTGTCCGGCATGAAATTCAACCCGGCGCGGCGGTGCAAAGCGATGCAGAGTTGGATCAGTTTATCGCAGACCACGCGGAAAGCGCCTATCACCCCTGTGGCACCTGCCGGATAGGCCGGCGCGATGATCCGACAGCGGTTGTTGATCCTGACAGCAAGGTCATCGGGGTCGACGGCCTGCGCGTCGCCGACAGCAGCATTTTTCCACGCATCACCAATGGCAACCTCAATGGTCCGTCGATCATGGTCGGCGAAAAGGTCAGCGACCGTTTGTTGGGCAAAGACCCCCTGCCACGGTCAAATCGACAGGCCTGGGTGCATCCCGATTGGGAAACGGTCCAACGCTGATCAGGTTTTGACCTTCACGCCTCTGAGAGGGCGTTGCAACAACGCGATCCGCTGATTTTCAACGATCACGCGTTTGCGCCCGGGTGTGACCCGGCCATAGCACGGCAGGCCGGGCATTTTCGTCCAAAATCAGGGATTTCAGAAAAAGTCGCTCGCACGAGACCAAGAAAAGGTGAGCGGATATGATGTGACAGTTGGCGCCGGCCACAGCCTTCTGAGGCCATGACATCTTCCTGATAAGGCGCTCAACATGCACAAGCTTTCCCCGGTTCTTTCACTAGTTTTGATCTCTACCATCGGTGCAACGCCCGCTGTGGCCAATGACTGGTACGGCCAAGTCTTTGGCGGCTATGCCGGTCTTGGTGACAGCACACATGATCTGTCCAATTCGCCCGCAACTGTCGACTCCGAATATGACGGCGGTTTTGTTCTGGGCGGCTCGGTGGGTCGGAACATCCCTGAATGGAGCACGAACAGCGCAGCCCTGCGCGCCGAGATCGAGCTTTCCTATTCCGACAATGACGTCGACGCCGTGAATTTTAGCGGCAATGGTCCGGGTGCCGAAGGGAATATCAGCGGTTCGGTGGCCAGCACCCGCTTGTTCGGCAACCTGTTGGTTGATTTTGACACCGGCACGGCCATCACGCCGTATCTGGGCGCGGGTCTTGGGGTGGCTTTTGTCGATCAGGACATCGTTTACGGCGGGGCCCCAGTAAACATCAGCGGAGATGACACCGTGTTTTCCGGGCAGCTGATTGCCGGCGCTTCTTATGAACTGCGCGATGGCCTGTCGCTCTTTGGGGACGTGCGGTATATCCGCGACTTTGGCGTGGAAGGGACCCGAACGTCGCCTGCGCTGGTCTCTGGCACGGACACGGATTTTGATACCTTCACGGCGAATTTCGGTCTGCGCTTCGCCTTCTGATCTCCCGGTGGGTGCGGGGTGCCTTTGCTGGTCTATCGGACCTCGTAGGGCAGCACCCCGCGCTCGTCGACATTGATGGTCAAACGACGCTCCAACGGGGGCACAGACCGTCGGTGACACTCTCGCCGCTCACAAATTCGGCAGGAAATACCAATTGGTTCAAAGGCTTGCGTCTTGGTCGGGTCTAAACCATCGGCATAAACAAGTGAGCCTGCATGCGTGATTTCGCAACCCAATGCGATGGCGTAGCGGCGCACAGGTGCGCAAAAAGACCCTCCCGGTTTGGACACATCGCGCGCCAAAGAGATGTAGCGCACCCCGTCCGGCGTTTCCGCCAATTGGCGCAAGAAATGTCCCGGTGTTTCAAAGGCGCGATGCACATTCCAAAGTGGACACGCCCCACCGAACCGCGCGAATTGCAGTCGCGTGGCGCTGTGGCGTTTGGTGATCGTGCCGGCTTGGTCCACGCGCACGAAAAAGAACGGGATGCCTTTTGCCCCCGGGCGCTGCATGGTCGACAGCCGATGCGCGACCTGTTCGATCGAGGCGTCAAACCGTCGGCCCAAAACCTCTAGATCGTGCCGCGACGCTTGTGCTGCATCAAGGAACTGGCCATAGGGCATCAAGGCTGCACCGGCAGAATAATTGGCCAACCCGATTTTGGCGATCGACCGCGCCTCATCCGTTTGGAACCGGGCCAGATCAAGCGTTGCTTCGATCAACGGATCCTGCGTCATCAGTGCCACCTGCAACAGCAACTGAAACAGCTGGGTTTCGGGTGCAGCGCGGGCCGACAGGTGCAAGGTCTGTGTATCCGCATCAAAGAATCGCAGCGGCGCAATGTCAGAGGCGCGCACCGCGATCCCTAACGCCTCTAGTGCCGCAACAGCGCTGGCCTTGGGGTCATTGCCCCCGGGGCCGCGCGCGGTAAAGCGTTCCGCAGCCCGGTCGACCGCATCGATATAGTTGTCGCAATAATGGAAGAAATCGCGAACTTCGTCCCATGGGCTGGCCTGGATGCGGGCATCCTCTCGACCCAGCGCTTCGTCAAGAGAAGCCAGCCGCTCATTGGTTTGGCGATAGCTTTTGTGCAGTTCCAGAAAAGCCCGCGCCAGCGTCGGGGCGTTTGAAGCCACAAGCCGCAAATCGGTCAGTGGCGGCGCAATTTCGGCAAAGACCGGATCGGCCAAAGCCTCTCTTATATCGCTGACCAACCGCTCACTGTCCCCGCTTGAAAGCTCGGTCACGTCGACGCCAAACTCTTGCGCCAAGGCCAACACAACCGTCGTGCTGACAGGGCGGTTCGAGTTTTCCATCTGGTTCAGATATGGCAGGGAGACGCCTAATTTTGCTGCAAAGTCTTTCTGTGTCAGCCCAATCCGAGCCCGGATTTCGCGCAGCTTGGCGCCAGCGTAGATTTTTTGAGAGGCCATGATGAGTTTGCGGATTTGCGATCAGTTGGTGCAAGTTTGCAAACTCTTGGTCCGAAGTCCATGCTAGACCAGTTTTTCGCCGCCACGGAACACCTGTTTCCATTCCAAAATGGTGATGGAGGCCCGCAATCCCGACCCATAAAACGGGTCCTCGCGGATCATTGATTGTACGGTTTCAACGTCCTCTGCCTCGATCAACCATTGCCCGCCGCGCCCCCGTTTATCGGTATCGAACAGGGGACCTGCCCCCAACACGCGCGCACTGTGGCGGTCAAGGAACGCCAAGTGATCGCTCATCAATTCGTTTCGAATATGTTCGGAGCCCGGGGTATCCTCAAACTGAACAACAAAAATCATTTGCATCTCCACCACCATGTCATGGGTCGAGTGTGTGAGGCTGCAAGATCGCCGTAAAGGTGGATTTCTGCCGACAGAAGCTGCAAGCTTGCAGCATGAATTGGTCAGATTGCAAATATCTCTTCGCTTTGCAGCGCGGTGGTTCATTGGACCGCGCTGCACGTATCGTGGGGGTGGACAAAACAACCGTCTCCCGGCGGTTGACGGCTTTGGAGCGTGATTTGGGGCGACCTCTGATGGAGCAAGCCGGTGATCGTCGCATTCAACTCACTGCCTTTGGGTATCAGGTTGCCACGCAGGCAGAAGCCATGGAAGAGGCGGCGGCCCGCATCCGGGCTTTATCTGATCAGGGCGAGGCGCAGATGGCCGGGCTGGTCCGCGTTACCTCTGTCCCCTTGGTCGTCAATCATATGCTTTTGCCGAAGGTCCCGCTTTGGAAGCTAAAGCTGCCTCAGGTCGCCTTGGAACTGATCGCAGAGGCCCGGGACCTTGACCTGATGCGTCGTGAGGCGGATGTTGCGATCCGATTGGCCCGTCCGCGGGGGCAAAGCCAAGATATCCTCGCCCGACAAATCGGTCGCTGGGACTATGCCGTTTTTCAGTCGGCTTCGCTGACCGGCGACGCACCGTGGCTGCGCTATGATCGCAGCATGCAGTATCTGTCGCACGCGCAGGCCATCGAAGACCTTTGTGCCGATACTGGGCGCACGGGGTCATACTTGGCTGTCAATGACGCTGAAACCCTTTATCAGGCCACGGTGGCCGGGTTGGGGCGGACCCTGTTGCCGCGCTGTATCGCCGAGCAAGATCCGAGGCTGATAGAAGTGCCGGTCGAAGCGCCTTTGCCGGCGCGCGATATTTGGGTGCTGGTCCGGCGGGATATCCGGCATTTGGCACGCATAGCAGATACGCTTGACTGGATTGCCGATGCGGTTGGGGCTGGCGGTTAGCCGGACAACCCAAGTTGCCGCGCGCGCATGATGACCACGACGATTGAGACCCAGCCGCCGAGGGCCGAAGCCAGCATCAGATAGAGCAGCGGAAGCGCACCGGTTTCCACGGTCAAAACCGCCCCTGCCAAAGAGCTGAGAGCCGCGCCGAGGCCCAGCATGAACGCGCCGTTCAGCCCAGCCGCGCTGCCCGCCAGATGCGGCCGGACCGAAAGCGCCCCAGCGGTCGCGTTCGGAATGGTCATACCGTTCCCCAAACCGACGAAGGTCATCAGTGCAAAAAAGCTTTGGGCGCTGCCCAGTCCGACAAAGTACAGTCCCAAGGACAAAACGATGCCAACCGTGTTCAGAACACAGCCCCAGAGGACCATCTGGTTCACCCCGAACCGGATTGAATAGCGCCCCGAAATGTAGTTCCCGGCAAAATAACCGATGGCAGGGGCACCAAAATAGAACCCAAGCTCTGTCGGGGTCATTCCATAAAGCTCTTGGCCCACAAACGGGGCGCCGCCCAGATAGGCAAAGAAGGCCCCTGCCGCCATGCCAGAGGCACAGGAATACCCCCAGAACCGCGGGCTGCGCAGAAGTTCCGGATATTCACGGATTTGCTGCATCAAGGTCATGCCACTGCGCCCCGAGGTTTCCCCCAGATCGGACCAGGTGAGCACCAACATCGCGAGGCCAAGACCCGCCATCAGCCAAAAATTGGCTTTCCAGCCAAAGCTTTCGTCCAGAATGCCGCCGACAAGTGGGGCAATCATTGGCACGACCGCCATGCCCATGGTGACATATCCCAACATGCTGGCGGCTTTGTCCCGTGCATACATGTCCCGCACGATCGCGCGGCTTAGGACCATGCCGACGACCACGGCGGCCTGACACATGCGAAAGGCCAAAAAGACCTCGACCGTCGGGCCCAGGATACATCCCAGCGACGCCAGAATGAAAAAACCAAGACCCACAAGCATGACCGGACGGCGTCCAAGCTGATCGGACAGGGGCCCTACAATGATCTGCAAAACGGCATTCATCGCCAGATAGAGCGCCACGGACAGCTGCATCAGCCGGTAATCGGCCTCAAAATACGCCGCCATGCCCGGCAGGCTTGGCAAAAACACATTCATGGTCAGCGCCGACACGCCGCACAGCAACGTCAGCGTCGCGATGTGCGGCGCAGTTCGGCGGTCGAACAGCCTGATGTCGGAATGGGTTGTCATGGAGGACGCTTCTCTGGTCTGGTCTGAGATTTTGTACTGATCAGTTCAGATTGCAAGGCAAGTTTGCTGTTTTGCAAAAATAAATTTTGCAAACTCAACTAATTTGCAAATTTGCGAATTGAAGATTTCTTACCTCGGGCCTTGGCTCTATAAAGCAGCAAATTGTCGACGAGGTCCAACACGATGAAAGACATCCTAGCTGAACTTGAAGAGCGCCGCGGCGGAGCCCGGTTGGGCGGAGGTCAAAAGCGGATTGATGCACAGCACGGTCGGGGCAAACTGACAGCGCGCGAGCGGATTGAATTGCTTTTGGACGAAGGCAGTTTCGAAGAGTTCGACATGTTCGTCACCCATCGCTGCACCGATTTCGGGATGGAGCAGCAAAAGCCGGCAGGCGACGGGGTTGTGACCGGATGGGGCACGGTCAACGGTCGGCAGGTCTATGTCTTCAGTCAGGACTTTACCGTTCTTGGCGGTTCTGTGTCGGCGACCCATGCGCAAAAGATTTGCAAGATCATGGATATGGCCGTTCAAAACGGTGCGCCAGTCATCGGGATCAACGATTCCGGTGGTGCACGGATTCAGGAAGGTGTCGACAGTCTCGCCGGCTATGGCGAAGTGTTTCAGCGCAACATCGAGGCCTCGGGTGTGGTGCCGCAAATCTCGGTGATCATGGGCCCCTGTGCCGGTGGTGCGGTTTACTCGCCCGCGATGACCGATTTCATTTTCATGGTCAAAGACAGCTCTTACATGTTCGTCACCGGACCAGACGTGGTGAAGACCGTTACCAACGAACAAGTCACCGCCGAGGAGCTGGGTGGTGCGTCGACCCACACCAAGAAAAGCTCGGTTGCCGACGGTGCCTTTGAGAACGATGTTGAAGCATTGACCGAAGTGCGCCGGCTTGTGGATTTCTTGCCGTTGTCGAACCGCGAAAAGCCGCCGGTTCGTCCGTTCTTTGATGATCCTGCGCGCGTGGAAACGTCTTTGGACACGTTGGTGCCGGAAAACCCGAACACGCCTTATGACATGAAAGAGTTGATCCTCAGGCTTGCCGACGAGGGCGATTTCTTTGAAATTCAAGAGGAATTTGCAAAGAACATCATCACCGGTTTCGTGCGTTTAGAGGGCCAGACCGTGGGCGTCGTGGCCAACCAGCCGATGGTCCTGGCCGGATGCCTGGACATTGACAGTGCCCGTAAAGCGGCCCGGTTCGTGCGGTTCTGTGATTGCTTTGAAATTCCGTTGCTGACCCTGATCGACGTACCGGGATTCTTGCCGGGGATAAGTCAGGAATATAACGGCGTTATCAAACATGGCGCAAAACTGCTCTTTGCTTACGGCGAAGCCACGGTTCCAAAGGTCACGGTCATCACCCGTAAAGCCTATGGCGGGGCTTATGTTGTGATGAGTTCCAAGCATTTGCGCGGTGATTTTAACTATGCCTGGCCCACGTCCGAAATCGCGGTGATGGGGGCCAAAGGGGCGACCGAGATTATCCATCGGGCCGATCTGGGCGATGCGGATAAAATCGCGCAGCACACCAAGGATTACGAAGACCGGTTCGCGAACCCCTTTGTCGCCGCCGAGCGTGGCTTTATCGACGAGGTGATCCAGCCACGGTCCACGCGCCGCCGCGTCGCACGCGCCTTTGCGTCCCTGCGGAACAAAAAGAAAAGCCTGCCGTGGAAAAAGCACGACAACATCCCGCTTTGATCTGAACGAGGAAATCAAATGATGTTAAGGCTGTTGGCGGTCTTGTTTGTTGTATTGGCCGCGCCACTTTCGGCGCAGCAATCGGAATGCCGCGGCAAGACCCCGGTCAACTTGGGCGGTGGCGTAACTGGCTGTATCTTCAAGATCGATGAGGGCGGGATTACGCGCAGCAAGTCTATTGAAGGGGGCGGGCCGACCTATTTTTCAAGGAGCCAAGTGGCGGCGCAAGTTGACGTCTTGCTAAACGGCCCGCATAAAAATGCGCGTTCTGTGACGCGGTCCCGGATACTGGCGATCTGCAAAGCAATCAGCGATGACATCGGCACGGCCATGGCGGGCAAAGACTTTCAGAACGTGATCGTCAATTTGGTTTGGCCCCATGTTGAAGGTAGCGCACCGGGCCAAGTCTTTTATCGAGCGGGATATACATCTGCAAACTGTCGAGGAGTTCGGTTCTTTGGCACATAATGACCTCATGTCTGTGCTGCGCGTTTCGTCTGCAGCTTGGGTCGGACGTCCCTAAATGCCCACGCGTTGGCATATTCTGCGGGATGGCAGCGGCCTGACGCTGTGCCGTCATGTGCCGCCCCGCTTCGATGTGTCCGCGCGCACCTGGCTGCCATGGGCGGATCCGGTGCGCTTGGCGCATCAGATCCGTCAGGATGTCTGGCGCGCGCTACAGCGGCTGCGGGGGTTCTCGCCGGTGGTGCAGATGATCGCGTCTGATGACGGCTGGACCGTTTTGGCTGGCGGGCGAGCGTTCGCGCCTGTGCCGGTGACGGTCAATGCACAGATTGCGGCGCAACTTGCCAATCCACGCAACCGCGAACGGTGGCTGCGGAACGCCCAAAGACGAGGGACACATGGCTGAGTTTCATCTGTTCGACGCGGGACCGCGCCCAGTTGCACTCTTCTCTCATGCGGTGGAAACGGATGGCTGGGTTATTTTGACGGGTCAGATGCCAACGGATCCCGCCGCGCCCGACGCGCCGGGTCATGCACAACCTGAACTTGATTTTGGGAGAGTTGAAGCTCGACCTGAGCCACGTTGTGCAATGCCGTTGTTATCTCACGGAATTCGAGCGTGACTATGCCGTGTTCAACGACACGTATCAGACGTTTTTCCCAGTTGATCGCCGTCCGGCACGGACGACAATTGGCGTGACGGCTTTGGCTGTTGGCGCGCTCGTTGAGATAGATTGTATCGCGAGGCGACCATGATGCAATTTGGCAAATTGAACGCACGATTTGACAGAAAAGACGAATCGCCCTCATGATCGCGCCGCCGAATATCGGTTTTGTACGCGTTTCGGACGCGTGCATTGCAGCCCCGACGGGAGGAGCCCGCGCAAGCAGGGGTTGGGGCTGCAATATTTTAACCGCGTTATCTATGTCTCTGACGTTGCTGGCATTGTCGGCTGAGGCCGGTGTGCCGGTCGATGTTCCGTCTGGGCAGCCGGTCGAGCTGCACGAGGTTTTGGTGGATGACGAACCCGGCCAGACTTGGTTACGGTTCCGCTTCGTTGCGCCCCAGATTGTCCAAGATCAGACATCGGTTTGGTTGGACAACGTTTCAGACGATATGGATCATCTGTGCGATGCCATTGCGGTGCCATACCTTACCGTTCAGGAGCTAACGCCCTTCCGGATCGTTATTTCGCTGTCGGATCGTCCGGTCGAGTTTGGTGCTAGTGATCCGGAGGCCACCCAGTTTTTTGAGCTATACAGTCTGTCTGATGGCTCCTGTATGTGGGAGGAATATTGATGTACCCACAACATGTTGCGCTCAGTACCTCATGTGGACAACTCCATGATGCTTTGGCGTCACAGACACGGAACTTGCTGCCTGCGCAATGTAATTTTGTCCGCCTTTCCTGTATGGGTGATGCCGTCCGCGAACCTGCGGCATTCACCTTGAGGCAGATCCCGATCGGCAACGGATCGGGGCAAAACAAACATAGGAGCGCAAGATGTCGGCGAGCATCAAACTCATTGCCCTTATCGGCTTTGTGGCGACCTTGTCCGCCTGCGGCGGTCAGGAAGAAGAAGTCATTTTTGTCGAGCCGGAACCGATTTCGACAGAACCGGAATTTACCGGCAAGTATAAATAAAGAGCCGTTGGGGCAGGCGACTGTGCCTGCCTCACGCCTGATGTCATCGGCAGGGCCAAACCACGAGGTCGTCCTATGCTGAAGCATCGTGGGTTTCCGGGCCGTCTGCCAGGCACCGATTTTCAGTTCACAATCCGACGCCCGAACCCAAAGGGTGTGACCCCGCTGACCGAGCGAAAACGCTTTGTAGACCGAAAACCTGCGGACCGTCGCGCGGACGCCGGATTCATGCGTGCGTTGTGGGAGCATTTTGGCGAAGAACCGTTCGAACGCGGCAATTTGGACGCGGGCCGATTGAGCTGGCTGTTTGGCCGGGAAGTCGTGCCGGCAGAAGATCCCTTTGATCCAGAGAGTTACGACGCGATGCTGAAAATCGATGTCGCCGTTGCCAAAGCCTCTTTCTCGGAGGTCTTTGCAGAATGATCGGCGTATTTTTGCTCGCGCAAGTTGTGTTTCGGCGGGAACTGGCCCACGCAACTTTGATCGCAATCCCGGGCTTGGCAGATGCCAATCCAGATGGCAGCGTCGTTCAGGCAAGCAGGGGAGCATATGCAGCACTGTTTGCAGACCACCTATTCCGTACCCCTTCCCTCAGCGGGCAGGCCGACTTGAACAGTCTCAGCCTGCCCGCCTTTTTCTGTGTGCAGAGGCCCCTGAATCGCGCCTTGCGTACGCTTTTCCACTTAAAACCTTGCAAAGATGATCGCGGCTCATACCGAGGTGGTCGGTCTTTGCGTCATGAAATAACCAAGACGAAGGACAGGCCATGTTCAACAAGATCCTGATCGCAAACCGGGGCGAGATCGCCTGCCGCGTTATCAAATCGGCGCGCAAGCTGGGTATCCCGACGGTCGCCATTTATTCAGACGCGGATAAGCAAGCGCTGCATGTGCAAATGGCGGATGAAGCTGTTCACATTGGCCCGCCACCCGCAAACCAATCCTACATCGTGATCGACAAGGTGATGGCCGCGATCAAGGAAACCGGCGCGGATGCGGTCCATCCGGGCTATGGCTTTTTGTCCGAGAACGCGAAATTCGCCGAGGCGTTAGAAGCGGCCGGTGTCGCCTTCGTCGGCCCGCCAAAGGGCGCGATTGAGGCTATGGGCGACAAGATCACGTCGAAAAAGATCGCGCAGGATGCTGAGGTCAGCACCGTCCCGGGCTACATGGGACTGATCGAAGACGCCGAAGAGGCCGTCAAAATCTCTGGCCAGATTGGCTATCCGGTTATGATCAAGGCCTCTGCCGGTGGCGGTGGTAAAGGCATGCGGATCGCGTGGAACGATCAGGAAGCCCGCGAAGGGTTCCAGTCTTCGAAAAACGAGGCGGCCAACAGCTTTGGCGATGATCGCATCTTTATCGAGAAATTCGTCACCCAACCGCGCCATATCGAAATTCAGGTGCTTTGCGACACGCATGGCAACGGGATCTACCTTGGTGAGCGGGAATGCTCGATCCAGCGGCGGAACCAGAAAGTCGTCGAAGAAGCGCCGTCCCCGTTTCTTGATGAAGCGACACGCAAGGCCATGGGTGAGCAGGCCGTGGCACTGGCCAAGGCCGTTGGTTATGCCAGCGCAGGCACCGTGGAATTCATCGTGGATGGGAAAAAGAACTTTTACTTCCTCGAAATGAATACACGCCTGCAGGTGGAACATCCGGTAACCGAGCTGATCACCGGCGTTGACCTTGTCGAACAGATGATCCGGGTGGCTGCGGGCAAAGAGCTGAGCATCACGCAAGAGGACGTCACCTTGACCGGCTGGGCGATTGAAAACCGTCTTTACGCCGAGGACCCTTATCGCAACTTCTTGCCGTCGATCGGACGTTTGACGCGCTACCGTCCGCCTGCGGAAACGGCGGCTTACACACCGGGCGTGGCCCCGGGCGACGCCGGTGACGTGGTCGTGCGGAATGATACCGGCGTCTATGAGGGCGGCGAAATCAGCATGTATTACGACCCTATGATCGCCAAGCTGTGCACATGGGCGCCGACGCGCCAAGCGGCGATTGAGGCAATGCGCATCGCACTCGACAGCTTTGAGGTCGAAGGCATTGGTCACAATTTGCCTTTCCTGAGCGCGGTGATGGATCACCCGAAATTCGTATCTGGCGACATGACCACCGCTTTCATCGCCGAGGAATATCCGGATGGGTTCGAAGGTGTAACCTTGCCCGAGGCGGACCTGCGCCGGATCGCGGCGGCATGCGCGGCGATGTACCGGGTAGCGGAAATCCGTCGGACCCGCGTGTCGGGCCGGATGGATAACCACGAACGCAAGGTCGGTCGCGACTGGGTCGTGTCATTGCAGGGGCAAAGCAATGCGTTGACCATCGACGCAGACACAGATGGATCCACTGTGAAGTTTGACGATGGCGCAGCCATGCGGATTTCCAGCGATTGGACGCCGGGCGATCAATTGGCCGACATCGATGTCAATGGGGACGCGCTGGTCCTTAAGGTCGGCAAAGTCGCCTCTGGCTTCCGTATCCGGTCGCGCGGGGCAGACATGAAAGTACATGTCCGCACGCCACGCCAGGCGGAGCTGGCAGCGCTCATGCCCGAAAAACTGCCGCCAGATACATCCAAAATGCTGCTCTGCCCAATGCCGGGTCTGATTGTCAAAGTAGATGTCGAGGTCGGTCAGGAAGTACAGGAAGGTCAGGCGCTCTGCACCGTTGAGGCGATGAAAATGGAAAACATCCTGCGCGCAGAACGCAAAGGTGTTGTGTCCAAGATCAACGCCGGTGCTGGTGACAGTCTGGCGGTGGACGACGTGATCATGGAGTTTGAGTGATCACATGATACGCTTGCGGGATATCCACAGCAGCAGGCGGCGGAGGTTTTACCCGTCGCCGCGCCGTTCGCGGATTTCCCGCTGGCGCATGGGCATCTTGTCGATGGTGCGCGTCAATTCCCGTACGCTGTACGGAAACGGTTTACGCAGCTTCACAGAGCCGTCTTTGCCGACCAGAACCATCTGGAAGCCGCGCGGGCGCAGTTTGGTGCGCAGCGGGCTTTGCACGGCGGGGTCGGTGTCGGTCAAGATCACGACATCCCGATCGATCAGCATTTGCATATCGCGTTGCAAAAGCTCGATCTGTTCGGTGAACCGGGGATCAGCCGCCGTGTCCGCAAAAATGATCACGGGACGGTTTATCCATAAAAATTCGCTCAAATCCGAATTTCCAGCGGATTGGATCATGGCGGTCTCGGGCGTTGCCCGATCCTCTTGCGCAACGGCGGTAAGCGGGATTACCGCTGATAAAACAAGGGCTAACATGCGTGTCATTGGATCTCCTGTTGGGAAAAATATAGGCCCTTCTTTCGGGTTTGCGAACCTGCAGGATGCAGGTTTTGATAAATTTTCGTTGTTAAGTCTCTGCACAGGGTCAAAGTTGCATTCTGCCCCCCATCGACCGGAGCAGGTGGCATTGGGCCGCCTGACGGATGCGTTGGGGCAAATTTATGCATGTGATCCTGCACATCGGCGCACATCGGTGCGCAACAACCACGTTTCAGCACTATCTGCGCATGAACGCGGCGCGACTGATGGACCGGAATATCGGCTTTTGGGGACCGCGGCGGACGCGAGCCGGTCTGTTTCGGGGCATTTTGCCGACCGCCGCGCCGTCCTTTGGGCGCAACGTGCAAAAACGGGCGGCGGGGCGTGTGCAGTTGCGGCTGTCCCAGGCCGCGGAAAACGGCGTGTCACATCTGTTGGTCAGCGACGAAAACATGATGGGGTCGGTGCGCGAAAACCTGCGTCTGGCCTCTCTGTACTGCGGGATAGGCGAAAGAATGGCCCGGTACAGGGCGGCCTTTGGGCCGCATGTCTCGGACGTGATGATCAACATTCGCAGTCTGGACACCTATTGGACTTCTGCCTTGGGCTATGGCCTGACGCGGGGGCGCGGCGTACCGCGTCCTGTGGCGTTGGACCGTCTGGCCTATTCAGACCGCAGTTGGCGGGACGTGATCACGGACGTGGCCTGTGCGGTGCCCGAGGCGCGGATCTGGGTCTTGCCGTTCGAAAGCTATGCCGGGCGCCCGGAAAGCCAGTTGCAAACGGTTTTGCCGATTGCCGCACCGCTGGCTCATGCGCGCGAACGACTGAACGCGACGCCGCATCTGCCGGATTTGCGAGCGCTGGTTTCGGACGGGCAGGCGGGTCAACGGCCCCTGGCAACCATTCGATCCCGAACACATCGCCCATTTACGAGAGCTTTACGCGGACGATCTGCATTGGCTTTGGGCCGGTTCGGACGGTCTGGCCCGTTTGCCGGACCAACGACAGGACAAACAGGCGGGGCGACACCCGCCGGGTTCCGATTTGACGAGAGGAAAACAGCATGACGACCAAACAAGACAAGTGGCGCGCAATCGCTGAAGCGGAATTGCGTGGTCGGCCGGTTGAAGGCCTCAATTGGACCACCTTGGAAGGGATCGAGGTCAAACCGCTTTATACCGAAGACGATCTGGACGGCGTGGATCACCTGGGCACTGTCCCGGGGGCCGCGCCGTTTACGCGTGGTGTGAAGGCAACGATGTATGCGGGCCGTCCCTGGACAATCCGGCAATATGCGGGGTTTTCGACGGCTGAGGAATCCAACGCGTTTTACCGCCGCGGGCTGGCGGCAGGTCAACAAGGCGTGTCGGTGGCCTTCGATCTGGCGACCCACCGGGGGTACGACAGTGACCATCCGCGTGTGGTTGGCGATGTCGGCAAGGCGGGCGTGGCAATCGACAGCGTTGAGGATATGAAAATCCTCTTTGACGGGATCCCGCTTGATAAGGTGTCGGTCTCGATGACGATGAATGGCGCCGTGATCCCGGTGCTGGCGAACTTCATCGTCGCGGGGGAAGAGCAAGGGCATGACCGCTCGATCCTATCTGGCACCATTCAGAACGATATTCTGAAAGAGTTCATGGTGCGCAACACCTATATCTATCCGCCTGAACCCTCGATGCGGATCATTGCGGATATCATCGAATACACCTCGAACGAGATGCCAAAGTTCAACTCTATCTCGATCTCGGGCTACCACATGCAAGAGGCGGGCGCGAACCTTGTCCAAGAGCTGGCCTATACGCTGGCCGATGGGCGGGAATATGTGCGCGCGGCGCTGGCCAAGGGCATGGATGTCGACAAGTTTGCCGGGCGGCTGTCGTTCTTTTTCTGCATTGGTATGAACTTCTTCATGGAAGCGGCCAAGTTGCGCGCGGCCCGTTTGTTGTGGCATCGGATCATGTCTGAGTTTGAGCCAAAGAACCCCAAATCGCTGATGTTGCGGACCCATTGCCAGACCTCTGGCGTCTCGTTGCAGGAGCAGGACCCCTATAACAACGTTGTTCGCACCGCTTATGAGGCCATGAGCGCGGTTTTGGGCGGCACGCAATCGCTGCATACGAACGCGCTGGACGAGGCGATTGCGTTGCCGACCGATTTCTCGGCGCGGATCGCGCGGAATACACAGCTGATCCTGCAAGAAGAGACCGGGATCACCAATGTGGTCGATCCGCTGGCGGGGTCCTATTACGTTGAAAGCCTGACCGATCAGTTGGCCACCGAAGCCTGGAAGCTGATCGAAGAGGTCGAAGAAATGGGCGGGATGACCAAGGCCGTGGCCTCTGGCATGCCGAAGCTCAGGATCGAAGAAACGGCCGCGACCCGGCAGGCGATGATCGACCGGGGGGACGAGGTGATCGTTGGGGTCAACAAGTACCGCAAAGACAAGGAAGACCCGATCGATATCCTGGAGATCGACAATGCCAAAGTGCGCGAGGCGCAGGTGGCGCGGTTGGACAAAATCCGGGCGGAACGGGATGAGGCGGCCTGTCAGGCAGCGCTGGAGGCGCTGACGACGGTGGCAAATGACGGTGGCAACCTGCTGGAGGCAGCAGTAGAGGCGGCGCGCGCGCGGGCCTCGGTGGGAGAGATCAGCATGGCAATGGAAAAAGCGTTCGGGCGGCATCGGGCCGAAGTGAAGACCTTGGCGGGTGTCTATGGGGCCGCTTATGAAGGCGATGAAGGCTTTGCCGCGATCCAGAAATCCGTGGATGCCTTTGCCGAAGCCGAGGGGCGGCGTCCGCGTATGCTGGTGGTGAAGATGGGGCAGGACGGCCATGACCGAGGAGCCAAGGTGATCGCGACAGCCTTTGCCGATATCGGCTTTGATGTTGATGTGGGCCCGTTGTTCCAGACACCAGCCGAAGCCGCCCAGGACGCGGTTGACAACGATGTCCACGTGATCGGTATTTCGTCGCAGGCCGCGGGGCACAAGACGCTCGCGCCGCAGCTGGTCGAGGCCCTGAAAGAGGCCGGAGCCGAGGATATCATCGTGATCTGCGGGGGCGTGATCCCGCAGCAGGATTACCAGTATCTCTATGATCACGGCGTGAAGGCGATCTTTGGTCCGGGCACCAATATTCCGGACGCAGCACAGGATATTCTGCGGTTGATTGCAGAAGCCCGCGGCTAGCCCCGCCGCGCATCCGCGCGAGCGTGCCCAATAAAAAAACCCGGCGTTGTCACGTAGACGACGCCGGGTTTGTCTTTTGCAGAAGCCCTATTCCGCGGGTGCGGCTTCGGCCTCTTCGGTCTGGCTGGAAGAGGCGAGCATCAGGACAGCATAGCCAACGACGCCAGACAGGATCGAGCCAGAGAGGACGCCCAAGCGCACCTGGTTCATCATTTCGGGGTCGCTGAAGCTGAGCCCGCCGATAAAGAGCGACATGGTAAAGCCCACACCGGCAAGGCAAGAGATGCCGTAGATATGCATCCAGTTTGCCCCGTGCGGCAGCTTTGCCCAACCAGATTTGATGATCAGCCATGTCAGGCCGAAGACGCCCAGCTGTTTACCGACGATCAGACCGGCGGCAATGCCCAGCGGCAGGGGTTGCAAGAGGCTGGAAAAGGACATGCCGGCCAGAACAACGCCCGCGTTGGCAAAGGCAAAGATCGGAATGATCAGGAAGTTCACATAAGGGGTCAGCCCGTCTTCGAGGGAGTGCAGAGGGCTTTTGCCCCAGCGGTCTTTCAGCGGGATGCAAAAGGCCGTGATCACACCGGCCAACGTTGCGTGCACCCCGGATTTCAGCACGAAATACCACATGATCGCGCCCAGAAGGATGGCCGGGGCGATGCGATGTGCGCGACCGAGGTTCAGGGCGATCAGGCCGATCAGGGGGATCAGGGCGGCGAAGAGGTAATCCACCTTTAGATCAGCGGTATAGAATAGCGCGATAATCAGAATGGCCCCAAGGTCATCGAGGATCGCCAGTGTGAGCAGGAACACCTTGAGCGATGTCGGGGCGCGGCTGCCCACCAGGGCGAGAATACCCAAGGCAAACGCGATGTCAGTGGCCGCCGGGATGGCCCAGCCGCTGAGCGATGGCAGGCCCCAGTTGAGCCAGGCGAAGATAGCCGCGGGCAGGACCATCCCTCCAACTGCAGCGACGCCCGGCAACATAACGTCGCGTGGGTTTTTCAGTTTGCCTTCAAAGAGTTCCCGTTTCAGTTCAAGACCGATCAGGAAGAAGAAGATCGCCATGAGACCGTCGTTGATCCACAGGATGGCGGGTTTTTCCAAACCCTTGTCGTTCACGAGAACCGAAAGCTTGGCATTCAGAAAACTGTCATAGAAGGGAGCGAGCCCGGAATTGGCGACGATCATGGCCGCCGCGGCCGCAATCATCAGGAGGATGCCGCCGGCGGCCTCATGTTTGAAAAACCTCTGGAAGACTTGGCCCAGCATTCATCCCTCCTAATGCGATGTCGTGGTCCTGCTTTATGACGTCATGGGACCTTTGGTCATAGAAATTGGCGCAGAAGCGAGCGTTTGCAACAGATAATTGCCCAGCTATGCTGCAATTGCAAATTTGAGGGCAGTTTATGCAGTTTGATCATATCGCGGTTTCGGGAGAAACACTGGCAGAGGCCGTGGCTTATGTCGAAGAGCGTTTGGGCGTCAAAATGCAACCGGGTGGTGCGCATGACGTGTTTTTTACGCATAACTGCCTCTTGGGACTGGCGGACGGGCTGTATCTGGAAGCGATTGCCGTGAACCCGGCAGCGCCACAGCCATCGCGCCCCCGTTGGTTTGATTTGGATCGGTTCGACGGTGCCGCGCGGCTGTCCAACTGGATTTGTCGGACTGACCAGCTGGATCATGATCTGACCGACTTGCCCGCAGCGGTTGGTCAGCCTGTGGCGTTGAAACGCGGTGACCTGCGGTGGCGTATGGCTGTGCCGGATGACGGTATGTTGCCGTTCGACAACCTTTTTCCGGCTTTGATTCAATGGGACACGCCCACTCATCCCAGCGCGATGCTGGCCGATAGCGGGTGCGCGTTGCACGAGCTTGTTGTCGCGCATCCCGAGGCAGAGGCGCTGCAAAGCCTTTTGGTCCCGCATCTGACCGACCCGCGCATCAGCTTTCTGCCCGAGCCGTCGCCGCGTCTCGAGGCGGTTTTTGACACCCCGCACGGGCGGCGCACCCTGTGACGCTGATCCGAAAGGCCACCGTGTCGGACGCACACGCAATTCGGGACATCTGGAACCCGATCCTGAGGGATACGCTGATCACATTTTCTACGGTTGAAAAGTCCGAACAAGACATCGTGGCAATGATCAGCCAAACGGAATTGCCTGTTTTCGTGGCAGAAAGAGACGGGCGGGTCGTTGGATGGGCGCGCTATGCCCCGTTTCGGGACGGTCCCGGATATCGCTTTACGATGGAACACAGTATTCAACTTGCCCCGGACGCGCAAGGTGGCGGAATTGGCCGCAAAATCATGACGGTACTGGAAGCTGAGGCCAGATCCAACGCGGTTCACAGCCTGATTGCCGGTATTAGTGGCGTTAATCAGGCGGCCATGGACTTTCACGCGGCTATTGGATTTGTGGAAGTTGGCCGTCTTCCAGAAACCGGGTTCAAACAAGACCGTTGGTTGGACCTTGTGCTTATGCAGAAAATCCTGCGAATGCAGCCTGACAGTTACTGCGCCGGACGTTAGACTACTCCCATGTCAATTTGGACCCGAATAGCGGAAGCGATCAGCGCGCTTGCCAGCGGTGAGAGCCTGTCGCGCGTGTTTGAAAAGCTGCGCACGCCCCCTGAACGGTCCGTGGCGTTTGCCATCGCGATCATTGCGCTGGGGGCCAAAATGGCAAAGGCGGACGGGCAAGTCACCCGCGATGAGGTCACCGCGTTCCGTGAGGTGTTTCATATCTCTGCCAAGGACGAGGCCGGTGCGGCGCGCGTGTTTAACCTTGCCCGGCAGGACGTGGCGGGTTTTGAAGACTATGCACGATCCATTCGGCGCATGTTTGCAAATGATCCGGACACTTTGACCGATCTGTTAGAAGGTCTCTTTTATATCGCCTTGGCCGATGGGCAGTACCATCCGGGTGAAAATGTCTTTCTCGACACGGTCGCGGACATCTTTGAGGTGCCGAATGCAGAGTACCGGTGTTTGAAGGCGCGGTTTGTGCCGGATGCTGACCCGGACCCATACATGGTTCTGGGGGTTGCGCCGGATATGCCGATTGATGACATCCGCAAGGCATGGCGCCGCTTGGTACACGATACGCATCCCGATGTGATGATTGCGCGGGGCGTCCCCGAAGAAGCGATCCGTTTGGCAGAAAAACGCCTGATCCAGATCAACAAGGCCTGGGATGAGATCAGCGCGGAAGCCGCCTAGGGTCTGTGGACAATCACCAGTACACCCCAGCGCGAGAACCATTTTGCCGCCAACGCGCGGATTTGAGGCCTGCGATCTGGTTGATCGGAGCCGAGAATACGCAAAGTCGGAGGCAAAATGGGCCGCGCCGCGGAGCGGTTTCGCTAAAATTGCCCATTTCTGCGTCATTTGCGCTTGAAAGAGATCACTCTTACTGCGCGCAAATTCCTGGAACTGAGCAATTTTGGACGGAAACTGGGGCGTGCTGGTGATTGTCCACGGACCCTAACCCAAAAGACGCTGTTTCAAACGCCCGAACCAACCCGGCGCGCCTTCTGAGACATTCGGGGCACGCGGTGTCAGCGCGGCAGCACCGGCCGGATCCACAACCGTCTTTCCACCTTGGAATTGCAGCTGATAAAGATTGGCATAAATGCCGCCCTGTGCCAGCAGGTCTTCATGCGTACCTTCGGCAACGGCGCGTCCACGGTCCATGACCACGATTTTGTCTGCGTCCCGAATGGTGCTGAGCCGGTGCGCAATCACCAATGTCGTGCGTCCACCAGCCAGACGATCCAATGCGTCCTGTACGACCTTTTCCGATTTTGCATCCAGCGCGCTGGTGGCCTCGTCCAGCAATAGAACGGGCGTGTCGCGCAACAAAGCCCGGGCAATCACCACGCGCTGGCGTTGGCCGCCGGACAAGGCAGACCCGCGCGGTCCAACCTGAGTGTCCAAACCATCCGGTAATGAGGGCAGAAAATCCGACACATTGGCGGCGTCCAAGACCTCTTTCAACTGGGCATCGCTCACACCTGTACGACCCAGCAGGATGTTTTCGCGCAACGTTTCGTCAAACAGCAAAGCATCCTGCGTCACAACCGAAAACAGGTTGCGCAGGGCGCTCAGGTCCATGTCGCGCGCGGCGATGCCATCAATGGTAACAGAACCGGATTGCGGATCGACCAAACGGGTCAGAACGTTAAAAATCGTGGATTTGCCGGCCCCTGATGCCCCGACCAGGGCCGTGGTTTTGCCTGCTTCGGCGGTCAAAGTGACGCCGTTCAGAACATTCGCCTCACCATAGCTCAGATGCACATCCGTCAAACGCACCTCGGGTAGCCCTTTGGGCGGTGAGACGGGCGAGGGCGGCGATGTCAGCTTCAGCGGCTCATCCATCAACTCTTTGAGGCGTTCAAGTGCTGCGGCCGCAATCTGCCAGTTGCCCAGAACGGCGGCCAATCGACGAATGGGTTCAAAGGCAAGCCCGATCGCGGTGAAAAAGCTCATGAATTGCCCAAGCGTCTTTTCACCTGAAATGATCTCTGTCCCGCCATAGACGAGCACAGCCAGAAAGCCGAAACCGGCCAGCAAATCCATCAGCGCTGGGATCGATGCAGACCCAACAGCGGCGCGCAACTCTGCCCGCACAAAGGTCTTTTGACGCTCTTCGAAGTGCTCGGATTGGTAGTTTTCCAATCGGTTCAGCTTGATGGGAACAATCCCGTGGAATATCTCGTCCAGTCGTGTGGCCAAGGCCGCGGACGCATCCCGTGCCCGCCGTGCCTGGCGGCGGACATATTTCTGCAAAACATTTGCAGGCAGCAACAAGACCGGAACGCCCGCCAGCGTGATCGCCGCCCATCGCCAATCCACGCTGATTGCCACGCCAAGCAAAGCGATGACCGAAACCGCGTCGCGCCCGGCGCCGGTGATGACAGAGCGCCAAACTTGGTTGACCGCGTTCACATCCGCTTGCACGCGGGTGATCAGAAATCCGGGCGGATGCGCCTGATGAAACGCACCGTCCTGTTTCATGATCCGCGCCAACAAATCCAAGCGCAAGGCAGCCGCCATTTTGAGTGATGTGCGGGTCATAACCGCGTTTTGCAGCACGCTGGCAACAGCGCGGAACACGAAGATCGCAAGGATAATCATACCGACGCCCCAGATCGCGCCAGAGTTGCCGGCGACAAACACGTCGTCGAACATCGGGCGGACCATATAGCTGAGGCCCCCCAGCGCCGATCCTTCGATGGTCATCAGCAGGAACGCGACCAGCAACCACCGCCAATGCTGTTTGATGTATCCGTGCCAAACCCAAAGAAACAGCTCTTTACTGGATTTTTCAGGCTGATTCTGTGTCATTCGGCAGGAAGCCTTTTGCGGAAACGGTCCGTGATTTCCTCACGATCATATTCCGTCGCGATCCAGGTTTCAAAATCGATCGGATCGCGCCGGTTCCGCGCGGCATAAACATCCAGCATATAGTCCAAGATGCCGACATGCCGGTTGCGGATATGCATGTACCGCCAGGACAGCATCTTGCGGGCTTCTTCGACAGGTTTTCCTTCGATCACCATCAGGTAAATCGCCGAGGCCAAACCCGCCCGGTCGGCGCCGGATTTGCAATGCATCACAAACGGACGGTCGATCGTTTTGAAAAGTTCAATCAGTCGCAAAAGAATGCGATGATCGACAAGCCCGCGCGCGTTCAATTCAACACTGTGCAACGTCAAACCAAGATCGCGGCAATATTTTTCCTCGGCCAGGTAATGACCGTTCGGATTCTCACCCCTCAGGTTCAGGACGGTATTGATCCCCATAGCCTTCATTTTTTCGAACCGCGCGCGGGTCGGCTGATTGGATCGATACACACCGGGGGCGATTTCATAGAAGTTTGTCCAGAACATCCGGACAATTTCGTGATCAAACCACAGGTTATAGATCCGGTTCAGGCGCCGGTTTTCGGGCGTCGACAGATCTTTGTTGTAATGGGATCTGATCCGCGCTTCCCAATTCCTGATGTCTTGAAAGACGCCCATATGCTTCCTGATTAAGCCATTTCGGCTTGGCCTCAAATCCGAAGGCCGAATTACTCGAACCTTGTAGATGGTGCAAGGTAAACGCAATTGACCTCGCTTTGGCCATCGCTAGGTTACGGCAGACTCAGACAGAGGTTTTCTGACATGTCGACCAATCTTTCTCTCGCCCAGGGGCGCGGATACCTTGCGATCCCGGGCCCGTCCATCATTCCGGATGCCGTTTTGCGCGCCATGCACCGGCCCGCGCCCAATATCTATGAGGGCGAACTGGTCGAGCTGACCCACAGTCTGATCCCCGATCTGGCCAAGGTTGCGCGCACGGCGCACCACACGGCGATCTATATTGGCAATGGGCATGCTGCTTGGGAGGCGGCGCTGGCCAACACAATCGCGCCGGGCGACAAGGTGCTGGTTCCTGCGACAGGTCGCTTTGCACATGGTTGGGCGGATATGGCCGAAGGGATCGGTGCAGAGGTGACCATTCTGGATTTCGGACGGCAAAGCCCGATGGATCTGGACCAAATTGCAGACGCCCTGCGCGCCGATGTTGATCACAGCTTCAAGGCCGTCTTGGCCGTTCATGTGGATACCTCGACCTCGATCCGAAACGATATTGCCGCTTTGCGGCGGGTGATGGATGAGGTTGGGCATCCCGCGCTATTGATGGCCGATTGTATCGCCTCCATGGGTTGTGATCGGTTCGAAATGGATGATTGGGGCGTCGATGTCGCCGTAACCGGATGTCAAAAGGGCCTGATGGTTCCACCGGGGACAAGTTTTGTCTTTTTCAACGACAAGGCGGACGCGGTACGACAGGCCATGCCTCGGGTCAGCCGGTATTGGGACTGGGCGCCGCGCGCCAATGCAGAGTTCCTGTTTCAGTTCTTCAACGGTACAGCGCCCACGCATCACCTTTACGGTTTGCGTGTGGCGTTGAACATGATCCACGACGAAGGCATCGAAACCGTCTGGGCCCGGCATGAACAGTTGGCGCGGGCGATCTGGGCTGCTGCAGACGTTTGGGGGCAAGAGGGACCTTTGGCGCTCAATGTGCCTGACCCAGAGTATCGCAGCCGCGCCGTGACAACTCTGCGGATTGGTGCACCACATGGCACGGCCTTGCGCAAATACGTTGAAACCCAATTGGGTCTGACGTTGGGCATCGGGCTGGGTATGAATACCGATGCGGACCCCAACAGCGACGGTTTTTTCCGCTTTGGTCACATGGGTTACGTCAACGCGCAGATGATCCTTGCTTTGGTGCGTGGGGTCGAGGCGGGTTTGACGGCCTTGGACATACCGCATGGGTCGGGCGCGGTAGAGGCGGCGGCAAAGGTGATCGCGGGCCGCTAGCCCGCGTTGTCACGCCGTCGCGCCAAAAGCGTTATGCCGTAGTTCAAGACTGCGGCAAAAAGCAAAACGGCTGCGTACCCAACCAGCGCCCAGACAACCATAAAGATCCACATCAGGTTCACACCCAGCATGGTTAATGCGGCACCCGTATAGTTGGGTGCGGATTTCATTCGATGGTCATCCATACGCGTCTCCGCGTCACAGAATAGCAAACCTGTTCGGAAAGTCAGGTGAAACCTTTGTTAGTACCGGGCCGCTGTCAGCGCCACTGGTAACGCCATGGCAAAACGGTCCATATCCTCTTTGGGACCACAGCTCACCCGGATGCAGCGATTTTGCGGGGCGGCGAACGGCATACGCACAAAAATGCCGTTGGATACCAAGTTATCCAGAACGCGCTTTGCAAAATTGCCATCTTCCTGACAATCAATTGCCACAAAGTTTGTGGCAGACGGCAGCACGAGAAGGCCATTCTCTTTTGCGATTTCGCCAATGCGTGCGCGGGACGCTGCGATTTGATCTTGCACGGATGCAAGCCACGCCTGATCCTGCAATGCGGCCAATGCCCCGGCCTGCGCGGCGCGATTCAGGCCAAAATGATTGCGCACCTTGTTGAATGCAGAAATCAGCTGCGCATTGCCCAACCCGTACCCAACACGCGCGCCCGCCATCCCGTAAACCTTGGAAAAGGTCCGGAACCGGATCACACGGGGGTCGTCGATTTCAACCGGTGCGGCTGTCCCTTCGGGCGCACATTCCACGTACGCTTCGTCCAGCACCAACAAGCAGCCCGTCGGTAAGCTGTACAAAGCCGCGACGATATCGGCCCCGCTGTGCCAACTGCCCATCGGGTTGTCCGGATTGGCCAGATAGATCAGCTTTGCCTTGACCTCGGCCGCCTTGGCGATGAGGGCCGCAATGTCTTCGTGATCGTCACGGTATGGCACTTTATGCAACACCCCGCCGAACCCGGCGACGTGATAGTTGAACGTTGGATACGCCCCGTCAGACGTCACAACCGCATCGCCCGCGCCCACAAACAGGCGGACGAGATATCCCAAGAGACCGTCGATCCCTTCACCAATGACAATATTGTCGGTGCCAATACCGTGATACACAGCAAGCGCGGTTTTCAGGTCATGGTTTTCCGGATCGCCATACATCCAAATGTTGCTCGCCGCCTGTTGCAATGCCGCAATCGCCCGAGGTGACGGGCCGAAAACGCTTTCGTTCGCGCCAAGGCGTGCATCAAAGGCCGCGCCGCGCGCGCGTTCTTGGGTCTCGGGCCCCACGAAAGGAACCGTGGCGGGCAGGGATTGGGCAAGCGGGGTCAAACGATCATCGGTCATGCGGGGGAGTTATCGGTTGTTTGGGGCTTGAGCAAGCATTGCGCGGATTGTGTCCATGAAGGGCGCGAACCATCATTATAGAAACCTGCGTCTTTAGAACGCTCCAACTGCCGTTACGTTTGACTGGTGCTGTGCGGCTCTTCCGGTCACTCTGTGGCGCAAAGAGGAGGATCTTACCCCATGTCCCGCGTTTCTATTGAGTATTCCGATCACATTGCGCGTGTCACGCTGACCCGCGGGGACAAGATGAACGCCTTGGATGACGCGATGGTGCAGGCGATTGTTTCCGCCGGGCAAGAGGTGGCCGCATCGGATGCGCGTGCGGTTGTTCTGACAGGCGAAGGGCGCGGGTTTTGCGCGGGGCTCGATCTGGCCAGTTTTGCCAAGATGGGGCAGGTCGATCCCGAAGAATGGCTGATGGGCCGGACCCATGGCGACACCAATATCATGCAAGAGATTGCGATGGTCTGGCGGCGCGTTCCAGTGCCGGTCATTGCCGCCTTGCAAGGGGTCGTTTACGGCGGTGGCCTGCAACTGGCGCTGGGCGCGGATATCCGGGTCGCGGCTCCGGATACCAAAATGTCTGTCCTTGAAATGAAATGGGGTCTGGTCCCGGATTTGGGCGGCATGGTTCTGCTGCCGCATTTGGTGCGGTCAGATGTTCTGCGCCAAATGATCTATACCAATGCACCCGTCGACGCAGAACAGGCGGAACGCTGGGGCCTGATCACGCATATTTCCGACACGCCCGTTGAGTACGCCCAAGCGCTTGCCGAAGATATTGCCGGCAAGAGCCCGTCTGCCATCCGTGCGGCCAAACGCCTGATCGATTATGCCGAGACGCAAGATCGTGCGTCCGTTTTGTTAGAAGAGTCGCGGGAACAGGTGGGCCTGATCGGCAAACCCGATCAGATGGAGGTTATCGCGGCCCAAATGCAAGGGCGCAAACCCGTTTTCAAATGACCGCCGCTTAGGCCGCTTTTTTCCCGAACACCCGGTCCATCATGACGGTCAAGGCTGCCAAGGTGCCGAACAGCGCCATGCAGACATTGATCGCGCTATGCGTTCCATCAAACAGGGAAGAGGCCAGCATCGCGCCACCCGCCCCGGCAACCATTTGTATCGAACCCATAACCGAGGCGGCAAAGCCCGGCATCTCTCCTGCCGGTTCCATGGCAGAGGCAAAAGCCGTTGGCAGGATGATCCCGAATGCAAAGACATAAAGACAAACACTGCCCCAAAAGAGCTGCAAGACGGGGGTGATCGTGCTCAACACAAAATGCAAAGCTGCGGCGGTCGCAAGCAAGGTCATGGCGACGTTTCCGACCTGACGCAATGACAAGCGTTTCAACAATTGCCCCGCGAGCAACGCCCCGCCGGTATTGACCAAAGCGGCAACCGCAAACAATGCACCGAATGCCTCGGGGCTGACGCCATATCGGGCCTCGGCAATGATCGCGCCAACGGCCCCGACCGAAGCGTAACCGCCGAACGTGAAACTGCCCGCCGCCATGGGGATCAAAAACTGCCGGTTGGTCAGCAAAAATCCACCCGAGCGCAGAAGAAAGCCAAGGCTGAACCGCTCTGGTCGCCGCTTTCCCGTCTCTTCCAGAATGAAAAGGCAATAGGCCAGAAAGGCCAGCGACAAGAGCATCAGCGCGACAAAGACGGCCCGCCAATCGAACAGGATCAGCATGGCCGATCCAATGACCGGTGCGAACATGGTAGAGATCGACAGAATCGCGCCCAGTACGGTCATCACGCGCGCAGCCTCTTCGCCATGGGTGACATCCCGCACCATCGCGCGCGCGATGACCGGTGCTGCTCCCATTAACCCTTGGGCAAAACGCGCCGCAATCAACACAGTAAAACTCGGGGCCAATGCACAGACCAGACTGGCAATGGCGAAGCCCGAAAGGCTCAGGATTAGGGCGCGCCGACGCCCAAACGCATCGGAAAAGAGGCCCCAAAACAGCTGCCCCACGGCATAGGCGATGAAATAAACGCCGACGAGCAACGCGCCGCGCTGCTCTTCTTCACCAAAATGCCGCGCGACCAAACCGGTCGAGGGCAGGACGATATCAATGGACACCGCCGTCAGTGCCGTGATGCCGCCCATGAGCACGATCATGTCCGTGCGGCTGATCGGGCTCTGCTTCATGTGGCGCAGGCGGTCGGGCTCACCCCAACTCCTCCAATCGGGCGAGCGCCTCTTTCAGCTGCGCTTCTTCCTCTTCACGACTGGCCAGGTTCCCGCGGGTTTCTTCCACAACGTCTTCCGGCGCTGAGGCGACGAATTTCGGGTTGTTCAACCGCCCGCGCAAACCGCCCAGTTCTTTGGCCAGCTTGCCGAGAGTCTTTTCCAACCGCGCCCGCTCTTCAGCAATATCGATGATATCCGCCAGTGGCAGGCCAAACTGCGCCCCTTCGGCGGGGATCGTGATAGTGCCTTTGGGGAACGCCTCTGCCTCGGTCAGATCTTCAATCCGTGCCAGCCGTTTGATCAGCGTTTCGTTGCGATCCCATGCCGCCCGGCCAGAGGTATTGATCGACGATACCAACATCGGCACGTAAAGCCCTGCAGGGACATGCATTTGCGAACGCGCGGATCGGGTGTTCTCGATCAAGGAAATCACCCAATTCATCTCGCGATCCGCATCTGCATCAACCAGCGACGCGTCGTAGTCCGGCCAATCGCCGTGCACCAACATCTTGGCGCGATCCCCGCTGAGCCCCCAAAGCTCTTCGGTGATAAAGGGCATGATGGGATGCAACATGATCAAGCACTGATCCAGCACCCATTTCATCGTTTGCCGTGTTTCCAGCGCCGCGACAGCATCTTCGCCCTGCATCAGCGGCTTTGAGAATTCGACATACCAGTCACAGACTTTGCCCCAGACAAAGGCATAGAGCGCGTTAGCCGCATCGTTGAAACGATACGCTTCAAGTGCTGCATCAACTTCGACGCGCACCTTGGCCGTTTCTCCCAAAATCCACTTGTTGAGCGTTTGTTGCGGTGTCGGAATTCCGTCCACAGGGGCTGTGGAAAACACCTCGTTCATCTCGGCAAACCGCATTGCGTTCCAAAGCTTGGTGCCAAAATTGCGATAGCCGGCAATGCGTTGCATATCGAGCTTCAACACGCCGCCCAGAGCCGCCATCGCTGCGGAAGAAAACCGCAGCGCGTCCGCGCCGTATTCGCCAATGATTTCAAGCGGGTCGATGACATTGCCAACAGATTTCGACATCTTCTTACCCTTGGCATCACGGACCAGCCCGTGCAGATAAACCGTGTCGAACGGGATTTTATCCACGACCGCCAATTGCATCATCATCATCCGTGCGACCCAGAAGAACAGGATGTCCTGTCCGGTGATCAGGTCCGAGGTTGGAAAGTACTTACCCAATTCGTCCGTCTCTTCGGGCCAGCCCAACGTGCCGATGGGCCAAAGGCCTGACGAAAACCACGTGTCCAGAACGTCCGGGTCGCGTGTCAGCGAGACGCCTTCACCGGCAAGCGCTTGCGCCTGTTCTTCGCTGGGCGCGCAATACTTGTTGCCGTCTGCATCAAACCAAACCGGGATCTGATGCCCCCACCATAGCTGGCGCGAAATGCACCATGGCTCGATGTTTTCGAGCCAGTGGTAATAGGTCTTTTCCCCGCTCTCTGGCAGGATTTTCACGGTACCGTCGCGCACTGCATCCAAGGCCGGGCCAACGATTTTATCCGTATCAACAAACCATTGATCCGTCAGCATGGGTTCTATGACGACTTTCGACCGGTCGCCAAAGGGTTGCATAATCGGCTTGTTTTCGACGAAAGGAATGGTGGGCGTAACCCCCTCGGACGTGTCCTGATCAAAGTCAGGGTTCGGCACCATCACTGCCAAACCTTCCGCCGTGGTATCTGCAACCACCTGTTTACGTGCCTCGAACCTGTCGAGCCCGCGATAAACATCCGGGACCAGGTTCATGGCCGCGATCATCTCTTCATCGAACGTCATTTCGCCATTGGCAATCGCCTGTGCGATCTTGGCTTCTTCGGCATAGGGCTTGCCGTCCGACCGCATGGCGCCTTTGACATCCATCAGGGAATACATCGGAATGCCGCCGCGTTTCGCGACCTGATAGTCGTTGAAATCATGCGCGCCGGTGATCTTCACCGCACCTGATCCAAAGTCTGGATCCGGGTACTCGTCCGTAATGATCGGGATTAAGCGCCGGTGCGCCTGTGGACCAACCGGAATTTCACAGAGTTTTCCGACAATCGGCGCATATCGTTCATCCGACGGATGAACCGCGACCGCACCATCCCCCAGCATGGTTTCCGGGCGCGTCGTGGCAATGGAAATATAGTCGCGCTCTTCTTGGAACGTGACATTCCCGTCGGCGTCCTTTTCAACATAGGTATAGGTTTCACCACCGGCCAGCGGGTATTTGAAGTGCCACATATGCCCGGCCACTTCGAGGTTCTCGACCTCTAGGTCGGAAATGGCCGTTTCGAAATGCGGATCCCAGTTCACCAACCGCTTGCCACGATAGATGAGCCCCTTGTTGTAAAGGTCCACGAAGACTTTGATAACCGCGTCGTGGAAATTCCCGTCTTCGCCTGCTGGCGCGCCAGGAGCACCTGACATGGTGAACGCGTTGCGCGACCAGTCACAGGATGCCCCCAACCGCTTTAGCTGGTTGATGATCGTGCCACCGCTTTCGCCTTTCCATTCCCAAACCTTTTGCAGGAATGCGTCGCGCCCCATTTCGGCGCGCGATGGTTGCTGGGTTTGCGCCAGCTTGCGCTCAACGACCATCTGCGTGGCAATGCCCGCGTGGTCCTGACCAGGCTGCCACAGTGTATCGAAACCGCGCATCCGATGCCAACGAACCAGAATGTCCTGCAATGTGTTGTTAAAGGCGTGACCCATATGAAGCGAGCCCGTCACATTTGGCGGGGGGATCATAACGCAATACGTATCGGTCCGGCTGACATTCGCGCCGGCCACAAAACACCCGGCTTCTTCCCAGGCTTTGTACAGCCGATCCTCGGCCTCGGCCGCGTTGAAGGTTTTGTCCATTGCCATGATCATGGCCCCCTTTCTGGTCGCAGGATCATCTAGCGAAGCCAGGCGCAGAGGGGAAGGTGGGGAAGACGATTTCTTTGCCCAGAACCCGGTCACAAGTTGAAAAGGCAGGATTTGGGTATTTTTGACAAGAAAGAAGCCGCAAAGGCTTTGTTAACCAGAATCGCCGCAGGTTTTAGACGCGGTACAGGCTGGGGAGCCGATGGCCGTACAAGGAAGAAGTCGCTCTGATCCTTCTGTAAGCACCGCCGACTGCGCGGCCGGCAGGGGACAGGGCGCTTCGATCCTGCTTCTTTCTTGTCACAAATACCCCGGCCTGGCATTGGCCATAGGCATTCCATCAGATTGGGGCGCTATTGGTCCAATCTTGCGTGCAGATACTGGTCGACCCGATTGTAAGCAGGGTCATGAAAGTCGAGTGTCAGCAGTGAGTGATCTTTGCCCACGTAGTGTTCCCAATCCAGCACACCATCAAAGGCTTTCAGAAATGCCGATTTCAGCCGGTCGGGCACAAGCTTGTCCCCCTCGAACCGCATGGCCAGGCCGTTGCCCTTTGCCGTCATTGCAGCGCGCGCCGTTTCTATGTCCTTGTCGCTCATATGCAGGCTATCGCCGCCAAAGGCGGGCAGGGCCGGTTGGCTGGCGACAGCCGCGTTGACCGCGTCTTCGGCCATCAGAACAAGCGCGAAGCTGCCGGTCAGGCACATCCCGATCACGCCAAGCTTTTGGCCGTTTTCCCGGGTCGCGATATCGGCGCAAAGCGCGCGCATCCATCCCGCGATCGGGCTTTGCCGGCCTTTGAGGAACATGTTGAACTCTCGCCGGACGCAGAACAACCGCAGGCCGTTCACCGTGGTCTCCTTGCCCAATTTGCCCAGCATATGGGGCAAGGAGACCTTGAAGCCCGACCCATTGAGTTTCTCAATCAGGCGAAAGGTTGCGGGGCCGATCCCCGGTAATTTCTGCAGCAACAGGACCGGTTGTCCGGTACCGATCACATAAACATCATGTGTCGCCGTGCCGCCGCCATCTAGCGGGACGGTGAAGGCGTATTTGTCGTCGGGTGTGAAAGCTGTCATGCACCGGATGTTAGACGCGCCTGTGCAACGCTGTCCACGACAAGTGGTTCGCGTTCGCCGGGGCGAATGACCGCGGGATCATAGGGCGTGCGATCAAACACCGCGCGGACCATTGGAGCAAAGAATTCAAGCGGTAGGTCGTCATAGTCCGGATCAAAAGACGCCTGGTCCCACCGTTCGCAGAAGGCCGCACAATCATCGAAATAGGGGTGGCCGTCATGCCGCGCGCGTTTGTGCTGATCAAACCCATCCAGATGATGCCCGTAGTAGAGCATTTGGAAATCGCCGTGGGTTTGCACGCACCATGTGCATTGCTCCCGCACAAAGGGCTTCAGGATCGTAGCCGCGTATTCGTCATGATTGTAGGGCGCATGGATGTCGCCAATGTCATGCAGTAAGGCGGACACGACCCAATCGATATCGGCCCCGTCGCGCCAGGCACGACTGGCGGATTGAACGGAATGGCCCAGCCGCGTGATCTGATATCCGCTCAGGCTTTCGTCGAGATCCACAAGGGCCGTCAGCAACCGGTCGGCGGTGCCCTTGGTATGTTCGATTTCATGCGCGGTCAAGAATTCGTACTCTTCTTTGGTGCCGTCCTTCATCTGGGTAAAACGCACTTTGTCCATCACGCATAGAGCCCCTTTTTGTTATCCGTTCCGGCCATTGTCGCGGCAGCCTGCGCTGCCCTGATTTCATCGTAGAGCGCAAGGCTTTCCGGGGTAAAGGGGGCACGTGGCGGGGTGAAATTGATGAAGTTGCCAGTGCGATCTGCACCGCGCGCCAGTATGGCATAGTCTTTTTCGGCGACCTGCTGGGCAATCTCGGGCGTGCAATAGCGAACAACCGCAGCGATCCGCCGATCATTCGTCGTGTTGGGGCCGGACCCGTGGATCATCAGCCCGTGGTGCAGTGACATTTGACCGGGATGAATTTCGATCGGTGTTTTGGCGTCTTCGGTGATATCGACGGCAATTTCCTGACCGCGGCTCAACAGGTTGTTTTCATCAAACGTATCGTTATGCGGCAGGATGGGGTTTTTGTGAGAGCCTTTCACGAAATCCATGCACCCAGAGGCCGGTGTGGCAGGCGACAGGGACAGCCAGGCGGTCAACAGGCCATCAATCGCGCCTAGCCCCCAATAGGTCAGGTCCTGATGCATGGATACGACATGTTTGGTGTTGGGTTCCTTAATGAAGAATTCGACGCCATAGATCAGGATATCCGGGCCGAGAATGCCTTCGACCACATCCAGAATGCGGGGGTCCGACCCGATGCGATGAGCAATCGGCATCACGCAGTGGGCGTTGACCCGTTTATAGGTGTTCAAGGGCAGAGGAAGGCCATTGTCGAGCCAGTCGCGTTCGAGCGTTTCCAACTCTTGCCGGAGCGCTTGGGCCTCTTCGGCTGCCATAACCGGAATTGGAAAAAGATAGCCATCGGACCAATACTGATCAGTCAGTTCTCGGCTGAGGCGGCCTTTATGCAGCGGCAGTGAGGGTTGCATTGTCAGATCCTCCCAGTCTGGACGTTGGGAGAGTTTAGCTGATGTTGGTGCCGTCTCAGACTCGTATGTCTTGCCATTCAGCATAAGTTGAGCTTAGCCTGATTGGTATGGCGTCCCGCGTTCCGTCCCTGAATTGGCTTCGTGTGTTCGAGGCTGCCGCGCGCACCGAAAGCTTTGCGCGCGCGGCCGAACAGCTCAACATGTCTGGCGCTGCGGTCAGCCAACAAGTGAAGGCGCTGGAACAGCATCTTGGCGCGCAATTGTTCCAACGACAGGCGCATGCGGTGCGTCTGACCGAAGCGGGGCGGGCGTATTGCCGTCTGTTCAGCAGTCGTTGTTGATGCTCGAAACCGCCACCAACGGCCTGTTCGGTGAACAAGGCGAACAACAGCTTTTTGTACAATCCGTCCTGATATTTGCCCATGGCATTTTGGCGGATCGGCTTGGGGCGTTTCGGAACACACATCCCCGGATCAACGTCGCACTCAGCACGGGGAATTCGGTGATGGATTTCGCCAATCAGTTCACAGATTTGCAGATCGTGTTCGGCAATCCGTTGCAGTTCGGGGCGATGGGTGACCCGTTGTTGGCCGAGCGCCTGTATCCTGTGGCGAGACCGGATGTTGCGGCCGAAATCCAATCCCCGCAGGACCTGTTTCGGTTTCCGTTGATCGAGGTCGCGACGCATCGTGCGGGCTGGCCATTTGTCTTTGCTGAACTGAAACTGTTGACCGGTGCGGCACGGTATGTGTCCGCGGACAATACGATCATCGCAGCGGCCTTGGCGGGGTCAGGGGCCGGCATTGCATTGGCGCGGGCACCGGCCAGTGATCGTGTGATGCAAGAGGCCGGGCTGGTGCCTGTGCTGGACGGTCTGATCGTCGAAGGGCAGGAGCTTTATCATCTGGTTTACGAAGACAGGACCACGCTCCGCCCGGCGGCAAAGGCATTTCGAACGTGGTTGCTGGACCAGCTTTACACCGAACGGTCGAACTTGGTGGTCAGGTGAATCAGGCTTTCTGACGATTTGACGCCTGGGATGGCGCCAATCCGGTCCAAAACGGCATCCAGATCTTGTGTCGTGCTGGTCGCAATCTGTCCGATCAGGTCCACCCGCCCGGTACTGGTGTGCAGGGCTTCGACCTCTGGGATGGCTTTGAGACGCCCAATAACGGATGCCTGTTCGCGCGGATCGATTTGAAGAAGGACAGTGGTGCGAATACGGCGCAACGCGGCGTCTTCGCCCAGACGAATTGTGTAGCCGGCTATCATGCCCGTGCGTTCCAGCCGTTCGATGCGCGCCTGTACCGTTGACCGGGCAACGCCAAAGCGGCGCGCCAATTGAGAGGTGGAAACGCTGGAATCCGCGGCCAATGCCGCCAGAAGGTTTTGATCAAGCAAATCAGTCATGTTGTCGAAATTTACGTCATATTGACGAAAATTTCCAGCAATTCACCTGAATTGACGCATGAAATCGACAGGCAAAAGCGCAAAATCGTAGGTGAATACAGGCAGCACGGTTGCAATCCGACCCGCCACAGAAAGCGGCACACCGCTCTGGGACGGGCAGAAGGACCGCATGCGACCGTGTTCTGAGGCACAGGAAAGGGCCATCTCATGGGGCTGACAAAAACAATCTGGACAACACCGCAAGACTATCTGCGATCCGAGCAGCCCAGCGATCCGATGCTGCTGTTCTCTCCGCCCGCGCTGCAACGCATGGCGCGGCGGTTTGTTGACGGTTTTCCGGGTCTTGTGACGTATGCGGTCAAATCGAACCCCGACGAAATGGTGATCCAGAACCTCGATGCAGCCGGGATCACCGGGTACGATGTGGCATCAGTGAATGAGATTGAGCTGATCCGGCGCACGGCCCCAACAGCGGCCCTGCATTTCAACAACCCGGTCCGATCCCGCGTGGAAATCGAACGTGCGGTCGAATTGGGCGTGCGGTCCTTTTCGGTGGATAGTTTTTCGGAACTGCAAAAGCTCATTGATCTGACGCCAATTGCCGACACCGAAGTATCTGTGCGTTTCAAATTGCCAGTGGCGGGGGCGGCGTATGATTTCGGTTCCAAGTTTGGGGCGAACCCGGACCTCGCCGCGGATTTGCTCCGTCAGGCGGGCGCGGCTGGGTTTCAGCCCTCGTTGACTTTTCATCCTGGCACGCAGTGTACAGACCCCACAGCCTGGCAAAGTTATATCCAAACCGCCGCTGACATTGCGCGCAAGGCGGGTGTCCAGATATCGCGGCTGAATACAGGCGGCGGGTTTCCATCGCACCGGCTGACCCATGAAACGCCCGATCTGGAACGGATTTTCGCTGTGATTGATCAGGCGACGCAACAGGCCTTCGGCGCCCAAAGACCGGTCCTGGTCTGCGAACCCGGCCGAGCGATGGTGGCAGAGACGTTTTCCCTGCTGACCCAAGTGCGCGCCGTGCGTGATGACCGGGATGTGTTTTTGAACGATGGCGTTTATGGCGGGCTTGCCGAACATCTTGTGATCGGCAGCGTGGATCGGTTTGAAACCTTGACACGAACAGGGACGCGGCACCGGGGCCTTGGGGCGGACCGGGTCATTTTCGGCCCGACCTGCGACAGCATCGATCGGCTGCCCGGCACATTGGCGCTGCCATCTGACATGGAAGAAGGCGATTACCTGATGTTCCATGGCATGGGTGCCTATTCTTCGGCCACAGTGACCCGATTTAACGGCTTTGGAAAGCTGGGCATCGCCACGGTCATGTCCCTGACGAATTAGGCCCTTGCGGGGCTGGACACCCCGGCGCGGACCGCTACTGTCCGACGCAAGCGATTGCGGAGGTCAGCATGGAAAAGTTCGGAAAATCCCAATCCGTTGTTCGGGTCGAAGATCTGCGTTTTCTCACCGGCCATGGTCGTTATGTTGACGATATCGTGCCGGACGGCGCGCTTTATGCGTATGTCTTCCGCAGCCCGGTGGCGCATGGCGAAATCAAAGAGCTTGATATTTCGGATGCGCTTGATGTCGAAGGCGTCAAACTGATCTTGACGGCGCAGACCCTGTCCGAGGCGGGCGTCACCAAGGGGATGTGGGCGGCGCTGGCCCCCAACCGGGACGGCACACAAAGTGTCGATGTGCGGCGTCCATTACTAGCCGAAACGCATGTGCGTTACGTTGGTGAGCCGGTCGCCCTGATCGTGGCCGAAAACCAAGCGGCCGCAATGGATGCCGCCGAGTTGATCATGCTGGATGTCGAAGACTTGCCAGTGAAAATGGACGTCGCGCCGGGCGGCCCGGCGGTGCATCCCGAAGCACCAGACAATGTCGCCTTTGACTGGGGCATGGGCGACGAAGAAGCCACCGATGCGGCCTTTCGCCAGGCGGCCAAAACCGTATCGCTTGAGGTTGGCGACAACCGCGTGATCGTCAATGCCATGGAACCGCGCGGCTGCTTTGCCGAGTTTGACGGGGACCGTTTGCACCTCTCGTTCAATGGGCAGGGCGTTTGGGGGATGAAGGGCCAACTCAGCAATATTCTGGAGATGGCAGAAGATGATATCCGCGTCACCAATCCGGATGTCGGCGGCGGGTTTGGTATGAAGGCGATGCCCTATCCCGAGTATTTCCTCGTGGCGCAAGCCGCGCGGATGCTGGGCGGTGCGGTACGTTGGATGTCGGACCGGACAGAGGCGATGCTGAGCGACAATGGCGGGCGGGATCTGGTGTCTTTGGCCGAGCTTGCCTTTGATGACACCAACAAGATCATCGCATACCGGTTGAAAACCCGCTGTAACCTTGGCGCCTATAATTCGCATTTCGGTCAGATGATCCAAACCCAGCTTTTCAGCCGGGTGTTGATGGGCGTTTATGACGTTCAGACCGCGTGGATGCAGGTCGAGGGGATTTATACCAACACCGTACAGGTTGACGCCTATCGCGGGGCCGGGCGGCCCGAGGCAATCTATGTGCTGGAACGCGTGATTGATCGCGCAGCACGGGAATTGGGCATTGATCCCTGGTCCCTGCGGCGCGGCAACTTCATTCAGGCGCATCAGTTCCCGTATGGCACTGTATCAAGTGAGACCTACGACACTGGCGATTTTGACAAAGTTCTTGCCCGGGCCGCAGACCAAGCAGATGCGGGCGGGTTCGCCAAGCGGCGCGAGGCCGATGCCGCGCGCGGCCTGCTGCGCGGTCAGGGCCTGTGTTACTACATCGAAAGCATTCTGGGCGATCCAAGCGAAACGGCGCGCGTCGAATTCTGTGAGGATGGCACCATAAACATCTATGTCGGGACCCAATCGAACGGGCAGGGGCATGAGACGGTCTATGCACAGTTCCTGTCGGACCAAACCGGCATTCCCGCGCATCTGATCACGGTGGTTCAGGGCGACAGCGACCGGATCAAACAGGGTGGAGGCACGGGCGGATCGCGCTCTGTGACGGTGCAAAACACTGCTACGCTCGCCACGGTCGATACGATGATCGCCGCGTTCAAAGGGTACTTGTCGGATAAGATGGGTGTCGATGAAGCCGACATTTACTTTGACGATGAAACCTTCCGCGCCAAGGGTTCAAACCTGACCCCGACTTTCCTGGAGGCGGCTGAAATGGCCCGCGCGGATGGTCGGATCGACCTGATGGTGCACGAAGAGCGGATCAAACTGGATGCGCGAAGTTTCCCCAACGGCGCCCATGTTGCCGAAGTTGTGATCGACCCCGAAACCGGTGTTGTCGAGGTTGACCGTTACACGGTGGTGGACGATTTTGGCAATCTTATCAATCCTATGCTTGCAGAGGGTCAGGTGCATGGCGGTGTCGTGCAAGGCATCGGTCAAGCCCTTACAGAGCATGTTGTTTACGACGATGAGGGTCAACTGCTCACGGCAACGTTCATGGACTATGCCTTGCCACGTGCAGCGGATGTTCCCATGATCGGTTTTACCTCGGAACCAGTGCCGTCGACGTCCAATATCATGGGCATGAAAGGCTGCGGTGAGGCCGGAACGGTGGGGTCGCTGGCGGCCATTTCAAACGCCGTGCAGGATGCGCTTTGGGATCGGGGGGTGCGGCAAACGGATATGCCGTTCACACCGATGAAAGTGTGGAGCCTGTTAAACGATGGTGCCATTGCGGCTGAATAACCTGTTTTCAAAAGTGTTTGGGCGGTCTTTGACGTCCGAACACTCTCCGGAAGCGGACGGGCGTGGCCAACAGACCCATGTGATCATCCTTGATGGCACCATGTCATCGCTGGAACCGGGTGAAGAAACCCATGCGGGCCAGACCTATCGCTTATTGCAAGAAATCGGATCTGGCTTGCAGCTTTATTATGAAGCGGGCGTGCAGTGGCGCAATTGGAAGGCGACGCCGGACGTGATGATGGGCCGCGGGATAAATAAGCAGATCCGCCGCGCCTATGGCTATCTTGCCTCGCGGTATCGGGTTGGTGACCGGATTTACCTGATTGGATATTCCCGTGGTGCCTATGCGGTGCGGTCATTGGCCGGTGTGATCGATATGGTCGGGCTTGTGCGCCGCGATTGCGCCACAGAGCGGAATATCAAAACGGCGTACCGGCATTATGAATGCAGCCCGGACAGCGTCACGGCAGAAAGCTTTCGCAAAGAGTTCTGCCATCAGGATGTGCCGATCGAGATGATCGGGGCATGGGATACGGTCAAGGCGCTGGGCCTGCGCCTGCCGCTTGTGTGGCGGATGGCCGAGGCCCGGCATTCGTTTCACAATCACCACTTGGGATGTTCAGTACGCAATGGCTTTCACGCACTGGCGTTGGACGAAACGCGGATCGTGTATGAGCCGGTGATGTGGAGCGCCAAAAAGGGCTGGTCGGGCCGCCTTGAACAGGTCTGGTTTCGCGGCTCGCACGGCGATGTTGGCGGTCAGCTCAACGGGTTTGAACCCGCACGCCCGCTGGCCAATATCTCGCTCGTCTGGATGCTGGATCGGGCGGAAGGATGCGGTTTGCCGCTGCCCGAAGACTGGCGCGACCGGTTTGAAACCGACCCCACAGCGCCCAGCACGGGGCTATGGCGCGGATGGGCCAAGATTTTCTTACTGCGTCGCAAGCGCAAGACACTCATTGATCCAAGCGAACGGATGCAGCCAACTGCGTCGCTCTCCGACGGTGTAGGCAAGGCCGGTTGGATGGGGCAGGGGGCCGCGTCGTCGTGATCAACCCCGTTTGGACAGATCCATGATGATGCAGGTCGTCGACCCGGTGGCATAAAGCTTGCCGTCTTCGACCCCTCGGATTTCGCCATGCGCCACCCCGGTTGAACGTCCGGAATGGTCCACCTTTCCGAAACAGTCGATCTGCATGCCCAACGGAATGGTGCGCGTGATGTTAATCTTGTATTCCAAGGTCGTGTAAACAGAGCCTTTGGGCACCTTTGTCATGACGGCACAAGCCATCGCGCTGTCCAAGAGCGTGCCATACCAACCGCCGTGAATTGTGCCCATTGGATTGGTGACATTGAACTCTGGTGTCCCCCGAAAAACGACGCGCCCATCTTCCACGGAATGGAGCGTGTATCCCATGGTCTGCGCAATGGGCGGGCCAAGGTGGCGTCCTTCCAGGATACCTTGCATGAATTCCAGGCCGGACATGGACAAGACCTGGTCCATGGTCAGCAAATCCGCGGGTGACTGGGCAATGGGCATAGCGACGATCCTCCTGAGGGTCACGCTAGCCCGCTCAGCTTCCACCACAAGGTTTACGCAACGTAGCGCAGGTTATGTTTACTCTTGAGCCCCAGGTCGTGGCACACATTGCGGGTCAGATCGGGCCGGTTCAGCGTGTAAAAGTGCAGATTATCGACACCGCCATCGATCAGGTCGCTGCAAAGCTCTGCACATATCGCGGTCGCCAAAAGGTCATGGCGATCATCCCGCTGCGCCTTTTCGAATGCATCATCAAGCCATGCCGGCACATGGGCCCCACAGCGCGCCGCGAACCGACGAGCGTTTGACCAGTTTTCAACCGGCAGGATACCCGGCGTGATCAATGCGTCGATCCCGGCTTTTTCACAGGCGTCGCGAAAGCGAAAGAACGTCTCTGCCTCAAAAAAGAACTGCGTGATCGCCTCTGTCGCGCCCGCGTCCAGCTTGGCTTTAAGCCAATCAATATCGGCCGCGGTCGATTGCGCCTCGGGATGCGGATCGGGATAGGCGCCGACGCGGATGTTGAACTGGCCGGTGTCTGACAAGGCTTCGATCAATTCGACACTGTCGCGGAACCCGTCAAGATGCGGTTCAAACGCGGCGCTTCCTTTGGGCGGGTCCCCGCGCAGCGCCACGATGTCGGACACACCTGACCGGGCAAAACCGTCCGCGATGCTCAGCGTTTCGCTGCGGCTGGCATTGACGCAAGTCAGGTGCGCCGCCACGGTCAGATCGGTGTTTTTGTGCAGCGTATCAACAGCTTCGCGAGTCAGGTCGCGCGTCGTGCCCCCCGCGCCATAGGTGACGGACACAAAGCGAGGGTCAAACGGGGCAAGGACCTGAACAGCGTCCCAGAGCCGAAAAGACCCTTCAAGCGATTGCGGCGGAAAGAACTCAAATGAAACAGCGGGTGCGGGCATGTGTACCAATCCTGTGTTGCTTGGGTTGGTTTTTGCATCTATCCAGTCATGAATCAAAATCATAAACTTCAAGTTTAACATGAGGGCAATATGATGTTACTGGTCGCCGACCTGCAGGAGCAGCCCTAGGATGCATATCGAATTTCGCCATTTGCGGACTGTCAAAGCCATCCATGAAGCCGGTGGGTTGGCCCGCGCCGCGGATCTGCTCAACATCACGCAAAGCGCGTTGAGTCATCAGATCAAGGGACTTGAGGATCAGGCAGGCGTTGAGCTTTTCATCCGACGATCCAAACCGATGCGTCTTTCTGCAGCCGGAATGCGGCTTTTGCGTCTGGCGGATCAGGTCTTGCCACAGATTGAGGCGTTGCAGGCCGAGTTTTCAAGCTTGCGCGACGGCAAAACCGGGCGCATGCATATCGCCATCGAATGCCACGCCTGTTTTGAGTGGCTCTTTCCCGTGCTCGAAGAGTTTCGAAAGTCATGGCCGGATGTGGATGTCGACATACGTCCCGGACTGGCCTTTGATGCTTTGCCGGCCTTGCAGAAAGAAGATGTGGATCTCGTCGTGTCCTCGGATCCCGAGGACTTGCCCGGCGTCGAGTTCATCGAGCTTTTTGACTATAACCCGGTCTTTGTCGCCGCATCCTCGCACCCCTTGGCCAGTAAGCAATTTGTTGAGGCAGCGGATTTTCGGGGCGAAACCCTGATCACGTATCCTGTCGAACGGTCTCGGCTGGATGTCTTCAGTCAGCTGTTGATCCCGGCAAAGGTGGAACCGTCAGCCATCCGCCAAGTTGAACTGACGGCTGTAATCCTTCTGCTGGTCGCGTCGAACAGAGGCGTTTCGGTTCTGCCCGATTGGGTCGTGCGCGAGGTCAAATATTCCAGCGACTATGTCACCCGACCGCTGACCAAAGACGGCATCACCCGGCGCCTCTATGCCGCCATTCGCAGCGAAGACCGCGAAAAGCCCTTTGTTCAAAACCTGATCCGTTTGGCCCGGGTCGAGGCGCGCAAACTGCAACAGGTGTAGTCGCGCACGACTATTTGCAAATGGGCAACTCCCAAGGTTCGCTTTTGGGCAAGGACGCGCGCCAATCGTTAATGATCGGTTGGAGCGTTCGTTTCGGCCAGAACCTGGGCGCGCCGATTGCAGACAGACAGGCCGCGTTCCAGTAGTGGCCCGCGGCGGCCGGTGACCGACCGGCTTTCACCGCTTTTGCCACCGCGTTGATGTCCTTGGATTCCGGGTAAATATAAAGCGTTGTCGGATTGCGATCTGCAACCGCCAGTATTTCCTTGGCATCAGACTGCGACCATGTCGTGCAACCGTTGCTGCGCCCGCTGGTATAGTCGACGAGCCGTCCATAGGGCACATACCCGGCCTCATCGGCGTAAGGGCTGGACGGGTTTTTGAACCGGCACTGCCATTTCAGAAAAACAGCCGGATGACCGCCAATGGCCCGCTCGCGCGCATTTTTTGTTTCACCTTCGCCGTCAAAGACCAGAAACGTGCGGTGAAATGCGCGGCGCGTTCCGGACTGGTTGAAATATCCTTTGAAAGAGGTGCGCGACTCCGCCGTGGTGTAATACCCGCCCGCGGTCAGGTTCGACCCTTCGGCATTGCTGAAATTCCGCGCGCATTGGCGGCCGTTGGAAAAATTTGCCTTGGGCAGTTTGCGCCCGTTTCCATAGCCGGACGAGACCGCCTTAAACGACTGGTCCGCCTCGCAAATGACGTAGAACCTGCGCGTTGGCGTGCCATTTGAGGTTGCGCTGGGCTTTGTCGCGTCCATCGCGAAATAACAGGGGTTTGAAATCGCCCCCCGCCGCCGCTTTTTCCAATAATGCTCGCGTGCGCGTTCCAGAACAACCGGGGCAATCTGACCGTTGGCTGTTCCGACATGGCGTTGCAGCCACGTCGGGAAGTTTGCGGATGCCGCGGCGACGGACTTCGCTGCTAGCATGCCAAAGAAGTCCCCGCACAACACTAGACTCCACCGCAACATTGGCGTGCGCTCCTGCTCGATTATCATTGAGCCGAGCATAACATATTTTTGGTCGCCGATGTGACCGATCCAACGCGGATCGGTTAATTTTTACCGGTGCGCCGTCCGCGTCAGATCAGTTTAACGATCTGTTTGCCGACATTCTTGCCATCCAAGAGGCCCATAAAGGCGCGAGGCGCGTTTTCGAGGCCTTCGGCGATGTCTTCGACAAATCGGATGTCGCCCGATGCCACCTTGGGTCCGACATCTTTCAGGAACTCAGGATAGCGATCAAAATGGTTCGAAATGATGAACCCGTTCACGGACATCTGTTTGACCAGAATGTTGCGCCACAGCCCCGGGCCGCTCAGCCCCTCACTGCTGGCTCCTGCACCAAGGCCGCTCGCGTTATACCAACTGATCATGCCGCAAACCGGGATGCGCGCGAAAGTATTGAGCAGGGGAAACACGGCTTCCAGAACCTTGCCGCCCACGTTTTCGAAATACACATCGATCCCGTTCGGGCAGACCTCTGTCAGCGCGGTACGCATCTCGCGGGCGCTGTCATAGGCGCGGTGATCCAGGCAGACATCAAACCCAAAAGTGTCTGTGGCCATCTTGCATTTGTCTGCTCCACCGGCGATGCCGACGGTCCGCAACCCGGCCAGACGGGCCACTTGGCCGACCATAGACCCCACTGGCCCTGTTGCGGCGGCCACCACGAGCGTTTCGCCGGATTTTGGACGCCCAAGCTCGGTCAACCCGTACCAACCCGTGAAACCGGGCATGCCCAGCACGCCGAGGTCTGCGGTGATGGGACCATGAGCCGGGTCCAGTTTGCGCAGCATCGCAGCAGGTTGGCATCCATATGTGGCCCAGCCGAACATACCGAACGCGATATCACCGGGCTGAAACTGCGGGCTGTTGGACGCAACCACTTCGCCGACGCCGCCCGCTTCCATCGTGCCGCCGATGGGCACTGGCGCAGCATAGGATTTGGCGTCATCCATACGTCCGCGCATATAAGGATCCAAAGAGATGTAATGGACACGCACAACGACCTCTCCCTCACCCGGTTCCGGGATCGGCGCGGTCTCTAGGCGAAAGTCATCATCCGTCGGCGCGCCAACCGGGCGCGCGGCCAACACGATCTTTTTCATCTCTTCGGTCATCTGGTTCCTCCCGGGTCTGCGCCCCTACCGTAACCTGCTGCGACGGCTCTGCAAGGCTGTCATGCGCAATCAGCCGGTCGCCAAGGCTTGGCAAGACGTTGCCATCGGCGTATACGCCCGCCCTGATTGACAGGAGTCTCATTATGGTCGGCAGCGCAAATCTCAACATCATGATTAAGGCCGCCCGCCAGGCGGGTCGCTCATTGGTCAAGGATTTCCGCGAGGTGGAAAACCTGCAGGTGTCGATGAAAGGCGCCGGTGATTTTGTATCGAAAGCTGATATCGCTGCAGAAGAGATCCTAAAAACTGAACTGCTCGAAGCGCGACCGAACTATGGCTGGCTGGCCGAAGAGGGCGGCGAGATCGAGGGCAAAGACCCGACCCGCCGCTGGATCGTCGATCCGTTGGACGGCACCACGAACTTTCTTCACGGCTTGCCACATTGGGCTGTCTCGATTGCCTTGGAACACAAAGGTGAGATTGTCGCGGGTGTTGTGTTCGATGCCGCCAAGGACGAGATGTTCTTTGCCGAAAAAGGCGCGGGAGCTTGGATGAACGATCAGCGGCTGCGTGTGTCAGCGCGTCACCGCATGATCGAAAGTATCTTTGCCACAGGCGTGCCTTTTGCCGGTCGCGCGGATTTGCCAGAGACTCTGCAGGACCTTGCGCGCATCATGCCCACTTGTGCCGGTGTCCGGCGTTGGGGTTCCGCCGCACTGGATCTCGCCTATGTCGCGGCGGGTCGCTACGAAGGCTATTGGGAACGCGGGTTGAATGCCTGGGACGTGGCCGCCGGGTTCGTGTTGGTCCGCGAAGCGGGCGGTTTGGTCGAACCGCTGAACCCGGACGGTGACATTTTTGACGGGCACGGGTTCGTCAGTGCGAATGAGCCGATTTTCAACAGCTTTGCAAAAGTGATCCGGGGTTAACCCCAAGGGCCACGCCGACCGGAACGCGTTCCGCGGCTCACCCGGGGAATGCGGCTTTGGGAAAAGGCGTATTCCGCTTCGGGATGCGGTGGCGTGCTCAGCGTTTTGTCCCAAAACGCCGTCGCGCCCAATCGCATCCATAATGGCAGGCACAGGATCAGCCCAACCACGAACCCACCGGCATGCGCCCAATAGGCGACGCCGCCCCCGGTTGGATCGCTGCCAATCCCGCCGACAATCTGCATCCCGAACCACAGCATCAACATGACCCACGACGGGATTGGAAAGATGCGAATGATGATGATCAGAAACAACAGAATGTCGACACGGGCCTTCGGAAAGAGCAGCAGGTAGCCACCCATCACGCCCGCAATTGCACCTGAGGCACCGACCATGGGCACTGGCGAGCCTGGATCAGCAGCCACTTGGATCACGGCCGCACCAACGCCCGATATGAGATAAAACAACAGGAAGGGGATATGGCCCATCCGGTGTTCCAGATTATCGCCAAATATCCACAAAAACAGCATGTTGCCCGCGATATGCATCAGCCCCGCATGCATGAACTGCGAAGTCACAAGGGTCTCATACCCGACACCATTGGCAATACGCGCTGGCACGAAGGCATATTGGGAATAGAGTGCGTGAATCGCCTGAGGATCGTTCTGGACTGGCAACTGCATCAGGAACACGACGATGTTTATGGCCATCAGGCCGTAAACGACAAAGGGCACGCGCCCCGACGGATTATGATCTCTGATCGGAAACATAACCTAGAAGATGTGCTTGCCAGCCGCCGGGGTCAAGTTGCATTCGCTGCATCGCTTAGCAAAGACGCATTTCCTCCGGACGCCGTGGTGTCGATGCAGACATGGCGTTCCAGCATGACATGGGCCATATCGGGCATCCCGGTGATCAGCGGCACAATCGGCCCGTCCCGGGATGCCAGTTCCATCGCATATTGTCGCGCCTCTGTTTCGGGTCCCCACCAAACCGCCCCGCCGATATCCTGAACTGTGGACAGGTCAATGCCGTTTGATGCATCGGGTCGCGTCTTTGCGATGCCGCCTAAAGCCTGCACACGCGCGGCCTGCGTGTCAGCAGTTTCTCTACCGGGGCCAAGGCACAGAATGGGCGCTCTTGGGTACAGGCTCAGCGTATTGGATTCGCCCGTCGGCCCGGGCAGGACGGTCGTGTCGCTCTTGACTTGCACGCCTGATGCGTCGTCGACCACGCCAAACCGGTTCAGGTAATGCGGGCCACCGGCCTTTGGACCGGTTCCGCTCAACCCCTCGCCACCAAAGGGCTGGCTGCCGACAATCGCGCCGATCTGGTTCCGGTTCACATAGATGTTTCCGGCCGAAATAGCGTTGGTGACCATATCGACGCGATCATCAATGCGCGTGTGGATGCCAAAGGTCAGACCATAGCCACAGCCATTGATCGCGTCGATGACTCGGGGCAAGGCCTCTGCCTTGAACGTCGCCAGATGCAGGACGGGGCCAAAGACCTCTTCTTTCAGGTCTTCGATTCCGGAGACGCGGATCAGGGTCGGGGCAATAAATGTGCCGTTCGCTGGCGCGTGGATGCGATGCATCAAACGCCCTTCTTGATCAGCCTGATCGATATGGGCCTGAATGCCACGCTGGGCCGTTTGGTCGATGACCGGCCCGCAATCAATTTGCAAAAGCCAAGGGTCCCCCACCTGCAATTGATCCATCGCACCGGTCAACATGTCCACGAAATCGTCGGCGATGTCCTCTTGAACATAAAGGCACCGCAGGGCCGAACACCGCTGCCCGGCGGATTGAAACGCGCTTTCAACAACGGACGTGACCGCCTGTTCCAAGAGAGCCGTGCTGTCAACGATCATCGCATTCAGCCCGCCAGTTTCCGCAATCAACGGCGCGCCGGGTTTCAGGTTTTCGGCCATCGCCCTTTGGATGCGTTTTGCCGTTGCGGTCGAGCCGGTAAAGGCCACGCCATCGGTCCGCGGGTCGGAGACCAGCGCGGCGCCAATGGAACCATCACCCGACAAAAGCTGCAACGCGGATTGCGGCACGCCAGCTTTGTGCAGCAGCGCAACGGCCAAAGAAGCGATGAGAGGCGTCTGTTCGGCCGGCTTGGCCAAAACGGCGTTCCCGGCGGCCAAGGCAGCAGCGATTTGGCCCGTAAAAATCGCCAGTGGGAAATTCCATGGCGAAATGCAGACAAATCGGCCAACTGGTGGCGCATCAGGGATATTCGCAGCGTAGTAGCGCACGAAATCGACCGCTTCGCGCAGTTCGGCCACGCAATCGGGCAGGGTTTTGCCCGCCTCGCGGGACAAGAGCGCAAATATCTCGGCATCATGTGCTTCGTACAGGTCTGCCGCCGCATTCAGAGCGATACACCGGCGGTCCGCGTTGTCGGACCACGGCGCGGCATTGGCCAATGCGGTGTCTACGTCTTCTGGCGTGCAGAGGCGGACATGGCCCACGATGTCATCTGGCCGCGCCGGGTTGACGATTGGCGTTTCTTCTCCATCGCCCATCACATGCGCTTTGAACGCATCTCTGTCCGTGTTCAGCGCCTTTAGGGTAGGTGGGTGCGCCAGATCATACCCGGCTGAGTTTCGGCGCTCCGGCTGGAACAGATCCGGGCCCGTTGGCAAATGCGCTGTGGCCTCTTCTGCCGCGGGAAACGGATCGGCGGCAACCGTGTCTGCAGGAACCGTTTCATCGACGATCTGATTGACGAAAGAGCTGTTGGCACCGTTTTCCAGCAGACGCCGCACCAGATAGGCCAGCAAATCCCGATGCGCCCCTACCGGGGCATAAATCCGGCAGCGCGTCCCATGTTTGGCTTTGACGATGTCATGCAGCGTTTCCCCCATGCCATGCAGTCGCTGAAATTCGAACGGAACATCGTCTGCCATATGCAAAATGGCGGCCATCGTATGGGCGTTATGGGTGGCAAATTGCGGGTAAATGCGGTCTGTCATGCCCAGCATCTTGCGCGCACAGGCAATATAGCTGACATCGGTCACCGCCTTGCTGGTGAACACCGGAAACCCGTCGATCCCCTCAACCTGAGCGCGTTTGATCTCGCTGTCCCAATAGGCCCCTTTCACCAGCCGCACCATGATCCGCCGGTCATATCGACAGGCCATGTCATAGGCCGCATCGATTACACTGGGGGCACGGGGACCATAGGCCTGTATGACCAACCCAAACCCGTCCCACCCGGCCAGCGCCGGGTCGCGCAGGACAGCATCCATAACCTGGAGTGAGAGCGTCAGGCGGTCTGCTTCTTCGGCATCGATGTTCAACCCAATCCCGGCCGCTTTGGCCAGCACGGCCAGCGCGCTGAGGCGCGGCACCAATTCAGCCATCACCCGCGCTTCTTGCGCCACTTCATAGCGGGGGTGCAGTGCAGACAATTTGACCGAAATGCCCGGGTTCGGTTGAACGCTTGCGGTGCGCGCAGCCTTGGCAATTTCGGAAATCGCGTCGCTATAGCTCAGCTGATACCGGGCGGCATCGGCTTCGGTCAGCGCGGCCTCACCCAGCATGTCATAGCTATAGGTGTATCCTTTCGCCTCCATTTCCGATCCGCGCTTTAACGCGCTGGAAATCGTTTCGCCGAGCACAAACTGGCGGCCCATTTCCTTCATCGCCCGGCTTACGGCCAAACGGATCACGGGTTCGCCCACCCGTTTCAACGCGCCTCTTAGGACCGAGGCGGGGGCGGGGGCCTCTGCCTCCAACACTTTGCCCGTCAGCATCAGCGCCCAAGTGGAGGCATTGACCAATGGGGAAGACGAATGCCCCAAATGCCGCGCCCAGTCTGATGGTGCGATCTTATCCTCGATCAGGGCGTCGATCGTGTCGGTGTCGGGCACCCGCAACAGCGCCTCTGCCAAGCACATCAGCGCGACACCCTCATCCGTGGACAGGCCGTATTCAGCCAGAAAAACTTCCATCAAACCCGGTGCTGCATGCGCCCGGATCGATTGCACCAGTTGCGACGCCTCTTGCGAAATATCTTGTCGATCTGTCGGCGCAAGAGCCGCAAGATTGATCAGATCGTGCAAACAATCTGCCTGAGCCCGGTATTTCATCTCATCTATCTGCGTAAATGTGGATGTGTGCATGCGTGTACCCTTTCGATTTGGCAAGGATACTGCTTTTCTCATGGCCTTATTTACCGTAGAGGGGCTCAAGGCAGGCGTTTCGCCTTAATTCAATGAGATTGTTGGACACATGGACTTAGATCAATTCGACCAATCCATCCTGCATCATGTCGCGCAGAATGGCCGTATCAGTGTCGTTGATCTGGCCCGTGCCATCGGGCTTTCCAAAACGCCGACACAGGCCCGGCTGCGCAGGTTGGAAACAGAAGGGTTTATTCGCGGATACCGCGCGATGCTGGATCCCATCCGGCTCGGGCTCGACCACGTCGCGTTTGTCGAGGTGCGCCTAACCGATACCCGCGAAGCTGCTCTTGCTGCGTTTAATGCGGCAGTGGCCCAAATTGCCGAGATTGAACAAGCGCATATGATTGCCGGTAATTTCGACTACCTGTTGAAGGTGCGCACGTCGAATATGACCGCGTATCGCGCTGTATTGGCCGACAAAATTTCCACGCTGCCGCACGTGGCCAGCACATCGACCTATGTTGCCATGCAGGCGGTGAAGGAAACCGAAGCAACCTTGCTGGATGGGATGTGATTTGACCTGAAGACGACGCGTGTCATCTTTTGGGCATGTCCAAATTCATCTCGATCTCTGCCGCCCTGTTTCTGTCCACCGCCGCTTGGGCCGAAACCTGTCCCATGGCACCTGATCATGACGCGGCTTTGACCGATCTGATCACGGATATTCAGGCGGCGCAGGACGAACAAACCGCGCGCGCAATTTCCAACCAGATGTGGGAACGGTGGACGGATGCGCCGGATCAACAGGCACAGGCCATTCTGGATCGCGGCATGCGGATGCGATCATCCTATGACTTTCTGGGGGCAATAGAGGAATTCGACACGCTGGTCGCGTATTGCCCCGAATATGCCGAAGGCTATAACCAGCGCGCCTTTGTGAATTTCCTACGCCAGGACTTTGCCACGGCTCTGGTCGATCTGGACCGCGCGCTGGCCCTGTCCCCGCGCCACATCGCAGCCATGTCCGGCAAAGCCCTTACCCTTATGGGCTTGGGGCGCACCGATGAGGCGCGCGCCATTCTGCAAGACGCGTTGGCCTTGAACCCATGGTTGCCAGAGCGCGGGCTTGCCTTGCCCGGGGGGCCATTGGAACCGATTGGCAAAGACATCTGAACCGCTTTACACGGGCGCGCCAATCGCTATGGTCGCGCCGCGCTGCCCGCGTGATGGAATGGTAGACATAGGGGACTTAAAATCCCTAGGCCTTAGCGCCGTGCCGGTTCGAGTCCGGCCGCGGGTACCAGCGCTTCGATCCCTCACATTCTCGTTTGCTCGCCAAGTCGTCATGTGCATGTGAACGCCCGCTGGGTCAGGGTGGTCTCAAGACTGGAGACCACCATGCTGACACGCCGCACCGCCCTTTCGCTTTTGACCGCCGCCCTGTCGCCCCAAATCGCCTTTGCCGACGAAAGTATCGACCTGGGGGCGTTGGTTTATGGCCCGCCGTTTGCCCGCGATACGGCGTTGGAGGAAATCCTGAAACGCGGCGATCCCGACATGGTTCCCGCCTTGATCCTCGCGTTGCGGTTTTCCCGCATGGACTGGGCCCCTGTCGAAGCGGCGTTGCAGCAACTCACTGGGGACAAAGATGCCGAAGGCTGGTTCGATTGGATGCTCTGGCAAGAAGCGCATCCCGAAGCGGGGGCGCATCCGGACTATATCGCGTTCAAACGAGAGCTCTTTTTGCGCATCGACCCGAATTTCGATGATTTTGTGAAACTGGAATACCTCGACCCGGATCGGATGAAGATCCGGTTGGAAGAGATCACCTGGGGCGGGGTGATCAAGGACGGTATCCCGTCGCTGGATTACCCCGCCATGCTTGATGCGGGTGAAGCGGACTACATGAAACCGGATGACCTTGTGTTCGGGGTTGAGATCAATGGGGACATACGGGCCTATCCATTGCGCATTATGGGCTGGCACGAGATGTTCAATGACGTGATTGGGGGCGTCCCGGTGGCGTTGGCCTATTGCACGCTCTGCGGGTCAGGCATCTTGTTTGAAACACAGGTGCCGGGGCGCGATGCCCATTTCGTCTTTGGCTCATCGGGTTTCTTGTATCGGTCAAACAAGCTGATGTTTGACCGGGAAACCCATTCGCTCTGGAACCAGTTCACGGGCAAACCGGTTGTTGGACCCTTGGTCGACAGTGGGATTGAGCTGCAACAGCGGGCGGTGACGATTGACACGTGGGCCAACTGGTCGACAGCAAATCCCGGAACCAAGGTGTTGTCCCTGGAAACCGGGCACCGGCGGGATTACGGGTCGGGCGTGGTATATCGCGATTATTTTGCGTCCAGTGAACTGATGTTCCCTACCCATGTCGATCAAAGCAAGCATCTGCAAAAATCCTATGTCTTTGGCGTTCGCAAGTTTGGTGGGGCCAAGGCGTGGCCGTTAGAGGCGTTTGCCGGTGGCTAGGTCATCAATGACGGGATGGTTGGCCAGAACCTTGTTTTGATCGGCGATGAAGACACCCGCACCGTGCGTGCATATGAGCGGGGGGATGAGACATTCGTGTCATCGGGGCAGGGAGCGCTCAACGGAGGCGGGCAATCATGGCGGATCGCAGAAGACGCTCTAATCGCTGACAATGGCCAACGTCTGTCCCGTGTCGCAGGCCACATTGCCTATTGGTTTGCCTGGAACGGATATCTCGCGGCGGAGTCCGAAATTTACGAATGATAAACCTTAGGTTGCTATACCAAAGGATATAAGTTTCAGACCTTTGAATAGATGGGATGCAGTGCTGCCGCCCGTTATTGCTCCTATGACGCACCACTCACGGGTCGTCGCCCTCCAAGGAAATGGGGGCATCGGGAGGACGCCGGTCATGCTGGGGTGACCGGCGTTCGCTTTTTTAGTCGCGCGTGCCGGAAAAGCGTTCTTGCCAGTCTTCGCGCTGATCGTCGGTGATCTTGGCGAACAGAACGTCCGGAACGGTAAAGGTCTCACCACCTGTAAAGTGGGACAGGGCGGCCGCAACATCGTCAGGCCAGCTGTCATCCTCTGTCTGCATGGCGTTGAGCATGGCCTTGCTGGCGTCCGGAATGAAAGGCGCGCTCAGCACCGCATAAAGCCGGATGAGGTTCAGGCCCAAACGCACCTGTGCGGCGGCCTTTGTTGGGTCTTCTTTGAAGGTCGACCATGGTGCTGCGCTTTGCAGGTATTCATTGCCCGCAACCCAAATGGCGCGCAGTTCCTGGGCGGATTTGCGCACTTCCATTGCGTCCATATGCGCCTCATACCCGCGGACCTTGGCCGTCAGATCCGCAATCAGCGCCTCTTCTTCGGGCCCGTATTGCCCGTCTGCTGGAACCGCTTCAGCAAACTTTGATCGGCAAAACTTGGTAATCCGGCTGACAAAGTTTCCGAGCACATCCGCGAGGTCCTTGTTCACCGATTGCTGGAAATTCTCCCAGGTGAATTCACTGTCGCTGCTTTCCGGCGCATGGCTGAGCAGCCACCAGCGCCAGTAATCGGCAGGCAGGATGGACAGGGCCTGATCCATGAACACGCCGCGACCTTGGCTGGTCGAGAACTGACCGCCGTCATAGTTCAGATAATTGAACGATTTCAGGTGATCGACCATCTTCCAAGGCTCGCCCGATCCAAGGATCGTGGCCGGGAAACTGAGCGTATGGAAAGGCACATTGTCCTTGCCCATGAACTGGGTATAGCGCACGTCATCGGCGCCTTTATCGGTCTGCCACCAGCGTTCCCAATCCGCGCCTTTGCCTGCGTTGACCCATTCTTGCGAGGCCGCGATGTATTCGATCGGCGCATCGAACCAGACATAGAACACCTTGCCTTCCATGCCGGGCCAATCCTCGGACCCCTTTTTGACCGGGATGCCCCAGTCCAGATCGCGGGTGATCCCCCGATCCTGCAACCCGTCGCCATCATGCAGCCATTTCTTGGCAATCGATGTGGTCAGTACCGGCCAATCGGTCTTGCTGTCGATCCAGGCGTCGAGGTCGTCTTTCAGCGTTGACTGACGCAGGTAGAGGTGCTTGGTCTCGCGCACTTCCAGATCGGTGGACCCGGAAACGGCAGAGCGTGGGTTGATCAAATCCGTCGGATCCAACTGCTTGGTGCAATTCTCGCACTGGTCTCCACGGGCCTTTTCGTACCCGCAGTTGGGGCAGGTCCCTTCGATGTAACGGTCGGGCAAAAACCGTCCGTCCGCATTGGAATAGATCTGTTTTTCAACGACTTCTCGGATCAGGCCCGCATCGGCCAGACGGCCGGCAAAATGCTGGGTCAGCGCGTGGTTTTCGGCACTCGACGAGCGCCCGAAATGGTCAAAGGACAGTCGGAATCCATCCGCGATGTCTGACTGAACCTTGTGCATTTCGGCGCAGTATTCGGCGACCGGTTGACCGGCTTTTGCGGCGGCCAGTTCGGCTGGGGTGCCGTGTTCATCCGTGGCGCAAAGGAACAGAACTTCGTTGCCGCGACCCCGCTGATACCGCGCATAAAGATCAGCCGGAAGCTGGCTGCCAACGAGGTTGCCGAGATGCTTGATCCCATTGATGTAAGGGATCGCCGATGTGATCAGGTGACGTGTCATGGGCGCGCTTTCAAACTGCTGATGGGCGCGTCTTTATCAGCGGTTCCTTGCGGTGGCCAGTGGACTCAGTCCTTCGGTGTTCGATCCCGCGACGACCCGGTCAAGCGACCGATCAAGAATGAGGTGCGCGGGGCATAAACATAACGGGTTCGTTCGGTCGAGGTCGGGCGCGCACGCATCCGCGTCAGGCCAAAGATGATCAAAATGACATGGGCGACTGCGATCATGGCGAAAAGGGCACCCGGACCAAAGAGGCTGATCAACACCGAAGAAGTGTAAGGTGCGGCAATCGCGCCCAAGGCAAAGAAGAACATCAACGCCGCCGACAGCTCCACCCGTTCCTCTGGCTTGGCAAAGTCATGCGCGTGCGCGGCCGAGACCGAATAGATCGGGAAACTGACCAATCCAAACAAGAAAGCGCTCAGCATGACGCCTATGGTGCCGGTGTTTTGCGCGCCGATGGTGATGAAGCTGCTGACCGCCGAAAAGACGGAAAGCCAAATGAGGACCCAGCGGCGGTCAAACTTGTCTGCGAGCCATCCAACCGGAATTTGCACGAGGGCACCGCCCAGAACAAAGGCGGCCAAGAACCATGCGATCTGGTCGGCGCTCAGGCCAACCTCTTGGCCATAAGTTGGGCCCACCATGCGGAAACTGGCCGAGGACAGCGCCGCAACGATAACGCCTGCGGCCGCAAGGGGAGAGCGGGCAACGGCCAGCATCGGGCGCAGTCGGGGGGCCGACGGCGTTTCCGGCTGTTTCACCCGCGTCAAAGTAAGGGGCAGCAAAGCGGCGCAGCAGAGGATGGCCAGAAAGTTGTAAGAGACGTAATCTGCCGGTTCCAAAACGCCGATCATCAACTGGGCGAGCAGGGCGCCCGTCATGTCGACAACGCGATAGACACCCATGGTCCGGCCCCGGGTTTCGTTCGTGACCTTTGCCTGCAGCCAAGATTCGATAACGGTGTAGCAGCCCGCAGCACACATCCCAGAGGCCACGCGCATAACGGCCCACGCTGTAGGATGCACAATCACCATATGCGCCAAAAGCCCGATGGCCCCGGCCGCAGTGAAGGCGGCAAATGCGCGGGAATGCCCGACGTCGCCCATCAGGCGGGGTGCCCACCAGCAGCCGATGAAAAACCCGACGAAATGCGCGGATCCCAGAAGACCGATCTGTTCGGTTGAAAAACCAAGTTCGAAGCCAGACAGAGCATCGAGCGGGCTGACACCTCCGGAGGAGAGCTGCAGCAGGGCCACGGACATAAAGAGCGCGGCAAATGAAATGAGCATTCGCATAACGCGCCCAACATGCGCCTTTGGGACGCCGATTCTTGTCCTTATTCGACGAAGGGCCGTCGCATTTGCCGGTTTATGCCATGGAGCGGATCAAGGCGCGGATTTTCAGGGTCACTGTATCGCCGACAAGGCCCGCAAAGCCGTTGGCCCCAAACGCGCTGCGGTTGACGTTGCCGGTAAGCTGAATGTTCAGGGTGGACAGATCGCCGGCATCCGTCCCCCGCTCCCGATAAAGATCTGCCTTTAACGTCAGGGGTTTGGTGATACCACGCAGGGTGACATCGCCCAGGATCGTGGCCCCACCAGAGAGGCGGCCATCTTCGGCCAAGGTGACACGGCGCGAAACAAACCGAACCTCAGGATAGGTTGCCGTGTCCAGAACACTGGCGCCTTTAAGTGCGTCGGTCGCAAAGATCAGGCCGGTGCGGGCTTTGCTGGCATTGACGTCGACAGTCGACGCGTCGAGCCGCGCGGGGTCCACCTGAATGTCGGCGCGTGTGACTGGCATGGTTCCAGATTGGGCAATGCCGTTCAGGGTAAAGGTAAAGCCAACCGAGGATTCGGCGGCATCCAACCTATAGGGCGTAAGCTGCGCAAAGGCAGCTTGTGGCAGCAGAGTGGTGGACCCCAGCAGAGCGGCAAAGTGGCGGCGTGAATATGTCATGTCAAAGATGTAACACGACCGGTCGCACTGTCGCGTGCGCCCGCGCCAATGTGATCACCCGCGATGTTGTTCAGCGGGCTAAGGTCTAGTTTTGCCCGCGGCGCGCGCTGTGTCACGGTCCAGCTTTTGACCGGTTGGGTGCGCGCACGCAGGCGGTCGAGCTGCCAGCGGCGTTTGCGCCCGACATGTTTGGGGGCCATACGCCACCGGCTTTCGATCCCTTGCGCGCCACCATCGCCCGGGGTGAGCAAAAGGCCCAGCGGGGCCACGCCGCCCAGCCCTGCGCCGGTTTCCGCGGCCAGATGCATACGCCGGATCGGTGTCAGGGCCGGGGGACCGGGCAGGTCCGCGACCACCAGGGGCACCGCCCCCGCGCGCAAGGCTTCTTCGACGCACCACAGCACATCCTCGGCTCGGCGTGGGCCGACAAAAAGGAACCGCGCCGGGTCGACAAAGTCCCACATGCCTTGTGGATGCGGTTGTTCGGCCTGCCAGCCTGGCGCGATCCACAGAACCGGTCCTTCTGTATGGCTGGCCAGCCACATCGCGAAACTGCGCCGGGCTGGGCCACAGGCCTCGTGCACCCGGGCCAGTGACAGGCTGATATCAGGGGTCAGGGTCAATTCCGGGCGTGATCGGTCACGGCCCGTGGCAGGGATCAGATGAGTCGGCATGCCTATGAACATAAATGTTCACACTTTGTTCTCAAGCTCTTTTTGCTTTCTGTGCCTCGCCACCTTGCCATTCCGAGGTGAGGCCGACAGGGTCGCCTCAAATATTTTAAGGAGGTCGTCATGAAAATGAACCCGCTGGGCCGCACGGGCCTGATGGTCAGTGAACTCTGCCTCGGATCCATGACTTGGGGCACGCAAAATACCGAAGCAGAAGGGCACGCCCAAATCGACCGCAGCCTCGACGCGGGCATCAATTTTATCGACACCGCTGAAATGTATCCTGTCAATCCGATTGCCAAGGAAACCATCGGGCGGACCGAAGAAATCATCGGTACATGGCACGCCAAGACCGGGCGGCGTGGCGACTATATCCTTGCGACAAAGCATTCGGGCGAAGGATTGGGATATGTTCGCGATGGTGCACCGATCTCGTCCAAAACGATCGCGACCACCATTGAAGGATCGCTCAAACGGTTGCAGACGGACTACATCGACCTCTACCAATTCCACTGGCCCAACCGGGGCAGTTACATGTTCCGGCAGAATTGGACCTTTGATCCGTCCAAACAGGACCGCGTTGATACTCTGGCGAACATGGAAGACTGTCTGGACGCGTTGCAACGTGAAGTCGAACGCGGCACAATCCGCCATTTCGGGCTGTCAAACGAAAGCGCATGGGGCACCGCGCAGTGGTTGCGGCTGAGCGAGGCACACAACTTGCCCCGCGTTGCGTCGATCCAGAACGAATATTCCTTGCTGTGCCGGCTCTATGACACCGACCTTGCAGAGCTCAGTGTGAACGAAGACGTTGGTCTTTTGGCGTTTTCGCCGCTGGGAACGGGGTTATTGACCGGCAAGTATCAGGACGGTGCGGTGCCACAGGGCTCGCGCAAATCGTTGAGCCCGGAACTGGGGGGCCGAGATTCAACGCGCGTATATCAAGCGGTCCAAGCCTATCTGGATATTGCGGCGCGTCACGGACTGGACCCAAGCCAAATGGCCCTGGCCTGGTGCCGGACGCGGCCGTTCATGGCCTCGGCCATTTTTGGGGCAACCACGATGGCCCAGTTGGACATCGCCTTGGGCTCGGTCGATGTGACCTTGTCGGATGAGGTGCTGGCGGAAATCAACTTGGCCCATCAAGCCTATCCGATGCCCTATTGATCCTTGGCGCCCGTATCGGGCGTCAAAGCCCCGCAAAGTCGCGGCGCAGGTCGCGTGCGGGCTGATCAAAGGCGTCGCGGAAGGCCCGTGCAAAGCTGGATTGCGAGGCAAATCCGGTGGCCATCGCAACGTCCATCAACGGCATATCCGTGTCGGTCACCAACCGCCGCGCCTCTGCAAGGCGCAACGTGAGATAGTGATCCTGAGGGGTGGTACCCAGCCGCAGTTGGAACTGTTGTTGCAATGTGCGCGGGGTTACCCCCAACCGCTGCGCGATATCGGCCAGCGGGATTGGATCCTGCAAGGCGCTTTCCATCATCGCGTTTGCCTTGGCCGTGATTGCACTGTGTTGCGCGGGCAGACCTGTGCGGCTTTGCGGGCGGTCGGGTGCTGGAACGGTGTCGTGCAGGAAAAGACCGCCGACCCGTGCGGCAAAGCTTTGCCCGTGCCGGGCCGCGATCAGGTGGAGCATCATTTCAATGGTCGGTGCCGCACCGCTGCTGGTCATCCGTTGACCCGACACGTTGAACCGGTCCCGGACGGTCTTGATCGCGGGGAAACGACCAGCGAGGTTTTCCAAATCTTCCCAATGGATTGTCGCCGTGTGCCCGTCCAAAAGACCGGCTTCCGCCAAAAGCCATGGGCCGGTATCGACGCCCGCGATCATAGCACCACTGGCTGCGATCCGTCGCAATCCGGCCAAAAGGTTGGGGGTTGCCTGCACAGCCGTTTTGAACGCGGCCACAACGATCAGCAAGTCACATCCGGGCAGGCGCGACAGGGGCAAGCCCGGAACGTCGATTCCACTGGTCAAGGTGACGCGGTCGCCTTTGGGCACCACGAATTGCCAGGCAAAACAACTGCGGCCGGCCAATCTGTTGGCAGCGCGCATCGGGTCAACCGCTGCGGCAAAGCTGAGCGTGTTGCTTTCGTCCAGCACCAACACCGCCACATTCAGCGTCTGATGCTCTGGCTGCAGGATGTTTTTTGCGGATTTCATCAAGTTCGATTCGCTTTTTGACAAGTCGTTTTGGCCACGCTGCGGCAGACTGCGGTGAAGTGCAAACCGACAGATGGGGATAAAATGGGGGATAATCGGGTTCTGATCACGGCAGGCGCATCGGGCATTGGCCGGGCGATTGCCGAGGCGTTTGATGCAGCGGGTTATGACATCTGGATCAGCGACGTGGACGCGGCCGCCTTGGACGCTGCGCCATCCCATTGGCGCGCGCGTCTTGCCGATGCCACGGATGAGGCACAAATCGCGACCCTGTTTGCGGAACTGGATGCGGCCGGAGGCCTGGATGTGCTCTGCGCCAATGCCGGGATTGCGGGGCCAACGGCCGGGATCGAGGATATCAATCTTGACGATTGGCGGCGCTGTGTGTCGGTGAATTTGGACGGCACGTTCCTTGCCGCAAAATACGCCGCCCCCATGATGAAGGCCGCAGGCCAGGGCGTCATGTTGATTACGTCTTCAACCGCGGGCCAGCACGGCTATCCGGGACGCGCGGCCTATGCGTCTGCCAAATGGGGGGCAATTGGCCTGATGAAAACGCTCGCCATAGAACTGGGCCCGCACGGCATCCGCGCCAATGCGATCTGTCCGGGCTCTGTGGAAGGCCCCCGGATGGAAGGCGTGCTGGAACGCGAAGCGGCGTCAAAGGGCACAACACGCGATGCGATCTATGCCGGTTATGCCAGCGGCACATCCATGCGCACCTGGGTTGAGGCCCGCGATGTAGCCAATATGGCCGTGTTTCTCGCCTCCGAAGGTGCGCGTTACGTCTCGGGGCAGGTGATTGCCGTTGACGGGCATACATTCAATCCCGACCCCGGCGACTGAACCTTATTCAATGGCCGCCCGCAGATGTCGAAGGTGCGTCGGGAAGTGACGCGCGGTCAGGTCCGCTTCGCGGATGAGCAGGTCGAAATGCGTTGTGAAAGTATCGATGCGGTCCTTGTCCCGAAAGGCAATGTAATGTCCGCCCGCATAAAGGACGGTTAACAATGGACCAAAGATAGTAACGGGGGCGCAGTACAATCGCCGCGCATCGAAGAGATAGATGCGCAGCCTTGGATACAACTGTTCTGTCAGCTCCAAAAATCGGTCGATCTGCTCCAGACGCACGTCCAGAGGCAGCCCATGGTAATACCCCGTGCCGTGGGCAAAGCTGTGAACCTCGTCAAGCGGCATCGCAATTTCGAAATCTGATTGCGCGCTGCGCATCAGGTCCAGCCGGTCAGATGACGCATTGATCGCCTGGGTCGTCGTACGTCCCAGATGAGGCGTATATTCCCATTCCGACATCGCGCGGGTTTTCAGCATGTCGGGCAGGGCGGCTGGAACGTGTCGGATTTTGTAACCGGCTGCCTCTTGGTGCCAGTTATAGATCCGCTCATCCACCAGCGCACGCGGTGCTTCTGTCAGCGACAGGCTGTTTGACAAAAGGTCAGCCGCGCTCTCTGGTCGATCCGAAATACCCAAAAGCCAATCGGCCGATACGCCTAACGCCGCCGCGCAAGACCCGACGACATGAGCGTTGGGCAGGCGCACGGTGTCTCCTGACAACAGCTGAGAAATTGTGGATCGGTCTACCGCGATCCGCCGGGCGAGGGCACTTTGGCTGACGTCCTGATCGCCCATAGCCTTGGCAAGTCGCAGACGAAATTGCTCTGAACGCTCTCGTTTGTCGATTTTTTCCGTCATAATGTGACAATTATCACATCTGTTGAGTTTTGTTAATTATTTCCAGAATTCTCTCCTGACATTTTCCGTGGTTATAAATCTGTGACATCACGAAAAAGAGAGAAAGCATGGAGACGCGTCTGCGGAGCGTCACCAAGGCCGGGCTGTGGACAGCGCTGGGCCTGATGGCGGGCGCAATTGTGGGGTTTTTGTTTACGGGGTCCTTCCTGGTGGGCGGGACCATGGCGGCCATCAACAGCTTTATCGGGCTGGTCACTTATGTCGTCTACGAGCGCGTCTGCGATCGCATTACCTGGGGACGGCTGGATGTCTGAGCCTGCGCGTTTTGAATGGCCGACCTTGGTGCTCTTGGCGCTGTGTTATGCGGTCTTTGCCCTCGCAACGACGTGGTTGGCGCAAGTATCGCTCTGGTTAGCGATCCCCGTGACCGGCCTTGCCATCGCACAGCATTCGTCGCTGACCCACGAAATGGTGCATGGTCATCCGTTCAAGAACCGGTATCTCAATGCGCTGCTGGTTATCCCGGCGCTGGGATTGCTGGTGCCGTATCTTCGGTTTCTGGACACACATCTTGCGCATCACAGGGACAGCAACCTGACCGACCCATATGATGACCCGGAATCCAACTATGCCGACCCGGCTGTTTGGGCGCGCATGGCGGGCTGGCACAAGGTATTGTTGCGGTTCAATAATAAGCTTTTGGGTCGTCTGCTGATTGGTCCGCTTCTGGGCCAAGTGTATTTCATACGCACCGATTGGCACTTGATCCGTGGCGGAGATCGCCGCGTTTTGCTGGGGTGGCTGTTGCATGTACCGGCCTTGATCCCAGTGATCTGGTGGCTTGCAACCTATGCCGCCTTGCCAGTCTGGGCCTACTTGGTCGCGGCCTATATCGCGCATGCCTTGCTGCGGATACGCACCTTTTTGGAACATCAGGCCCATGAAAATACCGAAGGTCGCACAGTGATCATTGAGGACAAGGGCCCTTTGGCCTTGCTGTTTCTCAACAACAACTACCACGTAGTGCACCATATGCATCCCAAGGTGCCATGGTACCGGCTGCCATCTGTCTATTTCGCGGATACAGAGCATTACTTGTCGCGCAACGACGGCTATATGTATCGCTCTTACAACGAAATCTTCCGGCGCTACTTTTTGAAAGCCAAGGACCCGGTGCCACACCCTCTATGGTCTTCGGACGCCTAACCGGTCATTAGGGCCGGCATGAGCCTTTGGATCCCCGTCACAGTGGCCGCAGCGATTTTTCAAACGCTGCGGTTCATGCTTCAAAAATCCCTGAGCCAAGTCACGCTGAGCGCTGAGGGCGCGACATTTGCGCGGTTTGCCTATTCCGCTCCGATCATCGTTGTTGCCTTGGCCGGATATCTTGTGGCCAGTGACCGCGCCCTGCCGGCGTTTAACGGGGCGTTCTGGGTTTTTGTGGCGATTGGCGGGCTGTCCCAAATTCTGGCAACGGTCTGTGTCGTCTTGTTGTTTAAGCAGCGCAATTTTGCCGTGGGGATCACGTTCAAGAAGACCGAAGTCATACAGACGGCCATCGTTGGACTTGTGGTGCTGGGCGATACCATCAGCGCCTTTGGCTGGGTTGCAATCCTTTTGGGGCTGGGGGCGGTGTTTCTTTTGTCGAAATCCCCCGACAGCGACGGTACGTGGTGGCGTCACCTGAAAAATCGCGCATCGGTTCTGGGATTAAGCTCTGGCATTCTCTTTGCTTTTTCCGCTGTTGGGTATCGTGGTGCAACGCTGCAATTGGATATTGATGAGGCAGTTCTGCGCGCGGCGATCACGCTGGCGGCGGTGACGTCGACGCAGATGATCGGGATGGGCCTGTGGCTTTTGTGGCGGGATCGGGCAGAATTGATGGCTGTCTGGGCCTCGCGGCGGGTTTCGGTATGGGTTGGATTGACCAGCATGGGCGGTTCGTTTTGCTGGTTTCTGGCCTTTGCCTTGCAAAACGCGGCTTACGTAAAGGCGCTGAGCCAGGTTGAGTTGGTCTTCAGCCTTTTGGCTTCGACGCTGTTTTTCCGGGAAACCATCACGCGGCGTGAAATCGGGGGGATGGCGATGTTGGCCGCGTCCATCCTTGTACTCGTTTTGTCCATTTAATCGGTCAGCGGCATCGAATACCCGCGCAAGCGCAGGAACAGACTGGCCTCATCGTCATTCTTGAAATACGGGACCGATGGTGGCGGACGGCGGTCATGCACGCGGCCTTCAATCTCTGCCAGAACGACCTCTGTAATAAACGGCAGATCAAAGCTGCGCGCGTCTTTTAGCGGTACCCATTGCAGGTGGGACAGTTCATCCGAAGCTTGTGAAAAATCATCCAGATCTCCAGATATGTGATCGGCATCCAGCAGGAAAAAACGTGCATCAAAGCGGCGCGGGCGCCCCGGCGGGGTCAAAGCCCTAAAGACGAATTGCAGCGCTTCGGCGGATGGCCGATATCCGCGCGCGGCAAAGCTTTGCCAGTCTTCGGGCGGGTCAGTCCATTCCGCCTTTCGTCCAAGGATCAGCCCGGTTTCTTCCCAAAGTTCGCGAATTGCAGCGGCGGCCAGTGCGGTTTGCATCCCAACCGGCGCATCATCTGCAAGACGGGTGTGACAGAGGCCGGGTATCGGTGTTTCCAATGCCACATCGGCATCTGCTGGATCGACAGCACCACCGGGAAACACAAATTTGTTGGGCATAAAGGCTGCTTTTGCGCCGCGTTGGCCCATTAAAATGGCCGGATGTTCATCCCGGTCCCGCAAGACAATAACAGTTGCGGCATTCCGGATAGCAGTTTTGTCGATCGTCATTTAGCTCTTCTTCCAAAGTCGCCTTGGCGGTCGCGGGTTCAGGTGAACCCATGCATGCGACGCGCCCATTGGAAGGCGACAATGGCTCCCTTCAGTCGTGGCAAAAGGTAGAGCGATAACGCCACGCAGCCAACCGCAAAGATCGCAAAAAGCGTCAGAGGTTCGGGGCGGAAGCGGACGAACACGATATGCAAGAGCGGCGCCATAAGATGGCCAACAATCAAAATGGTCAGATAGGCGGGCCCGTCATCGGCCCTATGATGTTTGAACACTTCACCGCATTCGTCGCAGGTGTCTTTGACCTTCAGATAACGGTGCAAAAGATGCCCTTTTCCGCAGTTCGGACACCGACGACGAACGCCTCGGCCTAGGGATCGCCAGATTGGTCGGTCTGATGGATTTGAACTGGATGACGCCGGCGCGATGTCGGACATGGTCGAATTCCTTGGCTAACCCACGTAATTTGAGCAACCCGCCCGGAAATGGAAAGGCAGAAACGACCCAATGTGGCGGCATGCCGCGAAAGGACTTGGTCAAACCCACATTTTTTTCGACGGATTGCCTTTGACACTGCGTCGATGACAATGTCGGCCACAAGAGGGCCGTCTTGTAAGTAAAAAAGGAACGGCAGTATGAAACACACAGTCTTCATTGCGACAATCGTCGTATCAGCGGTTGCAGTGACTGCAGTGAGCGCATCGGCCAAAGAAGGCAATCGCCAAGGTCTGCGCATGGATTTCGCCACTTTGGATACTGATGGCAGCGGGGAAATCACCCCGGAAGAAATGAACGCCCGCCGGGCGGCAGAGTTTGCCGCCGCTGACACCGATGGCGATGGCAAGCTGACCGCAGAAGAAATGGCCGCCGCCGCGCAAAAACGCATGCAAGAGCGCAGCGCGCGCCGCATTCAGATGTTGGATACCGATGGCGATGGTGCCCTGACATTGGAAGAAATGCAGGCGGGTCGCGACGGTGACCGGCGCGCACGGATGTTCGAACGGCTGGATACCGACGACAGCGGCGGTCTGAGCGAAGAGGAATTGGCCGAGGCGCGCGACGGTCGCAAAAAACATCGCAATAAGGACCAAAACTAACTTCCGTGGTGGACGGTTCGGCACACATATCACTCGACGAACCGTTGGTGTCCGGGGCATCCGATGCCCCGGATGACACCGCGCTTTTGACTACACGTCTGGCACCGCGTATTTTTCAGATGGCAACGCGGGTTTTGAAGGACAAAGCCGAAGCCGAAGACATCACGCAAGAGGCCATGTTGCGTCTATGGCGGATCGCGCCGACATGGCGCACCGGCGAAGCGCACGTTGGCACATGGCTGTACCGGGTGGCGCTCAATCTATGTCGGGATCGCTTGCGGCGGCGCAAGGGCCGGGATGTTGCGCTCGACGAGGTGGCAGAGCCCGAAGATGATCGGGCCAGCGCCGCCGAGCGCATGCAGGAAACCAGCCGGACAAAGGCATTGGAACAGGCGTTGAGCGAGCTGCCAGAGCGGCAACGCCAAGCGGTCATTTTGCGGCATCTTCAGGAGCTGTCCAATCCTGAAATCGCCGAGATTATGGAAATAAGTGTGGAGGCTGTCGAAAGCCTGACCGCACGTGGGAAACGAAGCCTTGCGGCAAAGCTTGCCGGTCGGCGCGATGAACTGGGGTACGAAAATGACAGATAAAAGCAGAGAGGACATGATCCTGGATGCCGCGTTTGCGGAAGCCCGAAACGCAACTCCGCTGCCATCGGATGCGTTTTTGAGCAGCCTGATCGCGCAGGCGGAGGATGTTCAAAAAGAGTTTGCCCAACCGCATGTGACGGATCAGCCTGCAACCTCTGCGCAATCCGTCTTTGATCGCGTTCGGGCCGGGCTCCGATCCTGTCGGTTGGCCTTGGGGGGCTGGACGGGTCTGGCTGGTTTGGCCACGGCTTGCGCGGCGGGGATTTGGATCGGCGTGGCGCCGCCGGCGAATTTGCCTGATTTCGGTGAACTGATGTTCTCTGGCGTATCGGATGTTTCTGTGTTTTCGGACGGTTATCTTATGGCAGAGTTCGCCTATGACGAGGGTTAATACATGATGGAATCAAACCCTGATCCGGTGGTGAAATACAAATCCCCGATCTGGATGCGCGCGCTTTTGGTCGTATCGCTGGGCCTGAATCTCGCCGTTGCGGGGATGGTGGTCGGTACGATGGTGCGTTTTGGCGGGCCACCCAATCAGGCCCGGCCACCATTGCCGATTACAGGTGCAATCCTGTATCGCGAACTCCCCTCTGAAATCCGCAAGGAAATGCGTAGTGTCCTCAGAGGGCAACCGCCAGAGTTTCGGCGGGCACAGCGCCGCGAGGTCACCGAGTTGATGGGGCTTTTGCGCGCTGACCCGGTTGATCAATCGGCCGTGATGGAACTGATGCAGGCTGGAGAAGGGCGACGCAGTGCGTTTCAGCGTCAAGTCATGGAAAACTGGGTCGAAAACGTTGCTGAAATGACCGTTCAGCAACGAAACGACTATGCGGATCGAGTGCTTGAAGCGCTCGAAAACAGGCCTCGGCGCGGTCCAAAAGACAAAGATAAACGATAGGATTAAAGCGCCTTGTTGCGTCGTTTTGATCAGTTTTTCAAAAATGATTGACGTACCTCAAAACTTCTGCGAGACCTGCCATCGGAGGTAAACCCGATGGCAAAGCCCACCGTGCACGATATCGCTAAGGAAGCCGGCGTCAGCCTGGCGACCGTCGATCGCGTGATGAATGCGCGGCCCGGGGTTCGGGAAAAAACCGTCGAAAAGGTCCAATCGGCCATCGCGCGGCTAGGCTATGTGCGCGACATCTCCGCAGCCAACTTGGCCAAGAGCCGGGAATACAAGTTCGCCTTTGTACTGCCGGATCGCCCTAGCCAGTTTTTATCGTCATTGCGGCATGCCATCGAAGAGGTCGGTCATGCGGTTCTGTTGGAACGCAGCCAAATTGAAATGTTCTCTGTCCCGCACATCGATGAAAACGCGTTGGCGCACATCGCGGACACGCTGATCACACAGCGCTTTGATGGGGCCGCGATCATGGCATCAGAAAGCGCAGATGCTGCCGCCTTTATTGCGCGCCTGAAATCCGCAGGGCTTGCAGTTGCCAGTCTGGTGACAGATCAAACTGACACGGCTCGCAAGCATTTTGTGGGCATAGACAATACCTCAGCCGGGCGCAGCGCCGGACTGATCATGGGCCGCTTTTTGCCGCAAAGCCCTGCCCATGTCGTCACGGTCGTTAACTCTATGGCGGCGCGTGACATGATCGAACGGGTGAACGGGTTTTCAGATGTCTTGAAGACGTCCTTTCCCCATTTCAATGTCCTGCCACCGCTCGAAGCGCATGATGATCTGGCCATGGCGGCTCAGGTCCTGGGCGACCAACTGGATCAAGGCCAGCCGATTGCGGGCGTTTACAATGCCGGGGCAGGAACCAGAGGCATCACCCAAGCGCTTCGTGACCGGAAGCTAGACCAAAACACTGTCGTGATCGCCCATGAACTGACTGAACATGCGCGTTCAGCCCTGTCTGATGGCACAATTGATGCCGTCATCACTCAGAATGTCGGTCATCTCGCCCGCAGTGCTCTGCGGGTTCTGCGGGCCTATGTTGATGGGCGAGATATCGTTCCGTCCCAGGAAAAAATACGCATTGAAATCGTGCTCAAGGAAAACCTACCATGACGGTTTTCCAAATGTCTTTGCCTGTGTCCAATCACCTCAATCTGAATCGTTGTGGAATGCGTCCGTTATCGCTAACATGCGCACAAATTCCGAGACGAACAGCCAGAGGATGGACGACATGACAGTCACGGCGGCAATTAACGGATTTGGCAGAATAGGGCGCTGTGTTCTGCGTGCCTGGATCGAAAGCGGACGCGATGACATAGAAATCGTGGCGATCAACGATCTTGGCCCGATTGAGACCAACGCCCATTTGCTGCAATTCGACAGCATTCATGGTCACTTTAACGCCGATGTGTCGGTCGAAGGCGATACTTTGATCGTCAATGGTCACCGCATCAAGATCACAGCCGAACGTGATCCCGCGGCTTTGCCTTGGTCCGGTGTTGATATTGCGTTGGAGTGCACGGGCATCTTCACCAAGCGTGATAAAGCGGCGGCACATCTGGAAAACGGTGTCAGCAAGGTTCTGATCTCTGCCCCAGGAGACGGCGCGGATAAGACGATCGTTTATGGTGTCAACGACGACACGCTGACCGCCGACGATGTGGTCGTGTCGAACGCGTCTTGCACAACGAACTGCCTGGCACCTGTTGCAGCAGTTCTGGACGCGGCGTTTGGCATCGAAACCGGTTATATGACCACAATCCACAGCTATACCGGTGACCAGCCAACGCTGGATACCATGCACAAGGATCTTTACCGCGCGCGTGCGGCGGCGTTGTCGATGATCCCGACATCCACTGGCGCTGCCCGCGCGGTTGGTTTGGTTCTGCCACAGCTGAAGGGCAAGTTGGACGGTTCGGCCATTCGGGTTCCAACGCCCAATGTGTCAGTTGTCGACCTGACCTTCATGCCGTCTAATCCGGTCACGGCAGCAGAAGTGAACGCGGCCATCGCGTCGGCGGCGGCCACCGATCGGTTGAACGGCATTCTGGGGGCCAGCGACCTGCCGCTGGTGTCGTCGGATTTCAACCACAATGCACACAGCTCTATCCTTGCCACCGCCCAAACCCATGTGGGTGACGGCGGAATGGTCCGGGTGCTGAGCTGGTATGACAATGAATGGGGCTTCTCCAACCGGATGCTCGACACCGGCGTCGCGATGGCGCGCGTGTCGGCAACGGCGCAGAAGGTGGCATAAGCACCGCGAGACTGTTCTCGTGGGCCGCCCCTGATGCGTTTTCGGTGACCGGAGGGTCAAGGAAAGAGAAAGGGGGCGGCCATGTATATTGGCCTCGATCTTGGAACTTCTGGTCTGCGCGGTATTCTGACCCGCGCAGGTGGAGAGATCGTCGCGATTGCCGAGGCGCACTATGACGTCTCGCGCCCCGCAGGGGGGTGGAGCGAACAAGACCCTGCAGACTGGGTTGCTGCCTGTCACACGGTGATGTCCACACTAAATACGCAAGCGCCAGAGGCATTTGCACAAACCAAAGGGCTGGCCATTTCGGGCCATATGCACGGTGCGACGCTGTTGGATGATCAGGGCGCCGTTCTGCGCCCTTGTATCCTGTGGAATGACACGCGAAGTGCTGCCGAAGCCGCCGAGCTTGATGCCGACCCCCATTATCGGGCGATCAGCGGTAACATCGTTTTTCCGGGCTTCACCGCCCCGAAACTGGTTTGGGTCGCCCGGCATGAGCCGGATGTGTTTGCCAAGGTGGGCAAGGTCTTGCTGCCCAAGGATTACCTTGGCTGGTATCTGACCGGGATCTACGCCTCGGACATGTCTGACAGTGCCGGGACCTCGTGGCTCGACGTCGGCGCACGGGATTGGTCCGATGCGTTGTTGAACGCAAGCGGTATGCGCCGCGATCAGATGCCTGATTTGGTTGAAGGGACCGGGTCCATAGGTTCAGTGCCCGATGACAGAGCAGCGGAGCTGGGTCTGCCAGCGGGCGTCTTGGTGATGGGCGGCGGGGGCGACAACGCGGTTGCGGCCTGTGGCATCGGCGCATTGCAAGAAGGCGATGGTTTTGTCTCGTTGGGCACATCCGGTGTGCTGCTCGCCGCGCGCGACGGCTTTGCGCCGGACGCGGCCAGCGCGGTGCACAGCTTCTGCCATGCGGTTCCGGGCACGTGGTATCAGATGGGTGTGATCCTCGCCGCAACCGACTGCCTGAACTGGTTGGCTGGCGTTCTGGGCACCAGCCCGGCTGAGCTGACAGCAGAGCTTGGCGAGACGGTACACGACCCCGGACCGATCCGGTTTCTGCCGTATCTGTCGGGTGAGCGGACGCCGCATAACGACAGCGCGGTGCGTGGCTCTTTCATCAATCTCGACATCGCATCGGATCGGCGTGACATGACGCGCGCCTTGATCGAGGGCGTCAGTTTTGCCCTGCGTGACTCGTTAGAAGCGCTTAGGTCAACTGGCGCAAATCCAGAGCGGCTGATCGCGATCGGCGGTGGGGTGCAGTCCCTCTATTGGGTGGAATTGCTAGCAAATGTGCTGGGCCTGCCGCTTGATCTGCCGGAAAAAGGCGAATTTGGTGCCGCGATGGGCGCGGCGCGGATCGCCGAATGTGGCATTACAGGCGCTGATCCTGCCGGGGTCATGACCAAGCCCGAAATCGCCGAAACCATCCATCCCGATCCCGCGCGTGCGCAAGCGTTCGAAGACGCCTACCGCGCTTACACTTCCTCTTATGCAATCCTGAAGGCCATGCCATGACGACGTTTTTCCAAGATATCGCTCCTTTGTCTTACGAAGGTCCCGACAGCACGAACCCTTATGCGCTCCGCCACTACAATCCCGACGAGGTGATCGGCGGCAAACGAATGGAAGAGCATCTGCGCTTTGCGATTGCCTATTGGCACAGCTTTGCGTGGGAAGGTGGCGATCCCTTTGGAGGACAGACTTTTGTCCGACCTTGGCATCCGCAGGACGAAATGGGCCGGGCCAAGATCAAGGCCGATGCCGCCTTTGATATGTTCGACATCCTCGGCCAACCCTATTTCTGCTGGCATGACGCAGACATCCGTCCCGAAGGCGCTGATTTTGCGGAAAGCCTGCGCAATTTCCATGAGATCATCGACTATTTCGAAGAGAAGATGGACAGCCGCAACGTTGGCCTGCTCTGGGGGACGGCGAATATGTTCAGCCACCGCCGCTGGATGTCTGGCGCGTCGACCAACCCGGACCCGGATGTGTTCGCCTATTCCGCGGCGACCGTAAAAACCTGCATGGACGCCACGATGAAGCTGGGCGGTGAGAACTATGTCCTGTGGGGCGGGCGCGAAGGGTACGAAACCCTGCTCAACACAGATATGGGCCGCGAGCTTGATCACATGGGCCGCTTTTTGAACATGGTTGTCGAGTACAAACACAAGATCGGGTTCAAAGGCACCATTCTGGTTGAACCGAAACCTCAGGAACCGTCCAAGCATCAATATGACTACGACGCGGCGACCTGCTTTGGGTTTTTGCAAAAGTATGGGCTGGAAAACGAGGTCAAACTGAACCTCGAACAAGGGCATGCGATCCTGGCCGGGCATTCCTTTGAGCATGAGATTGCAACGGCAACGGCGCTGGGCGTTTTGGGATCGATTGACATGAACCGGAACGATTACCAGTCGGGCTGGGACACGGACCAGTTCCCCAACAACGTGCCCGAGGTGGCTTTGACCTATTACTACATCCTCAAGGCGGGTGGGTTCACGACGGGTGGCACCAACTTTGATGCCAAACTGCGGCGTCAGTCGCTGGATGCTGGTGATCTGATCGCCGGTCATGCAGGCGCGATGGATGTCTGCGCGCGGGGGTTCAAAGCGGCTTATGCCATGATGGAAGATGGCGGTTTGGACGCGGCCCTGGCCGAGCGCTACGCCGGTTGGGACACTCCGGCCGCCCAAGCCATGTTGGACAGCGATCTTGATGCGATCTTTGACAAGGTTCACGCGAGCGAGATTGCCCCGGAACCACGGTCTGGACGCCAAGAGGTGCTTGAAAACTACGTCAATCGCTTCGTATGATATCCGTCGCTGCCTGAGGAGGGGACGTGATCATTTTGCGCAAGCTTTGTGCCAGCAAACGGGCCCGCCGAACCATGTTTTGGCTGGCCTTTTCGATGTTCGGACCGGCGGCCATGGCGGCGGACCTGCCTAAGGCCGATGCAGTCTTTCCCGAACCGGATATGATCGAAGTGAAACTGGGACAGTTGTTGTTCTATGACCCGATCCTCAGCGGCAACAAAACGGTCTCTTGTGCCACCTGCCATCATCCGCGTTTCGCAACGTCTGATGGTCTGTCCTTGGGGCTTGGCGATGGGGGTATTGGCCTTGGGCCTGACCGCCGTGCCGATCCGGATAACATGCCGGAACAACGCATTCCGCGAAATGCGCCTGCGCTCTTCAATCTGGGGGCAACGGAATTCACCGTTTTCTTCCATGATGGACGCCTGGAAGAAGACCCGAACCGCCCAGCCGGCATCCGGACGCCGCTGGGCGCGGATATGGAGATGGGCTTTGACAACGCACTGTCGGCCCAGACCATGTTTCCTGTTCTTTCACCTGATGAAATGGCCGGGCATTACAGTGAAAACGATGTGTCCCAAGCCGTGCGTCAGGGGCGTCTGACCGGCGATGGCGGGGCATGGGACATCCTGTCAAAGCGGGTCGAAGATCTGCCTCGCTACCGGGCCGGTTTTGATCTGGTGATTGGCGAGCGCGAAATTGAATTCACGGATATTTCTAACGCCATCGCGGCCTTCATGGCCTTTGAATGGCGCGCCGATAACAGCCGGTTTGATCAATACCTGCGGATGGGGCAGGGGCTGAGCCCGCTGGAAGAGGCGGGGATGGAGTTGTTTTACGGGGCTGCCGGCTGTTCGGACTGTCACAGCGGACAGTTTCAAACCGATCACGGGTTTCATGCGCTTGCCATGCCGCAAATCGGCCCCGGCAAGGCAGCCCGGTTTGAAAGCCACGCACGCGATACCGGTCGCATTCGGGTGACGGGCAAGGCCGAGGATGCCTATCGCTTTCGCACGCCGTCCTTGCGCAATGTCACACAAACCGGCCCCTATGGGCATGCAGGCGCTTATAAGGATTTGGGGGCCGTGATCCGGCACCATTGGGACCCGGCGGGTCATTGGTTGGGCTATGCCATACAAGGGGCCGTTTTGCCCGAACTGCCGGTCGACGACCTGCGCGTGATGTCAGATACCCAGGAAATGCTGGCTACGCTGGCGCAGGCGCAACCGGTCTCACCGGTGCTGGATTCGGGTCAGATGGAGGCGATTGTCGCTTTTCTGGGGTCCTTGGAAGATCAGACCGCCTTGGACGGACGTCTTGGCATTCCAGACCAGGTACCCAGCGGTCTGCCGGTGGATCAGTAATCCTTGACCGTCAAACTGCCGCCATCGCGCGACAAACGCAGGTGACGGTTTAACGGCACCTCTGTCCACGAGGAGGTCTCTCCATCCGGCCAAATGACCCGGGCAAGGGCGGTGTTGGTTTGGCCCAACCCGAAATGTTCGGCGCCCAAAACACCGCTGACATGACCGCCGCCGATGGTCACTTCGCGGCTGTAGCGGCCCATTGCGGTGTCCAGTTCGATCCATGCGCCTATGGCGTCGCTGTTCGGGGCGGGTTGGTTCAGGCGGAGGCTGGCCCAATTACCACTCGCACTGGTGATGTTTTGAAACACCTCCATCGGCGCACGGCGGTTCAGGACCACGACATCGAGCAACCCATCGCGGTTCAAATCGGCCAGAGCAGCACCGCGCGCGCGATGCAGGCTGTCCAAACCAGCCACATCGCCCTTTTCAACAAAGCTGCTATCGTCCAATTGAATCAATAGGTTGTTGGGGTCTTCCATCGCCAACCCGGGCATTTGATCGACGTTCCCCTTGGCAATGAAAATGTCGTCGCGCCCATCGTTCTGCACGTCACCAAAAGCGATATGCCAGCCGGTGGACGGTCGTCCGTCATTCCCAACATAGGGCCGTTGCGCTGTCGTGCCGCGCGCGAAAGGTACGTCGCGAAACCCCGGCACACCGGCTTCGACCTGTTCTTGCATCCGCTGGTCGCCCATAGAGCTGAGCATCACCTCTGGCACCCCATCACCGGTCAGGTCTCGGGACGCGATGCCCATGCCCCACAGTTGATGCCTAATCCATCCATCTTCTTCCGTGTAAAGACGCGGTGTGTCTTCCATCGCCCAAAGCTGTTCTTCGCCGTCGCGGACGTAATAATGGCGGTCATTGCTGATCCGCAAATCCGCGCGGCCTTGGCGTCCCCAATCGGAAAACAGGATCGACAAGGCGCAATAGCCGGGCGTCAGCAGGATCGGGGCGACATAGGTATCTCCATCGGGACGGTACAGCGTGTTTGCATCGCAGGCCTCAAAGGGGCCATCGGGATCATCGCGGTCGACGTAATTGCCAAAGGCGAGCGTCGGCAGGGTGTTCCCACGCTCCCACGTCGCGGAAAAGGCCGTGGTCCATCGGTCGCCGCTGTCAAACCCCAGCCTGTCAAACGGGGTAAAGCTGCAATCAGGGCCGCCGCGCATTAAAACGTTTTGACCGGCTCGCAAAATGACCAGATCGGTGATGCCGTCACTGTCAACGTCCAAAGGATAGGCGCCCACAACGCCGGTCATGTCGAGCGTTACTGGCGTTTTCGCCGAAAAGGCAAGTTTCCCGGTGCTGATATTGCGAAAGAGCTGAGACGGGTTCTCGCCACCGGCGGCGAATATTTCGGGCAGGTGATCGCCGTTACAGTCAAAAACGGCTACGCCCCCGCCCACGAAATGTTCCCAGCCGCCCCCATATACATGGTCCGGCATCGCGACGGGGTCAAACGCAGGGTCTGCGCATACCGTACCGGCCGCCAGCACAGCGGCCAAACCACTAAACCGCATGTTCGTCCTTCCCGCTGAGCGCCAGATCGGTCACGCTCTCCAAGGCATAGGCCGCCGCACCGCGCGCCCACATCAGGCTGCCCCATTTATGGGTGACCACCTGCGGCGGCGGTTTGTCAATCTCGACAATGGACGCGCGCATCGCGGCCATCAACTCTTCCGAGTAGAGGTGATCAAACTTCATCTGTTCGCCTGCAAGGATGATGAGCTGCGGATCAAAAATATTGACCAGATTGGCCAAACCCATCGCGAACATACGCCCCGCACGTCGCAGAATGCTCTGCGCCATGGGGTTATTGTTCCGGGACTCGTTTAACAGCGTGTTCATGTCTGGTGGTTGGTCGCTATTGCCCGTCTCGCGCATGACCAAGGCGGCCTCGCGCAACAGCGCGTAATCGGCGACATAGGCCTCTAGACAGCCGCGTTGGCCGCATCGACATAACGCACCGTCCAGTTGCACTTTCGTGTGCCCGAATTCCGCACCGCTGCCACGTGCGCCTCGGTAAAGCTCGTTATTGATGATGATCCCCAGCCCGACGCCGCTTTCGATCGTGACAACGATGAAATCGGAATGATCCCGGCCCAGACCAAACCGTTGTTCGGCAATCGCGACGAGGTTGGCATCGTTGTCGATAAAGGCCGGCAGACCCAGCGTTTCGCCAACAATTCGACTGAATTCCACGTTCTTCGACGAGAGGGACGGGGACCAATGGACGAACCCATGCGCGGCATCGATGACACCGGCCATGCCAATGCCAACGCCAGCCAGATCATGGCGGCTGTGACCGACGATCTGAGCCAAAGCATCGATGGCTGCAGCCAATTCGCGGGCCAAAGCGGCGGGTTCGAAAACCTGATGGCTGAGATGCGCGGTGTGTTCGGCAAGCTGGGTGCCTTCGAAATCGAACATCACCAGCGACAATTCGTTGTTCAGGATTTTGACGCCGGCAACCAGCCGCGCGGCGCCGCGAATCTTGAGGTCGACACGTGGCCGTCCGCGCTTGCCGTCAGAGGCTTCGGACGCACGGGCGACCTCTTCGATAAGCCCTTCGCGAATCAATTCCGCCGTGATCGTGGTGACGGTCGCGCGGCTGATTCCAGTGTGATCTGCCAGTTCAATCCTGGGCACGGGACCCCGCTTGCGGATCGCCTGGAACAGCTGACGCCGTCCGATTTCTCTTTCCACGCCAGCTATTTGGCGCTCCTCCCTGGGTTCGGCCCATAGGGCTGGTCTTGATTGCGCGTCGCGATCTCCTCAGTCACGACAGCGCAAGAATATTATTTTTTCCCAGCCTAGTCGATTTAATTTGCAATTCAAATTAAAATACCGCACCATCGAGTCGCAACAGCCCTGAAACAATGGAACCCGGGGTTGTGCCAAAGAGTTTTGGGAGGACTACAATGAAATTGTTCGCAACCGCCGCTGCGGTGACCGTCGGCGCACTGATGGCTACAACAGCCCTCGCTCAGGATATCACCGTGGGTGTCAGCTGGTCGAACTTCCAGGAAGAGCGTTGGAAAACCGACGAAGCCGCAATCAAAGCAGCGCTGGATGCTGCCGGTGCCGCTTATGTGTCTTCGGACGCACAGAGCTCATCCGCAAAGCAGCTTTCGGATGTTGAATCGCTGATCGCTCAGGGCGTTGACGCTCTGATCATTCTGGCACAGGACGCGTCGGCCATCTCGCCGGCCGTTCAAGCCGCCGCTGACGAAGGCATCCCGGTCGTTGGGTATGACCGCCTGATCGATGACAGCCGCGCATTCTACCTGACTTTCGACAACGTCGAAGTTGGCCGCATGCAGGCGCGCGCCGTTTTGGCCGCGCAGCCCAAGGGCAACTACGTCATGATCAAAGGCTCGCCGACTGACCCGAACGCAGACTTCCTGCGCGGTGGTCAGCAAGAAGTGCTTCAAGACGCGATTGACGCAGGCGATATCACCATCGTGGCCGAGGCCTATACCGATGGCTGGCTGCCGGCCAACGCTCAGCGCAACATGGAACAGATCCTGACCGCGCAAGACAACAACGTTGATGCGGTTGTTGCGTCGAATGACGGGACCGCAGGCGGTGTTGTTGCCGCGTTGACAGCGCAGGGCATGGATGGCCTGCCGGTGTCGGGTCAGGATGGTGACCACGCCGCTCTGAACCGCGTTGCCAAGGGCACCCAAACCGTATCGGTCTGGAAAGACGCGCGTGACCTCGGCCGTGCCGCAGGTGAAATTGCGGTTGCTCTGGCCGGTGGCACAGCCATGGCTGATGTCGCCAACGCACAATCCTGGACATCGCCGGGCGGCACAGAGATGACCGCCGTGTTCCTGGCACCGGTTCCGGTGACCGCCGACAACCTGTCGGATGTCGTTGATGCCGGTTGGATCACCCAAGAGTCGCTTTGCCAAGGTGTGTCGGGCGGTCCCGCGCCCTGTAACTAAGGCAAATTAAACCCGCCCGTTGCCTTGCAGGCCAAGGCAACGGGTTTTTTACATCCGGAGATCGTCATGACCGACACTTCTGCTCCTTCAGCCCCGGTCCGGCGCAACATTTTTGAGACGCTGGAACTCGATACACGCCTTTTGGGCATGATCGGCGCTTTCGTCCTGTTGTGCCTTGGCTTTGACCTGATTACCGATGGTCGCTTTCTGACCGCGCGGAACATTTTTAACCTGACCATTCAGACGGTGTCCGTGGCGATCATGGCGACCGGAATGGTGTTCGTCATTGTCACCCGCCATATCGACCTTTCCGTCGGCTCTTTGCTGGCGACATGTTCGGCGGTCATGGCCATGACGCAGACACAAATTCTGCCAGAGATGCTGGGCCTTGGCCTGAACCATCCGGCAACGTGGTTGATCACAGTCATTGTTGGTCTGATCACCGGAACTGTGATCGGGGCCTTTCACGGCTGGCTAGTCGGTTACCTGATGATCCCTGCCTTTATCGTGACACTCGGCGGTCTGCTGGTTTGGCGGAACGTTGCGTGGTACCTGACCGACGGCCAAACTATTGGCCCGCTGGACAGCACCTTTATGATTTTTGGTGGTATCAACGGCACCATGGGCGAAACCTGGTCCTGGATTATCGGCATTCTCGCCGCTTTGGCCGCCGTGGCCGCGATTTTTCAGGGCCGCCGGAACAAATCCAAGCATGGTTTTGCGGTGAAACCGCTTTGGGCAGAAGGTCTGCTCGCCGGGATCACAACGGTTGGCATCCTGGGCTTTGTCTGGATCCTGAACAGCTATCAGATTCCTGAACGCCGTCTGGCACGTATGTTCGCCGCACGCGGAGAAGAAATGCCCGAAGGCTTTACCGCAGCCTATGGTTTGCCAATCTCGGTTCTGATCCTGATTGCCGTCGCCGTTGTCATGACGATCATCGCCAAACGGACGCGGCTGGGGCGTTATATCTTTGCGACCGGTGGCAACCCGGATGCGGCAGAACTGTCGGGCATCAACACGCGCATGCTGACCGTAAAGGTCTTTGCCATGATGGGTGCGCTTTGTGCCTTGTCGGCGGTCGTCGCCTCGGCGCGGCTTGCAAACCACTCCAACGACATCGGGACGTTGGACGAGCTGCGCGTGATTGCGGCAGCCGTGATCGGTGGCACCGCATTGTCGGGTGGTCTTGGCACGATCCACGGCGCGATCCTCGGTGCCTTGATCATGCAATCGCTGCAATCGGGTATGGCAATGGTGGGCGTTGACGCGCCATTCCAGAACATTGTCGTCGGCATCGTGCTGGTCGCAGCCGTCCTGATCGACATCATCTATCGCAAGCGCACAGGAGCTAAGTGATGACCACTCCACTCGTAGATATGCGTGACATCTGCATCTCCTTTGGCGGGGTGCACGCGGTCGACCATGTAAGCGTTGATCTTCATCCGGGCGAAGTTGTGGGCCTTTTGGGCCACAACGGGGCGGGCAAGTCGACACTGATCAAGATCCTGTCCGGGGCCTATCAAATGGACTCTGGCGAGATTTACATCAACGGTGACAAGGCCGAAATCCGTAACCCGCGCGATGCACGCGCACTGAATATTGAGACGATTTATCAGACACTTGCATTGGCTGATAACCTCGATGCCGCATCGAACCTCTTTTTGGGGCGCGAGCTGGTGACGCCGCTGGGTTTTGTCGATGAAGACGCAATGGAAGCAGAGTGTCGCAAGATCATGGGCCGCCTGAACCCGAACTTCAAAAAGTTTGCGGAACCGGTATCGGCCTTGTCCGGCGGTCAACGTCAATCGGTTGCAATTGCACGCGCGGTCTATTTCAACGCGCGTATCCTGATCATGGACGAACCCACGGCGGCTCTGGGTCCGCACGAAACACAGATGGTGTCGGAACTGATCCAGCAACTCAAAGCCGAAGGGATCGGCATTTTCCTGATTAGCCATGATATCCATGATGTCATGGAGCTGTGTGATCGGGCATCGGTCATGAAAAACGGGAAACTCGTTGGTACAGTTGACGTCAAGGACGTGACGGATGATGACTTGCTTGGCATGATCATTTTGGGCAAACACCCCCATGAAAAGGCCGAACCGGCCGACGCCTAACGCTTTGCATAAAGGACTTTGCAATGCCTGCTCTGGTTTCAGATGTTGGCGGCACAAACACCCGCCTCGCGCTGGTCGACAGCGCGGGGCGTTTGGTGTCCAAGCCCCATCGGTATCGCAACGACGATCACGACGGTTTTCTCAGCGCCGCCAAAACCTTTCTTGGCGAACAAGGTGGCCCGGACCTGTCCGGCGCTTGCATCGCGATTGCCGGACCCGTTTCGGTCAAATCCGCACGTTTGACGAACCGGGACTGGAATTTCGATTCCGGTGAGATTTCGCAGCAATTGGCGATCCCGGGCGTGCGGCTGATCAACGATATTGTCGCTTTGGGCCACAGCCTTGGCTCTTTGTCCGATGACCAGATTTCTGCGCTGCGCCCGTTGGGCAACCCGGTTGGAAATGGCCAGCGACTGGTCGTTGGCATCGGCACCGGTTTGAACGTTTGCATGGCGAAAGACATGCATGGTGCATCGGCCGTTATGGAAGCAGAGTTTGGCCACAGTGCCCTTCCGGTTCCCGTGGCCGCGCGCCTTGATGAGGCCGTCGCAGGTGCATCGGCGCAGTTCGCAACGGCAGAGCATCTGTTTTCCGGCAGGGGTGTCAGCCGGCTGTTTCGCCTTCTGTCAGGCGAAACGGATGTGCCCGCGCATGTCGTGGCAGAGCGTGCTCAAGAGGGGGGCATCGCGCAAGAGTGTCTCGCCTTGGGATCTGAATTGTTGGGCCTGATCACCCGCGATATCTATCTGCATTATATGCCCGCAGATGGCATATATTTCGCCGGCACCGTGGCGCGGAGCCTGTTGCAGGGGCCATCGCGCAGTGCCTTTTTGGACGCGTTCCATATGCAGGGACAATTCGAACAGGACGCCGCCAATGTGCCGCTGTCGCTGATCACGGATGATGCCGCCGCCCTGTCGGGCTGCGCGCAGGCGCTTATCTGATAAAGGTCGGCGGGTGGTCTAGCACCTCACCCGCCGACGCACTTTTCAGACGATTTGCAAAGGCCGTTCAGCTGCGCGGCAATGCCGCCGCTGCTTTGGCCAATGCTTCGATCTCGCCCCATTTACCTGCATCCATCAATCCTTTGGGCGCAACCCAGCTGCCGCCCGCGCAAACCACGTTGGGCAGGCTCAGATAGCTTTCCGCGTTGGATGGGCTGACGCCACCTGTGGGACAGAAAGAGATTTGGGGCAGCGGCGAGGCCAGCGATTTAAGCGCAGGTGCACCGCCTGATGCTTCTGCCGGAAAGAACTTCAGCATGTCATATCCGCGTTCAAACAGCGCCATGGCTTCGCTCGCTGTTGCAGCACCGGGCAGCATCGGCAGCTCTGCGGCTTCACAGGCGCCGAGCAGCTTGTCTGTCGCACCTGGGGAAACGGCAAAGGTCGCACCAGCCGCCTTGGCCGCTGCTGCATCCGCCGGGGTGATGACCGTTCCGGCACCGACGACAGCGCCGCTGATCCCGGACATCGCCTTGATCGCGTCCAAGGCAACCGGCGTGCGCAGGGTGACTTCGAGCATTGGCAATCCACCGGCGACCAAGGCTTCGCCCAAAGGCACCGCATGGGCCAGATCATGGACCACAATCACCGGGACAATCGGTGCAATCTCACACATCTGGCGGGTTTGGCGGCTCGCATCAGCAGCGCTCAGGGTCATGGTTTATACTCCAAAAATAGTTGCGCCGGTGTCTGCGGACCCGACGTTTTGGCGGAAGAGGGCAAAAAGCTCGCGCCCGGTTCCAAATTCATTGGCGCTCAGGTCCTCGGTCACAACGGGGCGGTCCATGACGCCTGGCGTCAGGATTTCCAGATCGCCAGAGACGGCATCGACCCGCACAAGGTCCCCGTCCTGTAACTTGGCAATGGCTCCACCGTCCACCGCTTCGGGGCAAACATGGATCGCGGCGGGCACTTTACCCGACGCCCCCGACATCCGGCCATCTGTGACCAGCGCCACCTTTTGACCGCGTCCCTGCAGGATCGACAGCAAAGGCGTCAGGCTGTGCAGCTCCGGCATCCCGTTCGATTTCGGGCCTTGGAAACGAACAACGACGATCACGTCATCGGTAAATTCGCCGGCTTTGAACGCCGCTTTGACCTCGTTCTGATCTTTGAACACGCGGACCGGGGCCTCAACGACCTGATGCTCCGGCGCGACAGCGGACACTTTCATGACCGCTGTACCGAGGTTGCCGGTCAACCGCTTCAAACCACCTGTGGGCTGAAACGGATCGCTGGCCGGACGCAGAATCTTGTCATTCAGGCTTTCCTTTGTGCCTCCGGACCATGTGACCTCGCCATTCTGGAATTTCGGCTCTTGTGTATAGCCGTCCAGCCCGCCGCCAAAAACGGTGCGCGTATCGGGATGCAACATGGCGTCGTCCAAAAGGCTGCCGATCATATAGCCCAATCCGCCCGCGGCGTGGAAATGGTTGACATCCGCCAAGCCGTTCGGATAGACCCGCGCCATCAAGGGCGTGACATCCGAAATCTCTGCAAAATCCTGCCAGTCGATCAGGATGCCACCGGCGCGCGCCATCGCGACCAGGTGGATGACCAAATTTGTGGACCCGCCAGTTGCGTTCAGGCCAACCATCCCGTTTACAAACGCCTTCTCGTCGAGGATGTCGCAGGTCGGGGTATAGTTGTTGCCGAGTGCCGAGTTGGCCAAGGCCCGCCGCGCGCCTTCACGCGTCAGCTCATCCCGCAGACCGGTATTCGGATTGACAAAGGATGCGCCGGGCAGGTGCATGCCCATGAATTCCATCAACATCTGGTTGGTGTTGGCCGTTCCGTAAAACGTGCAGGTGCCCGGACCATGATAAGCAGCCATTTCGGCGCGCATCAGCGCATCGCGGCCCACTTCGCCGGCCGCAAACTGTTGGCGCACCTTGGCTTTTTCATCGTTTGGCAGGCCGCTGATCATCGGTCCGGCGGGCAGGAACACGATGGGCAAATGGCCAAAGGTTTGGGCCGCGATGATCAGGCCCGGTACGATCTTGTCACAAACGCCAAGGAACACGGCGGCGTCAAAGACGTTGTGGCTCATCGCAACCCCGGTTGCCATGGCGATAGCATCGCGCGAAAAGAGGCTCAGCTCCATGCCCGCTTCGCCTTGGGTCACCCCGTCGCACATTGCAGGCACGCCGCCAGCGACCTGTGCCGTGCCGCCAACCTCGCGCGCGGCGGCTTTGATCAGGTCCGGGAACCGTTCGAAAGGCTGATGCGCCGACAGCATATCGTTATACGTGGTCACGATCCCAAGGTTGCCGGCACCACCTTCGGCCAACGCGTCCTGATCTGATCCCGCGGCCGCATAGGCATGTGCCTGTCCGGAACAAGACAAGTGCGCCCGCGCCGGTCCTTTGGACTGAGCGGCTTTCATTCGATCCAGATACCGTTTGCGGGTGTCGGCGCTGCGTTCGATAATACGGTCTGTGACCGCTGCGATGGATGGGTTCAATGTCATCGGGTTTCCCTTTGATCTGCCGATCTGTTGCGGAACTTAGTGCAAGACTACCACCATTTTACGACATATGATAGCGCTAACATTAACTTCTCAATGACCTTCTCGTCGCAGTCAAAAACCGCAGGAATCCGCTGGCAATCAGCCGTGGACACTGAAATGGTGGCGCCGAAAACCGCGGGACAGGAGCCTTTCGACATGATGCCGATGAATCCGGACAAGGCCGAAGTGGTTGGCCTGCAAGCGTTGGGCTGGCTCGTTGGGCAAGAAGAGTTGCTGCCTGTCTTTCTGGGATCGACCGGCGCGTCTGAAGCCGACATCAAATCCCGGGCCACCGATCCGGAATTCCTTGGCTCGGTTCTGGACTTTTTGCTGATGGATGACGCTTGGATTACGGGGTTTTGCGATGCGCTGTCCCTGCAATATGACACGCCGCTTCGGGCGCGGGCAGGGTTGCCCGGCGGGGCGCAAGTAAATTGGACGTAAAGAGGAATACATGACCTATCAGGCGATTTTGTTCGACAAGGACGGCACGCTTTTCGACTTTGCAGCGACGTGGAACACGTGGTCGGCACAAGTGATCAAGGACCTGTCAGAAGGCGATGCCGCGCTGGCGCAGCGCATCGCCGAAACCGCCCGTTTCGACTTGTCCGCAGGGAGATTTTTGCCCGACAGCCCGATCATTGCAGGCACCAACCGCGAGGCGGCAGAGCGCTTGGCCTCGGCCGTGCCGCACAGGGATGTAGACGACATCGAACAGCACCTGATGATCAGCGCCGCAAAGGCGCCTTTAGCACCTGCCGTGCCGCTGCAGCCGTTTTGCGACGCACTTCTGGCACGGGATCTTTTTATCGGTGTGATGACCAATGACACCGAGTACGGGGCGCGCAGCCACCTTGAAAGCGCCGGCGTTTTGGATCGGTTTCACTTTGTTGCCGGGTTTGACAGCGGGTACGGCGCTAAACCTGCGCCTGATCCGCTTTTGGCCTTTTGTTCGGCTGTTTCAGTGGCCCCGGAGCGCGCCATCATGGTGGGGGACAGCACGCATGATCTGATCGCAGGGCGCGCCGCAGGCATGGCCACTTTGGGCGTCTTGACCGGTATGGCAGAGACGGCAGAGCTGTCCCCTTACGCCAACGCGGTTTTGCCGGATATCGGTCATATCCCGGCTTGGCTCGATCACTGATCGAACGGCTTGATGGTCCGGATGAGACCGCTTCTCGCAGAAAACGACAATATGTGTCGTGATTGAAGAGGAGCATGCACAGGATTCCACGTCACAAAACTCTCTAAGCGACAGGAGGGTGCCATGGCTGACTGTGCAGGACGGAGAAAACGCGGCGGCGGACGCGCAGGCAATGCGGCGCGGCGGGGTGGAACACTGATCGATCAGATGCCATGGCGATTGCCGGTTATCACCGATCCCCCGATCGAGCCTTTGAACGAAGACGGTGTTCAGGCCATCCACAATGGTGCAATGCGCATCCTTGAAGAGATCGGCATCGCCATGCTGAACCCCGAGGGTTTGGACATCCTCAAAAAGGCAGGTTGCAAGACCGAAGGCGAAGTGGTGTTCATGGACCGTGACTTTGTCATGGAAATGATCGCCAAGGCGCCCAGCCAGTTCACGATCACACCACGCGATCCCGCCAAAGAACTGATCATCGGCGGCAACCACATCCTTTTCGGCAACGTCTCTTCACCGCCGAATTATTGGGACATGGAACTGGGCCGCAAGGTGGCCGGCACGCGTGAGCAATGCGCAAACCTGTCGAAGCTGACGCAGTATTTCAACTGTATCCACTTTGCGGGTGGCTATCCCGTCGAACCCGTCGACATCCATGCCAGCGTGCGCCATCTCGACGTTGTCTATGACAAGCTGACGCTGACCGACAAGGTCATGCACGCCTACAGCCTCGGCAAAGAGCGGGTCGAGGACGTGATGGAGATGGTGAAGATCGCCAACGGCCTGACCGAGGAAGAGTTCCAGGCCAAGCCGTATATGTACACCAACATCAACTCGACCTCGCCGCTGAAACACGACATTCCCATGATCGATGGTTGTCTGCGCCTGATCCGTCGGGGGCAGGCGGTTGTGGTGACACCGTTTACGCTTGCGGGTGCGATGGCGCCTGTGACCATGGCTGGCGCGGTTGCGCAATCATTGGCAGAGGCGCTTTGTGCCATTGCGCTGTTCCAATACGACACGCCCGGCTCAAACTGTGTGATCGGCACGTTCACGTCCAACGTCGATATGAAGTCCGGTGCGCCGGCCTTTGGCACCCCGGAATACATGCGCGCCACCCAGATGACCGGCCAGATGGCCCGGTTCTATGGCCTGCCCATGCGTGCCTCGGGTGTGTGCGCCGCGAACGTGCCGGACGGGCAGGCGATGTGGGAAACCTCGAACAGCCTGTGGTCCGCCGTGCAATCAGGTACCAATATGGTCTATCACGCGGCTGGATGGCTGGAAGGGGGACTGATCGCCAGCCCCGAGAAATTCATCATGGATTGCGAAGTGCTGCAGCACATTCAGCGCTATTTGGAACCGGCCAGCTTTGCGACTGGTGAAGACGAGATCGCTGTCGATGCGATCCGCGAGGTCGGTCATGACGGCCATTTCTTTGGCATCCAGCACACGCAGGACCGGTATACTTCGGCGTTTTACCAGCCATTCCTCAGCGATTGGCGGAACTTCGAAGGCTGGGAGGTTGCCGGAGGCATCTGGACGCCGGAACGGGCGCACAACATGTTCAAGGAAATCATCGGCAGCTTCGAAGCCCCTCCGCTCGACGCAGGTATCGAGGACGAATTGAAAGCCTTTGTTGCCCGGCGCAAAGAAGAAGGCGGCGCGCCGACGGATTTCTAGGGTGGGATAAACACGGCGCCAAAAAAATTCAAAAAATGACCTGCCGTTGGGAATTTGTTAACAGGCCGGTAGCACACTGAACCTGCGCGAAATGCAGGGGTTCAATATGCATGGACTGATCAACAGAGCGATTCAGTCGTTTGTTTCCCATACTTACGGTAGCGACCGGTGGGAGGCTGTGGCCCGCCGGGCGAACTTGGGTCATTCCCAATTCGAGGGAATGTTGACCTATGACGATAGTCAGACATTCATGGTGCTCGACGCCATCAGCGAAGAATTGCACCGCACGCGCGAAGAAGTTCTCGAAGATCTTGGCACCTACCTGATCACCCATCCAGAAGTACAGGCGCTCCGACGATTGTTGCGTTTCAGTGGCGTGACGTATGAAGATTTTCTGTTTTCGCTCGACGATTTACCGGATCGGACCCGACTGGCCGTGGCCGATCTTCATTTGCCGGCCTTGGAACCGCGCGAAAAAGCCCCGGGTGAATATACTTTGACCTGCGCGGCCGGTCTGCCGGGATATGGCTGGGTCGTGATGGGTGTTCTGCGCGCGATGGCCGATGACTATGGTGCGCTCGCAATCCTGCACCATGAAGGCATTCAGAACGGGTCGGACGTGATATCCATCGGTTTGGTTGAGGCGACCTATTCCAAAGGGCGGGAATTCGATCTGGGGGCGCGGACCGGATGACGGATATGGTCGCCTATTCGGAAATTCTCGATGCTTTTTGTCCCATGCACCTGACATTGGATTGCAATGGTCGTGTGACCCGAACCGGACCGACGCTGACAAAACTGCGGCCGGACTTCAATTTTGTTGGTCAGAATTTTTTTGACGTGTTTTCGCTGAAACGTCCGCGAACAGCCCGAACCATGGCCGATCTTTGGGCCATATCGGGGGCAAAACTGCATCTGGAGTTTTTGAGTGAGCCCAAGACGGGTTTCAAAGGCGTTTTGATGCCTTTGCCCGATCAGGCGGGCGCGGTTGTGAACCTGTCATTTGGCATTTCGATCCTAGATGCGGTGTGCGATTACGAACTGACCTGGGCCGACTTTCCGGCAACCGATCTGGCGGTTGAAATGCTCTATCTCGTCGAAGCGAAATCTGCGGCAATGGAGTCGTCCAGAAAACTGAACCTGCGTCTGCAGGGTGCAATGATTGCAGCCGAAGAACAGGCTTTTACCGACACGTTGACGGGCCTGAAAAACCGTCGCGCCATGAGCTTTATTCTGGACCGGCTCATTGCGGCTGAGGCAGATTTCGCGCTGATGCATCTCGACCTCGATTATTTCAAGGCGGTGAACGACACCTTCGGTCATGCTGCAGGTGACCAGGTTCTGCAGAAAGTTGCCAAGACCATGGTCGATCTCACCCGCGAAAATGACACCGTGGCACGGGTCGGTGGGGATGAATTTGTCCTGATCTTTCCCGGCATCAAAGACCAAAGGCATCTCGAAAGGCTGGGTCAGCGTTTGATTGAGCGGATGGAAAAAACCGATCCCGTTTGACAATACATTCTGCCGCGTGTCGGCCAGCATCGGTACGACTTTTTTCCAGAAGGGACTGGATGAGGCTGCATTGTTAGAACAAGCTGATGTCGCGCTCTACGCGGCAAAACGCGCCGGACGGTCTTGCCAGCGCTTCTTCGACGCAATCCCGAAACACAATTGCACCCAGTCGACGGCGACGCGCCGAGCGGTCAGTTGATATCGTCGGTCGCGATGGAACCCGATGAATGTGCACAGTGGACCGGCTTTATGTCCAGCAGGGGCGTACCGTTGATACAGTCCAATCCGCCGACCACGACACGGTTTCCAGCCATACGCCGCAAGACCACCCGAGATACCCCGATCGGATTTGGGCGCGCCGGAGATCGCAACGCAAAAGTACCGACGCCAAACCCGTCCTTTTTTGGTGACTGCAACAGCAAATCACGCGGGGATTGGTGTAGCCAATAGAGGATGTCCAAGGACGCAAACCTATCCAATCCGGTTAGCGCTTGCCCCCAATCGGGCCTCAAGATCAAGGTACAATCGGGGCCTTCTATGTCTCCCTGTTTCGGGCAGGCGCGGCTGGTCTCCCATGGTGTTTCGATGTTCCCAATAAACTGAACCGCGGCATCTTCCTGAATGGGCGCTGTGGATACCGCCTCGCCCGGCCGTAATGCTTTGCGATAAACCATTGTGCAGTGCTCCCAACCCGGGCGCGTCAAAAACGTCGCCGTAATAGATAGATATCCATGATCCACCCATGCGCCGCCCGTGCCGCGGCGCGTTTGGCCACAATCTCATCGGTGACCTCGCTCAATACGCCATGGTGTAGAATTTCGCTCTCCATGCCCAGGTAAGCGCCCCACCAGATATCATATCGCTCTGGCGCGGCCAAATCCTGAAACGAACAGGACCCGTCCAGCATTACGGCCACTGTTTCCATATCGCCTGGCCATCCCGCTTCACGCAGGCGCCGGCCCGTGGTCACGGTGAACGCGGCCCCCAAGGTATTCACCGGAATGGCGTGGGCCGCGGTCAACGCCTGTAGAGATGTTATACCGGCGATGACTTTGACCTTTGGTGCGGGATGCAACCGGGCGGCGATACGCAGGGTGCTGTCGTAAAGCGACGGGTCACCCCAGACCAGCAACGCAACTGTTTGGGCATCTTCTGGAAGAGCGGCCTGCCATGCGGCGGCAATGGCGTCATGCCAGTCTTCGACACCCGGCAGATACCCATCGTCATCCCGGCGAGTTGGGATATCAAAACCAATCAGTCGGGTATTTTTGGGATCAACAAACCGGTCGCAAATCTCATGCCGAAGATCGGCCAAATCTTCTTTCCCAGCACCCTTGTGCGGGATCAAAATGACGTCTGCGCCACGCATGGCGTTGATGGCTTGCCCCGTAACGTGGCCGGGATTGCCAGTGCCGATGCCAATCAAGAAGAGCTGTTTCATCGCATCCCGCTCTCACCCATCAGCCAACGATCCATAGAGGATCAGCGCAGGCGCCTTACCGGGATCGCCCCGGAACCGTTCGGCCAGCCCGTCTACCGTATCCCGGTGCAGATGTTGCTCTGGCGTGCTGACGGCTTCGGCCAACAACGCAGGTGTGTCGCCCGGCAGGCCATGAGATTTCAGCGTTTCGGCCAAGAGCGGAAACGTGCGTTTGCCCATGAAGACAACCGTTGTCGCATTCGGATCGGCCAGTGCGGCAAGGTTCAGGTCCTCGGGCAGCGCGCCGGTCACATCGTGCCCAGTCACAAACTGGACCCGGCGGGCGGTGAGGCGGCGTGTCAACGGGATGCCTGCTGCTGCGGCGGCGGCACAGGCTGAGGGCACGCCTGGGATAATTTCAAACGGAATGCCGGCGTCTTTCAGCGCGTCGGTTTCTTCCTCCAACCGGCCAAAAATGCCGCTGTCGCCGGATTTCAGCCGCACGACCTGCGCGCCTGTTTGCGCATAGTCGACCAGCAGTTGGCTGACATGATGCTGTTTCGGCGAAGGCCGACCAGCCCGCTTGCCCACCCCAACCAGATCGGCATCGGGGCGAGCGTGTTCCAGAATTGGGCCGGCACTGAGGTCATCGAACAAAACTGCGTCGGCTGCGGCGATCCGGTTGACGGCTTTTACGGTCAATAGCTCCGGATCACCGGGACCGGAGCTGACAAAGCTGACATATCCGCTCATACGCTCGCCTCGGATATCATGTGAAAGAACGTACCGGTGACGTTGCCCCGGACGGAACCGGTTTCGGGCACCGGGTTGCCATCTGCGTCCGAAACGGTTGCCAGTGGCGCGTCGGGTTCATCCAGAATGGTGGAATAGTGAAACTCATGCCCGCGCAAACGTGCGCCGGTGTCATGCCCCAACATCGGCGCGTGCAGTTCCGCCTGACGATAGCCAAGGTGGAATTTGCGCTTTTCATATGAGGTCACGAGGCCCAGCAGCCCGGCCATTTCGTGCCGATTGCCTTCCTTGTCGATCAAGGCAGTGCCGAGCGCCATGTAACCGCCGCACTCTCCATGCACCGGCTTGGTTTCGGCATGTTTGCGCAAGCCGGTGAGATAGGTTTGGGCCGCGGCCAAGGTTCCCGCATGCAGTTCCGGATACCCGCCGGGCAACCAGACCAGATCGGCATGCGGGTCCGGGGCCTCATTCGCCAAGGGCGAAAACGGCAGGATTTCCGCACCCGCCGCCCGCCATCCGGCCAAAAGATGCGGATAGGTGAAGGAAAACGCCGCATCCCGCGCCAGCGCAATCCGTTGCGCAGGCGGTTTGGGCAGCGCGCCAGCAGCAGACGGACCGGCAAGGGCGGCGGCCTTGATCGCGCTCAGATCCACGTTTTCGCGCAGGAACGTGGCATAGCCTGTGATTGCGGCCTCCAGATCGGGGTGTTCGACCGCTTGGATCAGCCCCAAATGCCGTTCTGGCAGGGTCAGGTCGCCCCGACGGGGCAGCACGCCCAACACGTTGATCCCGGCCTTATCCATGCCGACCCGCGCCAAGCGTTCGTGGCGGGGGCTGGCGCAACGGTTCAGGATCACGCCAGCAAAGGGCAGGTCTGGCATATAGGCTTTGAACCCCAGCGCGGTTGCTGCCGCGGATTGCGCCTGACCGCCGACATCCAGCACCAAAACCACGGGCCAACCCATGCGCATTGCGGTTTCGGCAGAGGACCCGAATCCGGCCTCACCTTTGGTGGCGACGCCGTCATAAAGGCCCATCGATCCTTCGGCGACGATGATATCCGCACCATCCGATTGCATCGACACACCGCCCAGCAAACTCTCTGGCATCGCCCAGCTGTCGATGTTTAAAGACGCCCGACCCGCTGCGGCCAAATGAAAGGCGGGGTCGATGTAGTCAGGGCCGGATTTATAGGGCTGGACCACCAATCCGTCATCGCGCAAGGCCCGCAACAGGCCCAGCATCACGGTGGTTTTGCCAGTGCCCGAGGACGGGGCAGAGATCAACAATCCAGGGGCATTAGTCATCGCCGTGGCTCCAGCTGGACCAAGGGCTATCGGCCGTTTGCGGGCGATAGCGGCGGTCGTAATCGGTTGAATAAAGGCAGCTTTCGTCGAACCCTTCACCGGCCAGGGCAGGGCCGACGAGGATCAAGGCCGTGCGCGCGACGCCTTCGGGCAGGGCGGCTTCGATCGTGGACAGGGTGCCGCGAATGATTTGTTCGTCTGGCCAGCTGGCGCGATGCACGATGGCGACCGGGCAATCGGCCCCGTAGGCCGGGGTCAGATCGGCGGTCACTTTGGCAAGGTTTTGAACCGAAAGGTGTATGGCCAGTGTTGCACCGGTGGCGGCAAAATTGGTCAGTGTTTCGCCCTCGGGCATAGAGCTTGCGCGCCCCGGGGTGCGGGTCAGCACCACGGATTGTGCCAGCCCCGGCAAGGTCAATTCGGTGCCAAGGGCGGCGGCAGCGGCGGCAAAGGATGGCACGCCGGGTGTCACGCTGACCGGGATGCCCATGTCTCGCAGGCGACGCATCTGTTCGCCCATAGCGGACCAGACGGACAGGTCCCCGGAATGCAGGCGGGCAATATCATGGCCTTCGGCATGCGCCTTACTGATCTCCGCCATGATCTGGTCCAGATCCATGGGCGCGGTGTTGACGATCCGCGCGCCATCGGGACAGTGGCCAAGGATCTCTTTGGGCACCAGCGATCCGGCGTACAGGCAAACAGGGCAGGCCGCGATGATGTCGCGGCCGCGCAAGGTCAACAGGTCGGCGGCACCGGGACCGGCGCCAATGAAATGAACGGTCATGTAACCTCTCCTTCCGCAATGGCGCAGGTGGCGCGTCCATCGGGGCTAATCTGGCGATGCGTGGTCAGCCGGGCGTTGGACCCGGCGGCGATCAGGGCGGCGGCCTCGGCAACGGATCCGGTGCCGCGCGCCTTTTGGCTGGCATCGGATTGGGTCGGCGTTTCCACAGCGGTCATGTCGCCCGGCGCGACGGCGATAACCGCGGCGGGCAGGGTGGCGGCAAAGTCGCGAAAGACGGCGCTTTCGCACTTGTCCGGCGCCGAGGCCACGGCATCTACATGGCCCACCCCGGTCATCGACAAGGCTGCGGTCAGGCTGTCCACCGTCGCATTTTCGCGAAATCCAAACCCGGCTACGATCACAGTGTCACGCTCCACTGTACGACCGGGTAGGCAGACTTCCAGCCTCGGCGCGGCCCCAAGGGCGCGGCCTCGGCCAATTCGATCCGCAGCATCTGACCGCCTTTTGCCGCGTGCCACGTGGCCAACAACGCTTCGCTTTCCAGCGTCACGGCATGGGCTACAACCCGGGTTCCGGTGGGCAAATGGGTCCAGAGCCAATCAAACAGGGTTTCCGAAGCCCCCCCACCGACAAAGACGACATCCGGGACCGGCGCATCGCCCAGACAGTCCGGGGCCGATCCCTGTACAGTGGTCAGCGGCAATCCATAGCGTTCCGCATTCGCCGTGACCCGTGCGACCCGTTCAGAGCGCGGTTCAAAGGCGGTCGCGGTCAGCGACGGATCAGATAACAGCCATTCAACCGAGATCGAACCTGACCCCGCACCGATATCCCAAAGGTGCTCGCCCGGGCGCGGGGCCAAAGCGGACAGGGCCAAGGCGCGGACCGGGCGCTTGGTGATCTGACCATCATGATCAAAAAAGCTGTCATCAAGGCCAGAGGCATGCGGCAATGCACGCCCTGTGCCTGCAACGCTCAACCCGACGCAAACCGGATGGGCGATATCCGTCAGTGTCATGTCTTTGGCGATTGTCTCGCGCACGCGTTGGCGCGGACCGCCCAAAGCCTCCATCACCGTCAGCGCGCTGTCGCCAAAACCTTCCTGGGTAAGAAAATCGCCCAGCTCCGCGACTGCGTCCCCATCGCGCAGCAAGAGGATCGCGCGCGTGTTGGGGGCCAGGTGCGGCCGCAGCTTGGCCAATGGTGCTGCATGCAATCCGAGGGTCACGGTTCGTTCCAAGGGCCAGCCGAGCAGTGAGGCCGCCAGCGAAAAAGTCGAAGGGCCGGGCAGGGCGCGCCATTCGCCCGGGTCGAGATGCCGTGCAAACACGGTACCCGCCCCGTACCAGAACGGGTCACCGGAGGCGAGCGCCACAACCCGTTTGCCGCGATAGCCCATCAGAACCGGCACGCCATCGGCAAATGGCACCGGCCATTCCACACCGCGCCCACCCAGATCAGGCAAAAGCGACAGGTGCCGGGCGGCCCCCATAACGATTTCCGCTTGATCAATCGCGGCCAAGCTTGCACGAGACAGCCCGTCTGGGCCATCTTCGCCCAGTCCCACGATCGTCAGCCAAGGAGCGTCAGACATGTCCCCGAACCTCTTGATCCTGGGTGGCACGACCGAGGCGACGGCGCTCTGCAATCTGTTGGCAGAGCAGGGGTTTCACGGCACCGTATCCTTTGCAGGGCGCGTTGAACGACCCAAGCGCCAACCCTTGCCGCAGCGCATCGGTGGATTTGGTGGAAGCACGGGGCTCGCCGACTATTTGCGGGCGCAAAAGATCACCCACCTGATCGACGCCACGCATCCCTTTGCTGCGCAGATGAGCCGCAACGCGGTAGACGCGGCGGCGTTGGTGGATGTACCGCTGGTCGCGCTGACCCGTCCGGGCTGGACCCGCCGCGCTGATGACAAGTGGATCGAGGTGCCCGACATTCCGGCGGCTGTTGCCGCGTTGGACCAGCCGGCGCGGCGTGTCATGTTGGCTGTTGGGCGCATGCACCTCAACGATTTTGCCCCCAATCCCCAGCATCATTACCTCTTGCGGCTGGTCGACCCGCCGCAATTCGAGGTACCTTTCCCCGATCATCACGTGCTTGTGTCGCGCGGGCCTTTCACCGAAGCGTCGGATCGCACCCTGATGGAGGCCCATCGCATTGATATCGTTGTGTCCAAGAATTCTGGCGGTGTGGGGGCCAAAGCCAAGATCGATGCGGCGCGCGCCCTGGGCCTGCCGGTCATCATGATCGCCCGCCCGGACATTCCGGCGCGGTCTGAGGTTGGGACCGCGCAAGAGGTGGTGGACTGGATCGTTCATGCCGGCACCGAACGGGGCGTGTAAACTAACGGTGCCCCGTCCCGGTCGATGATCCGGGTCTGAGAGGAACCCAGCAGGACAACGGTGCGCATATCGGCCATGTCCGGTTCTGTCTGCGACAGCGGCACGATACGGATCGTCTGATCGGCCCTCGTCACGTTACGCGCAAAGATCATTGGGCGGTCATCGCCGCAGGCGGATTTAAGCGTGGCCAGCGCCTTTGCAAACCCTTCGGGGCGGGATTTCGATCGAGGATTGTAAAAGGCCATTGCGAAATCCGCCTCTGCGGCAAGGCGCAGGCGTTTTTCGATCAGGGACCAAGGCTTTAGGTTATCGCTGAGGTTGATTGCGCAGAAATCATGTCCCAACGGTGCCCCACAAGCCGCAGACGCCGCCAGCATCGCCGTAATCCCCGGCAACACGCGGATATCGAGGTCCCGCCATTCAGGCGCGCCGTGCTCCACAGCTTCCAGCACGGCGGCGGCCATGGCAAAAACGCCGGGGTCGCCAGAGGACACAACAACCACGCGGCGCCCTTCTGATGCCATGTCCAACGCATGCTGGGATCGGTCGATTTCCACGCGGTTATCACTGGGATGCAAGGTCAAGCCGGGCCGTGTCGCAATCCGGGCGACATACGGGATGTAGCCGACGATGTCGGTTGCCTCGACCAATGCGGCGGACACTTCCGGGGTGATCAGGGCGTCATCGCCGGGGCCAAGGCCCGCTATGACAACTGATCCTGTCACGGGCGGCGACCTTGCCCATGCACAACGATGATCGAGAAGTAAGGGGTTACTTTTTCCGGCGCCTCGGAGAGGCGTGTAACGGTTTGGTTCGGCATGGTTGCGAATTCGACCAGCCATGCCGCGTCAAACCGCCCGGCGGTCTGCAGTGCCCGGCGTACTTTGTCGATGTTGCGCCCGATCTTCATGACGACAACGGCGTTGGTGTCGGCCATCCGGCGGGCCAGCTCGTCTTCGCCGAGCGTGCCCATCAGCACGGTCAGAACGTCGTCCCCCCATGTGATCGGCATGCCCGTTGCGGTCCACGCCCCCGACATGCCGGTGATGGCGGGGACGACCTCAACCGGAACATCTGCCTTCAGCCGCTCATAAAGATGCATGAAAGAGCCATAAAAGAACGGGTCCCCTTCGCAGAGCACCACGACATCTTCGCCCGCATCCGCAAGGGCGCGCAGATGGGCGGTGACGTCGGCATAAAACGCCGATAAGATTTCATTGTACCGGGGATCGGTCAGCGGGATTTCCGTGGTAACCGGGTATTCCATCGGAAATTCAATGGCATCCGCCGACAGCATGCTCTCAACGATCTGCCGTGCTTGGCCCTTGCGGCCTGCTTTGCGGAAAAACGCCACATGCTTTGCAGAGCGGAGCAATCGGTCCGTGCGCACGCTCATCAGGTCCTGCGCGCCGGGGCCCAGGCCCACGCCGTAAATCGTCCCGCTCATTCTGCGCGGCTCGCGATGGCGTTGACGGCGGCGACGGTGATGGCACTGCCACCAAGGCGTCCCTGAACGATGCAGCACGGTACTGGCTGTGTCGCCCACAGCGCGTCTTTGGATTCGACCGCCCCCACAAAGCCCACCGGGCAGCCGATGATCGCGGCGGGGCGCGGGCAATTGGGGTCTTCCAGCATGTTCAATAGATGGAAAAGGGCTGTGGGCGCATTACCGATGGCGACGATCGCACCGGCCAGATGTGGACGCCAAAGCTCCAACGCGGCGGCGGACCGGGTATTGCCCATATCCGCGGCCATCTCTTTGACCCCATCCGCATGAAGCGTGCAGATAATCTGGTTCTCGGCGGGCATTCGGAACCGCGTGATCCCCTCGCTCACCATGCGCGCATCACACAAGATGGGTGCCCCGTTTTCCAACGCGGTACGCGCTGCCGGGACAAACCCGTCTGAAAAATGTACATGGTCTTCCAGCCCGACCAGACCGGCGGCATGAATCATGCGGACAGCCACCTGTTCTTCGTCCTTGTCGAAGCGGGCAAGGTTCGCTTCTGCCCGGATCGTGGCAAAGGATTGCGCATAAATGGCGGCGCCATTGGTTTCGTATTCGTAAGGCATCAGGTCAGGTCCGCCATGGTGTTTAAGTCCGTCGGGTCAAGGCCGCGCAATGTGGGCTCATCCCACGCGACCCCTTGTTTCACAAGATCAAATCGTCCGTTATTGCCGACCAGAACGGTTTCGGCGGCCCGAGGCGTGGCGCACCCCTTGGAACAGCCCGAGATGTGGAGCGTTCCGGTTGCCGTGGCGGCCAGACGCGCAGCCAAAGCGCGGGTTTCGACGGTGGCTTGGGGGCAAAGCGGCGCGCCGGGGCAGGCATCGACCCCGAGCAATGGATCGTCTTTGGTCGTCACGAACCCCGGTGCGGCGATGCTTTTCCCGCCTTCGAGCAGAAACAACCGCCAAGGTGTCACCCGGATGGCGTGTGCGCCGGATGTCTGGATCAAATCTGACATCTGGTGCGCGTCGATCTGGCCGAACGTCGCTCCCATCAAGGGACCTAATTCCGTTTCACCGATATCGGGCTGTTGGCCACTTGGCGGGGTTGGATGTCCCTCTTGCCATGCGTTCGGCAGGTCCGTTGTTGCCAAAAGCTTGCGCATCCGTCGGAAATCATCCGGTCGGGTTTCGGCGAACCAATGTGCCAATGCAATCAACTGATCAATGGCGGTATCGACCGAGACGATCCGGCCAGTCGCAGAACCATCTGCGCGCAGGATAAGCGTACCATCCGGCAGGCGTTCCAACCGGATATCTGCGGGATCGTTGCCCAAAAGGGGTGCAGGGCCGGTATCGATGGCATAGCCAAACTTCGCCGGGAGTGGCGGTAAATCATCCAGCCGGGACAGCAAGGCAGATGTCAGGGCCTCTGACACATCTCCGGGCTGCCAGAACGGCGTCACAAGCATGTTCCGCCGGGTTTCGATGCCCGGTTGCGCGTCCAGAAGGTCCAGCGCGGCCAAACTGTCCAACAGTGGTTCGTGATGGACATCGGCCACGCCACGCAATTGCAGGTTGGCCCGGTTGGTCAGGTCGATCGTGCCGTTGCCAAAGGTCTCTGCCGCCGCGCACAGGCCCAGCATCTGGTGCGCGGTCAGACGGGCGTAGCGGGGACGCACCCGCACGACAAGCCCGTCGCCTGACATCATCGGACGTTGCGCGCCGGGGCACCAGCCGCGCACTCGGCCCGTCACGCGATCCGCTCCATCCCCGCAAGGATCGAATTGCGCCGCGTGATCCACAACCCGGCGTCCAACAGGGCCGCAAACCGGTCTTGCATGGCTTGGCGGGCCTGTGGGTTGGCGTCTTTCAGAAAATCATCGACGGCCGCATTCCCAAGGGTTGCCTCGTGGTAGAGGTCAAACAGGTGACTGTCGACGACACCGGCCAGATGCGCAAAGGCGGCCATGTGATCCAGCGTTGCGGCAATTTCCGCAGCCCCGCGAAACCCGTGACGCTGCATGCCGGCAATCCAGTTCGGATTGGCCGCGCGCGCCCGCACAACACGGGCAATTTCCTCGTTCAGGCTGCGCGCGCGCGGATTGTCCGGTTGCGTGATGTCGAGATGATAAAGCGCGGCGCTACCGCCCGTCTGGGCCTTTGCCGCAGCAAACCCGGCCTCATGGGTTGCATAGTCCGAGGCCAGCAAAAGATCGGTTTCGGCCAGATCCTGCAAATGCACAAAGCTGTCGGCCTGCGCGACCCGTTGGGCGATCCCATCAGGGTCATGCACCGCTTCGCCGTGATCCAGAGCATAGGCGCTGGCCTTGAGCCATGCGTCCCCCGCAGCGGCCCGTGCCTCTTCGGTATAGGTTTCTGGGTTGGCCCCCATGCCCAGCCCATAGCTGCCGGGGGCGGGGCCATAAACCCGGTGGTCCGCCTGATGCCCGGCATAGGGGTTCCAATCCGGCGCCTCGTCCCGTACTGCCAGCGCCTTGATGGCTTGGCCAAACAGCTTGGACAGCGATGGGAACACATCGCGGAACAGGCCAGAGACCCGGAGCGTGACGTCGATCCGGGGCCGTTCCAACAAGGTGATCGGCAAAATCTCGATACCTGACACCCGTTCTGATCCATCATCCCAGACCGGTTTGGCACCGAGCAGATGCAGGGCCATGGCAAATTCTTCGCCCGCCGTCCGCATCGTGGCAGAGCCCCAAAGGTCGACAATCAATCCCTTGGGATAGTCGCCCTCGTCCTGCAAATGCCGTCGCACCAACTCTTCAGCCAGTTTGACGCCCTGGGCATAAGCGGCGCGCGTAGGAACAGATCGCGGATCGGTCGTGAACAAGTTTCTACCAGAGGGCAGGACATCCGACCGCCCGCGATACGGCGAACCAGAGGGACCGGGCTCTATTCGTTTTCCGTTCAGGGCCGCGATCAGGGCCTGCTTTTCGGCGGCGGCTGATGGGCTGGCATCAAAGGCCGGGGTGGCCTGTGGCGCGCGGCCCCAGACATGCAGGCCGTCGCCAAATTGACTTTCCTTGATGTCACAAACAAAGCGGTCGATGCGGGTGATCGCCTCTGCCGTTGTGGTCGCGGCATCAAGGCCCAGATCGTTTTCGACGCCGATCGCCTGTGCCTCGGACCGGATGTCATCCTGCAGCCGGTCGCGCCGTTTGGGGTCCAGCCCATCGGCGTTTGAAAACTCGTCGAGCAGCATTTCCAACCGCACCAGACGATCCGGCGTTTCGCTGTGCCGCAATGGCGGGGGAATATGGCCCAGTGTCACCGCACCGATCCGGCGTTTGGCCTGCGCGGCTTCGCCGGGGTCGTTGACGATGAACGGATAGATCACCGGCAAGTCGCCGATCAGTGCCTCGGGCCAGCACGCCTCTGACAGGGCGACGGCCTTGCCCGGCAGCCATTCCAGCGTGCCGTGCGCGCCCACATGGATTAGCGCGTCCGCTTGTTGTTGCAGCCACAGGTAAAAGGCCACGTAGGAATGGCGTGGGGTGCGAGAGAGGTCGTGGTATTCATCCGCGCGGGGATCGGGTGTGCCGCGCACTGGCTGCAATGCGACCAATGCCGCCCCGCGCCGGGTGGCCGCGAATTGGAAAAACCCGTCGGTGACAAAGGCATCGTGATGCGGCGCGCCCCAGGCTGTCTGCAGGTCATCCTGCAAAGACTGGGGCAGGGTGGAGAGAACGGTTTCATAATCCTCAACCGACCATGCAATCCGCGCGTCCATCAATGCGCTGTCCAAGGCGGCACCGTCTTCGACGTGATACCCGTCGGAGGCTAAATCTTCCAGGATCGCCTCGGTTGAGGCCAGCGCATCCAGACCCACCGCGTGCGCCATGTTCCAGTCTTTGCCGGGATAGGTCGACAGGACAATAGCGGGCCGCCGATCTGCCGCCGGACGCGTGCCCAAGCCGATCCAAGATGCCACCCGGTCCGCAACGGCGGCGATGCGTTCGGCATGCGCCCGGTGTGCAAAACGGGAATATTCCAGATCGGTGTCTTTTTTGCTGGGCTCTTTGAACGACGCAACGCCCGCAAAAAGCCGTCCATCCACCTCTGGCAAGACAACATGCATGGCAAGGTCCGCGGGGGAAAGGCCGCGCTCTGCCTCTGCCCAATCCTTTTGCCGGGCGGTCGACAGCGCGACCTGAAACACCGGAACCCCGCCCGCGTCCAACGGTGAGGTGCCGGTGGCCCCTTTGCCGGAAAAAGAGGTGGCGTTCACGATGGCAACAGGCGCGATGGCGCGGATTTCATCGGCCATCCATGCCGCCGGACCGGGGGCTTTGAGCGATGGCGCAAAAAGGCCCACGGGCGCAAACCCGCGTGCACGCAGCGCGTCAAAAAGACCTTCGATCGGCGATAGGTCGGCAGAGGTGAGATAAGAGCGGTAAAAGCTGATGACGACACGAGGCGCGTCGCCTGCGATCACATCGCGCCAGTCACAAATGCCCGTCTCGGGCGTCCAAGCGGCGGCGTCGGGCACTGTTTTGGCCCCCATGACAGGCGCCGCATAAAGGCCGGCGGCCAGCGCCATCTGCGCCAACGCTGCTTGTGCCGCAACCGCGCCGCCTTGGTCGCACAAATGTTGTAACCGGCGCAGGGTCGAAACCGGCAGTGTTGAAACATCGTCAAGCCGTGGATCGGGCCGCCCGTCCGCAGGCAGAACGGCCAGAGCCAACCCTTTGCGACGCGCCAGTTCTTCGACCTGTTGCAAGCCATAAGCCCAGTACGGCACGCCGCCGATCAGCCGTATGAGGATGCCTTTGGCCCCCTCCAGCGTTTGTTCCACATAGGTATCAACCGACAGCGGATGTTTCAGCGCCGTCAAATTGGCCAGCCGCAACGTGGGCAGCTTGCCCTTGGGTCTGTTGCCCCGATGCCAGCCTGCCGCAAAAGCCCCAAGGTCGCTGTCCGAAAACGAAAGCACAACCAAATCCGCCGGGCTTTGGCCCAGATCCATCGGTGTTTCCGTTTCGTCCAGCCCGTGGCTTTCGCGAAAGACGACATGCATCGGCTGTGTGGCTCCTTATTCGGCCGGTTCGGTGACGCCCGTCAGAATGGCGCGGATCGCATCCTCGCGGATGTCATGATGTTCTGCAATCACAACAACCCGACCTTGACGTGCCTCATCCGGCCCCCACGGACGGTCAAACTGATGCCGTACGCGCGCACCTACCGCCTGTACCAACAGGCGCATGGGCTTGCCCGCAACAGCGGCATAGCCTTTGACGCGCAGGATGTTCAGCTCATTGGCCAACCGTTCGATCCGCGCCACCAGATCGGCGGGGTCGGTCTGTTCCGGCAGGTCAACAACGATGCTTTCGAAATCATCATGTTCGTGGTCGTCATGGCCATCATGGTGGCTGGGTCGGGCATCCATGTCATCTTCGGCGGCAGCCTCCAGACCCAGCACAACGCGCACATCGACGACACCTTCGGCCACTTCGACCACGGGCAGGGGACGCGGTGCCTCGGCCGCGATCACGTCCTTTGCCTTGGCAATGCCTTCGGGACCAGCGAGATCCGGTTTGGTCAACAGGATGATGTCGGCACAGGAAATCTGATCCTCGAACACCTCTGACAGGGGTGTTTCGTGATCCAAAGAGTCATCGGCGGCGCGCTGGGCGTCCACGGCTGCCACGTCCGGGGCAAACCGGCCTGCGGCAACCGCCTCGGCATCGGCCAATGCAATCACGCCGTCGACGGTAATCTTTGAGCGGATATCGGGCCAGTCGAAAGCCTTGAGCAATGGTTTTGGCAGCGCCAGACCAGAGGTTTCGATCAGGATGTGTTCCGGGCGCGGTTCCAGCGCCATCAAGGCCTCAATCGTTGGAATGAAGTCATCCGCCACGGTGCAGCAGATGCAGCCATTGGCCAGTTCCATGATGTTTTCTTCCGGGCAATCCGGAATGGCGCAGCCTTTCAGGATGTCGCCATCCACGCCCACATTGCCAAACTCGTTGACGACCACGGCCAAACGTTTGCCTTGTGGGTTTTGCATCAGGTGACGGACCAGCGTGGTTTTGCCAGAGCCCAGGAACCCAGTGATGACAGTGACGGGAAGTTTCGACAGATCAGACATTTACGTCTCTCCTACGGGGGGAATGCGGGCGATACAGTTTTTGCGAAAATGCTCCGGGCGCTCACGCCATGGGACCAGACCGTCAGGGGCTGCGTGATATTTCGTTGCCCCTTCGACGACGATATCGGCGGCGGTGTCTTCGTGGAGATTGCCATAAACAAAGCTCCACCGATCGGGTCCGCGCAGGACGATCGAACAACCGCGCGAACAGTTCGACAGACATTCCACAGCCTTCAGCGTCACGCCGTCGGGCAATCGGCCGTCCAAAGCTTCATGCAGTTTGGCACCGGGGCGCGGCCCCTCAACATCAGTTGGCAGATCGCGGCGGCATTTGATGCAGACCAGCAGTTCTACGTCGCTCAACCCTATGCCCTCTCTCCGGCTGTGGCGGGGCACATTGCGGGTATAGCTTTGGCCAAACCCGTCGCCGACACACCCCGTCCGGTTACGTTACTTCGTGCGCTGGCAGGTCTCCCGGCTTGCGGATGTCAGGCATTAGCCTGTTCGCTGTTCCACCTTCCCGGCCATCTGGGCCAGTGGTTACGGACAGCGCATCCGGTCACGGTCGCGGGGGCGGCTGCGCTTGGGAGGGTTCCCTGTCGCATTCCCTTTTCATCTGCATCAGCAGGCACCAGCATAAGCCGGAATGGGGCAATGGCCGACGCTTTGTCAAGCAGAAGCGTTGCGTCGCGTGGGTCTGCTTCGCGGACGGTTCGGCAAATGTCGCAATTGGCATGCGGTCCTGCAGGCATCCGGGCGCTGGCATGTATCAAAGCGACTCAGCCGATGCAGGCTTGCCATTCCTCAGGGGCTGTGAAGACTACATCGTAACGCGTACAACGGAGGCAAAAATGCCGAAGCTTCTAAAATCTTCTGCCGAGATGGTCGCCGAGGCACGGCGTAACATTGAAGAAATCGATACCGCTACGTTGATGGGTCTAACCGACGACCCGGATGTTGTTGTCGTAGACATCCGTGATGTGCGGGAACGGCAAAGATCGGGATTTATCCCGGGCAGTTTTCACGCCCCGCGCGGTATGATTGAGTTTTGGGTTGATCCTGACAGCCCCTATTTCAAGGACATTTTCGCAGAACAAAAAAGCTTTATCCTGCATTGCGCATCCGGTTGGCGCTCTGCACTGACCGCGAATACCTTGCGCGAAATGGGGTTTCCGGTGGCCCATCTGGAAAAAGGGTTTTCCGACTGGGTCAAATCCGGCGGAGCCATAGAGCATCCACCGGCCCACAAGTGATCATTTGACCCAAATCAGGCTGGACCGCCGTGACCTTGGCTGCACCGACGACGAGCTTCGCCAATCGACGTACTTTTATTTCGATGTGTTTGAGAAAGTGGCAGCCCGTAGGGGAATCGAACCCCTCTTTCCAGGTTGAAAACCTGGCGTCCTAACCGATAGACGAACGGGCCACGCGGTGTGACGGCGTATCTAGTTAATCACGCAGGTCGGCGCAAGCGGAAAAAGTGACCCATTTCACAGTTTTTTGGACCATCGGTTTTTTGTCGTTGCGTCAGTGTGCTGTGGCAGGGGCTGCATCGTCGAGGCGGAGTTGTGCGGCTTGGCGTCCGCCCCAGCTATTGACCTCTAGACGGCCGGCCACATGAAAACGCGCGCCACCATGATTCAACAAGGTCGGGCCGAGCGCGTTGTCAAACGCACCAAAGGCAATTGCGTCGATACCGGCCGACAAACCATCGGACAGGGCAAGTTTCAGATGCGATTCCCCGACGCGTTTGGCAAAGCGCACTTCGACATCCGGCATGGCAAATCGCGGGCCGGGCGCACCGGCGCCAAAGGGTCCGGCTTGGTCCAGCTGTTCGATCAGTTCCACGGTCGCCGCACCGGGCATCAGCGTTCCGTCCAGCTTCAGATTGGCCGGACCGGCGCGGTCGGCTCCCTGTTTGGCCAGCAGCTCTGACAGACGATCCATGGCGGGTTCTAGCTGATCTCGCGCAACGGTCAGTCCGGCGGCCATCTTGTGCCCGCCGCCTTTGATCAACAGTCCTTCTGCGGCCAGCCGCTGGATGGACGCGCCAAGATCGACGCCGGAAATAGACCGGCCAGACCCTTTGCCTTCGTCACCGTCAAAGCCGATCACGATGGCCGGCCGGTTTGCCGTGTCCTTGAGGCGAGAGGCCACGATCCCGACAACACCCGGATGCCAACCGTCCTTAGCGGCCCAGACCAACGGCGCGTCGAGACCACGCGCCTCGGCCTGCTCCATCGCGGCGGCACGGACCGCATTTTCTATATCGCGTCGTTCGCTGTTCAATTGGTCCAACCGCTCTGCCAATGCCTCTGCCTCAGCGGGCGAAGCCGTGGACAGAAGCCGCGCGCCCAAATCGGCCTGGCCGATACGACCTCCGGCATTCACACGCGGGCCCAGCAGGAACCCGAGGTGATAGCTGGTCGGGGCTGTGTCCATGCGGGCCACATCAGAAAGGGCCACCAAACCAGGCCGCGCACGGCGGCCCATGACGGTCAAGCCTTGGCGCACCAAGGCCCGGTTTAGACCGGTTAAAGGCGCAACATCTGCAACCGTGGCCAACGCCACCAAATCCAGAAGAGCAATCAGGTCCGGGCCGCGATGGCCATCTTCCTTCAGCAGGCGATCTGCCTCGACCAGCATCATGAACACGACGCCTGCGGCACAGAGATATGCCAGATCGCCGGTTTCATCCTGTCGATTGGGATTTACGACGGCCACCGCTGGGGGCAGCGTCTCACCGCCCAGATGGTGATCCAGAACGATGACATCTGCCGCACCCTGTGCTGCGGCCAAAGGCTCATGCGAGAGCGTACCGCAATCGACGCAGATAATCAGGTCATGATCACGTGCCAATGCGGTCATCGCGGGCACATTCGGGCCATAGCCTTCGTCGATGCGGTCCGGGACATAAAGCGTTGCGCCTTGTCCCATGCTGCGCAACCAGCTGAGCAGCAAGGCCGCGGAACTGCCGCCATCGACATCATAGTCGGCAAACACAGCGATCCGCTCTTTGCGCTTTACGGCGGCCAGAAACCGTTGCGCGGCGGGCTCCATATCGCGCAGCGTCCGAGGATCGGGCATCAGGTCACGCAGTTTTGGGGCGAGATAGGCGTCTGCCGCATCCGGGCTGACGCCCAACCGGGCCAAAACCTGACAAACAGCGCGGGGCAGGGATGTCTGCTGCGTCAGCGCTTCGGCCGCGCGTTCCATGTCCAGACCCGGCCCAACCCAGCGGCGGCCTGTCAGTGAAGCAGAGACATTCAAAAAGGCAGTCATTGGATCCTTATGACAAAAAAATCGCGCCAGTCCACTGGCGCGATTGAACGGTGCATGGTGTTTCGGCGTTTACCGGCCCGGCACGGTGCCCTTTGGCGTGCGGTACTGCATGCGCCGAACCGAACCGGTTTTGGAACGCATGAGCAGCGTCTCTGTGGTGATCCACTCTGGCTCTCGCCGAATGCCTGGCAACAAAGTGCCGCCAGTAACCCCGGTCGCAGCAAAGATCACGTCCTGCGTCACCATCTCATCGCGGCTGTATACCTTGTTGAGATCGGTGATCCCGGCCTTTTCTGCGCGGCCTTTTTCGTCGTCATTGCGGAACAGCAGTTTGCCGTAAATCTGACCGCCCATGCATTTCAGTGCCGCAGCCGCCAACACGCCCTCGGGCGCGCCGCCAGACCCCATATACATATCGATCCCGGTAGTCGCACTTTCGGCGCAATGCATCACGCCGGCCACGTCGCTATCCGTGATCAGACGAATGGACGCTCCAGTCGACCGTACCTCTTCGATCATTTCTTCGTGCCGAGGGCGTTCGAGGATACAAACCGTGATGTCAGAAGGGGCACAGCCCTTTTCCGTTGCTAGGGCAGAAACGCGCGTGGCCGGTGGCATGTCCAATGTCACCAAACCTTCGGAATAGCCCGGGCCGATGGCCAGTTTTTCCATGTATACGTCTGGGGCGTGCAGCATCGAGCTGCGGGGGCCCATGGCAATGACGGTCAGGGCATTGGGCATGTCCTTGGCCGTCAGCGTGGTGCCTTCCAGCGGGTCCAGCGCAATGTCAACGCCTGGACCGTTCCCGGTGCCCACTTCTTCGCCGATATACAGCATCGGCGCTTCGTCGCGTTCGCCTTCACCGATCACAACCACCCCGGCGATGTCGAGCAAGTTCAACTGTTCGCGCATCGCGTTCACGGCGGCTTGGTCGGCCGCTTTTTCATCGCCGCGTCCGATCAACGAGGCCGAGGCCAGCGCTGCCTGTTCAGCAACACGGGCCAGGCCCAGCGACAGCATACGGTCGTGGAATTCGACATTGGTGGTCATGAGAAGGGTCCTTTTGAAATTCTGGGATCAGTGTGAATCAAACGGTTTCAATACGCAAGGCGACGGGTTCATCCGCCACAACATCGGTTTGGCGCATGGCTGTCATTGCCTCATTCAGGGCACTGCGCGTCGTCTTATGCGTCACAATCAAAACAGGGGCTTTGGTATCTTCATGCCCATACTGGCGCATCCGGTCGATAGAGATGCCAAAATCGCCCAGAACAGTTGCGATTTTGGCCAGCGCACCGGGTTTGTCGACCAGCTTCATTCGCAAGTAATATGGCGCAGGCAGGATCGACGATGCCGCAGTGGCGTTTTCCAACTGCGTGGCGGGTTGGCCAAAGGTTGGCAGGCGCACGCCACGCGCAATGTCACAGACGTCCCCCATCACCGCGCTCGCCGTGGGTCCTTCGCCAGCTCCGGGGCCACGCAGGACAATCTGGTCAACCGCATGGCCGTCGATCACGACCATATTGGTTCCACCCTCGAGCTGCCCGATGGGCGAGGCCGCCGGGACCAAGCAAGGCTGCATGCGCTGTTCCAATCCACGACCGGTTTTTTGCGCCACGCCCAAAAGTTTGATCCGGAACCCCATATCCGCGGCGGCGCGGATGTCTTCGATCGATACCTTGTCTATGCCTTCGATCTCTATCCCGGCAAAGTTTGGACTTGTGCCAAAGGCGATAGAGGACAGCAGCGCCAGTTTGTGGCTGGCGTCGATACCACCCACATCCAGCGTTGGATCAGCCTCAAGATAACCCAGCGCATCCGCCTCTTTGAAAATCTCTTCATAGGGCAGCCCGGAATGCTCCATCCGGGTCAGGATGTAGTTGCAGGTGCCATTCATCACGCCCATGACCCGGGTGATTTCGTTGCCTGCGAGGCCTTCCAGCAGTGATTTAATGACCGGGATACCGCCCGCAACGGCGGCCTCGTAACGGATCACGCGGCCCGAGGCTTCGGCCTGTTCTGCCAATGCCTGCCCGTGGATCGCCAGCATCGCCTTATTGGCGGTCACAACGTCCTTGCCGGTTTCAAGCGCCGCTTCGGTCGCGGCCTTGGCTGCTCCGGCTTCGCCGCCCATCAGTTCGACAAACACATCGACGTCATCGCGCCGGGCCAAAGCCACCGGGTCGCTTTCCCAGTCATAGCCTTGCAACGACACGCCGCGATCTTTGCCGGCATCCCGCGCGCTGACGGCAGTAATAGTGATCTCGCGCCCGGTGCGCGCGCTCAGCAATGCGGCATATTGGCGGATGATCCGCACGACGCCCACCCCGACAGTTCCCAATCCAGCGATCCCGAGGCGGAGCGGTTCAGTCATTGGCGAGGTCCTTCAATGTCGTTTTGTCAGCGTCCTATCCCGTTCGCTTCTGGCGTGCAACGCGTCTTGATCAAGAACCCGGGTCGGACGCCGTTTCTTCATCGACATTGCGCAAGCGATCGGCACGCGCGGTCAAGGCATCGGCCCGAGCGGTCAATTGGGCGATTTCTTCTTCGGACTGCTGAGCGGGGGATTGCCAGTCTGGCCCACGCGGGGGCAGTGGCAGCAAATCAGGGTAATCCACATCGCGGATGTCTTCGGTGGCTTTCTCCAGTTCAGGCACCTGCACGCAGGCGCTCAGCCCGATGCAAATGATCAGCCATTTCAGAATGCGACGCATGATACCTCCGCTTGATAGCATGGTGATGCAACAGGTTGGGGCCATGGGGCAAGTGGGGCTTTTATCTGAACGAGCGTCCAGTTACGGTTTGCCCAATGGCACGTACCGCAGGTTCTCATTCCGATATTACTGGCCCGCGCATTCGCGACGCGGCGTTGCAGCTCTTTGCGTCCCACGGGTTTGCCGCCGTTTCGATGCGTCAGATCGCGCGCGCGGTCGGTGTGCAAGCCGGGGCGCTGTACAATTACACACCGGACAAGCAAAGCCTGCTCTTTGATTTGATGCGGCGGCATATGGAGGACCTGTTGGATCGATGGGCCGAGGTGCCCGCAGGCGATCCATTTGCCCGGTTAGAAGCCTTTACCCGGTTTCACATCGGGTATCATTTGACCCGCCCCGAAGAGGTGTTCATCGCCTATATGGAGCTGCGGAACCTGACCGCCGAAAACTTTGCGCAAATTGAAGCTTTGCGGCGGAAATATGAGGCCGCATTGGAAAAGATCCTGCGCGACGGGGCGGCAGACGGCAGTTTCGACGTTGAAGATCCCCGGATCACATCCATGGCAGTGATTGCCATGCTCACCGGGGTCAACACCTGGTATCGGGCAGAAGGTCGACTGACAGGACAAGAGGTGGCAGACCTCTATTGGAATATGGTCCGAAACCTGGTTGTCGCAGGAAAGTAGACGTCAAACGGTACCTGTCGGCTGGTGCTGATCGGTCAACGTGGATTTAATCCGTTTGGGTCGTCTGATCGATTGATCTGATTCTTCAAACCCGTTGATCCAGCCTAGAAAATCAGGTCGCGGTTCGGCAGGACGGATGCGCTGCCGCCAAAATCAGGTCATACCTGCGTTGCCCTTTGCAAATGCGCCTTTCTAGTATTGGCCCAACTTATTGTGGGTGTGTGCCGATTTTGGTGTGCTTTTCGTTTGTGCGATGGGGTGTTTACCCCACCACAATCGGCAAAAAAATGTAGACGATGACAGGGCCTGCATGCTCTATTTCAGGTCATAAATCCGTTACACAGTTGCCAAACATGCCGACCACTCAATACATCGCTGAAACCAACGACCAGAACGCCATTGAGGTTGTTTGGTTAAGGCAAAAGGGCACCAAAGCCGCCCGCGTTTTTGACGCGTCCAAAGACCAGTTTGATCCTTGTGAGCCGGCAGAGTTTTCTGGCGCGACAGAAGCCGAAATCACCCGTTGGTTGCTTGCGCGATCCAAAGTAATTTCCAGCTAAGTCACTTTATGAACTGGGCGGATGCAGCCGCCATCGACATCAGCCGATTTTGTATCCTTGGCTCCAAACGCCGCGTAGGATGGGTGTTTGACCAACCTGGCGTACACGCAGAACATCCCCACGCATCCCCGTTTGCAAAGCCCCACGGTCGTTCAACCGAGCCGCTTTTGCAGGATTGCGCGTTACAGTCGCGACCGCGCGCGGCAAGTCATCCCAAATTTGCGCTAAACGAAACGCGGAGAGCAGCAGCGCCGAGGGCACGTAGTCTGACGAGACGATGTCCAATAGATCCAGCTTGGCCAGCTCTTCTGCCGCAACGTTGCCGGAATGCGATCCGCCGCGGATCAGGTTGGGCGCTCCCATCATCACGGCGATGCCATGCTGCCGACAGGCTTTGGCTGCTTCGACGGTTGTTGGAAACTCGGCAAAACCGACGCCATTTTGCGCGGATGTCGAAACATGGTCTGCCGTTGTGTCATCGTGGCTGGCTAGCACCGCGCCCAAGCGATTTGCTTCGACAACTGCTCCGGTTTCATGCTTAGCCCCAAAGCGTTCCTGCAGGCGCAGCAGGTTTTCGACATGCTCTTTGAATTCGGCGTCGTTCATGCCGCGTTTTTTTGAAACATAGGTTTTTAGCGCAGTCAGATCGCGGAATTGCCGTTGACCCGGTGCGTGGTCCATCAGGCTGACGATGCCGACGCGATCTTCGGCGTCGAATGCCGCCAATTCTTCGAGCAGGGTTTCCGAACAGATCTCGGCGCGCAGATGCAAGAAATGGCTGATCTTGAAGAGGCCCTGTGCCCGGGCCGCCAGCAATTCGTCGGCCAATTTGCGGGCATAGTCGATATAGCGCCCTTTGCCCGAATGGATGGATCCTACGCGCATCGCATCGAAAACAGTTGTAATTCCGGTCGAGGCCAGCTCTGCATCATGGGCCAAAAGGGCGGGCAGGTGGGGCCAGTCAACAGCCGGTCGAGGCTCGATATGCCGTTCGACATTGTCCGTATGCAGCTCTACCAGACCCGGCAAAACCAAGTCGCCCGCGCAGTCGATGGCGCCAGTTGGAACAGCATCCCCTTCTTCAATCCGTGTGATCACGCCATTTTCGATCGTGACCGCGCCCAGCACAACACGATCCGTCAGAACAAGTGTTGCATTGGCAAGGCACAGATATCCCGGCATCTCGCCGCTATGCGATTGGGTCATTGAGGGCGCAGAGAAAGGGGAGTGCATTTTAAATTCTCGCTTTGCAACGTTCCAAGGCCTGCCGGAAGGCTTTCGTAGGACGTGGAAACAACAAATAAGTTGGCGCGCGGCCACTGGTCGAAATGATCGGTTTCGATGACATCCGGATGACATCCCGCCGGTCTAGCCGCACCTGGCACAGTATGGACGGGTCTTGCACGCACATCTTCACACGCGCGCCGGTTGAAGCAAAGACATCGCGCAGCCGATTGTCTGATCCAGCGACCCATCATTTGACAGATGCATGATATTGAGGCCTTGGGGCAAAGGTTTCTGTCCCTCGGCAAGGCGGCCTGCGATCTCTGCTTCGCTTTCCCGCCCTCGCGCGGCCAAACGGGCCGCAAGCGTTTCGGGGCGTGCGGTAATGTTCAAAACCACCAGATTTGGAAACGCATCCGACGCCGCAACAAGGGCTTTGCGTGAAAAATTGGCGAGGCAATCGGTGCCCTTGTTCAACTGGTATCTTACGGTCTGTGGAATGCCGTAATGCAGCCCATGCGCAACCCAATAGACAATGAAGGCCCCGTTTTCGGCCATGTTCTGAAATTCTGGCACGGACACGGCATCATAGTCTTCTCCGCCAAGGTCGGGCGCCCGCGTGATGACCCGCCGCACCAAATGGGTTTGCGGCATCACGTCGTGAATGCCGCGCATCACGCTGTCTTTGCCCATGCCAGAGGGGCCAACAACCGCGATGAGGCGACCTTCTGTCATGCCGCCATCCCAGGGGTAAAATGGCTGACATCAATCTCACGGTCACACACCCGCGCGCGGGCCGCCTCGTCATGAAAAATCCCGATGATGGCGGCACCGCGTGCCTTGGCCTCTTCGATAAGGGTCAGGACAATCTCGCGGTTTGTGGCATCAAGGCTCGCTGTGGGTTCGTCCAAAAGCATCGCGGGATAGGCATGCGCAAAGCCGCGCGCGATGTTCACCCGTTGTTGTTCGCCGCCGGAAAAAGTTGTGGGCGACAAGGACCAAAGCCGCTCTGGAATATTGAGCTGGGCCAACAGGGTGCGCGCCCGTTCTTGCGCCGCATCTGCCGGGGTGCCCAACGCACGCAAGGGTTCGGCCACCACATCCAATGTCGGCACACGTGGGACGACGCGCAGGAACTGGCTCACATAGCCCAACACGTCACGGCGCAAGGCGATAACCTCACGCGGTTCGGCCTGCACCAGATCGACATCGCCAATTCGGATATATCCGGACTGCGCAAGGTAGTTGCCATAGATCATCCGCATCAGGGTGGATTTGCCGGCTCCAGAGGCCCCGGTAAGCGCCACGCATTCGCCGGGGGCAACGGTCAGAGATACATCGCGGATCACCTCAATTACGGCGCTGCCTTGATTGTGGAGGGTAAAGGTCTTTGAGACGTCTTTAAGCTCGATCATCGTTCACACCTGCAAAACGGAACTGACAAGAAGCTGGCTGTAGGCATGTTGCGGGTCGTCCAGAACCTGATCGGTCAACCCGGCCTCTACGACGCGGCCTGATTTCATCACCATCAACCGGTCCGCCAACAGGCGTACGACCGCAAGGTCATGGGTAACGATGATGGCCGACAGGCCCATATCTCGCACCAATCCGCGCAAGAGGTCGAGCAGACGCGCCTGCACAGACACATCAAGCCCGCCGGTCGGCTCATCCATGAAAACAAGCCGCGGCCCGGTCACCAGATTGCGCGCAATCTGCAGACGCTGCTGCATCCCGCCGGAAAACGTGGTGGGCCGGTCGTCGACACGGCCGCTGTCGATCTCGACCCGTTCCAGCCAATCGGTGGCTTTGCCGCGGATATCGCCATAATGCCGCGCGCCCACGGCCATCAGTCGTTCACCGACATTGCCCCCAGCGCTGACGCCCATGCGCAGGCCGTCCCGCGCATGCTGGTGCACGAAGGCCCAATCGGTACGTCCCAGCATCCGGCGTTCCGGCTCTGACATGGTAACCGTGTCCTTGGGCCCGTCAACGCGTGTGTCAAAGACCACGCTTCCGGCATCGGGGGCCAGATGACCGGCCAGACAGTTCAACAGGGTGGATTTGCCCGATCCGCTTTCGCCGACAATGCCCATCACCTCGCCGGGGTAAAGGTCAAAGCCCACAACGGCACAGCCGATATGCGCGCCATATGTCTTTGTCACGCCTTGAACAGATAGAAGAGGTGTCATGCGGCGGCCTCGCTGGCAAAGGATGGGCCTTTGTGACCGCGCGCGCGGCGGCCGGTGCAGTAATCGGTGTCCGAACAGCAAAAGAGTCGCCCGCCGGCGTCATCCACGATCACCTCGTCGAGATAGCTGTCTGTTGCGCCGCAAAGCCCGCATACCTGATCCGCTTTTGAGGCCTCGAACGGGTGGTCTTCGAAATCGAGACTGACCACCTGTGTATAGGGCGGCAGCGCATAGATGCGCTGTTCGCGACCTGCGCCAAAAAGCTGAATGGCCGCCATATCCCCCAGTTTCGGATTGTCGAATTTCGGGATCGGCGAAGGGTCCATGACATAGCGTTCCTCGACCTTGACCGGATAGGCGTAAGACGTCGCGATATGCCCGTGGCGGCTGATGTCCTCATAGAGTTTCACATGCATCAACCCGTATTCTTCCAAGCTGTGCATCTTGCGCGTCTCGCTTTCGCGCGGTTCCAGAAAACGCAAGGGTTCCGGGATTGGCACCTGGTACACAAGGATCTGATCTTCGGTCAGCGGCTCTTCAGGAATGCGGTGGCGCGTCTGGATGACCGTTGCTTCGCTGGTCGCTGTCGTGGTTTCCACATCTGCCGTGCGTTCAAAAAAACTGCGGATTGAGACGGCGTTGGTCGTGTCGTCGGCCCCTTGGTCGATGACTTTGAACGTATCCTCTGGCGTCAAAACGGCGGCCGACACCTGAACGCCTCCGGTGCCCCAGCCATAAGGCATCGGCATCTCGCGGCTGGCGAAAGGCACCTGATAGCCGGGGATCGCGAGGCCCTTGAGGATCGCGCGACGGATCATCCGCTTGGTCTGTTCGTCCAGATAGGCGAAGTTATAGGCTTGGTCGGTCATAGCAGCCCTCGTGCCTCCAATTGGGTCCTCAGCACGTCGGGACCGGTGAAATGGATGGCGTCCATCCCGGCGGCTTTGGCCCCGATGCAATTGTGAAATCCGTCGTCGACAAAGACGCACTGTCCCGCCTCAACGCCCGCCTGGTCGCACAACAGACGATAAATCTCGACGCTGGGTTTGATCATTCCAACCTGTCCAGAGACAATCGTGGTGCCGAACACCTCGCCCAATTCCGGATGCGCGCGGACGCCTTCGGGCCAGGTTTCGGCGGACCAGTTGGTGATGGCATGAACGGCGATGCCACGCTCTTTCAGCGCGTATAGGCAGTCCCATGTGCCATGGATTTTGTCTGGGACGGTCAGTTGATACCGCTCGACATATTTAGCCAGCAGCGCGCCATCCGCGGGATCATCGAGATCTTTCGCCGCCTTTGAAAAGCTGGCCCCGGCGTCGCAAGCAAGGTTGATTTTGTCAAAGCCGATCCGGTCCATGAACGCATACGCGCCCTCGGTGCTCAGTTCGTTAGACCAAGCCAGCGCCGGCTGCCAATCGACCAGAACAGAGCCGATGTCGAAAACCACGGTATCCGGTTTCATTCCGCGGCCTCCTGCACTTGATCTGCCCCGGCTTCGCGGCGCAATTTGCGCACCAATTCCAGCTCTGACTGAAAGTCGACGTAATGCGGCAGCTTGATATGTTCGAGGAACCCGGTCGCTTGGATGTTGTCCGCGTGATAGAGCACGAATTCGGTGTCTTGTGCCGGTGCGCCGACGAAATCCTCACCTAGCTCTTCCCAACGAAGTGCCCGGTCGACCAGCGCCATGGAAATCGCTTTCCTTTCACTTTGGCCAAAAACCAACCCATAGCCGCGCGTGAATTGCGGAGGTTCGGTTTTGGACCCTTTGAACTGATTGACTGTCTCACATTCGGTCAGGGTGACCTCGCCAATCTCAATCGCAAAGCCCAGTTCGGGTATGTCCATTTCCACCGCAACCGCGCCGATCCGTAACTCTCCGACAAAAGCGTGGTTGCGCGCGTAACCTCGCTGTGTCGAATAGGCGAGGCCCAGCGTGAACCCTTCGTCTGACCGGGTCAGCGCCTGAAGCCGCAAAGCGCGGTCTGCCGGCATTTCCAACGGCTCTCGCGTCAGGTCGGGCGGTGGCGTGTCGTCGTGAGGGGCTTCTTCGATTAAGCCTTCCTGGTTCAGAAATTCTGTCACATGGGGCACATCGGCAGGCGCGGTACCCCTCGTCGGGGCCTCTGGCACCTCGCCATCAGCCGCCAGTTTGAAATCCAAGAGCCGATGTGTGTAGTCAAATGTCGGGCCCAGAACCTGCCCGCCAGGCAAATCCTTGAATGTCGCCGAAATACGCCGGTCACAGGCCATCGCGCCGGTATCGACCGGCTCGGATGCGCCAAAACGCGGCAAAGTCGTGCGATAGGCGCGGATCAGAGAGATCGCCTCGATCAGATCACCGCGCGACTGCTTGATCGCCAGTGCCGCAAGATCAGGGTCATATAGTGACCCTTCGGCCATGACGCGGTCCACCGCGAGTTTCAGCTGTTCGCGGATTTGTGCAAGGCTCAGCTCGGCCACATCCCGATTGCCACGGCGCTCTTCGGCAAGCCATGCATGCGCGCTTTCGATGGCGCGCTCGCCTCCCTTTACAGCGACATACATCAGGACACCTCCGTCGCGCCGTCTGGCGCGTTCACGACAGTTGATCGGGGCAGTGCCGCAAGCTGACTGGCGCTGGTCAGGATGAAATCAAGGCCCAAAGGAAACAGAGCCCGGTTGGCCTGCAATGCGGCAACATCAGGTACACTGAGCGATGCCTCTGTTTTGATGCCGGGACCTGTCAACATTGCCCCGGACGCGGAGAGGTCATCGCATTCGACAATCAGTGTGGCGGACCGGTCCGGGTATTCCGATGTTCCGATCGGGTAAGCAGAAACCGGGGTCAGATCATTCCACGACCCAACCGCAAACATGCAATGCGAAGGCCCCACCAAGGGTGCCCCTGTGTGAAAGGCAAGCCAGGCCCGTACCTCTGCCGTATCCACTTTGCCCGCAAGGTAAACCGGCGTGTCTGTGTCGCAGAGGGTCAACAGCACAGATCCCGCCGCCTTGGATAACGCGGCAGGCGGCTCTGCGCCGTCGATGCTTTGAATGGTTCCCGGTCGCGCCATTGCTTCCATGACGCGCCGAAAGGCATGCGCGGATTGAATGGCCGGGTTGGTAAAGCCACCGGCAAGGGTTTCAGCCTGCATCAGTCTTCTCCCCGTGCCACGGTGAAAAACTCGACCTTTGTCGCGGCGGCCTTGGCCGCGCGTCCGGCTTTCCTGTCGGCCAGTTCTTTTTCCAAAGGGTCCAGAACAGCTGTGCGAATTTCCGCTGCCAAGTTGCCCTGCATCAAGGCGTCGACCAAAACGACCGCCTCTGCATCTGCTTTGCGTCGCCCTTGGATATAGGCGTGTCCGACGGCACCCGTGTCCAGTGTCAATGCGCAACGCGTGACGGTCATTTCGCCCAAGTTGAACGGTGCGCCAGTGCCCCCTGCGCGCCCTCGGACCATTGTGCTGCCGATCTCCGGCGCTCTGAGCCATGAAAAGCTCGGACGCTCCATCGCTGCGTCCAAAAGCGCAGCAACGCGGCCTTCTGGTGCCTTTGCGAGCAGACTTAACCAAGCTTTTCTTGGGGCGTTTTCGTCAAAAGTGTCTTTCACCTCGACAACTTTTCCACTTACTATACAACTATACTTATATTAACAGATTGGCGCGACAGGGACAGAGGAAATTTGTGAACATTGCGTGACGGTTCCAGCAAGACTCCGATTTGGAAGGCCATAGCCGACGCCTTGCGCAGCGATTTGGCCGAAGGGCGATATGCGCCCGGCGCCAAGCTTCCAACCGAGGCGGCACTGGCTGATCGGTTCGGCGTGAACCGGCACACGGTTCGGCATGGCATTTCGGCCCTCGTGGACGAAGGTTTGATCCGCACACGGCGTGGATCGGGGGCGTTTGTGGCGGCGGTACCAACCGACTATCCGCTCGGAACGCGGGTTCGGTTCCACGAAAACCTGATCGCGGCAGGCCGAAAGCCCGCCAAGCGCGTGCTCCACGTCGAAGAACGCTCTGCCACCCGAGGCGAGGCCAGCGCATTGGCGATAGAGCCTGGCGCGCCCGTCTGTGCGTACCACGGTTTGTCCCTGGCCGACGGTCAGCCGGTTGCGGTTTTTGAAAGCCTGTTTCCCGCAGAGCGCTTGCGCGGGATGAGCCAAGCATTGACGGGCACCAGCAGTGTGACAGAGGCGTTGAAAGCGGTTGGCGTTCAGGACTACACGCGGGCGTCAACGCGCCTGACAGCGGTGCGCGCCTCGGCGACCCAGGCCTTGCATTTGCAACTGAGCGAAGGCGATCCTTTGCTGAGATCGTCGAGTGTGAACGTGGATGCCACGGGAAAACCGGTTGAATATGGCCGCACTTGGTTTGCCGGCGACCGCGTGACGCTGACTTTGGGGTGATAAAGCCGCGAAAGCGGGGCCGTCGAAGAGCAAAACCCGTTTCCGCCTCGGGCGTACGGTTCGCGATGCAGCTTTCGAGTGGGGCAGGGCGCGGACCACCGCTCCTCAACACAAAACCCTACCGATTTGGGGTCATCCAACGAGCGGACGACCCGAACTCCGCGGACTTTGGTCGGATGAACCTGACCGACAAAAGCTCTTTAACTTCGGTATCGGATCAGCGCAGGTTCGTAGCGCTGACGCAGAACGAATTCACCAAGTCTTGGTCGTTTAAAGCTAATTCGCTTCGGACGAAGTCTGTTCGGCCATTCAAAGCACAGCGCCGAACCAACTCGCCAAAGCCGGCGGCCTTTTCTGTATCCGCGCTTGCGACGGCGATGCCTTGCAAGCCCACTGTGTCTGCGCGCGACATTGGTTCATAGAAGCCTTCCAGAAGAACCAGATCAGGAGATGTGTCCATAAACGGCCCTTGCATCACAGTTTCGGCGACAAGGATCCCATCCACGAATTGACCCGTTACCTCAATTCGTTGGCCTGCTGCAACATCGGAAAGTTCCGGCCCCTGAACTGATAGCTGCCCGACACGACCAAGCCCGTCGTAAACCCCTGATGCTTGTGCGGTTTGGTCCGTCAATTCCGTGATCCGTGACGCCACAATACCTGCTTCGGACCAGAAACCATCCACTTGCACGATGCCGGACGCAGGCAAAGTTCCAATGACTGGAACGCCCATGACTTCTGAGGGCCCAGTGACCGGCCCTGTCAAAAGGGGCATATGTTGCAGGGATTTGATGTGCCAGTTTGAACCGTCACGACCCGTGCTGAGTGCGAGCGTCATCCCCATGCGAAGCTCATCCAGCGCGCTGATCCCCTTCAATTCGATGTCGTCCGCAAAGCCGAAACGCATGCCGCTGACCTCGAACTGATCCAGACCGGTGATTTGGCCGATCACGCCGGTGCCAATGATCCCGCCCTCTTTTTCTTCTGCTAAAAGAGGCCATGATGCGAACAGGAAAGACAGTGTCAGTATCAGGGACCGGATCATTCGTCTTGCACCTTCTTGTTCACATATGTGCCAGCGACGAAAAGGGTTTTGCCCTCTTCTGTCTGCTGCAGCGCATGAGCCTTTTTGTTAAGGGCCTCAAGCATTTCCAATGCCATTCGGGTTGCATCGGCTTCCAACTCAAGCGCTGCTTTTTCTGTGAGATGCGAATAGCGCAGCGCCTGGTCCCAGTGTTCGGTGTGGCCGATCAGATTACCGATCGTGGTATCGAGATGCGGCACCAAGGTTGCGATCGCAGCCCCCATTTTCTCCGCTCGGTCATTGGGAACCATCGACGCCGTGACAAACCGGATCAGGCCGTCCTGCTCGACCGCGTTTCCTGACGCGATCAGCAAGGACAGAACCGTCGCCGGCGCCGCGTCAACTTTTGCCAAGCTGACCAAGGCGTCAAATCCCGCATCCCCGTCTCGGGTTAGGACACGTGGTTGGCCGCCTTCCAGATAGTCCGGCTCGTTTTGCCATAATGTCAGCACGCGCGCTGCCGCGGAGGTTTTGGGTGGGGCCGGGTGTCCGGCTTCCAACCGTTTGACATCCTTTCGATGCACCCCTGTCATCAAGCTGATCTGGCTGACTGAAACGTCCGGAGACTGGGCATAGGCCACATCTACCAGCGTGGATTTGAGCAACTCAACCGCCCCGGCAAGGCCGATATCACCGTCAATCATCAGCTGCGCCACCGGCCTTAACAAGGCCAGCATCAGCTGTTCAGGGGAAGATGTATGCGGGTCATCCATTAGCCGAATAGTCTATACGCGGAGCACAAGTTTTTGTGAATACACGTTAATTCACACTGGGATATTTTCCCATTAATTCGGTCTCGTGTCAAACTCAAACAACGGCCGCTGCCCGGACACAGCAGATGCGAGGGCGTCTGCATTCTCAAAACTCGGTGGCCGGCCACGTATAGGAGAACTGAAAAATGAAAAAAGTCGTCGCTGCTATGGCATTCGCCGGTTGCACTCTGGTAGCGGTTCCAGCCGTCGCGGGAAACGCTCTTGGGACGGCCTTTGCCGGCTATGACCCTGTCAGCTATTTCCAGGACGGCCCTGCCCAAGGCAAAGCCAAGTTCTTTCATCTTTGGGAAGGCACATTGTGGATGTTCAGTACCGAAGAAAACCGCGAGACCTTCAAGGCTGAGCCAACCGCGTACGCTCCGCAATTTGACGCCTATTGCGCCTGGGCGGCTTCACAAGGGTACAAACGCCCGGGCGATCCGAACGTGACGCAAATGGTAGACGGGAAACTCTATACCTTCGTGCATGAAGGCGCGCGCGACAAATGGAGAGAAAACATCGCACAATACATCGCAGACGGTGAAGCCAATTGGGTTCAGATTGAGCCGTTCTGAACTCAGATAATCAAAAACGCGGCAGCCACTGGTGCCGCCGCGACAGCAGGGGCGGGCTGTACAGGCGCGCGACTGAGAAGGCATCGAACCATTGAAGGCGAAATTGGTACGTCGCGCGCATCAAGACAGCTTTTTGCAGGTTCTGCTCTCACCGATTGAAACCGACCCAGCAAAAAGCCCCCATCCTTTGCAGGACGGGGGCAATTCTGTTGGCAATTGCCGGGTTGGCTTATTCCAGACCCATGCAGTTTGCGTAAAAGGTGACGGTCGCCGGCCAGTCAGAGAAGATGCCTTCGACACCAACATCTTGCGCCAGTGCGTCAATGTATTCGTACATCACGCCGTCGCTGTTGGTGACATCCGCAATCGACTGATAGTACCAGCCGCCACCACGCACCAGCGGGCCAGAGCGTTCGATGGTCCAGGTGATGATCTTCAGGTCCGCTGCCTTTGCTTGCACGGCCAATTCGGACGGTACGATTTCACCATCTGCCAGGGTAACCAGCATCCATGTCGGCGGGGCGATATAGTTCACGCCCATGGATTTCAGCTCTTCCATCGTGTTGGGCCAAGTGGAGGCATCCATCGGCGAATAGCCTTCGATGTCGTACTCATCCATCAAATAGACGGCCTGCGCGCCAAATGCGGGTTCGGCCTTGATCCAGTACAGAACGTCATCGAGGTTAAAGGACTGCAACCAAACGTCTGACGCGGGAATGCCCGCGGCTTTGTATTCATCGACCAGCTTTTGCGCATAGTCTTCTTGGCTGAACCCGTTGAACGGCATCTCAACCGACGGAGATTTCAGTTCTGGGGTAAATTTTGCGCCCAGCGATTTGAAAAGCGCGATTGATTCCGCATGGGTCATGATGGTTGCAGGCTCGGCCGAATAGAGGTCCGTACGCCAGTCCGCGGTCCCGCCCAGATATGCCTCAACCGTCGTCGCCGAACGGTCAGCTGCATCCATCTTTGGGGTCAGAGTGCGATACTCGGCCAGTGTGATCTCGGATGTGCGGCATTCGGCGGCAGCGGGCGTGTCGCCATTGGCCGGGGCGAACGGTGTCGCACAGGTCGATGCCAGCGGAGTTGCCAGAATGTCGGTTGTGGTGTGCAGGTCGTTCTGCGCGTGACGGCAGACCAGTTCGAGGTCCTTGGTGAAGGTCACGTCGCATTCCAGGATGCCTGCACCCATACGCGCCGCGGCCAGGTTCGATTCAACCGTATGCTCGGGGAACTGCATCGGCGCGCCGCGGTGACCGATCGAAAACAGCGATGGTGACGCCTCTTGCCCGGAACAGGACATGAGTTTTTCTTTCAGAGGGCCATCGGTCGTCCGGTCGATCAGATAGTACGGACGCGGTCCATATTCGACGGCGTCAACGGATTGCGCGAAGGCGGGCGCGGCGGTCAAAGCAACCGACGCAAGTGCAAGAATACGAAGCATGGATTTCCCCTTAGTGGTTTGCAAAAAAGGGGGTCTCAAGCGGACGTAACCGATGTATGACGGGGGCCAGAAACTTTTGTGACCCGCTGTCTCACGCAGGTTAAATCATTCATATTTCTCAAGAAATGCTTCTGCCGAGAGATGGCGAAAGTCTTCTAAAGCGTTGCGAATGGCAATATGGGACCAGTCCCACCAGCCCAAGGCCATCAAGCGCTCTGCAATCTCAGGTGGCTGCCGAAACCGCAGGGTTTTTGCAGGTGTGCCTGCAACAATGGTGTAAGGTGCCACGTCTTTCGTCACCACCGCTCCCGCAGCCACAACAGCACCATGGCCAAGCGTGACCTCGGGCTTGATCATCGCTCCGGCGCCGATCCACGTATCATGACCTATATGGGCCACGCGGGACTTCCGATGCTCAAAAAATGCGGCGTCGCGTTCTGCATCATCCCAGTAGTCATCCGATCTATAGAGGAAGTGATGACAGGACGCGGTGTGCAGTGGATGATCCGTGGCACCGATCCGAGAGAACGCCGCGATATTTGCGAACTTTCCGATCCCGGCATTCGCGATATCCGCGTAGCGGTCGCAATAGCTGTAATCGTCCAGGTGCGCATTCGTCACCCGGCTGCCTTTGCCAATCTCGACAAAGGCGCCAAAGGAACTGCCGGTTATTTCGCACTCGGGATGGATAAACGGCGCGTCTTCTGTAAGTCGCGCCATCAGTCTTTGCGTCCGATCAATTTTCCACGCAGCCAGCCAGAGAACCAATCCATGAACATCACCATAACGATGATCAGGACGATGTAATAGGCGACCTCTTCCCAGTCTTTCTGGGTTTGGATGGCTTGGGTCAGCATCAAGCCGATCCCGCCACCGGTAATCGCGCCGATGATCGTGGCCGAGCGGGTATTGGATTCCAGAAAATACAGGATCTGGGCCAACAGAACCGGAACAACCTGTGGGATCACGCCAAAGCGATAGCGTTGCAACGCATTGGCCCCGGTCGACGACACGCCCTCGATCTGTTTCTGATCCACGTTTTCCAACGCTTCGGAAAAGATTTTGCCAAAAGTGCCGGTGTCGGTGATCAAGATGGCCAGCGTGCCAGTCAAAGGTCCCGGCCCAAAAGCCCGAGACAGGATCACGGTCCAGATCAAGGCATCCACACCCCGGACAAAGTCAAACACGCGTCGCGTCGCCGCGCGCAGGATCATGAAGGGCGAAAATCGTTTGGCCGCCATGAACGCAAGCGGCAAAGCAATCATGGCCGCCCCCATAGTGCCCAGAAACGCCATCAAAAGGGTTTCACCAATGGCCTAGGCGACATCCTTATGGCGCCACATTTCGTTGTGCCACCAATCATAAGCCGCGCCCGCAATGTTGCCGCGAGTGGGGTCAATTTGTTCGCCGAAAAAGATCTTGCCAAAACTCTGACCGTGATACGGGCTATCAAAGGTGAACCAGAACAGCTCCCAGCCGGGGAAATAATTGAAGACTTCGGTCTTAGTTCCGGTGATGCTTACCCGGCCTGCCTCCAGCGTAATCGCAACACGCCGGTTTGATGCGCTGATCCAATCGGGCGACGTGTCTTCCAGGTTTGTCGTGATCTGGCGCCCCTCGGCCTGCGCCTCGATCACCCCGTATCCCGGAACCTCGACCTCGGTTACGTTGTCGGGCAGCAGCCGGACCAAATTGCCTTCGCCAAGGTCAACAACGATCACGTCATCTCCGCTGACCCAGTCAGGCCGTTCGCCTTCGGGATATGCGCCTTTGCGCTCTCCTTCGACCGCATATTCAACTTCGCCCGTGCGGTTCTGGCGTGTGACGTGCACCTTGTAGGACCAACTGTCCGCGGCCAGCGTAACCGCGTTGTCCCAGCTTGCCCGCTTTGCCAGACCCATGATGTCAAAGGCAAAAAAGACGTAGACGAAATAGACGAAAACGACCGCCGGGACGCTGTAGGCAAAGAGTTGTTTGCCGCGAAACAGCTTATCCGCTTGTGCCTTGGTGGCTTCAAGCGATGGCGCGGTATCTGTCATGGTCATGCGGATTGCCCCTCTACCAGACGGTTTCTGTAACGACTGGACAGCTGATCGATGAAGACGATGGTGCCAAACAGCAAAACGAAGATCGCCGCGGCTTCGTCAAAGCGACCGGGCCCCCAGGCCATGGCGTTGCGCAATTCAAAGCCAAGACCACCCGCCCCAACAAAGCCCAGGATTGCAGAAGCCCGGATGTTAATTTCGAACCGCAAAAGGCCGTAGCTGAGATAATTGGGGGCAACCTGCGGCAAGACGCCGAGCCACATCCGCTGTGACCAGTTCGCGCCGGTCGAGGCGAGGCCTTCGACAGGTTTCAGATCAGCGTTTTCTGCAACTTCAGAGAACAGCTTGCCCAATGCGCCAGCGGTATGGATCGCGATTGCGATCATGGCGGGCACCGGGCCGCCTCCAAGAACAAAGATCAACACCAGCGCAATGACGATCTCAGGGATCGCGCGCATGATGTCCGAAATCCGGCGGAAAACCGGGATAAGTCTCGGCCACAGCGCAAGGCCGCGTGTCGACAATAGCGACAAGATCAAACCGGCCGCAGCCCCGATCAATGTGGAAACCGCAGCGATGTTGACTGTCTCGATCAGGGCCGGAAAAAACTTCACGATCAGCCCCGGGAGATCCGCGCGTTTCTGCCACGCTTCGGCGATCACTTCAGCAGGGTAGTCCCCGATTTGGTGAAGACCTTCCCAAAAACCGCCGGCGTTGCGTTCATCGGCAATATTGAAGCCGGACACCATCAAGAGCACGAACACCAACAACGTCAGTCCGCTGTAGAGCCGCCGCCGATGCACCATGCTCATATAGTCGCTTTGAATTGTGTCGACCTTCACAGGCGCTGATAGTGTCGCGTCAGACATTTTTGTCTCCCAATAGAAAACCGGCAGCCTCGGAAGGCTGCCGGTCTATCGTCAAACGGGGCTTAGCCGCCGATTTTTGCTTTACGTGCCGCGATCACTGACAGGTATGTGTCATGAGTGACCGGCTGGAAGCCAAGCGTGTCGCCCGCAGAGATGTTGTAGGAGCACTCTGGGTCTTTTTCGTGCATACCGTCGATCAGAGCTGTCATTGTCGCTTTGACGTCTTCAGGCAGTGCTTTGCGCAGAACGATCGGGCCTTCTGGGATCACTTCGGATTTCCAAATTTCGACCAGGTCATTCATGTCGACCAGACCATTGTCGACCATCTTGCGCAGCTGGCCAGAGTTATAGCCGTCTTCCCAGTTGCCCTGACCGTCGGCCCAGGTCACGCCTGCGTCAACGTCGCCGTTCACAACCGCAACAACAGTTTGCTCGTGGCCGCCGGTAAAGCGGACTTCGCCAAAGTAGTCGCCGGATTCCATGGTCGCGTTGATCGCGCCTGGGATTTCAACCGATGGGATCAAGTAGCCGGAGGTGGAGTTCGGGTCACCAAAGCCGAATACTTTGTCTTTCATGTCTTCCAACGACGTGATGCCGCTGTCGACGCGTGCAAAGCCGATCGAGTGGTAGCCGATGGAACCGTCCAGGTTCACTTTGACCAGAACAGGCTCAACCGAATCTGCGTCTTGCAGGTATGTCGCGGCGTACGAGGACGCGCCCAGCCATGCATAGTCAAGCGAGCCGCCCAAAAGACCTTGGATAACGCCTGCATAGTCTGCTGGTGTGAAGATGCTGACCGGGACGCCCAGTGCTTCTTCGGTGTATGTTTTCAGGCACTCGTGTGCTGTCAGACGGTCCTGAGCGTTTTCGCCGCCCAGAATACCGATGCGGAATTCTTCGATGCCTTCTGCGAAAGCGGCACCGCTCAGGGCTGTCGTGGCGGCAAGCGCCAGTACGAGGGTCTTTTTCATTGTTGTCTCCAAGTTTGATGCCCTATCGCCTGTCGGCTGCTTGAGGGCGGGGTTGATGAAGATGGCCCGCGACAGGCGCGGGTGGCAGCTGGTTCAGGCGTAGACTTGCGCTTCGCGCTCTTCAGACCTGTCCAGTGTTTCAATTTCGGTCGATGTCGCTGCTTCGGAGAAGTCAGCGCCGGCGCCATAGATCTCGCGGGCAACGCCCGTGGTGAGCTGGGCGGGGGTGCCATCAAAAACGATCCGACCGTCGCGCATACCGATCACCCGATCACAGTACCGCCGCGCTGTATCCAAAGTATGCAAGTTGGCGATCACCATGCGCCCGTCTTCTTCATGGATCGTCCGCAGCGATTGCATCACCACTTGCGCATTCATCGGGTCCAAAGAAGCGATGGGTTCATCTGCAAGGATGATCCGCGGGTCCTGCATCAAGGCCCGCGCAATGGCGACCCGTTGCTGTTGACCGCCCGACAGCGCTTCGGCCCGTTTGGGAGCCTGTTCAGCGATCCCAAGACGGTCCAGAATTTCGATGGCCTTATGGATATCCGACTGGGGATAAAGGTTGAACATGGTGGCGAAGGTCGACCGCTTGTTCAACGTGCCGTGCAAAACGTTCGAAACCACGTCCATACGCGGCACGAGATTGAATTGCTGAAAAATCATCGCACAGCGGGACTGCCAATCGCGCTTTGCTGCGCCGCGCAGGTGATCAGCCCCACCTGAGTGGTCCAATTTGATTGTTAGTGCATGATCGACCTTTGGTCCATCTGGACGATGGTTTCGGGAGCCGGTGGGCGGTAGCCCAATGCACTGTGTGGTCGTTTCGTGTTGTAGTGCTTTCTCCATTGTTCGATCAGGATTTGGGCTTCACGCAGGCTGTAGAATGTTTCCCCGTTCAGGAACTCGTCGCGGAACCTTGCGTTGAAGCTTTCGCAGTATCCGTTCTCCCAAGGTGACCCAGGTTCGATGTAAGCCGTCTTCGCGCCGACAGCCTTGATCCAGTCCTGCACGGTTTGCGCAACGAACTCAGGGCCATTGTCGGAACGGATGAACGACGGGATGCCGCGCAGAATGAACAGGTCGCTCAGCACATCGATCACATTGCCTGAGTTGAGCTTGCGATCCACGCGTATGGCCAAGCATTCCCGACTGTACTCGTCGATGATGTTGAGTGTGCGGAAAGCTTTACCATCGTCGGTGCGGCAGTGGACAAAGTCGTAAGACCAGACATGATCGCGGCGCTCTGGCCGAAGCCTGACACATGATCCATCATTCAGCCAAAGCCGCCCTTTCTTCGGTTGTTTCATTGGCACTTTCAGCCCCTCTCGTCGCCATAACCGTTCCACGCGCTTGTCATTCACATGCCAGCCAGCGTCTCTCAGTAGTGCCGCGATCCTACGATAGCCGTAGCGGCCATACTGCCGGGTCCGTTCGATCATATCAGCCACCAAACGTTCTTCATCCGGGCGACCCGCAGGTACTTTGCGCTGTGTGGATCGATGTTGTCTTAGAACCCGGCATGCCCGACGCTCCGAGATGTTCAGCTCAGCACGAACGCGATCAATACAGGCACGACGACGAGCGGGGCTCAGAAGTTTCCCTTTGCCGCCTCCGCCAAGATCAGCTTGTCCAGCGTCAGATCAGAAACGGCTTTGCGCAATCGCTCGTTCTCTTTTTGCAGACGCTTCAGTTCCTTCAATTGATCCGTGCCCATTCCGCCGTATTTTTTCTTCCACCGGTAGTAGGTCTGTTCAGTCACACCGATCTGACGGATCGCATCCAGACGCGGCATCCCTTGCCCCGTCAGAACCTCAACCTGCCGTAACTTCGTGACAATCTCTTCTGGCTTTGGTCGCTTGTTGGCCATGTGTTTCCTCCGTTTCCTAAACATAGCGGAGGACCACTTCAGTGGGGGAAGACCATTTGAAAAAACCGGTATCACGGGCGGCTTCGGAAAGGCTCTCAAAAGCAGGTTTGTTCAGGTTCAATCCCGCATCCACCAAAAGCAGGCCGCGTGTATCGATGCGCTCCATAGCGGAAAACTCGCGCGCCAAAGCCATTGGGGTCAGCACGTTACGCGGCGCGTCCATTACACCCCATTCGCAAAAGGAACAGGTAAACGGACATCCACGATAGGTTTGCATGATGCCAAGTCCGCCTTTGGTCATGAGGTTCAAGGCGTATGGGGACGCCAGATCATCGAGCTTGACGGGGGGCGGTTTGGGCGTTTCGAACCATCCTTTGGGCGTCCTGACCGCAACGCCGCGCAGCTTGGCAAGGTCATCACGCTCCCGCGCACGCGTTTCGACTATCGCGGGCATGACGGTTTCGCCTTCGCCCGTGACCAACAGATCGATATGGTCGTTGTCCCGAAATGGCCGCTCGCGCAGCATAGCCGGGCGCGCGGACGGGCCACCAAAAACAATCAGCCGATGCGGATCTGTCGCTTTCAGCAATCGCGCAGCCTCAAAGAAGAGCGGAAAAGACCAAAGAAACGCGGAAAAGCCAACGATATCAGGGTCCCAGGCGTCGATGGCAGAAGCGAGCCCTTCGGCAGAGCCGCCGTGAAAATCCCATATGCGCAGCTCAACATCCGGCACGTTGCGCAGCGCGGCAGCCACCATGTAGATGCCCAGATTGGGTATGAATTGCGGCATGGCGGGATCGTCGTCGGGATACCTTGCGACGAGGGCAACACGGCGTCCTGTCCGCATCATGCGCTGATCCGCGCAGGTGATCGGTTCAGGAATGACCACCAGAAGTCGCCAGATTTGCCGTCATAGGCCGGGGCAAGCGCAGATAGGGTCCGTCGCATTGCGGCGATGTCGTCACGGCTCCACGTGCTGTTGGAAATCATGGCGAGTGACTTTGGGTCAAAGCGCAGGTTCCATTCGGCGCGCGATGGGGTCAGCAACGCATCCGGCAAAACGAGGCAATGATAGGCCCGAACATCGACGGGCAGGGACAGTGCATATTGCAAGGTCGCCATGAACCCGTCCGGCGTATCGCCGGGCAAGCCAAAAATGATCTGTACTTCGACATCCGCAACCTCGGCCAATCGACGGGTCGAGGCATCGAACTTGGCGCCGTTTTGCGGGCGGTCCAGCGTTTTGAGAACCTGTTCGTCTTTGGATTGCAACCCAACGCCGAGATAAGACGTACCCACATCCTCCAAGAACTCCAAATGCTCTGGCTTGATAGAGGCTGGGTACACCTCGGCCCAGAATTCCGCATTGCGCAAAAACGGTTGTTCCTTGTGCGCCGCGGCGAGGCTGCGAAACGCTCGGCCATTTAGGTTTAGCCCCGCATCCAGAAGAAACACGGCTGGAGCGGCGTGTTGTTGAAAGGCGGCGAGTTCCTTGACTAGGTATTCGGTCGAAAACACGGACTTTAGGTCTTTGTTGACGCCCCATTCGCAAAACCGGCAGGACAAAGGACAGCCGCGAAATGTCTCAAGATACGCCACTGAGTTCTGAGGCATTAGATCCATTTGAAAGGGGGACGGCAGGTCGGTCAAAGTCACCGGTTCAGCTGGGCCTGTGCGGATCCATTTATCCCCGACCGGAAGCGCAAGGCCGGGGATGGCGCCAAGGGCCGTCCGGCTCAGATCAGAGCACGCGATGTCGCAAAATAAATGCTCGCCATCTCCTTCGCAAACCGCATCCAGATAATCTGCAGGCTGGGCGTAAGGGGGCAGGTCAAAAAACGCGGTCCGCGCCGACGGGCCGCCAAATACAACACAGCACTGCGGATTTTGCGTCTTGAAATTCCTTGCGATATCAATGAGGTCCGGGGCGGACCAAACGTAGATGGAAAACCCCAAAAGATCGGGGTCAAATTCAAGCAGTGTATCGAGACGCTCTTTTTGCGAGAGCTTTTGCAGATCGATCAAGCGTATGTCGGCATCGGACATGCGCGGGTCAGCACGAACGGCTGCCTCGATCCTGCGAATGCCATAAGACGGCATTTTCAGTGGGCCAAGTTCGTCCCCGTCTATATCTGGCGTCGCACAGATCAGCGCTATGCGTCGTCCCACTGGCGTCTCCTTGGGCTTGCTTCAAATAAGTTTCCTACACAAAGTGTAAACCGACAAGCAAAGAGGCGAGAATTTGTCCGATTTCTTTCGCTATGAAACCGTTAACGGCGCGAGCCTGCCATCTGACAAGCCATTGGCGCGCTTGCGATCCGGCGACTTGCATGCGGTTTTGATCCAAAAGGTCTATGCCAGCGACGAAATGGCAGCAGCGGTTTCTGCGTTAGAGGCAAACGCGCCGGGCTTCGAACGCACGGATTTCCCAGCAGCGTTCCAAGCTTTCTTTTACGGTCACAACCTGAATTTGGTGACTGATCTGGAGGCGTATTTTGCTGCCGAACCCGCGTTTCTGTTGGCAATGACCACTTTTCTAGACCTCGAAGACCGGATCACTCAACTGTTGTCGCGCCTTGATACCATCCAATACGCGCCAACCGCGGAACAGACCTGAACCGATATTTTTTCACGACCCTGCGTGCGCATGGAACAGGCGGTTTCATTCCTCCGCATTTCGACAATGAAAGCGCGATGCGTCCTTCGTACAATCATTTGGCCACCAAGATCCGCCCGAACATTTTTTCGTTTGTGCTGGCCTTCAGCAAGGCTAGCCGTGGCGGCGCGCTTGAATTTTTCAACGCAACGGCTGACACGCACGCGAGCAAATTTCGCAACATCGATACCGGCGCGCCACCTCCAACGGTGGACGGGCTGGAAAAGGTTTCCATCCGCTTGGCGGCGGGCGACATGATCGTGCTGAACTCCGGAGGGTTCCTACATCAGGTCACGCCAGTAGAAGGACAAAACACGCGTTGGACGGCTTGTTCGTTCATGGCAGAGAGCAAGAGTGGCGGCCATGTCCATTGTTGGGGATAGGGTAACGCGATTTCCCTACGTCGATCCGCTGATCACGGCGTATAAAACCGGGCAGGGCACGGATCACATGCATCTTGGCTATTGGGATCAGGCCCCCGTATTGCCGGTTTCGGCTGCCGAATTTGCTGTTGCTCAGGGCAGGCTGAGCGATTTGGCTATCACGGCTGCAGACCTGCAGAATGGACAACATATTCTCGATATCGCTTGTGGGTTAGGTGGAACGTCACGCGCGATAATGGAGCATGTCCGGCCAGATCGTCTTGTCGGCATAAACTTGGATGCGAACCAGTTATCTGTTTGCCCCCCAGGCGTTGAGACGGTTCAGGCAGATGCCTGTGATTTACCGTTTGAGAACCTAAGCTTTGACCGTGCGATTTGCCTTGAAGCAGCCTTTCACTTTTCCAGCCGTCGCCAATACCTGTCGTCGGTACATCGTACCTTAAATGAGGATGGCGTCCTGGTACATGTGGATATTTTGATGTCTGATCAGGGTCTTACCGCGTCAGAAACTGCGCAAATCGAACACGTGATTGATCGCGATTTCGGGCGTTGGTCGGAACCTTGGATGAATGTCTCTGAATTTGAACGATGCGCCCGGGATTGTGGCTGGGTCATCGACCGATCTTTGAACCTGACGCAGCATGTCCTGCCGAGTTACACGCATTTGGCACCGCGTCCGTTTTCCGGGTTCGATCAGTCCAATGGGGTGGACATTCTGGCGTTTCTGACGCGAAACGGGCTTTTGACATACACCCTTCACGTTTTGAAAAAACCATGATGCAGGACCATTCCATGGACTTGTTCGCCTTGATGCAAATTTCACCAAGGGGCCCTAATTGCCATGTCCACCGAACCTGACACGTTGCCATTTGGCGCAGAGCACCGGTATTTGGAGAACCTCGTAGGTTTCAAAGCGCTGAAGGAGGCGCTGGCACTTGGGGTGATTGATCACCTCGTGGCAGGTCCGAGTTCGTTATCTTGCTTGGCGCGGGAAACCGGCTGCGCGCCGAAAAGGCTCGCAGCTCTATGCGATCTGCTCACGCGTTCGGGTATCGTTTCGGACGCAAAAGACATCGCTTTAACACCGGAATTTTGCGAGGTTCTGACGGCGCGTCGCCCGATCCTTGAGGCAAAGGTTGGTTTTCTGGACAAGGCAATTTCTGATGTCTCCGGAGATCTGAACGCTTTGTTCTTTGATCTGGAGCGTTTTCAGGATCGGTCCGAGACCTTTGCTTTCTTTCGATATGACTTGGCCTTGGATGTACGGCCACAGTCTTTGGCGGCGACACGGCCTTGGGTGGAATACGTGACGGCTTTGTCCGAAAGCGAAACGCCGTGGCTCTTGCCCCACATCGATTTGTCCGGTTGCCAGCGCCTACTGGAAATCGGCGGCAATACCGGGGTTTTGTCACAAGCCTTGGTCGAAAAACACACCGGCCTCACGGCGGCCGTTCTTGATCTGCCAGCCGTTTGCGCCTTGGGGGAAGAGCGTTTGCAATCGACCCCCACACGGTCTCGGTTGGCTTTTGTTCCCGGAGACGCCAGAGAAACAGCATGGCCCGGTCCGGTCGATGCCGTGTTGTTCAAATCTGTTCTGCATGATTGGCTTGAACCGGATGTGCAACGGTTTTTGGAGTCTGCTGCAAACTGTCTTAAACCAGACGGACGAATTATCATTTGCGAACGCGTGCCGGTGCGCCAAACCAAGGGACCGCTTCCGCTTTGGATGATGGCAAATCTGGTGTTTGAACCTTTCTACCGCGACCACGCGCTTTACGAGGAGTTTTGTACGGGACTGGGGATGACCGGGTCGGCACCGATTTTGGTGGACCTTGAAATGCCATTTGAAATCCGTGTATTCAAGCGCACTTAAAGACTAGGGGAGGCATCGGTCAATCGGCGCCAACGCTGCGATTGTCGAGCAATCGCTTGGCCATGTGATCAACGGCTTTGTGCAGCAGGATCGTGAAAAACGCCAGCACGATGAGGGCCGCAAACATCAGGTCGGTTTTGGCCCGGCCATTGGCCAGCAGCATCAGGTATCCCAATCCCTTTGATGCACCGACCCATTCGCCAATGATGGCCCCGATCGGGGCGTATACAGCGGCCAGCCGCAGGCCGCTGGCCAGACCGGGCAGGGCGGCTGGAATGCGGATATGCCAAAGCGTGCGGGGGGCGTTTGCGCCCATCACCTTGGCCATGTCGAGATAAGCCGCAGGGGTCCGGGTCAACGCATCAAGAAAGGCCGAGGTCACCGGGAAGTAGATGATCAAGAGCGCCATTGCGACCTTGGACCAAAGCCCATAGCCCAGCCAAAGCGTCAGCAGCGGGGCAAGGGCAAAGACCGGAACAGCTTGGGTAAAGACAAGGATTGGCTGGATCATCGCCCGGGCAGAGGGAGAGGCGGCCAGCGAAATGGCCGAAGCGGCCCCAAGAATGCCGCCCAGCAAGAGACCGATCAGGACCTCGGCAAAGGTGATCACCGCATGTTCCGCAATCAGCGCGCGCGAGGTCCAGATGGTTTCGGCAACCAGCATCGGACCGGGCAGGATAAACCGGGGCACGCCGGTTGTCGTGACCACCAGCTGCCACAGCGCAAGGCCAAGGCAGAGCGACCCCAGAACCACGCCAACCTGTCGCATCAGCCGACCTCCAACGGTTGGCGTAAGCGCGCCAGCAGATGCGCCGCCTGTTGCAGGGTTTCGGGGTCTTCAACGTCGCGGGGCGTTGCACTGGCAGGCGGTTTGATGGCCTCCAAGCCGGTTTCGGTCAGGATTTGAATGGATTGGCCCACACGCACTGCTTCGGATGGATCATGGGTGACCAAAAGGACGGTGCGCCCGGTCAGCAATTCGCAGGCCAGATCCTGCATCTGGCTGCGCGTGCGGGCATCAAAGGCGGAAAAGGGTTCGTCCAACAGGACAACCGGGCGATCCTCCATCAACGTGCGGGCAAGTGCCACGCGCTGACGCTGACCGCCGCTCAGTTTTCCGGGCTTCTTGGCGATGTGATCGGTCAGGCCGACACGGTCCAGCATCGCCTTAGCGCGGGCGACATCTGCCCGTTCGCCGCGCAACCGCGCGCCAATGGCAACGTTGTCGAGCACGGAAAGCCACGGCATCAACGTGTCGCTTTGTGCCATCAGGGCAATCCGGTCGGTCAGCGGTTTGCCATCCGTCGCCTCAACCGATCCGTGAAAGGATACGCCGGTCTCCAACCCGGCAAAGACCCGCAATATCGTCGATTTCCCGACACCCGATGGTCCGAGCAGACAGGTCCACTCCCCTGCCGGGACCGTCAGAGAGAGCGGGCCGAACAGCGCCCGCTCTGCCGCATGGGCCATGCCAACCAAGGACAGGCCCGGCACGCTCATACGTTCAGCCCCATGTCCCAAAACGCCACTTCTAACCGTGTCGCGGTACCAAACCGGTCACACAGGGCCGCCCATCGCGGGCTAGTGGACGGGTCAGGGTCCAGACGCCGCGCGGCGACCGTATCGATCAACTGGCCCACGTCCTTGCAGACCTGTTGATATTCCGGTCCGGCATAAGTCTTGATCCACTCGGCATAGGTTTCGCTGCTGGCGGTTTCCGCCAATTGCGTGCCAATCTCTCCATACCCCATGACGCAGGGCGCAAGGGCCGCCAAGAGGTCCAGCATGTCACCCGAATGGCCGGCATCCAGCACGTAGCGGGTATAGGCGATGTTGGCGGGCTTTTCTTCAGCCGCGAACAGGGCGTCTTCGCTGATCCCTTCGGCGGCACAGATGCGTACATGCAGGTCAATTTCGTCATTGATCAACCCGTTGACCGTTGCGGCCGCCAGGCGCATTTCGGCAACCGTATCGGCCTTGGTCACCGCCAAGGCCCAAGCGCGGGAAAAATGGATCAGGAACACGTAGTCTTGTACCAGATAGTTCAGGAACGCCGCGCGCGGCAGCGTTCCGTCCCCCAAACCCCGCACAAAGGCGTGATCCGTATAGGCGGGCCAATCCGTGCCCGCGCTTTCACGCCATTGAGCGAAAACCGCGCCGTAGCTCATTCCGCCCCCAGATCGATCGCCAGTTCCGACACCGGGCGGAGCCCTTCGACAAGGCCGGACGCCTCTAGAAACGCTTCGAACCGGGTGTAGCGGCCTTCGTCCAACGCCTCGGGGCGCAGGGCAAAACGGGGCAGGGTATCGACCCACGCCTTGGCGTTCAGCTCATCGTCTAGCTCTGTTGAGGTGGCTTTGAAGATTTCCCAGCTTTCGACCGGGTGATTGACGATGTACTGTGTCGCCAGCTCTGTCGCGCGCAGGAAACGGCGGATCATGTCGGCGTCCATCTCGGTCTTGTTGGCGACATAGATCAGCTCGTCATAGGTCGGCACGCCTTCTTCCTCGATGTAGAAACAGCGCCCTTCAACGCCTTCGATTTCCATCTGGTTGAGCTCAAAGTTCCGGAATGCCCCGATCACGGCATCCACCTGACCGGACATCAGCGACGGCGACAGCGACCAGTTCACGTTGACCAGTTCGATATCATCGAGCGTCAGGCCGTGCTTTTCGAGAACCGCGATCAGCAACGCTTCTTCCACGCCCGCAACGGAAAAGCCGACCTTGCCGCCTTTGAGATCCGCGATCTCTTGCACCTTGCCGTCTTTCAGCACCAAGAGGCAGTTAAGCGGTGTGGCGACCAGCGTTCCCACCCGTGTCAGTGGCAGACCTTCGGCCACTTGCAGGTGCAGTTGCGGTTGATAGGACACGGCCAGTTCGGCCTGGCCTGCAGCGACCAGTTTTGGCGGGTCGGACGGGTCGGCGGGCGCAATCACCTCGACCTCAAGACCTTGATCGGCGAAATATCCCAGCTCTTCGGCCAGAATGATCGGGCCGTGGTCGGGATTGACGAACCAATCCAGCAGCAGGGTCATCTTGTCTTGTGCAAACGCCGGGGTTGCGGTCAGCAGGGCCGCGGCAAAGGCAAAGTGTTTCATGTTCAGTCCTCTGTTGTGTCGCCAAGGGCGAGTAGGGCAATAGGGCCGGTCCAGTGATCGCGCAGGCGATCCGCGGCCTGCCAGGCGCGCAGGCCGGAACGACAGGCCAGAACGGCACGTTGGGTTTCTTTGGGGCGTGGACCGTTGGGTCCGAATTCCAAAACGGTGTGACGGGCGGCGCCGGGCAGGCCTGGTCCCGGTTCATCGACGGCGCGCAGGTCGACCAGCCAATCGTCCGGTTGAATGTCGTAGCTTGCGATGAAGCCCGGCCCGGGTGTTTCCGGGGCGGTGTCAAAACGGAAGCCCCCAAAGCGATAGCCGGAGGCATCAAAGGTCACCAATTGGCCCAGCGGCGATGGATCGGTGCCGATCAGCACATCAATGGCCATCTGGGCCTGCAGACCGCCAATGACCCCGACCACAGGTCCCACAACGCCATCCTCGGCACAGCTGCCCAATTGATTGGGCAGGTCCGGGAAAATGGCGCGCAGCGACGGGGCGCTGCCGCAGAACCCGCCGACATAGCCCGAAGTGCCCAGCACCGATGCGCTGATCAACGGGGTGTTCCCGGCGCAGGCGTCGGACAAGATGTAACTGGCCGCGAAACTGTCGGCGCAGTCCAGTACAAGATCGATGCCATCGAGCAAATCCGGGGCATTGGCCGGGTCCAGATGCGTGTCCACCGGCTCTATTGCGATGGCGCTGTTCAAATCGCGCAGGGTGGCGGCAGCGGCCCGCGCCTTTGACGTGCCGATATCGCTTTCCCGGAACAGGGTCTGCCGGTGCAGGTTTGTTTGATCCACGCGGTCGCCATCCACAATCCGCAGATGCCCGACACCGGCCCCGGCAAGGTATTGCAACACCGGGGCGGCCAGCCCGCCCGCGCCGACCACCAGCACATGCGCCGCATCCAGCTTTGCTTGCGCCTGCGCCCCAAAACCGGGCACAGCGATCTGGCGGGCGTAGCGGCTCATCCCGCAACCTCCAACCACGCGCGCAGACGTGCCTCTGGGTCCGCATTCAGCGTAATATCGGTGACGGCAGACACGATATCCGCACCCGCCTCAAAGGCGCCCGGTGCCCGTTCAACCGACATTCCGCCAATGGCGACCAAAGGTGTGTCGCTGATCAGCCCGCGCCATTCCGTCAGTTTTTCAAGGCCTTGCTGGTGCCATTTCATCTTCTTCAGGATGGTGGGATAGATCGGCCCCAAGGCGACATAATCCGGTGTCAGCGCCATGGCGCGGTCCAGTTCTGCGTGATCATGGGTGGACAAGCCCAGTTTGATCCCCGCCCGCCGAATGGCCGCGATATCGGCGGTATCGAGGTCTTCTTGTCCCAAATGCACCCAGTCACAGCCCAGATCGATGGCCACTTGCCAATAGTCGTTCACCACAAGCATGGCGCTATGTGCGGCGCACAGATCGCGCGCGCGGCTGATCTGATCGCGCAATGCGTCTTCGGCCACATCCTTGATCCGAAGCTGCACCAGCTTCACGCCCAGCGGCAGTGCGCGTTCCAGCCAAGCGACATCGTCGAAGATCGGGTAAAACCGGGGCAGGGTCATAACAGCGCCTTTCCGAAAACCGGAGTCGATGGCGCGGCCATGTCGCGCGGGTTCATCGGGTCCGCCGCATGTCCCAGCGCGCCCGCTTCCACGGCGCGCGCGAACCCTTCGGCCATCGCGGCGGGATCGCCCGCCTTGGCAACGGCGGTGTTCAACAGAACCGCGTCATAGCCCAGCTCCATTGCATGGGCGGCTTGGCTGGGCAGGCCAAGCCCTGCGTCCACCACCAAGGGCACGTCCGGGATATGCGCCCGCAAGGTCCGCAAACCGTAAAGGTTGTTGAGGCCCAGACCGGTCCCGATTGGGGCGCCCCATGGCATCAAGACCTCGCACCCGACTGAGCGCAGCTTTTCACACAGCACCAAATCCTCGGTACAATAGGGAAAAACCTGAAACCCGTCTTCGGTCAGGATGCGCGCCGCTTCCACCAGTCCAAAAGGATCAGGTTGCAGCGTGTCGGTATTGCCGATCACCTCAAGCTTAATCCAAGGCGTGTCAAAAAGCTCGCGCGCCATATGCGCGGTTGTGACCGCCTCGCGCACGGAATGGCAGCCTGCGGTGTTGGGCAAGACGCGCACATCCACCCCGCTGATCAGGTCCCAGAACGCTTGCCCCGCTTTGTCTGATCCGGCCTCGCGCCGAACCGACACAGTGGCGATGCCCGCGCCCGACCGGCGGAACGCCTCTGCCAGAATGGCCGGGGACGGGTACTGCGCGGTGCCCAGCATGAGGCGAGAGGTGACTTCAGTTCCGTAAAACGTGGGCATCGGTCAGCCTCCTTGCCGTGGGGCGACGATTTCCAACCGGTCGCCGTCGGCCAGTTGTGTCGTCCCGCGCAAGCTGGCGGGCACAAAGTCTTCGTTCAGGGCCGTCGCCACGCGGGCCGTGCCAAACCCCAGCTCGTCCAACGCCTCTGCAAGGGTCGACGCCGTCACGTCCTTTGGGTCACCATTCACCGTGATCTTCATCCATCACCTCTGGTTTTGTAACGTCGAGCAGATAATCCGCCACCATGCGCGCCATCGCCGGGGCAAGCAGAAACCCATGGCGGAACAAGCCGTTGACATGGATCTGCCGCCCGCGACGGCGGATGCGGGGCAGATTGTCGGGAAAGGCCGGGCGGGCATCCACGCCGATTTCAAGGATTTCCGCCTCGCCAAATGCGGGGTGCAGCGCATAAGCCGCGCTGAGCAATTCCATGACCGATCGCGCGGTCGCGCGGCTGCGATCTTGGCTTTCAATCTGGGTCGCGCCGATCATGTAGACATCGTCCCCGCGCGGCACGATATAGAGCGGAAAGCGCGGGTGCAGCAGTCGGACAGGCCGTGCAATCTGGACATCTGGGCAGCGCAAGACCAGCATTTCGCCCTTGACCCCGCGCAGGTCGGTCAGGTTGGCCTGATCCTCCAAGCCGGTGCAAATGACAGTTACGCTCTTTGAGGAAGGCTCTTCTTTTTCAATATATTGCCCTGCGAACTTGTCGTGCAGAGTGGCCAATGCATCGCGGGGCGACAGATGGGCCTCGCTTCTGAAATAAAGCGCCCGATCATAGGTTTCGGCCAGATCAGGTTCCAACCCGGCAATCTCATCCTGACCAAGCAAACGGTGATGATCTGTTCGGCGCGCGAACCGGTCGATTTCCTGACGGTCCCGTTGCAATGTCACGACCAAAGAACCTTTGCGCGTGACCTCTACGCCTTGGCGTTCCCACCAATCCGCAGCCTCTTGGCCCAACCGAACCACCGGTTCTTCGGCCATTTCCGCCTCGCAATAGGGCGCGAGCATGCCGCCCGCCCACCAGGAACAAGCGTGCTGGCCGGGCGGGCCCGAGAGGTCGCTGATAGACACGGCGACGCCCCGTGCGGCGAGTTCCGTGGCCACGCACAGCCCGGCCACACCGGCCCCGCGTATGGTGACCGCGTCGATCATGACCACATCCGGTGAAAATGATGCACCGGCCCGTGCCCATGCCCGATGTTCAGGTCATCGGCCTTGGCAATTGCCTGATGCAGCCATGTATGGGCATCGCCCACCGCGTCCCGTAAAGACTGTCCTTTGGCCAGCCCCGCGGCGATGGCAGAGGAATAGGAACAGCCGGTCCCGTGTGTGTTCCTTGTGTCGACGCGCGCGGCGCGCAACGCAACCGGCGCACCCCCCGCGATCAGCCAGTCGGTACATATCGCGTCCGACCCATGCCCGCCTTTGACAAGAACGGCGCGGGCGCCAAGATCGCGCAGACGCGCGCCTTGGTCTTGCATCGCCTCGTCAGTGGCGGCTTCGCCGTCTGACAGCAATTGTGCCGCTTCGGGCAGGTTCGGGGTCAACACATCGGCGCGTGGCACCAAGGTTTCGATTAAGGACGCGGTGGCGTCATCTGGCAAAAGGCGCACGCCGGATTTGGCAATCATCACCGGGTCCAGCACGATTGGCCCGTCAAACCCCTGCAGCGCTTCGGCCACGGTGCGGATCAGGCTGGGACTGCCCAACATGCCGATCTTGATGGCGTCGACGCGTATATCGCTGAGCACCGCATCGATTTGTGCCGCGATAACCTCATCGGGCACGGGGTGCACGGCTGTGACATCCACCGTATTCTGGGCCGTGATGGCGGTGACAACGCTGCACCCAAAAACGCCCATGGCGGAAAAGCTTTTGAGGTCGGCCTGAATACCAGCGCCGCCGCCACTGTCCGATCCTGCAATGGTAAGGGCTGTTGCCACCATGACCAACTCCGCGTTTTGTGGTTTGGCGGCGTCGAAAAACAGTGGCTTTGCGGGTTTTGCCCAGGCTCTGTTCCCTCCGCCGGTCCTAACCGGTTCAGGTTCGATGGGTTCGCTTGCGCATCTCAGCCCGATCACGGGCACCCCAACAGATTTCCGCTTAGTTAGGGGGAATTTGGTGCCGGGTCAAATTCAATTGCAAAAAGTGGATTACCATCCGTCCTCTGCGGCAAAACGACTGACACAAAACAGAGCAATTGAAGGGTCGACCCGATGAAACGGAGTAGTATAGACTTACATTATTTGCATTTACTTGTGTTAATATATTGAAATCGCTTGGGGCGCAGACGGGGATCTCGCCCACCATTGGAGCCTAAAAATGCAAAAGACAGGCGAGCTTGACAGCCAAAGACGGCAAGTGACCGTTCTGTTTGCGGATGTTGTTGGGTTCACGCCAATAGCAGAACAGTTGGGCGAAGAAGCGTCCTTCCAGCTGGTCCAAACTTTGTCTGACAAGATGATGGAAGCGGTGCATGACCAGCAAGGTACGGTCCAAGAGTTTCGCGGTGACGGGATCATGGCGCTTTTCGGGGCGCCGTTGGCGCTCGAGGACGCTCCGGTCCGGGCCTGTCGCGCAGCGCTTCGGTTGCAAGACACGATCCAAGGTATGGAAGACCAACTGATCCGGGACTTTGGGGTTCAGCCAAAAGTTCGTGTTGGGATCCATTCTGGCCTGTTGGTTGTTGGCGAAATTGGCGAAGACAAGCGGATGCGCTTTACCGCCATTGGCGACACGGTCAATCTGGCGTCACGTTTGGAGTCAGAGGCCACGCCCGGTGATATCTTCATTAGCCAGGCACTGTTTTCCCAAGTCGAAGGCCAGATCGAAGTCTCGGACATGGGCGAGCGTGAGATCAAAGGCAAATCCGAGCTTCAACACATTTTCAAGCTGACCGGGATCAAACCGGGCGTCAGTCGGTTTGATGCGGCCCGATATCAGGGGCTGACGCCACTGGTCGAACGGGAAAAAGAGCTCGTGAAACTGTCCGAATGCCTTGATCGCGCGATCAATGGTCGGATGGAAATCGTTGATGTCATTGGCGAAGCCGGGATCGGCAAGTCGCGCCTGATGCATGAGTTTCAGCAAACCGTTAGGTCGCGCGATGTCCAAATTCTGCAAGGCGATTGCCGAGCGGATGGCGTGTCGTCCCCGTTTTTGCCCTTTGTCGAATTGGTGCGCAGCGCGTTCGAAATTGATGCGGAAGATGATGTCGGACTAACGGAACGAAAGCTCGCTTATGGCATGAAGCATATCGGGTTTGAGGTCGAAAAAACGCTACCGTATCTGATGACCCTGCTGGGCCACGAGGATCGCAGCAGTGTCACTGCAGGTCTGAGCCCCGATTTGATCGGGATGCGGATGCGGGACCTATTGATGGACCTGTTGCGGTACAGGTGCCAACGCAGTCCGGTTCTGCTGTTTATCGAGGATTTGCACTGGATCGACTCCGGCAGCGAGCAGTTGTTGCAGCGTATCGCCGCAAGCTTTGCCGATCTGCCATTGCTGCTGGTTAACGCGTTTCGACCCTATTACAAAGCGCCGTGGTCCGATGGCACATCCCGCGTGACCACGATCCCGCTGGAACCGCTGAGCGACAACGGCACGGTCAGCGTGTTGGCTGAAAGGCTGGGAACGGACGATGTCGCGGGGGAATTGTTGCGGCTGGCCGTGGAAAAGGCGGAAGGCAATCCGCTTTTTGCCGAAGAAATTGCAAAGTTTTTCCAGCAGAAAAGGGATACGCAGCCAGGCGCGGATCTCGTCCTGCCAGCGAATTTGCAAAACCTTGTCATGGATCGGTTCGACCGGCTGGACCCGACAACGCGGCGTGCGCTGCAGGCTGCGGCTGCGATTGGGCGCAAGTTCGACAGCTCTTTGGTGCAAACGGTCATCGAAACTGACGAACCGGTTCGTAAGCTATTGGACGTCGCAGAGCAGTTGGAATTGGTGATCCGGATCGTCGATAAGGATGCAGATTATATATTTAAGCATGCGTTGGTGCAGGACGCGATTGAAAACACCTTGATGGCGTCGCATCGCAAGACGTTGCACACCCGCATCAGCACGGTTCTCGAAGAGCGTTATGGCAGCCAAACGGACGAGCATGCCCACACGCTCGCCTATCATTTTGAACAGACCGACATGCATGAAAAAAAACATGCATTACAAGGTATTGGCGGGTCGAAAGAACCTGAACCTCTTTTCGCTGGTTGTGGCGGACGAAAGCTTTGCGCGTGCGTTCGAACTGATCGAAACGCATAAGATCGACGTGGATGAAGAGTATCTGGCGCAGCTCTTGGAAAACTGGCTGGAGGTGCAGCAATGGCGCGCGACCTTTGGCGATACGGTGAAGTTTTTCGAGGCACGCCAGGACCTGATCCAGGGCATGAAAAACAACGGGCACTATGCCCGCATTCTTGCCTTCCTTGGCGTGGCCTATTCCCAGATGCTACGGTTTGACGAGGCTGAGGCGTTTTTGAACCAGGCAAAGGAAGTCGCGGAAGCCACCGGAAACAAAGAAGCTTTTGCGCATGTCAGTATTGGCCTGATGACCCTGCATTGCAGTCGGCCCGCGCCGGGTTCGAACGCGCAGGTTGTGATCGAACACACCCGGATGCAGGAGGTGCTGGACGGTGAAGAAATGCCGTATTTTCAGACCTATGCCAGCTTCTTTTACAATTGGAGCCGGTCAATCCGCGGGGATTACGACGAAGCCTTGCGGTTGGGGTTCGACATGATCGATCTGGGCCGGGCCCGCAACTATGGCGGCGCTGTAGGGTTCGGGTGCATCACGGTGGCCTATAATGCGTCTTTTTCAGAAGACTATGAAAAGGCCATCGAATACGCGGAAATGGGTGTCCAGATGTCCGGCGGGATCGTCGATCAGCTGATCTGCAAGGGGATCAAAGGGCTGTGCATGGCGTTGTCGGGTCAAGGCGATACCGGTCTGGATTTGTTGAAGGATGTACACCGCCAGATCAAGGAACGGGATTTCCTGGGGCTGCTCAATATCGTGGACGCACCGATTGGTCTTGCCATGGCCACGGTCGGAGAGTTGTCAGACGGCGTGCGCTGGATTGAACGCGCGATCAAGGATGCGGTTGCGGCAGGCAATCCGCATGCTGCCGCGATGGGGCACCTTATCTTGGGAGAGATTTACCAGCAGATCGCGATGGGTGACGAAAAGCCAAGTTTCGACGTGTTGCGCCGCAATCTGACATTCATCCTAAAGTCCGTTCCTTTCGCAAAATCAAAGGCCATTGGGCATTTTGATGAGGCCATCAAGATGGGCGAAGAAGTCGGCATGTAAGGGCTGGTGGCGCAGGCCTATTTGGACAAGGGCATGGTGCTGAAAGCCAGCCGCAAGACCGCCGCCTCGCAAACGGCGCTCGAAGCGGCCCGAACGGCAGCAAGCCAGGTCGACTGGACCTTTATTCAGGACAAGATCGAGGCCGAAATCTCCGCGGCTTGATGGGCTACGCGTTGATATTGGCCTCTAGCATCGCAGGCATGACCCGCCACGGCGCGGACGGCAACGCTTCGTAAGCTGATTGAAGGGCCTGTAGGTCTTTTTCAAACGTCTGAAATGCCGCTTCGCCCCGTTCGTCGATGGCCATGTAGGAAAAATCCTGCATCAGCTTGGCCCTGTCGACATTGAGGTTGAAATTGGCGTTGACCAAACGCTGAAAGATATCCAGCGGGATGCGGGTGCCGTCCCTGTGCAGACGTACGGGGTTCTTATCGACCCACAATTGGTAATTCCACATCATGGTGCCCAGAATTTCGTGCTGGACAGAGGCCATGTAAATGAAACCGGCCACCAGGCGCGCAACGCTCTTGCGGGTGGTTTCACCTTCCAAAACCGACTGAACCCCGTTTGGGATACGCTCTTCCAGTGCGGCGAGCCAATCCGTCACCACCTTGTCGTTTTGCAGGGCCTCATCGCTGTCATAGTAGCTGCAGATGTAGCGGTTCGCGTGATCCTGCATCACGTCATACAGTTCTTCGAGATTATCTTGCGATGGACGATCCAAGTCTTCTGTTGGCAAGCCGCGCGTTTTCCAATCCAGCGCCGGAACCGTAAGGGTGGCGCTGTAGGCGTCAAAAGTTTTGGAAAAGAGGTCACACATGCCTTTGTGGGTGAACGAGAAGGTGGTTTCAAAATCACCGTTGCGCAGCATTTGGCCCATGGTGACAAGATAGTTGCTGTTTTGCGTGCCAAACATATGGGGCCAGATCAGCCGGCACATTGCGTGGCTTTTGGGCAAGGTGTTGCGCGTGGCAATGGACAAGGGCCCGCCACAGGCCAGATGAACCCAGTTGAAATGCTGAACCAGCGATATCTTGGTCGAAGCCGCGCAAAGCGCGATCTTGACCGCATGGTCCCAATCGTCGTCCCCGGGGGTCGAGGTGCCCAGATGGCTTTCAATCTTGGCCGCGCGGAACTTGCGCGCATGGGTGTCATGTTCAAACATCACCCGGCACCCAATGGGTTCCAGCCAATTGTAAATCTCGTGGTCGTCGAGATCCCGAAAATCCCAAGAATACCCACCATCCGGGTCTGCCGCGATCAGACAGCCATACGGGCTGGTGACGGCCAGATCCCCCAGATCCGGGAGGCCTTTTTGACGATAGGCGGCAGGCCGCAACGGGGTAGGGTACAATTTACGATACGCCGGGGTGACCCCGTCGATCATCGCGCGATCCATATTGGCGTCAATCTGTGGCAGGCCCGGTTGAACAGGTGGGAACACCTTGTAAAGCCACAGGCGAAACCGGAACATGAAGAACATCAGCTTGGATGTTTCTCCGGGCGGGATACGGTCGGCCATCAGGATGTTGTCGATGGATATGCCGGGAATGCGTTGGCTGAGCGGCACGGCCTTTAACGGTTTTGGATCATCCGGCGGCAAAGGGATTTTCTTGGCCTTTTTAAACCGGAAAACCAGCAGTGAGATAGAGTTCCAGACGGCCTTGCGGACCTTCCAGCTGAACGGGATTTTGGCTTCCATTCGGGATCTTACTATGGCTGGGCGCGTTGGCCGTTATTGATCTGCAAAGGCCGGGTCATCCTTGGTCGCCGGGATTGGTTCCCACGCCAGAGAATAATAATCGCCACGGTCACGCGCCCAGGGATCAAAGGCGTTGATCACCGGGTCCAGCTGGTGTTCCAGCGCGGGCAGGTTGCGCATCAGCACCCGTTTCAACGGCATGACCTGTTGCACGTGGCCGTTCACCTCGCCCTTTTCCATCTGCTTGTCCGGGCCGCTGTTCATCACCCAGTTGATGCCGAAATCGGTGTAATATTCCGGGCGGAAGCTGGAGGTGAAGAACCGATCGCTGAACAGGCGACGGGACGCGTTGATGATAAAGATCTGGAACTGCGTTTCCGAGATTGCAAAGCCATGCGGGCGCGTTGTTTCGGCCAGATAACCGACGATCGTGTCGAGGTCTTCGACATTGTCGACCTCGGTCCCGTTGGGAAAGCCCAGACAGTCGTTTGGCATAACCTCTCCGGTCCCAAGCGGCCGCGCACGGCTGGCTTCGGTGCGGGGCAGGGACTGACTGTTGGAGATGATCTTGCTGCTGTCGCACACATGGGTGCCGTAAACCTCGCGCAAAAGCCCTGCAAGCTTGCGCTGATCGGCCAGCTCAGCGGCCTGAGCGTCCGTCAACTTGTCGTCGGGTTCCAGCTTTATGAGGTGCTGACCGATGAAATCATCAAAGCTGGTGAGCTGTTTCAATCCGATCTGGCGGCGGAACTCGTTAAAGCGCGGAATGCCCCGTTCCCGGTCCCGGATGATGTCGAGCGCGATGACGTCAATCTCTTTGGTCGGGCCATCCGGGCGCGCAATCATTTCCAGGTTTTGAAGGAACTGCGGCTGGTTCTGCAATGCCAGCGCCCCAAGGCGTTGCCGCCCCATGCTGAGCGCAAAGTTTTCCAGCCCGTGCTGGTGCATCACCGGCGTTGCCTTGTGACGGAAGGTGTCGACGATGGGCAGGGTACCCTGGATCTCGTTCGGATAGCGGAAGTCGCGCATTTCAATGAGATCCGGCAACAGCGGATGCGGGCGATAGACGCTGATGAATTCCTCTGGGAAATTGAACGGAGAGCCGAAATGGTTCACTCCGCCGTTGGAATATTTAACGTCCGGCATGCTGCCTTCGACCCCGACGGTGCCCGAGCCGACAATCCCAGTCCCGGAGGCCAGAACCGAATAGATCAGGTTGGCGTCCATCGGGTCTTCGGATTCGTGCAATTCCTCAATCACGCCTTCGACTATGCGCTTGAGGTCTGAATGACCGTACAAAAGCCCCTGCCAGTTGGAATACATCGCGGTGCGCAAGGGTTCGTTGTACAAAAGCTGGGTGGTCCATTCGATGGTATGGATCTTGGCGATCATCGCCGCGACCACCAAGCGGGCGACTTCGAACAACTCTTCGTCGGTCACCTGGCTGAACGATATTGCCGCGTTTGCATTCAGCGGGTCGCGCAAACCGCTGTCCGCATGTGGGGTTTTCACCGTCTGTGCGCGGAATGCGTCGACAAAGGCGTTATGCTCACGCGTAAAGAGGTTGTGGTAAAAGCTCATCCCGATGGACCAGTTTTCGGGGAAGGCCACAGCCTCTTGTCCCGCCCATTTGGGATGGATGGGGTCGGCGTGGCAATCGGTGTCCCCGGCATCGCAGGATTTGAAGATCGGCAGGTATCCGGCGCGGTCGCCTTGGGCTTCACGCTCTGGAATAGCGCTCAGCAACAGCTTGGCAGCATCGTTCGGGTCCCGCTTCATGCGTTCGCGCGAAACGTCGCTGTAGCCATAGATCTGGCTGGCATCCCACCACGCGGTGACGGTGTTGCGCGTGGTCTTGTAGGCGCGGTCAAGATAGGTTTTGCCGTTTGCTTCAAAGGTGCCGGGATCAGACGTCTCGGCATAGAGCGAGCCATATTCCTTCATCCCCGGCAGACAGCCCAAAGCGGTGGCGTCTTCCGCGCCCAGCGGTACCACTTGGTTGTCCACGCGGTGCTGGGCACAGCCCATTTCGATCGGGCGGGCGCTGTTATAGCCTTCGTTCAGATGGCTGAACCAGTCATGGGTCATGAACTGAATCCAATAGGCCGCAAGCACGTTGAAGAACGGTGCCTTCTTGTAGTCACAGCTGGTGCCTTTGCCTTCTGCACAGGCTTCGGGATCGCTTTGTTCGCGGGCCAGCAGCTTGCGGCTGATGACCTGGGGATCGGGCGTTTCCATATTGATCCGACCGCCGTGACGGTTGGCGGCCAGTTCATTCTTTTCGAGACGCGGAAAGGTTTGGTCAAAGCTGGCGTTGCGCGCAAAGACCATTCCGGTCGACCCCATCGCGGGGTTTACCATGTCATTGCAAATACCAGTGACGGTGCGGTGGCGGATCAACGCGCCCTGACAGACCTGTTGGTCCGCGTCCCCGCCAACAGCGGCGAATTCCGGGTGGTGCGGTTGAAGGCGCATTTCCGGCCAATGGGTCAGAATACGGCCATCACGCCCGTCGCGACCTTGTTGGTATTGCTGAAAGGTGTAGTTGTCGAACAGGTTGAACTTGATCAGCTCCACGCGCTGGCGTTCCAGATCCAACAACGCGCCATCGACGCCGCGCCCGTTGCGTTCCAGATGTTTGCCGATAACGGTCAGAGGCCGATAATTCCCGGATTTCGATGCGTCGTCGCCGGTGCCCCAGTAGTTGGTCCAGTCAACCCAAGGTGTGTCACGGAACGCGGCCATGTATTTGCCGCCACGGCATTCGCCAGTGTCCAGGCGCACCTTACCAAGGAAGCGATCCTGCTGTTCATCCGCCAGTCCGGGGATGCCACGCTCTGCCATCGTGATGCAATTGCGCGCCGTTCTGTCCGAAAGCATCCAGACGCCAAGTAAGATAAAGCCACCGACAATCACGGTGACAATCGCAGTGAATATCCATTTCAACATGTCGCATTCCTCATGACCGTCTTCCGTTGCGACACCCCACAGAATGGTCGCGTCGGGTTGCGGTTTGGGGCCCTGACCAGGTCAGAGCGGGATCTTCATTACAATTTGGCGTGGTCCCAAGCCGCCAAGAGTACTTTCTCAAATTCTAGAAACGGTACGCGGGGTGCTTTGGAAAAGCAACGAACTTGTCGTGGGGTCAAGTCAATCGGCCGCAGCAACCCCTCGTTGAAGACGCGGGATTGACGTAAGGGAATTGATCCTTAACCATTATGGAACCTGACGTTGGGTGAGATTCTCTTGCCCGCGCAAGGCAGAAAGGCGGGCCTGATGTCGAATGTCGCCGGCAAGTCGTATGCATTAAATGTTGTCACGCCTATGGCGCGACGACACTATTGGTTAAAGTCGTTAATTTTCATAGTGGTCCGGGCCTTCCCAGTTCTGTTGGCTGGGCTGCGCGGTTTGTCCATTATCCATTTTGCCCGCTGGGTTATGATCCGTCGCAAGGATTGGCCAAACCTGGGGCAAGGGCGACAATGGGATCTATATTACAATTACACGATCTTCTGCAGCAACTTTAACGGGACATGGGATCAGTATATCGACTCGTTTTCCGACGGGATCCCGTACATGCTCGATTTGGCCTGGTACAAGGATTACCAGTACCCCAATTCAATCCCGATTGAGCGCTTCAAAAGATACATTCACCACAATCAGATCGATACAAACTATTACTATAACGCAACGCCCGGCGCGTCTCAGCGAGACATCAAGGCGTGTTTGCGCGTCTGGCGGGCGGTGAAAGAACTGGAAGGCATTCACGCAACAGCCACACCAGAGGAATTTGCGAAGGCGTATAACGCCAAATTCTGCGACGTTCAGAATAACCTTGGCTCTATGGGGGCCGCGCCAGTGGCGAGTATTCCAACCGAATTTGCGCACAGGAACCACGTCGGCATCGTCAGTCGCACGTGGCGAGAAGAAGAAGTTGATGAATTTGGCAGTCCCGAAGCAGAGGTAGGCTCAGCGCCGACAGGATATTGATTAAGACCCCGGAGGAGGGGAGCAATGGCGAATTATGACGCCGGACATTATTTTTTGACCATGTTGATGCCTGTGCGAACGCAGGGTTTTGTCGAAAACGGCCAAGCCCGGCGGTCTCATTTGCAGGCTTTGCGCACTAAATTGGCGATGATGCCAACCGCGCGGCAGGACCCGCCGAGCGAACGCAGCACTTTCAATAGCCCGTTTGCACGGATCGCAGGCACACATTTTGCGCATTTTTTCATCATCGACGGGCCGCGCTATAACGGGCGACGGCCGTCGAACGCGATCCTTGACCTGATCACCAACAAGCAACTGACGATCCCGCAAAAAGTGGACAAACTGAGCAACCCGTTTTTGGTGCTGGTGATAGATTTTGATGCCCGCGACGGATCAGAATCGTCGCTGCGGGCCTACACGGATTCCATGTGGGACTTTATGCAGCCGGAACTGGACATGCTGTTTTAGCATTGCCGGGGCTATGACAAGGTGACTGGCAAGGATGCGTTTTACAAATACGTGACCGATTGCCAGATCGAAACGACTATGCCGTTCAACGACTACTGGACCGAAATGCAGCCGCCGGGAAAACGGGGCTGGACGCTTTTGGGGGCGATGTCGGTCTTTGTGATCATTGGCTTGATGCTCTGGCCGATTTGGATTGCGCCGATCAGCTGGTTGATCTGTGGCATACTGGTGATGATGCTTCTTGTCGCGATCACGCTTGTCCTGCATTGGGGCACAACGCCGTTTCCCAAAGCGCCGGACAGTGATCTGCCCTCGGTGCTGAAGGCGATCTATGTCCAGCAAATGTTCGTGGGCTTTTCCATCGACCATCTGGGGGATGATGATCAGGCGCTCTATGACGGGTTTGGCGAGTTTCTCAAACAGCACCAACCCAGCGATCTGGAAGTTGAGAGCCAGCCTGCGGGCGTCTTGCGGTCGGATTGGAGAGGGTCATGAGCAAACATCTCGACCTGCACGACATTCAGGGCAACATCGTTCGCGCCTATGGGCGGTTTGGATTTCCCCATGCGCGGTATTTCTTTTTCCATATCAAGGATGGTCTGATCGGGCGCGAGTTCATTCGCAAGCTGGAACCGCTGATCACAACGGCAGAACGTTGGGAAGGGGGACCGGACGATGACACCCAAGTTGGTGTGTCGCGCCCCAAGGTGACGATGAATATCGGCTTTTCGTGGCGTGGTCTGGACGCTCTGAACATCCCCACGGTGACCTTGGCGCAGATGCCGCGAGAGTTCATCGACGGGATGGGCAAGCGCGCCAGCATTCTGCGCGACGAAGGGGTCAGCGGTCCGGCACATTGGGACAGGATCTGGCAGCACAGTCTGGTCGAACCGGACAAAGCCGTGCATATCTGGGTGTCGGTGGCCGCCCAGATGCTGCCCGATGGCAGCGCGGTGCCTGAGCTGGAAGAGCGCACCAACATGCTGCGTGATCTAGCCAAGGGCACGCGGGGTCGGGTTGTGCTGTTGGATGGTCACGGGCCGAAACACGCCGAATACCAAGAGGCCAGCGCAAATATGGTGCCCAACCCCGATGGCACCATGCGCCCCAGTCCCAAAGAGCATTTCGGTTTCACCGACGGGATTGGTGACCCGATTTTTGAAGGGCAATTTGCCAAGCAAGCAGAGCGCAACCGTGTGCGGGGTCGGGGAAAGCTGATGCCCGATCAACGCTGGAAGCCGATTGCGACGGGTGAGTTCCTGTTAGGGCATGTGGACGAGTCCCAAGAGTTGCCGATCACAACGCAGCCGCCGCGGTTCATGCATAACGGCACCTTCATGGCGTATCGCAAGCTGTATGAGGATGTGCCCACCTTTCACAAGTATATCGACGATCAGGCCAAGATTTATGCCCGTGTCATGGGCGTGCCCGAAGATGAGGCCAATATCACCTTGCGGGCCAAGATGGTCGGGCGTTGGCCAAATGGTGCGCCGTTGATGAATGTTCCGACCTATCAGGACATGTTGCAGTTTGAAAAAGACTGGGCCGATATCCCAATGATCATGGCCAAGGCCGGACAACGGACGCCCGAGGAAGAAGATCGGCTGCAAAAGTTCAAAAACCTGTTGATCGATTTCCGCTATCGCGATGATCAGACAGGCGCCAAATGCCCTATGACCGCTCATATCCGACGCGGCAACATGCGGGACATGCTTGATCCGCGCATGAAGTCCAAGAACCCCAAATACTGGGATGGTTCGGCCTTGACCAATCGGCGACGGATTTTGCGGCGCGGGTTGCCATATGGCTCATTTGATCCTGACAACCCCGATCCGGACGGCAATCATGGGATCGTCTTCATCGCCGCTTGTGCGGATCTGAAGCGTCAGTTCGAGTTCGTTTTGCAGCAGTGGATCAACTGCGGAATGGATGTAAACGCGGGCAATGATACTTGCCCATTGATCGGTCCACATGCACCGAATGAAAAGTATATCATCCAGGCCGACAAAGAAACCGACGGGCGTCCCTATGTGATGAACGATATCCCGCAATTTGTGACCACCCGGGGGGGAGAGTATTTCTTTATCCCCAGCCTCACGACATTGCGCATGATCGCTGCGGGAATGGTCGATCCAACCTAAAGCGGGCTTCCCGTGCTTTGACAAATGGCGTAAAATTGCCTATATTTTGCCAAAAGGCAGGATGCGTCATGTTGCAAACCCTTCAAAACACCCAAGCCGCGCCGGATATGCGTGAGATTACCGCCGAAGAGGCGGGTGCTTTGGCGCGGGCGACGGTACGGCTTTTTGAGCATTGGGATCTGACGGATCCGCAAGCGACCGAGCTTTTGGGGGATATGGGGGCCAGGACTTGGGCCCGGTGGAAGGCTGGCGACATTGGTCGGATCAACCGTGATCTGGCAACCCGAATGTCGATCCTCATGGGGATACACAAGGGCCTGCGATATCTCTTTACCGATGCAGAGCGCGGCTATGCCTGGATCAAAAAGCCGAACGAAGCGTTCGGTGGGCCATCCGCCCTCGACATCATGTTGGGCGGGTCGATCTTTGATCTTCAGCGCATCCGCGTGTACCTGGATGCAGAGCGCGGCGGTTGGTGATCGCGGACCTGCCTATCGCGCGGTTTGTCTGGCTCGAGACTCATCGCATCATTCGGTCGATCCATCCGCCCATTGATCTCTTCGAAGATCTGGCCGAACCGCAGGATTGGGAGGCTTTGGCATCGGCTGAGGCCAAAACGAACCCCCGTGTCATCGACAGCATTGGCAATCTCGGGCTGGTCCCGGTGGACCGCCGTGTTGGTGGACCGGGGGCCAGTTATCTGATGGCTCCGTTTGTGCATGTCTCTGCCGACCGTCCGGGGCGGTTCACCGATGGCACTTATGGCGTCTATTCCGCCGGCGACAGCGAAGAAGTGGCCCTGCGCGAAGTTGCCTATCACCACGGCCGGCTGATGCGCTGCACCGATGAGGCACCCGGATGGACCTCGCAGTTTCGCCGTTTGGTTGGTCATTTGAATGCCAAGCTACACGACGTGTCCGGTGTCGCTGGCGTTGACGACCCATTGGATTGGACAGTTGGGCAGGCGCTGGGCCGGGAATTACGCAAGACGGGGTCAAACGGAGTCGTGTACCCCAGCGTGCGCTGTCCGGGTGGCACCTGTATCGGGGTGTTCTGGCCAGATGTCTTGGCTCCGCCTCCAAAACAGGCCAGCCATTACGACTTTCATTGGGACGGGACATCCGTCGATCGGGTCCGGCGCCGCGATGATGGCACCATCTTTCTCTTGGCGTGATTGGCGGACGGGTGAAACACCGCCCGCCAACCGAAACTACATGTCCAGAAAAACGGTTTCGTTTTCGCCCTGCAACACGATGTCGAATCGGTACGCGCCTTCTGCCGTTTTCTTGGCAATCAACGTTGGCACCCGCAGTTTCTGTTCGATCCGTGTCAGGATCGGATCAACCGCGTTTGCGTCTTCTTCATCGTCGAAATAGCACCGTGTGTGCAGGCCAATGTTGATCCCACGCGCCACGATCCAGAACGTGATGTGCGGGGCTTGCATTCTGCCATCGATGAAGGGAACCGCACCGGGCTTGACCGTCTCAAAGGTGAAGGTGCCGGTTTCCATGTCTGTCGGGCTGCGCCCCCATCCGGTAAAGTTCGGATCGGGCACGCCGCGGGTTTCACCGGGGCTGTTGAAAAGGCCGGCATGGTCGGCCTGCCATATCTCCAGCAGGGCGTCGCGCAGCGGCGTGCCGGTGCCGTCAAAGACCTGACCGGTTACAGTGATCTCTTGACCCTGCACCGGGCCGGTTTTCATGCTGTTGCCCAGATCCTCGGCATAGACACCTGTGATCCCTGTAAAGTTCGGGGTGCAGCCGATATGGACATAAGGACCCGCCGTCTGGGATGGGGATTCTTTTAGATATTCAAGCGGTTGGACCATCTTACATGCCCTCCATACGGTTTTCAAAGACGGTTTGCCGCCGTCCGCGCAGCACGATATCGAACTTGTAGGCGCGGGCATCCATTGGCACCGTGCGCAACATATCCAAAGGCGCCACCAAACGTTCGATGGCTTCTTTCGACGGGATCGATCCCACGATGGGACAAATCCAGATCAAAGGATCGCCTTCGAAATACATCTGGGTGATCAGACGCTGGGCAAAGCCGCTGCCAAAGACCGAGAAATGAATGTGCGCTGGACGCCAGTCATTCATGCCGTTGGGCCACGGATAGGGGCCGGGCATTACGGTGCGGAACTCATAGTTGCCGTCGTCATCAGTCACACAGCGCCCGCAGCCGCCGAAATTCGGGTCAAGCGGTGCCAGATAGCTTTCTTTCTTGTGCCGGTACCGCCCGCCAGCATTGGCCTGCCAAACCTCGACCAGCGCGCCGGGCACGCCGCGTCCGGTTTCGTCGACAACGCGCCCGTAGACGATGATGCGCGGACCAATGGCGCTTTCCCCGGCTTGGGCAAAGTTCAGCGTCATGTCATTGTCGAGCGGTCCCAGCACGTTATGACCAAAGACCGGTCCGGTCTCTTCGCCCAGGCTGGTCGGCATCGACAGCAACGCTTGCTTTGGCGAGCGTGGAACCGACGTCTTATAGGGCGGGTGATGGGCGGGCGGATGCCATCCGCGGTCCCGCACCATGAAGCCGCCGGATTTCGGGGGTTGATTGGTCATTGGCTCTCCTCCATTTCGGCGTAGGTCGCTTTGGCCAGTTTGATGGCATGGTTGGCCTTGGGCACACCCGCATACACAGCGACGTGCAAAAACGCTTCCATGACATCGTCTTTCGTGGCCCCTGTGTTGGCGCTGGCGCGGATATGCATCGGAATTTCTTCGAAATTGCCGGTGGCTGCCAACAGGGCAAGGGTCAACATGCTGCGGTCGCGCCGCGAGATTTTATCGCTGGCCCACAAGGTGCCCCAGGCCCCTTCGGTGATCAGCGTCTGAAAGGGTTCATCAAACTCTGTTTTGAGCGCTTCGGCGCGGTCCACATGGGCATTGCCCAAAACCTCACGCCGAACCGTCATTCCATTGTCAAACCGGCTCATACCCGTCTCCTTCATCAATAGGGCAAGCCCACATAGTTTTCGGCCATCGCCTGTTGCGCGGCCTTGTTGGACCGCAGGAATTCAAGCTCTGCCACCTGCATGCGCAGATCGAATTCGGTCTGATCGGGATAGCGATGCATCAGCGAACTGAACCACCAGCTGAACCGCTCTGTCTTCCAGATGCGGGCCAGGGCGCGTTCGGAATACCGGTCGATCCCCTCTGGATCGTTGTCTTCGTAATACTGACGCAACCCGTTGTAGAGGTAGTGGACGTCAGACGCCGCCGTGTTCAGCCCCTTTGCTCCGGTGGGCGGCACGATATGCGCGGCGTCACCACACAGGAACAAACGGCCCCAGCGCATCGGCTCTGTCACAAAGGATCGCAGGGGTGCGATCGACTTTTCGATGGATGGCCCGGTGATCAGTTTTTCGGCCTGATCAGCAGGGATGCGGCGTTTCAATTCGTCCCAAAACAGCTGATCGCTCCAGTCATCAGGACTGTCGGACAAGGAACACTGGATATAATACCGGCTGAGATTGGCGTTCCGCATCGAGCAGAGCGCAAAGCCGCGCGGTGAATTGGCATAGATCAATTCGTGATTGACCGGGGGCGTTTCCGACAGAATGCCCAGCCAGCCAAAGGGATAAACCTTTTCGTATTCCTTGCGCGCGGATGTCGGGATGGTCTGGCGGCTGACACCGTGAAACCCGTCACATCCGGCGACAAACTCTGTATCGATCCGGTGTTCTTTGCCGTCCGTCTCATAGGTGACGTAAGGCGCATCGCTGTCGGCATCGTGGATGACCACGTTTTCGACGTTGTAGACAATCGGCGCTCCGCAGGCTTCGCGGGCATCATATAGATCGCGCGTCACTTCGGTCTGACCGTAGACCATCACGGGTGTGCCGGTGTGTTCGGCAAAATCGATGCGAAACATCTCATCGCCATAGGAAATCAGCGTCCCGTCATGCGTGAACCCCTCGGTGCGCATACGCGCATCAACACCGGCTTCTTCCATCAGGCGCAACATGCCCTGTTCCAAAACGCCGGCGCGGATGCGGCCAAGGACGTATTCCTTGGTTTTGCGTTCCAAAACGATCGTGTCGATGCCTTTGGAGTGGAGGAGCTGACCCAGCAACAAGCCGGATGGGCCTCCTCCAATAATTGCGACCTGCGTGCGCATTTCAAATCCCCTTTTATCCCTGATGGTAGAATGAATGATGGATTATGATATGTAAAATGACATATTGGGACTTATAGTTTCTATTTTGGATAAGCAACTTGGACCCTAGGATCAAAATTCGGCATATCTCGGCTTTTGTCGAAATCACGCGGCGCGGCAGCCTGAAGCAGGCTGCCGAGGTCATCCACCTGACCCAACCGGCGATATCGAAAACGCTCAAGGAACTGGAAGACATCTTGGACACGCGATTGCTGGACCGCGACCGTGCGGGCATCCGGTTGACCCCGGCGGGCGAAGTGTTTCAGCAATTCGCCGAGATGAGCCTTGGGGCTCTGCAACAAGGTATCAGCGGGGTGGACCAGATCCGCAAAGGGGGCGGGGGCCGTATCCTTGTGGGCGCTTTGCCCAGTGTGGCCGCACGGGTTTTGCCCCATGCGGCCCAAAGCTTTGCCGAGCTGGCCCCCGACACGGTTCTGGAGTTCGAAGATGGTCCGCATGGTTACCTGACCGACCGTTTGCGCACCGGTGCGCTGGATGTTTTGGTCGGACGGTTGGGTGTGCCGGAAACCATGACGGGGTTGTCGTTCACCCAACTTTACAGCGAACAGGTGGTGTTTGCCGTCCGTCCGGATCATCCGGCGATCACGGTGGACCTGCCCGGTGATCTGGCACAGTGGCCGGTGATTTACCCCGGACCACGCTCTGCCATCCGCCCCTTGGTGGACCGCTTGATGTTTGCGTTGGGGGTTGGGGAATTGCCCCGGCGGATTGAAACAGTTTCAGGGGCGTTCGGGCGAGAACGGGCGCTGAGCACGGATGACATCTGGATCATTTCCGAAGGCGTGGTTGCCATGGATATCGCGCGGGGACGTTTGGCCAAGGTGCCCATGGATACGTCTCTCACGGCGGGCCCGGTTGGCGTGATGACCCGGGCGGATGAAGAAATGCCGCCGGCGGTGCGTCTCTTCCGGCTTGCCTTGAACGCCGCAGTCGACACGTTGGGGTTACACTGACGCGCGCGGCTTTATCTGCGCAACGCGTTGTTCAAAATGTTGCCTACGGCGCTTGCGGCAAAGGCGATGGCCGCGATGCAGACGATCGTGGGGCCGGTTGGTGTGTCGAGATAGAACGAGGTCTGCAACCCGCCCAGTGCGGCCACAGCGCCAATGGCGGCGGCGACAAATGCCATGCGTTCTGGCGCCCGGGCCAAGGGGCGGGCCGCAGCGGCCGGAATGATCAGCATGGCAGAGATCAGCAAAACGCCGACGACCTTGATTGCGACGGCCACGACAATGGCCAGTACCATGATCAAAACAAACTCTTCTCGGCGGGGGTTTAGCCCACTGGCACGTGCCAGATCCGGGTTCACAGTTGCCGTCAATAATGCCGACCAACGCCATGTCAAAAGACCAATGACCACGGCGGCACCGCGCCAGATGACCAACAGGTCCTGTCGCGTGACGGCCAATATGTCGCCGAACAGAAAGGAATCGAGGTCCAGTCGAACATCCGCCATAATGGTCACCGCAACGAGGCCGAAGGCCAGTGAACCATGGGCCAGAACGCCTAGAAGCGTGTCCATGGCATAGCCGCGCCCGGTGAGCGAAGACACAATGCTGGCCATGATCAAAGCGACCAGCATGACGGCAGGTGTGACAGCGATTTCAGTGGCCAAGGCCAGTGCCACGCCAAGGATTGCCGCATGCGCGGTGGCCTCTCCGAAATAGGCCATACGCCGCCATACCACGAAACAGCCCAACGGGGCGGCGGCCAATGCCACGCCAAGACCGGCTAGGGCCGCACGCCAGAAAAAGTCATCCAGCATCAGTGATGCGTCCCGTGCCCGTGGTCATGCCCATGGTCATGATCGTGATCATGCGAATGGGTGTGTTGATGTTGATACAGCGCCAAAGCGCCTTGCGTCCCGGTCCCGAAAAGGGCGCGGTATTCCGGTGCGCTGGCAACCACGGCAGGGGTGCCTTGGCAACAGACATGACCGTTCAGGCACAAAACCCGGTCCGAGGCGGCCATGACCACATGCAAGTCATGGCTGACCATCACAACGGCGCATCCCAGTCGTTGCCGCACATCTTCGATCTGGCGATAAAACGCAGCTGCGCCGGGCTGGTCGAGCCCTTGGGTGGCTTCATCCAGCAACAAAAGCTCCGGGTCAGACAGCAATGCCCGCGCCAAAAGCACGCGCTGAAACTGGCCGCCGGACAGGTCGCTCATCTGCCGCCGGCCCAGGTTCGGCACACCGGCCTCTTTCAAGGCGGTCTCACATCTGTCTCTGGCGATGCGGCGCGGCAGGTTCAGGAACCGTTGCACCGTCATCGGCATGTTGTGATCAATGGCGAGCCGTTGGGGAACATAGCCGATCCGCAAACCCGGTTTGGACGTTATTTCACCCTTGGTCGGATGCAACGCGCCGATGATCGCGCGCAAAAAGCTGCTTTTGCCCGACCCGTTTGGTCCGACGATGGTCACGATCTCATTAGGTTGGATATCGACCGTCACGTTGCGCAAAACGGTGCGCTGGCCATACGCCAATGTGACCTTATCGGCCGAAACGAGCGGCGATGTCATGCAGAGGTGCCTTGGCAATTGGGACAAAGACCTTCGGCTTCGACCACCACGCGTTCGATCATAAAACCTGTTTCCTTGGCCAGATGTCCAAGCCATCCATCTGACAAATCGGTTGGGGATTCCGACACCGACCGGCAATTGCGGCAAATCAGGAAGGCCGGTGCGTGATTGGCATCGACATGTGAACAGGCCGTGTAGGCGTTCAGCCGTTCAACCCGATGCGCAAGACCGTGTTTAACCAGAAAATCCAAGGCGCGGTAAACGACCGGTGGCTGCGATCCCAACCCTTCTGCCGACAGGACGTCCAGAATGTCGTAGGCGCCCAGAGCCTGATGTTTTTCCAACAGAATTTCCAAGACGCGGCGACGCACTGGCGTGAATTGCAGTTTTTCGCGCGCACAGATCGCTTCGGCTTCGGCGATACCGTCCGAGATACAGCGGTCATGGTTGTGGCTGTGGAATCCAACAGAGCTCATCAGCGGCCTTTCGAGATGCGATTTAGGGTTGATATGTGATAGGTGCGTCTCTATCAACCCAGATCGACGTTATGTTATAACATAGGGGAGCACGACGTGATCAACAACAGATTTGGCAAGGCTGCATTGGCGCTTTGTGCCACAACCGCATTGAGCAATGGCGCGCTGGCCGATGCGCCATCGGTGGTCACCGACATCGCAGCGATCCATTCGCTGGTCGCGAAGGTCATGGAAGGCGTCGGAGAGCCAAACCTACTCGTTTCCGCAGGTCAAACGCCGCATTCCTTCACCATGCGCCCATCGGACGCGCAAGCATTGCAAGACGCCAATCTGGTGATCTGGATCGGCGAAGAGTTGACACCGTGGCTGGAAAAACCGCTCGAGTCGCTCAGCAGTGATGCGCAAACGCTGACCCTGTTGGACGTCGAAGGCACACAGACGCTGGAGTTCCGGGAAGAAACGGTTTTTGCGGAAAACGACGATCACCATGATGATCATGATGACCATGGTCATGAGGATCACGCGGATCATGAAGATGAACATGACCATGATGATCACGCGGACCACAAAGATGAGCATGATCACGATGATCATGCGGAACATAAAGATGAGCATGACCACGATGATCATGCAGACCACAAAGACGAACATGATCACGATCATGAAGAACATGCTGATCACGATGACCACAAAGACGAAGATGGGCATGAAGACCATGCCGGTCATGACGACCACGATGATCATGAGGATCACGCCGGTCACGATGATCATGATCACCACCACCACGATGGCGTTGATCCCCATGCCTGGTTGATGCCGGCCAACGCGCAAACCTGGTTGGGTGTGATTGCCGAAACACTGGCGACCATGGACCCAGACCATGCAGATCAGTATCGTGAGAACGCGGCAGAAGCTGTCGAGGAATTTACCGAGACAGTTGCAGAGGTCAAAGAAACACTGGGTGATATGGCCGGCACTGCCGTCATTACGATGCACGACGCATACCAGTATTTCGAAGGTGAATTCGGTCTGCGGGTTGTTGGCTCGATCAGCCCAGGGGACGCAACGGACCCAAGCCCCGCACGGATCGCCGAATTGCGTGACGCGGTGCAGGATCAGGCCATTACCTGCGCGTTTTCAGAGCCACAATTCGACCAACGCCTGATTTCGGCTGTGGCCGAAGACATTGGTGTCAAGGTTGCTGTTCTGGACCCGCACGGTGCCAATCTGGAACCCGGGCCTGACTTGTACACTGGCGTTTTGAAACAGATGGCCACCGCTATCGCCGGGTGCAAATAATACGATACACGCGCGGGGCGGGCCGGCTTGTTGTCGTCCGCCCCTTGCAGGTCCCCATGGGCAACACTAAGACTCCTGTAACTGCAATCGGGTATCCTCCCGAACCAACTTCAGAACAGGCAGCCGACCATGTTTGATCCTATCGACACATACAACAACACTCTGGTCCCGATGGTGGTGGAACAAACCAGCCGGGGCGAACGGGCCTATGACATCTTTTCGCGCCTCCTGAAGGAGCGGATCATCTTCATCAACGGCCCCATTCATGATGGCATGTCCCATCTAATCGTGGCCCAGCTGTTGCACCTTGAGGCAGAAAACCCTAGCAAGGAAATCTCAATCTATATCAACAGCCCGGGCGGTGTGGTCACCAGTGGTTTGTCGATTTACGACACGATGCAGTACATCAAGCCCAAGTGCAGCACGTTGGTGATTGGGCAGGCGGCATCAATGGGCTCTGTCCTGTTGGCAGGCGGCGAGGCAGGCATGCGGTTTTCCCTGCCCAACAGCCGCATCATGGTGCACCAGCCATCGGGCGGTTACCAAGGTCAGGCCAGCGACATCATGATCCACGCGGCCGAGACACAAAAGCTGAAAGACCGGTTGTACGACATCTATGTAAAACACACCGGTCAGTCGAAAAAGGCCGTGGAAAAAGCGCTCGACCGCGACAATTTCATGTCGCCAGAGGAAGCCAAAGATTGGGGTCACATCGACGAAATCGTCGACAGCCGCCCCAAAACGGATGAGGCGGACGCCTAAGGCGCGCCCATAAAAGTTGCGTCGTTCCGCAACCCGTGTGCGGAGCGGCGATTTTGCGATTGTGGACACTGAACGGCTGGCCTAAGCTACCCGCTAAGTGCGACAGCCCGGTGAATTGTCGGGCAAATGACGACCGGAAAGGCCGAAAGGTAGATCATGGCGACGAACTCAGGTGGTGACAGCAAAAATACGCTCTATTGCAGCTTTTGCGGCAAAAGCCAGCATGAGGTGCGCAAACTGATCGCGGGTCCGACCGTGTTCATTTGCGATGAATGCGTTGAGCTGTGCATGGATATCATCCGGGAAGAAACGAAGGCCTCTGGCCTGAAAGCATCGGATGGCGTGCCCACGCCCAAGGACATTTGTGAGGTTCTGGACGATTACGTGATTGGCCAGGCGATGGCCAAGCGCGTTCTGTCGGTGGCCGTGCACAACCACTACAAACGCCTCAACCACGCGCAAAAGGCCGGTTCAGATATCGAACTGGCCAAGTCGAACATCCTTTTGATCGGCCCGACAGGTTGCGGTAAAACGCTTTTGGCACAGACGCTTGCGCGTATTCTGGACGTGCCGTTCACGATGGCAGATGCGACCACGTTGACCGAAGCGGGTTATGTTGGCGAAGACGTTGAAAACATCATCCTGAAACTGTTGCAGGCCAGCGAATACAACGTGGAACGCGCACAGCGCGGCATCGTGTATATCGATGAGGTCGACAAGATCACGCGCAAGTCGGAAAACCCGTCGATCACGCGTGACGTGTCGGGCGAAGGCGTGCAACAGGCGCTGCTGAAACTGATGGAAGGCACCGTGGCCTCCGTTCCTCCTCAGGGCGGGCGGAAACATCCGCAGCAAGAATTTTTGCAGGTGGATACGACCAACATCCTGTTCATCTGTGGCGGCGCGTTTGCCGGTCTGGACAAGATCATCAAGCAACGCGGTAAGGGCTCTGCCATGGGGTTTGGCGCCGACGTGCGTGATGAAAGCGATGCGGGGGTCGGGGAAACCTTCCAAGACCTTGAGCCGGAAGATCTGTTGAAATTCGGTCTGATCCCGGAATTCGTTGGCCGCTTGCCGGTTCTGGCGACGCTGGAAGACCTGGATCAAGACGCGCTGGTGACCATCTTGACCAAGCCCAAGAACGCGCTGGTCAAACAGTATCAGCGCCTCTTTGAGCTGGAAGATACCGAGCTGCAATTCACCGATGATGCCCTGAACGCGATTGCCAAACGCGCGATCGAACGGAAAACCGGTGCGCGCGGGTTGCGGTCCATCCTTGAGGACATCCTGCTGGATACAATGTTCGACCTGCCACGTATGGACAGCGTGACCAAGGTCGTCGTCAACGAAGAGGCGGCACGGTCAGAAGCTGCACCTTTGATGATCCACGCCGACAGCGAGAAAGAGCCCGCCTCGGCTGGCTGATCCCAGATGGACGTAAAGCGTATTTCAACCGGGTCCCCGTTTGAGGAACGGATCGGTTATTCGCGTGCGGTGGCCGCTGACGGGCTGGTGCATGTGGCCGGAACCACGGGCTATGATTACGCCACGATGACGATGCCTGAAAGCATTGCGGATCAGTGCAAGAACGCGTTGCAAACGATTGATAACGCTTTGAAAGAAGCGGGCAGCGGCCTCGATCACGTACTGCGCGTGCGGTATATCGTGACAGACGCGGCGGCATGGCCCGATTGCTGGCCAGTGATCTCTCAGGCCTTTGCTCACGCAAAACCGGCCGCGACCATGATTGTCGCGGGCCTGCAAGAGCCAGAGATGAAGATCGAGATCGAGGTTACCGCGCGGGTCGTTTAGGTGCCGGGCTGTTTGCCTGTCAGAGCGTATTTTGCGGCTCGTTCGCCGGTATTCAACGCTGCCTCCACTTCGTCGACGCTGGGTTGCTCCCATTTAGGGCCGCCAGAAACAAATCCTTTTTCCAAAAGGGTTTGTTGGGTCTTCTTCACGTCAATTTCACTGCGGACATATCGGGACTGACTGCGGTCTTCTGGACGCCACACGCGGATCACGTGATCAATGATCAAAGGCGCGCGTCCCGAAAAACCGGTCAGGTGGTTTTCGATGTATTTCGTGGCCTTTGACCGTCGCCGCACCAAAACCGCGACATCCTGATCAGGTCGCGCCACCATGCCAAAAAGATGCAGGGCGGACCCTTCGCTGGCGACAACCTGTTTCGCGGCCTTGTAGCGCGCAATTTGCGTGCTCATGTCGTGATTTTGCGGGTGAAAAACGGTATAGCCTTCCTTTTCGAGCAGGCCCTCAATGTATTCTTCATAGGCCAGCGCGCCTTTGCTCGGACCAACGCGGCTGCGACTGATATAGAGCTTATCCGGCCCCTCGGCTGGAACGTCTGTCGCAAAACGCGTGTGAAAGAAGGACCGCAGCTTTTCGGTGCCATGCGAAATCGGGCCGATCCCAAACGCCTGGCCCGGCACGACGAGGTTTTCTACGCGCGTTGGGCGGTCCAGAACACGCACGTCTTCGGCACCCGCGAGATCAAAAAACGCTTTTTGAAACCCGTTCAACGCAGTTCCGTATTGCGGGCTTTTGGCCACGAACAAAACACCGCGAAACCCAGCTCCTCCACGGGCCAGCGGCCACAGCCTGCCCGTGCTTTCAACGATGAAGTGACCAAAGTGCCGCCAAAGCACACCGCCCCACAGCCACTTGCCCTCTAACTGGTCAGGGATATCTGCGGGAAACGCGGGCTCGACACTGATGGGCTTGTCCTTGCGCCAAAGCGCACCGCGTTGAAAATACTTGCCGTTCGCCATGAAAACACCAGCCTCTTGGACAAAGGCGCGTTTTTGGGATGGCACGATCACCGCGTTTTCTAACGGCGTCACCTTTGTGGCCCAGCCGCGCTTGGGGTCTGGGGCGGACAAAACAATCGGATCGCGTTTCGCGGGGACCGGCTGACCTGATAAATCTTGTGCCATTCTGACGCTCTGTTTCGTTGCGGCGCAATATGCAGAGTTTAGGGGAGGACCCTTACCTGCAAAAGGTTGGAAAAAAAGAAAAGGTCACAGCGGCAATTTTGCATGTCGGTTTCCCGCCGACGATCATGCAACTGGCACTGGACCCCAGCGGTCGCTTCGTTCATATCTGAGGTTAGAGATTTCTGGAGGCTCTGATGGGTATCTTGAGCACGTTGAAAAAGGCTTTGACCTGGTGGGACGGCCAAACGTTGAACACACAATGGTGGACAGCGCGCCATGGTGTTCGGGTTGGCGAAGATGACGAAGGCAATGTGTTTTATCGCACCAAGGATGACAGCAAACGCTGGGTGATCTTCAACGGTGAGATTGAGGCCAGCCGTATCAGCCCGGAATGGCATGGGTGGTTGCATCGCACCTGGGACGAACCACCCACGGAAAAACCGTTGCCGCATAAGGCATGGGAAAAGCCGCATCAGGAAAACCTGACCGGAACGGCGATGGCCTATGCGCCTGCAGGGTCACTGCGTCAGGCACAGCCGGCGGACCGGAGCGATTACGAGGCGTGGAGCCCGGAATAAGAGGGACGAGCAGTGTCCAATACAAACTATGCAGAAGTGGCGGTTGGCGGGATCGTCCTGGCAGCCGCAGTGGGATTTGCGATCTATGCGGGTCAGGCAACAGGGCTGTCGTCTGGTGGTTCGGGCTATGAGCTGAACGCCAGCTTCCGGTCCGCAGAAGGGATCAGCGTTGGTACCGATGTCCGCTTGGCTGGCGTCAAGGTCGGCACTGTTACCGGGATGGAGCTGAACGCCGACACATATCGCGCCGCGACCACGTTTGAACTTCAGGACGGCGTCTTGATCCCGGATGACAGCGCCATCGTGATTTCGTCTGAAGGGCTGTTGGGCGGCAATTTCGTCGAGGTGATGCCCGGTGGATCGCCGTTTTACTATGAGCCGGGCGATGAGGTCTCTGATACGCAAGGATCGGTCAGCCTGATATCCCTACTGTTGAAATTCGTCTCTGGCGGGAGCGACGGGTGATCCGCGCGGTTCTTGCATTGGCCTTAATGGTTGCCGCGCCTTGGCCGGCGGCACAGGAAAACGCGACCCGCGGGTCAGGGGCCATGTTGCGCGCGTTGGACAAGGTGAATGGCGCCACGATGGATATCGAGGCGCGCAGTGGCGAAACCGTGTCGATGTTCGGGCTTGAGGTTTTGATGATCGAGTGTCGCTATCCAGCGGAAAACCCGACCGGCGATGCTTTTGCGTTGATGGTGATCCGCGAAGAAGCCAAGACCGAGATCGAGTTTCAAGGCTGGATGATTGCATCGTCCCCGGCGCTGAACGCGCTGGATCATTCCCGTTACGATGTCTGGGTGTTGCGCTGTAACACGTCCTGAGGCGTCGGTATCTCTGGGGCCGTAAAGCTGGCGGACCGGGACAACGCGGCCTCTAGGCGGTTCTGATAGTTCGTTCGGGTCACCTCGATCGCGCCCAGCGAAGCGAGATGATCGGTGACAAACTGGGTATCGAACAGGGCAAAGCCGCCCAGATTCAACCGATCTATCAGGTATGCCAATGCGATTTTTGAGGCGTCCGTGCGGCGCGAAAACATGCTTTCCCCGAAAAAGGTCGCGCCCAGCACCACGCCATAAACGCCGCCCACTAGCGCGTTGTCGTCCCATATTTCAAGCGAATGCGCATGTCCCATCTGGTGCAGCTGCACATAAAGATCGCGGATTTCGGCATTGATCCAGGTTTCCGGGCGCATTGCGCAGCCATCCACCACGCCTGCGAAATCTTCATTGATTGCAACACGGTATCGTTCGTTCTGTATGCGCCGGCGCAGCGAACGTGAGATGTGGAAGTCATCCAGCGGAAAGATGCCGCGCCGACGGGGATCGACCCAGAATATATCCTGACTGTCCTGGCTTTCGGCCATCGGGAAAATCCCGATGGAATATCCGTGCAGCAAAATATCCGGGGTCAGTTCCATCTGAAACCCCGGTGCATTTGCATCGGCTCAGCTGTCCGCAGATTGCTTTGCAAGCCAGTTTTCGAGCCAGTGGATGTTGTAATTGCCGTCGAGGATGTCCTGCTCTTGCAGCAGCGCATCAAAGAGCGGCACGGTCGTGTCCACGCCGTCGACGATTAATTCGGCCAAAGACCGGTCCAGACGCGCCAAAGCTTCGTCTCGGTCGCGGCCATGCACGATCAGTTTCCCAATAAGCGAGTCGTAATAGGGCGGGATCGAATAGCCATCGTACAGGGCCGAATCCATCCGCACGCCCAGACCGCCCGGTGCGTGATAATGCGTGATCTTGCCCGGACAGGGGGCAAAGTCGGGCAGGCGTTCGGCGTTGATCCGAACCTCGATGGCATGGCCGTTGATTGTCAGGTCGTCCTGGCCAAAGGACATCGGCAGTCCGGCTGCGACGCGGATTTGTTCGCGTACCAGATCGACGCCAAAGATGGCTTCTGTCACCGGGTGTTCCACCTGAAGGCGGGTGTTCATTTCGATGAAATAGAACTCGCCATCTTCATAAAGGAACTCGATCGTGCCGGCACCCGCATAGTCGATCTTGGCGACCGCATCCGCACAGACTTTCCCGATCCGGGCCCGCTCTTCGGCGGTGATGCAGGGGCCGGGGGCCTCTTCGAATACCTTCTGGTGCCGGCGTTGCAGCGAGCAGTCCCGCTCTCCCAGATGCACGGCCTTGCCTTTGCCATCGCCAAAAACCTGAATCTCGATATGGCGCGGTTTGGTCAGGTATTTTTCGATATAGACTTCGTCATTGCCGAACGCGGCCTTGGCTTCGGCGCGTGCTGTCATGAACGCGCTTTCCATATCCGCCGCTGTTGCGGCGACTTTCATGCCGCGTCCACCGCCGCCCGCAGTGGCTTTCACAATGACCGGGTATCCCATATCATCGCCAAGGGCCTTGGCCGTGGCGAGGTCGGGCACGCCTCCGTCTGAACCGGGCACGCAAGGCACGCCGAGCGCTTTCATCGTGTCCTTGGCGGTGATCTTGTCGCCCATGACGCGGATATGATCTGCCGTGGGGCCAATGAATTTCAGGCCGTGGTCTTGGGCGATCTGCACAAAACTGGCGTTTTCGCTAAGGAACCCATAGCCCGGGTGGATCGCTTCGGCGCCGGTGATTTCGCAGGCCGACATGATCGAGGCCACCGAAAGATAGCTTTTGGGGCTGGGTGGGGGGCCGATACAAATGGAGTCGTCTGCCATCCGCACATGCATCGCGTCGCTGTCGGCGGTGGAATGCACCGCCACAGTGGCAATGCCCATTTCCCGTGCGGCGCGGATTACGCGCAGGGCAATCTCACCACGGTTGGCAATCAGGATTTTGCTGAACATGCGTTGCGCCTTATTCGATGATCACCAGCGGGGTGCCGTATTCAACGGCTGCGCCGTCCTCAACCAAAATCCGTTTGATCTTGCCCGCTTTGGGGGCCGGGATGTGGTTCATGGTCTTCATCGCTTCGACGATCAACAGCGTGTCGCCTTCCGACACTTGCGCGCCAACGCTGACAAAGGCGGGGGCGCCCGGTTCGGCCTGCATGTAAACCGTGCCCACCATGGGTGAGGTCACAGCACCCGGCTCGTTGGCGGGGTCTTCGATTTGTGCCGGTGCGGGGGCGGCGGTTGGTGCTGCGGCGGCGGGGGCCGCGGCAACCGGGGCTGGGGCCGCGACGGCTACTGGGGCCACCGCAGCTGCCGGTGCGGCCCGGCTGACACGCACGTTCAGGCTGTCATCTTCGCCGTATTCCCGTTTGACCTGAAGTTCGGTCAGGTCATTTTCCCGGAGCAACTCGGCCAGGGCCTGAATAAAAGCCACATCGGCTTCGTGCTTGGTATTGGTCATGCTTTCCTCGACACGTTTCTTTCTGGCCTTATTTCACCGGCCAATTTCGCGATCTGTTGTGCTTATAGGGTAAGGATTACGCAGAGAAAAGCACAGACGGATTTGGACGACTTGCTTGTTTTTGACCCGGGTTGCAAGCTGAGACGCACCAAAAGCATATGTGGTGCACCAAGAGGAGGGTTTTGGCGTGAACTTTGCCAAGTGGTTAGAGCGGGTCGCACGGGCAGAGCCTCATCGCCCGGCGATTTTTCGGGGCACCACGCTTTATTGCGATTACGGTGGGTTTTGGGATCAGGTCACGGCTCTGGCCGGGTGGTTGCGCGCCCAAGGGTTTGTTCCAGGCGACCGGGTCGGGATTTTCATGAAAAACTGTCCCGAATATCTGATTGTTCAATATGGCATCTGGTGTGCCGGGCTGGCGGCGGTGCCGATCAACGGCAAACTGCACCCACGTGAGGTGACGTATATTCTGACCAATTCGGGTGCTGGGATGGTTTTTGCGACCACGGATGAGGCGGATGGGCTGCAAGCGGTAGAGGTCACGGCAGATATTGTCGATGTTGGCGGCGATACCTTTGCGGCGGCCATCCAGCATGCGCCAATGACAACGCCAGAGCCACGTGCGGCCGATGATCTCTGCTGGTTGTTCTATACCTCGGGAACAACCGGGCGGCCCAAAGGCGTGATGATCACACATCGCATGTTGCACACGATGTCACTGACTTATCTTGCTGACGTGGACGAAGTGCACCCCGACGACTGCGTGATCTATGCTGCGCCGATGAGCCATGGGGCCGGGATATACAACATGCTTCACGTGTTGCGCGGTGCCCGGCATGTGTGTCCGGTGTCGGTTGGATTTGATCCGATGGAGATTTTTGCGCTCGCCAAGGTCTTTGATCGTGTGCAGATGTTTGCGGCGCCCACCATGGTGCGACGGATGACGGATGTGGCGCGGGCCACTGGTGAAAGCGGCGAGGGGTTGCGCACCGTGGTTTATGCCGGGGGGCGATGTATCTGGCCGATATTCAGGACGCGGTGGACACCTTTGGGCCGGTCTTTGTCCAGACTTACGGGCAGGGCGAATGCCCGATGGGGATCACGGCGCTGACCCGGGACGAAGTGGCAGATCGCAGCCATCCGCGCTGGCGTGAGCGGCTTGCCAGTGTGGGACGGGCGCAATCGTCCTCTGACGTCGCCATCATGACCGCCGATGGCGGCTTTGCCCCGCCAGGCGACAGCGGTGAGATTGTTGTGCGCGGGGATATGGTGATGCCGGGCTATTGGCAAAACCCGGACGCGACGAAAAAGACGCTGGTCGATGGTTGGCTGATGACCGGGGATGTCGGTTTTATGGATGAAGACGGTTATGTCACGATGCAGGATCGGTCCAAGGACATGATCATCTCGGGCGGCTCCAACATCTATCCGCGCGAGGTGGAAGAGGTGCTGTTGACCCATCCCGATGTCATCGAGGCGGCTGTTGTGGGACGTCCCCATGCGGATTGGGGAGAGCAGGTAGTGGCCTTTGTCGTGGGCGGGGCGAAAGAGGTGGAGCTTGACGCGCTCTGTCGGGATAACATCGCCCGGTTCAAACGGCCAAAGGCCTATGTTCAGGTCGATGAGCTGCCGAAGAATAACTATGGGAAAGTTCTGAAAACGAACCTTCGCCAACGGCTGGCCGAGACATAAAAAGGGCCGACACAAAGGTCGGCCCCGGGTCTTGATTGGCGTCCCCCCAGAGCACCAAGTCGACCACTGTTCAGATGGCGAGGTATTCCGCGCGCAGCTCGTCGTTTTCCAGCACCTCTTCGGCACTGCCGTCAAAGACGATCCCGCCAGTATCCAGGATCACCGCCCGGTCCGCCAATTGCAGTGCCCGCACCGCGTTTTGTTCTACGATGATCGTGGTCATGCCCTGTTCCTTGATGTGGCCCAAGGTCTTTTCGATCTCATCGACGATGACGGGTGCGAGCCCTTCATAGGGTTCATCGAGCAGCAGCACCTTGATGTCGCGGGCCAGCGCGCGTGCGATGGCCAGCATCTGCTGTTCACCCCCTGACAGCGTTACGCCTTCCTGCTTCCGGCGTTCGCCAAGGCGCGGGAAAAGCTCGTAAAGACGGTCAAGCGACCACCCAATAGGCGGGGCGATCTGGGCCAGTTGCAGGTTCTCTTCAACTGTCAGGCCGGGAATGATCCGGCGATCTTCGGGAACCAGGCCCAGACCCGCTGCGGCCGCCTGATGGCTGGCCATGTTGTGCAAGGGCTGGTGATCCAGCCAAATCTCGCCATGGGTGACTTGTGGGTCGCCGATACGGGCAATCGAGCGCAGGGTCGATGTTTTACCCGCCCCGTTGCGCCCGAGCAGGGCGAGGATTTCGCCCTCATGCACGTTGAATGAGATGCCCTGCACGATATAGCTTTCGCCGTAATAGGCGTGCATGTCCCAGACGGACAGAAAGGCCGGGGCGGTTTGGGCGTGGTTGATGCCCTTGGAAAAGTCAGGTTTGACGTTCATCGCAACGCTCCCTTAAACGCTTTCGCCCAGATACGCTTCGCGCACCTTGGGGTTGCCCTTGATTTTGTCCGGCGTGTCTTCGACCAGCGGCGTGCCTTGCGCCAACACGGTGATCCGCTCGGCAAGGCTGAACACCACATGCATATCGTGTTCGATGATCGCGATGGTGATGTCGCGTTCTTCCTTGATCTGTTTCAGCAGGTCGATGGTGTTGTTCGTATCGGCCCGCGCCATCCCTGCTGTCGGTTCGTCCAGCAGCAACAGGCGCGGTTCCTGGCTAAGGCACATCCCAATTTCCAACCGGCGCTTGTCGCCGCGCGACAGGGCACCGGCGTGCTGCTCGCGCTTGTCGATCATGTTCATGTCTTCCAGCACATGCTCGGCCTGTTCGATCACATCCTTTTGCGACCGCACCGCGCCATAGGCGTTCAGTTCGAACGACCCGTCACGCTTTGCAAAGCAGGGGATCATCATGTTTTCCATTACCGTCAGATCCGCAAAGATCTCTGGCGTCTGGAACACGCGGCTGATGCCCATCTGGTTGATCTCGTAAGGTGCGCGGCCCAGAACCGATTGTCCGTCAAACATCACGCTGCCGGTGTCGGGGATCAGTTTACCGACCAGACAGTTCAGCAGGGTGGACTTACCCGCGCCGTTCGGCCCGATGATGGCGTGTACGGTGTTCTCAGCAATTGAGAGGTTCACGTCGCCCAGAGCTTGGAGGCCACCGAACCGTTTGCCGACACCTTTGACTTCTAGAATTCCCATCGTCGTGCCTCCTTATTCCGCGGGTTCAGTGGATTTGCCTCTGGGGTCGGGGTCTTGGGTCTTGGGTTTGTTCTTGCCGCGGATCCAGGCGAGGAACCTTTGGCCCCCTTCCACAAGGCCGCCGGGCAGGAAGATCACCACCAGCATAAAGATGATGCCAAGCGTCAGGTGCCAGCCTTTGCCCACAAACGGGTAGATCAGCGTGACGATCAGGTCTTCGATGCCATCGGGCAGGAACGCAAACCATGCGTGCAGGATGTCCGAGTTGATCTTGGACAGGATATTTTCCATGTACTTGATCACGCCCGCGCCCAAAACCGGACCGATCAGCGTACCGGCACCGCCAAGGATCGTCATCAGCACAACTTCACCCGAAGCCGTCCAGAACATCCGTTCTGCGCCCGCTTGAGTATCCATCGCCACCATCAGGCCACCAGCCAGACCGGCGTACATGCCAGAGATGACAAAGGCGGCCAGCGTGTAAGGCTTGGTGTTCAGGCCGGTGTAATTCAGCCGCTGCTGGTTCGATTTCACCGCGCGCAGCATCATGCCAAAGGGCGACCGGAAGATGCGGATGGCCATATAGAAGCTGGCCAGCATAAAGATCGCGGCGATGTAGTAACCGGCGTTGAACGTGAAGGTCCACGCGCCCAGCGACAGATCAAAGCTGCTGCTCATCTCCAGCCCAAAGAGGTTCGCCTTGGGCGTGGCCCCTTCGGCCAATGCACCGTCCAGAACGCGCGGGTCACCCACCTTGGGCTGCAACCCGGTCTCACCGCCGGTGATCGGCGTCAAAACCGAATAGGCGAGCGAGTAGGACATTTGCGCAAAAGCCAGCGTCAGGATCGAGAAATAAATGCCCGAGCGGCGCAGCGAAATCCAGCCGACCAGCAGGCTGAAGAGGCCTGCGACGATAACCGACAGGATGATGGCCGGTATCACGTTCATGGTCAGCAGCTTCATCATCCAGATCGCGGCATAGCTGCCTGCGCCGAGAAACGCGGCGTGACCGAAAGAGAGGTATCCGGTCAGACCAAAGAGGATGTTGAAGCCGATGGCAAAGATGCCAAAGATAACAAAGCGTTGCATCAGGTCCGGGTAACCGGCGTTGAACTGTGCCATGGCCGAACCTTCAGGGAAGGGGTTCAGGATGAACGGCGCCAGAAAGGTCAGCGCCGCGACCAGGATCAGAAGGGTTGTGTCTCTGCTTGTTAGTCCAAACATGTTATTATTCCTCCATCACGCCTTTGCGTCCCATCAGACCGCGTGGGCGGGTCAGCAAGATGATGATGGCGACGAGGTAGATGATAATCTGGTTGATGCCGGGCAGGACGTTCAGCACTTCGCGCATGGACGCAAAGCTTTCCAGAATGCCCAACAGGAAGCCTGCGAGAACGGCGCCGGGCAAAGAGCCCATGCCGCCCACAACCACCACCACAAAGCTGAGCACGAGGAAGTCCATGCCCATGTGATAGTTGGGAGAGTTGATCGGGGTGTACATGACCCCGGCCAGGCCCGCGACCGCAGCGGCAAGGCCGAACATCAGGGTAAAGCGGCGGTCAATGTCGATGCCCAAAAGCTGCACTGTTTCCCGGTCCGCCATGCCGGCGCGGACAACCATGCCGAAGGTGGTGAACTGCAGGAAGGCAAAGACGCCACCGATGATAATCGCCGCAAAGGCAAAGTAGATGATGCGCCAGTAGGGGTAGATGATCAGGTTGGGATCAAAACCCAGCATCTCGCCAAAGTCGAACGATCCTTTGAACGCCGCCGGTGCGGGGGTCGGGATCGGGTTGGCGCCGAAGTAATACTTGATGATCTCTTGCAAAACGATCGCAAGACCGAAGGTTACAAGGATCTGGTCGGCATGCGGACGCTTGTAGAAATGCTTGATCAGGCCGCGTTCCATCAAAACGCCCAAACTGACCATGACTGGGATGGCAAAAAGGATCGACAGAGGCACGGCCCAGTCGATGATAACATCGCCCGTGGCTTGCCCGAATATGTCATAGACATAGGGCACGTCCACTTTCAGCGGATTGCCCAGAAAGTCGGTTTTCGTTTCGTCGATCACCGTGTGTGACAGGGTGAGAATCCGGCTGAGCGTGACCGCGCAGAACGCGCCGATCATGAACAATGCGCCATGCGCAAAGTTGACAACGCCCAGCGTGCCGAAAATCAGTGTCAGCCCCAGCGCGATCAGCGCATAGGCAGAGCCCTTGTCGAGCCCGTTTAGGATTTGGAGAATGATGGCTTCCATTGGTCCCACCCTTGTTGGCTTGGCGCACGTCGCGTCAGAGGGGTAGGGTGGGCATTATTGCCCACCCAATTTGGTGCTTATGCGCCCGGGTTACAGGTGCCCAGTTCGCCACCGAAGATGGAGGCGTCATAAGTAACCTGTGCGGTCGGTGTGATTTCGACGATTTCAAGAAGGTCGAATTCCGAGGTCGGGTTCTCTTTACCCTTCACAACCAGCACGTCTTTGAAGCACTGGTGATCCTCTGCACGGTAGAGGGTCGGACCATTGCCCATGCCGTCGAATTCAAAGCCTTCAAGCGCTTCTGCAACGGCACATGGGTTGAACGAACCGGCACGTTCCACGGCATCCGCATAGAGCAGCGCCTGAACATAGCAGGTGTGCGCGGCCTGTGACGGCGGGAAGCCGTACTTGGTGCCGAACGACTTGACGAACGCTTTGGACCCTTCGTCCTGCAGCGACCAGTGCCAGTTGGTTGACCCAAATATGCCCTTAACGTTGGCACCGGCACCTTTCGCCATCAGACGCGAGTACAGCGGAACGATGATTTCAAAGTTCTTGCCGTTCACCAGCTTGTCGCGCAGGCCGAACTGAACCGCGTTGGTCAACGAGTTCACCATGTTGCCGCCATAGTGGTTCAGAACCAGAACGTCGGCGCCCGACTGCAGAACCGGCGCAATGTAGGACGAGAAGTCGGTTTGCGTCAGCGGTGTTTTCACGGCTGCAACCGTGTTCCAACCCAGAGCTTCAGTCGAGGTGCGCACCGCTTCTTCGGTGGTGTAGCCCCAGTTGTAGTCTGCGGTCAGGTGGTACGCGTTCCGGTCTGTGCCATAGTTGTCGGCCAGGATCGGGGCGAGTGCAGCACCCGACATGTAGGAGTTAAAGAAGTGACGGAAGCCGTTCGCCTTCTTGTCCTTACCGGTCGTGTCGTTGGAGTGGGTCAGACCCGCCATGAAGATGACGCCGGCCTCTTGGCAGAGCGCTTGAACCGCAACCGCCACGCCCGAAGACGAACCGCCCGTGATCATTACAGCGCCGTCTTTTTCGATCATCGACCGGGCCGAAGCACGCGCCGCGTCCGATTTGGTCTGCGTGTCACCAGTGACGTATTCGACCTTTTTACCCAGGATACCGTTGCCCTGCAGGGCCTTGGACGAGAAGGTGCTCATCATGCCGCCGTCGCCGCCACCGTTCAGGTGCTCGACCGCCAGTTCGTATGCGCGCAGTTCGTCAGCACCCTCATCCGCATAGGGACCGGTCTGAGGGACGTTGAAGCCGAGTGTTACAGAGCTGCCGGTCGGTTCGTTTGTAAACGCTGCCGCCGATTGCGCTGTAAAGATCGTTGGCACCGCCAGACCAGCGCCGGCAACGGCCCCGGTTCTTAGGACGCCACGACGTGTTACATCATTTTTGGACATATAATCCTCCCATTTCGTAAACCTGCGCGGGTCCGCTCCTCATTCGGATTCCGTGCAGGGGCACAGTTTCGTGCAAATGCAGTATGGTGCCAGCCCTGAAAATCGCGCAATAAACCTCTTGAAAATCAGGGAAAATTTGTAAACAAATGAACAATATCCCGTGGTATGGTGTAAACTTCTTTATGCTGCGTCGCAGAAGTGCGTTGAAACCCAATCGTAAACGGAGCGTTCCGAAACATGGCGCGTGACACATTAACTGGCAGCCGCATTCGTGAAAGGCGGTCCATTTCCGGTTTGCGGCAAGCGGATTTGGCCCGTCAGGTCGGGATTTCAGCGTCTTATCTGAACTTGATCGAACACAACCGGCGCAGAATCGGCGGCAAGCTTTTGCTGGATATTGCTGCTGCTCTTGGGGTCGAACCTGCAACGCTCAGCGAAGGGGCAGAAGCCGCGCTTTTGTCGGCCTTGCGCGAGGCGGCGGCGGATTCCGGTGTGAAAGGTGTCGAAACGGATCGCGCCGACGAATTCGCCGGGCGCTTTCCCGGCTGGGCCGAGGTTCTGGCCAGTGCCCAACGACGGGTCGCATCGCTGGAACGCACGGTCGAAACCCTGTCAGACCGTTTGACGCATGACCCGCATTTGGCGGCGTCCTTGCACGAGGTTTTGTCGACTGCTGCGGCTATCCGGTCGACGGCATCCATCCTTGCCGAAAGTGACGAACTGGACGTTGTGTGGCGGGACCGGTTCCACAAAAACCTGAACCAGGACAGTCTGCGTCTTGCGCAAAGCTCGAAAGCGTTGGTCGGGTATCTGGATGACACCGAAGGGTCAGATGTCGGGCGTGGCATCCCCCGTGAAGAGGTTGAGGCCTTTCTGACCGAGCACGGGTACCATTTCGAAGCGTTGGAACAGGGCACGGCCAGTGTGGACGAGATTATCGCGGGGACCGAGGCGCTGAGTTCCGGTGCGGCCCGCCATATCGCAGCGGGAGTGTTGGCCCGATACGCGGCCGACGCGCGGGTAATGCCTTTGGCCGAATTTGAGGGCACGCTTAAAGAGGTTGGTGTTGATCCATTCCAATTGCAGCGGGTTTTCGGGGTCGGTCTTGATACGATTTTCCGACGGCTGGCGGCGGTGCCGGACCGATCAGATATCGGGTTGCTGGTCTGCGACGCGTCGGGAAGCATCCTGTTTCGCAAACCTATTGAGGGCTTTGCCATTCCCCGCTTTGGCTCTGGGTGCCCGCTCTGGCCGGTGTTCAAGGCGCTCAGCCGCCCCATGCAGCCGGTTCATCGTCGCGTGGAACAGCATGGATGCAGTGCCGCACAGTTCGACTGTTTCGCGGTGGCGCATCCGGTCGACCCGATCGGGTTTGATGAAGACCCTCGGTTTCATGCCACGATGTTGATCCGCCCTGCGGATGTGGCAGAAGCACAAGAGTTCACCCGAGTGGGTGCCACTTGCCGTGTGTGTGCCTTGGATGCTTGCCGTGCACGTCGCGAACCATCGATCCTGAGCGAAGGGTTTTGACAGGCCGGAACAACCGGGTCTAGAAATGATGCAATAAAAAATTGGAACGCATCACCAAATGCGTTCCCCCCTGGGGAGGAGAGGGGCTATGGGCCGGAAAGTCCTGTTGATTGAGGACGAGCCGAATATTGCCGAGGCAATACGCTTTGTGCTGACCAGAGATGCGTGGCAGGTCGAAACGCATGACGATGGCGCCAATGCCATCGAAGTGATCGGCCAGGTCTCGCCGGATTTACTGATTCTGGATGTCATGCTGCCGGGAAAAAGTGGCATGGATATATTGAAAGACCTGCGTGACACGCCTGATCTGGCCGGTTTGCCGGTTCTGATGCTCACCGCGCGTGGGCAGTCCAAGGATCGGGAAATGGCGGAACAGGCCGGTGTGAACCGGTTCATGACCAAGCCGTTTTCGAATGCCGAAGTGCTTGACGCCGTGCGCGCCTTGGCGGCCGCCGCGTCGGGGTCATGAATACCCCGATCACCGTTTTTCTGGAACGGCAAAGCTATCGCCGACGGCGGCTGGTTGACGCGTTGCGGCTTTTGCCTGTGATCGGCGCACTGTTGTTTGCCATACCGCTCTTGTGGCCCAATCCTGTGGACACGACTGACCCATCATCGACCGTGTCGATGTCGAAAGCTATAACATATGTTTTTTCGGCCTGGGCCGGATTGATCATCGTCACCGCAGTTTTGAGCTGGCGGTCACGGCAATTGTCACAAGAGGATCTGAACGACGACCTTGAAGAGGCGCGGTAATGGCCTCTTTCAACCAGTTGATCCTCGTCTGTCTGGGTTATGTCGCCTTTTTGTTTTTGGTGGCGTTTGCGGCGGAACGGCTGGCGTCGCGAGGGCGGGGGGCATGGTTGCGTTCCCCTTTGGTCTATACCCTGTCCTTGTCCATCTACTGTACGGCTTGGACCTTTTATGGCGCCGTGGGCTATGCGGCGCGGTCGGGGTTAGAGTTTGTCACGATCTATCTGGGACCAACGCTGGTCATGATCGGTTGGTGGTGGGGCCTGCGCAAACTGGTGCGGATCGGGCGGAGCCAACGGGTCACGTCAATTGCTGACCTGATATCGTCGCGTTATGGCAAATCGAACTTGCTGGCCATCTGCGTCACCCTTTTGGCCGTGATCGGCGTCACGCCCTATATTGCGCTCCAATTGCAATCCATCACCCTTTCGTTCTCGATTTTCGCGGAATTCGGACCGGATGGTGAACCGTTTCAGGATACGGCGAGTGTGTTCTGGACCGCCGCCGGCTTGGCCTTGTTCGCGATCCTGTTCGGGACCCGCAATCTGGATGCCAACGAACGGCACCATGGGGTTGTCACGGCGGTCGCTCTCGAAGCCATCGTCAAACTCGTGGCCTTGCTGGCCGTGGGGATTTTCGTGGTCTGGACCGTGTCTGGCGGTGTGGCCGAGACGATGGCCCGCATCGATGCGTCGGACATCGGGCAATGGCAGACAAATAACGGCCGGTGGGCGGCGATTACGTTTCTCGCCGCGGCGGCCTTTGTCTGTTTGCCACGGATGTTTCAGGTCATGGTCGTGGAAAACGATGATGAACGGCACCTGCGCATCGCGGCTTGGGCCTTTCCGCTGTACCTGATGCTGATCAGCCTTTTCGTGGTGCCGATCGCTGTTGTCGGGCTGGACCTGATGCCAGCGGGGTCGAACCCGGACCTCTTTGTCCTCAGCATCCCGCTCAGCCAAGGCCGCGAAGGGCTGGCCATGCTGTCCTTTCTCGGCGGTTTTTCATCGGCCACATCCATGGTGATCGTCGCGGCGATGGCCTTGTCGACGATGGTGTCGAACCACATCGTCATGCCGATCTGGTTGCAGTCCCAAGGCGGCGGGGCCTCGGTGTCTGGCGATGTGCGCCACGTCGTGCTCTTGGCGCGGCGCGTGTCGATTGGTGTGATCATGGCGCTGGGGTATTTTTATTACCAACTGTCCGGTGGCGGTGCGGCGCTGGCGTCTATCGGGCTAATCGCCTTTGCGGGGATCGCGCAGATCCTGCCGGCGCTGGTAGGAGGTCTGTTTTGGCGCGGGGCCACCCGGTCTGGCGCCTTGGCCGGGCTGATCGTGGGGTTCATTCTGTGGCTTTATACCTTGCTGCTGCCGGGTTTGGGCAGCGGCCTGATATCCGAGAGCGTTTTGCAAAACGGCCCGTTCGGGCTGGAATGGCTGCGACCGCAAGCGCTTTTCGGCATCACGGGCATGGACCCTCTGGTCCATTCGGTGCTTTGGAGCATGTCGCTGAACACGGCGGCCTTTGGGATTGTGTCGCTGCTCAGCTTCCCCAACCCGTTAGAGCGGCTGCAGGGCGCACAGTTTGTCAACGTGTTTAACCATTCGGTTGGGGCCCGCGGGTGGAGCGGGTCGGTCGTGCAAAGCGAAGACCTGATGATCATGTCCCAACGGATCTTAGGTCCCGTGCAAGCGCGTCTGTTCTTTCAGGCCGAGGCGCAGCGGCAAGGTGGGCGCGGGCACTTGCCAGAGCCGACACCGGCGTTTTTGCAAAGCTTGGAACGAGAGCTTTCCGGGTCTGTCGGCGCAGCGGCAGCGCATGCCATGGTCAGCCAGATCGTGGGCCGGTCTTCGGTTTCCGTCGAAGAGCTGTTGGCGGTGGCCGACGAATCCGCCCAGCTGTTGGAATATTCCAGCCAGCTTGAAGCCAAATCCGCTGAATTGACCCGCACAGCGGCCCAATTGCGGGATGCTAACGAAAAACTGACACAGATTTCGCTGCAAAAGGACGCCTTTCTTGGGCAGATCAGTCACGAGCTGCGCACGCCGATGACCTCTATTCGGGCGTTTTCCGAAATCCTGCGAGATACCGACACGATGTCGGATAGCGAGAAGGTACGCTATGCGGCCGTCATCCACGACGAAACCTTGCGTCTGACACGATTGTTGGATGACCTTTTGGATCTGAGCGTGCTGGAAAACGGACAGGTGACGTTGAATACGCGGCATGGCACGCTGCAAGAGGTCATTGATCGGGCGGTCGCCTCTGCCACGGCTGGGAATGAACAGACACTGACGATCAAGCGCAGCCTTGAGGAGGAGCAGCTGGAAATCCACACGGATTTGGATCGGTTGGGACAGGTTTTCATCAACCTGATTTCCAACGCACAGAAATACTGCAACGCCGCGCGTCCGGTCCTGACGATTTCGGCGCGGGATCGGGGGGACCGGATCGTCATCGACTTTGTGGACAACGGCGACGGTATACCCGAAGACGCGCAAAAGATGGTGTTCGAGAAATTTTCACGCGTGCAGCCGGAAAAGGCAGGCGGCGCGGGGCTCGGCCTCGCGATTTGCCGCGAGATCATGCAACGGCTGGATGGCGATATTCAGTATTTGCCGAACAAGGGCGGTGCCGCGTTTCGCATCACACTGCCGCAGCCACAGGCCCTGGCCGCGCAGTAATTACATCTCGGCAAAAGCGGTGAGAGCGGGGCGCAAACCACCAAGGTCATAGCCCGCATCCCGCGTGCATTCGAGCACGCCATCCACACCCAGATCACAGGCATGACCCAAGGCCCAAACCACCGAACACCGCGTTCCCGAAGCGCAATAGGCCAAAACCGGCCCATCCGACTGTTCGACGAAGCCACGCTGTTTGGTGATGTTTTCAGGCGTCATCGTCTGGTGCGTCAGCTCTAGCACAACAAAGTTAAGGCCGGCGGCCCGGGCGGCCTGACCAATCGCCTCGGCCTGGTGGCTGGGCGGAACCTCAACATCTGGCCGGTTGCAGATGATGGTCGTAAAACCTGCCTCTTTGGCAGCGGCGAGGTCTTCGACACTGATCTGTGGCGAAACGGAATAGCGGGGTGTCAGGGCTCGGATGTCCATGCGCCATGGCATAAGCGCGCGGGCACCGACTGTCCAGATTGCGGGGCCTTAACCCAACCGTATCGCCGATCAAAGCTTGTTGATCGGCACCTTGAGGTACACGTCACCCTGATCATCCGGCGGCGGCATCTGACCGGCGCGCATGTTGACTTGCAAGGATGGCAGGATCAGGCGGGGCATTGACAGCGTTGCGTCACGGGCGTCGCGCATCGCGACAAAGTCGGCCACGCTCTTACCTGCACCGATATGGACATTCAGAGCCTTTTGCTCGCCAACGGTGGTTTCCCACGCGTATTCATCGCGGCCCGAGGCCTTGTAATCGTGGCCGACAAAAATCCGAGTTTCGTCTGGTAGGGCCAGAATGCGCTGGATCGAAGCGTAAAGATCCGTGGACGATCCCCCCGGAAAATCGCAACGCGCTGTTCCGAAATCAGGCATGAAAAGCGTATCACCGACAAAAGCGGCGTCGCCGATCACATAGGTCAGGCAAGCTGGTGTGTGGCCGGGCGTGTGCAGCACGTCGGCACGCATTTGCCCGATATGAAGGCTGTCGCCATCCTCAAACAGTGCGTCAAACTGGCTGCCATCCCGTTGAAATTCCGTACCCTCGTTAAAGACCTTGCCAAAGGTGTCCTGAATCACGGTGATGTTCTGACCGATGCCGATCTTGCCGCCCAGTTTTTCTTGCAAGTAAGGCGCGGCAGACAGGTGATCTGCGTGCACGTGGCTTTCCAGGATCCATTCGGTTTTGAGGTCTTCCTGACGGATATATTCGATGATCGCGTCTGCCGAGGCGGTGTTCGTGCGGCCAGCGGCATGATCAAAGTCCAGAACGCTGTCGATGATGGCACAGGCGCGGCCCTCAGGCTCTCGCACGATATAGGAAACCGTGTTCGTTGCGTTATCAAAAAAGGCTTTCACAAAGGGCGTCATGGGCTGTCTCGCTTTCCGCCGGACGGGCCGGCAAAGACATCTGAAGGCTTCAAGTGCAGCTATCGTAACGGCACCGCACGATTCGGGAAAAGAAGTTTGGCGTTTCTTTTGGCACTGGCCCGACCATAGCGCGAATTTGTCGCGAAAACGCAATTTAAAGGTGTTGCGTCGTGCCGTGCTTTGTATGGTCGTTACATAGACGATTTAGTGTTTTTGGAGGAGGAGACCCTAATGACATCGACAGATTTGACCGAGGCCGCCAGCGAGGTCGCGGCCAAGATTGCGCAAAGTACGGGCCAAGCCCGGCTTGATCTGCAACCCCAGCTGATCCGTGTCATGGATCAATACCGGACGCACGGCGTCTGTGTCCCGCGCCGGTTGCAGCGGCTTGAAAACCAACTGATCGAAGAAGCCATCGAGGCGCGTTTCGACAACATGCCGATTTGACGGTTTTTAGGACAGAAACACGCCGACGATCACCATCATCAATCCAATCACGGACAAGAAGAGCGCGCCGAGGTTCAAGGGCAGGGCGGATTGCACGGCTTTGCGCAGATCTTCATCCGAAAGACCCGCCGACCTGGCCCGCATCACACGCACGATTGAAACAATCAGCCCCGCCAAGCCAACCAAAGACACCGCTGCACCGCACCAGATCAATACCGTCATTGCTTGAACGTCCTTTTCACCCTCGTTGCAGGCTGCGAGTATCCCATCCGTCTTGGCCGGGCAAGCATCTGTCCCTTTGCGGTCGAATACCGTCTTGCGGCATCCGGGCAGGCAGGCTATCGACGTCCGCCTGAGGCAGAAATGACGATCCGCGATTGAGAAGGAGCGCAGCATGGACGACGTCCCACAGTCTGATACGACCTATTCGGTAACCGCAAATGAACTGCGCCAGTTCATTGAACGGATGGAACGCCTAGAGGCCGAGAAAAAAGATCTCGCCGACCAACAAAAAGAGGTCATGGCAGAGGCCAAATCGCGCGGGTACGACACCAAGGTCATGCGCAAGATCATCGCGCTGCGCAAGCGCGACAAGGATGACATCGCCGAAGAAGAAGCGGTTCTGGAAATGTATAAAGAAGCGTTGGGCATGTAAGCCCAACGCAATCGGTCAGGCCGCGAAGCGGTTGAGGTCCGATGGCATGAGATAGTCCATGGCGACCCGCAACGAGATTTTGGACGCCGGGTCGCGCAGGCAGACCCGCAGCCCCTCGGAATAATAGAACTCTGATTTTTGGCGGCCGCGGTCGAGCACCATGCGTGGCACGCGGCAGGCGCGTGACCCGAGGCTCTGCCACTGGCGTTTGAGCAGGTCGTTTCCACCCGCAAGCTCTTCGTCCACAACACAGACGGCGTAACCGCGCGGGTCCTGTTCCAGATCAAACAGCAGCGAGTAAAGATCGGATCGATCCTCTACATGGAGGCCAAGCTCTGACAAAACGGAACGGGCAGGGTGGTGTTCGTCCAACAACACCAATGCGGTTTCAGCGGTCGTGAAAAACTGTGTCATGTCTCTGCCCATTTGTTGCTATCGTTGACGATCTAGAAACTGGTTATTTCCAATTAACGGGGAAAGCGGGGCGAAAAGTTGCAGATTTCGAGATGAATTGCGGGCGTCTGCCATAGTTTTGACATGACGTTCCGTCACGGGGCGCTCAGCCGCTCAATTCAAGAGAATGGAACGCTTGATACCTGCGGTTACCCGCCGCTGATATCCACCCGCGCAATGGACAGGGTTTTGATAACCGCAAAAACGTCCGCACCCGGCACCAATGCTAATCGCAGCGCAGATCGCCGCGTGATGCGGGCCAAGATCCGGTCAGAGCCGACTGCCAGTTGAACCGTGACCCCCGGACCGGATCCGTCGCGCAAGCCAACCACTTTGGCAGGCAATACGTTGAGAGCGGAAATATCCTGCGGCGCGGTTCGGCTGATCATCACATCATGCGCCAGGATGCGCACGCGCGTTGTTTGGCCGGGATCAAGGTTCATGTGCGGAACAAACACCTGTCCGCCGGACACCGTCAGCTCTGTCAACCCATCGCTGTGATGCTGATCCACCCGCGCGGGCAAAACGGTGCCGGCCTCGCGCAAACCCACCTGTTTGACCAGGGCCGGGTCGGACAGCACCTGTTCGGCGGGTCCTGATCCGATGACTCGACCCGCATCAAGCACCACAACCGTTTTGGCCAGTCGCGCGACCTCTGCCATAGCATGGCTGACATAAAGGATTGGCACCCGCGTCTGCGCCCAAAGCGTTTCGAGATAGGGAAGGATTTCAGCCTTGCGGGCACTGTCGAGCGCGGCAAGGGGCTCATCCATCAACAACAGTCTAGGTTGCGCCAGCAAGGCGCGCCCGATGGCCACGCGTTGGGTTTCGCCGCCCGACAAACTGGCCGGATGGCGGTCAACCAGCGCGGACAGGCCGAGCATGTCGACAATGTCGTCATAGGCCCGTGGTTTTGTCTCCGACGCACGAAAACGGGTGGCGTAAAGCAGGTTCTTGCGCACCGTCATATGCGGAAAGAGCCGCGCATCCTGAAAGACATAGCCAATCTGTCTTTTGTGCGCGGGCAAGGACTGCGCCGTGTTGGTGTCCAAAAGGACCCGACCATCTACGCTGACGGTCCCGCTCACCGGTCGCAAAAGCCCTGCAACCGCGTTGACAACAGTGGTCTTGCCGCTGCCTGAGCGTCCGAAAAGGACGGTCACGCCCGGCGGTGCGTCAAATGCTACGTCCAGCGCGAAATCGCCGTAGCGATGTTGAATGGACACCGACAACGTCATTTCGCGGCCACCCGCCGGGCGGCATACCGGCTGACACTTTCGGAAATCAGCAGGGCCCCCAAGGCGGTGCCAATCGACAGGATCACCAGTCGCAACGCCGCGTTTTCACCGCCCGGGATTTGCAAAAAGCCATAGATCGCGGATGGCAGCGTTTGTGTCTGGCCGGGAATGTTTGAGACGAATGTAATGGTCGCTCCGAACTCTCCCATCGCTTTGGCAAAGGCCAGCACCGTGCCCGTCAGGATACCCGGAAAAATCAAGGGCAGGGTGATTGTCACAAAAACCCAAAAACGCGACGCTCCCAAGGTGGCCGCGGCTTCTTCCAGCTTCGGGTCAACCGCATCGATCGAGAGCCGGATCGCACGGACCAGCAGGGGAAAGGCCATGACGGCGGCGGCCACGGCTGCCCCAGTCCAGCGAAACGCTAGAACAAGGCCAAAAGTGTTTTCCAACCATGCGCCAAGCGGCGCGCGTGGTCCGAAGGTCAAAAGCAAAAGATACCCGGTGACGACCGGTGGGAGGACAAGCGGCAGATGGACCAGACCGTTCAACAAGAATTTGCCGGGAAAGGTCCAGCGCGACAGGGCAAAGGCGGTCAACACGCCCAAGGGCAGGCTGAGCAAAGAGGCCCAGAGCGACACGCGCAGAGACAATTGCACGGCCTGCCATTCTTCCGGACCCAGCCACCCCATCACGGTTGTCCTCCCAGAGGCGCGCGAAACCCGTGCTGTTTGAAGACCGCCGTTGCGCCTTCGGATTGCAGGAAGTCTAAAAACGCGCCGCCGTCGGCATCCGGGTGGGTCAACTGACCGGCTTGGTATCGAATGGGATCGTGACTGCTCTCTGCAAATGCGGCCAGAACCCGGACGCGGGGTTCGGCAGCGGCGTCGCTGGCATAGACGATGCCCAATGGCGTGGCCCCTGTTGCCACGAGCCGCAGTGTCGCCCGGGTGTTTTCGGTCTGTGCCACCTTCGGACGCAGCTGATCCCAAAGCCCATAAAACTCTAACGCCTGACGCCCGTATATCCCTGCAGGTACGGCCCGGACCAAGGCTATGGCCAGCTTTTCTTCTCCCAGCTGTTCGATCAGCGTGGCGGGCGCGGACAGATCAACAGGGTGCTGCCAGTCCGTACCGGCGATCAAGACCAGTTCGTTGGAGGCCACATCCACCAGTGTTTCGCCATTCAACAGGTTTCTATCGACAAGGTACTGTGCCCAGTCCGCATTTGCCGAAAGGAACACATCCGCCGGCGCGCCATATTCGATCTGACGGGCGAGGGCGGAGCTGGCCGCATACGACACGACGGGACGGTCTCCCAATGTCTGCCCATAATCCTCAATGAGATCATCCAGAACGTTTTTCAGACTGGCCGCGGCAAAAATGGTCAGAGGTCGATCCGTCGCAAACGCCGCCGTAGTCGCACCCCAAAAACCCATGACAACGACCAGCAACCGGCCAAGCCAAAGCATGAGGGTTTTGGATCTGGGTTGCATCTGTGCAAAGCTCGGTTTGATCCGTCGTTTCACTAGGGCGCGATGACCTGAACGCCCGGAATACGTTGGATCGCAAACACGTCCTCATCATAGATTTCGGTCAATTCATCTACCAAACTGTCTGTCCAGCCCGGTAAATCCAGCTCTTCTTCAATCTCGTCTTCCAAAGCGAACTTATCCAAAAAGGCCGCGATAACACGCCGCTTTTGCATTTCGGTCATGGTAGGATGACTTTTGAGATAACTCCGAAAGCGGCTCATGCCTTCGGGGCTCATGATGTCCGACAGGAGATCAAAGCCACCTTGAATGGGCAGGCCATGGTCCAGCCCCGCCATGTCGCGGATGATTTGGGCCCAGATCAGCGGGGCGTCTTCGTGGCACCATAGGGTCAAAGAGATGTTTGGCACGGCTTCGCGGATACTCTCAATCGTCGAAGACCACAAGATCTGGCGCGGATCTATGCCACCAAGAAACCCCCCTACCTGTTCCTTTGGTGATTGACCAAAAAGCGCCGGCAAAAAGCTTGCCGGGTTGCGCAAAGCCATGAACACTTCGAGCTGGTCATAGGGGAACAGCTGACTAAACGCATGCAGCCGTTCGGCAGCATTCGGATAGATGACACCGTTGCGAAGCGCGGCGCGCGGCGCCCCCAAAAAATGCGCATGGGACAGGATCACGCGATCTGCACTTTCAGCATCCAGAAACGCGTCCAACAGGACATCCCGTGCCTCCGGACTGGGTTCAGAGTTCATAAGCGCAAAGACCATCCGCACCGCTCGTGCGCGCAATTCCTCTGGATAACGTGTTCCGTTCTTTGTCTTTCCCATGACCCAGTATCCTTACTTCTGGGTCTCCGGCAAACAAGGGGTGCTTCACTGCCTCTTTGGGTAGACGCTCGGTCTGGGACAGTCAAACCAGTTTGCAGAATTGCGTAATCATTCCATTTCAGGCTTGCAGCCGGAGCGCATGTTGAGTAATCGAGCGCTCGTGCCCCTATAGCTCAGCTGGTAGAGCAACTGATTTGTAATCAGTAGGTCCGCGGTTCGAGTCCGTGTGGGGGCACCATAAAAATCAATGACTTATCTGGAAATTTGCAGAATGCGTCATTCTGGTTTCCCACTGCGTTTCCCACTTTCACGTTCTGTTTGTGTTCTGTTCTCGCGCAGTTGAACTACCTCATCTGCGAGTCGTTTCTGGTTCGCGCCGCTGGAATACTTGGCAACCATGCTGCGAGCCTTGTGGCCGGTGATGGCTGCGATCTGCGCATCAGTGGCCCCGAGTTCCGCGAGCTTTGAGGCCGCGCTGTATCGCAGGCCGTGCAGCGAATAGGCGCGGGTTTTGGCTTTGTTTGAGATTCGGGTTAGCCGTTGTGCAGCGCTGCTATAGGTCAGGGGTGCGCCGGTCTGGCTGGTGAGGATGAATATCCCGCGTTTCTCGGTCTGCCTCAGAATGTCCAAAAGCTCATCCGTGCAGGGCACCCAAATCTTTGTGCCAGTCTTGTTTTGCGCCACATAGATGCCCTGGCCGTCAAAGTCAGACCATTTCATTTTGATCAGATCGCCCGCACGCTGGCCAGTGCCCAGGGCGAGTTCAAAGAGCAGCGCGGCCTCTGGTGTCGCGTGCGCTCTAAATGCCTCAATGGCCCATTCCGGCCAGGGCGTATGGCCTTCCCCTTCTTTCAGTTTGCGTACGCCCTTTGCGGGGTTATCGGATCGCCATCCGAGATCGATGGCGAGTTCAAACAGAACCGAGATCACTTGTAGGGTGTAATTTGCTGTGCGCGGTTTGTCTGAGTTCGCCTGTTGGATCGCAATCGCGTGTTTGCGCTGAAATTTCTGCGTGTCCTTGGTGCCGACACGCTTTCGCAGATACTCAAGATAGCGGCTGTATTCGCGCTTTGTGACGGGCTTGAGATCGATCCAGCGGGGGCTTTTCTTGTAGAGCAGGATCAGATTGTTCCAGGAGGTTTTGCGTTCGGCCAGATCGCCGCCGCGCATCAAGCGCCAATAGGCTTTGTCGTATTCCTCGCTGGCTGGATCGTCAGGTAAGCGGATGTATTTCCCGTCTTTACGAAAATACTGATAGGTGTGGCCTTTAATGACTTTGGTTGTAGTGAATTTCTTTCTTACCATTCAATTTCCTCATACCCATCCGCTTTCTCACCTCTGACAATAGCCTTTAATTCGTCAGTTTCCCAACGTTCATAGGGTCCGATCTTTTGCGGCCTAGGTAGAACACCCTCTTCCACCAATGCCAAAAACTCGCCCTGCGTCATCTCAAAGAGCGCAGCGGCGGTTTTGGCGGTGGCAAAAAGAAGCGTGTGTTTTCCCATTACGCGGCGACCTCCAAGATGTTCTGGCGGCGCATTTCAAACGTGTATGCGATAACCCAAGGGTTGCTGGCCCAGGGTGCCGTGTCCAAGTTGATCTTGTCCCACAGGCTTTGGAAGCTGTGAACGGGGCACTCAAACGGCCCGAGATCGTTGCGATAGTTCCTGTAGCCGATGCTGCCGTCTGGCAGGGTTTCTGGCTGGATGCCTTCTGCCACTGCGTCAAGAACATCAATGTCATTGAGGCGTTCAACTCTGACCTCTGTGACCGATAGGGTCATCCGTCCTGCTGCCTTTGGCATGTGCAGGCTGGATCGCCAGCGTGTCGGGCCGTCTCCTGGTGGCCATGAGTATTCCCAATACGACATATCGTTGAGGGGAACATTCGCGTTCGCTGCATCTTGGCGCGATTGCTCAACTAGGCGTGCGAACATGTCTGGGCATTCAAGTCTGCGCCAGACTTTGATTGGCCCATCGGTGAAATCTACTGCAATTTCCCCGTTTCCCCAATGCCAAGCGCCAACGCGCCAGCGTTCTTTTGGCCAAATGAGATCGCCTAGTTTGATTGGCATTGGAACATCATGCCTGATTCCTGAGTGCCATCGGCAGATGAAATCACTTTCACCTACTGTGATCTGATGCGGTTCGGGTTTGTGTAGCTTATGAGGTTTCCATAGACGCCGTGTCTGCGTTTTGCGGCCTTCCCAAAGGGCTTGGCCCATTGCGGGTGTAAAAAGCATTGGAATCTGTTTCATTGAGCTTCCTCCGCCTGCTTTTCGATCTCACCAACTGGTTTCGCGGCCTGTTGGATTGTCTTGATGGCCTGCAAGTAAATCCGCGCACCGTTCCAGATTTGCTTGGCTATTGCGGCTCTGGCGTGCGCCTCAGCGGGGCCGATCTTTCCAGCCCGCAAGTCCTGTAAATCCTGTGAAAGCCCCGCGATGGTGTCTTTCAGGTTGAGTTCATCAGATACAGGCGTGGAGACATAATCGCGCTCAGCCATAGATTGGACCCTCCCCAATTTGGATGCGGTGCGCATCGATTTCGAGAGCGCACACAAGGGCGCTCAGTTGCTTGATGATCCGGCGATCAGGGTTCGCATCGCCGTATGCGCCTGTCCCGTATTCTTGCTCGCAACCCCAGCACAGCGGGGCGCGGGCTGTGAGTTGAGGGCTTTCCCATCTCGGCGGCTGTGCGCGATGGCAAATGGCGCAATTGAACGGTGCGGATTTTTCGGGGTAGATCGGCACGGCTCACCCTTCCTTGCCAAAGCGGACCAGGGGCTGATCGCGTTTGATGTAGAGGGGGTGTCTGGGTGCACCTGATCGGGTTGTTCCCAGGCACATAAGCTGCGCTGCAAAATCAACGGCCCGTCTTTGGAGGCTCTCGCCCTGTGTCTGAGCGAGGCGATGTGCGCCCCAGGCGCAGATGATTGGCCGCTGGTGAACAGCCGCCATCAGCAACGCCTCGCCAATGGCCTGGGCGTTTCCTGGGCCGATGGGATCACTTGTGGTGGACAGTTCTTTTGGGTCTGTGGCTCGCCACGCAAAAAGGTTCACCACGACAATACCGCCAGCGCCCTCGCGCTTGGCAAAGCTAATGCAGCGGCGAATGGTGGGATCATCCTCATTTGCATCTGCCGTGGACGGATTCAACATCACGAAAATCTGAGGATCAGCGCGATCCCACTTGCGCTCAAGCCAATAGCGATAGCGGCCACAGTCGCTGATATCCGCGCTGGATTGGGTGAACAGGTCCGGCACCAGTTGGTTCCTTTCTGATGATCAGGCCGCTTTGGCCTCAAGATTGGCCGCGATTTCGTGTGCGCGGCCCATGATGTTGTTGAGGCTTGAACGGTTGCGGTCGTTCCATTCTGCGATAAACGCATCCCGCTTTTCTGGATCGTCAATTGCCTTCATGGCACTGTCGAACAGCTTGCGGTCGGCAATCCCGCCGTAAGCCACCGTACGCAGGCACGCGGCCACGTCCGATTGATGGCGGTCGATTGCGTCTTCCATCGGCTCATAGGGGAAATGCTCCTGCCACCATTCGTCAGCGCCGCCAAACAGCATCAGGGGAACACCTTCGTTTTCATCGGGGTTTTCAGGCTCAGCGCCGTACTGACCGCCGCCAAGGATCATTGTAACCAGGCCTGCGATCATAAGGTTTGAGGCAATAAAACTGGTCTTGTCGCTCGGGTTGATGATTTCATAGCAGAGCAAGGTCTGTTCCTCCTGGTTTCCGTCGCTGGCCCCCGTTGCCGAGGGCCAGAAAGAGAGATCAGGTGCGCCCGAAAAATACCGGCAGGCCGGTTTCATCGGCGGCAACTGTGGCGAGTTCGGAGAACTTGGCTTGGCGCTGATACTCAACGCGATGCCAGTTGAAGCCGAGATAGAGCGCATCAGGCTTCACGCGGAAACGGAACTTGGCCGTAATCGTGGTTGGCTCTTCACCCTGATAGAGCGGGATTGCCAGCTTGATCTCGGTTGGCACTACCATCTCATTTTTGACGCGGGTTTCGTTCTCATAGATGAAAGAGCGATCCCCGTTGTCCAGGCGCGTGCCGCTTTTGAAGGATGCGCCTTGGGTGGCCTCAAGTTCGCGGCAGATTTCCAGCAGCGTGGAGGCGTCAGGATCGATTACATCCGCCACGTTTTCCTCAATGAAGAACGCGAATTCCTGCTGTGTGTGCAAGGCGTTTTCCATCTTGCTCCATCGCTTGTATTCCTCGCTGTCGCGTAGGGCGAGCGTGACGCTGTGGGCCGAATGCTGCGGCGCAAGCTCATGCTCATTGTCAGCGTGCCAGTCCAGATGCGCGGCGATCTTGCCGCTGTCATAATCGGCAATGATGATGCTGCGCTTGTCGCTGAACCGATTGGCATAGGCTGTGAGCGAGGCGCGATCATCCACGGTGATCTTTTGCTTGATGTGCGGCGGCAGGTGGTTTGGGTCTGTTACCTCTTTGAGGTCATAGCCCTCTGGCACGAGGGCGTGCTTGCGGCCATCCTCATGCTCAATGAGCGGCTGCGCGAGACGGGCAGCGTCAATGCCTGCGTCCAGGGCGTGCCGTGCCATGTTATTGTTGGGTTGTTCCATTGTGGGTTCCTTTGCTCAGGGTTTTGGGTGGAAGGGGTTACTCCGCCGCTTGGCTCTCGGCGGAGCGGCGGCGTTCGATCTCATCCTCAATGTCGTATTGGTTGGGATCGCGGCGGGTCAGACGGCCCTCATCATCGGCAAAGTAGATTCCTGTGCCCATCGGGCGCTGAGGTATCTTAGCCGTCAGTTTCGGCGTGCATTCGATCTGGCCCGCCTTGTTCAGCTTGTACGGCAGTTTGATGTTGATCTCGCCATCACCGCCTGTCGCGTGCATGGCTTCAATGACCTTGGAAAGCTGCTGATCGCCCTCGCGCAGCAGTTCGCCGCGCCGAAAGCTCTGCATGAACTCAAGGAAGTTGATGGAGTGATCAAGTTTCATGGATGGGATTCCTCTACCTGGGGGTTGCGATTTTGCCGGTCCACGCATCGAATTCCGTGCGCAGGGTTTGAAAGCGGGCGAGCGCCTGGGGATCAGTGTTCAGATCGCGGCGGCTGGTGATCTTGCAGCAGTCACGCAGATATTCAGCGGCGGCTGAGGTGCTGAATTGTCCATCGGGAAAGCCGCACCGCGTGGCCGCGAACCACTGGAACCGGTCATCGTTGCAGATGATGCCCGCCTGTTGCGCGGGCGGCAGATCGTCGAAGCGTTGGCGCAGCGGGACGTTCATGACCGGCCCTGCCAATCTTTGAGGCCAGGGCATTCTGGGCGCATCGTGCCGCCTGGGCAGTTGCATCCAGGCCAGAGCGGGCAATGGAATTCACGCTCGGGCGGTGTTTCAGGCGCACGCAGTTCCGTTAGGTTTGAGTGGTGGGCTTGACGTGCGCCCTGGGTAGCGGCATTGCTGCGGCTCCCAAAACGGGTGAAGAAAAGGCCGAGAGCGGCGAGCAGTCCGCCCTCGGCAGTCGCACCGGCAGGTTTCACGGCACCGGCAACAGAAAGGTTTGTGGTTCGGCCCATCATGCGGATGCGGCCTCGGCCAAAGTGTCATAGAGCATTGCGCGGCGGGCCATGCGCATCCAGTTGCGCTGTGCCTCTTCCTCGCTCGCGCCAGATGCGCTGAACCCATAGAGGTTGATCTCGGCCAGGTGCGAGGCCCATCCATCGCCCTCACGCGGGGGGATGTAGCTGCCACCTGTTTCCAGGGCTTCATTCATGAAGCTCTCGGCGCGGGCTTTGGGGCCGAGCAATTCCAGATGATCCAGAAACTGGCGCTTGCGGTCAAAATGGTGATCCATCATGCGGCTCCGTCATAAAGAGATTGCGATCGGCAGGACTTGCACAGGCGGTTGTGCGGGCCATCGCTCAGGAAGCTGGCCGAGCAGGTCATGCACTTGCGGGTTTTGCGCTGCGCCTCGCGCTTCAAGCGTTCCAGCGCCTCATAAGCGCGGGCATGGCAGGCTGGACCATGAACCACCTCGCCATCCTTGTGGATGTAGTAGGCGTTCCGATCTCGCACGATTTCAAACTTGGGTTGGATGCCCATTACGCTGCCTCCGATCCGGCAGCGACGTACAAGGGGCGCTGCATTTGGCGGATGCGCATCTGGTCAACACGCTGGCCGCGCTGGCCCATCAGAACTGCCCAGGCGAACAGGCGCTGGCCAGGTTGATCGGCAAAACGCTCAGGGTGGCTCACCACCTCTTTGGCGTCTGCGGCGATCTGTGAATGCTCTTGTGTCAGCATGGGTTGCCTCCTGTGTTGGAGACAACCAGTAATAGGACTATAAAACTATGTCAACAAGTATATAGGATTATATAACTATATTACGCTATAGCGATTCGATCAAAAGACGCCGTTCCGGCGGCATGTAGCAACAGCAACTTCCTGATCGGTTTGAGTTCCCCCAATTGTGAGGGGCATGAAAATTGGAGTTAGGCCCGGTATGTCCGATAGTGCGCCTGTAAAGAACTTGTTGCCGGTAAACCCTCCAAAGCTGTTTCGCGCGTTAAGCATCCCGCACACATAAATAACGCCACTCTCTATGTCTTTTGCGGCAGACATTGACCCGAATTGCGCGCTGCCAGGGTCTTTCAGTCGCGCAAGGATCGCCGCGCGAACTGACGCCTGCTGCTCCGAGCTTAGTGCGATTTTTTGGCTGGATACTGGTGCAGCATTGTCTTGCAAATTCGCATCCATGCACCCCGCCGTGATCAATAAGGTGGTGAGGCAAAGGGAGGCCAATATTCTATGTGTCATGATTTTCCTTTTAAAGACGCGTATGTTCACTTATTGTTCACGTCATAAATGTGCACGCTAAGGACATTTCTGATTCGGCAATTATTGAGGAGCTTCATCGGCTGTCTCGCTGCGTTTCTGATGCTGAGCGGCAAGCGCTCGTCCATAACCTAAAAGTTCGCGGCGCAGGTCGCCGGGTAGCTGCGATACTAGGCGAAGAATATCTTGCTCTTCTTCTGTCTGAGCATTCGACATAAATTCTTCAAGCGTTGTGCCAAGCGCAGCGCATATCCTGCGCATCGTTTCCACTCTGGGACTTTTGTTCTTGCTAAGCATAAGGCGAATGGTGCTGTTAGATAGCCCAGCCTTGACAGCTAAGTTTGACACATTCAGGGCGGGGTCTGCATCGATTGTAGCTTTCAGCTTGATCAGGAACGGCTCTGTGATTGGTTTATCATCCATGTAGTATTATTTACGTATCCGTGAGCCGCACGCATTCGGTTTAAAGTTCTTGACCAATATAGTTTTGTAGTTCTATTTCGGGTTTATGGAACAGTTTCTATCTGATCTTGAAGCATATGCGGCAGCGCTTGGCGTATCCCCCTCAACTGTTATCCAGCGTGCTGGTGTGGGTGGAGGTGCGACATGGCGCAGGTGGCGCGATGGCAAGGGCAGTCCCACGCTGGTGACGGTGGACAAGCTCAAAGCCTACATGACCGCGAACCCTCCAATGCAGGAGGCAAGCTGATGGCCGATACCCGCACCGCCGATCAGAAAACCATCGCTCGCCTGCAATCCGATTTGCGGCGTGTTGGCGATGCGTTTGAGCGCAAGGCTGCAAAGGCAGATCGGTTGGAAAAGGAAAACGTGGCGCTGCGGATGCGGTTGATCCGGCTGCGGCGTTTCTCTGGTGTTCGCGGGGTGTCAGCATGACTTATTCTCGCGCCATCAGCTTGTTTGCCAGATCAATGCGTGTGCGCAGGTCGCTCAGCGCTTCCAGATCGGCCTCTTTTGCGGTTTCAGGCGAACTATCAGAAAGCGGATTGTTCACCTTTTCAAAGGCCTCATCCAGTGCCTGCACCACAATGTTACGCACGGCGGGCATGGTATCATCCAGTGCCGTCAGCATCGCCATGAGTGCAATGCGCAGGGCGTCATTCTGGGCGCGGGCGTCCTGGTATAGCCCTGCCAGGTTCTCAATCTCTTGGTCCAAATCCTCAAAGAACAGCTTGAGCTTTTCGGGGTCGCGGAATTCGTCCAGTTCATCGGCCATCAAAATCCTCCCTGATGGTTGGTGGCGCGGGGCGGCTCGGTTGGCGCTGATCGTCCCGCATCGCTCTTCTACGGCAAGTCATGCCGGTTTTACAGAAAACGAGGTTTCCCATGCCTGATCTGCGGATGATTACGCATCGGGCCATGCGGTCCATTGTCAAGGGGTTCGGCTGCTATGATGCCGTGGCCGAGGTGCTGAACGCCCGTTGGGGCTGTGGCGCGTCCAAGGGCACGATCAGCAAGAAAATGTCGGGCCAGTTGGATTGGACCCTGCCGGATGTGATCGCCTTGCAGGACGCGGCGGGGGAATATCCGATCACCCGCCTGCTTGCACGGCAAAAGGAAAGTCACGTTGCGGGCGATATTGCCTGTTTGGTGGTGCAGAGCGGGATCATCGCCAAGGAAAGCGGTGAAGCGATCTCGGCCATTCTGGATGCTGAGCATTCATCCTGCGCCGATGATCGCGCCCAGGCCGTGGCCGAGATCGATCAGGCGATTGCGGCGCTCAAGCTGGCCCGCACAAAGCTGACCGAGGGTCAGAATACTGCACCAACTTTGGTTCCTGTTGAAGGGACGGTTTCATGACTCCTGGCGTTCAATCACCCACTTTGGAGGACTGCACATGGCAGACGAAACATGCTTGGGCGACACGCCCTACAAGCTCCCTCAAGGCGTCCAGGATGCCTTGGATTTTGAACAGCAGGCTTTGGCCGAATACAGGCAGCGTAAGCCGCGCTGCAATGGCGCAGATCGCGCATCCAGTCAGTATTCATGCTGCATGGCAGGGCTTACCCCCATGCAGATTGAGGCCGTTAAAGCGCTTATTGCGTCTTTTCCTGCTCAAGACGGTCAACTGCTTGCGCAAGCTCTTCCATAGCCTGGAAAATATCATCAAAGCCGCTGGCAAAATGGACGGCGCTTTGATCCGCTCTACCGCGCTGCATGTTTTCAAGGGCGCGGCGAATGTTGCCGGCGGTTGCTCGCATCTTGCTTCGCGCGTTCTGTGTGTTGGTCGATTTTCGGTTTTCCATGGTGCTTTTCTTCCTGAGCATTGTGGGATTGCGCGGCAGGCTGGCGGGCCTGTCGCGCCTCTTGCCAATCTATGCCGCAAATTGTGGCCGTTTTCAATTCAATCACAAGATATGGTTGTGCGGGGTGGCGTCTGATGGGTGTTGAAATCCGCCTTCCCGACGCGCCGGATTGGGGCAATCCGCATCTGGTGAGCTTTGAGCGGGGTGAGTTGCTCTATCGTGATGCCTCTCTAGCCGATGTGATCAGCCATGCGCGGGGGCGTCTGTGCTATCTGGCCACACCTTATTCTAAGGTCTGCGTCACCGACGATGGCGAGTGGAACCAGGTGGAAAGCCTGTTCTGTTCTGGCCGTGCCGCGCGATGGTCGCGGGCTTTGGCCGTTGAGGGGATCACCGCGATCTCGCCCATCATCCAATCCGTTGAGATGGTGCATGTGGATTTTGACGAATGGCTTGATCCGCTGGATGCCAAGTTCTGGACCGATTGGTGTCAACCGCTACTGAATGCCTGCGGCCCTGTGATCGTGCCGCCGCTGGATGGCTGGCAGGAAAGCCTGGGCGTTTGGCAAGAGGCGCTGTTCGCGCTGCGCTCTAATCGGTCTGTGTTCCTCATCGATCCAAAAGAGGCTCCGCACCTGGCGTGGTGGTTGGATGAATGAGCGCGATCTTGCCGGATATTCAGATCGGGCCATGCCGCCTGATCCTGGGGAATTCGATTGAGGTTCTGCCCGAGGTAGGCGGTTTCGATCATCTCATTTCAGATCCACCCTATGAGCAGGCGATGCATGACCTGCACAACAAGGCAGAGTTTCGGCGCAAGGACGGCGGGTCAGAGCGCAAGCATTTTGCATTTGCGGGTATCGATGATTTGCGGCCTGGCCTGGTTCGATTGGTAGAGCAGCAGTGCAGCGGCTGGTTTCTGGCTTTCTGCACCGCTGAGGGTGTTGGAAACTGGCGAGCGGCTGTGGCTGAATGCCCTGGCCTCAAATTCAAAACCACCTGTGCATGGGTGAAACCTGATTGCACGCCTAAGCTCAATGGGCAGGGGCCTGCTGTCGGCTATGAGCCGTTCATCACGGTTTGGGCCGGAAAGGGTCATGCGCGGTGGAACGCAGGCGGCAAGCGCGGTGTTTATCGGCACTTGGTCAACCCACCGGATCGGCATGGTGGCCACCCTACCGAAAAGCCTTGGCGGCTATTCTCGGAGCTTCTGACCGATTTTACCAAGCATGGGGAGATCGTTTGCGATCCATTCATGGGCAGCGGAACCACGTTGGTATCATGCGCAAAGCTCGGGCGCAAAGGCGTCGGGATTGAACTTGATCCTGAGTTCTTTGAGATAGCGTGCAAGCGCGTGTCGGACGCCTATCAGCAGGCCGATCTATTCGTGCCCCCCCCGAAAAGCCCGTTCAGGAAGCCATGTCATTCGATGGCAAAAAGGGGGTGGCGTGATGGTTTACAGCCCCACAGCTTCGCGCAGAATGTCATTGGCTCGCGACTGCCAGCCCTTGCCGGATGCACGCAGGGCCTCAACCAGGTCAGCGTCCAGGCGGATCGAAACGGCTTGTTTGGGTGTGTCCAGAGGAGGCCGCCCACGGCGCTTAATCTCCTCTTGGAGTTTACCTGCCAACTCCGGCAGGGCCTCAGTGAATGGCCGTGCGGTTTCCAGCGCCTCATCGGACAATTCAGGAGCCTCCACGGCGTCCCAATATGTTTTGGTGTATCCATTTTCAGCGGCGTGTTTGGGGTCAAATTCCTTCATGGATTTCCCTTTCCTTTTTGCTGGCGGGACGCAGCGAGATAACCGAAAGCGCCTCAGTTCCGAGTGTCGCAAAGATTGTTGTAACTGTTCCGTCTGCGAGCATTCCAATCGCGGCAAGGCGTCCGTCTTTGGCGTCAATGACTGTCGCGCTCAGAAAGAACTCATAGGTCAGATCGGCAAAATCCAGGCCATGCTTGGCGAGGTTCGCCTGCCGTTTCGGTTCGTCCCATGTGATCAACTTATCCATGTTTATTGTATATACGATAAATGTGGGAAACGCAATAGTGTATATACAATAAATAGCAGGGAATTTGGCACTGGTGTGGATCGCCATCCTGCCTTAGCGCCGATTTCAGGCCCTTTTCATGCCGAGGGGGCGTAGGACATGCTTGATGCTGCTCCCTCTAATGCCGTGGCACGCCGTAATGAGCCTGAGAAATTTCAGGTCTATGCGGCGTCTGAATTGCTGGCTGCGCCACCTTGGCGCGAGGGCATTTGCTTTTTGCCAGAATGTTCGCGGCCCTTCACGCCTGCGCGGTCCTGGCAGATGTATTGCTGCACCGCGTGCGAACGGGCGGGCACGGCAGAGATGCGCAAGTGGGGCCATCGCATGTCGCTGCCTCTGCTGACCTGGCGCATGGGAAAATACGAACAACAAGACACCGGCATTCGTGATCTCACCCGTGCCGCGCGGCGTTATGTGACGCACGCGCAATCGGCATGGCTTGAGGATCGCAATCGCCGGTCAAAAACAGCGGAGGCAGAATGATGGGGCAGCGCAAGTATCAGGACATTGAAATTCACGGGGTGGTCTATCCCGATGCTAACGCGGCAGCGGCAGCGCTTGGTGTGACCGCTGGGCAGGTTCGCATGGCGGTGCGCAGAGGGCGGCTGGATGGTCTGGGCACGCGCCCTGCCTTGCGTCCTGTGACCATTCGCGGCGTCACCTATTCCAATTTCAGCGAGGCTGGAAAGGCCCTTGGCGTTCACGCGAACACGGTGCGGGCGGCGTATCGCAATGGCACATTGCATCGGGTTGGAACGGGCCGCGTTGGTCCCGAACCGATGCGGGTGCGGATCGCAGGGCAAGATTTTGAAGATGTGAACGCAGCGGCGGCGCATTTTGGCGTGCAGCCTGGAACGGTCTATTCCGCGATCTGTGATGGTGATCCTGACCGCATTGCGCGGCCTGCGGTCTACAATCCGTGGAAGTCCAAAGCCTTCACCATAGGTGGTGTAACCTTCCCTTCCATGCGTGCGGCAAGCCGTGCCTTGGGTTTCAAGGATGAGGAATACATCGCCAAGGCTTTGAAGCGAGGATCGCGGCGTGGTCGTGAGCGCATCTTGGCGGCGGCGATGAGTTATGTTGCCCAGGACAAGCAAGTGGAGATGGCGTGATGGCGGCTCCACAGGTTCAACTGATCGATACGCAAGAACTTGAGCTTTACCCGATCTCAGCCAGTGATCGGCTTGATTCCCATTACTTCCTGCAATGGAACCTCAAGCGCTGGCGAGGGAGTGAGTTCCGCAAAACTTGCGATCCTGAGGTGGGCTGGTATGGGTTCCAGCTTTTCTGCATTGCCCAGGATGGCTCGCCTATCGGCACGCTACCCTGTGATGACAAGCAGCTTGCGTTTGATCTTAATCTGCCGCTGGAAAAATGGCAGGCGCTGATCCGGCGTGATGTGACGCCGCTGCATGGCTGGTATCAGGTGCAGTGTGACAACGGTGAGGTGCGCTATGCGCATCCCGTTGTGACCGAGGTTGCGGTTGAGGCGCTCGGCTCCAAGAAACGCAACGCGGCCAAGAACGCTGATGAGCGTATGCGCAAGCGGCTCGGCACGATTGCCCAGAACCTCAAGGTCAACATCCCTGGCGGCGCTCGCATCGCCCAGAATGAGGAACTGATCAACCGCATCAGCGATTGGATTGAGGACGCCTATCCAGGCGGCAGCGCCACGGTGAAGCGCATCCAGGAGGCGTGGGAGGCTCTTTCACAGCAGCCCTAGAAAACCGTGCCAATTCTTCCAGCGGAAGTTTTGGAAATTCCTGCGGAGGATTTTGGGAGGATTTGCGGAAGGTTTTGGAAGTTTCATTTCTGCCGAAAACCGAGCCGCTGAAAGGAAAAGAGAAGAAAATGAAAAAGAAAAGAGAATACCGATCAGCGCCAAAAATCAGGCGGTTTGCCTGTGGATAACTTGGGATTTGCTTAGAAAGATTAGGGGGCATGACATGGAAGGCGAGGCGCTAAGAGCAGGCAAGGAACGGGTCAGAGAGAACCTGATACTGCCATTGACCAAAGGCGGCATGATCCGAAAGCGGGGAATGCCTAAGGCGGCTGAGGATGAGATGCTGGCCAATCTTGAGGCGCGTCTTGCTTATATGACCGCTGACAACCTCAAGGCATTGGCCGAGGTGCTTGAGCGCTATGCGGGCGGCAAGCACAAGAATGTGTGGCCTGCTGAGGTATCCATCTACAATTGGGCGCGGGCCATCCAGTTTCCACCGGCCAGTGAGAGCCGCCTTGTGCGGTCCTATCTGCAATCGGCGGCGGGCAGCGCGGCTGAGGTGGGTGGCTATCTGGTGGAACTGTTCTGGTATCTCAAGAAATTCGGAGCGCCCCCGAACAATTACTCCCTGTCTGAGATCAAGCGCGAAGCGGATGACAATCGCAGCGCCCTCGCTCGGATCAAGAGAGAGCAGGAAGTGGGGCGGGCCAGTCAGCGAGAATTGAATTGGGTTGAGCATTACTACCAGACGCAGCGCCGCTGCCTGGATTTGATCAATGCTAAGGGCGACGGGGTAGTGGCATGAAATATGAGCGGGTGTTCTTGGTGAACCGGCACGGTGTGGCAATGGCGATGGACGTGCGCACCCTGGGCGAACAGGCGCGGATTGATGGGGTCAAGGCGCTTGGCGCTGTGCCAGATGGGTGCGGCCCTGAGATACCGATGGCTCCTGCGCGTGGGCCAGTGCGGGCGTTCACACCAATGAAGCTCTATCCCAAGGGCGAGGATGAATGGGAACTCAAACCATCAGGTCACATCGGGCCGGATGGTCAGCCTTTCAAATCGATCCAGCGGGCCGATGCCTTTGATCTCATGACCCATCGGGCGCGGCTTGCGCACAAGGGCAAGAAGGCTGAGTTCATTCCCCCGTTCACGCCTGCCCAGGTCACGATGGGCCGTCACTATCGCAACCTGTGGGAACGGCACGCCTCAGCCGGTGTGCGCTGTTCCTCGGTGGAGACATTGCGCGGCGGTGGCGCGGGCGGCGATGGCGGGTTCATTGATGCGGTGCTGCGGGATCGGGATCAGATCAAGCGCATCCGTCGCCGGATCGGTGACGGCTTTGCCTTGGAGGTGAAGCGGCAGGGCAAGGCGTCCAAGCGCAGCGGGATCACAGATCGGCGGCTGGTGGATATGGTTTGCCTTGAAGAGAAAACGCTGGCCGAGGTGTTGCGGGCGCATGGGTGTAGCAAATGGGGTGGCAATGTCATGGTGCTACAGGAGGCGCTGGCCGAGGCTCTCAATCGGATGATGGGTCCAGTGCGGCGGCAGGCGAGCTATACAATCCATGACGCTGATATGCCGCTTGGGTTCGAGCAATTCTCAGAGGCGGTTCACAAAGGGGCTTGACGCTTACCTCACCTGCGTGCCACTAAATGTGCATCATCAACAATTGCGCTCAACAAATCGTTGGGCGCTTTTCTATTTGTGGGAATGCAGTAAAGCCAACGTCTGCCATCCTTGGGATGTATCGGGAGCCAGTTGGTCCCGCCCACAAATCTCCAAAGGTTGTCCATGATCCGTAGGCTCTGTTCCTTTCCAGGCTGTGATGAATTCGCAGAGGAAGGGCAGACGCGGTGCGCAGAGCATATGGCAGACAAGCGGCAAGCGGATGCGCAGCGATGGCAGCGCACACAACGCACACCCGAGATCGCAGCGGCTCGCAAGCTCTACGATACCAGATGGTGGCGGCGCGAAAGCAAAGCGTTCCTTGAGCGCAACCCGCTCTGCAAGCACTGTGAAGAGCTTGGGTTGGTCACAGCGGCCCGAGAGGTGGATCACATCATCCCGCATCGTGGCAACAAGAAACTGTTTCGGGATCGGAACAACTGGCAGGCGCTTTGTTCGCCCTGTCATGGTCGCAAGACGGCCAGCGAAACACTGAACAAGTCAGACTGATCGCGCCCCTGTCGATATAGGGGGGGTGGTCAATTTCTTAGGTGGCCCCTGCTGCCGACCGCGCCCTGAAGCTCTCCTGTTGCGCGGGTTGAATTGGGGAAAAAAGCCCACTGGTTTTGAGGAAAGGAGGGAATGATGAAAGGTAAGAAACCTGAACTGGATAACGTCATTCCAATGAAAGGCGCTTCCTCGCGCCCGGTTCCGCCGCCACCCGATCTCATGGCGGAAGGGGCCAAAAAGGTCTGGGATCGCCTCGCGCCAGAGATGGTTCGTCTGGGTCGCCTTGAACCGATCTATGAGGATAATTTCGCGGTTGTGTGTTGCGCCATCAATGATGTGATGGAACTGCAAACCGTGATCGATTTGGAGGGTCGCACCTATACCGTCAAAACACGGAACGGGATGCAGCAGAAGAAAACAGCGGCGTGGCAGGCTCAATTGGATGCGCTTGCGATTTTGCGCCAGTTCGGTGCGTTCTTTGGCATGACGCCTGTGGATGACAAACGCCTCGCAAACACAGATCAAGGTGATCTCTTTGCGATGCTGAAAGAAGGGCTGGATGCAACCCCTTGACCATCCCGTTTCGCGCTATGCCTCGGATGTGCTGGATGGAAAGATCGTTGCGGGTGAACTGGTGCGCCTCGCCTGTGAGCGCCATTTCCGCGATCTGGAAACGGGGGCAGATCGTGGTCTGGTGTTTGATTGCCAATCGGCCAGCCGCGTTCTGAACTTTGCCAAGATGATTGCCCACACCAAGGGCGACATGGCAGGCAAGCCACTGACCTTGCAGCCCTGGCAGATGTTCCGGCATGGGTCTGTGTTCGGGTGGAAGAAACCGCGCGATTTCGTTGATCCGATCACGGGCGAGGTTGAAACCAAGCTGGTGCGCCGATTCCGCTACACCTATCACCAGGTGGCAAAGAAGAACGGCAAAACCACCGATACGGCGGTGCCCGCGCTCTATACGCAGCTATTCGATGGCGAGCAGACGCCAGAGATGTATTGCGCGGCCACCACGCGAGATCAGGCGGGGCTGCTGTTCCAGGATTTGCGCCGGATGGTGCAGGCCTCGGTGTTGAACAACACATTGATGAAGGTGTGGCGCTACCACATTGAAACCCTACCAACGGGCGGAATCATCAAGTGCCTCAGCCGTGACGGCAACTCAACGGACGGGATCAACCCGCATTTCGCGGCGCGTGATGAGGTCCACCGCTGGACGGATCGGGAACTGGCGGAGATCGTGGTGAACTCCATGATGGCGCGGCCTCAGCCGATTGATTGGGCGATCACCACGGCGGGCGCGGATCGCGCCTCTATCTGCGGTGAATTGCGTAAGTATGCCGAGGACGTTCTGCGTGGTGACGTGGAGGATGACACGTTCTTTGGCTACGTGGCCGAGCCGCCAGAGGATGCTGATCCAGGCGATCCGAACACTTGGGCGATGGCAAATCCCAACATGGGAATCGCCTTTGACCCTGGCGAGCTACGCACGATCTATGACCGCGCTCGCGCGATCCAGGGGCAAATGCCGAACTTTCGGCGGCTGCACCTCAATCTTTGGACCGAGGGTTCGCAGTCCTGGATTGGCCGTGATGTGTGGGACAAGGGCGGCGAAAAGTTTGACGTTGAGATGCTCTATGGCCGTCCTGCCTGGGCAGCGGTGGACCTGTCGCGCACCACGGACATGACTGCCATAGCCGTGGCGGTGCCTGTTGAAGATCAGGTGTATCTGCTGGTTTACAGCTTTCTGCCCGAGGGTCCGAAAGGGTTCATCACGCGGGCGCAGACTGAGAATCGGTCATACATCGCTTGGAAAGATGCCAACTGGCTTGAGGTCCACAAAGGCGGCGTGATCGATGAGGATCAGGTGTTTCAGCGCCTGGTGCAGATCAAGGAAACCTTTGACCTGCAAGAGGTGGCCTATGACGAATGGGGCATGAAATACCTCGCTCAGAAACTGAGCCGCCGAGGGTTCCTGATGGTTCCGCATCGGCAGGGGTATGTGTCCATGTCACCGCCAATGAAACGGTTTGAGCAGTTGGTGATCCAGAACCGGCTGCAACATGGCGGCAATCCTGTTCTCGCCTGGGCCGTGGGCAATGTTCATTGCGACATGGACGCGGCTGAGAACATCAAGCCGAACAAAGGCAAGGCCTCGGGCCGGATTGATCCGGCCGTGGCTTCCATCATGGCAGTTGGCCGAGCGGCGGCTGCGCAAGAGAAACGCAAAGCGCGGGAGATCATGTTCGTATGAGTTTAATTTCGCGCCTATTGGGGTCGGGCCAGAGCCAAGCCGCGCGGGTAGAGCCGCCGATGGTTGCGGCTGCTGGCGAAACCTCGGGCACATCCAAACCTGCCGGTTGGCTTTCAGATACCGGCTGGGGGTCGCAAAGCCGCGTGAAAACGCTGCCGCGCGTTTCGGCAACCATCGCCCAAAAGCACGCAACCGTGACGGCCTGTTGCAGCGTTCTGGCGGGCGATACCTCCAAGGTTCCTTTGCTGCTCAAGCGGCTCAAGGATGATGGCGAGGAAGAGGTGATCCGAGATCACCCGTTGGTCTATCTGATGAACGTGGAATCGAGCGATGGCGTTCCGGCCTCAGTTCTGCGCTTCACGCTGGCCTATGCCTTCACGCTGCGTGGCAATGCCTTTGCCTACACGCCTCGGGATGGTTCCGGCGAACTGACTATGATCGATCTGATCAAGCAGGATCGGCCAACCGTTCTGCGCAATGGCCGTCAGCGGTTCTATGACTTTGAGGATGGCGCACAGGTCCATCGGCGGGTGCCAAGCCGCTCAATGGCGCATCTGCGCTATATGTCTGAGGATGGTTGGATGGGCCGCTCGCCTATTGAGGTGGCGGCTGAAAGTATGGGGCTGGCTCTGGCCGGTCAAGAGGCTGCGGCTCGCGCTGCATCGGGTAGGCCTCTCTCGGCATTGATCGAACTGCCTGACAACTTTGAGGGCGATGATGGTTGGGAGCGCAATGCTACTCGGCTTGGGGATCGGCTGCGTAATCCAAATGAATCGGGCATTGCAATGGTGCCTGAGGGGACAAAGGCAAACCGCCTGGATATGTCTGCTGCCGATCAGGAACTGTTGGGAAGCCGCAAGTTCGACAAGGTGCAGATCCTGGGCATTTACCGCGTGCCTGGTTTCAAAGTGCAGGATGTTGAGGGTGGCGTGAAGGCGAACAGTGAGCAAAGTTCCATCGACTATCGCACGGATGCTCTGCTGCATTGGGGCGGGTTCATTGAAACCGGCTTGGCCCTGGCGCTGCTCACGCGGGGCGAGCGTGAGGCGGGCTACTTTCTTGAGCATGATTTTGACGCGCTAATGCGCCCCACACTCAAGGATCGCTATGACGCCATGCACAAGGCCGTGGGTGGCCCGTTCATGACTGCGAACCATGCCCAGAAACGCCTCGGCCTGCCGATCACTGATGGGCCGGATGATGACAAGTTGAACCCTGCGCCGAACATGACGCGGGACAAAGAGAAGAGCGGCGAAAAGGAGACTGAGGAATGACGAAACAAACAATTGCCAGCCTGTTCGCGGCCACTGATTTGGCGATCTGCGCTCAGAGTGCGCAGGCGCTCTTGAGCCTGCCGATGCCCAAAGCCGAAACCAAGGCTGTGACCAATGCGGCGATGATCGCGCGGGGCGAGCGCTTTGCGATCTCGCGCGGTGTTGCCGAGGTGCCGGTCAAGGGGCTGCTCACGCCGAACCTCTTTGTTTTGGAGCGCTGGCTTGGATGGGCCACCTATCAGGGCCTTGAGGAAACGCTGAACCTGCTGGCCAGCAATGAAGAGGTTTCCGCCATTGTGTTGGAATTCGACACACCAGGCGGGATGGTTCTGGGGGTTGAGGCTGCAAATGCCGCCATTGCAGCCTGTGCCAAAGTGAAGCCGGTTCATGCGCTGGTGAACCCGCTCTGTGCCTCGGCAGGATATTGGCTGGCCTGCGCCTCCACCGAGATCACCGCCACGGCAGGTTCCTTGATCGGGTCCATTGGCACGATGCGCGGGGCCTACGCAGCAGAGGAACCATTCTATGAATTCCGTTCCTCGCACGCTCAGGCCAAGAACCCTGATCCTTCGACTGAGGAAGGCAAGGCGGAAATCCAGAAAGTGCTGGACCTGGCCGAGGCCAAGTTCCACCAGGCGATTGCCACTGGCCGCAAGATCGCGCCGGCAGACCTGCCCACACGGATCAGCGCCACTGATGACGCCAAGGATGGCGGGCGGGCCTTTGAGGTATCAGAGGCGCAATCGCGCGGCCTGATCGATGCCGCCGAGACGCGGGATGCTTTCTATGCTCGCATCTTTTCCAAGTATGGGCCTAAGCCGCGCACCTCTGGGCGGCGGGCCATGACGGCGAAAGCCAAGGCCGCACAGGCCATCGCCGCCACCTGAATTCTTGCACATCGCTGTGCCTGAACACCCTGCCCCACGCGGCGGGGCCAACCTGCTGCGTTTTGCAGCGTCTGATCTGCGAAAGGAAAATCAGATGAAAGACATCAACGATCTTCGCCGCGAACGCACGAGCGCGGCAACCAAAATGGAAGAATGTGCCAATGCCATTGCGACCCTGGAAGAGGCCGAAACGGCGGCTGACGCCCAAGAAATGGTTGATGCCGTGGCGGCGTTTGATGCTGCCGAGGCGGAGTTCCAAGCGGCTGACAAGGCGGTGAAACGCGCTGAGGCCGTTGAACAAGCCAAGGCCACCTCGGCCCAGGGCGATGAGGGCAACGATCAGGCTCAGAACACCCCTGCGCCCGCTCAGCCCAAGTCCGATGCTGACAAGGGCATTGAGGCGGGCCTGATGTTCCAGGCGCTGGCCGCAACGAAAGGTGACACCGAGAAGGCTGCAAAGTTCCTTGAGGATGGCGGCAATTCGGGTGTGGCTGCTACCCTGTCGGGTGCAACCGAGGGTGCTGGTGGCGTTACCATTCCGCGTGCCCAGGCCAGTGAACTGATCGAATTGTTGCGCCCGCGCGTGGCTGTACGTGCCTCTGGTGCGCGGATGATCGATATGCCTGCTGGCCAGATGCGCCATGCACGGCAGAGTTCCTCGGCCACCGCGAGCTACACCGGCGAGAATGCGGCGATGCCCGTCAGCGAACCTGGCTTTGACAAAGTGGATCAGAGCTTCAAAAAGCTGACCGCTCTGGTTCCTGTCGGCAACTCGCTGTTGCGTCATTCCAGCGTGGCGATGGCTGCTCTGGTGCGTGATGACATTCTCAAAGTCATGGCGCTGCGCGAGGATTTGGCCTTCATTCGCGGCGATGGTTCCGCCAATACCCCCAAGGGTATCAAGAACTGGATGCTGCCTGCCAATTGGGTTGCGGGTGTGGCCAACGCGCCGATGACCGTTGACGCGGCGCTGCGCGGCCTGGTGTCTAAGGTGGAAGATGCCAATGTGGGCATGGTTTCCTGCGGCTGGATCATGCGGGCGGCAACCAAGAATTTCTTGGCCGCGCGGCGCGATCCGAATGGCGGCAATTACCTGTATCCGTCCATTCAGCAGAATGGCACGCTGCTTGGCTATCCGATCAAAACCACGTCTCAGATTCCGATGAACCTGGGCGCGGGCGGGAACGAAACCGAGGTCTATTTCGGTGACTTTGATGAGGTGTTCATCGGTGACGCGATGACGCTGGAATTCGAGACTTCGTTCCAGGCCGCATATGTGGATTCGAACGGTGACACGCAATCTGCGTTCCAGCAGGATTTGACGCTGTTCCGCGCGATCTCCGAACACGATCTGGCCCCGCGCCATGATGAGGCTCTGTCTGGCCTGAAGGGCGTAGGCTGGACACTCTGACCTGATCGTCAAAACCCATAGCGCCTCGCGGTGATCGCGGGGCGTTTTTTAACCCATTCGGAGAAAGACCCATGAAAAAGATCGTTTTGTTCACTGCTGCATTCCAGGCCTATTCCAAGGGCGATGTAGCGGGCTTTGATGTTGAGATGGCAGATGACCTGATCAACAAGAAAAAGGTGGCTGAGGAATATGAAGCGCCAAAGGGCGACACACAGACCTTGACCATCACAGTGGACAGTGAAGAGGCGCAGGCTGAGATTGCTCGCCAGGTGGAAGCCGCCACGGCTGAACTGGAAAAGCAGGCCAAAGCGCGTTCCGACGAACTGGACGCCCGCGAGGCCAAACTTGATGAGCGCGAAAAGTCCATCGTCAAGGATGAGGCTGAGATGGACAAGTACGCTGGCGAGCTTGATGCGCTCAAGGCCGATCTGGATGCCCGCGAGGCCGCGCTGACCGAACCGGCCAAAACCGATGCGGCTAAGGAAACCACCTCGGCCAAGCCCCCCAAGCAGGGCGGCAAGTAAGGAAACGCGCTGATGCGACTTCTAGGAAATGACCCCCTGCCGCTTGCTGTATCCGTTGAGGATTTCGGCAAGGCGATGCCGTGGATTGAGGTTGACGATCCTCTGACGATTGAAAGCTATCTCCGCGCCGCGCAGGAGGTCGTTGAGGTCGCATCACGCCGCCCGCTGACTGAGCGGGCCGTTGAGATTGAATTTGACCTGGCCGAGGCGCATGGGTTCCGGCGCTGGTGGTTCCCGATTGCGCCTATCTCTGAGATCACGTCTGTGACGGTGATTCAGCCGCTGGTGGCAGAGACCGCGATTGCCTTGGATCAGGTGGACGTGCAGCGTTGCCATGATGAGCCGCAACTGTGGCTGGTAGATGCAGCACTGGCGATTGCTGATCCCTCCAAAGCGCAAAGCGTGCGGATAGAGGCAACGGTGGGCTATGCCGAGGGGAAACTGCCCAAAGGGCTTGCCCATGCGATCATCCTGATCGTCAAGGAATGGTATGATGCAGGTGTGTCCATCGGTGATCTCACCGAGGCCTCTGTGTCATTCAACGTGAAGGCGCTGATCAAGCAGCAGCGGTATTATCGGCCACGGGAGTTCGGCTGATGGCCGGCAATCAGATACGCCTGGATACAAGGGTGATGTTTTGCAGCCCAACCGAGGGCGAGCGCACGGAAACTGGCGGCTCCAAAGAGGGCTGGAATGAGGAATTCCCCGCCTGGGCAGCGGTGCGCTACCTGCGTGGCGGTGAGGCTGTCATGGCGTCTCGGATGCAAGGGCGCAGGCCCGTTGGATTCAATTCGCCTGGATTGGATCGTGAAGTTCGGCGAGCAGTCCTATCAAGTGCGGGAATTGCCCAAGCGCCGCGAGGATGGTGCGACGTTGGAGATGCTGGTGGAGGCCAAGATATGAGCGCGGCAAACGCTTTGCAGGCCTTCCTGGTGCAAACACTGTTGGCTGATGCCAGGGTGGCGGGTATCGTTGCAGATCGTGTCTGGGATGACATTCC